>NZ_JABAOB010000009.1 GCF_012726295.1 Chitinophaga sp. Ak27 | reverse complement strand
ATTACAAGGTATTGGGCTTAGTAACTGGTCAAAGTACAACTGGCACCGGTCTGTTTACAGAAGTCGGGGCTTCTTGGACAGATTTTTTTGGAATGCAATCTCAAGCATATAACAAGAAAATAGCCAATGGTGAGGAACTATGCCTTCTACAAATCAGGTCCAAAGCTGTAAGAGCTGGTGGCAATGCAGTTATTGCAGTTGATATTGATTACTCTGAAATGGGAGGAGAAAAAGGCATGATCATGGTTTGCATGTCCGGTACTGTGGTAAAATTGAATAACTTGGAAGTCCTCGACCAGTATAAAGTTGAATCAATAAAAAAAATATCGTTTCTGGCTGATAAACTGCATGCGTCCAATAATAAATATGCGGAAATACTTGAAAAGTTAAATTAATGCAGGGTAAAGAAACTGTTACATCTATTCTTCTTCCGAAATAGTTGGAAAGGATGTTTAATTATACAAAAAATAAGTGCCTTATGACCAGATATTTTTTCCGATGCAGCCCAGAAGCGCTCTATGGTTGCAAAAAACATCTGTACATAAGGCACAAGCCCGCGGCAGCGATACCAGGTTAAACGATCCGCTGCAATCCCATTCCGGGAGCAGCCAACCGCTCACGCAAAGCCCGCATATTATTACTAACCTTCTGCTGCGTGATCTTCGCATAAATCTGTGTAGTGCGGATACATTTATGCCCCAACATCTGGCTCACCGTTTCAATTGGCACATCATTTTCAAGTGTTACCGTAGTAGCGAAAGTATGACGTGCGGTATGTGTCGTTAAATGCTTTTTAATATCGCATAACGTGGCTATTTCCTGTAGATAGGCATTATACCGTTGATTACTATTAACAGGCAATAAGCGGTGGTATAATAGGCAATATGGAGACGTTTTGTACCGGTCAACTATCTCCAACGGAATAGGCAGCAGCGGTACCCGTTCCGCTGTTTGGGTTTTCTCTCTATCCTTCACAATCCATTTTTCACCATCAATGCCAATCACAAGGTTATCTGGTGTAAGATGCAATACATCTGTGTAAGCGTAGCCGGTAAAGCAGCAGAATAAATAAATATCGCGCACCTCTGCTAATCGTGGAATCAGCGACTTGTTGTAAAGGACCATAATTTCATCCATGGTAAGCCGCTCCCGCTGCGGATCTTCATAGGTACATTTAAACCCTGCCAACGGACTAACGACTAACCAACCCTGATCTACTGCCAATTTAAGCATCTGCTTTAAAATCTTCACATACTTCATAGCAGTGTTTGCACCTATCCCCTGCACTGTGGTGAGGAAATGTTCAAAATCCGGGGCAAAAGAAAAACGAATATCAGAAAGCGGTCTATCTGATACATGATACTGGGCTTTCAGGAAGGCAATCACCTTTTCTTTAGTGATCTCAAAGCGCTTCAGGGTCCGTCCTGACTTCTTCCCAGCTTTTACTTTCTCTGCAAACCGGCGGTTATGGAAGTCTATCGCTTCAATTAAAGTCCGGGAGTGTTCCGTTATTCCGGCGAAAGAATTTTTAACAGCAGCAGCGGTTACCGGCTTGCCGGATGCAACTAAAAGGCTGTAATGTTTGTGTAGATTGGCTTTCAGGGTGAGTAACTGTCGGTTAATCGCCTGTGCTTCTTCGGAATTTCCTTTAACACATTGGGCGGAGGCGTTCCATAACGCCGGGGTTACATACTGATACGTGGAAAGTTCTGCACGTTTGCCGCCTACGCTGACGCGAAGATAGATAGCGGGCTTATTGTTTTTTGTACGGCTCTTGTTGAGCCAGAAAAGAACAGAAAAACTGGTCATACACCACTTGTTTTTAGTTTACCAAAATTGTTTCAATTGCACTTATCCTGACATCACTTAACATTGGTCAAACGCAATACAGTATAGCATTTAAGGCCAGTGACGGTTAGCACAATTTAATCATTCTGTTGCTAACCTCAACGCTCACTTTTCTATCGTTACTTATCTTTTCACACATTTACCACCAAAAACAAAAAAACCTTGTAGAATCAGCTTCTACAAGGTTTTAATTACGTAAGAGTATTTCTTTTTACTCTCTTTCGTGATCCCCTTGGGATTACCCGCCTATTTCCTAGTTTTATCTAAGTTTCCTTAAAACGATCACAATGCATTGATTTTAAGAATATTACAACAGTGACTCGCTTTTCTATTTCTTAATTTTATTAGGGTTGGCCCCACTTTAATAGACTAAAAAATAGACTACGTTATGCTGTTACCTCTTAAATTCGTATGCAAAAGTAGCAAGATTAGGCGCGATGGTACAAGCCTTATTTTTATCCAGTATTGCTACAACTCCGACAAAAGAACATTGTTAAACACTGAAATTGCTATCCCTCCTGCCTATTGGAAAAGATCCCGTATAGCGGCAAACCTACCGGAAGTATTTGGAGACCCAGAAGTACTCAACAAAAGGCTAAAAGCCATGTTGCGGGTGGTTGAAGATATTATCTCCCATGCGGTACAAAAGAAAATAATAGATGTACTGGCCTTTGTCAAAAGCACCTTCAAACCTGACCTCAATCCCGAAGTCCTTTCCCCTATGGCGGAAAAGGTGGCAGACAGACAACCGGAAACAAATCTGGACTTTTATTTTCAGATAGATGATTACATAAAATGCAAGACCAATAAGGTTACGCCTGGCATGTTGCGGGTTTATAAAAACATGAAAGACCACCTACAGGCATATCAGGACCACCGCAGGGCCGTTATTTCCTTTAACTGTCTTGACTTTAACTTCTATGAGGGGCTTGTCGATTTCCTGACTTTTGAATATATCCAGCGTAGGCGCAAAACCGTTACCAAGGGCCTAAAAACGGCTACAGTAGGCAAAACCATTAAGCAGCTCCGTATATTCGTCAGGGATAGGGTACGCCGTAAAATCATCCCTCCTATTGATTTATCGGATTTTAAAATACTGAATGAAGATTCAGATGCCATATACCTCTCGTGGAAAGAGATAAACCAGATATATAATACTGACCTATCCGATTTTCCCTCCCTTCTACCCTATCGTGATTTATTTATCTTGGGATGCCTTACCGGGCTTCGGTTTTCGGACTTTTCCAATATCAAGCCAGAAGATATACGGGAAGGGATGCTCCGGAAAAAGCAGGAAAAGTCGGATCACTGGGTAGTAATTCCCTTGATGGGCGTGGCCAATGAGATACTTATCAATCGTTTCCAAAAGGTAATCCCTACTGTCAATAACCCGAATTTCAATGTAAATATTAAGGAAATTGGCCAACTGGCGGGTATTTGCGAAACAGTCAAGTTCTCTTATAAAAAAGGGAATCAGGATATTGAGATAATAAAGCCAAAATATGGATGGATAACGTCTCATACCTGCCGCCGTTCTTTCTGTACTAATGAATTTCTGGCAGGAACACCGGTAGAATTGATTATGAAGATTAGCGGCCATAAGAGTTTACAGGATTTCTATAAATACATCCGTATTAGTCCGGAAGAAGCTGGCAGAAAAATAAAGGAAATATGGGCAAATAGAGACAATATGGAGATTATACTACTGAATCAAGATAATTATTCTAAGGCTTCTAAAACGGCCTAAATGCGGCTTTAAGAAAGCATTACATAACACTAAAACGGCGCAAGAGAAATCAAGCGCCGTTGTTATTAAATCTTCGTTCCCCAATGTTTACTTTTCGCCATCTCCAAAAATAGAAGCAACTAGTGCCTTTGTCACCCCCTCCCCGACTTCGCGAATCTTTTGTTTTTCGGCATTGCTCAGTGCAGGTATCAACCTGCCGTCAACGCGCCTGTCAATACCCCGCATCTTTCTGTAGAAGGTAGGAGTGCTAAAATTACATTCCTCGCAAACCTGTTCCCTGAAAATTACAGGTAGTTTAGAAAGCTCTGTGTGCAACGTGAGTAACACATTTGTTGCGTGATTAGTAATATTCATAAAGTATGTTTAAAGGGTGATTGGACTTTTTACTATCTTAATCCGGTTCTCTATATCTAAGGAATGAAGCGACAAGAAAAATGTCTTAAAATAATTACCGGCAATTGCAGCTATTGTACCATCGATCCCCGTATCTCCACCAACTAATATTTCGATATACTTGTCTAAAGCCGCTTCCAATTCATATAATTCAAGTCCCGAAGCAAAACTTGACAATTCATATAAGTCATCTTCCAGCTCAACAATTAGTTCCTTGGTTAAATTCTCGTTATTCTCCCGTATTAGTGCATTCCGAATGTTAAAAGCAGCGATAGTATTTGCACTGAACAAAGTATAAAACATCATAAAATCAGCCCGCTGATCTGCCGACCAGCTATCAGCAGCCCTACTGCCAATAACAGAAGGCAGCTCGTATTCAAATAACTCAACAAAGCCTGATGAGGTGCCACAGGGTGTAATTTGGTTCAAGGTAGTTAGTAGATTCTCCATAACATTCAATTTAAGAGTGAGTATAAGTCAGTAGTGAAATATTGCGTAATAGCTCGCATAACCGGGCCTATCCATAAAGGATACCTGGAAAAACAAACCAAATGACTCCCGAATCGATCATTGTAACCGATTAGCCATTGGTATCAAAAAATGCTTTGGATGGGAAAACAACAGGAAGTGGGCAAACGTCAACGGCTATATAAAATGCCATAGGCGTGGCTTACTCGCAGTGTTCTACCCGCGCGCTTTGGAGAGGCCGAATAGATCTTACAAGCAAGCCCACGCCTATGGCATGAGCATTGCTGCACTACATTCTGGCCTCTCCAAAGCACGCAGAAACGTAGTAATCAATGCAGAAAATTTGATCTGCAAAATTATATTTTACGTTGCAGTAATCCAAATGCCCTAATAATCAGCATTTGGATTTATACTTTATCAAAAGTAAGAAAACATTTTCAATGTTACAAGATCTTGTAACGATTTTTTGAAATAAAAATGCGGAATTTATCCAAAGTTCTGAAAATGAATGAGGAAAGAGATAAAAATCGATTACAGGAAATTGGAGAGCGTTTACGTAAAATTAGAGAAAAAGAAGTTAAGATAAGCCTTGACGAACTGGCGTCAAGATGCGATGTTACCAAGGGAAATATCAGCAATATCGAAAATGGAAAAAAAGATTTTACGTTCACGACCTTTCTTGAAATTGCAAAGGGTTTAAATGTTCATCCCAAGCATTTACTGGACCATAATTTTAAGTTCCTGAAAGAGGATTAAAAGAATGCGCTCTGTTCAGGAGGATTTTTCCTACAAAAGCCCAGCAGCGGGCCAATGCTGCAAAAATCCTCCTGAACAGAGCGCAAGCCCGCGGCAGCGGAAATCAGGCAAATTTATTTTACACGCGCCTTCCCTCGAAGCTGCTTTGCTCCCTTCTCTTTTTCATCCGCCATCTGTAGTAATTCCAGTCGTTTTTGCAAATACTGTTCTCGTTTTACTATGCTGTCTTTGAAACGGTTTCGATCAAGGCTATAAATACTATCCACGCTATGTATAATACCCACAAAGTTTCTATCCGGTAAAAATTTCATGGACCTATACTTTATATCATTTGCCGTTAAATCTTTAAAACGGCTATAAGTATTATACAACCAAACAGATAAAAACACCACCACAATGAACATACCCACCGATAGTAGCAAACCATAACTTAAATGGTGGTGATGTTTTACCCTTTGCTGAACGGGAGCCATTAAAGCCTTTGTACAGGCATCCAGCCTAATAGATAAGCGTTTCATTGATTCTGGCATTATGCCTACTGTCTGGCTCATTAAAGTAACTTGCTCTTTTATTAGCCCACACTCTTCCTTTACTTCATTTAACCGCACATTATTATCCATACCAGTTCCTTTACTTGCGATTAACGTTTCAAGCTGTCCCAACTTCTCTATTATGGTTTGCATTAATAAGTCACTCATAAAATAAAAAATTAAAGTTTGAATAATATATCCTTTACCGTAGTCGTGTTCTTATTTCTTGTCTCTCTTGCCTCTTCAGGGTATTTTCAGAAAGGATTTTTTGCAATCCTGATACGGAAAACTTACGATCAACCTTGCTCCCTTTGAAGCAATACAGACCCTTCTTAAAACTGATTCCCTGTAATTCATCAGTACCAGCTTTGTATTTATACTGTACTTCTATTCTTTGCTTTAAGAGCATATCCGCTAATACCGATAGATTATTGCTATGGGGTAATTGTTCCTGAATAGCACTGTAAATTTCGTAGCGGGTGGCTTCCTCCCCGTTTAAAGATTGAAGGTTAGTAACAGCCAGTTCTTTTTTCACTGCTGGGATCAACTGATACTTTTGGGTTAAAGCCTGTGCGGCCTTCTTTCCACGGTAACCTATCCAACTATCACGGATCGCCTTCCCTTTATTTCCCACGAAGTTGGCTACTATATGAAGGTGCAGGTGTTTCCTGTCTGTGTGTTTGGCTATGACATACTGCGTATCTGACATGTTCAACTTTTCGAGATACTCCTTTGCGATCGCTGCCATTAGCTCATCTGTCAAAGATTCTCCAGGGTAAAAACTCAATATCCCATGAAAAACAGCTTTATTCTTGCTGGGTAAATCACGCCTTTGCATTTCGAAATCATGAGCCATCAGGCGGTAATTATAATCTCTTACACCCTCTGCTTCCAATATTATAGCCCGGCTTTCATCCTCACATATATACCGGCAGCAGCCATAAAAGCTACTACCGGTAATTACTTTACTTATCATCTTTCAACTGGTTTATGATCTGATCTAAAGTCTGCCGATACTGTTCAAAGAACACGATGGCAGATAAAAACCCCTGCTGACGTGCCATCTTCACCATCTGATTTACATTGGATGCCATCCCAATTAACTGCTTCACAGTCTGCTTTTCCTCACTGGTTTGCCGCGCTTTAACCTGGCCCTTTAGGGCCATCTTCCGCAGATATACAGTGAAGGGTAAGCCCGCGGCAGCGGCTTTCTCCTTCACTGTAGTGTATTCGGCTACGGTGAACCGGAGGCCGGATTGCTTTTCTCTCCGAACGGCTTTAGCCGGTCGGCCTCCCTTACTCTTCGGTCTTTGCTCTAATCTCTCCATCTGATCTTCGATTTAATCTCCGCTGCATTCCCCCTTTGCGACCACCGGGAGCGAAGGGGCGAGCGGTTTTTGCGGAGCAAAAACACCGCTCGCTAACGGAGCGAAGCCCGTTCCGAATCCGCGAAGGGGATGCCGAAGGCGGCCCGTTCAATCTTCACGGGTGGGGCTTGCGTGGAGCAGCCCCGCCCAATCTCCGCGTACAGGTGGCAACGCCGCCTGTGCTTTCTCCGTGAACGGGATGCCATAGGCGGCCCGTTCGATCTTTGCGGGCCGGGACCTGCGTAGAGCAGCCCCGCCCGATCTCCGCGACAGGTCGCAACACCGCCTGTCATTCTTTTGGCTGTTCTCCGGGCTGCAACAATCCCTGTATGTCGTTCCAAAGAAAATAGACCCTCGACCGGATTTTGTACGGCTTTAGTTTGCCGTGTTTTATCCAGTCGTAAATAGTAGGCTTGGTAACCTGAAATAGCTGACAGACCTCACCAATTTTATAGAGGGGCTTATAGGTGAGGCCGGGGGTATCATATGCCGGGGTACGTACCGGCTGCCTTTCCAGTTGGCTGACTTCTTCACGCACCAATACACGCAGCATTTGCCAAAACTGTTCCGGCTCTATCGGGAACAGTATTGGCGCTGCCGTCTGCACATTTCTTTCTCTCTTTTCCATATTATACCGATTTATACGGCAAATATGGTTGCTCATGAAAAAGAAAACAGGCTAAGTATACTTGTTTGGCGGGAAAAGGAAGGATCTGGCAGTAGCTAACTAACTTATTATTTTTTCACATTATAACGTTTCGCCACATCTGGGTGTCTGGTAGTAATCTAGAAAATTGTGTATTGCAGTTTACCTAGGAAATAGTAAATCACAAATTTTCCAACCCGAACGAAGTTAACCTATCGATGATTGGCATTGTCTTTAACCCCAAATCTGTTAATTGATATTCAACCCTCGGTGGTATTTCGGAATATGATTTCTTGGAAACCAATTTATTCTTGACCAAAAAATTTAACTCCTGTATCAATACCTTTTCACTAATTCCTGGAATACCCCTCTTTAGCTCACCGTACCTGATTACTCTTCCATTAATTTGGAACAATATTAACAATGTCCATTTGCCGCCCAATAAGGCCAAAGATCTCCTTACCGGACAATTCTCATCTGATTGCTTAATTATTTCTTGACTTTTATCCATTTGATAATCAATGTTTCTAACCTGTAAGTAGGTATGACACCAACAGGTAAGTACTTGTACAAAAGTAGGCAATGCCATTATTTTGCACAACAAAAACTAAAAAAACGTGTTATGACACAAGAAGAAAATAACAAGCAAATAGCTATCACAGCGTATCAGAAAATTTTTGGCGATTTAGATATCGCAGCAATAGATGATTACATGAGCATGGATTTTATCCAACATAATCCCACAATAGCTGACGGTCCCGAGGGAGTAAAAGCCCTCGTACGAATGCTCGCCTCACAAGGGATACCTAAACAAAAAATAACATTTAAACATATTGTGGCAGAAAATGATATTGTTATCCTCCATTCACGTTATGAAATGGCAGGAAAGGAATGGAGGTTCATTGACATTTATCGTTTGAAAGATGATAAGTTAGTTGAGCATTGGGATGCCATGATGCCGATGCCTGATGAACGAGCAAATAACAATCCCACATTCTAATAAATCATTATATTAAAAGAGCAAGTTAGCTCATTATTCTTAATCATAAATAGCAAGAGTAAATGACAGCAAAAGAAGTAGTACAGGCATATGCGGAAGCCCTTGGCAAAGGGGATGTTGCTACCGCATTTTCATTTTTCAGTGCTGGCGTTCAATGGCATCAGCCAGGAGCCAACCAATTTTCGGGAATAAAACGCGGAGCCGATGAGATTGGAAAAATGCTTGGAGGCATGATGGCAGCCACCAAAGGCTCCTTCGTTTTACAACCTAATGGTAATTTAATGCTTAATGACAATATTGTTGTCATGCCTGTACGCTTTAGCGGCACCATTGATGACCGAAGTATCAATATGACAGGTGTTGATTTATTTGAGGTAAATGAGGGGAAAATTACTGGGATTTGGTTATTTTCCGATGACCAGGAAGCTGAGGATGTTTTCTGGGGAAAGTAATTTCTAAATGACGCGTAAAGGTTAATGAATGTGTCAAATATGAGGGCAAAACTTGTAAAGAAGGTACTTAATTCTGTGAGCAGCAATTAAGTATCTTCTTTAATAAATAAAGACGCCGACAATGATACCGATCAAAAGAACTTGGAAACAATAATCTAAGCAAAAGGCCGATCCAAAGCCTTCTTTCTACTGTGACATTAATAGGGATAGAACCAGGAGTTCCATCATACATCCCTGCTAAATCAATTCACCTTAGTCAGAGATCAAAGTCAGTTAATTACTTAGAAATTTATAGATACAAGTTTTCTTCAACCACCGTTAAGGACATATTACCAGTGTTTTCAACAGATACGAAGCTCACCCCCTATTTTAGGTATACTGCTTATCTTAATTAGTAACCGTCGTCCATTGTTTCAAATATATGGATACCCTTCGTTAGGACTTCACTAGCGAAATTATCAAAAAGACATTTAAGCTAATTGTATTGCCATAAAAAAAGTACTAATTTTCCATTTTATTGTCATACTGACAATTATAAAATTCCACTCGTATGAAAACAGTAAAACATTTGGTCTTTCCAAATCATTCGATCTACAAAGAATTCATCTTGTTGAATCCGCACTTTTTGCACAAAAGTCTTCCCTACGAAGCACCATCGCTCTTAGACATTAAAAAATAATCCAGTTTTTCGCTTTGCACTACATCATAAACAATAATTCTCACATATGAAATCAACTAAAATTCAATATTTAGTTAGCTTAATACTGTTTTACTTAGTTCTAACTTCCCTCCCTGTATTTGCTCAAAAGAAATTGCATGCTGAATTAAGAATCGACAAGAATGGAGGTATGGAGGCGTATAGTAGAATGATCTTTGGTCAATTCATTGAGCACTTCCATCGACAGGTATATGGCGGCATATTCGAACCAGGATCAAAACTTTCAGACGACCAGGGATTCAGAAAAGACGTGATACAGGCTCTAAGGGAACTTAAAGTGCCGGTAGTACGCTGGCCAGGTGGTTGTTTTGTTTCCTCTTACCATTGGCTCGATGGGGTTGGAAAAAACAGAATACCTGCCTATGATAAAGCATGGCATGTTGAAGATCCAAATACGTTCGGAACTGACGAATATATAGCTTGGTGCAGGAAAATTAACGCAGAACCGTTTATTTGCACAAACGCAGGCACGGGCACACCGGAAGAAATGAGTGATTGGATTGAATACTGTAACTTAAATATTGGAAAATTTGGGAGAATGCGGATTGCCAATGGCCATTTAGAACCTTATAATGTTAAATACTGGAGTATCGGTAATGAAAACTACGGATTCTGGGAAATGGGCGCTAAGACGGTGGACGAATGGGGGTATTTTGTAAGAGAAGCAGCCAAATTAATGTTCAACGTAGATCATTCCATTAAACTTTTCGCGGCAGCCCTTGCCGATGATAATTGGACTACTCCACTATTGGAACGAGCAGGTCAACATTTAAGTTATGTTTCGATTCATGGATACTGGGATATACTTAATCAAAACTATAGCCCATCTGACTATATTAGCTGTATGCTCAAAACAACCCAACCCGAAGAACAAATTAAGCACACCATCGATATTCTTAAAAAGACCGGTTACGATAAAAAAATAAAAATTGCTTTTGACGAGTGGAATTTAAGAGGTTGGCATCATCCGGATCAGGGGAATCGTATAAAAGGACAAGATATAGCAGCTAGAGATAAGAATGATAGTAACTCAACTTACACTATGGCTGATGCTCTTTTCTCTGCGTGCTTCTTAAATTCATGTATTCGCAATTCAGAATATGTTGCAATGGCCTGCATGGCTCCAATTGTTAATACAACAGGCCCTATATATGTGTCACCAGAAGGTATCGTAAAACGGACAACATATCATGTAATGAATATGTACGCAAATAATCTCCAGCCTAACATCATATCTTCTTTCATTAAATCTGATACATTAAGTAACGGAACAACTTCTGTTCCAGCAATTGATGCCATCGTCACTTGTAGTGACGATCGAAAGTTCTATTCCATATCCCTGGTGAATAAGCATCCGGAAAGAGAGGCAGAATGTGATATTGACTTAGGCAATATCGATGGAAATGCGAGCGAATTTGTACTCTCAGGTGATTCGGAAAACGCGTTCAACGATGTAGATACTCCCAACAGAGTAATACCCATTAAGAGATCTATAGTGATCAAAAATGGAAAGATTATTCTTCCAGCCCATTCACTGGTTATTTTGAATATTAAACTACCTCACTAATGGCGGAGCCGCGATAAATTTTCAAATTTTTCTCCGACCGCCAGTGAAACAGGAGTAATGCCCGTTTTTAGAGAGCAAGTGAATACAACTCCACTATTACTCCCTATTTCACTCAAAGTAACAGTGATTACACATCAAGCTTATATGAGGGAATCATTGATGAGGCCGGAGGTATCGTACATCGGGATGCAAACCGGTTACCCCTCCATTTAACCGACTTTCTTCACACAACATTTGCCAATACTGTTTCGGCTCAATCGGAAACGGTATTGGCGCTGCCGTCTGCACATTTCTTTCTCTCTTTGCCATATTATACCGATTTATACGGCATATATGGTTGCTCAGGAAAAAGAAAACAAGTTAAATACACTTGTTTGGCGGAAAAAGGAAGGTTTTGGCAGTATGTTATAAATGATATTAGGGCCTCTGGAATTGTTGCTCCAACTGCTTTAGCCGTTGGATACCTTCATCAAATTGCATTGCTTCTAAAATTGCATAGGCTTCTTCAAAACTTTTGCCCACTTCTACAAGATGACGATGCTCCAATTTGGCCCTTTTATCTTTCTTAAAGATCAGGTCAAGTGCCTTTTTGATTCCATCAGGACTTGACCCGAAAATTTTGTGCAACAGGTCTGCACATTTATCACTGGGGGTTAGGTAATTAGCTTTGCTGGCTTTGTCAAATGCGTAGAACAAAAGTACCAAAGCACGGTTAGTCAATTGGTCTTGTTTACACTTTTCCTGCCATGCACGTTCACTGCCTTCATAGGCTGCTATCACCGTTTCCAGCTTTGGCAAAAAATCACCGGTAAAGGTCGGCCGATAAATTAGGAAATACACCGGCAGATAGGCAACCATTCCCAACGTCACACCTGCAAGCATATACATCGCATTGAATTGGCCACTGTAAAAGAAAACAACAACATCGGCCAAAACAAACAAAAGCAAATAGTGCCATAGCGCATTACTCCAATACTCATTAATCAACTGACGGCGTGTTGCCTCTGCCGGCCAACTAGCGTAAATGTCACGCTGCCCCTTATGGGTCTTGCGAAAGCGGGAATAAATGTAACTGTAATTAACGGGGAGGTCAAAGGTGAAAAAGGATTTCAACCGCTTCATGTTCAAACTTCTCATATCCTTGTATTTATTAGGTAAATAAAACAACAATGTCTATAAATATACGAAATTGAAAGGCCCACATCCAAAACTATTTTGCATCTTCTTTACTTGATCTCACAACGGTAAATAGAACGGTAAACCTCAATACAGATTTTCGTATCTTAGTAAAAGCTAGTTAACCAGTATAAAGTATGGGAAACAAATTGAGGCTATATAGAAGGAACTCAACTAAAAAACAAAACCCCGCGACTAGCGCAGGTTTTAGAAGTTGCTTGTGATCCCGCTGGAATTATAACTGGGAACTAATATCCGCTTAATGTCTAAATGATGTAACTTAGTAACGATAAGTCAACCCAAATAAAACTAAATAACCACAAAAAGCGATTTCGCACTTTGATAGACTAACAAATAGACCAAAAACAAAAAACCCGCGCAGCGCGCAGGTTTCAAGTTTCTCCTGTGATCCCCTTGGGACTCGAACCCAAGACCCATACATTAAAAGTGTATTGCTCTACCAACTGAGCTAGGGAATCATGCACCCCGTTTTTGTTTAACGGAGTGCAAAGATAGTAATTTCTATTTTACTTCCAAATTCATTTTGAATTATTTATCTCCATCCGGATTAAATTTTGCTTGAAGCATTTTCATAAAGTACCCCCCTACTACGCTCCTCGCCTGGAAGCCTACCATTTTACCATCGGTGGTTTCGTGCCAGTCGCTCAGTGGTACGCGTGTAGTCGTTTCCGTGGCATACTTATAAACGGGTGCTATAAGTGCGCGGAAGTCGTCGGCGTTGTCGGTGAGTACGGCGGTCCAGAGGATCCAGTCTGATTTGGTGTAGGTTTTACGACTGTCCAGTGGAAGGCCGTAGGGTTGCTGGTGTGCGAGGTAGAAGGCCGTTTCTTTTTTGTATACGCTGGCGGGGAACAGGTGGAAGTTGAGTACTTTATCCCATACCATGTTGTATTTCTGGCTCCAGGTGTTTTTACTTTCGAAAGCGAGACTGAAATGATCGCCGTCGTCGGCGAGTTGTATCCAGTGGGCGGCCATGTCGCGGGCGGCGCTTTCGTATTTGTCTGCGGCGGCGGCATCACCGAGCATGCGGGCCAGCATGGCGTAAGAGCGGATGCCGGCAATGGCTTTGAGCGAGAGGTTGGTGTTGCGGGCCAGGTGACCGGCGAAATCGTCGGTGCACAGCTGGTTAGCGGGATCGAAGCCTTCTTTCATGAGGTATTCGGCCCAGGTGGTGAGGGTGGCCCAATGTTTTTTGGCGTAGTTGGCGTTGCCTTCTGCGCGGGCGATGGCGCCAGCTAATACGAGCATGTTGCCGGATTCTTCTACGGGCATGCCTTCGCCATATACCTGTCCGTTGGCTATGGGATAGGTACCCAGGTCGTGGGCGGCGTAGGGCTTGGTGTATTTACCGCTTTCGGAGAAATAGAAGATGCCGTTCATCATGCCTTTCAGGAGATCGGGGTTGTATAAGAGAAATAAAGGCGCCGATGGATAGGTAACATCTACCGTGTTGATACAGCCGTTGCTGAAATTTTCTTTAGAAAGAAAAAGGATATCGCCCTGCGGGCTTTTTGCCAGCTTATGTGCGGCGATGGACTGGCGGTAGGCCAGTTCGCAGAGGGCGGCGTAGGCTTCGCCACCGGCTTTTACGGCGTCGTTGTGCAGTTGTTCGTTGAACTGTTTACACTTTGCCAGGATGGTGGCGTAGTCGTTGTAGGCGGCGTTGAGTTGTTTGTCGATGGTTTGTGTGGCATCGTTTTTCCACCAGGCTTTGAGGTTGGTATGGAAGTATTGCAGGGCGTACAGATCGTCGTAGCCGAGCAGGAACAGCTGTTCTTTAGGGGTGCTGGTGACCGCGCCCAGGTCAACGGCGGTATTCAGCACCAGCGATTTATCGGCGGTGGTGCTGGCGGTGCGGCCTTTGGCAAAAGCGGCGGCGGCATCGGCGGCAGTGCTGATATACTGTTGTGGGCGGGTGGCGCTAGGCGCGGCTACGTACATATAGCCCCAGTCGATGCGCAGGTCGTCGCCTTGCTTTTTCAGGATGGGTTGTTCTTTGGTGCCTGCTTTTAAGATCGACAGGCCGCCGTTGGTGTATTTTGAAGCGGTAACGGGCTGTGAGGGCACGTTTGCGCAGATGTCTGAAGAGGCGCCAAAGTACACCTGTACCTGGTGAGTGGCATTGTCGTTGGCGGCTACCTGGTACGCAATATACGATACCGGGCGGGATAGCAGTTGCAGGTCATCCATCAGCAGTGGTGAGGTGAAGGTGAGCGTTACATCAGCCTTGCCGCAGGTGAAGGTATATATGGTTTGCGTGGCGTTGATGTCAACGCTGTTCTGTACGGCCTTTTCAATGGTTTGTCCCGCAGGTGGCGGCATAAGGCGGGCGATGCCGGCATCCAGGAAAGCGCCGCCGGCGGTGTTTTCTATATGAATGGCCAGCACGTTGCCTTTGGCTTTGAGCTTTTGTTTGGCGGCTTCGGGAATAGCGATGTATACATATTTATTCAGCCAGCCTTTTAAGTTATAGATCTGTTCACCGTTGAGGTATACAGTAATATTATCATCGTGAGAGATTTTCAGGAACAGGTCTGCGTTAGCCACATTCCCTGCGTCGAAGGTTCTGCGGGTCCAGAGGTCATGACTTTTCCAGAGCGTGCCTCCTTTGGACGGCTCATCGCCGAAGGGCGCTGCCGCGGTTTTCCAGCCTTTGTCGTCGTAGGCCGCCTGCATCCAGTCGCCGGTGGGCGCCTGTTCGGTGTACTTTACGGAGTAAGGCCGTTCATCGCTGGTGGGTACGAGCGATTGGTAACTGGGTTCTTCTTTACCGAGAATGCGGTAAGTAACACCATCTACCTTTACCAGGCCGGTAAGGGCCTGGGTGGTGCCCGTCCAATGCCGGGTAGCGCTGCCATTCAGCTCATCGGTGGCCGACCAGATACTGAAATAAGGGTCATGTGTAATTAACGGATAGGCCGGCGCCTTTTGCTGCGCGGCCACACTGCTGCCTAAGCCCAGCAATGTCAGGAGTGCGAGTGTTTTCACCATAACGTGATTTAAAATCAATTAAGCGTACAAAATACAATTAATAAATTTATTACATTTTTCCGGCGATTCATAACCGCTCATAAAAAAGGTACTTCTTTGGGGTATATCTGGTGTAAAGGAGTTTGGTACTAGTGGCGGGGCAAAAAAAAGCGCAGACCCTGCAAACGCCTTGGAGGCCCTGAGAAGCCTTGTCAGTACGTTATTCAGATCTACGCGTATCTTAAAATAAGTTAAATACGATGCAGAAAGGTGCGCAAAAATACGCTTTTACATCAAATTTTGCATTAAATTTTTGCTGGGAATATCGCAAACCATTCCGGCCGCGAACGTATCAGCAATGCGATTCCCCATATCAGCACCGCCATGCCCAACGCGCCCCAGGCCTTCTTATTCTTCCAGCTCCAACCCAGTACCATCGGCAGTTCCCAGTATTTGATCAGCACATAGAGCAGTAAGCCTCCCAGGCCTGCCCACATGAGTAACAACGCCTCCAGCTGTGCGCCTGCCAGCACTACGGCGCACAAAAATACGAGCGTCACTACCTGTAGCCAGATGTAGTTGGGAATACCGCAATTCGTTACCTCTTCGATCGACAGGCCCAGCAGCGCACATCCCAGGAAGATAGTCAGCACCAACAGCGATTCTTTATATACTACCGGCAACAATAACATTCCAACCCACACGACTAACGATACTACGATATAGGTGGCCATACGCTCATCTTTGGCCCTCCACCGCCGCTTGTTGCCAAAGGGCAACAATACACGGTTCAGCCGCCCTTCCATCATCCGCACCGGCGGCAAGGCAAATGCAGCAATCATCAGCGGCACTATCAGCTCGTAAGCATACCAGCTGTCGGCACACCGCTGCATCACCCACCACACCGCCGCCGTGGTGATCAGCGCTGGCACGCCCACATAGCGGAAAGCTTGAAGGGGTGTATATTGGTCGTCGTCAAAAATATTTTTTATCACCTTACTGTAGTACTTCACAAATGGGATTCGTATACAGATGGCCGTTAGTTGCGACCATAGCAGCACCAACCCCGTATGGATAACAACGGCTCTAATCTCCAGGTTGCCCAGCAGCGGGCCTCCGTAAATGGCGGCCATTCCCAGGACCAATAGTTCCCAGGTAAGCATCTTCGGAGAAAATAACCAGCGGAATAAGGGAGAGAGATACCTCAGCAAGCTTCGCCATACATCCGGCAAATACCGTCCCAGTAGCTGTATAACGGCAAAAGCCCCTACCAGCGCCGCCAGCCCGATCAACAACCGGGAAGCGGTAAATACGCCTCTCAACGCCTGTAAACGCGAAGGATGCTTGATGGCATATACCAGCTCCGTATTATTCAACAACTCAGTGGCCAACAGGCCGGCTTCTTCCCGCGTTACCCGGCCCAGCTCCGGCTGGTGCATGCGCCAGAAACTATCCGCCTGCGCAGGCGACGCCCAGGCGCTCAAGGTGCCATATTGATAAAGGATCGTCTTTTGACGGGAAGTAAGTGATTCCAATGTTCGGGCCAGCGCCGCATCCGTAGCAAATGCACTTACGCCCATGGTTAACAGCAACAATAAAATGGTGATAATACGCATACGGTGCCAAAAATAAGGAAATATCTGCCGCCAGTAAAAAACGATCGCCCGAAAAGATCCCCACAAAAGTTGCGAATACAGGATTTCTATATTACTTTTAGCCCACTTTCCAATCCTGTCCCATTCCGCCCGAACAACGGGATGGCATTCATGCTCCACCAACATGAATGGAAAAAGGATCCATCAACAACGACCAAACCGACGATATATGAAAAGGATTCTCCTGGCATTGGCACTCCTGTTGCCTGGCATGGCGATAGCACAGTCAAAACCCAACATCATTTTTATTCTTTCTGACGATCATGCCTACCAGGCCATCAGCGCCTATGGCAACCGCCTCGTACAAACGCCCAACATCGACCGGATTGCACACGGCGGCGCCCTGCTTACCAACAACCTGGTGGCTAACTCCATCTGCGGCCCCAGTAGAGCTACGCTGCTCACCGGCAAGTATAGTCACAAGAACGGCTATACGCTGAATGAAAAAACCTTCGATGTACACCAGGAAACGTTCCCCGTACTGCTGCAGCAAAACGGTTACCAGACCGCCTGGATAGGGAAACTGCACCTCGGCAGCCTTCCTATCGGGTTTAACTATTTCAATATCCTCCCCGGCCAGGGACATTATTACAATCCCGATTTCATCAATAATAACAATGATACCATCCGCTATAAAGGCTACGTCACCAACCTGATCTCCGACTTCTTCTTCAACTGGCTCCAGGGCAGGGATACGTCCAAGCCCTTCTTTGCCGTGATCGGTGAAAAAGCCACGCACCGCGAGTGGCTACCGGAGATACAAGACCTCGGCGCCTACGACGATATCAACTTCCCTCTCCCCACTACTTTCTTTGATACCTATGATACCCGCGAAGCCGCCAAAGACCAGGACATGACCATCGATAAAACCATGCGCCTGGCGGAAGACCTAAAAGTGCACCAGCCCTTCGGCCTGCAAAACTATGAGCAGGATAAACCCCGCCTGCAACAATGGCTGCAGAAAAACTACCCCGGCAGGCGCTTCAGCGAAACTGAACTGAAAGAATTTTATATCCGCCAGGGCGAATACCGCCGCCTGGACGAAGCGCAGCAACAAGCCTTCAACCATTATTACAGGGATAAGATCACGAAAGATTTTGAGGAGAAAAAGCTCAGCGGGAAAGAGCTGGTGAAATGGAAATTCCAGCGCTACCTGAAAGACTACTATGCTACGGCCAAATCGCTCGACAGGAACATCGGTAAAATATTGGATTACCTCGACAGTACCGGGCTAAGCAAAAATACCATCGTCATCTATGCCTCTGATCAAGGCTTCTACCTCGGCGAACATGGCTGGTTCGATAAACGCTTTATCTATAACGAGTCCCTGAAAACGGCCTTCGCTATACGCTATCCCGGCGTGATAAAACCCGGCACTAAACTCGACGCCCTGGTATCCAACACCGACTGGGCGCCCACCATCCTGGATATTGCCGGCGCAAAAATACCATCCGAAATACAGGGGCGTTCGTTTCTGCCCCTGTTGAAACACCAACCCGTAAAGGATTGGCGCAAAGCAGCCTACTATCACTACTACGAATACCCGGAACCACATCATGTGTCGCCACACTTCGGGCTGCGCACCAAAGATTATATGCTGGCCCGCTTCTATAAAGGCGTTAATAGCTGGGAACTCTTCGACCTGAAGAAAGATCCGAACCAGCTGAAGAATGTATACAACAACCCTTCGTATGCAGCGATCAAACAGCAGCTTTTACAACAACTGAAAGCATTGATTCTGGAGTATGATGACCAGGAGGCGCTGGAAATTTATAACCACCGCCTCTGATCTCGCAAAGAAGAAAAAGAAAGAAAAAAGCAGCAAATATCTTTGCTGCTTTTTTCTTTCTTTTTCTTCTTTGCGTTTCTGCTCCTTTGCGTGATCCTTATCTCCCCGCTCCAAACCAGCTGTCAGGCACCGGCTGCAGCTTACCACCATCTACACTGTATTCCAGCTTTAGCGTGTATCCGCCACCACCTTCTACAAAGGCAATTTTAAATGGATGCCAGCCTTTCTCCAGCGCTACCTGTCCGCTCTTCTGGAAAGGCGCATGCCAGCCATCGTTGTTCACCACTTCCTGGTCGTCGATATACAGGATACCACCATCATCTACCGTCAGGTAAAAGCTGTAAATACCGGTAGTGGGCACATTGATGTACCCATTGATACGCGCGCCAAACGGACCGCCACCTTTTCCCATTCCTTCCGGGATAACGGCGTTGGCTACACGCAATGAGCTATCTGCTATTTCTTTTATTTTGGCAGCACTCTTAAAGGTACCATTATAATAGGTAAGCTTTAATCCGGATCTGGCGTCTTTTACCACGGTAGCAGGCCGGTAGGTTTCTTTGCGGTAACGCAGGGTGTAAATGTCGCCGCGGTTGCCACTCGGGCTAAAGGCTGCCAGGCGGATCTGTTGCGGCTCACTGATCTCGTAATTATCCGGCAATACGGTGGCATGTTCATCAGGGATGCTGCCGTCGGTGGTGTAGCGGATAGTCATATCAGTTAGTGGCTTTTTGATATGCAGGTTTACCTTATCTACAAACACGTTGTCTTCCGTAAAACCATCCAGGTCGGGCAGACGGTAATGAACGCCCAGCAGGTCCAGTCGTTTATACTGTTCGTTGAGTCGTTGGAGATAACCTTCATAGTCGGCATGTTGTGTCCACAACACTTCCGCCAGCGCGATCATGCGGGGCATGAACATATAATCGGCCCGTTTTTCTGAAGGGATGTATTCTGTCCAGATGTTGGCCTGGGCGCCCATGATATGCGTGGCTTCCTGCGCAGTTAACCCTTTGGGCACCGGCTGAAAATGATATACATTATAAATGGAGTTACGGTCGGGTATTCCATCGAAGTACAGCGGGTTACCCGGCGTCATGATCACCTGGTTACCGTGACGGGCCGCTTTCACCGGTGCATCGGGCACCCAGGCGCGCCAGTACATCAACACGGCGGTAGGACTGATCCCTCCTTCCAGAATTTCATCCCAGCCAATGAGGGTTTTACCTTTGGAATGAAAGAACTTCTCCATGCGCTTCACGAAGTAGCTTTGCAGCTCTTCTACTGTCTTCAGGTTGTTAGCCTTCATCACTTCTGCGCAAAGCGGCGAGTTGGCCCAGCTGGTTTTCTCTACCTCGTCAGCGCCCAGGTGAATGTATTTGGACGGAAACAGGTCGGCTATTTCACTGAAAATATCTTCGGCAAAGCTGAAAGTCGATTCCTTACACGGACAAATAGGCGTGGAAAAGGTTTTACCCCAGCCGGTTTCACTGCTGCATGCAAGGAAAGGATAAGACCGGATGGCCGCCATCATATGCCCCGGCATATCTATTTCAGGGATGATTTCGATATGACGGGCCGCTGCATAGCGGATCAGGTCTTTCAGCTGCTCCTGCGTATAGAAGCCACCATAAAGGGTTTTCCCATCTTTATGGATGATATGGGAAGTATCGATGGCCATGTCAGGATTGCTGACCGCCTTCTCCATACAAACAGAATCCTGGTTATTAAATTCCCTCCATGCTCCCTGGGAAGTGAGCAAAGGGTACTTTTTAATTTCAATCCGCCAGCCCTGGTCATCCGTCAGATGCAGGTGCAGCTTATTCATCTTATATAAAGCCAGCAGGTCGATAAATTTCTTCAGGTAGTCGATGGAGAAGAAATGACGGGCCACATCCAGGTGCATGCCACGCCAGCCATAGGCCGGGTGGTCTTTCAACGACATGGCCGGGATAGCAATACGTTTCAGATCGGGCGCCTTGGGATCTTCTATTTCCGCGGGCATCAGCTGCCTCAAAGTTTGGATAGCACGAAAAAATCCGGCGGGCGCTTTGGCGGTGATCAGCAGCTCCTGGCTACTTACCTCGAGCGTATAATCCTCTTCTCCTGCCAGCGCCGGGTTCTGGCGCATCACGATGGCGCCCTTCACGGCTTTCTTCCCCGTTGGCAGTGGTTTTCCCAATGCCTGGGTCAGGAGCAATTCCAGCTGCGCGGTTTCTATCATATATGGAGATGGGTTGGCGGGCAACACCAGGCTGGTAGCCGGCGTAATCACAAATTCGCCCGCCCTGGCCTCCAGTTGCTGCGGATAGGGAATGATCGGGTAGCGTGGCGATTGCGCGGAAGTTACCTGCAGCCCGATACAAAAGGCGCCGGCAAGCCATAAAAATTTCTTCATAATAATCTTCGTTAAAGCATGATTCCAAAGGCAAACGTAATAAGAATCGACCCGTTAACCTAATGTGATCTTCACTAATGCTGTAGCTAAATTGACCCTGTTCCGGTTATCTATCTCCGTAATTGTCAATTTTTAACAAGCGGAAAAATTCTTCCTCCGGCAGCTCCTTCACTTCTCCGGGTTGTAAATCTCCCAGCTCCAGGTCTTCTATCGATACCCGGATCAGGCGCTGGCAACGGTGCTTTACCGCGAGCACCATTTTCCTTACCTGGTGGAACTTGCCTTCTGTGAGGGTGATCAACAACCAGGTATGAGGCACGGTGTGCGGTAACTCCCCGGGATGATCAAACAAACCGTCAGGACGGTTTACGATATCGATCCGGCGGGGAGTAGACACATGTACGGCATCCCGTCCAATCGGGATGGCTACCCCGGTTTTCAGCCGCTGCAAGGTGGCCTCGGTCATTACGCCTTTTACCTTTACCAGGTATGTGCGTTCATGTGGCTTGTCCTGGAACAATAGCCGGGTCACTTTTTTATTGGTGGTTAAAATTAATAGTCCTTCTGAATCGCTGTCCAGCCGCCCGATGGCATGGGTGCCCTCCGGAAAATCGAAATCCAGCTCGCCCAGCAGCCGCACCTCGTGCGAGCTGATAAACTGGGACACCATATTGCTGGGTTTATTGATAATAAAATACCGTTCCTTCATCACGTTGTTATAACAATAATATGTCTATGCGGTGGCCCTGTACCAGTTGCTGATGCTCCGACCAGGAAAATACAGTGAAATAGCCGTCCTGGGAAGCTACCAGGGCATATGCATCGCGTTGGTCATGTACAAACTGGGCGGCCGATAAATGCCGTGTGCCGCCAATAGCCGATGGATGCAGCAAAGTGGGTACGCCGCCTTCTATCGGTTCTACCATCAATACCTGTTCAATGGGCTTCGCATCTTTTGCCCGGGTGATTTTGGCGCCGAAAGCCAGCAGCTCCTGTTGGTCATTTACAATAGTGGCGCCATCTACGGCGGTAAGCCCGGTGATGTTTTCTACTTCCCGGCGTAAGGCATTCTGCCAGAATATTTCTGTAACACTTTTACCGTCATACCGCAACAAGTCGGCTACGCCTGAAAAGGCCGGTGAAATAGGATATTGCAGCGGATGAATAATGGAATCGCGCCACGCCTCACTATGGGAAGGCGTTACCAGTAAAATGCCTCCCCGCTTATGTGCCCGCATCGATACGGCAATCTGTATCAATACATTCACCCCATTATTCCAGAAACAGGAAGAGGTAACCCCCAATAACGATTTTAATATCATAGGACTATCGGGCAACAGGCCGCTGTCTTCGTTCACCACTTTTACCTGGTCGCCACGGAGCACGGCTACGTTGGTGAATTTTCCCAAACCGGCAGCACGGCGGTGTTTCACCACCAGCAGTCCCGGTTCCGATACATCCAATACAAAACAAAGATTAGGCAATTTAATCGTGGTGCCCCATACATATAACTCCTCTCCTTCAAACCATACACCTATATGTATACCGGGTCGCTCTACACCCGGGGCCAGCTTGGTGAGCAGCTGGGGCGTGAGCAATATCGGCTTCTCAAATAACAACGGCTTGCCTGCCTGCGACGGCGGTAAAAATGCCAGTGATATACGGATGGCATTTCCTTCTTCTTTACGCAGACTAGCCCAGAAAGCTACATCGATAATTTTTTCTACCTGGCGGGCAGCAGGTACAATAGCCAGGTCTTCCTCTCCATTAGCTTTCGCGGCAGAAAGGTGTTTCCTGAAATGGGCTTCTATAGTGCCGGCTACCTTTACGGCAGCCTGGTAGGTGGCTTCATTAACTACTTGCATAAATCCAGGTTCAGCATGTTTGAAAGCGCAAATTAAAACATTTCAGCATAGCGGATTACAGGCATCCAGGAACCAACAGGAGAAAATACTATTATTAGCGGCGAATTTAACGCAAATATCCTATCTATATAAACAGTAATTTGCCTGTACTTGTAACCACGTATGGAAGTGAATACCTACAATGAAAGGGAACTATTGCTGAGCCTTGCTCAGGGGGAGGATCATGCCTTTGCCAGTGTATTCCATCACTACCGTCACCGTATATACGCCATTGCTTTCCGTTTACTGGGCTCTGCATCGCAGGCTGAAGATGTAGTACAGGATATTTTTCTTAAAATGTGGCTCAAGCGTGGCGAGTTACACGAAATCAGTCATTTCAAAGCGTACCTGTTTACCGTTACCCGGAATCATATTTTTACGTCGCTGAAATTAATGGCCCGGCAACAGCTGGCGGCATCCGAACTTTCGGCCACAGCAGTCAACGAAATAAAAGACGCCGCTATTATTCATAAAGAATACGAACAAATCCTGCAACGCGCTATTGCGCAGCTGTCGCCGCAACAGGAGCTGATCTATAAACTCAGCAAGGAAGAGGGACTGAAAAGAAATGAAATTGCCGACCGGCTGCAACTTTCTCCCGAAACCATCAAAGTACACCTGGCCAATGCCATGCGCTCTATCCGCGCCTTCTGCGTGGCCCGTATGGACCTCAATACCTTCCTCGTTATTATGTGGCTGTTTTACTAAAAAGTTTTTTTTCAAAACCCCTAACCCATCCGGTTCATTTTATAGTCCCCTTATACAGCAACCTAAATCAAATCGCTATTCATGACAGCATCCCGATTCAGATACCTGTTTGAGCGGTATTACGCACAACAATGTACGCCTGAAGAACAACATGAGCTGATGGAGCTGATGGCACAGTCGGCGCACGATGAAGCGCTTAAGCAATTGCTGGACGAACTGCTGCTCCAGGCAACGGATAACGACCAAACCATGCCGGACGATACTGCCAGCAATATGTTGCAGGAAATCATGCAAACAAATGCGGCCCCCGCACCGGCACGCGTACACACCTTTCCGGTATGGAAACGGCTCACCGTAGCTGCCTGCACCCTCGTCGCCGCTGCCACCGCAGGTTATATAATATATACCAGGAGCCATACCAGCACCAACAAACCGATGGCCAGTGTGCATGCTCCCAGGCCCAAAAACGAACACGCCCGCCTGGTAATGGGTAATGGCGAGGAAATTGACCTGGACCATACCACCGCCACAGATGTTGACGTTCAATCAGGCGTTTCCGTTAGTAAAAAGGGAAATGTGCTGGCATATAACAGCGCTCCATCCGTAGTACCAACTATCAATACCGTATACACCAACAAAGGGGGCATCTACCAGCTCATTTTGCCCGATGGCACAAAAGCCTGGCTCAACGCCGCCTCATCTATTAGTTTCCCCACCGCCTTTAAAGATAGCACCCGCGAGGTAACCATACGCGGAGAAGTATATTTTGACATCGCCCAACAAGCCAATCAGCCCTTTATTGTAAAAACCAATAACATGAAGGTAGCGGTACTGGGCACCGCCTTTAATATCAAGGCATATGAAGAAGAAAACATCTGTACCACGTTACTGGAAGGAGCCATTAACGTCAGCAGCGGCAGCATCACCCGGAAAATGCAACCCGGTCAACAAGCACTGATCAACCGCGAACACACCGGGATCAGCATCAGCCGCGTAGATACCGACGTTGCCGTTGCCTGGAAATCCGGCCGCTTCGAATTCAACGATAACATCAAAACCATTATGCGGGAACTGGCCCGATGGTACGATCTCACCGTTGTATACGAAGGCGCCACCACCGACAAATCCTTTGCAGGCTCATTCTCCAGGCACGACAGCCTGAAAGACATCCTACGCCAGCTGGAGTTAACAGGAAGTATTCATTTTGATATCGCCGATAAAACAATTACCGTCAGACCTTAAAACTACCATAATAGAAAGTATGTATCAACCAAACTAAACGACAACCAAAAAAAACAACAGTTATTCTGGCAGTGAAAAACCAGCTGCGGCTAATGCCGCTCCTGGCATAGCTATGCGCTCATGTGCCGGACCCTGTTTTACCTAAACTTACAATTCCACCTGAAAAAATGAAGCAGACTTTCCACAAAAAACGCCGCCCCGACCGGCCCCTTTTATCGAACCAAAAACTATTGCGCTTTATGAAACTCACCTTATTACTACTCTTGTCTGCTGTGTTGCAAACGCACGCGAATGAGCCTGTACAACAGGTAACCTTGCATGCCAAGGCCGCGCCCCTGGTTGAAGTACTGAAATCGATCAGGAAACAAACAGGATATGTTTTTGTATTTGACCTCCAAATGGTCAACAATGCCAAACCTGTTAACTACTCACAGGAAAATGTACCCCTGGAGCGGGCCCTGGAAGAAGTTTTCAGAGATCAGCCACTCACCTATTCTATTCTCAAAAAAACAATTATTCTTAAAAGAAAACCCGTTATCCAGTCCTCTGTACCCGACAACGTACGCATCAAAATTAAAGGACAGGTAACGGAACCGAATGGCACCCCCATGGTAGGCGTTACGGTAGTCAACAAAACCTCCCGTACCAACGCCCTCACCGATGAAACCGGCGTGTTTAATATTGAAGCCAATATCGGCGACAGCCTCATGTTCACCATGGTAGGGATGCAGCCGCAAACCGTACAGGTAAAAAATGATAGACTCCTGAAAATTGTGATGCAACAAAAAGTGTCCGATGTGGGAGAAGTAGTGGTAGTAGCGTATGGTACCCAGAAAAAGACCAGTATGGTAAGTGCTGTTACCAGCATCAATCCTAAAGAGCTGAAAGGTCCTACGAGCAACCTCACCACCATGCTCGCCGGCCGATTGTCGGGCGTTATCTCCTTCCAGCGTAGCGGGGAACCCGGGAAAGACAATGCCAGCTTCTTCATCCGTGGTATCACTACCTTTGGTACCGGTAAAGTGGACCCCCTCATCCTGATAGATGGTATGGAATCCAGCACCACTGACCTGGCCCGCCTGCAGCCCGACGATATCGCCGGTTTTTCTATCCTGAAAGATGCTACCGCTTCTTCCCTCTATGGCGCCAGGGGCGCTAACGGCGTGGTGCTCGTAACCACCAAATCCGGCGTGGAAGCCAAAACAACACTCAACGTACGCTTCGAAAATTCATTATCCACCAATACACGCAATTTCAAATTTGCCGATAACATTACCTACATGAACCTCGCCAATGAAGCCGTACTTACCCGGAACCCATTGCGCGATGTACAATACTCACAATCTAAAATTGACCATACCGCTGCCGGCGATGACCCCCTGCTGTATCCCAACAACAACTGGATTAAACTGCTGATTAAAGACTATACCAACAACCAGCGCACCAACTTCAACCTGAAAGGAGGTGGAAAGGTAGCCCAGTTCTATGTGTCCGGCACTTACAACGTAGACAACGGCGTGCTGAACGTAGATCAGCGCAATAACTTCAACAGTAACATCAAACTAAAAAATTACGCACTCCGTTCCAACGTCGATATCAATCTCACGCCTACTACGAAAGCCATTGTACGTACTTACGGACAATTCGACGATTACAACGGCCCCATTGGCGGCGGCGCAGGATTATTTTCACAAACCATCTGGGCCAACCCGGTAATGTTTCCGGCCATATACCCCTCCAGCTTTGCGCCGGAGTTAAAACATCCACTGTTTGGTAACGCCGTAAAACCCGGATTCGGTAGCCTGCCCGGCGATGGCAGCAACCTGTATAATAACCCCTATGCCAATTCTGTATCGGGCTATCAGCAATATAACACCTCCACGCTCCTGGTGCAGGCCGAAGTTAAACAGGACTTCAAATTCCTGCTGCCCGGCTTAACCGGCAGGATCATGGGATATACAGAGCGTTACTCTTATTTTGATGTAACCCGCGGTTATACACCTTATTTTTATACATTGAAATATGATGTTGATAAAACACCACAGCTCTCTTCCCTCAACACCAATGGAACAGAATACCTGAACTACTATCCCGGCCAGAAAACGCTCAACACCACTTCCTATTTCGAAGCGGCGCTGAACTACAACCAGCAGTTCAATAAAGTACACAACGTATCCGGTATGCTCATTGGCCTGGTGCGCAACTACCTCACCGCCAATGCCGGCACGCTACAAACATCGCTGCCTCACCGCAACCAGGGCGTTTCCGGCCGCGCTACCTACGATTACGATACCCGCTACCTGGCTGAATTTAACTTCGGCTACAACGGGTCCGAACGTTTTGCCAGCAACCACCGCTTCGGTTTTTTCCCCTCTGCCGGGGTAGCCTGGAACATGCATAATGAAGCATTCTTCCAACCTTTAACCAATACCATCAACGTATTGAAACTGAGAGCGACCTACGGTATCGTCGGAAATGACCAGATCGGTAACGAAAATGACCGCTTCTTTTATCTCTCAGATGTAAATATGAGCGATGGCAATAAAGGCGCTTACTTTGGAGAGAAAAAAAGTTTCTATTCTCCCGGCGTTTCAGTGAACCGCTATGAAAACAGGGAAATCACCTGGGAAAAATCCTACAAAACAAATCTCGGCCTGGAAATCAATATGTTTAAGGCACTGAACCTCCAGGTAGACGTATACAAAGAGCATCGTACCAATATCCTGATGACGCGGAGCACCCTCCCCAGCACCATGGGGCTGAATGCCAATACACAGGCCAACGTGGGAGAAGCCTCTGGCAGAGGTGTAGATGTTGCCGCCTCCTATACGAAAGAATTTATGAATAATTCCTTCGTACAATTCAGGGGCAACTTCACCTATGCATCCAGTAAACTGCTGGTAAATGAAGAGCCTAAATACCCCGAAGCATACCGCTCCCGCGTGGGCCAGTCGCTCTCTCAAAACTTCGGCTACATCGCAGAACGCCTGTTTGTAGATGACCAGGAAGTAGCCAATTCTGCCTACCAGAACTGGGGACAACAGGTAATGGGTGGAGACATCAAATACCATGATGTAAATGGCGACGGCAAAATCACCGATGCAGATATGGTACCTATCGGCTTACCCACCGTGCCTGAAATTACCTATGGCTTCGGATGGTCGTTCGGTTACAAACAGGTAGACTTCAGCTTCTTCTTCCAGGGCTCTGCCAGGTCGTCTTTCTGGATTGACTCCTACTCCATTTCTCCTTTCGTATTAAATGGTGGCGGACAGCATGGACTCTTACAGGCTATTGCAGACGACCACTGGAGTGAAGGCAACAGGAACCTGTATGCCATGTGGCCCCGCCTGAGCGACTATTTCGTGAATAATAACAACCAAAGTTCTACCTGGTGGATGCGCAGCGGCAACTTCCTGCGGTTAAAATCAGTGGAAGCAGGATATACGTTCTCCAAACATTTCCTGGACAGGATCCGTATGACCAATGCCCGCATTTACGTGAATGCGTCTAACCTGTTTGTGATCAGCAAATTCAAAACATGGGACCCTGAAATGGGTGGTAACGGGCTTGGATACCCCGTACAGCGGGTTGTCAACTTCGGTATCAACGTAGGACTTTAATTCACCGTTTTAACTGTGCAAACATGAAACAACCACTGACTAAATTATATACCCTCTTCTTCCGCCAGCACATTCAGAGGACGTTACTATGCCTCCTGTTACTGCAGCTGGCCGGCTGTAAAAAATTCCTGGACGTAGTACCCGATAACGTGGCTACTATCGACAATGCCTTTACCATGCGTGCAGAGGCACAGAAATACCTGTTTACCTGTTACTCTTACCTGCCGTATTCCTCCGATATCGGCGCCAATCCCGCATTGGCGGCCGGCGATGAATTCTGGATGGTACGCCCGTACAGCACCAGTGAAACACCCTGGCAGATTGCACAAGGCTTTCTCAGCGCCAATAATATCTATATGTCGCAATGGGGAGTAAACTTCCGTGCCTTGCGGGACTGCAACATCTTCCTCGACAACATCAACAAGGTAGTAGACATGCGCCAGGCGGAAAAAGACCGCTGGATTGCGGAGGTAAAATTTCTCAAAGCCTACTATCACTGGCTACTGGTGAGAATGTATGGCCCCGCTCCTATTATTGATCACAACCTGCCTATTGCTACTTCTGCAGAAGCGGCCAAGGTGCCCCGCGTACACGTAGACTCTGTATTCAATTACATCAGCAACCTGCTGGATACCGCTGCTGCCGGCTTACCGGAAATCATCGCCGACAGGTCTACTGAGCTGGGACGTATTACCCGTCCGATAGCGCTGGCCATCAAAGCCAGGATACTGGTGACTGCAGCCAGTCCCCTGTACAACGGCAACCCGGACTACAATGGCTTTAAAAACTATGACGGAACACCCCTCTTCAATGCTGCCTACGATGCCGGCAAGTGGAAGAAAGCTGCAGATGCCTGTAAAACAGCCATCGACGCCTGTGAAAGAAATGGCATGGTGCTCTATACCTTCGCCCAGCTGGGCGTAACGCTATCGGATACCCTCACCCGGCAAATGTCGATCCGCAATAGCACCTGCGAAGAATGGAACCCGGAAATTATCTGGAATAATCCCAACTCCACTACCTATGATATTCAGCGCCAGGCCCTGCCCCGCCTCGACCCTGCACGAATAGGCAACGAATCGCCCGTAGGCTCCTTTGCCCCTACCATGAAAATTGCCGAACAATTCTATAGCGATAAAGGCGTACCTATCAATGAAGATATTACCTGGGACTACAACAACCGCTATAAACTGAGAACCGCTACCAAAGCAGAAGGAGAACTAATCCTGGAAGGCTATACCACCGCAGCCGCACATTTCAACCGGGAACCCCGCTTCTATGCCGACCTCGCTTTCGATGGCGCCATGTGGATGATGCAAAAGAAAACTTTCCACATAGAATGTAAAGCCGGACAAATACAAACCCGTAAAAATATCTACGACAACAACGTGACCGGTTACTTCGCCAAGAAGTTGATCAACTGGAAAGATGAAATCCAGGAAGGACAAGGCCTGTATATAGAATCGTATTCCTGGCCGGAAATACGCCTGGCAGATCTCTACCTGCTTTATACAGAAGCACTCAATGAACTGGGCGGCCCTCAGCCAGAAGCATTTAAATATATTGACCGGGTGAGAGCCAGGGCCGGTATCCCAGGTGTGCAAGCTGCCTGGAGCAACTATTCCCGCAATCCGGTGAAGTTCACCACAAAAGAAGGCTTCAGACAGATTATCCAACAGGAAAGACTCATCGAACTGGCTATGGAAGGCGCCCGCTTCTGGGACCTGCGTCGCTGGAAAAGAAGTATGGAAGAACTCAACAAAGCCGTTACCGGATGGGATGTGGATCAATCAGACCCGGTATTCTATTATCGCGTACGCACCCTCTTCCGCCAAACTTTCCAGACCCGTAATTACCTCTGGCCACTTGATAGCTGGGACCTGCTGAACAATCCTAAACTGGTGCAGAACTACGGATGGTAACTTCTTTCATTTACTTAAACTGCCAATAACGATGAAGCCATATACATTTCTCTCACGGTACATAGCAGCCATCTCCCTGCTCGCCATGTCCTGTTCAAAAGAATTACATACGCCGGTAAATACATCCGGCGAAAAACCTGCGGTGATCAGCAATGTAACCGTTACCAACTTACCGGGAGGCGCAAAAATAACGTATAGCCTGCCGGAAAATAAAGACATCCTGTATGTAAAGGCTGTATATACCATCCGCGATGGCAAACCACGCGAGATCAGGTCTTCGTACTACAACAACTTCCTCGTAGTAGATGGATTTGGAGATACGGCCACACACAAAATTTCCTTATACGTGGTAAGCCGCAACGAGCTTTCTTCCGATGAAGTGCCTGCTACCGTAAAACCCTTGCTGCCCCCCATGTTGGACGTGCGCAAATCGCTCGTGGTAAAGCCCGATTTTGGTGGCGTGAACATCTCATTCAAAAATGAAACCCAGGCCGACCTGGCCATTGTTACGCTGTCTAACGACTCCACCGGTATTTTCGGCGCTGCAGATGTTCACTATACCAAACTGGCGAGCGGCAATTACTCTGTGAGAGGCTATGATGCTACCACCCGGAAATTCGGGTTCTGCGTACGCGACCACTGGGGCAACCTGTCGGATACCCTCCTGGTAGACATTACTCCTTTCTATGAAAAACTACTGGATAAAGCCAATTTCAGGGAAGTAAAATTACCGGGAGATGTGGACTATGGCTGGGGACTACCGATTCCCAATTTATGGAATGGGACCCTCTGGCACTCGGCCGACAAACTCGATGGCATGCCCATGTGGATCACTTTCGATTTGGGCGTAACAGCGCGATTGAGCCGCATCGGCCTATGGCAGCGCCCCAACGAATGGATTTATCTTCAGAACAACTTACGCAAATTCGAAATCTGGGGCTCTACCAATCCTGCCAGCGATGGCAGCTGGGATAGCTGGACCAAGCTCGTGGAACATACCGTCATCAAGCCTTCCGGGCTGCCTGTAGGCCAAACCACCCAGGACGATAAGGATGCTGCCGTAGCTGGAGAACAAATGACCGTTCCCCTCGATGCACCCCGAGTGAGGTACATCCGGGTGAAAATTCTCCGTACCTGGACCGACGGCGGATATGCCGCCAACATCCAGCTCATGAAGTTCTGGGGTAACGACAAATGATGATCATCTACCAAAAAAAATTCTTATGCGCATACTTAGCTATATCATAGGCGCCCTGCTGCTGCTAACCGCCTGCCGGAAACAGGACGACTATAAAAAATTCATCAAAGACGGGGAAATTTTATATACCGGCAAAGCCGATTCATTACTGGTACGCGCCGGCCGCAACCGGGTACAACTATCCTGGTTGCTGATCTCCGATCCTAAAATCAGCCAATCCAAAATCTATTGGAACAACCGCCAGGACTCCATGCTCATTGCTATTAAACGTACCAGCGGCGTAGATACCATCCGGGTGTTTATTGATAAGCTGGAAGAAAGAGCCTACACTTTCGAAGTATATAATTTCGATAAAGACGGCAACACCTCTGTAAGAACGGAAGGCAATGGGTTCGTATACGGTAAAATATATGAAGACGCCCTGCTCACCAGGGCTTTCAGCGGCGCAGAAATGAAAGACGGTAATGCAAAAATCTCCTGGATGAACATCGACACCACCGGCGGTATCATTGGTATGCAGATCCAATATACCTCTACTGATATGGTGGCGCATGATACCATCATCAAAGCAGGGCCGGAAGACCAGGTAACCCTGCTCAACAACTATCTTTCCATGAGCAGCTTCCGCTACCGTACCTTATATAAACCCGATCCGCTCGCCGTGGATACATTCTATACCTCTTTTGAAGAAAAAGCGGTGAAAGAAGATATCACGCTGAAGTATATACGCAACCCCGGGGCGCCCTTTGACAAAGACCCGAATCAACCCTTCGGCGGTCGCTTCGGACAACTGAAAGACTGGAGCTATAACAGCGAAGCTGGCAGGAACGGTACTTACGATGAAATTGGCGGGCCAGGTAAATTTACCCTCTGGATCTGGGACAACGGCACCATCACCAATGGTAAAATCTACCAGACCTTTAGCCTCCCCGCTGGTGACTACCGCTTTGAAGCCGATATCCAGAACATCGACAACTCCCTCGAAAATACTTACCTGGCTGTTGCCGCAGGCAACGCACTGCCCGATGTAGAACAGATAGATACTGCACTGGGATCGGCCAGGATCGTGAACAATAATAATAAATATGCCTCGGCAGGATTCCACCTCTCCGCCACTACTACCGTAACAGTAGGTATGGTAGGGACTTTTACTTCACCTGCCGAACAAACCATCCGGGTTAACAAAGTGCTGTTATTCAGAGATAAATAATTAATACTTATGATAAAAAGAAGATGTAAACAACTACTCATCGCCGCGCTGCTTTGCAGTCCGGCGATGACGCTCCTGGCGCAGGAGAAAAAAAGAATCGGTAATGAAACGGCTGCACAGAAAGAGCAGCGCATGGCCTGGTGGACGCATGACCGCTTCGGTATGTTCATTCACTGGGGCCTATACGCACTCCCTGCCCGCCACGAATGGGTAAAGCACAATGAACAACTCACTAACGAACAATACCAGCAATATTTCGACTTATTTAACCCCAATCAGTTCGATCCAACATCCTGGGCCAAACAGGCAAAGGCAGCCGGCATGAAGTATGCCGTACTCACTACCAAACACCACGAAGGCTTTTGTCTGTTTGATTCCAGGTATACCGACTACAAAGCCACCAATACCGCCGCCAAACGCGACCTGGTAAAGGAATTTGTAGACGCCTTCCGCGCCCAAGGAATCAAAGTAGGTTTCTACTACTCGCTGATCGACTGGCACCACCCCGACTTTACCGTGGATGGCGTACATCCGCAACGCCCCGGTAACGGCGTTAACGCCGATAGCGCCTATGCTGCTATGAACAAAGGCCGCGACATGAACAAATACCGCCAGTACCTGCGCAACCAGCTCACAGAGCTACTCACCAAATACGGTAAGATAGATATCCTCTGGCTGGATTTCTCCTATCCCGGCAAAAACGGGAAGGATAAAAATGACTGGGATGCCGTGAACCTGCTGAAGATGATCCGGAAGCTGCAACCCAATATCATCGTAGACAACCGTCTCAACCTGGACGAATACGAAGACGGCGCCGACTTCCTCACGCCTGAACAGGTGAAAGTAGAAGAGCTGGCGCAATACCGGGGCAAAACCTGGGAAACCTGTCAAACCTTTTCCGGTTCCTGGGGCTACTACCGCGATGAAAATTCCTGGAAAAGCACCCATCAGCTGCTGGAACTGCTCATCGGTTCCGTAAGCCGCGGCGGTAACCTCATCCTCAACGTAGGCCCCACTGCCCGCGGTGTATTCGACTACCGCGCCCAAAATGCGCTGGGAAATATTGGCGACTGGATGAAAGCCAACAGCGAATCCATTTACGGATGTACCTATGCACCAGAGTCGTTTAAAACACCAGACAACACCATGCTCACCTACAATCCCACCACGAAGCGATTGTATGTACACCTGCTGGAGTACAACGGACATCTTACACTGCCCGGCTATAACAACAAAATCAAGTATGCCCAGTTCCTGCACGATAACTCCGAACTGAAGTATACCACCTCCGGAGACGATATTGTGATCAGTCTTCCAGAGAAAAAACCCAACACGGAAGTTCCTGTGGTGGAATTGGTTTTATAGAGAGCTGAAAGCTTAAAGCAGAAAGCAAAAAGCTATTATGGAGATTGACCTAAGCGATTTTTTAACATTCGCGAAGATCCTCCTCCATAATAGCTTTTTGCTTTCTGCTTTAAGCTTCTGCTTTATCGAACTTTTTTCTGATTCCATTGTTCCTAGCAGGTACTTAATATCCACCATCATGAAACCAGCACCCGGCATACAGGTAAAAGTAACGCTCAATGGTCCCTACGAAGTAAGCGGCGTAGTGCCGTTACGGATAGAAACGATCGGCACCAATAATCAGGGCGAATCTGAAAAATGGATCACCGGCAGGTCATTTCCCCTTAACACCCAGCGCTTTTTGCTTTGCCGGTGCGGGCACTCCCAACACAAGCCATTTTGTGACGGCGCCCACAAAAAAATTGACTTCGACGGAACCGAAACGGCCGGCCATGCTGCCTATGTTGAAGAGGCTGAATTGCTGGAAGGCCCCACCATGCTGTTAACGGACGTACAGCATCTCTGCGCTTTTGCACGTTTCTGCGATCCCAACGGACAGGTTTGGAGTACCGTAAACGATACCAACGACCCGGCCGCAAGGGAGCAATTCCTCCGGCAGGTACATGCATGCCCCTCCGGCCGCCTCGTGGCCTGGGACCGGGCTACGCAAACGCCGGTAGAACCGAAACTATCTCCCGCCATCGGTATCATTGAAGATCCGGTTAAAAATATCAGTGGCCCCCTCTGGCTAATGGGAGGCATTGAAGTAAAAGATGCAGAAGGTACCCCCTATGAAGTACGCAACCGCGTAACGCTTTGCCGTTGCGGCGCCTCCGCTAATAAGCCCTTCTGCGACGGCTCCCATGCAGCCATCGGGTTCAAAGATGAAATAGCCCCGTAAATTCATCAGGGAGCCGGAAATGTTATTATCTTGCCCCCGATTCAATCACTATCCGGACACATTCCTTTATGAAAAAACATCTTTTATCCTCCTGCATCGCCATAGCAACACTTTGCGGAGCTGCCAACGTACACGCACAAACGCGTAGCCTGTTTAACTTCAAAGACCTTAAAGGCTGGCACATAGATGTACCGGCCATGGACAAGGATAGCAGCGTTAAAACGCCGTTCATTTTACGCAACGGTGTTTTTGTAAGTCTCGCCAGCCCGCAGGGACATATCATCACCGACAAAAGCTATGAAAACTATCGCCTTGAAGTGCAATACCGTTTCCCAGCCAAACCCGGCAACTGCGGCGTACTGGTGTTTGTGTCCAAGCCCCGCGTACTCTATGATATGTTCCCGAAATCCATTGAAGTACAGATGCAGCACAAAGATGCGGGCGACTTCTGGTGCATAGGAGAAGATATCACCGTACCCGACATGGAAAAACGCCGGGGCCCTAAAAATGAATGGGGATCGGTAGATGGTAAACGCCGCCGCATCATGAACCTCACCGATAATTCAGAGAAGCCCCTGGGCGAATGGAATACGATGATCATTGAATGTGTGGGAAATGCCATCAAGGTATGGGTAAACGGCGACCTTGTCAACTACGGCACCCGGGCAACCGCCCGTAAAGGACAGATTGCCCTGCAGGCAGAAGGTTCCGAAGTAGAATTCCGTAAAGTAGATCTTACACCGATTGTTGCATTCTCCGAAAAAGGACATTAAAATGAAAACACCTGAAGCCTGCGAAAATATGGCCGACATACGCACGGCCATTGATACCATAGACCAGGAAGTAGTGCAGTTGCTGGGCAGGCGTTTCAACTACGTAAAAGTTGCTGCCAAATTCAAAACCAGCGAAGCCGCCGTTCAGGCGCCGGAGCGGTTTAAGGCCATGCTGGCGCAACGAAGGGAATGGGCCATGGCCGCTGGCCTCAATGCCGATGCCATTGAAAAAATGTACAGCGACCTGGTAAAACATTTTATTGAAGAAGAAATGAAACACTGGCAGGCCCGGTAACGGGCCTGTTTTATTGCGCCTTCTTTTCCTGCTTTTCTTTTTCCTTTTGTGCCTTGCGCTCTTGTTTAGCCTGCTTCCTGAAAAAGCCCCGGAGGAAGAAGTTATGCCGCACGGCGATCATATTGGTATCCAGCTTCCCGGTACTGGCTTCCAGGTTAAAAATAGTGGCGCGTAATGCATCGGCCGCCATGGTATCCTGCAACAGTAAACCCGCGGGCGTATTCGTATTTCCGAGGTTAGCCCTCAACCCGGCGCTGGCCTGTTGTAATTCCAGGACTGTTTTATTGGCATTATCGGCCACCGTATTCATTTCGGTAACGGCTGCACGAAGCCGCCCGAATAAAACCGTATCCGTTATCAGGTCGTTGGATAATACGCCTTTGGTTTGCAGTTTTGCTGTATAGGCCGACAAGGCCCCCGTGAGCCGCCGGGTATTGGCTACCGCTATATTCAGTCCGGCCATCGTAGCATTGAGATTATTATACACCGTATCTTCTGACAGCAACTTACCCAGGGTGCCTTTTCCATCTACCAGTCCTTTAGTGATCACTTTGAGGTTGCCGGTAATTTCTACCAGGCTCTTATTATTCACCTGCAAGGTGGCCATGATATCGTCGGTACTCAGGCCGGTAGATACATGCAGCTGGTCTCCATCTTCCAGGTGGGGTACATCCGGGCTTCCGCCGGTGAGCAACACAATTTTATTCCCCATTAACCCATCGGAGCTAATCTTGGCATCTACATTTTTGTGCAAAAACTGTTGGGCATCCTGGTCAATATTCATGACTACCAGTATTTCATTGGCGCGGATAAAACTTATCTTGCGCACAGTGCCTATCTTCACGCCGGAATACAGGATATTGCGACCTACGGCAAGACCATTTACATCATTAAATACAGCGCTTACCTGGATAGATCTGCTGAATAACTTTTGTTGCTTACCCAGCATCATGACCGCCGTTACAGCTATCACCAGTCCCAGGACTATAAAAATGCCTACAACTACTGCGCGTTTTTTTCCTGTTTCCATAGCTTATTGTGTAAAGTTATAATCGTAAAAACTCTTTATCAGTCCATCTTTTTCCCTGAATACTTCTTCAAACGAACCTTCCTTGATAAACCGGCCTTCATCCATCACCGCTACCCGGTCGCCTACTTCCTTGGCGCAGGTCAGGTCATGTGTGATGATGATCGAGCTGGTATTAAACCGTTCCTTTACCGCGTTGATCAGCTTATTCAACTCCATGCAGGTGATGGGGTCCAGTCCCGCGGTGGGCTCATCGTACAACATGATTTCCGGTCGCAGGATCAGCGTTCGTCCAATGCCGATCCGTTTTTTTTGTCCGCCTGATAGTTCTGAGGGTAGCTGGTTAATGGAATCGGGCAACCCAATTGCTTCCAGTACAATGTCTACCGTTTTCCGGATCTGGTCTTTGCTCATCTGCCGGTTGTTGCGTTTCAGGGGGAAGGCCAGGTTTTCGCCTACCGTCATACTATCGTACAATGCGCTGCTCTGGAACGAAAAGCCTACTTTCAGCCGCAGGGCGCGCAGGGCAGCGTCTTTCAGCTGATCTACCTCCTCTCCCAGTACATTTACCGTGCCTGCATCCGGTTTCAGTAAGCCAATAATAATTTTGATGAGTACAGACTTGCCGGTACCCGAGCGCCCCAGTACCACTACATTTTCTCCTTTATGCAAATCCAGGTTAATGCCTTGCAGTACGTGTTTGTCGCCGAACGATTTATATAAATCCCGGATGCGGATCACCGTTTCGGGGTTGTTACTATGCTGTTCCTGATCTTCCATATGCTAGCGGATAGAGTTAAATATGTGAACAATGATCACCTCCTCTATAAAAATGAGGAACATGGACACAATCACGGAAACATTCGCCGCCTTACCCACTCCCATGGTTCCCTGGCTGGCGTTCCAGCCCTGGTAGCAACTCACAATGCCAATGGTAAATCCATATACGATAGACTTGGTGAGTGCAGTGGTATAATCGAGGAAGGTGATTTGTGCCAGGGCGTTGTCAAAAAAGGATACGAGACTGGTCTGCTCATGCGCATGTACATCGAAATAGGAACCCATACAACCAATTAAAGCGTTGTAGAACATGAGAATGGGCAAACAGATGGTCATGGCGGTTACCCGGGTCACAATCAGGTAGCGGAACGGGTTAATGGCAGAAACCTCCATGGCGTCTATTTGTTCGGTGACTTTCATAGAGCCCAGTTCTGCGCCGATACTGGAACCTACCTTTCCGGCGCATATCAGGGCGGCAATCAGTGGCGCCAGCGCCCTTACCACCGCAATGGCCACCAGCGAGGGCAGCCAGGCAGTAACCCCGAATTCAGACAGTGTAGGACGGGATTGTTCGGTAAACACCACACCGGTAATGAATCCGGTTACCGTTACCAGCGCCAGTGATTTATATCCTACCTGGTAACATTGCCGTATAAACTCCGACCATTCTACCGGGGGCCTGAAAGCCTCCCGGAAGAAACGGGCTATAAAAACGGCTATACGATAGAATACGAGGAAAAATCCATCAATAGCGGCGGTGATAACTGGTTTATCCTGGTTGTCGTTGGTAGAATTCATCTTAATGTAAATACTTACACCACTAATTACAATTCTATGCCGCTTTTGTTAAAAGGTTACCAGAGAAATGCCAGTCCCCGCCATACAACAAATGCAGCCTTTCTGCATTTGGTCGCCGCAGTTTATGCTGAGGACAGCCGTTCCCACTACGGTCATTTCATTCCCCACTCTACCACGGCGCCTTATAATACCAGGCGCAGGCCACCAAAATAATTTCTGCCCGGAGCCGGGTTGTAATAACGTCCGCCTGCAGCATTGAGGTCATTACCCAGGCTGTATTTTACATCCAGGAGATTGTCGGCGCCGGCCCGTAACAATAAACTGTAGCGGGTATGCAGCGGCAGCTTCCAGCTGGTGCTGGCCTGTAACAGGTGGAAATCGCCGGCAAAGGTGCTGTTGCCATCGTCCAGCGGAATGCGGCTGGTATAGGTATGTTGCGTGTATATACTCACGTTAGCCGGCAGCAGCCATGATATGCTGCTGATCACCACATGCTGCGGTACGCCGGTGAGGCGGTTACCGGAATAATCTTTTCCGGCACTGGTATAGTCGGTAAAGTGAAAATCGCTGAAAGTATAGCCTTCCTGCCATCTGATGCCACGCAGTACTCCTTGTTGCCGTGGCTTCATTACCCACCAGGTACCTTGCCATTCTATTCCCTTCTGGCGTACCCCACCGGCATTCACAAAGTATTCGTTGCTGTTGGCATGGCGGCGCAGCACAATAGCATTTTGCATGCGGTAATAAAAGGCGGTGGCATCCATCGATGCGCGGCCATTACGGGTAGCCATACGCAGGCCAGCCTCATAATTCCAGCCGGTTTCGGGCTGCAGGTTGTTATTGATAACGTCGTCGGATGCACGTATTTCAGCAGTTGCCGGTGGCGAGTATCCCCGGCTGACAGTAACCCTTCCGGTAATACCCGGGGTAAATAAATAGGATAGGGAAACGCGGGGCATCAGCTGTGGCGATAAATGCACGCTCGTATGCCCGTCGCTGTTATAGCGGTAACTATAATAGTTCAGGCTGGCCGCAGCCTCGAGGGTCAATGCACCCTTAGTAGCCTGGAAGCGGGAAAAGAAGAAATGTTGCCCGGTATACAGCTTATCGGCGGTTTGCACCGTATCCCGGCGCCCGCCCCGGTTACCATAATTAATATCGTCTGTACTTGTTTGCTGCCACTCTACCCCATTCAGCCATTTCCACTGCACGGCGGTAGTATGCGCCGGGTTACTGATCCACTGCAGATAGGTACGGAAGCCAATCGTATTTTCTACGCGCACCTCGTATTTGGTCAAAAAAGGATTCTGGAAATAGGTAGTGGCGCCAAACACCGATACTACATGTTGCAGCCGGGGGGTGAATTGCGCTTCATGTACCAACCCTCCCTGGAAAGTGCGGTTGTAGATACCTGCCTGCTGTGCAATAGCGCCCGGGATGGCCGCTGTTGACGGGCGCGCCGCCCTGGGATTGGCTTTGCTCTCCGCGAGGGTGAGTCCCCCTGGTGTGAGGTAGGACAGGTCTGAATAAAACGCCAGCATTTTCAGAACATATCCTGGCTTATACTCCCAGCGCTGTGCCACCTGCGTATACCATCTCTTCATAGCGGTATGCTGCCGGTAGCCATCGGCCCGCTGAAATCCCTGGAATACCTGCAGCTGGTAATTTTTCCATTGCTGCTGCCAGCCAATACTACCGTGAAACAGCCCATAGCTACCTCCCTGCAGGTTGACCTGTAGCCGGGTAGTATCACCGGCTTCCGGCGCAAGTCCGAGCCTTACCACGCCGCCAGAGTTAGCGCCAAACATGCTGCCATCGGGCCCTTTCAGCACTTCCGCCCGGCGTATGGCATCCGGGTCCAGCAAGTTCAGGTAGGTGTTGCCACCTGCATCCGTGAGTGGAATATCATCTATATATATCTTAATGTTACGGATACCAAAGGGCGACCGCAATAAACTACCCCGAATGGATAAACGATAACTGCCGGGCGATCTCTCCTCCATGCGCAGCCCCGGCACGGTATTCAGGGCCGGCAACAGCGAAGCGCCCTGCTGCAACTGCAAATCGGCCGGCGACAGGATACTCACGGCGGTGGGTACACGCTGCAACGAGGCATTGGAATAATAGGATTGCACCGTCACTTCCGGCAACTGTTGCAGCGAGTCCTGTTGTGCCTGCAACTTCATAGTCGACAACAGCAGGCTGCATAAAACACCTGCCGGTATAATTTTCATTCGCATGTCTGGTATAAATTCTCTGGTATCCGCACTGCCAATCGCGCTTTCAACAACGGCTGAATATATAAATATTTCTGCGGATTGCCCGGGTATTTATGCGAAAAGAAGCCGTCCTCGAACAAAATTTAAATTTTGCGGGCGCGGGCAATACCCTAATTTTGAATTTTCATACTTAGCTTATCATATCATGAAAACAATCATATCTTTTATCGTTTGCCTGTTTACCGCTTTTTCTGCCATGGCTTCTACTGCAGATACTACCTTAAGGATAAAAACACGCCACCTTACCGGCAATTTTTATGTCCACGTTTCTTACGGGAAATATAAAGGCGGCATTATGACGGCCAATGGTTTGTATGTAGTAACACCGGATGGCATTGTGGTGATAGACACGCCCTGGAGCGAAGAACAAACCAAACAACTGGCAGATACGCTGGAAAAGCGCCATCATAAAAAAATCATTCTTTGTATCGCCTCACACTTTCACGCCGACCGCACCGCTGGTCTCGACTACCTGAAAAAGCTGGGTGTTAAAACGTATACCTCCCAACTTACGCAGGAGCTCTGTAAGGTCAACCAGGAACCACAGGCCCAATATGTTTTTAGTAAAGACACCACCTTCCGTGTAAAAGGACTGGAGCTGCAAACCTATTATCCTGGCGAAGGACATACAAGAGATAACATCGTGATTTGGTTTCCTAAAGCGAAAGTACTGTACGGCGGATGCCTCGTAAAAAGTATGGATGCTACCGACATAGGATTTACCGGAGATGGTAACCTGCAGGCATACCCCGCCACCCTTCACAAACTACGTGACAAGTTTCCTCACCCCGCTTACCTAATACCTGGCCACGAAGGCTGGCAGGGAGGTATTAACCAGGTACAGCACACGCTGGAGCTGTTGAAATAACTGCTGATATGAAGAAATATTTATTGCTGCTGGCCGGCATAGCTGCGGCCTGTCATCAGTCCGGGCCGGCCCGGGAACAATCAGCGAAAGACAGTACGCCTGTAGCGCATACTATTACTGATACGGTTATACGGGCTGCTGCTTTCCAGGCAGCGGGACTGGTAGGCGACTATAACGGGGATGGGCACACGGAGTATGCTGAAGCAATATTGGTAAAGCAGGGACATGGTAACCCGGTGGAAGATGGCGTGCCCGATGAATATGCGGTCCGGTTTTCCGATACTACGCTGCCGCTGATCCCGATCGGCTGTTGTGAAGCAAGGCTCGTAAATGAAGGCGACTTAAACGGCGACCACCGGGATGAGCTGTCGGTATACCAGGCACCTGAAAATGGGAACACACATTCATTCACCACCTGGACGTTCCAGGACCACCAATGGAAACACCTGTTTGCTCCCTTCCTGATTCCTGGCGCAGATTACCAACCAACTGATGACGACCTGCAGAAAAGAGTTTTCCGTGAAAAAGATACACTGTATTTTATGCAGGAAGATGTGACCGATGAAACCTTTCCTTTATTGAAGCAAAAAGTAACGTTTCCTTAAGTCAAACTTTAGTAAACAAAAGTTAATAAGTTGATAATCAAATTATTAACTAAATAACCCACTTAAAATTTCTCTTCAATACCTAAAAGCACAAAATAAATTGATAATCAAATAAATATGAAGCATACCTGGTTAAAAGCTTTAACTGTCCACGTAGCCGCACTGGTAATATTTGTCGCCCTGGCTTTTGCATTTTGCAGCCCTGTACTGGAAGGAAAACAGCTCTTTCAGTCGGACATGATGCACTATAAAGGCATGCAAAAAGAAGCGGCGGATTACTATCAATCTACCGGCGATTTGCCGTTATGGACCAACAGCATGTTTGGCGGTATGCCCACCTATGTCATTTATACTGGTCCCTCTACCAACCAGGTAGCCTACCTCAATAAGATATTTACCCTCGGCCTGCCTAACCCGGTAGATATGTTTTTTGTATTGATGATGGGCATGTATCTATTCCTTTGTGTGATAGATGTGAAATATTGGATAAGGATTGCGGGCGCTATCGCCTATGGCTTCGCCACCTTTACTGTGGTGAGTATGGATGCCGGTCACATTACCAAGGTAATGAGCATGGCATATATGGCGCCTGTACTGGGTGGTATGATACTGGCTTACCGGGGGAAATATGTGGCGGGTGCCGTACTCACCGCCCTGGCTGCCGCTGTACAGATCTATAATAACCACCCGCAAATTACTTACTATACCCTGATTATGGCCATATGCCTGGCCGTGGCAGCGGGGGTGCAAGCCTGGCGTCAGCAGCAGATAGGCGTCTACTTCAAAGCCAGCGCCGTATTGGTGATGGCTGGTATCCTGGCAGTATTGCCAGCTATGGACAACCTGCTGATCATGAACGAGTATACCCATTATACCATTCGTGGCAGCCAGTCGGAGTTAACGCTGAACCAGAAAGATAAGGACAACAAGAAATCCGGCGGCCTCGACATCGACTATGCTTTCCAGTGGAGTTACGGTAAGGGGGAAACGTTCACCCTACTGTTGCCTCACCTGGTAGGCGGCTCCACCGGCGAAAAGCTGTCTACTTCTTCCTATACCTATAAAGCGTTAACTGATATAGGCGTGCCGGCAGTCAAAGCGGAGGAAGCGGTCAACAGCCCCAGCTGGCAGCTATACTGGGGTGCGCAGCCCTTCACTTCCGGTCCCGCTTATGTGGGCGTCATTATCTGTTTCCTGTTTGTGCTTTCACTGTTCATCGTCAACAGCTGGCATAAATGGTGGTTGGTGGCGGCTACCGTTATCGGTGTGGTGCTGAGCTGGGGAGCCAATTTCCCGGAACTGAACAACTTCCTGTTTTATCACCTGCCCCTATACAGTAAGTTCCGCGCCCCTACCATGGCGTTGGCCATTCCACAGGTAAGCATGGTGATACTGGCTTGTATGGCATTACAGGAGCTGGTATATGGCGATGCCGCTAAGGCATTTTTACAGCAGCACCTGAAGATGGCGTTGTTTGTAACCGGCGGCCTGGTCATTATCCTCGCCATTGGCGGCAGTGTGCTCTATCCCTTCAGTGGCCCCGGCGACGCTTCCTTCCTGGCGCGGTACTCCCGCATGCTAGGTGGCGATGCCGCCGCTGCACAACTGCTCGGCGCCCTGAAGCGCGACCGCAGCGCTATCCTGCGCGCCGATGGTTTCCGGGCGCTGGCACTGATACTGGTGGCATTTGCCGCCCTATGGTATTTTCTGAAAGGTAAACTGAAAGCCACCTATGCGGTCATCATCGTTGCTGCGGTAACATGGTTCGACCTGTTCCAGCTCGACAAAACCTATATGAATGAAGATAATTTTTCTGAGCCCACCCAACTGGCCAATTATATAGCTCCCTCCGCGGCGGATGAACAAATCCTGCAGGATAAAGACCCATATTACCGGGTACTCAATGCTACCACGAATCCTTTCCTGGATGCCAACACCTCCTACTTTCATAAATCTGTAGGCGGACAAAGTCCGGCCAAACTCTGGATTTACGAAGACCTGATCGAGCATCAGCTGTCTAAAAACAATATGGCGGTGCTCAATATGCTCAATACCCGGTACTTTATTGTAGCCGATCCGAAGTCAGGCCAGCCCGTAGCGCAGCGGAATCCCGGAGCACTGGGCAATGCCTGGTTTGTAAAAGCCATTCAATGGGCGCCGGATGCCAATAGCGAAATGAAGGCACTGGATCATTTCAACCCGAAAGATACCGCCATCGTTGACCAGCGCTTCAAAGCCACTACCGGCCCATTTACACCGGCAGCCGACAGCAGCGCCCGGATTGTACTCACCAAATACGGATTGAACCAGCTCCAATATACCGCGCAAAATTCAGCAGAAGGCCTGGGCATATTTTCTGATATCTACTATCCGGCCGGATGGAAGGCATATATCGACGGAAAGGAAACCCCTATCATCCGGGTGAACTATGCCCTGCGTGGACTGAAGATACCTGCCGGCAAACATGATATCCAATTTAAGTTTGAACCAGCGACTTTCTTCCTCGGAAGAAAAATATCGGGCTTCTCTTCTATCCTGTTGCTGGTCCTGATAGCCGGTGGGATTGTATGGAGCCTGTGGCCTTCCCGCATTCACAACGCATAACCATCTTTTTTTAATTGATGGGGGACTTAGTCCCCCATCAATATTGTCAATTTCGTCACAGCATCTTCTCATTCCGTCACATTTCCGTTTTATCCTCCTTTCCCTGACGTTATTTTGGAACAGTTTCCATTGCTTCCTAAATAACGGTACATGAAAAAAATAGCTACACTTCTCCTCGCCTCCTTCGGACTGTTACTTCTCAGCCGGTGCAGACCGGATGGAGGCACTTTGAGGGGCTATTTCTGGACCAGCCGGCAAAATGGCGGTCCTTATTATCTTTATATCAATGATACCCTGAAAGGTACACTCCCCGCCTTCCCCCGGTCGCCTGAATGCGGAGAGGCCGACCTGGAAAAGAAAACCCTTTTCATCCTGCTCCGTTCCGGCGTACACGTTATTACCGTAAAAGACCGGCAGGGCAACCTGATGCTCTCCGAACGTTATAAGCTCTACAAGGGCAAAGGCAGTTTATCCTTGTCGGTATCTATGGATACGCCACGAGGCAGTAACCGGCATGTGATATCCGGCGATTGCAGCGTAGAAGAAATCAGTTTTTAACCATCTCACCCTATTGTATATGCTCAAAAATTATTACCGGCATGGATGGAGGAATCTCCTGAAAAACAAGTTATCTACCCTGGTTAATGTAGGCGGACTGAGTATAGGTCTGGCTACCGGGATTATTATCCTCTTATGGATCAATGATGAATACAGTTTTGATACGTTTCACAAAAACCGGGAGCATATTTACCTGATGATGCAGCGCGTACAACGGGGCGATGGCATTTCTGTCGGGGATGTAACGCCCGGGCCGCTGGCAGCCCGGCTGCAGGCACAGCTTCCGGAAATAAAATATACCGCGCGTTGCGGCTTCGGTGGCCAGGAACTCATCGGTACCGGCTCCAAAAGCATATACCAGGAAAGCATATACGTTGATGCCCACTACCTGGATATGTTTACCTTCCCTGCCATAAGTGGTAACCCCGTGGCCGCCTTACAGGAACCTGATAATATTGTTCTCACCGAAAGCGCCGCCAGCAGGTTGTTTGGCCAGGAAAACCCAATGGGAAAAATAGTGCATCACAATGGCCAGCACGACCTGAAGGTGGCCGCCGTGATCCGCGATGTGCCTCCCAACAGTTCCATCCATTTTGATATATTACTTCCCTTCCGCCTCTTTAGTTTGTCGAATGCCGACTGGATTGACCGGTGGGACAACAACCGCCTTCAAACCTGGGTAATGCTGCAACCCGGAAGCAGTCTGGCGTTATTTAATCAGAAGGCAAAGGCCGTGGTACAACAATCCTCTGATGAGAAAACCGCCGAACTGTTTGGTTTCCCGTTGACCGACCGGTACCTGCACAACGGGTTCAAAAACGGGAAGCCCAGTGGCGGCCGCGTGGAGTTGATCTGGCTCCTGGGGCTCATCGGCTTCTTTATTTTACTCATTGCCTGCATCAACTTTATGAACCTCTCTACCGCCCGTTCTGAGCAACGAGCCCGGGAAGTGGGCGTACGTAAAGCTCTGGGAGCGGGCAAAAGCAGCCTGGTATTACAATTCCTGGTAGAAGCGCTGATCATTACCTTCCTGGCCCTGGTGCTGGCGATACTGCTGGCCAAACTGGCCATCCCGGGATTAAATCGTGTATCCGGCAGAAGCATTGCCTTTAATTTTCTCCAGTGGAAAATATGGGCAGGACTGCTATCTCTCTTACTGTTGACTGGTCTGGCAGCAGGCAGTTACCCTGCCTTTTTCCTGAGTAGTTTCCAGCCGGTAAAAGTGCTGAAAGGCAATGTCTCCCAACAAAAAGGCAGTGGCCTTTTCCGCAAAGGTTTGGTCACCTTCCAGTTTATCATCTCCACTTTCCTTATTATTACTACCATCGTTATCTACAAACAATTGCAGCATGGCCAGAACAGGCCCGTAGGTTATAACCAGGATAACCTGCTGGAAATACCCGTCCGTGGCGACATGGGCAGCAAACAAGCGCTGCTGAAAACCGACCTGCTGGCCATCCCGGAAATAGAAAGCGTATCGGCGGGTACCGACGACCTGCTAAGATTTGGCGGTGGCACCAACGGCATACAATGGCCGGGGAAAACGCCGGACCAAGATTTCGAGTTTACTGTTACCTGGGTACAATATGACTGGGTAAAAACCGCCGGGCTTCAGCTGGCAGCCGGCCGCGACTTCAGCGCTGACTATGGCGCCGATTCGCTGGGATGTATGGTAAATGAAGCCGCTGTAAAGAAAATGGGACTTAAACCACCAGTAGTAGGTACCCTGCTGGGCAGTAACCCCATTATTGGCGTGGTAAAAGATTTCGTGGCCAACGATCCCTTTCGTTCCCCGCCACCCATGGTAATTTACCTGGGCAAAGGCGGCATGGGCCATACCTTTGTGCGCCTGCACAAAGCCACCGATCCACAACAGGCGCTTACCAAGATTGAAGCGGCAGTGAAGAAAAACAGCCCCGAGTTCCCTTTCGAATTTCATTTTACCAAGGAGGCTTACCAGCAAAAATTCAATGGCCTGCGTTCTTCAGGGTTTATGTTCAACTGGACGGGTAGCCTCGCTATCCTGATTTCCTGCCTGGGATTATTTGGGTTATCGGCCTTCCTGGCAGAAAGGCGTACCAAGGAAATAGGCATCCGCAAGGTAATGGGCGCCAGTGCCGGCACGATCTGGTTGATGCTGGCGAAAGAATTTTTGAAGCCTGTGGGTATTGCCTTCCTGGTAACCGTACCGCTGGCCATTTGGGTGATGCACGCAGCACTCCGTTCCATTGACTACCGGGTGGAGCTGCAATGGTGGATGTTTGGGGGCGCCGGGCTACTGATGCTGGTCACTGCCGTAGGCACTATCAGCTACCAGGGTATCCGGGCAGCCAGGGCCAATCCAGTAAAGGCGCTGCAGGCGGAGTAAAGTACTCAGGAAACGGGGACCAGTTCGGGCGCCTCCAGCAGAGAGTGCGTTTGCTGGAATACCTCCCGCATCTTCTGCCGGAACCGTGCCGTAGCTGACACTTCTTCCGGGATAGCTACTTCCGTTAATTCGCTTTGGAAAAGTACCTGGAGATTGGCTTTCAGGTCAAGAAGATTGGCCTGACGGACAATTCCCGCCGCGAAACCAGCTTCCCGGATAGCCTGGCGCTGTCCTTTGTCGAGAGAAGCCGCATACCAGATCAGGGGTACCTGTTTCAATCGCTTTATTTTCCGTAGTTCCCGTAAAAAGGCCACGCCTTCATCCGATGGGTGTAAACTGTCCAGGAAAATGTAGTTCGGGGTAAAGTCATTTTTTTTGAGGTAATCCAATGCCTTGCTGGTGTTGTCCTGGGCAATGCACGCCTTGCTGATCGTCAGGAGGTCGAGGGCAAGGTAAAACTGGTTACGCCGGTCGCGGTCCGGATCAATTAATAAACAACTGATTTTCTCTCTCATCACAGGGTAGTTTAATGGCAGGAAAATATTAGTTACTATCCGTGTTATATAACCTATAAAAACACACGATTTCCTTTTTTTGTTGTAACAATTGCAATATTACAGCGGGAAAAGCACCTGGAAAAATCCCCGGGGATATTTCCTGCTCAAAACGTGTACAATTAACAATATCACAACATGCTCATGCCGGCAAGATCACCCGGAAACAGGCGCCTTCGTCGGGTACGCCGGTTGCATAAATAATGCCTTTATGGTTAATGGCAATTTTACTGCATAACGCCAGGCCGATACCGGTTCCTTCGAAGGCGGTTCGGTCGTTCAGGCGTTGGAATATCTGGAAAATTTTCTCTGAATAAATCTGGTCAAAACCGATCCCATTGTCTTTTACAACAATGGCATGGTACTCCCTGCCGGCATCCAGCTCAGGCATGGCCGCTATATCGGCAACGCCTAAACGCTCCGCATAGATTTCGATCACCGGCTTCCGATTGGGCGATGAAAACTTGATGGCATTACCCAGGAGGTTATGAAACAACTGGTTCATCTGCAACGGGCTCGCCATCAGGCAGGGCAGGTTGCAGATGCTGATTTGTACGTCACGCTGACCGATCAGCACTTCAAAATCGTTGAGCACTTTTACCAATATATCGTTGAGGTCCGTTTCTACGAAAGGATCTTTCACGTGGATGAGCCTTGAATAGTCGAGCAATTCGCTGATCAGCTGCGACATCCGTTTGGCGCTGAGCATCACCTTATCGATATAAATACGGGAGGTTTCCGACAAAACATCTTTGCTATTGTTGTACAGCATGCCCGCAAAGGTTTGGATCTTACGCAGGGGTTCCTGTAAGTCGTGGCTGGTGATGTAGGCAAATTGTTCCAGCTCCTGGTTGGATTTCCGGAGATAGAAATTGGCTTCCACCAGTTCGTTGGTTCGCTGTTCTACCATGGCTTCCAGCTTGAAAGCCAGTTGCATATATTTGGATTCACTTTCTTTCAGGGCGGAAAACAGTTCCCGCTGATGGGTAACATCCCGGGCTATTTTGGAGGCGCCTATAATATTTCCCTGTAAGTCTTTTACAGGAGAGATGGTCAGGGAAATATCGAGCAGGGTGCCGTCCTTGGTCACGCGCTTAGTTTCAAAATGATCGATACGCTGACCCGCCCTCAGTTGCTGCAGGATGATCGGTTCTTCCATCAGTTTATCGGGCGGAATGATCCGCGTAATAGAGGTGCCGATCATTTCTTCTGCGGTGTATCCAAATAGCCGCTCTGCCGCCGGGTTCCAGCTGGTTACGATCCCTTCCAGTGTTTTCCCGATAATGGCATCATCGGAATACTCCACGATGGCAGCCATGCGGGAAATATATTCTTCATTGGCCCGTTGGTCGGTAACATCTACCAGCATATTTACCGCACCCACGAGTTGTCCGTTGGCGTCGAACAAAGGATCGGGGTAAGGTTGCACGATTCGGCGGCGGCCATCGGGCCGTTCCACTATCATCTGCTGGCCTCTTACGGGACGGCCGCTTTTAATGGTCTGGGCCATGGGAATAGCATCGAAGCGGATGGGCGTAGTGCCATCCAGCTGATAAATTTTCCAGGCGCCACACCATTTGTCTATGCCTGGTTGAGGCGTTCTACCCCAAAGCTGCACAGCCGCTTCATTGAAAAACAATAGCCTGCCTTCTTTGTCGCAGGTGTAAATAGCTGCCGGTAAGCATTCCAGCAATCGCCGGTACCTTTGGTCATCCACTTCCTGTTTCAACTTCCTGGTAGCGGCTATCTGATGCGGCGTGAAATCGGGATATAATTTATAGACGATGGCGGCATCTCCATTGATCACCTTATCTGCGGGCAGGTGCTCCTTTCCAACGGGAAAGGTAATACGAAAAACGCTTCCTTCTCCCACGGTGCTGCTTATCTCAAATGCGCCTCCATCCCGCTTTACCAGTTCATCCACCAGGGCAAGGCCTGTTTTAGGCGCGTCGCTGTGAAGGCAACGTTCCCCGATAGCAGTTTGCATGGCATGGCTTATACCAACGCCCGAATCGGATACCGTTAGCTGCAGTGTTCCCTCTTCCTGGGAAAGCCTTACGGCAACGCCACCCTGCAATGTATACCGGAGCGCGTTAGTGAGCAGGATAAACAACACTTTCTCCCACATATCGCGGTCGATATATATTTCCGGGGTAACAGGATCAAAATTAACCACCAGCGTTAAGCCGGTTTGCGCAATAATATCATCGAAGTGGTGGAGCAGGTCGCGGGTAAAGCCGCTGACATCCGTTTTGGTGTAAGCCAGTAGCGGGTGACTGTTATCTGCAATAGCGCCGATGGCCATTACGCCTGCAATATGGCCGGTTTCATCCGGGATAGGGCTGCCGTTGAAATGATAGTATATGCCTTCCTGTTGTACTATTTGCAGCAATGGTGTACCGGCAGTAACGGTTTCATCATTCATCAGGCTACTGAACCGTGGTTGCAGTTGTTCCCACAACCGGCTCCAGGCTATGGCTGCCGGCTGGCCCATCGCAGCCGGATGCTTGTCGCCCAGCAACGCTTTACAGGCATCGTTGTAAAGATGGATACCATCCTGGCCCCACCATAAAAACATGGGTTGGGGGGAAGTGAGCAAAATACGTATACAGGTCTTTAAACAAGACGGCCATTGATTAACCGGCCCCAGGGCGGACGCATCCCAGTTGAAAGAACGGATCAGTTCACCTGTTTCACCTCCGCCAGAGAGAAATTCATACGCTGCTGTTTCTTCTCTTAAAGTTGCCGTAAGTGGGGCGTTTATCATCGCACAAAAAATATAATAGTAAATACGTTGGTTTCCTGTGATCGCCTGCCATTAAAATTCCACAATCCAACACAAAAATTGTGTAAAAAAATGCACAGAAAACGCAGCACAGTACTCTTTTTCATTTGATAATGGTAGAAATCCTGTTGTTGCTCCCGGTCTGTTTTACGCCGATAGCGGCTGTCCGGGCCTGGCGCTACAAGGGCCTTTTACCCGGGAAGCAGCGTTTGCACTGCTTCCCTTTCTATAACAATAACAATAATCGTGTCGAAACATGTAATGGGGAATACGTGGACTGGCAGCATCATCCATATCGCGCGCTGAAGGGGGTTTTATCGCTGAGTTAATGGTTTATTTATCCGCAAACTTTATCTGTTCATATGCCGGCGCCGCTTCAATATAGCCTAGCGGGCTAAACTGTTTACCATCCTGCGCATGATAGGCCATAAAGAAAGCCTCTATTTCCCGGATGGTTTGAGTAGATACCACATCCACTCCTTTAAATGCTTTGGAAACCACGGGCACTGCAATGTAGCGGTCATTACGTACGGCGGTGCCATCCTTTTCCCTTTGCTCGGCTTTAATAGCGCCCAGCAGACGACATTTTATCAGGCAGCCGGGAAAACTTTTGAATTCAGAAATCACCAACACATCCAGCGGGTCTCCGTCTTCCCCCCTGCTTCCGTGGATAAAGCCTACATCATAGGGAAATACCATTCCGGCGGGCAATATCTTGCTAAGTACAAAAAAACGTGTGACCGGGTCAAAATCATATTTTTCACTACTCCCTTTCGGGGTTTCAATGACAACAGGTAACTCTTTAATAATCATACGCACCTTTTGATATTCTTAAAATAGGATAAAGAGGACTCGACTGCGAAGAAACAAAAAAACCTTCAACCTACTGCATATAATATATAGAGGGCATAATGATTGTACCGGTAAAATAAACTTTATAGCTATGAGTACTTTTCAAGTTGAAATCGACAACCACGAAATATCCGTGCGGCAGGAAGATGAAAATGGATTTATTGTCCGGATCCCGGAGAAAACCATTCACCTGCAAAGGCGCCAGGACAACGAAGGAGCTAATCACTGGTTTGAAGACGGTAAGGATAATGAAACCGTGTTAACGGCCAATATAGGCGCCGCTATTGAAAACTGGCTTGCCCATCACCGGTCGGAATAACGTAAAAATGATTTTACTGCGAAAGGCAACATGCTTATCTTGCATCGTCTTTATAGAAAAAAAGAACCTCATGAAAAAGCTAGTCATCGCAGTAATTGTTTGTAGCCTGGGGCATAGTGCACATGCACAGTTCCTGGATCGTCTGAAAAACAAAGTACAACAGAAAGTCAATGACAAGATAGATCAGACCATTGACAAAGCCACCGAAGGCAAAAAAAAGGACAGTGCTCCGACCGATAAACCTGCTGCCACCACTACTACAACTGCTGGTGCCGGTAGCAGCAGTCCTGTATCTAACGGCGAAGCCAATACGAATACTACGACCGGCATTACCGCCTACTCCCGTTTTGACTTTGTTCCGGGAGAGAAGATCATCGTAGAGGAAAATTTTGCCCAGGATCCTGTCGGCGAATTTCCCGGCCAGTGGAATACCCATTCCGGCGCAGAGATCGTGACGGTGAGCAATCGCCCGGGAAAATGGCTGAGCATTTCCCAGGATGGCATTTTCTTCCCTGAATACATTACCAGCAACCTGCCGGATAACTTTACCCTGCAAGCGGATGTAATGGCCAGCAACGGTATTGCGGGCATCGGTGCGTTTACCATCTCGCTGCTAAAAGCCGCCACGGCAGAAGATAAATTCCGGAACGGCAATAATAGCCTGGTTACCGACGTCCCCTCTTTCAAAGTGTCGTTATACCCGAAGTACTCGGGCGATGGGCAGCTGCAATATTCCTCTAACTTAATCGGTAATAATACCCTGACTACCCTGCCGGTATTCAATGTGCCCAAGAAAAATGCCGTTAGGGTATCCATCTGGCGGCAGAAACAACGGGTACGGGTATATCTCGACAGTACCAAAATCCTGGATTTACCCCGCGCATTGGATGCAGGCGCAGTACTCAATGCCCTCACTTTTGCGGCTTACGCCCCCGACTACGACAACCAGGGAGGCACCTTTTACCTGGGCAATATCCGCCTGGCGGTGGGCGCCCCGGATACCCGCAATAAACTGATCACGGAAGGAAAGTTCACGACCCATGGCATCCTGTTCGCGTCCAACAGCGACGCGATCCAGCCGGAGTCGTATGGCGCGCTGAAAGACATTGCCGCCGTACTTGCTGAAAACCCTGCTGTACGGGTAAATATTGTAGGGCATACCGATGCCGATGGCAGCGACCAGGCCAACCTGGACCTGTCGAAACGCCGCGCTGCGGCCGTGAAAACAGCCCTGGTGAGCAACTTTAGCATCGATGCGGCCAGAATGGAAACAAATGGTAAAGGCGAATCGCAACCGGTCGACAATAACAGCACCGAAGTAGGAAAAGCCAATAACAGGCGCGTAGAGTTTATAAAGATCTGAAAATAAATAACCCGTCCTTGCCGGCTACGATCACATCTTTTTTGCCGGAGCCGGCAAGGTCGTATATATCAAAATACAGCCCCGCCCCTTTCTCTCCGTATGTAATTACCTGTTTGGTAAAGGAACTGCCATTCCATTTAAAATAATAGATGCCGCAAGGATCAGCCGATCCGGGATCATGATCATTATGCGCCCGGTAACGCTTACCTGTTACCAGCTCCGGCGCGCCGTCGCCGTCTATATCTACCCAGGCCATGGTATGGTACTGGGAGTTGTAGGGATCGATGGCATGTTTGATCCAGCTGCGTTTACCCGCTTTGGCATCTTTCTGCTGCTCATACCAATCCAACCCATATCCATGTCCCTGCCCCACTACCAGGTCGGCCAGTCCATCGCCGTTTACATCTGCTACAATAACAGGTACGCTGGCAGTGCCCAGGTTAAATTCCGGATGGAATGTCCAGTGGCCGGTAAACGGCGCGGCGGGCGCTTCCAGCCAACCGCCGGGTACCACCAGGTCTTTTCTGCCATCACCATTGATATCACCACATCCCAACCCATGGCCGGAAGGCTGGTCCTGGATTTTATGCGCTGTAAATTGATCACTGCCTTTTATATGCCGGTAAATAATCAGCGGCTCATTCGGCGTATTGGGTATTATTTCCGGTATCCCATCGCCGTCAATATCCCAGGCACGGGTGGTTTCGATATTGCCCGGCTGGGCAATGATATGTTCTTTCCATTCCTGGTCATTGCCCGGATTCTCTTTCCACACCAACGTTTTCCCAAACCATCCGCCGGTAATATAATCCATACGACCATCGCCGTTGACATCAAACGGGATGGTCGAAAAATCGTCCCAGTATTCGCCATACTGCTTTACCGGCCCTATGTAGTGGCGCCTGAAATATGCCGGCCCTTCGTACCAGTAGGCGCCTGATACCAGGTCAGGAATATGATCGTTGTTGACATCAAATGCAGCTACCGATTCATAACTTTCTGCTGACACCACCTGTTTAGTAAATTTTACAGGCCCCGATTGAGCGGATACAGTAGTGTCAACAGTCAACAACAAGAGGAATGGAATAAGGTAATTTTTCATATGCGTGGCATTCATCTTCCAACAATATAATCGATGCCCTGCAGAAAACTATCCTGTAGCGTCCTGTAAAGAGGGAGACGATTTTAACCAATGCACATTAAATCTGGTGATCTTTGGGTAATACCATCAGTTTGGGAATTCTTACATGCGCCGGCTGCGCCATAATAAACCTCACGGTAGCCACAATATCCACGGGCAGCAAGGGCTCGCGGATACCCATACTCTTGCTGGGATGTACGTCCCAATCTTTATGCAATTCCGTCATTACCAATCCTGGTTCAATACAGGTGACCTGTATATCGCTTCCGGCCAGCTCCATACGCAATGCTTCCGACAGGGCTTCCATAGCGTATTTGCTGGCCGCGTAGGCGCCGGCAGTTGGCCTTACTTTGGTACCGAGTATACTGGAGAGATTGATTACATGCCCATATCCCTGCTTCCGGAAACGCTTCAGGAATTTATAGGTTAACCGGAAAGTAGCGGTGATATTCAGTTCAATCATATCCGTTACCTTATCGATATCTATTTCCTCGATGGTACCGTTGGTGATAGCGCCGGCACAGTTAAACAGGTAATCACACCTGCCATAGTTTTCAAAGACCTGCTCCTCCAACCGGTCCTGGAAAGCAGGATCGCTCAGGTTGCCGGCGAGTAAAAGTTTGTCGCCGGCAGGTAGTTCATGCAACCGTTCTTCCCGGCGTGCGGTGGCTACTACAATATAGCCATCTGTTATCAGGGCATGGGCAATGGCATAGCCAATACCGCTGCTGGCGCCTGTTACCAGGCATACTTTTTTGGGTTGTTCCATATTTCCAAGATAGTCAATTTGCGCTTTATTCTATATCCCAGATGCCGGCAGCACGTTCCAGCTCCACCAGGGTGGTGGCATAGTGATATTGCGCCCCGCAAAAGTCTTGTTGAAGCTCGTTCCAGGTGCGTTGTGCATTCAATACTTCCAGCAGCGATGTTTCCCCTCTCCGGTAGCTGTATATTTTGCCATCCAATATTCTCTGCGCATTGTTGAGCAACCCCTCGTGAAATTGCAGGAGCTGCTGAGCGGCCGCATGGTAATTATACCAGGCTTGTGTTACCTCCGCCTGTATCTGCAGCAGCACCTGGTGATAAGTAACTGCCGCCTGCTTTACGGTATACTGTGCGGCTTTTAAATCGCCCCGGTAGTGGTTAGCGATTTTCAGGGGAATGGACACGCCGGCAGTAGTGGCCATATACCGCGGTGTAGGAGCTATTTCACTGGTGGCCTGGGCATTGTATCCCAACCCTACGTTTACACCGAGATCTATTTTCCGGTTGGCTTTTACCAGCGCCAGGTTTTTATCTGCTACCGCCCTTGCTACATTAGCGGCCACCGCATCAGCGCGGGATGTTTGTGCCTGCGTGATTAAATCCATGAGCACAAATGAGCGGTCCAGGGTAAGGGTATCGGCTGCCGGCAACAACAGGGTATCGGCACGCAGGGCGCCGGTGTTCGCACTCAACTGCACCAGGGCTGTTTTCCAGTCGGTCTGTTGTTGGCATACACTATTGAGCAGGTGGTCAGCCTCCAATTTGGATTGCCGTGCATCCATTTCCGTTATAACGCCTTTCTGAAAGCGGATGGCATCGGCATCGGCCAGCTGTCGCATAACGGCATAGGAACTTTGCTGTACCTGCAACAGCTGTTGTTGCTGCAGGGCGTTGAAATAAGCGGCAGCCGCATCGGCGCGCAGGTTGCGGAAATAATCCTCCAGCAATGCACGCCGCTGTTCAAGGCTGCCGCGGGCCAGCTCTATACGGGCATTCCTTTTCCGTCCAAGCTCCAGGGTAGTACCCAGGCCCACGTTGTAGCCGTAAGACAATCCCAGCTTCCGGTGTTGGTTGTCGAAACCCTCCACGGACAACTGCGGATCCGGGAATACTTTGGCGCTTTCCACTGCCGCCGACGCAATGCTCACGTTATATTTTTCTGCGGCATATCCCAGGTGTTGCCTCCCTACCTGCCCGAGATACGCTGGCAGCGACACGGGCATTGAATGAAAGCTGGTATCCAGTTGGGCCAGGGCCGCTGTTGATAGCAACAGCAGCCCCCAGGCCAGTATCATATATTTTTTCAACATAAGCCGATCATTATTTCATTTAACAGGTGAGGAATTCCATTTGCGTTCGATGAGGTAATACAGCGCTGGCAGAACAAAGAGTGTAATGGCCGTAGCCACAAACAGACCATATACGATCACCGTAGCCAGGGGGCGCTGTACATCTGAACCGACGCCGGTGGCAAATGATGCCGGCAGCAAGCCCAGAGCGGCTACAGCAGCCGTCATCAGCACGGGACGGAAACGGTTGCGCGCTCCTTCAATAACGGCGGTCAGCAGGTCGTATCCCTGTTTTCGCAGGTTGTTGATTTGTGCAATTAATATCACCCCATTCTGAATAGCTACCCCAAAAAGAGCGATAAAACCTACTGCAGAAGATACATTAAGGGTCATTCCCCTTATATTCAGCGCCAGCATGCCCCCGAATAAGGCCAGCGGCACAATACTCAATATCAGGCCTGCCTGCTGGAAGCGGCCGAAAGCACCATAGAGCAACATAAACATGATAGCTAACGCCAACGGCACTACGATCATCAATCGCGCATAAGCGCGGTGCTGATTTTCAAATTGCCCGCCCCATTTGATCGTATAGCGCTCATGGTCATACGAAATATCGCTGGCAATCTTTTGCTGTGCTTCCTGTAGGAAAGTAGTCAGATCGTTACCGCGGAGATTCAGCTTCACCGTCAGGTGTCGTTTATTCAGCTCCCGGGTGATCGTACTCTCACCCGTAGCCGTTTTCACGGTAGCTACCTGCGACAAAGGGATTTTAGCACCGGTAGCTGCCGTCAGCATTAGTCCTGCTATTTTGTCCGGTGTATTACGGCTTTCATCAGTATACCGGCAAATCACATCGTATACCTTATTGCCGGCAAACACCTGTGAGATAGTCTTCCCGCCGATCGCTACTTCTATCAGCTCCGATACATCGTTTACATTCAGTCCATAACGGGCCATGGCATCCCGGTTTACCACAATTTGCAGCTGCGGTAACGGTGGCTCCTGGTCTATCGCCACATCGGCAGCGCCTTTAATATTTTTCAGGGTGGTGGCTACCTCTTCCGCAATGCGGCGGGTTTCTTTGAAATCATCTCCATATATTTTTACTACCAGCTCACTGTGGGCGCCGGAAATTTTATCCATCACACCGTCGATCATCGGTTGACTAAAGCCTATCGTGTACCCCGGCATGGACGCATATTCGGCCGCCAGGTCATTGATCAGCTGCGCTTTAGTTCTGCCATGTTGCCATTGGCTATACGGCTTCAGACCAATAGAACATTCGAAGTGGGAGGCTGTCCATGGATCGGTACCATCGTCATTGCGGCCCGCCTGTACCATCACATAGGTCACTTCTCCATATTTCATAGTACGCTGCCGTAGCGTATCGCTCATTTCTTTGGAACGCTGCAGGGTAATACCCGGCGGTAGCTGAACCTGTAGCCAGATAGAGCCTTCATCCAGCGGCGGCAGGAAGTCCTTCCCCACGGTTACCGACAAGATGATGGCGCCGGCCAGCACCAGCGCCAACGGGACAAATACGCGCTTCGGCTTATTCATGATCTGTTGGAGGGCACGGCTATACGAAGCCGTGAGCTGTTCCAACCATTTGTTGTGATACAACTTGCGGGGCTTGCGGTATACCGTAAACGCCAGACCAGGAATGAGCAGTAGCGCGACTGCCAGGGCCCCCAACAGCGCGTATCCCACGGTAAAGGCCATAGGAGTAAACAGCTTGCGTTCTACTCTTTCAAAAGAAAACAAAGGTAAATAGGCGGTAATAATGATAATGGTAGCAAACAAAATAGGCCTTGCTACTGCCACGGCGGTGGCTGCAACTGGCTGTTCCTCCAGCCAGCCTTGCGGATGATTCTCCCGTTTTTTGAGCACGGCTTCCATCATCACAATGGCGCCATCTACAATGATCCCAAAGTCCACCGCTCCCAGCGACAACAGGTTAGCCGGAATCTTTGTGAAGTGCATCAGGATAAATGCGATCAGCAGCGCCAACGGGATAGTAATGGCCACAATGAGCGCCCCACGCCAGTTACCAAGGAAGATAATAAGGACAATGATCACCAGCCCGATACCTTCCAGGAGTGTATGCGATACCGTTTGCAAGGTGTTGTCGATCAACTGGGCACGATCAAGGTAAGGACGAATGCGCACACCGGCCGGTAAAATATGTTCGTTTAATTCTTTTACTGCAGCGTGTATGCCTTCCAGTACCACTGACGGGTTCTGGCCTTTCAGCAGCAGCACAATGCCCTCATCCCCTTCACTATAATTCACCTGTCGGTCAGTGTAACCCAGTATGCCTTTGCGTTCCAGGTTGCCCAACTTCAGGCTTCCCAGGTCTTTCAGTAAAACAGGTACGCCATTTATAGATTTCACGACTACATTGCCCAGGCTTTCCAGCGTTTTTACTAACCCGATACCCCGCACTACATAACCCAGTTCCCCGATATTGAATACGCTGCCACCAGCATTGGCGTTGTTGTTGTTAATGGCCGCCTGTACATCTGCCAGTGCAATATGGTATTGCTCCAGCTTTTGCGGGTCTATTTCTACCTGGTATTGTGCAGTGATGCCACCAAAATTAGTCACGTCTGCCACGCCGGGTACCTGTTTAATACGGGGGATGATCGTCCAATTTTGCAGGTCGGTAATCGCTTGCAGGTCGTGGTGATTACTTTCAATAATGTAACGATATATTTCCCCGATGGGCGATGTAAGTGGGTCGAGTCCCGGCCGGGCACCATAAGGAAGACTTACGTCATTAAGCCGTTCTGTTATGCGCTGCCGGGCCCAGTAGTCTTCCATCCCATCTTCAAATACGATGGTAATAACAGACAGCCCAAAAGTGCTTTTGCTGCGCATCACATGCATACCGGGCATGCCATTAAGCGCCCGCTCTACCGGGATGGTAATCTGTTGTTCTACTTCCTCTGCCGCCAGGCCGGGTACCTGTGTCACCACCTGGGAGGTAACATCAGCAATATCCGGGTAAGCTTCTACAGCTAACTGTTTCCAGGAATAGTAACCAAAAAGTGCGAGGAGAATAAAAAGCACGACAAAGAGCCAACGCTTTTTAATAGCGGTAGATATTAATTGCTTCATAAAAAATCATTGATAGATATAGGAGTCTATTTGATGTCCGGGAGATAGGATGCTCCCCGGGTAACAATCCGGTCGCCTTCCCGTAAACCACTGGTGATGACCAGCATACTGTCCTGTGTACTACCGGTAACGACGGTACGTTTTACATACCTGCCATCGGGCGTAACGGTAAATACGTAAGGTGCTTCACTGCCCTGCAATAATGCCGTGGCGGGAATTTGCAGTGCCAGTACCGAAGGAGCCATAAAATTCACTGTGGCATACATGCCCGGTTTAAGCGCATGCGAGGGATTGGCTACTGTCACCAGTACAGGCACACTACGGGTATCGTCTTCTACCACTGCATTTATATGATATACTTTTCCTTTGAGAGCGATACCCGGTAAGGCGGCGATCGTAATATCACAATCATCGTCCCGGTGTATAAAGCGGATATCTTTTTCCTTTACCTGGCCGGCAATCCATACTTCCGATAAATCGGCAATAGTGGCCACGCTGGCCGCATCATCCTTCAGGAATTGGCCTAATACCACTTTGTTATCGATCACCTCTCCTGCTACCGGCGCGCGTACAACCAATGGCTGGCCCAGCGACAACTGCCCGGGGTTTGCTTTGAAAAGCCGGATACCCATCAGCGCATTTTCATATTCTTTCTTTTCTACTTCATAGGCTGTACGGGCTTCTTCCAGGTCTTTCTCCGTACCCACACCGTGAGCTACCAGGTCTTGCTGGCGCTTCCAGGCCCGCTCGGCCTGTTGGAGCTGGCTCTTCTCCTGGAAGAAGACTTTTTGGGCAGCAAAAAATGCCGGGGAGCTGATTTCGAATAAGGGCGTTTCGGGCTGGGTTTTCATTCCCAGCTGTAGATAAGACCTCGTAACTCTTCCTCCGAAAGGTGGGGCTATCTCCGCATACCGGGTAGGAATAGCTTTTACTATCCCGGCGGTGCTCACTTGCAGGCGGTAAGGCAAACTTTCTACTACAGCAGTATGGAGATTGTTGCGTAAAGGAGCACCGGCAGGGAGCGCAATGGTATCTCCTTTAGATACAGCCGTCACCGCGGTATCCGTTTGTTTTACAGGATGGCAGGCAGTCACCGTCAGCATGCCGACAGCAATCAAATTCTTCTTCATGATATTATTGGATTAACGGGTAATGTCAGTACAGCTATCCCGGGTGGCGATGACTGCTCAACCAGCAGTCGATCGCCAGCAACAACAGGACCAATATAAGAATGGCAATGCGCCATTTTTTTGTGGAGGTCATAACCACTGGTTAAATCGCTTGATATACCAATTTTTAATCGCCTGGGTGAGCAGGCAGTAACCGAATAAAATAGCTACCAGCCAGGGGAAATATGCCAACGGAAGCGCCTGTAGACCTAATACGGACGCAAAGGGCATAAACGGAATGGCGATCCCGATCAGCATGATGGTCGTAGTTAACGCTACTACCGGCGCCGTAGCCCAACTTTGGATGAAAGGAATTTTGCGGGTACGGATCATATGTACGATTAATGTTTGCGACAGCAGCCCTTCTACAAACCACCCGCTCTGAAACAGGCGCTGGTGGTCAGGTGTAGCTGCTTTGAATACATAAAACATCACGCCAAAAGTCAGGTAGTCGAATAGGGAGCTTACCGGGCCTATGAATAACATAAACCGGGAGATATCGCCTGCATTCCACTTCTTGGGCTGTTCTATAAAATCTTTGTCCATATGATCCCAGGGAATGGAAACCTGGGAGATATCGTATAGGAGGTTTTGCACCAGGATCTGTACCGGCAGCATGGGCAGGAAAGGCAGCAGTGCGCTGGCGCCTATCATGCTGAACATATTCCCGAAATTGCTGCTGGCCGTCATCTTGATATATTTGATGATATTGCCAAAAGTCCTTCTGCCATAAATCACACCTTTACGCAACACCATGAGATCTTTCTCCAGTAAAATAATATCTGCACTTTCACGGGCTATATCCACTGCAGTATCTACGCTGATGCCTACATCAGCATCCCGGAGTGCAGCAGCATCGTTAATGCCGTCTCCCATAAACCCTACGGTGTGCCCTTTGGCCTGCAATAGCTTCACCACTCTTGACTTTTGGACAGGACTAAGCTTGGCCAGAATGGATACCTCATCTATTTTCTCCCGTAATACGTCGTCAGTCATATTATCCAGGTCTTTCCCCAACAGGATGTCGGAGAAAGGGATGCCTACTTCGCGGCAAATCTTTTTTGTTACAATTTCATTGTCGCCGGTCAATACTTTCACCCTTACGCCCAGTTGTTGCAAGGCATCAATCGCTACTTTAGCAGATGGTTTGGCCGGGTCCAGGAATCCGATAAAACCGGTGAGGATCATATTTTTTTCATCTTCCACGGTGTAAGTCAGCGCCCGGTCATCGAACTCGCGGATGGCCACCAGCAGTACCCTCAACCCTTCTTCGTTCAGCTTGCCGGAAATACGAAGGATATTTTGCCGTACTTTTTCGTCCATCGGAATCACGTTATCGGATTCTATATGCAGTTCTTTATCCTCTCCCGGGTCAAAGGCGTGGGTACATAAGTTCACCATTTCTTCCACTGCGCCCTTGCAGATGAGCAACTGTTTTCCGTTGCGCTGCCTGAGGATCACAGACATGCGGCGGCGATGAAAATCAAAAGGGATTTCATCTACTTTCAGGTAGTGTTCTTCCACCTTCAGGTAGTCGTGCAGTTCTATGTGTTCCAGTACGGCAACATCCAAGAGGTTTTTGAGGCCCGTTTGGTGGTAGCTGTTGAGATAGGCCCATTTCAGCACTTCTTCGTCGTTCTCTCCCAATATGTTGAGATGTCTTTCCAGCACAATCTTATCTATGGTGAGCGTGCCGGTTTTATCGGTACAGAGTACATCCATGGCGCCGATGTTCTGGATGGCGTTCAGCCGTTTGATGATCACTTTACGTTTGCTCATATCTACCGCTCCCCTGGCCAGGTTGGCAGTAACGATCATGGGCAGCATTTCAGGGGTCAACCCTACGGCTACCGCGATGGCGAACAACAGCGCCTCCCACCAGTTGCCTTTAACGAAGCCATTGATCAGGAAAATCAGCGGTACCATTATCAGCATGAAGCGAATCAACAGGTAGGTCACCTTGTTAACGCCTTTATCGAAGCTGGTTTCCGCCCGCTTGCCGGTGATAGCTTTACTCAGAAAACCGAAATAGGTTTGATTGCCGGTATGCACGATAACTGCCGTAGTAGCGCCGCTCACCACGTTGGTACCCATAAAACAGATGTTATCCAGTTCCAGTACAGACTTATGAGCGGCATCTGGTATAGGGAAAGCTCGCTTCTCTACGGGCAGCGATTCGCCGGTAAGCATAGCCTGGCTTACGAACAGGTCTTTCGACTGTACGATACGGCAATCCGCGGGAATCATATCGCCGGCAGATAAAAAGATGAGGTCACCCGGCACCAGTTGCCGGATATCGGTTTCTATTTTTTCCCGTGGCTTGCGTAATACCGTGGCGGTAGTTTTCACCATACTCTTGAGCTGTTCCGCTGCGCGGTTGCTGCGGTACTCCTGGAAAAAGCGCAGCAGCGAACTTACCAACACCATAATCCCTACCATGGTCACCGTTTTATAGTCGCCTTCCCCGGGGGCTGCCAGCCATACATCGGTGATAAAAGAGATGGCGGCAATGGCCAGCAGGATGCCTATAAACGGGTTCACAAAGGCCTGCAACAGCTGCTGATACCAGGAAGGCGCTTTTTCATGCTGTACTTCATTCAGGCCAGCAAGCGCTAAACGCTTCCTGGCTTGTGCAGGGGTAAGCCCTTCCAGCTGGCTATCTAATATGGACAGGTATTCCGGCTGATCGGCGGCAGCTACCTGTTGTAACCGGCTGGTAGTAGCGGCTTCATTGCCACCAGGCAAAATGCGGCGGATTTCGGGAAGGCCGGATTTCTTCCGGAAAGCATAGCTGCGAACAAAATGCGGGTGTTTGTTGATGGTATTGGATAAGTATAACACAGCACTCAATTTAACCTGCTGATGGCACAGCAGGGCTGTGTGGTCAGGCAGGAGATGAAAAAATAAAGTAACGTTCCGGACCAGCGTCCATAGTTTGATGTTTTAATGCGATGCAAAAGTAAGACCGTGCCATGTAAAAGGCCATTAGAAGGTGAACAGAATTTTATTAGAAATTTATTAGCGAGAAAGGTGAGGCATTTCCACTGTAAATATGCTTCCCTCGCCGGTGCGCGACCACACGCTGATGGTGCCTTCGTGCATGGCAATAATCTTTTGGGTTAATGAAAGACCAATCCCGTTGCCCCGGGTAAAATCGTTATTGCCACCGCGAAAGAAGGCGGTAAAGATATAGGGAATATCAGCATCCGCAATACCGATTCCCCGGTCCATAAACCGGAGCACCAGCTTATTTTCGTGGTAACTGATAGACACGGTGCATTGATGATCGGCAGAAAATTTACAGGCATTTTCCATCAGGTTAATAAAAGCTACCTTCAGCAGGTATTCGTTTCCGTTAACAGAAATAAAATCATCGTCTTCTATTTCCTGTTCAAACCGGATGTCTACTTTATAATCTTCGGCAGTTTTGATCACCGCACTGCGGGCATCCATCAGCAGTTCGTCGATCCGCAGTTCCCGGCGACTCACTTCCGTTTGATCATAGTTGGCTTTGGCCAGGTCGAGTAAACCGTTGGAGAGCTTTACCAGGCGCCGGGCATCGGCCAGGGCCAGGAGAATAACCTCTTTGTATTCCTGGCCTGATCTGTCTTTCGTGAGCGCAATCTGCAGCTCTCCTACAATGGTGGCCAGCGGGGTACGCAGTTCATGGGAGATATTGCTGACAAACTGTTTCTGCGCATCAAAAGAGTTTTCCAGGCGGTCTAGCATTTTATTAAAAGTGGTGGCCAGCTCCCCGATTTCATCTTTCTCATTTTGCACCGGCACTCTTAAATCGAGGTTGGTAGCGGTAATCTCTTCTACCTTATCTACCATATCAGCCACAGGTTTGAGGGCTTTACCCACGAAGAAATAGCCGGCAATAATCGTCAAACCGATAATGCCGATAAAAGAAAAGACCAGGCTGTATTTAAACCGCTGCAGACGTTGCAACCCATACTTGTCGATGGCCGCTGCCGTAATCACATAGTGAGTGCCGTTGTGTTCAAAGAGCAATCCTACTACCTGCAGGCGCCCTTGTTCAAACCTGATTTCAGATTGCTGCAGGATGTCGTTGATCATAGCTTTGGTTTCTTTCACCTTGTCGATCTGCACGGCATCGTGGTACAACAGGTGAAACGCGGTATCATAGAGTGCCACCTCTTCGCCAAACAGGGCATTGTCGGCGTTCTTATACATGAGCTGTAATACGCCGGCCGACACTTTGGCATCCAGCAGCATATTGGCTTTGGTGATGGCTTCCCTTTTCAGGTGTTCATAGTATTCATCTTTGCGGGTACGCGCCGACGAAATATATATGAATACCGCAAAGGCGAGCAACAGCCCGCCAAAGAGCACCAGGAACAATAATATGAGCCGGATTTTTATTTTCACTCTGCTTTAAATATGAAACCCATGCCAGACCGGGTGTGGATGAGTTTTGTAGGAAAATTTTTATCGATCTTCTTTCTCAGGTAATTAATATATACATCAATAAAATTGGTACCGGAATCGAAGGTATCCCATACTTTCTCTGCTATTTCCGTGCGGGACAGCACCCGTTCGGGGTTTTTCATCATATACTCCAGCAACCGGAATTCCTTCGGGGTAAGATCAATCACTACCTGGTCGCGCTTCACAATTTTAGTTTGCAGGTTCATTTCCAGGTCAGCAAAGCGGAGGGTAAATCCCTGGCTATAGGGGTTGCCGGCCTGGCTACGCTTAGTTAATGCGCGGATGCGGGCATGCAGCTCCCGGAAATCGAAGGGTTTTACGAGGTAGTCGTTGGCGCCGGCATCAAAGCCTTCTACCTTATCATCGGTAGTGCCCAGGGCGGTGAGCATGATAATAGGACAGTCGGGCAGTACGCTGCGGATTTGTTTGCAGAGATCCAGCCCGTTGATCCCCGGCAGGATAATGTCCATTATAATGAGATCGTATTCATTGGACAGGGCTAGTTTCTTTCCCATCTCTCCATCATAAGCCAATGATATCCGGAAGCCCTGTTCTTCCAACCCTTTCTTAATCATTTCCGCTACCCGTTGTTCATCTTCAATTACCAGGATATTCATAAGGCCCTTGTTTAGGGGCCAAAGATAAAACAAAAACAAAGGGTAAAACGCTAGTTGGCTATGGCCGGCTCGTTCATATCGATATCCCCTTTGCTGAGTTGTATGGTAAAAGTAGTGCCCCTTTCAGGATCACTTTCCACATCAATGATTCCGCGATTATGTTCTACAAACTCGCGGCACAGCATCAGGCCAAGACCAGTGCCTCTTTCTCCCCCGGTACCGTAGGTAGGAAATGGCTGGGAAGTAAAGAGCGCCTTCAGCTGCTGTACACTCATACCTACTCCGTGATCAGTGACGGCAATGATTACATGTTCCGGCCCCTGGCTGGCTGTTATGGCCACCTTTCCTCCAGGGTAACTGAATTTAAGGGCATTGCTGAACAGGTTGCGGAGGATCACCGATACCTGGTCACGATCGGCATACAGCGAGGTATTGACCGGTACCCGTACTTCTACGGTGATTTGCTTTTGCTGGATAATCAGTTCAAAAAAGTTGAGTACTTCGGTCAGCACAGGCGCCAACAGGAAATCCTGTGGGCGGGTCTGGATCCCCTTCATACTCCGGGTACTCCAACGCAGCATATTATCAAGGGTCCCCCCCAGTTGTGCTACTTTTTCGTGCAGTACGGCGGCGGCTTCCCCCATGTCTTCCCGCGAGTATTGCCCCTTCAGGTACATATCCAGTAAGCTTTCCAGCGTAGCCAGCGGGCTCCGGATATCATGCGCTACAATGGAAAAGAGTTTTTCTTTGTCTTTATTCATGGACTGCAGCACCTGGCGCTGCTTCTCAATTTCCAGCTGATAATCGGTTTGGATACGTTTAAAAAAATAAAGGGCTGAGATCAGGAACGTAAGGGATACGGCTACATTGGCCCGTACCCTTTCCGACGGCACTGGTGGGGCGAGGTACCAGGATTGTGGCATAAAAACAATCAGCAAAAACGCAGCGGTGACTACTACACTTAAAATCCCGATTACCCATTTGTTGTCATATACCAGGATACTCACGATGAGGATATTGAGCAGGAAATATTCCGCCCCATTATGAAAATATAAGCCCGAAAATGAATAGATTAAAACACTGACGACGAGCAACACCAGCCGGGCGCCAAGGTACATCCGGTATTTATGCATGAACAATACTGCTACCGTAGTGCCGGTATTAAAAAAATTCAATATAGCAAGAAGGTAGCGACCCTCGCATGCATTCAGTATACAGAAAAATAGGGTGAAAGGTATGGTGGGCAGTGCCAGAAGATTCATCAGCATCGTGCGCCTCGCCTCAATAAAGGGCAATGCCGGATGCACCCCTAACTTGACAACGTGATCCCAGCAATTTTCCAGGCCCTGATAAACGAAACGCTTTACTGCATGCAACATAGGTCCGGCAAAGATACTCCGAATGCGCGCACTTTTTCCGGGTGTTTTTCCCATTGCGGATTTTTTTCACGAGATTGCAGTTACTTATCTCCTCTCCCCCACACTTTTTTTCTCTTTACATCATGACAAAAGACAATTTCTTCGTGCTCACGGGCGGTCCCGGTATGGGAAAAACGTCTGTGATAGCAGCTTTACAAGAACAAGGCTACCTGACTGTTTCTGAAAGTGGCCGGGAAATTATCCGGCAACAGGTAGCTACCGGGGGTGTGGCGCTCCCATGGCAGGACCGCCAGGCCTTTGCCCGGCTGATGTTTGACCAGGCCATTGAGGACTTTGAGCAACTATCGGCACAGACACGGCCCCTATTTTTTGACCGGGGCATTGCCGATACTATCGGCTACCTGGAACTGTGCGGACTACCCGTGCCAGACTTCATGCGCCGGGCCGCCCGCCAGTATCGATGCAACAACCGTGTATTCATTACACCGCCCTGGAAGCACATCTATACCCGCGATACAGAGCGGAAGCAATCATTCGATGAGGCAGTAGCCACTTATGAAGTAATGGTGCAGGTGTACCAGCAGCTGGGTTACACCCTGGTACACCTGCCTTTGGATACGGTAGCCGCGCGGGTAGCCTTTCTCCTGTCGGAGGCAATCCGTAAACATTAACGGAAGCGAAGCGACAAGTCTTCGACCCAGCGACCATTAGGACCGACCTTCACCGGCACAAAAGCGCATTGCCAGTTTTGTTCGGCATAACTACGGGGCACCCGAATTAATATCCTATTCCAGCCCTTTTGCAGCGCGATGGCCGCCGGTGGCCTCGACCAAAAAAACTCTTCATCGGTAAAGGGGATCTCATTTCCCGGTCTTTCCCAGGTATGGGTCAGGTAACGATTGGCGCCTGGCTGTTGCCATTGCGGCGCCGGCAGTGGTTTCCCGTTTACCCACACACTGCCTCCGTTGGCATCCCATTGGCCGGCTGCCGGTATACCCGCACTGAGGCGGGTGGAGCGGGCCGCCGTTTCAAAACCAATCCAGGCGTAAATTTGACGGGCCGTTTCGCTGTATATTTCCGTCGACAGGTACAGGGTTTCCAGCGTACTATCCGGCAGATGATAATATTTAATTACCTCTGGCAACATTTGCACGCCGCCGGTAAGGGGGTAAACAGTGCCCATGCTGCCTGCTTCAGGGGCAAAACTGGCGTCGGCCGGCTCGCCTGCCGTCCTGGCGAATGGCCCCGACAACGATAGCGTTACCTCGCTAAATGCCGCGAAAGGGAAAGGCGTGTCAGTAAAATAGTGATCGCGGTGGAAAGCCAACCGCTTCTCGAATTCATGAAAATGTTGCCAGGCAAGGGTATTTTTGCCCGGCATTACCTGCATATAGCTACCGTTGTACCCCGGCCGTCCGCACCATATTGCCTCACTATATGTGAGCGCCCCCGGCCACACCGGGTTATGCAACGGAATTTTTTCTTTATCGACCACCCTGGTATCCGGCCAGCAACAAAGAATACCGCCTAAAGCCAGGCTATCGCCCTGTGGACGGTTACATACTTGCTGAAAGAAATAACGTTGTATTAAGTTGAGCGCATTGCCTGAATTTAGATACCCTGCGTACGAGTCTACATAAGGATGGTTGGCAGAGGCATGCAGTTCCGATGGATCCATATCGTACCAAAGCTGTTCTATGGTGCCCGAAGGTCCCTGCAGGCCAGGGTTCCAGACCATTACCCGGCGGCCGTGGGATTTTACCCGGCCGGCCATCCGCTGCATAAACAACTTTGGATCCGGGATATGTACTTCGTCGGAACCCAGGTGGATAATGGGACAATCGCTTGCGGGGATTTCCGCACAAAACTCATCGATCAATTTTTCCAGCACTTCCATCCCCTGGGGCGTACCCATTTTAAAGCCGAAGGTGGGCTCAAAGTAAGCGCTGTGCCCGGGCATATCCAGCTCGGGGATAATGGTGATACAACGTTCACGAGCATACGCCACCAGGTCGCGTATCTCGTCAAAGCTGTAGCCCTTTCCCGGATCCCGGCCAGGTTTCCTGTTTTTGGGATCATTCAGCTGCGGAAATACCTTACTTTCCGGGCGCCAGGCGGGATTATCTGTCAGATGCCAGTGGAAAGTGTTGAACTTATAGGCGGCCAGCAGGTCGAGCGTTTTTTTAAGAGAAGCTATGTCCCGGAAATTGCGACCGGTATCATGCATAAATCCGCGCAGGGAAAATGCCGGTGCATCCGTGATATGGCAGCCCAGTACGCTTATACGTTTACCAGCCAGTGGCAGGAGCTCTTTCAATGTTTGTATGGCGTAAAATGCGCCGGCAGCGTCCTTTCCGGTAATGCGCACTCCCGCGGCGCTCACATCCAGTTGATAGCCCTCTGCCTTCAGTGGTAACGCCGTATCTATTTTCAGCCAAACAGCCTGGCGTGGCACTTTTGCGCCGACGGGGATACCACGAACGGTCGTTTTAATGCCTGCGGCAGATAGCACCGCCTGCAGGGCGGTTATGGCATTTTTGATTTGTGCCTTGTCCACTTCTTCATATAATAGTACCTGCGGCGTATTGGGATGCCACCGATCTGCCTGCCAGGTTACCTGCTGTGGAAACGGGATCAATGCCACCGGCGCTGCCTGTAGTTCTTCGAGGGTATGCGGTGGCTCCCAGTTACCAGCGGGTTGTTGGGCACTGGTTGCCAATGCCAGGCCGAGGAGCAATACAGATAAGCATAAGGTTTTCATTGTGGTCACTGTTTAGTATTTCATTAGCGTGGGCTATTAAAATACTCAATCTGGTTTATTAATACCAGAAAAACTATCTTTATCCGCATCATGGTATTCCTTCCAACGCCATTATACCCACAGTAAACAGTGAAAAACTAATGAAAAAGCACCTGATGACACGTACTTCTTTTACCAGGAAAGTGGCGACCAGCCTAATTTTCGGACTATTAAGCCTAACCGTTGCCGCACAACAAAAGCCCAACATCATTATCATTTACGCCGATGACCTGGGCTATGGAGACGTGAGCTGCTACGGCATGAAAAAAATCAAAACGCCCAACATCGACCGCCTCGCCAAACAGGGCGTTCGCTTTACCAATGCATATGCCACTTCGGCTACCTGCACGCCTTCGCGCTTTGGACTGCTGACCGGCAAATATCCCTGGCGCCAGCGTAATACAGGTATCGCCCCTGGAGATGCCTCCCTGATTATTCCCACCGATCACCGCACCTTGCCCGGAATGCTAAAAGATGCCGGGTATCATACCGCCGCTATCGGCAAATGGCACCTGGGACTGGGCACTCAAGCTGGGATTGACTGGAACGCCCATATATCGCCGGGACCACTGGAAGTGGGTTTTACTTACTCCTTCATTATGCCTGCTACACTAGATCGGGTGCCCTGCGTATTTGTAGAGAATCACGACGTAGTAAACCTCGATCCAAAAGATCCTATCACAGTCAACTACCACCATAAAATAGGCAACGATCCCACTGGCCTGGAAAACCCGGAGAAACTGCGTATGCATCCCGATCCACACCAGGGACATAATCAAACCATCGTAGATAGTATCAGCCGCATTGGCTGGATGAGCGGCGGCAACAGCGCCCGCTGGAAAGATGCCGACATTGCCGGCACCATTACCGAAAAAGCCATTCACTTTATCGCCGACAATAAACAACAGCCCTTCTTCCTCTATTTCGCCAGCGGCGATATCCATGTACCCCGCTATCCACATAGCCAGTTCAGGGGAAAAAGCGGTATGGGCCTGCGCGGCGACGCCATCCTGCAACTCGATTGGACCGTAGGGCAAATTGTAAAGGCAGTCGACAGCCTTGGCCTCACCAATAATACCATGATCATTTTCTCCAGCGACAACGGCCCCGTGCTCAACGACGGTTATCTCGACCAGGCAGCAGCACTGGTAGGCAACCACCATCCAGGAGGGCCTCTGCGCGGAGGTAAATACAGCGCCTTTGAAGCCGGCGCCAGGGTACCTTTCATCGTGAAGTGGCCCGCAGGCGTAAAGGCCGGCGGCAACTCCACGGCACTGATTGGCCAGATAGATTTGTTTGCATCGCTGGCACATTTAACCGGCCAACCCCTTACCAACGCCGAAGAAGCGCCCGATAGCTTTGATATGCTGGCACAGCTGCTGGGGAAGTCGCACAACAGCCGCCCATCCCTGGTTACACATGCCGGCACACTGTCGCTCATCGAAGGCGACTGGAAATATATTACCCCTTCCAAAGGCGCAAAAATCGACAAGGCCGTTAATATAGAACTGGGGAATGACCAGGCGCCTCAACTGTACCAGTTGAGCAAAGATGCCCATGAACAACAGAATGTAGCCACACAGCATCCCGATAAGGTGACTGAAATGGCCGCCAAACTGGAAGCTATTAAAATCAAGACAGCAAGCCGCTGATAGAGCCGAAAGCTTAAAGCAGAAAGCAAAAAGCTGTTATGGAGGATGATCCTGGCAAATTTTTAAACCGCCATGGACATTCGCTATAATAGCTTTTTGCTTTCTGCTTTAAGCCTTCTGCTTTTAACGATGCGCATCCCGATAGTGCTCCAGCAACACATCCCCGCCAAAATCGCGCTTCAGATCGCGTACCACCGTATGTACGTGGTTAGCATTATTCTGCGTGTTATCATATTCAATAATCAGAGTAGGCCCCTGAATCCGGTAGTAATAAGGCTTTCCAGGAATACGTTCCGTACTTCCCGCCCAGGCAAAGCTGAGTTGATCCAGTCCGGCCTGTTGAATTTCTTTCAGCATTTCATCGGCAAACAATTTCGTATAGCGATGTACGTATATACTGATCAGCGCTAGCAATAGCTGCTGGCTGGCAGCGCTCATCTCACTGTAATGAATACCTGCCGGATGCGCTATCATGGCCTGCCTGCTGGCCCCTGTAATAATTTCAGCAGGCGCTGCAGTGGCGATAAGTGCTTTTTCTCTTTCTGCAGCGGTCAATGCCTGGATTAAAGTAAATCCACGCACCGTTTCTTCCCGTAGTATTTCTTTGCCTTTGTCGGCGCCCTCCGGCACAACGGCGGGATTGGAGCCGAGGAATGCCGGCGTTGCGGCCACCAGTTCGTTCTTATCTGCCGAAAAATTAAATGCCACATGATGCCCTTCAAATCGCCACCCCCAGGTGGTATTGGCGCCGGGAACACCAAAAATGGTGAGGTAATATTTTCCCGGATCACGATAATTATCGTTGGCGGTCCTATGTTCCAGTTCCTTTAATATCAACTCCAGCTGCATAATATCATTTACCTGCTTTACTGTTACCGCACTCAGCGCCGTGCCCAGCAATGCCATCAAAGCGTTCCGCTGCGCGGTATTCAGGGCTTTTACCGCAATACCTTTCCGGTCATCCCGGGGAATATAGGAGAAATGATACCGCTCGCTGGTATCAAAGGGAAACAGCGCCTGGGATTGCTGTTCCGGGCTTAACAGGCGGATAAAATACGTGGCTCTTTCTGCCATACTTTGTGCAGGTACGATAGCGGGCAAAAGCATGCCTACGACCAACAACAGGAAACACCGGTACATAAGTGCAGGTTTATAACGTGGAAGAATAATCGCTATAAATATAATCGGAAAAAGCAGATCATGCAAGGTCATAAAAAGATAAAAAAAATGATTACTTTAGAGATACACATCCCTTATAACCATCTATATGCCCCGAAACAATGACCAGGTTGCTGCCAAGGCAACCATTACCATATCTGATTTTACGAACGATGCCAGGGTAATAAAAGCACTGGATGCGCTACAACTCACCTTCAATCCTGACAAGGGCGGCCGGCCATTTATTGTGTCCGATGTGCTCGACGATGCAGGACATCAGTATGTTAACCTCGTACAAAAGGGCGGCGGCGTATTAGGCATTGCACTGATAGGCTACACCTATGTGCTGGAACAAATGAATATCCGTTTCCTGCGCCTGGCCGGTACCAGCGCCGGCGCTATCAATACCGCGCTCGTTACCGTGATTGACAACAAACAGGATCCCAAGTCTGAAAAAGTGCTGGATGCCGTTTGTAAACTAAACTTCTTTTCCTTTGTAGATGGCCACCCGGCCGCACGATGGCTGATTAAAAAATTTATTACGAAAGATGACTTTGCGGGCAAAGCCAAAAGGTCGCTACTATGGCTGCTCGGCATCCTGGCCCTGCTGATCACCGCAGATGTGGTGTTGGTAGGACTTAGCAGCCATTATGCAGGTGTAGCTGTATGGGCAGGATTGAGTTTTATACTCACCGGCTGCTGCACCCTGCTCATCGCCTTGGGCGTTTCCTACGTAGTTAATTTATTGAAGCGGTTAAAGAATTCCGGCTTCGGTATTAATCCCGGAGATACTTTCTACGATTGGATTAAGCAACGGCTGCATGAAAATGGCGTAGATACCGTACAACAGCTAAAAGATAAAGCAGGCGCCTGCCCGAAGCTAACATTGCGGGTAGAAAATGATGCCCGCCACAAAGACCTGTTCGGCGACGTGACGTTTATTACCTCCGAGCTGGTGACACAAAATAAAATACAGTTCCCCGCCATGTGCCATCTGTTTCGTACTGATATCAATACCATGCAGCCAGCGGGCTTTATACGGGCCTCCATGTCTATACCGGTATTTTTCGAGTCCTATATGATAAAGGGTATTCCAGCCACCGACCCAAGCATCATCGCGGCGTGGAAAGATACCTTTGAAATCAGCCAGCCACCAGAAACGGCCCGGTTTGTAGACGGCGGTATCCTTTCCAACTTCCCGCTCAGCATTTTCTACAACAACGATATTGCAGTTCCCCGTCTCCCTACCTTTGGTATAGACCTGGACGACAGCAAGCCGGAAGACAAAAGCCAAAACCCGTTCAACTGGTCGGCATTAGGGTATTTTGGCCGCATATTCAATACCATCCGTAACTACTACGACAAAGACTTTCTACTGAAGAATAAAGTATACCAGCTGGGTGTAGGGAAAGTAGATTTATCGTCCGACCAGTTCAACTGGCTCAACTTCTTCCTGTCAGACAAAGATAAGATCGACATGTTTGCGCTGGGCGTTGAAGCGGCCTGCGAGTTCCTGACCAACTTCAGCTGGGATGATTATAAAAATCAACGCCGGCATTTACAACAACAATTAACCACGGTTAAAACGCCTTCCAATGACAATACTGCTCACTGATGCCTGGTGTTGGCTCTGCATCAGCATGGCCATTTTCCTGCTTACCGCCTTTATTATGGGCCGGCAAAGCAGGTATTTTTACACCATGGATGTGGTACCGCGCCAGTTCAGCATCATGGACCTGGAACTCCCCTCCTGCCAGAAGGAAATGGTAAACCTAATCAAAGGCATTTATGCCATGCCCCCGGCAAACCGCCAACTAACATTACGGGCATTGAGAGGCCAATTGTGGGTGGATTTCCTGTTTATGCCAGCAGCCTATGGAAGTATTTTCCTGGTATGTATGAAAGTGGCGTCAAAAATGAATCCTGCCGGCATGGTACTTTTTCATATCCTGGCCTGGCTGCAATTGCTTTGCTGGTTGTGCGATATCATAGAAAATATCTACCTGCTGCAAAAGATAGGTCCTAACATTAGCGAGTCAACGAAAATGGTACACCGCGCCTACCAGGCCCTGGAAATGATCAAATGGGGATTTTCTCTGCTAGGCATCGTTTGCGGGCTCTCCGCGCTGTTATTCTTTTGGGTAACGGGCAATTTTGATGTATCCTCCCTTCATTACCTCTTGATTATTGTTGGGGAGATAGTGATATTTATGGTCCTGCAAAAGCTCCCGTTCAGGGCGCCAATTCCGGCTACTTGAGTATCACTACCGGCACGCGGGCAGAACGGCAAAGCGCTTCTGAAATACTTTTATGGGTGAGATAGTACAGGAAACTGTGTTTACCCGGCAAAGCCACGATCAGCTGGGCTTCGTGAGCGGCGGTAAAATTGATGATGCTTCCCAGGATATCTTTATCGTTGCGATAATGCAGCTCATGATGAAAATCTTTCAAGTATTCGTGCAGGTTACGCTCATCTTCCCGGAATTGTTCGTCAGGATGCAGGTAATGCTCTTCCGGGTCCACATTCAATACCATAAAATGCGTGCGCTCCCATAAATGCGGAGATGCTTTCAGTTTATTTAGCTTGTCCAGCGAGTGCAGGGCATTAAAATCGCAGGGAACCAGGGCATTTCTTACTGGCCGGTAACGATACCCCGATGGTACCACCATCACCCGCACCGGGCTGGCTTTCGCAATAGCAATGACATTACGGGAAATAAGGCTGTCATCGGCCCCATGCTCGCTGCCCAGCATCACCATCTCTGGGCTTTCTTCCCGGATAAGCGCTATCACTGCTCTTAAAATGGGAACTTTACTGGTAACGATGTCCACTTTCATATCGCCGGCAATGCCTACAATCACGTTCGACAAACGCTCCAGGTGCGTCATGGCCTCCTGGCGATGATCTTCCATAAAATCATGGTTCACCGCGCCATATTCTGCCGATACCACAATATCACTGAATACATTCTGATAAAATGTTTTCAGCAAAATAATGCGCTTGTATTCGTAGTCCTGGGCCCAGGCGGCAGCAAAACGGATGGTGGCCACGGACGTGTCGCTAAAATCTACCGGAACGAGTAATGTTTTCATAACTACCTTTTTAATTCACCGGCGCCAGTGCTGTTATCAATGCCCCTTTTTCGTATATCACCTGCTTATTAAAGTTAGGTAATAGTTTGAAGCCAAACTATTTGAATCAGTTAAAAAACATCTAATTCCTTCTTAAAAGAAGTCCTCGAAATTGTTCCGTTTTGTACAATTCCCCCATTCCCGGCCGGGTTAACTTTAGGGGTTCTATTTATTCACTGAATTTGATTAAATTACGTAATATGAGATACCAGGAAATCAGGCCTGACAACCGGTTAATGCCTTATGTAAAGTGCTATTACCTGTACGAATCAGATACGGAGGCTGCCTTCGATGACACTGTATTTCCCAGCGGGAACCTGGAAATTATCTTTAACCTGGGAAGCGGCGCCTGGCAAACGGCCGAAGGGGCACAGTATATCACCACTCCTGCTATTGAGCTATGGGGACAAATTACCCGGCCCTTACCCATCAGGTCTATTGGGAAAAACACCATGCTGGGCATTCGCTTTTTCCCGCATGCAGCCGCCTATTTCCTGGATGACAACATCAGCGTATTTAATAACCAGGTTAGCGATTTTGGAGATATCAGCGGGCCGGCCATTCGTACGTTGCATGCACAACTACAAGACTGCAGATCATGGCAGCAGCGGATTGCCCTGGTGGAAGCTTACCTGTACCGGCGCTTCTCCTTATCCGGCAAAAGAACCAACAATGTAACGATCGTTCACCATATCATGCAGGAATTGCGAAAAGACGACTTCTTCGATAACATCAGCAATGTAGCCCTGCGCTATGGTATCAGCTCCCGTTACCTGCAGAAATTGTTCCTGCAATACACCGGGTTGACGCCCAAATTATACAGCAAGATTCATCGCTTCCAAAACAGCTTACAGCTCCTGTCCAAAAAAGACAGCTCCTTAACTGCGATTGCCTATGACTGCGGCTACTTTGACCAGTCGCATTTTATCAGGGAATTCAGGGCGTTTACCGGGGCCACACCCTCCGGCTATGCTCCCGAAAGCTCTCCTATCACGCTGGCGGCTACACTGAGTTAAACTGTTCTGATTTATACAATTCCCAGGTTACCCGCTGCCCTAATTTTGCTATTAATAAAAATAGCAATGATATGTCTTCCAACTTTTCTTCCTTTCACGCGCTGCATCATACAGGTAACCTGTTCTTATTACCCAACGCCTGGGATGCCAGGAGCGCCGCTCTTTTTGAGCAGCAACAATTTCCGGCAGTCGCCACCTCCAGCGCGGCGGTAGCTACCAGCCTCGGTTATGCCGATGGCGAAGGCATGCCCTTCGATGATTATTACTTTGTCATCCGGCGGATATTGTCTACCGTAAAAATCCCGCTGTCGGTCGACCTGGAGATGGGATATGGCAATACCCCGCAGGCTATCAGCGACCGAGTATTACAGCTCTGGGAGGCAGGTGTGGCTGGTATCAATATAGAAGATTCCCGGATCGAAGACGGTACCCGGGTATTAGGAGATGCCATTGCCTTTGCCGATACCCTGGCATTTATTAAACGCAACCTGGCGGCAAAGCAGGCCCGTCTTTTTATCAACGTTCGCTGCGATACTTATCTGCTGAACGTTGCCGATAAGCAGGCAGCCACGCAACAACGGCTGGGCCTATACGAAGCTGCCGGTGCGGATGGCATCTTCCTGCCCTGTATTACAGATACAGCGGATATTGCCGCTGCGGTGGCGGGTACCCGTTTACCCGTAAATGTAATGTGCGTCCCTGGTCTCCCAGATTTTTCCCGGTTGCAGGAATTGGGCGTAAAACGGGTGAGCATGGGCCCCTTCTTGTTCAACAACGTTTATGACCGTATCGGGGCGCTGGCTACCAACATTCAGACCACACAGAGCTTCGCGCCTGTTTTCCCTTAAATCGCTTATTCACGCTTAAAACACCCATCATATGAATTTACCTAAACGGGCAGAAGATGCCCATGCAACCCTGGCTGCCGCATTCAATACCGGCAATGTAGCCACCGTATTAAACATGTACGATTTCAACGGTATCATTGTTCCGGCGCCCGATCAGCCGGTATCCGGCAGGGAAAAATTTGAAGAAGCCATCCGGTCTATCCTCGCCATCGAAGGGACAATGGAAATTAATACCGTGTATTGCCTGCAAACAGGCAATATTGCCGTAGGCAGATCGGAATGGTGCATTAAAAACGGAGAAGAAGTAAAAATCAGTTCCAAAGGAGTAGAAGTGATGCAGCAACAGGCCGACGGTACCTGGAAAATACTGATTGACCATGCCTTTGGCGCCCTCGAAGATATGAAACCCCAAGGTTGACACAAAAAAATAGGTTGTCTCTTTCCAGAGACAACCTTTCTATCAGGGTTTTACAAAAGATTATTTCAATACTTCTGATAATTTCTTTTCTAATCTTTCACCCACTGCACCAATCTCTATAATGTTACCATCCGGACTAATCAGGAAAGCAGCAGGAATAGCGGCGACACCATATTTAGCGGCGACAGGACTTCCTCCTCCTTTCAAATCCGATCCCTGAGCCCAGGGCATTTTTTCTTCTGCAATTGCCTGCATCCACTTGTCTTTTTTGTCATCCAAGGAAACGGATAAGATAGTAAATCCTTTATCTTTATACTTATTGTAGGTAGCGCTCAATGCCGGGATTGCTTCGCGACATGGTTTGCACCAGCTTGCCCAGAAATCCAGCAACACATATTTCCCTTTAAAATCAGCCAGGGATATTGGCTTTCCGTCAGTATCATTCACGGTGATGGCAGGTGCTTGTTTGTTTATTAAATTTGCCATGGCGCTCCCACCGAAATATTGCGTCATCATTTTTTTGATAGTGAACGTATTTTTCGCATCTGGCCCCAGGCTGGTCAACAGATCTTTTATGTCGTTTTTATCCAGTGTTTGCGACAGCATGGCATTGATAAGGAAGGACGATGCACCTGCATTGGGGTGTTTTTTCACCCAATCCAATGCTGCTTCGGACGCAGGTTGCATCAATTTGTTCATTTCCGTCCTGATCTGTACCTGTGCATCCTGATCTCCCAGTTTTGCAGCATTATCCAACTTCGCCTGCAGTGCCTCTATTTCAGCTGCCCCGGTTTCTTTAGACAGCACATTCTTCTTGATATCTACCCAATCTGCCACAAATGGGCTTCCGGTATAGGTAGCATTTTCAAAGAAAGGTCCGTTACCTGTAATATTTACTTTCCCGGCTTCCAGGTAAAGAAAAGTTCCCTGTTCCTGTTTACCGTTGGTACCTATCTGCAAAATATAGGTGGATCCTCCTCCACTCATATCCGCATCAATGCTGAAATGATCGTTCTTCACATAAGCGGTATCAATAGTATTAGTTAAAGGCCCCCATAAAAAAACCGTATCTCCCTGAGGCAATCCTTTAATCTTTACATCCAGTTGCAGCCTTTTCTGCGCGTTGGCTGTAAATGCCGTGCACAGGGCTAGTCCCAAAAGCATACCTTTATTCATACGCATCGTTTTAGATATTTTAGAATGATGATAAATATTATTGTACAGTAACTTTTTTCAGTTGTAATAAGCTTTCTCCTTCTCCGGGCACGTTATAAAGTAAAGTAGCGGGCCATTGTATACCATACTGCGGCTGGTAGCCGGCAAATTCGAGCCGGTCGTACAACAAGCCACCAGCGGTACTTACAGGGGCACACTCCTTTATCTTGTAGCCACTGGTAACATCATAATAGTAATCCCAGCAACTACCTCCCGGGGCTATTACATGTACCACATAGGCATTCATCCCATTCACATTCACCAGGGCATCATCCAGAATTGCCTGGTAGCCTTTATCAAAAAAATGCAGTTCGGGGAATAAGGAGGCATTGCTATTCAGCTGCGCCCGTTGCGCTACCGACAACGGCACTGCCTGACCCAGCCGCGTGAACTGTACGCTGGTATCGGTGGTACTGATATTAGCCAGTTGCATGTGGATCATGTTTAATGAAATAGTCGTTTGTGTAGTACCCGGCTGCCATTGCTTTTTAAAATCCAGTTGTGCATTTTCATTACTGGCATAGTTGATCGTAGCCTGTTGCAGCTGCTGTAAAGCGGCCTTTCCTCCTATCGCCGACAGGTAGCGGTTTACCACTTGCGCTGCCGTTACACCTGTGGTTACCGGCGTTTTAAGACCAGTGCCTTTCCAGGTATTATTGCTGCGGTCCAGGTCGGGAATGGCATTGGCCGGATCCAGGATCACCGTGGTTACCGGCGATACCGATGCATAGTGGAACGTATAAGTGCCTTTCTGCTGCCAGATGTCGATAGGCAAGTGCTGCCGGTTCACGGTTCCGTTGAATTCCCGTATTTCTACTGTCAGCGGCATAGGCATGTTGCGTTTAATTTCGATGGTGACATCAATGCCCAATGCCGGATCTCCCTTTACATATTCCACTTGCCGGATAGCGGGATTTGATTTCCAGTCGGTCAGGAACCAACTGCGCCAGAACCAGCTCAAATCCGTTCCGGTACCGTTTTCGATCGACCGGAAAAAGTCGTCTGGCGTAGGATGTTTAAACGCCCAGTCTTTCACAAAACACCGGAAAGCCTGGTCGAATCTTTGTTTCCCGATCACCTCATTTCGCAGCACCCAGAGGGCTACTGCGGGTTTCACGTACATCACCATAGCCATGTCTTCCAGCTTTACCGAGGAAGCAGGGGTGTTCAGGGTGGTGAGTGCTTTGGGGGTCGACAACCAGCCAATAGCAGTATTCACGTCAAATGCAGGTTCTCCTTTCAGCGAGTCGCAATTGACCAGGTTAATGAAGGTATTGAGGCCCTCACACATCCAGCCATGTTTGCTGTCGGCTGCAATCATCATATTAAACCAGGTATGCCCGATTTCATGGTTGGTTTTTGTCCAGACTGTATTGCCGAAGCTGGAATTCGAATAATGTAATACAGATACAGCGGGGCCGGCTACACCAGTAATAGAACCAGCAATATTAACAGCCGTTGTATAAGGATAAGGTACCCAGTTGTGAGAATACAGGCGGATGATATCTTTCATTTGCCCGGTAATCTTCCGCCAGTCGGGGTTACTTTCCGGTGGATAGAGGGCCATGGCCAGCGTAGTGCGGCCATCGGGCAGGTTGACCCGTACAGCGTCCCACAAAAATGCTTCGGAAACTCCCCATAGTCCGTCGCCCGCATTGGGGGTATAAAAATGCCAGGTCTGTTGTTTATTAGCAGCTACCGAGCTACGTAGATCCGTTTCCGTTCTTATATGTATTACGGAGTCGCTTTTCCAGGCTTTTTTATACCGTTCCAAAACACCGGGAGATAATACTGCTTCCGGGTTCATCAACTGCCCGGTGCCCTGTACAATGAGTCCGGCGGGCACCGTAATGCTGACATCGAGGTTGCCAGGTTCCACGAAGTACCCGCTGCCAGCAACATTCCAGCCCTGTACTGCATCGTATACGCATACACGTGGAAACATCCCGGAGAACTGGTACACTTTTCCATGAGGCGTAGATAGTATGCCCATATAGTCGGAACCGATTACCGGTAATACAAAGTCATAGGCCACGGCAATAACAGCGCTATGGCCGGGTAATAAGGGCGCTGGTAATTGTACTTTGATGTAGTTACCGGCTTCCTCATAGGACGTTTTCCGCAGGGATTGTTTATCATTGGCCGCCTGCATAGCATGGATACGGCATCCATCCGTATATTCTTCCACGTCGAAACGGGCAACGCCTGCCTTTGTGATCATCGACATACGCGGATCCTTCCGGAACCGGTTCTGGGTAGCCTGCAGCCACACGTAATCCAATGTTACCGGGCTATTATTGGCGTAAGTAATGTTTACCGTGCCCTGGACGGTCCGGGTGGCGGTATCGAAAGTAACCACCAGCCGATAGTCGGCTTTATTCTGCCAGTAGTGGCCACCTGGCTTGCCATCGGCGGTGCGGATGTCGTTGCCAGGTGGATAATTCAGCGGGGCAAACGCCTCCGCCGGGTTGTAAGTGGTATCCTTACCGGATTGCGCGGCGCCAGCTGGTTGAAATAGCTGAAAAACACCCACCAGTAATATGGAAAATTTAAAATACAAGTGTGACAGTTTAGGTTTGAATGGCGGAAGACGATTGGTTAGTTTCTGGCTTTATAGCAATTGGCAATTCTTCTTGCAAATTCACTTTCTAATCCGGGAACAGGATATCCCAGGTTACCCTCCAGGATGTTGCCCTTATCATCGATCGCAATCCAGCGAGTGATGGCGTTTAAGGCATAACGTTGAATAAATTGTTTGGCCTGTGGATCAGATCTGTCGGAACTAAGGAATAAATTATTCTCACCGTCGATGTGATGATCTATGGAGAATTTCCTCAGCACTTCCGCATTGGCTGTTCCTGGTTCTTCCCAGGCGATGGTGAGGAACACGATATCCTTTTTGTCTTTATAGCTGTCTCCAATTTGTTTGAAGATGGGTAAAGCGGCCACACAACCGTGACACCACATCGCCCAAACATCGATGATGACAATTTTGCCTTTGAAGTCCGAAAGGCGAACCAGGTCACCTTTATCATTTTTCAGGGCAAAGTTGAACGCCGGTTGTCCGGGCTCAAGCTGTTTATATGCGTTATACACAGAATCTATAGCACGTTTTCCGGGTGTCATGTTCTTTAATACTCCCTGGGTAGCTTCGTACACAAACTTTAAATCTGGTGTATAGGCTTTGTACATACCTTCTCTCACCATCCAGGCAAGAGCAGCTCTTTCCTTTATCCTGTCTGCTTTGCAGGTCATAAGCACTTCCACCAGCAACTGTTGGTCAGTCAGCGTGGAATCCTGCATTTTCCTTCCCATACACCAGAGATTTTGCACTTGCAGACCGGTACTTTCGTCGCCTATGGCTTTTAGCCCTGAAGCAGAAAGATCGAATCCCTTTAAACACCAGCCGCCCCATATTTTCATATCCGGTGTTTTATTAGCAGTGGCTACATCTATCCTTACCAGCAATTGACGGTATTGTTCAAAAGCTTTGAGCGCCTCCAGGTTATCCTCTCTGTTTACTTTGGCAGCGGTGATCAACTCAGCCACCTGTGCTGAAGTAGTACTGATAAATTCATCCGTTTCTTTAGTCGTCGTAAAATGTTCAGCGGCGGCACGACCATACAAGCTATCTATTTTATAAGGCAATACCTGCCGGCTGCCATCTTTCCCATTGCATGCCAGGCGGAATCTGCCGGGCACCGGGTTGCCATTTTTGTATAGCGGTACAATTTCCAGCTTAACCTGGTCGCCCGCATTCGTGAGCAAGGCACAACCGTTCAAATAAATGATTTGGGTTGCCGCAACTAATTTCCGCGAAAAAGTAGCGGATGGCTGATCGGTTTTTACAAAAAAAGTTTCATGCTGATAACTGTAGTTATCACTTAATGTGTTCAGGTTAATAATTCCATTAAATGACGGCGCTATGCCAACTTTCGCAACAAGCGTGGTATTCTCTGTGGGCGTAGCTGCGGAGGCACCCAGGCCGCACAGCATCATTATAGAAAAAAAACGCGCAGTTTTCATCTTGTAGATTTTTGGTTTAAGTAAAGGCAAGGGATTAACAAAAAAGGGTGAAGCAAAAACCGGATTTATTTCAGGCCGGTGTAGCAAAACCGGCTCACAACCTATCACTTAGGCAGGGCAATAGATTGCCAGTGTCCTACTTTGTAAGCCGGACAATAATAGCGTTGCGGTGATGAGGGAAAGTCAGGAACCTGGTTTATCCGACAGCACATTACGGCTGGTTAAATATCAGGGAAGGTTCCCAATAGCTTGCAGGTCGATACCCTGCTCTTTGTAATACCTGATAACGACATTGTATTTAGCCAATATCAGCCCTTTGGTATCATAGGAAGGGCTCAAAAAAGTAGTATCCAGCTCCGCCTTTGAATGCCTGGTAATCATGCCTACAAAAGCGGCAAAATCCCATGCTACATTCCGGTCTCCATCATCAATCAGGTTTATCTGTTCCACGAGGCCTATGGTTCTTACATCCCAGGGAACGCTGAGGTAGCTGTCCGGAATATACTTCATAAAGTCGGCAGGTATTTTCAGCGATCCCGCTTGTGCCGCTTGCCAGGCATAAGCCCGGTGCGCGAATCCCCTTGTTTCCTTAAACCGCGCAGGCGACAAATGCATCAACGTACTATCTGTCCATCCGATACAGAGCATCCTGCTGGTGGCGACAAAACCGCCATAAGATCTGGCAGTATCTGGGAGTAAGCGGGTAAATGTATCAAGAGAAGCTGCCAGCATGATCCGTACCGGCATTGTTTTCTGTAAAAAACTCTCCGGGTAGAAATCAAGGCACTGCGATTTAAAGAACTGCAGTGTGTTAGCTATATAAGCAGGATTCCCGGGGGGAGCAATGACTCTGATAATCCAGGTGTAATCGTATCTTAAGTCTTGCTGTGTAAATTTGTAGAGGATATAAGAGCCATACTTTTTGTGAAATGCTACGATAGAATCATCGTAAGGCTGATTACCCTGTGGTAAAGTATAGAAGTCAGGTACCGTATCGGCCATCACCTTTTCCTTTTTGCAGGAAGATACTGTCCACCACAATAATGGCAATAGTAAGATAAGGATATTACGAAGAGAGAAACGATGCATAAAAATTCGTTTTTGCATGATCAGCTATAATTATTGTGGTTGCCTTAAGTTGCCCAGTTGGGGGTTTTGAATCAAAGACAAATTCCGGAGCAATACATCATTTGGAATAGGCAATACATACTGCGGATCGCGCCTGGGCAAAGTAAAAACCTGGTTTCCTCCTCCCAGTGTCGGCGCATAATAGTGTGTGATGGCTGGCATGCCATATCTCCTCAGATCCATCCAGCGATGGGCGCCTTCAGCAAATAACTCCCTTCTGCGCTCGTCGCGGCACATTTGCAGTAATACCTCTGCCGGATGTATCGTCCAGGGAATAAAACTATTTGTATTAAAGCGTTTGGCGCGAAGCGTATTCAAACTATTTAGAGCTTGTTGTGCTGCACCCGCATCACCTTTGGTTTTATATAACTGTACATATGCTTCTGCCCTGTTGAGATACGCTTCGGAACTACGCCAGCTGCTTCCCATATTTATCTGGCCCTGGCTATTCGGAACGTTGCTGTCTAAGTTCTTCTGCTGTAAGAAGTCAGGAGTTACATATTCTTTCAACACATCTGGCGTAACAAAGAAATAAATACCATTCCGGAGATCGTTCGGTTCGAACTTGCTCATCAGGTCGGCTGACACATCATAGGCACCGGATGTGCCGGTTACGGTATGCTCCGATACTGAGCCATAATACCAGATGGTTTCTACATTCCCAATACCCACAATTGGCTTTTCAGTCATATCCGGATCACCCCAGGTACTAAGATCCATCAACTGCGGATGATAATCGATCACATAGTTGGCGTGCTCAATTACTTTATCCCACTGCTCCATATACAAATATACCCGGCTGGCCAGCAGATGTGCCGCCACATGCGAAATACGGAATAACTTCCGCTCCGATTTATCCTGGCTGAGAAAATAAATAGCGCTGTCCAGGTCCTTCGTAATCTGCGTGTATACCTCTTTTACCGTATTCTGTTTAGGCAATACCTCAGAGAGATTGGCATCTAATTTAAGCGGAATGCCGATGCTTTTATCAGGCGTAGTAGCGGAATCGTTATACGGCCTCGCATATAAATTTACCAGCATAAAATTATAGAATGCCCGCAACGTATAGGCTTCTCCTTTATACTGGGCTTTTTCAGCGGCGCTGCCAACAGAATTATCAAGATATTGCAGGGCAACGTTCGCGCCCAGGATCATCTGATAATAAACACCCCATGAATTGAAGTTTTTTGCATCACTGCTACCAGCTCGGTTACATACATCAATAAAATTTGGTTGCCATTGAAAAGCACCTGCATTGACAGTGATCGTTGCCTGCTGGTCTGCAATGGCAGGGCCATTATAACACTGGATATCATCATCCATCATCACCAGGTAAGGCTGCATCAGCGTGCTGGTAGTTGGATAACCATTGGTGTACAAAATCTCTCCAAAATCTTTAGTCGTTTTTGGGATAACATCTGACTGTGACCGTTCTTCCAGGAATTTCTTGCAAGACATCATACTTAATCCTGCTAAGGCGATGATTATTATCTTTTTCATACGCTCGTTTTAAAAGTTCACATTCATATTGAAGCCATACTGCCGGGTAATAGGCAACGCGGTGGTGCCAACGCCATCAATTTCCGGATCTTGTCCATGCAGCTTGCTGCTTGCCACGGTAAACAGGTTATTAATAAACAACCCAGTAGTGATACTTTTCACTCCTATTCTTCTTACCATCTGCTGTGGCCAGAAGTAGTCAAGCCTGAAGCTCCGGCAACGCATAAAGCTGCTATTCACTACGCGAAGATCTGATTGATTGTAGGCAGCATATACATCGTCGGGGAAATTTCCATAGAAAGTATTGGTAGTAACATCAACAATGGCTGGCACATTAGTTACCTTTTCATCACCTGGCTTACGCCAACGGTCAATCAATTCCTTACTCACATTGGTAAAAGGCGTAGGCACGCCATTGTTTGACTGCACCTGCGTGCTTAATGGATTCAGGCGTTTATGCCCACCCAGTGCGTAGTAAAATTCTGCTGTCGTGGCGAAACTTTTATACCTGAATGATGTAGAGAAACTACCATTAAATACAGGTTGAAGCTGACCCGAATATACCAGGAAGGTAGTGGGGTCGTCTAAGTTTGCTTTGTCGCCCGGAATGTGAAAAGTAGGAAGGCCATTAGTTCCATTCAGCCCGGTATATATATAGGAATAAAACCCGCTGATCGGCCGCCCCGGAACAAATGCCCGGCCAGTCAGATAGTCTGCATAATTGTTATGGAAATCATTTGTGCCAATCTGGTTAAAATTCTTACTATTAATAAAATTCAATGTTAAATTAACGTTCTTGCTACGTATCGCTTCTACGCCGAGATGAATTTCCAGCCCCTGGTTGGTAAGTGTCCCTGCGTTTTTATACATATCAGCAATTCCATATTCGAATGGCAGTATCCGGCTAACAATCAGGTCTTTACTATGCTTGATATAGTAGTCTGCATTTACATTTACACGGCGGTCGAATAAAGACAGGTCTACGCCAAAGTTCCACTGGTACGTTTTCTCCCAACGTAACTCAGGGTAAGGTAAACTTTTAATATTCAAGAATGGTACTCCTGTAATCGGGTTGTAATTATCCTTTGTAACAGGGAGATAGCTGGCAATCAGCTCTGGGCCTACAGCCGACACAACATTTCCCTGGGTACCAAAGGTGGCTCTTAAATCGAGTCCGCTAAAAATCCGGCTGGTTTGTAACCACGATTCACTGGCAACATTCCATTTTCCTGCCAGGCCGAAGTTGGGTAGGAACTTAGCATTGGAATACTGACCAAACCTGTTGGAACCATCTGTTCGCACCGTAGCACTGAAAATATACCGGCTATTAAGGCTATAGGTGGCGGTACCGAACATGGACAGCGTGTTGGTCAACACCCTGGTAAGGGTAGTTCTGCCAATCGCAAACATGCTCGCGGGGCTTGGGAAAAAGGCCATGCCACGGTCAGGGAAATACCCCGGTTGCGTAGAAGATACTCCTTTTATTTGGCTGGAGTTAATTTCCACCCCCGCTGAGGCAATAAACTGGTCGCGCCCTTTAAACAGACCTGTATTATATTCCAGCATATTACGGGTATTTAGTGTCAGTACATTCTGATTGGCTATTGTTGCAATACCACCATAGGGGATAGGCGATTGTGCCAACTGCTTGTCATTTGGTTCAAATCCCAGATTCCAGCCCCGCTTGTCCGATATCGCTTTGCTGCCTTCATAAGCCGCCTGCATGGATTCGGCGGCATCGGTAATTGCGCTGGACGTGTTCCGGAACACCAGGCCATTGGCGATTTTATAACTTATCACCAACCCCACCGTCATAGATCTTATGCTATTATTGTTTTCTGTTTGCGCCAACTCATTCTGCATGTTAAATGTAATTGGAGGGGGTTTGGGTAAAACACCGTTGCCTGAGATATTCACTGGGTAGATAACACTGGGGTCCAATATCCTGGAAGTTTGTAACGCATAGTTCAATGGATTTACGCCTGCGTAATATCCCTTTGACTCACTATAGTTACCCATTAACTTGAAATCCAGCGTCAATCTTTTAGTAGCCTCTGAATGGATGGCCAGATCGGCGGTATATCGTTTTAGGCCATCTAACTGTGCGGCTCCCTTACCATCGGTATAACTAAGCGAACCATAGTAGGTAGTTTTACCCGCGCCTCCACCCATGCTCACCGAATGAGTCATGTTAAACGCATTCCGGAATAACAGCTTGAACCAGTCGGTATTATTAGTTTGCAGTTTACCTACTGCTGTTTTAAACTGAGGCTCTGTAATCTGCCTGGAGTTGAGCGCCTGCAACAGTCCTTCATATGAAATATTCTCCGCCAGGCCATTACTGGTATTTTGCAATAATCCGCCGGCATACAGCTCCCGGGATAATTGCACCCGCTGTTGAGAATTCATCAGGTTGAGATTACTATAGGAAGGACGTTGCTGAAATGAAAGGCTGGTATTGTAAGATACCTGCATGGGGCCTGCTTTCCCCCTTTTGGTTGTTACTACGATCACTCCGTTGGCAGCACGTACACCGTAAATAGCAGTAGCAGCAGCATCTTTCAGGAAAGTAATTTTTTCAATATCATAGGGATTCAAGCCGCTGATAGCCCCTCCTATCAAGGAAAAGTCACCTGTCTGGGCATCGGATATCACGTTATTTAACTGGGTAGCAGAAATATCAACCGGGTCAGGCCTTACCACATCATCGATTACCCAGAGCGGACTGGCATTCCCTACAAAAGTGGAGGTACCACGCATACGAACGGTAGGACGGGCATTCACACTACCGGAAGAATTCAGGATCATCAGGCCCGGTACTTTGCCCTGCAACATCTTATCGATAGAAGTTTCGCCAGGCTGCAAAGCTTCTGCAGCGGTCAGGGTATACACAGCAGCAGTAGACATACGGGCATCGATTTTCTGATACCCGTTTACTACTACTTCGCTGATCGCCTGTGCCGCTGTGTCCAGCTTTATTTTCATAAATACTTTCTCCGCCTCCGCTCTCGTTACAGTACGCACTACCGTTTTCATACCCAGCATAGACACCCGGAATTGCTGATGATCCGTCATCCATAAGGAAAATACACCGTCTGTTGCGGTAGTAGTACCATCCCTAGAGCCCAGGATTTGCACGGTAGCTCCTGCCAGCGGCTCTCCATCATTTGTATAGACCTGCCCCAATACGCGGAATGCCACTTCTTTTTCGGAAATCTTTTCACTAGCCGGTGTTGGCTTTTCGGCATAAATGACTACACCGCCCAGGTCCTCCACAAACTCAAGACCGCTGTTGGCCAATACCCGTTTCAACAGTTCCCGGAGCGTACCATTCTTCTGGTCCACGGTTACTGCTGGTCCCTTACGCACCAGGTCATTGTTATAGGTAAACCGCAGCTTCGTGATGGCGCGAATCTCTTTTAGCACCGTGGGTAAAGGCAAGCCGCTGGCATGATACGTGATCCGGCTGTCCAGCACGGAATAACTACTCTGCGCCCGTACAATACCGGTAACCAGCAATAAAAAGCTTAGTAGCAGTAGTGGCACGGCATGGCCTTGCATGACCCTCCTGAATGAAGGTAAGCCCAACATTTTTTTCATTTTGGTTTGATATTAAAGATTAAACTCCCTGTGTAGCCTTACACATGACAGTAGCCTGTTGTAGTGTTTCTACCCGATTTTTTTCATTTCCCTGTTTGCCCGGAACGGCTTACATAAATGGTTCTGCCATGTACCCGGAATTTAACATCGCCGTTGGTGAGACTGATACGATCCAGCACTTGCTGCAGATCTTCCGGCGTACGCATGTCCAGTGTAAAACTTAATTTTTCTAATGATGCATCTTCAAACTTAAATTCGTAATCGAAGCTACGCCCAAGGCTGTTCAAAATGGTTGATAAACTTGTTTCTTCAAAATAAATATCGCCGTCTTTCCAGGCTGTAAAGATTCTGGTATCTACCGTCTGTTGTTGTAATATTTTCGTTTGACTGTTATAAATGGACTGCTGTCCGGGTGATAACACCACATTTTGTCCATCCGCTATAGTATTGACCTTACCTGATGTAAGGGTGGTTTGTACACTCACCGTATAGGTATTTACATTGAAAGCGGTACCCAATACATTGATGGCCACCCCTTTTGCATGTACGATGAAAGGTTGTTGCGGATTAGCCGCCACCTCAAAGAACGCCTCTCCTGTCACCTCTACTTCCCGCTTGGCTCCATGGAAGCCGGAAGGATATACTAATTCTGATTCGGCATTTACACAAACTTTGGTGCCATCACTCAATACCACCCGGATGATATTTCCCCGGGGTACAACCAGGGTATCCTGCTGTGACGGGGCGGTTCCATTGTTACCCGCCTCATATACCACTTCGTTGTTATTTGCCCTGATAGCGGTACCATTCACATTTTGTACCGCGGCGCCGGCACTATCCAGCATCATTATCTTTCCATTAGACAAGTGGATCTGTGGCCGTACAGATGGTTTCAGATCCGCTTTGGCCATTAGGCCGAAAGATTGGCGGGTGGAGCGGTGATGTTGCCACCATAGTCCTGTTCCTCCTACCAGCACTGCTATGGCAGCCGCTATGGTTACCCTTTTTCTCCAGCTTACTTTCATTGGCCTGCTGTCACGTGCTGCGACAAATCGCTGCCATCCTTCTTCTGTTGGGAACTTGTCTGCCGATTGTACCCGGCTCCTCATCTCGCTGGCTGCCCGTAACATGGCCTGCTCCTCTTCATTCAAAGAGGCCGCATCCGCATTTTCCAATGCATCCAGTAATTTGTCCCAATTTATGTCCTTGCCTGGTGTATCCATAACGATCTGTATTAAAGGCAACCGCGTTTTAAAAAAGGGTGAAGGGAAATCAATATTTATCTAAAAAAAATAAAAATGAGATATAAATGATCATCCACTCGCACTCCTTTCTCAGGTATTGGTAAGCTAGTTTGATTTGTGTTTTGACGGTATTAACAGAAATATTCAGCTGGTCGGCAATGTCTTTGTATTTAAGATCATCGCGGTTGCTGAGTAAAAAAATACGTTGGCGCTGTACAGGTAAACGGCCGATAGCCGCCCATAGGGCGGCATTTCGTGTTTCTTCAAGTTCCTTGTCATCTTCTGGGGGCGGAAGCCCATCATCCACAAAAGTGGATGGATCATTGAAAATGACTTTACCTTTTTTTTTCAGGTAGTTCAGACAAGCATTACGTACGGCGCGGGCGGCATAACTTTTAAAATTTTGCGTAATCTGGATCATAAAGCGCTTGTCCCAGCAATAGAGAAAGAAGTCCTGGACAATATCCTTGGCTGTATCTTCATCTTCTACTACATAATAAGCGGTAGCGCATAAAAAAGAATAATGACTGCGGAATAACTCCTCAAACGCAGCCGGCTCCATCGAATTTGGTTGATACATATCCCCTTGGCCCCCTCCGTATATTTATCAACGCGAAAATAGGCTAAAATCCCGAGAACTCATGCGTCCGGGCTATTTCCCTATCATATCCGCCAGGATGTCTACTGTTCCGGCCAGGTACCTGTCCTTCGTATAGTTATTCATCCATTCCTGGTATTTGGCCAGGTTGTCCGGTGTTGCATCTTTTATGGAGGTGCCTTTTATAGTCAGTTGTTTATCTGCAGGTAACTTCACGGCCTTGTCAATAGCATCGTTATACGACTGGATTTCATTTAATTGTTGCTTAAAAGCATTTTTCTCCAGGCTATATACCGGTGTATCATGTGCCCGCAGCCACTCTACATCACGTTTTACCACGTTGAATGCGCTGTCGCGGTTAATACGATCCTGCGCAGCAGCAGCCACTTTCTTCAGCTCCGCATCACCGGGATATGGCATATAGTAGGCCTTTTCAATGGTATCGGCTACCAGGGCGCTTTCATTGTCACGCTCTTTTATCCTGGCATAAGCCCGGCGGCTGGGGAAAATAACGTCGGGTATTACGCCATTCAGCTGGGTCGTATGCCCATTAATGCGGTAAAATTTCTTGATGGTCAATGCCAGGCTGCCATAACTGATATCCGGAATTCCCTTGGCAGCATCCCCCACCTTACCCATTGGCAAGGTAATCTGCATGGTGCCTTTTCCATAAGAGGAAGGACTTCCTATAATTATACCCCGGCGATAATCCTGTATGGCAGCGGAGAAAATTTCGGAAGCGGAAGCACTGCCTTCATCTACCATTACTGCCAGCGGCCCTTCATACAGCGGCTTATCGCCATTCTGGATAGGATAGCTCCCTATCCTCGTACGGTCTTTCTCCAGCACCACCGGACCTGTCTTCACAAACAAGCCGGTCATAGCTACTACCTGGTCCAGCGAACCACCAGGATTACCCCGCAGGTCAACGATGATACCATCTACCTGCTGCTGCTTTAATTTCTCTACTTCCTTTGCTACATCAACGGCACAATGGGCGCCATCGGGCCTTGTCTGATCCAGGTAAAACTCCGGCAACTGGATATAACCTATCTTCCTGGCGCCGTCTGAAATTACGGCACTTTTTGCCGCATTACCATCTTCCTTGATTTCTCCCCGCACTACCGTTACCTCCTTCTCCGTACCGGTGCTTTTACGCACCAACAATTTCAGCGTTGAATTATTCTCTCCCCTGATCATCTTCGATACATCTACAATGCTCATCCCGGTAATATCTATCATCGCACCTTTTTCATCGCTCAGGCTAAGGATACGGTCATCCACGTGCAGCAAGCCGCTCCGGGCGGCAGTGCCTCCGGGCATCACCCGCTTGATTACAATGTCGCCTTCTTTGGAGGTGAGCTCCAGCCCCAATCCATAATATCGATGCGTCAGCATCGACTCCCTTAAGCTGGCATCTATAGGCGCCATATAGTTGGTATGCGGATCCATCTCCAGGGTAATCGTATTCATATAAGCGCTGAAACGATCATCTGAAGCGGTGTTGCTCAGGAGACTTTTAAACAATCCATCGGTAGACATCAACACAGACTTCCTTGCTTCTTTTTCGGCTACTGCATCGGTCTTATTTTTATCTTTCTGTTGTATCTCCAACATCTTCTTCAATACCTGGTACTTGAGGCTTTTACGCCATACTTCCCTGCGGGCAGCTTCATCGGCGGGATACGCAGCAGTGCTGCGATCGGGCTGTATGGTTTCCTTCACCTTAAAATTCATCGGTTGCGCCAGAATGGTACGGTATACTTCCTGCAATTCCCGCAAACGCTGCATAGACACGGAATAGATAGCGTTGAAATATTCCAGGGAAGGATTTGTCAGCTCATCATCTATCAACGTTTCGTATTTGCGCAATGCATCAATGTCGGATTGCAGCAGCGTGTTTTTATTGGCATCCAACGCCTGTAGGTACTTCTTCCAAATGATACGGGAAAACTGGTCGTCTACCGCTTTGGGAGCATAGTGCTCATTATTGATACGCTTCATTACCAGGCGTATCACATTTTTCCTGTTCACTTCCTTGTCCTCCTCCGGAGTGTTGTTTGCATAAGCAGTCAACCCCACCGCCAGCAGCGGCAGGAAGCGCCAGTATTTAGCCATTGTCATATTACAATAATTACATTTTTTGTAAATATTACCAGTACTGCTGGTAACGATGCTGCTATTAAGGCAATACAATCCCCAAAAAGGGTGAAGGGGATAGCCATGGATTGTCGCAATTAACCCGTTTAAAGTCAGTTTCGGCCATCCTCAAATCCGGCAGCGGGAAATACCTTTATAGTACAACAAATACTATCAGCCATGACAACCATTGCAACAAAGGGACCGCTACACCAGCAATTTAAAGCGGTATTACAAAAAAGTCCCGCCAAAGGAGGCTGGACTTACCTGGTATGGCCCGAATCGGTATCTTTCTTTGGTACACGGGGATTGGTAAAAGTAAAGGGCACTATTAACCAGCAACCGTTTCAGAGCGCTTTTATGGCGCTGGGAAATGGTACACATAAACTGCCGGTAAAAGCTGATATCTGTAAAGAGATAAAAAAGAAGGCGGGCGACACGGTAATCGTGGTCCTGGAAGAGCGGCTATAGACAGACAATACCGCTCTTATTAACGTTTAGGCATTATCGTTAGCGCCGGGGAAATTTTTCAAATTCCGGCGAAACACGGCGCCGTGTTCTTTGCTATCATCTACCGCCCATACCGCCATGGCATACAGCACCGGTTTTAACCGCATGCCTGTTTTGGTTAAGCTGTAGGTTACATGCGGTGGCACCACCGGCATGGCTTTGCGCTGTACCAGCCCATCGGCCTCCAGCTGTTTCAACTGCTGAATCAGCACCTTTTCTGTAATTGCAGGAATAGCTCTTCTTACATCACTATATCGCTTGCTGCCGGATAGTAGCTGGAACAAAATAATAGGCTTCCAGTAACCGCCAATCTTCTCCATCACATAGGTAACCGGGCATTCTTCAAAGGCGGACCGCTTATTTTCCTGGATCGTGGATTGTTCTTTTATACGTGCCATTTTTATACATACTTTAGGGTAAGTACTTGTACAAAAGTAAGTACTCTTTTATTTTTGTGCAAGTAAAATTTATAACCATGAACATCACTATTACAGGCTCGCTGGGCAACATCAGCAAACCATTAACGGAACAATTGATTGCTAAAGGACACCGGGTAACCGTGGTAAGTCACCGCCCCGAAAGAGCCGCTGCTATTGAGGCATTACAGGCTATTCCTGCTATCGGCGCCATAGAAGATGCCGCCTTTTTACGCCGCACCTTTGAAGGTGCCGATGCTGTATACCTCATGATACCTCCTGGTTACGCTGCTACTGATATCCACGCCTATATGAAAGCGGCGGGCGATCGCTACGCCACGGCTATCGCCCAGGCCGGCGTTAAATACGTAGTAAATCTCAGCAGCATTGGCGCTCATACCCCCGATGGCGCAGGTCCCGCTGGCGCTAATTATCATATCGAACAACAGTTAAATGCGCTCACCGGCACACAAGTATTGCATCTTCGTCCCGGTATGTTTTATAGCAATTTCCTGGGCAGTATCCCGATGATCAAACACCAGCGGATCATTGGCAATAACTTCGATGCTGCTACGCCTGTCGTACTATCACATCCGGCAGATATTGCAGCAGTAGCCGCCACCGCATTGGATACGCTCAACTTCAGCGGTAAGGAAATCCGCTATGTGGCCAGTGACGAAAAAACAGGCGCTGAAATAGCCACGCTGCTGGGTGCAGCAGCCGGACAACCCGACCTAGCCTGGGTACACTTCCCCGACGAAGCCCTGATGGCAGGATTGATGGAATCCGGCTTATCTGAACAAATGGCTAAAGTATATGTAGTGGAAATTGGCATTGCATTAAGAGATGGCTCCCTGCTCAACGACTACCGTCAACAGGAAAAAATCACTTTCGGACCTACCAGCTTTGCAGATTTTGCCCGGGAATTTGGAGAGATTTATAAAAACAACTAACTTAATTTCAGTACGCTATAATTATTATTAAATAAAATGCGTTTATCCTGTCCATACCAGGTCCACTGGGTTGTTATTAGGCAAATAACAATTAAAACTTAGCATTATGAAAGACTTCTTATTTGTGTACCGTTCAGACTTCAGCAACCGGCCCCAAACATCGCCGGAAGAAATGCAGGCCAATACCAAACGTTGGATGGACTGGATCGGCACCATTGCTGCCCAGAACAAACTGACCGACCGCGGCAACCGCCTCGACCTCAACGGTAAAGTACTCCGTCCCAATAACTTGGTAACCGATGGTCCATATACGGAAATCAAAGAGTCGCTGGCTGGCTATTCTATCGTGAAAGCCAATTCACTGGAAGAAGCGCTGGAACTGGCTAAAGGCTGCCCTATCCTCGCCGCCGGAGGTAACGTAGAAGTAAGGGAAATCAGCGTTATGTAAAATACGCACGCAAGAAACAAAGTAGCAACAACGCAAAGGAAATTTCCCTGCGTCTTTGCTACTTTGTTTCTTTGTGTGACTTCTTTACCTACTTTTGAGGAAGCCCTTATGTCATGGATGAAAGAGAGCTCATACCACACCTGTTCAGAACGGAATACAGCAAGATAACTGCTGTATTGTGCAGGCTGTTTGGCTTTGAACAGATAGCAACTGCAGAAGATATTGCCAGCGATACTTTTTTATCAGCCTCTGAAATATGGGGCCTGAAAGGATTACCGGAACACCCTGTGGCATGGTTATATACCGTGGCAAAAAACAAGGCAAAAAATTACCTGAAGCACCAGGCTGTCTTCCAACAGAAAATTACGCCACAGCTTAAACACCAGCCAACGGGAACGGATATACCGGAAATAGACCTGTCGCCCCAAAACATCCACGACAGCCAACTCCAGATGATCTTTGCCATCTGCCATCCGGCTATTACGGCAGAAGCGCAGATAGGTCTCGCCCTGCGCATCCTCTGCGGATTTGGTATCAACGAAATTGCGGATGCCTTTTTAACCAACCGGGAAACTATTGCCAAACGGTTGCAACGGGCTAAAGATAAACTGAGAACAGCGCAGGTAGCGCTTATCTTTCCTCCGCCTTCGGAAATAGACAAGCGGCTGGAAACAGTACTCAAAACATTATACCTCCTCTTCAACGAAGGCTATTATTCCAGCAGCCACGATAACACCCTGCGGAAAGAATTATGTTTTGAGGCCATGCGCCTCGCCCAATTACTGTTGGATAATCCCGCCACCAACCAGCCTGCCGTCAATGCACTACTGGCCCTGATGAGTTTTCATGCCTCAAGGTTTGATGCCCGCATCGACAATGCCGGGGAAATTGTACTGTACGCTGACCAGGATCCCAATCTGTGGGATCATGCCCTGATCCAACAGGGCGAACACTTTCTGAATATGGCTTCTGAAGGAGATAAATTATCCAGGTACCACCTGGAGGCCGGCATTGCCTGGTGGCATACCATCAAAGCCGACACAAAAGAAAAATGGGAATGTATCCTGCAGTTATACAATCACCTGCTGCAACTGGAGTATTCTCCCATGGCAGCATTGAACAGGACCTATGCCCTTTCGAAAGCCAACGGGAAAGCAGAAGCCATTGCCGCAGCAGAAAAACTGGCGCTGGATCATCTTCACCTGTACCAGTTATTAATGGGAGAATTATACCAGGAATTGTCGCCGGCTAAAGCCAGGGCACATTTTGAAAAGGCACTGCAACTGGCTACTTCTGCGGCCGATAAAAAAATTATTGAAGCCCGCCTGCGCACCTGTGTCGATTGAGCACGAAATTATTTATCCTGCCACTCCATCTGAAGAGCCACTGCCGGCTGCCTGCGCGCTTTCCTGTTTGCCAGCACTTTTTTCCGGAGCCGCAACATCGGCCGCTCTATGGCCAGGTGTATCATCCAGGCTGCCCCTATCGCGATCACCACACATAGCAACATCATCAATGTACCCTGAGGCGCCATCCCCGTTTTGGCCAACAATGGCTGCACCAGGTGTATCACGCCTTTGTGGGATAAATACAACACAAAAGACACTTTGGCTATCAGGGCCGTAACGCGGTTATTACGGTACAGGATACACGAAGGGCTTACTGCTGCTATCACCAGCAACCCATACCCCAACGCTACCACCGGGAACCCGAAGATAGAAGCGCCAAAACTGCTCTGTGTATCGCACAGGAACCAGGCCCCGGTCAACACCAGCAACCCTGCCAGCAACCATGCATTACCAAATTGGGTAACACGCGCCCGGATGGCCGGACGAAAAGTAAATAAAGCAGCAATAGCCACCCCTGCCAACAACCCATCCAGACGGGTATAGGTGGGATAATACATATTCATATACCAATACATCCAGGCATCATCCTGCCCCGCATGCGGCGCAATCAACCAGTACCAGCAAAACAGGCGTATCGCAAACCCCGCCATAAACATGGCGAATAACAACCATCCTCCTGCTTTCACCCTTTTTGTACGGATCAATAAAAACAGGGTGAACGGAAACAACAAATAAAAATGCTCTTCTACACAAAGCGACCAAACATGCGAGAAGGTACCAAACACCTTCAGGTTTAGTCCGAAGTTTTGGGTAAAGGTCAGGTATCGCCATAATGGCAACAACGTTTCCCGCTCCCAGAATGCCGGCACCAGGAAGTAAATGCTTAGTGTCAGCAGGTACGGAGGAATGATCCTGAAAAAACGTTTGATAAAAAACTCAGGGAAAGAAACCGGCTTCCCTTGCGCCATGGTAACAAACAGCTGCGAGGAAATCAGGTAACCGCTCAAAACAAAGAACAGGTCTACCCCCGACCATCCGAAATGTATCACGTCATCCAACCAGGCGGGATGTCCAAACATCCGGTAATGATACAGCAGCACCATTAAAATGGCCAGCGCCCTTAAGTGATCCAGTCCATGCAATTGCTTCGATGCCGGGATAGCGGTTTCCGTGCTCATATCTATCCGTTAAATACTTAGTTAAGTAATTGTATTCTTTGCAATAGCGCCTGGTAATAGTTTTCCAGGCCATCCGGATGGGTTTCCAGGAACAGGTAAGGCTCTATCAGCTCCAGTTCCATCAGTACCAGGTCGCCCTTCGACATCACGCCATCAACCCTGGCGTAGAGTGTTTGTGGTGCAAACTGCGTTACAAACTTAGCGGCAGCAATTACCTGCGCCGTTGTGGCAGTGGCAGCATGTGTGCTGCCGCCATGAGATTGTTGCACGCGGAAGTCACCGGCCTTGGGAACTTTCAGCAGGCTGTGACTATATTTCCCGTTAAAGAAAAGGAACGACCACTCTCCTTCTTTAATCTCTTCCATGAAAGGCTGAATGATATAACTTTCATCCCGGAGCCATTCATGCACCTGCGCTTCCCGTTGCGCGACACTGCCTGGCTGCAATATCAGCGTATTTTTAGCGCCGGCGCTGACGCAGGGTTTCAGGATCAGTTTATCTGCCTGCAGCTGCGCAAAGAAACCTGCCAATGCAGGCGCCGTACCTTTTTCCAGGAACAGGGAAGGAATTACTGGCAGCCCCGCTGCAGCAATCTCTTCCAGGTAATGTTTATCACTGTTCCACCGGATGGTATCAACAGGATTCAATAAAGCTACACCGGCGGCTTCCAGGTCATGCAGCCATTGTTTGAATCCGGCAAATTTTTCATGGTAATCCCACGGTGATTTGATAATGGCCAGGTCAAACGCTGCCCAGTTTACCTCCGGATCATTCCAGACTACCGGGGTAATATCCAGTCCGCGTGCTTTCAGGAATGCCAGTAATGTTGCGTCTTCGTCGTGTGCAGTGGCATATTTCTCCTGCACAAGGTATCCTACATAAGCAATCTTCATACTCTACAAAATAATTAGCGAAGACTAAATGTATATAATTACCTGTCAAGCAACGAAATCTTTTTATGAATGATCCCCGCCCTGGTTACAAGGCAGGATTCACGCTATAGGCGGCCCATAATTCATCGAGCGATTTACCGGTTTGTTCTTTCCAAAGGCCCGCCGTATAAGTATGGTCCCTTAAACTTTTATCCAGAACTTTCACTATTCCGGGTTGTACGCCTTTCTCCAGCCAGGCCAGGAAACGGGCGGTAATACGGTAGCTGTTGCTGTAGTGCTGCTTTTCATTGAAAGCAGGCAAAGCCCAGTGCGCGCCGGCATTGTCAACACCAAACTTGTACCGTACGTAGTCGGCAATGCCTTCTGTTAGCCATCCGGGTCCGCGGCTGTTGCCATAGTCCTGTACAATGTGCATCACCTCATGCGTCACCACATCGATGTCGGTAGGCTGTTTCAGCATCCAGGCAGGGTTATAGGTCACCACCCCATTGGCCGTAGCGGCTACGCCATCGTAATGCGGGTCTATCTTAAACACCACTTTCTTCAATGTTTCCGGGTTGTAGGCAGCAGCCAGCTTAGGATATACATCGAAAAAAGTATTGATCATCCTTTCCTGTACCTCCTTGCCGGTGTTGACAAAGGCAGGGTCCTCATTGATAAAGATGAGGGTATAACCGCCCCGGGTAAGGGAGTCGCGACGGATAACGTCTGCCGCAGCAGCAGTGTGGCTGGTATACAAACCAGCAGCCAATAAGGCGGTCGTAAGTAAAGCTTTCATGGGTATTTGTTATTTGCAAAATCGTTATAGCAAAATACAGTTAAAATTGGATATATGCAATAAGGAGCGGAAAGCTCAAAGCAGAAAGCAGAAAGCACAAAGCACCAAGCCCTTAAAGCGAATGACCATCACGGTTTTTAATATCCGCTAAGATCATTCGCTTTAAGGGCTTGGTGCTTTGTGCTTTCTGCTTCTAAGCTATATCGCCTCTATGGAATATTTAGTAGAACGTTCTTTCTTATCATATTCGGCCACCATAATGTGCCCTTCTTTGGCAGGATATATTATGGTAGAAATATTATCCTTCACCCGTGGAATGGTACGGGTCACTTTTTTCTGGTCTACACAGTAGAAGGTAATGTTTTTATTTTCGGTAATGATCAGGTGTGTTAACCTGGTTTCGGGAGAAGTAACCGTATAATATGCCTTATTATCGGTCAGCAACAGGTTGAAACGTCCGGGATAAAAATGGCTGTGAGCAGAAGGGATGCTGTTTTCGAAGGTCAGCTTTCCATCAGCAGATTGCTTCAGCAAAAGGGCATCATAGGCCTTCATTCTTCTCGTACCAAAATTGGTCAGCAGGAAGGTGGGCACCAGGATAGTTGGAACCGTCAATACCTCTGCAATCACCATACCTGGGTTGATGCCACGTTTAATAGCAGAACCAGTAAAATAGGTATTCCCATAATAATCCTTGAAGGAAGGGCCATTCAGCATATAGGATTTATTAGCCAGCAGCCGGCCTTTGGAATTGGCGATACGCGCGGTATCGTTCGATTTCCAGTAATTGTAGATGGGCTGGGTAGTCTGCTTGTCGTGATCAATATTGATGGTAAATACACCGAGATAAGCACCTTTACTGATCAACCTGGCCGACCCATATTCCTTGCCTCGCCGGGGATTGATAATTTTACCTGCGATAAAAGGCTTACCGGTATTAGGATCGTTCATGAAAGATGATACGCTCAACTGGTTTCCTTTTTTATCTTTCAGGAAGTATTTGTTGAAAGACGTACTATCGTCCAGGTTAAAGCCAAAAGCCATATAACCGCCTTCTACCATATCATGTTTTTTCTTAACGAGAAAATAGGCCGCATGACCAGAGATAAGCATGTCATAATCGCCGTCATCCATCCCTACCCTTTTCTGCCAGGTTTGGCGGCCAGTGGTATCATATACCAGGAGATATTTTCCGCGGTTATCCCCGTAAAAACAGGCAAAGCCTTTACCGGGAACATTCTGCACACGGAAGGGCTCTTTCAGTCCTCCGTTGCCGATCACCAGTTGCCCAGTCCGGAACTCATGGTCCAGGTCTACATTCACCTTGATGGTATTAGACCGGAGAATCTTTCCATTCAGGTTAATAAACTGGGTAAAAATAGCCATGTATCCTTTGGCGACGGCTGCTTTGATCTCTTTCCGTTTTTTTATTGCATGACCTAACAAGTTACTTTTCATATAAGAAAGGCAGAGCACATCCTGTTCAAATGCTACAGCACGCAGGTCCAGTTTCAATTCCCTGAAATTCACCAACCCAATATCATTCAGGTTTTCGTCCATGATGGTGATCCGGTAGTTGAAGGAGTCTTTATCGGCTTTTTCCAGCTCTGTAAAAAGGAGGTAGCCTACCAGGGTACCATCCTGGAAGATAGTACGCATACGGGAAGAGATACCCTCTCCCACTTCTTTAAATACTTTGGTTTGGGCTTTGCTGCTTCCGGCCACCAGGAGGAGCAGCAACAATGCTACGAGTGTACGCTTCATATAGTCTGTGTTAGGGATATTACAGGTTAATAATTATTTTTGGGCAAACGGCATTGCATACTCGCAGTACAGGCTGTTGGCATGGGCTGTGGTAAACGCTTTGGCTGCTTTTTGTTCTTCGCTGTTTTCCCCAGCGGTAATCAGGTTGCCGATGAAAGATTTAAATGCCTGTTCGGGCGCAGGCATGCCGCTCCAGAACGCGGCCAGTTGCATATGCTTGTAATACTCTTCCAGCTTCTCCCTCGGCATCTGTTCAAACATGGTTTGCAGCTCGTAGTAATTTTTAGAGATATATTCTTTGGGCGTTACCCTGATCGCATTGAACCGGCTGAGTTTCTTGTCGGCGAAGAAAAGCCCTGAGATCACGTTGTTAAACATAAAGTCGTACCACGGGTCTTTGCTGCCTTTATCTTTCTGTAATAAAATGCGGTACATACAGGCGGTAAGGTTGCCGTTGCAATAGATATTCCATACCATCATTTTCATGGCTTTGTCCTGTATACTGGCTGGCACCGGGGTAAACCGGGCGCCGGCCTCCTGGTAAGACTTATTCTTACTGTATCGTTCTTCACAATCGGGATGCGTTTTCAAAGAGTCTTCCAGCCCTGTAGTAGTTACAAAGTTGTAGTTTTTGGCCGACAAACCTTTACTGCGCTTTACCATCCAGGCATCTTCCAGCTGGAGGCGATATGGCGCAAAATAGTCTTTCAGCGGCTGTTTCAGCGGTTGGCGGTATTGCAGGTCAGCGCTGTCGAGGCGCATAAAGAAAGAGGCATCCACCGGGATATGGCTGTTTTTCAGCAACACGATGGCCAGTGAATCGGCGTCGCCTTCATGATAGCGCTGATGCTTGCTCCGGTCGAATGAATAGCCCTGGAAAACTTTTTTCAGGCGGGTGAGCCGTTCGTATTTGGAATCCAATACGGCGTCGAGCGATTTCTTATATTCATCGGAGGTGAGCCACTCAGCACGTTTCTTCATGCCGTTTTCCGGATGCAGCAGGATATTATGCGCCAGCTCGTGTGCCAGCACCAGGGCCAACTCCTCCCTGGTTTTGATAAATGCCAGCAGGCCTACATTCACGGCCAGGGTGCGGCTTCCTATCGCATACGCATTCACAGAGGAACTACGGTCTATCATCAACAATAACGGTTGTTGGATTAACTGGCTATTCGATTTTACCAGCTGGTCTATCACGCCGGATACATACCCGTATAACTCCGGCTCATATACGTAGCCGTCGTCGGTTATCGCATTCACGACAAAATCCGTGCGCCCGTTCCAGATCTCTTTATATTGCTTTTGTGTTTCTTTCTCTTTATAAATAACAGGACATACCCAGGCTTTCTTCAGGGAATCTTTCTGCCGCTCGTAGCGGATATGCGACAAATCCTGATAACTGTACAAGCTATTGTTTTGGGCGGATATAATGGTGTGAGTCAACAGCCACGCTGTTGCAGCTAACAGTAATTTACTAGGTGACATATGAACGTAGGTACGGGATTTTACGGCGCAAAGATAGATATTTTTATTATCTATAATTAAAAAAAACAATAGACTTATCTTGTGCACCTTCCTTTGTTACCCGTTCTGTCAGCAATGAATTTCGCCCGCAAAGGCCTCCCCAGGTGGCATATCAGCGAAGGCGCGCACATGAGTATGCTGCACGCCTTCGTTTAAAGCAACTATCCCGCCGACAACAGCTTCCCGGCGCCTTACTTCTTCCAGAATGGGTAATCCGTATAGCCATGCTCGTTACCTCCATAAAACGTGCTGGCATCTGGCGTATTAAGCGGCGCCCCGGCGGCAAAACGTGCCGGGAGATCAGGATTGGCCAGCGCCAGTGCACCAAAGGAAACCAGCTGGGCGCGACCGCTTTCCACCTCCTGCTCTGCGCGTTGTTGATTGTATCCCCCATTGGCGATCACCGTATGTACTGTTAAGCCTCCAAACGCACTGATCACATCTTTGGGCCAATAAGCGGCATCTACGGTCGACAGTGGCTGCATAAAATGCAGGTACGCCAGTGGCAAAGGGTTCAAAGCCCCTACCAGGTAACCATACAAGGCTAATGGATTACTTTCCGTGATATCATACCGGTCAGTAGAAGGAGATAATTTAATTCCTACCCTTCCCGGACCACACACCTGCACCATGGCGTCCATAGCTTCCAAAATAAAGCGGCAACGGTTTTCAACCCCTCCTCCATATTCGTCATCGCGGGTATTAACGCCATCTGCCAGGAACTGGTTAGGCAGGTAACCATTCGCCGCATTAAGCTCTATGCCGTCAAATCCCGCTTCCATGGCTCTTTCTGCGGCATCCTGGTAATCGCGGATAATCGCCCCTACTTCAGCAGTGGTGAGTGCACGGGGAACCTCAAAATCTTTCAACCCGGTTTTTGTAAATATCTGCTGCCCCCGGATGGCGATCGCTGAAGGCGCTACCATAACGCCCCCATCTTTGGCGGATGAATGCCCTGCCCGCCCCGAATGCCAGAGCTGCGCAAATATTAACCCGCCTGCCTCATGCACCCGGTCTGTGATCCCACGCCACGACTCCACCTGCACCTTGTTATAAATGCCAGGTATCATCGGGTAACCTATTGCATCTGCAGAAATAGCAATAGCTTCGGAAACCAGTAAGCCCATGGTCGCCCGCTGATGATAGTACTCAGCAGCTAATGCGCCTGCCAATCCCTCCGGGGTAACCCGGTTGCGGGTCATAGGCGCCATCACTACCCGGTTGCGCAACATAAAAGGTCCGAGTTGATAGGTCTCCAGTAGTTTCATTTCTTAAAAATTTAAAATGGTGAATACACTAACAACACGACGAACGACTTTACCTGATGGGGACAAAACATGTACTTTTGTTTATAAAAAAATGGAGACAAAGACTATAGAAACGTCCCGGTTACTCCTTCGGAAATTTACCATTCCCACTTACCAGTATCTCTTCCAAAACTCATCAGATACAGTGGCAATGGAGCAATTGGGTCTGCATAACCAGGAGGAATTGCAGACAGAGAAAAAGAAAGTGGAAGGCGGCCTTACCGGTTTCAACAGATCATTTTTGGTATTCCAATTGTACCTGAAAGCGGAACAGCGGGTCATCGGCAGATGCGGCTTTCACACCTGGTACCTGGAGCATCGCCGGGCCGAAATCGGGTATACGCTGACGGATTTGTCCCTGCAATCCAGGGGACTGATGACAGAAGCCCTGATTCCCATTATAAAGTTCGGATTTGAAGACATGGGACTTAACCGGATCGAAGCATTTGTAGGACCTGAAAATACCCCCTCCCTGTTGTTAATGCAGAAGCTGGGATTTACGAGAGAAGGATTACTGAGAGAGCATTATATGAAAAACGGTCGGCTGGAAGATTCTGTTGCTTTTTCATTGCTGCGCAGAGAATATAAAAACCCAATATAAAACAACGCATATGTCACTATCCACCCACAGTTCGGAAACAAGCCGCATCATCAAAGCCCCACGGGAAGCGGTTTACAATGCATTTATCGATCCCACAGCCGTCGCTGCCTGGCTGGCGCCCGACGATATGCGCGCAGAAGTACACGATTTCGATGCCAGGGAAAATGGCTTCTTCCGGATGTCGCTCACTTACCTGGACCCCGAACAGTCGGCCCCCGGGAAAACCACTGCCGACAAGGATATGTTCCAGGGCCGGTTTGCCACCCTGATACCTTTTGAAAAGATTGTAGAGATCATCGTATTCGATTCTAACGATGAAAAATATGCTGGCGAAATGACGATGACCGTTACCCTCGCCGATGTAGCCGGCGGCACTGCTGTTAACCTGCGGTTCGATCATATTCCACCGGGTATCCGGCCGGAAGACAATGATGAAGGCAGCCGGCAATCGCTGCGAAAGCTGGCTGCCCTGCTGGAGTAGCACCTGTTCATCAACGAACGAATGCTGTACTGAAAACGAACAAAATATAAATAATACATATATATAACCCATTTACCTGCCGCAGTTATACAATGGCACATTATTGTGTGTCCGTTCCTGTCATCAACAAATTATTGGACTTATGTATAGCAACTATCTCCAGGTAGCCTGGCGAAACCTGAAAAGGAACAAAGGTTTTGCTTTCATTAATATTCTCGGCCTTGCCATCGGCATGGCGATAGTCATGTTAATTGGTTTGTGGATCCGGGATGAACTTACCTGGAATAAATCTCTTAAAAACTATCATCGCATTACACAGGTCATACACAACTGGGATAACACCGCCTATCATACCATTACCACCACCTATTCCATGCCTATCCCGCTGGTGGAAGAGCTGCGGTCGAAGTATGGCGGGGATTTCAGCCATATTGCCTTATACAAGCCAAGCGTTTCCCGCATACTTGCCTATGGCGATAAAAAATTGAGCCAGGATGGATGGTTTGCAGAGCCGGAGATGATGGACATACTGGCGCCCACAATGATAGCAGGCCCTTTACACGGACTTACAGAGCCCAATAGCATTATGCTCAGTAAAACCCTGGCCAGGTCATTTTTTGGGGATACAGATCCGATCAATAAAATGATCAATGTAGATAATAAAAAGAACGTGAAGGTAACCGGTGTATTTGAAGACTTCCCCGCCAACAGCCATCTGCAGGACGTACATTACCTCGTTTCCTGGGCCTATCTCGTAGCCGACCGGAGCTGGGTAAAGGAAGCCTATGATCAGTGGAATAATAACTCCTTTTTCATACTGGCGCAACTGGCAGATAAAGCAGATCTCAACAAGGTATCTGCCACCGTAAAAGACGCCCTGAAAGGGAAACCCGGCAGGCGCGATAACCCGGAAGTACTATTGCACCCTATGAGTAAATGGCACCTGTACGATGCCTTCACCAATGGTAAAAATACCGGTGGCAATATCCGCTATGTATGGATCTTTGGCGCCATCGGGATCTTTGTACTGATATTGGCCTGCATTAATTTTATGAACCTGAACACCGCCCGCTCTCAAAAAAGGGCCAGGGAAATAGGCGTACGCAAGGCGATAGGCTCCGGAAGGCTTCAGCTGATGCGGCAGTTCCTAGGAGAAGCCCTGCTGGTGGCGGCCCTATCCTTGTTGCTGGCAGTACTACTTGTACAGCTCGCGCTCCCCTTCTTTAATACCCTGGCCAACAAAACCATTCATATTCCCTGGCAAATGCCGGCTTTCTGGGGCAGTATTCTTGGCTTAACACTGCTCACCGGGCTGCTGGCAGGCAGTTACCCCGCCTTTTATCTTTCTTCACTCAACACGCTCCGCGTGCTCAAGGGTACCTTTAAGGCCGGCCGGGCGGCTGCACTTCCCCGCAAAGTATTGGTAGTAGTGCAGTTTACCGTATCCGTTGCATTGATTATTGGTACCACTGTTATTTACCTGCAAATACAACACGCTAAAAACCGCCCACTGGGCTTCGATCGCAATGGCCTGATTAATGTCAGCATGGTTACACCGGAGCTCTACGGAAAGTATAACACGCTACGCCAGGACCTTCTCGCATCCGGCGCCGCGGTGGATATGGCTGCCGCATCCAATCCATCTACCGATATCTTTGCCCACTTCATTGGCTTTAAGTGGCCGGGACAAGATCCTTCCATCAATCCTGCGTTCGCTGTATCCTGGGTCAGCCACGACTTCGGGAAAACGGTCAACTGGCAATTTGCTGCCGGCCGCGACTTTTCCAGGGAATACGCTACTGATTCCACCGGTATGATACTCAACGAAAGTGCAGTCGCCTTTATGGGATTGAAAGACCCGGTAGGCGCCACCATTAAATTTAACGACAACAATTTCCATGTTGTTGGTGTGATAAAAAATGTGGTGATGGAATCTCCTTTCGCCACCCCCGTGCCCACCATTTTCATGATGGACTACGGCAACGTCAGTGAAATTACGATCCGGCTCAATCCCGCCATGGGCGCACCTGATGCATTGGACAAGATAGCTGCCATTTTCCGGAAATATAGTCCCGCGGCGCCTTTCAATTACACCTTTGCCGACGATGACTATGCCCGGAAATTTTCTGCAGAAGATCGCATCAGTAAACTGTCTGCTTTCTTCGCTGTATTTGCAGTGTTCATCAGCTGTCTCGGTATTTTCGGACTGGCATCCTTTATGGCGGAACAACGTACCAAAGAAATCGGCATCCGGAAAGTACTGGGCGCATCTGTGATGAGTTTGTGGGGACTATTATCAAGAGAGTTCCTCTTGCTGCCAATGTTATCTTTCTGCGTGGCCATGCCCGCAGCCGGCTACGTGATGCACCACTGGCTGGAAGGGTATGAATATCGTATAGACCTTTCCGTATGGATCTTTACCGGAACTGCTTTTGCCACCCTGTTTATTACACTGAGCACGGTTAGCTTCCAGGCTATCAAAGCTGCGTTGTCTAACCCGGTTAACAGTTTGCGGGCGGAATGATACCGGACATAAATAAAAAAACCGTGATCCCTGTTTACAAGGATCACGGTTCATAACATCATCTCTTAAAACTTAGTGCAACTGTATGGTACCCAGATTGGTTGACTGTCCTACGGTTACATTTACGCCCAGCAGCGTCGTATCTTTTACGATCGTGTTGCCGCTAAAGGCTACATTGTAAGCGCCGGCATTTAAGCCAGACAACAGGAAAGCACCGGTGGCTGCATCAGGAATCGCTGAAGCGATCGTGTCTGTGTTCTGGATCGCAAATACTCCTTTTACTCCCAACAGCGGCAATGCAATTCCTTTAATAGCACCACTGGTAGCCTGTGTATAACTTCTGATCACAGGTTTCAGGATGTACTTGTTGTTGCCGGTAACCACCACAGAACGATTGGCATCAAAGTCGAGCCACAACCGGTATTCCACTCCCGCTACCAGGGTAGCATTGATGTTCAGTTTCAGACCAGATTGCTGAGCAGATGGTGTTTCCAGCGGATGCGAAGTACCGTCAATTACCACGCTGTTGTTGGAACCCAGCACCAGCCTGATTTGATTAATCGCTCCGGCCGGCAGGTCTTGTGACGCTAGCAAGGTATCTACTCCATTTCTAAATTGCAGCAGGTTATAAACGCCTGGTCTTAAAATGTGAATAGATTGCCAACCGGTGGAAGCCGAAGCATCAGTAGATGCATTTACCTGTACATCCTGGATATCTACCCATACTGCATCGTAAGGAGAAGGTGCATCCGTCAGGTACACGCTCATTTTACTATTACCGGAAGAACTATCGCTACTTTTGCTGCAGGAAGTTAATGAAAATGCGGTGACAGCCATCAGCGCTAAAGCCCCTAAGATTTGGTTTTTCATGACAATTGTAGGTTTGTTTGCAAACTCATCTTATCAAGATTGATGCCATATTATAAAAAATATAATATTTACTCTTTTTTTCATCTTTAAAATCAGATTAAGAACTAAATTACCAGCCCTTAAAAACATTCTTCTGAAATGAACCACTTATTCTCCGACCAGGTGACCATTGCCGCTGCTCCTGCTGATGTATGGCGGGTTTTGACCGATACTACTGATATGAAGAACTGGATGGGAGAACCGGATATGCAATTGGAAATAACGACAACCTGGCGGGTAAATACTCCTTTTATCATCCGTGGTTTTCATCATGTCCGGTTCGAGAACAAGGGTGTTGTTATTGCTCATGAAGCGCCGAAAAGATTGAGTTACACCCATTTCAGTTCTGTATCCAGGTTACCCGACGTTCCCGAAAACTACTCCCTGCTCGAATTCCGGCTTACGCCTGCCACTGATCAAACCATCCTTCAGCTGCGCATTGAAAACTTTCCAACGGAAACTATTTTTAAACATTTGCAGTTTTATTGGAGAACCACCTTGGTCAAAATTAAACAGGCCGCTGAACGCAGGCACCATTCATAAAACAGAGCACCGGTAAAGGTACCGGTGCTTTTGTATGGAGGAAATATAATTGTTTACTGTCCTTTACCCAGGTCGGGTGCAGGTTTGTCATACCATACACGCTGCGTGCTCAGAGTATTGATATCCTGGGCATTAGGGGTAAATCCCTGGTCTGTCATGGCATTGTTCCAGTTGGTGCGGTTTACTTCTCCCGGATCCAATAACCAGAAACGCCGCGGGATGGTTTCGTTAGACACTTCCCTGGAATAATAGGCAGAACCCAGTTTAGGGTAGCCGGTACGGCGACAAAAAACAAAGGCTTCATTAGGTGAACGCAGATAATTCAGGTAGGCCTGGATATAAATTCTTTCCAGGTCATTGGCGCCATTGAGTTTTACCAGGTTATTATTGAGATAAGCCTGTATCAGTGTACTTCCATCACCGGTAAAGGCGGTGGTAGAACCGGCATTTCCAGCTATTTCATTCATCGTAACAATGCTGGCAGTAATCCCTTTTATATACCAGGCATTGGCATTACCTTTTGTATCAACTCCCCCGGCGTAGCCTTTCTGGATAAATTCGGCCACGAGTAAACAAGACTCTGCGCAGGTTACCGGTACGTCTTCAAAATTACCGGTAGCGCCATTGAGCTTAGGTGAAAAGAATCTCCTATTCAACGGTGAGATCAGGAAATATTTATTGGGACCTACCGGCAGGCTGTTACTCAAAAAAGTAGCTTTTACCGGATCGGTGGTCCAGTCGGCCGGGCCTCCCTGGAAATTGATCAACGGATCATTCAGGTCGATAAAGGCAGGTGCGGTAACCCCATACTTGATCAGGGAATCCTTGAAGCCAACAGGGATATCATTTTTATCAAAATAGATGGGTAACCGCGGATCGCTGCTGTTTTTCAGGAACATCATAATAGAATTGGTCGCATACCTGCGGCTGCGATAATCAATATCACCGCCCGTTCCAAACGGAGTATATATTGGATTCATATACCGGGGCTGTGCAGCTACTACATCAATAGGCCCGGTGCCATCCTGCATCACCTGTTGAAATACCTGTTTGGTTTTAGCATTGTCTACATTTTCCAACCTTGCGGCTATGCGGAGCTTTAAGGTATTGGCCAGCTTTACCCAGTTGGTCCAGTTGCTCTGATAGAAGATATCAGAATTCCCATAATCCGCCTGGTTGGCCAGGCTATTATCAGATAGCACCTTGATCGCGTTGTCCAGCTCTGATAACCAGGTATTGAACAATGTTTGCTGGTTATCATATACCGGGTTATACCTGGTTTGGTATCGTCCTTCTATGGCTTCAGTATAAGGAATGGAGCCATTGACATCCGTTACTTTAATGCCATGCAATGCCTGCAGCACATAGGTAACTGCCTTTATTTTCTGGTACCGGTCTTTATCCGGTTTGAGATCTGCCTGACGCCGGATTTCAAACAGGTTGGGTAATATTTGTAGATAGTAATTGTTGTACCGGGTATTTACGTTGTTGGTGATTTCATATGGGCTGGCAGTTACGTGCTGGGTATACCGCAACAGTTGCTCCATGCTTTCCCATACCCATTCCGTTCCCTGGTAAGTAATCATCTTATCTTCCGAATAGCTGAGCAGGTACTTTACATCCGGGTTGGTGACTACACTGGGATTGGTATTAATATCTCCAAAGTTTTTGGTACAGGAATGCACCCCTCCTAACAAAAGCATGCCCGCAGCGGCTATATATATGTTTATTATCTTTTTCATAGCTAATCAGTTTAGATTTTATTTAGAAGCCCACTCTGATGGTTCCTGTAATAGACCGTACCATTGGCAGGAAACCCTCTTCACCGGAAAATGCCGTGTTATTAGAGTTGTTGGAGGCCGGGTTGTAGTTGAAAGGCAAACTGTTATACAGATAAAGCAAATCACGTCCTACTACTGCCAGGCTTAGGTTATTGAGGTGCAGCTTTTCGCATATCTTCGGTGAGAAACGATAAGACAATGATACCTGCCGCAGGGAGATCCATGAATTCTTTTTGATCCAGTAATCAGCCACGCCGGTAGAAGAAGAGCCATAGCGATAATAGAATTGCGGTGCATGCGTAGGCTCTACATATCCTTTGTTATAGGCTTCCAGGTAAGACATGCCGCCAACGTCGACCTGGCTGCCGTTGGGCTGCGTTATCATTTGCCCTTTGGCAAAAACGCCGTCGGGGATAAGACCATCGTCATAAGTCTGGTTATCGTATTTGCTGGTCCAGGTAATACCGCCATGGCTGGCGTCGCGACCTGCCAGGGTATTGGGGAATACGCCGGTATGGGTACCATAGCGGTAAGTCAGCAGTACAAAGTCGCCTCCGAATTTAGCATCCAGCAGTACGCCCAGGCTGAAGTTCTTATACCGGAATGTATTTTCCCAGCCGCCGCGGAATTTCGCATTGATGTCACCTACATCCTGCAGGGTATTGCTACGAGCAGGGAAAGCTGCTCTTGCGTCGGAACGCCAGGCCAGTATTGGCTTCCCGTTGTTCGGACTAGCAATGGGATTACCATTGGCATCAGTAGCCTGGTAAGGCGAAGAGTGAATAGTTGTGCGCAGGGTGCCGTAAGATTTTCCCACAATAGCCCAGGTACTGATTTCACCAATGTTAGCGCCCAGGTCGTACTCATTACGGCCAGCATACAGGTCTACAATGAGATTACGGTTATGGGAATAGTTGAAACTGGTATTCCACTCAAAATTCTTCGTTTGCACGGGCGTACCGGTTACCATGAGTTCAATACCCTTGTTCTGGATATTTCCTGCGTTGATAATAATCCCCTCCAGGCCTGTTTCCGGTGGTGTGCCGATGCTAATAATCTGGTTTTTCGTGTTATCCTGGTACAGAGAGATATCAAACCCGATACGGTTTTTCAGGAAACGCATTTCCGCGCCTACTTCTTTGGCAATTTTCCTTTCTGGTTTCAGGTTGGGCACCAGCGCAATGAACTTACCGGTAAGCGGGTCCGGATACCGTGTATAGGTAGAAATCGGGTAGTCGGTGGTATTGCTGTTGGTATAACCGTTAAACGCAAAACCCGGGTTGATACCAAAAGGATCCGTATCCTTTCCGAGTGCGGCTATGTTGGCTCTCAGCTTACCATAGCTAATCCAGTCGGGCAATTTGAAGGTTTCTGAAAACAGCCAGGATAAGCTGACTGCCGGATAGTTATAAAAATTATTACCGGTACCATTTGTATAAGTTAATGCAGAGGACCAGTCGCCGCGCAAGGTAGCCAGGAGGAACAGCTGGTTTTTAAATGCGAGATCGGCGCTGGCGTATAATGAGTTAAATGCTTTCCGGCTTTTCACGCCTCCTTCTGTATAGGGTGTTTGTACAGAGTTGGCGATGAAGTAATTCCCCGGGTAGCTCAGTCCCCCGCGGGTTTCGCTATAGTTGTAAGTAGTATTATAACGTTGTGTTTCACCGCCGATATATCCATTTAATTCCAGGTCTTTAGTAAGATTTTTGTTGATCATCAGCATCCATTTCAGGAAATAACTTTCCTTGGAAGTATGTCCCAGTCCATACAAGCCACCGGTAAAGTCATGTCCTTGTCCCAATTCCTTATTTTCATTGCGGAGATACAGGTTATTGACGTTTCCTTCCAGTTGCAATTTGGCCCATGGATTCAGGGTAGCAGTTAAGACAATACGTCCCCTTATATTCTGTTCGTCCTGGATATAGCTGTTTTCAAATAAATTAAACCAAAAGCGTGATTCGGGCGCCTTATTGGGTTCCGCCGGATCTCCGGGATTGGGGGTACCGCCAAATACGCTTACGTATTTATCGCGCTGCATCCAATACTTTGTATCATAGTTACGTGGCAGCACCCAGGAAAACAGTTTACCGAAATTATAGGAAGCAAAGGCATCGAGGCCCCCCAGGCGGGGCGGGTTTTTACCGTTAAAAACGGTGTAGTTGGCGCTTACGTCTGCGGTGATCCATTTATTGATATTATGTGTAACGCGAAGATCAAAGGCATTTTTCACCATGGAGTTCATGCGTACAATACCATCACTTTGATCGCGGGTGTACGACAGGCGGAAGGTGGATTTATCATTTCCGCCATCCATGGCAATGTTGGTGGCATAGCCTCGTCCTGTCTGGAAAGCATCCAGGAAATTATGTGGTTGGGCCACATAGCGGGTGGTGGTCCCATCGTAGTTGGTGACTTCCTGTCCTGTAAATTTAGGGCCCCAGTTTTCCAGTTCACGCCCTACCTGCCGGTCGATATATGGCTTGCCGGTGACCGGGTCTATCGGAAATACCTTAGTTCTCCAGGCATCTTCCGGTTTATAGTTTTGATCGCGGTTATCAGTAAAGAAGGCGCCGACAGTACCTCCTCCATATTCGTTCTGAAAATCGGGGCCAGAATAAGGTTTAAATACATTGTATGACTGGGTAACGTTAACGCCTATACCTTTCTGCGCCTTCCCTTTTTTGGTGGTGATCAATATCACCCCATTGATAGCGCGGGAGCCATAAAGTGCGGCGGCAGCGGAGCCTTTCAGGACAGATACGCTCTCAAAATCCTCCATATTGAGGTTTTTAAGATCGTTCCCAAAGTCACGTCCGGTACCACTGAAGGTATTATTATCCATGATTACGCCATCAATGACAAAAATAGGTTGGTTATTGTTACCCAGTGTAGAGTTACCCCGGATCAGGATTTTGGTGCTACCAAACAATCCGCCGGCGCCCTGGTCGATCTGCACACCGGCCACCTTGCCTTGCAGTGCATTGACGGGGTTGATTTCATTGGTAACAGCCAGCTCCTCTCCTTTGAGCTCTGTTACCGAGTACCCGAGTTTTTTCTTTTCTTTCTTTACACCCAAAGCAGTTACCACCAATTCGCCCAATTGTTTGTTGTCTTCTGCCAGGGTGATATTGATAATGCTTCTTCCGCCTACTGGTACTTCCTGTTTGATATAACCAACAGCAGTAAAAGTGAGGGTGGCGTCTGCGGTTGCCTGTATGGTATAATTACCATTGAGATCCGTAGCAGTACCCCTGGTGGTATTGCCTTTGATAAGAACTGTAACGCCGGGTACAGGTAAGTTACCAGCGCCGGTAACCTTACCTATAATTTTTGTTTGCTGCGCATTTACAGTAATAGACAGGCTGAGTAGCAGGCATGATAATATCATGAAGCCTGTACAGGTAGGAAGCTGTTTCCACATACATCTGATGTTTAATGTTATAGAATTACTGGTTGATAATTGCTAAAAATGATACATCCTATAGATAAAAAATAGATGGAACCGACAAGCGAATAAGTTGAACAAAAAGAATCATGCGCTGCCTAAAATACATTCACAAGCTCATAGATAATAGTTAACCTAATATATGAAATATTCCGGCCACATCCTTATGGTAGGTTAACCGTTGCTGGTATTGTTTTACCAGTTTCCTTAACAACGGAAGAAGAAGAATGATTATCTTATTAAAACAGTGAAAGACATAAAAGAGTTTAACAAATAGCTGTTTTTTAGTCGTCGCGGGCTTACTGTATCATCTGAAGCAGGTAAGTTAATACCGGGTCTTTTTCTCCCAGGATATCGCTTTTAATTACTACATCCGGTAGTACGGGGCCGTTCTTCTCCTGGTGACAATTAACGCCATGGCTTAACGACGTAGTTGATTGGATTTCCTTGATATTAATCGAGTCGCCTATATTTCGCTTAACTTTCTCCACCCGTGCATAATAGTCATTCCACCGTCCCTCTATCATCAACACCGATAAATAATTTACCACCCCGGGGTATTCGCAAATCCGCATACCCATTTCAGGTGTTCATCTCTCCATGATTGCTTGTATTCTATATTTTGTTGGTTCCTGCATAAACAATTGCCAGTTTAGTATAAAACGCGCTCCGCGTTTGGTAAATTGACAAAGCTAGTAGCGGCATAGGCGAAATATACCTGGCAAATGCGATTAAAAGTGTATTAACAATTAGGAGCTCCGAAAAATAGGAATCAATGATATCTCTTAATGTATTTTCTCCAATAACACATTTGCCAATCCAATCTGCAATCCCCGCAACTCCGCCAGTCCCTTCAACCGTCCAATACATGAATACCCCGGATAGGTTGTTTTATGCAAATCATCCAGCATCTGGTGACCATGGTCCGGCCTTACCGGCAGCGCAATATTCCGCTGTTGCATCAGCAGTAACAATTCGCGTACAATGCCCACCATATCTGTATCTCCATCCAGGTGCGCTGCTTCGAAAAAATTTCCGGCGTAGTCGCGACGGGTATTGCGCAGGTGCAGGAAATGAATATGTGTGCCTAATCGTTGAATGATTCCTGTAAGGTCGTTGCCTGGCCTTACGCCGAGCGAACCGGTACAATAGCAGAAGCCATTTGCCGGCGAGGGTATGGCTTGTATGACACGAAGTAAATCCACTTCCGTGCTTACAATACGGGGTAACCCCAGCACCGGGTAGGGAGGATCGTCTGGATGGATCGCCATCTTCAAACCCAGGGCTTCCGCTACCGGGATTACTTCTCTCAAAAAATAAAATAAGTTCTCTCGCAATTGGTTGGCATCAATCTGCTGGTAAGCGGTTAAGGCAGTTAATATGTCAGCCGGTTCAAAACGACCGGTGCTCCCGGGCAAACCCAATAGTGCATTCCGGAACACGGTATCTTTTTGCTCATCGGTGTGGGTTTGCCACCAGGCCTCTGACAGCGCTATTTCTGTGGAACTATAATCGCTTGCGGCGCCTGGTCTTTTCAACATAAAAAGATCGAATGCCACAAAGGCCGCCCTTTCATAATAAAGCGCCTTGCTGCCATCAGGAAGCGGGTAGCTGATATCCGTTCTCACCCAATCCAGCACGGGCATAAAGTTATAGGTAACGACTTTAATTCCACAGGTGGCCAGGTGATGCAGGCTTTCCAGATAGTTAGCCATATGGGTAAGATAATGGCCGCTTCGCCGCTTTATATCTTCGCTTACCGGTAAACTTTCTACCACCGTCCAGCTCATGCCTGCCTGTTCGATAAGGGACTGCCGCTCGCGGATGGCAGTTAAAGACCACACCTCGCCCACCGGTACCTGGTGCAGGGCGGTGACTACTCCTGCGCAACCGGCCTGCCGGATATCGTTTAAACTTACCGGGTCCTGCGGCCCAAACCACCGCATGGTTTCGTGCATTAACATAATAGGTTGTTTTAATTATTCAATCGATTACTGCGCAGGAATAACTACCTGCGCGGCGCGATGGATTGCTGGCGGACGAAGGGCACAGAGCCTGGCTGACAGGCAGCTCCCGTGCCGATCAATATCAGGCGTCCATGGGAACGAATATAATAAAAACCGAATACAACGTAACCGATTGCGTTTTTTTATTCAAAAAAAGTTCACTTCCTTTGAAGTACAAGTTGAAGCAACATGTCAGACGAACGGGAAATCACGATATACGACATCGCCAAATACCTAAATATATCGGCAGCCACGGTAAGCCGGGGGTTAAAAAACAACCCCATGATCAGCAAAGCTACCCGGAAAAAGATCACGGATGCCGTGCAAACGCTGGGGTACCAGTCCAATGCATTTGCCAGCAACCTGAGAAGCCGGCATACGCATACCTTGGGAGTTATTGTGCCACGGCTCAACAGCTACTTCATGTCTTCCGCCCTGGCGGGCATGGAAAACGCTGCCAACCGGTATGGTTACAACCTGATCATTGCGCAATCGCTTGAGGACGTGGAAAAAGAAAAGCGCAATGCCGCCACGATGTTTAACAAACGGGTGGATGGGCTGCTTATCTCATTATCTTCCAACACACAGCATATCCATCACCTGGAGCCGTTCTTTAAACGAAAAATTCCGGTTATTTTCTTCGACCGCGTATACCCGCATGACGAAAGCACCTCAGTGGGGATCAACAACTTCGAGGCGGCATACCAGGTCACCAAACACCTGATAGACCAGGGTTGTAAACGAATCATGCACCTGGGAGGTAATGTATTGAGAAATGTATACCAGGAAAGGCTCAATGGATACCGGAAAGCGCTGCAGGACCATCACCTGCCTTTTACTGAGCAACTGCACCTTACCGGTCCCCTCTCTGAACAGGCCGGCACTGACGCGGCCGGGCATATCCTGGAACTGTCGCCCAACAAACGCCCGGATGCTGTTTTTTCGGCCAATGACACCGCGGCGGTTTATTGCATGCTGGCACTGCAGGGTGCTGGGCTCCGTATCCCGGAAGACATTGCCTTCGCTGGTTTCAACAACGACCCGATCAGCAAAGTGATTGCGCCCAATCTTACTACGGTCGAATACTCCGGCGACAGCATTGGTCACACGGCCGCTACCTACCTGATTAACCACCTGAAAGGTATCAGCGATCTGCACGCCACCAATGCCATCACCCTCCGGGCTGATTTGGTAATACGGGCTTCATCCCTGAAAAATAAGAACCCCGAATAGCTTTTTTGGGATTATGATACGCAACCGATTGCGTAAAATAATTGAAAAATAACACTAAATCCATCAAATAGGTAGTTGTCGATATGAAAAATTCCACGTTATTGTTCTTATGTCTCTGTTGCTTTCTTCCCGCCAAAGGAGAAAACGGGTATGACCTCTGGCTGAGGTATCCGCCGGTAGCCGATAAAATGCTGCAAGCAACCTATCGCCACCACATCAGCACCGTCATGATCAATCCCTCCGATGCCACGCTGACTATTGCCAGGCAGGAGCTGCTCAATGGCCTCTCCCACCTGCTGCAAACCCAACTGTCTGCCACCACTACCCTACACCAGGATGGAACGGTGATTGCCGGCACGCCGCAACAGTCCACGCTCATTACCCAGGCAGGCATCACCGGTCTGTTGAAAGCCGCCGGCAACGAGGGCTTCGTGATCGTTCCCAAAACACTGCGAGGAAAGCGCTGTATCCTCATCAGCGGCAACACCTCCATAGGCGTACTTTACGGCGTATTTCATTTTTTGCGCCTGCTGCAAACTGCTCAGCCTCTTCCCGATCAACCTATTGTATCGGCGCCTAAAATCCGGTTACGTATGCTGGATCACTGGGATAACCTCAACCGCACCGTAGAAAGAGGATATGCGGGTTTTTCCATCTGGAACTGGCATACACTCCCTACGTATATTGATCAGCGTTATATCGACTATGCCCGGGCCAATGCCTCCATCGGTATCAATGGTACGGTACTTACCAACGTTAACGCTAACGCCACGGCCTTGACGCCTGCCTACCTGGAAAAAGTAAAAGCCCTCGCAGACGTGTTCCGCCCCTATGGCATCCGGGTATACCTCACTGCCCGGTTCAGCGCCCCGATGGAACTTGGTGGACTTACCACCGCCGACCCGTTGAATGACAGCGTACGCGGATGGTGGAAAGAAAAAATAAAGGAGATCTATTCCTATATTCCCGACTTCGGTGGTTTTCTCGTAAAAGCCAACAGCGAAGGGCAACCAGGACCACAGGACTATCACCGTACCCATGCCGACGGCGCCAATATGCTGGCAGATGCCATCGCTCCATATAAAGGCATCGTGATATGGCGCGCATTCGTGTACAGTCACGATAACCCGGCAGACCGCCATAAACAGGCTTACGACGACTTCGTTCCGCTCGACGGGCAGTTCAGGCCTAACGTATTGTTGCAGGTAAAAAACGGCGCTATCGACTTCATGCCGCGTGAACCTTTTCATCCCCTGTTTGGCGCCATGCCTAAAACATCGTTGATGATGGAATTCCAGCTTACGCAGGAATACCTGGGACAAGGAACCAGCCTTGTTTTCCTGGCTCCCCTGTTCAAAGAAACGCTGGAAAGCGATACTTATAGTAAAGGCGCCGGCAGCACCGTAGCTAAAGTCATTGATGGGAGCCTGGATCAACATATGCTCAGCGGCATGGCCGGCGTAGCCAATATCGGCAACGATATCAACTGGTGCGGCCATCCCTTTGCGCAGGCCAACTGGTATGCACTGGGGCGATTAGCATGGGATCATACTCTTTCCGGTGAGCAGATAGCGGAAGAATGGTTGCGTATGACTTTCTCCAATGATCTTACTTTCCTAAAAAGTGCCATCCGGTTGATGCTGGAAAGCCGTGATATTATCGTACAGTATTCCAACCCCATCGGATTACATCATATCATGGGCACGGGGCATCACTATGGGCCAGCGCCCTGGGTCAATAACCAGCATCGGCCCGAATGGAATCCCGTTTACTACCACAAAGCAGATAGCGTTGGTATCGGCTTCGATCGTACCGCCACCGGCAGCAATGCATTGGCACAATACCAGCCGGCCGTACAGCGGCAATGGGAAGACATCAACACCTGCGATGAAAGATACCTGCTCTGGTTTCATCATGTGCCCTGGCATTTTCGCATGAAAAGCGGCAGGAACCTTTGGGAGGAACTATGTTACCAATACTATACCGGCGCGAGCAGGGTAACCGGTATGCAGCATACCTGGGAAAGCCTGCGCCCTTTTATAGATCAGCAGCGGTTTGCGCAGGTAACTATGCTGCTGAAAATTCAGCAATACGAAGCCTCCTGGTGGAGAAACGCCTGCCTGCTATACTTCCAGACGTTTAGCCATATGCCGCTACCAGCAGGCTATGCACCACCAGACAAAACATTGGAGTACTATAAAAAGCTACAGTTTCCCTTTGCACCGGGTAACTGATAAATACATTTTTAACAGCCGAAGAAAGATGACAGCACTAAAAAGAAAATTAGCCATTGTAACAGGCGGTGGCTCAGGCATAGGTTTCGCGATCGCCGAAAAGTTAATACAACAGGATATGAAAGTAATTATCCTGGGAAGAAATGCGGAGAGACTGGAAGGTGCAAAGCAAGAGTTAGGGGATGCCTGTCACGCTATTACCGCAGATATTACGCACCTGGCCGGCATCCCGGTACTGGTCGACAGTATTGTGGAGCGCCATGGCCCAATCGACATCCTGGTCAACAATGCGGGCATCAACCATAAAAAAGATTTTACGGAAGTCACCGATGAAGCATTTCAACAGGTAATGCTCACCAATGTGACGGCCGTATTTACCCTGAGCCGTGAAGTGGTAAAATCTATGTTACCGCAGGGAGCTGGTTGTATTATCAACATCAGCTCTATGGCGGCCCAATATGGTATTCCGAAGGTGATCGCCTATTCTGCCAGCAAAACGGCCATAGAGGGTATGACCCGGGCCATGGCGGTAGAATTATCGCCTAAAGGAATACGGGTAAATGCTATTGCGCCGGGATTTATTTATTCCGATATGACTGCCAAAGCCCTCGACAGCGACCCGGAAAGAAAAGCCAAAGTATTTAGCCGTACGCCGATGGGTACCATGGGACAACCTGCTGATATTGGCGATGCTGTTGTTTTTCTTACCAGCGATGCCGCCCGGTTTATCACAGGCGTAGTATTGCCGGTAGATGGTGGTAACAGCATCGGTTTTTAATCATTCATCAATCCTTTCTTGTGAAACAGTTAATCATCATTTCTCTATTTTGCTGCTGGTTTTATGAAACAACAGCGCAGGTAAAACTTCCGCGGCTGGTACGTGACAGCATGATCCTGCAACGGGACGCGAAGATAAAACTATGGGGCTGGGCAGGCCCTGCAGAAAAAATAAAAGTACATTTCAGGGGCGCCAACTTTCAAACAACAGCCGGTGCGGATGGCCGCTGGGCAGTATACCTACCACCCACGAAGGCAGGCGGACCTTACAATCTCACCATTGCCGCCAGCAACAAAATCGTGCTGCATGATATCCTGTTCGGCGACGTGTGGCTATGCAGCGGGCAATCCAATATGTTTCACCAGCTAAACGTTCACGATGTTACGTATCGTGCGGACATCCTGGCCGCCAACGATCCGGATATCCGGCAGTTTGCGGTACCCATGCGCTATGACCTGACCGGGCCGCAAGCCGATTTACCGGATGGTTACTGGGCGCCGGCTGTTGGGGAACAGGTAAGACCTTTCTCTGCTGTGGCCTATTTCTTCGCAAAAAAAATTCACGACACGTATCACATACCGGTGGGCATTATCAATGCCAGTGTGGGAGGCACGCCCATAGAAGCCTGGATAAGTGAGGACGGTCTGAAGGAATTTCCGGAACCAACTGCCCTCCTGCAACAAAATAAAGATACGGCGGCGTTCCGCCGGATGCATACACCAGTGGCCATCACGCTGCCGCCGGATGCAGGTCTTGTACAATCGCCACGGTGGTACGATACGGCCTATATCCCCAAAGGCTGGCGGACGATCAACATCCCCGGCTACTGGGAAGACCAGGGGGCAAAGGACCTGAACGGCGTGGTGTGGTACCGCAACGATATTACATTACCGGCTTCCATGAAAGGTAAGGCTGCCAGTGTTTTCCTGGGACGCATTGTAGACGCCGACGAATTATATATCAATGGAGTATTGGTGGGCCGCACGGCCTATCAATACCCGCAGCGTCGATACCAGGTGCCGGCGGGCGTATTAAAAACAGGCCGGAATCTTTTCGTGGTACGGGTCACCAACACAGGCGGCAAAGGAGGATTTGTGCCGGACAAGCCGTATTGCATTTTCTCCCAAACAGATACCATCGACCTGAAAGGTTACTGGCAATATAAGGTGGGTGCAGTGTACGCTCCGGTCAACAGCAGTAATCCGGCGCCGCCACAATACCAGCCAGCCGCTTTATACAACGCCATGGTGGCGCCATTTACGGGCTATGCCATCAAAGGCATCTGCTGGTACCAGGGGGAAGCCAATACCGATCGCGCCGATCAGTATAAGCAATTATTACCAGCACTGATCCACGACTGGCGCCATCAATGGTTGCAGGACTCGCTCCCTTTTCTCTATGTACAACTACCCGGATTCATGGACTACAACTATCTGCCCACCGAAAGCAACTGGGCCAGGTTGAGGGAAGCGCAGCTACAATCCTTGTCAGTGCCCCGCACTGCCATGGCAGTGGCTATTGACCTGGGTGAATGGAATGACATCCATCCGGATAACAAAAAATCGGTAGGCGAAAGATTGGCACTCGCTGCGAGAGGGGTGGCCTACGCAGCGCCAATTACCTATTCGGGTCCGCTGTTCCATGCCGCCACGATTACCGGAAACAAAATTGAAGTCAGCTTTACTCATACAGGCAGCGGACTCACTACAATAGATGGTGATCCCTTATCGGCATTTGAGATCGCCGGCGCCGATAAAAAATTTGTATGGGCTCAAGCCAGCATCAATGGCAACCAGGTAACTGTATGGAGCGATGCGGTAAGCACTCCGCTTTATGTACGGTATGCCTGGTCGGATAACCCCCTGCAGCCGAATTTGTGTAACCGGGAAGGGTTGCCGGCTTCACCATTTAGAACGGATCGCTGAGGTAGAAAATGTACCTCCATTTATAAGTGGTAAATCCCCCATCAACAGCAGGTAATACACCTTAACTTTAGTATATTGCGATAAGCCATCATAGGGAGGAATGACGTATAGGATTTCCTCCCGCTGATCATTCCTGTTTCCCCCTGTACCCCGGACGGTGACGATAGACTGGTAACTACTCCCTCAGCCACATAAATAGTTTTTAACTATAAAAACATAGAACTAATTGATTTTACTTATACCATCAATGTATTTACTTTTACCAAACCTGCACTAATAAACTGGTGCAGGCAAGTGCTCATCCTCACCATAAACTTTTTAAAAATGGAAAAAGAATTAACCGACATCAGTAAATGCCCGTTTCATAATGGCAGCATGCAGCACAACGTTGGCGGCGGCGGCACCAGGAACCGCGACTGGTGGCCTAATCACTTAAAGTTGAGTATCCTGCGCCAGCATGCGTCCCTATCTGATCCCATGGAGAAAGATTTTAACTATGCTGAAGCTTTTAAAAGTCTGGACCTGGAAGCGGTAAAAAAAGACCTGCATGCGTTGATGACTGACTCGCAGGATTGGTGGCCGGCCGACTTTGGGCACTACGGACCTTTATTTATCCGTATGGCCTGGCACAGCGCAGGTACTTATCGTATTGGTGATGGCCGTGGGGGCGCAGGAGCAGGACAACAACGCTTTGCACCGCTCAACAGCTGGCCTGATAATGTGAGCCTCGATAAAGCCCGCAGGTTACTATGGCCTATCAAACAAAAATATGGCCGCAACATTTCCTGGGCGGATTTACTGATCCTTACCGGTAATGTGGCCCTGGAGTCGATGGGCTTTAAAACCTTTGGTTTTGCCGGTGGACGTGAGGATGTATGGGAAGCAGATGAAGCGGTGTACTGGGGCTCCGAAACCACCTGGCTGGGTGGCGATCTCCGTTACGCACATGGCTCCCCGGGTGTAGTGGAATCACACGCCGTATTGTCTGCCGATGAAAAAGCCGACGGCGATGTCCACTCCCGCAACCTGGAAAACCCCTTAGCAGCTGTTCAGATGGGATTGATTTATGTAAATCCCGAAGGTCCGGATGGCAATCCCGATCCGATTGCTGCTGCCAAAGATATCCGCGATACTTTTGGCCGTATGGCCATGAATGATGAGGAAACGGTAGCCCTGATAGCGGGTGGACACAGCTTTGGTAAAACCCATGGCGCCGCGCCTGCCAGCCATGTGGGAAAAGAACCGGAAGGCGCCGACTTAGAAATGCAGGGCCTGGGCTGGAGCAATAGTTATGGTAGCGGTAAAGGCGCCGATACTATTACCAGCGGACTGGAAGTGATATGGACCAAAACACCTACACAATGGAGTAATAACTTCTTTGAAAACCTGTTTGGCTTTGAATGGGAACTGACTAAAAGTCCGGCTGGTGCGCACCAATGGGTAGCAAAAAATGCAACAGCGATTATCCCCGATGCATATGACGGCAGCAAAAAACATTTGCCTACTATGCTGACCACCGACCTCTCTTTACGGTTTGACCCTATTTACGAAAAAATATCCCGGCGTTTCCTGGAAAACCCAGACGCATTTGCTGATGCATTTGCGCGGGCCTGGTTTAAACTTACCCATCGTGATATGGGACCGCGCGCCCGTTACCTGGGACCGGAAGTGCCGTCAGAAATATTGATCTGGCAAGATCCTATTCCTGCTGTTAATCATCCATTAGTCAATGACAGCGATATTGCGGAGCTGAAAGCAAAAATACTGGCTTCCGGGCTAAGCATATCGGAGCTGGTAGCTACCGCGTGGGCATCCGCGTCTACTTTCCGCGGCTCCGACAAACGGGGTGGCGCCAATGGCGCCCGTATCAGGCTGGCGCCACAAAGATACTGGCAGGTCAACAATCCACCACAGCTGCAGAAGGTGCTGGACAAACTGGAAGGCATTCAGCAGGCATTTAACAGTGCCCAGCCGGATGGCAAAAAAGTATCGCTGGCAGACCTCATCGTGCTGGCCGGCGTAGCTGGTATCGAAAAAGCCGCCAAAGATGCAGGACAGTCCATTGCCGTACCATTTACACCTGGCCGCATGGATGCTTCCCAGGACCAAACCGACGTAGAATCTATTGGTCACCTGGAACCTTTGGCCGATGGCTTCCGCAACTACCGGAAAACCAAAATTCCTGTATCTACAGAAGAATTGCTGGTTGACAAAGCGCAATTACTCACGCTGACCGTACCGGAATTAACGGTATTGATAGGCGGCATGCGTGTATTAAACACCAACTACGATGGATCTGCACATGGCGTATTTACGAAGCGTCCGGGTCAGCTGACCAACGACTTCTTCGTGAACCTGCTGGACATGAATACCGCCTGGAAGGCAACAGGCGCCGACCGTGAAGTTTATGAAGGGAGCAGTCGCGCTACCGGCGAAGCAAAATGGACCGCTACCAGGGCCGACCTGGTATTTGGTTCCAATGCAGAGCTGCGGGCCATTGCCGAAGTATATGGCAGCGCTGATGCGCAAGGTAAATTTGTGAAAGACTTTGTAGCTGCCTGGAATAAGGTGATGAATCTTGACAGGTTTGACTTGAAGAAAGCGTAGATGTCCATCAATAATAATAACGAAAACAGGTGTCTCAAGAGAGACACCTGTTTTTATTTCAATAAACTTATCAGTTCCGTATCTGTTTCTTCCAGCAATTCAAATGGCGTAGTGCCGTTCAGGTTAGGTACCGTTTTGTCAGCGCCGGCGGAGAGGAGCAGCTTTACGCATTCTACCTGTCGGGATTGATTTCCGGGGCCGCCGAGTTTCAGGCCATGCACTGCCCAGAATAATGGCGTACTGCGGAATTCGGTACATAGTTGGTGAATATTGGCGTGCTCCCGGATCAGCCTTGCTACCAATTGATCTCTACCTACCCAGGCAGCCCAGTGCAGGGCTGTTCCGCCATAGCAACCGGCATGATGGATGTCGGCGCCATTTTCTATATACAAAATACCTACCTGCTCCGCATGCAAGCTGGCAGCTGCCACCAAGGGGGTATCCTCGCCTGCCGCTACCGGATAGCCGTTAACGTTGGCGCCATGCGCTAAAAAGATGCGGGCTATTTCAACGCCTTCCTGGTCTGTAAATGCGTGGGCGAAAACACCATCACAAATCCGGTGTAAGGGATGTGCTTTGGTAGTATTGTTTTCGTCAAAAGAGATGCCTTCATTGGCTAATGCCGGATTTTGAACAAGCGCTTGCCGGATCCCTTCATAATCTTTGTTCATGATCAGTGTTCTCATCATGGGTTGTATGTTTCAGGATGAAATGTGTCACCTCACTCGTCGTCCAGTCCCTTTCCGGCAAGGATATGTTTCATATATTTCTCCACGCGGGAGGCCCGGGTCTTTGACTGTTTAGCGGCGGCAAAATAGAGCAAGTATCCCCTTTGACGGCCTGGTGTCAGGCCGTCAAAGGCCGTTCTTAATGCCGGCAGGCTATCCAGCTTTTGCTGGAATTCTTCCGGCACAGGATACTCAGTGGCCTTTTTATACTGCACTTTTGCACCGGATTGCTCCAGTTCAATGGCTTCGTGAATATAGTTCACCAGTATATTCTTCATCTTATTAATGTCTTTCATACTGGTAAACCGCATCTGCCGTGCTGCCTGTACATTATCCGTTTGCTGGATCAGTACACCGTGTACATCGTTGATCAATGCGCCTTTGAAGAACAGCACTGCACAGTAATCTTTAAATCCATGCATTAAGATGATGTTCTTATCATGTAGTGAGTAGCAGGGAACACCCCATTTCAGGCTTTCTGTGAGTTGAGATTCCAATATAATGTTTCTCAGCTTATCAAATTCCTCCTGCCACTTTTCCGCCCTACCTATAAATGCATCGACCTTATTATTCATGTTACGCTGTTTTTAATTAAAGGAAAGGATTTTTCTATCGGCCGGCCTGAAATACCAGGAAATGGCTGTCAAGATAAGTAATAATAACGAAGGAAACATATCCTTCATCACACCGCCGGCAGCGATATGCGAAAGTAAAGCGCCTGACATGGCGAAAAAGAAACCGGCGTATGCCCATTCTTTCAGCAAAGGGAATTTAGGCACCAGGACAGCGATTACGCCCAGGATCTTCCAGCAGCCGATGATTTTCTGAAAATAGATAGGATAACCCAATCCTGCCATGAAATCATTTTCAGTTTTCATGTTGGATAATTGAACAATTGCCGTGGAGGTCATGCCGAGGGCAAGCCAGAGGGTGGCAATCCAGTAGATGATTTTATTTCTCTTTGTCATGACGTTTTTATAGTTGTTTTTGTAAGATTTTTTCTATCCGGTTATGTGCCAGGTCGATTCCCCGCACCATGCCCTGTTTTATAACGGCATCCCGCTTTTCAACAGATTCGTAGATGACATGCATCAGGAGTTTACTGGTACTATCAGTAACTGCTTCAAATTCGTAGAACTCCAATTGCAGGCCGAATGGTGTTCCTTCCATTTCGAAGGTGCGCACGATCTTTTTGTCCGGGATAAATTCATGCGCTACGCCGCTGAAGCGGTACTTATTTCCTTTAGGATCGGAGGTTTCAAACTGATAGCTGCCATACTTCCGGCTTTCCAGTTGCAATACTTTTGTTCCCATCCATTGTTCTACAATTTCAGGTTCTGTGTAGGCAGTGAACAGCAATTCCAACGGTAAATCAAACTCCCTGGTAATAAACAGTTCCTGCTTACCGTCTTCGGCGTTGACTTTCGTTTTTTGTTCCATAAACTATTATTTTTTGGGTTTGTAGTTTTTCATGATCGACTCCAGTTTATTAAAACGGTCGTCCCACATTTTGCGGAATGGTTCAATAAAATCTGCGATGGCTTTCATTTTCTTTGCATTTATATGATAGTAAATTTCCCTGCCGTTTTGCGTTTGCTCCAGCAGTTCACATTCTGTCAGTATTTGCAGGTGTTTGGAAACGGTGGGCCTTGCTGTATCAAAATTTGAGGCGATTGCTCCTGCCGTCATCGCCTGGGAGGCCACCAGTAGCAGTATAGCCCTCCTGGTGGGGTCTGCTATGGCCTGAAATACATCTCGTCTTAAATTCATTATGTAGCTATTTGACTACAAATATACGCGTAGCCATTTAACTACACAAATTTTTTTTATCCCGGAAAAAATAATTGCGATAGTGGTGATATTCCACCATTAAAAAGCTAAAAGGCTTGTCGTAAATTGCCTGATAAATGTCGTACCCCATGCCCTCTCCTACTTTTTAAATTCTCTACATTTGACCGGCGATGAATTTGTATAAGCCAACAACAAATTTTAAATTTAATACCATATGGAAAAGATTACCGCCAAGGATATACGTTATGCGGATCTCGCAGGAAAAAGGTTTAATAAACGCTTCAGCGGGAAGCCGGAATATATTGTATTGCCCACCACAACCGCCGAAGTAGTGATAGCAGTACAGGAATCCGTGAGCAATAAGCGGCGGCCCGTAGTACGCAGTGGCGGCCACTGCCTGGAGGGCTTTGTATCCGACCCGACCGCACAGGTATTGATCGATACCTCCCTGATGACGAACGTTTCTTACGATGCTGACATGGGCGCCTTCGCGGTGGAAGCTGGCGTCACGGTAGGCGAAACCTACCGGCGGCTGTTCCTGGGCTGGGGCGTAGTGCTTCCGGCCGGCGAGCATCCTGGTATTGGTATGGGCGGACATGTATTGGGCGGCGCCTTCGGGTTTCTATGCCGTGAATATGGCCTGGCGGCGGACTATCTTTACGCTGTAGAGGTGGTAACGGTAAATGCGTCGGGGCAGGCCCTTCCTGTCGTCGCTACCCGGGAAGTATCTGATCCTAACCATGATTTGTGGTGGGCACATACCGGCGCCGGCGGTGGCAACTTCGGCATCGTTACCCGCTACTGGCTGCGAAGTCCCGATGCTACGGGCACGGACCCATATACCACTTTGCCCGCTGCACCGGCAACAGTTACTACGTTTCGTATATCCTGGGACTGGTCACTCTTTGATGAAAGTACCTTTTCGCAGCTGGCCAGTAACTTTGGCGCCTGGGCTGCACAACATAGTGGTCCGGATTCGCCTTTCCGCCAGCTGTTCAGCATTTTGTTCCTTAACCACCGCAACATCGGGAAACTGGATATTAAAGGTCTCGCTACCGGCCCACAGGCGGCGCGCCTCATCGAAGAACACCTGGCCGATATTGCGGAACCTATCGGCCTCGCCTATACGAAACAGATTGAGGAAACGCCGTGGCTGCGATTTGCACTCAACCCCTTCCCGGAACTGTTCCAGCCCGGCTTCGACAATGCACAGGCCAAAGTAAAAGACGCCTTCTTCCGGCGTCCATTCACAGGCAGCCAAATTGCAACAGCCTATAAATACCTTACCCTGGCGGCTCCCATAGGCGGTGGGCTTGGAATGGCTACCTATGGAGGTAAAGTAAATACCATTGCTTCCGGCGCTACGGCTTCTGTGCAACGCGACAGCATACTCGACGTGGCCTGCAATACCGGCTGGATCAGCCCCGAAGGCGCCGCTCCCAGCCTGGAATGGGTACGTAACTTTTACAAAGATCTCTTCCCCGGATCGGGTGGCGTACCAGTACCAAATGAGCAAACCGATGGGGCCATGATTAACCATCCCGATACCGACCTGGCCACAGCGGAATGGAATCAATCAGGCGTCCCCTGGTCTACCCTCTATTACAAAGCGAACTATCCCCGGCTGCAACAGGTAAAAGCCAAATGGGACCCGTTGAATATATTTTATCACGCATTATCGATCCGGGCGGCTCAATAGCGACCGGAAAGAAAATCGCTGTCTTAAAGGATAAAGATTGTATGAAACAAACACCCACCCATAAAAAAAAGCTAACAGCAGCGCAACAGGCAACGCTGCTCAAAACATTGCAGTCGCGTTTTGAAAAAAACGGGCAACGTCATCAAGGCCTCAACTGGAATGACGTACAGGAGCGGCTCATGGCCCACCCTGAAAAGATGTGGTCATTGCACGAAATGGAACAAACGGAAGGCGAACCAGATGTGGTTGCATTTGATAAAAAAACCGGCGCCTACACCTTTTGCGATTGCTCCGCTGAAAGCCCCAAGGGTCGGCGGAATGCCTGCTATGACTATGAAGCCCTGGCCTCCCGGAAAGATCATCCGCCTAAAGATAGTGCTGTGGAAATGGCCGCCGCCATGGGAATTACACTCCTTACAGAGGCAGCCTACCGGGAGCTACAACAGCTGGGCAAGTTTGATCTCAAAACATCGAGCTGGGTACAAACGCCGGCCGATGTAAGAGCGCTCGGGGGCGCCTTGTTTTGTGACCGCCGTTACGATAAAGTATTTCTTTATCATAATGGCGCTTCTTCTTATTATGCCGCCAGGGGCTTCCGTGGCTCGCTCACGGTGTAAATACTCCAGCAATAACTTCTCTTCCCAAAATGTGCAACGGGAGTTAAACCCGTTGCACTGATATCGCCATACGGGTCACAATATTTTGGTGATCCCATCTCCTTTCATTAATTTGCCGCCGCAACTGGTTATTCCAGCATTATGCTGGCATATTAAAAGGGAATCCGGTGTGAAACCGGAGCTATCCCCGTAGCTGTAATCCTGCACCTGTTTTATACAGGTATGTTTTTTTCGGAATCAACTCCACTTTGCCACTGTTCCGGCTATACGGAACGGGAAGGCGACCGGAAAAGCAGGAAAGCCAGAAGACCTGCCTCTTGCAACGATATAGGACGTTTTCGGGTGAAGAGCGTACTTATATTTTCGACATTTTTTGTAACAAAATTGCTGGCAATGAATCACATCTGATGATGTGTGTTCTGCGTGTGCTGTAGTTTCTGATTGCCGTGTTGTCGTGGAAGATCATGTAATGACTTCCCCGCAGACGGGTGTTTAATAACTGTAGGTAATGCCCGATAAAAAAAGGAACCCTGTTTCCCCGTATGTCCCGCATAGGCTGCGCCCTTTTAACACCGGGCATTTGCGGCATACCATTATTACTGCATTATCATCCACCTAAATATATCAAACATGCGATTACCAGGAAGTATTCTTTTCGTATCGGCCTTTTTTATGCTGGCCACCTCCTGTAAAAAAAATGATAACACCGTTCCTTCTCCCGGTGTTGACCACAGCGGCGGTTCAGATACTTTGCGTTTAGGCGCTTCCGTTACCTACCGCCCTGTAATATCCCGCCCGATGGGCGCTACCTTCAGCTGGAAAGTGAATGGACAGGTAGTGGGAAATGATTCCGTATTTACTTTTAATGCCGTTACCCGTGGCGACTACCACATCGTGTTTACTGCCACCAACAGCGCCACCGCTGATTCTGCGATTTACCAGGTGAAGGTATGGGGCAAATATGAAAATGGTTTCCTGGTGGTACAGGAAGGCCAGTATGGCACAACTACCGGCGACTTATTCTACTACAGCTATGACAGCAATAAAGTGGTGTATAATGTTTTTAAAACAGAAAATCCGGATAAGGATTTTGGGTCAGCCACTGCTACCTTGCAATTTGCCACCATTTATAACGGCAAGGTATATATGACGGCAAAGGTAGGCGGCCCCTTAGTGGTAGCAGATGCCTATACCATGAAGGAAACCGGCCGGATAGATCATCTCCCGCAGGACGAAGGGCATGCCTTCCTTGGAATCGATCCTGCGCGGGGGCTATTAAGCACAGTAGATGGCGTTTACAGGCTCAATCTTACTGGTCCTGCGATAGGCGCAAAAATAGATGGCATCAATTCCAATGCAGGCGATATGATTGTTGCGGGCGATTACGTTTTTGTGCTGACAGCAGATGATGGGATTGTTGTATTGCGGACCGCCGATTATAGCATCGTTAAGAAATTTCCCAAAGCCACGATGGGATTTGCCCGTACAAAAGACGGCGCGGTGTGGGCAGCGGGCGACTCAGTGCTGATGCGCATCGATCCGGCCAGCCTGGCTATAACGGAAACGCATGTACCCTTTAAAGTCACCAACCCCTGGGCCTTATGGGCCTGGCATTCCGGTGGCCTCGTAGCCAGTACAGCCGGCAACGACGTATACATCGCTGAGCGTAAAGAGGGTCCTGGCATTGGCGGCACGCTGGAATACAGCGGTACCCGCATTTATAAATATACGCCCGGTAATAGCAGCGCTTTTGCAACGCCTTTCATTACGATTCCTGACGGCCAATATTTTTATGGTTCGGCGATACGGTTGAATGAGCGGATGAAAGAGTTAGTAGTGCTTACATTGACCGACGAATGGGGCAGCAGCAACGACAACAGGTGGTTATTTTACGATACAGCCAGTGGTGCTTTAAAACAAAGCCTTCGTTATCCCGGCTACTACTTCCCTACCCTTCCTGTATTTTATCAGTAGTTTTTTTACACTTCCAATTATAAGTACTATGCGAAAATCCTATTTGACCTCCCTGGGTCTTGGCAGCCTGCTGATGCTGGCTGCTTGTCAAAAAGAAGCGCTGACAGATAATCTGCAGCCTATTTCTACCCGGTCTGCTGCTATTGTCAGCACTGTTACCATCCGGCCGGCGTTGCTGACCAGCAGTCCGCTGATCAGCCGGGTATTTACCTATATGCCGGCGGCCGGACAATTTATCAACGAAACCTCGTTGGGTACTACAGCGGCCGCACAGGGCCTGGTGGGCAGCACCGCCAACATGGTGTCGCTGGGCGGCTTTGGCGGGTATATTGTATTTGGATTTGATCATTCGGTAGTGAATGGTACCGGCAACGACCTGGGTATTTATGGCAATCCCCTGGGCCCTACCTATCAATGGTCGGAGCCGGGCGTAGTGATGGTAAGCCAGGATACCAATGGTAACGGTTTACCGGATGATGCCTGGTATGAATTAGCCGGCAGCCAGTATTCCGCTGCCAGCACCATTAAAAATTACCGTATTACCTATTACAACCCGCATGCGGCGGGCACCAGTGTATTGTGGAAAGATAACCAGGGAGCTAGTGGTTATGTAGTCGCCAACAGCTATCATACCGCTAACAACTACTACCCGGCTATGGCGCCTAGCCAGGACTCCATCACATTTACCGGCACCAAACTGGTGAATACGTTACAAACCGGTAGCATCGTTACTAACCTCGCCTTTGCGTGGGGGTATTCCGACAGCTATTCCAGCGAATATCCGACGTTGGGCTATAATACGTTTGACATTGCCTGGGCGGTGAATGCGAGCGGTACGCCGGTGACATTGAATGCCATTGATTTTGTGAAAGTATATACCGGGCAGAACTGCAGCGGGGGCACCATGATGGGAGAAATCTCCACTGAGGTGAAAGGCGCCAGGGACCTGCACTTATAAGGCATATCTCCATATCCTGACCATCATAAAAATGCCCTGTAAACGGCTTGTTTACAGGGCATTTCTCCTATCAATATCCTTGTTGTTTAAAACTCGATATCGTCAGCTACATTGCCGCCCTGGGCATCAGCAAACAGTTGCTGATATTTTGCCCTGTAGGCTGCCTGTCTTTCATTGTAGCCGTCAAAGTCGGCCGCTATATCCTGGTGAATCTGTGCATTCCAGTTGGATGCCGCGATCTGGAAATCGCCCAAGGTGATGCCATATTTATCAGCGATCCATTGGGCGCCATCGAGGCCATACTCGTACGCTACCTGCCTGGCTACTTCCAACTCTTCGTAGAAACGCTTATCTGATTTTATACGATCCGTATTAGCACCGCCTTCCGCAGAAACCGCTGCTTTTAAATTGCTGAACTTAGGATGCTGGTCTGCCTGGCCAAAGTACTGACCAAACAGCGTCACGATATGAAAGGTTTCATCTTGTTTCATACGCTCGGGCCATAGCAGGTTGGCTTCTTGCCAAACGGGTACTTCTACCCCCAATGCTTTTGCTATATCGGCTTCACTTAAACCGCTGCCCATTTTTGCGCAGGCAGCGCTGTAATCTTCTAATGTAATACCGTGAATGGGTTCTAATAATGGATTATCAGACATACATGTGTTTATTTAAAATGATGAAAATATTGTTCTCTCAATAAACGCTGGTAAAATTTTTCATTCTCTTCTGCCATATCTGGTATGATCTTATTCCACTCATCGATCATGGCCCGTAGGTATACTTTTTCCAGCTCGGGCTCCCGGGGATCACTCTTCTCGTATGCCCGGCGCAGATGGGCTGTGCGTTGTTCTGCCAGGGCGCGGGCATCGTGCAGTATCATGCGTGCTCCGGTAGAGGGGCTGAATGTATTCTGCGAATGACAAAACGGACAGGTAACATAAGTATCGATGAAAAACATTTTTTCGATGGTGATATTGCCGCCACACTGCCGGCAGCTGAATTTATCACGGATGCTTTCAAATGCCCGCAATTGTTCCTGGTAGGCCCTTTCCAGATCGCGTTCCCCAGCCGCTAGTTGCAGGCGCTGAATGCATTTGTTCAGTTTTTCATCAAAAATATAATGCCGGTTAAGGCAAGCCATCCTGAAGTTCATAATACGATTGTGATAGTCGCGGCCCACCGTGGAGGTGACAGCCGGCACCATTGCCTCCGCCTGATATACAAAGTCTATAATCTGTTCGTCCTTGATATCGTTGGCTTTTTGGCGCATATGATTGATTTGCCCGAGCAATCCTTGCAGCATGTTGCTATGCGCGCGTTTATACGGATCTGCGTCCTGATCGAAGATCTCCCGAAGCCCGGGGATAGCAGCAGTTGTGAGCTCCTGCATCCGGGCTTCCAGTTTATCGAGGAACGCGAACCAACGTTCCTGTCTTGTCTTCATTTCTTCGAGGAGCGCGGGGTTATCATATTTCTTATTAAAAAAGCCGAACATATTTTATGAATTATTTTCCTTTTTGATGTTAACCCCGTCGGTCAGTTTTATATCCATGAATACAAAGCCACAATAAGCGCAGGAGGTTAAGCCCTTTTCAAAGGCGCGTCCGGCGCCGCATGCGGGACAATCGCGCATGTCCATCTTCGCCTCTTCCGGGGTAATATCCCCACCGTAATGCTGCTGGGTAGCGGCCTGTTGTTTGAGCCGTTCCAGGTAAGATGAAAGTTTATTATCTTTCTCTTCTGCCATACTGTTTACATTGGTTAGAGTAATTTCAACAGTTCTTCTTTCTTTGCCGTATACTCGGCTTCCGTGATCAACTGTGCCTCAAAAAGCGTCTTTAGTTTTCTAAGTCTTTCTGTAATATCTTCTGCAGGTGCAGGTTTGTTTTGCGCCTGTCCCTGGTTCATCATATTACTCATCATGCCCAATACCACTGCCTGCCTGGCGCCGTCGCCTACATCGGAACGCTCGTGGTCCATGGCGTTGGCAATGCTGTATTGGCTGAACTTATTCATATCCGTTACCATGTTCATGCCGGTTACCTTATCGTATTGCTTGAGCACTTCTTCCGGCAAGGTTATACTGGTGATGGTAAAACGCGTTACTTCCAGGCCAAAGTCAGTGAAATAAGGCTGAATCAATGGCTGTATTTTTTCATTCAATGCCGGCACATTGGCCGCAGCTTCTACTACTGGGATCTTTGCCAGTGACAAGACTTCGCCAAATTTAGGCGCAATAAAATCCCGGAGCTGCAACTCCAATTCCGTGATGCCCAGCCGTGGCCAGGTGCCGGCATATTCTTTGAAAAAACGTCCTACGTCTGTAATGCGTACGTTGTAGGTACCAAATGCGCGGATGCGCACCTGTCCGAAAACCGCGTCGGTCATTAATACCGGCGCAGGGGTACCCCACTTCAGGTTCACAAACTGGTGGGTATTAAAGAAGTAGATGTCTGCCTTAAAGGGACTTTCAAAACCATACTTCCAGCCCCGGAGCCGGGTAAGTACAGGGATATTTTCTGTGCTGAGCACATGCCTTCCGGCGGGGAATACATCTGCCAGCTGCCCTTCATTTAACAAGAGCGCATGCTGACTTTCCCTGACGGTTAACATTGCGCCATTCTTAATTTCTTTGTCTGCGTCTGCAAACTTCCACATCAGTGCATTCGGATCAGGTGTTAACGATTCAATGACTTCAATAAATGGTAATCCCATATGGTGAGCATTTTAAAAGCGGTTTCCGATACTCTGCCGGGGTAACAGCCGGTTTTTCTTTTCCGGGTAGCTGCAAAATAATCACTAATCACCGAGCTACCGTTCTATTCATCCTCTTTGTTAGCAATAATATAACACAACAAGATCAGCATAACCTGTTGCAAATTTGATGAAAGAACAGATGAATACCCACTTCTGGCCTGCTACAAAATGACTACTTCTCAGAAAAAAAGCAACTACAAGGCTACTACAGCACTACAAAATATCCTATAAATGTAATACTTATACATATATACAAATATAATTCAGATAAAACAAATGCGGGCAGACCGATAATGGCAGAGAGAAGTAAAAAAGCCACCACAGAAAAGTCTTCAGTGGCTTGGGGAACATGAACCTGCTTATGGGAAGCACGGGCTAGTCATTAGCGGTCATTTATCACTGTGGATACCAGTCCGTTACTTTTCATATATAAATATGATATAGCCAATAAAAATAAAGAATATATTTACGTACAACTATAGTCACACTCTCTCAAAAAAAGAAAACCCGATAAGCAGTAGCTCATAATAACCATATTTCTTTATAGCTTAAACCACTCTTTATGAAAAAGCGCTATTTGTCGTTATTGGCAGTACTGTTAGCTGTATTTGCCTGTAAGAAACCCGCATCTCGGCGGGGCGGACATCTACAAAGTGATGCTGAAAACCAATCAAACTACCCTCCTGTCGGGCTACCTGTTTGATAGCATTCCCGCCGGCGGTGGCGTACAGGTAAAAGTAAATCCCAATTGGGGGAGCGATACGATAAAAGTAGAATTTTAGCCCAGCAAAAGAAAACCCGACCGGCCATAGTTGACAAGCACCTATTTCTTTATTGTTTAAACTACATCTTTATGAAAAAGCACTATTTGCCGTTACTGGCAATACTGTTAGCCGTGTTTGCATGTCAGAAACCGTCATCCAACCCAAGCCCAGGTGCAGGGGGAAGTACACAAAAATTTGCAGTTAATTTTAAAGTAACCGGCTTTTCCCAGGTCATTGTTGGCAATGCCCGAAGTGCCGACACCAGTGTACTTCAGAATGCACAGAAGCTTATTTATGTAGTATTCGATGCCAATACAAAGGCAGTTGTAAGTGAGCAAGCCAGCATCGCCGGTGATACTACCTTTGGGGAGTTCAGAGACTCACTGCCGGTAGGCAGGTATGTAGTAACAGTAACCGGTATTAAAGACACCACCGGTGCCTATCGTACTACCATAGATTTTCCTGGTGTAGCGCTCACGCAACAGGGCAGTGATGTCTTCTACAAAAGAGCTATTATCAGTGTAAACAACAGTGTAGATGCCAATATGGTACTTGACAGAGTCGTTTCAAAATTAGTTTACCAATTCAAAGGCAGGGTACCTTTTAATGCGAAGACAGTTTCCATATGGCCTTATATAGTGGAAGATCCCTACGCATTAAGCTCGCTACTTGATTTATACTCGGGTACCAATATGATGAGTCAGCATTTTACTTATGGTCCCTATGATTATCCCGTACCCGATTCGTTGGTGGGCCGTGAAGGACTTACGGTCACTACTTATATGATGAATCCTTCCGGGCCAATAAGCGCCGATATTACCATTACTGTAAAAGATGCTGCCAATACTATGATAGGTGCAAGAGGTATTAATAGCGTTATCCTGAAAAATAATCAAACCACGCTTCTTTCAGGCTACCTGTTCGATAGTATTCCTGCCAGTGGCGGCGTACAGGTAAAAGTAAACCCCAATTGGGGCATAGATACGATAAAAGTAGATTTCTAAACCGGCGCTGAAATAAACACAAGGAAGCCGCCTAGCTTGACTGAGGCGGCTTCCTTGCGTTCATAGATCCATTAAACCACTGATCTTCCCTTTCCAAAAATCATAATATAGTCCATCTAAAAAATTTAATTATCCATCTGATTATTAATTTTTAAATGTATATTAGACACTTAATAAAGTCATCAACTAAAGTCAGACATTTTAAAAATTCCCGTATGAAAAATTACACTGGGGTGAGTATTTCACCACCTGCCTGGTGCAGGCATGCGTTCCTTGTTATTCTTATCTTATCCGGCTTTGCGGCCTATGCACAGAAGAAAGTAACCGGTAAGGTAATCGAAGAAGCGACTAACCAACCCGTTGTTATGGCGTCTATCCAGGTCAAAGGCACCACGCGGGGCACGGTAACGGACGACAAAGGACAGTTTTCACTCATGGTAAAAGACGGCGATAAGCTGCTGGTATCTTCTATGGAATTTGAGTCCACGGAAGTTACTGTGGGCGCCGAAAGCGCCCTGAACATCCGGCTCAAGCGCAGCACTGCCGGCCTCAACGAGGTAGTGGTTATCGGTTATGGTACCGTTAAGAAAAAAGATCTCACGGGATCTATCGCCTCCCTGAAAGCAGCCGACCTTAAAACGGAAGGCGTCAGCAATGTAGGCAGGGCCTTGCAGGGTAAACTGCCGGGAGTAACCGTAGAATCGGCCGGTGGTGATCCTGGAGCCGGTACCCGCATCCTGATACGGGGCGTGGGTACATTAGGCAACGCTACGCCTCTCTACCTGGTAGACGGCGTACCGGTAGCTGGTATCAATAACATTGCCCCGGGCGATATCGAATCGATGGATGTATTGAAAGATGCGTCCGCGGCAGCTATCTACGGATCGCGTGCAGCCAACGGCGTAGTATTGGTGACCACCAAAACCGGCAAGCCGGGCAAGGCGGTCATCCAGTTCAGCACTAACTTCGGCCGGCAAAAAATTGATCATCCCTGGGACGTGTTAAATGCGTCGGAATGGGCCACTGTCAGCAATGCAGCGCACGATGCGGCCAACCTGCCCCGGCTGGCGATCGCCGCTAATCCATCCCAACTGGGCGCCGGCACCAACTGGCAGGACGCCATCTACAGGACGGCGATGATTCAGCAGTACCAGCTCACCATGAGCGGCGGCAGTGAAACGTCGCGCTTCAGCGTATCGGGCAACTATAACAAACAGGATGGCATTGTAGATGTAACAGGATACAGCCGATACGGCGCCCGGGTAAAATCGGAAACCACCAAAGGCATTCTGAAAGTGGGCGAAACCGTGTTGCTTTCCCGCGAGAAATGGATACGTATGCCGGGGGGCTGGGGCGGACAAGGAGGAAACGCAGTAGGCTCCGCCGCTAAAATGATCCCGGTATTCCAGATTTACGATAGTACAGCTGTTGGCGGATATTCCGGCGCTACCGGCCCGGTGGTGAATGTAGCCAATCCCGTTGCACAGTTGCACCTGGAAGATATCAGCTATGAAGTGACATCTATCCTTGCCAATGCGTTTGCAGAAGTATCTATTCTCCCTTCTCTGAAATATAAATTCAATCTCGGTTATACCAGTTCCTTCGGTAACACAGACGACTATGCAAGGCGATACAATGTAGGATCTCTTTTCTCGCATCCAACAAATGATCTAAGCCAGTCGAAAGACCGCAATCTCCTCGTATTAGCTGAGAACACGCTCAATTTCACCAAAGATTTCGGCAAGCACAGCATACAGGCACTGGCAGGTTATTCTTACCAGAAAACACAGTACAACTACTGGCTGGCCAGCAAAACAAATCTTCCTGATGGCTTAAAAGAACTGGACGCCGCTTCCGGTACGGCCAACGTAGCCGGTAACAGCACCGTGAGCACCCTGTTGTCGGTGCTGGGTCGCGTTATCTATTCTTATGATAACCGCTACCTGCTCACTGCCAGTTTCCGCCGTGATGGTTCCTCCCGGTTTGGAGCGGGCAACAGATATGGTAACTTCCCTTCCATTGCAGCTGGTTGGAATATCTCCAATGAAAAGTTCTGGTCTGTACCTCCCCGGATTATATCTGCCTTGAAGTTGCGGGGTAGCTATGGTATACTTGGCAACCAGGAAATCGGCGACTACCAATACAGTGCGGCGATTTCCTCCAATATCAACTACGTTACCGGGGCCGATCAACAAAAATGGTTTGGCGCTATTCAAACCGCCTTTGCCTCTCCCAATATTAAGTGGGAAAATACAGAGACGATGAACATCGGAGCAGACGTCAGTTTTCTGAATGGTAAGTTGAATGTGAGCGCCGACTACTTCCGGAAAAACACGACCGACGTATTGTTGAATGTGCCGATTCCGGGTTCTACCGGCTCTTCCACCAATCCTGTCATCAATGCCGGTACCATCCAGAATAAAGGGTTTGAACTGGGATTAAATCATACCAATACAGTGGGAGTGCTGACCTATAGTGTAACAGGTACTTTTTCTGCCGTGAAAAATAAAGTGATCGCACTGGGCACTGGCTCACAGCAGATTTTCGGTGGACAACCAACCCACCATGGGGCCTCCACCACCCTCACACAGGCCGGTGGCGAAATTGCCGCCTTCTATCTCATTAAGTCATTGGGTATTTTCCAATCACAGGCCGAGATAGATGCCTATAAAGATAAAGATGGTAAGTTAATACAGCCCAATGCGGCGCCAGGCGATATTAAATTCCTGGATGCCAATGGCGATGGTATCATCAGCAATTCTGACCGTGTTAACTGCGGCAGCCCCTTCCCCAATTTTGAATACGGTGTAGGCGTTAACCTGAAGGCTTATAATTTTGATCTCAACATTTTCATGCAGGGAACACACGGGAATAAGATCTATAACGGGTTGCGCCAGGACCTGGAAGGGATGAACCTGGAGTTCAACTACAGCCGCGCTACTCTCAATGCCTGGACACCACAGAACACGCATACCACCATTCCAAGAGCGGTGATCAACGATCCGAATTTCAATGACCAGACATCCTCCCGTTTCCTGGAAGACGGTTCCTATTTCAGGATGAAAACACTGCAGCTGGGGTATACCATTCCTGAAAGCCTGGTACAACGGATGAGAATTACCAGTTTGAGAGCTTACCTGAGTGCCGACAACCTCTTTACCATTACAAAATACAGCGGGTCTAACCCGGATATCGGAAGGACGGGCAGCATCCTTGACCGCGGCGTTGATTTCGGCCATGTGGCCTATCCCCTCGCGCGGGTGCTTTCTATCGGTTTACAACTGACACTGTAATTTTAAAAAATGATGAAACGTATGAAAAAGATATTGATTTCGGTCGCAGCTACCCTGGCGTTTGCCAGTTGTTCCCGCGATACGTTGCAACTCACTAACCCGAACCAGATTACGACGGAGACTTTCTGGAAAAATGAAGATGATGTTAAAAGCGCTATGGCAGCGACCTACGGGTTATTCAAAAACGTAGACGGCGGATATTGGGGCGTACGTGGCGTGGAATTATCCAATGGCCGTGGTGATGATTTCTTTATTCGTAACGATGTAAGTTACCTGTACCAGTTATCTACGTTTACGAATACACCGGATAACTCCGCAGCCACCAATGTGTTTAACATCTCCTACCGGGCTATTTTCCGTGCTAACCAGATTATGGAAAACATTGATAAAGCGGGGCTCACTGATCAAAAAAAGAAAGCTTATATCGCTGAGGCTAAATTTATCCGTGGGCTGAATTATTTTATCCTGGTTACCAACTTTGGAGATGTACCGATACGTACCAGTGTTCCTGCCAAGAAAGAAGACTATTTCGTTGCCAAATCTCCGGAAGCTGACGTTTGGGCGCAAGTTGTAAAAGACTTCACTGAAGCGGCTGCCGACCTTCCGCCTACACGCGACCCATCGGAAACAGGCAGGGCCACCAAAGGGTCTGCGCTGGGTTTCCTGGGTAAAGCATATGTGTATATGAAGAGCTGGGCCAACGCAGCATCAACACTCAAACAGCTAACCACCGCCCCGTTCAACTATAGTCTCACTACCGACTACAGCGATAACTTCACAGCGGCCAAGAAGAATAATAGCGAGTCTGTATTCGAAATACAATTGGCCGATGTGGGCGGTACTAACCCATGGGCCGGTGAAAATGCCAACGAGGCCCTGGGTGTAACTACCGCGCAGGAATTTGCGCCATCGGAAGTTGCCGGCTGGTTTGAGGTAAGTCCTACGGATAAACTTTTCAATGAATTCCAGAAAGAAAAAACTGTCGCCCTCGAACTGGATCCCCGCATGTATGCCACGCTGATCTGGGATTATCCCGGTGCGGTTTTCTACCGGAAGCCGTTCAGTGCATTCACCTTGCAGTTTGGGTATAAGTCGATGTTCAAAAAGTACCAGAATTACCTGCAGGCTAATGAACTATCTGGCAGCAGCGGCGCCGCCGACTATGCTTCCAGCAATAATGAGCGGGCATTAAGGTATGCGGATATTGAACTGTTGCTGGCGGAAGCCCTGGTGATGCAAGGTAAAACCACCGAAGCTTATCCCTGGTTACAGGCCGTACGTACCAGAGCTAAGCTTGGTCCATTGGCCAACGGCCTTTCCAAAGATGCGATGATGGCTGAAATACGGCACCAGCGGATGCTTGAATTTGCCCGTGAAGGCCAGCGGTTCTACGATCTTAAAAGATGGGGACTGCTCCAGCAGGAGTTCACCAACAGCGACAAAGTAGGGCGCCAGTTTTTTGTGCCTGCAAAAAACGACTACTTCCCTATTCCACAGGCGGAATTAAATGCCAATCCTGCCATGGTGCAAAATCAATATTGGAAATAAAGAATAAACCATAGCGCTGCGAAAGCACCTGGTATAGGGCGTTCCGTTAATCCGGAACGCCCTTCTTATTGCCATTCGGAATTTATCCCAACTTCAATAAAAGATATTTTTGTCTTTTATCATTCCCGGCTTATCTTTGTGCCGTCATTAAATCTTCAGGCAGTTATATGGCCATCTTTTCAAAAACATGCGAATATGCCATGCGCGCGGTTTTCTACGTAGCGCAGCGGTCCCATGAAGGCTACAAGGTGGGTATTAAAGAAATTGCCGGACACATTAACTCCCCTGAGCCTTTCCTGGCTAAAATTCTTCAGCAGCTCAGCCGGGATGGGGTGATCCTGTCTACCAAAGGTCCTAACGGCGGCTTTTACTTTGATGCCGCTTCCTTAAACCGGCCGCTGGCGGATGTAGTGACGGCAGTTGACGGCGATGATATATTTACCGGATGCGGACTGGGGCTCACCTATTGTTCCGAGAGCAATCCCTGCCCGCTGCATGAAGAGTTTAAGAAAGTGAGAAACCAGCTCACGCATATGTTGCACACGACCACTATCGGGAAGTTCAACCTGGGCCTGATCAAGGGAAAGTTTACGCTGAACAAATAGTTTTTTTTATAATAATAAAGGATAAAAAAGTCTTTTATTAATTAAAGAGAGATATAAGATGACAACTGAACAGAAACAGCTCGTTACCGCTACAGTGCCAGTGCTCAGGGAGCATGGCGTATTATTGACCACTCATTTTTATAACCGCATGTTTACGTACAACCCGGAGTTGAAGCATGTGTTCAACATGGGCAACCAGCAAAACGGGAAACAACAGACTGCCCTGGCAATGGCTGTACTGGCCTATGCCGAGCACATTGAAAATCCCGCTGTACTGATGCCGGTGGTAGATAGCATCGGGCATAAACATACCAGCCTGGATATCCGCCCGGAACATTACGCTATTGTTGGCAATCACCTGCTGGCTTCTATCTCGGAAGTACTGGGAGAGGCGGCTACGCCGGAGCTGATGGATGCCTGGGCAGCAGCCTACCAGCAACTGGCCGCTATCATGACAGGTCATGAACAAGGTCTTTATGCGAAACAGGTACGTAAAAATGGGGGGTGGACCGGCTGGAAACCTTTCATCGTACAACAGAAAGTAAAAGAATCGTCCGAAATCACCTCCTTCTATCTACACCCCGCCGATGGCGGCGCGGTGGCCGATTTCCTGCCAGGGCAATATATCAGCCTCCGGTTGTTCCTGCCGGAGTTGAACCTCCTGCAGCCCCGTCAATACAGCATTTCCTGCGCGCCTAATGGCAAATACTATCGCATTTCCGTGAAAAGGGAAGCTGGCGCTGTCCACCCGGATGGGCTGATCTCTAACCGCCTGCACGATCGCGTCCAGGAGGGAGATATTGTAGAATTATCAGCGCCTGCGGGTACTTTTACGTTGAATGAAAACACTTCCCGGCCCAAGGTATTCATCAGTGGCGGCGTAGGTCAAACTCCACTGATGGCCATGCTGGAAGCACTTGCCGATACCCAGGCCGGCACACCGGTCACCTGGATACATGGTTGCCGCAATGAAGCGGTACACGCATTCAAAGACCAGCTGAACGAATTAGCTGGTACTTACTCCCAGCTGAGTAGTCATATATTCTATGATCAGCCGGGAGCACCTGCACAACATACCGGCTGGGTAGATCTTGCTGAAATTAAAGAAGAAGTATTACAAACCGATGCAGATTACTATATCTGCGGCCCTGCGCCATTTATCGCCAAGCACTACGGTTTCCTGGTAGAAAACGGGGTGGATAGCGGGTCGATTCACTTCGAAGAATTTGGGCCTGCGTCATTACAGTTGAATAACTAATGATATAAGTAAGGGGGACATTAAATGTCCCCCTTGCAATCTGTATACATCACGATGACTATTTGCATGGCCCATTAACAGCCACCTGTTTCCCTGTTTGCAGACTCTCGGTTAATGCAGACTGCACCATTTGCAACACATGTTGCCGCCGCTCACTAGTGGATGCTGTTGCCAGGTTTCCCGACATCTCAATATCTGCGATACTGCTATTACCTGTCAATCCATTTATTATTTTCCAGTTACGGCCACCGTCGTTAGTAACCGCAAATACTTCCAAAAATATGGTGCCTAATGAAGTCCTGTAAGGCGGAAGTTCCCAGATAAGAGGGAATGTCAGGTTCGCAATCGCATTTTCGGCGTCGCTCAAATTTTCTGAAGTTGGCGTTGTCGCATATGGAATATCACCTATAGGGGTATTCGTTACAGCACACTGGGCGTCGTTGAATGCCTGTTGTGGCGCAGTGGGTTGCATTTTCTCATTCATGGCAAAATTTTTATTGGGTTATTTTTAAAAGGGTATCCGGTATTTTAGTGGGTGTTGATAGTACGATATGGGTGTAACATACACAAAAAAAAGAATTTCACAGAAAATGGTTCATCAACGGGCAATCTTTGTTGATTTTCTCCCGATAAATATAGCTGCTAAAACAATTGCCCCCTAGAACCTTTGACTTTTAAGGTACGATAACCGACATAATATACCTGGAGTTCCTTTAGCGGAGAAGAAGTACCCACCTCAAACCGGCCCTGGGCGTCGGCATCAATGACTTCATCACTCCCGTCCTTTCTCTTCAGCTTAATCCGGGCCCCCCGAAGCAGCTCTTTGGTTTCTACATCCTGTACCATACCGGCCGCTTTTTCCCCATCTATATTCTTCAAGGTTAGTTTTATCTCTCTCTGAATGACACATCCATCTCTACCGGCAATACCATAATCAGGAATGCGGTCAATAATTAATTGGCTATAGTCCTTCCCGTTATAAAACAACGTGGCGTATTTGTTTTTTCCCTGCGCCAGACCAGCCGCAGAGCTAGACAAAACAATAACAAGTACAGTTAAGGATCTTAAATCTGGAAGCATTTTAGTTCTTTTAATTTAAGATATCAAATTCCTGTGATAACTGCACCCTTCTTCTTCGAAACAAAATTGCCTATTTTTGCACCAAAGCCGCGGTGCCGGGCTTTCATGCCATTTATTTTAACCTATTATCTGTAAAAAATTATCATGAATAATAACGAACGAGTTTACAAAATGATCTTTGCCAGTGTATACCCGTTATACATACAAAAAGCTAAAAGAAAAGGTCGTACCAAAGCAGAAGTAGATGAAATTATATATTGGCTGACAGGCTATAACCAGCAGACATTACAACAAAAAATTGACGACAAAAGTGATTTGGAAACTTTCTTTGCCCAGGCGCCGCAGCTGAATCCGAATGCTTCAAAAATCACCGGTGTCATTTGTGGTTATCGCGTAGAAGATATCGAAGATAAACTCATGCAACAGGTGCGTTATTTAGATAAGCTGGTAGATGAATTAGCTAAGGGAAAGGCACTGGAGAAAATTCTGAGGAAGTAGACTATCAGGACGAAGCTGGCGTATAACCAGAAAGATCGATTAGTTTTTTTACATCATAGATAAATATTTTTCTTCCCTGCGTATCCAATATACCGAGTTTCTTAAATTCTGTTAAAGCCCGGACCACATTTTCGATCCCGGTACCTACTATACCCGCCAAATCGCTCCGCGAAATGCCTATCTCTACCGTGTTTCCGACAGCAGCCCCTTCCTTGAATTTTTCACGCAGTACAATTAAGGCAATGGCCAGCCGCTCTCTCACGGATTTCTGCGCAAACACCGAAATGCTGGTGGTCAGCACCGTAAATTCATGGCTTAATGTTTTAAGCAGCCTTTGCGACAGGGTGGTTGAATGCTCCAGGGTGAGGAGGAAGTCCTCTTTGGGTATGAATACAACAGTGCTATCCTCCAGGGCGGCGGCGGCGTCAGGATATCGTTCTTCTGCCAATACCGCGTGATAGCCGATTAACTCCCCGTTGTTCGCGATATAAATAATCTGTTCTTTTCCTTCTCTGTCTGTCCGGTACTTTTTCACTTTACCCTGTTTGATAAAGAAAATATCTTTGGGGAAAGTCCCCTCTCTGAACAGTACTTCGTTTTTATGGATCCGTTGCTCCGTTGCATGGGCAAATAGTTGTTCGTGTTCTTCGGCCGGAAGATCATGTAATATGGACTGTGATTTAAAGTTCCATTTATCAATAGGGAAAAGACCCTCTAAACTCATAAATATACCTGTATAGAAAAATTGATTTTTATCAATTTTTGAATTGAGAAATTGCAATGTAACGAACTTACAACAAAGGTACCTTTGCAGTATGAATATTACAACTATTTCCCGCCCACACCCCTTATCCCTGTATTTCCCCGAAAATAGTCAAATGCATATCCACGGTCAGTAACAACCATTAAAGCGTCATGTTTACACCAAAACTATTTCAAACACTAAGAGGATATACCTGGGCACAATTGGTGAAGGATCTGCTGGCCGGCGTGATAGTAGGTATCGTGGCCCTGCCACTGGCCATCGCCTTTGCCATAGCTTCCGGTGTTTCCCCGGAAAAGGGGATTTACACCGCCATCATAGCCGGCTTTATTATTTCTGCCTTTGGCGGCAGCCGCGTGCAAATAGGCGGACCTACCGGCGCCTTCATCGTTATTGTATATGGGATTGTGCAGACCAATGGAGTAAACGGGTTGATCATCGCTACCTTTATTGCCGGTATATTACTGATGCTGATGGGTTTTGCCCGCTTGGGAAGCGTGATCAAATATATTCCTCATCCGCTCATAGTCGGGTTTACAACCGGGATCGCCGTTATTATCTTTTCCTCACAGATAAAAGATTTTCTGGGCCTGCAAATGGGCGCCGTACCTGCCGATTTTATTGGTAAATGGGAATCATATTTCCAGCATATATCAACCATTAACTGGTATGCCGCGGGTATCGCCCTGGTTACCATCCTGGTATCCATATCTTTCCCACGTATTACCCGGGCAGTACCCGGGTCATTGGTGGCGATCATTTTAACTACCTTCACCGTACAACTATTACATTTACCTGTTGAAACTATTGGCAGCCGGTTTGGACATATCCCGTCCTCACTACCCCTGCCCATCCTTCCTCCCCTAAATATGCATACGATCAGGGATGCCATTCAACCTGCCATCACCATTGCGTTGCTGGGAGGGATAGAATCACTGTTATCCGCAGTAGTGGCAGATGGCATGATAGGCGGTCATCACAAAAGCAATATGGAACTGGTAGCCCAGGGAGGAGCCAATATTGCGTCTGCCCTCTTTGGTGGCATCCCTGCAACAGGCGCCATTGCCCGCACGGCCACCAATGTAAAGAATGGCGGTCGCACGCCGGTTGCCGGTATCGTCCACGCCATTACGCTGCTGGTCATCCTGCTGCTCGTAGGCCAATGGGCCACCTTTATCCCGATGAGCTGCCTCTCCGGGATACTGGTGATAGTAGCTTACAATATGAGTGAATATGAAACTTTCTTCGACATTGCCCGCGGCTCCCGGAGCGATGCCGCTGTATTACTGACTACGTTTTTCCTGACCGTATTGTTTGATCTCACTATCGCCATCGAAGTAGGTATGGTGCTGGCCACATTCCTCTTCATGCGCCGGATGATCCAGATCAGCGACGTAAATATCCTTTTAAAGGAAAACGACAAAACAGATGATCCGCTGGCGGTCAACAAATTCAATATCCCAAAGGGCGTGGAAGTATTTGAACTCAACGGCCCCCTATTCTTTGGCGCCGCTTACAAATTCAAGGACTCCATGCAACTGATCGAGAAAAAGCCCAGTGTGCTTATTGTGCGTATGCGCAATGTACCGGTGATTGATGCCACCGGCCTGCATACGATCAAAGACGTACTGCGTACCTGCGACAGGGCGCATATCCGGCTTATTGTATCAGGACTGCAACCTGACGTAAGGGAGTCATTCCAGAAAAGCCGGTTGCTTTTCAGGATCGGGAAGCGCTATGTGGTGAAAGATTTCCCTGCGGCATTGCGGGTAGCGAAGCTGGTGTTGGAAGAAGGGTTGTAAGGGAAACAGTTTTTTCAACTTTCCATCGCTGTATTTCGCCGCACTACAACGGCGGTGTACTTAACCGCCCTATTTTCCGTGCAAACCGCTGTTGAAGCGCCTCCCACATTTCCGCATATTCGGGCTTGTCGTAACGCTGCCGCGCATAGGCATACGTAGCGGGCGACAGGTGCCAATTGAAAATATTCTCCAGGTATTTAATATCATCGGCTATTACCCGCTCCAGTACTTTCTGTTTGGATACGCCTGATTGTTGACAGTACCTGTCCAGCCATGCACCGCGACCGCTCTTGACATATAGCACCAGCATGTCTTCTGTAATAAAAACAACGGGGACATGTTCCATCTGCCAGTCATTCTTTTTGATGACGGTACATAACAGTGCATGTTCGTATAGCCGTTCTGGTATATCATATTTCAGGATAGCCCCGTGTTCGGCGGCAATATAGCAGAGTTCCCGTGTGATCAGTTCGGGTGGCAGGTAACGTAACGCTTTTCCATCGCGTGCAGCTGCGGCAGTAGCCAGTTCGGGGGTAATAGCTCCCGGTGGGAAATATTGCAACGCCCCGATATAATAGGCCATAGCTTCCTGGCAAAGGTTGTTTGTACGCATTTCCATGGGCACGCGTTTCAGATCGCGCCAGTTACGGCGAACTTTGTTACGCCAATATTCGAGGGGCCTTTCCTGTGGTTGTATTACACTCTCCCCGGCAGCCAGGTCGCGGCGGATTTCTTCAAAGTCGGTGGTCATAGGGTTGCTGAGCAACATCCGTAAGTTTTCCGAAATAACCGGAGATCCGTCGTCAGATTCCCCGCATTGATTAATTTCGGGGCTTTCCGGATCACGGTCATTATAATAAAACTGGCTGATCTCCTTACGGAAGGGCATCAGGTAATAATCTTCCACGACCATGATGGGTGCGGTAAATATACCATCGCATCGCATCCAGCCATGGTTATAGTGCAACATGATCACCTCGGCCACATTGACATTTCCTTCCACGCGAACAGGCGCCCCACCGATCAGTAGATTGCGGCAGGTGAGGTTGCCGGCCACATATAAGAAAGGGCCATAGTCGCCTTCTTCATTGAGTATGCCGCCATCGACGGTGAGATGACCGATTACCACAAACCCCTGTAGGGGCCGGCCATCGGGCATTTTATCCAGTTTATCGGTATCGAGTATCAAGTCGCCCTCCAGGTGAAGGTCGCCCTTATGTACATAAAAATAGCCATCCGTGCCGATCATATCCATGAAAGCTTCTTCACTTTCAAGGACCTTTATCTGTACCTGGTGCTGATTCAACGCCTGCTGAGCGGGAACAATCTGAAATTCTCTAAGCATCTTGCTAAGATCGGATAATTCTCAGAATACATCAAGGATCACCATATCCACTTTATTGAACGGAAAATTATCTCCCGCTTTCTTGTGTAGTAACAATTTCGCCAGGGGAGTATAGGGAGATATAAAAAAAATGGGGCGGCCATCGATCAGCTGCTTGCCTAGTCCCGCTGCGATAAAAAAAGATTGTTCTTCACATTGTACAAAAGCGCCGGTTTGAACGGTGGTGTAAATAACGTCGGCTTTTACTTCCTGTAACCTGGCCAGTTCTTTCATGGTTTCTGCCAGCTGCCTGGCATACATGTCTTTTTCGAGATGCCCCATGGCCCTCCCAGTTTCATATTTATCGCCGGCTGAGCTTTTACCTTCGTTGTTGGCGGCCTCCTGTGCGCTATCCATTGCCGCTTTAGTAACGGCAATACGATCTGATATGATGTGCAGCCCTGCCTGTTTTAAATTCGCTTTAATGGCGATCATTTCCTCACTTGTCATGAATGGTACATTGGATCGCGGGAAAGTTAAGCAAAATTCTCCCACACAACCAGCCGTTTATTTATTATACACGGGACTTCTCTTCAACATATAAAACAGGGCATCGTGGTACGATCCTTCATTATTTAAAAAAGCAGTACGCCTGTTGGCAAATATTTTCTCATTTTGTTTATTAAAAATCCCCAGGGTCACTTCATTCTCATACTGGTTTTCAACGGTAGTGTTGTTGGAATTATCGTGTTGCTTTTTATTGTCCTCATACTTAGTGGTACTGCTGCTGGACGAGTTCACACTCTCCTTTACGCTACGGGACAAAGTGCCCTGCAATACAAATTCCGCTCCCAATATCTTACAAAGCTCATCGTAGGTATATCCCTTAATGGTATTGCCATCAATGCCTTTTCTATACAGCAATGCGTTGGTGGTGGCAGGGTCCTGGAATTTATAAGATCCGTTTCGCTTGCTCAGGTAGAGGTAAGTATCATTCTGCAACTTCTCCCCTTTCTCTACCACCTGCTGCAAGGGTTCATTCATCGCGATATATTTAAACGGCAGAATAGCCACCAGTCCGGGCTCAATAGGGCGGCCATTATCAATTGGCTCCTTGTCTGCGTTAGCAGATGGCGCGCTGATCACTTCTACCCTTCCACTTGCAAAGGTAATTTTATTGATGTCCGCTTTCTTCAGTTCATACACCAGCGTTTCCCCGGTATGAATAAATTTAATCGTATTGGCATGCATTTCAGTGATCTTGCCATGCTTTTCCTCCCCGTTCAACATCAGTACCACATCTTCCTTACCCGCGGTGGTTTTGGCGGTTTGTGCTTTTAAAAAAGAAATGGTACTCAGCAATATCACTACAACCGTCACTAAACGTTTCAATGCTTGGGTCATGATAAAAATATTAGGGTTTTCAAAATTGTTTTATTGCTTTTCTGTCTTTACCCTTTTCTGCTCTTCGGCTGCGCCACTTTCCCTTTTATCCGTGGCATCTTTCTTATCATTTTTATTGAAGCGATAAGTAAAAGTCAGCTTCAATACCTGTGACTGCCATTGTCCACGGATATGAATGTCAATATTCTGGTAGCGGCTGGTGGCGTTGTACCGGCTCCAGGCGAATATATCGGAGGCACTCAGGCGGATAGTACCCTGTTTGCCAAGAACATCCTTCTGTATACCTGCGTGCAGCGTACCTATTGGCTGTTGCAGGAAGGTGCCGTCGATGCTCCGGGAAGACCACGTGCCCATAAACTGGAAGCCCCAGCCATCTTTCAGCTTCACCTGCTGCATCAGCTGGGCTGTAAAAACGCCTGCCTTTAGCTGGAAAGGTCCGTTATTGATGGTACCGGAATAATCATAATGGTTATAGTCCATGTAGATAATGGTGGTCATATTATCGTTTAACGGGATCTGGGCATTGATATTAGCTCCTAATACCTTGCGGGTATTCAGGTTTTCCGGGCGCTGATAGGTTTCATTCTTTGCGGCATCCTGCAATATTACTTCCTGGATGATATCGGTGGTTTTATTGTACAGCAACGTGGTCGTTAGTGCACCTTCCCAAATGCTGTAGCTCAATTCAAAATTATGGCTGTACTGCGGATTCAGGTATGGATTCCCTTCATCGTAGGTGTACTGGTCCAGGTAAAAACGGAACGGGTTCATGCTACGGTAATCCGGCCTCTCTATCCTGCGGCCGTACGAAAACGTCACTTTACTTTGCTTATCTACATCATAGGCCAGGAAAGCGGTGGGAAAAAATTGCAGGTAACTGCGTGAAAATGTTTGTCCGTTATTTTTCTGTTCTCCTTTCAGCCAGGTTTGTTCTGCGCGCAGTCCAGCCTGAAACTCCCACTGATTGCGCTTATGACGGAGATTCAGGTAGGCGGCATTAATATTTTCTTTATAGAGAAAATGGTTACTCAGGGTATCATTCTTTATCCAGCTACCATTTACGCCGTCGTAGTACTGTGCATTGTTATCGGTATTGACAAAGGAGGTTTTCGCCCCTGCTTCCAGGCGGGTATCCTCAGAAAACGGATGGGTATAATCTGCTTTCAGGCTGTAGATATTTATTTTTGCCGGCAGGTCTGCCAGGAATAGCTTGTTGGGTGCTGCCTCGCTGCTGTCGGGTTTATAATAATGATTATCAAAATGCTGTTTGCTGGTACTGTTGTACGACAAATAATCAGCATTTACCAGCAGTTCATGCGCAGTACCAAATACATGTTTCAGGCTAACATTTGCTTCCATATTGTCCCATTTACCTTTGGTAGTAGCTGGTGCATCTACCCTGGTGGTAGCCACTCCTTCACCGGTTTTCAATAGCGTATTATTGGTGCTACTGGCGTCTGAAGGATTGTGAAAACCGCCCGCTGCGATGCCTACCGTGGTTTTAGCGTTAACATAATAGTCTAATCCCAATTTTGCTGTAACACTTTGTGCGGTCGTTTTGGTGTAAGTATGCTGGTCATAAATACTGGTTATTTCCTTTTGATCCGCATTCCGGAAGTTACGTACAATATAATAATCTTCAAAACTCTTCCGGTAACTATAACCGGCATTGCCATAAAAATTAATATGCTTGTTGCTATAATTAAAATTGAGGCTTTGTGTAGTACCCGGGTACCTTCCCTGTAAGGCGGTGAGGGTGATATTCCCGTTGAAACCGCCGGTTTTCAGCTTCCTTCTTTTGATATTAATGACCCCATTGCCCGCGGCATCATATTTTGCCGGCGGGTTAGACATAATCTCAATCTGGTCCAGCTGTGAAGCAGGCATATTACGGAGGAAGGCGGTCAGCTCACCACCGGAAAGATAGGCCGGTCTGTCATCTATCATTACCTTTACCCCCTGTTTACCTTTTATGGAGATGTTACCGTTTTTATCTACCAACACCCCGGGCAGTTTCTCCATAACTTCCATGGCGCTGCCCCCTGCGGCCATAATAGATGATTCCACATTTACAACGGTACGGTCCAGCTGTTGCTCTATAAAAGGCTTTTTAGCGGCTACAGTCACTCCTTTCAGGTTATTGGCGCCAGTTTGCAGAATCGCGTTTTCGAGGGCCATCTGAGATTGGTCTATATTAAAAACGGGGCCATTCCATTCTTTATATCCCATATAGGTAATGGTAATAAAATAGCGGTTGAAAGGAATGTCCTCCAGTAGCCAGGCGCCGGTAGTATCCGACAGGGCTACTTTCACCAGGGAAGAATCTGTCGCCTTTTTGAGTAATATCGTAGCGGCAACAACCGGTTGTTGCGCTTCATCACGTACCTGCCCGGTTACTTTACCAGTTTGCGCGCCCGCGGCTACCGGTAAGATCAGCAAAGCCAGCAGCATCCATTGTTTTACCAGGCACATCTGGGAGCGGAGTGTCATCATTATATTTTTCATGAGGGTGTACATTAGGAACAGAGTTGTTTTCAGCTATGCTGTGGGGTTAACGCCAGGTCATGAATAAGCATCGCTATTTTTTGAAATTGATGGAGGATGAAGAAATGATTTCCCGGGTAGCGGAGCATACGAAGCTCCTTTTCTGTTTCCCGGGCCCATCCGGCTACCTGGCTGGCGGTGATTTCTTCCGCTGCCCCGGTGATGGCTGTAATACCTGTGCTATAACTTCCCAACGGCTGGTACTGATAGCATTCCAGTGCTTTCATATCTTCCCGGATTACCGGTAAAAAAAACTCCATTAGGTCCGGGTCTGCCAGCAGGGCATCGGGCATTCCGCCCATCCGTTTTAATTCGGCTATTAACTGCACATCCCGCAAAAGATGCAGCTGCCGGCGCTGGTCATTGAACACGGGGGCCGCACAACCGGTAACAAAGAAATGTAACGGGAGTAGTTTCCATTCCTGCTTCAGCCGGTGTATCAGCAAGTTACCCAGTACCGCGCCCATAGAATGACTGTAGATGATATACGGAGATTTTATATGCGGAAGCAGCTGGCCGTAAAGATCATCTGCCATCACCTGCATATCTGACAACAATGGCTCTGCTATCCGTTTCCCGCGGCCGGGCAACTCCAGGGTAATCATCTCTATATGCCTGTCTAAAAAGGGTTTCAGGTCGCGAAAAGAGTAACTGTTTCCCCCTGCATATGGGATACATATCAGCTTAATTTTTTGTAACATCTCAAATACATTTTTGACAAGGTTTCCTTATAAAGCGTAATGCAGATCGCTTGCTGCATTGATAGACGTATCGCTGACAATATTGCCGTAGTCGAATTTTATCAATCGCTCCCCGCAATGAAAGTAGGTATCGTCGTGTGTTACCACGATAACGGTTTTACCCATTTGCTTCAGCTCAGGAACAATCTTTTTATAGAAATAGGCCCTGAATACCGGGTCCTGCTCAGCGGCCCACTCATCCAGTACAATCACATCTTTATCTTCCAGCATAATATAGATGAGGGCTAACCGTTTCTGTTGCCCTTTCGACAGATCTGCTTTAATTGACTTCTTTTCGTTATCAAATGTGACGATGTTTTCCAGCTCCATCTTGCGGAGCCAGAACATCAACCGTTCATTGTCCGGCGCCAGGTCAAGGCCATCGTAGTTTTCATTAAAAAGGATGCTGTCAGTAAAGATGGCCGCAATGCGGTTGCGATAGCCCGGATAGGTACTTTCATTGATCACCCGCCCGTTGAAGGCGATGGTGCCGCTATGTGGCATGTACAATCCTGTCAGCAGGTTCACGAAAGTACTTTTACCACTGCCATTTCCCCCGGTGATGAAAATACTTTCTCCTTTTTTAATATCCAGGGTGAGCGGTTTTAACCGGAAAGTTTCCGCCCTTCTTTCGTCGTAGTACTCAAACGTCACGTCTTTAAAACGTATACTCTCGAACTTACCACTGGTGGCCGCCAGGTCGCCATGCCCGATAGCGATGGCCTGGGATGCATTGATCTTGTCATGAAATTGCTCCAGCCTGTCTACCGCGATCTGCATCTGGGTAAATTCGCTAATGCGTGCCACTACAATGCCTACAGGTCCCATGAGGTACAATAGCGTTACTACAAATTGGTTATTCACTACGTTTGTCATATGCAGGATAACGGGCAACAGGAAGATGATAATGCCGATCAGCAGGTACCATAGATAGTTACCCATGAGCTCATTTCCCATAAACTTGATCAATGTTTTTATGGTCAGTTCCTTTACCCGGTGGCGATTTTGGGAGATATACCTGATAAAAATATTATCGCTCCGGGTGATGCTCATTTTCACATCTTTAAATCCCCGCAGGAAATCATTGACATTTTGCTGGTAAACGTTTGCCAGGTCGCGTACCGTATTCAGGTCCCTGCTGATAGACAGATTACGGATGTAGTACACTACTGCCAGTGTAGAAAGCACGCCCAGGATCACTAATGCGCCGAAGAAATTGGTGTAAAACAAATAGCCCAGTCCTATCGTTACCATTACCAAGGCATTAAACGTTTCTATAAAAACATTGGGAAAACGTTGCAGGGTAGTTACATCGGCAGTGGCCGTACGTACTTTTTCTTCTCCCAGTTTAATATATTCTTCATAATCCGCAAACCGCAGTTTTTCAAACACGGATAGTCCCAGATCATTTCCCAGTTCATAGGTGAGCCGGATGGTATAGGATTGAAAAGCCCTGGCAGTGAAAAAAGATACCAGGATCAGTACAACATATATCTGCCAGTCGTATCCCTGTACAAATGGCAGCGACGTGCCTGCAATCCTGTTGTTGATCAGCAACAGCAGTCCCATTGACCATATGCTGTTGATAAGGCCGAGCAATAACAAAAGAATATAAAACAACTTCGATTTTTTCTGAAGCAAGCTTATTAATCTCATACAATCCCGGGTTCTAAAAATGAATTAAATAATAAAATAATAAAAGGGGAATGCTGCCCGCGCCAGGGCGCGGAGCAGCTTCTTCCGCCTACTATGCTGATAATTGTTCGCTAAGGTATTTGGCCAGGGCCGCAGCATTTTCCTGTTTTAACATGGAAAAGTGATCGCCCGGGGCGGTAAATACCTTTACTGTTTTTGCATGGGTATCCCATCCGAGACTGTCTGGCAGCTTCTTCCATTCGGCGCCGGCAGCTTTCACAATGTGCAGGGCCGCATTGGTTTGTCCCTCTACCTGGTAGCTGTTCAGCACTTCTATGTTACTCACTTTGATATCCGTTAACCGCATAATAAAGTCAACATGCACCAGCTTATCTCCCTTAATCTTCTCTTTCAGGTAGTTAGAAATAAACGGTACTACTGCCTTCATCTCCAATGGCTGTACCAGCTGTTTTAACTCCGCAATCCATGCAGGTAGCGCGGTGGTGATGATATTATTTTCTTCCAGCACTTCCACTACCGACTCAAAGAAGATATCCTGATAGCTACGTGTACCACCATTGAGCACATCAATATGTCCCGGGTGGGCATCTGCATCCAGTATGGCGGCGAAGGCAACGGTTTCTCCTGCGGCCTCCAGCTGCCGGATCATTTCATACAGCACATATCCGCCAAAGGAATGGGCAATGAAACGGTACGGACCATGCGGTTGTAGTGCTTTTATCCAGCGGATATTTTGTGCGGCGATAGCGGCAACGGTGTAGAGCGGCCGCTCTCCTTCAAATACGCCGGGCATTTGTATCCCATATACCATGGCGGCAGCGGTAAGTCCTTTGGCCAGTTCGTCATAGCCATCGCTCAGGCCATCCTGGCCGGGTACAATAAATACCGTGGTACGGCTATTGCTTTTATTTAACGGTATGAGATGGTTCTCTCCGGCAGCTAACGTTGTTTCTTCACTGGCATCCGGTGCATCCAGCGTGGCGGCGAGTCCGGCAATTGTAGGTGCATCGAAAACATTGTTCAGCGCTATTTCTTTGCCCAGTTTCCTGCGGATGGCGGCGATCAGACGGATCGACAAGAGCGAATGGCCACCGAGTGCAAAGAAATCGTCGTGAATTCCTACCTGGTCTACCTCCAGCAATTGCTGCCAGATCTCCGACAGTACCGCTTCTGTTTCATTACGGGGCGCTGCATAGGCATTTTGAGACAATGTGCCTGCATCTGGATCGGGCAACGCCTTCCGGTCTACTTTGCCATTAGGCGTTACCGGTATCTTATCAATTTTCACATACACCGATGGTACCATATAATCCGGGAGCTTGCCTTCCAGCTGTGCGCTGATGGCCTGCCGGTCGAAGGCGCCATCCGGTAAGATGTAGGCTACCAGCGACTTATTATCAGTGGTACCTTTTGCCACTACTACTGCCTGGCTAACGCCTTCCAGCTGTTCCAGCGCGTTTTCAATTTCGCCCAGCTCTATCCGGTAGCCGCGTATTTTCACCTGGTCGTCTATTCTTCCCTGGAATTCGATATTGCCATCGGGTAGCCAGCGTCCAAGGTCTCCGGTACGGTACAGGCGCGCTTCCGGTTTCCCGGAGAAATGGTCGGGGATGAATTTCTCTGCTGTCAGCTCCCGGCGATACAGGTAGCCGCGGGCCACGCCTTCGCCGCCAACGCAGATTTCGCCGGTTACCCCTGCCGGGCACAGTTCCATGTGGGGGTCCAGGATGTATACCTGCACATTCGCAATAGGGTTGCCGATCACAATCTTGTCGCCGTGTAGCGGGTCGTCGGTGAGACTGGTACAAACGGTATTTTCCGTAGGGCCGTAAGCGTTAATCAGGCGGATACCTTTTGACTGGAAGTATTTCGCATCTTCCCGGTTCAGCGGTTCCCCGGCAGACACAATGATTTTGATGGTGCCCAGCTCTTCGCGGATAGTGTGCTGGTAAGAGGGTGGCAATACTACCAGGTCTACCTGCTGCTTCCGTACCAGGTCGCCGAACTTGTCGGCAGCCAGCAGGTCTTCTTTCCGGGGGAGTACCAGGCTACCGCCACTTAACAGGGTATTGAAAATTTCGTAACAGGATGCATCAAAGCCGAAAGCTGCAAACTGCAATGTTCTCATACCAGGTATTAATCTCAGGGATGCTGCCTGGCTCAATGCCAGGTTTACTACACTTTTGTGTTCAATCATTACGCCCTTGGGGTTGCCTGTACTGCCGGATGTATAGATAACGTATGCGAGGTGGTGCGGCTCAGGTGCGAGCGCCGGCGCATGGGTAGGCTGCTTGCCAATCAGGCCCCGTTCTGCATCTATCCTCGTAATATTAATGTGTTCAGGAATATCCAGTTCCGCTACCAGCGCATGACTGCTGATCAGCATCGTAGCGCGGCTGTCTTCCAGCAGGTAGGCAATCCTTGCCGCCGGGTAAGACGGATCAATAGGAAGATAGGCGCCTCCTGCTTTCAGGATACCTAATATAGCTATGATCATTTCCGGGGAACGTTCCAGGCAAATGGGAACCAGCGTTTCCTGTTGTACTCCTCTGCTCACCAGGTAATGGGCCAGCTGATTGGCGCGGATGTCCAGCTCCTGGTAGGTAAGCATCTTTTCTTCAAATAACAACGCAATGCTTTCCGGCGCCGCTGCTACCCTTTCTTTGAACAGGTCGGTGATGGATTTACCTGCGGCATTATATGGCACCGGTGTGGCATTAAAGTCGATCGCAATATGCGCCTGTTCCTGTTTATCCAGCAAAATAATGTCGCTGATTTTAGCTGCCGGATGGCTCACCATAAATTCCAGTACCTGCTGGAAATGGCCACGCAGTGCGGTCACGTACGCGCGGTCCAATAACGCGGTGTTGTACTTAAACCGAACGGCTACTGATTCACCGACTACGGCCGCAATCCCCAAAGGATAGTTGGCATGATCGCGCATCTCAATATTATCCATTTGCAGCTGCCACTGGTGGGTATTCAGCAGATCGCTTACCGGGTAATTTTCAAATACCAGGAAGTTGTCAAACAGGTCGCCCGGTATTTCCACCCAGCGCTGGATATCATTGAGCGAAGTATATTGATGCTCCCGGCTCAGCACCTGTTGCTGTTGTATTTGCTGTAACCAGGCCCCAATACTCTGTTCCCGGTCGATGGCGGTATGAAAAGGCAAGGTATTGATGTACATACCTACCCTTTTTTCTACGCCGGATAAATCATCAGGGCGACCGGAAACCGTTACGCCGTAAGTAACCTGCTGCTGATTGGTATAGCGGTATAACAGGTACGCCCATACGGCCTGTATCACGGTATTGACGGTGATCCGGTGTTGTTGTGCATATGACAACAATTGCTTCGCTCCTGCTCCTGCAAGTTGCATTTCCTGTACTTCGTAAACACCCGCACCCTTGGTACGTTCTGCGGTAGCGCTGATAAATGGTAACAGCGTGCCGCTATCTGCCGAGGCGAGGTACTCTTTCCAGTACAACATCTCTTCTTCCTCATCCCGGCGCTCCAGGTAACGGATATAATCTTCAAATTTCTCTTCTTCCTGCGCTGCAGGCTTCTTACCGGCTATCAACCCATCGTATGTTTGCAGCAATTCTTCGATGGCTACAGAGCCGGACCAGCCATCCAGCAAAAGATGGTGGAACGTCCATACCATGCGATAGCGCTCATCGGTTAACCGTATGAATGCAATGCGCATCAGCGGAGGCGTATTGAAATCAAATCCTTTCACCAGGTCGGCGGTTTCGTAAGCCGTCCATGCTGCTTCCCGGGCGGGTGCACTCATTTGCCGGTAATCCAGCTCATCGAACGGTATGGCCACCTGCTCATGCACGCACTGTACCGGAATCCGGAATACATTGGCGAAGAAACTGCTGCGCAATACGCTATGATGTTGCAGCAAATGTTGCCAGCTTTCCTTTAATACCGGGATATCGGGCGCATCGAGTGTACAGCAGAGCTGTTGGATATAAACGCCATTGTTGCCATTATACAATCCATGGAACAGCATACCTTCCTGCAAGCTGCTCAGCCGGTACAAGCCGGTGATCTGATTTCTCCGGGTGCCTCCACCTGCAAGCGGCGCATCCAGGAACTGGTCCAGCTCCGCATTGGTAACGATGCTTCCCAAACCGTAGTCCGATGGTGTAAACACGGGCTGTAGGTTTGCCTGCGATACCGCATGGGTGATCAGTTGTTGTAACCGGTCCCGGTAATCTTCCGCCAGCGCCTGTATGGTATTTCCGTTATAATGATGGATGCTGAAACTCCAGTATAATACCAGCTCACCATTTTCTATTCCGCCGTTGACAGACATTTTATGGCGAATGCTGACATCTGAGGTAGTACCTGTACCCGCAGCTTCCGGCGCCGTGCTAAACCATTTACTGTTTCTCCTGGCGGCATCTACCTGCCCCAGGTAGTTGAAGGTAATATCCCATGGATCTTTGCCCTGCAGCGCTGCCTCGTCATTGATATATTTTAATACGCCATAGCCGATCCCTTTATCGGGTAGCTGTCTCAGTTGCTCTTTAATTTCCTTTAATAGAGCGCCTGGCGCTGTATTGCTGTTGTTATTCAGCCATACGGGATAGAGACTGGTAAACCAACCAATGGTATTACTGATATCGATATTCGCGGCAATGTCTTCACGGCCATGCCCTTCCAGGCCCACCACAACCCCGGCCCCATTCCAGGCATAAAGCGCGGCCGACAATGCAGCGAGCAACACGTCATTGATTTCTGTATGATAGGCTTTCGGCACTTCCTGCAATAAGAGCTGGGTGAAGGTGGCATCCAGGTGTATGGTATGCGTGTCCATATCATTGCCGGTCAGCTTGCCGGCGTAAAGTTTATCCACTTTCAGCGGCTGGTATTGCTGTACGATATGCTGCCAGTACTCACGCTGTTGCAGCAGCCGGTTACTCCGGCCATACGCCACCAACGCCTGTTGCCATTCCCGGTAAGAACTGGTTTTATGCACCGGCGTTAGCGGTATATCTCCGGATAGTTGATCCAGCATAAGTTCCAGGTCGTCCTGCACAATCTGCCATGATACGCCGTCTACCGCCAGGTGATGAACGATGATGAGCAGGCGGTTGGCCGTTTCATAAGCAGGAGTTAAAAACAGCACCGCGCGGAGCAGTATGCCTGCTTCCGGCTGCAAACTTGCCTGGTACTGATCACAGTAAGTAGCCAGTGCAGCAGCATAATCTGCCTGGTTAATATCGCGCAGATCCACTACTTCGAGGTTACCGGCATAGTTGCCATAGTGCTGTTGCCAGCTATTACCATCACGGGTATACGCAAATCTAAGGCTATCATGACGGAACATTAGCTGTTGTACCGCTGTGGTTAATATGCCTGCGTTGATTTTTTTATCAATGCCGATGAATAACTGTTGAATAAAATGCTTAGCAATGGTTTCTTCTTCCAGGTACCACTGCTGGATAGGCGTTAATCCACTGTTGCCGGTGAGTATCCCCTGTTCGCTCCCGATGACTTTTTCTTTCCGGGTGGCCAGCGATGCTGCCAGCCCTGCGATGGTCTGGTGCACAAACAGGTCTTTAGGCTTCAGGTCATATCCAAAGCGTTTGGCCCGGCCTACTACCTGGATCGTGATAATGGAATCGCCACCCAGTTCAAAGAAGTTGTCGTTTCTGTCGATCTGTTGAATGCCCAGCAATTCCTGCCAAATACCGGCCAGCGTTTGTTCCACTTCGCCATTTAAGATAGCGCGGGTGCTGGATGTTGCCGCATAAGGCTCCGGTAATGCGGACTTATCTATCTTTCCGTTGGCGGTGACTGGCATTTTCTCCAGCGGCACCAGCGTAGCTGGCACCATATATGGCGGCAATTTATCTTTCAACGACGACAGGATCTGCTCTTTTTCGAAAGCGCCTTGCGGTACTACGTAAGCGACTAAACGTTTATGTCCGTTATCATCCGCCTTTACGAGCACTACTGCCTGGGTGACGAATCCCGTTTGCAGCAGGGCATTTTCAATTTCTCCGGGCTCAATACGGTAGCCACGGATTTTCACCTGATCATCTATTCGTCCTAGGTATTCGATGCTGCCATCCGGCAGCCAGCGACCCAGATCGCCGGTGCGGTACAGGCGGGCGCCTGGCTGGTTGCTGAAATGATCCGGTATGAATTTCTCTGCCGTGAGGGTTGGGCGATACAGATAACCACGCGCAACCCCGGCGCCGCCGGCGCAAATTTCGCCCGCTACGCCTACCGGGCATAGTTCGTTTTGCTGGTCCAGGATATATACCTGCACGTTCGCCAACGGCTTGCCAATCACCACGGTATCGCCCTGCATTGGGCTATCCGTCATAGTGGTGATAACACTGTTTTCCGTAGGGCCGTAAGCGTTAAATACGCGGATGCCTTTTGACTGGAAGTATTTGGTATCTTCCCGGTTCAGCGCCTCGCCGCCGGAAATAATTGTTTTGATGGTCCCCAGTTCCTCCCGGATCGTATGTTGATAAGAAGGCGGCAGCAACAGCAATTCCACCTGGTGTTGCCGTACCATTTCTCCAAACTTATCTGCCGACAACAGGTCTTCTTTATGCGGAATCACCAGGCAACCGCCACTGAGCAGGGTACTGAAGATTTCGAAGCAGGAAGCATCGAAACCGAAAGCGGAGAATTGCAGTACCCGTATGCCAGGCGTTAATGGCAACACGGCTTCCATGTTCAGGGCCAGGTTTACCAATCCTTTATGCTCGATCATTACTCCCTTCGGATGGCCGGTACTGCCGGAAGTATAGATCACATAAGCTAAATCATCCGGTGCGGGCGTAGTGCTGAGACTTATGCCAGGCTGTTGGGTAATCCCCTGCCAGACGTCATTTATTTTAATGAGATGAATATGAGGGGGTATATCCAGCGCGACAGCCACCTCCTGGCTGCTGATCATCATCGTAGCGCGACTGTCTTCCAACAGGTAGCTGATACGTGCAGCCGGGTAAGAAGGATCGATCGGAAGATAACCTCCTCCTGCCTTGAGCACCGCTAATATGGCCACTATCATATCTAACGAACGTTCCAGGCAAACGGGCACCAGCGTTTCTTTCTGCACGCCTTTGCTGATAAGGTATAGTGCCAGCTGATCTGAACGTTGATCCAGTTGCCCGTAGGTGAGTTCCTGCGCGTCAAATACCAGGGCGATTTGATGAGGCGCCAGGGCTACCCGTTCCTTAAACAGGTCTATAGCAGATTTACCCACGGTTGGTTGTGGCAATGCTGCGGTATTAAACGCAACGGCTATACGTTCGCGTTCTTCTTCCGTGAGCAGTACGAGGTCTCCGGTCTTTGCCACGGGATGCTGCACGATATACTCCAGCACCTGTAAGAAATGTTCACTGATCTGCCTGATATAGTCAGGCGACAACAAGGTGGTATTATGCTGTAACAGGATCGTAATTTCCTGTCCCACCCCTATGGTGATGCTCAGTGGATAGTTCGTATGTTCCTCCACATGCAGCTGCTCTATCTGTAATTTCCATGGATAAGCCAATGTGGCTTCATCAACCGGGTAGTTCTCATATACCATGAGGGTATCGAACAGGTCGCCGTTAATACCGGTATAGCGCTGGCTGTCACGCAACGGCGTATATTGGTACTTACGGCTCTGCACCTGGGCCGCCTGTATGTCGCGTAACCAGTCGGTAACAGACTGTTCGGGTGTTATAGCAATGTGTACCGGCAGGGTATTGATATACATTCCCACTTTTCTTTCTATACCCGGCATATCGTCCGGGCGACCAGATACGATAGCGCCGTAGGCTATGTGCTTATTGCCGGTATACCGGTATAACAGGTACGCCCACACGCCCTGCATCAGGGTATTGACAGTTAGTCGTTGTTGCTGTGCATAGGCGGTAATGAGGCGTGTTTTGGCCGCATCCAATACCACCGGTGTCGTTTTATAGCGTCCCTGGGCTTTTGTGCGGTCTGCGCTGCTGATAAACGGAAGCAGCGTGCTGTTGCTGATACCGGCCAGGTATCCGCGCCAATAATCGCCTTCTTCCTCTTTATCCCTGCGGTCCAGGTATCGGATGTATTCTTCATAATGATCGGTGGCGATTACCTCCGGTTGCTTTCCGGATGCCAGGGCTTCGTAGGTACGCAGCAACTCCTCCAGCAACACCGGCATTGACCAGCCATCTACCAGGAGGTGATGATAGGTCCATACCATGCGCCAGGTATCGTCGGTCAACTGCAGGAGGCTCATCTTCATTAATGGCGGCGCCATAAAATCAATGCCTTGTTGCAGTACTTGCGATTCATGCTCGATCCAGGCGGCTTCCTGGGCGGCTGCATCGAGGTAACGATAGTCCAGTAGTGTTACCGGCAATTGTACGTTACGGTACACACATTGCACCGGTACATGGAAGGCGTCATGATAAAACGCGCTGCGCAGAATGGTGTGTTGCTGCAACAGGTGCTGCCAGCTTTGTATAAACGCGTTGATATCGGTTTGATGCAACAGGTAGGTAAACTGTTCTGTATAGGCATCTACCGTGTTATCGTACAAACCATGGAACAACATACCTTCCTGTAGTCCGCTCAGCCGGTACATAGCGGTAATCTCCTGGCGGCGGGTGGTATCACCGGGCATCGGCGTATCCAGGAACTGGTCCAGTTCCGTATTGCTCACTACACCGCCAAGCCCATAGTCGGATGGTGTCAGCAGCGGCTGTTTAGCTGCCTGCCCTACGCTATGCAGGATAATCGTTTCCAGTTCATCGATATACTTTTGCGCCAGTGTTATGATGGTACTGTCGTTGTAATGTTTGTTGCTATAACTCCAGTCCAATACCAATTCGCCGCCGGTGACCATACCGTTTACGGCTATTTTACGGCGCACAGTGTAGTCATCGCCGGCTTCTGCGCCGGCGGGTTCGTCGGTAACGGCAAACCACTTGCCTCCACTCGTTACGGTATCAAACTGCCCGAGATAGTTGAAAGTGATATCCCATGGATCGTTGCCCTGCAATGCTGCCAGCCTGTTGATATATTTCAGTACGCCGAAGCCAATTCCTTTGTCGGGGATCCCGCGGAGCTGTTCTTTCAGGTTACGCAATAATGTGCCGCTGTCTCCCACCCTATTTCCTGGTAACAGTACCGGGTACAGGCTGGTAAACCAACCTACCGTGTTGCCTACATCGGTTCCTTTATCGATATCTTCCCGGCCATGGCCTTCCAATCCAATCACCACATCGCCACCTACCCAGCTATTGAGGGCGAGTGCCAGGGCATTCAGTAATACATCGTTTATTTCTGTACGATAGGCAGCCGGTACTTCCTGCAATAATTTTTGTGTAAAGAAGGGACCCAGTTTCACCTGGTAATGCGCCATATCTTTTACCCGCAACACTCCTTCGTAGGTATTATCTACCGGCAAAGGCCTGTGCTGCTGTATGATGTCAGACCAATAGTCTGCCTGCTTCAACAAGCGATTTGTTTGCCCATATTTCACCAGTGCCTCATGCCATTGCCTGTAAGAACTGCTTTTATTACCCAGCGATACCGGCTCATTACGATACAGGCCATCTATTAAACGTTCCAGGTCTTCCAGTAAAATACGCCATGATACGCCATCTACTACCAGGTGATGAATGGCCAGCAGCAAGCGGTTGTGGGTATCGCCGGCAGGCGTTAAGAACAATACGGCACTGACACAATTACCTTTTGTGACATCAATGCTGCGTTGGTAACTATTACCATAAGTTTCCAGCATGGCGGGTAACTCGTCCAGCGATTCCGTTTGCAGGTTTACTACATTCAGCATCCCCTCGGAAGTACTGTACACCTGTTCCCATCCGCCGGAACCGTAAGTATATTTGAAACGCAGGCTATCGTGGTACTGCACCAGCTGCATAATGGCGGCAGACAAGGTAGAAGAAGGAATACGCTTGTCGATGGTCAGTAACATGCTCTGGTTGAAATGAGAGGGCGTAGTCCCTTCTTTTTCAAAATACCATTGCTGCACCGGCAACAAGCCACAGCTGCCGCTTTGTATTTCCTGGTCGGCTAGCAGCGACGTGGCGGCATTCTTACGGGCCGACATTACCGCGTATAACATGGCAATAGTTTGGTAGTCGAATAAATCGCCTACCTGTAATTCGTAACCGCTTCTTCTCACCCGGCTCACTACCTGTATAGTGATAATAGAATCGCCACCCAACGCAAAGAAGTTATCATTGATCCCTACCCTTTCCACACCCAGCACTGCTTCCCATATATCTGCCAGGGTACGTTCCAGCTCATTGCGGGGCGCTACATAATTATCTGTTTGCAGGGTTTGTACATCCGGATCTGGCAAGGATTTTTTGTCGATCTTACCGTTTGCCAGCAGTGGGAAATAATCCAGTACCATCAACAGCGAAGGCACCATATAATCTGGTAGCTGCGCGGTCAGCTGTTCCAGTATTTCATCTTTGTCAACATCTTCCTCCGCTACCACATAGGCTACCAGTCGTTTATTACCAAGATGATCATTTTTAACAACTACTACCGCCTGTTTTACAGTAGCGCAATTGTTCAGCGCTCGTTCTATTTCTCCCAGCTCAATACGGTAACCACGTATTTTTACCTGGTCATCCACACGGCCCATGAAGAGTATATTACCATCGGGGAGATATTTTACCATATCGCCGGTGCTGTATAACCGGCCATTGCTAAAAGGATCTGCGATGAACTTAGTAGCTGTCAGTGCTTCATTGTTCAGGTATCCCCGGGCTACCCCTTCACCACCGATATACAGCGCTCCGGGAACACCTACCGGGCATAGCTGTAGTTCATTGCTGAGTACATAGACCTGCGTAGCGGAGAAGGGCTTACCTACCGGAATGCTCTCGCCATAAGCGGCGTTGCTGTCAACGACATGCAGTAATTTACCAATTGTGGTTTCTGTAGGCCCATAGTGATTCACTACGGTACAAGCTGTTCCCGTTGCGTAAATCGAAGCTGTTACAGATGCTTCCAACGTTTCTCCCCCAAAGATTAACAACTTTTCGGGCAACAGTAATCTATCTGGTAAACATAATGCCTTCCAGTGCGACGGCACTATTTTGATACAGTCAACCGGGTGCTTGTCGAGGTAGTTATATAAAATAGTGGTATCCTGTACCATCTCTTTGGAGAAGATATGTAATGCCCCACCATTGGCCAGCGCGCCAAAGATCACGGTATTGCCCAAATCAGTGGCCATGCTGGACATGAGTCCAAAGGAGCCGCATTCTTTTACAGGCAAGGTGTTGGTGAGACCGGCAATATAGTCCGCCAGGTTACTGTGCGTGACTACTACCCCTTTCGGCTGACCGGTACTACCGGAGGTATAAATCACATATACGGGGTGATCGGCCCGGGTAAGTCCGGGGAGATTTTCTTTGCCATTGACTTTAATATCGTTCCAGTCATCGTCCAGTAGTATAATGTCTGCTGGATCTGCCTGTAGCCGGTCGGCATACTTACTGAGCGTAATGATATTGGAGGCATCAGTATCTTCCAGCATAAACCGGATGCGATCTTCCGGAAAATCCGGTTCTACGGGTACATAGGCGGCTCCCGCTTTCAGGATGCCCAGGATGCTGACCATCATATTGAGCGAGCGTTCCATACAAACCGGCACCAGGGTGCCTGCTTTTACGCGTCTGCTTCTTAAGTAATGGGCCAGGCAATTAGCGCGTTCATTCAGCTCGCGATAGGTCAGCGTATCCTCCTCAAATACCACGGCTGTAGCCTCCGGTGAACGGTTGGTCTGCGCTTCAAACAAGTCTACAAAAGTGATTTGTTGAGTATATTCCCGTTCGTAGGTACCTTTTACGGACAGTAATTGTTGTTCTTCTGCACCAGTTAGCATGGGTAATACTGCAATATGCTGTGCCGGCGATGCTACTACGGCATACAGCAGTTGTTGGAAATGCCCGATCATACGCGCCACGGTAGCTTCTTTAAACAGGTCCGCGCAATACACCACTGTTCCATTTAGCCCGTCTTCATCTTCGTCCATGCTGAATACCAGGTCAAATTTGGCAGATGTATGTTCTACCGTTTCTTCTGATAAAACAATGTCTCCGAATTGAAGATCCGGCTGGTTGACGTTATTCTGCAAACCGAAAACGACCTGGAACACAGGCCGGTGGCTTCTGTCGTTGTCCACTACCACCTGGTCTACTATTTTTTCAAAAGGTACTTCCTGGTGTTCAAAGGCCTGCAGCGTAGTTTGTTTTACCTGTTGCAGCAGTGCACGGAAAGAAGGGTTACCGCGCAAATCCACCCGTAACGCCAGCATATTAATGAAGAAGCCGATGAGGCCTTCTATTTCCTGTTGTGTTCTACCCGCTATGGGGCTGCCTACACAGATATCTTCCTGCCCGCTGTAACGATACAGCATTACGTTGAAGGCGGTGAACAATGTCATGAACATGCTCACGCCTTCCTGCCGGCTCAACTGATGCAGCTGTGCAGTTAGCTCAGCGGGCAGCTGGAAGCTGATCGCTCCTCCCCTGGTACTTCTCACCGGTGGTCTTGGATAATCTAATGGCAGGTTTAATGGCGTGATGCCTGCCAGGTTTTCCTTCCAGTAAGCCAGCTGTTTATCCAGTACATCGCCGGTGATATAAGTTCTTTGCCAGATGGCATAATCGGCATATTGTAGCTCCATTTTGTCCAGCAGTACTTCCTGGCCAGTAGAGGCGGCCATATAAAAAGCGACCAGCTCTTTTACCAGGATGCCGGTGGACCAGGCATCGGAGGCAATGTGGTGCGTAGTGATGACCAGGATATGGTCATCAGCTCCCAGCACTACGAGGTCAGCACGCAGCATGTGGTCTATTGACAGATCAAACGGTGCATCTATGATTGATTTTATAAAAGTTTGCAATGCCGTAGGATCTCCTTTATAGGCGGGCAGGTCGGTGATGTTTAATGTCCATTTATTTTCATCCAGGATGTATTGGTAGCCGCGGCCATCATTTTGCCGGATCACTGTCCTTAATATTTCATGGCGGTTGACCACACTACGCAGGGCGGTGGCCAGCGCATCGACATTAAGTACCCCGCGAAGCCGCAGTACTGCGGGCACGTGGTACTGTACACTTCCTTCCAGCTGATCAATAAACCATAGACGTTCCTGGCTGAAAGACAAAGGAATGCGTGCGGGCCTTTTGCCGGCTTTCACGGCAGGCAGGAATGTTTGCGTGGCTTGTCCTGCTAAAAAGGCTGCCAGCTCATGAATGTGCGGATACAGGAATATAGACCTAACCGTTAGTTCCACGGCAATTTTCTTTCGAAGCACCGCTACCATGCGCATCGACAACAACGAGTGTCCTCCCAGTTCAAAGAAATTATCGTATATGCCTACCCGTGGCAGCTGCAGCAATTCCTGCCAAACATCTGCCAGCAACTGTTCCATTTCATTGCGTGGGGCTACATATTCATGTGTAGCCGGCGTACCTGCGTGTATATCTGGTAATGCCTTCCTGTCTACTTTTCCGTTGGATGTCAAAGGCATCTTATCTAACGTAATAAACAAGGCCGGTATCATATAATCCGGTAACCGCTGCTTCAACACCCCTATCACCTGTTCGCGATCGAAGCGCGCTTCGGAAACAATATAAGCCGCAAGTATCTTACTGCCGGTGCTGTCATTGGCAGCTACTACCACTACCTGTTTTACCAGGCCGCTCTGCAGCAGTACATTTTCAATTTCGCCCAGTTCAATACGGTAACCACGGATTTTCACCTGCTGATCTATACGTCCCAGGTATTCAATATTGCCGTCGGCCAGCCAGCGGGCCTGGTCGCCGGTTTTATACAAGCGGTTATAATCGGCGTCGTTGCTGAATGGGTTAGGCAGGAAACGTTCTTGGGTTAATGCTTCCCGGTTCAGGTATCCCCGGGCCAAACCGGCGCCGGATACATACAACTCTCCCGGTACGCCTACCGGCGATAAGTGCCTGTTAGCGTCGAGGATGTAGAGCCCCAGTGTAGGGATAGCTTTACCTATAATGCTGCTGCTACTTTGCAGGTGTGCCGTTCCAATCTCCTGGTAAGTTACATGCACGGTGGTTTCCGTAATACCATACATGTTCACCATTTTGCAAGACGGATACAATTCTTTCCACGGCTTTATCATCACCGGGTTCAATGCCTCCCCTCCAAATATCACGTACCTGACAGGCACCGTTGGTGCATTGGCCACCAGGTACTCTTGCAATACGTAGAAGGCGGCAGGGGTTTGGTTGAGCACCGTTACGCCTTCCGACAGCAACAGCTGCCCGAATAACGCCGCATCTCTGGCCACCTGTTTTGACACAATTACCAGGCGGCCACCGTAGAATAAGGCGCCATACATTTCCCATACGGAAAAGTCGAAGCACATGGAATGGAACATTGTCCATACATCATTGCTGTCGAAATCATATAGCGGCGTATCGGTTTCAAACAACCGCACTACGTTATAATGCTCCAGTAACACGCCTTTCGGCTGGCCGGTAGAACCGGAGGTATAGATCACATACGCCAGGTGGTGCGGATGAACGAAGCTTTCGGGATTATCCTGCGGAAATTCTTCCAGGATATGCTGATCACCGTCCAGCGACACTACGGCAACGGACGCTTCCACCTCGAGTAAATGGGCACTTTCACTATTAGTCACGATATACTGCGCGCCAGTATCCGTTAGCATAAACCGGATCCTTTCCTGCGGATATTCCGGATCGATGGGAACATAAGCACCACCAGCCTTCAGAATGCCCAGCATGGCGATGACCATGTGTTCGCTGCGCTCCAGGAATACCGGTACCAGTGTATCTTCCCGAACACCCAGTTCTCTTAGATAATGGGCCAGCTGGTTGGCCCGGCTATTCAGCTCGTGATAAGTAAGCTGGGTTGACTCAAACACTACCGCCACCGCATCTGGCGTGAGTAATACCTGCCGGTCGAAAAGGTCGATAATCGTTTTATTCCTTGGGTAGTCTGTTACCTGGCTGTTGAATGCGGCCTGCAGCTGCGCTTCTTCCGCCGGGGTAGTAATACGCAGGGTATTGATCTGTGCAGCCGGTGCACTTACAATGGAGCGGAGTAACTGCTCAAAATGCTTCATCATTTGTTTAATCCTGTCGGCGCTAAACAAATCAGTGCAATATTCGGCGTACCCTCGGATACCATCTTGTTGTTCTTCCAAAGAGAGGGTGATGTCGCACAACGTTGTTTTATGTGGCACCTCTTCATAAGCCAGGTGCAGATCTCCCAATAACAATTCCGGTACGGGCGGGGTATTCTGCAATACAAACATGGCCTGGAACAGCGGGCTACGGCTCATATCCCGGTCTTTCGCCAGCTGTTCTACTATCTTTTCAAAAGGCACCTGTTGGTGTTCATATGCATCGAGTGTTGTATTTTTCACTTGTTGCAGCAGCACGCTGAATGAAGGATTATCGCTGAGATCTGTTCTTAATGTCACGGTATTCAGGAAGAAGCCGATCAGTCCTTCTGTTTCCTGCTGTGTTCTGCCGGATACCGGGGAGCCCACGCAAATATCATCCTGGCCGCTATACCGTTGCAGCAACACCTGGAAGGCGGTTAACAATGTCATAAACAGGGTAACGCCTTGTTCCTTCGACAACAGGTGGAGCTGCTGGGTTAATTCCTGGTCGATATGGAACCAGCTAATGGCGCCATTAAATTGTTGCACGGCGGGCCGTGGATAGTCTGTGGGCAGGTCTAAGGGAAGTACGTTGCGCAGTTGCCGGTTCCAGTAGGCCATTTTCTCCTCCAGGATGGCTCCGTCAAAACTATTGCGCTGCCATAGGGCATAGTCAGCATATTGAATTTCCGGTTTTTCCAGTATCGGCGCCCGTTTTTCTGCGTAAGCCCGGTATAGTTCCACCAGTTCTTTTACCAGGATGGATATAGACCAACCATCGCAGGCAATATGGTGGATGGTGAGCAAGAGCAAATGCTCATTAGCCGACAACGGCAGCAGATGCGCTCTCAGCATATGATGGCGGCACAGGTCAAAAGGCATATCTGCCAGGGTGCTTAATAATTGTTTTAAGCTGGCTTCATCTGCCAGCTCCGGAGTTGCGGGTACGATAGTGAGCTGCCACTGGTCCTTATCCATTACGTGCTGCCAGGCGACGCCATCTTTTGGTGTGATGACGGTGCGTAATACTTCATGTCCGTTCACTACATTGCGGAGTGCATATTCCAGGCCGGCTACGTCGAGGTTGCCATGCAACCGCAGTATTACCGGCATATGGTAAGGCACGGTGCCCTGCAGCTGATCGATAAACCACAACCGTTCCTGGCTGAAAGACAGGGGGATATTGGCAGGTCGCGGACCGGCGATCAGCGGCGGCAAAGACGAACCTTTTTCCTGTTGCTCCAGGTAGGCTGCCAGCAACGCAATGGTGGGATAGATGAAGAAGTCTTTTACCGTCAACTCCACATCCAGTTCTTTACGAACCGCGGACACCACGCGTGTAGCAAGTAATGAGTGACCACCTAATTCAAAGAAGTTATCCTGTATACCCACACGATCCACTCCCAGCAGGTGCTGCCAGATATCGGCGAGCCGCTGTTCTGTTTCATTGGTGGGGGCCACGTAGTTAATGAGCCTCTTCCGTTGTATGTCTTCCCATGCCGCCAGGAACTTACGGTCTACCTTGCCGTTACCCGTTAGCGGCAACTGTTGCAGGGCTACAAAATCTGCCGGCACCATGTAATCCGGCAGGCGGTCCAGCAGTTGCTGTTTGATACCTTTCTGTAATGATTCGCAGATATCGGTAAACAGTGGAATATTTGTTTTCACCAGGTCCGTAAAACTGATGCTGTTGCTATAGGATTGTTCCACAAAACCATCAAAGCGATCCCGTTCTATCAGCAGGTTTACTTTCAGCGGGTCTTCATCCAGCAGGAAGCGGTAGCTATAACCAGCCGCTGTTGCTTCCGCCAGTATCTCATTAACGGTATGTGTTACTTCGTCCGGCGCGCTGATATAGGCCGATAAGTCGCCTACATTGCCGAACAGGTTATTTTTCAGCGCATGATCCAGCATACGCTCTCTCCATACCCGATGTCCTGGTACATCCTGTAGGGCGATCACCGGAATACGGTTTGTTAACTGGTCAATGATGTGGCTTTTATCGGCGATACTGTCCCATGGCTGCCAGTCCGGTTGCAATACGGGCTTTTCAATGCCCACATGCATGATTACCGTATAACGGTAAAGGCTCAACTCATTGATATAATCACCTTGCTTCCATACAATTTCCACGTGGGTGATTTCCGGGAAGCGTGTTTGCAGCTGATAAAAATAGGCGGGAGAAAAACACAATTCTTCTTCCCTTAACACCTCTTGTTCTACACTCCATTCCAGCTCGCGGATGCTGGTTTTATCATGCAGTTTATCCAGTTGCAGGCGGCGTTTAAAAGCAGGCAGCAAACGCAGATCGCGGACGTCGCCTACCACAATGCGGCCCTGACCGCGCAGCAGGGAAATGGCTTTAGCCAGTACATCGGTCATATAAGCGGCGCCTGGAAAATACTGAACAATAGAGTTGAGTATCACCAGGTCAATCTCTTCTTTCTCTTCCAGGATAATTTCATGTGCCGCACATAATTTCATTTCTGTATCTGGGTAACGGCGTTCACCTTTGTTGATGCGGCGCAGGATTTGTTCTACCGACACGCGGGAGAAGTCGGTCCCGATATAACGGTCTATATGATCGGCAATCGGGTAATAAATCAACCCCGTGCCCGATCCTATTTCCAGCACTCTTTTGGGTTGCAGTGCTATGATGAGGCGGGTAACATCATCTACCCATTGCTGCATATTTTCAGCAGGAATAGGCCCGCCGGTGAAGCTATCGTTCCAGCCGGTAATATTGAACTCTTCATCGAGGTCTTCTATCTCGTCAGTTTTACTATAGGCGGTGTCGTATAAGGCTCTCCAGCTGGCGATCTGGGACTGTGACAGCTCATACTCTTTTTGCTGCACGGCTTCCTGTTCGGGGATATAATAGCTTACCAGCCTTTTTTCACCGGTAGATTGCTGTTTTACCACTACGCAGCTGTCGCCTACTTCCGGGAGATTGTTTAGTGCCCGTTCTATTTCTGCGGGTTCAATACGGTAACCACGGATTTTCACTTGGTCGTCGATCCTTCCTGCGTAGGCAATGGTGCCATCCGGCAGCCAGCGTGCTTTATCGCCGGTGCGGTACCAACGGCCGGGTGCATTTTCCAGCGTTACATATTTTTCTGCTGTTAAATCCGGTCTGTTTACATAACCCAATGAAACGCCATCGCCACCTACATAAAGTTCCCCACTCACTCCTATCGGCACCAGCTGTTTATTTTCATCCAGTATGCGGATGCTGGTATTGGCCATAGGCGATCCAATGGGAACGGATAATTTTCCACTTACATCATTTACTTCGTAACAGGTAGCGGCCACGGTTATTTCGGTAGGGCCGTACATATTGACGAGTTTCCCTGGTCCCAGCACTGCCAGGGCTTTTTCCAGGTGCGGCAGGGACGCTTTTTCCCCGCCGAACAGAATTTTCCGCATGGATTTCAGACCGGAAACCTGGTTATCGATAAAGTTGTGGAATAAGGCCGTAGGGAAAAGCGCGATGGTGATTTTCTCGGCAGCGATGATCCTGGATAACTCAAACACATCTATGGCCGCGTCGTCATCCACCATACATAAGCAGGCGCCGTTGAGCAGTGCGCTGTAAATGTCGAACGTAGTACCATCAAATGCGTAGTTGGAGCATTGGAGCAGCCGGTCGGCAGGCAGCACCGCAGTGGCGCCGCGGTCGAGGGCCAGGTTGATAATATTTTTATTAGTGATGGCAATCCCTTTGGGTGTACCGGTGGTACCGGAAGTATACATCACATTGATACAGGCATCGCTGCCGGTTCGTATGCCCGGCGGTGTTACAGCGCTTTTACGCGCGGCGCTGATGTCCAGGCCGGGCGTAAACTGATCCATCCCCGAGGTGTTAAACAGCTCCCTGCTGGTATATAGCAATGTGGTGATGCCGGCATCTTCCATCATACCGTGCAGGCGATCTGCCGGGTAGGCCGTATGAAAAGGTGCGTAGGCATTGCCGCTTTTAAGGATACCTAAGATGCCGACGATCATTTCTATGCCGCGTCGCGACAACAACGCAATCGTATTACCCGGCCGAATCCCTTGCTCCGCCAGGTAGTTGGCTACCTGGTTGGCCTGTTCGTCCAGCTCCATATAGGTAAGTTGCCGTTTGCCGAACGTAACTGCCGGCGCTTCCGGTGAACGGGCTACCTGTCCCTCAAAAATAGACACCACACTTTCAGACGAAGGATAGAGCGTAGCTGTATCATTGAATGATACCAGCAATTGATTTACTTCGGCTTCGCTGAGCATATGCAGCATGCCAATGGGCTGCGCCGGGTTATCTACGGCCGATTGCAGCAGTACCTGGAAATGCTGTACCATCCGCTGAATGGTGGCTTCGCTGAAAATATCTACATAGTATTCCACTTCCACGTCGATACCATCGGGGCCTTGCTCCATGGACCAGGAAAGATCAAACAGGCTGGTAGTGCGCATAATCTTTTCGTCCTGCATCACCACTTCTCCCATCTTTAACTCTTTGGTAGGCGGCACATTCTGTAATACAAAAACTACCTGGAATAAAGGATTTTTACTGATATCCCGCTCTCCCATCACCGCTTCCACCACTTTTTCAAAAGGTACCTCCTGGTGTTCGTATGCATCGAGCAAAGTATTTTTCACCTGTTGCAACAACGTGGTAAATGCCGGGTTGCCGCCCAAGTCGGTACGTAATACCAGTGTATTTACAAAAAAACCGATCAGGCGTTCCATTTCTGTTCGCATCCTGCCTGCTACCACGCCGCCAATGCTGATATCTTCCTGCCCGCTATAGCGATATAGTAACACCTTGAAAGCGGCCAGCAGTGTCATGTACAGCGTAGCGCCATTCTCCTGCGATAATTCCTGCAACCGCTCTGTCAACTGCTGATTGATATGAAAAGATACCAAAGCGCCCCGGGTACTCTTTACCGCTGGACGTTCATAGTCGGTAGGGAGATTTAACAAAGAAGCCCCGTCCAGCTGCTTCTTCCAATACGAAAGCTGTTTATCCAGCATATTACCAGCCAGGTATTTACGTTGCCATACGGCGTAGTCGGCGAACTGGATATCCAAGGGGTCCAGCACCGGTTCACGATGTGTGGCTGCGGCGGTGTATGCTTCGTTTAACTCATTTACCAGGATGGCGGTAGACCAGCCATCGGAGGCAATATGATGCATCACCAGCACCAGCAGGTATTCTGCTGGTGCCAATCTTACGAGGTGAGCACGCAGCATATGATCCTGGAACAGGTCAAATGGTCTTTGCACCAACTCATCGATAAATGTTTGCAGGGCTGCAGGATCTTCATAGCCGGATGTGCCGTCAATGACATCCAGCTCCCATTTGTCTTTTTCCAACACATGCTGCCAGGCCTGCCCGTCTTCGAGCTGTATCACCGTACGCAGTACTTCATGGCGATTCACTACGGTGCGCAAGGCAAAGTTCAGCGCGCCTATATCCAGTTTCCCCTTCAATCTCAATGCGGCGGGTATATGATATTGTACGCTGCCTTCCAGCTGGTGAATAAACCATAAACGGTCCTGGCTGAATGACAACGGTACCCGTCCGTAATCATTGCCCCGGGCCTCCTGTATGCTGCCTGAGAAATGTTTGTCCGGTGTGCCGGAGGTATGTTTCTTAAAATATGCTATCAGTGAATGCTTATTATCCCTTAATCTATCGAGGAAATAGGCATCAATCTCTTTATCTTCATCCGTTTCCACCAATAAGTTATCGTTATCACAGGATATTTTTATTCCGCTATCATTGGCCTCTTTTAACAGATCAATTATTTCGTTCAGATTAAAATCTAACATCTTGAATAGTTTAAAAAATAGGGTTATAGAATAATTTTTTTCTGTTTAGAAGTGGGGGTAACAGCCACCATTTTATTTATGTCGATATACTTGGCTAAGGCAGCAATCGTTGTCAGCTGAAAGAAAGTCCGCACCGATACCTGCATACCAAATTCCTCGTGAACCGTGGCCGCAAGGCGCATGATCAACAGGGAATGCATGCCAATTTCAAAGAGGTTATCGTATATGCTTACCCGTTCTATTTCCAGCAGCCTGGCACAGATAGCTGCCAGTTTTCCCTCCAGCTCATTGGTGGGAGCTACATATAAACCGGCTGACACGGTAGCTATCGTAGATTCCGGCAACGCTTTCCTGTCGATCTTTCCATTGGCGGAAAGCGGCATTTCCGCTAATACTACCCACTGCGCCGGTACCATATATTCCGGGAGTTTTGTTTTCAGGTATCCCAGCAGTTCATCTTTATCAAAATTTTCCCGTCCTACTACATAAGCTACCAGCTGCAGTTGTTGGTGCTGGTCTGCTTTCGTCATCACCACTACCTGTTTGATCATCCCGCTTTTTTCTATCACCCTTTCAATTTCACCTGGTTCTATGCGGTAGCCACGAATCTTCACCTGGTTGTCGATTCTTCCCAGGTGCATGATGGTGCCGTCTGGCAGCCATTTACCCAGGTCGCCCGTACGGTACATTCGTACGGTATTATTTTCACTAAACGGATCTTTCACAAATTTTTCTGCCGTTAATTCTGGCCTGTTAAGATAACCGCGCCCTACACCTATACCGGATACACAGATCTCCCCCGCAACGCCGATGGGACATAGCTGTTGGGAGGCGTCCAGTATATGTATATGCAGGTTTTGTATGGGCTTGCCGAGAGGTACATTGCTATGCCCGGGCGTTTCATACATAAAATGATGCGTAATATCATCCGACGCTTCCGTAGGGCCATAGGCATTCACTACCGGAATAGTGCGATAGTCCTTATGTTGGAACCATTCCGCCAGCAGCGGCCTGGGAACTGTTTCGCCGGTTACCAGCAGGTATTGTAGTTGCGGGAGAGATGTCCCTTTTACGGTAGCCAATATCGCGGAGAGATAGGAAGGAACTACCTCGAGGATCGTTATCTTATCCGCTTTTACGGCCTGCATAAGCGAGGTGGGTTGTAAAATGGTATCTGTGGGGTAAATAACGGTATGGCCACCGCATAACAAGGCGGCAAACATCTGCCATACGGAAATATCGAAAGTGAAGGCAGCGGTAAAAGCCACGATGGAAGCGGCGTCCATCTTAAGGTCATTTACTTTGGCCAACAGGTGATTTAGCATACCGGCATGTTCTATCATAGCGCCCTTAGGCAGCCCGGTAGAACCGGAAGTATAAATCACATAGGCCAGTTGCGAAGGCGCCGGCAATGTGGGTAAAGTAGTAACCGGGTATCCGCTGATGACTGCCTGTTCCTCATCCAGGGAAATAATGCGCACACGGCTGGCCTTCTCCAGCGTTTGTTTGCCGGTGCTGCTGCTGATAACCCATTGGGCTTTACAATCGTTCAGCATATACGTCATCCGCTCTTCCGGGTATCCTGGATCTACGGGCAAATAAGCGCCACCGGCTTTCATAATAGCCAGTATCGCGATGACCATGTCCGGTGAGCGGTCTAAGCAAACAGGTACCAGCGAGGTATTGTCTACCCCCACTTCCTGCAGGTAATGCGCCAGTTGATTGGAGCGCTCCTCCAGGGAAGCATACGTAAGCACCTGGCGGTCCATTACCAGCGCGGGCGCCGCAGGCGTACGCCGCGCCTGCAGGCCAAACTGGTCAATGAATGTGCTATTATGAGGAAAATCTACAGTCGTATTATTAAAGGTCACCAGCTGTTGATGCCGCTCGGCTTCGGTCAGCAATGGTAATGTATTAATGCGTGTATCCGGCTGCGTGATAACGGTGGTAAGCAGCTGCCTGAAATGCGTTATCAGCTGTGTAATGGTAGCTTCCGCGAAAACATCGGTCACATATTCCACGTAGCCGGTAAGTCCTTCAGGGCCGTCTTCCATAGACACCACTAGGTCAAACTGGGCGGTGTTGTACTTTACCTCTTCCCGGGTAACCGTCAACGCGCCCAATTGCAGTTGTTCCACTGCCGGCGTATTCTGTAATTCAAACAACACCTGGAATAGCGGTGTTCTGCTTAAGTCGCGCTCCGCGTTCACGGCCTCTACTACTTTTTCAAAAGGCACCTCCTGGTGATCATAGGCGGCCAGCGTGGTTTGCTTTACCTGTTGTAACAAAGTAAGGAAAGAAGGATGCTGGCTCAGATCACTGCGCAGCGCCAGGGTGTTGACAAAGAAGCCAATTATGCCGGCAACTTCTTCCTGTGTTCTGCCGGCAATAGAAGAACCCACGCAAATATCTTCCTGGCCACTGTAGCGGTAAAGTAATACTTTAAATGTCGCTAGCAGGGTCATAAAAAGCGTAACATCCTGTTGCAGGGAAAACTGCTGCAGCTGCTGTGACAAACCGCGATCCAGGGTAAACTGCTTCACGGCGCCCCGGGTGCTTTGAATGGCCGGCCTGGAGAAATCGGCCGGAAGCTGCAATACTTCCACGCCTTGCAGTTGCTGCTCCCAGTAGGATAACTGCTTACGCAGCCGGTCACTATCGGCGATGCTGCGTTGCCAAACGGCATAGTCTGCAAACTGGAGATGTAGCGGTTCCAACATGGCAGACCGCTTTTCTATATAAGCATTGTATAATTCAGCCATGTCATTTACCAGTAAGGTAACGGACCAGCCATCGGAAGAAATATGATGCAGGGTGATCAGCAGTATATGTTCATCTGCCGACAGGCGGATTAAATCAGCCCGTAACATATAATCCCGGGCCAGGTCAAATGGGGCATTTACCAGGTCGATCAAATGGGCCTGTAGTTGTTCCTGTGTGCTGTATTTTTCGTCCTGGATCAGCGTAAGCTGCCAGTCATCGGCCGGCAGCAATTCCTGGTAAGGCACGCCATGCTCCTGCCGGATTACCGTACGCAGTGCTTCATGCCGGTTCACTATGGCATGCAGCGCATGAGATAAACCGCTTTCGTCCAGTGTTCCCTTTAACCGGATGGCCAATGGTACATGGTAGGCCACAGTGCCATTCATCTGGTCGATAAACCATAAACGCTCCTGGCTAAATGCCAACGGTATCCGGAACGGCCGCGTACCGGCAGTAATCGCGGGTAAGCTTGCGGCTTTTTCTTTACCAGCCAGGTATTCCGCCATGCCTGCGATGGTAGGATACTGGAAGAAACGGGTAACACTTAATTCTATCTGCAGGGCGCTACGGATAGCGGTCACCACCCGCGATGCCAGCAAAGAGTGCCCTCCCAGTTCAAAGAAATTAGCGTGGGTGCTGATCTCCTTTCTCTGTAAAAATCTTTCCCATATACTTAATAGTTGCTGTTCTGTTTCATTGGCGGGAGCCACGTATACCGCCGTTTCCCCGCTATCTCCTTCCAGCGCCCGGAGGGCTTTCCGGTCTGCTTTTCCATTGGCTGTAAGTGGCATTTTCTCCAGGGACACCAGCTGCGCCGGTATCATATATGCGGGCAGCCTGTTTTTCAGGTAATCGGTCAGCGCGGCTTTATCAAAATCGCCTTGTGGTACCAGGTATGCCACCAGGTATTTATCGCCGGTTGTTTTCACCTGCATTAATACCACCGCCTGTTTTATATTCGGGTGTTGCAGTAATATGCTTTCTATTTCGCCGGGTTCAATACGGTGACCATGTATTTTCACCTGGTCGTCTATCCGGCCCAGATAGGCCATAGCGCCATCTGGCAGCCATCGCGCCAGGTCGCCGGTACGGTATAACCTGGCATCAGGCCTATCACTGAATGGATCAGGTACAAATTTTTGGGCAGTTAATACTGGCTGATTCAGGTATCCGAGGGATACGCCGTCGCCTCCCACATATAGCTCGCCTGGCACGCCTGCCGGCAGCAATTGTCCTTCGGCGCTGAGGATGTAAGCGGTACGGTTACCCAGTGGCCGGCCAATGGGAATGCTTTTCCCAGGTTCCACTGCCCTTATATTCCAGGTGAGCGAAAAGGTAGTATTTTCCGTAGGGCCGTAACCGTTAATAACAGCCGTAGCAGGATATGCTGCCTGGAATCGCTGGATATGTTCTTCCGATAACTTCTCCCCTCCTACCATCAACGCATTCAATCCCTCAAACAGGGCGATATCATCATCTACCAGCTGGTTAAACCAGCTGGCAGTAAACCACATTTTATTCACGCCCTGCTGGCGGATCTCCAGCTTCAGCAACTGGTTGTCCAGCAATCGCTGTTCGGGGCATAATACCAGCTGTCCGCCGTTCAGCAACATGCCCCAATATTCAATGGTAGTAGCATCGAAAGAAGGAGAACCGGTAGATAATAATACATCTGCCGCACTAAATTCCAGGAAGTTGCCCCCCCTGGCCAGGCTGGTAACATTGCGATGGGTAACCATCACTCCTTTGGGCTGTCCGGTAGAACCGGAAGTATAAATAATATAGGCAAGCGATCCGGGATTGATGGACGTCACAAGCGTTGGTATTGGCGTAGCGCCGAGCAGTTCCATCATTTCATCTACGCACAACATTTCCATAGCAGGCACCTCCTGACGCAGCATTGGCAACTGGGCGCTGTTGGTCAATATCAGGGCAGACCGGGTATCTTCCAGCATATACCGGATACGATCGCTGGGATAGGCAGGGTCAACAGGCACATAAGCGCCACCGGCTTTTAGTATCGCCAATATGCCCACTATCAGTTGTACGGAACGCTCCATACAGATGGGCACCATCGTATCTTCCTTTACGCCTTTGCTACGCAGGTACCAGGCCAGCTTGTCTGCCTGCTCCTGCAGCTGCCGGTAAGTAAGTTGCGTATCGCAAAAAACAAGTGCTACGGCATCCGGCGTCAATACCACCTGTTCGTCGAACAACGCCGTGATTGTTTTATCTGCCGGATAGGGAAAGTCCGTAGCATTGAAACTAAGCAGCAACTGCTCCTTTTCGCCGTTGCTCAGCATGTCCAGCGAGCTTATTGCCTCCGTAGGATTTTTGACGATGGCCGCCAGCAAGGTTTCATAATGCGAAAACATTTTCCGGATGGTGCTTTCCGTAAACAGGTCCGTACTATATTCCAGGTAAATACTGATTCCCCCGGGACGTTCTTCTGCAATCCAGGTAAGATCAAACAGGCTGGCGTTACGGATCATAGGTTCTTCGGTAATAACCACCTCGTCTATACGTAACGCCGGTATGGCCGGTACATTTTGTAATACAAATATGGATTGAAACAATGGATTCCTGTTCATATCCCGTTCTTTCACTACTGCTTCTACTACTTTTTCAAAAGGCGCATCTTCATATTCGTAGGCATCCAGTAAAGTATTTTTAACGCGCTGCAATAGGGATAAAAAAGAAGGATGCCCGCCCAGGTCGGTGCGCAATGCCAGGGTATTGACAAAAAAGCCGATGAGCGGCTCCAGTTCTGTACGCATCCTTCCGGCTACGGCGCCGCCTACGCATATATCATCTTGTCTGCTGTAGCGGTGCAGCAATACTTTAAACGCCGCCAGCAATACCATATACAGTGTTGCGTCTTCCTGTTGTGCCAGTTGCCGCAACGAAGCAGCCAATGTATTTTCTATATTAAATACTAAAAAGGCGCCCTTATTGCTGCTGGTAGCAGGACGTTCAAAGTCGGCCGGAATTTCAGCTACCGCTACATCCGTGAGTTTACTTTTCCAGTGAGCGATCTTCTGTTCCATTACGGCTCCGGCCAGGTAGTTACGCTGCCATACCGCGTAGTCGGCATATTGAATATCCAGCGGGGTATAAAGCGGATCGCGCTTTTCTGTAAAGGCACGGTAGCCTTCCATCAGCTCACTGATCAGGATAGCGGAAGACCATCCATCTGCGGCGATATGGTGCATCGTCAGCACCAGTATGTATTCCTTTTTGGTGAGCGTAACCAGCTGGGCCCGTAACATATAATCCCATGCCAGATCAAATGGTTTGTTGATCAGGGTGGCAATACGGGTCCGTAAAGCGGCAGCATCTTCTGCGTAGTCTGCGCCGTTTATCCTTTCCAACTTCCAGTTTTCGCCGGAAGCCACTTCCTGCCAGGTGCCGTCCTGATCAGCCTTGATGACGGTTCGCAATATTTCATGGCGTTGTATAATGTTGCGCAGCGCATGTTCCAGGGCCGCAATATTGAGCGTGCCTGTTAATCGTAATATGGCAGGTACATGGTACTGCACAGAGCCCTGCATGGCATCAATAAACCACAAACGTTCCTGGCTAAACGACAGCGGTATACGGGCGCCGGCACGCCGTTCCGCTGCCCGGATTTTTTCCGTAACAAACGTAACGGCGGTGGTATCTGCCGACGCTTTAAAGTAAGCCACCAGCTGTGCTTTATTTATCTTCAGGGTTTGCAGAAAAGATGGTGCAAATTGTTTTTGCTGGTCCGTTTTCAGTAACAGCTCTTCTCCATCAAGGGAGAGGCTTATTCCCAGATCCTGCGCTTGTTCCAATATCAGTACTACCTCCGACAAATTAAAACCTGGCATATGTTTAATAAGTTAAATGATGAGAGAAAAAAGCCGTTTTACAACCTCATTTCCTGTAATCCTTCCGACGTTTCCAGTACTGCTGCCTGGCTGATCTTTACGTAGGCAGCCAGCGCTTTGATGGTGGTGAGTTTGAAGAATGTCCTGACAGCTATATGCAGTCCGAATTTTTCCTGGAGGACGGCCGACAAACGCATTACCAGCAGGGAGTGCAATCCGAGTGCAAAGAGATTGTCGTTGATCCCGATCCGGTCTGTTTCCAGTAATTTTTTACAGATATCTTCCAACGCCTGTTCTATGTCATTACCTGGCGCTTCATATTGAGTGAGCGATACCTGGCTATCGGCTTCCGGCAATGCTTTTCTATCTACTTTTCCGTTGGCAGTCAGCGGGAGCTGGTCCAGGGTAATAAGCTGCTCGGGAACCATGTATTCCGGCAGTCTTTCTTTCAGATAAGCTAGCAGCGTATCGCGGCTGTAACCCTCGCGGGTTACGATATAGCCAACCAGGCGCCTGTTGCCGGCACCGGTGGTATCCTCTCCTTTAGCCAACACCACTGCAGATTTTACACCGGGAAACTGTTGCAATGCATTTTCAATTTCTCCCAACTCAATTCTATATCCGCGGATCTTTACCTGTTCATCTATGCGGCCCAGCATTTCAATGCTACCATCGGGCAACCATCGTCCCAGGTCACCGGTACAATACATGCGTATGGCGCCATCGGCATGGAAAGGGTCTTTAATGAATTTGGCTGCTGTTTTCTCTGAATCATTCAGGTATCCTCTCGACACACCGATACCGGAAACACATATTTCTCCGGCAACACCCACAGGACATAATTGCCGGGCGGTATCCAGTATATAAATGCGGAGGTTTTGTATAGGCTTACCTAACGGTACATTATTGCGGGCCGGCGTAGCGTACATGAAATGATGGGTAATATCGTCAGATGCCTCTGTAGGTCCGTAAGCATTTACTACGGGAATGCTGCCGTAAAGTGGATGCTGGAACCATTTCGATAACAACGCCTGGCTTACCGGCTCACCGGTTACCAGCAGGTACTGGAGGCTTTCCAGCGGCGCCTGGCTATCTTCCATCAGTACGGCCGCCAGGTAAGAGGGCACCAGCTCCAGCACGGTAATGCCGTCGCTGCTGATGCTGCGCAGCAATGCAGCCGGACGATGTATTTGCGCTTCCGTGTATACCACCATACGTCCACCACTCAGTAAAGGCGCAAACATCTGCCATACAGATATATCAAAAGTATAAGACGCCGTATACGCCATAATGGTAGTAGCATCCAATTTCAAATCATTCACCTTGGCAAATAAATGATTCAGCATACCGGCATGTTCTACCATTACGCCTTTGGGCCTGCCGGTAGATCCGGAAGTATAGATGATATAAGCCAGGTCATTGGGCCCTGGCGCTGTAAACAGCGGCGTAACCGGTTGTATATCCAGTGTAGCAGCATCTCCGTCTATGAGGAAGATGTTTAGCCCCGTGATATCCTTTAATTTTTCCGCTCCGTAGTGCGTGCTTATAACGAGATGGGCATTGCAATCCTCCAGTATAAAAGCAATTCTGGCCACGGGGTATTCCGGGTCAACAGGTACATAAGCTGCTCCGGCTTTCAGGATGCCCAGTATGGCGATGACCATGTCTGCAGACCGTTCCAGGCAAACCGGCACCAGCGAATTTTCAGTGACGCCCGCTCCTCTCAGGTAGTGCGCCAGTTGGTTGGAACGCTCGTCCAACGCTTTATAACTCACCACCGTATCACCAGCGATAATAGCCGGTGCTGCCGGCGTAATCGCGGCCTGGAATACAAACAGGTCGATAAATGTTTTGTCCTGTGGAAATGCCACCGCGGTATTATTAAAATCAACCAGCAACTGTTGTTCCTCTTCCGGCCGTAACATAGGCAGGGAGCCTATATGCGCCGCCGGCAGCTGCACAATGAATTGCAGCAACTGCTCATAGTGTTTCACCAGTCGCTGAATACTATCTTCCGTAAACAGGTCCACACAATACTCAATATAGCCGCTTAATCCATCGGCGTCTTCCTGTAGGCAGCAGCTGAGATCAAACAGGGTTACGGTATGCGGAATTTCTTCCTGCGTAATATGCAGCTCGCCCAGTTTCAGGTCTGGTGCGTCCGGCATATTAAACAGTTCAAACATTACCTGGAATAAAGCCGTTCTGCTCATATCTCGCTCTTTCTCCACCAGCTCCACTATCTTTTCAAAAGGTGCATCCTGGTGGTCGTAAGCATCCAGGGTAGTTTCCTTCACCTGTTGCAGCAGCGTAATAAAAGTCGGATCACCGCTCAGGTCACTGCGCAGGGCCAGCGTATTTACGAAGAACCCGATCAGCCCTTCTGCTTCCTGCTGCGTTCTGCCGGCAATGGAAGTACCCACACAAATATCATCCTGGCCACTATATCGGTACAGCAATACTTTGAACGCCGTGAGCAAAGTCATAAACAAGGTGACGCCCTGCTGCTGGGACAATACCTGCAAGTGATCGCGTAGCTCTTTATCCAACCGGAAGCGGCTGATGGCGCCGCGCGTGCTCTGTACCGGCGGACGCAAATAGTCTGTGGGCAGATGCAGCACTTCCACACCCGACAGCTTCTCCTGCCAGTATACCAGGCGTTTCTTCAGTGCGGCGCCTTCCAGGTGCCTGCGTTGCCAGATCGCGTAATCTGCATATTGTATATCCGGAACAGTCAAATGCGTAGCGCTGCCGGTGCTGTGCGCCCGGTACAGGGCAATGAGTTCATTGATTAATATCGATACCGACCAGCCATCGGAAGCAATATGATGCATCACCAGTACCAGCACATGCTCTTCTGCCGACACCTGCAGCAGATGTGCCCGCAGCATGAAGTCAACGGCAAGATCAAATGGTTTATATACCAGGCTGGTAATATAGGCCTGTAAAGCAGTAGCATCCTCTGTGAAAGTGATTGCCGTCAGCTGCCACTGGTCCCTATCCAGTATCTGCTGATAAGGCTTTCCCTGCTCCTGTTTGATGATGGTGCGCAGCGATTCGTGACGCTGTACGATCTGGCCTATAGCGTAGCCAAGCGACGCCTTGTCCAGCAAGCCTTTCAGTCGCAACACCACCGGCATATGATAAGACACGCTGCCTTCCAGCTGATCAATAAACCACAGGCGCTCCTGGCTGAATGACAGTGGGATCTGGGCTGGTCTTTCTACCGCAAAAAGCGCCGGTAGCAGCAGTCCCTTATGTTGCAGTTGCAGGTAACCAGCCAGTGAGGCAACAGTGGGATGCAGGAAGAAATCTTTTACCGTCAGCTCTGCCTCCATCTCTTTACGGATGGCAGATACCGCGCGGGTAGCCAGCAGCGAATGTCCGCCCAGCTCAAAGAAATTATCCTGGGTACCTACCCGTTCCACGCCCAACAGGCGTTGCCAGATATCGGCCAGTTGTTGTTCTGTAGCAGTGACCGGCGCCTGGTAATTCAATAAACGCTTGCGTTGTATAAATTCCCATTCTGTTAAGAACCGGCGGTCAACTTTACCGTTGCTGGTTAGCGGCAATAACTGCAAGGCTACAAAGGCTGATGGCACCATGTATTCTGGTAAACGTTGCTGTAACTGCGCGCGGATATCTTTTTCCAGCACTTCGCAGATATCGGGGAACAAAGGTATGTTTGTCTTCACGCCCTCTGTATAACCGGAGGCTTTACTATAAGCCGGTTCTACAAAGCCATTGAACGGTGTTTGTTCCAGGAGCAGGTTTATTTTAAACGGATCTTCGTTCAGCAGGAAGCGGCTATGATAACCGGCAGCTTTGGCGGCCGCCAGTATTTCGTTCACTACTTTGGTATCGTTGTCCGGCGTGAGAATATAATCTGCCAGGTCTCCTACCTGGTTGATGTTTCTAACTGTAAGTGCCTGTTCCAGTAACCTTTCTTTCCATAACCTTGGGTTAGGTACGCGGTGTAATGCAATTCTGGGATGGCCGGCGGCCAGGTGGGATAAAATGCTGTTCTTATCTGCCAATTCGTCCCATGATTGCCATTGCGGTTGCAGTACCGGTTTTTCCGTGTCGATATGCAGCACCACCGTGTAGCGGTAGAGCGTAAGTTCATTGATATAGTCACCTTGTTTCCATTGTATGTCCACATGGGTTATCTCAGGATAAAGGGATTGCAGCTGGAAGAACCAGGCAGGTGAAAAACACAGTTCTTCTTCTTTCCATACTTCCTGGTCTACATTCCACTCAAATTCACGTAAACTGGTTTTGCTTTGCAGCTTCTCCAGTTGCAGCCTGCGTTTGAAAGAAGGGAGTAAACGGAGGTCTCTCACATCCCCGATCACGATATGCCCTTTCCCTTTGAGCAGGGAAATGGCATTGGCCAACACATCCGACATATATTGTGCGCCGGGGAAGTATTGTACAATGGAGTTTAAAATTACGGTATCTATCGTGGTATCTTCTTCCAGGGTAACTTCATGCGCGGCGCATATTTGCAGGGTTGTTTCCGGGTAGCGGCGCAGCCCTTTGTTGATATGTTGCTGCAGCTGGTGGGTAGATACCTGCGAGAAATCGGTACCAATATATTTTTCGATATGACCAGCCAGCTGAAAATAGATCAAGCCGGTGCCACAGCCTATTTCCAGTACGTTACGCGGGTTAGTGGCCAGTATCACGCTGGTAATATCTTCCAGCCAGCTGCGCATGTTCTGGGCAGGCAAGGCTTCGCCGGTAAAGCTGTCGTTCCAGCCGGTGATATTAAATTCTTCATCCAAATCTTTTACTTCCTCTGTTTTGCTATAAGCCGTTTCATACAGTTCCTTCCAGGTGGCTACCTGTTGCAGGTACAGCTCCTGTTCTGTTTGCAGTACAGCCTGCTGGTCGGGCACATAGTAGCTTACCAGCCGCTTTTCAGCACCCGTTTGTTCTTTTACCACTACACAACTGGCGGCTACTTCATCCAGGTTGTTGAGCGCTCTTTCTATTTCGCCGGGTTCTATGCGGTAGCCACGCACTTTGATCTGGTCGTCCATACGGCCCAGGTATTCCACCGTTCCATCCGGCAGCCAGCGGGCGCGGTCGCCGGTACGATACAACCTGGCGCCCCGGAGGTCCGTAAACGGATCAGCAACAAATTTTTCCGCCGTCAGCTCGGGTTGGTTCAGGTACCCACGGGATACACCGTCGCCACCCACATACAGTTCTCCGGGCGTACCTACGGGCAGCAATTGCATGGCGCTATCCAGCACATAGGCTGTACGGTTACCCAATGGGCGGCCGATAGGAATACTTTTGCCGGGCACTACTGCCGCAATATTCCAGGTGAGGGAAAAAGTAGTATTTTCCGTAGGGCCGTAACCGTTAATAACCTGCGTAGCAGGATAGGCAGCCCGGAACTTACGGATATGTTCTTCTGATAATTTTTCTCCACCGGCCATCACCGCGGTCAATCCTTCGAAAATGGTGATATCATCATCTACCAGCTGGTTAAACCAACTGGCGGTAAACCACATTTTGGTCACGCGCCGGTACCGGATTTCCTGTTTGAGCAGCTGGTTGTCGAGCAGCTTTTTTTCCGGGCATAATACCAGCTGGCCACCATTCAGGAGCATGCCCCAGTACTCAATCGTAGTAGCGTCGAAGGAGGGCGATCCGGTAGACAGTAAAGTATCTGTGGCGCTCAGCTCTACGAAATTACCGCCCCTTGCCAGGCTAGTTACATTGCGGTGAATGACCATAGCGCCCTTGGGCCTGCCGGTAGAACCGGAGGTATAAATAACATAAGCCAGTGAATCCGGGTCGGTTTTCACCGCCAGCGGATGCGCCGGCATAGTGGCGAGTACGTCGAGGATATTATCGACAAAGATCAGCGTGGCGTGTTCTGCTTCCACGGCCAGCAGCGACTGCTGATCGGTAGTGGTCACCACCAGTTTGCTGCCGGTATCCTGGAGCATATAGGCAATACGGTCTTTGGGGTAAGCCGGGTCCACAGGCACATAAGCCCCTCCTGCTTTCAGGATGCCGAGGATACTTACGATCAGGTGAATGGACCGATCCATACATAGCGGTACCATCACACCTTCTTTAACGCCCTGTTTGCGGAAGTAATGGGCTACCCGGTTCGACTGCTCCTCCAGCTCCCGGTAAGTAAGTTGCTGTTCGCCGAATGATAATGCAATGGCATCGGGCGATAGTACCACCTGTTCTTCAAACAGCGCCGTAATCGTTTTATTGACGGGGTATGGCACTGCGGTGTCGTTGAAGGTAACCAGCAGCTGATGGGTTTCTGCGTCACTCAGCATGTTCAATTTGCCAATGGCAGTAGCCGGATTTTGTACGGCTGCCTGCAGCAGGGCCATGTAATGATGCATCATTCGCTCAATAGTAGCTTCCTGGAATAAGTCGATGCAATATTCTACTTCCAGGGCAATGCCTTCAGGTCTTTCTTCCACGGTCCAGAAGATATCAAACAGGCTGGTACTGCGGATCACCGGTTCAGGGGCGATAGTTGCTTCACCCAATCGTAGTTCCGACATCAGCGGAATATTCTGCAGGGTAAACATTACCTGGAATAAAGGATTCTTCCTGATATCCCGCTCTCCCATTACCTCTTTTACTACTTTTTCAAAAGGTACTTCCTGGTTATCGTGGGCATCAAACAAGGTGTTTTGTACTTCTTTCAACACAGCGGCAAAAGAAGGGCCTCCACTGAGATTGCTGCGGAGTGCGAGCGTATTGACAAAGAAGCCCAGCAATGGTTCCAGCTCCATTTGCGCCCTGCCGGCAGTAGCGCAGCCGATGCAAATATCTTCCTGCCCGCTGTAACGGTACATCAATACTTTTAAGGCGGCGAGTAAGGTGGTAAACAGCGTAACGCCCTGCTGCCGGCCCAGTTGCTTTACCTGCGCAGATAGTTCCTTGCTAAGGTGCATGGTAATTACCGCCCCCCGGGTACTCTTAACAACCGGGCGTTCAAAGTCCGTGGGCAACTGTAGTAACGTAACGCCGTCCAGCTTCTTTTTCCAGTAGGCTAATTTCTGTGCTACCAGGGGGCCCTGTAAAAAACGCCGCTGCCATATAGCGTAGTCCGCATACTGAATTTTCAATGCGGGCAACACAGGCTGGCGGCCGCCCAGATATGCATTATATATTTCAATCAGTTCCTGGAAAAAGATATGTGCAGAGGAATCATCAAAAACAATATGATGTATGGTGAGCACCAGCACATTTTCGTTGTCTGAAACCCGGATCAGGTGAGCCCTTAGCATATGATCGTCCGACAAATTGAATGGCGTGTTCACCAAACCCGCAATATAGGTTTGTAAGGCCGCGGCATTGTGCTGGTACAGCGGATCTTCTACTTCCACCATTTGCCAGTTTACTACCTCCTGCACCCGTTGATAGGCATGCCCTTCCTCCTCGTCAATATTAGTTCTTAATATTTCATGGCGGTCTACAATGCTTTGTAATGCGTAGGCGAGTGCATTTTTATCCAGTCTCCCCTTCAACCTTACAATTGCCGGCAGGTTATATTGTACACTGCCTTCCAGTTGATCGATGAACCATAAACGTTCCTGGCTGAACGATAAGGGGATGCGGGCGGGCCGGTCTTGTTTTTCAATCACTGTTGGCAAAACATTTAAGAGCGCATCTGCCACAGGTACCACATTTTTCTTTACCGGGGTTACCTTCGGTAAAAACCCTGCTTGTTGTAATTCCGTGATACAGTCTCTGAAACATTTTTCAATAAAGTCAATATCTTCATCAGTATGCGCCGCGGAGAGAAAACAGGTTTTGCCTTCCCATATGTATACTCCTTTTTCCAGCAGGTGATAGAAGAACAAGTCCATGTTACCGGAAATAGAGAAATAAAACAGGGAGCCAAAGTTGTTCACTTTGATGGGCACCTGGTTTTCGTCGAACAACCGGGTGATATTGCTGATCAGGCGGCTGGTGCGGGCGTTCAGTTTTTCCTGCAGCGCGGGTCCCTGTCTTTCCAGTTCACCTAAAACGGCTAGTGAAGCCACCATGCTTAGCGGATGTTTACAGAAAGTACCGGCCAGGAAAGTAGTTTCTGCTTTGGGATAAGAATCGTCTTTATAGTTCCATAGTCCGCCGTCAAAAGCCTGCATACACCAGTCTTTACCGGCAATGATACCTATCGGCATGCCACCACCGGCAATTTTACCATAGGTAGCCATGTCGGCACGGATACCAAAATGTGCCTGTACACCGCCCGGATGAATACGGAAACCGGTAATCATTTCATCGAAGATCAGGATGATCTTTTCCTGTTCAGTCATGGCACGCAGCTCGTGTAGTAATGCTTTTGGCTGATAGCCTGGTCGCCTGCTCTGGATAGGCTCTACCAGTACGGCAGCCAGCTCGTGTGCATGTGCACGGATCTGTTCTACTACATTGGGATTGAGGTAATCAAATACCAGCACATCGGCAACCATGTTGGGGATAACGCCCGGCGCAATAGGAATGCCGTTATGATCATGTTCAATATCTTCCACCATCGCCAGTGTGCCATCAAAATAACCATGATAGGAACCGAGGAAGATGGCGATCTTCTTTTTGCCGGTAGTGGTACGGGCCAACCGCATGGCCGACATTACTGCTTCCGTACCGGAGTTATGGAAGCTTACCCTCTCCATACCGGTAAGCGCCGCAATGCGGGTGGCTACCTCTCCGGCAAGATAGGTTTGAGGGCCCAGCTGATAGCCTTTCTCCAATTGTTTATGAATAGCTGCCGTTACTATTTCGGGACGATGGCCTAATAAGTTAACCCCAAAACCCATGGTGAGGTCCACGTATTCATTGCCATCCACATCGGTCATTTTTGATCCCAGGGAAGACGCGGCTACAATAGGATACACCATTTCTTTGGTGGCAAAGCGGAAGCCCGCCGATACGCGGTTATCCGCCAGTACGGGGCGATATTTCTCTGTGAGCGCCTTAGAGGTTTTGGTTTTGGCGGTATACTTCTCTATAAAAGCATCCAGGTAGGCCTGTTGCGCCGGCGAATATTTTTGTCCTGGTTTAGTTTCTATTTTCGGGAAAATAGAGACGCCTTTTTTGGGAGTGGCAGTCGCGGGTGGCGCCGCGCTGCCCGCATTTACTGCGGGCGACGGCGCACCAGGATGCCCGTTTGCAGCATGACCGTTGCTATGGCTGATCACCGGCTGTATGCCTTGCGACATCCACTGAAATTGTTGCGCAATAACATTGAGTTGTTGCTGCATCAATTGGAAAGTATCCTGGATCACATGATAAACGCCCGGCGCCGGTGCCTGCGGTGTGATAGCTGGTAAGGGCGATGGGGAAGGCAACGGGGCAGCTGCCGCTGTAGCCGCTGGTACAGGGGGTACAGCTACCGGCGCGCTGTTTGCAGTAACAAATACCGTTGCATGTTCAGCAATATACTCCGCCATCAATTGAATAGAAGTAAGTTCTTCAAAGATCAGGCGCATAGAAAAACTCAACCCGTATTCATTCTCTATTTTTCTTACCAGGCTGGCCATGATCAACGAATCCGCGCCCTGCGACAGGAAGGGCGTATGGATGTTCAGTTCTTCCGGAGAAGACATTTTCAATAGCCTGCTGAGATTTTCTGCCAGGTAACCGGCGATATACCCGGCACTATTGGGGAGTAAATGGTTATTGTGACTCATGTGGGTGTTATTAGGGGTAGACGGGGTATTTACTTCCTTTCCGTTAGACAAATTTTCTTGCTGCCGGCGGGTATTTTTTTCTATCCAGTAGCGCTGGCGTTGGAAGGGATAGGCTGGCAAAATCGCTTTATGAGGTGCACCGGCGGCATGGAATGCGGGCCAGTTAACCGCCACTCCTTTTACATGCAGTGCTATCAGGGCATTAAGCATGGTAGTCCAGGACGAACGCCCTTCCCTCATCACCGGCAACAAACGATCCTCATCATATTTCAGGGTCAGCTGCGCCATAGATAGCAAACTGGGCTGAGGTCCCAGCTCCATCAGGGTATATTCGCCCGCGGCTTTTATCGTTTCAATACCTTGAGAAAACAGTACCGGGGCCAGGATATGCTTACTCCAGTAAGCAGCATCCGTAATCTCTTTTCCTGCAATAGCACCGGTGACGTTCGATACCAGCGGAACAACTGGCAAATGATATTGCACGCCGGCCGCAATTTTATGGAACGGTTTCAATACCGGCTCCATCAGGGCGGAATGGAAAGCATGTGACACCTGCATTTCGCGGCTCCCTACACCGGCTTGCTTCAGGAATTTTGTCACCGCCTGTACTGCTTCTTTTTTCCCTGAGATGACTATCAGTTCCGGTCCGTTAATGGCAGCAATCGATAAGTCGTTGCCATAGGGCTGAATAGCGGCGGCTACTTTAACAGCGTCCGCAAATACTACTGCCATACTGCCTTCCTCTTTAACGGCGTTCATCAACGCCGCCCTTGCCGTGATCAGCGCCAGGCCATCATACAGGCTGAATACCCCGGCGGCATAAGCAGCGGCATATTCACCAGCGCTGTGTCCCATCACGATATCCGGCATAATACCCCATGACCGCCACACCTCTGCCAGCGCACATTCTATGGCGAATAAGGCCGGTTGCGTAAAAACGGTTTGGCGCAATAAGGTGTCAGCTTCTTCTGTATGCTTTCTGTAGAGCAGATCCGTTAATGAAAATGGCCAGCTCTTTTTCAGGAAAACATCACAATCATCTAACACCCGCCTGAATACCTCATTGGTATCATACAGCTCCCTGCCCATATTCCAGTATTGGGCGCCCTGACCGGTAAACAGCCAGGCAATTTTTCCGGGAGCATGTAAAGTATCCCCGGTAACTATACTGTGTTGTCCTTTGCCGGCAATATATCCCTGCAACTGCCGGGCAGCATCCTCTTTGGAAACCGCCTGCCAGGCGAGCCGGCAGGCATATGTGTCGCGGCTCAATGCCATGGTCCGGGCAATAGTACCGATCGAAGCAGGGCTTTCCGGCAGGAATGAAATATACCGGGATACCATTGCTTTCAATGCCGCCGGTGTTCTGGCCGACAACAGCAAAGGATAAGCTGGCAGCTGCATTTCTTCCCGCGTCGTTACCGCCGGCGCTTCTTCCAATACCAGGTGCACGTTTGTGCCACTCAAACCAAAAGCGCTGACAGCGGCCCTCCTGGGCGATGCGGCAGATGGCCAGGGCGTAAGGGTATCTGCTACCCTTACCGGCATATCTTTCCAGGGAACGAACCGATTAGGGGTGTTAAAATGGAGACTGGCAGGGATTTGACGGTGTTGCAGGCTTAGTACGGTTTTAATAAAACCGGCAATACCCGCTGCCGCCTCCAGGTGTCCTATATTTGATTTCAGTGCACCCAGCAGCAAAGGCTGTTCCGTGTTACGGAAGCGGCCATAAACAGCATTCAGCGCCAGTACTTCTACCGGATCGCCGAGGCGGGTACCTGTTCCATGTGTTTCTACGTAGTGTATACTATTTGCCTCCACGGCAGCATTTTTCAATGCCTTTTCTATCAGCTGTTGCTGGGCAATACCATTTGGAGCCGTCAGCCCATTACTTTGTCCGTCGTGATTCACTGCACCTCCCCTTATAACGGCAAGAATATTGTCGCCAGCAGCCAGGGCATCCTCCAGCCGCTTTAAAACCACCATGCCTGCTCCTTCTCCCCTCACATATCCATCCGCGCTATCATCAAAAGTTTTGCATTGCCCGGTGGGCGACAATGCTTTCATGCGGCATAGCTTAACGGTAGTATCTGGCGATAACATGAGGTTCACGCCACCGGCCAGCGCCAGGGAGCACTCTTTGCGCAACAGGCTCTGAGCGGCCTGGTAAACACTCAGCAAAGAAGAGGAACACGCGGTATCCAGTTGCAATGCCGGACCGTGAAAATCCAACAGGTAAGCAATCCTGCCGGCGGCAATACTTCTTTCTATACCTAAACCGGTAAATACATCTTCATAGTAAGTAACATCGCTGTTGTCGCGAATTACCTGCTGGTAGTCATCTGTGCTCATGCCCACAAAAATGCCGCTGTCGGAGCCTCTCAACGAAAACGGCGCAATGCCGGCGTGCTCCAGCGCTTCCCAGCAAACTTCCAGCAGCAGCCGTTGCTGCGGATCCATCGCTGCGGCCTCCCTGGGGGAAATGCCGAAAAACAACGGATCAAATTGATCCACCTGTTCAATGAAACCACCATGACGAGTATACATCTTTCCGGGAGCATCTTCCTGCAGGTCGAAATACGCTGCCGTGTTCCATCTGTTTTCCGGCACTTCGCTCACCGCATCCCGGGCCGATTTCAATAATGCCCACATCGCTTCCGGCGAGTTCACATTACCCGGAAAACGGCAGCCCATGCCGATAACTGCCAGCTGATCACCGGCCAGACCTGATGCTGCTGGCGTACTTTCCTTTTCCGGCAATGGCAGTGTCATTCCTGCAAAATGGGCGGCCAGGCCCTGTACAGTTGGATAATTGAATACCACTGTATTCTCGACCGGCGTTTGCAGGAAAGTTTCCAGGTCCATTGCCAGTTGCACCGATAATATGGAGGTAAGTCCGTATTCTGCAAAAGTTCTTTGGGCCAACAATTCCGCCGGCGTTGTATGCAAATGCTGTTTCAGCCAGGATTCCAGCCATTCTTTTAGCAGCGATAGCGTATGTGCATTGGTGATAGTTGCTGTTGCAGGCCCCACCATCACTTCATTCGGCGCGGCCGCCAGTTCTGCAGCAGCCACTTCCACGATCGCTTCATTATAGGCGCCTTTGATATATTCTTCTACAAATAAATGTCTTCTTACTTTTCCGCTGGTTGTTTTGAAGATCTTTCTCACAGGGATTACCTGCTTCACTTCCAGTCCCAGCCTCGATGCCACCGTTCTCTTCACCAGTGATATTATGGGCAGGAATTTTTCTGCCGACGTTTTATGTACAACAAAAACAACAATAGATTCTGATCCGCTGACCTCATCGGGGATACCACAGGCCACCACTTTACCAGTGTCGATTTCGTCGAGGGTTTCCAGGGTGTGCTCAATATCATGTGGATATACGTTTCCGCCGTTTACGAAGATGATGTCCTTTACCCGGCCCATGATATACAAAACATCGTCGAGCACAAAGCCGGTATCACCGGTATTGAGCCATCCATCTTTGAAGGTATTATTGCTGGCAGCTTCGTTATTGTAGTAGCGGCTGGCTACACATTCGCCTTTCACCCAGATAATACCGGCGTGCCCGGGCTTCAGCGTGGCGCCTTTTTCATTGACAATCCGTAACTCAAGACCATCTATCAGCGTGCCTACCGCCACAACTTCCAGGGTATCTGCTCCACCCTTCTCCTGGAGCGATTTGCCGGTAATGCTCTTACCGATGGTGAGCGACGCTCTTTTTACAAATACACTTTTGAAGGGAACATGCGCCCTGGGGAAAGTGACTTCCAACGTAGCTTCCGCGAGACCATATACCGCGCGCATAGCCATTGGATCGAGGTTATATTTTGCCATCCGGTCGTTGAAAACCCTGGCCAGGTTAGCAGAAATAGGTTCGGCGCCATTCAATATAATTCGCACCGTAGACAAGTCCAGCTTTTCCCCCTTCTCTTCTTCAAAATGATTTAAATAATATTTATACCCAAAGTTGGGAGAACAGGTAATAGTAATACGGTAATCGGACGCTTTTTGCAGCCATAGCAACGGATGCCTGATAAACAGGTCTGTAGGCATGATATACTGCTGTACACCGGCTGCCAGTGGATTAAGGTGGAAGCCAATTAACCCGAGATCGTGTGTAAGCGGCATCCAGCTTAAAAATATATCGTCTTTGGTGCATTGATACGCATCCAACGTTGGGAAAGTATTCGCAATCAGGTTGCGGTGCCTGATCTCCACCCCTTTGGGGTTACCAGTAGAACCAGATGAAAACTGGAGAAAGGCAATATCGTCCGGGGTAACGTTGGCCATGATGCCGGTTGGCAGGCCGTCTTTATCTTCATCCAGGAATAACACCTGGTCGTAAAAAGTTTTGTCGGCAGCGCCATCGCTGTAGTCCTGCTTGCATAATTTTTCATAATGCGCAGGGGTAGTAATTAAATAAGGGTTTTTCAGGTATGCCCTGATTTTATACAGTTTCCGGGCATTCTCGCTATAGTGCGTAATAGACACCGGCACAGGTATAATCCCTCCTAAAACGCAGGCCCAGAAATACTGGATAAAACGCTGGCCATCTTCTATCTGTAACACCAGTTCATCGCCGGGTTTCAAGCCTTTATGCTGTAAGTATCCGAGCAGGGATAAGGCATCATGATACAATTGATGATAGGATAGAAAAATCGTCCTGGTGGCTGCTATTATAAAGCTGACACCTACATTACGTTGGTCTTTTTGGTTGATCAGCAGCTCAGGCAGGGTCTTCAGGGACAGCTCATTTTTCATTTTTTACGCAGTTATTGGTTCGCTAATAACAATAGTTTACCGGGTAGAGAGATGGAGATTCCATCTCTCTACTTATATTCAATAGTGGCCAGGGGCTAATAGTGCTTATTCTGTGGCAGCATATTTCCGTTCATACAGTAATTCCTTTTCTCCAAACAGGCGCTCCGCAATCATTCCTTTCTCTTCGCAGTTTTTAACCAATTTATTGGACTGGATGATAGGATTGGACGCATCGGTATATTTAATACTGCTGATAAACTCCAGCCAGGGCTCCATTCCCATTGCATACACGTATACTTCTTTCGGATTAAAGATCTCTACCAGCGACATTCCTTTCATACAATCAGAACCTGCCAGTCTCCGGCTGCTGTCCTGCTCACGTGTAATCTTTTTCGTCATCAGCGGGCCGTATAACCAGGTTAATGGCGCTCCATCGCATTCCATGCCCAGGAACATTACATCCACATCACCAATGCTGTTATGAATATGTTTGTAGAGGGCAGGCTCACTAATCCTGGAATCCGCCAGGAATAACAGCTTAAAGCCACTGATCTGCACCAGGTAGCAGGCCTTCGATAATATATTCAGATCGCTGTGCTCCCCGGTAAAGGGCAACCCGGTAATCGTGGTGTTGGTAAACTCAATCGTCTCCATCTCTTCAATGGCTTCTACCTGGTCGAACCCTATGTTGCTGAACATCAGGCGCAGATCGGGATTCTCCAGCTGGCCGGTATTGGTGCGGGGTACAATCAGGTGCTTAATTTTATGACGGAGCGGTAGCAATGTTTCAAACAGGATATGATCCTGGTGATTGTGGGTGATCAGCACGTAGTCAATCACATCCGGAAGATCCGCATCAGAAAAATGTTCTATGTCGCTATCATAGCCATAGTAGCTAATCAGCGGATCAACCAGGATGCTTACATCTTTGGTTTCCACGAGGATGCAGGCGTGCCCGAAGTAGCGCATACGGATTTTATCTCCCGTATATTTTTTATACACCGGAGGTGGCGTCGTGGTGAAAAAGGTATTAAAGAGCGCTTCCTGCGCAGGGGAAATACCCAATAAGGTTTTGATATACTCCAGGTCCTGCGGATTTCGTTTCATTTTTGCCAGCTCGTCAATACCGGTATGATCAAATGGTATATCGAGATGCAGTACTCCGGGTTCATCCAGCCTTGGCGTACTCAAGCAAAAGGGACGATGGTCGTTCTCTGTCACCCATAAGGCAATGCTTTGGGACGATTTATTATAGAACTGGCTTTTATATAACAACGCTTCAAAAAAGCGGAAGTCTGCATGATTGTTCCGGTCGTAAAACAGTTCCACGTATCCTTTAAGAATGGGAGGCACTTTTTCATACAGCGTTTCCATGCCCATGCCCTTTCCTTCCGCTTCCAGCATACGGTCCAGTTCTTTCACCGCTTTGGAAAATTGCAGTGCCTTGCTTTGTTGCTGCACGGTTTTATCGTACAATGCTTTTACTTCTTCCACGCGGTGAACAGGTATATCCATGAAAGGACCGCCTTTCATTTTTGGGTTCAGTACTGCTTCTGCATGAATAGCCGGTTCCACGATAAAGGAATCCATGATATCAAGGTGCCTGCCTACTACATTCATGGCGGCGGTGGCAGGTGATATCAGGTGGCTCCAGGCATACCATCTATCAAATAAGGGCTCTATTACAACGTTAGGTTTTAAGTAAAATTTATTACCACTCATAACTGCTAAGTTTCATTTGAACAATATGTTGGGCATAAAAGTGTTTCCTCCAGAGTACAACTGGTCTTATCACGACATAAGCATCAGCATTCCCCTGGCGGAAACACGTGTGTTTCATGAATGTTACCTGAGATAATATTGTTTCGGCAGCCAGGTAAGTTCCACCCATACCGGTGGCTATCGGCGACAAAAAGCATCTTCCGGTAAGCATCCAGATTCTTTAACAAAAAGAACTATGTTCTGGTATTGATTTTAATCGGCGAGCACCGTACCGATACCAGCTGCTTTTGCTTTCTCATAAAAATAGGCAGCGGTAGCAATGTCGAATACGGCCATTCCCATAGGATTAAACATGACCACTTCTTCTTCCACGGCGTTTTGTAACTTATCTTCACAGATAATGTCTACCAGTGACAGTGTGCCGGATTTTGTCAGTCCCTTTGTTTTATGCATTACTTCGATATCTGTATTTTCCCTGCATACCTCTTCCCAGTCATCCACTACGATATGGTTTGCGTAGTTGATAAATTCCGGCACATAATCTCTCAGGGAAATATTTAATTGCAGGGAACCTTTCTTAGGAACTCTATTGATGTATGGCTTTTTAGATACCGTACAGGTCATCAGGATATCGGCCTGATCAAATGCTTCTTCCCAGGTATGCACGATATTCACTTTTTCCTGTAAGGCAGCAGGGATCAGCGATCTATCGGGTTGCTTAAGGTCGTAGATATTTACCTGGTGCAACCTGCTTCCCAGCAAAGTGCTGATCATGTCCAGGTGTTGCTGACCGATAGGTCCGAATCCGATAATGCCTACGTTCAATTTTTCCTGGCGGTTGCGCTGGAGATACTCCTTTACTACCAGCCCGGTTACTGCGGCAGTACGTACTGCGCTGACATGGCTGGTATTGATAATGCAGGCAGGTACGCCGGTATCGGCGTCATTCAGTATAGTAACAGAATTGGCGCGTGGAATATTTTTCCTGATATTATCAGGGAAACTGGCAATCCATTTTATGCCGGAAAAAGATACTTTACCTCCTACAAATGCCGGCATGGCGATGATACGGTTAGTGACGTCCCGGTATCTCAGGTAGGGCTTGATGGGCTGGGCGAAATCGCCATCTTTGAGTGTATAAACGGTTTCTTTGATCTTTTCGATCATTTCTTCCCAGTTAACTCCCAAGTGCAACAGATCGGATTTACTTAAATAGTACATGTTTATTATGCTTTTATGGTAGATAGCTTTTCCATCATGTTATTCACCCATTTTTTGTCGTATACATTATTGATATAGGAATCTCCCCGGTCGGCGCAGCAGAAAAGCGTCACCGGTGTACCCTGGATGGCATGTGAAGCAAAGTAGTTCTTGATGGCAGCATATACTGCGCCTGAAGAGGCTCCTGCGAAGATATTCTGGTCTCTCACCAGCTCGTGGCAACCGGCTACCAGTTCTTCGTGGGATACGATCATGATTTCATCGATGATGGCGTGTTCCAATATAGAAGGCACTTTGCTGGAACCGAGGCCGGAAACATATCTTTTCTGCGGAGGGATATTGAAGATGACGGACCCTTCTATATCTACCGCTACGATAGTGATGTCTGGAAATTTCTCCTTTACTTTCTGTGAGATGCCACTGATGGTACCGCAGGAACTAACTGCAATAAACATATAATCGAGGTGCTCAAACCTATCACAGATCTCCTTTCCAAGGGTATTGTAGTATCCTTTGAAATTGTCGGGGTTGTCGTACTGGTTTGTCCAGAAACTGTTAGGATGTTGGGCACACAATTCCTTTACGGTTTCAATCCGGGTGAGGAGGTATCCACCGGTGTTGTCTTCTTTTTCTACCTTTACTACCCGGTCTGTAAATAAGCGTAACATTGCTTCATTCTCCCGGTTAATATTGGGATCGATTACCGGGATAAAGCGTAGTCCGAGGTCTTTACAGATGCGTGCCAGCGCGATCGCAAAATTACCGGAGCTCGATTCAACAATGAGTGTATCACTGTTTACTCTGCCGCTGCGGATGGCGTTGGAGAGAATACTAAAAGCAGCCCTGTCTTTAATGCTGCCTGAATAGTTCCTGTATTCCAGTTTGGTAAACAGGGAAACACCGGGCATATTAAGCTCTACAACAGGGGTATTGCCGATCAGGGCACTAATTTTTTGGAGGGAAGATAACATCATCTCATCTTAGGTTTTCGAATGAATTATTAAAATGGTACGTCAGGATAACAAAATCATGGCTACATAAAATCTGTGTTTTCTCTTAATAAAAAAGGGTTATAATGCTTCTGGTGTCTACAGGTCCGGGCTAAATCCATATACTTTTACATAGTTGTTTTCCATTCATCTATCCGTTATTATTTTATTCATCTTACGCTTCGTTGCGTTCATACTCTACGTTGGCTGACACAATATTCCTTCTACACTGCTGGGAAGAAAAGATCTCCTTGCAGGTGCGACAGTCATTCGTTCATATGAAAGGGAAATCCAGATGAAAAAAGCATCTATATGCCTACAGTAAGCCTGTTTGTGTAAACAGCTTTCTACAGCATAGTATATATGCAACTTTTACTCCCTGGTGTGACAATTGTAGGGTAGCGATAGCTATGGCAGCACGATTTCCGGTTCCGCTTCTCAAATATAAATAGTATGTATGCCAGTCCCGTGCAACCATAGTTACACCGGTCGGGAAACCAGATGCACAGTTTCTTTCTTAAATGCTTTGTGGAAACGCTCTCTTTCCGACATACATAGCTTGTAAGTCAAGCTTTTGCAGCTTAACCTGGGTTTTCTAAACGGGTTTTGAGGGCCTACTGGCAACAGCTTTTATACGTAAACGTACAAACCCTGATGCTTGTATCTCCTATTAGTTTTTAAACGTTCATGGGATTGATAAAATAAGCAATTAATAGGGTTCAAAGTAAATACAGTTGTGGTGGAAACAACGCATTCCTGTTTATTGAAAATACTTTCCAGTTCGTGATAGAAATGTATTCGTCAGTAAAGTAAATGAATAATTTTGAAACGGCAAAAAGTCTTATCAAGAAAAAAGGAAAAATTAAATTTCCCATAATATTGAGCGGCATCCCGGAAAACCTCAGTAAAATCACCTCTCTACAAAAATCCCATGCAATATTAATTCAGTGGGCACTTCTAACAAACTTACTACTCTACATCACTCAACGGGCATTTAACCGCGTACTATTTTCATCAGTTCATAATAATAGGACACCGAACAATGGTTAAACATCTATACACTCCAAAATATTTACTCAAAGCAACAAGGATCAACCTGGTGAGTAGCAATAAGGAATTAGTACCTTTGCGGAGTAACCCGCTGGTAGCGACCTGTTTTTCACATAATATTAAAATTATGAAAAACGTACTCTTATTTCTTTTACTGTTCACACCTGTCCCTGGTTTTAATTCGCCAGATGCCCTACTGCTGAAAGACCTCACACTGATTGATGGAAATGGCGGTGCACCCGTAGCGCACGCGGACATTCTCATCAGGGATGGAATTATTGCCGGCATTGGCGCTCACCTCGAAGCGCCTGGCGCAAGGGCAGTTAATTGTACCGGCAAAACTGTTATGCCAGGTATTATCAGCAGTCACGTACATGTGGGAATGATTGGCGGCACGGCAAAAAATCCATATACCCGTAAGAACATTTTAGCCCAGCTGAAAAAGTATATGGACTACGGCGTTACCAGCATACTCGTCATGGGTTCTGACCAACCCATGCTCTTTCAATCAGGCTTTCGTGATTCTTCCGTCAGCGGCCTGTTGCCCGGCGCCCGGCTCTACTCAGCAGGATATGGCTTTGCAGCGCCCACAGGCGGACCTGCGATGCCATTTATCTATCACCCTGCAACAGCGGAACAGGCGGCCATGGAAGTTGACAGCCTGGCGCCCATTCAACCTACAGTTATCAAAATGTGGGTCGACGATTTCGGCGGCAGCACCCCTAAAATGGATAGCAGCGTTTACAAAACCATCATTGCACTTGCCCATCAGCATGATATCCGGGTAGCCTCCCACCTTTACTATCTGTCAGATGCGCAAAGCCTGGTTAATAACGGGCTCGACATCATGGCACATAGCGTGCGCGACAAAGAAATAGACGCATCCACATTGCAACAGATGAAACGCCGCAGCATCATATATATCCCTACCCTCTCACTTGATGAATATGCGTATATATATGCCCGTAAGCCGGAATGGATCAATGATCCTTTTTTTAAAGCCTCCCTGGAGCCGGGTGTTTATGAGATGATCACTTCCGATCAGTACCAGGATAACATTAAACATTCCCCCTCTTATCAACGCAACGTGCATGCCTTTGAAACTGCAATGAAAAACGTGAAAAAGGTGGCCGACGCTGGTATCCCTGTTGCGCTTGGCACTGATTCCGGCGCACAGCCGGTGCGCGCACAAGGGTTTTCGGAGCACCTGGAAATGGAACTGATGGTGCAGGCGGGATTAACGCCCCTACAAGCTATCACCGCTGCTACCAGGAATGCCGCCACTGCACTGAACATAAGCCAGCATACCGGCACTATCGAAAAAGGGAAAGTGGCCGACCTGTTGTTGCTGGATGCCGATCCTTCAAAGGATATCAGGAATACACGCAAAATTGCTGTGGTTTATAAAGCGGGCCAGGAAGTGAGCAAAGGGATACTATCAAGATAGTAAGATATCCATACCTATACAAACCTTATCTAGCTAGATAGCATTATTAAAGCATAAAATTGTCGATTTTATACTATGCCGAATGGCTTAGGCCGTCCTACTTTTGTGCTCTAGTTGTTTTATCAAGAGAAGTAAAAGTTAAAATTTCTGTACTGCTCCGGCTGTGTTGTAGCACCGTCTGATGAATAACCCGTAAATAATAGTATTGACTTATTTTAACCCAAACCCGTTTGTTTATGAAAAGAAAAATGATCAGCCTCACGCTGCTTTTTGCCTTGACGTTTTCATTATCCAACAGTAACCCACGCCCTGGAAGTGATAAAAGTAATCGTAAAGCGCTCACACCTCCCCAGTTAACACCGGTTAACTGCAAATTGACGCTTGCCTTTGCTACCTATCCTGGCAGGACTTGTACTCTTCCCAACGTCGGTGCGGACCCAACAATAAAAGACGGCGCTGATAAATTGACATCATTGACTACTACATACTTCTGTAAAATAACAGTAGAGCCTAATGCGCCGTCCCAAAACTATGATGCCAGCGTCTATACAACCGTTTGGAAAAGCAAGGCGAGCTTCTTAAACATCAAAGTTCCCAAAGAAACCTCCTCGAAGCTGACAATAGATTTTTATGAAGATTGTAACTTTTGCTCCAATAATGCTTCCAATCCCAGCCGTCCTTACTTTCGCTATTCAGCAGTACTACAGAAAGGACAACCATTTAAAGAGGCATACCTCCAGTACCTGTTAAACGCAGCCTGCAGATAAACATCTTCCTTTTAACCCAAATCAACTTTCCGATGAGAAAAAATATTTATTTATATAGCGCAATCGTGTTACTATTCCTGGGCTGCAATAAAAACCCGGCAGACAAAAATAATCAACTCAATAAAATAGATGCGCGGAAATCAGCTGCAGTAATGACCACCTCTGATCCAAGCGATATTATGGCGTTCTACAACTTTATTGAGTCACCAGTTAATGGTGTTTTTGGATTTAAAGAGACTAAAATCATTAACAACAACTTGCCTCGTCAGGCAAATACGGATCCTTATGCCCAGTTTGATGGTGCTTTTTATGATGCCAACAATAACATTATCCCTGGAGGAGAGATTACTTTTGGCATGCTGAAATTTCCTCCCAATCCCGCACGCAATTTCTTCTACGACATGAGTGTTGCAACAGCGGTGGAGCCTGGTCGCGCGGACTATCTTAAAAAATTTTACAGCAGTGTTGCAGGAACTACACAATCTATTTCTATTGATCCTGTATATGCTAATAAACCCCTGGCCAAATCCGCAACTGTCAATAGTTCGAGAACAGTGAGCGGATCTCTCTATTTCCCTAAGCAAATTGGACTAAAGTTAGATAATATGACCAGTAAACAGGATGCTAACGCTTATTACTTCTGGATGCCCGGGCTGGGAGGGCAAATGGGATTCGATATTTACTGGACAGCAGATCCGGCCAACGACAAAGGAGTTGTTATAATACTGGAGTACGACGATGATCTCCAACGCAGCACTACATTGGTTCCTGATCCTGGTACCCCGGCAGAAAACAGGAAGCACTATCGAGGTATCCGCGTACCGGATAACGGCTATTACAGGTTAACCAGGTCAGACGTCGAAAAAGTACTTCCTCCGGCTGCGCCCACTAAACACCCGGCTGCACTGGTAATAGTAACAGTAGGCCGCGCTAATTATACAACGCTGAGCAGCGCCGATGGGCTGGAAAAATATGCCGTTTATGCAGGTACGTCAGCAGACATATTATTGCGTTACTATGATTCCTATATCATTATAGAACCGAAATAGCATGTATGGCAATTCTCGCAGGGGTATCCGGTACAAGTAAAAGTTTTTTCAGATGGTTATATCATAAAACCAGGAGGAGTCACGGCTATATAATGCGGTGGCTCCTCTTCACCTTATTAATTTATGCCTCCTGGTATATCCATCCGCTCTGCGCGGTTTTCTGTTTCATTCCGTACTTTCACACTGTTTTCCAACCGAAGGTAAACTTTCTATATTACCTTCAGCTTTACATGCTAAACCTGAGCTGGAACATAACAGTAAGTTACTGGCTTTGCGAGGTCAGGATATTTGAAGGCATCGGAACATTACTGATCAATTCCTTCTTATTTCTGCTGCCAGTTACCTGCTGGCATCTTTTTGTCAGATATGGCCATATCAAACGGGGGAAAGCGCTATCATTGTTATTATGGTGGATATTGTTCGAATACCTCCACCATATCTGGGATTTCTCCTGGACCTGGCTAACTATAGGCAATGTGTTTGGTAAAAACCCTCATTGGGTAATGTGGTATGCTTATCTCGGCGTACTGGGAGGTTCGGCATGGATACTTATATGTAATTATACTATTTACGCATTGGCCCGGGGAGCTCGAAGCGTACAACAAATAGCCAGCTGCTTAATGATGCTTATTATACCTATTGGCATTTCCTGGGTGATACTGGCTACCAAAGATCCAGCAACAAAAACCACCACCAAACATGTTACTGTTGTTGGCACCTCCTTCACTGGGATTGATACGCTCAATGATATCCAAAAGATAGCAAAAATTGATACACTCTTCAGCAATCCACCATCATTTAATGCTGATATTACAATACTACCGGAAACCATTATATGTGAAGACATCTGGTCGAACAAATTTACCAACACCAATCTTTATGCCCGGCTTAAGCAAAATCTTTTCAGGTGGCATACACAGCATATTATTGCTGGGGCGCTACTAAATATGCCCAGCCCCGGAGGTTTACATACAGAAGAAAGAATGGGACTACCGTTGGCTTATAACCAATATAACGCGGCGTTACTGATCAATCATTCAGATATTATTAATGTAAAACAAAAGAAGATATTTGTTCCCGTTGATGAATTTCTACCGCCTTATCTTTCCTTTTTAAAAGTAAAATCGTATAGGTTCTCCAGTGATACCGATAACCCCGATTTGTTTAAAATAGATAATTGCTCCTATTTTATCTGTATCTGCTATGAGGCGGTCAACAGTATCTTTGTTGCCAGCCATCTCAATAAAGAGGCTAGCGCGCTGTTGATGTTATCCAGCGAAAGCTTCTTTGGCTATACCGAGGTAGGACGACAGCAGTATATGAACATCTGTAAACTTCGCTGCATAGAAAACAATCTCCCACTACTTAAATCGTCAAATGACGGCATACTTTTTACCGCAGACAATAAAGGAAATATTACCGCTATGCAAAGAGTACGGGAAAATTGCCTCATTAATTCCCGGATAAATTTATCAACGCTCTCATTTTATTACCTATTGGTTCCTTTTATATTACCGGGTTTGGTAGTAACGCTCGCTGGGATACTAATGATAAATGCATTCATTGGCGTTAAGCAAAAAAGGAAAAACATGTTAATTAAAAACAGTCCGATAGCAGCATAAAGAAACAAAACAGCAATTGCGTCATATGTCAGTACGAAATTTCTGGTAAAGCTATCTTTGTACCTGCTGGGTTGTTCTCGTATTTGGGAAAAATATTTACGAGAAAGGGAAATTAAGGCAGGGGCTCCTTCAATAGGAATGTTTCCACTGCTTTCATGTAAGCTTCGGGCTCCTCGTACATAGGTGCGTGACCGGAATATGGCATTTCGACAAAATCAGCCCTGGGAATCAGCCTGGCGCATTCTCGCCCCTCTTCCGGCGAATTGAGTCCATCATATTTCCCGCTGATCACCAATGTTTTCGCCGCCACTTTGTACAGCTCTTCTCTAAAATCAAAGCCTGCTAATGCTTTGTTGGCAACCGCAAATTCCTCTGGAGATAACCGGGTGTCAAATATCTCCATATGCGCTCTCATCGCTTCCGCATTATACGTAAAATACGGTAACAGGTAGGAAAAGATATCATGTAAATTCAACCCCTGCAGTGCAGCGGCATGTTCCGCCATCAGCCGGTGTACAGACGAAGTATGGCCGTTGGATTTAGGCACCGTCAGAATCAGCTTATCAATTCTCTCCCCGGCAGCAATGCCCACTCCCTGGGCAATATAAGAGCCCATAGAAACCCCCAGTAAAGAAGCAACCGGCAATTCAAAATAGTCCATTATTCCAATAACATCCTTCACATGATCTCCCAGGGTATAGTTGGCTGGTTTGTCCGACTGTCCATGCCCGCGACAGTCGAAGGCAATCGTTTTAAACTGTCGAGAAAGCCGGTCGATCAGGGACGACAGGTGTCCGTACTCGCCACCCACGCCGTGGATGAGGATTACAGGGCTACCTGTTCCTTTGACAGCAATATTCAGTTTGATTCCGTTGATGTTTATCAGCGCCATGACATTGTCCGTAGTTGGTGGCGCAAATTACTGTATATCGCCTGGAAAATAAAAACTGTTATGCAATAAATAAAAATATTGATGCCTACCCATCATCATTCCGCTCTCAGGCTCTTCACCGGGTTAGCTACTGCTGCTTTTATTGCCTGGTAGCCAACGGTAAGCCATGCGATAACTTCCGCAATAAGAATGGTGGATAAAAATATCCCAACGCCAATGTCTATCCTGTAGGCAAAGTTTTGCAGCCAACGGTGCATAAAATAATAAGCCAAAGGAGTGGCAATTAAAAATGCAATACCAATAAGGAGGGTAAATTCTTTTGAAATTAAATAAACGATGTTGAGGACCGACGCCCCCAATACCTTCCTGATGCCAACTTCTTTGGTACGCCGCACTGCCATGAAGGACACGAAGCCATATAAGCCAAGGCAGGAAATGAATATGGCGATGCCTGCAAATATCTTATATAGTTGAGAGAGCTGGCTTTCCCGTTTGTAAAAGCTGGCAATCTTATCGTCGAGGAACTGGTACTCAAAAATAAAATCAGGATAGGCTTTTGACCAAATTCTTTCTATGGCTGCCAGCGTTTCCTGCGCACGTTGCGGTGCTATTTTTATGTTCATTGAACCACATACCATTTTGTAAGAAGCAAGCGCTATAGGGGTTCTTTCCCTTTCCAGGGTGCTGCCATTAAAATCTTTTACCACTCCCACAATAGGCGCTACCATGTTCCCATCAAAAAAGCTTATTTTCTTTCCGATAACATCTTCCGGATTTTTAAAGCCTAATTTTTTCACCATCAGTTCATTTACTACAAACCCATTTACGGTGTCGGCCCGGGCATACGGCGTCCCTGCAACAAACTGGATGTTATACGTTTTAAAGTAGTCTGCATCTGCCCATTTAAACTCCGTTTTGAAACCTGATTTTTTGACGGCGTTATCAAATTTAAAATCACTGTCCCACCCCGCTTTATCGATCGGGCTAAATGCGCTGAGACTTACACTCTTTATTCCGGGCAGCTGTTCCAGCTCCATTTTCAATGCATCTGTTTTAGTCAGGCGTGCGGTATCGTTGGCCATAGGCACTATTACGACGGCATCTTTATCAAAACCCAGGGGGGCATTCCGGAAAAAGTTCATTTGGCTTACCACTACCAATGTTCCTATAATCAGGGCTTGTGCAGTGGCAAACTGGAAAACAACGAGCGCCCGCCTCACGGAAAGTCCGCCAGCCTTAGTGCTGGCAAATTTACTTTTCAGGGCGGTAATGGGATTATACCCTGATAAAACAATGGCGGGATAAACACCGGATAATAGGGTAACGGCAACGAGTATACCCAATAAGAATAGCATCAGCTGAAAATTGGGCTTTACTGCCAATGGCGTTTGCAGGAGATTATTAAACAAGGGCAATGCGAGGAATGCAAAAATAATGGCCAGCATAACCGAAGCAAGTGTAATGAGAAAAGTTTCGCTCAAAAACTGCATCACCAGCTGCTTTTTGCTACTGCCTAATACCTTCCGGATACCTACTTCTTTTGAACGGGTTGCCGATTGGGCGGTAGCAAGATTGATAAAATTAATACAGGCAATCACCAAAAGAAATAACCCTATTAAACTCAAGGCAGTAATCAGCTTCCTACTGAAGGTACCTCTCGTGTAGGTCCCAAATTCACTTTCGTAATGTATCCCGCTCAACGGCTGGAGTTGATAGCCCTGGTTGGCATATTCAACAGGGGAATGCCTTTTTACAAAGGCTTTAAGATCATTATCGAATTGTTGTGCCGGCATATTTTTGGGGAGCACGACAAACGTGTTTAAAGATCCGTCGAGGCCTGCCCAATCCCTTAAAATGTCTTCCTGTCCGGCAGATTTAAAGGAAAACACCACCTGTAACGGGAAATCTGTATTAACCGGGATATCTGCCAGGATACCTGTTACCTTACAAAGCTGGCCATTATCGTACTTAATGAATTTCCCTATGGCTGTATGCCAATCTCCGAAATACTTATTGGCCCTTTCCGCAGTAAGCGCCACTGTATTAGGCTCTGATAGGGCCGTTTTTGCATCACCCGCCAGGAACGGAAAATTAAATATGTCGAAAAATTCAGGTTCGGCAAAAAACACGTTCTCCTTAAATTTCTTTTGCGTTGCACCCACTTTATCATTGGGCAACGTTATCTGTTTGTTCTCTCTTCCATATACACGGGCAACGTGCTCCAATTGCGGGTAATCTATTCGCAGGGCCTCTGCCACAGGAAAAGCGCTGGCTTTCGAATAATTCACGCCTTGCGGGGTTTGGGTGGCGGATACCACCCTGTAAATGCGTTCTTTACTTTTATGGAAATTGTCAAAGCTTGTTTCATACTGGATTAACAGGAAGATAAGCAGGCAGGCGGCGATGCCTACCGCTAACCCAACCGTGTTAATGGCGACATAGGCTTTATTTCCACGTAAATTTTGCCAGGCTGTTTTCAGATAGTTTTTCAACATAGCGGATATCATATTAAAGTTGAACAAGAATGACCTGTCGCCGGGCGCCAAGAAAAATGCCACTTACCTATTACTATGTAAATAAGAAAAATATGAATTGTATAAATTTTAAAAGTGTACGTTTTTGATACAGGAACTGTTCACTTATATAAAGCCTTCGCCCCGGCTCAGGAGAAAGTGCATTTACAAACGTGTTAAAATGCAGCAAGTTACCTTCAAAATATCCAAGGTATTATGATTCCAGTCATAAAATCACCTGACAGGTGCGGGCTACTTTTGGGTAAAATAAGCACCTAACATGAACAAGCAAATCATCACAACCCTAAGCATTGCAGCCGCGCTAGTGATAGCGGCTTGCGGAAGCAGCAGCCATGAATCAGCATCCGCCACCACTACTACCGCGTCATCTGAACAGCCTAAAAGTGCTGCAACCGATCCTGGCTCCTATGATCCCAAACGTGGTGAAGGTAAATATGACGCCAGCAATGTTACCGTGGGCGCACTCGACGCGGCAATGGCTGCCAAAGGCAAGTCGATCGCAGAAACGAAGTGCTTTTCCTGTCACAAAACCAGCGAAGAAAAACTGGTGGGACCTGGCTGGAAAGGTGTTACCAGCAGGCACCCCGCCCACTGGATCATGAACTTTATCACCAATCCCGATCCGATGATCAACAAAGACCCTGAAGTACAGGCTCAATTGGAGATCTGCCTGGTGCGTATGCCCAATCAAAACCTGGGAGAACAGGAAGCCAGAGATATTGTTGAGTTCATGCGCCAGAATGATGGCGCAAAATAAATAGAAAGTTGAACCCACGTTCTACCTCCTATTTCAATGTTCATACTTAATTATATACCAATGTCTACCAGAAATTTGTCTATCTGTATGCTTGCCGCTGCGGCACTGTACATTACTTCATGCAAGCCGAAAGGAACCAGCAATGCCGTAAGCGGCGATGCCGCTTCCAAAACCTACGTAGCTCCCGGCAAATACGACGAATTTTACAGCTTTGTTTCAGGCGGTTTCAGCGGACAGCTGGCCGTATATGGTTTGCCGAGCGGCCGCCTCCTGCGGGTTATCCCGGTATTTTCTGTAGATCCCGAGAAAGGGTGGGGATACAGCGAGGAAACCAAGCCCATGCTGAATACCTCCCATGGCTTTGTTCCCTGGGACGACTTGCACCACGTAGAAATGTCGATGACCGATGGTGTAGCAGATGGAAAATGGGTGTTTGTAAATGGTAACAACACACCGCGACTGGCCCGGGTAGACTTAAAAACATTCCGTACCGCTGAAATTATCGAACTGCCTAACAGTGCTGGTAACCACAGCTCCCCCTTTGGCACCGAAAACTCGGAATACATTGTAGCCGGCACCCGCTTTAGTGTACCCGAAGACGGCGAAGCTGGCGACGTGCCCATCAGCTCTTACAAAGAAAATTTCAAAGGTCATATCAGCTTTGTCAGCGTAGATAAAAACACCGGTAATATGGCCATTGCCTTCCAGTTAAAAACTCCTGGCGTAGATTTCGACCTGGCCCGCGCCGGTAAAGGAAAATCAAATGGCTGGTTCTTCTTCAGCTGTTATAACTCTGAGCAGGCCAACACCCTGCTGGAAGTAAACGCATCCCAAAGGGACAAGGACTTTATCATGGCCGTCAATTGGAAAAAGGCTGAAGAATACGTAAAAGCAGGTAAGGGTAAAAAACAGTCTATAAAATACGCCCACAACAAATACAATGAAGAAACACATACCGCTACCAGTGAAATGGAAAATGAAGTAACGGTATTGGATGTATCCGAGTTTCCCGATATTGTTTACTTTATTCCCTGTCCTAAATCACCTCACGGATGCGACGTAGACCCAACCGGGGAATACATAGTAGGCAGTGGTAAACTGGCTGCCCTGTTACCCGTTTTCAGCTACGATAAAATACAGAAAGCCATTGCCGACAAAGCATTTGAGCCTGAAAAATATGCCGGTTTACCTGTAATAAAGTATGAAGCGGCCCTGTACGGCGAAGTGAAAAAACCAGGACTAGGCCCTTTGCATACGGAGTTTGATGGAAACGGCAACGCCTATACGTCCTTCTTTGTTTCGTCAGAAGTAGTGAAATGGAATATCAAGGACTTAAAAGTATTAGACCGTCAACCCACCTATTATTCTGTGGGTCACCTGATGATTCCGGGCGGTAATACCAGGAAACCGTTTGGCAAATACCTGGTGGCTTACAACAAAATAACCAAAGACCGTTACCTGCCCACGGGGCCCGAATTATCACAAAGCGCACAACTGTTCGATATCAGCGGCGATAAAATGCAGCTCATTCTCGACTTCCCTACTATCGGCGAACCCCACTATGCGCAGGCGGTACCGGCATCCCTGATAAAAGATAAACAGCTCAAGATTTTCGATATCAACAGCAACAAACACCCTTATGCCACCAAAGGAGAAGGGGAAGCTAAAGTGGTGCGCCAGGGCAACCAGGTACATGTATATATCACCGCTATACGTTCGCACTTTGCCCCGGATAATATCGAAGGTGTACAAATGGGCGACGAAGTATACTTCCATGTCACCAACCTGGAACAGGATTGGGACGTGCCGCATGGCTTTGGCGTTAAAGGCGCCGCCAATGGGGAACTACTCGTTATGCCAGGTGAAACCACAACATTAAAGTGGACACCCGACAGAACAGGCATATTCCCTATCTACTGTACCGATTTCTGCTCCGCCCTCCACCAGGAAATGCAGGGATACGTACGGGTTTCACCAAAAGGAAGCAGCGTGCCATTAACTTATAGCCTGGGAGATAAACTTAAAAACAACCTTACGGCTGCCAAATAATGGCGAAAGATCTACTATCCTGGTCTACCCCACAAAAGGGCAACAAGAACTACTACCCTGTTGCCCTTTTTAAACGGATTTTATTCCGGTAACGACTACCGCGCCTCAACTGAGTGCAAAAAAAAGACTTATGGAAAATAAACCTTCAATCATATCCAGGATGCTGCTTTTTGCAGCAGCATTATCGCTGGCCGCCTCCCTGTTTGTGCCAATCTGGAGCATTTACCTGGATGCTCCCCAATACCCGGAAGGGCTATGTTTGCGGATATGGGCGCATAAAATAGCCGGCGATATAGATATTATCAATGGCCTGAACCACTATATAGGAATGAAAAGATTGCATACAGCAGATTTCATTGAATTCACCGTTTTACCATATATCATTGTGTTTTTTGCACTGTTGTTTGCTGCAACCGCGGTCTTCTTCAGGAAAAGAAGACTATACATTGTTTTTGCCGCATTTGTATTATTCGGCATTATTGCCATGGCTGACTTCTGGAAATGGGAATATGACTACGGCCATCACCTTGATCCCAATGCTGCCATCAAAGTACCGGGCATGGCTTACCAGCCACCGTTGATCGGCTTTAAACAATTACTCAACTTTGGCGCCTACTCTGTCCCGTACATCGGTGGATGGTTGTTTGTTGGCGCTGGCCTGCTGCTGCTCATAGCGGTGCTGAAGGAAGCCGGCGCGCTAAGGCAATTGCGCAGGAATCCCAAAAGTGCAGCCGCCGCAATAAGTATCCTGTTTATACTGACCTCCTGCAGCCATAACGGCCCTGACCCCATTAATCTTCACAAAGATGCCTGCGACTTCTGCAAAATGTCTATCTCCGACGGCCGCTTCATGGGAGAAGTAACTACCCGGAAAGGCCGGGTATATAAATTTGACGACATGCATTGCCTGTTGAGCTACGTCTCCGGAATGGGAAAGGAATATATCGGGAACTACTATACCGGAAGCTTTGAAAAGGAGCATGAATTGATAGACGCCACCACCGCATGGTATGTTGTACACGAATCGCTGAGAAGCCCAATGGGAGGAAATATCGCCGCATTCGCCACAAAATCTGCCGCCGATACGCAGGCCTCCAGGTATGGAACCAGCGCCGTAGATTGGAAAACATTATGTACCGCTGTTTCTTCAGACAGTCTTCACCATGATCATGAACAGTAAACTATATTGCTCCCTTGCTTTGATAATGCTATTATACGCAGGCACCTCGCGTTTATGGGCATCTACACGTTATGCGGGGAAAGGGCAGCCCTACCCCACTATCAAAGCCGCGCTCACTGCGTGCCGGAATGGCGATACCGTTATCGTTACTAAAGGCATCTACCGGGAAGGTAATCTGATCATAGATAAACCCATTTGCTTTTCGGGCGCCGGTATGCCTGTGCTGGATGGTGAATTGAAATACGAAATTCTCTCCGTAAAAAGCAGTGATGTAACGATTAAGGGATTCCAGCTCCAGCATTCAGGACGCGCCGTTATGAGCGATCCCGGCGCTATAAAAGTATACGACGCAAAAAACGTGCTGATAGAAGATAATGTTTTAATTGATAACTACTTTGGCGTATACCTGCAATATTCCACGCACTGTACTGTCAAAAACAATGTTATAACGGCTTCTCAAAAAGAAGAACATGAATCGGGTAATGGCATCCACTGCTGGAAGGGCGACAGCCTGCAAATAATTGGCAATCGTATTGCCGGCCATAGAGATGGTATTTACTTTGAATTTGTGACACACTCCGTCATCTGGCGGAATATCTCTCACCATAACCTCCGCTATGGACTGCATTTTATGTTCTCCAACGACGACGCCTATATCACCAATTATTTTAAAAACAACGGCGCCGGCGTAGCAGTCATGTTTACCAAAAGAGTGACCATGATAAATAACACATTTGAAGAAAACTGGGGCGACGCGGCCTATGGCGTATTATTTAAAGAGTTGACAGATTGCTATCTCTCCGGCAATAAATTCCTGCGCAATACTACCGGCATTTTCTTCGATGGCTCCAACCGCATTACTATTGAACACAATATCTTCCGTGCAAATGGTTGGGGAATGCGGATGCAGGCCAATTGTATGGATAACGTCATCAGGGAAAATAACTTCATCGGCAATACTTTCGATGTCACTACCAACGGCTCTTTGACCCTCAATCACTTCAGCGAAAACTACTGGGATAAATACCAGGGTTATGACCTGGATAAAGATAAAACCGGGGATGTTCCTTTTCATCCGCTCAGTTTATATGCAGTGATTGTAGAAAAGAACCCGCCCGCCATGCTGCTCTATCAGAGCTTCATGGTAAACCTGTTGGATAAATCAGAAAAAATAATGCCGAGCCTTACCCCCGAAAACTTCGTGGATAATACTCCGCGCATGATTCCTTACAAATTATGATTGAAATAAAACATATCACCAAGCGTTTTGGCAAGTTAACAGCTTTAGATAACCTGGATCTGAAGCTCGAAAAAGGGCAATGTATTGCGCTTATCGGTCCTAATGGATGTGGCAAAACCACGCTTATTAAATCCATACTGGGCATGGTGTTACCTGAAAAAGGGGACATTATCTTCAACGGTCAAAATATAAAGAACAATAACGAATACAGGAAACATATCGGTTATATGCCGCAGATTGGCCGCTACCCGGAAAACATGACCATCGGCCAGGTAATTGACATGATAAAAGGTATCCGCAACAGTAATGAAGCATTGGATAACGACCTGTATGAGCAATTTGAGATTGGCAAGATGCTCCACAAAAAAATGCGCACACTCAGTGGCGGCACAACACAAAAAGTTAGCGCCGTACTCACCTTTATGTTCCGGCCCCAGGTGCTCATATTGGACGAGCCCACTGCCGGGCTGGATCCGGTTGCAGCTGAAATACTTAAAGAAAAAATCATTGCCGCCAAAAAAGCTGGCTGCCTGATTCTTATTACCTCCCACCTGTTGAGCGAACTGGAAGGCATTGTGAGCCAGGTCATTTTCATCCAGGATGGCAAACTGATGTTACACAAAACTACAATGGAACTAAAAAGAGATACCGGCAAAGATACGATTGCCCAGTCCATTGTTCACCTGTTAAAAGTACAAACCGTATGATACGTATATTAAAATATGTAGCACTGGATATTTTGAAAACAAAAATTGTGATCGCCTACACGATAATGCTGGCCTTATTGTCGTGGAGCGCTTTTAGCCTGGAGGACAATGCTGCCAAAGGGTTGGTCACCGTTCTTAATATAGTATTACTGACAGTGCCGCTTGTATCAGTACTATTTGCCACCATCTACGTATACAATAGTACGGAGTTTATTGAGCTATTATTGAGCCACCCTGTAAAGCGAAGTATGATTTGGAAAGCATTATTCACTGGCTTATCTGTGAGCATGACAGTGGCCTACATCGTAGGAATCGGCATTCCCCTGTTAATCTTTACTGACCTGGCCACCGCATTGATCATGATCGTTTCAGGTTCGTTACTCTCTGTAATTTTTGTCGCCATTGCATTCCTGGCCAGCATTCTCACCAGAGATAAAGCCAAGGGCATCGGTATCTCCATTATGCTTTGGCTGTATTTCGCGCTGCTATTCGATGGGCTGGTATTGTTCCTGTTTTTCCAGTTTTCCGATTATCCGATCGAAAAGCCCATCGTGATATTGAGTGCGTTAAGTCCCGTGGATCTATGTCGCATACTGATGTTGCTGCGACTGGACGTATCGGCCATGATGGGTTATACCGGGGCTATCTTCCAGCATTTTTTCGGAAACAACTGGGGGTTATTACTCTCCTTCTCCCTGCTTACCTTGTGGGTAGTGGTACCGTTTTACTTTTCCCTGAGAAAATTTAATAAGCGGGATTTATAATACTACTGGCAGCTAAATTTCCAACCGATGAAACCAGATATCACCAATAAAGAAGACATCCGGGCCGTCGTATATGAATTCTATGACCGGATAAAGTCAGATCCTGTAGTAGGCATCTTCTTTACCAAAATAGTTGCCATTAACTGGGAAGCGCATCTTCCTACTATGTGTGCTTTCTGGGAAAATGTACTATTCTACACCGGCGATTATGAAGGGAATCCGCTGGATACACATCGTAAAATCCATTTGCAGCATCGAACCAAACCGGAACATTTTAGCCGGTGGCTGGAGCTGTTTGACAAAACCATTGATACTCATTTCTCCGGTCCTAATGCCGACAAGATGAAATATCGCGCTAAAGCCATTGCGGCGGTAATGCAACAAAAGATATAGCCACGGCTACCGCCGCCGGCCAGCCTGCGAAAAAAATAGCGCTGTGGCACTGCCTAATAGTATCAACGCCGCAACAAATAACATCTCACGGATCTGTGGAACCGGTATATAAAAAAAAGCTGCGAATCCCTGTACGGCTAAGAGCAATTCGTTGAAGAGTACCCCTGAAAAAAATACAAAAGAAAAGGTTTTTGTGCGTTTACCCGTTTTTATAAGGCCATTGGCGAGCATATAACCAATGAGGAAAAGACTGTATACGCCCAGTAAAACCAGGTGCAAATAAGCGATAACAACCGGGCGGAATCCGAACACCAGTTGGCTGAGGGATGGTATGACAGAAATGGTTTGCAATAGAAATTTAATCGTCAGCGCCCAGGTAGCCGCGCAGAATAAAAAATTGATCCATCCTGGGTAGCCCGATGGTTGCTGCCGGAAGATTAGCCAGGATTTCCTGAGAAAAATAATCCATGCCAACAACTGCAGTGCAGCAGCTGCAACGGTAACAATATATAGCCAGAACGGCAATTTAGCCCATAGCATGGATAAAAAAAAAGTAGGGATAACAGCGATCACAAACACCCGGAAATACTTTTTAGCTCCTTCAAAAACAGCAGGAAACCGGGCTGCCGCAAGCGCCATACTTCCAAAGAAGAACCAGCCGTTATATTGAAAATGCAGGTAATAATACACCGAACCCAGATAAAACCGATGGTTAATATCTTTGGTAGCCATCATATATGCCAGGAAAAACGGTCCGGCGGAAGATAATACGTTCAGTAACAACCCGGTTATTGCCCAGGGTTTGGCAGGATGTGCAACAGGAAGATATTTTGTATCACGGAGAAAGATACCGGCAAATGCCATCCCAATAACAATAGCCAACGTGGAGAAGGAAATAGATACCGCCTTATACCCCTGCACGGTAAATGCTATCAGCATACCGAATGAGCATACCAGGTTCAGTATAATCAACTGTCTATATCTTTTCTGCTGCGATGACGTAATAAAAGGAGCTATCACCAGGGCAAGTCCGCTGTATAATACATGGGTTATCCATGCGCTGAAAGCAAAATGCGAATGGGCATGCAACAGGTTATTTTGCTCCAGGAACGGTAGGGAAAAAGCAATTTTATAACGCATTAAGGTACCGTACAGGGCGACCACCGCCAAATTTAATAATCCCCATCGAAACCATTTTCCGGCAAGCGGGCTGTCCATATTACTGGTAATATAATTTGTGATCGATGATTTTCACCATACCTTTCTTGCTCATGCGGACGAGCGTACGGATAACAGTTTCTACCCTAAGTCCTGTAAAGTCGGCAATTTGCTGCCTTGTGTAAGGTACAAGGTCTGTGGTAGCGGTGGTAAGATGAACATTCAAATGTTTCAGAAACAGCATGATCTTTTCTTCGGGGGTAGGGCTTACCCATACCTGGGCCGCTGTTGATTTATTGTAAATACGTTCTGCGAAGGTAAAGAGCAGCTTCTCAGTGATATCGGGATATGTTTTTAAAATCTCGAGCAGGTTCGTTCTGGCAATTCTTATGACCACGCTTGGGGTGAGGGTCTGCGCCGTAGTCGGGTAACATTTACCCACCATCAGGGGCGGTTCGCCGAAGCTTTGTCCAGCCGAAAACACGCCCTGGATTAATTCTTTGCCGTCGGCGTTGCTGGTAAATATCTTTACAGACCCTTCCACTACCTGGTAATAAAAAAGAGGAGTTCCCCCTTCATGAAAAATGATAGCGCCTTTGGGGAGCTTCCGGGCAACGCCACCGTACGTAATCAGTATATTGTAATCTATCTGCATATAGTTGGGGATATACGAAAGAATACTTTTTTGAAGCAGCAGTTATCTATAAGGCTAATTGTTGCTGTTCCAGGGCAATGGCCCTGGGGAACAGGATATTATTCTCGAGGTGAATATGCAGATGGAGATCTGCTTCATACTCTTTCAACAACGAATAGGTAACCCTGTAAGTATTACAGGCATCTTCAGGGGGCGTGTAGTTATTGGTAAGTACTGCTATGCGGCGGAAACGTTCCCCTTCATTTTCATGTTCCTGCATCATGGCATGGATGGGATGTTGTACTGTTCCAAAGGGGGCGTGGACGGCCATTTTCCCCGCTGCAACCATTTTCCTGATAAATGGGAACAGCACCGATTCTTCTTTATGCATATGAGCGGTCAGCTCCTCTGCGCTCTCCTGGAAAAGGATCTCGATTTCCTTCAGTTCAGGGTGACTTTCACCGTGCACGCTCCTTACTTTGTGCAGGAATGGCGCTATTTCCATGATTTTCTCCCGCACATAGCGGTGATGTTTTTTCTCTATATAATCTGCCAGCAGATCAAGCGGCCAGGTGTTGTAATCGGCTGTGGCGCTGCCGGTCTGTGCGGCTACCTCTTGTAAATCCGAGATCAGCTTGCCGGCATCCAGGTGTTTTTTCTCGCAGGCATCTGCAATGCTGCGGTTACCGTTGCAACAAAAATCAATACCACGGTTTTTAAAAACGGCTGCCGTACGGTAGTCGGCCGCTACCAGCTCCCCTACAATGGTTTGTTGATTGATATCCATAATACTTTTATTTAGTTGATGTAAACATGAACGTCATATATATCATACCAGGGGCCTTCCGCCGGTGGTGCTATAATATTCGATCTTGGAAAGGAACATCCCGGCCATCTTAACGCCCCGCCATTTAGCCTCATCCGCAATGGCGCCTTCAAAATGCTCATCAATGGTTTGGTGCCATATCGACAGCCAGGTATCAAAATGTTGTTTATTGACTGGTAAACCAGCATGGGGCGGAAACGGACTGCCGTTATAGGTATGTTCCTCCAGCAACACCGTTTGCCAAAAGCGATACATCTTCTCAAGGTGGGCCGGCCACCGGTCTTGTATAATCCTGTTAAAAATAGGGCCTAGTAATTCATTTTCCCGAACAGCTGAGTAAAAACTATCTACCAATAGCTGAATATCTTCAATTTTGGTTATTTCGCATTTTAAACTCATAAGAAATTAGCATTTTCCCCGATTACTACAAAAAAAAATTTCGATCCAGGGCGTTTTCCCTCTTTTGGACTTCACAAAGTTAATACGGAAAATAATAAAAGACAAATTTGTCTTTTATTAAACATGCGTTTTCTCTCCGGCACTCGGAGCCTGAAATGAGTATAAACATGATCAGGATCATTTGTCTCCTGTTAGTACTACCATAATTTTGCAGACGCACGGAAAAGCAATGTCAGCCAATTGGAAAAAGCGCCTATTCGCCAGGTTCAGTCATTTTAACACCCCAATTAAATCTCATTTTTATGACCAAAATCTCGTTTACACAGCTCTTTATTTACATTGTCATTATCAATTTCCTTAACACCGGCTGCAGGAAAGAACCAGGCATTCATTTTCCCGGACCACATTGCGATATTCTAAGTATTACCGGCAACTTTAATGGGCCTGTTGATACCATATTCTTTTCCTACAATATGGCAGGTAATCCCATAGCTGTCACCAGGGCATTTCCAAGCACCGGGTTCCCAAATTACCAGTTCAGGTATGACAAAAACAACCGGCTTACAGACTACATCACACTATACCCCAATAGCAGTGAATTTGAAACCTGGCACCGCTACTATTATCTCGGTAACAGGATTGTATTTGACAGCATTTTTCAATTCGGCTTGTTGGGAGACGTTCCCCGGCCTTCTCCCATTGTACCTAACTTATTTATTCGCGGCTATGCCGCATTCGAATATGATGAAATGGGAAGGATAACGAAAACAATAGACTCCATAGGCTGGATCTACGGCAGGCTTACCAGGTACTACACCTATAACGGGGAAGGAAATCTTGTAAAGGTGGTGTATCAGTCGGCTGCTTTCCCTGAAAGAGATAGCCTTATCATTAGCGGTTACGATAATAAAGTCAATATGCATCTGACACATCCCGTATGGCAATTCCTCGACAGGATGTACAGCCTGAATAATCCCATAAAAGCGGAAAGCTATAATAAACATGGGCTTCCGCTTGTCTTCGGTATAAGCGCTCCGCTAAAAAATGGCAGGGTGCTGGACCCCGGAGCTTCACTTGCTGACTTCATTGAGCTGGGCACCTACTCGTTTATCAACATACGGTATAGCTGCAATTAATATATCTAAAGATTACGAGGGCTATTGGCGTACAATAGCCCTCAAAAACAACAATGGTCATCCTCCCCTTTTCCTGACAGATATCACCCGATACGCTGATCAGAGTCATTGTGCCATTAACATTTTTATTAAACATTTGGTTAATAAAATAATCATTTTATGGATTCACAACTTTGTAAAACAGTTGCTTTATCATTTTCCCAAGCTATTGAAAAAATAACAGATGCATTAAAAAGTGAAGGATTTGGTGTTCTCACTACAATAGATGTAAAAGACACCTTAAAAAAGAAAATTGACGTTAACTTCAGAGATTATATTATCCTGGGCGCCTGCAATCCACAACTGGCGTACCAAGCATTATCTGCCGACGGGAAAATAGGTTTATTGCTCCCCTGTAACGTAGTGATACAGCAATATGACGACGGGAAGGTGGAGATATGCATTGCTGACCCGGAAGAAATGGCCCGGCAAAGCAATAACAACAGCCTTACAACAATTGCTGCAACAGCCAAATTATCGTTAAGCAGGGTGCTGCAAAAGGTATAATATTATTAAGATGATAAACAGGGAAAATGTTGTCACCTCAAAATGAAGAAAGCAACAAATATTGGGCGTTGAACGCCGATACTATTGCAAAAGTTTGTGCAACAGATGCCCAATTGGGATTAACAGAGGAAGAAGCCGCAAAAAGGTTAACGAGATATGGCTACAACAATGTTGTCAAACCCAAAAAGAATAAGGTACTATTAATATTATTACGACAATTTACCAGTCCATTCACGCTATTACTGGGCATTTCCACTATTCTCTCTTTTTTCTTCAGGGAATGGCTGGACGGATTTGCGATACTAATAGTAATTATATTGAATATTGTTGTCGGATTCCTGATGGAATACCAGGCACACCGATCCATGAAAGCACTGGAAAAATTAAATATTGTCCATGCAAGGATAATCCGGGATGGACAAATGATAGCAATAAAATCTGAACTATTGGTGCCGGGAGACCTACTCTTTGTTGAAACTGGTGGAATGATAACCGCCGATGCAAGAATTATCAACTCAAAGCAACTTCAAATCGATGAATCAATGCTGTCGGGCGAATCATTTCCGGTAAATAAAACATGTAACCCACTGCCAGAAAACACGCCCTTAGTCGAAAGACATAATATGTTATATAAAGGAACTTTGGTTACAAAAGGAAATGGGCTTGCCATAGTTGTAAATACAGGAATAAAAACTGAGGTTGGAAAGCTGGCCGATATTGTCCAACAATCGGAACAGACGGCGACGCCGTTAGAGATAAAGGTTCGGCAATTAAGTAAAAAACTGATTTGGATAACGTTGGCGGCAATTATTATAATCCTTACTGGTAGTTTCTTTTATGGAACGCCTGTCACGAAAGTGATAAAGTTAGCAATAGCATTATCAGTTGCGGCCATTCCAGAAGGATTACCCGTTGTAACTACGCTGGTATTGTCTTTTGGCGTACTGCGAATGGCTAAACATAAGGTCATCATTAAAAAGCTGTCTGCCGTTGAAACACTGGGCGAAATAAATGTTATTTGTACGGATAAGACAGGTACGCTTACCAAAAATGATATTGAAGTATCGCTAATTCATATTCCAGATCTTTCAGCGCATGTGCAAATTAATACCGCGGACATAGCTATACATTGGATGGAAAACAAGCGTATTTCCGGGACAATTGCCTACGACCATCTTTGCAAAATTTCGGTGTTATGCAATACGGCGGTTTATCAACCGGGCGGGGACGGTTCAACTACTTCCGGATCCTCACTGGAGATTGCGCTGCTTAAAATGGTGTATGCATCAGGTATAAAATTCAATCAATACTGGCAGGAATTCAGTAAAATTGACGAGTTCCCTTTTTCTTCGGAAACAAGGGTCATGTTTACGCGTCACGAGGTAAAGGGTCCGCGGCGGTATTATTATGTGGCCGCCAAGGGCGCAGTGGAAGAGATATTGAAGTACTGTACTTTCCAGGAGGCTGAAAATGGAAAAAGTCAAATGGGAGAAGAAGAAAAAGAACAATGGAAAGCCATTGCCACCAAGCATGCGCAATCCGGTTTCCGGATGTTGGCATTTGCCTACCGCGAAACATTAGCACCCGAACAACATTTCGCACATGACTTAACGCTGGCAGGAATTATTGGATTTAGTGATCCTCTAAGAGAAGGCGTAACCGAAGCGATCAAAGAGTGCAAAAAAGCCGGCATAAGGATCATTATGATAACAGGCGACCATCCTGAAACTGCAAAGAATATTGCATTACAATTGGGTATTTCCACTTCCTGGGAAGAAGTGATGTCTGGCAGCGCCATGAAACCTTATGATCAGCTAACGGTTTCTGATCGGGCAAGGTGGTTGAACAGTACCATATTTGCCAGGGTGAGCCCTGAGCAAAAACAACAACTGATTACCGTTTTACAGGATGAAAAAATGATAGTTGCCATGACGGGCGACGGCGTAAATGATGCCCCGGCATTGAAAAAAGCTGACATCGGCGTTGCCATGGGGCAAAGAGGTACCCAGGTAGCACGGGAAGCAGCAGATATGGTCCTGAAAGATGATGCCTTTACGTCTATCGTCTCCGCCGTGAGGCAAGGAAGGATCATTCTCGAAAACATCCGGAAATACGTGATTTTCCTATTATCCTGTAACCTAAGCGAGTTACTTATATTTACAGTATGTGCGCTGTTTAACCTGCCTTTTCAGCTTTTCCCGCTACAGATCCTGTTCATTAATTTCGTGACAGATGTTATGCCTGCACTGGCACTGGGTGTGAGCTACAGCGGTGACCAAATTATGCAACGGAAGCCATATCCACCGGGAACGCCAATAATAGATAAAAAAAGATGGATGGCTATACTTGTTTATTCCCTTATCATCACTGCTACCACCCTCTCGGCTGTGGCTACCAGCTATTTAATATTTCATGACAATGAACAAAGATATGCGGTTTATAATAACATTCTCTTTTATACTTTAATTTTTTCGCAGCTATTGCAGGCATTCAATATGACCTTTAACCGGAAAATACCTTTCCACAAAACGGATGTATTTCGCAATCAAGCCATATGGTATGCGATAGCGGCGTGCGTTATCCTGTCATTGGCAGCTTATTGGACAACGCCGGTACGATTGGCGCTTGAAATCACCTCAATTAGCTGGCAAAACTGGAGTATTATATTATTGTACTCGATATTACCCGTAGTTATTATAAGATATTTAAAGAAATGGAAATGGACTATTTAATGTTATGCTACTCATGCGCAATAAAAACTGGCATTCCATGGCCTGTTATTACTTCTGTAGCAAAGCTTTTCCTAAATAATTCTGAAAGCGTTGTGCGGGAATAGGAGCCACATACCAACATTGGTTTCTCAATTCCTGCAATCCAGGCATCGAAATGCTTGGGGGACGCACCTTTCAGCGTGTGAATAGTGAGATTAACGAAATGTCTTGCCACTAATTCTTCTACCAGTTGCATATCGGGTATTTCAGCGTTTTCATTATTTACAGCATATACAAGAATAGCGTTCTTCCCGGAAAGTTCTGGCATCAGGTTGCAGAAAGATTTAATAGCAAAGGTAGCCTGCTCACTGCCATCATAGGCCAGCACAATATTTTCCGGAAAATAAGAATGTTCCGGGATCAATAGTACCGGGCATTCAGCGCTATGTAGCGCCATTTTCAGGTATTCGTTGGGAGTTTCGGTGCCTCTGTTCTCATAAAATTTTTCGCTACCAAGAATCAGCAGATCAGCAAAACGCGTTTCCTTTCTTAAATCCTGTAGAGAAGCGTAGTACGTTACTTTATGCACCCTGTATTCAATGTGCTTCCGAACACACTCCTTCTCAAAAAGAGCGATGTTCTCCTTTACCAGTTCATCGCTGTACCCTTCTAAAGTAGGCTCGAAAACAGAACCGGAAAGAAGCGCCTCATTCCAGGATGGTGAAAAATCCATCTTGGGCAAAAAGGTACCGATCAAAAGTAAAGGTGTTATATCATTCAACTTATAAGCAAATTCAAATGCGCCTCTCGAGAAATGCGCACCATCCATGGCTAATAATACTTTTTTCATAGCTATATATTTTGATATTAAAATCCATCCTGTTTATGCAGATCGGTATCCACGTTATTATTGGTCCATCTTTTCAAATGCGACAACCGGTTGATGGCGGCCTCTAATATGTCTTCCGGCATTTTTTCTTTATCCATCATCCTGGTCAGATGCGCTTTCATATCATTAAGCGCCCAACCGGGGTGTGTAAACGCTCCGTACTGATAGCAATATTTACAATAATCACCGCTGGGTGATCCATCCATTTCTGTACCCCGAAGCGCTACGTTATCTAACGGCATACTACAACTCTGACAGACTGTATTATTTTCCATAATAATTAATTTACGTGCGAATGTTATTTGTTATGCGCTATAAACAAAGGAAATGATAATGCCTCCATCAATACATCCGCCATACTTTTCCTGAACCACCTGGAAACAGTACTTCGCCTGTAAGCGCCCAGCACAATTGCTGTTCCCTCCTGTTGGCCCAGCAAATAATTTACAATCTCCTCCTCTGGCTGCCCTTCCATTACTTTGTATATTGCGTCCGGGAAATGTTTCTTGATAAATTCCTTTATCAAATGCTTATTCTCAAGGTGATTTCCTTCCGGGTTGACCGACAACACGGTGGTAGGTAATGATTGCCAGGAAGAGAAAAGGTAACTATACATTTTTATTGCATAGACAGAAGACGGTTCCCCATCATATAAAAGCACAACATTTGTTACATCGCTAAAAACCGGGGGGATCAAAATCTGCGTAGGCACAATAAGCACAGGGCATTGCACATCCGTTAACAAATCACGGACGAAGCGTGTGGGTGGCTTACTAACATCGTGTATAAATGTCTCCTTGGCATCTATTACCAGTAAATCTGCATAAATACTTTCCTCCAGCGCACTTAATAGGGAAATATTTTTATTTCTGTGAACACTATATGCGATCCCGGCCTTTTGGCAGGCAGCTTCAAACTTTCCTATTGCAGCCTTACGTTTTTCTTCATCTTCCTCTTCCAGCTGCGTGATAATAGCCTGGTCTGTACCTTCTTTCAGCAACTGGTATAAATTAAAACTATTGTAAGTCAAATCATCCGAAAAAACACCGGTCAAATGTGCCCGCTGATGCTTCGCTATCCAAATGGCATAATGAAGCGTACTTTCTGAAAATCTGAAACTATCAAAAATCGCCGCGATCTTTTGCATGACAGTGTTTTTACCAAAAGTACTACCAGGCAGAAAAGCAATATATGATACACGTTAGCATATCCCCTGATTTTCGTCATTAACATCATAGTCAGCATCTAATCATAGGAAATACTTCTAGCACAATTGATAAAATATGTAACATATCTATTATGTTTTATTCGTCACGTGGTTAGGGTATCATTATTCAGCAAGCTGCGGATAACAGCAGCAAAGCCCGCAAATAAGGTATTTGCGGGCTTTGCCGATTCATTTTATCTTCCCCCGGGGAGTGGATTTTCAGTTAAACAATTACTTGAATTTTAACGCCAATGTTATTATATCGCTATTTAAACCGGTGGAACGCATGTAATGACCATATCTTAACTCCAGCGCGTTAAAATGCTGCCAGCTAAAAACGCCTTTGGGAGGTGATAACCGGATATTGCCTCCTAAGAAACTACTATGAAGTGTAGACAGGTCGTAATCGCTGGTATAGAAGGTGTCGCCGGGATTATGCTGACCATAGGGAGCAAAGTAGCGTGTGCCTTGCTGATTATTATACCGGTAAAATGGGCTCAACGATACAAAAGAGGTTAGCTTAACCGGCACTTCAATTTCGGCGGTATGCGCCCTGATTCCCCAGCTATCCATATAATAGCGGTAGAAAGTTCGTATAACAAAACGATCTGCCAGAAAATAATTAAGCCGTATAGCTATTGGCAGCTTGTAACGATTGTCTGGTAGGTTCTCTATCCGTTCCGACCCATCGGTGAAGTAATTCCGCTGGTACCTTGTGGCCAGCAACCCATGCTGATAGGATGGTTCAACTACCAGCATTATCTGCGTACGTTCATTAATTACCTGCGATAGGCCAAACGACGCACTGAAGGAGTTCCGGGGCTTATAGTCCAGGGGACGTTGATCCCCTTCCGATCCGGAACCGTAACCGGGCGGCCGCAGCTCAACAGGCAATATCACCTTCCATCTATCCAGGAAAGCCTGCAACCTGAAATCAAATTGCCGGTTCTTATCTTTTGAAACCCTGGTGATATTCACTCCTCCACCGAATGACTGGTAATCGAATTCGTGAGAGTAGGAAGCCGTTATTCCAAAAGCATTGCCGGTTTTTACATTTGAATTAGTCCAGTTTATGGATGGATAAATTCGCGTATCTGAACTGGAAGCAGAAGATATACTATGAGGATCTATTTTGTCTGAAGATGCAGACGTATAGTGATCAATCCCTAGTTCAAACAGGAAGGTATGTTTATGTCCTTGTTTGTTGAATTTTGAAAGCTGTATGTCAAAGGTATTAGCAAAGTCTGTGAGCTTCTCTGTACCAATACCGCCCGTTACCGCGGAATTATTACCATCCTGCGTGTAATAGGCAGATACAATGTTGACTTCATCCAAAGTGAGTTTCCGGGATTGATAGTTAGACGTATCTGCCGGTTGTTTTTGCTGCGCTTGTGCCTGCGAAGTCAGGATACATAGGTATAAAGCCAATATCCCAAAGTTTAGTCGTTTCATTTACCCCATTTAAAGTTTAATTACAACCGCAGCCACCTCCGCTTTTTCCGCCGTTGGCGCCGGAGCCGCCTTCCCTATATAACTGGAAGCTCTGCTCAAATTTCTGTGACTTTCGTGCCGACAGGTCCATTTCCGTGTCGTTCAGTTTATTCTTCTGGTAGGCCTTCACCGTGGTACAGGAGCTGTAAACCAAAGAGAGGAAGGCGGCAATCAGTATCAGGCCAACGCTTCTATGCATATCAATTTTTAATGTTTATATTATTGGAGCAAAAAATATGATGGTGTTCGTCTATGATTACACAGGCCATGTGATGCAGTTGATTAACGAGATCAAGGCCCACTTTTATACCCATCACCGTTACCGGTGTGGCCATTGCATCTGCCAGTTCTGCACTGGGGCAGATAATACTGACGCTTTTTATTCCTGTAACCGGCAACCCGGTGGAAGGATCAATCGTATGCGAATATTTCCGGCCATCTATCACGGCGTACTTTTCGTAATTGCCGGAAGTAGCGATAGCCATATTGCTGATATTAAGGGTTGAGAAGGGCATGCCGGAATGATCCGGATCGGCAATGGCAATCGTCCACGGCTTACCATTGGGCTGTGTTCCCCAGGTAATAAGATCTCCGGCAGCATTGACGATGCCGCTTGTAATACCCCTGCCCTGCAGCACCATTTTGGCACGATCCGCCGCATACCCCTTGCCAATACCGCCAAAGCCAATCCGCATACCCACTTCTTTCAGCAATACTGTTCCCGCTACCTCATCGAGCACGACATTCCTGTAGTTGATCAGCCGGACGGATTTTTTTGCCAACAAAGGATCCGGTAAGGCCTTCATATTTACATCGAAATTCCAGAGGCTTTTATCAATACCGCCATAAGTGATATCAAAAGCTCCCTGTGTAAGAGAGGATATTTTCAATGACCGCCTGATGAGGTCAAATACTTCCTTATCAACTTTCACCGGCTTTATTCCTGCCCATCGGTTTATTTCGCTGGTCTGACTATCATCACTAAAGGTGGTCAGTAATTTCTCGATACGGCTTACTTCAGCAATAGCTGCCTGAATATGCGCTGTAGCATCTTCTTTGTTATCACACACCACACTGAACTCGAAACGGTTGCCCATGAGTTTCAGTACCTGCCTGTGCAATTGTGGCCCAATTGCCGGATAATCAGTTTCAATCATGCACTATGGCTTTTATTTCCCCCACAAACTTCTCAGGTGTCACTCCCGGAAAGCCATCCCAGGCTTTTAACACCTTTCCATTTTCATCGATGAGTAAGGTATAGGGGAACTTTCCTTCTGGGTTATACTTATCTGCAAGTGCTTCGTTAAGCTGTACCTGCGCCTTATTTAATTGATTTTTCTTCTGGCGGGGAAAGTCTGCCCGTACGAGTAAAAGATGGGAAGCGGCATAATCTTCAAAAACCTTCGACTCCAGGATTTCCTGCCGGAGGCGGATACAGGGGCCACACCAGTCGGATCCTGAAAAATTAACCAGGATTACTTTATGGGATGTTAGCGCCGTGGTTTGAGCTTCCTGGAAATTCCCTGACCAATTCACACCAGGCCCTGCAAAGATCAATAACAGGGAGATTAATAATTTCATATAATTAGATGCTTAAGCGTAAATACGTAAAGAGGTACCCGTGAGCTGTGTTTTGTACACCGTGAGGGAGCGGCTTGCCGGTCCGTTAATGACACTTCCATCCTCACTGAATGTGGCGCCATGGTTATTACAATAAAATTGATGGCTGGAGGCCTGGTAGTTTAATGGATAACTTTCATGTGTACACGACTGCTGTACGGCAATATAAGCACCAGCAGAGGTTTTAGCCACTATTACACCATTGGCGGAGAGAAATCCTCCGTTAGTGAGTAGTGCTGCGTTGGCCGATGCTCTCAAATCCAATGTAAAGTCAATGTTTCCCGGTGGATCGGAAGGAGTAACTCCTCCTGAACTTTTAGAACATCCCAGACATGTCGTTAAGATCACCGAAGCAGAACCTATGCCTAGCGCAGCCAGAAATTCGTTTCTATTCATTCCCGTTTATACTTTTTAGCAATATGACCAAACAAATGAATGGGATTAATGAGGATGGCTTTATGGCTAGTATACAGATAAGTGTAGATTAATGGCGGTTTTTATTTAATGGCTATATGTCTGGCAAAGTAAAAGATGATTCTGAAGCAATTCTGTAGTTCGGCAATGCAGCTCGGGACTCGCCTACTCCCCTACAGCCACAAATTCGCCTTTCTCCTTCACCACCTGGTTTCCCCAGGTGGTAATCGCTTCCAGCACAGGAATGAAGGTTTCGCCAAAATCCGTCAGGCTGTAAACTACTTTGACAGGCGGCTTTTTACCATAGACTTTTCTTGCTACCAAGCCGTCTTTCTCCAGTTGCTTTAACTGCAAGCTCAGCGTCATTTCCGTCACCGCCGGCATTTCTTTGCGGAGCTCATGGTATCTTTTTGCTTCGTCTTTTAAATGGTATAAGATGACTGCCTTCCACTTTCCACCCACCAAATCCATGGTTAAACTTACCGTACAAGGGTAAAGCCTGCCATTTAGCTTTATTTGATCACTAATACATTCAGTTCTCATGTTAATGTTTTTTGATACTATCTGTTTGGATAGTTATTGCAAATGTATTCTACTAAAAATAGTTTTGCAACTATAATATTTATAGTTTAATAAATACATAACGTGATGACCAATTTAAAAGCAAACAGCGCCGCTATACAAAGAGATAAACCGCTTATTACGATCGTAGGTATTTTGGGCAAACAAGGATTAAGTGCAGCCCGTAGCCTGCTGGCTGCCGGAAAGTACCGGGTACGGGGTATTACACGCCGTATCAACTCCCCGGAAGCGCTCTCCCTGTCTCAGCAAGGAGTTGAGCTGGTGAGTATACCGCTTATCCCCGGGCACAAAACAGCATTTGCCAAGGCCTTCCAGGGCGCTGATGGGGTTTTCCTCATGACACCTAACATTGTGCCACCGGCCATCCATGAGTTTGAATTAGGCAAACAGCTGGCGGATGCCGCGGTAGAAGCAAAAGTGCCTCATATTGTGTTCAGCAGCCTGGAAAATGTAGATGAACGCACCGGCGGGAAAAAGTTTGCACCACACTTTACAGATAAGGCTAAAATCGAAGCCTATATCCGCGCCCTGCCTGTTAAAAGTTCATTTATTTACATGGCCTTCTTTTACACCAACCTGATGGAATTTTATACGCCTATCTTACGGGGCGATACCCTGGTATTTCCTATTTATTTGCCGAAAGACTTTCGTGCACCGTTTGTTGATCCGCTCACAGCCACCGGGCCAGCCGTTTTAGAGATCCTTTCTAACCCTGACCAGTATGCAGGACAGTCCCTTCCCGTTATCGGCGATATGATTTCTCCGCAACAAATGGTGGATACATTTGTCAGCGTAACCGGTCAGAAAGCTGTATACAGCTCCGCCTATTCGCGGGAGGAGCTCCTCGGTCACTTCCCGGCATTCGGCTCCAATGAACCTCTGGTGCAGGAACTGACAGGGATGGTGGAATATGCGGTGGAATATGGATATTTCAGGGAAGATCGTGACTTAACGTGGAGCAGGAAAATAAACCCGGATACCCTGAATTGGGAGCAATTTCTTCGCAGCACGGGATGGAACGGAAAGAGATTTACGTATTGAGCTGCAACCGAGCGTGCCTCCCAAACAGGCCGTGTACGGGCATCCGCAATTGTTATATCAAACAACTTTCCCTAATTTGCAGGAATGCATAAGATCCCGGTTCGATATATCAATGAAGCGCTCAAAGAACCTGGGTTCTCCGGTGGCTTCAGCATGCGGCCCCTGGAAGACTTTATGGAGGGGCAGGATATGTTGCAGGCCTTGCACCGGCACTCCTTCTACTACATATTGGTATTGGAAAAAGCCAGTGGTGAACACGCGATCGATTTTACACCCTACCCTGTTAAAGATAGTACTGTCTTTTTTATGCGGCCAGGGCAGATACATCAGCTATTCCTGGATAATGGCAGTCGGGGTTACCTCCTCCATTTTACGGATGATTTCTATGCCCCGGCTGAAAGGGCTGCCAGGCAAGTATTGCGAAGTGTCAGCAACAGGAACTATTTTCCTATGGAGCGGGCACCATTCAGCCGGCTATACCAGCTGCTTGAAATAATCCACCGCGAATACACCGAAAAGCAGGAACGCTACAAGCAGGCGATAAAATCGGCGCTGGATATTATGTTCCTGGAGTTGCTGCGACAAGGCGGACAGCCGCAATCGTCAGATGAGCGGCCAGAATACATGCAGGAACGGCTGGATGAATTGCTGGAACTGGTAGAAAAACATCTACCAGAACATAAACAGGTGGCTTTCTACGCCGCGAAACTGCACCTCAGCAGCTACCAGCTGAATACCGTTACTAAAACATTATTGGGTAAAAGTTGCTCAACACTCATCAATGACATGATTATCCTTGAAGCCCGCAGGCACCTGCTCGCCACCTCCAACCAGGTAAACCAGGTGGCCTCAATGCTGGGCTACGAGGACGTATCTTATTTCATACGCTTTTTCAAAAAAAACACCGGCTTCTCTCCCGAAGCTTTTCGCAGTAACTTCAAATAAGTCCTATTAATCCAGGTTTTAGTCCTACTTCCGACAGTATACATCCGGTAAATTTGTAGAGAACAATAACTATCTACGATGCAAAACATGTGGGACGAACGCTACTCAAGACAGGAATTCGTTTATGGCAAGGAGCCTAACGAGTTTTTCAAGGCACAGCTTAACCAACTCCCTACCGGGTCTATATTAATGCCGGCTGATGGAGAAGGCCGTAATGGCGTATATGCGGCGGCAAACGGCTGGACCGTTACTTCCTGCGACCTGAGCCAGGAAGGTCGCAATAAAGCCCTGCAACTGGCCGCCGAAAGAGGCACTACCCTGGAATACCTGGTGGGCGACATCGCAGCGCTGAGTCTACCCGAATCAGCATTCGATGCCATAGGGCTTATCTTTGCGCATTTTCCGCCAGACCAGAAATCTTTCCTGCTGCAGCGCATAGCCCGCTCCCTAAAGCCCGGTGGTTACCTGATCTTCGAAGCATACAGCAAACAACATGTAAAATACCAGCAAGTCAATCCCACTGCGGGCGGACCCAAAGGAGCGGAAAACCTCTACTCTACGGAGGAACTGCTGCAATGTTTCGGTAGCTACGATATACAACTGCTGGAAGAAACAGAGGTAGAACAGGGTGAAGGCATTTTTCATAACGGCCGCGGCATTGTATTACGGTTTGTAGGCAGGAAGCCGGTTGAATAACCTGACGTTCACCTTTTCTCAGCCCAGATATACCCACGCCTGGTGGCATATTCCATATTTTCATTGGGATATCTCTCTATGGCATCAATGATGGTAAAACCTGTTTCTCCAAGTAGCTTTAAGATATCTGCTGTTTTAAAAAAGCATAGATCCACATCTATTTCCTTGTCATGCGCTTTGTCAAAATGAACAATTTCTTCTCCCACATGAAAAGAAAATAAAAAGTTCCCTCCTGTTTTCAATACCCGGTTTATCTCTGCAAAGCAGTCCTGCACCTGGTCGAGAGTAAAATGTACGATGGCATAGAATGCCAGCACGCTTCCAAGGTGCCCGGCAGGGTAATCGATATGCAGCAGGTCGCCTGTTTGAAAGTCTATCTGAGGAGAAAGCCTCCGCGCAACATTAACCATGGCCGGAGAAAGATCAATGCCCACAATGTCTTTTAAGCCATTGTCGTACAGAAACCTTGTTGTTTGTCCGGGTCCGCAACCAAAGTCGGCACATAACCCCGCGTCTTTATTGGACGAGGCAAATTCGGTTAATAACAAGCGGTCAACATGCTTTTTGGACAATTCGTCCCAGCGTTCCACGGCGTAGTCTTCCGCTACGAGGTTATAGCAATGCAATATTTTATCCTGTGAATTCATATGGATGTCAGTTTTAAAATATTAACCCGTTATTGCTGTCATCATGCCTCAGTTCCGATAACAAAGGCCTTCAACTCCGCCATCTTACCATCTTGAAACCGCCAGACATCGCAGTAGTCGTAATCTACCTGTATCCCGTTTTCGTTCTTCATGCTGATTTTTCCGATGGCCGTCACAAACTCGCCTTCCGCGATCATGTTTTCGACGATAAACTTTGGCGCCTCTTCGTATACCGTCGCCATATACTGCCGGACGGCCTCCTTTCCCCGCAGTATCCTGTCGCCTACGAATGTCCAGGTAGTATCATCAGTGCAGGAGGAAAGAAATCCTTCATAATCGCCCCGGGTAATCATTGCATTTGCTGTTTCCAAAATCGCTTTATTATTTAAACTCATATGGCGTGGCTAATGTTACATTTAAACAGATGTTTTCTGAGACAATCAATAATGCCAAAAGCTATTTACCGAGAATTTCCTGCCTATGTTTTTTGCCCCAATCCGTAAGGTTATTGATGATGGTTTTCAAGGATTTCCCATGTGCAGTAAGCTCGTACTGAACAGTTACAGGTTGTGTGTTTAAAACGGTTCGTTTAACCAGCTTGTTTAATTCCAGTTCCTTTAACTCCTTGCTCAGCATTTTGTTGGAAATGCCGTCGATATCGCCCAGGATATCGGAAAATCTTCTTTTATTATAATAGCAGATAGAAGAGATAATAGATATTTTCCATTTCCCATTTAGCACGTCCATAGAATCCTGGACAGCCCTCATTTCATTTTTGTGTTCCTTTTCAAAATTTTGGCACTCCATAAGTTACTTTGTTACCTCAAGGTTACTGTTACTTTTAGATACAAAGTTACCAAAATAAATCAACTTGATCTACCTTAGCAGCTGAAGAAATTAGAAACCCAGCAGGCCTTTGGATCGTTGTTTATCCTGATAAACAATGCTGGCATTTACCAATATGAGTCAATTAATGTTTGGGGATCTTTACTTGCAATCCAGGAAGGTTCACATGCAGCGGGCTTTATTGGCAGTGATGCTGAAACAAAATTAGTGGCTACTACACCGCTTGGTCGCACCGGACAGCCGGAAGATATTGCAAAAGTAGCCGTATTTCTTGCATCCGATGATGCTGCATGGAGTACCGGTGAGAAAATTTCAGTTTCAGGAGGTATTTACGGTATCTAGATTTTTCAAATATTATAAATTTAAAATTAACAGCGATGGATAAGTTAAAAAACAAAGTAGTGGTAATTACCGGTGGCAACAGTGGTATAGGATTCGGCATTGCAGCAGCATTCAGGAACGAAGGCGCTGTTGGTACCATCACCGGGAGAAATGAAGTGACATTGGCAAGTGCAACAGATGCGCTCGGGACTGGCTTTATTGGCATTAAGGGCGATGTCACAAATATTGATGATCTGGAAAATATATTCCAAAAGACTACTGATCAATTTGGAAAAATTGATACGCTGGTAGTAAATGCGGGCGGCGTTGTAGACGGATTTCCAATGGCTGTCATCAGCGAAGTGACTGAAGAAAACTATGACCGCTATATGGATTTGAATCTGAAGAGCGCTTACTTCACGGTACAAAAATCGCTTCCCTATTTAAACGACGGTGCTTCTATTATACTGATTGGATCCAGTGCTGCGCATCGCGCCGTACCTGGAATGACTATTTATAGTGCTGCCAAAGCGGCCATCATATCGCTGGCCAAAGGGTTGTCGCTGGATTTATTGTCAAGAAAAATACGGGTGAATACACTTTCGCCGGGCTCTATTGATACACCCGTTTTCGGAAAAATTGTACCGCAGGAACAGCTGGAGCAGGTGAAACAAACCTGGATAAATATTACACCTGTAGGCCGACAGGGACTTCCGGCTGATATCGGTAACGCAGCGGTATTTCTGGCATCAGATGATTCAGCTTTTATAGTGGGTACGGAGATTCTTTCAGATGGTGGTCTCACTAATATCAGCCTGATGAACTAATATCACCTCCAAGTTCGTAGCTCATTCATGTTTGTTCCCCAATACCTCCCACAATACAACGATATTGACTAATACCTATGCAATATTGACCATTTCGCCCAGGCTGTCCGAAATTTGATATCTTTACCCCCGTTACAGCCGGCATCAAATCCGCTGTTACCCAATATCAACCAAAGTCGTTTCATTTTCCATGACCAATGGAGGAACAGTGTACAATGATTAGTGAACAATATAAATGAAACCTTATAATACGTGATATGAAAGAAGGTGCCCAGTTTACCTCACTCCTGCTACAAGACCCGCTGCAACTAACAAATGGTGTGTTTCCCGAAACTGCTCCCATGCAGAAAAAATAGTATGCGCCGCTAACAGACCATTATCATGAATGAACATCCCCTACATAGTATGATAAACGTGCCGGCAGATGAAACATCACTGCTTGAACGAATCGCGTTGGGGGATGAAAGAGCATTCTCAGCATTATATCAACGTTACTGGAGAAAAGTTTTCACCTACCTCCTTCGTCTTACAAAATCGCGGGAAACAGCCGAAGAACTGCTTTCTGAAATATTCACCCGGTTCTGGATCAACAGGGCGGTAGCCTCCAGCATTGAAAATGTAGATGCCTTCCTGTCTAAAGTAACCTACAACAGGGCCATTGATTTCTTCCGGTTTGCCGCAAAAGAAAAAAAGATACAGGCATTAATTGCATTAGAATTGAACCGGTATCCCTCCCAAATAGACGACGGATACCTGTTAGAAAAAGAGTACAAAGCATTGCTCCGCGAGGCCATTCATCAATTGCCGCCTCAACGCAAGCTCGTTTTCACCCTCAGCCGGGACCAGGGACTCACCCATGAGGAAATTGCCCGGCAATTAAACATGTCGCCACACACGGTTAAAAAAACGATGTCCAATGCTATCAAATCCATCCGGGCGTTCCTCCGCAGGCACGGAGTAGACGGCTTGATCCTGGATATTCTTTGAACCCACTCACTGCAAATTCACTTTTTTTCTTACCCCGATACTACCACCTTCTCTTTTTTACGTCTGTTATGGTTACAGAAGGTAATTTAACATGAACCACCCACAAGAACGTTTACATCTTTTATTCGACAAATACCTGTCTGATTCCATCACAACGGTGGAGTTGGATGAACTCTGGATGCTGATACACTCCATGGATGCTGCAGCCGACTTTCCCGAAAGCATCAAAACTGCCTGGGGTAATGTCCCGGAGCAGGATACCACGGCCGATGTTGATGGAAACGGCATACTGGCACGCATACTGGAAAAACACGGGCAACCGGTGAACCGGCGGGTGATAGCGGTCTTGAAAAATAACTGGGGAAAAATTGCCGCGTCGATGTTGGTGTTACTCGGGCTTCGTTTACTGACGCACAAAACAGCCGAAGTCAGGCCGGTTATCACACCCCATGTAACTGTAACAGCCGGAAATAATAAGGCTGTGCTGACGCTGTCCAATGGCGAACACCTCCTGCTCAATGACCAGGCAACCGGTACTATAGCCAGGCAGGGTACCATGCAGGTAATAAAGAACAAGGATGGCTCCCTCTCCTACACGGGAAGCGGAAATAATAAATCGGGTGATACGTACAATACATTGACCATTCCGCCGGGAAGCCAATATCATGTTACCCTTCCCGATGGAACAGGTGTTTGGCTCAATGCCGCCTCCTCTATCCGATACCCTTTATCTTTTTCCGGGAATAAAAGAAAAGTTGACATAGATGGCGAGGCCTTCTTTGAAGTGGCACAAAATGCAGCAGTACCTTTCGAAGTTAATGCCGGCGCCATGCAGGTGCTCGTTCTGGGCACCACCTTCAATATAATGGCCTATAAAGACGAAAGCAGCATCAAAACAACACTGGTAGACGGTGCGGTAAAAGTTGTCAGCCGGGAAAGCAGCCAGCAGCTCAAACCCGGTCTCCAGGCCATCTTCCCCAACGGAGAAAATAACTTCCGAATCGTACCGGCCGATATGAAAGAAGTGCTGGCCTGGAAAGAAGGTGAATTCCGTTTTTATGATACGGATATCGCCTCTATTATGCGACAGGTGGCCCGTTGGTATGATGTAGAAATTGTTTACCAGGGAGCCATTCCGCAAAATAAATTCTATGGTGTAATTCCCCGGCAACATAATGTATCGCAACTATTAGAGGTCCTGGAGGTAACCCATCATGTTCATTTCAGGATCGATGGCAGGAAGATCATTGTCATGCCGGGACCAAAATAATTTTCTAATCAAACTAAAACGCCGATGACAGGGTAATCAACCAAAATGCCATAAAAAAGCCGGGGTGACTGGAACTCACCACCGGCTAACATTTCGGGCAAATCGCAAAATGATAAAACGGATTATTTCACATTTCAACCCAAAACCATACTAAGTTATGAAGTTTACTGCATCAGGCCAAAGCGTTTCCCCGCATTGGCCCTTAAAACTATGTACGATCATGAAACTTACTGTCTGGCTAATGGCCGCCGCGTTACCTATTAGCGCCAAATCCTTTTCCCAGCGGGTGACTATCAACAAAAAGAACTGTAAGCTCGAAGAGGTGTTTGAACGCATCAAACAGCAAACAGGTCTTTCATTTATGGTAGAGAAGGTATTGCTCGACAATGCCCAACCCGTTACATTACACGAAGAGAATGCGCCACTGGAGAAGGTGCTATCGGAATGCCTGAACTTCCAACAGCTGTCTTACCAGATCACCAACCAGGTAATCGTGGTAAACAGAAATACAGATAAAATAACGCCTGTGGCTTCGATAGCCGCCGCCAGTCTATTTTTCCCGGTATCCGGCGTAGTAACAGATCAAAAAGGAACCGCCCTGGTGGGTGCCTCTGTATTACTGAAAGGGAAAGATTTCCAGAAAGGGATGGCTGCCGATGCCCAGGGAAAATTTCTCCTGGAGAAGGTTCCCGAAGGTGATTATACCATCGAAGTATCCCTCATCGGTTTTGGAAAATACACCGCACAGCTACGTGTGAATGGCGCGACCCAACCATTGGAGATACGCCTGAGTGCTGCCAGCCAGGCGCTGGAAGAACTGGTGATCGTAGCCTACGGCAAACAAAAGAAAACCAACCTGACAGGATCCATATCAGCCATTACTTCCAGGGAACTGGATAACCGGCCCCTGACCAACGTGACCAACGCATTACAAGGCACCATGTCGGGTGTAACCGTTATGCAGAGCAACGGTCAGCCGGGAAAAGATGAAGGCACTATCAAAATCAGAGGGATAGGTACACTTAGTAACAGCAGCCCCATGATAGTGGTAGATGGATTGATCAGCTCCATGAGCGATGTAAATCCCAATGACGTCGAATCTGTTTCTGTACTGAAAGATGCCGCATCGGCTGCCATATATGGTTCCAGGGCCGCAAACGGCGTGGTGCTCATCACCACCAAAAAAGGGAAAAAAGGAAAGCTGCAGGTGCGGTACGATGCCTACCTGGGTAAACAGCATGCCACCAGGCTGCCCGAATTTCTCCCATCCTGGCAGCAGGCAGCATTCTATAATGAAGCCCTTACGAACGAAGGCGCTCCGGTGAAATGGACCGACAAAGACATACAGCAGTTCCGCGACGGCAGCGATAAAACCGGCGCGCATCCCAATACCGACTGGCTGGACCTGTTGTACCGCGGCAGCGGCATACAACACAACCACTATGTGAGCCTGGACGGAGGCGATGAAAAAACGCAATACATGGTTTCATTGGGATATCTCGACCAGGAAGGGATCATCAAAGGAACCAATAATAAAAAGTTCACTGCCCGTGTAAACATCAGTTCCAATATCAGTAAAAGAGCCAGTGTGTTTGCCAACATCGGCTATCTCTACTCCCCGTTCAATGAGCCAATCAGCTCCTACCCCGGCGCCTCCAGCCTGTCGCTTATCACCTTTGTCGCCAACCAGATATCTAATGTGGTACCTTATAAATTCGACAATGGGTACTACGGCTATGGCCCCAACGGAAATCCCATCGCCTCGCTGGAGCTGGGTTCGTTTAACCGCACACAACGCTATACCCTGACGGGAAATGCAGGTGCAGACATCCTGCTGGCGAAAGGGCTCCATTTCAAGCCCACCTTTGGATACAGGCTTAATATAGACCAGGGAGAGAAATTTGTAAAGGATATCCAGTTCTATGACCCAAACTCCGGACGGCCAACAAAATACCAGGGACCTAATAACCTTACCAACAGCTACGACAACACCTCCTATACCAACCTGCAAGCGATACTCGAATATAACACGCATTTGGGGGCTCATCATCTTGGCTTATTGGGCGGAGGGTCGCAGGAATCAACCACATACCGGGAAAATTCCATGTACCGGGAAAATTTCCTGAATAATGCTATTTCACAGATAAATGCGGGACCAACAGCAGGTCAAACCAGCAAAGGATTGACCAACGAGGTAGCACTCCGGTCTTTCTTCGGACGGTTCAATTATGACTACGATGAAAAGTACTTGTTTGAAGCCAGTCTGCGCTATGATGGCTCCTCCCGGTTTGCACCGTCAAACCAATGGGGCCTGTTTCCCTCTTTCTCCGGCGGATGGAATATTGCCCGGGAAAATTTCTTTGAGCCATTGAAAGACCTGGTCTCCGACCTGAAGCTGAGGGGTACCTGGGGAAAGCTGGGCAATCAGAACGTGGTGGGTAACTACCCCGCTATTTCAACCGTATCTCCCCAACAGGATTATTCCTTTAATCACATCATCGCTTCGGGGATAGCACCAATTACCGGCGCTAATGCAGATATCACCTGGGAAACCACCGCCACTACTGATTTCGGTCTGGATGCGTCCCTGCTACAGCATAAATTGACTTTCAGCGGAGGTTACTTTATCCGTAACACCACAGGCATTTTACTGCAATTGCCTATAGGAGCGCCTTACAGCCTTTCCGCACCCTATCAGAATGCCGGCGCTGTCACCAACAAGGGATGGGAATTTTCTGCCGGATACAACGGACATATACACGAAGTCAACTACAGCATAAATGCCAATGCTACTTTTATCAATAACCGGATCACCGATCTCAAAGGAAGCGGCCCCTATATCAGCGGTGGTACCTTCCAGCAGGTGGGGTTCCCGATTTATGCCTTCTATGGCTATGTTTGTGAAGGTATCTTCCAGACAGCAGAAGAAGTAGCCAAACACGCCAAGCAAACAGGCGGCGTAATCGCTCCGGGAGATCTCATGTATAAAGATCTCAACCACGACGGTAAGATAGACGGCGCCGATCGGACCTACCTGGGCAGTTATTTTCCTAAAACTACTTTCGGGTTTAATCTTCATCTCGACTGGAAAGGTGTTGACTTCGGCGCCTTCTTCCAGGGAGCGCTCGGTGTAAAGAATTATGTGCAGTCCAACATGCTGGGTGGTGTAGGCGCCAACAGTAATAAACCCACCACCGCCTTTCTTGACCGGTGGACGCCGGAGAATCATTCCACTACTTTCCCCCGCTTGTGGTTTTCTTACAAAAACAATGGACCCAGCAATATGCCATCCTCTTTCTGGATAAGGGATGCTTCCTATCTCCGTCTCAAAAATCTGCAACTAGGCTACAACCTGCCCAAAAAATGGGTACACCGCATCGGTCTTAATAATGTCAAGGTTTACTACAGCGGTCAAAACCTGCTGACATTCTCCAATTTTTATAAGTGGGTAGATCCGGAAGCTCCCCAGGCTGAATCAGGCTATAGCTATCCCCAAGTAAAAATTAATACCGTTGGGATAAACGTGCTCTTTTAATCAACAAAAATCATGATCATGAAATGTAACAAAATAATAGCTGGCTTATCCATCGCTGTAGTGACACTGGCAGGGTGTAAAAGAGATTTTCTCAACAAGGCCCCGCTGGATGCTTATAGTAATGGCACCCTGTGGACTTCCGTCAGCGACGCCACGGCCGCGCTCAACGGCTGCTATAATGGCTGGGAGAGCGGTTACAATATTATCTACAACGATTGCTTTACCGACAACGAATACGATCAATATCCCTGGGAAGGTTATGAGCCAGTAACACAAGGTAACGCCACTCCCGTAAACACAGGATCTGCCAATAGATGGGATTTCAAGACCATTCAAAAATGCAACTGGTTCCTCGAAAATATTGACAATGCCCCTATCGATCCGGCATTGAAAAAGAGGATGAAAGCAGAAGCCAGGTTCCTGCGAGATTATCAATATTTTGCTATGAGCCAGGTATATGGCGATGTTCCACTGGTATTGCATACCGTATCAATAGACAGCGCCAACCTGGTGCGTCAGACACCACGGCAGGAAATAATAAAATTCCTGCTGGCGGAAATGAATACCATTGCCGGCGATCTGCCATTGAATTACGCCAGTGCAGACCAGGGGCGGATTACCCGGGGAGCGGCACTTGCCCTGGCCGCACGTATCCAGTTGTTTAATAATGATTACACAGGTTGTATTGCCACCTGTAAACAGCTCATGTCTTCTCCTTTCGCCTACGATTTATATAACGACTACAGTGATCTGTTCCGTCCTTTAGCGATGGGTAACTCAGAAGTAATACTCGATATACAATACCTGAAAACATACAACACCTTTGATGGCCTCGGCGTGCTGCCCCCGAATTCCAAGAGCGGGCAAAGCTCTGTTGCCATCACCCAAAACCTGGTGGATGCGTATGAAATGAAGAACGGCAAAACCATTGACGACCCTGCCTCCGGGTATAATCCCGTACAACCTTATACCAACCGGGACCCACGACTGGATGCCACAATACTGCGTCCGGGGTTAAAATGGGAAAACAGCTATTTCGATCCCCTGGGAGAACAGTCGCCTGATTATTATCAGAACGGTAACTGTCCGCCTACCGGTTATATCTGCAAGAAATTTATCTCCCATTTATCAGAAGATTTTGATGATATCTGGAATGTGGGATTGAACTTCATCGTTATTCGCTATGCGGAAATACTCCTCTCCTATGCAGAGGCGAAAATAGAAGCGGGACAGATAGATGCGTCCGTGTATGAAGCCATCGATAAAGTACGTATACGTGCGGGAATGCCGGCTGTAGACCGCACCGTCTATAACAACCAGGCCAGCCTCCGGAAACTGATCCGGCGTGAACGTAGAGTGGAGTTTGCATTGGAAGGTTTACGCTGGTATGATATACAACGCTGGAAAATTGGAGAAGAAGTCATCAAGGGACAAGTGACCGGTTCCCTGAAAGGTACGGTAGACCCGAGCACCGGCGCATTGACGCTCGACCCGTCATCCAGGATAACGGTGGGCAGCCCACGCAATTTCGATCCCGCCAAACACTATCTCTGGCCTATCCCTCAAAAGGAAATCGATTTGAATAAAAACTTGAAACAAAATCCCAATTACTAGTCCGTGAATGCTGGAAGATGGCGCATGTAGTGATAGTGCTGCGCGACGTACAAAGAAGCCGGGTCAAGTCAGCACCGGCTTCTTTGTTTACTCCGGTAAATTATCAACCGTTGATATGAAATATTTATATGAAAGTTTCACCTTTCCTCCAGATCAATCATTTACGGTGAAGAAAGATATATTCGGAATGACCGCGTGCAATACCTTTCAAAGCCATGTAAACTTTGAAATTATATTATTGGAGAACTGCCGGGGAAGAAGTCTTATCGGGAATCACATGGCTGATATTAACGGGCCGCAGCTGGCACTTTTAGGCAGTTATCTGCCGCATTGCTGGCAATCCCGTCGGCAACAGGATCACACCCAACTTCCCACCGCTTACATCGTACACTTTTCCCCTTATTTTATGGGTAAGGAATTCCTGGAAATGCCGGAAGCTAAGGAATTAAACATATTGTTTGATAAGGCCCTGGGAGGTATCCTGTTTACCGGAGATACCATTATCAGCGCCCGGGTAATTCTGCAGCAGTTGTTGGAAGCTACGGGCTTTCTAAAAATTATCCGGATGATAGCGCTGCTGGATCTGCTGGCGAATTCGAAAGACTATACCGTGCTGGATTCCCCTCTTTCAAAAATCTGGAAAACGGCCGCGCAGGAGCAGCGGATTACGCAGGTTTTTGATTATATATACCGGAATTTCAGGAATACGATCTCCCTGGAAGAGGTGGCAGCGGCCATTCACATGACTGCCAGTGGTTTTTGCCGTTATTTAAAAAAAACAACCAACAGAACATTTGTCGAGATTTTAAAAGATATACGTATTTCTCATGCTGCTAAACTATTATTGACGGGTAACTATAATATATCAGAGGCCTGTTATCAAAGCGGGTATAATAACCTCTCTAATTTTTACCAGCATTTTAAAGAAGTAAAAGGACTACCTCCCAACAAGTTTCTAAAACAGTACCGGGCATTCCAGGAAATTGATTAAAGCAATTCCATATCCAGTTGCCGGTAAGGAGAAAGAAAATGATTATCCGGCGCCAGTTCAGTGATCAAATAGTTGATCTGGTTAAGGTCGCATACTTTCATGCGTTGAGAAGAATTCAGTTTTTCTGCGATGCTCATGATCGCCAATTTTTTGGCAGCGCGGATCATGGCTCTTTTCACCTGCACTACTTCCCAATCAGAGTCTGTCATTCCATCCTGTACGGAGAGGCCGTTGGCGCCCAGCAGGCAAAGGTCCACTTTAATATCTGCCAGTTGGTTGATCACACTTGCGCCCATATGTACATGTGAGCTGGGGGAAAGCTGGCCACCAATGCTAATAACGGTAAGATTGCGGTGTTCCACCAGTTCCAGTGCTACCAGTGGGCTGATCGTAAAAAAAGTGGCGCGCAGGTTGTCGGGGATACTTTTTGCCAGTTCAATCATGGTCGTGCCTCCGCCGGTAAGTACCACCATATCATTCTTCAGGAGCTTAATGATCTTTTGGGCTATCTGTTGCTTGGCTGCCTGGGCATACACAGCATTATCGGCATTAAACGGATAATGAAAAGAGCGGCTGATAGCGCCGCCATGTACTTTTAATACCTTCCCCTCCTCCGCCATCTCTTTCAGGTCACGCCTCACCGTATCTTCCGAAATGTTCAGCATAGCGCTGATATCTGTTGACAATACTTTATTGTGGAGATTGATCTGCCTCATGATAAAGGCCTGACGTTCGTCTTTCAACATTAGCGGAATATGTTTTTAAACCGGCACAAATTTAAAAAAAAGTAATCCAATCTGATTATGCGTGTTTTAGCAGGTTTCAAATATAATAAAAACGCGTTTAAACAATTATTAATACAAAATATCGCATTTGTGTTTTATATTCATGCATTAAAACGCAAATACCTGCAACAAAATTGCAGCGAAGTAACGTGAGGTAGCAACCTGTAGACCAATAAAAATCTAAACTTGTACGCAATAAAATATTGTAATTCAACATTTTGTTAGCATTACCGCTTGTTCAACCAAAATTCAAACCCTTCCAATATGAAAGAAAGGATACTTATCACTTTCGCCTTCCTGCTGTTTTGTGCCGGTTCATGGGCCCAAAGTATATCCGGTACCGTGATAGATAAAAGCAGCCAGGAACCTATCATAGGCGCCACTATTTTAGCCGGTAAAACCGGTACTGTTACCAATGCAGAAGGAAAATTCAACCTTCGGGTACCCGCTGGCATTACCACCTTACAGGTAACATTTGTGGGTTACAAATCACAGACGCTTCCTTTAAGCATTGCAAAAGAATACCGGATCGCAATGGATCCTGATGAACATTCGCTGGACCAGCTGGTAGTGGTAGGCTACGGCACCCAACGAAAAGCTAATCTCACCGGGGCTGTGACCACCGTAGATGTTGCTAAAACCATGCAAAGCAGGCCCATTACGGATCCATCCAAAGCCTTGCAGGGGATTGTACCCGGCCTCAATATCACCTATTCCAATGGAGGACTTACCCAATCGCCTGCCATCAACATTCGTGGTGTTGGCTCTGTGAACGGAAGCGGGCGCCCGCTGATCCTGGTCGATAACGTAGAAACGCCCGACCTCACCATGATCAACCCCGACGACATCGAAAGCATCTCCGTCCTGAAAGACGCTGCCTCTACTTCTATTTACGGAGCACGCGCCGCTTTCGGAGTAGTGCTGATCAAAACGAAAACAGGCCTGCGCAATATGCCTACCAGGGTACGTTACTCCAACAATTTCGCCTGGAGTACCCCTACTGCCCTGCCCAACTTTGCAGACCCTGTAAAAGAACTGACAGGGCTATACGACGCCGGCGTGCGTGCAGGTACTACCTCGCCCGAGTTATTTGGCATGCAACTACTCAAGCTACGTGACGGTATCCAAAATTGGCAGCAGAAATACGCAAATAACCGCAAAGGCATTGAAATGGTGCCGGGAGAAGATTTTGAAATTGATCCCAATGGCGGCCCGTCTTATTTCTACCGGGTATGGGATGCGAAAGATATGATGCTAAAAAAATTTACACCGCAGCAAATCCAAAACATCAGCGTACAAGGCGGCAGTGAAAAGATATCCTACTATATGTCCGGCGGATTCAGCAACTCCGGCGGCATCCTGAAAATGAATCCGGATAACGTAAAAAAATACAACATCACCGGTAGTGTCAACGCATCTGTTACCAAATGGCTGGACCTGGACGTACGCATGATGTACCGCAACTTTGAATACGACTATCCCTACCAATACCAAAACTACTTTCAATATATGTGGCGCTGGGGAGCGTACTTCCCCTATGGCACCTACCAGGGAAAATATTTCCACCACACGCCGGGATACCTGGCAAACGCCAATACCAGCACCGTTACCGACAATTATACGCGCGTAAACCTCGGCGCCACCCTGAAGGTGACAAAAGATCTGAACGTTCGCGCAGAGTATACGATCGGCCGCGATAACATTACCCGTCATGAAGTAGGCGGTAAGGTAATGGCATGGGATTTTTGGGCTGCCGGTATGCCGTTTACCAATATTGCTTCAGCCTCACAGGATGTGGTAGGTTATGCCGCCGGCAACTATAAAGTGAACACCTTTAACCTGTATGCTACCTACGATAAAAAGCTGGGCGCCGACCACCAGCTGAAATTTATTGCGGGCATCAATGCGGAAGATGTTGATACACTGAACTACAGCGCCTACCGCCGCAACCCATTGGATCCGACTAAAGCGGAAATTCCGCTGGCCAGCGGCGACCAGCTTGTATCGGGCAGTCACCTGGCCAATGCGTATGCAGGATTTTTTGGCAGAATCAACTATAGCTACAAAAATAAGTGGCTACTGGAATTGAATGGCAGATACGATGGCGCCTCCTCTTTCCCGCTGGCCGACCGGTGGGCCTTCTTCCCATCGGCCTCTGTTGGATACCGCCTTACAGAAGAACGCTTTATGGACCCTTTCAAAAAGGTGTTGTCCGATATGAAGATCAGGGCATCTTACGGTTCCCTCGGCAACCAGGACATGGGCGGAAAATGGTACGTCCCTGCCATGACCACCAATACGCAGGTTAACTGGATGAATGGTGGGAACTATGCTTCCGGCGTAGGGGCTCCCCGTGCGGTAGCAGCATCCCTTACCTGGGAAAGAGTACGTTCTCTCGATATTGGTACCGACATCAGTTTGTTTAATAATCATATAGGCGTTACCGTTGACTGGTACCAACGTAATACCGATAATATGCTTACCAACAAAGCGGTACCGGCCACCTTTGGTACAGATGCCCCCCGTGAAAATGATGGCGCCCTTCGCACCCGCGGCTACGAAATTGGAATAGATGCTAATTATAATATCACAAAAGAATGGGCATTCTATGGCTCCGTTGCTTTCTGGGACAGCAAAACAATGTTTACAGAATGGAATAACCCGTCCGAATTATTATCCCTGAACTATAAAGGAAAGATGCTCGGAGACATATGGGGGTTTGAAACAGACCGTTATTTTACGAAAGATGATGACCTCAGTAAGCTGCCCGACCAGTCGAAACTGGCAGATGGTAACTTCGTATTTGGCCCCGGCGATGTTAAGTATAAAGACCTCGACGGTAACGGCGTCATCGACGGAGGCAAGGTTACCCGCAGCAACCACGGCGATCTGAAACTACTTGGCAACTCCCTTCCCCGTTATCAGTACAGTTTTCGCCTCGGCAGCACCTACAAAGGATTTGATATCGATGTATTGTTCCAGGGCGTCGGCAAAGTAAATTACTGGGGCCTCGGAGATGTAACCCTGCCCCTGTACCGCGCCGGTGATATCATGTATGAACACCAGCTGGATTACTGGACGCCTACAAATACCAACGCTTATTATCCGCGGCCATATCCCGGCAATGCCAATGGTAAGATCTCCGGCTTATTATCCGGCGGCAACAATTTCTATCCACAGTCGAAATACCTGCTGAACCTCGCCTATCTGCGGCTGAAAAATATCACACTGGGATATACGCTGCCCACCAGTATAACCAAACAAATCCACCTGCAACGATTACGGATATACGGCAGCGCACAAAACATTGCCACCATTTCCAACGTAGGCGTGCCACTGGACCCGGAAATCACTACCGGCGAAGGAAACATCTTCGGCAGAACATGGCCATTTCAAAAAACCTGGTCATTTGGATTACAGGTCACCCTTTAAACTAACAACCCATGAAAAAGCGTATATTCTTACCAGCTATATTGACAGTCCTGATAACAGTTGTTGGCTGTAAAAAATATGTAGACAAAGGCTTACCCGATCAGTTTGACGACAACACCTTTTGGCGGTCGGAAGATAATATCCGGTCGTACAACTGGCCATTCTATGAAAACTTCCTGGGCTATGGCAATGGTAATAGCTTTGGTGATTTTTACTTCACCTCTTTTTCTGATGACCAGGCGAGCACAGCTTTCACAAAATTCACTCAAAATGTCCCTGCCAGCTCTGCTGCCTGGGACTTTAAAGACGTCCGCAAAGCCAACATCATGCTGGAGCGGATAGACCAGGTACCTATTTCAGATGAAGCTAAGAATCACTGGAAGGGCGTTGCACGTTTTTTCCGCGCCCTCGTCTATTTCAACCGGGTGAAAGATTACGGAGATGTGCCCTGGATAGGAAGATCGATGGACATCAGCGACACTGCCTACATCTATAAACCCCGCGATCCCCGCACCGTAGTGATGGACAGTGTACTGGCTGACCTGGATTTTGCCACCACTAATATCCGGGTAAAAGACCTGGACAACACCATCAACCGGAATGTAGCCCTGGCGCTTAAATCGCGGATATGCCTGTACGAAGGCACCTGGCGTAAATATCATACTACCCCACAGTTGACGGGCGCCGCCAAATTCCTGCTGGCAGCCAAAGATGCCAGCGAAAAAGTGATGGCATCCGGCGCCGTGTTAAATGCCGATTATGTAACTACTTATAACTCGCTTGACCTTGCTGGTAACAAGGAAGTGCTGCTATATAAAAAATACCTGCCGGGGTATCTTACCCACTCATTAATAGGTTATCTGACCAGCAGTACACCCATGGCAGGCCCCAGCAAATCTGCCATTGACGCCTTCCTCTGTTCGGATGGATTGCCCATCGGGCTATCGCCGCTTTACAAAGGCGATGACAACCTGAAAAATACCCGTGCCAACAGGGATAAACGCCTGCTCCAGTCCATTGATACCGTATTGTGCTACAATGGCAACCTGGTGAGCGGCCGCAGCAGCAGCACCGGTTATCGCCCTGCTAAATTCCTGCAACCCGCTGTGGCCAATGTGCTGGCTCCCTACAACGATACAGATGCCCCTATTTTCTGGTTGGCCGAAGTATTGTTAAACTATGCGGAAGCCGCAGCTGAGTTGGACAATCTTGGTCAATACACTTTTTCACAGGCAGATCTCGACAAATCCATTAACCTGCTTCGCATTCGCGCAGCTATCCCTGCATTGCAGTATAAAGGGGCGCTACAAGTAGCAGTGAATGGAGCCGCCTATACAGATCCCGCCAAAGATGCAACCGTACCTTCCCTCATCTGGGAAATCAGGAGAGAAAGAAGAACAGAATTATTATTCGATGGCTTCCGGTTCCAGGACCTGATGCGCTGGGCCAAAGGCAGCTATTTGAACACCAGCAACAAAGATATCTGGCGCGGCGCTAAAGTGCCCGACAATGGAAAAGTGTTAAGAGATGCCGACGGCTATATTACGCCCTATACCGCCACCACTGCTCAACGCACATTCATTGATCCGAAGAATTATTTCCAGCCAATACCAAGCGGACAAATAGCCTTGTACCCATCTGGTAATTTATCACAGAATCCCGGCTGGTAACAGCATACGTCATTCATACAAAGCATCCGTTTCGGACGACCGTCTGAAACGGATGCTTTGTATAATGGCACTGTTACATTTTATACTTTTATCTTTTTCCCGCTCTTTTAAACTCCGTAGGGCTTATCCCGTTATACTTCTTAAAAATGCGGTTTAGATGACTTTCATCCGTAAATCCAAGCTCGTAGGCGATCTCACTCATACGCATATCGCTGTGCAATAGCCTCGTTTGCACTAATCTGACCTTATAATGAGTAATATAATGCTGTAATGTTTCACCAGTTTGCGTTTTGAAATACCGGCCCAGGTAATTTGTTGAAATATTAAAGTGACGGCTTAAATTTTTAGTTTTGAGTTTCCCGGGTTCAAAAATGTTTACCTGTATATAATTCAATATTTCCAAAATAGGCTCACCTGTATTTTCCTTTATATTCTTGGGCAGTTTTAACGCAATATTTCTTGCTACAACAGTAATGATGGTACTAACAATTTGTTCCGAAATACGCGTGTAATAGATCTGTTGCCTGGTCTGCTCATCAAGAATAGCATTTACCAGTGAAAAAATAAAAGGCTTGTCAGCCTTATTCTTTAGGATGCATCCCGGCCTGTGGCTGGCATTTTGTAAAATATACGCTACATGCGTTACCGTATCCTGATCCTTGCCCGATTTTTCTTTAATATATGATTCATTAAATCTTAGAAAAAAGAAACGCGTTTTCTGATCAATATCAAAAGAGTAACTGTCTTGTGGGGTTAATAAAAATAGATTTCCTTTCCGGTAATTAAATTGGTGATTATTGACAAACTGCACGCCGGTGCCTTCCATCACATAGATCAGTTCAAAGAAATTATTGCGCTTAAAAGGCTTTTCGAAGCAATCTAATTCCTTCCATTCAATTTCATACTGTTGGTGTAAAGTTTCCCGCCCCATGTTATAAAAATACAAAATTAGCGCAATAATGTACAACTACAATAATAGCCTCCTTGTATATTTTTGTCAATATAAATTCAAATAAAATGAAAATTTTAATGGTTGGTGCAGCCGGCACCATTGGTAAGATCGTTAGCGCTGCTATGAAAGAGCATGACGTCATCACAGTAGGAAGAAACACCGGGGCTATTATGGCTGATATCTCTTCAGCAGCCGCCCTGGAAAGTTTATTTAAACAGGTATCCAATGTTAACGCAATTATTTGTACTGCTGGCGATAGTATTACAGGTAGCCTGTCTACAATGAATAAGGAGCATTTCATGGTTGGTATCCAGCAAAAGCTATGGCCACAGATCAACCTGGTGCTTTCCGGCATACAGTGCCTGGAGGATAATGGTTCGATCACCCTTATCTCCGGGAAAATGGGTGAATTGCCTGCTAAGGGCTCGTCGGGGAAAGCATTTGTCAATGGAGCAATCAATAGCTTCGTAATGGCGGCGGCACAGGAAATGCCCAGGGGAATAAGACTGAATGTTATCAGCCCTTCTAAGGTTTCGGATATTGGTGAAGATGAATTAATAGCCGCTTATAAAAAATGTCTGGAAACACCAATAAATGGGGAAATTATAAGAGTTGGTTATAATAAACAATAATTTATCATGAAACATATAGGATTTCTCATCTTTACGATGTTTTTCACTTTTGTACAGGGACAGGATAAGAAAGGAATGACAATTTATAAAAGCCAGGAGCAATTTTGGGGCACATGGTCGCTTATCTCAGTTGAAAATATAAATGCTGATGGCAGTAAAGTTTCTCCCTATGGCGAACATCCCGCTGGAATGCTCATTTTTACAAAGACAGGAAAGTACGCGATCCAGATACTAAAGGTTAATCGAAATAAAGTGCTGGCCAATGACAAAGATAAAGCTACAACGGAAGAAAATGCGACGTTAGTGCGAGGAAATAATTCCCATTTTGGAACCTATACTATTGATGCAAACAAACAAATAATTGTATTCAATATTCAACATGCATTTTATCCAAATTGGGAAGGCGTTGCGCAGGTACGTACCTATTCATTGAAAAATAACCTGCTGACATATACGGTTACTACGCCTACAAGCGGGGGAGCAGCCGTGGCAAAAGTGGTATGGAGGAAAGATTGGTAAGCTCACTGCAGCGAAAAGTTTGTTGAAAAGCGTTTCTCCAATCGCTTTCCTGCACTTTCCTGGTTCCTCTTTCTCCTTAAGGAACCTGCTGCAGCAGCTCAACCATATTTAATGATAATAGGTTTGAAATTAGAATGGCGGATATAATTTCAGCAACAATCACCTGGTGATTCCTATCATCTATAAAGCCTTTAGCAGCCTCACCTCCATGATGCGCGGCGTAGCCCTGCCCGAAGCAGCCTTAAAAATTACTTTTACCGGGGCCGCAGCGCCTACCTGACTGGAGATATCCATTACTTTGACCTGATCATTCATATCGTGGTTGGCCTGCCCACATAGCTCGGCCAGGCTCTTGTTTCCTATGATAACACTTCCACAATCGGCGGCATTAGTATACCGGTAACGGACGTATAATTGATACCTTCCAGCTGCGGGCGCTTGCAGGGTATAAGCAAACCAATACGATGTTACTCTGAAATGCTGATCCTCCAAAACGCCAGTCGTGCTGCCCCCATCCTCCCATTGATGGTCAGCCTCAGGCTGTTGTTCACCGGCATACACCCTGTCAACCGTGAGGCTGTCTAAGTGCAGCCATTCCTCTTCCTGCTGGCCCGGCAATTTGCCACGCTCCGCCCGGCCAGCATAAGGCCAGTAAAGCATATACCGGCTATCATGTATTTTATAAAACGGTATCAGTTTGAGTTGACTAAAGGTTGTCCCTGAGAGGAAATTATTCACAGTAAATTCCAGCGGTTTGCCTGCACTTTGTAACCTGACAGGCCCCGGCCCCTCCAGTTTCAGCACCGGAGCAGCCGACATCGGACGTAGGCTCCCGTGTGCAATCTGGCCCCAACGGCTGGTATCTGCATATAAACCAGGCATATTGAGCGTATCGGTGGCTGCAGCGAGTACAATCGGTCCATACAAAAAGGAAACCCAATGAGTACTGTCTGGCAAACCTTCTGTACGTGCTTCCATAGGAAGATGGATTTTCACCAGATCGCCATTCTTCCACGTGCGGCGGATAAATACATAACCAGAAGCCGCTGCGGTGGTAATAACAGGCTGGCCGTTAACGGTAACAGGCATCTTATTGTTCACCCATTCTGGCACGCGCACCGCTATGGTTAATAGTTCCGGCTTTTTTAAAGTGAGTTTCAACGACGAACTCTCTTCCAATGGAAACCGGGTTTCTTGCACCACCTTCAGCGATTTGCTCTTCCATTGTAACACGGAAGGAATAAACAGATTTACATAAAGGGAATCTTTCGAATGAGCATAGATCAGCTCCGTGTACTTCCCGTGATTTTCCAGGCCCGTTCCCACGCAACACCACATCGCATTCTGGGGGGTAGAATACACCCGGTAATGCATAGGATGTATGGGGGTAAAATATACAAAACCTCCATTGGGATGCTGGGAGGAAAGAATATGATTATAGAGCGTGCGTTCATAGTAGTCGATAAACTTCCGGTCAGGATGATGCAAAAAAAGCAGCCTGGTTAGTTTCAGCATGTTATAGCTGTTGCAGGTTTCAGGTCCTTCAGGGCTTTCCAGCATAGCCCGGAAATTATCAGCAGCATGGAAATGTTCACGTACGCTATTACCTCCTATGGAGATACTTCTATGTGTTACCACCGTGTTCCAAAAGAATGCCGAAGCATCTTCCAATACGGTATCCTGGCCTACTATCCCGGTTCGCATAAAGCCAACCACTTTGGGGATCTGGGTATTGGCGTGTAAGCCGGTAAGCGCATCTGTATGCCTGCTGAGCGGCTCGAGTAATTTCTGATGGGTGAAACGCCTGGCCATCTGAAGCCAGGTAGTGTCGCCGGTTTGCGCTGCAACTGCGGCAAAAATTTCGTTCATTCCACCGAATTCTGTCTGCAGCATCAGTTGCATCTGCTCATCGCTGAGATTCCTGGTCACCTCCCGGCTCCAACGGCAAAGCCGCAGCAGCATATCGCGGGCTTGTGTGCTGGCTGTCAATGTCCAGGCATCCAATAGCCCGTTCATTGTTTTATGCACGTTATACCAGGGTACCCATCTTTTGGTAACGGCATCTCCTTTACCTTCCTCCACCTGCTTCCAGAGCTTCTTCCCGTCTGGAACTCCTCCCAGGTAACCGTTGCCATTCTTTAGCTGACAATGTTCCAACTGGTCCAGCATATAATGCAACCGCTGCAGGTATACCTGCTTTCCGGTGGCAGCATACATCAATGAAAGGGCTGATAGGTAATGTCCACCGATATGTCCATCCAATCCGGAGCTCTCCCAGTTCCTATAGTTTTCTTTCTTTACGGCGATTCCCGCATCCTTCAGAAATGGAGCCAGCAGGCGGTCGGGATCCAGGGACAACATATATTTTTCATCCGTATGCTGAGCATCCAGGAAAAGCCCGGGTAGCAGCCGGACCTCGCCCGGAGCAAATGTTTGCAATTGAGTGGATTGAGCGGCTACATTAACAGGAATATATGCCAGCAGCCAAATGAACAGTTTTTTCATATACGCACGTGGAATAATTGTCAAATTAACAATTAAATTTTATTTATTCAAAGTAAATATTGAACAATTATGTATAAGCGTTACCGGCAAAGGGAAATTCGTCTTCCGGCAGATAAGCAAAATACCAGTACAGGGAGATTTCCCCGCACTGGTATCCTTTTTATTTGTAAGATTATTAACCAGTTTCCCGCCAGGCAGGTTATCCAGTCTTAACAGGACGGCTATTTATTTCAGCGAGAAAGTTAATGTGCCATAGCCCAGTTGATCAAAGCCTCCGCTGTTGGGCCCATAATTTCCGCCGCCGCCCTCTGGCCGCACTTTTTGGGCAAACCGCGCACAATTAGGAGCTGCCAGTCCTTTGCGGTTCACATAGTGATTATACACCAGCTCCCAAACGGGGCGGGTATTTCCCCGGCTACCGCTGCTGATAACGTTTTGTACAACGCCCACACAATTGGTATAGGGTTTAAAGGAAACCGAGTCGCCGAGATTATAGGCAGCCACATATTCTGCTCCTTTCAAGAAGCGGTTGTTATCATAACCATACATATCATCACCCTGGTTCCAGGCCATTTCACAAAATGTTCCCATCAAACCAATACCAAGTGTAGTGTGTCCCTGATCACGGCCGCTTTCCTGCCACTGCCCCAGGCCATCGGGATGAATAAAATAAACAGCATGGGAGATAGCGCCATTTCCTGCGCCATATTTAAAATAGCCGATTGCTTCATTATATAGATCACGGTCGTCGCACAACACGCCTATAGCGAGAATGGAGTTCATAACACACAGATCCCAGTTTGCATAGAAATGGCTCATACACCTCTCCCTTCTTGTGAGGAAGGAATGATTCATGGGATAGAAAACGTTCCGCATCATTTGCTGGAATCTCCTGAAATCCGCAGGAGCCCAGCCACTATAACTTCTCATTATTTCTGCGGCATTGGCAAACTGGTAACCGTATAATCCTGCGGCCAGGTTAGCATCATTGTTGCCTGCGATGCGTTTCAACCTGGCTGACCACGCGTTCATGATTTGAATAGACTTCTCTGCATATAACTTATCACCTGAAACCTTCCATCTCAAAGCGGTTGCATAAGCCGCCGCAATATCGTTATATAATTGCCCGTAGTTCTCCCGGTGAACGCCATCACTGCCGCGGTAAACGGTATCTGCCGGGTTGGGCTGCCAGCCAAGGCCGCTATGTGAGTTGGAGGTCAGGCGGTTCCAACCGGAAACCCATGGTTCTGCTCCTGCCTCCACCTTGCTTTTCATGCGGTCGAAATCAGCTTGTTTATGCAGTAACCCCGGGTGCACAAATACCGTATCATGATTGTTTAATGCCAGCTTCCCTGCGGCATCAGCCATTTCCTTCCTACAGGATGTTACGATAAAAAATAAAAGCACGCTCCCAATGGTACTCATTCTCATTAGTTTCATAGGTTTTTCAATTAGATAAATGTTAAAATGACAATATTCATCCTATACGATAAACTGCTAAGGGTGGTTGCCTGGAAATAATTACTTTAATACTTGTAATGGAAAAAATCGATGTCTACAAAACCACACTCCTGCGCTGTATTAAAATTAAAAATGCCAATCCTGTCGCCACGATAACTTCCCCAGGTCAGCTGGTTCTTCTCTCCAAATGGTAAAAACAATTTACCATCCACACTATAAAAAAAACTGTTAACCCCCTGGTAGTCCCAGACTGACTTCAGCCACACAATATTATTCTTCATTTCCGGCCCGATACTATCTTTATTCTGACTTGTATAAGTTAAATACCGGGAGTTATTGAATTGCTTTACTCCAATACAGGAGGTCATTGCCGTTGAAAAATGAGTGAGCCCTGCATAGCCGCCATTGCACATTCCATGGATGTCTATCTTAATAGTCACTTCATTTGAAGTGGTGCGAAAACTTCGTTGGGTGATTGTATTACCGGCTTTCAGCAGGATATTGCTACCTGTTTGATTTACCGGCATAAAAGCATGTAATCGCAGGATGCCTGGATGTTCGGTCAATGACCATTTATCGGCTCTTGGCTGGTAGTTCCATTCCCATTGCGGCTGCAAAATATGTGCATCAAAGTCATCATTGGCAGATATACCTTTCTCCATGTTTGGAATATTAATTGGCTTAGGAGCCTTCCAAACCATAGAGCCAATCCCATCCCTACCCGGTTGCCCAATAACCGGCCAGCCATCCAGCCAGGTAACCGGCAGCAGGCTGGCTGCCCTGCCTTCCCAATCGCCGGTGCCATGATGCGTAAAAAAATACCACTTACCGTTGGTCAACGCTATAAGTCCTCCCTGGTTAGGCTCTTTATCCAACGCTTTGTTTACGTGGTTTAATTGCCTCATTTCCCAGGGCCCGAGGATGTTTTTTGCACGTTTCATCATCAATACCCGCCCTTCGGCTTTTACCTCACTGAACAGATGATAGTAATACCCATTTATCCTGAACAATTTATTGGCTTCACTCCCCGGCGATTGATGAATAATGCTATCTGATTCCATCAATAAGCTTTTGCCATCGGAAGTCATTTTAAAGAGATGTATATTATACTTCTTGTTATTCTTTGGGTCATTCGCAAAGTTGGTAGCAATGAAATACAGCTGTCCATTTTTATCACAGAAAGAACAACAGTCATCCCAGCCTGACACCTTCCACACCTGGTGCAGCGGCGTCCATGGTCCCGCTGCATTTTCTGCTGTACTCATAAAAAATCCATCATCAGGGGTACCAAAATATACCCAGAATTTACCCTTGTAATATCGTATGGAACCTGCCCAGATACCTTTCCCATAGCTGTCCATTTTATTCCAGTTCAGGTTTGGGTTGATTTGTGTCAGGTCGTTGACTACATGGCTGATTATTTTCCAGTTGACAAGATCCCGCGAATGCAAAATGGCCATACCCGGAGCATACTGCATGGTGGAGGATATGGCATAGAAATCATCTCCGACACGTATGGCATCGAGGTCACTAAAATCGGCTGGAATAACGGGGTTTATGTAAGTTCCGTTCCCCTGGTCGCCCCATTTGCCGGTTTGCTGACCCAATACACTAAAAGGCAGTAATGCAAAATACAGCAGCGATATAAATATGCTTCTCTTCATCGATTTTGTTTCCACTTAGTTGATGCTCCATTCCCAGATACCTTCTACCCCCTCTGTAATCCTGACGCGGAGATAACGTGCCTTGAGCTTAAATACATCGGAGTGCGGGGATTGTATCCTTACGTCATGATGGCCGCCACAGGCAGTCCAGTGTTTCCCATCAACAGATGATTCCAATATATATGAATGTCCGGCTGTAGGGCGAACAAAGTAAATGTCGCTGCGTTTGATCCAGTCAACTTTTCCCAAATCCGCTATCAACCAGCAGGCGGTATCATTCTGCGAAGCCATCCAACGGGAGCCATTTGCTCCATCAAAAGCAAACGAAGGTGCAAAATACTCGACCCGCTGAAATGAAGAATCTTTTGCCGGGTTGATTTTTAGTTCGGTACGGATACTGGATGCAAGAGCATGCTTAATTTTTCGGGGAATGTCGGACTTTATTTTATGAAGCGCCCCAACCCCTTCCATAGTGAGATCAACAGGCTGGATGGCGCCATCATTTGTGAAGTATAGCTTATTGACATAAGTTTGCCTATTGGTACTCCCCCGGCCATATTCCAGATAAACAAAATAATAATCGTCGGTGCCCTGCACATTAAAAACACAACCATGTCCAGGCCCGAAGATCTGGCGTTTATAATTGGTGGTCGCAATAATATCATTTCCTTTAGGCGTGTCAAAGGGGCCAAGCGGCGACAGGTTACCAGAAACATACGCATATTGGTACTTTTCATCGCCACCGAGTGTATAGAGAAAATAATAAATACCTTTCCGTTTAAAAAAGATAGGTCCTTCAGAGTAGCCCCTGTGCGGCGTTTCAATGATAGCTACATTTGTGTCAACGGATACCATATCTTCATATAGCCTGGCTGCATGTCTTAATTGCCAGAATAAATAAGCTTTTTTATCGTCGTCTATAAAAACTTCCGCATCTATTCCAACCGGGGGGCGGGACGATTGCGACTTCAGCAAAGTGTTAGCCGAATACGGTTTTATAAACGTGTCAGGTCCTTTAGCAAGATGGAAAGGCCCTCCTGGTGAATCGGAAACTGCGGCATACATGTATCCATTAACTGTAGGATACAGGTAATACCTGCCATTCGCAGCAATGGCTTTACTCGGCGCCCAGTATAGCTGTCCTGCTGCTGATGGAAAACAAATCCCAGAAAAACTCCAATGCACAAAATCCTTCGACTTCCATACCACAGGCGGCCCGGACGTCTTAAGCCCCGCATCATAGCCATCGGTTGTTGCATAACAATAAAACGTGCCATCTATCTCCTGGATACTGGCATCCGCAATCATGTCCGGGATAAGGGCTTTGCCAAAAGGATTTGACTGTGCCATAACAGTTATGGAACACAATACCCCAAGAGTTATCCCATATAACCGGGTAAATACGACAGCTTTTCTATTCAAGATATTCTGATTTATTCGCAAAAAATTTAAGAAAACACGCCTGCCTCAAAAATAGCTCCGGCTCATTGATACCTGTACCTATGCTTCTATTAATAGTCAACAGACTGCAATCTTAAAAAATTTAAATGTCATTTTAACATTTATTTTGCGAATAAAAGAAATGCCTGGAAATAAAATCAGTAACGTTCCGTCCCCTTTTACTTTTGAGTGATGCCCTTCCAATTATCTGTTCTGAAAGGAATAGCAGGCAAACCCACGGAATTCACGAGGTTGCATACCGGGTTGTCGGCCCAGGCATACCTCACCGCTACCGGATCTGTAACGCCTTCTGCAGCAACAATAACCTGGTTTCCTTCGATAACGGCATGCGCCTGTTGGAAATGCCTGTCTTTACCCGCAATTGTAAAACCGGTGAGCGAATTTCCATCTTTAGCGGATAACCCCGATCCGGTATGGATGAAATCAACCCGGATACTATTGCCCACTTTTTTAAACCCGTTAAACAAAGGGCCGGAAGCTACGATAGGTTGTTTATACACCAGCTTATCTGCCAATAAGGCCAGGCGACGGCCTACTTCCTGTTTGTTTGCAGGATGAATATTGTCAGCATCGCCAATATCAATTGTACAAGCCATCCCGGTATTGGGTTGGGATAATGTTAAGGTCTGTGCTTCCCGCAACTCAGCCCAGTCGCTTTCTGAGGGCAGGGGTTTTACGCGGTGGAAATTAGCCAGTTGAACGAACAAAAACGGAAATTTACCTTGCCCCCAGCGCGCGCGCCAATCGGAGATCATCATCGGGAACAGGGTACGGTAATCGTAAGCCGCGGGTGCATTAGCCTCTCCCTGATACCAGATAACGCCTTTGATCCCGTAAGGGATCAGGGGATGAATCATAGCGTTGAACAACAGCGACGGAAAATAATGGTAGTTATGAATCACAGGCAAAGCTGGTTCAAGATCTTCTTTATACAGCCATTTCCCCGCTAAAGAAACTTTGGAGATACCATCTGTAATATATATTTCCTCCGCCGGCGGATTTAACCCGCCACCTCCCCATAACACCGCTAGCCTTATAGCCACCGTATTTTCTCCCGGTTTAACCAATCTACCCGGAATACTAAAGGAATGCACCGGCGCCGCATTCCATACATTCGTGCATATTTCTTCCCCATTAAAATAAAGTGAATAGTTCATCTCTGGGTGCCCCGCATGAAGCATCAACTCCTTCCCGGCAAATGAAGCCGGTAGGATGATTTTCTTTCGCATCCAGACCATCGCTTCTGAAGACTTAATACCGGCATCTTTCAGCAAACCAGGAACTTCCATCGCCGGCCAGCCTGCATCGTTGTAGGCCGGCACAGGAATAATTTTATCCATACCATTTTGCGGATGGTATATCATCTCCCAGAAGCGTATGCCGTTCAAACTATCTTTTATAAAATCCCCCGGCACCGGCATATTCCCGTCAGATACTCTTCCGTTGGTGATCGGCGAAGTAAGCAACGCCTCGCGGCTTGTCCATGCTTCTACGGGCGTACCACCCCAGGCGCTTTGAATAATGCCAATCGGTATGTTCTGGTCCCTCTGAATTTTCCTGGCAAAATAGTAAGCAACAGCCGACAATTCCTTTACACTGGCTGTATCACAAACTTTCCATTTTCCCGATGCTATATCCGGCTGCGGCATTAATTCTTTATCATGATCTACCATAAGAAAATGTATCTGGGGAAAATTTGCATTTTCAATCTCCTTACGGGCGTCCATGGCTTGTTGTACCTGCCATTCCATATTGGATTGCCCTGAAGCCAGCCATACATCGCCGATAAGAATTCCTTCCAGGGTAATGGCAGACGCAGCTCTTCCGTTCTCTGTAATTTTGAGCCGGTAAGGACCACCCGCTTTAAATTTGGGAAAACGGACCGTCCATTTCCCATCCTGGCCGGCTTTCGCGGTGGCGACAATCTTTCCTAATTGCGCCTTAATCAGCGCACCCGGTGTGGCATTACCCCATACAGGAATCTGCATCTCTCTTTGCAAAATCATATGATGCCCAAATACTTTCGGTAAGGACAACTGTCCGTAACAGTATAACTGGCAAAACTGTAATAATATAAAAGCCAGGAGTGTTACTCCTGACCAGCATTTTTTTGATAAGTCAAACATTGTTCTTTCAATTACGTATGCTATTTCACTATTCATCTTGCGTCCCCGGGCAGATCGCTCAACCGGATAATGCCCCGGGGGCCGTTATGATTATAATCTGATCATATTCAGGAAGAAAACATCGTTCTCCCGGATCTCCAGCTCTCTTGCGAAGTTGCCACCCTTCACGGTAACAATTTCCCGGGCAACCGGCGCCCCATCATTTTGCTGCTTTATTTGCTCGACTTCCTGCCTGTTGAGTTGAGCAGGCCTTCCCATGGAGAGATAGGTAGAATAGGCATCGTTAGCATGGTATCCAACTTTATAAATTTCAAGGGCATAGGTACCATCAGGAACATTTGCAATATTGACCTTCAGTTTTCCTTTCGATTTTGAAGGAAGGTCACGAACGTAGTATTGCTGATTGTGCACAGAGTCTCCAGGGTGAGTATTGGTAAAGTCCCAGGCCAGTGCCTGCATATTTCCCGTTGCATCTTTACACACCCATGAAGTAGCATCGTTATTTACCAATTCAATATTTCCCAGCTTGTTCAGAAATTGATAGGCATAAAAAACCGGTTTGTTAATACCCTGCGTGCTCAGCATACCAAAGCCTCCGTGGAACGGGGTAAAGCGGGGTCCGGGTTCTTCGAAAATGTCGGTAAACACCCAATATGACATGGAGTTGGCAGCATTACCTACCTGTTTTAATTTTTGCAGCACAAATGCCGCTTCATGGTAGCTGTCGTGAATAGGATCTGCCGGAGTATAGGAAGCACTCCATTCAGTATAGTGAAGTTCTAAATGAGGCATCGCGGAAGCGGCAATCTCTTTCCGGGATTGAAGCACGTCGCCACTGATACTCATGGGATTCTTATCGAGCACCGTCCCTGAGTGACCAAATTCGTCGAGGTATCCTTGCTTTACCCCATATGCGTGGGTGCTTATAAAATCTATGGGTACATTATTTTTGTCGCAGTAGGCAATCATTTCCGGTTCCCAGGCAGCTCCTGCCGTTCCCGGCCCTCCCACGCGATAAGACGGATTAACGCTCTTAATTGCTTTTGCGCTATATGTATATAATTTAAAATAGTCGCTCTGGCTCCCCGCCCAAAATCCGTCCAGGTTTGGCTCATTCCAGACCTCAAAATACCAGGTCTTTACTTCATCAGCACCATAACGTTCAGTAAAATGACGGGTAAGATCCTTCACCAGCGCAGCCCATTTTTCATAATCCTTTGGTGGAGTGACGTTGCCCCGCCACCAAAAAATTGTTTTAGAGCCGCTGGCCAGCGCGGAGGGCATAAAACCAAGTTCAACAAATGGCTTCATACCTATACTTTGTAAAAAGTCGAACAACACATCAATGTACATATAATTATACACCGGGTTTCCTTTACTATCTTCGGTATATACCGCCATATCATCTGTTAAAAGACCATGCATACGGATATACCGGAAACCACATTCTTTTCTTACATAAGCCAGCTGCTGCTGCCAGTCTGCCCGAAGCCCTTCATTAGCCCGGCCTGCCCCAACACATTCATTAAATTGGGTATTGAGCCGGCCGGCTGTTTTATTGAAGTCTATATTAATGATCCGCTCAGGAGCCGCTGGTTGCTTATCTTTTATCCTTTGCGCCACCAAGGTTTCTGCTACGGCGGATAGCAGGAACATCAAAAAAACGATCACTTTTTTCATCTCTTAATATATTTACCTTTCTTTCTATCGTTTAAAAATATGTTGGGAAAACAGGTACAGGTTATTATCCCATTCCGTATTATCGTGGCCGTTAGCGTCTACATTCCAGATGTGCCGAATACCTATTTCGTTAAGATACTGGTGCGCTTTTTCACTGATCTTAAAAAGACCATCTTTGGTACCACATCCCAGCCATAGCAGTTTCAGTTTTTCCCTGGCTGCATTAATATCCGGCACGAATGGAACATCTGTATACATGCCACCAAACTTATTGGTGTTAGGTGCGGAAGAAAATCCACCCACATAGGCGAATGTTTCCAGGTGATGTAATCCTATATTTAAGGATTGTCCACCACCCATCGATAACCCTGCCAATGCCCGATGTTTAGCGTCACTGATGGTGGAATAGTGTGCATCGACGTAAGGAATGATGTCTTTCAGCAAGTCCTCTTCAAATGGTTTTCCGTAACCTTCAAACCCATCCGCTCTACCCGAGCGATTGGCGCGGGCCGTATCCGTTACTGTCAGCCTGGTATCGCAGTTGGGAAAAACCATTATTACAGGCTGTATTTTACCGGCTGCCACCAGGTTGTCAATAATGTTATCAGCCTGGCACCATTCTGTCCATTGACGATAGTCTTCTCCCAGGCCATGCAACAGGTACAGCACAGGATACTTCCTGTCAGCTGAGTATCCCGGAGGTGTATACACATTCATTTCCCTGCGTTTTCCCAGTGTTCTTGAATCATATTGAACAGCGGTCAATTTCCCATGAGGCACATTATTATGTTGTACATTAAATCCAGCTGGCGGGTTAGGAAATGTGGGTGTTGTGTCTGTTTGTAAAGACACTTTATCCGTTTGTGCCAGGCAGATATGGCTGGCCAGCATACAAACAATTGAAATAAACAAATACCTGTTACTCATGATATTTTCTTATAAGGTTATTTTTACTCGCTCCAAACCAGCACTCCTGCTGGTTTCAGCATTTTTTCTCCTATCAGTACGCTGGCCTGACCGGGTACTTTCATTTCATAATTATCAGAAGAGTAGTTTACCGCCACATAAAAGCCATCCCGCCAATAAACGTACACTCCTGGCGGATAATGCTCCGTAGTAGCACCTGCCTCGCTATATATATCCTGTAGTACATCTGATTCCAATTTCGAATCATCGGTATCTACCCCGATATAGGTAACACTGCCTTTGCCAATCTTATGTTTTACTACGGCCGCCTTTCCGCTATAGAATTGGTTGCTGTACGTGGCAAGCAGGGTTGTATTTTTTTCCGGCGCCAGCAGGTCGGCCCAGTTATTCCAGCCGTAGTGCGTTGATTTCATCAGGATATCCCCTTTAGCGCTGTTTGAAAGCATGTCAGTTGCCTCTATCCGGGCGCCTATGAGGCCGGACATAGGCGCCGCCCAGCCGGCTTCCCAAAAGTGTCCCATACGATCTTTAGTGCCTGTACGGCAGGTAACGATCAGGTGGCCTCCTTCCGCTGTGTAATCCCGCCATTTTTTAATCAAAGCGCCATCCACCATTTCGTATGCAGGTACAATAACAACCTTATATTTCGACAGATCTGCGGTTTCCGGAACTACATCTACCGGTGCACCGAGTGACTTAGCTATTTCCAGGAATTTAACCGGGTAATTCCAGGTATCCCATTGCCAGGTTTGCTTTTGCCGGTCAATTGTCCAGTAGTTTTCGAGGTTCCAAACAATGGCTGTTGAGCGGGCCGCCAGCTTTTCCGGCATAACGACGCCCGGCTTGTATTGTTTTCTTAGGATTTTTATTTCTTTCATGAATTGCATATACTCTTCTCCACCGGGAGAAGGCGTTATGCCATCTGTTTGCATCACACCGGCATGATATTGCTCGGCACTGTAGTTGATCTGGCGAAACCGGTAAGAGCTGGCCAGTCGCCCTCCTGCTGCAAAGGTGTGATAAAGCCACAAACGCACGGCGCCTGGCAGCAGTAGCGGATTGTAACTGCCCCAGTTGACCGGGCCTGGCTGGATTTCCATCACGCCAGAAAGTCCGCCGACTGACTTATAATATTCCGCTGCAAAGAGAATTACTTTACTATTTCCCAAACGAAAGCCCAGCTCCCCGATATTGTTTGTGCCTCCGTTTGGATACGCTGTGTAGGTAGCAAAATCGAGCTTGTTCGTCCGCCGGGGATCAGCCCCTGTAGAAACCGCCGTATAGTTAGTCGTGATATATTGATCCTTCGAGATATTTTCCCGTAATATATCCGCCTGAAAATCGAGAAATGCGCCTTGCACATCTGCACAATACCTTTTAAAATCCAGCAGGGCATGGGGATTATTGCCCCACCAGCCGACCAGGTTCGTATTTGGAATGATCACCTGGTCGAAGTTATTGTACCATTGACTCCAGAAGGCCGTTCCCCAGGCGGTGTTCAGCGCTTCGACGGTTTTATACTTATGCTGCAGCCATTGTCTGAATGCCTCTTGTGAAGAAGGGCTATAGTCAGGCTTTGCATCCGGCTCATTATCCAGTTGCCAGCCCACCACATTTTTATTAGCCCCATAACGTTTGCCCATTTCCGTTACAATGGTCTTTACAAACTTTCGGTAGGCAGGGTTCACTATCGACCCCAGGCCGCGTGTACCCTGCTCTCCGCGTATATAGTGGCCATCCATGATGAAGGTTTCCGGGTAGTTAGTCCTCATCCACGCAGGCGTAGTGGCTGAAGGAGTGCACATCAGTACTTTGAGATTATATTTTGCGCAGAGGGCCACCACCCTATCAAGCCATACAAAGTCGAACTTCCCCTCCGCAGGTTCCATTTTAAACCAGGCAAATTCGGCAAGGTGCACAAACTCAAAGCCCATATCAGCGATCTTCTTTATATCGCGCTCCCATTGGCTTTCATTCCAATGCTCGGGGTAATAATAAATACCGGTAGTAACCAGGTTTTTCGCAGGAAAAAATTGGTCAGCTTGCTGTGCGCGCGCTTTCCATCCCGGCAGTAAAATTGTTACAAGAACAAGTATGATACGCTTACTCATTTGTATGATTGTCTTCATTATTTCACTTCACCAAAATATTCACGGATGATGAAATATTGCGTGATGAATTGCCAATATGTAAAATAAAATCGCCTGCTTCTACATTCCAGGATCTTTTTGCCTCGTCATAAAATGCAAGGTCAGCCACTTTTACTGAAAGCTCAATCGTCTTTGTTTCGCCAGGCCGGAGAAAAATCTTCTCAAACGCCTTTAATTCTTTCTCCGGGCGCAGCACAGCACACTGCGGATCGCTGGCATATAACTGCACTACCTCTGCTCCTTCCCGGGAACCTGTATTTGTTACCGTACATTTTGCGTGGATCGTTTCCTCCTTTCCATAACTGGTTTTATCGGCAGAAAAATTACCAATAGAAAATCCCGTATAAGAAAGGCCATATCCAAATGGAAACTGGGGAACGATTTTCTTTGTATCAAACCAGCGATAGCCTACCAAAATATCTTCTTCATAATTTACACGCAGGTTTCTGCCTGGGAAATTACCCAGGGCGTGCGCGGGCGACTGATCCAGCGATACCGGCAAGGTAAATGGCAGTTTGCCGGAAGGATTTACTTTACCGCTTAAGAGATCTGCCACGGCGTTGCCTGCTTCCATTCCTCCAAACCATGACCACAATATAGCAGGTACCCGTTGAACAATGCCGGATAACTTTACCGGTGACCCGGCTATAATAACCACTACGGTATTAGGGTTAGCCTTTGCTACTTCCTGGATCAACACCTCTTGTCCATAAGGTAAATCCATATTTTGCTTATCGGAAGACTCTGTATCAAAATCGTGATTTAGCCCTCCGAAAACAATTACTACATCTGATTCCTTTGCTGCCTTAACTGCATCATCAATCAACTTCCAATCAATCTTGTCAGCATTTGCCTGGCCTGTATTGCTACCTTCTTTGAAAGAAGATTGTTTCTCATAGCCCTGGGCAAAATTAATTTTCACATCCGCTCCGAATTTTTTCCGGATAGCCTCCAGCGGCGTAACTTCATACAGGGCTTTTATTTCAGAACTAAGCCCTCCATTGCAGTGCCGGCGTGTAGCATTATCGCCGATAACGGCCACCGATTTTATTTTTTTGAAATCAATCGGAAGTATGTTTCTATTATTCTGCAATAATACCGCTGCTTCGACGGCATCGTTATATGCTGCCTGCTGATGTGCCGGCGTATTCATTTTACCTTTTTCGCGCGTTCCTTCCTCAAACATTTTCGTAGCCATCATCACCCGTAATATATTCGCTACTTTTTCATCCACCACGGCAACAGGTACTTTCCCTTCCTTTACTGCCTGGATTAACGGATCGGCAAAATACCATTCGTTATAATCCTGCTTATCAGTTCCCATTTCCAGGTCGAGGCCGGCCAAAGCAGCTTTTACTGTTGTATGCGCAGCTGCCCAATCGGTCATCAGCACACCTTTAAAGCCAAACTCCTTACGGAGAATTTCCCTGTCCAGGTATTCATTTTCCGAGCACCAGTCGCCCCTGAATTTATTGTACGCCGCCATTACCGTATACGCGCCACCTTCCATCACCGACGCCTTAAATCCCGGCAGGTAAATTTCACGCAATGCCCGTTCACTCATGTGCACATCTACAGAATCCCGGTGGGTTTCCTGGTTATTAGCCAGCCAGTGTTTCACACTTACGGCTACATCCTTCGACTGTAGGGCTTTAATATAGGCCACCGCCATTTTTGAAATGAGGAACGGATCCTCACTCATGTACTCAAAATTTCGTCCGCAAAGCGGCGAACGGATAATATTGATACCTGGTCCGAGTAAAATATCTTTTTTCCGGAAACGGGCTTCTTCTCCCAATACTATTCCCCTTTCATAAGCCAGCTTCGGGTTCCAGGTAGCCGCCAATGCTGTCCCTGGAGGGAAGCAGGTGGCTGAATCGTTGGTCCATCCGGCATATCCCCAGTCGTGCCGGTTAATTTCCGCACGCACCCCATGCGGGCCATCGCTGGTTGCCAACTCCGGGATGCCCAATCTTTTAATACCTGACACATAAAATTTTGAATTGGCATGCAGCAGGCTAACTTTCTCAGCCAAGGTCATACGGTGGATCAGGGAGCGGATTTTCCCCTCCTGTTTATTGCCATTTGCCGCCAGTTGTGCATTGGCTATACCTCCTATCAACAGGCCAGTAACTCCGAGTACCAGTTGCCTTACTATTCTTTTCATTTCCATCTATTTTCTATTTCAATACATTCCTTTGTTATGGCATTGGTTTCATTACTGCCACAAATCCGCCACGGCGTAGCACGGGAACGTTTACCATGCTGGATTTGTCGACCACCAAATACCTGGTGGTAAATGCTTTATCGTGCTTTCCGTCGCTAATTAATGTCAGCTTATATTTTATACCTTCCGGCAGAAAGTTGCAATTTATCGTCTCTTTCTTTTCCTGTATCTCAGCGTTAATGCCTCCAATAAACCAGGTATCATTTTTACGGCGTGCCAGCATCACATCTTTACCGGGATAACCGGCCAGTAACCTGGTATCATCCCATGCAGCGGGAACTTCCCGCAGGAATGCTTTAGCGGCATCGGGCAACTCACGATAGCCTTCCGGGCGGTCTGCCAGGTGCTGAATACCGGATTCGAACACAATGCTCAATGCCAGTTCATGTCCATAGGAGGTAGTATGTGGATGCTGGGAATTGGTAAAGGTAACCGGTGTGTAGTCCATTGGTCCTACCACGTTGCGGGTGAAGGGCAAGATGGCATTGTGTACCGGCATAGCCAGCGTAGAATTGGGGTCATAGTTGTACCACTCCGCACCGCGTACCGCTTCCTGTGTCATCAGGTTCGGATAGGTTCTTGTCCAGCCCCTTGGTACCAGGCAACCGTGGAAATAAACCATTATTTCAAAGGCAGCGGCATCTTTCAGGATATCAAGATAATATTGAATCATCTCCTGCTTCTCGCTCTCAAAGAAGTCTACTTTTATACCGGCAATACCTAATTTTTTCAATTTTGTAAATTCTTCTACCCGCTTTTCATGCGTCAATAACCTGTCGCGCGGTGTAGCGCTAACGTCGGTATGGGGGCCACCTGAATTGTACCACATCAGCGGTTTCACTCCTTTTGAATGGATATATCGGAGTGCATCCTCCAGGTTTCCGCCATTGCCCATGGCATCCCATTCCCAGTCGAGCAAGGTGTATGGCCAGCTCATTTCTGCGGCCAGGTCGGTAAACTCACACACCACTTTATAATCCATAGTGCCGTGATTGTGAGACCAGTAATTCCAGGAAGCAATGCCAGGTTTAATCCAGTCGGTATGCTTTACCACAGACGGGGCAGCCACATCGTCGGTTAATGTAGATGCCACCACATCCGCCAGCGTACCGGCAATGATTACACGCCAGGGCGATTGCCAGGGTAGCGTGATGGTTGGCTGCGATGCACCCAGCCCTTTCCCGTCCCGCTGATCCGGAAATGTCAATTTGTAGATGGATGCATCATTTGTGTTACTGAGCTTAGTACCACAATAGGTTCCTGTTACATCGGCTTCATGTAACAGGAACCAGCCGGCATTATCTTTTAACTTAAAAAGCGCCGGGTAGCACCATTGCTGTTTTTGAATGCTGCTATCACTCATGGAAGTATAAAATTCTTCATTGGGTGTATTCCATTTTTCCATCCAGCGGCTTGTTTCTTTAGGAATGCCATAGGCAGTAAGTTCATCTTTCACCACAAACGTTCCTTGTTTTTCAGGGAACTCATAACGGAAGGCGACACCATCGTTATAAGCCCTGATGATAACGTTCATTTTTGCTTTGGAAGGATTTTCGAAAGAAACAATAACTTCATTTCCGTCATTGGTGCAAACCGATTTCTTACCATGCAATACCGTGTATTGTTCATGGATTAACCGGATTTTACCTGTGTTCAGCAATCTCAGCTCCTTTGAAAACTCCTGGTCACTGCGCACTAGTCCGATATCAATTCGTGGAATTACTTCCACCATCTTTCCCTGGTTATTGTAAGATGCTTTAAGATACCATCCTCCTGTACCGTTATCCGGCGTAGAAAATAAACCAACATTGATCCGCTGATCCGGCGATTGCACCGTTACTTTTTGGGCAAACGATGTCAACGCATTAAAAGAAAAAAAGAAAACAACTCCAATCGCAAATTTCATATTTACCATGTTTGTACTTAATTATTAGTTACCGCCTGTCCTGAGTGCATTCATAGTGCGCTGATCCAGCACTGTATTGTTACGTCTGTCCAATGCGCCGCCGGTATCCCAATAGAAGGGCTTCGCACCGCTGGCAATTGCCCGTTTGGTAACGTAAGTAAGCCAGTAGTCTACCGCATCATTATGCGTAGCCAGGTCTTTAGGTACATACCTGCTGTTACCGCGCCGATAAGTGCCGTATTCGCCCAATATTACAGGGATCTGTTTATCGATAAATTTCGTTTTTACCAGGCTGAAGGATTTATCTACGTCACTTTCTTCGCCCCAGGTAGCGTTCCGGTCAGGCTCGATCGTAGAATGATGGCCGGCGCCCCAGTAATAAAACATTTTACCCCACGAGGCATCGCCATCCATCAGTATACAAAACTGGGCGGGAGAATAATAATGTACTTCTACCATCATACGGTCTTTCACCGCATCGGTAGGAAGTGTATTCATCCAATCATTACTTTTTTCAATATTTGTTGAGGGCCCCTGTACTACCAGCACCCGGTAACTGTTACGGCCGCCGGTGGAGCGGACTGCGCTAACGAAGGTTTGATGATAGCCGGCCAGTACGTCCATCTGCTCCTGGTTTTCCACTGCCGGTTCGTTGGCGCTGGCAAACATCAGGTGCTCATCAAAATCACGCATTTTGGTGGCTATTTGTTCCCAGAATGCCTTTTGCTTTGCATTCACAGAATCCTGTTTGGCTTTGGTAATATTGTTCTCCAGCCAGCCGCCATCCCAGTGTATATTGAGCAACACATACATATCGTTATTCACGCAATACTGCACCACCTGTTTTACGCGGTTGAGCCATTCATCCTGGATTTTGGCAGTAGCTTTATCTGAATAGTGGTCCCATGAGCAAGGCAGGCGGATGGCGTTAAATCCCTGTTGTTTTACAGCCTGGATATAACTTTCCGTAATCAAAGGATTTCCCCAGGCAGTTTCTCCGCCAATGGCTTCTAAAGTATTTCCAATATTCCAGCCCAGTTTAAATTTTGCCGCCAGCTGCACGGCATTGCTTCCCATGCCACTGGCATCGGCTGGCGCCGGTGATGTGTTATAGCCGGGATATAAGCTGCTGGCCTGTTTTATATTAACCCTGCGCACCTGGCTGTTTCCAGCATTGATCACCAGTACCGCTGACCGGCTTGCACCGGTAGCATTAGCTGTAGTGGTGACCATCACAGCCGCCTGGCCGCTATTGCCGGTTGCCTGGCTTACCTGTATCCAGTCCGACGCAGGATTACTAATATTCCAATCTACGTTACTGGCAATAGATACGTTAGTAGTGCCTCCATCGGGCTGAAAAACAATTTCCGACGAGGAAACTGACAACTCAGGTGTAACAGCACTCTTTTTACTACAGCACGTAGCCGTGACGGCAAAAAAGAGTAAGCTCACCATCGCATACCTTCTGCTGATTTTCATATTCATATAATTGGTTAAAATTTTCTGATGCTATTTAATTTTCACTACCCTGATATTATCAATAGCCGCCTGTAAACCGGAAGCCGACGGTGAACCGGAAAAGTTCTTGGTCTGGATATTTACAGCACCGGTAGCTGTAGCGCCCAGTAAAGTAGTCAGGCTCCCGGCTGCTGTGCCTTTACCATCATTGGTTCTAAACATCGATAAAGGAATTGTTACCGTACGCCAGCCTTTTGTTGTAAATGGAGTAACCGTACCGTCAGCTCCCTGCCATGGCTCATACCGAGCCAGGTAATCAAATGAAAAACCTTTTACTACATAAATAGATGTACCGGACCAGGCGGTACGAACATTGATCTCAAACTTAATGGCATAATCATCCACTGCAACGCTCAAACTATCGGTAGGCACCCACTTTACATCGTTGGTATTGATACTGCGACCAGCACCCCACCAGGTACCATCGCCTGCCGGCAATACATCATTTTTCAATACGGCATAATAGCCCCTGTTTCCCGGGTATGCGGTGCTGCTGTTATCGGTACTGGTGCCCCAGCTAAAAGTATTGACGTTATCAAAATTGCAGAGCACACCTGTTTTATCGTCATTCACGTTGTAGGGAGTAGTGGCAGTTCCTGATTTGGTGGTAACTACTACTGGTCCGGCCTGGCTAAGCGCCGGCAATATAAATCCGACAGACGTACCATCGCTGGACTCTGCAAAGTGAGTAATTGCAGTGCCGGCGAAGGTGAGTTGCTTTATAAAAAACAGATTGAGGCCGGAAATATACACAGAATCACCTTCGTTCGCATTTTCGTTGGAAATTGCCGTGATGGATGGCGGCGGTGCAGCAATGCTGAAGGAGAACGTAGTGGCTCCCTGCCGGGTAATGTAGCGGATCGTGTTCAGACTTTCCGCAGGTACCGATGGGAATGGTATCACTGCAGGAACCAGCACCGTAGCACTGGTATCGGAAAAGAGCACACTGTTGATAGAAGCTGGTACGCCATTAAAAGATATCTGTACGGCATCCTTTAAGTTATGCCCGATCAGTACTACCCGCTGGCCGGTAGTGATCGTGTTGACAAGGGTATCTGCGGGAGATGCTGCGTAGTTTCTAACGCTTGTTATTTCCGGTGCTCCGGCCGTTACATCCTTCTTACAGGCGGATGGCATACCCATAAAAATCATTGCAAGTATGTAAAGCGCCCAGCTTTTATATATATGGTGGAATGTTACTTTATTCACGGTATAATAATTTTTGGTTTTTTAATAATATGATACCGGAGGTTCCTGCAGTTTCGGATTAGCAGTCACCTCAGAAGAAGGTATAGGGAAAGTAAAGCTCTGGATAGTGGGCGGCGTAATCACTCCATATGGACTGGCAGGTGTTAAAACCCCGCCTGAAATTGTAAAGGTTACCCGTGTTTCACCCTTTAACATGTTGATCGCCTTTGCCGGATTATAGTAAGACAATCTCACGAGGTCTGTCCAATATTGGCCCTCTGCTGCCAGTTCAATTCTTCTTTCAAGTAACACGCTGTCGGCATCTATTTTTGGAGCCGGAAGCATTCCTGCCCTGGTGCGAACTTTGTTAAAATATAAAAGCGCGTCTCCGTCACTTGTGGAAGCATTGTTACCCAGTATGGCTTCCGCATACAAGAGATAAACATCTGCCAGCCTTAGCAATGCGTTATGCTCTGTAGAAGTTGTTTGCGTCATGGTAGGCGCATTATTATCTTTGTTGGTGCCGATAATATGTTTTTTCAATGCACACGATCCGGTAAATTTAAATCCGCCACCGGCGGCATTCAGCTCCGGGTAATAGTCGCCGTTGATCATAAAAGTAGCTTTACGCCTGATGGAGTCCCCTGTAGCGTATAACTTGTACATATCTACCGTTGGCCCTATGCCAAACCAGCCAGCCGACCCGTTGGCAGATATTTCTGCACTGGTGGAATAGATCTGCAGCATATTACCTTCCAGCCAGGAGCCACCTGGCGCCCATTGTAAGGCAAACAAAGACTCAGGATTATCATTAAACTGGGTTTTAAAAAGATCGGCATAATTAGCAGACAATGCCAGTCCACTGTTCTTACATACATTTCCTGCATATTTTGCCGCACTATCCAGGAACTGCTGATTCCTGGAACCTTGCCGGTTCAATCCGGCAGCGGTTAAATAAACTTTCGCCAGCATGCCTTGTGCAGACCAGGTGGTAACTCTCCCCGCCACATCAGCTGCGGGAAGGTGTCCGGCCGCAAATGTCAGATCGTTGATCGCAAATTTGTATACGTCTTCCGTCTTTACCCGGTTAACCAGCGGAGATATAATCAACTTGCTGTTATCTTCAATAATCGGAACAGCGCCCCATTGCACCGCGAGATTATAATAGGCAAACCCGCGTATAAACCGGGCTTCCGCTATAGCTGCATCTTTGTTTTTAGCTGGGATGGAGTCAGGCGCTTTTTGCTGAATGGCATTAATGGTAACGTTACAATGCGCGATGACTTTATACATCGACTTCCAGTTGGAAATCATAATCCCATTGAGGCCGGTAACGGTAAAAGTATTCAACTGCACCGCATCTCCCCAGTAGCCCACCGCCATATTTCCACTCAGCACATCACCTACCGGTAAATAACAATTATAGTTCCAGTCGGCCCAGGGTGTGCCTGCGTACAATGCCGCTGTTGCCAGCCTTAAATCGCCGGTACTTTGATAGAAATTATCAGCACTTATTTGTGACAACGGCGGACGATCCAGGAAACTTTTGGAACATCCCGTCATCACTATTATTATGAACAGGAATGCAATTATTTTATCCAATATTGATCTCATAACAATTGATATTAACAGATGAATATTTTATTTGGTCAGTTTAATGTTAGCGCCAATGGTAAATACCCTGGGCTGTGGATAATAGCCATTATCTACACCGGCACTCAGCGGGTCCCATGACCCAATTTCAGGATCCATTCCCTTGTAGTTAGTAATAATGAAAGCATTGGAAACATTGACGTAAACCCGCAGGTACTTAATGCTGACCTTTGAAATCAGGCTTTCGGGGAGGGTATATCCCAAAGAAATATTCTTACATCTCAGAAAAGTTCCATCTTCCACGAACTTATCAGAGTTCCGGTTATTATCATTGGTATTATCGTTCCTGATACCCACAATCCTGGTATCGGGATTCGTCACCTTTATATTATCAATATCCGTGGCGCTTCCGTTTGGATCAATCAAAGTAAGTTTTGCATAGTTCGTCAGCGCCTTCATGTATCCATAACTGGTACCCGGATACTCGCCATTTATACGCATTTGATTATATACTTTGTTGCCCACGTTGGCAGCGAAAAAAATATTCAGGTCAAAATTTTTATATGAAAAGGTGTTGTTGAAACCAAGCTGGTATTTAGGTATGGGGGAGCCGAGAAAAGTTTGATCATGTTCATCGATCACGCCATCGCCATTAAAATCTTTGAATTTCAGATCGCCATACCAGATACTACCGCCGGCAGCGCCGACTGGCAATGGCACCCCATTTTTTGTAGGTAATGCATGTGTCTTAAAATCCTCTCTCGTTGCAAATACACCTCCATCAATTACATACCCGTAAAACTCGCCAATAGACCTGCCTACAACGGTTTTGCTATACGTCCTATCCAGCGAAGCGCCATCCGTATTAAGCTTCAACACTTCGTTAATGTTACGCGAAACGGTCAGGTCTGTTTTCCAGGTGAAATTTTTTCTTTTAATATTGGTAGAACTGATTCTAAAGTCGAAGCCCTTGTTGTTAACAGTACCTACATTGACATAGGGGGCATCCAGCGCTCCCGGCGCATAGCCAATAGACGTTCCGGAATACAGCGGCAGAGGAATTTGCAGCACTAATCCATCTGTTCTACGATTGTAAAAATCCACGGAGAAATTGATCCTCCAGTTAAAAAGTGTACCATCCAGTCCTATATTCGCATATTTTGTTTTTTCCCATTGTACAAATGGATTACCCACATTCTGCGTCAATTGTGCGATACCCGTCAGCCCGGTCGCTACAGTAGCCAATGTTGATGTATAAGCGTAATCGCGGATATTCTGGTTGTTCGTTAAACCATATCCTAGTCGCAGTTTCAACTCGTTGACTTCTTTCACCTGCTTCAGGAACTCTTCATTATTTAACTTCCAGGCAAAGGCGCCTGAGTAGGTAGTTACCCAGCGGTTATTGGCCGCAAACTTGGAGGAACCATCTGCGCGGACGTTGGCGGTAAACAAGTACTTATCATCGAGGCCAAAGTTGATACGGCCAAAGTAGGATTCCTGGGCACTTTGTCCCTTGCTGCCAGCGTTGGTGGCTGTGGTAGGATCTCCACTGCTGATAACCTGCACATTGTTGGAAGGAAAATTACTCCTGCCGGCAGAGGAGCTTTCATTCGTGCTCAGTTGTGCTTCATGTCCCAGCAATACATTTACATTGTATTTATTTTTAAACAAATGCGCATAGGTCAGAAAATTTCTGAGGGTAGTAAATGAGTTTTGGGAAGAATTATAAGAGGCGCTGTTAAGCGTATTTTTTACAAGCCCAAAGGTATAAGAGGGATTAAAGCGGTCTTCCGTAGCCATCGAAAAGCTCCCGGTTACTTCATTCCGAAGGGTCAGGTCTTTAGTAAATGCAATTTCTGCATATAAATTACCAAAAAGCTGGTTTCTTTTTACCTCATCTTTATTAATCAGAGCGATAGCATAAGGGTTTACGGTGCTGTTTACCCATCCATTAGGGTTATAGGCGCCGCCCCAGCTGCCATCCTCATTTTTCACCGCTATATCGGGTGTTTGGCTTAATGCCGTGTTAATGACGCTAGAGCCGGTAGAATTTACGTTTTCCTTAATATTCACCAATTGCAGGCTGGTACCTATCTTCAGCCAATTGGTTGTTTTATTGTCAAGATTCAATCTTAATGACATTCTGCGAAAGTCGGACCCCAGGGCAATACCTTCCTGGTTAAAATACGAACCGGACAGCAGGTATTGTGTTCTGGGATCACCCCCGCTAATGGTGAGCGTATGATTAGACATGGGGGCATTTCTAAAAAGTTCTTTCTGCCAGTCGGTGCCATCGCCGAGGTACTTGGGATTGGCAAATTCCGGACGGGTATCAAATCCCCAGCCTAACCCGGTGTTCCTGTCATTTATAAAACTGGCATACTCTCTTAAATTCATCAGGGGCAACCTTTTGGGTATTTGCTGGTAGCCGGTGTACATGTCGTAGGTAATGCTGGGTGGCGCCACCTGTCCCCGCTTGGTGGTTATTACCACTACGCCATTGGTAGCCTGGGAACCATAAATAGCTGTTGCAGAGGCATCTTTTAATACATCGATAGATTCAATTTCAGAAGGATTGATACCGGCCAGTGGATTCACACCGGCGCCTAATGCCGCCGTGCCGCCAATAATAATCCCGTCGATAACGTACATAGGCGAGCTTCCTCCAAAGGAAGACAAGCCACGGATTTGAACAGACACCGCTCCACCGGGCTGACCAGATATTTGCTGGGCTACCAGGCCGGGCACCTTTCCCTGCAGGGCCTGGTCAAAGGTAACAGGTTGTGTTTTTCGGATTTCATCCCCCGAAACAGATGATATGGCGCCGGTTACATCAGGGCGTCTTACTTTACCATAGCCAATCACCACGACGTCTCCCAGCTGAGAGATATTTTCAGTCAGTGCTACGTCGATAGCTGCGCTTTTATTTATAACTACTTCTTTTTTCTGATAGCCGACTATGGTAATTACCAGGGTATTTCCTGTGGAAGCATCAATGGCGAATTTTCCGGCTTCATCGGTAATAGCAAAGCGATTCGTATTTTTTAAGGTAACAGTTGCCCCGGGGATAGCAGCGGCGGTACCTTTATTAATAACCCTACCGGTTACCTTTATTGTTTGTGCAAAGAGGGATGTGCTGGAAAGGAATCCCAAAAGGATACCCAATAGCGGTAGTATTCGCGCGCGAATCATTTTGGTTGACTTCATTTTAAAATTTTTACATAAGTGGACGATTATCTCCGGCAGAGGGAGAAGACATTTCATTAGGTCAGCACATTTGTGACAGAACCAGCTATTAAAATGGGAATGCTTTCAGGCAGTAAATTCATTATCCATTTATTAAATATGACCTGGTACTTTAAAGTAGATGAGTTTGAGGTGAACGAAATAGTAAAGCCATCATAACAGTAAAAGGGAGACTGGGCCCTGTCCTGGAATAACCTTCCAGCACCTCCCTAAAGCGAGTATGGGCTGGCGTGTAAAGTGGTGGTAATTGTAGTTTCATATACGTGGATTGATGTTGTAAAGCTATAGTGATGGCGGCTCAATCACGGGACCGGATTGATTCAACTATGGGCGTTAAATGTTACAATTGGTCGCACGCCGGGTACATCGCTGTATGACGATGGCACTTCTCTTGGTGACGGCATTATAGAAATAATGCGGGCTGTAAAAATCTGGAAAGCCGGTAGCTCCTTATTTGCATTCATCCAACATCGACAATTTCTCCCGAACCGGCTTTCCTGATTATATTATTAGAATGGATGATTTAAATGGCGAAGGGTAACGCAGCTATGCTACCACCCTGCATTTTGTTTCAATACATTGTTAGACAACGTAATTTGTGTATTGGGTATTTGTACCAGGCCTTTGGTTTCCACCACTTTGGATGCAAGAATGGTTTTAGTAGTATTTACACCGCCATTTTGAACCGTTGTTGATTCCGCAATGGCCGCAGCAGCCACGTTTATTCCCTGGCGAAGCAAATCCCAGTAACGGATTCCTTCAGCAGCAAATTCCAGTCTCCTTTCATTCATAATATTTGCCTGGTTTACCGGGATCTGAACAAAAGCGGCGCCCAATGCTCTCTTGCGAACATCATCAAAGTACTTTTGTGCGTTCCCCGCGCCTAATTCGGCTGCCATTAGTAATACATCGGCATAACGGATAGACACATAATCCTGGAACTGGCTGATCATAAAGCTGGCCCCTCCCATCTTTTCTGCCAAACTTCTTCCTGCCTCATCTGCCATGGGTGTATACTTTTTAATTGTGTAGCCCGTATACTCTCTCTGGTCTTTTATATTCTGGAAATTGAGCTTTTCATCGCTGAAAGAAATGATGGAAGCACTTCTGCGGCTATCGTTCGCGTCAAAGGCATTCCAGAGCTTTGGATTTACCGTGGCGCCCCCCCAGCCCATTCCATAAGGATAAATGCTCTGAATACGAATACCATACATTACCATCCAGTTATTGCCATCTACGTTTCCGTTCCAGTCGCTGGTATAGGTATATTTGATAGCAAATACGGTTTCTTTATTATCCTCGCCTACATAGTTATTCAGCGAAGCAGCCGGCCATAAGTTGGCAAATTTGTCGACCAAGCCAAATCCACCGTTCGTAATAACATCCTCCAGGTAAGCAAGGGCCTGCGCTTTCGATACCGCTCCTACCAGGTCTGGTTTGTTGTAATAACCGGTGTAGTACAGGAATACGCGGCCCAGCAAGGCTTCAGCAGCCCATTTGGTTACGCGTCCATGGGTGGAAGCAGGCTGGCTGGTATAACTGGTAGCCGCCAGGTTAGCAGCGGCAAATTTCAGGTCATCGGTAATCAGCTTATAAACATCATCGGCACTGGCCTGTGGCACATTATCCGTGGTAGGCTTTGTAATCAACGGAACATTACCCCATAACCTCACCATATCAAAGTAGCAATAGGCACGGATAAATCTTGTTTCCGCTTCATAAGTATTACGCAAACCCGGATCCCCGCCCCAATTCACACCGTCCAGGTGCGACAACAACATATTAGCACGGTAGATGGCCTTATAATAAAGGCTCCACGAATCACCAAACAAGTCCTGGTCTGAAGGAGAACGGAGCTTATCAAATTCATCCATCATCTGAAAACCAAAGCCGTCGGCGTTACCGGTAGCACCAAATGCTTCGTCAGACATGATGGTAGACGCCACCGGGAAAGCGATTCCCCCAGACCAAACCCGTTGTAATCCATCATAAACACCTACCTGGGCTTTCCAGGCATCATTGGGTGTTTTATAAAAATTCTGTTCTGTAGCGGCGGTTACATCTTCTGTATCCAGGAAGTTTTTTTTACAGGCTGCTAATGACAACAAGGCTGTAACAAGTATATAAGATTTTAAATTTTTCATCGCCAATTCATTTTAAATTAAAAACGGAAGTTTGCGCCTACCATAAAAGTTCTGGGCCGTGGATAATAACCTACATCCACACCGGATGAAAAGCCTTCATTATACCCCACTTCAGCGTCCATACCTTTATATTTTGTAAGGATGAAAGCATTTTGAACAGATGCATACACTCTCACTTTACCCAGGTAGCTTTTCTTCGCTAACCTGGAAAAGTCATAGCCTAACGTGATATTGTTGATGCGAAGGAATTTCCCATCATAAACATACAGGTCGGAAAACTGTGCCCAGTTAACACCATCTTCCGTTACTCTCGGAATTCTATTGGATGTTCCCGCACCATGCCAGCGACCGAGGATTTCAGTGGAGTAATTAGCAAAACCACCCGGGCTTCTCCAGGACTGAACCAATTGATTACCTGTTACACCTGATGCCTGTACGGAGAAATCAAAACCTTTCCAGCCGAGGGTGATGTTAAAACCGAATGTAAAATCAGGATTGGGATCTCCAATTTTTGTTTTGTCGTTGGCATCAATAACACCGTCACCATTTAAGTCAACATAGCGAACATCGCCAGGTTTGGCATTAGGCTGAATAGGCGCTCCTGTTTTACCTTTGTAAGCCTGTACTTCATCTTCTGTCTGGAAAAGACCAGCAGTTTTATAACCCCAGAAGTAACCAACAGGTTCTCCGTTGGCAGCACGATAAAACTCTCCCGCATTGGCATACAGCGAATTGGTGCTACCATGGATCACATGATCGTTGGTAGGTATATTTCCTATTCTGTTTCTGTTATAAGCGCCATTTATACCAATACTGTAATTAAAGTCTTTACCAATACTGTTGCTATAGCTAAGGCCCAGTTCAACGCCGGTATTTTTCACATCACCACCATTAATAAGCGGGGCATCAGCGCCGGCAGTAGCCAGGATGGGAACTCTGATTAACCAGTCTTTTGTTTTTTTAATGTAGTAGTCAAAAGTTACATTCAGGCGCTGTAACACTGTAGCGTCAAAGCCGATATTGGTTTGTTCTGAGGTTTCCCATTTTACATTCGGGTTGGCAATGCGACTTGGATAAGCTCCCTGCGTGTTTACCCCTTCAACAGGTCCGAATATATAACCTGCATTGGCGAAACTGATAGGAGATAAAAACTGGTAAGCATCAACATTCTGATTACCCACCTGTCCCCAGCTACCACGTATTTTGAGGAAATCAAGCCATTGAACACCCTGCATAAAGTTTTCCCTGCTGGCTACCCATCCTGCAGACACAGAAGGGAAATAACCCCAGCGCTTATCCGGCGCAAACTTCGATGATCCATCTCCCCTGAAGGTGAGATTCAATAAATACTTTTCCTGGAAATCATATTGAAGCCTTCCGAAAAAAGACAACAACGCGCTGGCAGAGGGACCGCCACCAACACTCATATAAGGTGCACCCCTGTTCACATTCTGGGCAACAGATAAATAAGCGTGCTGCATATCGGCAATACGCAGGTCCCAGTTACTACCGTTCATCGCCACCGTTTGTTGCTTCAGCGAAGAACTACCCACCATGACACTGAAATGATGATCTGCATGCACATTAAAATCATAACTGAGTAAATTATCAAACTGGATAGTGCGTCCATTTCCCATAGACTGGGTTACCTTGGCGGTATCATTAAACGAATAAATAGACAGGTGATACACCGGCGTATAGCCATGGCTTTGGTTTGAATAATAATTCAAACCGAGGCTTGACCGGAACTTAAGCCCTTTAATGGGTTCTACCTGTATGTACACATCCCCGAATAACCCCTGGCTACTGTTCCGGTTCCTCGTGGTATAATCCATAACGGCATAAGGATTGGCTTCTCCATTATTCCAGGACTGGTCGGGCTTTCCCGGATACCAGCCTTTCCTGTCGCTGCTGAAGTAATTACCAGCAGAGTCATACATAGGCAGAAAAGGACTAACACCAAAAGCACTGCGTAATGTATTGTTGTATTGTCCATCTACCAGAATACCATGATTGTTCTGATAATTGAACGTAAGGTGTTCTCCTATCTTAACTATATTATCATATAAATTATGCTCAGAGTTTATTCTGAAATTATAACGGTCGAAATAAGAAATATCAGAGCCACCAACAATACCCCCCTGGCTGGTGTATCCCAGAGACATAGAATAAATGGAGTTAGCTCCACCACCCTGTATCCCCAGCACATAGTTTTGGGTCGGCACATTGCTTTTAAACATCTGGTCCATCCAGTTGGTATTTACCGGCAGGTTGTTGACTACATCGTTGCTGAAGTAAGGCGACTTACCGGAGTTGGTTGCCGCTTCATTAATGATAGTGGCGTATTCTTTTGCATTCAGCAATTTTGCTTTACGCGCCACATTCTGAACACCATAGAAAGCATCCAGCGTTACCTGCGGCTTCTGATTTACTTTTCCGGTTCTGGTGGTTACCAGTATAACGCCATTCGCTGCCTGAGAACCATAAATGGCGGCAGAAGCAGCATCTTTCAGGATATCTATAGATGCAATATCCGCGGGGTTCAGGTAAGAAATATCGCTGGTTTGAACACCATCCACAATATATAAAGGCGCAAAATTACCTACAGTACCCTTACCACGGATAATCACATTCATACCAGCTCCGGGCTGTCCGGAGTAAGTAGTAATTTGCACACCCGGCGCTTGTCCCTGCAATCCCTGCAGTGCCGTAGTGGTATTCTGTTTCTGAATATCGGCACCTTTCACCTGTACGTTGGCGCCGGTTACCAGTTTTTTCTTCTGTACACCATAACCAATCACCACTACATTTTCCAATTGACTTTCTGCATCCTGTAATTGAATTTTCAACTCATGAGAAGTTACCTTCACTTCTTTAGGGACAAAACCAACTGAAGAAATAATCAGTACATCTCCAATGGATGCTGTGATGGTAAACTTTCCTGTTGCATCAGCAATCGTAGAAGTTTGGGTTCCCTTTACCGCTACTGATGCGGCCGCAACCGGCTGGGAAGTAATTTGACTGGTGATTGTTCCACTCACCTTTGTATTTTGTGCGTAGGCGTTTCTGCCGAGAGTAAAAATTAAAATACCCCAGAGCAGCAATACTCGCAAGTGAACAATTTTGGCTGAGTTCATACGTGTGAATTTAAATTGGCTATTTTTTTACAGTTATAATTTTCCCTTCATAAACCACTTCTTTATCAGATGGTCTATCTAAATCCAGGCCTTTGTTAGTGTTACCTGGTGTGATTATATTGATACGAAATGTTCTTTTCTTCAACATGTTATTAAATGAACCTTTCCGGTCCCCAATGGTAACGGTGGCGGTTCGTTCATCATATTTTATCGGGATAACAGCAAAGGCGCCTTTCTCGTAATTGTAATTGGTACCTTCATCTTCATACAGGTTAAAAGAAGCATCTGCACCGGTATAAATATTTAACGTGATCGTGTCGGGTTGCTTTTCTGTAGTGTATTGCAGGTTCGGGCCAAAAGGCAGTATAGATCCTGCTTTTACAAATAAAGGCATGCGTTCGTAAGGTGCAGCCGCTATCATTTTCTGGCCACCCTTATACCACTTACCGGTGTAGAGATCATACCATCCTGCTGACTTAGGTAAATACAGCGTACGTTGGGTTTGTTTGTATTCGCAAACAGGATTTACCAATAGCGCCGGACCGAACATATATTGATCGGGAATATTTAATACGGCAGTATCTTTTGGAAAATCCATGGCCAGGCCACGCATGATGGTATAGTCATCATAGTACGCCGCTCCCGCCAATGAATAGATATAGGGAAGCAACTGATAACGCAGCTTATCATAATACAAAAAGCTTTTATAAGCGGGATGATCTTCGGGAGCCGTATTAAATACCTCCCGGTAAGGAAATTGTCCATGTGAACGGAACAAAGGAACAAATGCGCCAAACTGCGACCAGCGGGTCATCAGCTCTCTCCACTCTTCCAGGCTTTCGCTGTCCGGCTTTTCAAATTTCTCAGGTACTACAAAACCACCTATATCCATCGTCCAATAGGGAAGCCCGGACATAGAGAAATTAACGCCGGCAGCTATTTGCGCTTTCATGTCAACCCAGGTAGATCCGATATCGCCACTCCATATAGCCGCAGCATAACGTTGTGAACCTGCAAAGCCAGAGCGGGTGAGCAAGAATACCCTTTTATCTGGATCTGTGGAACGCTGTCCTTCGTAAATTCCTTTTGCATTTTGCAGTGGGTAAGCATTCAGGTATTCGGCCGCACTCCCTAAAGCAGTGGGCGTCATCTGCAACTTTCTTTTTTCAGGGCTTACATTAGAAAGGATATCGGGTTCACTAGCGTCCATCCACCAGGCGTCGATTCCTTTACTGTAAATTTTCTTATTGATCAGGTCCCAAAATCCTTTCCGGGCAGATTTATTGAAAGCATCGTAAAAAGTAGAAATATATCCCTTCCCTATCCAATCTCTTTGTTGATCCGCGATGTTTCTTTTATAAAGCCAGCCGTTCTTATCAAATTCTTTATAGGCGGTTATCCCGTCATAAAATTTAGGCCACACAGAGATCATAATCTGCGTGTTGTATTTTTTATGCAACATAGCAATCATGCTATCGGGGGATGGGAAACGTTTCTCGTCAAATTCCTGGCTGCCCCATTCCGCTTCTTTCCAATAACTCCAGTCGAGTACAATGTTATCAATAGGAATTTTTCTCTTCCGAAATTCGTCAACCGTAGCTACTATCTCCTCCTGTGTTTTGTATCTTTCCCGGCTTTGCCAGAAACCCAGTGCCCACTTGGGTACAATAGGCGCTTTCCCCGTGAGCGTTCTATAGCCGGAGATGACCTCATCCATGTTATCACCGTACACAAAATAATAGTCCACTTGTTTACCGGCTTCAGAGCTAAATCCAAAACTATTTTGCTGGTCGCTATTTAATGGCTCCTGCCACTTTAAAGAAAGATAGGACTCGCCCCCTTCAGGTATCCATTCAATTTTTACCTGTACCTTTACCCCCTTTTCAAAATCGCATGGAATTAATGCAGACGCCGGGTTCCATGCTTTTCTCCAGCGGTCCAGCACTAATTTTCCGTTCAACCATAATTTCAGTGAGCCGCCATAAACAAACTTAAACTGATGGATACCTGCCAGGTTACTGGAAAGCATACCTTCCCAGGTGACCATGCCGGTGGCAGGTGTAAACTCCCGTGGTAGCCGGATTTTTGATTCCCCCAGGAACTCCATATTAATATTGGTTTCCGCTTTTTCTGTACTTACCTCCTGCGGCTTATGCAAATCGTTGACATAGGAGGCGGTTAGCCATCCTGGCTCCCCTTTTTTTGAAAAAAGCTGCAGGGAAGAAAGAGGATGAAGGGGCCTGATATCGCCGGCCCTGGTCAGGGAATAATTATCCCACAGGATGCCGTAGTTCTTATTGGATATCAAAAAAGGAATGGCCACTTCTGTATTATTCTGGAAGAAGGTAACCTGTTGCCCCCGGTAGTTGATAATACCATCCTGGTGCTGGCCAAGCCCGTACCAGGCATCGCCTTCGGCAGACTCAAATGACTGCGTCAGTGTATAATATCGTTTGCCGTCAAATACGGCAGGCTGAAAATTCCGTCCAAGGGGTTGCTTTTCTGCCAGTATCTTTTTGCCGTTTAGGTCTGTGAAAGTAACGGCGCCGGTTTGGCGGTTGACGGTGGCGATTAACTTTTTTGTTTTAAGTACCAGGTTCTCCTTAGAAGGAATGATGTCCCAGGCAAGGTCTGGCCTTTTCTGATAAACAGTGACCAGGCTGTTTCCAGGTACTATTTCTTTACCTGGAGCAGCAATTACTCTTATAATATTATCTGCTATTACTTCCAGTTTAACAGCATGTGGAGAACCTGTAAGCAGGGAGTCTGTAAAGAGCAACAGACCATCAGGTAGTGTGATATAGGCAGGCGGCTTCGCCAGCAAGTCATTTATCGAGCCCAAAGTTAGCAGGCAACACAGCAATAATCGCAATTTCATATACGTGGATTAGATGCTGTAAAACTATTGCTCTGCGGCCAGTAGCCGGGGACTGAAATGATTCAACAAGGGGTGGCGAATGTTACAAATACGGAAATATCAAGGTCCGCAGGCTGCCTGCCACCTACTCAAGCGTTTTATTTTTAAGACTCGCGGCATATTCTGACGGCGTCACCCTGAACTCTTCCTTGAAAAGTTTGCTGAATACTTTCGGGTTATTAAATCCTACCTGGTACGCCACTTCCGCAATAGACATTCCACTATTATTTAATAATTGAGCAGCTCTCTTCAAACGAATAGAACGGATAAAATCTAAAGGCGACTTGCCGGTGAGGGAATTTATCTTTCTGTATAGCGTCACCCGGCTCATGAACAGCTTCCTGCTGAATTCATCCACAGAAAAGTCAGGGTTATCCATTTGGTTTTCAATTATTTCCAGTGCCTGTTTCAGAAATTTTTCATCTACGGGCGTTATAGTTACTTCCTCCGGGTTGACGGTTATCTGCTTCTGGAATCTCTTTTTCAAAAGTTGTTGTTGTACCAGGAGATTATTAATACGGGAGGCGAGAATCTCAAAAGTGAAGGGTTTTGTGATATAGTCATTGGCGCCCGCTTTCAGTCCCTCCAGTTGTTTTTCTTCACTGCCCATGGCGGTAAGCAAAATGACGGGGATATGTGCCGTCAGCATTTCTGATTTGATTTTTCCCGCCAACGCTACGCCATCCATTATGGGCATCATCACATCGCTTACCACCAGGTCGGGATTTAACCGTTTTATTTTCTCCCAGCCCTCACTTCCATTAGTAGCCTCCTCCACGTGATACTGATCCTTCAGGTTATCCTTTAAATAAAAGCGCAAGTCTTCATTGTCTTCTACTATCATGATTGTTTTCTTCTTATTTCCCTTTTTCTCCTCTTCTATCATTATTTGCTCTCCTTCCTCCGCAGGCGCCACTGGAGCTATGGGCTGTGGCGACACATACATCCTCCTTGCGGGAAGCAGCACGGTAAAACAAGTGCCCTGATTCGGCTCACTTTCCACGGTAATAGTGCCATTATGTAGTTTTACGAACTCTTTTGTAATGGCCAACCCTATGCCCGTTCCCTGGTTCACCATACTTTCCGGCACCTCTGTCTGGAAAAACCGTTCGAAAATCTTTTCATGCTGTTGCGCCGGAATACCAATACCGGAATCTTTAATGCTGATGGCAAACGTTCCCTCTGTATCATTGGCGGCAGGCATATTATATGTCAGGTTAACACTCACCTTTCCATGGTCATAGGTATATTTAAAAGCATTGGAGAGCAGGTTAAATAAGATCTTCTCTATTTTATCCTTATCAAAATAAATCTCGAGGCAGTCAATATCAGACGCGAAGGAGAATTGAATCTTCTTCTTTTCCGCAATATCAGTGAAAGACAGGCTGGTTTCCCTGCAAAAACTGACAATGTCTCCGACGGCGGGGTGTAATCTTACTTCCTGCACTTCCATTTTCCTGAAATCCAACAGCTGGTTTACCAGGTTCAACAGCCGCTTTGCATTCCGTTGCACCAGGTTCAATTGTTCCACCTGCTCCTGGTCAGTAGCATATTTAATGATCTTATCCAACGGCGCAATAATAAGGCTTAATGGCGTGCGGAACTCATGGCTTACATTGGTAAAGAATTTTGTTTTTAACTGCTCCAGTGCATGCGCCCTTTCTGCCTCCCTACGTTGCTGTTTGACTTCAAAACGCATATGAATCCTTTCTAACGTAATGCGCCGGATAAGCAAAAAGAGACCTCCCGCAATCAGCAAATATATAAACCAGGCGATAGGCGTTCGCCAGAATGGCGGTTGAATATTGACCTGTAAGGTTTTTACTTCGCTCCATGCCCCTGTTCTGTCCAGTACTTTTACTTTGAAAGTGTAATGCCCCGGACTGAGATTGGTATACGTAGCTCTTCGTTGGTCATCGCCCGTATATAGCCAGTCGGTATTAAATCCTTCCAGCATGTAGGCGTACTTATCATTGCGGTTATGCGAAAAATCGAGGGAGGCAAAGTCGATGGAGAAAACATTTTCTTTATACTTCAGATTAATACTTTGCAACTGTGATAAAGCACGTTCCAACAGTACCCGGTTGTTGACCTGTTCACCGGGTTCTATATTTCTATCCAGTATCTGAAAACCGGTAAAAGCAACCTTTGAGCGTCCAACAGGTTGCTTGATAGCAGTTGGATTAATAATATTAAACCCCGATGGCCCTCCAAAAATCAATTCTCCCGACCGTGTTCTCAGCGCTGCATTATCATTGAACTCCCGGTCCTGCAGGTTGTTGGTGACATCATAATTAATAACAGAAAAAGTAATATGGCTATTATTTTGCCTGGGAATTGCATTACATAAGCCGCTGGGCGTAGAAATCCAGAAAGTTTGATGAGCGTCTTCCAGGATATCCAATATCATATTGTCTGGCAGACCATCCGATGTGGTGAAAGTCTGAAATTCCCCTGTTTGCTTGTTAAACAGGTTAAGTCCTTCCCTCGTTCCCACCCAAATCCGTCCTTTGGTGTCTTCCAACAGGCAAAAAATGCCATCATCGCTTAAGCTGTTTTTTTTGCCGGTGTGCTGGTAGGTAGTAACCGATTTATCCTTTTCAAAGACAGTAATGCCGCCACTGCTACCAATCCACAAGTCGCCTTTTTTGTCCTGTATGATAGTGGTAATATAATTGGCTCCTCCACTGCTTTTATAATGCATAAACCGGTTTGCGGTTCTGTCAAAGCGATCCAGGCCACCGCCTAAAGTGCCTATCCACAGCTGCTGTTCCCTGTCCTCAAATATTTCCCATACGGTGTCATCTGCCAAACTGGAAGAATCATTAGCCTGATGCCGGTAGTGGGTAAATTTCCTGCCGTCAAAACTGTTGAGCCCCCCGAGATAAGTGCCTACCCAAAGTATATTTCCCCGGTCGACCCACAGGCTCACAATCACGTTGTTACTCAGGCTATTGTTGTTATTAGGGTCGTGCAGGTATTGTTTGAAAGAATTATTCTTCCTATCAAAATAAATCAGCCCCCCTCCATTGGTACCTATCCAGATATTACCCAAACGGTCTTCAACAAACCGGTTTACATCATCAAACTGCAAACTCTTTGGGTCTGATTCGCGGTGATGATAATAGGGAAACTGGATAATACCGCTATTGTAATAGTTTATACCTTGTTTGTAAGTTCCCAGCCAGATAATGCCCTGGTTGTCTTTATAAATTGTTGTGATGCTGTTTTGGCTGATACTCTTGGGATCATTAGGGTTATTCAACAGGTAACTAGTGCTGAAATGGCGCTTTTTATCAATCAGGGTAATGCCTCCATGGTCGGTGCCTACCCAGATCAGACCATTATCGTCTTGGGCAACCTGGCTTACCAATTCCGAATTCAGCTTGGCGGGAAAAGAATTTCTACCTATAAGGAGGAAGTTGCTATCCCCCGCATGCAAAAAAAAGAGCCCGTTATTATAAGCCCAGCACCATACATCTCCATCGCTATCAATAAAAATGTTAAAAGATTGTTCGCCTTTATGCAGTTGCTGTAAAGCTGTACTGGAAAAAACAGCTTTCCCCGATTTTATATCATATTCCTGTAAGAATCCGGACTGGTATACCAGCCATATTTTTCCGTCTGTTGTTTCTTTAACAGCAGTAATCTTTTCAGCAGGAAGGCTAGTCCCCGGCGGATTAAATGGTTTTACACTTTTATCATTGGCTGAATATAAGTATAGTCCTTTGTCCACGTAAAGGAACCAATACCGGCCATCCTTTCCTTTTACTATATTGGAAATTGATCCTGCCGGCAAACCCAGAGAAGATAAATACCTGTCCTGATCGCCATCAAATTTTTCTGTATCCGCATTATAAATACAGGCTCCCCCCATGGTCGACACCCACATTTTCCGGCCAGGCAACTCATAAAGGCTAATGACGTTATTACCTTTCAGAGAAGTACTGTCGTTATGATCTTTACGAAATATTTTGCAGGAATAACCATCATAACGATTGAGTCCATAGGTAGTTCCAAACCACATAAAACCATCCTGGTCTTTTAATATTGCTTTTACTTCGTTGTGAGACAGTCCATTATAGGTATTAAGCTTTGAAAAATTAAAACGTATACTTTGTGATGAAGCGATAAGGGATGACAGCAATAAGACAAGCCCCAAAAGGTAACGCATTGCAGTAGGTTTTAGGTATAAATAAATTCGCCCGCCCAGGCATTCATGCACTTCTTGCTGGCATTGCTTTCCATTCCTGGTCGCTGGAAAGATACTTTTCCCGGGTACTGTAACATTCCATACCCTAATCCGACCTGTTTCATACCCTTTTGTATGAGTCAGACTAAATAACTTTATCATATTATTCCACGTAGTCAACTTTCCTCGTTATGAAAACATCTATACTGCTGCCCGGCTTACAGGCTATCTGTTTTGCGCGCCTAACTCAAAAGGCTTGCCGTCTCGGCTTCTATTTAAGTGTCAATATAACACATAAACTTTATTACAACAAATCACGCGAAAGTCAGAGATCCTTCAAACATTCATACAACACCCGTCCCCCTGGGCAAATATCACTTTCCTCACTCAAACAAGCGACCATTCCAGCATAAAAATATGGTTAATCTCCTTTTTCAACCTATCTAAAACAACTACACATGAAACACCATTTATCCTTGTCAGCGCTGTTAAAACGCAGCTGCAGATGGCTGCTTGCAGCAACCTGTATTTCTTTATCTGTTCCCGCATGGTGCCAATTACCTACTGCGCAACAAGTTGCCAGCCAGATGAAAGTGGGCTGGAACCTTGGCAACACGCTGGAAGCTATTTGCGGCGAAAATGCCTGGGGCAATCCCAATGCCAGCCAGGCGCTTATCAATGCCGTAAAAGCAGCCGGCTTCAATACAGTGCGGATCCCCTGCGCCTGGGATTGCCATACCAACAACGGCGTAATCGATGCCACCTGGATAGCCCGTGTAAAAACTGTGGTAGACTATTGCATCAGCAATAATATGTATGTAATTATCAACATTCACTGGGATGGAGGCTGGCTGGAGAACAATTGTACTCCCTCCGCACAAAATGCCGTAAACGCCAAACAACAAAATTACTGGACGCAGATCGCCAATTATTTTAAAAACTATAATGAACGATTACTTTTTGCCAGCGCCAATGAACCGGCGGTCAGCGACGCAACGGGGATGTCGGTATTATTATCCTATCACCAGACTTTTATCAATGCAGTTCGTGCCACCGGTGGAAATAATAGCTCCCGCAGCCTTATTATACAAGGACCGTCAACAAACATTGACAATACCTATAACCTGATGAATACGATGCCTACCGACCAGATTTCCAACCGCTTAATGGTGGAAGTCCACTATTATGCACCCTGGCAATTTTGCGGTTTGACAGCAGACGCCTCCTGGGGCACCATGTTTTACTACTGGGGGAATGGCTACCATTCTACCACACAAACAGACCGCAATAGCACCTGGGGAGAAGAGAGCGAGGTGGAACGCGCATTAGGATTAATGAAGACAAAATTTGTAGATAATGGCATTCCTGTCATTATTGGTGAATTTGGCGCCATTAAAAGAACTAATCCCTCAGATCTTTCCCTACACCTGGCTTCCAGGGAGTACTTTAATAAGTACGTTACCAGCTCTGCCAAAAACAAGGGTATGATCCCCGTATATTGGGATAATGGCGCAGCCGACTTTGGCCTGTTTAACCGCAGTACAGCAGCTACCAGCGACGAGGGTGTCATCAACGCCATCATGCAAGGCGCCGGTGGTGCTTCCTCCGGCTATATCACACTGGCGAATCGCGCCACCGGCCTACTGATGGATGGAATGGGCACCACAATCAACGGATCTAACTGTTCGCAATGGAGCAATAGCGGAAGCTATAACCAGCAATGGGCTTTGGAAACCACCGGAAGTTATGTGAAGCTAAAAAACCGCGCCACAGGACTTTATCTAGATGGAATGGGCAGAACCTCCAACGGATCAATTGCCGGACAGTGGACCACCAGCAGCAGTAACAACCAGCAATGGACCATGGAAAGCGCAGGCGGCTTTGTGAAATTTAAGAACAGGGCCACCGGTTTATACCTCGATGGACTTGGCCAAACTGCCAACGGAGCCGACTTAGGACAATGGAGCACCAGTTCCAGTTACAATCAGCAGTGGACCTCTTCTGCAACGGCCAATGCCCGAACCGCGGCACCATCTGCATTTGTTAACAATTCCACTATTGACAAACAAACATCGCAGGTGGTGATATATCCCAATCCCTCCTCTTCAAACTTCAACCTGGTACCTGACAATAATGAAAATATTACGCTTGTCGAGATATTCGATATATCAGGTAAATTAGTTGAATCCATAAAACCTGCCACAACTAAAAACCGGCTGGCATTTGGCGGATCACTCCAGCCCAATACCTATATCGTTAAGGTGACAGGAAGTAAGGGAATAACATCATTCAAGATTATCAAACAATAGCATATTGACTCAATAACGGCAATAACCACTGTAATGATTATTGCCGTTATTGATGTTACAATTGAAAAATCTGTTCCATCAATATCCATTTCTCCCCTTCTTTTGCCCAGGGCAATGGTTGCTGGAACTTCCACATTAATTGCTCCCACTCCTGCACTTTAGGATTTGCTGCATCAGATGCCGCCTTTGCAACCTCATTATATAGCTCATTCGTTTCCATGATCATCATCAGGCGGTTACCGGTTCTGTAAATCTCCATTTCTACAATTCCTGCGTCAAGGATACTTCTTCTTACTTCCGGCCACCCGTTTTCTGCTTTGTGCCAATATTCATATTCTTCAATTAGCCTTGGATCATCTTTCAGATCAAGCGCTAAACAGTGTCTTTTCATCATATCATTCATCATTTACAAATAGCTGGAAGCATAGGCGGAGTCAATCAATCCATTATTCTCCATTTCTCTCCAAAATCCATCCGGGATCGTCGAATAGGGTAATGCCACATTTTGCGCGACCCTTGCCGCCTGCGTGGTATTTAAAGCAATACTACTTACCCCTGGCGCATTCAGGCCAAAAATGACACATGCTTCTACCGGTTTTATATTATAATCGATGCATAGCTGGTTAAACTGTAGCCGCCAATCATATAAAGCCTTATCTTTTACCGGATCTGTTAACCGGTAATTATAGTAAGCAGATCCTGTTAAAAATCCGCCGTTAAAAACAGACGAATTTATAATGGTGATACCCTGCCGCTCAAGCTTGCACATAAAATCCACCAATCCGGCTGGATGACTATGAATTGTCATACTGTTGGCAATCATAACCCAGTCCAGTTTTACATCACCAGCTATACGCGCTATGGTTTGCCAATCTTTTGCTCCCACGCCAATGGATTTGACCTTGCCCGCCTGTTTTAGTTCGTGTAAGGCCCGGTAAGCATCTAATATATCCAGGTAACGTTGCTGATATTCCTGCTCATTTCCCGACGCCGCCAGGTATTCATCCGGATCGTGTACGGATACCAACGCCGCGTGATAACTGCTTAATAACTTGTTTCCCTGTTCATAACATTCCAGGATACCGTCATAGCTTATTTTTTGAACAGCATCATGTTCAATATTTTGCCATATCCCTGGTTCAAACGTAGGTTCGGGCGTTTTTAAAGCCGTACGCAGCCAGCCCAGCTTATTGCTGATCAGTACTTGCGAGGGATCGACTTTCAACTGTTCCAAACTCCGTCCCAGTGCTTCCAATGCCAGTCCTGCTCCATACTTACCCGCCGAATCAAATATCACTGTCCCCGGCGAACGCTTTATACATTCTTCCACAATAGATAGCTTCATTTCATCCGGAAGCGCTACATATAAATTTCCTAATCCGCTGGTACCAAAAATTACCTTCGGCCATGTGATTTTATCCATACTTCTGCATCGTTGAAGCCAATGATTTTTTTTCTTTGTGCGGTGCCCTTTGCATCTGGTATATTCAGACAATGGCCCCTTCAATTTTTAACACGAATGCTTCTTTACAAGGCGGTTGTTCCGGCAATTGTACTTTGAGGCCTTCCGATACCTGTTGAAATTTCAGCTGGCCGCTTCCCAGCAGGCTTACCTGGCTGATGGATCCTACCCGGCTATCCGCAGCCAGGGTCTTCACCAATGCGGCATTATTGGCCGGCCATCCCAACATGACCGCATAAAGTGTTTTACCCTTTGTTGTAAAACGAATGTCCTCGGCCACAAATGGTTTACCTTTTCCTTCATTAAAGCCCTGGGCACTCAAAGCTACCGTTGCCTCCATTGCAGGTCCCTCTCCGAATACTCTCCAGGGACGTGTGCCATAAATCGCATCACTGTTGATATGCATCCACGCTGCTATCTGTTCAACGACATTGCGCTCTTCACTATCAATAGTACCATCGCCGCGCACAGGAATATTCAGCAATAGATTGCCATTTTTACTGACAACGTCTGCCAGGGTATGTATAACTGTTTTAGCACTCTTATATCTTTTATTATCAAACAAACGGCGATCGTAGTGCCAGCCGCCGATACAGGTATCCGTTTGCCAGGGAAGTGGTTCTATCTCGTTACTTTGTCCCCGTTCTATATCCCATATCATGCATTTGCGTTGCTGCTCGTTCAATACTTTAGCGAACAAGGCAGCCTGTAGTTTTCCATGCTTTTTGATGCTGGTATTATAGAAGTGCGCCGCTATCTTCAATCCCGCATCACTTACCGGCCAAAGCGGCAGCGCACTGTCGTCAAAATAAATGAGTTCAGGGCCATATTTATCAATCAGTTCAATGGTCCGGTTTAAAAATTTGTCACAGTAGGCTTTGTCAGGTATGCTTGCCCCATTTCCCCAGTCCCAATGCTCTCCCATGCTGCCGTCATTCAGACTATCCTTGCTCAAAGCATGATTTTGAGCATATAGTTCCTGCGGGTCGTAACCACTCCACCAGCTATTATGGCCATCGGATGCAGTTAATTTACCATCATAGGGAATACCTGCATACGGCCCGCTTTTATCGGAACGTTGTGCCACCTCATACCATGACCAGGCATGTGAAGCATGTACCGACACGCCAAAGGGCAAACCCTGTTCTTTGGCGGCTTTTGCCCAGCCTCCGATGAGATCTTTTTTCGGCCCCAGCTTAGTCGCATTCCAGCGATGGTATTTACTATCGTAGAGGTCAAAATTATCGTGGTGATTGGCCATAGCCATAAAATATTTGGCCCCGGCTTTTTTGTATAAGGCCACCAGTTCTTCAGGATGCCAGTTCTCTGCCTTCCAGTCGTTTATTACATCCTTAAAGCCAAACTTTGACGGGTGCCCATATTTCTGGATATGATATTTATATTGGTCGCTTCCCTCCTGGTACATGCCACGGGCATACCAGTCGCCACGTTCCGGCTGGCATTGCGGTCCCCAATGCGCCCAGATACCAAATTTTGCATCACGGAACCAGTCGGGTACCTGGTACTGCCCGAGCGACTCCCAGCTGGGCTTAAATGGCCCCGGCGCCGTGCGTGGAATTGGCGGGGTCCTCAATAAACCGTGTGCAAAAAGATTGGATAGGTATAAGGATGATACGCCTGTAGCTAAGCCTTTTATTAACGTTCTTCTTTCCATGGAATTTAATTTTACCGACTCTCCCTGTAAGCGGGACATCACCTGCTTTTCAGCGTAGCGGAATGCCTATGATGGCAATGAGTAATTGATAAATCAAACTTACTCCGAAATATTTACCCAATATTTGGCTTAATAGGACTTTCTTTTATACAAAACCGACTATTTGCCTATTATTGCTATGTCAAAATCTTCACCTTGGAAGGACATGGCATATTGTTAAATAACTGTACCGCATGATTAAAAGAGCACTTAAACAAACATTCACCTTATTGAACGTTGACCATGTAAAGCTTGATTCCAGGTGGAACTATAAAAATGTGATCAGTCCATATTTCAGGATATACTATATCGACGCAGGAGCAGGAGAAATCTGGGATGCCTCCAATAAGATCAGGCTTGAACCCGGCTTTTTGTATATTATACCGAGCTTCACCTTATGCAACCTGATATGCCCGGACTATCTCAGCCAATACTTTGTCCAGTTTTTCGAGGAATCGTCGGACGGCATTTCCCTGTTTGAAAATAACAGGTCTATTGCCAAAGTAAAGGCAACTGACATTGATATCCTGAACTTCAGGCGGCTATTGGAGATAAATCCCGGGCGGGGCATTAACCGTTCTGACAATCCGAGGGTATATGAAAAAAATATTTTCTATAAAGAATACCAGGAGCTTAATAACCGCCAAAGCCTGTCCATATTCACAGAAACGCATGGTATTCTCCTTCAATTGGTTTCACGCTTTCTGACGCAAGAGACCTTTAAACAAATGGACACGGGACATGTACCGGCGAAAATCCTGAATGTAATCAGTTATATCCAGCTGAACCTGCACCGCGACTTATCTGTAGCTTACCTGGCGAAAAGGGTGAACCTGCATACTGACTATTTTTCGCGCCTTTTTCATCAGCACACCGGCGAAAGGCCTATTAAATATGTACATGAAAAAAGAATCGAACGGGCTCAATACCTGATGTTAACCACCCAGATGACCTTCGCTGAAATTGCCCTGCAAACCGGATTTGACAATGTATTTTACTTCTCTAAAATCTTTAAAAAAATAACAGGAATGTCGCCCGGGAGCTATAAAAAACAGATGGATACAGGTGGGTTTTAGATCTACGCCTGTACCTTAAAACTTAACAACCGCCCAAAATGCTTTCTTGGGTTGCAATGCTTTGTCGAATAACAATGGATAGTCTTTCCTGCCACGTACGGGAAAATTGTCAAGCCAGCTATACCGGTCGGAGATATTCCAAAACGTTACACCGGTAAGAACACTACGGTACTTCCGGAAAGATTCGAAACAGCGGCGGAATTGCTCGAGCTGTAACTGTTCCTTTTCAGCAGTAAATGCCATGGCGCTGTCGCCCGTTGCCCATCCCCTCATCTCGTGTTCTTTGCGGTAAACGGAAACATCCAATTCAGTGATTTGGATTTTGAGTCCCAGCTTGGCAAAATCTGCCATCGTTTTATCCAGCTGTGCCGCCGATGGTTCATTTACTGCCCAATGCGCCTGCAACCCTACCCCATGAACAGGCACTCCTTTGCTGATCAGGCTATTAAGCATACGGATAATTTTTTCCCGCTTCACGGTATTGATTTCATTGTAATCGTTGTAAAACAACAGTGCATCAGGGTCAGCTTCATGTGCCCACTGAAAGGCTTTCTCTATGTATTCATCCCCACAGATCTGGTACCACAAAGAGTTCCGGTAAAATTCGTCCTTACGGTCACTGATCACTTCATTGGCTACATCCCAGGCGTATACGATTCCCTTATATCTTTTTACAACCGTCGTAATATGCTCTTTCAAACGTTGCAACAATACATCTTTAGATACCTGCTGTCCATTGGCATCCTTAAAAATCCATCCCGGAGCCTGATTATGCCAAACCAGGGTATGTCCCCTGAGCTTCATCCCATTGCGGCGTGCAAAAGCTGCAATAGAATCAGCCTCCCTCCAGTTATACTGCTGTTCGCCAGGATGGATCACACCCATTTTCATGGCATTCTCCGGGGTAACGCTATTAAATTGCCGGATCACCAGCCCCGCTTCCTCTGTATGCAACGCACGCGTTGAAACGGCTACGCCTATAGGAAAATAATCCCTGTAATAATCTTTTAATCCCGGCGCTTCCTGTAAAGCAGCAGAACGACCGCGATAAGCCACGCAGGACAGACTTATGGTTACGACTAGCAAAATAGCAATAACATGACTGAGATACTTCATATGATATCTTGATTATTTGTTTAGGAAAGGGATTACCAGCATTCATTTGAATGCGCTTAATGTTTGAATAGTACCATCGCTGTTATACTTCAGCTCCATTACCTTGATGTTTCTCAGGTGTGTTTTACCCGACAACTGTGTATCATGATAAAACAAATACCATTTATCGCCGACCTGGATAATCGAATGATGATTGGTCCAGCCTTCCACTGGTTGGAGTATAACGCCCTGGTAGGTAAAAGGGCCATAGGGGCTGTCTCCAATGGCATAAACAATATTGTGCGTATCACCGGTTGAATAGGAGAAGTAATATTTGCCCTTGTATTTGTGCATCCAGGCCGCTTCAAAAAAGCGCTTGTCGTTTTCCTGTTCGTTATACAGGCGGCCGGTGCTGTCTGTTATTTTTACTGTCAGCGGAGCGCTATCAAAGCTTTTCATATCTCCAGAAAGTTTTGCTACTCGGGGAAGAATGGCTACTTCCTTCTTTTCATGCAGCCTGGCAGTGGCATCATAGCGGTTATTATCCCAGTTTTGCAACTGCCCTCCCCAGATGCCACCAAAGTACAAATAAAAGGAACCATCGTCGTCTTTGAATACACAGGGATCGATGCTATAACTGCCGGCAATTGGCTCTTTTTCCGCCACAAACGGGCCTGTTGGCTGTTTTGAAGTAGCTACTCCTATTTTGAATACTCCCTGTTTATCCTTTGCAGGAAAATATAAATAATATTTCCCCTTTGAAAATGCTGCATCCGGAGCCCACAATTGTTTAGCCGCCCATGGCACGTCCTGTACCCTAAGCGCTGCCCCATGGTCTGTTATTTTGCTTCCAATGGAGTCCATAGAGAAGATATGATAGTCGGCCATCTGGAAATGATCACCATTATCGCTTTCTTTCGTTTGAACAGCCGTATCATGCGAGGGGTATATATATATTTTTCCGTTAAAGAGATGCGCGGATGGATCAGCGGTATAGATATGTGATACCAGTGGAGGCGATGCATACGCCTGTTGGTTACTATCTGCGAAAGTAAACCAGTTAAAACGTGCCGTGGATGGTGTATTTCCCTTAAATGCAAATGTCAGCCGATGCCTGCCGGTAAGCGGCTTCACAGGTACGCTTACTGTCATGTATTTCAGTGAAGGCTGTTCTGGCACCGCTATGGTAGCATAGGGGTTCAATGAATCTTTATCAAGATATACATGGATATGTCCTCCGCGGGGCGCTACCCGTAATAACAGGTATTTATATTCCCCGTCAAAATCCACCTGGTTAAACCGTATCCATGCACCAGCCGTCAAATGGCTAATTTCTTGCGCTCCTGGCTCGCTGCCGTCATTTCCGGGTACCACATGGGCACTGTAAATGTCATCATATCTGTCGGCCGCAATTCGCGAGGAGGCTTTAAAGAGATTGGGAGGCCCCTGCCGGGTATCCAGGTGGAACCAATCCACATCCACATGTCCGCCGCTTTGGGCGGTAGCGTAATTAAATAACGTAAACCGGTTACCGGTAAACATCTTGAGGTTAAACTGCATATTCAGCGTATCTCCCAGGGGTATAAACGTGTTATTATCAAAGCTATAGTAGAAATAAGCCTGGTTCTTCTGTGTGTTAACGGATGCCCGGAAGAACACCCGCGGCTCCTTCCCTACCGCAATACTATCTACCTTGCTGCCGGCATGCTCCATTACAATAAACTTCGCAGCTTCCGTTGCGCGGATACCGATGGAGGCATAAGGCAGCTGCAAAACGGCCAGCCCGGCAACGTCGCCTGCTTTCATGCCGCTGATATCAAATGCGGCGGTGGCATCAGAAAATGGACCGAATATGCGTTGGGTGAGTGAATTTCGTGCATGCAGCAAATCGGCGGCAATATCAGTGGTAGTTAGCCGCAGGTATCCTTTCCGTTTACCTAAAGACCAGGCGCTGTCGTCGGGATTATGATTCCATGCCCATTGCATGCCCAGTTTATCGTCGTTAAACTCATCGCTGCCGGGAAGTACCTGTACCGGGTTAACGGCCTCTGTACGGGGTTTAATGTGAGTAACGACTGCTCTGCCATCCTTCCCCACTACAGGCCAGCCATCCACCCACTGTACCGGCTGCAGGGTGGGCACCCTTCCCACACCGACCCTGTCCTGGAAGATAACACTCCACCATTCCCCCCGGGGAGTTTCAACCAATGCTCCCTGATGAACACCTTTGCCATAGAGGTTCATATCGTCTTTCAAGACAATTTTTTCCTCATAGGGGCCATAGATACTTTTTGACCGGAGGCAAACCTGGTAGCCATCTCCACCCCCATAGGTGGCGTAAATATAATAATACCCGTCTTTCTTATAAACATGCGAACCCTCTAAACCAGGCCGCTGCACTTTGTCAAATATAATGCTGTCCCTGCTCAGGGGAGCCAGATTGGCATCCACTGCGGTCACAGATAATTTGGAATATCCGTGAACAATATAGATCCGGCCATCATCATCAAAAAACAATCCGGCGTCATAGTAGGGCCTTACGAGCTTTCGTATTTCCCATGGGCCTTCCGCTTTCGATGCGGTGCATAAAAAGCCTCCCTCATCCAGGGTCAGGAAAAGTATATAGAACTTCCCGTTGTGGTAACGGATACTACTGGCCCACTGCCCCTTTCCATACCTGTTCCCTCCTTTTAAGTCATAAAAGGGATGTTGTTTAAACCGCTGCACTACATTGGCAGCATAAGTCCAGTTTACCAGGTCTTTCGACTGCAACAGGGGTACTCCGGGAAAAAAATACATAGAAGTAGCTACCATGTAATAGGTATCTCCCACGCGGATCACATCATTATCCGGGAAGTCGGCCCAGATAACCGGATTGGTATAGGTGCCATCTTCATTGTCCGACTGCTGCGCATAAAGTGAAATACTAAAAACGGACATGAGTACTATAACGAGGAATTTCTTATACATCTTTAAAACATTATTCAGTCATTATGATTTTTACAGGTCACCATTTCGAAAAATATGGCGGCCTGCCTGGAAACAAAAATATGTCGATGGCTACTTTCCCGTTAGTACATTTGTTGAAATTGATAGAAAAAATGTCTTTTAGACAATAATCATAGCTCAACAATAGGTTATTAGGGCAATTTAGTATCATAATGATAATAAATTTCATGACAATACTTAAATTGGGGAAACAAAGGACCACGTTCATATCACGCAACCAAAATGCTAGTTTTTTAATGATTGCCCAATATGCTTAGACATACCTTCACGTTACTGTGCTGTTTACTATACCTTGCTAAAACCGGTTGGACACAATCCGGTCATATTAACTTCACTTCGCTCACGTCTAAAGACGGATTGGTATCCAACGGGGTGAATGCCATTACGAAAGACCACTATGGCCTGATGTGGTTTGCTACAGACGACGGCCTGAATAAATTTGATGGTACCCACTTTACGGTTTACCGGCATCGGCAGGGAGACTCCTCAAGCCTGAGAGCCAATGAGGTGCTGGCGCTACATGAAGATAAAGCCGGTAACCTCTGGATAGGTACCAGCGGTGGCGGGATTAGCCTATACGACCGTAAAAAAGACGCCTTTATTCATTTTCCCCTCCACGCAGATGCGCCACAATTACCCCCTAATGCGGTGATATTGGATATTTCAAGCGATACCTCCGGCAATATATGGATAGCACAGTTTGAGCATTTATTTATGCTGGTGCCCCGTACCCATCATGTTTCTAAAATCAACCTGCTGGCAGGTGAAGACGGACCAGAAGCCAAGGTTAGTCCCCACTGTCTTTTTGTGGACCGGCAACAACAAATCTGGATTGGTACTACCCATGGCTTGTACCGATACACTCCCTCCACGGGTACTGTAAAGCTGATAACCAACAAGAAAGCCGGATTTACTGCCCAGGACAATGAAATCAGGGCAATTACCGGTGACAGCGACGGGCAAATCTGGGTAGGCACTGCAACTGGTTTGTATACCCTTCAACCCGATGGCGCCGGCATCTCCCCTTACCATTCCCTTCCGCTGCTGGACCATAAATTAATTAACTGTATTAAACCAGATAAGGACCACCAGCTATGGATTGGCACCGAGGAAGGATTGATAGTGCTTAATACCCGCACAAATACGGCAGACCATTATCTTCCTACCGACGAAAACATTTACAGTCTTACCAACAAATCGATCAAATGTATTTATAACGACGGGCAGGACATCTATTGGTTAGGCACCTTTCGGGGCGGCATCAACAAATATGATAAAAACCTACATCTTTTTAACTTTAAACCGGGTACTGCTTTCCATGAAAATGGCCGCCAGTCATCGATTGTGACTGCCCTCGCCGAAAACGACGAAGGCAATGCTTTTGTGGCCACCGACGGCGGCGGTATGTTTGAATTTAACCGCCAAACCGGGAAAGTCCGCCCTATCGACATTCCATTTCCGGTAAAAGGGAATAAAGTGTCCATCATGGCTCTCCATTATACACATGACAAAAAATTATACATAGGCACCTATGCATTAGGGTTGCTTATCATGAATAGCGCCAACAGAACTTATAAATACTTCGCCAAAGGTTCTGGCGTTAACCATCTTGGCGCCAATGATATTTTTTGTATAAAAGAAGACAGTAAAGGCAATGTTTGGGTAGGCACCAATGGAGAAGGCCTGGATGTCCTCAAAAACGAACAGGTAGTTGCCAGGTACACTCCTCATCCGAATCCTTCACAGCCCAATGAAAAAAAACTGCCATTTAACGGATATATCAGGGCTATCGAAGAAGATGCGGAAGGGAATATATGGGTGGGCTCCCATGGTGGAGGCATTGGCGTTTATCATCCGGCAACGGGGCGATGGGACATCTATACGCAAAGCAACAGCCTGCTGCCGAGTGACAAAGTACAAACGCTACTGCGCGACAGCAAAGGCCGTATGTGGATAGGCACTTTCGGAGGGCTGAGCCTCTTTGATAAAACGCAACAACGGTTCATCAATTTTTCTGAAAAAGATGGACTGCAGAATGTGACCATCTATCAAATCCTGGAAGATAAAAGCGGCATTATCTGGCTAAGTACCAACATGGGCATCAGCAGCTTTCATCCTGCGTCAAAAAAATTCAGGAACTACACCCGCTATAACGGAGTTCAGAATAATAACTTCGTTCATAATTCCGGAATACGCCTGTCTGACGGCGACCTGATGTTCGGCGGGCTGGAAGGTATTAATTACTTTACCCCTTCTGACGTAACGGTCAATAAACATGCACCGGTGGTGCTGCTAACAGATTTAAAAGTATCCAATAAATCGATACGTCCGGATGAAGACGGTCCCATTAAAGTACATATTTCTGTAGCTGATAATATCCGGCTGGCCTACAAACAAAACTTTGCGATCAGTTTTGTAGCGCTCAACTATACGCTTCCCACCGAAAACTTCTACGCCTACAAACTCGATGGATTTGACAAAGACTGGAACTATACCGGCACGGCAAACAGTGCCGCCTATACGAACCTGGATCCGGGAGAATACACCTTCCATGTAAAAGCCGCCAACAACGACGGCATCTGGAGCAACCAGGACACCACCATAAAAATATATGTCCGGCCACCATTCTGGCGTACCATTTACGCCTACCTCTTTTATCTTTGCATCATCTGCCTATCGCTGTTATACAGCCGGCACCTCGGCATTAAGCGGATCAGAAAGAAGTTTATGTTAGAACAGGAAAGACTGGAGATAAAGCGGCTACAGGATATAGACCGGCTCAAAATCAAATTTCTTACCAACCTCAGTCATGATTTCAGAACACCCATTTCGCTGATCATGGGCCCGGTGCAACAACTTATTGAAGAGGAAAAGGCCCGTCCACGACTCGACAAACTAAACATGATCAAAAGAAACTCCCGGCGATTACTCAACCTCGTCAACCAATTACTGGATTTCAGGAAAATGGAAGAGCATGAGTTAAAACTACAGTTAACAACCGGAGACCTGGTAGCTTTTATTAAGGAAGTAATAGACTCCTTCCGCGATTTTGCTGAACGGAAAAACATTCAATTTAACCTTATCAGTGGCCCCGCTGCCTTACCTGCTTTATTTGATCACGATAAAATAGAACGTATTCTTTTCAATTTGCTTTCCAACGCCTTCAAGTTTACTCCAGAAAAAGGCGTAGTGACCGTAGCGCTAACGCTGTTGAATAAAGATGAAGCGACCGGTGAGCAATGGATTCAAATAATAGTAAAAGATACTGGTATTGGCATTCCCAAAGACAAAAGAGAAAAGATATTCGAGCATTTCTTCCAGACTGATACTGCCTCCGCCATATTAAACCATGGAACAGGTATTGGATTGTCTATTACGAAGGAATTTATAAAAATACACGGCGGCTCCATCGAGGTAGAAAGCGAGCCTGGGCAAGGCGCTACGTTTTCCATACAACTTCCTTTAAAAGCAGCCGCACAGGATCAGGCACAGAAAACGCCTGCTGTTACGCCACTGCTGCCGCCTTCCGAAGCAATGTTGCAGGAGGAGGAGGAAGTAGTGACATCGCAGTGCGGGGATGCATTACCGGATGGCCCGAAAACATCGGTCATATTGCTCGTGGAAGATAATGAAGACTTCAGGGATTATCTCAAAGATAATCTTCGCCGGAACTACAAAGTAATAGAAGCCACCAATGGAAAAGAGGGCTGGCAAAAAGCTTTGTTACTACATCCACATTTGATTGTCAGCGACATCACCATGCCGCAAATGGATGGCATCAGCCTGCTGCAGAAATTGAAATTGGATAAAAGAACCAGCCATATACCCGTGATACTGCTCACGGCGCTCACCAATGAAGCAGAACAGATCGCGGGGCTGGCAACAGGCGCCAATGATTATATTACCAAACCATTTAATTCCGAAATACTGCATGCAAAAATCAGGAACCTGCTGCATCTTAACGATACCCTGAAAAACACCTATACCAAACAAATAAAATTACTGGCGCCTGAAATAGAAAAAGTATCTGCAGAAGAAAAGTTGATGGCGCGGATCGCAAGCCACCTGGAAGCCAACCTGACAGACTCCCAGCTTTCGGTGGAAAGCCTGAGCAAAGAAGTGGGGATGAGCAGAAGTTCCCTTTACAATAAACTACTGGAATTAACCGGTCAAACGCCGGTAGAATATATCCGGTCTTACCGGCTGGAAAAAGCGGCAATGCTCATGAAAAGAAGCGACTTGACCATCGCTGAAATTGCCTACCAGGTGGGATTTTCCACGCCTAACTATTTTGCCAAATCATTCAAAGTAAAATACCAGATGCTGCCTTCAGAATTTATGGCGAGGATGCAAAAAGACGAGGCACTCGAGTAACCATATGACCACAAAGAGCCCCCCAAACTTACCGTATGGGGGGCTGCTATTGGGCTTTCAGCAGTTGTTCGTGTTATTTTGCATTAGCTTCCAGCGCCTTAGCAATGGCGGCGTAAGCAAGCTTCCGCACATAACCTTCGGTCCATAGTCCTACCGGTTCGCCGGGACGCCAGCCGGAACCGGCCGGACTGTCGACAGGGCTCCAGATGGTAATACCGTAGCGCTGTTTAGCGGGAATGAGCTCAAAATATTTATCGATAACATACTTATACATATCGGCCTGGGCCTGGTAATGTTCGGCCGTAGCGGCGGTTGTTTTCACCCCAACGCCCATATCCAGTTCGGACACCTTAATCACCTTCCCGGTAGCTGCCAGCAGTTTAAACATCGCTGCAATGTTTTCTTTACTGGCATTAATATCAATGTGCATCTGGGTTCCAATGCCATCTACTTTGGCACCCTGGCTTTCGATGTAATTGACATAAGCAATCAGGCCACGGCATTTATCCAGGTTAAACTCCAGGTTATAATCATTGATAAAATGGATATCCGTGGCATTGCCATATTGACGGGCCATTTTAAAAGCGGTTACAGCATAGTCTTTACCCAGGTAATCCTGCCAGTAAAATTCATCGGATGCCATGTTCGTTTTTCCCACCCCTGTTTTTAATTCATACGGTTTGCCATCATCCATCGGTTCATTTACTACATCCCAGGCTTTTACCACGGATTTACCAGCACCGACCATGCCGCTCATCCACTTATCCAGTGCTTCGGTGAGGATATATTTTTTTTCTGCAGCTGTTTTCTCCACCACTGTTGTACTTCCCCCCGTTGCTTTCGCGTTTTTCAGTACTACGTCGTCGATATAAACGGTGCCGGCAAATTCGCCATAACTGAAAACGAGCCGGGTTCTATCACTTGCAGTAGCTGTAGTAGAAACCGTTACCAGCTGCCAATCCTGTGTCACCTGCACTTGCCCGTATCCGTTAGAGGAATAGTTAGCACTCTGCAATTCCGGGCGAATAACTCCTGCTGCGGTCCCCTTCACCCAAAAGCTCAATTCGTAAGTAGCGCCGTTTTCCAAAGGCGCCGCAAAGTCATAGCTGGTTTGTACATCCCAGTAATTAGCCGATTTAGCCGGATTCGTAACATAAAAGGCTTTGCCTTTATTTCCTACGCCCATGCCATCGGCGGTCACGCCACGGGTAGAGCCACCTCCCCAGCCGCCCCAGCCACCACCGGATTCAAAATCGCCGTTAGCCACCAGGTTGTTGATTACAGGGGCGCCTTGCGTATCGTATACATACAAATTATTGATATCGATATAATACGATACGCCCGCTTTATTTTTCAAATCGAAATGCAGCTTAATATTGTCAGCAGCAAAATCATTGATGGTAAAGCGGATTTCTTTCCATGAGATGCCAGTGGTAAAGGTAGCGGTAGGTGTTCCTGACTTTGTCCAGTCTACCAATGGCGAATTATTAGTTAATCCTTCGAACGATATCCTTCCTTCTCCTGCCTCATTAGACCGGATATACATCACCACTTCATACTTGTGGGCCTTATTGATGGGTATCTCCGGCGTAACGAGCTGCAAGTCTGTAGCAGCTCCGCTGGCTTTTAGCTCCACAGCGTTATTGCCCGTTCCCATACCTGTTCCGGTGATCACTGAAATACCATTACCGGCATTGAGCTTGGTCCAGTTTGCAAAACTATTGTCCCTTAGCCCGGTAGCATTTAAACTATTGGGATATGCAGGAGAAGTGACCAGCAATGGCGCGATCAGTCCCTTCAGGTAGCTGGCATTCTGATTGGCATGCCACATCAGGGTATGGCCGTACACCTGCATCCCTGCCTGTCCTGCTGTTTGCAACAACGACTTTACCTTTGCCAGATCCAGGCTTCCATCTGACTGCACGACGGCGCCATGTTTCATTTCATAGCCCAAAACAATTTCATCGAAGTTCCGGTTGACCAGCCGGTACTTCACGCCTTTATCCAGGTATTCCTGCAAACCAAGCGCTACTCCCCACTTAAACCCTGGCTGCGAAGCGCGGTTAATATAACTTTTAAGTGCCGGGTAGGCATCTATGTCCTCCTGTACAGCCACGCTTTCCGGCTTATCTACGTTAAAGTCCAGCTTCTGATATTTATTACAGGAAGTTATCGTAACAAATACCAGGAAACCGGCTGCTATTTTATGAAGTGGATTCATACCAATTACTTTAATGTCGGATAATAAATTATTTACTCACCGGGGTAAATGTTTCCATGGTCACAGACCGGTCTCTAAGCACCAGCGTATCTGTTGTAGCCGCCTGCATGCCGGGAAATACAACCTGGTATTGGAGATACAGCGCATCCCGGTCCTTGCTTCCCCAGCTGTTCTTTTCTCCTCTTTTTACAAATTGCCCTTCGCCGGTAGCGCTAACGTTGGCAGTAGCTGAAGAGATGGTACATTTTTCGCCATCATGGAAGGTGAGCAGTAAAGTGCAGCTGATGTTATTACCATCTTTGTCCTTGTATACCACAGGAAATTCCAACTCTTTCATCGACCTGGTGCTTAATTTGTTCACTTCGTCTTTCTCCACATACTCTGCATGCCGCGTTACTGTTTGGTTTACGCCTCCTGACATTACATCTTTGCCTCTTCTCAGGTAGTTGCCATGCCATTCATTCACGTATTTGATGGCATAGAGGATAAAATTTTTCCCGCTGAGGATGGAATCGGCGCCAGACTTATCTGTAATACGCAATGGAATTACATAAGTATTTTTGATGGCCTTGGGGTCATTAAAAAAGGCGTCGGTTAATTGTACCTCCACGCCTCCTGCCAGGCTCCCTTGGGGGATGACGATCTTATTGTCTGCCAGTGAATAATAATTAGCCGGCATAGGTAAGATTTCATCTTTACCGGTGCCAAACAACAACCCGCTTCCCAGCAGGGAATTATCTACAGCGATGCCGATATTCAGGGTCTTTTTACTGGAATAAACGCCGCCTGTTGTAGCCATTATTTTACATTTTCGCTGGTTATCCAGCTCTGTACTGAAGATATCTTCTCCGAAAGTGATGGTACGAACGGGATATTGATAAGCGAAATATACCGTTTGATAGGCGTAGTCGGGAAATGTTGCCTCCTTATTGCATGCTGCGAGTAGCAGTAGCATTGCGGGTATCAGAATTTTTTTCATCTTTGCTGTTTTCAAAAAATCAATTAAAAAATGATCGCTACACGTGGCTATTATTAGCGCCAGCCTTTGTTTTGCTCCAGGGCGCCAAACTTCAGTATCTCTCCATAAGGGATAGGGCCATAAGTCATAAATGGCTGAAACTGGCGGTCTTCCACATTCATCACGGCAGGGACATTATTTTTTATACTTACCCCGCGGGCTGTTTCACTAAGATTAACCTTCCAGCGGCGCAGATCCCAGAAGCGGAATCCTTCAAAGCATAATTCTATCCGCCGTTCATTCCTGATAAGATCCCTCATTTGCTCTTTATTACCTTTCGCTGCTTCCAGCCAGGCGTCGCCGTTAGTAGTACCTATACCTGCCCTTTTGCGAATAGCCTTTATTACATCATAGGCAGAGAATGCATATTTACCGGCTCCTAACGGGCCCCAGGCTTCATTTGCGGCTTCGGCGTAGTTGAGAAAAATTTCGGTATACCGGATATGGGGTTTGTAATGGCGCTGATTGTTGGCGGAATTAGGATTCAGATTCACATCCTGTCGCAACAGTTTACGCAGGTAGTATCCGGTCCTGGTGGATGTTTCTACTATGTTAAGCCCATCATTGGTGCCACCATCTGCGGCTGTTTTGATCACTGTATTATTGGGGCCGGCGGTACCGCCATTTACCAGGATAAACATACGCAGCCTTGGATCCCTGTTTGTATAGGGGTTGGTGGCGTCGTAGCCGCTGCCTGCGCTGCCAATAGGCATTCCATTGGCCATAGGGAAAGCATCTACCAGGTTCTGTGTGGGGTTGATACGTCCGTTACCAAATAATCCCGGCGGGTAATTGGCTTGCTCCAGGTCGCGGTTGTCGCCATAATTATTCCTCCAAAGTATTTCTGCGGGGTTGGCACCGTCGGCCAGTCCTGCAATTTCAGCGGCATTGGCGTACCAGGTAAGGCCGTTGGCGGCCAATGCGCTTATCCCTCCTTTCAGTGCAAGTACTTCTCCTGCATAGTCGGCAGCATCGGCCCAGGTGGTGGTATTGCCGGTGCTAAAGGCCGGACTGGCAGCGAGCAATGCCGCTTTTGAGCGAATCGCCTTTGCAACACGTCCTGTAAGAAATCCACGGAAAGCGGCACCAAAGGCGCGGTTATACTGTTCCACGCTGGTAGCGCCATATTTGGCAGGAATGAGCGCCGCGCTGCCAATATTTTCGTAGTCCAGTGGAAGCAACTGATCTGCCATTGACAGATCAGTATAAATTTGCTTCATACAGGCCTCAAAAGTAGCCCGGGGCTTATTGAAATCGGCAGTAGGCCCCTGCACTTCGGTGATGATCGGCACTCCGAGCACAGCGCCACTTTCAGACATGCCGCCATGCGCCTGCAGCAAGTGATAATAGAAAAGGGCGCGCAAACCAGCCGCTTCCCCCTTTATCCGCATTGCAAACAACTTACTTACGATGGGGTCTGACACCCAGTGCACGGTATCTACATCACGTAATATGATATTTAGATACTGGATGGCCGCATATGCATTCGTCCACTGGCTCAACGGGTTGTTATTTGCGGTCCACTGTCCATTTGCCATTTTCAGGAAACCATTACTCTGATCATTCGTTACTGCGTCGTCGGTGGCTACATCATTAAATGACCAGGAATTAGTGGGGATCCGGTTATAACCATTCAGCAATATGCCAAATGGCAGCGCCGCATCATTGGGTGGATATTTATTTGCGTTCAGGTCCCGGTTATTTTCAATATCCGGTACCAGCAGATCTTTACAGCTGGCCAGCAGCGAGAGGCAGGCCAGCAAAAGGATAATATTTCTTTTCATAAAACGGGAACTTAGTTATGCTACTGAAAAAGATTAAAACAATCCTTTTATACCAAGGTTATATAAGCGTGTTTGTGGAGCGCTGCCCACATTCATTTCCATTGTTTTGCGTTCTGCCGACACCGTTAGCAGGTTAAAACCGCTGATGTACACGCCCATTTCCTTCAACACTTTTTTCCTGCCCAGCCACCCGCTCATATCATAAGAAACCTGTACTTTCGCCAGGTCTATACGGTTGGTTTTATATAGCCAGAAGTCTGAGCTGCGGAAATTGTTGTCGCTGGCAAACGTGGTCAGACGCGGGTATTTGGCCGTTTGCGCTGTTTCAGGCGTCCAGCGGTCTCTTACCACCGCAGAATATTTATCTTCTCCATCTACCCAAAACCAGGAGTTATTCTTCATACCATAAGCGCCAAAGCGTCCTACCCCCAACGCAAAAAAGGAAAAATTCCTCCATTTGGCACTCAGGTTAATCCCCAATGTAAGCGGAGAGCCAAACCAGCCGGCACGGCCCAGGTACACTTCGTCGCGCGCATCAATGACGCCATCTCCATTTTGATCTTTATACTTAATATCACCAGGTTTTACCTGGCCAAAAGTCTGAGCCGGCGAATTTTTAATGTCATCCGCATCATGGAAAAATCCCTGGCTTTGCAATCCCCATATGGCATCCAACGGTTTGCCCTGGCGATATTGATAGTTGTCGGCATACCGTTCGGCACGTTTTGTAGCGGTTGTTTTATAATAGCTGCCTACCAGTCCGACACTATAACTCACCTCCCGCACCTTACGCTGGAAGCTAAGGTTGAAGTCGAATCCCACCCGTTTGTCGTCGTTATAATTGATATATGGAATGAAAGACGATGACGGGAATCCGGTGGTGAAATAGGAAGGATAAAGCACATCTGGCTGGATGATGTTGCCGGTAGTTTTATTAACGAAGACATTACCTTCCAGCTTAATTAACTGATGAAAGAAGGAACCATCCAGGCCAATGCTGATTTCTTTTCTTTGCGGAAAGCGCATGTCTGGATTAGCGCCCCGGCGCGATTCAGTAGCCTGTACGCCTGTACCATCTTTCCAGCCAAACCAGCTTCCCTGTGTGGTATATACCCCCTGATACAGATAATACGAGGCAATATCAAGGTCGGTATGCAGTATACCGGCAGATGCTGTCAGCCGCAGCTCATCGATAACGGAAACCTCACGCAGGAAAGGAGCATTGCTCAGCCGCCATCCCAGCGATACGGTCGGTGAAAAGGCATTCCGGTTCCCTTCCGGCAGTTTCGCGCTATGGACCATAGCGCTGCTAAAGTCAAAATAATAGGTATTTTTAAAATTATAGCCTAACTGCAACCCCAGGTTAGCGTTGCTGGTACGATGATACACCGCCGACTCTGATTGCTGGAAACCATTCACCAATAAAACAGCAGAAAGATGATGCTTGTCGCGAATGGTATTGAGGTAATTAAACTGACCGGTAGCCGCAATGGTTTGACGATACCAGCTATTGCTCACATTCTGCACCCCCGAAGTAGCATCCTTCCCGTATTGGGTAAGGCTGCTGATTAAGTCCTGCCCCGAATACGTATTCCACACAGGCGCATACACAGCATAGCTATTATTGTAAGCCAGGTTGTAAGAAGTATTATAATCAACTGCAAACGTAGCATGAAAGGAAAGGCCTTTCAGCAAATTTCTCAGATCTGCATTCACACCGGTATTAAATTGAAACTGCCGGCTTATATACCGGTTGTTACCACCGGCATAGATGGCTGCAAAGGGATTGGTTTGATCCAGTTGGGTACCTCCCAGTAAATACTTTCCATCAATAATATGATTGCTGTTTTTTACCAGTACATTAGACGCCTCATCATCTGCCTCTATCCTGTCTATAGGAATAAGCGGTGCAAAACGATAAGGACGTAAGGTGGCCGCATTTGCCCAGTAATCAGTATTTACCCCTCTGCCGGTATAAAAAATAGCGCTGGCATCTACGTTACAGGAAATATAATCGCTCAGGTTAACGTCTACATTGCCACGCAGGTTGAAGCGGTCGGATTTTCCATTTTGCCGTGCCTCTCCAAAGTTGAGCAGCGATCCGGAAGCCTGGTAACCAATATTGGTATAATAGCGTGCCTTATTATTTCCACCGGATATTTCCGCCGTTACATCGTACCGGCTAAAGAACTTTTTAAGATATTCATCTGCATAATAATCTACATCGGGATACCGGTATTTATTTTTACCGGAAGCGTACTGGTAAATAGTCTCAGGACTATATAGTTCCGCGAGTCCGTCATTACGGCGGGCTTCATTATAGAGCGTCATATACTCCGCCGATCCCAGGTAGGCGGGATATGCCTTAGGAACGTTGATCCCGGTATTTGCTCTTACATCTATCCGCTGCTTACCGGCGTTCCCTCTCTTGGTCGTAATATATACCACCCCTTTCGCGGCCCGGCTACCGTATAATGCCACGGCATTGACCCCTTTGAGAAAAGAGATCTGTTCTATCTCGGTGGGCAATACATTGGTAGCGTCGCGGGGAACCCCGTCAATGACAAGCAGGTAACTACCCAGCCCCCACATACTATTTCCGTTAAAACCACTGGCCCAACTTTCCATATTTTCGAGGCTATAATTCATATAGTTCCGGGGCATTTGCGAGGATATATCTACTACAGCAATACCACCCAACAGATCTTTCTTATCCACCTTGCGGAATGCCACCTGCGCTGTATTGTTGTCAGGAACATTTGATATCGTAATGCCTGTAGTATCCTGTGCCTGCACCGCTGGCATGAGGCCAGTTAATGCTATTGCGGCTATTAAAGCTTTCATCTGATTCATGAATTTTTGAAATTAGCGTAAACGATACATGCAGCAATAGCACGTTTTACCATCCAGGGTTTTGTGGGAACTCCAGGTACATATTGGCATCGGCGTTTTTCAGCGGTAACCAATAATGTTTCTCTGAATACTTGCGTTCCAGGATGACCGCTTCACGTAAGTTGAGTACCTTATTATTCGTGGGATCAGTAGTACTGAATGCCGGCGACCGGTCAAACTCAACAGATTTTTTCAGGGTATACGGGCTATGTATCAGCAACATCCATCTTCTCAGATCATTAAAGCGATGACCTTCAAAAGATAGCTCCACCGCTCTTTCGCGCCGCACCTCGCCCATAAAGTCATCCAGTGCCCCGGTAAAGCGCGCGGCCACATGTCCTGCGCCAGCCCGGTCGCGGATTACATTTATGGCGTCTAATGCGGTTTTGGTATAATTGCCGGATTTACCGGCAGGGGTTCCATAACCTTCCGCCGCTGCTTCTGCATACATCAGATACACGTCTGCCAGGCGCATGTAAGGCAGGTGTATGTTAAGCGCTTTATCATAGCTCCAGCCGTTGTCAAATCTATTGGCAGTCATTGGAACAAACTTGTGGAGCAAATAACCGGTGCGGCTGGCGCTGCTAACATCGCGGTAACTGCCACCGGTGAAAAGATTCGCGTAGCGGTTTTTTTCGTCTGTGGTGGCGCCTTGCACACATTTCACGCCATCGAAAATAATGTCATTATAAAAACGGGGATCTCTTCCTTTCCAGGGGTATGCTGGATCGTAGCCCGATTCCGGATCTGCCTGTGTAATGTTTTTGATGGGCAGCCCATTAGCCATGCCATAATAATCTACGTAGTTAGCAGTAGGCGCAAAGGTGATGGTTTCCCCTGTCAGTAAAGCAGAGCCATACTGTTTGGCGGTGCCATAGGTAGAACCATGTGCACCATAGTAAGGACCGCGAAAAATAGCTTCTGTACTTCCTGGCATTAGCCAGTTTTGGCCGGCGCTATAGAAATTAGTATAGTACTTTGAAAAATCCACGAGGCTATAAGGAGCGTCGCCCGACTCGCAGCGTTGCAACAGCTCACCGAAAGCTTCCGCCGCCTTCTGGCAGTAGGTGGTGTTGTAGGTTTTGCTGCCGGTAGATACGTAATTCATCAGCGGACTTCCGGCCCACAAGTAGTTTTTCCCTAGATAACCCAACGCCATGATCTTATTAATGCGTAACTGGTTTTTTCCCAGCGTCCTTTTTCCAGCAGTAGTATTGTCCCAGTTTACCGGCAGCAGTTTTGCCGCTTCACTGAAATCTGCAGCTGCTTTATCTGCGCATTCGTTATACTTCAGCCGGGGCAATGTTAGCTTCTGATCGCCCGGAAGTACTTTATCGATATAGGGCAGGCCGCCGAAATACTGAATGAACATAAAATGAAACCAACCTCTGAAAAACAACAGCTGACCTTTGATCAAATCTTTTTCTTCCTGGGTGGCATCGGTGAGTTTATTGAGGTTTTCGAGGCCCATATTGGCTTTACGGATACCATACCACCCCAGCTTCCATAATGATTTTGCCATTCGGTCGTCGTTGGTACTGGTGTTGTTTCTGTCCATCCAACCGGCCTGCCAGCCATCGAATTCTGATTGCCAGCCCCAAAAATCACCATTGTCTATTTTTATAATGAAATGAAAATCACGCGCAGTCGATTGAATTTCATCTTCACCCCAATTCCAGGAATTTGTCCAGTAAGCGTTGGTAAAATCTGGTATACAATGATAGAGCTCTTCAGTATACCCTTGAAAACCGATAAAGGTATTAAAGGCGTTGTCGGCCGAAACAATAGATTGCGGTTCTCTATCGAGAAATTTTTTGCAGGATGCCAGTCCAAGTACGGTAGCTACTCCGGCGGTTGCCAGCAATGATTTTATATATTTATTCATAACGTGCATATTTAGAAGGTAAAATTGGCGCCCAGATTATAGCGCTTCACTGTAGGGTAAGCTCCCTGCGAGGCCCAACCGGTACCGGCGAAGTTGGACTCGCGGTCGTCTGGCATCTTGCTCCACGCGGCCAGGTTGTTGCCGTTGAGATAAACTCTCAGTGATTCGAGCCCTATACGTTTTATAAATCCTGTATTGAATGTATAGGCAATTTCAGCGTTCTTCAATCGCAGGTAGGAGCCATCAAACATATATTGTGTACCCCGGTAATAGCCGGCCGGTGTTGACAACCAGCGGGGCATAGGCACGTCTGCACTGGTATTGTCCTTCGACCAGTAGCTGCCTTCATTATAAACGGTATGCCCCTGAGAGGATAAGCTATTAAAAACTACCTGGCGGGTAACATTATTGGCGCCATAGAATTGTACAAACGCACTTAGCCCTTTCCAGTCTATCCCGAAAGTGGCATTGTAAGTATTAGTGGGCCATCCGCTATGACCATAAGGAATATTATCCCGCGCGTCAATGACGCCGTCTCCGTTATAATCTACGAGATAGTAGTTGCCAGGCAATTTCTGATTGTCGTTGGTATTGTGCATGGTGCTTCCATACAGCTCGTCCCAGGTATTATAATATCCCTGGCTCACATAGGAATAAGCCTGGCCAATTTGCATACCTTCGGATTTTTGATAGGCAGGTAACAATGCCGGGTTATCTGCTTCAATGATTTTGTTTTTTGTATGGGTCATATTCAGGTCAGACCAAATCCTGGTTTGTTTAGAAGCCTGGTAGTTGAAGTGTAGCTCCAGTTCATACCCGTGAGAGGTAACCCGGCCCAGGTTGGCCACCGGCGGGGTGGTACCGTAATAAGAAGGTACAGAGGACCTGTTTGCTAACAATATTTTAGAGCGCTTATCCTGGAAGAAATCTGCCTTACCTTTTATGAATCCTTTGAATAATTCGAAGTCGGTACCTACGTTGATCTTTTCTGCCTGTTCCCATTGTACGTTTGGATTACCTACTGTAGCTTCCCGATACCAGGTAAACGGGCTTTGTTCCGCCCCTTCGCCGGTAGTGCCCAGCCGTGCCTGTCCGCCATATGCCCATTCGGTGAGGTATAGAAAGCGGCCCGCTACGTTATCGAATCCTGTTTGTCCGTACGAAGCGCGGAACTTCAACAAATCCAGGAACCTGATATTCTTCATAAAATTTTCATTGGATACGATCCAGTTCACGCCACCAGAAGAGAAGAATGCAAACCGGTAGTTGGGAGCAAATTTCTCCGAACCGTTATAAGCGCCATTGTACTCGAACGTATACTTATCATTGTAGGTATAAGTAGTACGAAACACCCAATCCTCCCGGTATGAGGGTATCATACTGCCGGCGGCAGTTACATTGCGGTTCAGGAGCCCCATGGCGGTTACACTGTGCTTGTCTGCAATTGTTTTGGCATAGTTCAGTTGTAACTGGTAAAATAAACGGCGTTGGTTGTCCGTTACAGCTCCCCCTGCCGGCGTCCATTTTACCCCTTCCTGGAAATCGAAATTGGTAACGCCATCAAAGGCACTTTTGTAATACACATTTCCTGTGGCAGGATCAATCCATTTGCGTTGCACATCATTGTAAAGGTCATTGACTCCCCTGTTGCTTTCCACGAAAGTATTGTCCATGGAGAGCGTGCCATTAAACTTCAGCCCCTTAAGCAGCATATCGAGGTTTTGCTCCACCGTAAAGTCGGTGGTGATGCGTGTAGTTGTCTGGTATTGAATACCGCCTACTGCGAGGTTCCTGGCCGAATTTTCAGCTCTTCCTTCATTCGGCGCATAATATCCCCAGGAACCATCGGCGTACACCGGCAGAAATACATCCGGTGCGGTGGTATAAGCATCAATCCAGGACCCGTATTGGTTTCCTGAAAATCCCCATGGACTTTTCCGTACTCCATACGAACCGGCGAGGTTTACTTTAAAGAGTGTAGACGGCGTTAATTGAAAGTCGAGGTTAGACCGTGCATTTAACCGGTTAAAGCCGAAACCTGGTTTATATCCCCGCTTATTGTCATAAATTCGGAAAAGGTCGCCTTCATGCAGGAAATCTGCACTGGTGAAGTATTTGACAAAATGTGTTCCCCCACTGATATTTACGTTGGCATTTTGCGACATTGCATAATTCTTGAACAGGGCTTTTTCCCAGTCCACGTTTGGGTAGCGTTCTGCTTCCTCCAGGTTAGCCGGATGCCGGTATTTATCTAAAATGGCTTGCGGATAATAGTTGTTCCAGCTTTCCGGCTTTAGCGCCAGCTCGTACTCGATAGCTTCATTTACGGTACGCAGCGCGTCATATGAATCTGCTTTGCCGGGCAATTTAGACGGCGCTTTCATAATCGTGTTTACGGTAGCACGGATCGAGGCTTTACCTGTTTTTCCTCTTTTGGTGGTGATGAGGATAACGCCATTGGCGCCGCGAGAGCCAAATACTGCTGTTGCGGAAGCATCCTTTAAAACTGTCACCGTTTCTACAGACCCGATGTCTACACTAGTCATAGGACGCTCCACACCATCCACCAGGATCAGCGGGTTACTGTTATTCCAGGTACTAAGACCCCGTATAAGCAGCTGGGGGTCTTCTTCGCCGGGCAAGCCTGTACTTTGGGCGGTAATCAAACCCGGTACATTCCCGGTGAGAGCGGCGCCAATATTTGACACGCCGCCCGCCCGTTCGAGGACCTTGCCGGTAGTTTGTGAAACTGCTGCTACTACGCTTGCCTGTTTCTGCCGGCCATAACCCACTACTATGACATCCTCCAGGCCGACCACCTTGTCTTTCATGACAACGGCTATATCAGATCTGTTCTGGATATTTACTTCCTGTGATACTTTTCCTATGTAACTAAAAACAAGTACCTGTTTGCCGGGCGGAACATGAATGGCGAACTTACCATCCCCATCTGTACTGGTACTTACCTTCGTATCTTTTACCAGTACTGTTATACCCGGGATGGGCGTCTTTTTTTCATCCAGCACTACACCCCGGACGAGACCTGCGTCCTGGGCCTGTAACGGCAAATAACCGGGTAATGCCGACAGTATAAACGCCGTCATTACCAGCCATTTCCATGACATCTGCGAAAGAATCATTTTAAACATGGAATTCAAAAAATTTAATGTTAGGGCAATAAGGGTGCTGACAGCCTGTAAAAGGCCATCGCGCCGGAATACCGGCATAAACAATCACAATGCGATAAAAAGAAAGTATCGCTATAGCGATGCTGATACTACCTGGTTAAGGATGAAACTGAAAGTGGTTGTAACGGGACGTGGTGACCCAGACGCATTGAAATTTCATAAGTAATCATTGAGCGTTTTAAGTAGCGCATTTTTTCATAACGTAATAATTGAAGAAGGGTGACAAGATATTGGAACAAAAAACATGAATCGAATCTACAATAGGGAAGTATATATCAATGGCACTAATCTCCAAAAGGATAGCAATAATGTCTAAAAAGGCTGCAAACCCCTTATCTTCCGGCGTTTAACAGCCTTGTTAATAAACAGCAGGGCATTTATTTAAAAAGCTGCTGTGCGAAGTTGAATAAGTTATTCCTCCATACCGGCCAGGTATGACCACCCGGGTATTCACTATAGGCATACCTGATCTTTAGTTCATCCAACTTTGCCAGCATGAGCTGGCAGTTCTTAAATGCAATGTCCTCCTTTCCTCCCATTGAAATCCACAGCACTTTCAGATGGTTGTTAATAGTGGTTGCATTGGCCTTCATAAAATCATACTGCGCTTCCGCAATGCTACTTTGCCTGGGTTGCAGCCAACCTGAGCTAAATACTCCCAGGTAGGAAAACAGTTCCGTGTTTTTAATACCAGTGTAAAGCGTGTGAATGCCTCCCATAGATAAACCGGCCAATGCCCTTTTGCTTGCATCGGTTTCAACGTGAAATTGCTTTTCTACCAGGGGAATAATAACCTCCTTCAGCTCTGACTCGAATGTTTTCAACGGAGCTTCGTCGAAGGCCATACCGCCTACATTAGCGTCCGGCATCACGATCAACATGGGTTCGGCTTTTTTTGAAGCAATCAGATTATCCATGATCAGGTCGGCTTTACCTTGCCTGGCCCAGCCGGTTTCATTTTCTCCGCCACCGTGCAAAATATAGAGCACAGGATATTTTCTGCCTATGCTTTCATCGTAGCCAGGCGGGGTATAGATATATAGCTGGCGCCATGAGCCAGTAACCTTAGAGAAATATTTCCGGGTACGGATATCTCCGTGCGGCACATCTTTTAATGCATAATAGTTGGCGCCGGGAATTTCAATACCGGCTGCCATTCTGCCCATGCCATAAAAAGTTTCGCTGGCGGGATCGGCAACAGCCACACCATCTATCAGCAATGAATAGTAGTGAAAGCCTTCCCCTATGGAATCTGTTGTTGCAGTCCATAAACCACTGGCGTCTTTTACCATATCGTATTTGCGGCCCAGGTCCACCTGCACCGTCCGGGCTTCCGGCGCCTTAACCTGGAAAATTACGCGGTGATCGGCCTGTATCTGTGGATATTTTGCATTGCGTACATTGGTTTCCGCGGGTATGCCTGCTGGATATTTTGAGAAGGTAGTGGTATCTACCGGTTTAAAGATTAGTTGGGAAAACATATACAATCCATTCTTCCAAACTTTAAAATCGTGCACACCCGGCTCAATGTAATAGATATGCGGCACATTATTCTTTTGCAGGTATTCGTGCGTGCGTTTACTGAATGTAATTAATCCATCGCTGGCGCCGCAGGAGATCCAGAGCAGCTTTATTTGCTGTTTAGCTGCCGCGGGATCCGGCACCAGCTGTTCCGGTGTTTTTGTATTGGGAGCAGATGAGAAGCCGCCTATCCACGCAAATTTATCCAGGTTGCCGAGGCCAAAATTCAGCGACTGCCCCCCACCCATCGATAAGCCCGCAATTGCCCGGTGATCTTTGTCGGTGTAAACAGGATACTTCTTTTGTACATACGGGATAAGATCGCTTAGTAAATCTTTTTCAAAAGTAGCAAATGCCTGTACTTTGTCCGCCGCCATGATGTTACCGGTAGCCCGGTCATCTTTCATGGCCCTGCCGTTGGGCATCACTACGATCATCGGTTCAATTTTTCCTTCAGCATAAAGGTTATCCAGGATAACCTGGGGAGAACCGCCGTTTAACCATTCTTTTTCATCGCCGCCAATACCATGCAGCAGGTATAGTACCGGGTACTTATGTTGCCGGGAAAATCCCGGTGGGGTATAAATCAACGCCCTGCGTGGATTACCCACTGTTGTGGAGTTGTAACTGATCGTATCAATGCTGCCATGCGGGATGGTTACATGCGGAATGTCAAAACCAGGTGCTGCGTGTTCGACAACGTTTTGGGTAAACGCGGGTATCGCCGCCCATAGAAAAATAGAAAGACCAAATAGTGTTTTTTTCATATCGTGGGATTTTTATAGAAATTTGTTAACCGGTTATGCTGTAAAATAATAAATGTCAATTAAACAGTTAATATAATTACAGGAACTCGCCACCAGGGCGACCTGCTATTTTTCTCGTCTTAAGAGCCGAACGCTTTCTATGATAATATCTCCGGGAGCTTTTCCAGGGAACCGGATAAAAAGATCATGTTGACCAGATACCGGGCTCAAACTGGCAGTGTGCAAGAGGCGCCCACCAGGCTTCACCTGCACCACTGCAATCTGCCTGCCTTTCTCCAGGTCGTCTGTCAGCAGTTCCAACTGGCCACCCTGGGTAGCATGGCCCGCTATTTCGACTGTCTTTGCTTCGCCGGCAGCTCCAAAATCCACTCCTGATATCATCAGCCATCCACCGTGTACGGAAGTATTACTAACGCCCATACCCTCCCCTCGTTTTATTTTGCTGATACCATAATAATTGTTGCTTCCTATAGCCGGCAGTGGAGAGAATCCATCTTTACAAACAAAAAAGTGGAAGTCAACCGGGCCTCTTTCTGCAAACAGCCCGATACTGGTGCCCACCCAGCTGTTAAAATCGGGTTGCGCTTTGTCGATGGGCACGGCACTCACCGGCGCGCCCACCTGTTGCCAGCTTTTACCATCTGTACTATAGAAGCCGGTTAACAGGTGTTCAACCCTTTGCAGTTTTAGCCAAACATCTTTCCTGTTGGGGTAAGGCAATTCTCTCAGGGCGGTATCTAATTGAAATACAATACGTGGATTTTTCCCGGAAGTATAATAAAGGCGGGCCACCACGCTCTGCTTCCCATTAGTAAGATAGATACCTCCCTGCGCTTCGGCATTACTGTTACTCATCTGCAACTGCGTGACGGCAGCATAATAATGATCTGTTTCCTTTTGCAGCAGGTGTATTCGCCCTGTATCCGGGGATAAGCGGATCCATCCTTTGCGTTGCGACAACGAATACGCTGCGGCTGCAGGTTTTGTTAGAAAATGCCACCAGGGGCCCAGGCTGTCGGTGTCAAAACGATCTGTATATACACTGCGCCAGGGGGTGTTATTATTATCCAGTGCTGGCTTCAGTACAGGGCTACTAACCGGTGCTGCTCCCCAGGGGCGGTCGCCTTCCCACAATACCCGGTAAAGTGATGTTTGCCGTCCCATACCAGACCAGTCATCATTACCATGCTTTTCATAACTCTGCCCGATGGTCCACCAGGTACCATCTGCCAGCCGTACGGGCGCAGCAATATGATTGGGACGCGGGAACCTGTTGTTGGGGTCTGTAATAGGTTGGAAAAAATCGCCCAGCCGTTCCCATTTGGAGGAATCGGCTGTTAACTCCTTTGTTCGCAAAACATACTGGCCGCCCGATACGTCACCGGCAGGAAAATAATAATAGTAGCCATTCCGCTTACACATTACCGGTCCTTCTGCCCAGCTGTACTGCAATTTCGCATTCACCCAATCCAGGTTGATCACCGAGTCGGTGAGCTGTCCATCCTGTCCGAGTGCCTGCAGCCTGTTTACCTTTTGCCCGTTTTTTATCACCATATAAGGCTTACCATCATCATCTACAAAAATGGAGTTGTCATAGCCGAGTGGTCCCGTCTGTGCATTCTCCTTTACCTGTGTGGGAGCAGACCATGGCCCTGCCGGAGATGACGCCTTCGAAAACCATTGGCCGTGTGAGGAAAAATAAATCCAATAAACGCCATAAAAATAAGTGATGGCCCCCTGCCAAACGCCAGCACCAGGGCGGTCTGTTACTATATTGGTACTTGCCGGTGACAATACACGGCCAATCACTTTCCAATGTACCAGGTCGGTAGAATGATAAATGGGGAGATAGGGATTAAAATGGAAAGAAGAGCCACAATGATAAAAATCGTTTCCTACCTTCAACAACGTAGGATCTGGGTGGTCGCCAGGCAAAACCGGGTTCACATAAGTAGCAACCGAGGTATAAAAATGGGCAGCCGCCGCTTCCTCTTCCGGCGATGAATTAAATGATGACGCAGCGCTACTTTGCTGGGCAAGCCCGTTTTGTATCGTCAAAGTGAAACCTGCAACGACAAGAATCAATACTCTTAAAAACATCTGGCAAATATTTTTTGTGCATGCAAAGTAATCAGCCTTCCACTCAACCAACTGCCACAAATGTTGAAATGAGGAGTAAAAATGTTCTGCCGCGGCCATATACAGCACAAAAAAACTCCGCCAGTTAAATACCGGCGGAGTTGACGATCGTTTTATGATAAGATTTTACAGGTAATTATTGATGATATTTTCAATGTACTCTTGTCTGCCGCTCGTTACTGCAGGCTCTCCATGAGCCACCGCATATGCGCGCAAGCTTTCCAGGGTAGCCTGTCCGGCTTCAAAAGTTTTTGCAGCTTCCCCATCGAAAGACGCGTAGCGGTCCTGGCGGATTTTTCTATAAGCACTTTTCTCCAGGATGGCATCTGCGGTGATAAGGGCACGTGCGAAACTGTCTACCCCACCGATATGAGCGTAGAAGAGATCGGCCGGATCGGTGGAATTTCTCCTGATCTTTGCATCGAAGTTAATACCGCCTCCTTTAAAGCCACCGCCTTCCAGGATAATCAACATGGCTTCGGTAAGTTCATTGAGGTTGGTAGGGAACTGGTCGGTATCCCAGCCATTCTGGTAGTCTCCCCTGTTGGCATCAATGCTTCCCAGCAAACCGGCATCAATTGCTACCTGCAGTTCGTGCTGGAAGGTATGTCCTGCTAAAGTAGCATGGTTCACCTCGAGGTTGAGCTTAAAGTCATTCAACAGATCGTATTGACGGAGGAAGCCGATCACCGTTTCCGCATCATAGTCATACTGATGCTTGGTAGGCTCACAAGGTTTCGGTTCGATAAAGAAAGTGCCGGTAAAGCCATTCTTCCGCGCATAATCTCTTGATGCCTGCAGGAACCTGGCCAGGTGCTCTTTCTCCCGCTTCATATTGGTATTCAAAAGACTCATGTATCCTTCGCGGCCGCCCCAGAACACATAATTTTCTCCTCCCAGGGCTATCGTAGCGTCGAGGGCTGCTTTCACCTGGGCGGCTGCATGGGTCAGTACATGAAAATCCGGGTTGGTGGCTGCACCATTCATATAGCGGCGATGACTGAACAGGTTGGCAGTACCCCATAATAATTTAACACCGCTTTCTTCCTGCTTCTGTTTCAGGTATTGCGTCAGCGTTTGCAGGCGCTTTTCGTTTTCCTCAATGTTATTGGTATAATCCACTACGTCAACATCGTGGAAGCAATAATAAGGCAGACCAAGCTTGGTGATCATTTCAAAAGCAGCATCTGCTTTGTCTTTTGCCCGCTCAACCGGATCAGCATTTTTATCCCACTCAAACAGGTGTGTAGCTTCGCCAAAAGGATCAGCGCCGGTGCCATTAAAAGAATGCCAGTAAGCAACCGCAAAACGCAACCACTCTTTCATAGACTTGCCTGCTACTACTTTGTTTTCATCATACCAGCGATAAGCCAGGGGATTGTCTGTACGTGGACCTTCATACTGAATAGCGGGAATGCCGCTAAAAAACTCCTTCTTTCCGGTAACTATTTTCATATACGTGATTTATTTTTAGGCAAATATTGCCTGAATTTAAAAAGTTGGCAACCGCTATTTTTGAAATAAAATATGCTATCTTATCAATAATGAGTGATATTTACCATTTTATATGATAAAATGAGCTATCTGCCGGGAAAATGAAAACAATTCTTCAAAAAATCACCAATGATGCCAGCCAGAGCTTTGCCTGCCGGGTTTATCAAACACCGCAGTTTGAAACCAACTGGCATAAGCATGTTGAGTATGAGCTGATCCTAATTCTGAAGGGGCACGGCACCGCTATGATAGGAGATTATGTATGTGATTATTCCGTTAACGACCTGTTTTTCCTGGCCGGCAACCTGCCGCATTGGTTCAGGAAAAATCACCCTAAAATGACAGGCGCCGCCCTGGTGGTTCATTTCACCAATGATTGCTGGGGAGAGGGACTGCTACAGATGGCCGAAATGAAGGCAATACAATCCTTACTGCAAAAAAACAATGGGATACAACTGGAAAAAAACCTGAAAAAAGAGGTAATGGAAAGTATGCAACTGATGCATCACAAAAAAGGATTTGAAAAACTCATGCTACTATTGCAGTGCCTTCAAAAAATAGGCCTTTCCAAACAATATAAAATACTCACGGAAGATTTTACCGATACCAGCAACGTGGTAAATCCCGTCATCGAAAAAGTCATCGATTTCTCTTTTAAACACTACCAGGAAAAAGTTACTCTGAAGCAGGTGGCAGCCATCGCTAACATGAGTATACCTAACTTCTGCCGCTTTTTTAAGAAGAATATCAAAAAAACCTATTTTGATTTCCTGAGAGACCTGCGGATAAGTCATGCCTGCAAATTGCTTACTTCCGGTAACCAGCCAATATTGGATATTTGCTATGAAAGTGGCTATAAAAGCTGGGCACATTTCAGTAAACAATTCACGGAAGTAAAGCAGCAAACACCCAGTCAATACCGTAAAACATACTTACTTTAAACCTGCCGGTCTTAGCGGCTTATTTCAGCCAGCCCCAACACGACATAATGACAGCCGAGTTTAAATAATAAACCGCGGGACAATTCAGACTCTTTGGTAACTGGCTCCCTATGAAGCCTCGAAGAAATAGGATACAAAAAGCTCCTGGCCTCAACAAATCTTTTAATAGAAATTTCGCTATCTTAATCACAATATGCCATTATTTAAAAAGAAACGGCCCTAAAAAAGGGGTTTAGCCTGAAAATATCTTCCAAAAAACACGGGCTGTAACATTCCTCCCCATAATCTGTAACATTCGGGGGCCCTATTGTAAAGAACATCTTTGTAGTTTCACTTCAGCTTATCGAGAGAGAGATTTCCAGTTATGAAAAATTGAGAGAAAGATTTCCAGTTATGAAAAACCCACAATTGCCATTAACCTTCCGGGGCGTCCGCCGCGTGATGCCACGCTGTCAGGATTCTCATGAATTTCGGTTTTCCATTCCCAATTACAAAGGCCCTTCGAAGGAAATGGGGACGGCGTCGCTATATTCAATATGTACTCAATCAATATATAAATATGAAATCATCCAAAACGACTCACTTACGATTGTAGCTGCTATGTACACCCTATTACTTCCTTTCGAAAGTGACGATGCCTTTGTTAAAGCAAGGGTTACCAGATAGGATCACTGCAGCTCCAGCCTAAGGAGCTTTCATTACTGACAAAACACCCACAGTACCGTTGCTGCCGATGAGGTGGCGCCCCGGACGGGCTTTCTATGCGATAAAGCGAACAACCAATCTTGTCGCCTTTGCCTTTTCCGGCTTGATTTACTTAAAACACTTAACCTTTATGAAAACAAAACTACTGCAACCATTTAACCACAGGGCAATGTTACCCTTTGTTCGCGGATTTTTTATGTCGGATAAAGTGCGTCCGCTGTTCAGGCCAAAGGCACTTGCCATCCTCTGTTTACTCTCCCTGGGTACGGCGTTTCCAGCCTATCAAGTGAATGCACAAACCACCGGCTATGTCTGGAAAAACGCGCCTATTGGCGGTGGCGGATTTGTAACGGGCATTATTACCCACAAAACCTCCGGCGACAGGTATTGCCGGACGGACGTAGGCGGCGCTTACCGCTGGGATGCGGCGAATAACAAATGGATTCAACTGCTCGACTGGCTTAACGAATCTGAAAATGGCTTTATTGGCGTGGAAGCCTTAGCACTGGACCCTCAGAATGCCAATAATGTTTATATGCTCTGCGGGACCTCCTATATCAACGGCGGAAGGACAGCCATATTGAAATCTACCGACAAAGGAAATACGTTCACCTATACCGACGTTACGGCTAAATTTAAAGCGCATGGAAATGGCAACGGACGTGGAAACGGAGAACGCCTTGCTGTAGATCCCAAAAACAGTAACATACTATTCTGCGGAACCAGGGCTAACGGGTTATGGAAAAGTACGGATGGCGGCGTTACCTGGAACCTGGCCTGGAATGGCGTTACTACTACTACCAATGAAAACGGGATATGTTTTGTCGTTTATGATCCTTCCAGTAACGTTGTGGGCGGGGCTACCCAAACCATTTACATAGGCGTTTCCCGTACCGGCAGCGGGAATCTCTATAAGAGCACGGATGGAGGAGCTACCTTTACCGACATTTCCGCCACTACTGGCTTTATGCCGCACCGCGCAGCGCTGCAGGGAACTACCATGTATGTTACCTATTCGGATGACGCAGGCCCGCAATCCGGTGGCGGCAATGGAAAGCTATATAAGCTCAACACCGCTACCGGCGTGTGGACAAACGTTACCCCCGTTTCTTCGAAGGATTATCCATACGGGGGAGTGAGTATCGACCCAACGAATGTTAACCGGGTAATCGTTTCTACTTGTGGCATGTATTGGAACAACCAGTTTGGTACCGGCTGGGGAGACTTTATTTTCCTCTCTACTGATGGCGGAGCCACCTGGACCCTTAAAAACGGTACAAATGCCACCTATGACAGCAACGGGATGGCGTGGACCAACGGTGGCGCCGTTAACTGGATGGACTGTATCGAGTTTGACCAATCCAATCTTTCAAAAGTGCGGGTCATCGGCGGAGGAGGTGTTTACACCTGTTCTGATATCACCGCCGCAAATCCTTCCTGGAAATATGACGTGATCGGGCTTGAAGAAACAGCGTTGCTCGACGGCGTCAGCATTCCCGGAGGCTCCTTTATTTCTTCCTTTGGAGATGTAACGGGCTTTGTACATGAGCCCCTGACGTCCTATCCGGCCAAAAGATTAACTCCCACAGATGGTAACAACCAAAGCATTGCGTATGCGGCGGGCAACACCAATAAAGTGGTCAGAGCTTCCAACGGAGGCAACGTTGTTTATTATTCGAACGACAAAGGTGCCACCTGGACGGGGGTTGCTACCAATAAGGGCTCCCAGGGAAAGGTGGCCGTCAGCGCCGACGGAGGAACGATACTGCATTGCCCCGGAGGTTCCACCACCACCTACTATACTACGAATAATGGAGCCAGCTGGTCTGCCTGTTCGGGTGTATCCCTCGGCGACGCTGCCCCCGTTGCCGACCAGGTAAATTCGAATTATTTTTATATATACCAACCCTCCAGCGGACAGTTGTTGAGGAGCTCCAATAAAGGCATCAGTTTTTCTGTAGCAGGTACGCCAGGTGCGTCAACGGCAAATTATCCATGGGAAGCCGCCCAGATCCGGACCGTGCCAGGCCTGGAAGGGCATGTGTGGGTACCTCTCGGCCGTAATGGATTAAAATACTCCACCAACTACGGAACCGCCTACACGACTGTTGCCAATGTAACTTATTGTAAAACCATTGGTATAGGAAAGGCAATGCCCGGATCGGGCTATCCTACTGTTTTCATCTGGGGCACCGTGTCTGGAGTGACCGGCCTTTTCAGATCAACAGACCAGGGCGCTACCTGGGCCAGGATAAATGATGATGCCCACCAGTTCGCGGGCGCGCCCTTGCTGATAGGAGATATGAACATTGCCGGCAGGGTATATATGAGCGCCGGCGGAGGAAGAGGTTTAATCTATTGGGATCCATCTGCCTGTACACCTACTGCCATTACCCCATACGTACAGGTTAATGGCGGAAACTGGCAGCAAACAGCCAATGCAGCTGTAGCCGCCGGCAGCAGCGTACAGTTTGGCCCTCAGCCCACACAGGGAGGATCATGGAGCTGGAGCGGGCCGAATAATTTTAGTGCCACTACGCGGGAAGTATTCTTTTCAAATATCCAGGCCAACCAGGCAGGAAACTATGTGGCTACGTATACCAATAGCGGAGGATGCCAAAGCACACAGACATTTAACATCACCATGACCAGCTCGTTGCTGCAGGCAAAGATTAACACTAATGCCGATGCTGTTAGCCTGTATCCGAATCCTGCAAGTACGGGCAGGTTTACGATTCTTCTTCCGGAAATTTCCGAAAACACAGTCGTAAGAATTTATGATAACCAGGGCAAAATACTTTACGAAAAGATAGCCCGTAGCGGCAACAAAATAGAGATCAATTCACGGCTTAGCGCGGGATTCTACCTGGTCACCATCAATTCGAAAACATTTAACTTTACGAAGAAGCTAATCGTCCAGTAACAACTATTCACCGGTTCCTGGGAATGCATCCCGCGAAGTATTCCCAGGAACTATTACTGCCGCAGCCGAACCCGTACAGTTGTGGTTACAGCAATATTAGCAGCAGCAGCTATCCCCATCAGCGCCGGTCTTCCGGTTGACCAATGAACGGTTCCCAGCCGTTCCCATCTAATCCCATCGTACGACCCGAAACCTGCTATTTTGTTACCTGACCGGGTAACTTTCAACCAGTAAGATCCTGTTAAACGGCCATAGGTTACTGCAGGCACCCTCAGTAGTTGCTTAGTCATAACAGTTGTTGCCGCCGCGGAATTTCGCCGTTGAATTAACTGCATCATCCACCCCGGCGCTTCAATTTCCTTTGTTTTACCCGGGTAAAGCATCCATGCTGCAAAATGGCTGTCTGGCTGCAGATCAACTCTAATCATCAGGCCCACCGTCGTAAATTGAGAACTGGGTTGCGGGCACACCTGGATAATCATCTCGTCCTTCTTCTTTAACTCCCTGTAGGTATAATTTACAGCAGCCGGTAAACTATCGGTAAACATTCCCCCGGCATCTATTCTAACCAGGTCGCCATCGTACTGTGCATGGCCAGGCGCCCCGGTATTTCCAATATCATTGTTGCGCCACCCTTTGGGAAGCCCGCCGCCAGCAAGAGAAACCGGTAAAGACTCCTTAGATACGCTTCCATCCCGGATGCCGGCAACAGTGTAGTAATACACAACTCCCTTTTTCATACTGCTGTCGCTAAAGAAATTTCCGTTAGCAACGCCCATCTTTATATACGGACCTTCTTTGTTTTCCGCGCGTTTAACAACATAGGACGAAATGCCATGAAGCCCTACCCACGTCAGCATACTGGCGTCGGCTTTGGCCGTCAATACCAAACCGGCGGGTCTTTCCTCAGAGAGGTTAAGCGATTCCATTTTGTCGATTGCCGGATCAATAGTGTAAAATAAAGTGCCATAGCCCGGATGATCTGCGCCGGGAATTCCAGGGCCTTCCGGCCTTAGCCTATCCGCGGCTGCTTTTGTAAATGGCGCCTCCAGCCCCATTCTGTGCACATAGTGGTTATACACCTGTTCATATACCGCGCGCAGGTTGCCCCTCGCCATTTCAGAGGGATGGGTATGATAGTATTTACCGGTGCGGTCGAGCATAGGTGTATAAGGGATATCGTTATAACCTAAGTTATACCTGGCTGTATATTCAAACCCCTTGAGCAAGCGGTTATTAGCATAGGCATAAAGATTTAATCCCTGGTGCCAGGCCATTTCACAGCACTCTGCCAGCATACCTATTCCAAGTTGCGTATGTGCCTGATCCCGTCCGGTTTCCTGCACCTGGCCTGCATCGTTGATAATATAATGGGTAAGGCTGCCATTGCCCCAACCATTTACATAATAGCGAACAGCCTTCTCGAAAATTTCATGGTCATCACAAAAAATCCCTATAGCCATCACCGTCTTTAGTGCCGCATCATCCCAGTTGCCGTTTGCAAAAGGTGCAAACTCAGCAAGAACAGGATAGATCACCCGGCGAAAATGTTGTGCTGTGCGCTTTACAGCCGCATCAGGCCAACCCGCACCGCTGTGTCTTATAATTTCTGCCGCATTCACCATTTTAAAGGGACCAAGGCCGGCCATCAGCACCGCATCTCTCCCTGTTACTAATTGTAATGTATCGCTCCATGCATCAATAATACGTATCGCTGTTTGCGCGTAACGCATATCGCCTGTGATGGCCCACATCAGGGCATTCTGATAAGCGGCATTGGCATCACTGTCATAATCCACCTGCCCCCGGGTAGGGTTTCTTCCCACTTCTTTCAGAGGTCCTTTCAGCTGGTAATCATAATGAGAGGAAGGGCTTTTTTGAAAAACGAGGAAGCCTTCGTATATCGGTGACCGTTGCCGCGCAACCGCGGCGCTCATCCTTTGCAAATCGGCTTTGCTATGCAGCAGACCCGGGTGCGCAAAAGCAGGCGCCTGGGCAGACGATGAAATTACCATCCCCCAAAAAAATAAAAACAATAGCGGTAAAATATACGTTCTACTCATGATTGCCTGGTCTGAAAATGAATGCCTGTCCGCCTTTAGCTGATAGCTTAAGCGGCAACTTATCCCTGCTGCTGAGCTGTATGGTTCTCTTCCGGATAGATTGGTTGCCGTCATCTTCATAAACAGTTACCGTGTATGGAACGCCGGTCCGGAGAAAAGACAGCTCCAGCACCGCCTGCCAGTCCTGCAAACCCGCAGCGCACCCCAGGTACCAGGTATCTCCTTTCCTTCTTGCCACTGCTATGCCTTTTCCGATATCTCCTGCCAGGTAATGCGATTCATTCCACGTAGTAGGAACATAGTCATAAAATTCTATCTCGCTGTCATTCGTATAATCATTAGGTTGACCATACCAAAATATTGCCTGCAGCGGGCTGTAATAAACCACGCTTAGTGCCAGCTGCTGTGCTTTTGAAACTTTGATATTCTTTGAAAAAGTGTTTTTAGGGTTGGGGAAACAATAAGTAAAATCCGCAGCGCCGGCAAAGTAACGGGTAAATGGCAGCGTGGTATTATGAAATGCGTCGGGGCTGTTTTCATCTCCCCGGATACCTTCCTGTGTCAGCAGGGCAGGATAGGTTCTACTCAGGCCGGTGGGTTTATAATTGTCGTGAATGTTCAGTATAAAGCCGTACTGCTGTACTTTTTTAATAGCCTGTGACAACCAGGTAAGGCCCGATTGTGTAAGCCCGTCCACAAAACCGAATTTAAGGCCTGCCACTCCCCACTGTTTATACAGTGGAAGAATAGTATCCAGTTTAGCTTTCAGCCCTATATAATTTACGTAAAGGACAACGCCGATATGGTGTTCTTTTCCATACGCTATCACCCTTGGCAAGTCAATGGCCGGGATTACCTGACCAGGATCAGATGATGACCGAAACTCAGCGCCATACCAGCCGGCATCAAACATAATATATTGAAAATGGTGCTTTACGGCAAAATCGATGCAGTCGAGACCACTCTGCGTGTTCAACTGCGCGCGGATAAGTTTGCCTCCTTTAACCCACGACCAATCGCCTGGCGTGGGAGCATCTGCCAGTTTTAAACTCAACGTACGGCAATGAGCCAACGCAATGGCGGAACCAGCCACACTCAGGGTTCTCCAGGGTGTTTCAATGTTGTTGTAAAACCGTACAGCCGTATCCCGTGGAAACTTTATTACCAGGGTATTTCCATTTGCACCACGAACCAATTCCGCTTTCGTATAGTCCAGGTTTACAGCCTCCCCTACCTGGCAATAATTTCCGTTCGATTTAATAGTCACCGGCAAATCCGTCGTAGTGCTGAAAGTATCTACTCGTGTTGGTGTAAAAACGGATTCCTGGTTGTATTGATAGATGAGCGGAGAAGACGGGAATGCAAAAGTGGTGAACTCCCGGAGTTCATGTGGCACTGCGCCACCGGCAGCAACGGTGTAACGGAATGCCACGCTGCTGTCCATTACCCGGAAATCTATAGTCACAGAAAGGCCGGCAGTAGTCTTCAGACGCAATCTCGCCTGCTGATAAATACTATGAAGCGAATCCTGTTCTCCCAGGGGACTTGCAAAAGAGTCATGATGCAGTACCGGTTTATCATAGCGGGTAATTTCAGCATTGCTTAAAGAAACGCCATCAACGGCTATATCAAGTGCTGACCAGCCAGTGATTCTTTTACCTTTGAAAGATAGCTGATAGCCTGGTTTTCCACCGGGAGCGCTTACTGCCAAAACAGTGGTGTTGCCGGGAGACGATATGGAATATATCTTTTGCGCGGAAAGCAGCCCACACTGCAATAGGCATGTGAAGCTCAATACGCCCAGTGACTTCAATCCAAAAAACATTTTACTCATTTCCAATTTTTATCGGTTAATAAATTACGGGGCCAGAAAGCCTTGTACGGACTGCTGCCTAAAGCTACTCTGTTCTCCTGAACACCAGGCTGTCCACGAACTCGCCTACGAACATCCTTGCCATATCGGCAGTTTTATACCAACCTGGTTTTCCGCTCATGTTATCAGCCATCAGCGTACCGTTGATATTCAGATTTTCGAATACCACATTACGGATCCTGCGATCTTCGCTGTAACCGGTGATAACAGATAGTTCAGGGTTGTTGCCATGGTAGGTTACATTTTTAAACAGTATATTTTCTATTCCCCTGCCGGGCGCCGTACAGTACTTCTTATTAAACGGAATCTGCAGGTGTACCAACTGTCCGCATCTGATATTCTCTACGCGGATATTCTCAAAGGATATGTCTCTTACCAGGTTATTGTCACCCGCATTAATGGCCATGCAGCCCTGGTAATCCACCTGCCTTTCCTGGTGCTCCAGGATATCGATATCGATATAATGTACATTTTCGATCGTATCCGGGTGCGGAGTATTGCCATGGATGCCGATGTGTATAGGATGTGCCACATCTGCCCAGAGCGTGGAATGTTGCATGGTAATATTTCGGCATCCGCCGGTAAAACCTTTTCGGGTAGCATACACTGTGGTACAGTCATCCGAATTGCGGCAGAACACACCATCGTACAAAACATTATTGCTGGCAAACACGTTCATGCCGTCGCCCCATTTATAAGAACTGATGCTTTTTACATTTCTGACGGCAACGCTGTCCGAGCCGCCTATGGGGCATTGCGTAAGTACAATACCTTCCAGCAATATATTTCTTGCATGCGAAATGCTAACGCCTTCCCGTCCGGGTGATTCAATAATACCCCGGCCTGTTATCTTCACATCTCTCACACTATCTACTATAAAATGGCCCTTTACCACCGCCCCACCGGCGAGGTATACGCTTTTGCCGGAGGCTATGTTCAGGGCCCCGCCTTTAAGTACATGGAAACCCGGCCCGAAATATATTACCTGCGCATCTTTCGGGTCCGGGATAATGGTTTGTATAGGATTGGCAAACAAATGGAGATTATGAAATTTATCACCATTTATTTCTATAGAGAGATTTTTCGGGTGAAGAAGATGGAAGTAAACCGTATTGTTCACTATCTTATGATGAATACCATATGAAAGCGGCCGTATTACCGCCTGGGTAACCTTCTCCCTGTTGCTGGAAACAGCCACTTCTACCTTGCCCGAAAAATCAAAGGCTGCCATAGAAGCATTTTCTACCTGGTGGTTCACGCCTCTTACCTCGTCGACCTTTACATTATACTCGTACAGGTCCTGCCACCGGCCTCCGGGGAGACGTACTTTCACCGTAAAATCGCCATTGTGTACAGCGTTCCCCGATTCCTTCCCGGGAAAGGGGTAAACCGTCAATTGCGGTGGCTGCGCCATACATATTGCTGAAAACAACACCCCTGTAATAATACCAGTTAGTTTGGTCAATGCCCAATCGAAATTCATCCGTGTGAAATTTATTATGTAAATACCAGCCAGGCAAGCTTTTAATGTATTATGCAGGATTGCGCGGCTTCATTTCCAGCCGCGCAATAGCTGAATTAACGGCTGCCGTAGAACTCTATTTCGGAGATATTACAGTTGCCGGCTGGTGAATAATAATAGATATAGCGATACCTGTTAGTAACAGCAACTGTTGCTTCGGTGTACGTACCAGAAGGGGGCGCGGTAGCAATCGTATACAGCACCACGTAGTCGGATAATGACGAATCATTGGCCCCTCGTATCTGGCCACCAACCATCTTCCCCGCACTGCCATTCCTTGGCGCATAACGTATCGATTTCAGGACAGCTGATTTCCCTTCTCCCATATCGTATCCAACATAACCGGTGGCAGAGGGCGCATCCACATAGGTATTAAGATTGCCATCTACTGCGGCGGTAATTACTGTTGCCGGGTTATTTGACCAGGAACCTGAATGCCCAAACAGTGTACCTGTAAGCTTTTCAGCATTTACCAACAGGTATTGTCCCAGCAGGCGCTGCCCATCAACCACCAGGGCTACCGTTCCCGGGGGAGCATCCGGGACCTGAAATTTTACCTGGTCTGCCGCAACGCTCACCACCGCAGCTTCCTTGGCGCCCACGAATACATGTACCAGGGACTTATCTGTTCCGAAATTGCTCCCAGTCAGGGTGATCTCGTCTCCCACCGCGGCTTTATTGCTGCTCATAGATACCAAACGGGCGCCAGGTTTAAAAGTGAACACCTGTGGTATTGAATCCCGCTTGCCAAATATTTCAACAGTGATGATGCCGGTAATGCCTTTGGCGGGCGCCTGCACTACAATTTTATTATTGGTAACACTTCTCACCGTATCTGCCCGTACATTGCCAAAATATACCCTTACCGCACCTACCACTTCTCCAAAGTCCTGTCCTGTTATGGTTACATCGCCTAATGGATATCCCTGCTTTGGTAAAAAGTCCTTTACTATGGGAGCCGGATAATTGAATTCCCTGAATTGGGCATCTTTCTCACAGGAAGAAAGGAAGCTGCCTGTGACCAGGAGCAGTCCTGGCAGCAGCAGGCTGCTGAAAATATTTCTAGTTGTCATAAAAGGTCAGTTGATAATGAAATGAAAACTTTTAATACCCCGGATTTTGCAGCAGGTTCTTATTCAAAATCATCTGCGATGTGGGGATTGGGTACAGGTAGTGTTTTTTTGCCACGCTGTTATTCCGGGAGCTACCCACCACTACACATTTCAGCATACCTGCCGGTGTTGCCGCCGTTTCTTCTCCGAAAACAAAGCTGGAAGGCTTATACGCCGCCGTAGGATTGCCTGCCGCATCTTTGAATGGCGTTTCATAGGATGCATCCCCCACTACCCTGCCAAGCCTGGATGGATTCAATGATGCCTCCAATATGCCCCAGCGCTTCAGGTCATCGAAACGTTTGCCTTCGCGATACAGCTCCACGGTACGTTCTCGCCTGATTTCCTCTTTCATCACCAGGCCATTTGCCGCTGCCAGCGCATTGGTCAGATGCGCTACGCCAGCACGGTCGCGGAGCTTATTTATCGAAGCGTCCAGCTGTGCATCAGACATATTACCATTCAATTCTACCAATGCCTCTGCGTAGGTCAGGTATACCTCTGCCAGGCGGATAACTGGCCAGTTAGCGGATTCTGTACGGTCAATCCTGCGGCTGCCAAAACCATATACGCCATACTTGCTGTTGCCATAGCCACCAAACCCAAGACCGCCATAGTCGAGCGTTACAGTAGAAGGCGCCGTCGTTGATGCGTACAGGTAGTTCAGCAGACGTAAGTCCCTGTTCTCAAATTCGGAGGTGGTGGTATGATATCCCTGGAACAGGGGGGATTTGGCGGGTGGCAATCCATCCGTGCACACTGCCATATCCACAAACTTTCTGCTGGGATACAACTGTGAGACAGTCCATGATATATTGATGCCGGATTGCCTCAGCGTATAGTCATACACTGTATAAAGAATAAATTCCTTGTTGCTTTGCTTGTTATAGCCACCGGGATTACTTCCTTCATCTTCCAGGTTAAATAAATACCAGGAACTTAAACTGGCCATTTTGGTATCGCTGTTTTTGTTCCACAGCTCATATCCGCCATTGTCCATCACCTGCTCACAAAGGTTCACGGCATCTTTCAGGTACTTGCTGCCATTGGCAGGATCATATCCCGTCGTACCGGCGCCGCTGCTGCTGCCATCGCCATCCGTCGACTGACCCACATATCTTTCCCAGGTGGCTTCATACAATTCTACCTGTGCCTTGAACGCCATGGCAGCCCATTTGCTGATTCTACCCTTGTCTACCGCGCCAATATTCTGTTCTGTCGGCAATCCCGCAATGGCGAGATCGAGATCGGCCAATACCTGGGCCACTACCTGGTAACGGCTGCTACGCTTATTATACAGCTCGGGCGATTCTACACCCAGTACCGTTGTTACCAGCGGTACCCCGCCATAGGTTTTAAGGAGGTTGAAGTAAGCGAACGCACGGAAGAAATAGGCTTCTGATACGTACTGACTGATGTCGCCGGTACCGGTGTATGCCGCCGCCTTTGATAACAGGATGTTGCAGCTGCGTATGCCATCGTAGCTCCAGTTTGTGCTGCCCACTGCGATGGTGCCGGTACCGATATCGCTGCCATTACCATTGGAATTGGCGGAGATGTCAGACCCGTTATCCATAGAGCCGAAGCTCCAGCGGGGCATCTGGCCGTATAACCCCGTGGCGAAATCTTTGAAATCAGATGGCTTCTTAAAGTACGCTGCATCGGTAAACTGTGCATTGGGATTCAGGTCAATAAAACTCTTCTGGCAGGCCACCATGGCAAGGCAGAGGCCTCCTATGATAATATTGTTAAGTATCGTTTTCATGAATTCAGTTTTTGGCAAGTTGCCGTTATGATGATAAATGCCCTATAATCCCAGGTTTAACCCAAAGGACCAGGTTCTTCCAAATGGATAACCACTGTTGATGGACGATTCTCCCATTTCAGGGTCAAAACCGTCTTTGATAGAAGTCCATTCCCAGAGGTCATTACCGGAGAAGTATACACGAACCCTGTTGAGTCTTGCTTTTTCGGTCCATCGTTGCGGCAATGTGTAACCCAGGATCAACGATTTCAGGCGGATATAACGGTTGTTTTGCAGCATGAAATCATTATAGCCATAATTCCAGTTGGCGCGGGCTCCGTTGGTGGTCAGGCGTGGATATATGGCATCTGTATGACTGGTTGTCCAGGTTTTTCCAAGGAATGACGGATTCTGGTTGGTCCATATGGCTGCAAAAGGATAAGACATATACCCATCCCGCATGATGTTTTGCTTCCATTGTCCCTGGAAAGTGGTGAACAAATCGAAGCCTTTCCAGGATGCGCCCAGGTTAAGGCCGAAGGTGAAATGGGGAGTACCATCGCCGGCATATACGAGTGAGCTTTTTTCATTCCCGATGTTGGTAATATTCTTTGTGCCGGCTACATCTACTTTTTTAGTATCTCCCGGACGTAGCGCCACCGCCTGGTTGTTTTGTGGCAGACCGGCCAACAATGTACTGCCGCCATAGGTAGCATAGTAGGCGTCTACCTCTGCCTGATCCCGGAAGTATCCGTTGGTTTTGTAAACGAACCACGACTGGTAGGGATACCCATTCACGATATCATTACGTCCGGCGTTATAGCTGTCGCGTCCCTGTACTCCGCTCACTGCTGTACGGGTATTGCTGATATTAAATGAAGCGTTGTAGCTGAAGTCTTTCTTTGAATCTTTCCAGGCGAGTATGAACTCCCAGCCTTTGGTTTTGAACCTGCCGCTGTTCGTCTTCGGTGCAGCGCCGCCCAACACGGAAGGATAGGTTACATCCACCAGCATACCGATATTTTCTTTAACGAAATAGTCGAAGTTGGTAGACAGCTTGTTGGAGAAGAGATTCAGGTCCACCCCAATATTCTGCTGCTTTACTTTTTCCCAGGTCCTGTTATAGCTGATCAGGCCATTATTATTCAGGCTTGTTCCCTGTTGCTGTGTGGCGGGTGATCCCAGTACGGCGGTACCGATATTGACGGTAGACAGGTAGTCGAATGCCCCCAGCCCGGATGCTTCATTTCCGGTAGTACCGTAGGTGGCGCGTACCTTACCGAAACTAACAACAGAATGGAGGTTTTCCATGAATGCCTCGTTGGTAAACACCCATCCCAACTGCAGGGTTCCAAAGTTCTTGAACTTATATCCGGAGGCGAACCTGGAATTACCATCTCTTCTTCCCACCAATTCTACCAGGTATTTCTCCTTGTAATCATAATTCAACCGGCCGAGATAAGAGTAGCGGCCATTCAGGCTTTTGGATCCTGCGTTCGTTTGCGTGGTGGTAGATGCGAGGCTGATATCGTACACGCCCATATCGGTAAAGCCTACACGCTGTGCCGATACCCATTGTGAGTTATTTTTTTCGGCATTGATGCCCGCCATGGCGGCAAGATGATGATTCGATGCGAGCGTTTTATTGTAGCGCAACAATCCTGAATAGTACTGATACATCCCTTGCCAGGCATAGGTATAGTAAACATTATTGGTGCCGCCGGTATTAAGACCGATACTGGTAGGTACATTGTACCAATTATATAACTGCACCGGCAGTACGTAGCGTTCCTGGTTAAACCTTTCGTTCTGGAGGGAGGCTAATCCTTCTAGCGACAGGTCATTAGTGATCTGGTAAGTTGCTTTCACGTCTACCCGACCTGTCAGGGAATTTTTGTTGCTTCTTCCGCCGGCGGAAGTCATGGCTGCTGCATTCCTGTTAGCGCCTGCATCCACCCCATTGAAAGTCGCGAACCAATTGCCATAGGGATTTTTAGCCGGATAGAAAGGCATATCGTAGGCATAGAGCGTATTATCCAATCCTACGGCTGGTTCGCTCGTTTTAGCATCGATCAGGCTGATATTAGTTTCCAGCTTCAGGTATTTTGTCAGGTTGTAATCGTAGTTAAACCTGGCATTGTACTGTTTCTGGCCATCGTAAGCGGTAGCGAGATTACCCTTATTATCTGCATAACCAAAGGACAGGCGGTAGGAAGATTTCTCCGAGCTGTTGGAAAGACTTAAATTATGCTGATAAGAATAACGGGGTGCAAACATTTCCTTTATCCTGTTGGCGTTATAGATGTAAAAGTCGGTACCGTACAAAGGGTATGCGCCTTCAATGCCCTGCTGCATTTTCTTCAGGGTTTCCTCACTTCCCCATACCCACCAGTTAGGCATGGTTTCTTCCTTATTTGCCTCCAGCCACATGGTAGCATATTCCTGCATGCTGGGAGAATAGCCGGTGATGCCATTCGTAACAAAGCGCATATTGCCGTTGTAGTCTACTTTAAGTTTACCATGGCCCCTTTTGGTGGTTACAAGAATAACCCCATTGGCTGCACGGGAACCGTAAATGGCGGCAGATGCGTCTTTTAGTACGGATATGCTTTCGATATCGTCCGGGTTGAGGTTCTGAAAGGAGTAGGCATTGAGAACGGGAACACCGTCCACTACAATCAGGGGGTCGCTGCCATTTACAGAGGAAGCGCCGCGGATACGGAGGGCAATACCTTCGTTGCCGGGACGGGGAGAACTCCTGGTAACGATCAGTCCCGGCGTTTGCCCCTGCAAGGCTAACGCCACATTGGTAACAGCCCGGCTTTCAAAGGTTTTTCCGGACACCTGTTCTACCGCGCCCGTGAGCGTCGCCTTTTTCTGTTTGGCATAACCCACCACTACCACCTCGCTCATATTCCCGGATGGCTTTAGCCTGATATCCAGGACGCCCGTGGTAATGGATACTTCCTGTTTCTCAAAATTCAGATAGCTTACCACCAGGGTGGTATACGGAGCAGCAGCAGGCAGGGAAAAAAAGCCGTTTTTATCGGCAGTTGCTCCCTGGTTGGAACCCTTCAGGATGATAGTAGCCCCTATCAGCGGTTCCCCTGTTTCGGCGCTTACAACCTTGCCGGAAATAGTTTTGATTGGTTTACCGGAAACGGTGATGGTTGGTTTTACCTGGGCCGACAGGAGATTGGCAGATGAAAGCAATAGCAATGTCCCGAGGAATCCGGCGCATGTTGGTAATAGTCTGTTTTTACGCATACCAGTTTTTTTAGTGGCGTTGAACGTGGATAATAAATCTTCAATACAGTTTATTCACTGACAAATAATCAAGGATAATCGACTCGTCGATCATTCATAAAACATAGAATGGTTGTCATAACGTGTCATTAAATTTTTGATTGATAAATACCGCTGGCCAGTATGCAAAGTAAACAACAACACCCCCCAACTATAAGGGGGAGTAATCGCATAAAAAGGGGGGTGAAGTGTGAATTTTATGGAGGATTACCCCTCCCCCGGCGGATTTGCACGGAGGAGGGCAAGAGGTTAACACATTTGACGATCAGACTTTCTTCCTGCCTGACTCCTTTTTCCGTGTCTCTATTTTTTCCAGCTTGTATTTATCTTCGAATACCTTCCGGTAACGCCTGATGTACCCGGAAGGGTTCATACCAAATACCTTATTAAACTGTTCCCGGAAGTACTTAACATCATTAATACCCACCTGGAAACCTATTTCATTGACATTGAGACTTGTATTGATCATTAGTTCAGCAGCTTTTCTCAGGCGTATGAAGCGGACAAATCCTCTCAGTGACTCCCCGGATACCAACCGGATCTTTTTATATACCGAAGAATAGCTCATCCCAATTTCCCTCGCCAATACTTTAATATTGAACTCGTCATTGTCCAGATTTGCTTCTACAATAGCAATACATTTTTCTACGAACTCTTTATACTGGCCTGAAACTTTAAAATCGTTCTTACGGAGCGTTACTTCATTCAGGAAATAGTTACGCAGATTGTCTCTTGTTTGCAGCACGCTATGCACCGTTGCTATCAGCAGTTCCTTTTCAAATGGCTTGGTAATATAATAGTCACTGCCTACTTCAGCACTTGCCAACTTCCCTTCTTCTGCTGAGGAGCCGGTAAGCAGGATAACCGGGATATGGTTCAACAGTGTATTTTGTTTGATTTCTTTACATAGTTCCAGGCCCGACATCGTTTCCATCCTGATATCACTGATCACCACATCTGGCAACATAGCCATCGCTTTTTCCAATCCCTCTTTTCCATTACTGGCTTCTTCAATATTAAAAGCTGACCGGAACATGCCTGAAATGTATTGACGTATCTGTGCATCGTCATCTACGATCAGCATAGTTTGCCTGGAGGTAATTATGGTGCTGATCACTTCTTCCTCCGGCTCTTCCGGCGAAATGTCCTCCAGCTTCTCTGCTGTCATAGCTTTCAGGAAGCTGGTTTTATCAGCTGGAGCACTATCAGAGGGTTCCTCGCTCAATTGATCAGTACCACACGGTAAAGCAACGGTAAACAAGGTACCTCCTCCTTCCCTGCTTTCAAAGCTCACTATCCCCTGGTGCAGCTCCATGAACTTTTTCACCAGGTACAGCCCAATGCCAAATCCCGGCTTCTCTGCAGATCCGCTCTCTTCGGACCTATAAAACTTTTCAAATATATGGTTACCGGTTCCTTCGGGTATGCCACACCCGGTATCTGCTATAGTTACTGCTACCTGGTTGCCGGCGCTATACAGCTTCATAGCAATACTGCCGCCGGCAGGCGTATATTTAAAGGCATTCGATAACAGGTTGAAAAGAATTATCTCCAGCTTTTCCCGGTCGCCGGTAATCCATACTTCCTCCTGGCTGCTATCAAATGAATATATCAGGCCACCCGACTGTGCCTGCGATTCAAACGACTGAAACACATCCCGGCATAATTCGGTGAAATTGACACGAGCTGGCTTCAACTTATCTATATCACTGTCTGCCCGCCTGAACAGCAGCAACTGATCCAGCAAACGCAGCAAGCGGCGTGCATTGCGGTATATGGTGGTAAGCTCCCGCCGGTGCTTTCCATCAGGGTCCTGTTCCAGCATCAGGTCTTTCACCGGGTTGATGATCAGGGTAAGCGGCGTACGGAATTCATGTGATACGTTGGTAAAAAAAGCGATCTTTTTTTCGTTGAGCTCCCTTTCTTTTTCGGTATTCAGGTTGGCAAGTGCAACTTCATACCTGAGCCGGCGTTGCTTTGTCTGGTACGTGATGTAAACTGCCGCCAGGGCTATGACGATAAACAGGTATAACAAATACGCCCACCAGGAGGCATACCAGGGAGACAACACTATGATTGTCAGGCTGATCTCATTATCTATCCATTGTCCTTCAGCATTGGTGCTTTTTACCCGGAATGTGTACTGCCCTGCAGCGAGGTGTGTGTAGGTGGCTGTTCTTGTATTGCCGGTATAGTTCCAGTTTTTATCCCATCCCTCCATATAATAAGCGTAGGAAATTTTTTCGGCGGTAGAATAATCCAGGGCAGTAAAATCGAAGGTTAAAACGGCCTCTCGGTAGGGCACTTTGATTTTTCTAATGTCGTCGCCCTGCTGTTCTTCAATATACCCTGTCCGTTGTCCGATAGGCATATTATTAATATGAATATCAGTGAACAGCATTTTAAGTTTTCCTCTAGACGCCAGGATATTGGATGGCCGGAAGATGTTGAGGCCTTTGATACCGCCAAACATTAATTCACCGGATTGCAGCTGCAGCGCGGCATTATAGTTAAATTGGTTACTGGAAAGCCCATCTCCCTGGTAGAAATTCGTAAAAATTTTCCTGCGGGTATTAAACCTGGAGATGCCGTAAAAAGTACTTATCCAGAGGTCGCCTGTTTCATCCTCCAGGATATTGAGCACCGCATTGTTACATAGCCCTTCTGCCGTTGTATAGCGCTCCAGTATTTTGCCCTGTGTGCGGTCAAACAGCAGCAATCCTCCACCTTCTGTGCCAACCCAGAAGCGGCCGTTGCGGTCTTCATGAATGGCTCTCACCGGGTTACCAAGCGGATAAAATATATCGTTATGATGCTGCGGGTCAATTTTTATCAGGCTGCGAAGGTTCCCTGCCCATAGCTGCCCGGAACTGTCTTCTTTCATCGTGAAGAGGTCCGTCAGCTTGTCGTCGGCCAGCTTAAACGTGTCCTGCTGTCTGTCGTATTGATACAGTGCGCCTTTAGATAACGCTCCTCTGCCGAAAGTGCCGGCCCATAAGGTATTATGGCTATCTTCATACAGCAGGTACACGGTTTTGCTCTCCTTTTGGCTGCTGTTATATACCAGGCTGTAATGCCGGAAAGTATTTGTTTTCCTGTCAAACCGGTTGATTCCTCCCCAGAAAGTAGACACCCAGATGTGCTGCTCATTGTCGCATCGTACATTTGTGACGAAATTATCACTAAGAGATGCCGGTACACCAGGCTGATGGCTAAAATTGGTGAACTGTGCGTTTTTCCTTTGCCACCTGCTTATTCCCCCTCCGTCTGTACCTACCCAAACCGTACCATCCTTCTCTTCACAAAATGCATAAATAAAATTGCTTACCAGGCTATTGCTGTTCAATGGATCGTGCAACACCGATTGAAATCTATCCTTTTTCGGATCTATAATATTGACCCCGCCTCTCAGTGTCCCAATCCATTTGCGGCCATCGGTATCTTCATAAATTGCACTTACAGAGGCGCTGGCGAGGGTATTGTTACTATTGCCGGCAGGAATACTCTCCACCGGGGTTCCGTCTTCCGTACGAATAATATTTATACCGCCGCCATTCGTGGCTATCCAAAGCCTTCTGTGTTTGTCCAGGTATAAGCCCAATACTTTGTTATACGACAACTTCCCGTTCTCTTCCGTAAACGATTCCTGGTATTGATTGGAGGATACTGAATATTTTAACAATCCATTGGGCGTACCTATCCATAGCAGATCCCTGTCGGACCTGATGCAATCTGCTGTTGCGAAAGTGCCGTTTACCAGGTTTACCACGGAAGCATTTTTGTTCAGCCGGCACAGCCCTCTGCCCTGTACAAAGCACCACACGTCCCCATTGCCGGCAATCTCAATGCTGCCTGCGTCATAGGATGTGAGGCGCTGACTGCCGATAGATAGCGGCAACTGCACGGCGGTATAGGTGCCCGCAGGGCAAAACAACAAGCCCAGGTTCTCGGTTCCAATCAACATATTTCCTTTTCCATCTCTCTTTATATCCCGTACCACAGCAGCTACCCGCTCTAATCTGGTAGTCCCTGCCACCCGGTATTGCACACTGCTGAACTTCCCGGAAACATTATCATAGATATTAATTCCCTGCCTGGTACCAATCCATAGTTTGTACTGTAAATCTTCGTTGATCGTAAAAACCCAGTTATTTACAAGGGAACTGCTGTCGTTGAACCTGTTCCGGAATACTTTGAATACATTGCCATCATACCGGTTCAGACCATCATAGGTACCGAACCACATAAACCCTTTATGGTCCTGAAACACACAACGGACCGCATTATTTGACAACCCCTGTTCTATACCCAGGTATGAAATTACATAATAGCGGTTGTCGCCAGCGGCGAATCCCGGCACGTGGAACGCTGTCCCCCAAAATAGCAGACAGCACATTACAAGTTTTCTCATCCCGTGAAATTAAAATACTACATTGCTTTGGTTGACCGGCTGAATTACGAGTTTACCCCCCTGTTCTTTGCTACAATTTACTCCGGGAAATACAAGTGTCGAGGGGGGGTATTCTGATAATTCAGGGTGTATAATAGTAATTTTTGTCTAAATGACACTTTTTAATTCATGCAGCCTTCAATTCATTTCCTTTCATCATGAAACCCCGCGTGCTGAAATACCGCCGAACATTGCACCTGAAGGTGGCGGCAGCCCACTACCGGTTTACTCATCTCCTGAAACTAAAAATAAGGTTGAATAAGGGATTTATACCTCGCCCTGGGGATCATTCACGCGGCAAAAAACAAGCGCCAGGGGGAGGCACTCTCATAATTCAGGGTGCACAATAGTAATTCTTGTCTAATTGACAATTTTTAATTCATTCCTGTGTATTTTGCCGGCGAAAGCTCCATCGATGTGGTTGTCCAAAACGGGAGGACCAATTCGTATCAGGCTTTAAAATGTCGTTGGTAAATCAGCCTGTCTTTTATGCCAGGACGCCTCTTCCGGGGATTAATACCTTTTTCACGTTAGAAAATCAAATTTCCATGTTAAGGGTCAATTTGACATTTAAAACCTTTATTGCTGTTTTCTCTTTGCTGATAATTTCCTGGAAAGCTTCAGGGCAAAAGCCTCCCCTATCACTCTGGTACCGGTTTCCTGCAAAGGAATGGATCGAAGCATTGCCAGTGGGTAATGGCACATTGGGCGCCATGGTATTTGGCGGTACGGGGACAGACCGTCTGCAGCTGAACGACATTACCGTTTGGTCCGGCGACCCGCAACCAGCGGCCGATAGAAAAGATGCCTATAAATTCCTGGATACCATCCGGACGGCTATACGACAGGAACGATATAAAGCGGCCCAGGAACTCACCGCCCGTTTCATGACTTCGTCAGCTCCTTACTACTCTTCCTATCAAACTCTCGGAGATATTTTTCTTCATTATAAAGATGCGGTGGGCGCTGCCAGTTCATACAGGCGTTGGCTGGATATAGAAGAGGCCATTTCCGGTGTAGCGTTCGATCAATCCGGAACGAGGTACACACGCGAAACATTTTCCAGTGCTCCCAACAGTGTACTGGTTCATCACATAAAAGCTACCGGGCATACGCCCATTACGGTCAGCATTCTCCTACACCGGAAAGAGAGGTCACAAACACGGTTCGAAGCCCCCAATAAACTGGTTATGACGGGTAATACCGGGGCAACGCTGGACTTTGAAGTGCAGCTGGCAGTAGTTACAGATGGGATTATCAGTGGCAGCGGCGATAGCATTACAGTTAGAAACAGCCGGGAGCTTACTGTTTACGTGACAGCCGGCACCTCTTACATCCTGGACTATGATAAAGGTTTTAAAGGAGAACTCCCGCACGAGAAAGTGGCCCGGCAACTGCAACAAGCTATGGGTATAGGCTATAACCGTTTAAAAGCAAGGCACGTAGCCGATTATAAAGCTTTTTTTAACAGGGTCAGGATCAACCTGGGCGCAGCTGCAGACTCACTCCCTACAGATGAGCGGCTTAAAAATTACGGTGATGGAAAAAAAGATCCTGGGTTTGCCGCCCTGTTTTACCAGTATGGCCGGTACCTGCTTATATCTTCCAGCCGTCCGGGCAACCTGCTGCCATCCAATTCACAGGGCCTCTGGGGCGATGGGTTTGATCTGCCCTGGAAATGTGATTATAAGTCCAACATTAATTACCAGATGAACTACTGGCCTGCAGAACCCACCAACCTGGGAGAACTGCATGAGCCTATGATCCGGCTCACTACTGCACTTGTGGCTCCTGGGAGCAAAACTGCCAAAGCCTATTTCGGACCGGATACACCTGGCTGGTACTATGGCTATACTACTAATGGCTGGGGATGGACAAGCCCCGGAGCAGCGCTGCCATGGGGCGTATTCGCCGGTGGTAGTGGCTGGGCATGCCAACATTTATGGGAGCACTATGCATTCGGCAGAGATACCAATTATCTCAAAAAAATTTACCCGGTACTGAAAGGCGCCGCCGAATTTTATCTTGCCACTATGATCACCGATAATGAGGGACATCTGGTCCCCTCTCCTTCCACATCTCCTGAAAACAATTTTATTACAGACAGTAAACAAAAAGGAAATGTTACAGAAGGCGCCACTATGGAAAAAGCTATTATTTGGGATTTGTTCGACAATGTGGCCATGGCGGGTACTATCCTCCATACCGACGAAGCATTTAGAAAGCAGGTAACCGCCGCCCGGGACAACATAAGCCCCCTGAGGATAGGCAAAGAAGGGCAGTTAGAAGAATGGAACAGGGATTGGGATCTCAATACTGACGATCCTCACCACAGGCATGTATCACATCTTTTTCCACTTCATCCGGGTCACCAGGTCACTGTTTTCAAAACACCTGAACTGGCCGACGCAGCAAAAAAAACGCTGGAATTACGGGGCGATGATGGTACCGGATGGTCTATTGCTTGGAAAGAGAATTTCTGGGCCAGGCTGCGCAATGGCGATCATGCGCACCGCCTGTTATCTTACCAGCTCAGGCCTACCAAACAGCTGAAAACTATCATGGCTGATGCCGGGGGAACTTATCCCAACCTTTTCGACGCACATCCCCCCTTCCAGATTGATGGCAATTTCGGCGCAGTCAGCGGCATCACAGAAATGCTGTTGCAGAGCCAGGAAACTTACACCACCAACGACGGCACATATGCCTACGTAATTGATATTCTCCCTGCCCTTCCGGCGGCATGGCCCAATGGGTCCGTAAAAGGATTACGTGCCAGGGGAGGATTTGAGGTAAACATTAACTGGAGCAATGGCCGTTTAACCAGCTTCAGTATCAGGTCTGCCAATGGTGAACCATGCAAAATTCGTACTACCGTTCCTGTGATATTCACCGAAAGCATTACGAAGGGCGTAACTACACCAGGTTATTATATCTACGAAATACAGGCGCAAAAAGGCAAAACCTATAAAGCAGCATCATCCACTATGAAAAACAGTTAACTGAAGTAATCAATCAAAATTTCAATAATAACTAACAGGGTAAAAGCGGTTTTATCCTGGCGGCAATCTTTTTGTCTTTATAAATGTCCACTATGAAAAAAAATCGAACCGCAGATATTCTGCTACCTTCCGGTATCTGGAGGCACGTTTACTGTAAGGTTAACCTGGTCTTCCTTACCTCTAACCTATTGTTATTTTCTTCTGCCAGGGCGCAGGTGGCTGATACCACGAAGGTTAATTCTAAACCTGGCGCCGCAATTGAGATGTCGAAAGACGCTACAATTGTCCCTGTTTTATATGGAGAACAGGCAAAAAGCAGGTTGCTCCAGTCGGCGGCAACAGTTTACACCAATCAGCTCATCACAACGCCAAGCCCTCAATTCCTGCAGGCGCTACCAGGCCGCATACCCGGCTTAAATATCACTTTCGGCAGTGGCGGGCCTGGCCTGGACGGCAATGGCATGGGCTTCAACATCCGCGGAGCAAGGGCACAAATCATCCTGATTGACGGCGTTGAAAGGGGGTATCAGTCCATCGATCCGGAACAGATTGAATCTATTACAGTATTAAAAGATGCGCTTTCAACAGTGATGTTCGGTCAGCGTTCCTCATATGGAATAATCTCCGTCAGGACTAAAAAAGGGGATGTTGGCAAACCCCGTATTTCATTTACTGCCCAATCGGGATTTGAAACACCCACCGCCCTCCCTAAGCCTTTGTCTGCCTGGCAATATGCTACCCTGTATAATGAGGCCCAGCAAAACGATGCTGGCACAACACCGGTTACTCCCCAATATTCACAGGCTCAAATTGATGCATATCGACATCATACAGATCCCTATACCTATCCTGATATAGACTGGTACAACACTGTGCTGGATAAAAGAGCGGGTATCTCGCGTTACAATCTTAACATTCAGGGAAGCGGGAAAGGATTCAGGTACTTCGTTGACCTGGATAATATGAGAGAAAAAGGAATCATCAGAACCAGCGACGAAAATAAATATAACACCAATGCCCAATTAAATAGATATGCTTTGCGCTCGAATGTGGGAGTGGATGTAACACCAACTACTTTTGTACAATTAAACCTGTTTGGTCGTTTCCAACGTTACAACCAGCCCGGGGGAGGTGTTTCCGGAATCTTCTCCTCCATGTTAAATACTCCGCAACTTGCCTATCCTGTTTTTAACCCTGACGGGACTTTTGGGGGGAGTGACAAATACCAGGGTAACACCAACATTTGGGGCCAGGCCATTGCCCGGGGATATCAATTCCAGGATGTTAGAGACATTGCGGTTGACCTGGAGGTCACTCAAAAATTCGACGCACTTACAAAAGGGCTATGGGCCAAAGCAAAAGCCTCCAACAATAACACCGCTTACTTTACCACGAAACGGGATAAAAATTTTGAAGTATATCAATACCTGAATAATACCTACACCAAGTATGGATCAACAACCGAGCAAACGACCGGGGGTGGTCCAAATGAGCGATACCGCATTGTGTACCTGGAAGGATCTGTGGGTTATGACAGAACCTTTAAAAAACATACCATATCCGCATTGGCAGTTGCCAACCAGCAAAGCAGGCTAGCCTTCAATACCACCAACCTGCCGGAAAACTATACCGCCTATTCAGGTAAAGTAAACTATGCCTTTGATGAAAAATATGTAGCTGAAGGCGCCGTCAGCTATGGAGGATACAACTGGCTGGCGCCAACAAAACGCTGGGCTACCTACTGGGCGGGCGGGCTTGGCTGGAACTTGCATAAGGAACCATTCATTAGCCACACCCTGCCTTTTATCAGCAACCTGAAGTTAAGAGCCAGCTATGGTTTGACGGGGCAGGTAAATGCCGGCTACTTTTCGTATATACAAACCTACTTTAATGCCAATGGCTATTGGTTTGGCTCTGGATCTTCACTTGACAAGAGCTCCGGAGAAAATGCCATTGCCAACACAGGTCTCACTCCTGAAAAAGCAAAAAAACTCAATGCCGGCATCGACCTCGGTCTATGGAACAATAAGTTGACATTCACTGCTGACTATTTCTTCCATAAGTTTTATGATCTTGTAGCCCCCCCTACCTTAACCACAGCTATATTTGGCGGGGGATACCCGAATCAGAACTACCAGCGTTTCAACTATTGGGGTACTGATATTTCCCTGAGCTGGCAACAGCAGATAAAAGCGTTTAACTATTTTGTTACCGGTAACTTCTCGCTTGTTCAATCAAAAGTAGTTTATAATGCAGAATTACCTAAAAACTACGATTACCAGATTACAACAGGAAAGCCGGTAGGACTACTCTACGGCTACACCGCCATTGCCTTGTTTAAATCCTATGATGAAATCAATGATCCGGCTACTGCAGTAATGCCATCCTCCCCCAAGTCTTCCCTTCGACCTGGCGATATACGGTACCTGGACCGCAATGGAGATGGCCAGATTACAGTGGATGATCAGGGACCCATTGGCACTACGAAACCTACCATCTATTACGGCCTCCATACCGGGTTTAGTTATAAAGGCGTTGACCTCTCCATACTTATCCAGGGCACATTAAATCGCCAGAGTTATTTAAGTGGTGATTTTATGAACGGCTTTGGCAACAGCGGACAAAATAATGCCTATGAGTACAACCTGGGCCGGTTTACTGCAGCAACGGCTGCAACAGCGCAACAACCCAGGTTGTGGCTGGGCAACAACACGAATAATACCCAGATTTCTTCTTTCTGGCAGAGGGATAATGATTTTATACGCCTCAAAAACGTTGAGATAGGCTACACTTTCCCTGAGAAATTATCCCGTAAAATTGGCCTTCCTTCTGTGCGCCTGTTTGCCAATGGATTAAACCTGCTTACCTGGGCGGAAATTTATGACGTGAGGAAAGACCTGGATCCGGAGTCCTGGGGCGCCGCTTACCCCATTATGAAAATCTTCAATTTCGGTATCAATATTAAATTTTAACCGACAATGCATTACTGTATGAAAACGAATTATGGCTGGTGCTGTTTTATATTCCTGGTAATCTTCTCTTCAATATCATCCTGTAAAAAGGCATTTGAAGACAAACCGCTTGAGCTGCTTACTATAGATTATATTTTCGATGAGAATGATCCTACCGGGGATCAGGCATATAAATGGGTGACCAATATATATGGGAAAATCCCTTCCGGGTATAACCGGATGTTGGGAGGTTCCAGTTGGGGGCTCAATGGCGGAGTGAAAACCAACCTCTCCCTGGTGCCCCTGGAATGCTTTTCTGATGATGCTGTTCCAAGCGCAGATGGGAACGAAGCGTGGAACATCATTCGTGGCGGATATAGTCCTGTTACTACATTTGATGATAACTGGGGCAACTGTTACAGCGCTATAAGAGCCGCGAATATTTTCCTGAATAATTACCAGCGCGTGCCCTGGGCAGATTCATCGCGCAAAGTATGGCTGCCTAATGAGGCACGTGCACTCAGGGCCTATTTTTATTACGAGTTGGTAAAGCGATACGGTGGCGTACCATTGATAGGTAATAACGTTTTCGATTCCAATGATAAAGAATTATTGAATTTAAAACGTAACAGCTTCGAAGAATGCGTGAACTACATCGTATCAGAACTTGATATCGCTAAAGACAGCCTGCGTCCTGACGCACCCCTTGCTGGAAGAACAACCGATGCCGATTTCGGGAAAATGCGTAAAAGCATTGTATTGGCCATTAAGGCGAAGGTATTGCTCCTGGCTGCCAGCCCTTTATTTAATCCGTCGCCAACGCCCGGCAGAAGTTATACTGGCTACGGCGCCTACAGTGCAGAAAGATGGAAAGCAGCCGCCGATGCGGCGAAAGCCCTGATGGATCTGGGTATTTATGACCTGGAGCCCAATCGGTATACCCTGATGTTACAACGGGCCAACAAGGAACATATTTTCTTCCGGATGAGTGATCCACGTATTGACAATGCCTATTCCTATTATATGTCTCCGCCCGGATATAAGCCCGCAAACCGCAATAGTGAAGGACGTGTAAGTCCAACGCAGGAATTTGTTGACGCCTTCCCGATGAAAAATGGGAAAAAAATCACTGACCCCTCTTCTGGTTATGATCAGTTGAATCCATACGCCGGCCGTGATCCCCGCCTGGAACAAACCGTGTTTTATAATGGCGCTAAATGGCTGCAAAGACCGGTAGAAACTTTTGAAGGAGGAAAAGACAAACCGAATAATGCTACCCTTGCTCCTGTACAAACACAAACAGGCTATTATGCCAAAAAGTTTTGTGCCAATGATAGCAGCAGCGCAAATTATACCACCACTTTTTACCGCGATGGCGGCTTCATTCCGCCCTGGTGCATTATCAGATATGCGGACATTATTTTAATGTATGCCGAGGCGCAAAATGAATATGCCGGGCCTGATGCATCCGTGTATGCGGCGGTTGAAAAAATCCGCCAGAGAGCCGGGCTTTCTCCTAGTACATTGGCTCCCGGATTGTCGCAGGCCCAGATGCGGGATGCCGTTCGTAATGAGCGGCGCATAGAACTGGCATTTGAGGAACAACGATTTTGGGACATACGCAGATGGAAAATTGCGAAAGCCGTTTATGGAACCACACTCCATGGCGTTACCATTACCAAAAATACCAATGGCACATTCAACTATGCGCCGAAGGTGGTTACCACTCCTTTTTTTACAGATGCCATGTACTTATTTCCTATTGCTGTAAAAGAAACGCAGGTAAATCGGGGAATAGAACAAAATCCGGGGTACTAAACTTTTTGTTACAATAAACAGCATAAAATGAAAATAAAGATATTCATATTGATATGGCTTTCGCTGATGTCAACGGCTGCATGGTCTCAGCATTTAATGATAAGAGGACATGTGGTAGATGATAAAAACCAGGCAATAAGCGGAGCTACTGTTTCAGAACTGGACAACAGGACGAATGGGATCGTTTCTGATGAACATGGCAATTTCACCCTCTCACTGAAGCCGGGTGGTGTAAAGAAACTGATGATCACGTGCGTAGGCTTCCTGCCTCAAACCATTACGGCGGTTGCAGGGACCCCAATGGTTGTTCACCTCACCCCGGATGTAAAAGGGCTGGAAGATGTGGTGGTGGTAGGCTTCGGACGCCAGAAAAGGATTACAAGTACGGGAGCTGTCAGCTCAGTAAAAGGTGAAGAGATCAGAACTGTTCCTACAGCAAGCATTCAAAATACCCTTATCGGCCGCTTACCCGGCTTCTTCAGCCAGCAGCGCAGCGGACAACCCGGAGCAGATGCCGCCGATTTTTATATCAGGGGCGTTAACTCTCTTACTGACGATAACAAACCGCTGATTATCGTAGATGACATCGAGTACGATTATTCACAACTTTCACAATTAAACGTGAATGAAGTTGAATCCGTTTCCATTCTCAAAGACGCAGCTACCACATCTATTTATGGATTAAAGGGCGCCAACGGTGTACTGGTAATTACTACCACCAGGGGACGTATCGGGAAACCACGGATTAACCTCACAGCGGAAAGCGGAATTAATCAAACGATCAGGATGCCAACTTTCCTCGATTCATATACTACGGCCCTGCTTAGGAATGAAGCCACCATCAATGACGCATACGGTCAGTCGCAAACCCCTGTACTCCCGTTTACACCCAACGACCTGCAGAAATTTAAAGACGGCTCCGATCCTTATGGCCATCCGAATGTTAACTGGGCAGACGTTTTGTTTAAAAAAGCGTCTACCCAATCCCGTTATAACGTGGATATAAGCGGAGGAAACGCGCTCGTGAAATATTTTACTTCATTAGGTTATTTTTCCCAGAATGGTATTTTAAAAGATTTTAAGCCGGTGGGAGATGATGTCAATACCAATTACTTCTACAGGCGTTTTAACTACCGGTCAAACCTTGATATCACTCCTACCAAAACGTTAAAGATCCGGTTCGATGTAAATGGCCGCTTTGAAACGGTTAACAACCCAAGCGGAACCGTGGAAAACGCTGGGCTTTTCTATGAACTGGGTGCATTCCGCTACATGGCGCCTTATGCCATGCCGGTAATAAATCCTAATGGCAGTTATAGCTATGCATCACACCTGGGAGCCGCCACTAATAACGGCGCTATCAATCCCGCTTTCCGGTTGGGTAACGGTGGATACATCAGGAATTTCAGGAACAACTATAACATCATTGTAGGCGCAGACCAGCTGCTTGATTTTGTAACGCCAGGTCTGTCTGCAAAAGTAAATATTTCTTATGCCGGCAATAACAATGAAGGTCGCAACCTTAACCGTAGCGGGTTGCCGGTCTATAAATATGATGTTGCTACCAACTCTTACGCTATAAGAGATGCAGGGCAATACCGCATGTTGCCATATTCCGTTGCCTCTCCAGGCGGCGCTTTTAATTCTACCACTATTCTTCAGGCTTCTCTGAATTACGATCGCACTTTTGGGGGCCATCATTTCAGTGGGCTCTTATTGCTAAATCAACGGAATTTTATAAATGCTGCCGCCGTCCCTGTCAACTACCGCGGTACAACCGGGAGACTGGATTATGACTTCAGGCGTAAATATCTCCTGGGTATTACCGTTGCCCGCAACGGCAATGATTTGTTCCAGGAAAATAACCGGTATGGAATATTTCCGGCAATATCATGGGGCTATAACCTGGCAGAAGAACCGTTTTTCAAAAACATGTTTCCGTTTTTCGACATGTTTAAGATCAGGGGATCTTATGGCCTCGTAGGAACAGACGTAAGTTATCCGGGCGTTGTAACCTCTGTTATTCAGTACGGAACCACCGGCTCAAATTATTATGGTAATACCACGGTAGAAGGATCACTGGTGAACCCCGATGTTACCTGGGAAAAAGAGAAGAAAACAGACCTGGGCCTGGAGCTGAACATGTTCCAGGGAAAACTTACACTGAGCGGCAGCTACTTTTACAACTACCGTTATGACCAGTTAATCCCGCAGAAAGACGTTCCCTTATTAATAGGGCAAGGGCTTCCAAACAGGAACATTGGTAAATCAGAGAACCGGGGATTCGATGGGATTATCACTTACAGGAATGACGGAGGAAAGATCAATTACACGATCAGTGCAAATGCTTCTTATGCCATCAACCGTATCATTTATATCAGTGAAGCGCCGGATTATCCTTACCTGGCTCAAACAGGAAACAGGCTGGGCTTAACGCAGGGTTACCATAATATTGGTTTCTACCAGCTGGACGATTTTGATGCCAACGGGAAAGTGAAAAAGGGCGTTCCTGCTCCACAATGGAGTGTAATACAGCCGGGAGATCTGAAATATGCTGATTTGAATGGGGATGGCGTTATTACGGATGCTGATAAAACCTGGCTGTCGAAACCGAATCTACCCAGCACTGTTTTGGGAGCTGAATTTACAGTTGGTTATAAGGGATTATCATTAAGAGCGCTGCTGCAAGGATCTTTTGGTTATGCCGTACAGGTAACGGCCGAAGGCGCCGGTGATGCTTTCAATGGCAACCTGCGTCCCTGGAACCTGGAGCGCTGGACGCCGGCAACAGCTGCTACCGCTACTTATCCGCGTATTGGATTGAACTCAAACATAAACAATATCTCCTACTTAACGATCTCCGATTTTTGGATGGCCAATACGTGGTATGTCCGGTTACGGTCCCTTGAACTGTCTTACCAGCTTCCCCGCGGATGGATAAAACGCACGAAGGCAGTTCAGCATGCAAGAGTATACCTTTCAGGGTATAACCTGGTGAATATACAGGAAATGGGCAAGTTTCAGCAGGACGCTGAAATTGCAAACGGCACAGGTGGCGCCTATCCTAATACTGCCAACTACATCTTCGGCTTGCAACTAGGCTTTTAACGTTAAAAAATCACTATGACCAGACAAAAAATATATGGGAGTATCCTATTTGCAGGATTAACAACTGCTACTTGCTTTACCGCCTGCAAAAAAGATTTCCTGGATCAGAAAAAATTATCAGCGATCGATGAAACATCGGTCTTCCAGGATAGTACCAGGTCACTGGGCGTAATTAATAACCTCTACTCAAGCCTGGGAATATCTTTTAACCCCAGGAGATTCAATAATACAGGATTGGATGCGGCCTGCGATGAATCAGAACCACTCCCCGACCCCACTTTTTACACGTATAGAATTTCAAGCGGCGGTATCAATGCCAACAATGCCGATGGCGGGCTGTGGGCAACTGCCTTCCGGATGATCAGGTCGGCAAACATCTTTCTGAAGAACAAAGACAGTATACCCGTAACGGATGCAACAAGAGATTACTGGGTAGGCCAGGTACGGTTTTTAAGAGCATGGTATCTCTTCACACTGACAAAACATTACGGTGGCATACCAATGATTGGCGATAAAATTTTTAGCGACAATGAAAAAATCGATGTGGCACGCAGCTCTTATGAGACTTGTATTAAATACATCACTAATGAGCTGGATGCAGCCGCTGCAGCGCTTCCCCTCTCTTATCGCCTCGGAGATGTAAATCAGTTGAAGGTGACAAAAGGCGCTGCATTGGCAGTAAAGGCAAGAATGCTTTTATATGCCGCCAGCCCACTGTTCAATAGTGGGCCGAAAGGAAATGATCCTGAAAACCTGCTCTCATTTTCCAGTGCAGATCCCGAACGCTGGAAGCAAGCTGCCGACGCTGCGAAAGCTGTAATTGACCTGGGTGTGTATAGTCTATATACCGCCTCTGCTACGCCACTTTATACACTGTTCCTGCAAAACACGCCCCAGGCGGAGCATGTACTCGTTTACTGGCAGCCCTGGACTACCGGCAATAATTTTTATGTTGAAGCCAGCGCCAACCCTACTTCCAGGGGAGGCATGAACGGGTGGACAGGAACCAAATATTTCCCAACGCAGGAATTAGTAGATGAATTTGATATGATCAACGGACGGCGGATAACAGATCCGGCTTCTGGTTATCCCGGCATCGGCAACGATATGTATAAGAACAGGGATCCACGTCTTACCTATACGATCCATTATAATGGCGCTATCCGCAATATGGGCTCCTTCGGCGACCAGCCAGTCAATACCTATACAGGCGTAATCCCAACAGGGAATGCAGCAGTTACCAGCGCCAGCGTTGACGGCATTTATACCTCTACGGGCACAATAACCGGTTATTTCAGGTATAAGATGTGCAACGGCGGGGGGGGCGAACTATATCGCCCATGGGTGGTAATGCGCTATGCAGAAGTGCTGCTGAATGCCGCCGAAGCAACGAACGAATACGCCGGTCCAACCACTGAAGTATATAGCTGGCTAAAGATGATACGCAGCCGTGCAGGGATTATTGAGGGCGAAAACGGCTTGTATGGTTTAAAAGCAGGAATGACCAAAGACGAAATGCGGGAAGCTATCCGGCACGAGCGGCGTATAGAACTGGCTTTCGAAGAACACCGTTTCTGGGATATCCGTCGCTGGAAGATTGCGCCCCAGACTGAAAATGCAGAAACGCACGGAATGGAGATTACAAGGGCCGCGAATGGAAGATTTTCCTACCGTGTCATTCCTATAAGAAAGCACGTGTTTACGGAGGCAATGTATTTCTGGCCTATACCACAGAGCGAACTAACAAAGTCGCCTGCCTTAAGACAAACACCCGGTTATTAATAAAAAGGTTTAAACCAATTTTAATGTTCAGATCATGAGAAGCATTATAACTGCACTTATTTTTACTACCGCTCTTTCACTTATTGGCTGTACAAAAGGGGGAACACTCACAAGGGCTAACGGCGACCAATATACGATTACGTCCACTGCAAGCAGTAAGCAAATGGTGCCAGCCATTGACACGACTTCCGGTGGAACGTTCACTGGCTTTTATGATGAGCAGTTGAACATCCTGACCTTCACCTTGTCGTGGACCGACTTGTGGCGAACAAATAAGGATACCATCACCTCAGTAAATTTCTACGGCCCTGCCGGGGCAAAAGAAAATGGCGCCTTAGTACGTTCTTTGCCCTTCGTCAGCACAAACAATGAAGCAAATGCCAACTTCGGTTTAGCTGGTTTAGATGGCTTTACTATGAGCGAAAAGAAAAGCTTCCTCGCAGGAGCCTACTACTTTACCATCAATACAAAAAAATATCCCAACGGCATCATCAGGGGGCAGTTGACGGCAACAAAACAATAAACCTGCTCATTTAAAAACGACGACCCATCTAATAACAAATAATAAAACAAATCTTACCATGAATAAATTGAAATACCTGTCCATCTTTCTATTATTCTTTTCCAGTATCACCACAGCTGCGCAATCCTTTGTACATCCCGGCGGCCTGCATACGCAAACTGACCTGGACAGGATGAAAACCCAGGTGGCGGCTGGAGTCCATCCCTGGATTGATAGCTGGAACGCATTAATTGCACACCCGAAAGCACAAAACACGTATATAGCAGCAGCACGCGCCAACATGGGTGTTAGCCGCCAGCGGGCTTCCGCCGACGCCGTTGCTGCTTACCTTAATGCGCTTCGCTGGTATATCTCCGGGGATACTTCCTATGCAGCCTGCTCGCGGAAAATTTTGAATGCATGGGCCTACGCCGTAAACCAGGTGCCAACTGGCCAGGACATTCCGGGGTTAATGGGAATAGCAACTTATGAATTTGCCGTGGCAGGAGAGATACTGCGCCTTTATCCTAATTGGTCGCCGGCAGATTTCAATCAATTTAAAAACATGATGACAACCTACCTGTACCCGAACTGTCATGATTTTTTGAGCCGTCATAACAACGCCTGCATCAGCCACTACTGGGCTAACTGGGACATCTGTAATATCACTGCCGTTTTGAGCATTGGTGTATTATGCGATGATACCGCCAAATTCAATGAGGCCATCACTTACTTTAAATCCGGAGCGGGCAATGGCAACATTGCCAAAGCAGTCCCTTTTCTATATCCCGGCGGACTGGGCCAGTGGCAGGAGACTGGCCGTGATCAGGAGCATGCACTGTTAGGCGTAGGTATGCTCGCCAGCTTTTGCCAGATAGCCTGGAACCAGGGTCAGGATATGTACGGATATGATAATAACCGCCTGCTGGCGGGCGCCGAATACATTGCCAGATACAATCTATGGAAAGATGTTCCCTACACAACGTATAACAACTGTGATAACGTGCTGAACTTTTGGGCATCAGAACAAAACAGCTTTGGCCGTGGCAGGTTACAACGCCCTATCTGGGAAATGATCTATAACCACTATGTGGTTAGAAAAGGGCTAATCGCCCCTTATGTAAAAGCGATGGCAGCAATCAACCGCCCGGAAGGTTTTGAGCATGACGACAACCTTGGATTTGGTACCTTGTGTTATACTTTAAATGCAAGTGCTTCACCTTATCCCCCTTCCCCTGCTCCGTCCATACCCACCCGCCTGCAAGCAACGGCAAGTGTAAGAAAAGTATGGTTAAAATGGCTACCTGTTGCTACAGCAAACGGGTATAACGTATTACGTGCCACAACAAGCGCTGGCCCCTATACGACGATTGCCACCTTCAAAGGAATTTCACCTGTATATGAAGACACTGGCGTGATTAACGGCACCAGGTATTACTATGTTGTATCTGCCATTAACCAGGCAGGAACAAGCGCCAATTCTTCCGCGGTAAATGCAACGCCGCTGGCTACCGGTCCATTACCTGCCGGCTGGATAAAACAGGATATTGGAACGGTTGCCCCCACAGGCACGGCAGGATATGCAAATGTGAGTAACGGCACATTTGTAGTAAGTGGCACCGGAACAGGTATTGGCGCCTCCGCAGATGGTTTGAGCTATGTGTATAAAAGCATAACGGGCGATGCGACGATCTCAGCGCGGATGGCAGCAAGTACCTGGACTGGCGGTGGTTCACAAAAATCAGGCATCATGATCCGGGAGTCGCTCGCTCCCAACGCCATCGCTTTTAGTATGACATCAGGAGATGGAGGTATTCGTGAAGCAAGATTTGGAAGCCGTACTTCCACCGGCGGTTCTATGAGCTTTCAAACTGGTAATGCATACACCCGCACCCCTACCTGGTTCCGTTTACAAAAAGCTGGCAACACCGTCACTGCCTACCAGTCTACCGATGGGGAAACATGGTTTGCCGTGGGTACTCCGGTTACAGTTTCAATGACAAACACTTATTATGTTGGACTGGCTGTTTCTTCCAACAGTTCCAATTTAAACACCGCCACATTCGATAGTGTAACAGTAGCGGGGAGGCTGCCACTCGGCAGATGAATGACAAGCCGGCAGGCATAAGATGGTATTTTTCAGAATTTTTCTAATGATACATATTTTTTAACCCTCACAAAATAGACCCTATGACGAATTTTTCTACCCCTGGTACTATACCAAAGACCAGAAAGTTCAACTGCCTTTGGGCAGCAATCTTTATCTTCTTACTTTCCTCAAATGCCAGGGCACAAACCTTTGTACACCCTGGTATTCCGCTTTCCAGCTCTGACCTCAGTATTTTGAAAGCTCATGTGCAGGCCGGAGACTATCCCTGGAAACAGGCATACGATATCATGGCCGCAGATGGAAAGTCTCAATTGACCTACCAGATGCAAGGGCCTTTTGCCTCGGTTAGCCGTAATCCCCACATCAATCGTAACCAATGGATGAGCGATATGAGCGCTGCATTTAACCTCTCCCTGATGTGGTATTTCACAGGCAATGATGCTTATGCCATAAAATCGCGGGATATTTTACTGGCATGGGCAAATACCCAAACGCAATTTGTTGGGCAGGAAGCAAACCTTGACTTAGGTGATTTCGCCTATGCATACGGCGGCGCCGCCTCCATCCTCCGGGGAACCTGGGGTGGCTGGACTCTAGCCAATACAACGGCAGTACAAAATCTCTTTAACAACGTATACTGGCCAGCATCAGGTTCTGCCGGCTACGCTTTAGGACCTGCCAATAAAGGCACTCTGAGCATAGCGGCAGGAGCGGCTATCGCCGCCTTCTCTGATGATCCCGAGAAAGTAGCACATGTAATTTTCCTGATGAGATATATAGGCGCCACCGGGTTTAAAAATACCCTGCCCAGCGGACAAAATGGAGAAAGTGGAAGAGATCAGGGCCATTCCCATGGTATGTGGAGCTCCCTCGCCTTTGCAGCAGAAGTCTTGTGGAAGCAGGGCTTTGACCTCTATTCTGAACTGGATAACCGGCTTCTTGCTACAGGAGAATATTTTTCCCGGAAAAATGCAGGTGAACCCATCGGGTTTGTCCCTTTTGGCCCTACCGACTGGTATTATTTAACGGATCAAACCGGCGTTTGGGATGGTGGTAGATGGGGATTAACCCTATTGCACGGAGCTTATATTGTACGCAAAAATTTAAGTCCCGCTTACATATCAAAACGGCTTACGGACATACCACGACGATTTGATCCTGTATATACGTGGTTTTATAAGTCGGAAGACAACTCCACGGCTACAGTTCCCCCGCAAACCGAAATTGTTCCTACTCCCGGCAAAGTGGGAACAGGTGGCCTGACAGACCTGGATATCGGAACCGCTTCCCCCGCAGGAAGCAGCTCTTTCAACAATAATGTCTGGACAATAAATGGAAGTGGAACCGATATACTAACGCATGCCGCCGATGGTTTTCACTTCGTTTACAAGGAAGTGACCGGCAACTGTTCTATTATCGCCAAAGTGGAAACAGTTGGAACAAGTGCGCTTAATGCAAGAGCAGGACTAATGATTCGCTCTGATTTGACAGCTACCTCAGCGCAAAGGGCATGGATCGCAATTAAAACAGGAAAAAGGGCTGAAGCATTTATGCATGGATGGACAGAGGTCCGAGGCGGATCCAATTGGGAAAAAGCCGAAAGGACTATCCCCCAGGATGCTTATTGGGTAAAGATTGAAAGAATAGGAGACGTAATCGTGATGTACTATTCGCCAGATGGCACAAGCTGGGCTTCGGAAGTTCAGGGAAGGTTTGCCAGCTTCAATGGCAAAGCATATATAGGCCTGGCAGTTTGCTCCAACGCCAATGGCGTTTTAGATACAGCTACTTTCAGTAATGTGAGCGTTACCGGAGGACAGGGAGGCATTCTTATCGCACCCGAAGCTCCACACTCTACATATGCATATGCGGGAAATAACCAGGTCCAGGTTCGATGGCTTTCATCGTTTGGTGCAGAGAGTTATACGGTTAAACGGGCCACCTCAGAAAATGGTACATACCTGGCAATTGCATCTAACCTTTCCGGGAATAGCTTTATGGACACCCAGGCGGCAAACGGGCAATCCTACTACTACAAGGTCTGCGCCGTAAATGCTGCCGGAACAAGTGCGGATTCTCCTGCTGATGCCGCCACTCCCAAAGCGCCATACGTACCACAAACACTAAATGGTTTGTACCGTATTATTGCAACGCATAGCGGCAAAGCAGTGGAGGTTAAAAACAGTTCGCTGGCCGACAGTGCGCTACTGGGACAAAAAACATATTCTTTTTCAAGTAACCAGCACTGGATGATAAGCCCCCTATCCGGTATAGATTACAAGGTAATTAACCTGCTAAGTGGAAAAGCCATGGATGTAGTGGGTAATGCCACAACCAATGGCGCAGGGATCGAACAGCGCACCTATTCGAATACAGATGAATCCCAGGTCTGGTCTATTAAAGACCGGGGTAACGGTACTTTCAGCATTGTTGGAAAACCAAGTCAGAAATCGTTGGAAGTCCCTGGTTCAAATACCGCAGATGGCGTGGCCATGAACCTCAATAGATGGCTTGATGGAACAAATCAGATCTTTAGGATAGAACCCATCGTGAGCGCAGAAATAGATTCTGTTTACCTCCAAAAGCTCGCCGAAGCTATTAAATTACGTGATACCACGATGGTGACCACAACAAATGAACTGGGTAAATTCCCGGTAGCTGCCAAAGCGCAATTAAATGATAGCATTACCTACGTGCAGTCATTGTATAATTCTCAATCAACGGTTATCGAGGTTTGCAGCTATGTGGCGGTGTTGGAAAGCGCCATCAAACGGTATAAAGCGTCTATGCTTTATGGTACCAATTCACTTGCTGATGGCAACTACTATCTCAAGCCGCTCACCAATGATTCCTTATGGACCAGGAATACCACCAACACCCCTACATTCGATATAGAGAATACCGATCCCCTGCTTCAGATATGGAACGTTACAAAGCAGGGCAATGGCAGGTATAAAATTATTTGTCTAAGTGCCCCTACCTCCTTCAGCAATTATATCAATGAAAGCGCACAATTTGGCCGCAGTGTCACGCCCTACTCAGATGCATGGAATTCAATGAATATCTATGCTGACGGTACCTCGTATGCGATCCAGAGAGCTCAAACCGCCGGAAATGGCTACTGGTATATAAGTGGTGCGCAAATACAATATATCGTTGGAAGCGATAATGATCCGGTTCCATATAGCTTCCCATTTCGTTTCGTGCCTGTGGGGACTATTCCTATAAACCTGACAGTAGCGGCGGGCGACGCTAAAAACATCCTGGAATGGGGTCCTATTTTCAATGCTACTTATAATATACAGCGTTCGGCTACACCAGGTGGACCTTATACCACCATTGCCAGCCAAACCAGCACCAGGTTCACCGACACCACCGTGAATAACGGAACGGCTTATTACTACATGGTTGCAGCCACAGATAGTACTGCCTTAAGTCCGGAAGTGGCGGCCTTACCGAATGTGGGTCAGATGACCTACCTGAAGTTTGATGAAACAAGTGGAGATCGCGCTATCGATAGTTGGGGAGCAACACACGGTACCTTGGCTGCCGTTGCAACCCGTATGCCCGGAAAAGATGGGAACGCACTTAAGCTGAATGGTACGGCCAACGCCTATGCTACTCTCCCAGCCGGAATCGTAAGTTCCCTATCTGATTTTACCGTTTCTGCCTGGGTAAAAATGGATGCAATGGCAAACTGGATGCGGGTATTTGACTTTGGTAACAGTACCACACAATATATGTTCCTTTCCGTTCAGGCAGGAACGACTACTGTCAATAACATAAGCTCTTCAATAGTCCGGTATGCTATAAAAAACGGGGGAACAGAGTTAAACGTCAGCGCTCCCTATACCTTTCCAATAAATTCGTGGGTGCACCTGGCTGTTACTCAATCGGGAGATACCGCCCGGCTGTATATAAATGGCGTGCTGGTGTCGAGCAATTCGGCACTTAATATCAGGCCTTCCCAGCTTACCCCTACAGGTACATCTACCGGCACCGCTTTAAACTACCTGGGCAAATCTCAATTTTCGGATCCGATCTTCAACGGCGCTATTGACGAATTTAAGATTTACAAGCGTGCTTTAAGCGATGCGGAGATTGCAGAAGGCATGAAAAAAAATCAAACCATCGGCTTTGCTCCCCTATCACAAAAACAAGCTGGAGATAATGACTTTAATGCCGGCGCAATGGCATCATCCGGCTTGCCCGTTACCTACCGGAGTTCAGATGAAAATGTAGCCACTATTGTAAATGGGATGGTACATGTCGCTGGCAAAGGCATTACCGTTGTTACCGCCACACAAGCCGGAGATAGTATGTACAAGGCAGCTCCACCCGTTTCGCGCCAACTTATTGTATATATACCACCGGCTGTAAAGGCAAAAAGTATTAACGCACCGATCAACGCAAATGGAAATGCATCCATTACGCCTCAACAAGTAGATGATGGTTCTGTAAGTTATTCCGGGGCATTGGTATTAAGGTTAAATAAGAGTAATTTCACCTGCGCTGATATTGACTCGACAGTCACTGTAACACTTAGCGCAACGGATGCAGATGGACATTCAGGTACGGCAACAGCGAAAATAACAGTTACCGACACATTGAAACCAATTGTAGATGCACCTCCGGCGCAATTTTTCTGCTATGACAATAATGATTCTTATAACATCCCGTTGCTGGTTGCGTCAGACAACTGCGGTATTGCCTCAATTACGTACAATATAAGCGGAGCAACTATACGAAACGGCTCCGGGATAAATGCAAGTGGCTCATTCAACATTGGTCAGTCAACCATTACCTGGACGGTAACCGACACTCATGGCAATGTAAATATCGCTGCAACTACCGTAACAGTAAATACAGCACTGCAGTTAAACATCCCGGATGTATATACCATAAATGCAGCAGCAGGTGTAAAAAACACCATTTACACCGGTTATGGACCTGCCTCCTTGCTTGTAACAGCAAACATTACTGGCGGCACTGCACCTTATAGTTACCAGTGGAACAGCGGGCAAACCACCCCATCCATCAGCGTAAATACAGCAGGAACGTATACCGTTGTTGCCACCGATGGCAAAGGATGTGCTTCAACGGCCGCTATTGTTATTATTACATCAGATGTACGTTGTGGTAACTATAGCGATAAGGTAATGGTATGCCATAACAACAAAATGATCTGTATTTCATCCGAAGATGTAAAAGATCATTTGAATCACGGCGACAAACTGGGTGATTGTGCAGCAGCCGCTGGCTGGACCATTAGCAAAAAAGTATTCGTGGAGACACCGAAAGAAAATGTAATTATTTATCCCAACCCTGTTGCCGATGTATTAAACATACAGTTAACCGGGATTGAAGCGGGATCTGCCATCATGATGTACAATCAAAACGGGGTGCTGGTGAAAAATCTGACGGCAACCGGCATATCCCAGGCTATTCCGGTTCGCGGATTAGCGGCAGGCCTGTACTATATACAGATCAAGAACCGGGGGATGATCATTACCAAAACGTTTGTGAAACGCTAGTTCAATTACAAATAGTATAACACTTATTCCGGGACGGGGCGGTAGTATTCCTGCTACCGTCCTTGTACCCGGAAATTTCCAGTAGTATACAGGCAGAGGAAATCCCCTTCAAAAAAGAAACGGAAAAAAACGGCTATAGTTTTTATATTTAACCTCGAAAAATATCACGTACGTTTATGAAAAAGTATCTCCTTTACAGCCTCGCACTGCTGCTGCCTACTCTACTTCACGCCGCTATCAGGTTGCCGGCACTCGTTGGCAGTAACATGGTGCTGCAGCAGAACGATAGTGTGGCGATCTGGGGATGGGCCAACCCAATGGAAAAGGTTACCGTGTACACGGGCTGGGACAACAAAACAGCTGTCGCTACCACCAATGGTGATGCAAAGTGGATGTTGAAAGTACATACCCCTGCCGCAGGAGGACCATATGAAATAAAACTGAAAGGATCGAACGAAATTGTACTGAAAAATATCCTGATCGGTGAAGTATGGTTGTGTTCAGGGCAGTCGAACATGGAATTCAGCTATTATAACGGCATACGGCAAATAGCAGAAGAACTGCCGGTTTGCAGTAACAATAACATCAGGTTCTTTAACATCCCAAAAACTACCGCCACCTATCCGCAGGCCAACTGCCCGGGAGCCTGGGAAGTGTGTGATAGCAATAGCCTGAAATCTTTCAGTGCAGTGGGATATTTTTTCGGCCTCAAGCTGCAGCAATCGTTGGGAGTACCGGTGGGCCTCATTAACGCCAGCTGGGGAGGAACTCCGGCAGAGGTATGGGCGCCGGAACATCTTGTTACCGATCAGCCTGAACTTTCTGCCGCTGCTGCCAGGTTAGCCCCTGCCGCCTGGTGGCCGCACAAACCTGGTTATGCTTACAATGCAATGATAGCCCCTCTTCTCAACTTCAATATCAAGGGAGTTATCTGGTACCAGGGAGAAGCAAATGTGAAAACAGCAGCTACCTACACCCCACTGTTCACCGGCATGATAGCCGCCTGGCGCGCTGCATGGAACAAACAGCTGCCCTTTTATTATGTCCAGATAGCACCGTTTTCTTACGAAAAAGAAAACGAAAGCGCACTGCTTCGTGAGGCACAGGCACACAGCAGCGTCCTTGCCGGCACCGGGATGGTGGTAATATCCGATGTAACTGATAACGTGAAAGACATTCATCCACAAGATAAGAGAACAGTTGGAAACAGGCTTGCCGCCTGGGCGCTTGGCGAAAATTATGGCAAAACAGGATTTACCTGGAAAAGCCCGGCATTCAAAGAAATAAGCATCAATGGCAACAAAGCTGTGCTCCATTTCAGCAACGTTCCCACTTCTCTCAGGATTAATGGTAAAGTACCGGCAGCGCTTTATATAGCCGGAGCAGACAATATTTTCTATGAAGCATCCGCAAAGGTGGAAAAAGATGCATTGATTGTTTGGAGCAAAAAAGTAGCAAAACCAGCGTCGGTGAGATACAGTTTTTCCAATACTGCGATCGGCAATATTTTTTCTGCTGAAGGTCTGCCTGTTGGCCCTTTCCGGACTGATCACCTGCCGGTTGAACCATAACAATGTACGCTCATCAGAAAACATATAATATGTCCACTTACGCTTTTTTTTAATGTTTCACCATATGGCCATACGAACGCCCAATGTGTCCTATCGTTGCAGCACTAAGCCCGCGTAAGTCAGCTTACCTGCCCACGATCTTCTTCGTTACAAATTCATTAAAAAAGAAATCCCTGTAGATACTCCCGATAGGAATTTCGTTTACACCTATATATACTGTGTTATTATCCACAGCATCGATATGCTTAACATTGATAACATAGGATTTACTCACTCTCACAAACATATCCTTTGGTAGCTGATCGTAGATCGTTTTGATATTCATTGCCGTTATCACCTTCTGATTTTCACTGTGCATCACGACATAATCTTTTAACCCCTGGATAAAAAGTATGTTATTGAAATAGATTTTAAAAATTCTACGGTCAGCTTTCACAAAGAAAAAGTCGTCTGCTACCTGTTCTATGTTGTTATTAGCATAATCAGCCTTGAATAATCTGGAGTAGGTCTGGGCTTTTTCAACCGCTTTTTGAAAACGTGCTGATTTTACGGGTTTTATCAGGTAGTCAATCGCATCCACTTCATAGCTGTCGCTCGCAAACTCAGCATAAGCGGTTGTAAAAATCACAAATGTTTCTTTCGGAATGGTCCGGGCAAATTCAATCCCGCTAATTCCTGGCATTTGTATATCAAGAAAGATTAATTCCACTGTATTACTTGCTATAAAATCCATAGCCGCTTCGGGACTATTGAACGAACCGATTAAATTCAAATCACCACTTTGGTTAATCAACATCTCTATGGCTTCTCTTGCCAATGGTTCATCATCTATGATAATACAGTTCATAATTTTATGATTAAGGTTACACAATACCTTTCTAAATCATCTTCGATATTCAAACTATGTGCTGCAGGGAATAAAAGTTCCAGTCTTCGTTTTACATTCGTCAGCCCCAATCCCCCTGTATTATTGGCGGATTTAAGCATTGGCTTGGAGTTGATGCATCTAAAGAAAAGCTCATTGTTGCTAACGTCGAAATACAGATTTACATAAGACGATCTTGTTGCATCATTGTTGTGTTTCACCGCATTTTCCACAAACGAAATGAACAACAAAGGAGGAATTTGCACGCCACTCAAATCGCCTTCTTTTGAAATCAGGAAATCAAACCTGTCTCTCCTTACTTTCTCCAAAAGTAAAAAATCTTCCAGGAAATGAATATCCGAAGTCAACAGCACCTTATCTCTTGCACTATCATAAAGTTGGTAGCGAAGTAAATCGCTCAATTTCATTAAAACCTGCGAGGCTTTCTCGGGGTCCTTCTTCGTTAAAACATTTGCATTGTTTAGCATATTAAACAAGAAATGCGGATTAATCTGATTCTTTAATTGCTCCAATTCTGCATAAGCTTTCGATTGTTCTAGCTCGTATATCAATTGCTTGTCCTTCATACCCTTCTGAAACAGTTTTATGGAAGCGGAAGATGCCAGCAGCAGCACGGTAAGGAAGGAAAAAAGCGGAATATTCAGCTCATTCTCTCTATTAAACGGATTGAAAAAATAGCCACAAAAAGCCACCACAGCAAGGATGCCGAGCACAGACAAGCAGTAAGCGATATTTCTATTCCTGAACAAAAGCCTGGGCACCAGCACATACATATTTACATAGAACAATATAATAAAATAAAAAAATACAGCGATCGGCTTATCAATGACGGATGTGCTATTGTATAAAACCGCACCTATAAAAACAATGAGCAGCAGGTGCCGTAATATTCTGAGGTTTGGTGAAATCAGGAAACGGAAAAGCACGTTTTCGCTGATAAGCTGTTGATGGGTAAAATCATTCATTTAGCAAATTGTATAGTACAAACTTAGCAATAAATGCCGTGGTCTGCACTGCTTTTATACGAAAGTGTGTGCTTTTTATACGAAAACAGGCGCCTCGAAAAAATGAATAAAATAAGCAATATATTTTGTAGTACCCTGGCATACTTTGCTATAAAAGATACCGCGTTTGGTATAATTACAAAAAGGCGGTTATCCAAAGAAATAGTTTTGTGTCGAATTTGTAATTGTTAAATCGATTTTTAAAGGATGAGACACAAGATCATTTATACATTGCTGCTCATAACCATTTCACTTGGGGCCTATTCACAGGAGAAAGTCACATTGAGTGGAATAATCAACATGAAAACAAGTACCGAAACGATCATCGGGGCAAGCATTTTCATTCCCGGAGCAAAAGTTTCAACCATCACCAATGCTTACGGTTTTTATTCCGTTACCTTACCCAAAGGTGAATATACCATCGTTATCAGCTGTGTGGGATTTGAGACCATTGAAGAACATATCGTCCTGGCAGCAAACACCAGGAAGAATTTTTCAATGCCTGAAAAAAGCAAAAACCTAAATGAAGTGGTGATAAAATACAATGGATCAGCCAACAACATCCGAAAACCTGAAATGAGTGTAAATAAACTTTCTATCTCCACTATCAAAAAGATGCCGGCAGTGATGGGCGAGGTAGATATTTTGAGAGCTATCCTGCAGCTTCCGGGAATATCCACTGCACAGGAAGGAGCAACAGGCTTTAACGTCAGGGGCGGTTCGGTAGACGGCAACCTGATATTATTAGATGAGGCGGTTGTTTACAATACCTCGCACCTGTTCGGCTTTCTATCCGTTTTCAATGCAGACGTAATCAAAGATCTGAAATTGTATAAAGGTGGAATACCTGCTAATTTCGGTGGGCGTACTTCATCAGTTTTAGATATTTATCAAAAAGAAGGAAACAACGAAACGTTTCATATAACAGGTGGAATTGGGGCAATTTCAAGCCGGTTATTGGCAGAAGGACCAATAGTAAAAGATAAAAGCTCATTCGTGGTGGCTGGCCGTACTTCTTATGCTCACTTATTTATGAAACTGGCAGACAATCCCAATTCCATTTCTTTCTATGATTTGAATGCTAAACTGAACTTTAAGGTCAATGACAACAACAGGATTTTTCTTTCGGGGTATTTCGGCAAGGATAAAATGGATTTCAGCAATTTCTTCAGTAACAATTATGGGAACTCCTTCTTTAACCTTCGCTGGAATCATATTTTTTCTGAGAAATTCTTTTCCAATGCATCGATCATTTACAGCAGGTATGATTATGGTCTGAAGATAAAATATGTTGGCATTGACTGGGTATCGGACATCCGCAATTTTAATTTTAAGTATGATTTTAGCCATCACCTGTCGGACAAACTAGTGCTGAATTACGGTATCAATTCCACTTATTACAAATTCAATCCAGGCACCATAAAACCCATGGACTCCACATCGGCTATCAATCCCGACCAGATTGAAAAGAAATATGCCTGGGAAAATGCCCTATATATCAGTGCCGATCAAAAACTCACGGATAAAATATCATTGACTTATGGGCTGCGATACAGCTATTTCCTTCGGTTAGGGGAACAGCATGTAAATAACTATGCCAATAGCCAGGCGGTGTTATTCAATCCTGAACTACAAATTTATGAAGAAGGAAAACCAACGAGTATAACCTATTACAATAAAAATAAAAAAATCATTGAATTTGGAAACTTAGAACCCCGCCTGGCAGTTTCTTATGCCTTAAATGACGATCAATCCATTAAGGCGAGCTATAACCGGATGAGCCAGTATATCCATTTAATTTCTAACACCGCTTCCGTATCTCCATTGGATATATGGGCCCCGAGCGATCAATACCTGAAGCCCGAAATACTTGACCAGGTCGCATTGGGCTATTTCAGAAATTTCCCTAACGGAAAATACTCCCTGGAAACAGAGGCTTTCTATAAGAAAATTAAGAACAAAGCAGATTACATTGATGGTGCCGAACTGATTGCACAAAAAGCCATAGAACAGGTATTGCTAAATGGGGAAGCAAGAGCTTACGGACTGGAGGTAATGTTAAAGAAAAATACCGGCAGGATGACAGGCTGGCTTTCTTACACACTTTCAAAAGCAGAGCAGCGCACCCCAGGAAGAAATGCAGCAGAACCTGGCATTAACAACGGCCAATGGTATCGAGCCAATTACGACAAAACACATAACCTTTCGCTTACCGCCGCCTATCAACTGACAAAAAAATGGAGCTTTGGCGGCATTTTTACCTACCAGACAGGGAAAGCTGCCACCTATCCCATCGGCAAATACCAGTACCAGGGAATCACGACTGCAAATTACGGACGGAGGAATGCCAATTCGCTTCCGGCTTATCACCACCTGGACTTATCAGCCAGCTATACCCCCAAGCCTGACAGCAAGAAAAGGTGGAAAGGTGAATGGGTGTTCAGTATTTATAACGTTTACGGTAGAAACAATGCCGCATCTCTTATGTTTGAGCAAAACAGGGAAACAGGATTGAGTGAAGCAAAACGGATTTCCATTTTCGGTATCGTACCCGGTGTGACCTACAATTTCAAATTCTAATGCTAATAGTGTAAAAATGAAAAACATACTTAAATACCTGGTTATTTCATGCTGCTTTTTTCTGCTGTCCTGCACAAAAGTAGTGGAAGTGGATCTGGAAACAGCCCCGCCGAAATTAGTAATTGATGCATCCATCGATTGGATAAAAGGCACGGCAGGCAATGAGCAGAAAATCAAACTCTCCACCACCACGGGCTATTACAATTCCACATTTCCAACGGTTTCGGGAGCGGACATTGTTATAACAAACTCAGCAAATACCGCTTTTAGCTTTATGGAAAAGCCCGGTACGGGAGAATATATCTGCTCCAATTTCCATCCGGTTATCGGGGAAACCTATACATTAAAAGTAGTTTTAAACGAGGAGATCTATACCGCCACCGAAACCTGTATAGGCGTACCAGATATCGAAGATAATATTGAACAGAACGACAAAGGCGGATTCGGAGGGGATGAAGTGGAAATCAAATATGCTTACCAGGACAATGGTAATGAGGAAAATTACTACCTGCACCGTATTGAATCACCTGTATCAGCGTATCCGGATTATAAAGCGCAGGATGACCAGAACAGCCAAGGCAACCTAATGCAGGAATATTTTTCTGACAAAGACCTGAAGGCCGGAGACTCAATACATATCAGTCTGTATGGGATTTCCAGGAGATACTACGATTACTTCAGGAAACTGTTGGCGGCATCCGGATCACAGAGCGGGCCGTTTCAAACAACCCCGGGCTCGGTGAGGGGAAATATCATTAATCAAAGCCACTTCGAAAACTTTGCTTTTGGCTATTTCAGGTTATCGGAAGTGGATGTGAGGGATTATACGATACGGTAAAACTAAGCGGATCCGCACTTTAACATACAACCTAATCTTTAAAAGCACAAAACCAGCTACTATAGCTGGTTTTGTGCTTTTAAAGATTATAACTGGTCATTATCAGTTCTTAATGACCTCAAAGTTTTGTATCTGACCATCTGTTCCTGTGATTTTTATAACATATGCACCATTTGTCCAGTTGTTTGTACTAATGGTTTTCATTGTTTCAGTAATTGTTGCCGAATAAATGCACACGCCAATACTGTTATAAACAGCAATTAATTTTCTGCCGGTCATTCCTGTAATGGTGAGCATATTATGCGTAGGGTTAGGATACAAGGATATTTTTTCCTTTACATTGATCGCGGAGGCTTGCGTATTTGCTATCCGTGCTGTTGATGCAACCGTTAAAACAACGATATTGGAAACAACCTTACAGGCGCCATTGGTGACCTTGAGGCGCCACTGCCGGCCATTTTGCGTGTAGGCATTCACTGTTTTCGTAAGCGTTTGCGTGGTAGCCCCTGAAACAGCGCCATCAGACCAGGAGCCATCGGCTTCATTGTACCAACTGTTTCCCTGATTGGTTTCCCATTGATAGGTATTGCCAGTACCGGCAGCTATGGCATTGAAAGTGGCTGTACCGCCAATGGATACGGTTGCAGAAACAGGTTGCGTAGTGATGGCTGTACCTGCAACGGTAAGTGTTACGGTATTAGAAGTAAGCGCACTACAAGTTCCATTGTTAACCAGGAGGCGCCACTGCCGGCCATTTGGCGTGGAAGTATTCACCACTTTTGTCAGGGTGGGTGTAGTTGAACCTGTAACGTCTCCATCAGACTTGGGGCCATCGGTTTCATTAATCCAGCTACCACCCTGATAGGATTGCCATTGGTAAGTATTGCCTGCTCCTGATGTAGCTGCGCTAAAGACAGCATTATTGCCCATGCAAACTGTTGCAGACACCGGCTGTGATGTGATAGCAGCCCCGGTTACGGTAAGTGTTGCCGGATTGGAAAGGATGGTACCGCAGGTAGGATTGGTCACTTTCAACTGCCATTGCTGGCCATTATTAGTAGACCCATTCACTGTTTTCACCAGCGTTGTGGTAGTAGAACCTGTAACAGCACCATTGGGCCAGTTGCCATCACCTTCATTGTACCAGCCACCGCCGCTATTTGTCAACCACTGATAGGTATTACCTGTTCCTGATACGGTGGTAGTAAAAGTGGCATTGTTACCAAGACAAGTGGTTGTCGAAAGTGGTTGTTTCGTGATCGTTATACAGGAAGACGAGACATTCACATTGTCGACAACAGCAGTTGCGAGCTGGGTGTTATCATGATTGGTAACAGCAATCCCGATTCTTACAGCAGCATTCATCGTTATATTAATAGTACTAACTGAATCCCAGTTAACTCCATCGGGCGAGCTGTAACCAGTGAACTGGCTACCTGAGCGAACAAGTTTTACCCAATATGGCGTAGGCGTGCTAGGATTACCCTGTACATTTGAAGAATTACTACCAGCAACAGCCCTCCACTGCATATTAGCCCCGAAGCCTGGCGTTATTGCCATGTACACATGTTTACTATCAGCATTGGTGGTTTCCCGGATCATCACGCCAGCCTTTGTCCAGGCGCTGGTACCATTAAGGCTTACTACTTTTGCAACAATTTGTCCATTACCGTTCAGTGCCGTGTCATTGAACCTGAACTGGTCTGAATAATCCCAGATATCGGTACCGGATGCCTTCACTGTAAAACGGTTCAGGCCTGAATTATAACAGGTCGATCCGGCTATTGCCGGGCCCCCAATGTCTTCCGATGTCCAGCCCGGAGCAGTGCTTTGACAGCAAATGGCAGGATCATAAGTGATAAAGCTGGTAAGTTTATGCGTATTGGTCCCATACTGGTCTGTAACGGTTAATTCAACATCATAACTACCTGCCGGAGCACCTGCATAGCTGACCAACGGTGTTTCTGAGTTAGAAGTAGCGGGCGTACCTCCGGGGAATTTCCAGGAATAGGTGGCGCCGGTGCCTCCATTGCTCACCACACTGTAATCCCGGAATTGTACAGTTGGGGACTGGCAACTGGGATTTTTTGTGCTGGCAGATATTTGTGCCTTCGTGGAGGAATGTTCGTAGAGATCATGATCCCAGGCCCCCCTGGTGGTACCGATCAACAATTTTCCTTTATAATAATTGATAAACAGGTTATGTACCTCCAACATCGGTAGTCCTGTACCCAGTTTTTGCCAGTCGGCCATGCTATTATTCCGGTAGAAAACACCTGATTTATTCCCTACATAAACGCCACCGTTGGTGCCGCGCTGAAAAATTATTTTGAAAATAGGATATGTGCCAAGCGTGGAGGTAGTAAGGTTAGTATAACTGGCACCACCGTCTGTTGAATGCAACACTTTGCAGGTACCCTGCACGCCCGAATAAGTTACCCATATCTCATCAGGATTGGTATCGCTCACTGCCACATCACTGATATTTGTTACACCCGATCCGGTTATTGATGTACTGGGCGTTATTTCTGCCCAGTTTACGCCACCGTTGGAAGTTTTCCATAAATGGTTATTGGAAGGGGAAACGATACAATAAATGCGATTGGTATCTTTCATACAGATTTTTTCGCTCATTAACCTGTCGTTGAATGTATACACCACCTTGAGCGTAAGACCATTGTCATCGCTTCTGACCAGGGATTTCCGCCAGATTTGCCGCGTGGCCACAGGAGTATCTTCCGGGAAGTCCCCCGCCGTATGGCTTACGATCGTATTAAACAGATATGGATGATAGGTCAGGTTATTGATCCAGTCTTCCCTGCCAGGGTCCACCTGGGTAGGAGCGGATGTAAATGTGCCAATCCCTGTCCTTGATACTAAAGAGGTACCATATCCCCGGGTAATCACATGAATACTGTCGAGCGGGTTCACATCCGTATTTTGCTGATCGGCGCCGAATACAGTGTACCAGCCTCCATTCCCCGCATAGTCACGAATAGTAAGAGGACCGTGGTTACAGCCGGCAGCCAGAATATCAGACTTAAAAGAAGCACCAAAACCCCAGAGTTCAATATTTGAAATACCTCCGGAAACATTATAAAAAGTGGCGCCTTTGTCGTTCGACACCACGGTTTCCCCATCATTTCCCACCATCACTTTACCATTGACAATATGTATCGACCTGATATCGAAGTGCATCGGGTTGGAGGTTGCAAAAGTTTGCCCGTTGTCTGTTGAGTAATGAACATTTGTTTCGCCATAGGTACCATAAATAATGTTACTGGAATTACTGATATCCATCGCTATGGCATCAGCTCCTGAATTATTAACCATATTTTTCCGCAGAAGCGTTGTAGCTCCATTGCTCACATCTGTTTGATATAACTGCATATAGTTATAACCACAGTTTAAAAAAGCAAAAACAGCAGAGGTGTTGTCTGTTGCAGTCGCAATTTTTATGAACTTTAAGTTTTGGTATTGGCTCGGAATATCTGTTGGAATAGTAATTGTTGTCAACTTCGTAAAGGATGCTCCTTTATTAGCAGAGGCATAAATGGCCGCAGAGGTGCCATCCCATGCTGCATCTATGAAGAAAACCCGGTTTTGGTCGTTATTGCTCCATTCGAGGATACCTCCGGTATTATTGACATAACCATCTGCATTAATGGTATTCAGGGAAGATACAATCGAAGTCCATGAAGTTCCACCATCTGTTGACCGGTACAATGAATTGCCCCAACGAGCCACAACAATATTGGCATCGGAAGGAGATACTGCCACATCGACTCCCTGGCCTGAAGGATAAGCGGTACTATTAAGTCCGGTTACCGCCCAGGTGTAGCCTCCGTCGGTAGACTTGATAACGGCGGATTTTGAAATGGCATATACGATGTTTGTATTGACGGGGCAAACAACGATATCAAAGTAAGGGTTATCAGGCATGTTGCCATCTACCAGATGCCATACAATTCCACCATTAGCCGATACCCAAAGACCACCCGTCTGAAAGCTGATGAACATTTTTTGCAGATTGGTGGGGTCCATCCGTACGCAATAAGAGAATCCACCCTTTACACCTGCACCACCACCTGGTAATGTTTGATTACGCGGGCCGATCATACGCCAGTCTCCCACCATCGTGTCCGTAACATTTGAGGTGGGGACAATACCTCCACGAAGGCCCACGTAGTTAAAGGCAGGAGGGGCTTGTACCCTGCCCTTACTATCCAGGTAATAAATATTTTTCCTGAACCATTCTTCGCCTGTTTCTTTAGGGCCTTCCCCCAGCGGATGCCGCTCCATGTACCGGTCAAACTTTTTCCGGATACTGAAATAGTTGGCATGTGGCTTTTGCATTAATTTATACCATTGGGTATTTTTAAATTCCTGGTCATGTTGCTCATTCTCTTCGGTTTCATAATTAGTTTGAACCTTTTGTTGTGAATGGGCAAATTGAAATACTGCAACGCATAGCGCTGTAAGGATAGTTTTTTTGATCATAAGGGTACAAGTTCTTAGGGTTGTGGAAATAGATTGATTGATAAAATACCAGCCTCTAACCAGCATGAGCGTATGGCTGATAGGGTTTGTTAATGCGATGCTATACAATATACTTTCAAGAAGGGTCAATCCTGAGAAAGCAGGCCTACATCGTTCACTGTGAGTTCTTTGTGTGCAATCGAGTTTGTCATAGTTTTAACCATATTTAGTAATTATTCACTGTTTCGCGCTCCAATGCAAAATATTAATACTTATAAACTTAGGGAGAATGAACAGACAAGAAGGGCTTATCCGTACTTTCTTTCGCAATGATTTATTATCGCGCTTTAGATTGGAAAATCAAAGCCTGACAAGCCTTTTTAAGGAATGCCAGTAGATTAAGGGGTGACGGGTTTAACGTACCGGATTTCCTATTGGAAAATACTATTTTTTTTCTATCTTATTCGATTTCTACTTATATTTTTTTATGTGCGTCTGGCTGCAAAATGATTTTGCCACAGACTTGCTCGCGCGCAATAATGTCACAGCAATGGCAATCCAAGATAAAACGACCGGGAAACAAACATTTTCTATTAACGTTAGCGGACTATGAGTGATTTTGCATCCATAACGTTAATTGAAGGTTTGTTTAAATTCCATAGGTGTCTGGCTTGTCTTCTTTTTAAACAGCTTGTTGAATGACTGCGAATATTCAAAACCCAATTGATAAGCAATTTCTGAAACAGATAAATTTGTCGTTGTCAGGTACTCCTTAGCCTTTTCAATCAATTTATCGTGAATGTGTTGTTGGGCATTCTGCCCTGTTTGAGAGCGTAACATGTCACTTAAATAACGTGGTGAAACATTTAACTTACCTGCCAGATATTCAACTGTAAGAAGCCTATCCTGTGACGTGTCCACCTGCTCAAAATGGTAGTTCTATATATTCTCCATCCGCACAACCAAATCGGTGTTTGCAGCCTTTCTTGTAATGAACTGCCGTTTATAAAACCGCTTACTGTAATTGAGCAAAACTTCTATGTAAGAAATAACTACATCCTGGCTAAAATCGTCAATATTGGTATTCAGCTCATCTCTTATGTTATCAAAAACGGAGAAAATAATCTGCTTTTCTTTGTCAGATACAAATAGTGCTTCATTTGCCGAGTAAGAAAAGAAACCGTAATTTTTCATCTTCGTTAAAAGCGGATAATTACGAATAAAATCAGGGTGTATAAGCAAAGTAAAACCAGAATAGCTTTCCTCTATTTCTGCACATGATATAATCTGATTAGGTGACACAAAAGACAAACCTCCCTCGTCAAAATCATAATAATCCTGGCCGTATTTCATTCTCTCCGGAGTGCTTTCCATATAAGAAACTTTATAGAAATTCAGCAGTAGGATTTTGGGCAGTTCATTATAAGGTATTTTTATATCTGCATAATTTACTAAACTAACCAATGGGTGTAGTGGTTTTGGGAGGCCCAACAGCTTATGAAATTCCGAAATGGAACTGATTTTTTGGGGTATATTGGTATCTTTTTTCATTACTATAAATTTAAACTATTTGTATAGAACATTATTTAATGATATGCCTGTTTTTCGCGTTTTATGCACCGTCTCTGTTCTACAATGTAAATCTCTAAAGAAATTATAAGTCCATTGTTGCTAAAATGAGTTGCGTTGTACCAGAAATGACGAATAAGCTATACCAAGTAACCATTAATAATGTACAAAATATTTGGCAATAATGTTATTGGTATTTCTTCCAGTACCCCCAAACATTATTGCCCAAACTCGCCAATAGATCCTGCATTTTTTCACAACCTAATCAGGAGAAACTGAAAGCATCACCGCAAGCGAGTCCATATAATCACGCCAGTGAATTATTTTCCTATCCTTAATGGTTACGATAGAACAGAAACGATTATCATAAGCCTTTCCTGTCGATGGAACAGTTCCATGAACCTGATACTCTAATATGATTACATTTTCAGGATTTGCAGATTTATATATCCGTAAATTGTCAGAAGAACGAAGAACATTGCTATATCCGCCAAACCAATCCATATATGCATTGCGTCCTTTAATCTTGTTAGTAAATCCAGGAATATAGTACAGAAATTCAAACACGGCATTTTCAGCCACGGCGTCCCAAAAATGCTCTCCGTCAACTTCTTCCTTCAACCCCTCCATTACAATTCTGTAAAATGGTTCTGAATTTTCATTAAATGCGGGATGATTTCTATCTACTTTTCCCTGCTCAGTTATTTTCTTTTCCATTGTAAAAAAATTATGCTGTCAAAAATTATAGAGAATTATACCATGGCAGGAATGCCTCTTGAATAAAAACCTCCGCCGATGTTGGTGATGTGTTTGCGGCAGTTCTTTTTTCATAGTTCATCACGCCACTTTTCAGAGAAGTTTCCATACCAGCTATATCTTTAGCGACATCCGCGGAAAGGCCTTGCTCAACCATTGCCTGTATAGACTGCTCAACCGGGAATTGAACATATTGTAAGTCCGGCTTCCCAATCGCATTGCCTATAATTTCTGTTATTTCATTAAATGAGTAATTTCTTTGCCCAAGTATAGCCTGAACGCTTTTCCCCTCGAAATCCAGCTTAGCCAAATAAGCTGCCGCAACCGCCGCAATATCCTTTGTTGCCACCATTGGAATTTCGTGGTCTGCATCGGCGGTTGTACCATTTATCCCCAGTTGTTTTATTAGTGGCGCATTTAGCAAAGAATTATCCAAAAAATAAGCCGGGCGCAAATGCAATACATTGACATTTTCTAACTGGTTCAATTTTACCTCCTGTTCGGCAAGACCGCCAATAAGCCCATTACCTTCGTGCATATGGCCTCCGCAACTACTTAGGTTTACAATATATTGTATCCCGGACTTTTTAACGGCTTCAATAACAGCATCTCCAACTTTTCGTTGAAACGCCCGATAGCTGACAGCACCAAAATCAGGCGGTGTCATTACATACGCACCATCGGCATTACGAAATGCTTCAGTTAATGCACTCACATCCATAATGTCTGCCGGAATTACTTCAGCACCCAAATCCTTAAACCTTTCGAACTTGCTCTCCGTTTGCGCAATTAGTTTTAAATGAAATCCGTCTTTCAAAAGGATTTCTGAAATCTTACCCCCCACCTTTCCGGTTGCGCCTAATAATGCAATTGTTTTTTTCATTTTTTTTGATTTCTATTCTTGTTTGAATTTTACAATACAAAATTGCACATGAATTATTAATCTCCTGTTGCCAGATTGAGCTACGTTGTATCCAAAATGACGATAGATGGATTAATCGATATACCAAAACCCTTATCCAATTTTCTAGCTGATTATGGTGGTATATACCTGGATTTTATTGCTGTATTAAGTATTGTAAGTCGGGGCATTCCCGCATTTATAAAACAATGGCCGTAGGAAAGCACCAGTATCATAGGTAAGATTGACACATTGAACAAGCGCTATCAAAATACACTTCTAAAAAAGGCAGACGGTGAATGGGCAGACGACGAACTTTCAAAAAGTGAAGGAACTGACTAACGGAGGGAGTGAGTTTCTGTTCCGCGCATAAACATTTCATAAAAACGGTATCCATACCGTTAATAAATTATTCATTAACTTTACTTAATATAATTTTTACTTAAAATGAACTTTTATTCTGTAGTATGCCGGTTTATGTTGGCCGCATTGTTTGTACTCACGGGTGGTAACGTAAAAGCACAAACGTATAAGAAACTCATAGGCGTTCCCTACAAGGAGGCGTTAAGCTTTAATGAGCAGGTAGCAAAAATGTTAAACCTGCTTGTTGACAATGAAGCAGAAGAGAGAACAAAAGGATATTATGAGTACGAATTTTACAATACTTCAGACAGCCTCCGGGTCAACATGCGCATCGGATATGCAATTTACCCTAAAACAGGGCTCGTTGGCGGAGTCTATCTATATGGTGGAAAAGACTATCTCAGCCAGATTTACAAAACACTTTTTGATAAAAAATTTGCACCTAAAAACCCTAATTCTGTACTCGCTCATGTAACCCGCGGTAATGAATACATCTCTATTAACACAGGGTTCGACGATGGTAATATCAGGATAGAGGAAAAAGGGAAATGATATTTTTAAGTATAGTACATTGTTAATAAATTATCCATTATCTTATACTTAATATAATTTTTACTTAGAATGAAATTTTACGCTGTAGCATGTCGGTTTATGTTGGCCGCATTGTTTGTACTCATCTGTAGTAACATAAAAGCACAAACTAACAACGACAAGCTTATTGGAGTCCCTTACAAGGAGGCATTGGTATTAAATGAACAAGTAACCAAAATGCTCAATCTGTTTGCTACTGACAACCCTGAGCAGCGATCTGGCGGAACTTACTTGTATTCATTTTACAATGCTACCGACAGCAGCAGTGTTGACTTCTACATCAGGTATGCTGTCAATACCGGAACAGGGCTTGTTGAGGAAATTCTCCTTTATGGCAAAAAAGATTTCCTTGCCCAGATTTATAAAACGATTTTTAACAGCAGATTTGCGCCTAAGGACCCAAATTTTGTACGCAGTTATATCGTCCGTGGTAAAGAATACATCTCCATCTCTACCGGTTTGAAGGATGGCAATATCAGGATAGAGCCTAAGGAATAACTTTATTTTATAGCATATAAAAAGGACGCAGTGTGCTGCGTCCTTTTTTATGCCCGAGTAAGCCGAAATGCGAACCCGCACTTTGATAGACTAACAAATAGATCAAAACAACAAAGCCCGCGACCAGCGCGAGCTTTGAAAATTTCCAGTGATCCCCTTGGGAGTATCACGTATGTTCGTAATGTTTTGTAGAGTCTGTGTTTTAGAGTGGTGAGCGTTTATTGCTAACCGTAATGCTAACCTGATTACGTATAACCGTTATAGTCAGGAGTAATGATAGGCAAATATAAAGAAATTGATTCTATAATATTCC
>NZ_JABAOB010000008.1 GCF_012726295.1 Chitinophaga sp. Ak27 | reverse complement strand
TTTCCTTCCCGGACGCGACTTTCACCGTAAATACCATCTATCCTTTTCAGCCAAAAGAAATGGTAGGTAAGCCTAAGTGGTATGAGAAGATAGGGATTTCGTATAATGGCGTATTGCGCAACCAGGCTAACTTCAAGGATTCACTATTTGGTAAACAGGCCATGCTGGATGCTATGCAAACAGGTATGCAGCATAGCGTGCCTATCTCTTTTTCCATCCCCGTATTTAAAACATTCACCCTATCGCCGGGAATTAACTATTCGGAATACTGGTACACCAAGAAATTTATCCGTAACTGGAATCCCAACAAGCCGAACCTGGGAACGGGCGACAAGGGCGCCCTGGATACCACTTACCAGGCTGGCTTTTTCACCGCGCGCGATGTAAGCGCCAGCATGTCGTTGTCGACCGCCCTGTATGGTATGTACACGTTTGCCAAGCATTCCAAGGTGAAGGCTATCCGCCATGTGATGCGTCCTACGCTGAGTGCCAGCTACCGCCCGGATTTATCCAGCAGCTATTACCGCCTTGTACAGTATAATAAGGAGGGAGATAAAACCATGATGTCTGACTTCGATGGAGCGATCATTGGCGTGCCATCTCCCGGAACCTTTGGCGGTATCAACTTCGGGTTAGACAACAACCTGGAGATGAAGGTATTTTCCCGGAAAGACACCACCGGCAACCATGAGAAGAAGATTAAATTACTGGATGGTTTCGGTATCAACGGCAACTACAACCTGGTGGCCGATTCCTTTAAGCTGTCGACGTTCGCTATTTATGCCCGAACTAACCTGTTTGATAAACTGAATATTTCCGCCAGCGGTAACCTGGATCCTTACCAGACCGATGCCCGCGGCCGCCGGATCGATAAACTCATCTGGCAGCAGGGTAAGATCAGCCTGGGTCGTTTAACCAACGCCAGCATCTCCCTCAGTACCTCTTTCCAATCGAAGGACAAAAAAGGAAACGCCAAAACACAAACGATGGACTCTATTCAAAATGCGCAAAGCAAGGATGCAGCGTTTGCCGCGCAACAGCGGCAACTGGCCATGGTGCGTGCTAATCCCGGCGAGTACGTGGATTTTGATATTCCGTGGCGTATAGACCTCTCCTATAGCCTTGCCTATACGAATACTATTATTCCGGATTCCGGAGGTGTAGTAAAGAGAATTACCCAATATATTAGTTTCAACGGGGATTTTAGTCTTACGCCAAAATGGAAGATAGGTTTGAACAGTGGTTTTGACTTTACCAATATGCAGATCGCCTATACAAATATGTATATCTCGCGCGACCTGCACGATTTTAACTTATCTATCAACCTTATTCCATTTGGCACCTTCCGGCAGTTCAGCTTTACCATTGCTGCCAAGGCAGGCATCCTGAAAGACCTGCGGCTTAATAGGAGCCGGCAATTCTATGACCAGTAGCCGGTTTTAGGAAGCCGTATCCAAAATACCTTCCAGGATGGCTACCGCTGCCCTCAGCTCCTTATTATTAAGGGAGGCAAAGCCAAAACGCAGCCCGTTAACGGATTTGCCACCATAATGATACTGCTCTCCCGACGACATGCGTAGCCCTTTACTACGGGCGTTTTCCGCCAGTTTAATTAAGGATATGTTGGAAGAGAAGCGCAACCAGATGGCCATTCCGCCGGCAGGCGGTGTAAAAGTGACTTGCTGTCCTAATCGTTGCTGTAGTAATTCACAGAGCAGGTCGCGCCGCTCCCGGTATATTTTATTGGATTTTTTCAGATGCCTGGCTATGGTGCCATCGGCCAGCAGGTTGGCCAGCGCCTGCTCTGCCAGGTTATCGCCCCGCAGGTCCATCAGCCGGCGCAACTCCGCCGAGGCGGCAATAAAACTAGCCGGGGCTATCATAAAACCAATACGGATGGATAAGCCCAGCGACTTGGTAAAAGAACCGATATATATGACGTTGCCGCCATGATCGGCGCTGGCCAGCGGTAATATGGGTGCTGAGCTGTAGTGGAAGTCATAATCGTAATCGTCTTCAATTACCGGCAATTTATATTTACGGATAATTTCCAACAGCTTCATTCTACGCGCGGCACTCAGCGTTACCGTGGTAGGATGATGGTGATGCGTGATCAGGTACAACATCCGGATCTTCTTCTGACTGCACAGCATTTCAATAGCATCTACATCGATTCCTTCTTCATCTACCGGCACTCTCAGCAAACGCGCTCCCAGCTGCTCAAAGCAAAGATCCGCGAAAAAGTAATTCGGACTGCCCACAATCACATAGTCGCCTGGTTTGATGATCATGGCGGCCGCCAGGTAAATGGCCATTTGCGCGCCACGGGTAATCATCACATGATCGGCGGTAATATTGAGACCGCGGGTATCGCTGAGATACTTCACCATTTCCTTCCGTAAGGCAGTAGTACCCGCTGCTTCGCCATACATCAGCAGTTTATGATAGCGGGCGCTTTCTATCACCGAGCGGCATTCCCGTACCCAATCGGTCAGAGGGGCCAGGCGTACATCGGGGAAGCCATCGTTGATCACCAGCGGCATGCTGGCATCGGGATAGGGCGCCATCACCGGCGCTGCCGGTGGCGTATGAAAGGAGAAAGCGGTGGCTTCGCCATAGGGTTGCAATACCTTCCGGAAACTGCGGGGCCGGATCACCGGCAAGTTGGTAGCCACCATCATGCCTTTACGAGGCACCGGCTCCAGCCAGTCCTGGCTGATCAGTTCTTCATAAGCCGCAATCACCGTTTTGCGGTGCAGGTCCAGCTGTAAGGCCAGCACCCGGCTACCCGGCAGAAAAGATCCCGGCTTCAAAATACCTTCCTGTATCAGCCCTATCAGCCGGTTGGCAATTTGCTGGTACACCGGCAATTTCAGTGACTTATCTATTCGAATGAGCGTTTTAAAAGGAAGCATCTGGACTACCTGTCGATTGTTAAGTGGACTACTAAGATACTCCAGCCATCGCTAATTTTACACTATAATTTTTAACGATGATGAAAGAACGTTTTTTAATGAAAGAGATAGATCCCGCAGCGTATACCGCTATGCTGGGGTTGGAAAAATACCTGTCAGGTACCGGCATATCCCCTCTTCACCAGGAAATGATCCGTGTGAGGGCCTCCCAGCTGAATGGCTGCGCCTTTTGCATTAACCAACATACACAGGATGCCCGTAAAGCCGGCGAAACCGAACAGCGTTTATACCTGCTTAGCGCCTGGAAGGAATCGCCGCAGTTCACCCCGGCGGAAAGAATTATCCTGGCTATGACGGAGGAAATCACGTTTATCAGCCGCGAAGGACTTACGGAAAACACCTACCAGCAAGCGTTAAAGGAATTCGGCCTAAAAGGTACTTCTGAGCTGATCATGGCTATCAATATCATCAATGCCTGGAACCGCATTGGCATTTCCACCCACCGGGTACCGGGTCAATAAAATCAAAACACGATGACGCCGATTATAAAAACTGCCCAAACAGATGCCGAATTACTGGCCTGCAGCGACGTGATTTTGTTCCTGCGTCCACACCTGCAGAAAGAAAACCTGCTGGCACAGCTGCGGGATATGCAACAGGAAGATTACCACATTATTTATATCACCGACCCGGAAGATGCTTCCAAAATAGTGGCCTTTGCAGGCTTCCGTCACATGCATAAATTATTCAGCGGTAAAACGATTTATATAGATGATCTGGCCTGTCTGCCTGCCTACCAGGGCCGGGGCTATGCAGCGAAGCTGCTGGATCATGTAAAGGAGCTGGCTAAAAAGGAAGGGTTACAGGGCGTACAACTCGATTCCGGTCACGGGCTGTTTCCGGCGCATCGCTTGTATCATCGCCAGGGATTTTATATCTCTGCCCACCACTTTACACAGAAATTGTAAGGCTTAGCGTATAACCGTTACCGGTATCTGCGGGCAGGTACCGGAACGGTTATTGTTTTTTTGCCTGTACGTTCAATATAACCGTCAGCTTATCATCAATGGCATTATCCGGGCCTACCTGGAAATCTTTGCGGTTAATCACAAACTGACCATTGAACTGGCAGCTGCCTGCCGTCATAGTGGTGGTAAACGGGAAGCTGATGGTTTTAGTAATTCCTTTAATGGTTAAGGCGCCGGTAAACTGGTAAGTGTTAGGTTTCCCCGCCGCGGTAACGGACGTCGATACCAGCTTTATTACCGGGAATTTAGCGGTATTAAAATATTTCTCCGCCATCAGGTCCCGGTCGCGTTTTCCGATGCCCGTATTAATTGTATTCACCGCCACCGTTGCTTCTATAGCCGTTTCTTTCAGCCTATCCGGATCAAAATGTATGTTACCCTTTAAGCCGGTAAAATAACCTGTTACCGTACTGCTGAAAATAAGGTGATTCACAATGGTGAACTTCACCTTGGATCCTTCGTCTACCGGTACATATTGCTGCGCCAAAACATGCGCGCTACCCAGTAGTAACAGCGCGGAAAACAGGAAGCGGGAAATCATTGTGGGCGTTTTCATATTACAAAGTTGACCAATTACCCTGGTATTGCCAAATCACAAAACCAGCAGGTTTCCTTTACAATAGCTCCCGAAACCGCCCGGCAGCGCCTTATTTCCTTTCCGCGACTGACTTCAACCCTGCCAGGATATTTTTCCAGTTTTCCCGGGAATGATCACAGGTTTCCTGGTTTTCGAAGTTTGCCTGGGAAACGGTGAACCGGGTATCATTGTGGCCATTGGCGGCAAGCTCATATACAATAACAGCGTAATTATCCGGTACATCTTCTTTCCCGGTGCTCAGGTAGCTGTATGACAGCTTTTTCTCTTTTTCCACCTCCAGCACTACACCTTTTTCTTCATAACGTTTTCCATCCCATTCGCCCGACCAGGTAACAGGGCTGCCGGTTTGCCAGTTACTGTCCACATCTGTTCCAAAAAAATATTCTTTAATCAACGCCTTATTAGTGATGGCTTCCCATACACGGGAAGCAGGTGCGTTAATGTGGATGGATTCCGATAATTGCAATTGCTTATCCATAATAATGTGTTTTTGTTGATACAATATTAGGAGGTCTTGGTTTTGAAGGATTGCATTTTACGGATTAATTCTAACCGAATTGGGAGTAACGCCAAATCTTTTCTTGAATGCATTATTGAAATGCTGGGGACTGGCATAACCCAGCTCATAGGCTATTTCAGCGGATGTTTTTTCGGTATCAAGGAGATATTGATTGGCCAGCTGCAAACGTTGCCCCGTGAGGTATTCAAATACCGTAGTGTTGAATGTTTCCTTGAAGCCACGTTTTAGTTTGTATTCATTCAGCCCTACCAGCTGTGCTATTTCACTCAATCCCGGGGGATTGCTCAGGCGTTCGTTGATCAGGTCGCGCACCGCGATGATCTTCTCTTTATCCGTTTTATTTTTAATGATGCCATTCTTTTTATCTATCCCGTAATTATAGGCTTCCGCAGAAAGCACCAGCAATTCAATACTTTTCGATAACAGGAATAATTTCTTTAGCTGATCTGTATAACGGCAGTTCAGTATTTGTCCGATTACCTGCTGGATACCGGCGTCGATGCCGCCCCAGCTTTCCGACAGCAGCACGCTGTTGCCGGCCAATACCTGTTCACAAAACCGTTGCAGGTGGTCATTACCATTTTGGGTAAAGGAAATAAACAGCTCCCGGGGAAAATCAATACCAAACGTTTCTATGGTAGAAGCTTTAGGCATCACAGTCATATCCAGCCCGTTGGAGTACATGATATTATGATGGCCGCCCACCAGGTCGAAAGAGCGGTTGAGTTGCCGGTAGGCAAATGCGTAATCGCCTTTCAGCCCGAAGTGGAGCCGTACCACATCCCGGTCGTTGCTGGCATCAAACCCGCCTGGTTTATCGAAATGGCTGATGGTGTGGGTTAGCCTGATTTCGTCACAAAGCCAGTCTGTAATGGTAGTGATCCCATTGGGAATAGTGAGCTGTCGTTGATTTTGCGGTGCCATCATAAGTGAGATAAAATTACGAATAATACGTACCTTTAAAAAAGACCCGGGAGAGATATCTGCTTTGAAAACTACAAGTATTACTGTTGGTTTTACAATTTCATTCCTCCACACTTGCCTATTTTTGCTATATCAGATCATTATTCATAAAGGAAAAACATCTTATGAAGTACAGAACACTAGGAACTACAGACGTAAAGCTGTCTGCCATTGGACTGGGTTGTATGGGTATGAGTCATGCTTACGGCGTGCCCGATGATGCAGAGTCGATTGCCACCCTCGAAAAAGCCATTGAAATTGGCATCAATTTCTGGGATACGGCCGATGTATACGGCGAAGGAGCAAATGAAGAGCTGATTGCAAAGGTCCTAAAACCCAACCGGGATAAAGTTTTTATCGCTACCAAGTTTGGATTTGCATTCGACGCCAATACAAGCGTGAGTGGATTTAACGGTTCGCCGGCCTATATGAGAAAAGCCGTGGAAGCCAGCTTAAAGCGCCTGCAAACCGATGTTATCGATTTGTACTATGCCCATCGTATCGATCCAAATGTGCCTGTGGAAGAGATGGTAGGCGCTATGGCCGAGCTGGTAAAAGAAGGAAAGGTACGTTACCTGGGACTATCAGAAGCCTCTGCCAATACGTTGCGCAAAGCATATGCGGTACATCCTATCAGTGCCTTACAAAGTGAATATTCCCTCCTCACCAGGGGTGTGGAAAAAGACATACTCCCTACCTGTAAAGAGCTGGGCATTACCTTCGTCCCCTTCAGCCCCCTGGCCCGCGGCCTGGTAAGCGCCGACCTGGATGTGAGCAAACTGGCAGATGATGATTTCAGGAAATTGCTGCCCCGTTACCAGGAGGAATACGCAGAAAATAACCGTAACCTGGCAGCCGGGTTCGCAGAGCTGGCAGCCGGCAAAAACTGTACAGCAGCGCAGTTAGCGATCGCCTGGGTACTGGCGCAGGGCGATAATATTATCCCTATTCCGGGTACCAAGAGAAGAAAATACCTGCTCGACAATGCCGGCGCGGTAGATGTACAGTTAACGGCCGCGGACCTGGAAAACCTGGAAGCACTGCTTCGGAAATATCCTAATACCGGCGACCGCTATTCCGAACAAATGAATCGACTGGTGGATAAAAGCTAAGGACGCCAGAAAGGATATAAGGCCGTTTCCACATGCGCCTCTTTCATTATAGCCGCCATTTTCGCCGTAATATCGGGGTAACGGGCGGCTATATTATTTTTTTCTCCCGGGTCTTTAGATAAGTCGTATAGCTCCACCCCGCCATCGGGATGCTGTTGCGCCTTTTGGCGTACCGCCTTCCAATTACCCTGGCGAACGGCTTGCCGTCCACCATCTTCATGAAATTCCCAATAGAGATAGTTGTGTTGTTGCTGTCCCTTGCCACCTGTAAGCGTGGGCAATAAAGATACCCCATCTGTGACCGGTACAGCAGGCGCCTTGGCCACCAGGGCCAGTGTAGGCATAATATCCCAGAAGGCGCCCTGGAAGCCATTAGTACTACCGGCTTTTATTTTACCTGGCCAGCGGGCAATAAAAGGTTCCCGGATACCTCCTTCATACAAATCGCGCTTTACGCCTCTCAAACCGCCGGCACTGTTGAAAAAAGCAGGATCTGCGCCGCCTTCGGTATGCGGACCGTTATCGCTGGTGAAAATAACGAGGGTGTTTTTATCCAGACCCAATGCCTTTAATCGCTCCATTACCTGGCCTACGTAATTATCCAGGCGGGTAACCATGGTAGCAAAGGTAGCATGCGGATATTGCTGGGAAGCATAACCCGGTACGGTAGCTCCGGGACCGTAATCGTTGCCTTTATAGGGCTTTTCAGCATATCTCCCCTTAAAATGCCGGAAAAGGCTGTCATCCGGTACTTGCAGTTCTGCATGTGGTAAAGTATAGGTGAGATAAAGGAAAAACGGCTGATGCTGGTGATCTTCCAGGAAGCGAAGTGCCTGGGCCTGTATAAGGTCTGGAGCATAGGTTTTCATTTGTGCCAGCTGCCCATTTTCTTCCAGCATCACTTTCTGCTCATTATCCCAGAGGTGGGTAGGAAAATAACGGTGCGATTGCCGTTGACAGTTGTAGCCATAAAACCGGTCTGTACCATGTTTCAACGGATCGCCGGAAGAACCCACCGGGCCTAGTCCCCATTTACCGAAAATACCGGTAGTATATCCTGCCTGTTTCAATACTTCCATTACCGTTACAACGGTATCGGCTATAGGCTGTTGCCCTTCGGGCTGTATTTCTTTGTTACCACGGATATAGGTATGCCCGGTATGCAGGCCGGTAATCAACGAGGCACGGGAAGGCGCACATACCGACGTGCCTGCATAAAATTGGGTAAAGCGCATGCCTTGTTTTGCTAGCTGATCGATATGCGGGGTACTGAATTTTTGTTGCCCATAGACACTCAAATCTCCATAGCCCATATCATCGGCCAATATAAATACGATGTTTGGAGTAGCGGCCGTTTTTTGCTGCGCCAGCACCGTAGAAGCGGTTAACAGCGCCAGCCCTGCTGCCGGCGCCCACTTGCGGATAAATTTCATATTCATAGTTCTCGCTGCTTAGGTGGCAATAGTTGTCACTCCGTCAAAATACAAAGTATTCTTGTTTTTTCACAACAAGGGCGCAGCGGTCAGCTGTATAAATAACTCTTCCAGGCTTTGCTGCCCGATATGCGGAACTCCTTCGTACAATAACCGGCCTTTCCGGATGATAGCCACCTGGGTGGCCATTTTCTCCACTTCTCCCAGCAGGTGGCTGGATAAAATGATGGTTTTCCCCTGTTCCTCATTCAATGTTTTCACCAGGCTGCGCATGGCGATGATACCGGCGGGATCCAGGCCATTTGTAGGTTCATCCAGGATCAGCAAGGCAGGATCTGACAGCAGGGCTATGGCAATGGCCAACCGTTGTTTCATACCCAGTGAATAAGTCTTTACTAACTGATGAGCGGCTTCCGTCAACTCCACCTGTTGCAGCACATCCCTTATTCTTTCCTTATGGCAGTGATAACAGCGCCGGAAAATGTCAAGATTTTCCCTCCCCGTCAAATGCCCATACAGCGAGGGCTGCTCAATCAGGGATCCTACCTGTTGCAGGATAGCTACCCGGTGGGTGGCAATATCCTTATCGAAGATACGGATACGGCCTGCCTGCAGCCGGAGCAATCCCAGTAAAAGAAACAAGGTAGTGGTTTTCCCGGCGCCGTTGGGACCTAGTATGCCATATACGCTACCGGCGGGAATTTGCAGGTTAAGATCTTCCAGCACTTTGTGTTGGTTAAAAGTATGATGCAGGTGATTAATTTCAGCAATGAGGGCAGACATGTGACCTGGCATTTTTTGTGATCGTAAAGCTGCCGATTATACCCGACGTGCAGCAAGGCTATTCAACCAAATGGACGATTGTTTATACAGACAGGATCTTTTACAAACTGCTCCCGCTAATTTGTTTCATAAATGCCGCTTTATACAACTCCCCTATCGGGATCACATCGTTCTTTATGTGGATCATATTGCGTTCTATGGTATCAATTTTATTGAGCGCTACAATAAAGGAACGGTGCACCCTTGCGAATTGCGCTGCAGGCAGCACAGCTTCCATTTTCTTGATATTTTGCAGGGTTACTACCTTGCCGGTCATTGTATGAATCGCGATATATTCTTTAAGCCCTTCTATGTATAGGATATCCGGCACACAGATCTTTACCAGTTTATAATCTGATTTAACGAATAATACAGGCGTTGCCGGGATCGCAGCTGTCGCCATAGCCGGAGCGGGACTAATCAGCTGCAGGGCTTTACCCGCAGCCTTCAGGAAGCGATCAAATGCAATAGGTTTGAGCAGGTAGTCTACCACATTCAACTCATAGCCTTCCAATGCAAAGTTCCGATATGCGGTAGTGAAAATGATACTGCATTTGTCGCCTACCAGTTCGGTAAACGCGATGCCTGTCAGCTCAGGCATCTGGATATCCAGGAATACCAGGTCTACCTGCTGTTGCTGTACCGCATTCAGGGCGTCCAATGGGTTATTGTAAGTGCCCACCAGCTCCAGGAAAGGGGTTTTCTTCACATAGTCGGCCAGCAGTTGCAAAGGCAGCGGTTCATCGTCAACAATTATACATTTTAGTACGTGCATATCAGTGAGTTGTCAATACTAGTGTTACCATATAGTGTGTAGGCGTTGTGGAGATATCCAGGGTATGTTTACCAGGATATAATAGTCCCAGTCTTCGTTTCACATTGGATAAACCGATGCCTCCCGTGCTGTCTTTATGATCCTGGTTTATCTTATTGCGGCAATGAAAAGTTAAATGCCGGTCGGATACCTGTAGTTGCAACGATACTTTTTCATTGGGCTCATTCAGGGCGGCATGTTTAAATACGTTTTCCACAAAAGGGATCAGCAACAGGGGCGCTATCGTGATGTCCGGCAACGCTCCTTCCACATGCAATTGCAGATTATCCGGGTATAGCATACGTAGCTGCTGCAAGGCAATCAGCTGCTCAATATAGGCTACTTCCTTGTGAAGCGGCACCTGCTCTCCGTTACTTTCATACAGCATATACTGCATCATATCCGACAAGCGCATGACCGCGTCGGCTGTTTTATCGGATTGCTGGTAAGCGAGTATATAAATGCTGTTGAGTGTATTGAAAAAGAAATGGGGATTGATCTGGGATTTCAGGAACGCAAGTTCTGTTTTCAGCTGCTGATTTTCTAATTGCCGCCGGAGCCGGTCGTTCCGGAACCAGTCGAGCGCAAACTGATAACCGATACTAACGGGAAGAAGCATACTAAGTATCCATCCGCTATGAAAAAAAAACTTTACCGTTTTATACCAGTAATCTCCGGCCTGGTATACGCCGAATAAACTATTGATAAAAATAATGATGGGGGTGTCGATGATCATCAATCCCAGCCAGGAGAGCAGCATAGGCCATAGCTGCCGCGTTTTCATCCATCGGGGGAAAATGATACAAAGATTGGCGTAGAAGTTAGTCAGGTAGAACAAAAAGGCTACCATCCAGTACGATAAAAATTGGCCGTTATTCCTTGCTAGTGCTGGGGCGAGGGCTGCAATAACAGCCACCAGTAGCCAGAAAGCAATGTGCAAAGTTATCAGTACCCGCTTGTTCATGCAATAAAAGTAAATATCTCCCTTACATACTGCTGCTATTTTCAACCAACACCCGGTTTTCTTATACCGGCTCCCTGTTTTATACCATCAACTAATAACGCTGCAGACCAGCCTGTTAGCGGAAAAAATAGGGCATTTGATTGAATTCATTTTGTAGGGGGATGTATTTCGCTGAGTTTCGTTGATGAATTTAAAACAATAATATGAATCGTACGCTTTTATGGCATATTACGGCGGAATGGCTGAAATGCCGCCGAAGTCATATTACCTGGTTAACGTTGCTGGTAGCTGGTTTGCTACCTGTACTGCACTTTGTAGGCATGGAAGAACATCCGGAAACCTTTATCCCGATGATGAAAAGGGGGCCGTGGGATCTATTGTTTATGATGAACCTCGATACAGCGTCCATGGCCATGATACCGGTATATTGCCTATTGCTGTTTGCCTTCCTGGCGGCTATAGAAACGCGGCATCATGCCTGGAAGCAGTTGTACAGCTTACCTCGCAGTTATACAGATATTTACCTGAGCAAGTTTATAGTAGCCCAGTATTACCTGGTTATTTATTTCCTGTTGTTCATCCTGTTTGTTGTAGCGGAGGGGCTGGTATTACATGCAGTGATTCCGGCGTATCCATTATATGTGCAGAACATTCCCTGGGAAACCATGCTAGTGCGTTGCGGACGGGTATATGTGGGTACGCTTTCCTTATGTGCGCTGCAATATTGGCTGAGTATGCATTTCAGGAACTATATGATCCCGGTGATGCTAGGACTGGCAGTATTGGCAGCAGGACCAGTAGTTCGTTTATTAGGCCTGGCGCCTTACGATCCGTATGTATATCCCCGTATCTTGTTTGCCGTAGGTATTCCTACCAGGCATTTTTATTACCCGACAGCAACCGCCTTTATCATTGCCGTGTGCGGCGTAGTGCTGTTGCTGCCGGGAGGATGTATGTTACATGCCCGGAGGGGCCAGTTTAGAGTGTAAATACTTTACCGCCTACCATTACTTCCTGGGTAGCTTCATCGAAGGTAGCTTTCATGCCGGTGCGATAGGCGGCGTTGCCCATGATCAGGGCAATAGAATGCGAGTAAGCTGCTTCGATGGGTGCATTGGGTTGCTTACGTTCACGTACACACGTCATCCAGTTGCGTACATGGGCATTGGTGAGCGAATCGCCTCCGGTGTTGGCACTGGTAGTGGCAGCTTCTTCGTTGCTCAGCGTAATGTTAGGCAGCAGGTTGGCGTGCAACCCCATTTCCTGCGCTTCTTTTTCCGTGAGTCCGCCGGTAGGGCTGATTTTGTTGGTAGACATATCGATGGTACCACCGTTGGAATAATAAATCTCTTTCGTGCCGCCGGCGGAATTGTGGAAACGGCTGCTATACATTACCTGGAATCCGTTGCCGGGATCATTTTCCGGACCGTAGTCAAAAACCGCGGTGAGGGTGTCGGCATTTTTGCGTCCATCTTTCCACATGTAGATACCGCCGTTGGCGACTGCGCTGCGGGGATGTTTCAGGCCGCTGAACCAGTGCACCGTATCGATCTGGTGCGTCATCCACTGACCGAAGATACCAGAAGAATAAGGCCAGAAGAGGCGGAATTCGAGGTATTTGCGGGGATCCCAGGTATCATGTGGACGGCCTGCCAGGAAGCGTTTCCAGTCGGTATCCGATTCCCGGATCGACTTCACCAGTTCCGGGCGGCGCCAGCGGCCGGGCTGATTTACATTCCAGGTCATTTCCACCATAGTGATAGGCCCGAACTTACCCTGCTGGATGAAGTCGGCGGCGGCATGATAGCTGGGACCGCTGCGGCGCTGGGTACCCACCTGCATAATGCGACCGGATTCTTTCACTGCTTTCAGTGCATTACGTGCTTCTTCCATGGTTTCAGCAAATGGCTTCTCGCTATATACATCACATTTATTTTTTACGGCTTCAATGGTGTGATAAGCATGTTGAAAATCGGCCGAGGCGATGAATACAGCATCCAGCCCTTTGATTTTATATAGTTCATCGTTATTCACACAGGCTTGCACACTATGCCCTGTTTTATGCTCCAGGAAAGCTTTTCCTTCTTCCCGGCGGCGGTTCCAGATATCAGATACCGCGATAAGGTCGAAGTTGAGTTCTTTGTTGTTATTAAAAAAAGAGGGCAGCAGCGCCTGCCGGGCCCTGTCAGAAAATCCGACCAGCCCTACATTAACACGATCGTTGGCGCCCATAATGCGGGCGTAGCTGCTGGCAGGCATGCCCATGGCGCTGAGGGTAATACCGGCGCCTGCCAGTAAGGATTGTTGCAGGAATTCCCGCCTTGTTTTTTTTGATGCAGACATATGAGATAGATTTCAGTTTTTATTGAGTGGTCCAGGCTTCATTGAGTTGCTGATGTAAATATTCGTAGGCAGGCTTATACTGCTTAGCAGGGTCCTCCCAACGGCATTCCATCATGATATGCCCGTTGAAGCCAATCTTATGCAGGGCTGCGAGGTAGGGACGGAAATCGTCGCCGGCCAGTCCCGGCGGAGTTCTCTTTTCCCGCTCTGCAATATGGCAATGTACCAGTATGCCCTTTGCTTTTTCGATACTCTCCGGCGATTCGTGTTCCCGCAGCATATGATAAATATCTGCCGTAAGCCGGAAGTTAGGATGACCAATCGCGCGTACAATATCGTTGCCCTCTGCTACGGTGTTGACAAAATTAGTTTCAGAAGTATTCAGGTTTTCCATAGCAATGACTACATCATATTTTGCGGCAACAACAGCCATTTTGCGGCATAATCCTATAAACTCCCGCACTACTTTTTTGCGGTCGGCGCCATCGGGTATTTTGCGGGCTTCACCACTTCCCAATACAATGAGTTTTATTCCCGCTATTTTAGCGCGGCGCATAACAGCATCTACATACTCCAATACCTTGCGCTCATCTACTGAGTCGCCCGTAAGCCGGATGTTCCCCGGGATGAATACATTACAGCTTTCAATTTTACAGCGGCTACGGCGGATGGCCTGCAGCTGTTCGTTGAATTGGCCCTCGCTCAGGGCAGGAGAAAGTACCTTGCGGACGGCTTCTTCCAGGAAGGTAAAGCCGTTGGCTGCCGCCAGGCTGTCGTTGGTATAAGACGAGCAGATACCGATGGCCGGAAGTGTTTGTGCATTCGATTGCAAAAACGGGTTTAAAAACAGGGAAAAGAGCAGTAGCAGCCTTATTTTCATAACGATGGATGGATTTAATGTGGAAATCGGAATGCTTTAAGATAATATGTAATTCCCGAAAAACAAAATAAAAAGGGGAGTGATTAAAAGCCTGCCATTATTGCCAAATAGTTTCTTTCTCCAGCCAGGTAATGGGGCTTAGGCATTTCATACCTTTCCAGGTTACAAAAAATAGCGCGGCTGAAGAAGAAAAAAAAGTGAACTGGCACTATCTCCAACGGCTATACGGAGTGGACTAAAAAAGGTCTTTTAATACAGTATTGGCTGCGTGATAACCGCACATGCCATGCACACCGCCGCCGGGAGGCGTAGCAGAAGAACAGATATAAATCCCTTTCGCAGCAGTACGATAGGGCGACCATCGCAGGGCCGGGCGGGTATATAGTTGCCGTATATCCAGGATACCTCCGTTAATGTCGCCGCCTACGTAGTTAGGGTTATAGCTTTCCAGCTGTTGCGCAGTAAAAGTATGCCGCGCCAGTATCAAATCACGGAAACCCGGGGCAAACCGTTCTACCTGTTTTTCTATGGCGTCTGTCATATCGGTGGTAGCTCCGTTGGGTACGTGACAATATCCCCATGCAGTATGCTGACCTGCCGGGGCCCGCCGGTCAAACAAACTTTGCTGTGCCAGCAATACAAAAGGCGCTTCATTGTATTCCCCACGGTAAGCCCGTTGCTCCGACAAGGCAATTTCAGCATAGGTGCCGCCCAGGTGTACGGTCACCGCTTTCCGGCAGGCCTCCGCCTTAAATGGGATTGGTCCGCTTAGCGCCCAGTCCACTTTAAATGCACCGGGGCCATAACGATAACGTTGCAGCTGCTGCCGGTAATACGGCGTAAACTGGTTGCCTGCAATCTGTAATAATTGTTTAGGCGTAAGGTCAAACAGTACGGCATGATGCGAGGGCAGCTGGGCCAGCGAACTAACGTGTACGCTTGTTTGAATTTCGCCACCCAGCGATTCGAAATGATGCAGGAGCGCATTGCCGATAGACCGCGAACCGCCCCTCGGAATGGGCCATCCATGGCGATGCCCTGCTGCTGCTAGTACCATACCTACTGCGGCGGTGGCGACATTGGTAAGCGGTTGAATACTATGGCCGGCGATACCGGCCCATAAACCTTTGGCCGCTGGTGTTACAAATCGCCGGGCAATGGCAGCCGCCGATCGCAGGGCGTTTACACCAAATCGAGCCATGATCAAAGGATGATTTGGAAAGGATAATGGGCCCAGGCTATCCCCGGCTATCTCTTCCCAATGCGCTGTCACCGGTGCTACCAGGTTGCGATAGGCGGCGCCATCAATCCCCAGCGAATCGGCTGTTTCATCGAGGGAGCGCGACAGGACCGCCGCCGTGCCATCATCAAATGGGTGTGCCATCACCAGCGGCGAATGGATAAATTCCAGTCCGTATTTTGCCAGCGGCAACTGCGACAGGTAGGGAGAACCCAATGCCATAGGATGTACCGCTGCACATACATCATGTAAGAAGCCCGGTAAGGTAAGTTCCTGCGTACGCATACCACCACCAATAGTATCCCGCGATTCGAGCAGCAATACCGACAGCCCCTGTTGTTGCAGCCTGATGGCGGCACACAGGCCATTAGGCCCGGAACCTACTACAATGGCATCGTAATCTTTCTTCTCCATACCTGCTACGCTTGATGAATGGCCTCCGGAAATACGACTTCTACCCGGATAGCTTTTAACCCGTTCAATCCCTGTAACTCTTCCAGTTCCAGCTCTTCCAGCTCCTTCTTCAGCTCTCCCGATTCCTGGAGGTAACGGATAAACGGAAGGTAATCTTCCAGGTCTTTGGGATCAGAATAAATCAACGCAATCTTTCCCGGTTGTGTTAACCGTTCTTCTGTATCCCGGATATGCACTTTATCGATCCGCTTCTTGATCATCTGGTAACGGATATTGTATGCCCCTTCTACATCAAATTTCCGCTCGTCTGCCCGGAAACCGATATCGATGGGATGCGTGTGTACAAAGATCAGTTGGGTAGTATACAAAGATTTGGGCATCTGCGTGAGCAACTTATGTGTAAGCCTGGCCACCGCTACCATAGACGAAAGCTGCCATAGACGGATATGCTTGAGATGCAGGTGATTGAAGGGGCGATTCGGCGCAATTGTTTGACCGATATAAATGTCATACTCCACCCCATCCGTTCTGAATTTTTCAAAGTAACAGGGATAAGATTCCTGGAGCCTGGATTTCTCCGACTCAAAATATCCGTTCACCGTTTGATTGATCATGCGCATAGATTTTTCCAGCGCGTCTTTATTGTTATCGCTGCTAAGGTTATCTATGCACACCTCGATGTTTTCCCGTTGCTCCGGATACTGTTCCGCTACGTGCCGCAGGTATTCCACCGCGGTTACTTCCAGGAAGCGGTTCAACTCATTTTCATCGGAGGGGCTCAGCTGCTGCTGTACCAATGCCTGCTGCCATTGCAGACAGTGAAAAATCATTTCCTTGAGGAGATCATCCTCATGTTGACCGCGTAAAATATCGAGGGTGGAGGCCAGCAGGCTCAGATGCCCGTCCAGGTCGGCAATAATCGCCTTATTCCTTTCCACTGTTGAGTTACGTATATCAATGGCGCCATACAACGGATACACTTCTTTAAACAGGATGGGCTGAATAACCGCCGGCTGGTTTCTTTTTACCTGGTAAAGGTATTGCCAGGCGGCTTCATTAAACTTCCATTGTACAGCAGGCTGTATGGAAGTAAATTTTTCCTTGATCACCTTTTCTATCTCCAGGTTAAACTCATCGATATAAACCTGCAATAGCTGCGCTAAAGCTGCTATGGCAGGTTCCAGCAGCGCGAGGGATCTGTCTCCAAAAGTTTCTTCTCCCCAGGTATGTACCGCCAGTACGCCTACCAGTTCTTGCACGTGGTACAGCGGCATCAGCGCTAGCGACTTTACCCCCAGTTTACGGAAATGTTCCAGGAAGGCATATTCTTTACGGGTTTCCAGGAAAATATCGGAGGAGAAATAAAAAACAGGCTTCGCGGAAAAGCCTTTTACCTGCCGGCGGAATTCTTCCGCCGGCAGCCGGTCTTCGCCCCATACCTGGAATAAAATGCCGGTGCCTCCTTTTTCAAAACCATATACCGGCTCATCATTTACCCGCAGGAAAGGAAACAGGTCAAATTCAATTTTACTATTACGCAACAATGACTTCAACGATTGGATCACCTGCTGATAGCTTTTCTCTCCCGTTAGAGCCGTTCGGGAAAGCCGCACCTGGCGGATGTTTTCCACGGCCTTTTGTGCGGTGATATCTGTAACCGTAATGACGCAAAAACCACGAAAGCGGAACATGTCCAGTGGCAACAACTGTTGCAGTACTTCAAACCCGCCTCCTTCACTCATGCTGGTATATAACTGTACAAAATCGATCTCCGGCAATGGCTCTTTAGCCGTTACCGTCATAAAATCGGTGTTAATATGTACGGCATAATATTGCAGCAAACCGGTTGCCTTGTTAATGCCTGCGTGATATAAATCTGTTCTCACCGGCGCCTGGAAATTATAGAGTCGCTGTAAGATGAAAACATATACCTGCCGTAACCTTTCCATATGGTACTCGGCCGGAGAGCGCTCTACTTCATACTGATGATCATGGCCTTTGCTGTCCATCAATTCATATATCAGATCGGTGCCATAAAAAGTGATGGGCTGAAAGGGGAAGCTGAGCCCCCATACCAGGTCCTGCTCCCCTCTCATGGCGGGCGACAGGCAGGCGTAGATATATTCCAGCAAAGGGCCATAACGGATGATTTCCGCCAGGGGGATGTCCCGTTGACTTACATCTGAAGATAGCAACTGTTGCAGGGTTTCCTGGTATATCATCGCCTTTACAGTATGTTCTTCTGCTACCCTCTTTTTAAGGTAGGCAACAAACGGTTCAAAGGAGATGGCAGCATCGATCGTCAACGGTTGCGCCTTGTTTGCGGACACATCCAGTATGATGGTTTGCATAATGGGATCATTCTTTCGCTTCCAAAGGTAGGGAATCCCTGATAATTGCAAGGTGCAACACGCATACCATGGCTATGAACCACAAATAACTTATCTTGTTTTCCTGTAATTCTATACCCCGATTTCAACAACCTCTAAACCATTGTACATCATGAAAACAATCTACTTTTTAGCAGTCTTATGCCTGTTAACGGCTTTCAATGCCTTTGCGCAGCAGGACTCTGCCGCTATGATGAAAGCATGGATGTCTTACATGACACCCGGCCCGGAACACCAGCACATGGCGCTGGCAGATGGTGAATGGACCACCGAAGCCAGCTTCTGGGAAAAGCCAGGCGACCCGCCTAAAAAATCATTCGGTAGCTGCGTTAATAAAATGATCATGGGAGGCAGGTATTGCCAAAGCAAATACAACGGCGATATGATGGGCATGCCGTTCGAAGGCCTTGGCATTATGGCTTATGACAATGCCCGGAAAACATATGTCAGTACCTGGATTGACAATATGGGCACCGGTATCATGAACATGGAAGGTAAATGGAACGATGACCTCAAAGCCCTTGAATTAACCGGGGAAATGGACGACCCCATCACCGGTAAACATGTGAAGCTTCGCCAGGTGGAGAAGTGGCAGGACAATGACCATCATACAATGGAAATGTACCGCATGAGCGATGGGCAGGAAGTAAAAGAAATGGAAATTGTCTTCACACGGAAATAATGATCCTGTTATTATCAACGGCCCCTGGAGGGGCCGTTGATAATTATCGCAATATTGTACCGGGATCATAATCGGGACAGCCCCCGGCAAAAGAAGCCACCAAAGCGCCCAGCGCGTTGGCAAACACCAGGCATTCCCGGGCTGGCCGATTGCGGATGACGCTGTGCAGAAATCCCGCCAGGAAAGCATCGCCACTGCCAATTGTATCTACCACCTTTACCGGTATTCCCGGTTCTACGTACGCGGTATTATCCATCCATAATAAAGCCCCATCTGCTCCCATCGTTACCACAATAGTATGGATGCTAAACCGCGCCGATAGCAGCCGTACCGCCTGTTCCTTATCTTCATAAGGGTGATACCAGCTGCTGATCAGCTCCAGCTCTGTAAGGTTCAGCTTCAATACGTGGCACTGCTCCAACAGCCATTCTACATGCCCCCGGGTATAATGCGGCTCCCGCAGGTTAATGTCCAATACCTTAACCACCGCTTCCTTCAAAGCCTGTTCCAGCGTGTGGCGCGATACCACGTCGCGGGAACAAAGGCTCCCAAATACCAGGTAGCGGGTATCCGGCCGGTGCAACAACGCAGCCAACGGCGGCTCCCATTGAATAAAATCCCACGCCGCCGGGTATACGATATCGTAATGCACCTCATGAGGATTGCTCATATCAGCATATACCTTACCGGTCTCCTGCTTTTCATCTTGTTGTACATATTGAGTATCGAGCCCGTATCCCTGCAGCATATCCAGCAATCCCTGTCCCCTGGCATCCTTTCCTACCCGCGACACGAGGGAAACGGTTTCGCCTAAACGTTGCAGGTGATAAGCCACATTCATCAGTGCCCCACCCGGCAATTCCTTCTCCGGAAGAATATCCCATAACATCTCTCCAAAACATACAATCGCGTTTGACATAACTACACATTTTAAATAGCCCTTATTTAAGGTAAACAAAATACGATAAAGCACTTATATTTATATCCGTAATCCCACCTAAACCATTAGCGTATGCACCAGGAACAACATTTAAAAAGCTCAGATTTTATCACAGACATGGTGATTGGCATGAGTGATGGTCTGACAGTACCTTTCGCCCTGGCTGCCGGCCTTAGCGGCGCCGTAAGCAGCAACAGCATCATCCTCACCGCCGGTATCGCCGAAATAGTAGCCGGCTGCATTGCCATGGGACTAGGAGGATACCTGGCCGGTAAAACAGAACTGGAACATTATGAAAGCGAATTAAAACGGGAATACAACGAGGTGGAAACAGTGCCAGGGAAAGAAATGGATGAAGTAAAGGAAATATTTGCTGAATACGGGCTAAGCCAGGAAGCACAACACCTGGTAGCCACTGAACTGGCAAAAGACAAAACAAAATGGGTGAACTTTATGATGAAGTTCGAACTGGGACTAGAGGCCCCCGATCCCAACAGGGCCCGCAAGAGCGCTCTCACCATTGGCGCCTCCTACTTCGTGGGCGGCCTGCTCCCCTTGTCGGCCTACCTGCTTACGGATACGCCCCAACGCGGACTGATAGGCTCCACCATTCTTACAGTTATCTGCCTGTTTGTATTTGGCTACTTTAAAAGTAAGGTAACCGGGCAACCACCCATTGCCGGCGCGCTGAAAGTAACCATGATCGGCATACTCGCCGCAGCTGCCGCTTTTGGCATTGCCAGGCTCGTGGCCTGATCATCAAACATTAGTATATACTTTCCTGTTACCGGGAGGTAACCGGTGATACAAATCCATGAAGCTATCTCCCAAACTATATAAATGGCTTAAAATACTGCTGGTACTACTTCTCCTCCGGGTAGTCATTGGTGGTACCCTGTATTACCTGGTGACCCATAAATTTGTAAAGGTCATTCAGTACATCGTTAACAAAGAGTCTGGCAGCACCTATAAATTTGATGCAGAAGATATCGACTTTTCCCTGTTGAAGAGAAACATTGTGGTACGCAATGCAACACTCATCTGCAAGGATACCCTTCATGTAAATGCCCATTACGACGCCAGCATTCCCCGGCTCTATCTTTCCATACAATCCTGGAGAGCGCTCATCTTTCATAAAAAGTTGCTGGTCGACAGCCTCTCCGTCATCAGCCCGCATCTGACCATGCATGAACATATGCCAAGAGGGCCTAGGGAGGATACCTTTCAGCTGTCGTCCATCGTACAACACCTGGAACAAACGCTGGAATATGTAAATGCGAGGATTGTACACGTACAGGAAGGATCACTGGTATACAGCCGGGTAAATGGTCCGGCGCCACTGCATATCAACCATTTTAACTTTGCTATTGTCAACTTTACCAAGGTAACCAACTCAGATAACCATATCCTGGGTTCGGATGATGTAGAGTTTTCATTCGATAACCAATACTGGATTTTGCCGGATGGCAGGAATACTGTCAGCTTCAAGCGGCTGCATTTCTCGGGCAAGAAGCAGATATTTGAGCTGGATTCCTGCACCATTGTCAGTACCCCTACCACCACCAGCGGAGGCATGTCGTTGCAGGCCGATAAATTTTATTTCAATGCCCGCCACCTGCCTGCTATTTATATGCGCCAGGAATTGCTGATCGATACTCTCGTATGTATACGGCCAGTACTAAAACTTCCTGGTCTGAAAACCAGCAATCGCGATAAAAAGCGGGCATTGGACAGCGTCCCCAACACCCTGTTCAAAAAAATAAACTTCCGGTATATCGCCGTAAAAGACGGTGCGCTGCTCCTGACCGGTCATGTATCTACCGGCACCACCCGCAGCACTAACCTGAACATCTACAACCTTACCATAGCTCATGACACAGTACCCGGTATCACTACCGACAGCATCGCCCTCAGCCTGAATAAGATTCAGTTTTATTCACTCGACAGCCTGTTTCGGCTCAGTGTAGACGAATTTGTATTACAACACAATGATGTCATTTTTAACAATGTAGAATACGGACCTACCCCGCAAAATCACTCTGGTAAGGGCCTAACTTTTACAGCGCCCTCATTGCGGCTAAATGATGTAAACCTGGAAGACCTGTTAAAAAAACATTTGAAGGCAGACAATGCCGTATTGTTTCACCCCCGTATCAGCTTCCTCACCAAAGAAAAAAAGGGCAGCAAGCAGGCTGCAGTGACCGACAGTGGCAGTATTAAAATGCCGGCCTTCTATCAAACACTACACAACCTGAGCGAGGTAATTATGGTGGACACCTTCCATATCCAGGAAGGCAATGCCAGCTTCACCGCCACAGGCCAGCTACCAGTTAAGCTACAGCTAAAAAATATTACTACCGATGTATTGCTGCATAACTTCTTCCTCAGCGACTCCCTGGTAGATATTAAACACTCCATGCCCAACCTGCACATACGCGAAATAAGCGCCACCGCCGGGAGAACAAACATTACCCTTAATAACTACACGTTCGATGGTACCCACCGCCGTAACAAAGCCAGCCAGTTGCTAGCCCAACTGGAAAATGGCCCCCGCATTAAGGCCCGGGATCTGTATTGGGAAGTATTTGACTGGGACGTTTTCCAACAGTCAAAAGATATCCAGGTAGATGTGATACGCCTGGGCGCCCTGCAAATTCAATTACCGCCCAAAGCCAGCCACACTACGGCATCTCATAAAAGCCCGCCGGTAATACGTATTGGCCAACTCGATATCCGTCAGCTGCAATTCAGTAATCCCCATAGCAGTTTCGACGCCAGCAACATTGCCTTCCGGAACTTGCGCACCCTGCAACACATCATTACCTGGGGCTCCGCAGCCGGACTATTCCGCCATATCAGCCACCACGACAGCACTACCGATCTGGATATTGCCCAGGTATCGCTAAACCGCAACCAGGCCATCATTACCGATGCCAATGCTACCTTGTATAACGACAACGGTTATATTAAAATAAGCGTACCTTCCCTGGATATTGCCGCAAACATACACAGTACAGTTCTGAAAGAGCTATCCATCCAATCACTCAGCGTTCATCAGCCCGAAATAAGCATCTATCACCAGGGAAAAACTGTCAAAAAAAATACCGGATCGGGTCCTTTAATGACCGAGATCAAACAGCTGGAGGTACAGGATGCCCACTTATCATACATGACCGTGAAAGACAAAGACAGCAGCCAGTTGCAAACCCATGTAAACCTCCGGGGCAGCAGGATACAGCTGCGTAACGGTAACCGTAACCGGTGGCGCTACGATCATATGAACATGGATTTTTCCCGGTTGCAGTTTCACAACAAAAACATGGATGCCCGTATCCCACAACTGTCCGTACAACTCCACCAGGGCAGTATCCGCGAAAATGCCGCGCACCAGCTATCTGCCGCCTCCAGCGTAGATATGCGCTGGCAGGATGCTTCCCTCGCGCTACACCATGCCGACACGCTACAATTACAACTCGATCATTTATCAGGAATATTTAACGATCCGGCCGTCGTTCTGCGGCAGCCCGACAAAATGCCCTGGGCATCGTTACTGCATAATACCCGTATCGACCAGGGCGCCCTGTATTACAAAAATAAACAGCTACAGGCCAGGGTGGATAGCTTCGCCATGGATCCCGACCATCATGGCCTCGCACTCTATCGTTTCCAGGTAACGCCTAACCTGGGCGCCGAAGAAACCTTCCGCGCCGCCCAATGGCAGCGCGACTATATCACCATCGCCGGCGAAGTACTGCATCTCGGCGGATTACGGCTCCGGGAACAAGCCGGAGATACAACTTTGATGATACGGCATATCCTGGCTGATCATACCCAGCTGACCACGCAAAGGGATAAACGGATACCGTTCGAACACGGTATTGAAAAGTATATGCCCACACAGTTAATCAAGACCATTCCATTTCGTTTGCAGGTAGACTCCATTGAATTGCGGGAGTCGGCGGTGACGGTGAATGAATCATCCAAAGCTACCCAACAATGGTCGGCCGTGCCGATTACAGGTATCAATGCCCTGATCACGCATTTTGGCAACGTACATATGAACAGCGATAGCCTGCATATTGTGGCCCGGGGCCAGCTGCTGGGCAGTCCCATTCATCATTTTTCTTACCAGGAATCTTACAGCGATTCGCTTTCAGGATTTGTGGCGCAAAGTTACCTGGCGCCTATGGCCCTGGAAAGATTCAATGCTGTAGCCATTCCTATGGCCGCAGTGAAAGTAAAACGGGGATATGCTGATAGCATTTACTCCCGCTGGTCAGGAAATAAATATGCCACCCTGGGTGATATGCATTTTTTCTATCATGGTCTGCGCATAGCGGTGCTCAACAAGAAAGATACCGCCCGCACCGGCTTTATGGCTAACCTGAAAACTACGCTGGCCAACCTGTTGCTGAGAAATGCCAACCACCGGCCGACCCGGATGTTCTTTATACGCGACCGGGAGAAGTTTGTATTCAATTATTGGGTAAAAGCAGAAACTTCCGGCATCGTCACCGCCGTGGGCGTGAAGAAAGACCGGAAGTACCTGAAGCGATATAATAAAGTAGCTAAGAAATTCTCTTTACCGAAAGCACCTACCCGTTAGCTTATTCCCGGATAAGGGACAATGCCTTTTCCAATACCTCATCCCGGTTTTCCCGTATGCCCTTCACCGTTGGCGTAACAATGATATCCGGTTTGATGCCCACCCGCTGGGTTTCTTTTCCATTGGGATAATAAACGCCGATACCCGTAAACAGGGAATTGAGTCCCCCGGGAATCGTGAGATAAGATACATTGCCATCGGCGCCGGCAGTGGTACTGCCTATCACCGTGGCCCGGGGCGCCAGGCGCAGGGCCATGGTCACAAACTCGGCATTGCTTTGAGTGGTTTCATTTACCAGGATCACTACCTTTCCCTGGTAATAGTCTTTATTCTTTCCACCGGCACTCATAGGATAAGTCACGGTAAACAAGCCAGGCGAGGTAGTGCTGCCAGTGGTAAATTTGACAAATGTTTGCCTTTCCGGCAACACATACAAGGCCAGTGACCCCAGCATATCATCTGAGGGATAACAGCGCAGGTCGATCACCATTCCCCGGGTATTCGCAAAGGCCTGTTTCACGCTGTCCATCTGGGTATTTTTGAACAACCCCGGGTATACATAGCCGATGTCATTGCCTATCATACGCCAGGAAGTAGCCGGCTGATCGCCCCGCACGTAACCGTCGGCGCCAGGCACAGCTGGCATGGTAACGGTATGCTGTTCCCCATTTCGTTCGTACGTAATTGTTAGGGTACTGTCTTTCGTTAACAGCAGGTAATTTTCTATCCTGCATAGCTGTGTAGGGTAGTTGGAAGCTGAGGTGGTAGGCAATAGCCGTTTTACCATGTCGGTCACTGTTTCCTGGTTAATAGCGGTAATCACGTCTCCTTTATGCAGCGCCAGGTTCGGATCGGTGGTTTTCAACACCATGGCTTTTTCTTCCACAAACTTAATCCTCACCGGTAGCGTCTTTGACTTCATCCGGTTGCGGATGTAAAGATTAGGACCATAGAGAGAAGCATGAGAATCATGTATCGATGCTATCAATTCCAGCAGCGCAGTTTGATAAGCTGCAACATCTTTCGCCTGTACAAATAGCGGGATAAATTTTGCCAGTTGAGGATTCCAGCCTTCTGTAACCAGGTATTTGTATGGGAAATAATATTGCACCATGTTCCAGTAGCGGAACAATGCCAGCAGCCGGAAACCGGCGTCGGGATATAACATGTTGCTGTAGCTGTTTTCATGCAGGAATTGTGGATTACCCGTAGGATACAACTGTACATAATACTGCTCATCTTCCCGGCGCATGCTGGCTACCTTTTTCAAGGCATCAGATAAATCTCTGCCGAGCGTTTTTTCATCACGGATCCAGTCCAGGTCCGGCAACATTTTAATTTTGCTGTCATCCACCGTCTTTTCCTTGCCCGGCGCCGCTGTGCTTAGTTTATTTACCCAACTCAATAATACTGCATTCCTGGCGGCTTCCGTACTTGCCTGCAATATCGCCGGCAATATCCGGAACAACTCATAATCCCAGTTATAATCCCCCCTCCCAATGGCCGGATGATAGTATTTAAGAAAGCCCCAAACTTTGCCTAACACCTCTAGGTGACTGGCCTGCAGGGGAGTAAGCACAGGGATATCGATGCCCGAACCGCCATCGAAAGCAGTGTCGTTATCTGCCTTGTAAATGTAGCGGGGCGGCGCCTTCGACAGCGGTTTGCCATCTACTGTTATTTCCAGATCATCGGCCCATACCTTCCCGGTACCGTTGGTAACAACGCCTGCATACACCGTTCTCGCATCCTTAGGCAGGGGTAATGTGATGCTGTATTGTTTCCAGTCGGCTGTACCGTGGATCTTATCTTGCTGCATGTTATTAAACTCCCGGACTTTGTTGTCTTTATCATCGATGCGCATAATCAGTCCGGCTACGCCATCTTCCACGTTCTGCAGCTTCAGGAAGCCCGTCAGTGTAATCTTCTCTCCCGAAAAAGTAACGGGAATACTGATGGCACTGCTGCCAAAATCATTTGCGCCTTTCACGCCTTCGGGAGTTAAGCATAAAGACCGGTGGCCACTGTGCACCATCTGTGTATCGAGATATTGGTGATAGCGGGTGCCCCATTTCATCCAGCCTTCAGGCAAGCCAGCAGCATTAGACTGTTCAAAACTGCCATCGAAGGAGGGTTTCGACTGTGTGATGCCCAGCAGGGGTAACATGGTAAACAATAACAGAAAGCCTGTCTTCATATAAAAAGGGTATAGACAAATGTGAATATTAACCTTAAATTAGTTGGTATTATTGTATGTGTATAGCTGAAATTATAACATGATGAATTTAGCTGTGCGAACGAGTATTTTATCCGACATTTGTTACCCAATTTTAATCGATTATGAAAGTTTGTATTGCTGAAAAACCAAGTGTGGCAAGGGATATTGCAGAAGTGATCGGGGCAAAACAACGCAAAGATGGCTACTATGAAGGTAATGGCTACCAGGTTACCTGGACGTTCGGCCATTTCTGTACCCTCAAGGAGCCACATGATTACTATGAACAGTGGAAGTTCTGGCGGCTGGAGGACCTTCCGATGATACCACCGAGCTTCGGTATTAAGCTGATTGAAAACACAGGGGTACAGAAGCAATTTAAGGTGATAGAAACCCTGGTACAGCAATGCGAAGAAGTGATTAACTGCGGGGATGCCGGCCAGGAGGGCGAACTGATACAGCGTTGGGTGTTATTGAAAGCTAAATGTACAGCTCCTATCAAGCGGCTGTGGATTTCATCATTGACGGTAGAAGCGATCCGCGATGGATTTCTGCACCTGAAAATGGCCGATCAATACGATAACCTGTATGCAGCCGGCAGTGCCAGGGCTATAGGCGACTGGCTGCTGGGTATGAATGCCACCCGCCTGTTTACCAAAAAATTTGCCCAGGGCAAGGTAGTGCTGTCGATAGGCCGCGTACAAACCCCGACCCTGGCCATGATTGTACAACGGCAGAAAGAAATCAACGCCTTTGTATCGGAAGAATATTGGGAACTGAAAACCATCTACCGGGAAACAGAATTTACTGCTGCCATCGACCGCCTCAAAACGCTGGATAAAGCCACCAAAGGGCTTGCTTACCTGCAAGAACATCCGTTTGAAGTGACCTCTTTCGAAAAAAAAGATGGCAAGGAAGGTAATCCCCGCCTGTTCGACCTCACGGCCCTGCAGGTGGAAGCCAACAAAAAACTGGGATATACCGCAGATGATACGCTCAAATATATCCAGAATCTTTACGAGAAAAAGCTGACCACCTACCCCAGGGTAGATACCACTTATCTCTCGGAAGACCTGCATCCCAAAATAGCGGGGATACTGGCAGATATGACACCTTATGCCTCGCTCACCGCACCGCTGCTGGCTAATCCCATTCCCAAGCTGAAAACAGTATTCGATGATAAAAAAGTAACCGACCACCATGCCATTATTCCCACGGGCATGCATCCCGGCGGACTTCCCATCGAAGAAAAAAGGATTTATGACCTGGTAGCCCGACGTTTCATTGCAGCCTTCTATCCCGAATGTAAAATATCCAATACCACCGTGCTCGGCAAAGTAGGCCAGGTGCCGTTTAAAGTAACTGGTAAGCAAATCCTGGAACCGGGCTGGAAAGAAGTATATGCCAACGATGTAAAAGAGAAAAAAGAGAACGAAGAAGAAGAAAAAATACTGCCCCACTTCGAAGTAGGCGAAAGCGGACCTCATACGCCCAGGATACACCAGGGCAAAACAACGCCGCCTAAAGCCTTTACAGAAGCTACGTTGCTCCGGGCCATGGAAACAGCCGGTAAACAGGTAGACGATGAGGAAATGCGCGAGCTGCTGAAAGACAATGGTATTGGACGCCCTTCCACCCGCGCCAACATTATCGAAACACTGTTCCGCAGAAAATATATAGAGAAGAAAAAGAAAAATATTTATGCTACCCAAACCGGCATAGACCTCATCGATACCATACAAACAGAGCTGCTGAAAAGCGCAGAACTCACCGGCCAGTGGGAACGTAAGCTCCGCCTGATCGAAAAAGGTGAATATGCCATGGACACCTTTAAAGATGAATTAATACAGATGGTGGTAGACCTTACCAAAGAAGTAAAGACTGCCAGCTACAAATTCATTACCGTGGCGCCAGATCCGCCACCCGTACCGGAAGAAAAGGAGAAGCCCAAAAAAGAGCCGAAACCAAAGAAGGTGATCGTGGTAGAAGAACTAACCTGTCCCAAATGTAAAACGCATTTGCTGAAAAAAGGCAATACCGCCTACGGCTGTACGAATTTCAAAGAATGCGGCTTCAAAATTCCTTTCGCTCCTATCGATAAAAAACTCAGCGATAAACAAATTGCCGACCTGGTAACGAAAGGAAAAAGCGGGAAGCTGGTGTTGGGAGAAGATTTTACGGTAAAGCAGAAAGCTTAAGGCAGAAAACAGCAGAAAGCGTAAAGCAAAAAGCTATTGTGGCGAATCATCTTTGCGGATATTTCAAAAATCGCATCGGTCATTCGCCACAATAGCTTTTTGCTTTACGCTTTCTGCTTTCTGCTCTAAAATTAGGCTTCAATAGCGGTAGCGATGGTCACTTCTTTCCACTGTTCCAGGTCGGCGGTGATTACCTCCATTTTCTGGAAAGCCATATTGTAGGCATCTTCACCGAGGAACAGGTGCAGGGGCGCCTGGGCATCGCCGGCTATCTTAATGACTGCGGCTACTGCTTTTTCAGGGTCACCTGCCTGGTTGCCATTAATCTGGTGCTGGTGTGCATCCTGGGCGGCGCGCACGTTTTCATAAGCAGCCAGTGGTTGAGCAGGCACACCCAGTGAGCTGGAAGCAAGGAAGTCAGTTCTGAAATACCCGGGTGATACAATTGTTACCTGGATACCGAAAGGTTTTACTTCTGTAGACAGTGACTCAGACAAGCCATCTACCGCAAATTTGGTAGCGCAGTAGATACCGAAACCAGGGAAGGCCCCTGTAAAGCCAGCGATAGAAGAAATGTTGAAAATATGACCGGATTGTTGCGCTCTCATATGCGGCAATACCGCCCGGGTAACATTGAGCAGCCCAAATACATTGACATCGAAGCTGGCGCGAACCTCTGCATCAGACAATTCTTCTACGCTACCTACCTGTCCGTAACCAGCATTATTCACCAGTACATCAATACGGCCAAACTGTTGGATAGTGGCATCAACAGCCTGTTGTATACTGCGCTCGCTTTTCAGGTCCACCGACAGCGGGAGGAAATTAGGATCAGCAGATATAGCGCGAAGATCGCCGATACTGCGGGAAGTTGCCGCTACTTTATATCCCTGACTGAGTAATTGTTGTACGAATGAGCGACCTAATCCTTTAGAGGCGCCAGTAACAAACCAAACGGAAGTGTTGTTCATAATCTTGTGTGTTTTTTGACAACACAAAACTAAAACAGGAACGGATACCGGTTGTTACGCGGTTCAAACCAATCATTGCAAAATTCAAACACCCCTGAAAGCACCCGGGGTGAGCTGGGTATGTTTCTTAAAGAAGTTGTTGAAGTGTGCGGGTTCCTCAAATCCCAGGGCATAGCTAATTTCCGATATGTTCCAATCGGTATGCTTCAGCAGGGCCTTGGCTTCGGAGGTGAGCCGCTCCGCAATGTGTGCGGAGGTGGTTTTACCGGTGGTATCGCGTATCGCCCGGTTCAGGTGATTAACATGAACCGACAATTGTTTCGCAAAGTCGTTGGCGGATCTCATCACAAATCGTTGGCCCGGCGATTCAATTGGGAACTGTCGTTCCAGCAGCTCATTAAATACCGATGTGATACGGGTTTTGGCATCGGTATGCTGGTACACAAATTCTGAAGGCTGCATTTTCAATGCGTAATGCATGATCTCTGTGAGGTAATTTCGCAACAGGTCGTATTTTAATACATAGTCGCCGTTAATTTCCCCCAACATCTTCTCAAACAACTGCGATACTTCTTTGTCTTGTTCTTTGTTTAAAAGATAGGAAGGAATGCCCCCGGGCGCCATCATCGGTAATTCATGGATATTGCCTCTCATAACACCGGTAAAAAAAGACTCCTTAAATATACAGAAATAGCCATTGCTCTCGCCCGACAGCGACTCCCAGGCGTAAGGTATCTGCGGGTTGCAAAAGATCAGGGCGCTGCCATTCATTTCTGTAGTTTTATCGGCGTAATGATAGAGGTTATGTCCACGTACCAGGCTGACTTTATAAAAATCGCGGCGACTATATTTGACGGTAACGGTTCCGTTTACGATACAGTCTTCCAGCCTGAATACGTTGAAATGACCCAGGTCCTGTTGCAGGCGGTCGGGTACCGCATTGAATTTATGCTGGTAAAATTCCTGTAAGGTCTCTGTTTTCATGTCACAAAGTTACAAAATTCAAACACCCAGGGGCATAGGAAGGTCAGCTTTCTTTTCCGGCCAGTCGACGTTCACTGCTATTAATCGCCACATCATTAATAGAAGCCAGTCTGCGCTGCATCAGTCCGTTCTCATCAAATTCCCATAATTCGTTGCCGTACGACCGGAACCAGTGCCCGGCCTGGTTATGCCATTCGTACTCAAAGCTTACCGCAATGCGGTTGCCCGTAAAACTCCAGAGTTGCTTTTTCAGGCGGTAGTCGAGCTCCCGTTCCCACTTCTTTGAGAGGAATTGTACCACTTCTTCCCGGCCGCGGACAAACTGATCGCGGTTACGCCATTCGGTATCAACAGAGTAGGCCAGCGATACTCGTTGCGGGTCTTTACTGTTCCAGGCATCTTCGGCCATTTGTACTTTCTGACGGGCAGTTTCTTCCGTGAACGGAGGCAAAGGAAATCTCTTTTCCATAATGTATATTTTTTTTGTGATCAAATACAGATAGATCGATCTGTCTATTTATATAGTTTAAAAAAAAGATGCTGCGCATCTTTTGCCGGTAGCGACTTACAATAACCCGCTCACCATTTTCTTCGCCTCCTGTACCGGCCACTGGTTCCGGTATAGCTGACTTTCCACAATAGCGGATTCGAACAACAGGTACACATGATCCTGCACCAGCTGTTTTTCTTTGGTAAGAATATCGGCCAGGAAAGCACGCACATCTTTCTTATGATCCTGGATAACACGTAATATGGCGGTATCCTGGCCGGTCGTTTCTGATAATATATTCAGAAAAGCACATCCCCTAAAGTCTTCCCGCTCATTATTGTCCAGCAGGTAATCGAATGCTGCCAGTATCTTTTCCCGCGGCTTAGATGCTTTTCCGGTAAACGTTTTCAATCCTTCCATCCAGTCGGTATGGCGCTGCTGCAGGAAAGCCAGCAACAATGATTCTTTCGATTCGTAGTGCAGGTATAAACTGGCCCTGGCTACCCCCGCCTCTGCTATCACCTGGTTAATGCCTGTAGCATGATAGCCCTGCCGGTAAAATAACCCGCTGGCAGTTTCCAATAAACGTTGCTTTGGATCGCTTATCTTCTTATTCATATTACAAAGATAGGAAAAAAATAGACAGATCGATCTATCTTTCATATAAATTTTAAAAAAAAGAGCATCATATGCTATCTTGTTGGTCATCAGATGAATTAAATTATCGTAGCACATGCATTCCACACTCAGGCACTCCTTAAGAATACTTATTGCTGTACTATCATTTTCGATAGCGGCCGCCAACCCGCAGCCACCCTGCATTGCCACCCGGTTGCAATGCGAACACCTGTTTACGCCGCTCGGTATAGATGCCGCACATCCCCGCCTGTCGTGGCAACTGTCCGATAGCCGCATGGAAGCGCAACAAACTGCTTACCTGGTAAAAGTGAGCACCGACTCCGCCGCCCTTGATGCACATCCCATCTGGACTTCCGGTAAAATGAATAAAGCCGATATACTAACCGCTTATGCCGGACCTGCCCTGCAGCCATTTACCCGCTACTACTGGAGCGTGGAAGTGTGGGACAAAGACGGAAAGAAATCGCCCGCCGCGCGCTCCTGGTTTGAAACCGGCATGATCAGCAGCAGCAACTGGAAAGGCGCCTGGATCAGCGATGGCAGTAACATACATACCAAGCCGGCACCCAACTTCCGGAAAGTTTTTACGGCCAGTAAAACGATTCAATCGGCCAGGGCCTACATCGCTGTAGCAGGACTGTACGAACTGTACATCAACGGGCAAAAGGCTGGCAACCACCGCCTCGATCCTATGTACACCCGCTTCGACCGCCGCACACTCTACGTAACCTACGACGTCACCTCTCTCCTGCAACCGGGGCAAAATGCCATCGGCGTAACGCTGGGCAACGGATGGTATAATCACCAGTCCACTGCCGTATGGAACTTCCATGAAGCCCCCTGGCGCGGAAGGCCCACTTTCTGCATGGATTTGCGCATTACCTATACCGATGGCACCACCGCTACTATCGCCACAGGCAAGGACTGGAAAACAGCCACCGGCCCCATCGTATTCAATAGCATTTATACTGCCGAACATTATGATGCCCGCCTCGAACAAGCGGGATGGAACACACCCTCGTTCAACGACCAGCAATGGCACGACGTGATCTTCCGGGCAGCGCCATCCAAAAACATTGTGTCGCAGCAACTCTATCCCATTACCAACGTAGAGGAGATTCCGGCCGCCAGCATGCAGCAAATGAACGACAGTACTTGGGTATTTGACCTGGGCAGGAATATTGCTGGCGTGAGTAAGATACGCGTAAGCGGCGCACCAGGTACGGTACTCAAGCTGAAACACGGCGAACAACTGGATAAAAATGGATTCGTCGATCTCTCCAACATCGTCGTACATTACCGCCCTACCGATAATACCGATCCTTTTCAAACAGATATCTATACACTGAATGGTAAAGGCGAAGAAACCTTTATGCCGCATTTCAACTACAAAGGATTTCAATATGTGGAAGTGAGCAGCAGCCAGCCGGTAAAACTGACCAAAGAAAGCGTTACCGGTTACTTCATGCACAGTGATGTACCGCCAGCAGGCCGGGTAAATGGCAGCGATACCATGATCAATAAATTGTGGTGGGCCACTAATAACGCCTATCTCTCTAACTTATTCGGCTATCCGACCGATTGCCCGCAACGGGAAAAAAATGGCTGGACCGGCGACGCACAAATTGCCATAGAAACCGGTCTCTATAACTTCGACGGCATTACCATCTATGAAAAATGGCTGGCCGACCACCGCGATGAACAACAACCCAACGGCGTGCTGCCTTCTATCGTTCCCACCGGCGGCTGGGGTTACGAATGGGGTAACGGTCCCGACTGGACCAGCACCATCGCCATTATTCCATGGAATATCTATCTTTTTTATGGCGATACTACGCTGCTGTCGGCCTCCTATGAATCGATGCGCCGTTATGTAGATCATATCACCGATATCAGTCCCTCCGGCCTCACCACTTGGGGATTGGGCGACTGGGTGCCCGTAAAGTCAAAAACGCCTGTGGAATTTACTTCCACCGCCTACTATTATGCTGATGCGCTAATACTTGCCAAGGCCGCCAAACTCTTTGGCAAAACAGCCGACTACACCCGCTACCAGGCTTTGGCTGATAAAATAAAATCTGCTTTTAACGGCAAATATCTGCACACCGATACCGGCATTTACGGCGATGGCGTACAAACAGAGCAAAGCGCCGCGCTTTACTGGGGACTAGTGCCTGACGCCATGAAAAGCAAGGTGGCCGCGCAATTAGCGCAACGTGTAGCCGATGATCACTTTCACCTCGATGTAGGCCTGCTGGGCACCAAAAGCATCCTGAATGCACTCAGTGAAAACGGCTATGCCGATGTGGCCTATAAGCTGGCTGCACAACGCACCTTTCCTTCCTGGGGATGGTGGATCATGAACGGCGCTACCACCCTATACGAAAACTGGGACATACACGCGGCATCCGACCTGTCGCGCAACCATATCATGTTTGGAGAAATTGGCGCCTGGTTGTATAAAGGTATTGCCGGCATTAAACCAGACGAAACAGCACCCGGATTCAGGAACATCCTGCTATCGCCGCAGTTTGTAGATGGACTGGATCATTTTGAAGCCAGCCATGAAAGTCCCTATGGCCGCATTGTTTCCAGCTGGAAAAGAAATGGGAAGGTGATTAGCTATACCGTTACTATACCTGCCAACAGCCATGGAGACATATTCTTTCATCTCTCTCCCCAACAAAAAATATATCAGCAAAACAAGCTGGTAAGCACCGTAACTACTCCTAAAGGAGCGCGCTGCCAGGTAGGTGCAGGCACCTGGGAGTTTCAGATTAAGTAAGTGGGATCCCTGCGGATAATGTCCACTCCATTCTTTCCCGCTATGACGGCAACATGGGCCATCTGGTAAAAAAGGGATGTTTCGAGTATACCAGGAATGTCTTTTAAACGCTGGTTTAGGCTATCTAATGGCGGGAAAGAACGGAACCAGATATCAATGAGCAGGTTACCGTTTTCTGTAATCACGGCGCCATCTTTTTTATTACTAAGGCGGAGCACCGGGTTGGCCAGTGAAAACAAATCACGTATCCGCTGCGTCACAAATGGCAGGGATTCCGGTATCAGTTCTATCACTACCGGGAATGTAGTATACAGCTGGGCTACGTATTTGCTGCCGTCTCCTACCAGGATAAACTTATCCGCCATGGCTGCCAACAACTTTTCATGGGTATGTATACCACCGCCACTTTTCAAGGCGTTGAGATGCTGGTCAAACTGATCACAGCCATCAAAGTAAATATCCAGTCGGGATACCTCATTAATTGGTTTTACCGCAAAACCATTTTCCAGCAGGAGCTGCCGGGTATTAAAGGACGAAGTAACCGTAGTAATATGCTTCCACAGGGTGGTGTCTTCTTTCAGGTAATTTACCAGGTGCGCCATGGTGCTACCTGCACCTATACCTATTACCTGCCCGGGTTTTATAAAATCTAATGCTGCCCTGGCAGCCACTTGTTTCAGGTCTTCCATATTTTTTAAAGCTGAAGGCTTAAAGCAAAAAGCTATTTTAACGAATGCTTAAATATACGTTTTAATCATTCGTTAAAATACCTTTTCGCTTTATGCGCTCTGCTTTATGCTAATCCCGTAGCTCATTCCTTTTGTTGTGTTAAAATACAGCACACCGTCTTTGTACTGATGAGGCACTACAGCACCGCTACGATCCTTTACCACTGCCGATGCGGGCAGTAATAACCGGCAAGGTGCGCCGGTACCGGAAAACACATTAACCGATTGTACCTGTTGGTGTTGCCAGGTAAAATCCACCACAAAACCATTCACGGCTTTCAGGCCTTTCACTTTACCGGCGGCAAACTGTTCATCTGACGGCAGTGCTGGCAGGAAGCGGATAATGTTATGCACACCATGGCTTTGCAGCAGCATTTCTGCGATACCTGCAGTGGCGCCAAAATTACCATCTATCTGGAAAGGCGGGTGGGCACAAAACAGGTTAGCATAGGTGCCTGCGCCGGAATTCATTTTTATTTCGCTACCGGCAGCGGCGGGCGCCCATAGCTCTTTCAGCATTTTATAGGCATGATTCCCATCGCCGAGGCGGGCCCAGAAGGCCACTTTCCAGGCGCGGGACCACCCGGTTCCGGCGTCGCCTCTTGTTTGCAATGTTCTTTTCGCTGCGGCCGCCATTTCCGGCGTATCCCAGGGCGTAATTTCATCGTAAGGATACAGGCCGTATAACGGTGATACGTGGCGGTGGTGCGGGTCGGCTTCCTTATAGTCCTGCAGCCATTCCTGTACGCCTCCCGTAGTGGGACTGATCTGGTTCGGCGCCAGGCGCGATACGATGTGTTGCAGGCTGTCGGCCCAAGCCTTATCTGTTTGCAGGATGCGGGCCGACGCTACTGCGGCTCCCAACACATCGCGGCAAATCTGCATGTCCATAGTAGGTCCCATACAGGTTTCGCCGGTACGGCCATCTGGCAGTACATAAGTATTTTCGGGAGAATTGGAAGGCGCTGTTACCAGCCAGTGATGGGAAGGCTCTGTAATAAGCACATCCCTGTAAAACTCCCCTACGCCTTTCAGTATCGGGTATGCTTCTTTCAGGAACTGTTTGTCGTTTGTGTACTGGTAATGTTTCCAGAGATGGGTAGCCACCCAGGCGCCTCCGTTGGCCGTAGATCCCCAGCCCGCACCTTCGCCCGGCGACGTATAGCCCCAGGGGTTAGCAATCACATGCGCTACCCAACCTTTGGCATTGTAGTAGCGGCGTGCCGTGCGACGGCCATAGTCGGCCATCTGCTTCGTCAGCGTAAACAGTGGCTGGTGGCAATCCGACAAGTTAGTTACTTCTGCCGGCCAGTAGTTCATTTCTACGTTAATATCGAGATGGTAATCGCCATTCCAGGGAGTCTGGTATTCTTCCGCCCACAGGCCCTGTAAATTGGCAGGCATCCCCCCTTTACGGGAAGAGCTGATTAACAGGTAGCGGCCAAAGTTGAAATACAACGACATCAGGGAGGCGTCTTTCTCGTTCTGTTGCAGGCGCTGTAAGCGGGCTACGGTCGACAGGTCTTTTACCTCGTTGTTGCTATTGTCAGTAAATGTTACCTGGCAACGGTTAAACAATGCGGAATAATCTTTTACATGCGACTGCAGCAACGCAGGCCACGCCATGCTAGCGGCTTTGGCGACATCCTTCACCGTAACCGGCAGCGGCGCCGGTCCCGGTTTTTCCACGTTAGGCCAGTTCATATTGGTATGGGCATCCACCAGCAGGATACATTCATCGGCGCCGTTGACCGTTACCTGCTCATTAGTTTGCGTGCGGGTACCACCTTTGGAAATCACCTTCAGCACGGCCGCATATTGTACCCCTGGGTCATCGTTGCCGCCATTCAGGGTGCCGGTCATTTCCAGTGCACCATTTACCAGGCGTATGCTGGCACGTTCCCGGCGATATAAGCCTGTGCTGAAAGACAGGCTCCCGGGCTTATCGGCTACCAGCCGGATGGCAATCACCTGCTGCGGCGCGGATACCAGCACTTCTTCTTTATAAGTAACGCCGGCCTTTTTCCAGGTAAGGGTATTAATTGCGCTGTCCAGTTTTAGTGTGCGCTGATAATCACTCACTGCGGATACCGTATCCTTCCACTGGATAAATAAATCGCCCAGGGTTTGATAACAACCAAACTTCACATTGGCGCCATTACCGCTACCAGAGCCGGGACCAGCGCAGATAAAATATTGCTGCAGCATTTTCTGGGCTTCAATATTTTTTCCTTCCAGCAGTAACTGCCGGATCTGGTGCAGGTACTGACCCGCTTCTTTACTGTCGGCGTCCTGTATGCCGCCGGACCACATGGAAATTTCATTGAGTACAATTCTCTCCCTGTTGGTATTACCAAATACCATGGCCCCCATACGCCCATTTCCCAAAGGAGAAGAGGCCGTAAAATGGCTGGCGGGTTCATCGAAACGAACGGTAACATCAGATTGTGCGGATAAGGTGAGTGCGCCCAGCAACAAGGCTGCTTGTAATGTGGAATATATCTTGCAGTTCATGTCTTACAAAATATACAAAAAAAACAGTCATCAAAAGGATTGCGAATTCGCGCTTAATAATTGCGAATTCTGTATAGCTCTTATGCCAGTCGCCCGGGGGCCTATTCAGCCGTATCTGTCAGCGCATACCGGTTGGCGTAATGCAACGGCACAACAGGACGCGCAGTACGGGCCCCCCAGGCATCCGTAAAACAAGCGCCGAAATAAAATATCAGGGAAGAATAAAACATAAACAGCAATAACAGCACAATTGATGCGGAAGCACCGTAAATACTATTGATACTGCTATATGTGAGCATCACTTTCAATACCGCTTTGCCTATGTTGAATAAAATACTCGTTACAAAAGCGCCGGTGAGACCTACTCTCCAACGTGGACGGCCATCGGGCAGAAAATAGAATACCAGGAAAAACCAGATCATCACCACCAGCACCGATATCACATAGTTCAGGGCACTATTGTAGTAAATGCCCAGTGCCGGTATATATTCATCTATATACTTTCCCAGGAAGGTCCTGGCTGTTTCAGCAACCAGGTCGATGATAAACAGGATACCTGCAAAAACAATCACCAGCGCCCCTTTCAGGCGGGATAACATTATACGGCCAAAGCCTACTTTCTGCGAAGGACGCACCCGCCACAACTCATTAAGCGAACCTTTTATTATCTTAAACAAAGTGGTAGCGACAAAGAGCAAAAAAAGAAATCCTGCAATAGCAATGATCCAGTTTTGCGCAATGCTCCGGAATGCCTGCAACGTTTGCAGGATGGCTTCTGTTGTTTCCACGCCAAACATGCCCTCCAGCTGTGCCATCAACCGTTTCCCCGGATGCTGGATCCGGAATATCACCCGCAGTAATTGGATAATGATAATAAGGATAGCAGGCAAGGCAAAAGTGGTAAAAAAGGCTGTTGCGCCCGCCATCCTCAACGGATCATTTGCCTGGAGCGATTGATATGCATCCTTGAAAGACAGCAGCAACAGCTGCCAGCGGGGTAATATTCTTTCCTTTGTAACGGTTTCCATGCCAGGCAATTAAGGCCCAATTTACTGATTAATTTACTACCCTCGCCATGCGATCGACAAATCGTATCTTTGCCCCGATGGATGCATACATACACACACCGCGAAATGAACTCATAGAAGCCATAGACTACCTTTGGTATCATGAGGCACCGGCTATTAAACTGCATTGCTATACCATCCCTTTTCTACACCAGGAACTGATCATCAATTTCGGTGATCATTTTGCCGTTACTGGTCCGCAGCAACAACTACGTTATGACCAACAGGGGATGGCATCGGCTGTATTGCCAGGGCCCATTACTACTCATGCGCAGGGAAAATATAAGGCCCTGGGCATCATGTTGAAACCTTTTGGGCTGTACCGTTTATGTGGCCTGTCGGCCGCCACCCTTCAGGAACGCCCACTCTCCTTGCCCGATATCTGGGGCGCATCCGCGCTTACCTTGTTACAGGAGCTGGACACCGCGCTAACACCGGCAGACAAACTGCTGATCATGGAAAAATTCCTGCTCAAAAAGGCGCGGCCTCAATCAATTCCCGAAGAAGTGATGGCCCTGCAAACACCATTCACGCTGCAAAAAGGGCATATTAAATCCAACATTTCAGATAAACTGATTTCTTCCAAAAAATATATCCATACCTGTAATACCATACTGGGAATGGCGCCCAAAAAATATACGCACCTCGGGCTGGTAAATACCGCAGTAGCACAGATAGCCGCATATCCCAACAGGCCGCTGACGGATATTGCCTATGATAATGGATTTTATGACCAGGCACATTTTATCCGGGTATTTAAAACATTTGCAGGTATTACGCCCTCTGCATTCCGGAAGGCAGTGAAGCAGCAACAGGTACACGACAAGATGCCCAATACCATTTTCCTCTCATAAAAAAACCCCGCTGTAAGCAGCAGGGTTATTTACCATTCGACCGGGTTAGACAAACAATCACCATCAGCTTTTGCTGATAAAGTGCCGAAATTACCATCTAAACAAACGCCCCGCTTGAATCTTAACAGATATTTTTTATCACACTATTATTTTATACGATAATTTATCAATGTGATTTTTCAGCATCGATAAAAGGAAATTTTGTACAATTTTAAACCCTCGCTTATCCTCACCTTTGTAAAAAAAAGATGAAGCAAGTAAAAGTTTACACGGCGATGAGCCTGGATGGATTTGTGGCCGACAAAGCAGGAAAAATCGACTGGCTGCTGGGGTTTCCTAATCCGGAAGGTACCGATTATGGTTATGCAGATTTCTTTGCAACGATCGATACCACGTTGATTGGTCATACTACCTATAAAGACATTTTGGCGATGGGCGATTTTCCGTACACAGAAAAAACCAATTATGTTTTTACGAGAGATCGCAGCCTCACCACCGCACCCTATGTAACATTTGTCAGCGAAAATATCATCGACTTTGTACGGGAGCTAAAAGCCGGAACGGGTAAGGATATATGGCTGGCGGGCGGCGGACAGCTGAATGGGGCATTGTTGGCAGAAAATCTTATTGATGAAATGATCCTCCATGTTATTCCAATTGTATTAGGCGATGGCATTCCTGCTTTCGGCGGTATTCCGATGGAAAAGGTTTTCCAGTTTACAGCAGCCAAACCATATAGCAGCGGCGTGTTGGAACTACACTACAAAAAATAACCGCATACGCTGTGAGGATACGGGCATCCTCACAGCGTATACCATTATTTCCCTACCATCTGTGCCACTCCTTTTCCAAATGACCAATCGGGTAATTCGTTCTCCACTAATATAATCACCACATCATTTTCACTCACCGGCGTAGTAGCCGCAATACGGCTGGCGATAGTTTTATACAGCGCCTGCTTCATTTCCACGGTTCTGCCTGAACGGGCAGTAATGCGTATATAAATAAGGTTGTTCGAATGAGGCACATCAAAATAGCTATCGGGATACAACAAATCTTCTGGCTGCATTACGTGAATCACCTGGAAATAATCTTTTTCCGGGATGAGGAAATGCGCCATGAGGCCTTGGTGTATGGCCATGGAAATATCTTTTTTGTTAGCCGGGGAGAGATGGGCGCCCAGATAGATCTGTACGAAAGGCATATATTACTTTTTAATGATGATAGGCGGCTGACCTTTTTTCAACAGGTAAACAGCTACAAAAGAAGCCGGTTGATCGGCATGTGCATTTTTAAATTGTGTAATCTCTTGTCCCGCTACTTCACGGAAGGCATCGCCGGCATGTAACACGACGGCAGTCGCCCCGGCAGGCTGGTAGGTAATTTCGCCCGATACAATATAGCCGTATACTTCGCCTGGATGATGATGCACGGGAGCGCCCTGCCCCGGCGCCAGGGTGATCTGGTCCATCCTTACTTCTTCTATGCTGAAAGCGGGTAAGTCTTGCTGCAATAGCTGCTTACGCACCGGCGCTGTTTGTGCTGCAGTCGCGCCTGCTGATAATATAGCCATGGCTGATAGTAATTTCTTCATGAGAAAATGATTTCATTACAAACTTACGTAGCTTTCATACATTTGCAATATTGAAACATTTAACCAAATACTTTAATAAAATCAAACTATGACCACCGACCTGCTGGACCTAGATTTGTTGCGCACATTTGTGCTGGCAGTTGATCTGAATAGTTTTGCCAGAGCCGCCGACCAGGTAGCCCGCTCCCAATCGGCCGTAAGCCTGCAAATGCAGCGACTGGAGGAAATGACGGGGCACCAGCTGTTTATTAAACAGGGCCGGGGCTGGCAATTAACAGCCAGCGGCGACCTGCTGCTCGGCTATGCCAGGCAATTGCTCGATATCAACCAGCAGGCTGTGGCCGCCCTCAGCGCTACACAGATTGCCGGCAAAGTACGGCTGGGCATACCGGCCGACTTTGCAGAGAGTGGATTACCTACTGTACTGGCGCGCTTTGCGGCCGTACACCCCCATATGGAAATCGAAGTGACCATCGATAGGCAGGCTCCCCTGGCTCAACAACTGGAAAGTGGAAAGCTGGATGTGATTATTTCTTTCGGAAAAACAATACCGGAAAATGCCATCCCCATTGGTTCGCTCCCCGTCCGATGGATTGGCAGCAGTCAACATAGCACTATCACCCGGCAAGATCCTCTTCCCCTGCTCTTATTTGAAGCACCCTGCTTCTTCCGCAAAATAGGACTCAATGCCCTCGAAAAAATAAACCGCTCCTGGCGGCCTGCCCTCACCAGCGGCAGCCTCGCCGGTATGTGGGCGGCTGCGCAGGCAGGACTGGGCATTACCATCCGCACGGCCATGGGTCTTCCGGCAGGATGCTCCGTACTCAACGGCGCTTCCGGACTGCCTTCCCTGCCGGATGTGGAGGTATTTATGCTTACCTATAAAAAATCGCCTTCGAAAGCAGTGAAGAGACTGATAGAAATCCTGCATGAAACAATTGCAGCAAGCATAAAGCAGAAAGCGTAAAGCAGAAAGCTATTGTAGCGAATGCCCGGAGCGATTTTTAATTCGCCAAGATCATACGTGACAATAGCTTTCTGCTTTACGCTTTCTGCTTTATGCTTACTACAAAACTATTTCCTGCACACCTGAAAAAATCATGTCTTCTACTCCCGCTACTTTTAACCCGATACGGGCAAATACTGACTTCTGCGCAGGCACCACATCCGGGATATCTAGCTGCAGGCTTACATTAGTAGGGTCTGTGATAGCCGAGCCTGATTTTTCCACGGTTTTGATGCTATTACGTCCATCTACAAACTGATTTTTACAAACATAGAGCGCTACTTTTTCCACGTTCCGGGCGTTGGCATCAGTAATAATCTTATCAATGCGGAAGGTGGCGGACAGCGAACGACCGGTGTTGGCGAATTTGGGCGTACGGATCATATAATAAGGCATTACTTCTATATCCTGTTTTATATTGCCGGAAACATTCAGCAGCATGGTATCTGTACCTGTTCCTTTATCGGTTAAAGAGCGGAACGGCCCTTGCGAAGCCGGAATAACCAATTTGTAACTGGCATTAAACAGTAATGCTGAAAAACTGCCATCCTGGCTTACATTCACATTTATCGCTGTACTTTTTCCCCAGCCGGGCTCCCATAGTTCAAAATACACATCGTTATAGCTCACATTCACGGGTTCCCCCTGGTATACCAGTCTCCCACTGAAGGTGCTGGCCGGCGCCGGGTAGTTATCTTTCTTACAGGAAGCGACACCTGCTACCAACGCCACAAACAGTATACTTCTAACTATTATCTTCATCGTTATTTGTTTTACTGGTTAGGATTCTTTACTATTTTAGGATTATTACTACGAATGTCATCGCCTATGGAGCTGTAGTAATTCCCGATCCGGAACTTGTGAGCAGAAGTAACCGCACCGGGCAGCACTTGTTTAAAGATATATTTCCCATTATTCGGGCCTCCCGGATCATACACTTTATATGGCCATAACGCAAATACGCGGGTACTTACAGCTTCCGGATCGCCGGGGTTGGTAGTAAGCGGTACGCTTTCACCGTTCCATACTTTATGGGCCAGGCGCCAGCGTTTCATATCCCAGAACTCATGCCCTTCAAAGGCCAGCTCTACTTTCCTTTCATGTACAATCCGGCCGAAGGTAATATCGCCGGGTGTAAGTGGGATGGTAAATCCAGCCCTTTCTCTCACCTGGTTGATATAACCGGCGGCAACGTCTGCCTGTCCCAGTTCAAACGCCGCTTCTGCCGCATTCAGCAATACTTCTGCATACCGGTAACGGATCCACCACACCTCGCTCTGGGTACCGATACGACCCGAACCTACGGTAGGATCCATATATTTCCTGACAATGAAACCAGACTGCGCGCTGAACTCCAGGTTGTTTACCGGGCCATCATATCCTACCACCTGCACATCTGGTCCGTTAGGCTCCAGCTTACCTTTTGCACCGAAATTATCCCCGGTTACGATGCTGCCATTATTACGGATGTACCCTGCCCAGATATCCACCGGCTTGTCTTTAAACGATGACCCGGGCAGTATAACTGTAGCGGCTAAACGTGGATCTCTATTGGCAAACAGGTCCTGCGGGTCGCCGTAATACACATAGCCACCGCCGGGAGCATTGATGGGCAACGGTGCAAAAGTATTATCCAGCAGTTCGAACGACTGCACCAGGTTAAGCGAAGGATTGAGGCGCCCACCCTGTTGCTCCTCTGCATTGGAGCGGGGCTGGCTCCAGAGAGTCCAACCCTGTACCCTGCCACTTTGCAGCTTGTAATCCTTTGCAAAAATTACTTCCGGGTTAGAACCTTTGTCTATAAAGAGACTGACAAAGTTCTGTGTCAGGTTATCGCTGTTCTTCTTATACAGCGAGTAGCTACCACTGTTGATCAACTCCTGGGCTGTTTTCAGGGCAATCGTATAGTAGCCATTTGCTTTGGCAGCGGGAATACCTACTTCACCGCCAGGCAGCGACACTTCCGGTGTGGTGGCGCCATACTTGGCAATGGAGGCCGCATACAGGGCAGCCCTGGCTTTGGTTGCCAGCGCCAGGCCTACTGTTACCCGCGTTTTGCTGACCGGGCTGGACGGAACATATTTCTTGATGGTATCCATCTCGCTAAGTACAAAATCATAAATATCAGACTCCTTTGCCCTCGCATGTTGCAGGTAGGCCGGATCTCCCTTATAATCATACTGCAACGGCTCCAGGATCAACGGCACGCCACCCAGCCTCTTCACTTCTTCGAAATACACCACCGCTCTCAGGTACCGTGCTTCCGCAATGAAGCGGTCTTTTACGTCCTGCTTCAACTTTACAGAGGTAGCACATTTAGCGATAAAAGTATTCAGCTCACGGATATAAGCATAATCCCAATAGGTAATCTCGCCCCGGTCCTTTACCATCATACCGGGAAACACATAGTCATACTCACTGGCTCCATGCCTCCAGTACTGGCCATTTTCAGATGCGAACGCTTCATCAAAACGGGCAAACTCCGCCCAGTTATCAATGGTTTGGGTTACCATGGAAGGGATAGGAGTGTTATTATAATCGGTCTGGCGATCGGGATAACGATCGTATAAATCAGCCAGCACTGACAATATCAGCCCTTCATCATTCCATAACTGCTCATCCTGCAATACATCTGTGGGCGGTACGTTCAGGAATTCTTTATCCTTATTGCACCCTACATTTAATGTGAGTGCGACCAGTCCTATATATAGCAAACTCTTTTTCATAACTCATTTTATTTATTACTTAGAAAGTAAGATTCAGACCCACGTTGATCAACTTATTCTGCGGATACTGCAACCCGTTTTCGTCTGCAATCTCAGGCTCTATACCCAGGGATTTCACATTGTCTATTGAAAACAGGTTATAAGTATTCACATACACCCTGGTCTTCTTGATTTTCACCCTGTCCAGTAAATCCTGTGGCAGTGTATATCCCAGCTCCAGCGTTCTTAACCTCACATAACGTACATTGTGCAGCCAGAAAGTAGACGGTTTGTTGTAGTTGCTGTGGTCGCCCCGGTTAAACCGCAATGGAGGGTTCTTTCCCGGGATCCATTTGCTGTTCACATCAAAAGGATCTTCGCGGTGCCAGCGATCGTCGTAGAACTGACGGAGCAGGTTACCACCATTTTGGAAAGGCCAGCGCATTTCCCAGTTCTGGTTGTAGGAATACATCGCGCCGCCGGAGAAATCGGCCGCAAAGTCGAAACCATTCCATCTTACGCCCAGGTTAAAACCGAAGTTAACGGTAGGGTTACCGGTGGTTTGATAACCAATGGGGCGCATGTCCCGGTCGTCGATCACATTATCGCCATTCACATCTTTGTAAATAATATCGCCGGGCAACAGGGTTTTATTTCCCTGGCCATCTACATTAACAGGATACTTGTTGATTTCTTCCTGAGACTGGAACTGCCCGATGGCCTCATATCCCCAGAAAATATTGCTCCACCTGTTTTCCTGGGAATTCCGGTAATGATCCCAGGAGTTGCCCCACACAGGCTTATAGGACTCCAGGAAACGGCTCCTGGAATAAGACACGTTACCACCTACTACAAAATTTACTTTCCGGATATTGGAAGTGTATGCAATGGAAAACTCGCCCCCCTTCTGGGCATCGCTGTTTACGTTTTCATCCGGCAGGTTGTAGCCAATTTCACTGGGCACCAGTACATCGTACTTGCGGCCACGCAGCCCGGAACGCTTACGGTTAAACCAATCGATCGAGCCATATACTTTACCATTCCACAACTGGTAGTCTATGCCTATATCCGCGATCTTACTTACAAACCACGACAGGCGGTTATTAGGTACCCCTTTATCGCGGGAACCCCTGATCACGGTGCCATCCAGTATCACGGTAGAAGTCCCGTAGGTATAACCCGGCATATAGTCGTATGCACCGATACCAATATCATCATCTCCCAGCTCACCATAGGAAGCGCGGAGTTTCAGCTCTGTTAATACGGAACTGCCGCCCATCCAGCGTTTGAAGAACTGCTCCTCTGTTAGCCGCCATCCGGCAGAAATAGAAGGGAAGAAGCCCCATCTTTTATCCGGTGAAAACTTCCAGGAACCATCATAACGGCCGGCGAGTTCCAGGAAATATTTATCGCTGAAAGCGTAGGTGAAACGGCCTATGTAACCCACGCGTGCTTCGCTCCAGTCTTTGTCGTCATAGGTGTCCATATCGGAAAACTGCAGCAATGGCAACAGGTTGCTCTTGGGTACGGCGTGTACCCATACATCCAGCTCACGGCGCTTGATGCGCTCAGATACCACGGTAGCGCCGATCGTGTGCCGGCCGAAAGTATTATTATAGTTAATTTGTCCCTGCACTACATTTTCCAATACCTTATGCGTACCTCTCTCCCGCCATGGATTGGAGCTTCCGCCGGTGCGGAGGTAGGTATCTGTTTGCGGCTGATACGTATAGGTATCGTACGTATATTCGTGACCGTTCATCAGCCTGTCTGCAAAATAGTACGAGTACATGCCTTTCAGCGTCAGTCCTTTGATGGGTGTTTCATACGACGCATTGAAGTTGGTTTGCAGTACCCGCCAGTCTTCGGTCCAGTAGCCGGAGATGGCTTTGGTTTGCACCGCCCAGTTCTCCGTATTATGACCGATGTCGTTCGGGTAAAGCGGGTTATCGTTGGCATAGGGCCGTTCTGTAGGGCGGTTGCGGAATAAGGCAAAACGGGGCGCCCAGTAATCATCACCGCCAGGTACGCCGGGATTATCCCTTTCTTCAATACGCCCATTGATCTGTACGCCTACTTTTATCCGTTTGGCTACCTTGGCATCCACATTACTTTGTATGTTGGTACGGTTGAAATCAAACTCTCTTCCCAACACTGATTTCTGATCCAGGCGGGTAACGGACAGATAGTAGTTAATATTTTCCGTTCCCCCGGTGGCATTTACGTTAACAGAATATTGGGGGGCATTTTTCTTGATGATGAAATCATACCAGTCGAAGCTGCGATACCCCTTTTCTGTGCCGGCTTTCCACTTATCCAGTTCTGCCTGGGTAATATCGGTATGCGGATTTTCCGCATTCATCTCTGCATCGGCTTTGGCCAGCATCCACTCATAGGCATTTACTGTTTTGGGGAAGCGCGACCAGTTTTGCCATCCCGTATAGGCGTCTACGTTAATCGTATTGCTGCCGGCCTTTCCTCTTTTAGTGGTAACCACTACTACGCCATTGGCCGCTCTTACTCCATATATAGCTGCAGAAGCATCTTTCAGCACAGAAATACTTTCAATATCGTTGGGGGAGATGTTGTTAAATTGGCCGGCATCCTTCTGGATTCCATCAATCACATACAATACGTTTCCGAAGTTACGCACCTGGATATTGGCGGCGGCGCCAGGGCGGCCATCGGGCATCCGAAAACTCACGCCGGGTATTTTACCTGCCAGCGTAGCGCTCACCGTGGAGGCATGCACCCGTTCCAGGTCTTTGCTGGTAACGCCGGAAATGGCGCCTGTCACCGATTCTTTTTTCTGGGTACCATAACCTACCACAATCACTTCTCCCAATCCTTTACTATCTGTTTCCAGTTTTACATGCTGTACATTTTTGTCGCCTGCGGGCATTTCCTGTTTAACGTAACCCACATAGGAAAATACCAGTATGGCATTTTTGTCGGGCACCGACAAACTGAAAGCGCCGTTGGCATCGGTGGAAGTCCCTTTGGAGGTGCCTTTCACGCTTACCGTAACGCCGACCAGGGCCATGTCCTTGTCATCTGTTACTTTACCTGAAACAATGATATCTGCCGGAGCAGCGTGGCCCGTAAGGGCGCAGAAGAGCAGTAATACCGACAGTAGCGGGCATAGCCCAGCCAGTATTACATTCCGCATTGGGATGCGGATACGTAATCGCTTTTTCATAACATTATTTTTGTGTGGTTTATTGGTTTATCAGTTTTTCATAACTGTCAGTTTTGGTTGATCTTGCAATTACTTTACAACGGGAAATGCTACGATTCTTACCTTGGTACATCCATATGGTACCAGGCTGATGGTTTCTTCCTGTTCGTTTACACGGCCTTTATAAATACCATTTCTATCTGTTACGGGTTGTGGCGCTACATCATCTACCAGCTTCCATTCCGGGATTTTTTTCCCGGTGGTGGTAATTGTTACAGGGGCATGCTCCAGGTTCCAGACAAACTGGTCAGTTACCGGTTGCACCTGCGTTATCTTCAGGTATTGTGCGGGTGATTGAATAATTTTTTCCGGGAGTCCATAGTTCCAGTCGCCGGCCGGATATACACTGAAATAATCACCTTCCGCATCATCATGTCCTTTTTCCCAGCGTTCTCCTAACTTCAACGCATATACGACAGGTCCTCGTTCGATGGTACGTGAGTTTCGTCCCCAGTTGGAGGTACGCAGCTGCATAGGCAGTTGCAGGGTCACCTGGTCGCCATTACGCCAGTTGCGCTCCAGGGTGATTACCTGGCCACCTTTTTCACTGCGCACTTTCTCGCCGTTGATTATCACCACCGCTGCTTCACACCAGGCAGGGATGCGCAGCTGCAAAGGAAATGATACCGCCTGTGACATTGCCAGGTCGAAACGCACCTGCTCTTCAAACGGGTAGGCAGTTACTTCTTTAATCGTTACAGCGGTATTTGTTTTTCCTACTTTAGCCGTTACTTCATTGGGACTGTAAGTAAGTGCAGCCAGGCCATTGCCGGCAGTGCTGTACCAGAGGTGCGAAGCGAATTTCGTCCAGCCCTGGTGCATATTAGCCAGGCAGCAGGTATAGCCGCTTTTCATGCCCAGCACATTATTCATTTCCCGGTCAAACGGCAGGGAAAAATTAAATACGCCCCTTTTGATATTGACCTGGTTGGCCATCTGGAAATACTGCTTATTGTTGTAGTCGTCGGTGGTTTGCGTAGGCAGGGCATTAAAGGTCATGCGCTCCAGGGCATCCATATAAACAGGATCGCCGGTGATACTAATAATTTCTTCCAGTGAGAACATAGATTCTACGATGGCGCATAGCTCCGTTCCCTGCGTAGGGGCGTTACCGTGCAGGTCCTCATCAGCAGAAAAAATACCCATGGGCAGTCCATGCAGGTGCATCAGGTCGGCGAAACCCGTGTGCAGATCCTCCAGGTATTTCTTGTTGCCGGTACGCTGATAATCCAGCGCTGGCGCCTTGAGGCCCATTCCTACATTTACGCCGTGGCGGCGCATCCAGTACTGATCGTTCTGTTGTGCAGCAGCGTCTATCACCCAGCTGCGGTTGCCCAGCCAATCGCTCCAGGCAAATGCCTGTGATTGCAGCAGGTTGGACAGCTCCAGCAACTGCTTATCTTTGGTGATCCCATACAGCCATTGTGCTATCATCACATTCTCCGCTCCCCGGGAAGTGGCCCATTCAGTCCATTTACCCAACGGACATTTTTTCAGGGCTTGTAACTGGTAATTAAAGTACCGCGTCATAAAAGATAAAACGCGGGTATCATTTGTCGCCGTATAATACTGTTGCAAAACCTTTAGCATCACCATCTTCGGCCACCAGTCTTCGCCCTGGTCGGCATTATCCAAATTGATGGTTACATTACCAGACCGCTCTACATTAGTAACCGGGCCGAAATAGCCGGAAGGCCGTTGGTGTTGCAGGGTCCAGTCAATATATCTTTTTGCTTTCTGTTGCAGGGCTTTATCATCCAGCAGGTAAGCCAGGGGAACGGCGCCATCGAGCCAGTAAGGCGTTTCTTCCCAACCATCGCCTTTTCCACCCAGCCAGCCATTGTCTTGCTTCACCTTATTGTAGACTTCATCCAGGTGGCCAGTGGTGCCGTCACGCATGATTTGCAGCTGATGCCGTAACCATCCCTGAGGCCTAATAGCACCCAGTGGTAACGGCTGATATACAGGTGCTACAAACGACGAGGTGTCTGCACTGGTAACCGGCGGATGCGATGCATCCGCCGTTGTTATTCCCACAGAAAAAACAGAAAGAATCAATAAACCAAACTTCTTTCGTTGTTCCATTATCAGGGTTTTAAGGTTACCAGTGCTGGATTATATAATTTCTGATGTACTTGTTTCAGTTGTTCTACCGGTACCTTCTGCACTTTACGGTCGTAGGTCATTAAACCGTTAATCTCGACTTCTACATCGGTAGTCTGTGTATATACAGCAGCCGACAATCCCTGTTTAATCAGTGTTTCCAGGCGATCCGTAAATCCGCTGTAGCGTTTAAACAGGTCGTTGGCATTCTTAAAGCTCTGGTATCCCCAGTTATCTTTTTGTTGCCAAACATGCCCATCTACCGGCAATCCCAGTCCTCCGAATTCTCCCAGCACGATAGCGCGCTTGTCGCCATAAACAGCCGGATCCGGCATGGCTGGCTCCGGATAGTTATGCAGGTCGATGATAGGTCCTACGGGATAGAAGTTACCACCGCTGGCAGTATTCACGAGGCGGGAAGGATCTTTCTGCATAGTCCACTGGGCGATGTCCATCGTTTTAAACTGGCCCCATGCTTCGTTGAATGGCGTCCATACTATGATAGACGGGTAGTTGTATAAGTGATCGATAATAGCATTCCATTCTTTCCGGTAGTAGCCTTCCGATTCGGGTGAGCGATGCTGATCGGTAGCGCGATCGATGATACCGGGACGTGGCTCCCAGCCATTACCCAGGTCGCCACTGGGCATATCCTGCCATACCAGCATACCTAACTGATCGCAGTAATAATACCAGCGGGCAGGTTCTACTTTGATATGTTTACGGATCATGTTAAAGCCCATGGCTTTCGTTTGTACGATATCGTATTTCAGGGCTTCGTCTGTAGGTGCGGTATACAAGCCGTCGGGCCACCAGCCCTGGTCCAGCGGGCCAAACTGGAATACAAAGCGGTTGTTCAGCAACATGCGCTGGATACCATTGGCATCTTTACCAATAGAAGATTTGCGCATGGCGAAATAACTTTTTACTTCGTCTATTACTTTTCCTTTACGCGTTATCGTTAGTTTGAGATCGTACAGGAAAGGTGATTCCGGTGACCACAATTTGGGCGACGCAATTTTCAATATGGCATTGTCGCCACTGATCACTTGCTCGGCTACTTTATTGGCGCCGTCGAAAGCGGCTACTGTTACTACATCACCGGCTTTTGCATTGGCCACATTGGGTGTTACGGTAAGCGTTTGCTGATCAATATCCGGTGTTTGGCGGGTGCCGGCAATATAAGTATCTGCTACGGCTTCTATCCATACGGTTTGCCAGATACCGGTTACAGGCGTATACCAGATGCCTTCGGGTTTTACCACCTGTTTACCTCTCGGCTGCGGACCTTCGTTGGTGGGGTCCCATACCCGCACTACGATGTCTTGTTTGCCTTTTTTAACCAGGGAGGTGATATCCAGTGTGAATGGATCAAAGCCACCTTCGTGCTGACCTGCTTCCTGTCCGTTCACGTATACGGTAGTACGCCAGTCGGATGCGCCAAAATGCAATAATATCTTCTTTCCCTGCATGGTGCCGGGTAACGTAAGCGAGGTATTATACCAAAGTTCGTTGTCTTTACCTACGTTGCGGCCTACGCCTGATAAAGCCGATTCCACGGCAAAAGGCACCAGTATCTTTCCATCCCAGGTGGCAGGTTTTTCCTTTCCTTTTGGTTGGATAGCATAATTCCACAGGCCATTCAGATTTTTCCAGTTGCCTCTTACCAGCTGCGGACGTGGATATTCCGGCAAGGTAGCGGCAGGTGATACCTTTTCACTCCAGGGCGTAGCAATTTTACCAGCCACCATTTTCCATTCCTGCTGTGCGTTGGCGGCGTTCCACCCCAATCCTAATGCCAGCGCAAAAAATAGGTACGTCTTTTTCATATGTATACTTATAGTGATTTTATTCTCCGGAAGGTCTTTTTAGTGGTGTATTTATTTTCACGGGTTCCCCAAAATCAGGGCGTCCATCCGGGCGCCAGCTAATCTGTTGGATACGCGGATTCCGGGCACCTCCGCAGCCTTGTCCTGCTTTTGAATTGGCATGATAAATAATCCAGTCTTCACGCCCGTCCACTGATTTAAAAAAGCCGTTGTGCCCTGGCGCGAAAGCGCCATTTTCCGGTTTGCTTTTCAGCACAGGTTCAGCCGATTTGGTCCAGTTGCCGGGTTGTAAAGGATCTGCATTTTTTTTCAGGGTCATGATACCCAACGTATAATTTTCTGTCCAGCACCCACAGGCAGAAAATACCAGGAATACATCTCCCCGGTTATTCCTTAATATTTCCGGGCCTTCATTTACCCCGTTCTGCTCCCAGGCATACTTGGGAGCCGCTATTTCCACCCGGGGCGATACCAGGGTCCAGGGGTTGGACATGCGGGCAATATAGAGGCGCTGTACATTGTCTTTACCGTTATGCCCGCTCCAGATAAAATAACGCTGGCGTTGATATGTAAACACTGTTCCATCTATCGCAAAATAATCGGCGGCAGTATCTTTTATTTGTCCCCGGTCTGTCCAGGTACCGGTGGTAGGATCTTCCGCCGTATTCTCCAATACAAAAGTGTGCTGGGGATGAATACTGTCTGAAGATCCCGCGGTATAATACAAATACCATTTGTTGTCGAGCCGGTGCAGTTCCGGCGCCCATACATCCCGCACATTCGGTCCTTTACGGGGCGGCGTCCATACTACCATTTCCGGCGCCCTGCCCAGTTCAGACATCCGCGCGGTTTTACGGATTACCAGGTTATGCCCGGTGGTATGCAGGTAATAATAATACCCCTTATGTTGTATCACCCAGGGATCAGGACCACTCCCCAACAGCGGGTTGGTGAATACTCCTGCGGTATCAGCTGTGGATGCCCTGCAAACACCGGCGAGCAATAATAAACATAGCAGGGAAAGTAGCTGGCAGACTTTCATAACATGGATTTAGCGACGCATTATTTAAGTGTAAAAATCACGCTTAAAGACTTCCTCAAAGAAAGCATTTCCCTGGTTTTTCCGGGCGTCTGTTTATCTCATTTTTTATCACTTTTGTATCATTTTAGCTTTTAACGGAAAAAACTATAGTTTTAAGCCTCACCAGTTACTTAAATATACATGCCTAAAGGCTATCGCTATATCTTTTTTCTACTACTGCTGGCGGCCACCAAAACATACGGACAGGCCGAAAGCTTTGTGCATTACCAGGTGGAAAACGGTCTGTCACACAATGCCGTGATCTGTACATTGCAAGATAAGCAAGGCTTTATGTGGTTTGGCACTATGTACGGGCTCAACCGCTTCGATGGCTATACTTTCCGCGTATTCCAGCGCTCTGAAAAGCCCGGGGGGCTAGGCGCCAACTTCATCCTCAGCCTTTTTGAAGATGATAACGGTCTGTTGTATGTAGGCTCCGACCGGGGCGTATTTGTGTATAATCCCCGTACCGAACAATTCCGGGAACTGGATAAAAAAACAAATGGCGATATACATGCCATCACAAAAGACAAACAGGGGAATATATGGATTACCTCCTCCGGGCGCCTTTTCCGCTATTGGTCAGCCACCGATAGTTTATACACCATACCAACGCCACTTAATATTTCTTCTATCTGCATTAACAGCGATGACCAATTATGGGTAAGCAGTATCGATGGTAAAGTAGCCGTGTATGAGCCGGTTAAAAAAAGCTTCAACACCTTCGATGTATTTGCCCACTCCCCAGCGGTAAACAGCAACTGGATTTCTAAGATTGCCGCCATCGGCAAAGATTCGCTGTGGATCTGTACCACTACCCAGGGCGTTAAACTATTTGACACCCGCACACATAGTTACCAGGACTTCTTCATTATTTCTCCCGAAAAAACTGAAATATATGCGAGAGACATTATTTGCCGCCAGCCTGGTGAGTACTGGGTAGCTACCGAATCTGGTATTTATGTTTACCATCTCCCTGGCAATAAAGTAGTGAACCTGCGAAAGCGGTACAATGATCCTTACTCCGTATCGGACAATGCCGTATATAGTTTGTGTAAAGACAAAGAGGGCGGCATATGGGCGGGGACTTATTTTGGCGGAGTTAACTACTTCCCATACCAATACACCTCCTTCGAAAAATTTTTTCCCAAAACCGGCGAGGCTTCGCTGGGTGGAAACGCCGTCAGGGAAATTCACAATGATCGATACGGCCATCTATGGATAGGTACAGAAGATGGAGGGCTCAACAAATTTACACCGGCTACCGGCCACTTTGTAAATATTAAACCCGTGCCGCCCCCCGCTGTGGGCTTGTCACATACCAATATCCACGGGTTACTGGTTACCGGCGACTCCCTCTGGATAGGTACTTTCGAACATGGACTGGACATTATGGATATCCGCAACGGAAAATTCATCAGGCATTATGCTGCTGGTCCCGGCCCCCACCAGTTGCACAGCAACTTCATTCATTCTATGTTACAAACCCGCGATGGACAAATACTCATTGCCACTACGCGCGGGTTATACCAGTATAACCGTCGGCGTGACGATATAGAGCCTGTGCCCGAAGTACCCGATTATATGTTTTATGTATCCATCTTTGAAGACCATACCGGCACTATCTGGCTGGGCACGGTGAGAGATGGACTATATTATTACAACCGGCATACCGGTAAAAAAGGCCTCTACCTTCATGATCCGGCTAATAGCCGGAGTTTGAGCAACAACCGCGTAAACCGGATTTTTGAAGATAGCCAACGGCGGTTATGGCTGGCTACAGACGATGGCCTCGATCTTTTCCATCCCGAAAGCGGGCAGTTTACCACGTACTCCACCCATCATGGATTTTTAAGTAACATGATTTTTAGTATGCTGGAAGATAAGAGCGGGCATCTGTGGGTAACCACTTCAAAAGGGCTGGCTTGCTTTTCTCCTAAAACCGCAAGCGCGGTGGTATTTACACAAGCCAACGGGTTATTGAATGATCAGTTCAACTACAATTCTGCCTACCAGGATAGTAGCGGCAATATGTACTTTGGCAGTGTAAAAGGCATGATCCGTTTTAATCCCGATCACTTCCTGCGCAACAACTTCCAGCCACCGGTATATATTACCGGCTTCCAGGTGTATAACAAAGAAGCACAGGTAGGCGATGTATTAAAAAAATCGATTGCCTACACCGATACTATTATATTATCGCACGACCAGTCGTCGTTCAGCATCGACTTTGCGGCGCTCAGCTATACCTCTCCTGAAATGACAGCCTATGCTTATAAGATGGAGGGACTGGATAAAGACTGGACCTTGCTGGCTACCAACCGGAAAGCCTATTTTACACGATTGGCGCCGGGCAATTACCATTTCATGGTAAAAGCGGCCAACAGCAGCGGTAACTGGAGCGTATCCCCTCGGACATTGTTTATAAAAATACGGCCCCCTTTCTGGGCCAGTTATTGGGCTTATGCCGCCTACCTGTTGTTATTGGGCGCTATTGTATATGCCATCATTTCCTGGTACCATCAACGCGCGTTGCAAAAGCAAAAGCGGCAAATGGAGCTGCTGGAACATGAAAAAGAGAAGGAAATATACCAGGCAAAAATAGAGTTCTTCACCCACCTGGCTCATGAAATACGTACGCCGCTCACCCTCATTAAAGGGCCTATGGAAAAGGTGATCCGTAAATCAGAAGAGGTACCGCCGATCCAGAAAAACCTGCGGATCATGGAGCGGAATACTGACCGGCTGCTGGACCTCACCAACCAGTTGCTGGATTTTCGTAAAACAGAGATCAATGGTTTTAGTCTCAATTTCGTACATACCGATATTTCAGAGCTATTGAAAGAAAACCATTTGCGTTTTACGCCGGCGGCGGAGCAAAAGAATATCCGTTTTAAAATAGAATTATCATCGCTCCATTTCTTTGCGTATGTAGATGTAGAAGCATTGCATAAAATACTGGGCAACCTGTTGAACAACGCCATCAAATATGCCGCTACCCGCGCATCCATACATCTGTTGCCAGTAAACCTTACAGATACTACCTTTACCATATTGGTAAAAAATGATGGGTATATTATCCCTCCGGAGATGAGAGAAAAAATATTTGAGCCGTTTTTCCGGGCTAAGGCGACGGAGGCGCAATCCGGCACCGGGCTTGGGTTGTCGTTGTCGAAGTCGCTCACAATGCTGCATAAAGGCAGCCTCGAACTATTGCCTACGGCAGCGGGGCTCAACATTTTTTCCCTTACCTTACCTATTCACCAGGAGATAGAATTTAATTTGAGCACATGGAAAACAAACCGCTGATATTACTGGTTGATGATAATGAAGAAATTCTGTCCTTCATTGCCGATGACCTGGAAGATAAATATAAAATAGCGACGGCGCTGAATGGCGCCGCTGCCTTGGAACTACTACAGGAACAACCGGTACAGCTGGTGATCAGCGATGTAATGATGCCGGTAATGGATGGTTTTGAATTGTGCCGCATTATTAAATCACGGGTAGAATCGAGCCATATCCCTGTAATATTGCTTACCGCCCGTAACACATTGCAATCAAAGATAGAAGGGCTGGAACTGGGCGCTGATGCCTATATAGAAAAGCCTTTTTCACCGGAATTTCTACAGGCACAAATAGCCAGTTTGCTGAGCAACCGGCATAAAATAAAAGCCTATTATGCCAGCACGCCGCTGGTACACCTGAGAAGCATGGCGTATAACAACGCCGACGAACAATTCCTTGAGAAGCTGAATGACCAGATTAACCAACATCTCACCGACAGCCACCTCGATGTGGAACAACTGGCCGACCTGATGAATATGAGTCGCCCTACCTTTTACCGTAAAATAAAAGCTATTTCGGATCTCACCCCGCATGAGCTGATTAATATTGCCAGGCTCAAAAAAGCAGCGTCATTATTATCTACCGGCGCCTACAAAATCAACGAAGTGGCGGAGCTGTGCGGCTTTGCATCGCTGACAAATTTTGGCAAAAATTTTCAAAAACAATTCGGCATACTACCTTCCCGTTATGTAGCACAAATACAATCTGAAAAAGGTCAGTAGGCAAAATCTTTAGATTACCGTTTATTACTAAAACTTTGTCTTGATTCCCCGCAGGAAAAACGATATATTAGCAATCATTCAAAGATCCGGAAACTGGCATCTGACACATATGTGCGGTGATTTCTCATCGCCATAAACGTACAACAAACGAACCTTAAATCGATTTTTACTGTATGCATCCACCATCATTGATCATTGACCTGGCATTAATTTTAGGAGCGGCGGGAGTTATTACTTTATTATTCAGAAGGCTGAAACAGCCGATGGTGCTAGGGTATATTATCGCAGGATTCATCGTAGGTCCGAACTTTCATTTATTTCCTACCATCGGAGATGCAGCGGGAATAAAAACCTGGTCGGAGATTGGCGTTATTTTCCTCCTGTTTTCCCTGGGACTGGAATTCAGTTTCAAAAAGCTAATGCGGGTAGGAGGCACCGCCACCATCACCGCATTTGTAGAAATAGCCTGTATTACCGGGGCCGGGTATTTTACCGGTCAACTCATGGGCTGGGGATTTATGGACAGCCTTTTCCTGGGAGGACTGCTGGCCAGTTCTTCTACCACCATCATTATACGTGCTTTTGAAGAATTAGGTATCAAGAAAAAGTCCTTTACCAAAATCGTATTCGGCGTACTGGTGATAGAAGATATTGTGGTGATCCTTATGATGGTGTTACTATCTACTATGGCGGTAAGTCGCCAGTTTGAAGGCACCGAAATGCTTTTTACCATCGGTAAACTTATGTTTTTCCTGGCCATCTGGTTCCTGGCAGGGATCTTCCTGCTGCCTACGTTCCTGAAAAAGATGGAACGGTATATGAATGGCGAAACATTGCTGATACTCAGCATAGCACTTTGCCTCGGCATGGTGATCCTGGCTACGAAAGTGGGATTTTCAGCAGAATTGGGCGCATTTATCATGGGCTCTATTATCGCCGAAACCACATCATCCGAAAAGGTAGAACACCTGATACAGCCGGTAAAAGACCTGTTTGGCGCCATCTTTTTTGTATCGGTAGGGATGCTCATTAACCCGGAAATGATCGTGGAATACCGGTGGCCGGTGCTATGGATCACGTTATTAACATTAACCGGGAAGTTTCTGAGTACTACGCTGGGCGCCCTATTGTCTGGTCAGCCGCTGAAACAGGCGGTGCAGGTAGGAATGAGCATGGCGCAGGTAGGGGAATTTGCCTTTATCATCGCCACGCTGGGATTGAGCCTGGGCGTAACCAGCGAATTCCTGTTTCCTGTAGCGGTGGGCGTATCTGCCGTTACTACCTTTACTACACCTTATATGATCAAGTTTTCCCTGCCACTGTACAACTGGCTGGAAAAAATTGTCCCCACCCGTTGGCTCGATGCCTTGAACAGGTATAGCGCCAGCTCACAAACCTTACAGGCCGAAAGCGACTGGCGGATTGTACTGCGCAGCTATGTAAGGGTGATTGTGCTCAATAGTGTGATCATGCTGGCTATTATCCTGCTCAACACTTATTACATTGGCCCGTTTGTGTTGAAGTACCTGCATAATACTTTCTGGGCGCGACTGGTATGCGTGATCATCGGTATTGCCATGATGTCGCCTTTCATCTGGGCGCTGATGGTGCAAAAAATATCCAGTATCTCGTACAAAGCGCTGTGGCTCGACTCCAAATACAACCATGGCCCGCTGGTGGTGGTGGAAGTGGTACGTAACACCGTAGCCGTATTGCTGGTAGGCTTCCTGGTAAATCAATATTTCCCGTTCTGGCAGGCGCTCTTAGGTACCGGTATCGTACTGGCCTGCGTATTGCTGGTGCTGCGCTCCCAATTGCAGAAATATTATAACCGTATAGAAAAACGTTTCCTCGCCAACCTCAACGCCCGGGAAGATGCAGATGCTGCCGCCAAAAAAACCGCGGCCGCCGATCTCCTTCCCTGGGATGCCCAGGTATCAGAAATTGAAATCGACCCCTGGTCGGAGTTGGTAGACAAACCGTTGATAGAACTGGAACTGCGGGAAAAATATGGCATCAACGTAGGCGCCATCAAAAGAGGAAATATCACTATTTACGCCCCTACCCGTGACGAGAAACTTTATCCACATGATGTAATTACTGCTATTGGTACTGAAGCCCAGCTGGAAGAATTTAACCGGGTGGTAAATTCACTTAACATAGAAAGAAGCGATGATGTAGCCGATGAAAATATCGGTTTAACCAGCCTCGTTGTAGATGAACACAACGGTCTGAAAGGCCAAACCATCCGCAATTCCGGCATCCGGGAAAAAACAAAAGCCCTGGTAGTAGGTATTGCCCGTGGCGGTGAAAAAATTCTGAACCCTGCCTCTGAAACCGTGTTTGAGTGGGAAGACGTGGTATGGCTGGTAGGTAACCGGAAAAAAATCCTGGAGTTTTCCAGGAGTAAGGATCAGAAAGCCTAAGGCGGAAGGCAGAAGGCAGAAGGCGTAAAGCAAAAAGCTATTGAAGCGATAGCTTTTTGCTTTACGCTTTACGCTTTAAGCTTTTTGCAAAAATGCCCTTAATACGTACTGCAGGATACCTCCATGGCGATAGTATTCGATTTCTATCGCTGAGTTCAATTTACATTTTACTTTAAATGTCACCGGGTCGCCTGATGCCGGAGTAGCCGTTACCGTTAGCTCTTCTCCCGGCGTAAGCCCATCGGAGATACCGTGGATACTGAACAACTCCGTACCTGACAATTGCAGCGTTGCAGCGTTTTCGTTCTCCAGGTATTGCAATGGCAATACCCCCATTCCTACGAGGTTGCTGCGGTGAATACGTTCATAACTTTCTGCAATCACCGCCTTTACGCCCAGCAAATTAGTCCCCTTGGCAGCCCAGTCGCGGGAAGAACCGCTACCATATTCCTTTCCGGCCAATATAATGAGCGGTATCTTATTGGCAGCGTACTGCATAGCTGCCTCATAAACCGGCAACACTGTTCCGGTAGGTATGATAGTGGTAAAGCCGCCTTCTTTGGGTGATAATTCGTTTTTAATACGCACATTGGCAAAGGTGCCCCGAATCATTACTTCATGGTTACCGCGACGGGACCCATAAGAATTAAACAACCGGGGATCAATACCCCGGTCCAACAAGTATTTACCGGCGGGCGTATCTGATTTAAATGATCCTGCAGGAGAAATGTGATCTGTAGTCACGGAATCGCCCAGCTTCAGTAATACCCTGGCGCCATCAATATCTTCCAGTGCAGCCGGTTGTGCAGACAACCCATTAAAGAAAGGCGCTTCCCGGATATAGGTAGAGTCCTGGCTCCAGTGATAGTCTTTTCCCGAAGGCGCCAGCAGTCCTCGCCATTGCTCGTCTCCATGAAAAATAACACGGTATACGTCCTCAAAATCTTCTCTTTTCACTGCGGCGGCTACGGCCTCATTAATTTCTTCCTGGGTAGGCCAGATATCCCGCAGGTATACCGGCTCGCCATTGGGATCATAGCCCAGTGGTGCCGTCAGCATATCCACATCTATTCGGCCTGCAATGGCATAAGCCACTACCAGCAAAGGCGAGGCCAGGAAGTTCATCTTCACCTGCGGATGCACCCTGGCTTCAAAATTCCGGTTGCCCGATAATACGGAGGCTACTACGAGGTTCCCCTTGTCTACCGCTTCTGCAATGTGCGGCGGCAGCGGACCACTGTTACCTATACACGAAGTACAGCCATATCCGACAATATGAAAACGCAGCGCTTCCAGTTCGGCCAGCAAACCCGAACGCTTCAGGTATTCGGTCACCACCCTCGATCCGGGCGCCAGGCTGGTTTTTACCCAGGGCTTTACATACAAGCCCCGGCTGATCGCTTTCCGCGCCACCAGGCCCGCTCCTATCATTACGCTCGGATTAGAAGTGTTGGTGCAACTGGTAATAGCAGCAATAGTGATGGCGCCGTCGCTTAATACGTATTCTTCGTTTTTCAATTTAATACGTACCGACTTTAAATAATCCAGTTCCACTGCCACCTCTTCTGTGTGCTTCTGTATTTCGTAGGTAAACGCCGTACCAGAACCTCCTTCCGACAACCAGGCGGTGTCGCGGCGTTTGCCTTCCGGCGTATACATGCGTTTAAATTCCTTGTTGAGTAACGTTTCAAACTCGTTGTGCAGATCCCGCACCAGGATGCGGTCCTGCGGGCGCTTAGGCCCTGCTACGGCCGATTGTACCAGGCCCAGATCCAGCTCCAGGATATCAGAATAGGCGATCTGCTCATTGCCATGCCGCCAGAGCATATTGTCTTTGCAGTACGATTCCACCTGCGCAATTTCCTGCTCGGAGCGATTGGTACGCCGCATATATTGCAACGTTTGTTGATCGATCGGAAAGTAGGTAACAGTACAGCCAAACTCGGGCGACATATTGGAGATGGTAGCGCGGTCGGGTACCGATAAATGATCCAGGCCATCGCCAAATACTTCCACAAACTTATCCACCACACCATATTTGCGCAGTAGCTGAGTAATGGCTAATACCATGTCGGTAGCGGTTACGCCTTCGGTCAGACGTCCGGTTAATTTTAACCCGATGACCTGGGGACAGGAAAAATAAATAGGTTGACCCAGGATAGCCGCTTCTGCCTCTATACCGCCTACTCCCCAGCCCAATACGCCGATACCATTTACCATGGGCGTATGAGAATCAGTACCTACCAGGGTATCGGGAAACAGCCAGCCATCACGGCTGATCACGCCTTTGGCCAGGTATTCGAGGTTTACCTGGTGGCAAATACCCATACCGGGGGGCACTACCGTAAAATTATCAAATGCCTGTTGCGCCCATTTCAGCAGCTGATAACGTTCTTTATTACGCTCATACTCATAGGCCACATTTTTTGTATAGGAATAATCAGTGCCGAAAAAATCTACCTGCACAGAGTGATCTACAACCAGGTCCACCGGGATAGCCGGGTTAATTTTAGCGCCGTCCTTTCCTTTGCGGATTACTTCCGCCCGGATAGAAGCAATATCTACTACGGCGGCTACGCCCGTGAAGTCCTGCATCAGTACCCGCGCGGGCTTAAAGGGAATTTCCTTATCGGTCCCTCCCGGTTCCCAATTTACCAGGGTCTCGAGATGCTCGTCGGTAATAGCGAAGTTGTCGTGGTTCCGTAATACATTTTCCAATAGGATCCTGATAGAAAAAGGCAGGCGGGAAATTTGCCGTCCTTCCTTTTCCAGTTTGCTGAGAGAAGCGATACTAGGCTGCATAGTGAGAAATTGTTTTATAGAAACAATACCGCCGGTAATTTGTTTATCAAAAAATCACCGCGAAAGGCAGAAAGCTGTTGCTCTAAAATACCGGCAACAACGGGTAACATTACACTATAAATATACCTCATTATAAATGGTTTGTAATGAGTTTATGAGAAAATACCCCTGCTATCGCGATGCATGAAGGAAGCCTAGTTTTAACTATAAATACACCTCAAAATGACCGTACAGTTAAAAGTACCCGCTACTTCCCGCCTTGTGCTGGAAGCTGCCATGCAGCTCTACACTTCGCCGCTGCAACAGCAATATATGGCTGCTATCGACTTCAGTGAAACCAGCCATATTTTTCACGAACTGCAACGCAAATTTCCGCAGATCATAGACACCGTCTGCCTGCGTAAACAAAGTATACGGGACTCGTTGAAATCGAAGCTACTGACCAATTCTAGGCCGCAAGTCGTTATCCTGGGCGCCGGGCTGGACCCGTTAGCTCTATATCTCCTCGAAAACTACCGGGAAAATATTAGCCGCATTATAGAAGTAGACAATGGGTATATAGAAGAAAAACAACACATCTGCCATCACCTCGCCCCCGTAGCGGCGCAGATACAATTTGTCAAATGCGATGTTACCGATACTGCACTGCTATGGAGCAGACTCCTGGAAAATGGCTACCAGGAAGACATTCCTACTATTATTATTTTTGAAGGTGTGATACATTACATCAGCAATGAAGCATTTATCCAGACCATGCAGTTGTTTAAAACACCTGACCACCGTAATCATGTGATGCTAGATTATTCGGTATCGGAAGAAAACCTGGTCCCCTCCTTTCTCCCCACTTACCGGGGTATCCGGGAGGCGATGGAATCTTATATTGGCAGGCCTTTTAATGTCAACAGCCGGGCAGATATGGCAGGGGTGCTGTACCAGCTCAATGCGTCGCTGGAAACATTGGAACCGTTATGTGATATTGAGAAAAGAGTGAGAGGTCATCACCATTTTTTTCATCTGCCCGGCGAAGGAATCATAGAGATGCTGAGTTTTGCCATTTGAGCAGAAGCCAGAAAACAAAAAGCTATTATGGAGAAGGCCAAACGCGGTTTTAAATATTCGCCAGCGTCATTATTCATAATAGCTTTTTGCTTTAAGCTCCTAAAAACCACGGTTCATCGGGATAAGATTCATCCACTACCACGGGCTGTCCTATTTTAGGTGTGGTGATCTTCATGCCCAGCTCAGCTGCGCTGGCAGTAACCCGTTTGGCTGATTCATTCCAGGGATGGTTGGCCAATGCAAATTTAGCCCAGTGCACGGGCAGCAAAACTTTCCCTTTCAGGTCGATAGCCGCCTGTACGGTTTCTTCCGGCTTCATATGGATAAAAGGCCAGTTATTGTTATACTGGCCGCATTCCAGTATCACCAGGTCGAATGGACCGTATTTATCGCCAATGGCACTGAAATGGGTATCATAGCCTGAATCGCCGCCTATAAATAGTTGATAGCCGTATATCTGTAATACAAAAGAACTCCACAGGCTGCCTCCCCGTTTCAGCCCCCGGCCGGAAAAATGTCGTGCAGGCGTAGATGTTAGCGTAACATCGGGCGCTATCTCGCCGCTTTCCCACCAGTCAAGTTCATGAATATTATTGTTCCTCACCAGGCAGGATTGCAGATCACGACCTACGCCCAGTGCGGTGTAGATCATTTTGGTGTGAGGCTTCAGCTGAGCCAGTGTTTTTTTATCGAGATGATCATAGTGATTATGCGTGATAATCATCAGGTCTATTTCTGGCATATCTGCCGGCGTATAGGCATCTGCGCCGGGGAAAGCTTTGATCATAAAAGACATGGGCGATGCGCTGCCGCTGAATACCGGGTCTACCAGGATATTAAAACCCTTTACATGTACCAGGTAAGAAGAATGCCCGAACCAAACGATCACGGGTTTTTCGGCGTACAGCGTTTTCAGGTTGGTTTTTACAGAAGGCAGCGGCATGGAGGGCCTCACATCTGCCGGGCGCTGAAAGGTTTCCCTTAGCATCTGGTAATAGGTAACATCGTCCGGCTTCATGGGCGTGGGCGAAAAGTTCTGAAAAGCGCCTTGCTTGAACTGCGGAGATGATTGGATCCGTTCTTTTATAGAAGTTAATTTTTGCGGCATGTCTTAAAGTTAAGAAACTTGTGATATAAGGAAGACGGATACCGGCGCCGGATATTTTAGTGTAGCATAAAAAAGACCTGCCCCGAAGGACAGGCCTGCATTCAACCTATCTTTAAGCAGGCACTTTACCGTGCCAACAATCTTTTGCCCCTGGCCATCAGGCGCAGCAGGCGGGTGTTTCCGTAAAAAGCCGAATGATACTTTGCATCAGCCCGGCGGCGTTCACCATAAGCTCTTAATACGGCATCGGCGGTAACGACACCAGTTATTTTCTTTTCTTCGTCCAGTACTACCAGCACATCCGGCCGGTAGCTATCGAATAATTCTGTTACCAGGTTAATATCGTCGGAGGCATATACATAAGGCGCAGATGCTTCCAGGTATTGATAAACCGCCGTTTGATCGGCCTTCGTCAGTGTTTCCCGGTTGAGGTAGCCTTTAAAATGCCCGGCATCATCTGTTACCGGCAGGTATTGATAATAATAGGCGTTGTTTTGCTGCAACAGCTGTTGTGCCTGTATGAGGGTCATATCGTAACGGAGCGTTGCCAATGGGCGGCTGATCACCGATGCCACGTTGATGAGCTGCATCACATCCGGAGTATACTCATCCGGTGCAGATACGCCACGCCGCCGGATTTTTTCCGTCATGATACTACCTTTCATCAGGAAGAAAGAAACGAAGTAAGCCGCTGTGCAGGCGCCGATCAATGGCAGGAGGCCATGTGGCTGCCCGGTAGTTTCGAGCGAAAAAACGATGGCGGTAAGCAAAGCGCGGGAAGCGCCGGCAAACATGGCAGCCATGCCAATGAGTGCGGCGGTGGCAATGTTGATATCACTACCGGGGAATAACTTTTGTACCACAATGCCCATTAATGCACCCAATGCACCGCCAATGGTGAATAACGGGGCGAGGGTACCACCAGATGTACCACTACCCAGTGAGATAACCCAGGAAATATACTTCAATACACAAAGCGATATCACCAGGGTTAACGGCAGGTTGCCTGTGAGCAGGCCGGTAATATTATTATATCCTACTCCCATGGTATGTGGTGCATAGTAACCTACCACACCTACGACAACAGCACCTAAAGCGGGCCACCACATCCAGTGGATGGGCAGCTTTTCAAACATATCTTCTACGAAGTATACTGATTTTGATACGTAGGCTGCTACCACACCCACGGCAGCACCCATGAGCACATAGGTCACCAGCGCAATGTCGGATACCGCAGGAATATCAGGCATCGCAAATACCGGGTGCGAGCTAAACAGCAGGATGTGCATACCGGCGCCAGTAATACAGCCAATGGCCACCGGTATTACAGAACGGGGTGAAAACTCGAACAATAACAGTTCAATCGCCAATAAAATGGCTGCCAGCGGGCTTCCGAAGATCGCGGCCATACCCGCACAGGCGCCGGCTGCCAGCAATACTTTTCTTTCAGCAGAAGAGATATGGATTACCTGGCCGGTAAAAGAGCCGATAGCTCCCCCCGTGGCAATGATAGGGCCTTCCGCACCGAAAGGACCACCCGTACCAATAGAAATAGCAGCAGATATCGGTTTCAGTAAAGTAATGACCGGCGGGATCTTGCTTTCATTCAGGATAATGTTTTCCATGGCTTCGGGAATACCATGCCCACGGATGGCCTTGCTGCCAAAACGGGCCATAATACCCACTATAACACTACCAATAACAGGTACAAGTACCACCAGCCACCCCAGCTGATTGCCGGCCGGCCCTTCCTCTCCGAATGAAAACTTTCCATAAAACGACAAATTGGTGATCAGATTGATCAACAGCACCAATCCCTTTGCCACGAAGCCTATTACCAATGCATTGATACATGCCTGTATACTGAGATAAAACACTCTACGGGACATATTTCCGGCAAACTTCTGCTCTTTTTTATGATTCATAATATATAAAATGACAACCCATTTTTAAAAAACACCACAAAAATATGATCTAAATCATATTAAATCCTATTTTTTCTAACAAAAAGGCAAAAAAACATTACGTTTGCAACCATGAAGAAAGCCGGGGCTTGCGATTTAAAGACTTGTTTCCTTTGCCAGTTCAGCATTCCTGAGTGGATTGCTGCGGTGGGAGACCATAAACAACATCTCTCTTATAAGAAGAATGAAACCATTTTCCAGGAGGGCAGCCCGGTAAAGGGCATCTATTTTTTATACGATGGGAAAGTAAAAGTGCATAAGCAATGGGGCGCGGAAAAAGAGCTAATTGTACGTTTTGCACAAAAAGGAGATATCCTGGGGCATAGGGGTCTGGGTAGTGGCGAACGCCTGTATACGGTATCTGCTACAGCATTGGAGGATACCACGGTGTGTTATACTGACCTGGCATTTTTTGAAGCATCGCTGAAAGTGAATCCAAAGCTCACCCTGAAACTCATGCAGTTTTATGCCGACGAACTACAGGAAGCAGAAAGAAAGATGCGCAACCTGGTGCATATGGATGTAAAAAGCAGGCTGGCAGACGCTTTGCTCGATATCAGCCGGCTGCATAATGATGTTCAGTTTACGATCAGCCGCCAGGATCTGGCGTCTTTTGCTGGCACTACTTACGAGACTATTTACCGCAACCTCCAGGAATTTATACAGGAGAAATTAATTGCGGTAGATGGCAAAAGCATCACCATTCTACAGGAAAAGAAACTAAAAAAATATATTACCCTCTGATTATTGAATGTCGGTTAAACGAAGCAGCATCGCTTCATTCAGAATGGTATAGTTTTTTCCCGACACCGCTACCAGCCGTTCGGCAATCAGCTCATTCAATATGCGGAACGTGGTTTCATAAGTAGCCCCGATATAAGAAGCCAGGTCCTGCTTACTCAATGCTATGTTGATAAATCCATCCTTATTAAATCCGAATTTTTGCTGCAGTAGCAGCAAAGCATTGGCTATACGGCCTTTTACGGTCATGTGGGCCAGATTGCGCATTTGCTTTTCCGAAGATTGCAGTTCCTGTGCATAAAATAACATCAGCTCGTATAACAGTGCATGGTTGATTTTCAGAGAAGCCTGGAAAAAATCCATCTCTATAAAACAAACCTTTACCGGTGCTAATGCCGTAGCCGATACTGGGTAAAACTGCTCCAGTCCCCCGATACCCCGATGCCCTATAATATCGCCTTTCTGCGCAAAACGCACAATCAGTTCCTTATCCGGGCCCCAATGTTTATGCACTTTCATCAGTCCTTCATGAATGAAGTAAATGCCAGCCACCGGGTCGCCTTCTTTAAACAGCATTTCGCCTTTTTGCAGGATAAAATTACGGCGGTGCAGTGCTACTGCCGGCGCCCATTCCTTGAGTGATAGCCGGCACAGGAGGCAGGTTTTTCCATCACAACCCTGTTTGTCTTTCTTCATGTACGAGGTGATTGTTTAGTTGTTGTACAGCAGTAGTGGTGAGCAGGGCGTGCAGGTTTACGACTGCGCCTACCACGATAATAGCGGGATTGCTCATCCCTGCGGCAGTGGCTCTCCAGGCAATATCCGTCACCGTACCGGTGACCATCTTTTGATGTGCGGTGGTGCCATCCTGGATGATGGCTACCGGCGTATCCTGCTTTCCGTGGGCGGCGAATAGTTCCATAATTTCACTGAGCTTACTCATCGCCATCAGGATTACGACGGTAGCGGTGGAGCGCGCTGCCAGGGCAATATCTCCCGAAATATCCCCTGAGCGGGTGGTGCCGGTAGTTACCCAAAAGCTTTCGGATATTCCCCGACAGGTGAGCGGGATAAACTGTGAAGCGGGTACCGCTATGGCGCTGGAGATACCCGGGATAACCTCTACGCCAATGCCATGGTCCCTCGCCGCCGTAATTTCTTCCACTGCCCTGCCAAATACAAAGGGATCACCGCCTTTGAGTCGTACTACATGCCCATGTGCCATTGCCATTTCCACGATCAGGTGGTTGATTTCCTGCTGCGATAAAGCGTGGCACCCATACCGTTTACCTACAAACCGGATAATGGCGCCGGGGCGGGCGTGGTGTAATAATGATTCGTTGACCAATGCATCATATAATATAACATCGGCGCGCCGAATGGTATTGACCGCTTTGAGGGTGATCATTTCCGGGTCTCCGGGACCTGCTCCAACTAACGACAAAAATGGATTCAACATTGGCATACATATTATATTTAAATTTATATATGATATTTAACACTAACGATACATAAATTTAAAACAAAATCGCTTAATTTTATAACCAACATCATACACCTACCTTGAAAATCATCTCCAAAACACAAAATAAGATTATATTAATTTATTTATAATATATCTGTTTTTTCTGATCCATAAATATAATCTAATGAAAGTAGTAGTCATCGGAAACGGCATGGTGGGCTATAAATGCTGTGAAAAGCTGGTAGCAAGGTCCGGCTCTTCTCCCCTCGAACTGGTTGTATTTGGAGAAGAACCCCGCCCTGCCTACGACCGCGTACATCTTACCTCCTGGTTTGATGGCAAAACAGCCAACGACCTTCTTCTCGCACCACTTAGCTGGTATACCGACAATGGCATCCGGCTCCACTTGGGCGACCCGATCATGCAAATAGACCGGACCAACAAAACCGTTACCTCCTATAAAGGCATTACCGAACAGTATGATTACCTGGTAATTGCCACCGGCTCTGCAGCATTTGTTCCGCCGGTACCGGGCATGGATAAAAAGGGTGTCTTTATTTACCGCACCATAGAAGACCTGGAAATGATGAAGGCTTACGCGCCACAGGCCAGCTGCGGCGCCGTTATCGGCGGCGGCCTCCTCGGACTGGAAGCAGCTAAAGCCCTGCTCGACCTCGGCATCAGCAATACCCATGTCATCGAATTTTCTCCAAGGCTGATGCCCCGGCAGATTGATGAACAGGGTTCCGCTATCCTGCAACATAAACTACATCAACTGGGATTAAAAATACTCACCGGCAAAAACACCCGGGAAGTAATGGGCGAGGAAGCCGTTACCGGGCTGCAGTTTGCAGACGATACCATTCTTCCGGCTGATATCGTAGTTGTATCTGCCGGCATCAAACCCCGCGATGAGCTGGCCAAAGCCTGCGGCCTCGCTACCGGCCCCCGCGGTGGTATCATTGTAAACGAACAACTGCAAACCAGCGATCCCTATATATATGCAATAGGAGAATGCGCCCTCCATAACAATATGATCTATGGCCTGGTAGCTCCCGGTTACGAAATGGCGGAAGTTGCCGTTTCCCACATCTGCAGCGATCACAAAGCCTTCACCGGCTTTGACATGAGTACCAAATTAAAACTCATCGGTGTAGATGTGGCCAGCTTCGGCGATCCGTTTCCTGCCCCCGATACCTGCCATAGTATTGTATTTGAAGATAAATACAAAGGAACCTATAAACGCATCAACATCACACCAGATGGGCAATTCCTGCTGGGAGGTATCCTCATCGGCGATGCAGCAGCCTATAACCTGCTGCTCCAAACTGCCCGCAACAAAATGGTACTCCCTGCCAACCCGGAAGAACTACTGCTGGGAAGCCGCGGTACTGCCGACAACGGCGCCGGCGTAACCGCCCTCCCCGACGAAGCCATGATCTGCAGCTGCGAAAATGTGAGCAAAGGCGCTATCTGTCAGGCCGTAACAGATGGTCATGAAACACTCGACGACGTAAAAAAATGTACGAAAGCAGGCACCTGCTGCGGTGGTTGCACCCCCATGGTAAAAGACCTCATCACCGCTACCATGAAAGCACAAGGCAAATATATCCGCAACGTGGTATGCGAACATTTTCCCTACTCCCGCCAGGAAATGCTGGATCTCATTAAACTGAAATCGCTCCGCTCCTTCGATGAAGTACTGGACCACTACGGCTCCGGGGAAGGCTGCGAAGTTTGTAAACCAGTGGTAGCCTCTATCCTGGCCAGCCTGTGGAATGACATGATCCTGGACAAAGGCAACGACACCGCCCAGGATTCCAACGACCGCTACCTGGCCAATATACAGAAAGGAGGCACCTACTCTGTAGTACCAAGGATTCCAGGCGGAGAAATTACACCCGAGAAATTAATTGTCATCGGGGAGATTGCCACCAAATACAATCTCTATACGAAAATCACCGGCGGACAGCGTATCGACTTATTCGGCGCCCATCTCAGCGACCTGCCGGACATCTGGGAAGAACTGATTGCCGCCGGCTTCGAAAGCGGTCATGCTTACGGAAAAGCACTCCGCACCGTAAAAAGCTGCGTAGGCTCCACCTGGTGCCGCTTCGGACTGCACGACAGCGTTAGCTTCGCTATCCAGATAGAAGAAAGATACCGGGGACTGAGAGCACCGCATAAAATCAAATCCGCCGTATCAGGTTGTATACGCGAATGTGCAGAAGCCCAGTCGAAAGACTTCGGCATCATCGCTACCGAAAAAGGCTGGAATCTTTATGTATGCGGCAACGGCGGTTCCAAGCCACAACATGCACAGCTGCTGGCAGCCGATCTCGACAGCGAGACCTGCATCCGGTACATCGACCGCTTCCTGATGTTCTATATCAAAACAGCCGATCCGCTTACCCGTACGGCCACCTGGCTCAATAAACTCGACGGCGGTATGGACTACCTCCGCAATGTAGTGGTAAATGATAGTCTCGGTATCGCCGAACAACTGGAAGCCGCCATGCAACTGCTGGTCGACAATTATAAATGCGAATGGAAAGAAGTGGTGGAAAACCCGGAACTGCGTAAACGTTTTTCTCACTTCGTAAATGCACCGGCTGATAAAGATCCAACAGTAAAATTTGAAACCATGCGGGCACAGAAGAAAGCCGCAGAATGGAAATAATTTCTTTACACAAAAATATATGGCTATGTCTACTACTCACACTACCACCGGCACCTGGTTCTTTGCCTGCAAAACAACTGATGTACCCACCAATGGAGGCGTATGCGTAAAGTACAATGATGAACAGATTGCACTATTCTTTTTTGCCCGCAGAAATGAATGGTATGCAACCCAGAATCTTTGTCCGCACCGCCGCCAGATGGCCCTCAGCCGCGGCATGACTGGCACCGTGCAAGATGAGCCCAAAGTAGCCTGTCCATTTCACAAAAAGACCTTCTCCCTGAAAGACGGCCGTTGCCTCTCCGACGAACATGAATGTTCCCTCACCACCTATCCCGTAAAGATTGTGGATGACCGGGTATACATCAACGTGGCAGAGATAACAGTGATGGCAGAAGTGTAAAAGACGAAACCCGGCAGCTGGCAGGCTGACCGGGCTTCTGATTCGGAAATGATTGGCTCATTCAAAATCAACCAAAGTTACATGAAAAAATGGTTCTCCCGCAGGGTATCTATGATACTCCCCGGACTACTGCTGTCGCAGTACGGCTATGCCCAGCTTTCGCTGGGCGCCCAGCTCCGGACCCGTACTGAATTACGCGACGGACAAGCGGCGCCACAGGTACAAGGCGCCGCCCCGGCTTTTTTCACCTCCCAGCGTACCCGGCTCATCGCCGGATTTAATGCCTACCGGATTAAACTGGGATTAACGGTACAGGACGTACGTGTATGGGGACAGGACGTATCCACCCTTAATCGCACTACCACGCCCGACAACAACGGCTTTATGCTGCACGAAGCCTGGGCCGAAATACTGCTGACCGACACCATCGTAAAAAATAAAGCACTGTCACTGAAAATAGGCAGACAAGAACTGGTATACGACGACAGCCGCCTGCTGGGCAACCTCGACTGGCTGCAACAGGGTCGCCGCCATGATGCCGCCGTGCTAAAATATGAAAGCAACAGCTGGGTCATGCACGCCGGCGCAGCTTTCAACCAGAACAAGGAAAATGCCTCCGGTACCGTGTACAACGCCACCCCTCCCGGCAATTACACTGCCAATACCAATGGAGGCAACGCCTATAAAAGTATGGAGTTCCTGTATGTTTCCAGGAAGCTGCATGCCGGCAACCTCTCTTTCCTGTTCCTGGCCGACCAATTCTCTAAATATCATACAGACAGCGTGGAACATGTAGCCGTAAAAGTGTGGGAACAAGGCACCCACCAACGCATGACCACCGGCCTATTCTATACGCAACAGTTCAATCAAATCGCCTTTACTGCTGCTGCCTATCAACAGTTTGGCACTAACGCCAACGGGCAAACGATAGATGGCCGCCTGTTATCCGCCTCGTTTTTATATAGTGTGAGCCAGGCATTCAGCGCAGGCGCAGGAGTGGATTACACCAGCCCTGATTTTGACCCGCTGTATGGCACCCCGCATAAGTTCTGGGGTAACATTGATTATTTCTATGTAGCCAGCGGCTTTGGCAACAAAGGGTTACAGGACTACTACATCAAAACCCGGCTAAAACCCGGCAAGCGTTGGGCATTCACCGGCGATGTGCATGAGTTTTATAGCGCCGCTGCTATTACAGGCATGTCGAAACAATTTGGTACAGAGGCAGATGTAACGGCCAACTATACCCTCACTAAGATGGTGGGCCTGGAAGCCGGCTACAGCCACTTCTGGAATACCAATACGCTCACGTCTCCTGCGGTAAAAAATATCAGGAATGCTGCCAGTAACAGTAACTGGGCTTACCTGTCTGTCAATATCCGGCCTGAGTGGCTGATTAAATAACCCGAAAAATTACTACTATGGCTGCTCCGCTAGATAAAATAAAACTCTTTAGCCTGAATACCATACAGATGCGCACGTTTCACATAACGTGGCTGATGTTTTTCGTTTGTTTCTTTGGTTGGTTTGGCCTGGCGCCGTTGATGCCGACCATCCGTACCGACCTGGGACTTAGCAAGGCACAGGTGGGCAATATCATTATTGCCTCCGTGTCAGGTACCATTATTGCCCGGTTAATCATAGGCCGGTTATGTGATACCTGGGGACCGCGCAAAACGGCCATCCGGTTGCTGCTGGTAGGTTCCATCCCGGTGTTCCTGGTGGGATTGTCGAGGGACTATACCTCTTTCCTATTATTCCGTTTAGCCATCAGCGTGATAGGCGGTTCTTTTGTGATCACACAGTTTCATACTTCCCTGATGTTTGCGCCGGCCATCAAAGGCACTGCCAACGCCATTACCGGCGGATGGGGCAATTTAGGTGGCGGCGTTACCAATATGGTGATGCCGGTCATTTTTGCGGCTATCGTAGGTTTTGGTTATAGTAATGCATCGGCATGGCGATATGCTATGATAGTACCGGGATTGATGATGCTAGGAGTTGCCTGGCTGTATTATCGTTTCACCAAAGATACGCCCAATGGCAACTTTGATGAGATTGGCCATCATCGCAAAAACGAAAAAACGGATTGGTCGATCCTGGCCGACTGGCGCATTTGGGCACTCACCCTGGCCTATGGGATGTGCTTCGGTATGGAAATTACTTTCGATAATGTAGCGTCGCTGCATTTCGTGGATACCTTTCATCTTTCTCAAAGCAGCGCGGGGTTCTGGGCGGGCATATTTGGTTTCATGAACCTTTTTGCCCGGGCATTGGGTGGCATTATATCAGACAAAGTAGGCGCTAAATCAGGAATGAAAGGCAAAGGATGGCTCCTGGCCCTGATGCTGCTGGCGGAAGGAATCGGATTATTATTATTTGCCCAGGCAGGCTCCCTCGTAATCGCCATTATGGCAATGCTGAGCTTTGCACTGTTTCTCAAGATGGCTAACGGCGCTACTTATGGCATTGTGCCTTTTATCAATGAAAAAAATGCGGGACTGGTCAGCGGCATCGTTGGAGCCGGTGGCAATATGGGAGGCATGTTATTCGGATTCCTGTTTAAATCGGACAGCATCACCTACGTACAGGCGTTTACGTATATCGGGTTTATCGTGATCGGCGTTTCCTGTATCGTGATGCTGACAAGGTTCGTTCGTCAACCAGCCACCAGCGAAGCATCCGTGAATGCGCCCGTAGCAGTATCCTAACTCATTTCTAAAATTCCGGCATGCAAGCAACATTCAAAACCACCTGTTGTTATTGTGGGGTAGGTTGTGGTATCGTAGTAGAAAAAGACCGGCAAGGTAAGCTGCATGTAGCAGGTGATAAAACGCACCCGGTAAATAAGGGCATGCTTTGTTCCAAAGGTATGAACCTGCACTATACGGTAATGGATACGTCCGACAGGCTGTTGTATCCTGAAATGCGCTATCATCGTGATCTTCCGAGGAAAAGAGTGAGCTGGGACCAGGCATTGGAAAGAACTGCTGCCGTATTTGCCGCCATCATAAAACAACATGGTCCCGATGCCGTAGCTTTTTACGCATCGGGGCAGTGTTTAACAGAGGAATACTATGTGGTGAATAAGCTGATCAAAGGATTTATTGGCAGCAATAACATCGACACCAATTCCCGCTTATGTATGAGCAGCGCGGTAGTTGCCTATAAGATGGCCCTGGGAGAAGATGCCGTACCGGGCACCTACGATGACATCGAACAGGCCGATTGCATTTTTGTAGCTGGCGCTAACCCCGCTTGGTGCCATCCCATTTTATGGCGCCGGGTAGAAGCCGCCAAGGCCGCTAATCCGGCGATGAAAATTATCGTCAGCGATCCGCGGGTTACCCAAAGCTGCGCCATTGCCGACCTGCACCTGCAGGTAAATCCCGGCACCGATATCGTTTTGCACCATGCCATTGGCCGCGCCCTGATCACCGCCGGTCATACCAACAGCCAGTTTATCCAGGCACATACCAATGGCTACGATCAATACAAGGATACCGTGATGGAACGCAGCATAGAAGAGGCAGCCGCTATTTGTGGTATTACCCCGGGGGAAATATATACCGCGGCGGACTATATCGGCAACGCTACCGGCTTCATGACTTTCTGGACTATGGGGCTGAATCAAAGTGTGGTGGGTGTGAACAAAAATCTGAGTTTAATCAACCTCCACCTGATCACCGGCCATATCGGCAAACCTGGCAGCGGGCCGTTTTCATTAACCGGTCAGCCTAACGCCATGGGCGGCCGTGAAGTGGGCGGTTTGTCCAACCTGCTGCCCGCCCACCGCGTGCTCAGCAATCCCCGCCACCGGGCAGAAGTACAGGCCTTCTGGGGAGGCACCACCCTATCGGATAAACCGGGATTCACCGCCACGGAAATGTTTACCGCATTGAATGACGGCCGCCTGAAAGCTATTTGGATCATGTGTACCAATCCGCTGGTAAGCCTGCCGGATGTACGCTTTGCAGAAGCGGCGCTGCAAAAGGCAAAATTTGTAGTAGTACAGGAAATTTCCAGCAAGCCCGAAACCCTGCGCTATGCCGATGTAGTGCTGCCCGCCGCCGCATGGACAGAAAAAGAAGGTACCATGACCAACGCAGAAAGGCGTATCAGCTATCTGACCAAAATTACCGATGCCCCCGGAGAAGCCTTACCGGACGCAGAAATCATCTGCCGTTTCGCCAAAAAGATGGGATATCACGGTTTCGACTATACGAACTTGTCGGAAATCTATGACGAACATTGCCGCCTCACCGAGGGCACCAACATCGATATCAGTCACCTGAACTATAGCACCCTCAAAGCAAAGCGCAGCGTGCAATGGCCGTATTATACCGGCAATGGCACGCCGCGCCTGTTTGAAGATCATGCATTTTATACACCGGATCAGCGGGCGGTTATTCATAGCTTTGAAGATGCCAATCACTCGGAACCACTCAGTCCCGAACGCCCGCTGATACTCACTACCGGCCGAATACGCGACCAGTGGCATACCATGAGTAAAACCGGCAAGGTGAGCAAACTGAAACAACATATTGCGTCCTCTTTCCTGGAAATACACCCGGAAGACGCCCGGCAGCGACATATCAAAGAAGGCGATATTGTAACGGTGAGCAATGGACGGGGAAATGTGCGGGTAAAAGCACAGCTCAGCAACAGCATCAAACAGGGCGTTGTTTTCTTACCCATGCACTGGGGTAAAATTTTGAACAGCGACCTGCATCGCGCTAATAACCTCACCAATCATCTACTGGACCCTATTTCCAAACAACCGGATTTTAAATATTCCGCCGTACAGGTACAACGCTATCAGAAGCCCAGGCAAAAGATAGTGATCATAGGTGCGGGGGCCGGGGCCTGCGGATTCGTGAAATCGTACCGGGAGCTGAATACCACCGATGAAATCGTGGTGTTCAGCAAGGAAAACCTTCCCTTTTACAACCGGGTAATGCTGCCAGACTATATCAGCGGCACCCAGCAATGGAAGCAGCTGGTGAAGATGACCCGCCAGGAAGAAACCGCGCACCGCATTACGCTGCACCGCGGCGTGAGCATTACTCATATAGACCGCAGTAACAAACAGGTAACCGATAGTAACGGGAACGTACATACGTACGATGTACTCCTGATGGCTACCGGTAGCCGGGCCGCCACGCTGCGTGATATTCCGCCTATCCCCGGCATCTTCACTATGCGTACCCGCATGGATGCCGATGCCTTCAAACAACATATACATCCCTCCGGAGGGAAAGTAATGATAGTAGGTGGTGGCTTACTAGGGATAGAGCTCGCTGCATCTCTCAAAGAAATTAATATAGACGTAGGCGTTATACAGCGTACATCCCGGCTCATGGACCGGCAGCTCGATACGCTGGGAGGACAGCTCCTGTACGAGGAGCTGACCGACCGTGGTATCGACATCATTTACAACGATGAAATAGACCGGTTCATCGGGCAAACGCAGCTGGAAGGTATCCGCATGAAAAGCGGGGTGTATATTCCATGCCAGGCAGTGGTGATGAGCATAGGCACCGTACCCAATATAGAACTGGCGCAGGCGGCGCAGCTGCAGTGCAACAGGGGCGTGGTGGTAAATGAATACCTCCAAACCAGCGACCCGGATATTTATGCCATTGGTGAAATAGCGGCTTTCAACGGCGTGTTGTATGGCATCACCGCGGCTGCCGAGCAACAGGCTGCCGTAGTGGCCCAGTATCTCAACGGCGATATCAGCCAGTATTACCAGGGATCGCTCTTTATGAATATCCTGAAAATGCATGGTACCGATCTCTGCTCGCTGGGCATGGTGGAAACACCCAAAGATCCGGCTTACGAAGAAGTAGTGTTCATCGACAAGGCCAAACGTTATTATAAGAAATGTATCATACACCAGGACAAGCTTGTAGGCGCTATATTGATTGGTGACAAATCGGAGTTCATCGAATTCCGGGATCTCATCCAGCAGCGGATTGAGCTGTCCGATAAAAGGCTGGAGCTATTACGCTCCGGGAAAAAAGGTACGCCGGTGATCGGCAAACTGGTATGCTCCTGCGGCAATGTAGGAGAAGGGAACATCCTCGAGAAAATTAAAAGCGGCTGTCATACCCTGCCGGCTTTATGCCAGGCCACCGGCGCCGGCATGGGCTGTGGTAGCTGTAAACCAGAAGTAAAGGCATTACTGGAAAAATCTATTCCTAAAACAACCACCGAACTGGTATCATCATGACAAAACATAGCCATACCCTGTCCGTTAATTTCACCGGTGGCATTATATCACCGGGTTTCCTGCTGGAGCTGCTGGAAACCGCCACCGATGCGCAGGCAACCCATGTACGTTTTGGACTGAGGCAACAGCTGTTAATAGACATTCCTGATAAGCACCTGGAAGCGTTCAAACAAGACTGCGCAGCCAGGCAGATTACCTTTGCTATGCAACCCAATATGATGAGCGCCTATCCGGCGGCAGGCATCTTTGTACAAAACAGCTGGCTCAGCGAAGGTATTTACAAAGATGTGTTTAATCTTTTTGAGGAGATGCCGTCGCTCAAAGTGAATATCTGCGATAGCGGACAAACATTTGTGCCCCTGTTTACCGGCCATATCAACTGGATCACTTCTTCGTATACCCATTACTGGTACCTGTACCTGCGCCTGCCAGGCAGTCAGCAGTTATATGTATGGCCCGAACTCATTTACACCAATCATATTGCCGAAGTAAGCAAAGCTGTGGAAACGTTCCTGCTGGCCGGCTATTCGCCAGAACAGGCTTATGCCGCGGTGAAGGATAGTTTATCATACATTTCCCGTGCTAAAGACCGCGACCTCGATTTACCGGCCTTTCACCTCCCCTATTATGAAGGATTTAACAAATACGACAACAACTACTGGCTTGGTATTTACCGGCGGGATGAGGATTTTCCCATCGACTTTCTGAAAGAAGTATGTACCATTTGCCTGGAAACGCGTACGGGTCAACTTTATGCCACTCCCTGGAAATCGCTGATCATCAAAAATATTGATGCACGACATCGGCCTTTATGGGATTATATATTGGGTAAACACGGTATTAACGTGCGCCATGCAGCTAACGAGCTCAACTGGCAGGTGGAAGATAATTGTGAAGATGGGCTGATATTAAAGCGGCATGTTATCCGGTACTTCGATACCGCTGATGTGCGCACTTATGGACTTTGTTTCAGTGTAAGAGTCAGGCATCCCGCCAGCCTTTTTGGTACCGTAGTTATCCGGCGGCAGGAAAATAAATATGGCAGCAAACTGAAGTACATGCAGCGGTATGATATCCTGTATACGGCAGACTACAACGCCAATTCGGCGCAATTGCTGGTATACCGGGAGGCGGTCACCAAAGAACAGCTGGGACCCTACATTGTGGCGTTGTGCAAAGCCTTCTATGAACAGCGTAGTGCCGCCAATGTATTACAACATTATGTAACCGAGCAGGCCTCCCAGACAGTGCACGCTGTGGAGGAAAAACAGGTATATCAATGTACCACCTGTCTTACCGTGTACGATGAAACGGTTGGAGATGCAGAACAGGGGGTGGCAGCGGGCACCCCGTTTACCAGCTTACCGGCTGATTATGGCTGTTCCATTTGTGCCGCGCCAGTAGGTGATTTCACGATGGTCAGGGAAGCCACGATTTTGGCACAGCCTGCTTAATGTCGGATATACAGTTAAAAAGAGCGCCCGAGTTTCCCGTGGTTTGTCTAATTTTGCATCCTTCAGTACGTAGATCATGTTAGCAAATATTCACAACGAAACCGATGCAAGGCAGTACAGGATTGCCACTTCCGTATTTTTCTTCCTCTCCGGATTAGGTTATTCGTCCTGGGCATCCAGGATTCCCTCTATACAGCAGCAATTGCATTTAAATGAGGCGCAGCTGGGAGCGGTGTTATTTGCATTGCCAATAGGGCTGATGCTCACAATGCCCATCACCGGCAAATTGCTGGGAAGCTTCAGCAGTCGCAAGATCATGGTGTTTGGAGCGTTGATATTTAACATCGTACTAAGCTTACCTGGCTTTACCACCAGTATCTGGCAGCTGGCCCTGGTATTATTCTGTTTCGGGTCGGCCCGCAACCTGCTCAATCTCTCTATGAATGCGCAGGCCGTACAGGTACAGCATTTATACCCGCAATCGATCATGACCACCTTTCACGGGATCTGGAGCGTGGCGGGGTTTACCGGCGCAGCAATCGGTTACCTGATGGTGAGCATGAATATAGCGCCTTCCTGGCACCTGTTGATGGTGAGCGTGTTACTACTGATTTTCACGATATATTATACTCCTAAAACCTTTCCCGACCAACCGGTAAAAGAAACCGTAAAAAGGGCAGCCTTTGCATTACCCGACAAGTCATTGCTGAAGTATTCGCTAATCTGCTTTGCCTGTATGGCCACAGAAAACACCATGTACGACTGGAGCGGATTATATTTTGAGAAAGTAGTGGGCGCCAGCAAATCTACCGCAGTAGCGGCCTTTGTGATATACATGGTGGCTATGACCACCGGGCGTTTTGCCGGCGACCGCCTGGTGAAAAAAATAGGGATCAAGCCCATCCTCATGTATAGTGGTTGGTTTATTCTAAGTGGCTTGCTACTCACCATCCTCTTGCCCTACCCTGTTACCGCAGGCATTGGATTTATATTAGCCGGATTAGGTGTAGCCTGTGTAGTACCATTGGTATTCAGCCTGGCAGGTAAATCTAAAAGTGCCAATAGTGGACAAACACTGGCATCTATTTCTACTATCGGCTACCTGGGCTTCCTGGTGGTACCTCCACTGGTGGGCTTTGTAGCGCAGGCCACCAGCCTTCGCTGGTCGTTTGCCATCATGGCGGTATGCGGACTCCTGATTATATGGATGGTAAAAGGCATCAAAGCGGAATAGCGGGAAAACCATTTTTGGTGAAGCGCAACTTTATCTCTAATTTTTAATATTAGTAATCAATTTTGTTACCTGTCACCCGAAATTTATGGAGCAAAGCAATTACCCAGCAGCACCAGACAATACCGCCGTGCGCGTGGCTTTGTGGAGAGCCTTACATGTAGCCATCGATGCACCGCCGCATATCCTGGAAGATACCATAGGATTACAGCTAATTGCACCAGACAACACCTGGCATGAACGGCCCGATATGGATCCCGTTTTCACCCAGGGGCTAAGAGCTTCTATTGTAGGCAGGGCCAGGTTTGTAGAAGACCTGGTCATCGAACAACATAAAAAGGGGGTTAGCCAGTATGTACTCCTTGGCGCCGGCCTCGACACCTTCGCACAACGCAGACCGGATATAGCTTCCCAACTACGGATATACGAAATAGATCAACCGGGTACCCAGGCCTGGAAGCAACGACGCCTTGCAGAGCTGGGATTCCATCTCCCGGATTCATTGCAATTTGTACCAGTCAACTTCGAAATATCTTCCTGGTGGGAGGAATTGATCGCCGCGGGATTTGATACCGGTCAACCTGCTGTGGTAGCCTGTACCGGCGTTAGTATGTATCTTACCCAGGAAGCGATTGCGGCCACCCTGCACCAGGTAGCGCAATTTGCCAAAGGGTCCATACTGGCCATGACTTTCTTATTACCATCAGAATTACTGGCGGAAGCAGACAGGCCCTTGCTGGACATCGCTAAAAAAGGTGCTGCTGCCGCAGGTACTCCTTTTCTCAGTTTTTTTGCGCCTGGCGAAATCGCCGCGGCAGCCCGCAGCGCTGGATTTAAACATGTGGAAATCGTTAACACCGAAAATATCACCGAACAATACTTTACCGGCAGATCAGATGACTTACGCCCTATTACCGGAGAAGAATTCCTGCTGGCAGTTACCTGACAATAATAAACCCGCCCCAAAAAGGACGGGTTTACTCAACTAAAACGAGACTTGAGCAATTGGATATCCGGCTATTAGCATACCCAAAAAGTTTTCCCCAAAGGGGTATACGCTACCAGCAGCAGCCTGCTGCCGTATTGTTAACTGTTAGTGCCTTACTGATACCGGAAATAAGAATATAGCTACGTTGCCGTTTAAACAGGGTTTCATTTCCATGGTGTACAGATTCTGGTAATTGTAATGTACATTAAGAACCCCATACCAACAATCACGTAAAAGCGGGATATTTGTCATGCAATGCCGGAGCCTGCAAAAGAAAAAGGCCGGCCACGTACAACGGCCAGCCCTTTATCTTCTTAGGGGTTTATGATGATTTATTGCTGTGCACCTTTGCTAATCAGGTTGTTCACAATCCTGGCCTTACCATCAATATCCAGGCTTCCATTCACCGCTTCTGAAATCACTACGCCGGTATTTTTTGCGGGGGAGTTGGCAGTAATATGCAGATCGGGCATAGTGGTGCTGACCAATAGCGGATCTGCTCCATAAACAGAGGCCGCATCTACGCCGGAAGTAGTCTTCCACACATTAAAATCAGTTATAGCAGGACCATTGGTGCTGCCCCAGATCCATTGCGGTGTACCGGTAGTATAAAAGAGATTATTGTCTATTACGTTGCCAGATCCTGTGTTGGTATACTTATGCACAAATACATCTACCGGCCTCGCATATACGATGTTGTTCTTAATAATGTTGTCGAAGCATTGCTCTGTCAGCCGGATTTCTCCTTCTATTTCCCCAAATGCACCTGGCTCGCGGTTATTCATGAACAGGGTATTATTTACTACATAACAGTTACGGGTGCCACCGGAAGTATATCCCAGGTAACCACCCAGGTAAATGCCGGTTCTCCAGCAGTTAAATACAAAATTATTTCTGACAATACAGTCGCGGGTAGGATATGCATCATTTTCACTCACAATGCCTATACCACGGTCTGCTTCATGTATGCGGTTTCTTTCCACGGTAATATTCCGCGCGCCATCTACATAAATAGCAATTGCTCCATGGCCGTGTATGCCTCCAATAGGGCCGCGGGTCATATCGATGTTATATAATTCGTTGTCGCTGATCACACCGTTGCGGGCATAATTGAACGCAGGGTTGCTGTTGGCCGCATATCCACCGGCGGCATCGATTCCAATGTTCTCTGTGTTATAGATGGTATTACCGCGAATGGTAAATCCGTCAACATACCCGTTGATGGTCAGATTTTCGCTGTAGCCTGTTTTTGTATCATGGATCACATTGTTTTCCACCAGGATATTTTTCATTACATCAACCGTATTACCAATGATTTCAATACCGTGCCCACTTCTGCCATCGGCAGGAGCGGCATTGTGTTCAATGTTATAAATGCGGTTATTACGGATGATAATATTGCTGGAACCTGCATCAGCTGTGATCCCATTAACGTTGGCCCCTGGCGCACTGCTTTTCAGGTTGCAGATATCAAATCCTTCCAATACCACGTAACTGGCACGGCTAATCGTTACCAGCGATTCTTTCCCACTTACCGATAACCCGGTGCCGTCAATTACTGCTTTTTCACCGGCATAAGCCTTGAGTGTAATTAATTTATCGAGCCGCCCGGATTGAGGAAAGGTCACCTTCTCGTAATAATTACCGGCCCTTACAATAACGCTGTCGCCAGGAATGGCTTTCAATAAGGCAGCATTGATGGTGCGCATAGGAGCGTTCAATGATCCGCTGGCAGCGTCGTTGCCGCCGGTAGCTACATAGTAAGTGTGTGTGCCGGCCAGTACCGGTTCCGGTACTGGTGAGCCGCTTTTACTGCAGGCACCCGTCAGCAGCGCAAATAAAAAGAGATACATAGTGTTGTTAAACATATGATTAAAAATATAAGGCTGCAATATTTCTATTGCAGCCCCGGGTTTACATTTGATGGCTTTACTCTGTGACTATCTTTCTGACCCTGTTGTTATTCTTATCTAAAACGTATACAATTCCATTTTTATCCACGGCTACGCCCATGGGCATATTAAATGCGGCGGCGGTGCCAATGGCGTCTGCAAACCCTCCAGTGCCACTGCCTGCAAAAGTGCTTACATCCCAGGTCCCCGCTTTAATATAGCGAACACTTTCATCCACGTTAGGTCCATAGCTACCATTACCGGCTACGAAAATATTACCACCGGCATCGATGGCGAGTCCCCAGGGATTGGCAAAACGAGCTGCCGTGCCTACGCCATCTGCATAAGCAGGCGTACCGGTAGCACCTGCAATTACTGTAGGCTCCCAGGTATCTGCTTTCAGCTTGATAATGGTATGTTCGCTATTGCTGGATACAAACAGGTTACCGGCCGGATCAAGGGCAAGTCCTCCCGGCGCCGCGATGGTAGCAATATTCACACTGCTGCCATCGGGTTTCATTTCAAACACTCCACCACCGCCAGTGCTGGAATAATATATCTTTCCGTTTGCTTTATTAACAGTTACATTCCAGGGCTCCTGCACGGTGCCTCCTATCCTCGACGTAGTGCCATCCGGCGTAATTTTCCGGATACTCCAGGTGCCGGGATCGGCAGTATATACGTTACCCGCTGCATCGATGCCCAGGCCATAGGGGATGCTAAACGTAGCGCCAGTGCCTATCCCATCTGAACCACCTGCATTACCCGGATGCCCCGCCAGGATAGATACCTGCCCGGTTTTGTCAATTTTACGAATACAGGCATTTCCCGGATCGGCCACGTATACGTTGCCGTTATCATCGGCTACAATGCCCATCATTCTCAACCAGCCAGGGTTACTAAAAGTAAACATCGCATCTGTAGGACCACCATCTGCATAACCTGCTTTACCATTACCGGCCAGCGTGGTTACTGTATGGGTGAATACATAATTAAATATAGCGGTAGACTTACCGCTGTCTTTCCCGATGGTAACTACCACGTTACCGGAGCCGCATCTTTTCGGCACTACCGCCATAATCTGCTTTGTGTTGGCGCCCACAATGGCACAGCGGTTACCGTTGATCGTAACGCTGATTTGGCTGGTATCTCCGGAGAAATTATCTCCCGAAATTAAAATTTCTGTGGTACCTCCTCCGGTAGTAGGTGTAAAGTCGGATATCGTGACAGGCGACCCTACCACATGCTGCAACCCCTCATCTTTCTTGCAACCTGTTAGTATGGCCGATATTAAAAAGCAACCGGAGAGTATATATGTATGCAATGACCTGATCATAGCAATAATTTAAAATTGAATAAATAAATTTTACCAGCCTGGGTTTTGTACCAATGAACGATCCCTTTCCAGGTCGCCCTGAATGATCGGGAACAGGTACATTTTATCGTTCCATACCCTTTTCTGGAATAGCGTGCGTTTGTAAAAACCCGTAAATGAAAATCCAAGTCCCTGGTCGTTGGCATTTACATCCATTCCATAGATGGTCTGGTTTTCCGGGTTACCCAGCATTTTCCGACGTAGCATGGTATAGCAACGATCGCTTTCAAAGCAAAACTCTACCTGTCTTTCTCTCAGTATATACTTCCGCATTGCCAGTTTATTACCTACCGCATCCGGATAGGTGGTTTCAATACCCGGCAGTCCCGCCCGGGTTCTTACCATATCCAGGTAGGTAACAATATCCGGGTTAGTAGGATCGTATTCGTTCAATGCTTCCACGTAGTCCAGTAATACCTCGGCATAACGGATAAGAATATACGGAGAACGGTAAGCGGTGACATCGTTGCGGATATTATCACTGGAGCTGACCCGCTTCAGGGGCAGATAGCCGGTGAGGTTATTGCTGCCGGCTGATTTTTGCCCGGATTTACCACTGTAGTAAAACTCCACTCTTCCTTTCCCGTTGATATTATTGTCGGAAGAATAATAATTCTTATCATCAACCGTCACTGCCGGTACTACCGGACGGCCATTATAGGCGATGTAAGCATAAAAGCGTGGTTCCCGGTTAGCGTACATGTTCCAGTCGCCCTGGTGATGCCCCCAGTCATAATCATCGTCTGATTGTGCAAATCCCGTTTCCACATAGTTGGAAGCCGGGTCATCGATGGTGCGGCCATTCTTCATGTAAAAGGCATCTACCAGGTTTTGGGTAGCATTATACATGTTATAACCTCCGGGGCCGGGAGAAACACATTTGGTGTATCCCCAGCGGCTCCAGTCAATACTACCCAGGATGATTTCATCGTTCCAGGTGGTCAGGAACAAATCACGCACAGAGAGATACGGGTCGAAAGAGGAGCCACCATTATCCAGGTTGGTGAATAATTTGTAGTGGGCAGAGTCGATGATATCTTTTGCGGCCTTAGCGGCAATCTTCCACTTATTCACATCGTAACCCACCGGTGCCAGCTGCTTGCCATCGTTATTTTTGAAATTGGCAAACGCAGGGTTTCCATTCCATAGTTCGCTCGCAGCCAGTTGCGCTACTTTTTCCTTTACGGCCATGCAAGCGCCTTTGGTGGGCCTTCCCAGGTTGCCGGACGAATTCCATACACCCGGCAAGCCAGCAGCGGCTTTATCCATTAGCCCATTGATATGTGCTACGCATTCATCGAATGAGCCACGGGAGTACTTGGTAAAATCTTCATCCTGCCCAATCAGTTTGGATACAATGACAAACGGGCCATATTTTCTTAACAGCTGATAGTAGAAGTATCCCCGCAAAAAGTTATTCTCTGCTTTATATTGATCCTTCAACGTCTGGCTCAACTGGCTCTCCGGCACTTTATCCACATTCTGGTCAAAGATGATCGACTTACGGATGAAGCCATACATATAGCCCCAGCTGTCCCAGTTGTTGCCATCAGAAGGGGTCCAGTTGCCCGATACCATAAATCTTACCCCCACCGTTGGAATAGCTACGGAAGTTTCATCTGAAAAACCCATCGATGCCCAATCGCCCCCATCAGGCCCCCGCATGCCAGTGTACACATTATTCAGATAAGCTTCGGCGTTAGCCCTGGTTTGCCATATCTGGTCTTCCGTTAAAAGATTATCAGGTTTCTTGTCCAGGTACTTGCTGCAGGACGCCAGGCTCATGGCGATCATGCCGCAGCAAAAAAGTAACAGGTATTTATATCTGGTCATAAACGTATTCTTTTTTGTCTTGATTAGAATTGCGCTCTCACGCCAACGGTCACTGTTTTCGGATAAGGATACTTAGCGGAGTTATTACCCAGCTCAGGATCCCATAATTTAAACTTCGTGAAAGTGAGCAGGTTGGTGCCTGCACCATATACTTGTAAACTGCTGATACCACGGCGTTTCATCTGGGGAGTGATAAAAGAATAACTGAGCGATGCCTGCCGGAGCCGCATGAAACTACCATCTTTCAACCACCAGGTGCTGTTCTGATAGTTGTTATCATTTACACTGGCTACCGTTAACCGGGGATAGTGCGCATTAGGATTCGGGTTATCGGGCGACCAGCGATTCAGCATATCAGATAAGCCATTGGCGGTATATTGTCCCATACCGGCGAAAGGTATTACGCCTACGCCCGGCGCGCCATCCTGGCCATGGGAAATATCGGCGCCGTTGGCCATGATACCTACATCTGCTACACCAGCAAATACACCAGACAATTCAAATCCTTTATAACCAATGTTGAAACCGTATCCGTAAGACCATACAGGGAAAGCCGATTTATTCAGATAAGTAGCATCGTTGGCGGTAATTTTTCCATCACCACTGAGATCTTCATACTTAACATCGCCGGGAAATACGGTTCTGAGTTGCGTTGGGCTTTTATCCACATCATTCTGATCTTTGAACAATCCCAGGCTTTTATAGCCATAGAAAGCGGTAGCACTGGTGCCTTCCCGTTGCTGGTAGGGGAAAATGGCTTTCGGATAATCGGCGTACAATACTTTGTTACGGGCGTAGGTAATGTTACCGAATAAACGGATAGTCACATCTTTACCAATATGATCAGTGTATTCCACACTACCATCCACCCCTTTATTTTCCAACTCGCCCAGGTTACCATAAATTTCGATACCACCATAACCTGCAATAGAAGAGATGGAGTTACGACGTACCAGTATATTGGTTCTCTTATCCCGGAAAGCGTCAAATACAAAGCTCAACTTATTCCAAAATCCTATTTCTAAACCCACATCTGTTTTAGCAGACTTTTCCCAGGTGAGGTTTTGTGTTCCGATAACGGAAGCGGCAATACCGGGATAATAAGTAGGAGAACCGGAACCACCAAAAGAAGTACCGGAAGCATCATTGATATAGGTAAGATAGCCAAACCGGTCGCCATTGCCTATCAGGTCATTACCAGTCATACCGTAGGAACCGCGAATTTTCAGTAAGCTGATGGTTTTAGTCAGTGGCTGGAAAAAATTTTCTTTCGAAATCACCCATCCGGCAGAAGCGGCAGGGAAATAACCCCAGCGTTTTCCTGTTTCAAAGTTTTCAGAACCGGTGGCCCCCATGTTTACTTCCGCCAGGTATTTGTCGAGGTAAGAATAGGTAACCCTGGCCGCAGCATTCTGGCTACGGTAAGGAATGGCAGTCTTCAGGTCTCCAGCTGAACCAATCACGCGGTTTCTCATAGCTCCCACCAGCAGAGCGCCAACATTATGCTTACCGAAGCTGTGATCGTAGGTCAGGTTCCCTTCCAGGTACATCATGCGCTCACCGCTGGACGAGCTACCATACCCCAGGTAAGTACTACCAGTACGTGTGCGTTCAAAATTCAGCGAGCCATCTTCATTCCGGCTGCCGGCATACCATAAGTCATTTAATCCTTTCCGGGAGTTGTCGAACTCGCCGTAAGTATCAAAAGAGAATTTAACGTTAGCACTCAACCCGGAGGTAAACATATCCAGCTTTTGGTTGAGGTTTAATACCGATTGTACCGAAGGTCTGAACTCAGTACTATATCCGGCATTCTGCACCATATTAAAGGGATTGGCGCCGCCATTGTTACGTGGGCCGGCCCATTTATCGCCCGGATATTTTACCGGGAAAGAAATCGGGTTAGTACCATACGCCGCATACCAGATAGCGCCGGCCGAGTTACCCGGGTAACGGCTGTTTACCAGCATGGAAGCGAGGTTGAGGGAAAGCAGTGTTGTTTTGGTGACGTTCAGATCTACGTTACTTCTGAAATCGTATCGCTTAAAATTTAGATTGGGGTTATAAGTTGTTTTGGTGACTTTATACTGACCTTCCTGGTCATAAAATGACATCGACACATAATAACGCATGGCTTCTCCACCTCCGCTTACATTCACATTAGCATTGGTCATGGAAGCCCACTTCTTATAAATCGTGTTAATCCAGTCAACGTTCGGATACAGGTAAGGATCTAATCCGCTGGCGGTCTTTTGGATCGCTTCATTGGTATAGGTAGGTTGGTTACCCATGTTTACCTGCGCTTCATTATATAACTTCATATAACTAACGCCGTCCAGCATTTTAGGCAGCTGGGTAAGTCCGCTCATACCTGTTTCTGCTTTGGCAGATACTTTCGGCTTACCGGCTATCCCCCGGCGGGTAGTGATGATCAACACGCCGTTGGCGCCCTTGGCGCCATATACCGCCGTAGCCGATGCGTCTTTCAACAGGGAAATACTCTGGATATCTTCGGGATCAATATTATTGAAAGCACCGCCATAGGTACTGTTTACATCTTCTCTTTGCACCCCGTCTACGATGATCAGGGGCGATGTGCTACCGGTAAAGCTGCCAATACCACGAATAGTGAAGTTAGGATTATCATAACCGGGTTCACCGCCACCGCTCTGCATGGAAATGATACCGGCCACTTTACCTACCAGTGCGTTGGTGAGGGATCGTACCGGCGTTTTCATATCTTCCATATTTACAGAAGCAACCGAACCCGTTACCGTTACTTTTTTCTGGTTACCAAAACCTACTACCACCACTTCTGTCAGTTTATCCACTTTAGCCGCTAAACTGATTTTCATGGTCTTCTGATTATTCACCCTCACTTCTTCCGTTTGCATCCCCATCATGGCTATACGCAGGATATCATTGCGGTTGGCGCTGATGGAAAAAACACCCAAAACGTCGGTAACGGTACCTTTTTTGGAGTCTTTCACCGTAACGGAAGCACCAGGTATCGGACTACCATCGGCATCCATTACCTGGCCCCGTACCAGCCATTCTACCTGTTTATCCTCTCCTGCCGGCACAGCCGCTGAAACAGGTTCGGCCGGCGCTTCTTTTTTGTCGAGCACAATGCGGTTCCGCTGCAAAACATAGCTGATATTTTTATTCTTAAAAATAAAAGCCAATACATCGGCCAGTTTGGCCTGTTGAAAATTCAGGCTGATTTTTTCGGCATCATTGAGCAGCTGGTTACTGTATACCAGTGTGAGGCCGGTTTGTTTTTTAATAGCCCGGAACACCTGCAGGAGTGATACATCATTACCGGTAACGGTAACAATAGATTGCAGGGAAGGAGTCGAAGTCTGGGCCTGTACAGGAAAAAATGTGGTACATACCAGGCTGCACAGCACCAGCAGACGTACCATTGTTCGCATAGCCAGGTAGCGTTGGCGTATACTTTTTCTCATGCGGGAATTGTTTACAAGTTAAAATGATTGGATAGCGATTGGTTGACAAAAGCTTTGCAATACAACTACTCCGGTTTTATGAAAACGGGTGACAGGAAGCAGTAACTTTTTTTTCAAATCCGTAAAATGAGCCGTGGGAACGGTGTACGTATTGGAAAATACTTTGGGGGAAGGATGTGATTTATCTCAATGTAATTTCATTACCAGTCACCTGGTAGTCGATATGAGCGGTTGTTTTGAGGTCGGATAGGAAGTCATCCAGGCGTTTTCTATCCATTAAACCGGTGACAGATTTCCCGGCCATTTTTTCCTGGTCCAGTACGAAACGTACCCCGTAGAACCGGGAGGCGGCAGACAGGAGGGCCGCCAGGGGCATACGGTGGTAATAGTATATCCCATCGCGCCAGGAAAGCACTTCTTCTTCATCGAAGTGACTGGTGGTAAAACCAGCAGCTGCATCATAATCGGCCTGGATGCCAGGGCTCAATGTTTGCTGCGCTCCGCCTTTGGCGCTGGCAACTACCTTACCGCTCACCAGCGATGTTTTCACCATGCCGGCCTGGTAAGTATTAATATTAAAAGCGGTACCCAATACCTGTACCTGTGTTAAAGCAGTACGCACTATAAAAGGACGGCGGGCATCTTTTGCCACGCTGAAATAAGCTTCTCCTTCTACGTATACTTCCCTGGCTGACTGTCCGAACATAAAGGGGAAATGCAGCCTGGTAGCGGCGTTCAACCATACCTCCGTACCATCAGACAACGCTAGCTTATACGTTTCTCCCATGGGCACTTCCAGGGTATTGAGCATCGTATCGGCGGAAGTATATTGCAGGGCGCCCCGGCTGGTATTCAGTGTAGCGTTGTTTAAGGCAATGGTTTGATGGGTGGAATCTCCCAGGACAATGGTTTGTCCTTGTCCCAGCACTAGCTTTACCGGCTCTTTGGCTTGCCGTAGTAAGGCGTTGGCAGTTAAAGGAGCAGGATGACGTTTGTTAACCAGGAAGAACACTGCCCCGCCGCCGATCAACAGTACAGCCACTGCGGCAGCTGCGGCAATCCTTCTCCAGGTAATCACCGGGCGGATAACCGGCGCCTCTCTCTGTTGTTTCACGTGCGCAAGGGAAGCAGTGGAGTCGATGCGTTGCAGGTAGTCGCCGGCATTCATATTGGCAGCTTCCCTGGAGAGTAGTTGCCATTCAGCATAGAAAGCAGGATCGTTTTGTAACTGTCGCTGCACATAACTCTCCTCGTCCGCCGAAAGTGTTCCGGACAGGTGTTGTATGTATAATTCAAATATTTTTTCCTGCGATGTTTCCATGTTAACAAAACCGGGTTAATATCCCTTATGAATGACTGCGTGACGTAATACCTTCAAGCCCCGCTTCAAATGGGTTTTGAAGGAATTAATACTGATTCCCATCTCATCTGCTGCCTCCTGGTAACGCTTCCCCTCCATATATACCATTTGTATGGCAGAACGCTTTTGTATAGCCATCTCATTGATAGCTGTCAGCGCCTGTTTATAATAGTCTGGTGAATTTTCTGCATGCTCCGTACAGATAGCGTCCTGGAACTGGGTAAAGGCTACCTGCTGTTCCCGCTCTGCTTTCTGTTTTTTTAAATAAGTCAAACAGCGATTCTTCACCGCCTGGTGGAGGTATCCCTTTATATCGCCCTCGAAGTGAAGGTATAACTTTTTGTCCCAAATGTCCAGGAAGAATGTCTGCACCAGGTCATTGGCTTCCGCATCATTCCGCAAAAACCAATACGCATTCAGGCAAAGCAGCTTATGATATTTCATAAATAAATCATCATACGCCGTGGCATCTCCTTCTTTCAATCGTTGCACTAATATGATATCTGAACAATGATCCATTTAATAAGAAAGCCTTATTGATGATAATACTTTACACGTGGCATAAAACATGACATCAGGTATACTGCATAGCAGATAACCCGTTACAGGTGACAATGATACTTTATAAGTGCTGGAAGAAAATTTCTCCCATTGTTCACATTATGATTATGATTATATTATTACGATTACTAAGATTTTGGCAACTGACTTCTTAAACTTGAATCAAGGTAAATAATAAAAATGTAAAAACATAAAAAAATAAAAGCTCCGGTAAAGATACCGGAGCCTTTTTTCCATGGGGGTTTCAGTAGATAGCTTATAATTTGAAAAATATTTTCCGTTTATACAGCCAGTAACACAATCCCCATTCCAGGGCCAATACCGCGAAGGCACTCACTACATTCTGCAGGGATTCCGGCAAGCCTGCCATCCCGGTAAATCCTTTTACAAAAATCCCGGTGGTCGGATTTACCCATTGCCCTCCTACGGTTTCAAAAAACAGGTAAATAAAAATAGCGTTCATCCCCACCACGGTGGCGATCCAGGCATAGCGCGCCTGCTGTTTCACATCGATGATCCAATACAGAAACGCCAGTAATAACATTACCCAACCTCCAGATGCCAGTGTAAAGGAAGCGGTGGCAATCCGTTTGATAATGGGCGTTATGCCAGCCCAATCAAGTCCGAAGCCAGCCGCCAGCCCCAATATACCTGCTATCAGCAGGATACGGATCTTTTGTCCGGCGGCACGGTTACTGATCAGCAGCTTTCCCGCCAATACGCCCCAAATGGTATGCGCTGCAGTGCTGATAAAGTTGATGGTCACCCATCCTCCCCCATCATTTAATTTACCCATCAGTAACATATCTACATATGATCCCAGGTTATGGTCCTGAACAAAAGGCTGATCATAGCCAGGCAACAGCACGAAACGATAGAGTAAATCAATGGCCAGCAATAATAACAGGCTTACACCCAGCTGGAAAACATAGGAACGTCGTATAATCAGGTAAGCAATCAGGGTGGTAACGGATAACTGTGTAAGTACATTCCATAACTCCCACACTAACCGGCCTGCATATACGCAATGGAGGGCGGTACCAAATATAAACAACTTTAGGCAACGAAATGCAATATGCCGGAAATTTTGTGCCCAGGTGATCCCTTTTTGCGTTTTATAATAATAAGAGATATACATCGCCGACCCCGCCATGGTCATAAACGCCGGCTGTACCAGGTCCCAGGCACGCAGCCCATTCCAGGGATGATGAAAAAACTGCTGCATGACAGCGCCCCATATCCCCGTTGGATGCAAATGCTCCAGTGATCCATATACATGGGCACTTTCTGCCGCCAGCAAAATCATAATACATCCACGCATCACATCCAGGGAAATCAGTCGTTGGTTGACATTGGTAGTAGTATTCATAGTACAGATTGGAGTGCTTAAATTAATCATTTATTCCGGCATATTCAATAAAAACGAAGGCGCCCCTTCATCCGGAATAGTACCCAACTGCGTGCCCCAATCGCTGGTAGTAGCCACCATACCCAAACGTATAGCCGACCCCGTAAAACCCTTTATCTTGGAACGATCCAGTTTTCCTTCAAACCGGATCACCCCATTGGATTCCTGCACGGTGCCGATACTGTAAAAGTCGGTGCCGGATTGCTGGTCAAAACTGAAGCTGGTTTGCGCCCCTGTATGATAATACATAGCCATAGGAATAGCGGCAGTAGCCGGTTTCAGTAACAGCTGTCCTTCCAGCAGCACATCATATCCACCGCCGGTAAACAACGCTGTCAGCAGCCCCGTGCCCGCATTGTTGTCACTATCTATATATACATCGAAAATAACCCCATCAGCTGCCTTACCGGTCATTTCCACATAGAAATACATGCTCTGTCCGTCGTAATCAAATTTGGCTTTTTTAAACACCCCGCCTGCCGGTCCGACAGTGATTATGTTCTGGCTGATAGTATCCCAGTCGCCCAGGCTGTTATCATTCAATTTTACCGGGGAGGTTTTGGAGATACGTAACACCGTAGAGCCCTCTGCCACCATGCCCGCAGCAGACGTGGCATACAGGGTAGGCACATACTTTCCTTTGCCCTTATAGGTATGCACCGGGCTTTTTTCAGTGGAACCCGTACTATCGCCAAAATCCCATTTCCAGGAGGTAGCTCCCGTAGAAGTATTGTTGAATGTAACGGTATACCCCTCTACATTCACTGTATACACTACCAGCGGCGCCGGCTCGTTATCGTCTTTCTTACAGGCCGTAGCTGCACAAAGCAGCAGGAATATATAAAGCAGTTTCTTTTGCATGTTCAGGAAATTTTAAGGATTCTGGATACACAGTTTATTCGTTTCTACTTCGTCGATAGGGATGTAATAAACAATCTTCGGATTATCCGGCTGTATCAGCATCCCATTGTAACCGGAAGGATTGGCAGCGGGATTAATATCCGACTGCTTTAAACCCGGTAAATGATACCCCCAGTAAGTTCTGTTCATCACCCGTTTATTGCGGTAAACATCATAGGTACGGTGTCCCTCAAACGCCAGTTCCAGGCGCCGTTCTTTCAATACCAGGTCCAGCGCCGTTTTGCCCGCCGGCACCTGCTGATGATATAATGCGCCGGATAAGCCGCGGTTAGACCGGATCATGTCTACATCATCGAGCGCCGCAGCAGTGTTCCCCAACTTTGCTTCTGCCTCTGCTTTGTTGAGGTACATTTCTGCCAGCCGGAACAGGATAGGTGAGCTCAGCGTGGGGCTTCCACCCTGACCAGAAAACTTTGAGATATAATAAATATCGATACCATTCTTTTGTTGCACGGCGCCATTACCATCTTTCAGCGGCACAATATATTTCCAGCGCACATCTTCGGGATTGGCCGACATGGTATCTCTCAGCGAAGCAGAAGCAAATTCTTCGCCCCAGCCAGAGTTACCGTCTGAATAGATCATAGAGGCAATAGAACCAAACTTCTTGTAATCATCTATTGGGGTAAACGCCACACAAAGAATGGTTTCACTGGCAGCGGTAGCATTGGCAAACATATCAGGATAGGTAGCTGCAGTAGTCAACGTAAACCGGCCGCTTCCTATTACTTTGTTGGCATAGTAAATAGTGCTGTCATTCTTTCCCTCATACAGGTACGCCCTGGAAAGCAGCGCCCATGCGGCTTCCCGGGAAGCGTACTGCGGCCCCCGCGATTGATTCATTAACTCCGCCGCTTTGCTGGCATCGGCTATCACCTGCGCATATACTTCCGCTACAGTGGCTCTTGCCTTTTGTGCCGGGTCGCTGGTAGATGTACGTAAGATTACGCCCGGCGCAGCCGCCTGCTGCGTATACGGCATAGCAAATATTTTCACGAGATTTAAATGGCTGAGCGCCCGCAGGAAATAACATTCGCCCAGCATCTGCTGTGTGGCTGCATCTACATTCTGCAGCTTGTTCACCGCCTCTATCACGGTATTGGCATCGTTGATAATTTTGTAAGAGATATACCAGAAATAACGAGTATTTGTTTGCGTGGGAGAATGATCCAGGGAGAAGCTATAGAACAAAGGATCTTCTGTTGTTTGTCCACATACAATATCATCGCTGGCAAAATCTGACAACTGGAAATACTGCCGCAGGTACATATTGTTATCATCGGTGGTACCATTGAAAGGCACGTGGTCTTTCAGCAGCGAATAAGCCCCGTTTACGGCATTCTTTAACCCATCTGCGGAGTTGGTAATCGTTTCGGTACTCAAAGCATCGCTAGGATTGACGTCTTTCATACAACCGGTTTGCCACAACAGCAAGGGCAATAGTATCAATATTATAATGGCTGATCTCATGATGAGCGGTTTAGAATCTGAAATTAATGTTGAACAGGTACTGGCGGTTATTCGGATATTTGAAATCCGATACGCCCGGCATCACCTGGGAGCCCGGCGTGATCGTGGTTTGCGGGTCTTGTCCGAGGAAATTGGTGAACGTGTGCACATTATCTGCTGTGAAACCTACCGTAATGCCGTTGAGCTTCATCCTGGTTACCAGCGCATGCGGCAGCTCATAACTCAGGCTGATATTGCGCAGGGCAAGGAAACTCCCGTTTTTCAAAAATCTGGTAGACGTTTGGGTGGAGTTAGCCGAATTTTGCGGGCTGGGCTCTGTGGCGTCATCCCCCGGCTTCGCCCAGGTACTACTGCCTTTGGGCAGGTTTACCTGGTTGTAGTAAGGTTCATTGCCATCGTTTTCTACGAAACGGAGATTGTTGCTATATACTTTATTACCCGACAGGAAATAGATATTCACACCCAGCGAAATACCGTTGTAGGTAAACGTATTGGTCATCCCTCCCTGGAACCTGGGCAGCGCAGAACCCACTTCCTGGTAGGTAGCGCTGGCATAATCCGAAGTGGCTTTGGTGGTGCCATCTTTGTTTACCACTTCCCAGAGCGGCGCACCTGTTTGTTTATCTACCCCCAGCCATTTAGGCATATAGAATTCATAGAGATTGCCACCATTGCGGTATATCTGCGAAATGCTCCAGGTGGATTGTGTATTGATAATATTGGCGGGGAATTTTTGCAGCTTGTTGGTATTGAAGTTGATATTGAAGTCGGTGCTCCATTGAAACTTGCCGCTGCGGATGTTAACGGAACTCAATCCCAGTTCCACCCCATTATTCACCAGCTCTCCCACGTTCTGCCATTTGGTTTCGAAGCCTACTGATAAAGGCTGGGATACCTGCAGTAACAGGTTTTTGGTAACATTGTTATACACATCTACGCTCAGGTCGATCCGTTTAAACAGGCTGATATCAATACCGCCATTCCATTGGTATTTGCTTTCCCAGGTAAGGTCCGGGCTGGGTAGCTGGGAAGGCGTAGCAGCGCTTTGCCCATTATATTGGCTGGCCAGTGAAAACAGCGCCAGGTAGCGCGACGACCCGATGTCCTGCGTACCGGTAACCCCATAGCTGGCCCTCAGTTTCACGTTAGTGAAAATGTGATGATCTCTCAAAAAATCTTCATTACTCATTAACCAGGCGGCCGACACCGAAGGGAAGGAAGCATACCGGTTGCCGGAAGGGAAATTGGAAGAGCCATCCACCCGGAAGGAACCGGTGAGGAAATACTTATCCTGGAAACTGTAGTTTACCTGGGAGATAAAAGACTGTATAACGGCTTCATTCAGGCTACCAGATACCTGCTGGTTATTAGCCACCGTGTTCAACACTTTTAGTCCTACCGGCAATCCCTTACCAGAGGCGCCCATCACATCGGTGTTGCTGCCTTCAAAGGCAACACCGGCAAGACCGCTGATATGATGATCACCGCGATGAAAATCAACTTTCAACAGGTTATTGGATACGTATCCATAATTGAGCGTACTCAGTTCACTCAGGTAGCCCGTAGCATGATACTGCCCAGCCACCAATGGCGAATACCAGGTTTTATTTTTGTTATATCCCAATGATAAACGGTTGGTGCTCACGAACGACAACCAGTTGGTAATGCCGATGTTCAATCCCATATCATAGTTCACATCAAAATTCTTGTATGGATGTTCCGAATTGTTGATCGTGTGAATGGGATTCACTTTGTCGCGCGACCACCATTTGAACGCCGCATTACCATCTACATACAACGGTTTTCCCATACTGTCGTACGGATTATCCCAGGGCATATTGAGAAACGCATAATACATATCGTTGTAGTCGTATGTTTTGCCAAAAGAACCGCTGAGGTTAATGTTGTTGGTGAGACTGATCCGCGGAGAAAAATGATAGGTAGAATTGGCTCTCAGGTTTATCCGTTGATAGTTGGTATTCATGAAAGTACCTTTCTCATTGTAGTAAGATAAACCCAGGTAATAATCGGCTTTCTCTGTTTTACCGGCGGCCGACAGGTATATGTTCTGCATAGGTGCGCGGCGGAACATATCGGTGAGCCAGTTATAATTCTGGTTGCGGAGCGACAAGGGCCGTTCGTTGTAAAACTTGAGCAGGTCTATTTTATAGGAGTTGCTGGCAGCGCCGGGAATGTAGTCGCGGTAATATTCTTTTTGCCGTTCATACAATTCGCTGCCATTCATCATATCCATGGTTCCGAAGTCGGGTGTGCGGAAGCCGGTAGTGATCTTTGCCTGGAATTGTGTTTTTCCTGATACCGCTCTTTTCGTGGTGATGATGATCACCCCTGCGTTAGCCTGGGAGCCGTACATAGCGGTGGCGCCGGCATCTTTCAATACCGTTACGCTTTCAATATCATTGGGGTCGTAATTGCCGCCAATAATACCATCTACCACTACCAGTGGGCTCTGAGAAGCATTGACAGAAGAGATGCCACGGAGGCGAATTTCGGCGGCGGCGCCGGGAACGCCCGAGCTGCTTACCACCTGCAGCCCCGATACCTTTCCCTGTAACATGGTTCCCACATCGTTGGTGGTAACATCTTTTAATTTGGCGGCGTTAACTACAGTAACAGCGCTGGTTAGTTCACTTTTCTTCTTATCGGAATAACCTACCACTACTACCTGGTCGAGCTGGCTGCTCCCGGTTTTCATGATCACCTGCATGCCAGGATGAGCGGGGAGTTCCTGTTTATCGTAACCGGTATAGGTAAAGATGAGTATTTCACCAGGATTGGCAGCCACGGTAAATAACCCGGCTGCATTTGTAGCATTTCCGCGGCTGGTACCTTTTACCAGTATCGTAGCCCCGGGGAGGGGTGTTCCATCGGCCGACCGGACGGCCCCACTTATTTTCCCGATGGTGTCTGCCGGCGGTGAAACAGTGGCCGGGGGCGATAAAGGGCGGATCACAAATACGCCATTGCTCACGGTAAAGGTAACCGGCTGGTGTTGCAGGCATTGTTCCAGCACCGATTCCACATCGGCATTGCTAACGTGCAAGGTAACAGGCGCCGTATTTTTCAGCACCGATTCATTATATACGATAGTGGCGCCCGACTGCAGGATTATCTCTGCAAATACTTTCTGTAACGGCATGTTTTTCACGGAGAGTGTGACTTGTTGTGAAAAACTCCTGGCGCTTACATGCAAGCAGGCTACCAGGATAAGCCAGGTGGTCATTTTCATCACCCGCAAAATTTTGGTTAATAAAAGTCCCTTGGGGAGAAAAGGTATCTCCTTAAATTTTAAATACATACTTTTAATAAGGTTTAGAATTCTTAAATGATCTTTCGCTGATCTTACAGGATGCTGGACTTTCGCCGGGGGTGTGTCACCACCTCCGGTTTTTCCATTGTTCAAAAGTTATTTCATACGTTACTGTTTACAGGTTTACGGTAATACCACTACTTGTTTTCCATTGATTTTAAAATGATTGTTGCCGTTTTCTTCGAGTACGTGCAACACGGCTGATAAATTAAGATTCCGGCTGATACCGCCCCCATACAGTTCTTTACCGGGAACGGTGTGATATACAATTTCCACATCATACCAGCGGGCTACTTCCCGTAGGATGGTGGGGAGATCCATATTATTAAAGACGAACAGGCCATTTTTCCAGGCCATAATTTTATGTACATCGGCAGTGCTTATCCGCAGTTGCCCCGCTGTGGGCGACCAAACTGCCTGCTGTCCCGGCTGCAATATTTTATCGTGCACTTTTATCTTTCCATCAAGCAAGGTCGCATTCACGGTGGGCTCATCGGCATAAGCCATTACATCAAAGCGGGTACCTAACACCTGTACTTCCATGTCGCTGGTTTGTACCTGGAAAGGCTGTATAGCGTTGGGGGCAATTTCAAAATAGGCCTGGCCCGTGAGCAGTACCTTCCTGTTTGTGCCTTTAAAGGCGGTGGGGTAACGCAGGGAGGAAGCGGAATTGAGCCACACTTTAGACCCATCAGGTAAAGTAACCTGGTACTGGCCGCCCCGGGGAACGCTGAGGGTATTATACACCACTTCTCCGGCGCTACCATCGGCCTGGTAAGACAGTTGCCCCGGGGAACTTTTCACCACGCGTGCGCTGCCCTGCTGGCTCAATGCACCGTTGGCGGCATCATCCAGGGCGATCGTGCTGCCATCGGCCAGGGTGAGCAAGGCTTTCTTTTGTGCTGGCGCAATTTCCCTGAGGGGCATATGAACGGCTATATCTTTTTTGGGCAAGGTCTTATACCGGTGCCATAAAGCAATAGCGCCGGCCGCAGCGACCAACAGCGCCACCGTAGCGGCCACCGCGTAGCGGCGATAGGGCGGCATTGCTTTGATGGGCGTTTCCGGTTGCATAACGGGCAACAGCCTGCTAAGCAGGCGTTGTTTCAATTGCGCGGGATCTTCTCCCGGCTCCAGTGGCAACGGCACTTCGCTGTCATCGAAACTGTGGTACCAGTCTTCCAGCGCACTCGTTTCTTCCGGCGTAGCGCGGCCTTTCAGGTAACGTTGAATCAGGTCTTTCAGGTGTTGCATACAGGTAGAGTACAGAAATGCAATGGTTACCCTTAGTATGGAGAGATATTTTTTTTAGAAGAAGAAAGAAAAATAGGGGTATACATCTTTCAGGCGTATCCGCAGGTGTTTCAATGCCTTGGTGAGATGAGCTTCCACGGTTTTTTCGGATAGCTGGAGAGCGGCCGCAATTTCTTTATTGCTGTATTGGTCGCGGCGGCTGTATAAAAATACCAGGCGGCATTTTTCAGGTAATTCATCAATGGCATTTCCCAGTCTTTGCTGCAGCCTGTAAAAATCGAGCAGGTCGCTGTCTGGCGTGGATACCAGCTGCTGTACATCCGGATTATCCAATGGCTGATCGGGTAACAATCGGCTGATCTGGCGGAATACGGCATAGCGGGTGGCGGTGGCCAGGTAACCGGAGAGATGGCGTATGTCGAGTTCTTTACGGCGCACCCAGAGGCTGGCCAATACCTCCTGTACAACATCTTCTGCGGCGGTACGTATTCGTAGGCGATTATAGGCAATGGCGTACAGCTTTTCCCAGTAGCGATGAAATATTTCGGTATAGGCAGCTTCATCGGCCTGTTGTAGTCGTTGCAATAGCGCTATGTCACTTAGTTCGTGCAAGTATCCCTCTTTGCAATAAATGTAATAAAAAAAGCGGAAGGCTTAAAGCAGAAAACACAAAGCTTTCCGCTCCTCTACAGCCGTTCCCTGATTACCTTCACGGCCTGTCCTCTTTCCAGCTCATTATGTTCCTGCCAGCGGTCCTGCTGCTGGCCAACAAGCCTGCTAGTTTGCCAGGCCAGGAACTTCGCTTCAAGACGCTGGAGACATAACTGCTTGTTTTGCAGCTGTGAGCGGCTGTCCATGGCCAGTACCTGCAAGCCGCTGGGAAGATGTGTGCCCCGCACGGCGGTTTCCACTTTATTCACATGTTGACCTCCGGGTCCGGAAGCACGGCAGGTTTCCAGTACTACGTCTTTCACATTCCAGGACAACTGTTGCTGCACATCGAATACCGACACGCCGGCAAACCAGTTTTTGCGTTTGTGAAATTTACGGTAGGGGCTGAGAGAAACCCATTGCACCGTTCCCTCCCACTCTTTGATAAAAGCCGGGAGACGTTCTCCCTGGGCTAACAGTGTAGCGGACAACAGGGTACCTTTCAGGTCGCCTTTTATGTTTTCCAGTACTTCCAGGGAGATGCCCGCCGCACGGCCCTGCTTCAGCATCAGTTCCTGCACCCGGGCCACTACCCTGCTACATTCTGCAGGGCCGCGGCCGGAAGTGATTTGTATAATTACCTTGTTCATGTCATTAATCTTTGTTCATTCTTACAATAGCGGGCATAAAACGGCCCTCGATGTCGATTAGTTCCTGCTGGGCATTGATCACCGTTTCGATGTCTTTATATGCCAGCGGATTTTCTTCCACGCTGCCGCCAATAAGGGTAACGCCTGCATTGGCCAGCATTTTTTTCATGCCTGACACGGTCATGTTTTCTTTGGCGCGCTTACGGCTCATGGCCCTGCCTGCACCGTGGGAAGCGGAGTATAACGCTTGCTCCACCCCTTTTCCTTTTACGAGGTAGGCTGCCGAGCACATGCTGCCGGGAATGATGCCCATTTCGCCGGTATGCGCAGGGGTAGCCCCTTTGCGGTGAATGATCACCCGTTGACCATTGGGCAGCGTATCTTCCCAGGCAAAATTGTGGTGATTTTCAATGGTGGCCAGTGCCTCCAGGCCCAGCGCCTTCAGCAGATTAGCGTGAATCCGGTCGTGACAGGCTTTGGCGTAATCGCCGGCCAGGTTCATGGCCAGCCAGTATTCCTGACCAGCCTCACTGTTGAGGTCCAGCCAGGCCAGCTGCTGTGCCGACCGTGGCAGCTTACAGCTATCCATAGCGATGCGGGTATAATGCTGCGCGATATTAGCGCCCAGGCCCCGGCTACCGGAATGCGATAACAACGCCAGGTATTGTTTTGCCGGCAGTTGCAGCGCATTGTCTTCCGCCATTTCTATCAACCCAAATTCTACGAAGTGATTCCCACTACCAGACGACCCTAACTGACGCGCTGCTTTGATCTGTAATTTCCGCAGCAGCTCGGTCGACTGAAATGCAGGGTCATCCAGCACCTCATGCGATTGCGCAAAGGGTAGTCCTCCTTCCATTCCAAAGTGAGTATAGTCTTTCAAGGCCACTTTTACCTGGTGGGAAAAGCGTTTCAGAAAACTTTCCCCTTCCGCAAAAATGGTGAGCGCCATGCGGCAGCCTATGTCTACACCTACGGCGAAAGGCAGTACGGCATTATCTACCGCCAGCACGCCGCCGATGGGAAGTCCGTAGCCGGTGTGTGCATCAGGCATTAAGGCCCCCTGTACCGTCACTGGCAGCGACATGGCCACTTCCATTTGTTGCTTGGCCGAACGCTCAATTTCCTTGCTGCCGTATACTTTCAGCTGCCCGGCTTTTTCCAGCAGCTCATAGCTTTGAAAATGGCATTCCACCGGTTCATCCATAAAAGTGGCGGCAATTTTACCCAGTATTTCATCGCCGTGGTAAGCCGCAGGATCTGCTTTGATGGCTGTAAGCAGCGCCATCAGCTCTGCTTTGCCGGTATGTTTAAAATGTTTGGAAATAGTATTGATAACAAGACTTCTTGCCCTGTCGTTGGTATAACCTATTTTACTTAATTCTTTTGTTTTTATACTGCCCATAAAATGGTGATTGTAGTATGTATAATTGCTGAGGAGCGGGCATAGCACGTCCTCCGGGCGCTCCGCGCCCATTGTAATATTTTGGTGAAACCACTGCTGCGGGAAAGCTTAATGGGGCGGCAAACAATACCCTAACGTATACGCTTATACGATATCCTGTTACAGCCAAAAATTATTATAAAATATAGCTGTATATACAATATTGATTTATACTGCCTTGTACAAACAATCGGGTTATGTAATGCAGGAAAATACGAGCAATAACAAGGCGTTTGCCTGATCAGGCAAGCAACAGTGCGGGTGATATGTGGGTACGTTCTGTCATGATTCCTTGCAATTTTAAACGATGAAGAATAAGGAATTCGGGTGCAAAGATATGGTTATTTTCCAAATACCAAATTCCTTTTTTTATCATAATAATTTCCTGGTAAATAAAACAGATTTTAACATTTCCACCCACGATAAAAAACTGTTTATAAGCGCACATGCCGTAAATTTGTATGCGCCCACGTCTTTAACCTCCGGTACCAATCCGGACGGGCTTATTCAACAACCGTAAACCTTTTTCTTATGGACAAACAGCTTATTCGCAACGCCTATAAAGTGTACTGGCTTGAAAATGGCAAAGCGCCGGTATCGGTATATGCACTCTGCAAAATTGTAGATATCACGGAAGCTGCGTTTTACGAACAATACAGCTCCCTGGAATCAGTGGAACAGGATATCTGGCTATCCATCTTCCAGCAAACACTCGAACAATTACAGGCAGATGATACCTATCTCCAGTACAACGCACAGGAAAAACTCCTGGCCTTTTATTTTCTCTGGGTACAAAAACTGAAGGAAGACCGCAGCTACCTGTTACTGCAACGGAAACATTTCCGCCTGCCAGACCTGTACCGTAATAAACTGGAAACCTTCCATGATGCCTTTAATGCGTATGTACGCGACCTGGTAAAGGAAGGCTATCAATCCAACGAAATCAAAGAAAGAAAATATATCTCCGATCAATATGTACATGGCTTCTGGTTACAGGCACTGTTTGTATTGAAATACTGGCTGGATGATACCAGTCACCAATTTGAAATGACCGATGCTGCAATTGAAAAAGCAGTGAATCTCAGTTTCCAGCTGATCAAATCCAATACCCTGGATAGCTTGCTGGACTTTGGGAAATTTATTTTTACGAGGAAATAAACATCATGAAAGAGCAATCCAACATTCCTACCTCCAAGGTGGAAAGGGCAGGCAGATTTGTTACGACCGGACTTAAAGTTGGTTCTAATTATATCAAACACTACACCCGCAAACTGATGGATCCTTCCACCACGAAGGAAGCGCTCCACCAGGACAATGCCGCTGATATTTATGATACCCTCAGCAACCTGAAAGGTAGCGCCCTTAAAGTGGCACAGATGCTGAGCATGGACAAAGGAATGCTCCCCAAAGCCTATACAGAAAAGTTTGCCATGTCGCAGTACAGCGCCCCCCCGCTGAGCGGACCGCTGGTAGTTAACACCTTTGTAAAAACACTGGGCAAATCGCCCTCCCAGCTATACGATACCTTCGAGATGCAGGCCTCCAATGCCGCCTCCATTGGCCAGGTACATAAAGCCACCAAAGCTGGTAAAACACTGGCCGTAAAAATCCAGTATCCCGGCGTAGCCAACAGCGTGAAATCCGACCTCCGTATCGTAAAACCTTTTGCAATACGCATTGTAGGTATGAACGAAGTAGATATGGATAAATACTTCGACGAAATAGAAAGTAAACTGCTAGAGGAAACCGACTACAAACTGGAGCTTCACCGATCCATGGATTTATCGGCCGCCTGCGCGCATATCCCCAACCTCTGCTTTCCAGGCTATTACCCCGACATGTCCTCCGAGCGGATTATTACGATGGACTGGCTGGAAGGCAAACACCTGAAAGAATTCTTGCAGACAAACCCCTCCCAGGAAGTGCGCAATAAAATAGGCCAGGCCCTGTGGGATTTTTACCAGTTCCAGGTGCACAGCCTGAAACAGGTACATGCCGATCCTCATCCGGGCAATTTCCTCATGCGCCCTGATGGCACCGTAGGCATATTCGACTTCGGTTGCGTAAAAGAAGTACCACTGGACTTCTATGAAAACTATTTCCTGTTGGTTGATAAGGAAGTGTTGAAAGATGAAAAACGCCGGCATGAAATATATACTAACCTGGAAATGATCCATCCTACGGATACACCCAAAGAAGTGGAATTTTTCTCGGGGTTATTCCAGCATATGATCGATCTGCTCACACTCCCCTTCACCCTAGATACTTTCGATTTCGGTAATGAAGCGTACTTCAACGAAATATATGCCTACATGGACGAACTGTACAACATGAAGGAAATCCGCGACTCTAAAGTGGCCCGCGGCTCCCGGCATAGTTTGTATATCAATCGTACTTACTTCGGGTTATACTCCATTCTCAGTGAACTGAAAGCGAATATCATTACCGGGAATAGCCGGATTAAGGAATTGGCGAAAAGCAGCAAGAAAGCTGAAAGCTGAAAGCGTAAAGCAAAAAACTATTGTGGAGAAGGATATAAGCGAATTTAAACACTCGCAAAGTTCTTCTCCACAATAGTTTTTTGCTTTGTGCTTTCGGCCTTACACTCCTTTAAAATGTGTTCTTCTTTTCCAGCTCAGGCATCGCATCATCTATACGCCTGCTCAATTCCGGCAACTTAATAGTTGGCACCGCCGGAAAGAGGTGATGTTCCAGGTGATAAAACATGCTAAATGTAATTTTATTCTTCCAGCCAGAACGCTGCGTTCTCGCAATGGTGTGGTGATCACAATCATGGTGCACACTCCATACGGCAAAAAACGCCATCAGGAATTCACCCACCACCATTACAATAATATGATATACCAGAAAGTATACCTGGAAGTAAAATACCATTCCCGTAAACAACGCTATGGCGGCCAGCTCCAGCAACATATTGCGACGATATTTTTTATTGCCCAGCTGCCAGGTAATCCGGTGTATCAGCCACATGTGCTTAGGTCCGTACAAGATGGCGCCCCAGGCGCTCATACCGGCCGACTTACCTTCATAATCTTCTTCCGATAAACAATACTTGTGATGACGGATATGATTATATTTTACGGCATGAATAGACGCCATCATCAGGATACTATTCAAAAACAAGGTAAGCCAGGTAAGCTTTTTATGGGTGCCGAGCGACTGGTGAAAACCATTGTGCACTTGCCGCAATGCTGTCAGGAAAAACAGCCCCGAAAATGGAAGGGCCAGAACATAATAACCGTAGTAGGCAAGCACCCAGGAAGCCAAAGCCCAAGGGATAGAAATATTATTTTCGATGAGCATTTCCCGGATAGACAAGCGGGTCAAGTCTTTCCAGGCAATCCGGCGGGTAATATCAGCTGTCATATATCAGCGTTTTAGTACAGTGAGGTAATGGGAATTGCAATTATAAAATTAAGACTTAATTTAATATCACAGTTGCGTTGGTCGAAGAAATATCCGGGTTGGTCGCAACTCGCACACATGATAAATATATAAATTCCTAATTTGCCGCCATGAAACGGGAATGGTATCAACAAAAATGGGTTACTATAGCACTCCATACTTTAGGATGGCTCGCATTTATTTCACTGCCCTACCTGTTACATCCCTCGTCAGATACGCATGCGCAGGAACGCATGAATGAGAAACCTAAGTGGGAGCTGTATATGTACTTTACAGACCTGGTGATGATTACCTTCTTCTACCTGAATGCCTGGGTGTTTATTCCCCGGCTGCTCAACAAAAAAAAGGTGGTAAAATACACGCTGTCCGTGCTGGCAGTATTTGTTTTTATGATGACGGCGCGGTATGAGTTTGAAGTCCTTTTCCTGAATCCTCATGTGATAGATATCAGACCCGCTATTCTTTTCACGTTGCTCGTATTTTTCTTCATATGGTCTACCAGTACAGCATTCCAGATGATTGTAGATAAAGTACGGCAGGAAAGACAAACCAGCGCCCGGGAAAACGAAAACCTGAAAACTGAATTATCGTTGCTCCGCTCCCAGGTGAGCCCTCATTTCATGTTTAATGTACTCAACAACATGGTGTCGCTGGCCCGTAAAAAATCGGATGTGCTGGAACCCTCGCTGATCAAGCTGTCGTCGTTAATGCGGTACATGTTGTACGAAGCCGACGAAGACAAAGTGCCGCTGCAGAAAGAAGCAGAATACCTGCAAAGTTATATTGACCTGCAACAACAGCGTTTCGGAAAAAACGTAACGATTAACGTCTCACTGGAAGTAAGTAATAATACTTATGAGATAGCACCTATGTTGCTCATTCCTTTTGTGGAAAACGCGTTTAAACATGGTACCGGATTAATATCCGATGCGCAGATAGATATCCAATTATATACCCGCCCGGGGATACTCTTTTTTTCTGTGCGCAACAAATACAATCCTGTTTCTTCGGAAGTGAAGGATAAAACCAGCGGGATAGGGCTTGTGAACGTCAAAAGACGCTTAAATTTGCTGTACGGCGAAGAGTATGTGTTGCATATCGATAAAAAAGAGGATTGGTTTATAGTTTCCTTACAATTAAATCTACCCGGATGATGAAATGTATTGCCATAGACGATGAGCCATTGGCGCTGGACCTGCTGGAAGACAACATCAGCATGGTACCTTACCTGCAGCTCACAGGCAAATGCCAAAATGCCTTTGAAGCTATGGAAATACTGCGTCATCAATCGGTAGACCTGATATTTCTCGATATACAAATGCCCGGACTTACCGGCCTGCAATTCCTGGAATCGCTGCCCAATAAACCGATGGTAATCCTGATTACCGCTTACGAAAAGTATGCATTGGAAGGTTTTAACCTGGCAGTAACCGACTACCTCGTAAAACCGGTATCGCTGGAACGCTTTGTCAGGGCCTGCAATAAGGCGCAGGAGCTCTTCCTGTTGAAATCGGGCAGTAAAGCCCACCGGGAGCAGGCAGACTTCTTCTTTGTGAATGTAGATTACAGCCTGCTGAAAGTAGTATTTGCAGATATCACCTGGATTGAAGGACTGAAAGACTATGTAAAAATACATCTCCAGGGCAACCCTAAACCCGTGATAACCCGTATGAGTATCAAAGGGTTGGAAGAACAGTTACCTCCGGCAAAGTTTATCCGTATCCATAAGTCGCATATTGTATCTGTAGGGGCTATTACCGCCATCCGGAAGAACAATGTCTTCCTGGATGAAATGGAATTACCCGTGGGAGATACTTACCGGGATTCCGTATATGCGCTAGCCGGAAAATCAAGTCAGTAAGGGATTACAAGCTTTTCCTTCTCGTAAAAACGTTCCCGGAATCCGCATTTCGTAGACATATTTTTCCCGCTCATCTCATTTATTTTATTTAATCCACCAACGCGGTATACTTTTGCATCTCTGAATTTTAAATAAAATGTACAAGATCTACTCGTTAATCGCCCTGTTTTTGCTTACCGTCTCTGCCTGGGCACAGGCCCCCGCTGGCGCTGGCGCCAGAATGCCCATGGGGATGAGCGGACATGTTTATGGAAAAATTATTGACCCAGATGGAAAACCCGTTGCTTACGCTTCTGTAATTATCCTGCAAAACCGCATGGATACTGTTAGCAAAAAAATGAAGGAAAAACTGCTGAAAGGCGCACTCACTAAAGGCAATGGTGAATTCAGCCTGGATGAGTTGCCGGGCAGGGGCCCACTCAAACTGCGGATCACGGCTACCGGCTACAAAACGGTAGAGCAACCCGTTACCTTTCCGCCTTTCGACAAAGACCTGGGTAACATTAAGCTGGCGGTCAGCACCACTCAATTACAGGGTGTAACTGTTGCCGGTACTAAACCCATTATGCAGATGGATATCGATAAAAAGGTATTCAACGTGGAGAAGAATATCGTGAGCGCCGGCGGTACGGCCCTCGATGTAATGAAAAACGTACCGTCTGTTAACGTAGACATCGACGGAAATGTAACCCTGCGTAACGCAGCGCCACAGCTCTACATCGATGGACGCCCCACCACGCTGACACTGGAACAGATCCCTGCCGATGCGATCGAAAACGTGGAAGTAATTACCAATCCTTCCGCTAAATACGATGCTTCCGGCGGCAGCGCAGGTATCCTCAATATCGTGCTAAAAAAGAACCGCAAAACCGGTTACAACGGTAATATCCGCGCGGGTGTGGACAAACGCGGCGCTCTCAACGGCGGCGGCGACTTCAACCTCCGCCAGGACAAAGTAAATATCAGCGCCAGCGTAATGGGCAACCAGATGAAAGGACGTACCAATGGTACCACCGATCGTGATAATTTCGGAGATATACCGCACACCCTCATCAACCAGGAAAATGCCAACAAAACCAATGGTGGCTTCATTTTTGGCAAACTGGGGCTCGACTGGTTCGTTACCAACCGCACTACCCTGTCTATCGCAGGCATTAAGGTGCATGGAGAAATGAACCCCACCGAAAGAATTGATATCAACAGCGACACGCTGTTGAATCCAGTTACCCATGGCTTCAGTCAACGGAATTCCAGCTCACATAATAAATTTAATGCCAATGGATTAGTACTGGGCATGAAACACCTGTTCCCTAAAGAAGGAGAAGAACTGACAGCCGATTTCAACTATTTCGGCGGTAAAAGCAACAACAACTCCGACTATAGAACAGACCGGTATGCCGTTGATAAAAACAATATTACCGGCAGCGATATCCAGCAGATCCTGGGTGGCGGCTCTGTGAGCTTCATGACCATCCAAACGGATTATGTAAAGCCTTTCCGTGGCAAGCTGAAACTGGAAACAGGTTTGAGAGCTTCCATCCGCACTACGAAAAGCAACTTCAATAATTATATGATGGATCCAGAAACGGGTAAGTATATCCTGATTCCGGCAGCCTCTAATAATTATAAAAATAATGACAACGTATATGCGGCCTATGCCAGCATTTCCAATACCATTAAGAACTTTGGCTATAAGGTAGGACTGCGTGCAGAAAGCTCCAGCTATACCGGCGACCTGCTCAATAATGGTCAGCACTTCAGCAACAGCTACCCGGTAAGCCTGTTTCCTTCCATATTTTTAAGCCAGAAGCTGAAACATGACCAGGAGCTGCAGGTAAGCTATACCCGCAGGATTAACCGGCCTAATTTCTTCCAACTGATACCATTTACCGATTCAACGGATAAGCTGAACATCACGAAAGGTAACCCGGGCCTGGTGCCGGAGTTCACCCAGTCAATGGAAATGTCGTACCTGAAAACGTTCAAGGGCAACAACACCTTGCTGGCATCTCTCTACTACCGTCATACCAACAACCTGATTACCCGTTACCTGACTAATGAAACCGACCCGGTAAACAACCAGAAAATCCTGGTCAACACGTATATCAACGCCAACTCCAGCTATTCTGCCGGTGCTGAAGTTACCGCCATGAATACCATTACCAAGTGGTGGAATATGTCGACCAACGTGAATATCTACAATTCCAAAATCAATACGGATAATGTAGCACAGTCGCAGGATGCCCTCTGGAGCTGGTTTGGAAAGCTCAACAACACGTTTAAACTACCCGCTAATTTCGAGGTGCAGCTTACCGGTACTTACCAATCTAAAACCAACCTCCCGGTAAACGACAATAAAGGCGGCCCGCAAAACGGCCCAATGTTCGGTCAGTCGCAAAACGCCTCCCAAGGGTATATTGCCTCCTTCTGGGGTGTAGATGCTGCTATCAAAAAGAGTTTCCTGAAAAACAATGCCGCCTCCGTAACGCTGAGCGTGAACGATATTTTCAGAACCCGCTGGTCAGATCAGTACTCTGAAAGCGCTTACTTCACACAGTACTACAGCCGTTTGCGCGACCCGCAAATGATTCGCCTCAACTTTGCTTACCGGTTTGGTAAAATAGATGCCAGCCTGTTCAAGAGAAAGAATATGGGCGCAGGCATGCAGGGAATGCAGGAAGTGATTCAATAAGAAGTTGTCTGTTATATTTTAAGCGCCGGAATGCGAGGGGAAGCCTAAGCATTCCGGCCTTTTTATTTCTATTTTTTTCCGCTATCTTCAAGCTTTATTATATAACCAATATTCTCTACACCATGAAATGTAAATTGTTGTTAACTTCCCTGTTTGTCATGTCCGCTATTGGAAGTTATGCCCAAATCCAGAACTCCACTGCGCTGCAAACGAATGCTAATTTCAACATTGATGGTACCGGAAGTGCGAGGGCGTTTTATACCTCCGATAGTACCATTAGCTCTGGCAGAGGGCATTATATCATCCGGCAAAAAGGGTCGTTCCGCTGGGCTATAGGAACCTTTACAACTGAAAATGGAACAGAAGGCCAGGGCAGTGATTTTTCGTTGTTCAGCTATAACAATGGTGGCAGCTACCGGGGAAATTATCTCACTATTTTGAGAACAAATGGGGCGGTAGGGATCAATACTTCTGCAGCTACGGCCCAACTGCATGTCAACGCCCAGCCTACTGCTACGGTGGCTAAGTTTACGCTTAGCAATATTGCAGAAACGAATGCTGCTCTTACTATTACAAATGGTACCAGCAGCCCTGGTAATTTCATCACCGCTATTGTAGGTCGTTCCTATAGTCCAACCAGGCCTTTTGGCGTCATTCTGACCGGCGAGGCAGAGGATCTGGCTCCTCCAGCCAATGAACCTGCGGCAGCTGCAGTGGTAATAGATGGCAGAAGTAAAGTAGGTAGCCGTTTAAGCGTTGGCAATGTATTTACCGTTGCCTCTTATGCCAACCCACTTGTGGTGGTAAAGGCCGATGGCAGCATGGGCATAGGTACACTCACCACCGGTACCAACAAACTCGCCGTGGAAGGTACTATTGCTGCAAGAAGAATGAAAGTCACCCAGGCTACGCCCTGGCCCGACTATGTTTTCGAATCCAGCTACGCCCCTCCATCGCTGCAGGCAGTAGAAGCATTCATCAATAAAAACAAACACCTGCCGGATGTACCGTCAGCCAGTGAAATAGCGGAACAGGGGCAGGATGTAGGAGAAATGAATACCATTCTCCTGAAGAAAGTAGAGGAACTTACGTTACACCTGATATCCATGCAAAAGGAAATTACGGCGCTAAAAGATAGCAATAAAGCACTGGAAGAACAGGTAAAAAAGATACAACGTTAAATACTTTACAGGCCGGGATCAGGGATTCCGGCCTTTTTCATCCGGGTAAAACGATTGTACTATATCACTCTGCCATACTTCCTTGGTATCGATATTCATCGCAGAAATCTTGCCCATAAAGGCGGCGCCGGTGTCTACGTTATGTACATTACAGGCAATCATAGGTAGTACCTCGCCATAGTTAACACTGGGGGTATGGCCAATATAAATTTCATAAAACTGTAATAAACGTTTGGGATAAAACCGTGCATCGCGCGGCATTTGTGGATCAAGCGCCAGGGCTAACTCCCATAAACTACGGTCCCAGTATAGCATGGGAGCAAACCTTTCAAATTCGGGCCCATGTGTAGAGGTAAAGCCAGCGTGTACAAACAAGCGCTTCTGTGCATCAATGTAAAAAAGGCGCATGTCGTTGAAAAAGGCAGTATGCCTTTGCAGCTGCGAAGGGGATAGCTTTTCATAGCTGGCGATGGTGGCCGCGCCACCATTCCTCATCCAGGAGGCCTCCGGCATAATACCATTCAGCCAGGATTCACACCAGGCGTCATGATTACCTTTGATAAAAATACAGCGATAGGTCAACTCCAGCTCCATCAGGTACTCCAATACGCCGGCCGACTCCGACCAGCCATCTACATAGTCTCCTAAAAAAATTAGTGTATCAGCTTCTTTGGGCGCAATCCGTGCTATCAGTTGTTTCAAAGCTTTCAGCGCGCCGTGTATATCACCTATTACGTAGGTTGCGGACATGTTTAAAGTTGTTTGTACATAATATCCGTTCTCAGCACGTACTTCACACCAGCCGTCAACAGGGAGCCTTCATGCCGCAACGGATGATGAAAGATCAATGCGGTGCCGGTTTCCGGGCGAATAACTTCTCCGGACGCAAAGATGGTTTCTCCCCCGGTATATGCTTCGTTCAGATAGATCATAAAAGTATATTGGCTGGCTTCAAAACGGTTCCGCTCAAAACTCCCGTCCTTATGCATTTTAAAGCGTTGTCCGGGACTGTATTTATAAAAACGGAACAATTCGTTCAGGCCAACGGCTGTCCGGTTGTCTGTGCCTTCCGGCGCAAATTCCTTCAGACGCTCCCAGATAAAGGTAGCATATGCTTTATCCTTATACAATACCCTTTCATTATTTCGTACGCCTTTGATCAGGCGTTGTACGCCGTTACCCACGTCTACCATGGCTTCTTCATAGCCCAGGGCTTCACTTTTTTCGATCAACGCGCTGCATTCTTCCAAAGAAAAAAATTCACGAATCGTGAAAATACCGGGACTGTAAGTATATTTTTCCATCGTAGTTATGATTCTGTAGGTACATTAATCTGGAAATTGTTTTTCTTCAGGTGTTTGTTAAAGCGGTACAATTCAGGATGCCTGTTCTTCAGCCCTTCCCGCTTCATACCAGTGTTGATAACATATTCCGCATCCAGGATCTTCCGACGGAAATTGCGGCGGTCGAGTGTGGTATGCAGGATACATTCATATAACTCATGCAGCTCTGTGATGGTAAACAATTCATCCAACAACTCGAAGCCTACCGGATGATATAGTATTTTCGATTTCAGCCGCTGTAAGGCCGCCTTAAAAATGTGCTTATGGTCGAAACCCAACACCGGGAGCTTCCTTACATTAAACCATTTTACATCGTTGGCCATACTACCCGCCACGATTTTGAACTTGGCGGGATTGATAAGGGCATAATACCCCACGGCAATTACCCGTCCCCGGGGATCCCTGCCCGGGTCGTCGAAAGAATATAACTGCTCCAGGAATACCTCGTTCATGCCCAGCTTGGTTTGCAGGATACGGGAACAGGTGTCCAGGAAGGTTTCCTCCATCTGTAAAAAGCCTCCCGGCAATGTCCAACAGTCTTTAAACGGTTCCTCTTTACGGTTGAGCAGCAACACCGACAAGGTATTGTCGTGGTAACCAAATACAACCAGGTCTACGGCGAGAGAGGGGTTCCTATATTCGTGAAAAAGCTTCATGGGCTGTTTGCGTCAATATAACGTGAAGTAACAGCTTTTTCAGGAGAAAACCTAAATAAAAGGGATATAATCTGCCCTACTCCCCTCAGATAAGGGGAAACAGAAAGTTTCCGTTCATCCATTTAAATATCTTTTTTAATGGGAGAATTTACCAGCCAAGAAATACCATACCTATTCCACAGAGAGTCACCACTCCTCCTCCTATGGCATGTACGTACCGTTCGAGTTTATCTGTTTTAATGATAGAATAACCATAACAACCTATCAGTACCATGGCCAACATGGTAATAACAGTAACGATCGCAAAAACGCTGATCAGCACCATCACTTCCAGGGAAGAGCGATGTGCACCTGAATAGAACAACAGCGGCACCAGGGGTTCGCTGGGTCCCATCACAAAAATGGCAAACAATATCCAGGGTGTTACTTTCACCCTGTTCTGCGGGTATACTACTTCTCCATGTTTATGTTCATATACATAGATATCTCCTCCCTCATACACATCAAAATGCTTATGCGGTTTGTTCAGCCATGCCTGCCGCAGTCCCCATACCAGGTATACTGCCCCGAAGGCCAGCAGGCACCAGCCGGAAAGATTACCTCTCACATCGGTAAACCAGGCAAGTTTCGACAACTGCCATCCCAGCAATACACCTATCAATCCTATAATGACGGAACTAAAAATATGTCCTAAACCACAGAGGATGGTCCAGAAGATAGTTTTGGACATACTCCATTTCCTGGAGCGCGACAGCACAATAAAAGGCAGGTAGTGATCCGGTCCGGTGGCAGTATGCAAGCAACTGATGGTAACCGCCGATAGTATCAATGTTGTTAATCCAATATTCATAATACTTCCTTTATCGCCGCTACTACCACGGCTTTCCATAAATGTTGCTGTATTTTACGGAGACAGTTAAATAATTGCTCTCCACCATTGCCCAGTATCCTGACTACGGTGCTGTAAGGCCCGCTGACTGAGGCGCCGACAATAATCCCCTCCTCTTCTTCCAGTAAAGTATACAGCTGATCCGGTAAATCGGCCGCTACACCAGCGCCCGTATTCACATAAATGAGTGTGGCCTGGTGCGTATATCCTTCCATCTGCCCGATTGCCTCCATCGACAGCAATTGTGGCTGCAGCAACACATTGTCTTTTACAATCAGCTTATCGCCATAAAACACAGAAGTAACATTCTGAAAATGGCTGAAGCGGAATACTTCCCCCGAATGCTTGCGGCCACAGGTTACAATTTCACCGAAGGTGAGCTCGCAGTTGTCGCCCATCCGGATAATGTTGCGGCCTTTGAATATGGCATTTTCATGCGGCACCACCGGGTGCTGTACATAGCTGAATACACTATTGGGTTCCAGCGTAACCAGCTGCTGTTGCTGCGCACCGCGTTGCATATTGAACAGGCGCTGGTATGATTGTGACTGCAACTGCAACCGGCTGTTGCTTTCTACCTTAATATCAATATCGTAATGATCGCCATCCAATATCCCCGGCGAGGAGCTCATCACCATCAGGTACAACGAGGGATCTGTTTTGTGCTCCCCTACATTCGCCACCCGGAAAGGGCGCGTGAAGTAGGTGTCCCGCAAAAACGAGCGTCCATTCTTATACCCGCTTATTATACTCAGCTTGTTAATCATTCATATTGATTTATCTTACCAGCGCAGGTTCTGCAGCATCTTCCAGTAAGGCATATTTCTTAATCCAACCAATCACGGTGTCAAGCCCCTGTAACGACATCAGATTGGTAAACACGAAAGGCTTACCGGCGCGCATCTTGCGGGCATCGCGTTCCATCACGTCCAGGTCCGCATGTACATAGGGCGCCAGGTCTATTTTGTTGATCACCAGCAGGTCGGAGCGGGTAATGCCCGGGCCGCCTTTACGGGGAATCTTATCGCCTTCTGCCACATCAATCACAAAGATGGTAACATCGGCCAGGTCGGGGCTGAAGGTAGCAGACAGGTTGTCGCCACCACTTTCTATCAGGATCAGTTCTATTTCCGGGAAACGGGCAGCCATTTCATCCACTGCTTCCAGGTTCATGCTGGCATCCTCGCGGATAGCGGTGTGCGGACATCCGCCGGTTTCTACACCGATAATCCTTTCTTTAGGCAGCAGGCTGTTTTTGGTTAAGAACTCCGCATCTTCTTTGGTATAAATATCATTGGTGATCACCCCTATGCTATAAGTGTTCATCAGGTGCCTCGACAATCTTTCTATCAGGGCGGTTTTACCAGATCCTACGGGTCCGGCTACCCCTATTTTCACATATTTTCTGTCGCTCATAGTTAATTACTTTTTTTATTAAGACATATACAAGCGGGAGTACAATTTTTCGTGCTGCATACAGCGGATATCGAATCCTATATTGCAAACACCCACCAGTTCCCGGTCCAGGTGTATGGTTTTGTTTACCAGCTCCGCTATCACTGGTTGCAGGTCGAACAGGATATCCTGTCCTTCCAGCTGCCCCAGGGGCACAAGCTTTACGGCATTGGTGATCATCCCGATGGCAGCATTGTAATAAAAAGCGTATAATGCTTCGGTAAGCGGAATGTTCATGAGGGCGGCATACATACCATAAGTGAGGCAGTAGTGGCCTTCTGCTGTTTTGGCAGCAATAGCCGCAGCATATTCTTCTGCCAACCGACTGTTATATTTCCTGCTGAAAATTTTTATCAATCGTAGTCCCAGCTTCTGGCTGGCCTGCCTGATCTCTTTGGGCAACTTCAGCGCGCTCACTTCTTCATCCAGCAGCAACATGGTTGTAAGATCATTGCTGGTGGCCGCATTGTACGCCAGGCAAACAAAAGCGCCATCATTGTAATGCAGGTTGCCGGCAAGCATTTGCTGCACAAATGCTTTGGCAGAAGTTCTGTCATGTACCAGCCCGAGTTGCACATAGGTTTCCAGGCCATTGGAATGCGAATATCCGCCAATGGGCAAAGTTGGATCGCTGAGGTGCAACAGGCTGCCTAAAAACGGGTGTTGCATATGTTAACGTTCTTTTGCTGCCATGCCTAAAATTTTAGAAAACAACGAACTGCCGCCACCATGGCTATGTGGCTGTACGTTGGCGTTGAGCAGGTTGGTAAGTCGGGTATGCGCTTTCACGGTATCATAGCCACTAGCCGCCAGCCAGCGAAAAATAGGCTCTTCAAAAGGAATGAGCACCTGGTCGTTTTGTATAAAAACAGGCAGGTGTTTATTCCCAATCTCATAGCATATGCTGCCCATCTCCAGCAATGAGCGGGGAGTGACCACAATGGCATCGCTGGGCAGGATGTCTACCACTACTACTTTTTCGTCATCCATATACAGGATATCCCCGTGCTGCAGGCGCTGTCCTTCTTTCAGGAATTTAATGGCGATCTCCAGTCCGTCCTGTGTATGTTTGCGTTGTATACGTTTCGTCATTTCATACCACTCCAATTGCAACAGGTCTACCTTTCGGTTACCTGTTACAGTGGATGCAATATTGCCAGCTATCTTTTCTACGATCATACAGTTATTTTTAGAACAGGAAGTAACGTTGCGCTAAAGGCACAGTGCTTACCGGTTCGCAGGTGATCACCTCTCCGTCTACACGCACTTCATAATTTTCGGGATTCACGGTAATCTCCGGTGTTTTATCGTTATGGATCAGGTGCTTTTTAGTGATGGTTCTGCATCCTGAAACGGGCAACACCATTTTCTCGAGACCATACTTTTCTACAATACCTTTTTCGAGGGATACTTTAGATACGAAAGACACGCAGGTTTTGTGAATGGCTTTACCATATGCGCCGAACATAGTGCGTAGTATTACTGGCTGCGGCGTAGGAATAGACGCATTCGGATCGCCCATTTTGCTGGCGATGATCATACCGCCTTTGATAATCATTTCCGGTTTAGCTCCAAACAGGGCTGGTTTCCACAGCACGATATCCGCAATCTTACCAGGTTCCACGGAACCAACGTAGTTGGAAATGCCCTGTGCGATGGCGGGGTTGATAGTATATTTAGCCACATAGCGTTTAGCGCGGAAGTTATCGTTGCCTTTCCCGGCATCTTCCGGTAATGCACCCCGTTGCTTTTTCATTTTATCAGCGGTTTGCCAGGTGCGGGTCACTACCTCGCCTACACGACCCATGGCCTGGGAGTCGGAGCTCATCATGCTGAATACGCCCAGGTCATGCAGGATGTCTTCCGCAGCAATGGTTTCCGGGCGGATGCGGGAATCTGCAAAGGCCACATCTTCCGGGATGCTCTTACTGAGGTGGTGACATACCATCAGCATGTCCAGGTGTTCGTCGATCGTATTGACCGTATATGGGCGGGTAGGATTGGTAGATGCTGGCAGTACATTGGGGTACATGGCTGCTTTGATAATATCGGGTGCGTGACCGCCGCCGGCGCCTTCTGTGTGGAAGGTATGTATCACGCGACCGTTGATGGCATTCATGGTATCTTCCAGGAAGCCGGCTTCATTGAGCGTATCGGTGTGGATAGCCACCTGTACATCGTATTGGTCGGCCACTTTTAAGGCGGCGTCGATAACGGCAGGAGTAGCGCCCCAGTCCTCATGTATTTTTACGCCCAGCCCGCCTGCTTCTATTTGCTCGGCGATGGGGCCTTCGGTGGCGCAGTTGCCTTTTCCGAAGAAGCCCAGGTTCATCGGGAAAGAATCGGCTGCCTGCAGCATTCTTTCCATGAACCATTTACCGGGAGTTACGGTGGTGGCATTGGTGCCGTCTGCCGGGCCGGTACCGCCGCCGATCATGGTGGTGATGCCGCTGAACAGGGCGGTTTCTATCTGCTGCGGACTGATAAAGTGAATATGGGTATCAATTCCCCCGGCGGTGGCAATGAGGCCCTCGCCGCCATGTACTTCTGTACCGGCGCCAATGATCATATCGGGATGTACGCCATCCATGGTATCGGGATTCCCTGCCTGGCCAAAACCCACAATTTTTCCATTTTTGATGCCCAGGTCACCTTTTACGATCCCCCAATGATCGATCAAGATCACGTTGGTGATCACAAAATCCAGCACACCCTGATCGCTCGTAGCGGTGCTGGACTGGGCCATACCGTCTCTTACCGTTTTACCGCCGCCAAACTTGCTCTCATCGCCATACTCGTTAAAGTCCTTCTCTATCTCAATGATAATATCAGTATCGCCCAATCTTACTTTATCCCCCACGGTAGGGCCGTACATATTGGCGTACTTAACTCTGTTTATTTTCAGGCTCATTGTGCTTTGTTTTTAAAGTTTGCGGCCAACATTTTCGTCATCGCTTTTTCCTTACTGGCTTCCAGGGTGGCATCGCCATTTACCAGGTTGTTGATCCCAAATACGCGGCGGGCGCCGCCCAGTTCCACCAGCTCCACCTCTTTTTCCTCGCCGGGCTCGAAGCGAACAGCTGTACCGGCGGCGATATTGAGGCGCTTACCGAAAGCTTTCTCCCGGTCGAAACTCATTTTGCGGTTGATTTCAAAAAAGTGGCAGTGGGAACCTACCTGTACGGGGCGGTCAGCGGTGTTCACCACTTTTACCTTCACGGTTTTGCGGCCCACGTTGCATTCAATATCTCCTTCTCCTAAAAAATATTCTCCGGGAATCATATTGCGTAGTTTTACGTGTTAACGAATAGGATCATGAACGGTTACGAGTTTGGTTCCATCCGGGAAAGTGGCCTCTATCTGCACATCATGTATCATTTCAGGAATACCTTCCATGACGTCGTCCCGGGTGAGAATAGTAGCGCCGTATTGCATCAGCTCTGCTACTGATTTCCCGTCCCTGGCAGCTTCCAGCAGGTGGCTGCTGATGTAGGCGATAGACTCAGGATAATTGAGTTTAAGGCCGCGGGCCTTTCGTTTAGCGGCCAGTTCGCCGGCCAGATGAAGCAGGAGCTTCTCCGTTTCGCGGGGAGTTAAATGCATATATTAATTTTGTGAATGACAATAAAAAACTGGTATCCGTTATATTTTTTTAGAAATATACAGATAATGGCGCGTAAATCATATCTACTTTTATCATATATAAAAATGAAGCAACGGCCCTTCTGCCTTCTGAAACAGCTGATGATCGCATAAATAAGAAGCGGCGCATGTTTGCACATGCACCGCTTCTTTTATTTGGACCCGGGATAGGAATATTCCAGTCATTTCATAACCTACAACTGTTACACTGTTAAAGTAACAAGTTGCAAAGATAGGTCGCAAATGGCAAATAAAAAGGTGTGCTAACCCCAAGGTTACCAGCAAAAAAAAACCGCAACCAGGAATGACTGCGGTGACTTTTCTTATCCACTCGTTTATCGTTGTAAACTCAACTCTTTATTAGTAGCAAACTGTTGCAGGGTAGCAACAACTTCTTTTTCCAGCGCGGCGCCGGTCAGTTCCTTGCGCAATGCCTTCTCTTCCAGTGCTGCCATTACCTTATACAGTGGTTCATTGTTCACTTTCCGCCGGAGGTGGATGGTACTGCTGCTGCCATACACGTTATCCCAACTCTTACGCACTACCGCCCAGAAAGCCTGGTTTTGTTCCCACCAGGCTTTTGCCAGCTTGCACCTGTTTTCATCGGTACGGTTATAGGTATTGAGTCCTTTCTCACCTACGATTATTTTATCGGTACCGTTTGCACGCACTACTTTCAGGTTGTCCTGCTCATGGATAGAGCCCGTAGCAGTAATTTCATGGTGATTGGTACGGTGTAATACGTTGTAGTCTTTGCGGGTGGTGTATTCCCGCCGGGGCAGCGGCGCATCGCTGGCCGATTCCCAATAATGACGACCATCTGCATGCACCCAGGTAGCGGAGCCTTCGTAGCGGGGCTCATCATCCACACCATATACTTTTTGGGTCCATTGTCCTTTCACCTGTGTCGCGGGCAGGGTTACTTTCTTCCACGCGTCGTCTTTATCATACGCCAGCAGTTGCTGGTTTTCGTATAGCCAGTCTTCCGTCCAATGCTTGATCACCATACTATCAGCAATCAGCAGGTGCTGCAATATAATGCGGTTCTTGTCTTCCGCGGCTACCGTCACATATTCTACCGCATCGGTAATTTTATGGTATCCTTTAGGCTTATAGCTGGTATCGGCCGGGAAGGTTTCGGTATACTCAAAGGTTACTTCCTGGCATCCGCACATGCTTTTTATAGCGGCCTTGTCCTGTGCCAGTTTGTTGCCGCCTGTCTGTTGTGCGGAAGCTGTCCATGCCAGGCATATGCTGGCCATGGTAAAGGTAATGATGTGTTTCATGCTATTTAAGTTGAGTAACAGGATCAGTTAAAGTTACGGGAGCCATCGGCCTGGTATACGTAGCGGAAATTGTAGTGGCGACTCACAGAGGTCTGATCCGGGTTAGCTGGCGCATCTTTGTAATAGCTGGTAATTTCCAGCTTCACATACTTTCCACTGGTGGTCTTCACAACAATAATAGATCCTGCCACCGGGGAAATGACATGGGTATTCATATTGTAGGAATACCAGCCAGTGATAGCCTTTTTGGCGGTAGCATCTGTAACATAACCCGCTTCTGGTGCCTGGCCCAACTGGTTATACACACCGGAAATCACCTGGGCTACCGTACCACCGGGACCACTGCTGCCACCGTTGATGATGATGGTAGTAGCCTTAAACCCAATATCCCATTTGGTGGTAGCGGAGTCGCTGTTTGGCACAATTTTGCCTTCCGCCAGGCTATACAGGGTAAAACTGTTTTTGTTGGCAGCATCGGCATCGAGGTTAGCAACCGTTTTAGAGGTAGCGCCTACTACCGGCTGCGTATCTTTGTTGTCGTCTTTTTTACAGGAAAACAGGAAAAACAGTGAACAGGCGAGCAGGCCTGATGTAAGAAAATGCATCTTCATATAGGTTGTGATTATTTATTAACAGGGTGATAAAAATTCCAGGTAACTGCAGCGCTATAAATCCGCCCAGGCATAGTGGTAATGTGCTGCGGGTCGGTATAGTTAAACAAGTTTTCCAGGGTTGCCTGGAGGCGCAGCCGGCGCCTGAACAGCCACTTGGCTGCAGCCAGGTTCACCGTGGCATATCCCGGTACAAACTCACTTTTTAAATCGGGTACATTATTTCCATTCTCATCCGTAAATCCATACTTGCTACGATACAATACACGGGCATTGGCATCTATACCTAAACGGGTATGGACATACGCTACTTTCACGTTGGCGGTATGATGGGAACGGTTAAACAAACCAAAATATTCACGCCGGGAAAGCGCGCGTGTTTCTCCACTTTGTGCATCTTTCGTATATACCTGACCGTTTTCTACTTTCTTAAAGAGCTCATTGTCTCGGGAGCGCAGGTACTGGTATCCGCCCGACAACTGCCAACGCTCTCCTACGCCCTGCGCCAGTTCCAGCTCTGCGCCGCTGGTGGTAATGCTGTTGATATTGATATAACTGTATACGGCGAGGTCATTGGTTTTCACGGCAATCGCCCGGGTATCAATCAGGTTCTTCACCTGGTTATAAAAGAAATTCAGCTTCGCCGTAACCGCCGTAAATATTTTCCCTTCCAGCCCCAGGTTGTAAGACCACGAGCTTTCGGCATTCAGGTTTTTCAGCTGCTCCGGGTCGATGTTTACCTGCTTGATTTGTCCCTGCTGTTGCATCTCTTTTAAAACATCAGCGGCCAGCTTGGTACCTACTACCGAGTAGCCTACTGTCGCATTGTTGAAGTGCAGGTATAACTGCCGGAAATCCGGTGCACGGTAGCCACGGCCAACGGTGGCGAGTATACGCCAGTTGGGATGGAAATTCCAGGACACCGACAGCTTGGGACTGAACTGGGAAGGGTATTGATTATGTGTATCAAAACGTCCGCCAGCCAATATGTTCCAGGCATTAGCAGGTTTCCAGTTTTCTTGTACAAAAATGTAACCGGTATTAAACGCCATGCGTTCATCGTAGCGGGTAGCTTCCAATGTTTCGTGCACATAACCGACGCCCGCAGTCAATTGGTGCTTCGGGTGTACTTGCCAGTCGGCCTGGTATTCGGGTTTTATATATTGCTGTTTAAAAAAGGATGCATCATACATACTTTTATCTTGCTGATAGCGCATTTCTTCGTCGGTGGAATACCTGGAATAATACCCGCGCAGTACCTGTTTGAAGTTGATCGAAGGCGTATGGCTGATTTGCAGGGAAGCATTCATATCTTTCTCCTTCCCAACATCATCCACTTTTCCCTTGGCGTCATCGAAATAACTGTTGGCCCGCTGTTCATAATACCGGGCCGACATAACGGTGTGCCATTTTGACGACCAGTCATGCTGCCATCGGGCTTGCGCTGTGTTAGCTTTAAACGGCGACACAGTAGGTGAGGCGGCATTAGCATTTAACGTATATCCGTTACTGCTATACCTGATTATGCCGGCAGAAAAACTACCATTGGCATAAGGCAGGCGGGTATTAGCATCCAGCGTATAAGTATGGTTAGATCCATACCTGCCGGTAATAGTGGTTACACCGGAAGCTTGGCGGGGGCTGGTGATAATATTAATAACACCAGCCAACGCGTCGCTTCCATATAGGGATGACACAGGACCTTTGATAATTTCAATTCTTTCAATGTTGGATACTACAACCCGCGACAGGTCGAAAGTACCGGCGGTTCTGCCTATCAGCGGTTCGCCATCCAGCAGTATCAGGGTGTATTCGGCTTCCAGTCCCTGCATTTGTACACCCGTACCATGATTGGAAGTGATAAACAAACCCGTTTGTTCGGCCAGCACCTGCTGCAGCAACACCGCGCCCATAGCTTGTATCTGCTGCTTCGTGATCACCTTTACCTGTACCGGCACTCTGCTGAGCAACTGTTCATTCCTGGTAGCCGTCACCACTATCTCCTGCAAGGCTTTAGCGTTGATAGCTGTATCGGTTTGAGCATAGAGATTCCCTATCCCCATGATGCACATGATCAGGAGTAAATATTTATACATGTTAAAGTTTATCTGAAAAGTGAAGCAAAAGTAAGTGGAGAAAAAAAACAACGCTTACGAGTTTGGGAAAGTTATTTACGAGATACGGAAATTTGCCGTTAACTTCGTTTTCACGGTAATTATGTACCGGTGCAAACAATTTTACGCGTTACCTGTTCTTGTTTATATGAAACTGCAACTCTTCCCCGCAAGCGAAAGGGGTATCAAAGATATTGGCTGGCTGAAAAGCAATTTCTTCTTCAGCTTCAGCGACTATTGCCATCCGATGCGCAGCGCATTCGGCACCCTGTTGGCATTCAACGACGATTTTGTGGAAGCCGGTAAAGGCTTTGGTATACACCCTCATGTTAATATGGAAATAATTTCCGTGTTGCTGAAAGGTAAAATGAACCATAAAGACACAATGGGGTATAGCACTGAAATAGAAGCGCCTGCGGTGCAAATTATGAGTGCCGGCAGCGGGTTAAGACATGAAGAATATAATATCGGCAGTGATGAGGTCAACTTCCTGCAAATCTGGATTATTCCCAAGCAACAAAATATCATGCCCCGCTATCAGCAACGCAGCTTCCCAAAAGATAAACGTAAGAATAAACTGGTGACCATCGTTTCAGGAGAGGAAGGTTTGCAACATTGCTGGATTAACCAGAATGCGAAATTATCGCTGGGTTATTATGAACAACCCACCAGTCTCACCTACACCTTCAACCCGCTGAATAAATGCGTGTTCATTTTTTCTATTGCCGGCGGATTGCGGGTACAGGACCAGGTGTTGCAGGAAAGAGATGCCGTAGGCATTTGGGAAACCGGTGACATCTCCCTGCAGTGTGGGGAAAAGACAGAGTTCCTTATCATAGAAACCCCGATTAACCAGAAGTAATACCGCAGTGGGGGGCGCCTTCGGCCCCCGTACTTTTCCCCAGGATGATAATTATTTTGAAGCACTTACCTATAGCAATAAAAAAATCTATGTTCAGCATGAAAGACTTAACATCGGTTTTTGAACTGGCTGCATGTTATTCCAAACGGAATCATTAAATTTATATAGCACCGCAATAAAGGGTCAGTTACGGTATGACTAGTACCACTCAAAATAATTACATCGGCTTCGAAGTACTCTTTAACCATGCATCGATCGGTATACTGGTAGCCGACAGTGACAACGCTATCCTCATGGCGAACCCCTTCCTGCTCAACCAGTTCGGCTATACGAAAGAGGAAATTACCGGCGCATCAATAGACAGCCTCCTGTCCTGCCAGGATGGGGAACGGATGGCACTGCGGAAAGATGGCAGCAGATTCCCGGTAGAAGTTAACCAGGGTGAGCATGAAACGCCCGGAGGAGTGCTAACCATTATATATGTCATGGATATTTCCGACAGGAAAAATTCAGAATTAACGCAGCAACAACTCACCCAGCAGAAGAAGGAAGTGGCGATTAAAGAAGGTACGCTCAAAAAGATCAACAGCATTCTGAATAGTGTGTGGAGCAATGCCGGCGCTATGATCATTGTTATCAACAAGGAAGGATATATCAAATGGTTTAACCCGGCAGCCGAACGGATACTAGGATATAAAGCCAGCGAAGTAATTGATATATACACTCCGATGATGCTGCATGATAAAGAAGAAGTAGCATTGAGGGCAGAGGAATTTTCACGCCAGCTGCAGCAGGTCGTGGAACCGGGGATGGAAACACTCACCATCAAGGCTAAACTTAATTTACACAATGAATATGAATGGCTGTATGTTCGAAAAGACGGTACCTCATTGCCGGTGTCACTTACAGTGTCGGCTATACGCGAATCTGGTGAAATAACAGGCTACATTGGCATTGCCATAGACCTTACCCGGATTAAACAGGCGGAGTCAGAATTAAGGGTAGCCCTGGAAACAGAAAGGGAACTCAATGAATTGAAATCACGGTTCGTTTCCCTGGCATCGCACGAATTCAGAACACCACTGAGCGCCATCCTGTCGTCGGTATACCTCGTATCCAAATATGAAGCTGTGGAAGACGCCCCCAAACGCGGTAAACATATACAGCGTATCATTTCTTCTGTGAATATGCTGACCGATATCCTGAATGACTTTTTATCTGTTGGAAAAATTGAAGAAGGAAAAATCCAGGTACGCCACAGCCTGTTCGATGCCGGTAAGCACATTGGCACTATCATCAGTGAAATGGATGGATTGAAAAAATCGGCCCAGCAAATTTATTATGCCCACCACGGTAATGCACAAGCGCATCTCGACCCTACATTGTTAAAGCACATCGTTATGAACCTGGTGTCCAACGCGATTAAGTTTTCTCCCGAAGGCGCCATTATCTCTATCCGCACCCAGTGCAGCGACAGCGCCTTCCAGTTGTCCGTACGGGATAAGGGGATCGGCATTTCAGAAGAAGACCGGCTTCACCTGTTTGAGCGTTTCTTCCGTAGCCAGCATGTTGCCAACATACAAGGCACCGGTCTTGGATTACATATCGTAGCCAAATATGCAGAACTGATGAACGGTTCTGTTTCCTGCAACAGTACACTTGACCAGGGTACCGAATTCCTGGTATCCCTTCCATTTCCCAAAAACTAAATACCATGCAAAAAATCCTATTGATAGAAGATAATACCGCTATCTGCGAAAATGTGGCCGAAATCCTGGAGCTGGCTAACTATGAGGTGATCACCGCCGCTAATGGGAAAGAGGGCGTGGCCAAGGCCCTGGAACATCATCCCGACCTGATCGTATGCGATATTATGATGCCGGTACTCGATGGATTTGGCGTACTGCATATGCTTCATAAAAACAAAGCATTGCAAACCACACCTTTTATTTTCCTGTCGGCCAAAGCGGAACGGGGTGATGTACGCAGGGGCATGGAAATGGGGGCCGATGATTATATCACCAAACCTTTTGAAGGAACAGAGTTGCTGAGCGCCATCGAAAGCCGGCTGAAAAGATGCGCCGAAATTAAAGACACCAGCGTTACCGGCTTATACGGCGTAAAAGTACTGCTGTCCGCCAGCACCGGCGATGAACACCTGTCCCGCCTGCGGGAAGACCGGAATACGCACCCGTACAAAAAGAAACAAAGCATTTATGCCGCCGGCAACCGGCCCGAGTACTTGTACTATATCCTGCAGGGAAAGATAAAAACCTATAAACGTAATGATGATGGAAAAGAATTGATTATCGGGTTGTACAATGAAGGGGATTTCCTGGGATATAATGCATTGCTGGAAGGCGGCAACTACCAGGAAAATGCAGAAGCCATGGAAGAGAGCCTGCTGGCTATTATCCCACAGAAAGACTTCGAGCAGCTGATTAGCAGCAACCCCGAAGTCCTGGGGAAATTCATCCAGTTATTGTCAAAGGAAATGGTTGAAAAAGAACAGCAGCTGATTGGGCTGGCTTATAATTCGTTGCGTAAAAAAGTAGCAGAAGCATTGCTGATGCTGGATAAGAAATATAACAGCACAGGCAGTAAACATTTTACTATAGACATCAGCCGGGAAAACCTGGCCGCCGTAGCAGGCGTAGCCAAAGAGTCGCTGATACGCACCCTGGGCGATTTCAGGGACGAACAACTGATTGCCTTAAAAGAAGGACAGATTGCCTCCCTGTCTATCAAAAAACTCACTGAACTGGTTAACTAACCTCCTGGTTAATAAAGACCAGAAAAGCAACCCTCACCCTATCATGCTCCTGTACCATCCCCTCTATATCTCCTTTCAACACCTCATACAAATGAGGGGCAGGTACGCCAACGGGCTGCTTTTCCAGCCATTCCATCTGCTCATTTATCTCGTGCCTCAATAATATCATAGACTGTTCCCTGGCTAACATCAACAACTGAAACTCCTCCGCCTGTTCTATGAAAGAACGGCGTGCGGTTTCTTTTAATGCATCCGCCAACTGGTTAATTAACGCTGCATTTTCCGCTCTCAAGGTTTTCAATATCCTGATCCATGCACTGCACCATTCAATAAATTCAGCATGGGTAGGATCTTTCAGCAGTTCATGCGCCATATCAAAGGCTAATTGTAATACGTTTGAAGTCCATGTATGTCTTTATCTCTGGCCCAGCCCTTTAACAGCTGTACCAGGTCTTTCTGCGTAAAATATAACTGCCTGATATCGTTTACCAGTAATACAATTTCCTTGTGGCTGTAAGCAGCCGGAAAATTGCTTTCGTTCTCCACAAAATCATCCAGTAAAGTCAATATCGTTTTGCTCTGTATTAAAAACTCCTTAACCAGTTTAGCTACTTTATGTATGTGATCATACCCGGCTACGGTGGTTGTTCCATCGCTGATTTTTGGCTTCAGCACCGGCTTCAGCTCTTCCTTCAGGTTCCGCAATACCACGTTATGATATACCATCACCTCGCGGTAGTAGTGAATAAACAACTCATTGAAATCCTGGTTAGCACCTGCTACCGCCGATCCGGCTGCCTGCATCCTGGCATAGGCCGCTTCCATCTTATCCAATACCCGCAGCGCTTTAGGCGCTGCCTCTTCGGTAATACATTGTTGAATACTTTCTGCATACCGGGTATTAAAATCCAAGGTCCCCAACTTCATATCCAGTAATGATTTCACGCCTGCATGACCTCCATATTGCCTGAAAATGAAATGTCCGTACTTACGCAGATGCTTAATCGGGAAGAAGAGGAAGCCTTCGCAAAACCTGCGCTGCCTGGAAGTAGGAGTCAAACCACTAAACATAATTTGCAATTTTAAAGAGATACCAGGAAAAGTATCACCGCTTTTAACGGTGATACCTTACGACAGCATCTCTCCGTTCACTATTTTATCTTAGTATGATGATAATCCGGTTAGAAATTCAATGATGTAAAATTAGCCCGGCGCATGTTGCCGAACAATGATGCGCATTACCTGTAGGGATGACATTCATCATTTTTCAGGATGACGGCGATCATCGGCGCCCCCGGGAGGACGATAATCCAGGCAGCGATATACCAGGAATTTCCTTACTACACGGCCATTTTGGGTTACTACGATCGGTGGTAGCGGCGTGACGGAACTAAAGAATGGAGCTAGCTCTTCCGTAAAGGCGACTTCGTCTTTATCATCATCTACATCAGTGAGAGAATTAATAAAAAGAGCGTTTTTACCTTTGAGGGTATTTAAATCGGTGCCTATAAAATCGAACTGCAACGCGTTTTCTCCAATCACATTGCGGGAATATACCATGTGGCCAAGATATAAGTTGAGCATGGCACTGGTTTTATAATCATCTGCCGAAAAAATAAAATCATCCGGGTAACTGGCCGATAATGTCTTCACCCCATCTCCCAGGCCCTTCCAGCCTATCATCGTATCATCAGAGTGGATCGGCACCGGGTACACCAACACTTCCACCGCCAGGGCCACATGCACCACGAGCGAACAAATCCACTGCCAGCGTATATACTTAAACGTAAGCCAGGTGCTCACCCAGATGATGCCGCTGATATAAGCAGGCATCATCCAGTTGATCTTTACCCAATATATGGGCGATATCACAGTAAACAGGCCACAGATTGGCACAAAAAAACATAATAGGAACAGCTGCCGCGCAGGAATACGGCCAATATATATCCCGTATTTACGAACAAATTTCCAGAGATAATAACATAAAACGCCCAGCAATACCGGCAACAATATGGCCGCCTGGTGACCGATAACACCGAAAAAATCCAACGGATGAAACTCTACCCCTCCCACCCGTTCAGATGACTGGAACCGGAAAGAAGCAAACTGGTTATCCACATTCCAGATCACTACCGGTAAAATAGTGATCGCAAAAAACAGGATACTCAGCAAAAAACCTCCAGACCACAGGTATCGCCGGTGTTCCCGCGACAATAATAAAAACAGCACAGCGCCTGCCGGCAGGAATAACGCAGTATACTTACTATCGAATGTAAGTCCCATGGCAATGCCCGACCAGATCCAGTACATCCGGCGCTGCTCAAACAGTGCTTTGTACATGGCTAACAACGACAGCGACCAGAAAAACAAGAGTGGTACGTCCGGCGTGGAAATGAGCGACAAGATCGTTACCATCAGCGTGGCATACAGTAGCAGCCAGGCATTCCAGGCCCGCTCCCGGGGCAGGAAACACCGGGCCAGCCGGTAAAACACCAACAGGGTACCTGCCGTTACCAGGGTATCGGCCAGCTTGATCACAAACACATGCCGACCAAAAAGATCTGTGAAAGCCCGTAAAATCCAGGCAATCGCCGGAGGATGATCAAAGTAGGAAAGCGCAAAATGCTGCCCGTAAAAGTAATAATAGGCATCCTGGGGCATAGGCCCCATTAACCAGATAAAAGAAAGTCTTAATACCGTAATGAAACAGATGGCCACCGCCACCCACTTATCCGCAGTAAGATAATTTACAAAGCGCTTAACCCCGGCCGATTCCTCCATAGTATGCTGACAGTTAATGTGACAGATCGTGTGTAGGAATACAAGGGCCGCAATCTCCATGCCGTACCACCGTCAGGCAGGTTGTCCTTAACTAAATTTAACACTGGGGGCCAGTTTATTGCCCGGCCCATTGCTTTTCCCAGCTAAAGAAATCTACTGGCGGTACCTGTTTCCCTTCCAGCTGACTAGTTAATGCAGCGATATACATTTTCCAGCGGGGCAGGTAATAACTACGCAGAAGCCCGCCCCATTCCTTGTTGGCATATTCATGCAGGTCTGTATCCGGGTTGTCAGGTCCCCAATAGGTGATCTGGGTTTTGGCATTCCTTACCAACAGCGCTTTTTCTGCCGGCGTTTGTCCCAGGTTTCTGGCAGCGTTCACCCAGCTATCGAGCCGGAAGTGCGGGTTACCGCTTAGCAGCAAGTCCTGTTGCTGTATTAGTGCCAGGAAGCTGGCGGCGCTTTGCTTAAAAGCAGCGAGGTCTTTCTGCTCATAGGCGGTCACCATGCTGGTATAAATATCTTCTCCCTTATTGGCATTCACCTGACGCTGGAAATCTATGGCATCGATGTCGTAGGTGGCGTTATTCTTCATCTTAGGCGCCGCTTTCAGGAAAGTGGCCACCGCAGCGGCAAAATCGGCCGTGTTGTAATTCCGTTTGCGGGTGCCCCACGATGATACCGGGCGATCTGTTAAGGTAGGCCGCGCACAGAAGATCGACTCACTGGGTCCTTCCTGGTACTGTGGAAAACTGCTGTACGCGGTGGCCAGTAAGCCTTGCCAGGCCGCTTGTAAGTCGGCATCATCGCTGCCATAACGGTAACGTACATATGATTTTATCCACTCTTTTACGTCTGTTTTTTCCTGGTGCCAGGCTAGTTCCAGCATCAGGTCAAATACCACCGGGTTGTTGTGAATTCCTTCCGGCATAATGCCGGTGCCCTTAAACAGGCTGGCGTAGGGACTATGAGCCGCTCTCCACGTTTCATCGGCAAATCGTTGCAGTTTGCCATATAATCCCAGCTTCTCGCCAAAGTTATTCACACTGCACCAGATAAAGGGTGTGCCTTCATATCCTTTGCGGGTGTCCCAATTGGCGGTATTTTCTCCGAAAAGTTCCTGTACCAGCACCTTCGACTTATCAAGTCCTGCCAGTAAGACGCTGGAAGGATTGGCCTGCCAGCCCTGCAATACCCAGGTGCTGCCGGGGAAATGCGCCAGCATGGTTTGCTGGATGGTAGCGGCAGCGGCGGTCACGTCTACCCCTTTGCTGATACCTCCTTCATGAAAAGGATCGCCGGCAAAAAAATGGATATCGTTGCCATATAATTTCTTCATCTCTTCGTAATAGATGCCGGCAATGCGGGCAAAGTTACTGTCGCCCGGCACGAGGAAGTCCGGCCGCTGAAAGCCTCCTGCCCATTTGCCTTGTTCAATCACTTTCAGCGGTATTTTCTTTTTCAGGCTTACAGGGATCATCCCATAGAAACCTTGCATTACCGGGGCGATGCCCATATCTTTCATACGGGCCAGTATCTGCTTCTCCAAACGGGTTTGCTGATCTATCATTTGCTGGGTCACCGGTCCTCCCCAACCTTCCAGGTTGCCCATGAGCCACCAGGCGGTAAAGCCAGGTCCGGCTACAAAGCGGCGCGCCTCTTCCGGCGTGTAGCCCAGGCGCTCCAGCGTATGTTGCCATACAGCCTCTGTTCCCATAGTGGCCAGCATCACGTTTACCCCATTGAGTGCCATCCAGTCGAGTTCCCGCTCCCAGTCTTTCCAGTTATAATAGCTCATGGTATAACTGATGGTGCAATAATTGAGCGCATAGCGGTAGTCATAACTGGTGTTGATATGTACTTTTTCTTTTACTGCCGGTAAGGGAGATACCGGCGCGAGGTTGTCGCCCATATGCGACATAGCGCGGTGGCAATAATACTTGAGGTACCAGTTGAGCCCTGCGGCGGCAGCGCTGGGACTGGAAGCCCTGATCTGTACCTGCTTTCCCGGGGTCGTAATTTCAAAAACATCTTTGTCATTTTCCGCTGGTATACTTTTCAAGGCCAGCGACTTGGCCAGCCATGGAACCCTACGCTGTGCCAGTTGCTGTATGGCCGGAAAATCCTGCGCCAATAATGTAGAAGACAGGCATAGCAACAGCCCTGCCAGTATTACTTGCTTTTTCATTTGTTTCACTGTTAGATCGTATGAAGCAATAAAGATGGTAATAAAAAGATGAATTACATAATTCGTAAATTTAGTACGGCTATCACCCAAAAAGATCCTATATGGCTGGACAAATTAATTTACCGGAAAATATCCATGGACTGGACGACGCAGCAGTAGCCGCTTCCAGGGAACAATATGGCAGCAACGTTCCTCCTGTTCCTGAAGGAAACCTGCTTTTGCATATTCTCAGGGAAATAGTAAACGAACCCATGCTGGTGCTACTCATCGCGGTAACTGCCATCTACTTTGTGATGGGCGAACTGGGCGAAGCTTACTTCATGCTGGCGGCCATTGCACTGGTATCGGGTATTTCCTTTTACCAGGACAGCCGCAGCCGTAAGGCGTTGGACGCACTCCAAAAATTGAATGAACCGCTTAGCAAGGTTATCCGTAACGGCCACCTTACCAGTATCCCCACCAGCGAAATTGTTACGGGCGATATGCTCATGATCTCAGAAGGCAATACCATCAATGCGGATGGCGTAATAGTACATGCCAACGATTTTTCTGTGAATGAATCAGCGCTCACCGGTGAAGCCTTTGCCGTATCTAAACAACCCGACGATGAAGACAACAAAGTATATAGCGGCACCCTGGTGGTATCCGGACTGGCCATCTGTGAAGTAACGCAGGTAGGGGCGCAAACGAAAATAGGGCAGCTGGGACAGGCGATACTAGATATCAAAGAGGAGCCTACGCTGCTACAATTGCAAATCCGCCAGTTCGTGAAATGGATGGCAATTGTTGGGGTGGTAGTATTCCTGGCAGTGTGGTTGTTTAATTATATCCGCAGCGGCAGCCTGACCGACAGCCTGTTGAAAGGCCTCACCCTCGCCATGTCTATCCTGCCGGAAGAAATACCTGTGGCCTTCACCACCTTTATGGCGCTGGGGTCCCGGCGCCTCATGCAAATGGGCATTATCGTAAAAAAAATACGCACCGTAGAAGCATTGGGCAGTGCCACTATCATTTGCGCCGACAAAACGGGCACCATCACTGAAAACAAGATGAGTTTGCACGCTATCTACAGCGCAGCAGATCATACGTTATACAGCGAAGACAATCTCCCTGCTGATATTATCACTATGGCCATGTGGGCCAGCGAGCCGGTGCCGTTCGATCCTATGGAAAAGACACTGCACCGGCTGTACGAAAAAACAACGCCCAAAGACGAACGCCCGGAGTATGAAATCATCCACGAATATCCGCTGGAAGGTAAACCACCCATGATGACGCATATTTTCGGCAACAAAGTGGGTCAACGCATCGTGGCTGCGAAAGGAGCGCCGGAAGCTATCATTGCGGTATCTCATCTCCCCGAAACAGAAAAAAAACAAATGCTGAACCAGGTGAATACCCTCGCCGGCAAAGGATACCGGGTATTGGGCGTAGCGAGCGCCGAATTTACCGGCGACCAGTTTCCGGCCACACAGCAGGAATTCCCCTTTGTCTTCCTGGGATTGCTGGCCTTCTACGACCCTCCAAAAGCCAATATAGAAGAGGTGTTTCAGCAATTCTACCAGGCAGGCATCGTAGTTAAAATCATTACCGGCGATAACGCAATAACCACGAAAGCGATTGCCCAACAAGCTGGATTACGGCACGCCGACAAGGCAGTAAATGGAGAGGCACTGATGCAAATGGACGATGCAGAAATGAGAGATACCCTGCAATCGGTTAATATTTTTACCCGCATGTTCCCCGAAGCTAAACTGGCCGCCATCAACGCACTGAAAGCCAACCAGGAAGTAGTGGCCATGACCGGCGATGGCGTCAATGACGGGCCGGCGTTAAAAGCCGCACATATCGGCATTGCTATGGGTAAAAAAGGAACAGAAATAGCCAAACAGGCAGCCGCCCTGATCCTCGTGAATGATGACCTCAGCGGCATGGTAGATGCCATCGCCATGGGACGCAGGATTTATACCAATATCAAAAAAGCCATACAGTATATTATTTCTATCCACATACCTATTATTCTTACGGTATCAGTACCCTTATTCCTGGGATGGATCTATCCCAATATATTTACGCCGGTACATGTTATCTTCCTGGAAGTAATCATGGGCCCTACCTGCTCTATTGTGTATGAAAATGAACCAATGGAGGAAAATGCCATGCAGCTGCCACCACGGCCTATTACGCAAACCTTCCTGTCGTTCCGGGAAATGAATATCAGCATCCTGCAGGGACTGCTGATTACTGCCGGTGTGCTCACCGCTTATCAATGGAGTACAGCTATGGGATATTCAGAGATCCTTACCCGCAGCATGGTATTCACCACCCTGGTACTTGCCAATATTTTTCTTACCTTAGTAAACCGCTCATTCTACTACTCTTTTATACGCAGTATGCGCAATAATAATAAAATGATGACTGGCGTTATCTGTATTACCCTGGCTCTGCTGGCCATTATGTTATACGTACCGCCAGTGGCGCAGTTCTTCAGCATTACCGCCCTGCAGCTGCCGCAACTGCTTATTTGTGCCGGCCTGGGCGCCGCTGCCGTACTATGGTTTGAATTATGGAAAGCATGGAAAAGAAATATACAGGTCCGGAAAAAGCAATTGCATCGTAAGCTCGCTGCAGCGGGCACCGGCAGTATGTAATTTACCCGATATTAAAGCAATAGATGTATGAAGGTATTTACCACCAGGATTATTCCTGAAGACGGTCTTGCACTACTGGAGCGTGCAGGCATTACCGTTACTCAGTGGAGCGAACCGCGGGAAATGAGTCTCGAAGAGATGATTGCAAAATGTAAGGAAAATGATGCCTTGTTATTTGCCGGGGGCAGAAAAATTGATCGCCCACTCCTGGAACATTGCCAGCACCTGAAAATAATCAGCCTGCTATCAGTAGGCTACGACAATGTAGACCTGAAAGCCGCTACCGAACTAGGTATACAGATTACCAACACGCCCGGCGTACTGAGTAATGCCACTGCCGATACCGCTTTCCTGCTGATGCTCGCCGTAGCCAGAAAGGCATTCTATCATCATAAAAGAATCATTAAAGGCGAGTGGGGCTTCTCCTCTCCTACGGCCAACCTGGGAGTAGATATAGAAGGAAAAACATTAGGTATCTGGGGACTTGGCAACATAGGCAGCGTAATGGCCCAGCGATGCCGCGCAGCGTTTGACATGAAAATTATTTACTGCAACCGGCATCGTAATGAAGCCGCCGAAAAAGCACTCAACGCCCAATGGGTGAGCTTCGATGAACTGCTCGAACAAAGCGATGTACTCAGTGTACATACCTCTCTTACACCGGAAACCAAAGAGAAATTCAACAAAGACACATTCGCGAAAATGAAACCTTCCGCCATTTTCATTAATGCCGCCAGGGGTGGTATTCACAATGAAACAGATCTCATCGCTGCACTGGAAACAGGACAGATATGGGGCGCAGGCCTGGATGTAACCAACCCGGAACCCATGCAGCCTGATAATCCGTTGCTGCAAATGCCTACGGTGGCGGTGTTACCACATATCGGATCAGCAACGGTAGAAACACGCAATGCTATGTCGCGCATTGCCGCACAAAATATTATTGCCGCATTCCAGGGGCAACCTGTACCGAACCCGGTAAACCATATTTATGCTTTGTAGTTACCTGCATTATAGCCAGCAAGCATCGTTTGAAGTTATTCACTCCTCAAACTTTGCACCGGGTTTGATAAGGCAGCCCTTACCGACTTCATACTAATCGTCAGCAGCACCAATGCCGTTGTTATCAACACCGGCATTACGAAATAGCCGGGCTTTAAAGTAAGCCGGAACACAAAGTCCTGCAACCAGCGATGCATCACATACCAGGCTACAGGGATAGCTACCAGCAATGCCATCAGCAACAACTGCATAAACTCTTTCATAAACAGCCACAGGATAGAAGTCACGCTTGCGCCCAGCACTTTTCTTACGCCTATCTCTTTTTTCTTCTGTACGGCCATAAACGATACCATACCAAATAAGCCGATGCAGCCCACCAGGATAGCCAGGAAGGAAAAGATCTCTATTAGCTTCAGCAGCGTTTCCTCCGTATGATACATGTTACGGATGCTGTCGTCCAGGAAATTATAAGACCAGCCATAGTCGGGAAATACTTCTTTCCAAACTTTCTCCATTGCGGGCAACAATTGCTGCGCCTTACGCATATCCATCGCTACCGCACACCTGCCATAAGACGAGTAATTGCCCGCCAGGCATACCGGCGCTATCTCTTCATGAAAATCGTTCGTATGAAAATCTTTTACCACACCGGTAATAACAGCTCTCCTGCCAAAGGTGGTCATTCTTTTTCCCAGTATTTGCTCCGGCGTATACTTCATGCGTTTTACAAACGTTTCATTCACCAGGCAGGTAGCTGCAGTATCGCCGCCGGCAATATTCCTGCCGGCCACCAGCTGCAAGCCAAAAGTTCGCAGATAACTGGTATCTGCTGCCTTTTCATTGATGCGGAAACCGGTTTTTGTGGTAGCATTTTCAAATTCAAAATCATTCAGGTTGTACATGTTAGACATGGGCGGGGAATAACAGAAACTAAGTCCGTTCACACCAGCCAGCGTACCCACGCGATGACGTATTGTTTCTATGGCCGACATCTCCTGGGTTGGCACATCTACCATTACAATACCGGTTTTATTAAAACCGATATCGGTATCCATGGAGGCCTTCATTTGCCGCGAAATGATAAGGGTACAACTGATCATAAACAACACTATCGTAAATTGCGCTACCACCAACACCTTCCGCAGCGGCACTCCCGCTGTACGGGTCGTCCCCAGCTTCCCCTTGATGGTTTCCGTTGGCTTTAAGCGCGACAACAGCATACCCGGGTAATAACCTACCAGCAGGGATACCGTTACAAAAAGCGTCACGGAAAACCCAATAAAAACGGGCTGATAAAAAGCAACGGAACTAATAGTGGTATCAAATAATTGATTGAACGACGGCAACGCGGCATACGCCGTAAACAGGGACAATATCATTGCAGCAAACACCAGTATCGACGTTTCCGTTATAAACTGCCAGCGTATCTGCAATGGCGAGCTTCCCAGTACTTTTCGTACGCCCGCTTCCCTTGAACGGTAAAACAGGCGGGCGGTAGCCAGGTTTACACAATTGATACCAGCCATAAGCACCAGGAATAAGCCTACTGTAGCCAGTACCCATAGCTGCTTCTTTTCTATCTGGCCATCATAAGTCCTGTTAAAATGAATATCACTTAATGGCTGCAGGAACAACGAAGCATGTCTGGCCCCCTCCGGGGATATATATTTGGAGAGAAATGCCGGGAATACCTTCTCTACCGCTGCGGCGGATATCCCCGGGCGTAATTTCACGAAACACTGTACCCCGCTGGACACCGCGGCCCAACTGCTATCTCCCCCCATCCAGGGATTGGCTTTTTTATAGTTGGCATAAGATAAGTATACCTGTTGCCGGTTGCTGGTATTGGATGGAATATCTTTCAGCACCCCGGCTACCGTATAGGTATTCCCGTTATTAATAACGAATTGTTGTCCGATAGGGTCTGTTCCGGAAAAAAAACGTGTTGCCTCCTTCTCTGTAATGATTGCCTGATCAGGCACTGCTAATACAGCCGCATTGCCACGGACAAATGGATAATTAAAAATCCGGAAATAATCGGCTTCTACATAGGCCGCTTCGCTATTAAATATCTTCTTTGCGGCGCCGCTGCCAATGCTGATCTGCGGCGCTCCCAGACTGGCGCGCATGGCGGTATACTCGCCATAGGTATAATCATTCCGGAAAGCTTTCCCTACGGGCTGCTGTACTCCCTGGGAATAATCATCCTCTTCATAATGGGAAGCAGACACCATGCGATAAATGCGGTCCCCATCCTGGTGAAAATTATCAAAGCTCAGATGATAATATACCAGGCAAAAAATCAGCATAGCGCCTGCAAATCCCGCTGTTAACCCAACGAGATTAATCAGGGCGAAAAAGCGATTACTACGGATATTCCTCCAGGCTGTTTTAAACCAATGAAGCTGCATCATACATTATCATTTTATGCGGTGCGCTGATACGGCACAGAAAGCAAGCCAATATACAAAACAGCCAGGGACGGGCTTATGCTATTCTTATCACCGTCCGTAAATGAACAGGCAGGTTCAATAGTGAACAGGAAAATCAACCCGGATTCGTTAACTTTAGCAAAAGCATTTCCTTATGAAAAAGGTCGCTATTATTGGTGGAGTACGCATCCCTTTCGTAAAATCCTTCAAGGAATATAATCATATCAGCAACCAGGAAATGCTGACCGCCTGTCTCAATACGCTCGTTACGCGTTATGGACTGGAAGGAAAAAGAATAGGCGAAGTGGCCCTGGGCGCCCTGTTGAACCGCTCCACCGAATGGAACTTTGCCAGGGAATGTATTATGGGCACTGCCCTCGATCCACATACGCCCGCCTATAACCTGCAAAGAGCCTGTGGCACCAGTTTGGATGCTACGATACAACTCGGTCTCCGCATTGCCTGCGGACAAATAGACACCGGCATCAGTGGAGGCAGCGACACCAACAGCGATATCCCCCTGTTGTTTAAACAACAGCTGGCCTGGAAACTGGTAGATTTACGCGCTGCAAAATCGCTGGGAGAACGGCTAAAAATACTGGCGACTATCCGGTTCAAAGATCTGTCCCCGGTATATCCTTCTATCGTGGAACCCAGAACAGGCCTGTCTATGGGGCAACATACCGAAAAGATGGTGAAGGAATGGGGCATTACCCGGCAAGAGCAGGATGCCCTGGCCTATCAAAGCCATATGAACGCAGCCAAAGCGTATAACGACGGCTTTTTTAATGACCTGGTAATGCCCTTCAAAGCAGTAGAAAGAGATACCATTGTACGCGCAGATACCACGCCCGAAAAACTGGCTGCGCTGAAGCCAGCCTTCGACTTCAGCGGAAACGGTACGCTGACGGCAGGCAACAGCACTTTGTATACCGATGGCGCTGCGGCCCTCTTGCTCGCCTCCGAAGAATATGCCCAGCAACAAAACTGGCCGGTGCAAGCCCACCTGGTAGATGCCGAATCGGCCGCGGTAGACTATGTGCACGGAGAAGGACTGCTGATGGCCCCCACCTATGCAGTGGCCCGTTTACTGAAGCGCAATCAACTGCGCCTGCAGGACTTCGACGTATATGAAATTCATGAAGCATTTTGCGGGCAAGTGCTTTGTACCCTCAAAGCCTGGGAAAATGCGGCCTACTGTAAGAAGCTGGGCTGGGATACACCACTCGGCAGCATCAACCGCAGTAAACTCAACACGCGTGGCGGCAGCGTAGCTATCGGCCATCCTTTTGCTGCTACCGGCGCCCGCATTGTAGCACAAACGGCCAAAATATTGCAGCAGCGTGGTAGCGGCCGGGCGCTCATTTCTATTTGCACCGCCGGTGGTATGGGCGTAACAGCCATACTGGAACGATAAAAAAGCCGCGCCGGGAGCACCGGCGCGGCTAAGCTCTAAATCGGGCTCCACTACTTTTTTAAGGCCGCCAGGTATTCTACCAGGTCAACCAGCTCCTGCTGAGACATAGCGGTAGCCAGGCCCGTAGGCATTAACGAATGCTCATATGCTTTCCGGGAAGCAATATTTGTTTTCTTTAATTTAACCCCTTGTCCTCCGGCCATACGCACATCTATTTCTTCATCGGTTTGACTGGCAATATATCCCAGCACCTGTGAGCCGTCTTTCAGCTGGAAGAAGTAACCTTCAAAGCCAAAGCTGATACCGGCGTCAGGGTGGATAATGGCTTCATAAATGGCACTTTTGGGAAGCTTGCTGCCTATTTCTGATAGTGCAGGACCAAAATTCACCCCGGTGTTTCCTGCCAGATGACAGGAACTGCAATAGCTTGCAAACACCTTTTTACCATTCGGCATATCTCCCTTGATAGCCAGCAATTTTTCAACAGGTGGCAACGCCTTGTTCACAACCGCCGGCTCGTAATATGCTACTGCCTTAGCTTTCACATCCTGGCGCCAGGCATGGGTAAGCACTTCTTTTGTGACCGTATCCAGGTCGGCCGGTAACAACTTACGTTCTACAAGGCTCCATAAATCAGCGTATCCATCCCATCCACGACCCAGGTTGCGCGCAGCCAGCTCACGTAACGGAGCCGGGTATACTTTATTACGGATAAGTGAGGTCAACAGCTCGCGGTTGGGCCGGTCCTGGGCCTTACCCATGGCTTCCACCAGGATATAGGCCGCAGCTGTGTCTTTGCCCTGGAGGCGTTTCACCACCAGCGCTTGCCCACCGCATTCAATCAGCGTTTTCATGGCATAGCCCTGTATGTCCTTGGCCGGGTTATTCAGGATCGTTTGTAACAGTGTTTCATTCTGATCGCGTAGCTTATACTTCCGCACCAGGTCTATGAACTCTGTTCTGTCTTTAAATACCTGCAACGCGTTATTAAGTAGCTTCGCCATTTCTCCGGTCCTTGGTAACGCGGCAGCATCCAACTGCATAAAAGCCAGGGCATTGATATAATCCTGTTTAGGATGATGTCCTTTCAGTAATCCCAACAAAACAGGCGTACTTTCTTTAGCGGGGTAAAAGTCGAAGGCCCGGAAGTAGCGTTTATTTTTCATGGGATCTTCTTCGTTACGTTGAATCAATGCGGCCAACAGCGGCAATGCTGCCGGTGTTCTGGCACGCCAGATGATGTCATTGTCTGCCTCGGGATGTTGTTTGTTGGGTGGTAGTTTCCGCCAGGCATCGAAGCAGGCGGCCCAGTTACTATCTGCCGCAATGCCCAGCGCTTCGAGGTACCAGCGGTCCTTACCATCGTACTGTGCCGCCAATAGCGCCCAGTTGGCAGGCATATCCGCCTCATGACTATGATACATAGCCAGCAGGGCCTGGCGGCGCACAGCCGGCGATGGATCGGTCACCAGCATATTACCATAAGTCACGCCTGTTTCCTTTGCAGCACGGATCGCCGTAATACGGATATCTTCATCTTTATCCTGTAACGCTGTTTTGATATAGTCTGCACCGTTAGGCAGCTTGCTGAGCAACCAAAGGGCGCGTGCCCGGTAACGCGGGTTATTGCTATGGTACAGGTTCTCCAGGTCTTTTGCTGCTAATGCACCCATACTATGCAGCTTTGTCCATGCCAGGTAACGGGTACTGAGATTGGGATTCTTAAGTGCGGTTACTGCATCTGCTGCAGTGTTGAATACCGGCGGCAACACTTTATACTTACTCCCCGCAGGGGCTACACGGAATATACGCCCTCTGTCGAGATCAGCTACCTGGTGGCCGCCTACACCCGGATCATACCAGTCAGCCACAAACAGCGAACCATCCGGAGCCACTCCTACATCGGAAGGACGAAACCATTGGTCGGTACTACTTTCCAGTATGTTTTCGATAGTAGCCGTATAACCTCCGCCCTGCTTTTTCACGGGGTAGGCACGCACTACGTTATGTCCCGGCTCCCCGTGGATCATCTGGTTGCGGAATATGGAAGGTAATAAATCACCTTCATATACTACCATCCCTGTGGGTGAACCAGCACCCGTTTGCAACAGGTTGGGCACTACGCCAGGATCATTCAAATGCCAATGCCGGTAAGGAATAGAGTCTTCCATGTTCATACGGCGGCTCGACCAGCCAGCACCGGTCATTTCATCGGTATAACCATAATTACCGTGCTCCAGGATATAATTGATGCGTACAGCCCGGTTGCCATCGTCGTCGTTGTCGCTCTGCCACATATTGCCGAAAGCATCTACCGCAACTTCGTAGTTATTACGAAAATTATGTGCCATTACTTCCAGGTCACTTCCATCCAGGTTACAGCGGAAAATCATACCCTGCCGGTATGGCATGCCTTTATTGGCAATCAGTCGCCCTTCTGCATCTTTAATAACGTTGCCGTTCCTGTCAAGGATACTATCCCCTGCATTGCCAAAGTTGAAATACAATTTACCATCCGGACCAAACGTAAATGCGTGGATGGCATGATCATGCTGGATACCACCAATCCCGCGGAATAGCAGCTCCTTCTTATCGGCCTTGTCATCGCCGTCGGTATCGGTGAAAATAAAAACATTGGGGCTACAGGACACAATGACTTTGTTGCCCAGTACACAAATACCCAGTGCAGCATTAATGCAGGTGTCCTGGTAAAATACTTTAGCCGTATCGGATTTCCCATCACCATCCAGGTCTTCCAGGATCATGATCCGGTCGCCCGCCTGCTTATAGGGATGACCGGGATTGAGCTCATTACGGTAGTTATAAGCTTCTGTAATCCATACCCTCCCCTTTTCGTCAATGTCCATATTGGTAGGATTCATGATCGCAGGTTCGCTGGCAAAGAGGGTCGTTTCCAATCCCTCCCGGGTTTTGAGCCCTTTGACCGCGTTTTGAGGTAACCGCTGCTGCGCTTCGGTGAGCGGGCCTTCTGCGGTGGACGTAGGCTTATTGGCCTGACAAGCGCCAATAATAACAGGTAATATCAGGACAACCCAGTAAATATGTTTCATACGCGGAATTATTAATTGTCATTTTTACAACTATTAAAAATAATAAAATTAATGGCATAAAAAAACCCGTCCCGGGAAACCGGAACGGGTGATCATTGTCATCCATTTCACCGAATAAAAATTCGTATGTTACGGCACAGATACCATGCCGGAAATGAAAGGGACGATCATTAGTGTAATATTTTTTCCAATGCTTCCCCTCTGAGATGAAAAACAGCCCTCATCGGGACTTATATTTTGCTAAACTGGAAATACCCCAGTTGCAGCGGATCAGAAACGGCTCCTGATACCGGCGTTATTTCCAGTGTATATTTTTCTTTGAGATGTGGTGGCAATATATCCTTCACCATATAGATATCATCTACATCTACTCCATACTTGTCATCTACGTGAGACGTAGCGGTACCAAAAGTGGTATGTTTAAAAAAGACGGTTTCCTTAGATGCCCGGATCGCGGCGCCGATATCTTTTTGTACACTGAGTATCTTATAATGAAACTCTTCCATCTCGTCCGGCTTATATCCACCCAGGTTCAGGAAAAACAGTTGCCGGTCGCCGGGTTCCTGTCCGTTCCTTTCCACCACCCGGATCTGGTGATCATCTACAATATTCACTTCCCGGAAACCATCAATATGTAACTTCCCTTTTGCTTCCGGCCAGAAAGCTTCCATATCTGGAATCAGGTCTCTCAGCTGGTTTCCAATACCAAAGAATATATCATGCTGTTCTGTATGACGGCCGTCTGGCTTACATCCCAACAGTACCATGAACAATTTTAATGCTGCCATTGATAAAATTTTATGGCAGTAAGGTACTTTATTTTATTTTTCCTGCATGACAGCACGCAATTGTTATACCATGGTAATGTCGAGCTGCTGACCGGCCTGCAATTGTATCGGCCGATCCAGCTGTATAGTAACAAATCCGTTTTCTGCTTTAAAAGGTATGGCCTTGTTTCCCAGCTTCACCTGCTTTGCGCTGCTATGCTGAAAGCGAAGGGTGTTCAAGGTCAGCTTACCATATTTCAGCAGCAATGCATGATGCCCTTTATGCTGCGAATAAGTACCCCAGCCTTCCGCCGTCACAAACGGGGCTTTGAAATTGTCTTTATTCATGGTGGGAGCGAAAGCGATATAGCCTTTAGGACCGTGATATTCAAATCCGCTGGCGGTAATAAAAGTACCGTAGCTGGCCATGGCACGGGCGTAGTGATCGCTGCATTCTATTTCATTAAAAGGATTACGCTTAGCGGCATGGTAGCGGTCATGTACGGCACGGGTAAGCGTAAGCGCTTCATCTGTCATCCCCTCAGCCATCATATGCGCCGCCACCTGGTGTTCGAAGCCAGTCATACATTCGTTGAAATACCCCAGCTGCCACGCGTCTTTTACGCCAAATGGATAAGGCTCTTTTTTAGGATTGGTATTCAGGATCATCCCGGCTTCACCTGCGAGCGCATAAGGGCGTCCACCCGGATGTGCCGCGATATAAGGCCCTACATCCGCTTTGTAATTATAACGGTATAAAGCCTTTAATGCTGACAAGGTTTTTTCGCGGTCAATCACCCGGTCCATGCCCACCTGGAAAGCCCAACTCTGGCCATATACCTGGTCGATATGACAGGTATTATATGAACCTATTACTGTTCTTCCCTTTACCTTATCCGGTTGGTGAATAAAGTACTCTCCATTGAACAACTGTGTTTCCATATTACGGCGGCCTTTCTCCGTATAGTCGTTACAGATAGCCAGAAATTCCTGGTCGTTCATTTCGGCAGCCATCAGGCCCGCCGCTTTTACAGCGGCAATGCACAACCCTACGATCCAGGCTATTTCACCATCCCATACGGCATCCAGCGTGTTCTCCATCGGCGTATCCTCCATGCCGTCGCCATTACGGTCCTGGTGAATAATGAAGAGCGTCGCCTTCTTGATATTAGACCAATTCCTTTCCAGGAAAACGCTGTCTTTGCTCATCTGGTGCTCCCGGTAAATACGCAGCACGGTACCGGCCTGTCCGTCTATTGCCGGGCGTTTTTCTGCTTCGCCCCGGAAAAGAATGCCCCCGTCAGGCAGGAGCGCGATACCCAGGTCTACCCGTTCCCGCGTATCCCGCTCCAATGCCGGGAAGATACGGCCCACTGCCTGTGCATATTGCCAAACATGCGTACAGGTGCCCTCACAGGCGCCTACGCCTTCCCAGGCCCAGAAACGGCCCGAGCGGAAACGATGCGCCGTGGTGGTAGCCAGCGTGGAAATGTTGAGAAAAGTACGCTCCATAAACCACCAGGGCAAAGACGCGTCATACCACGTATCTTTCCACAAGCGGCTCTCGTGGCTCAGGCGCTCATAATGCGTATTTACGTAATCCATAACCGCTACCGCGTCGGCAAATTTGTTGGCATAGTAACGGCCTTCGCCCTCGATACCGTTGAAATGCAGGTTAGGGCTGTACCAGCTAATAGCAAAATCATTTCGTATAGTCTTTCCCGGTGGTATCGTATTGTATAACGCCACGGCGCCGGTTAATTTCTCCCCGGTATCTTTTACCGTTTGCTTTTCCGGCATCAGGGTAAAACTCTTGTTGGTCAACGGCCCTTCCGGCATAGCGGAATTAGCCATGGCAGCCTTGTCAAAGGCAGCGAGGCACAGGTTACCGTAGTCGAATTGTTTTTCGAGCGCTTCATTACTACCATCTTTCGTACGAATGGTGGCATTAATACCCCTCCACCCGGTACCATTTACTACGGTGTTTACCCGCTCATGGGCAGCAGCTGCAGAATACAGGGCGGTTTTATTTTCCAGCCATCCCATGATGGTGGCGGTCACCGGCGTATTGCTCTTATTTTTTATTTGGTAAGACAGGATCGTTACTGGCAGCCCTGAATCATCTTCATTCAATGGGATGAAGGGCGAAAAGGCTTCCAGTATTACTTCTACCGGTAGTGATGGATCTATATACCGGATGGTGGCCATTGGGTAAGTGGCTTCAAAACTGATCTCCGGCCAGCTGTGTTCATCCAGCTTCCGTATCTCCGTTTTATTACCATAGCGCAATTGCAGGGCAAATCCCTGGTCCAGCGGACGAATATCTTTAGAAGGAGCAATATAGCTGGCCCCATCGCGGGAGCGCACTTTCTTTCCACCATCCAACACATTGACGCTGTAGTCTACTACCTTCGGTTCAATGCCTTCCTGGTTTTTATTGAAAATATCCCATAACCACAAACGCCCGTCGCCACCCAGGTATACGGTTCCGCACATAATGCCGCCTACCGGCATCCCAATGTATTGCAGTTCATTCCTGCTTTTCAGGTAACGGGTAGCCTGGCCACGTTCATACAGGGACGCGATCCACTCCGCCGGAGGCTGGGTGGTGGTCAGCAAACGGTGCTGGCTATCCTGGATAGCCCGGCCTACTGCCGGCAGGCGTATGGTGAGTGCACCCGCCATCGTAAGACTTACATTTCTTAAAAATTTTCTCCGTTCAATACGCATAGTAACATATTCGGTAAAAAATGCGATGCTATAAATTCATACAGTATTTCGAACAAAATAGGTATCAGGTACAAATACAACGCCCTGAAAGCATCACTATCATTGTTCACTGTAATATTTTTGGTAGTGTTATTTCATAACGGTGTCTTAACAATATATAGAACCTTCCGGAGGGTTCATCATCCCGGTTAAACCAACACCATGAAAGGAGAATAAAGCATTACCAGACAAACGTGGCTACCTCGCCGCTGTTCAGCGACGCCGTGGCCTGTTTCCCGCGCACGCTGATCTGGAAAGTTTGCGGCAGGGTGTCGTTATTCACGACAATCAGTACTTTTTTCCCGCCAGGCGTTTTAAAGGCTACGTTATCCAGTTTACCGGGAATATCGGATGCAATCCTCACCGAACCGGCAGGCACAAATTTAGAGGCATGCCCGATCACATAATAAGAAGAATTACGTGAAATAGCATTTCCATCAATGGTAATTGCTCCCAGGCACTGGGAACAGCCTCCTTTATCGGTATGCGGGTTCCATTGCGCATCGGCGGCCAGATTCCATTGCAGTACATTACGCGCCCAGTTGCGGGTGGCGCCAATGATCAGCTGCGTGGTATTCGTTGTCAGCTCCTCAGCAAAGCTGCCCTTTCCATTCGACCACTGTTCTGTAAAATACAAATGCTTACCTGGAAACAAGTCGTGTACCTTACTGAGCGCATCGATAGTACCACCGTATAAATGAAAAGCAGATCCGTCGATATACGGATTGGCGGCGGCATCCTGCAGAATAGAAATAGGGTATTCCGGCTTATCGCAGTTGTGATCATACAAGATGATCTTCGTTTTGATGCGGGCCTTTTTAAACACAGGTCCCAGGTGATCCCGGATAAAAGCGGCCTGGTCTGGCGCCAGCATCAGCATGCTCGGATTATTTTTGGGATGCAACGGCTCATTCTGAATCGTGATGGCGTCGATGGTAATACCGGCGGCTTTCATCGCCTCTATATATCTCACAAAATATTGTGCATACACGCTGTAATACTCCGGCTTTAAACTACCACCAATAAAAGATTCGTTGGTTTTCATCCACGCCGGCGGCGTCCAGGGAGAGCCTAATATTTTGATGGCAGGATTCAGGGCCACAATCTTCTTTAATACGGGGATCAGGTCTTTCTTTTCTTCATTGATGGTAAAATGCTTCAGCTCGGGATCTGTTTCTCCCTCGGGCATATCATCGTAGGTGAATACGCTGGCGCTCAAATCAGAGGCTCCGATGCTCAGGCGCAGGTAACTGATACCGATGCCATTTTCTTTGGTAAGAAATAATTCTTTCAGCAAAGCATCCTGCTGGCCGGCCGGCAGCTGGTTGATCAGCGTAGCGCTTCCTCCGGTGAGCGTAAACCCGAATCCGTCTATCCCCTGGAAGGTGCGGGTATCGTCTACCGTTATAACGGGTATATCTTTTTTCACGGCGCTAAACAACAAAGTACGCGGCTGTTGTTGCAGCACAACAGATTTATCGGGAGAAGTAAGCCAATAGCTGATACCAGGCACTTTCTGTTGGCTGTTTCCGTTAGTATAGCAGCCCAGGAGCAGGGCAAGGCTCGAAAAAATTTGACCAGTTCTTTTCATAGCAAAATAAATAATTCGTCTACGCTAAAGCGGGTATCAAAATACAAACTATTTACGCCTCCTGCAAGAACGATAAGGCCCTTTGTTCTGACCAGTAATACGGTGCGCCGAATTTTACAAAGCCTACATGTCCGCCCTGTTGCGGTGTTTCCAGGAAAAAACAGGTGCTATTGGAAGCCTGGTCATAAGGATAACATTCCCTGCTCAGAAAGGGATCGTCGATGGCATTGATCAGCAAAGCAGGCACCTCTATCCTGTGGAGGTATTTGCGGGAGCTGCATTCCTCCCAGTATTGCAATGCATCCCGAAAGCCATGTATGGGCGCGGTGTAGCGGTCGTCAAATTGCCGGAATGACTTTACAGCGTTGTAACCCGACAAGTCGATACGGCCCGGGTACAGTTGTTCCTTTAACCGCAGCTTCTCTCCCAGGTCGCGGATGAATCGCTGCATGTAAATGATATTATGCCGTTTCTCCAATTCAGCCGAACTGCTTTTAAGATCGCAGGGCACCGAGATGGCTACGGCCGATTTAATGACGCCTTTCAGCTGACTTCCCCTTTCCCCCAGATACTTGAGCGTTACATTGCCTCCCAACGAAAAACCGACCAGGTGTATGGCTTTGTATTTTCCCAATGTTTGCAGGTAGGTAATCACGGTATGCAGGTCACCCGTTTCCCCGCTATGATAAAAACACAGGTTTTTATTGGGCTCCCCGCTGCAGCCACGGAAATTCATAGACACGGTGTCGAAGCCTGCTTCATTAAAAATATGCACCATGCCCAGTACATACTTACGCGTTGAATTTCCCTCCAGGCCATGCAAAATCACCACGATACGGTCATTCCCTTTTTCGCTGAAATCCAGGTCCAGGAAGTCGCTATCCGGTGTAGGAATGCGTTCCCGCCGGTAAGACGCAGGAGCGATACTTCGAAACAGGGAAGGATAAATCGTTAACATATGACGATTCTGCAGGAGGAATGGCGCTCTGTAATCTGAATGATGCAATACGGGCATACTGCGAAAGTACGAATTTAAAAATCACCAAAACACCATACAGCCCTCTGCCATAGCTGATAAACCACCCGGGGGATTTTGTGTTCCCCAGCTGTCATTTAATCGCATTAAACAGTCGTCGCCAGCGGATATGGCCATGGTCAAAGCTCATCCAGATAATCCAGGCCTTTCCTACAATATGGTCTTCCGGCACAAAACCCCAGAAACGCGAATCTGTCGACTCGTTACGGTTATCACCCATCATCCAGTAATAATTCATTTTAAACGTATAGGTACTGGTTTCCTGGCTATTGATATAAATTTTGTTGCCCACCACTTGCAACGTATTATGCTCATAGGTATCGATAATGCGGCGGTAAAAAGGCAGGGTTAAAGAATCAAGTGTCACGGTAACACCTTTTTTAGGAACATAGATGGGGCCCATACAATCCTGTGTCCACTCATAATGTTTGCTATCGAAGGGAAATATCCTGTTATCGCCGTAGCCTTCCACAATCACCCGCTTTATCTGCGCCCCCCTGGTATAGAGGGTATCCAGGTTATCCAGCGACAGGTTGTGTATAAACATGCCCGAATCGCGCATGGGCCGCGGAATGTGATCTGTACCCAGCTTGTCCAACATGGCCTCACTTAGTCGCTGGCGGTCCGGCATGGTCACATAGTACCGCGCCTGGAAATGCGGAGGTATCCTGCCCGGGCGGTGATTGATATATACTTCGCCGCTCACGATCTCAATAGTGTCGCCACTCACCGCTATACAGCGCTTGATCCAGGTTTCCCGCTTATCTACCGGCCTGGTAATGGGTGGTCCGTAATTTTTGTGTACGTATTCCGCACCTAAACCAGCCATGCTATAATAGTCTTCATCTTCCCCTGCTTTATTCTTCAGCACCGTATCCCCGCAGGGATAATTAAACACCACTATATCATTCCGCTCAATATGCCCAAATCCCGGCAGCCGCCTGTAAGGCCATTGTACAGCCGTGGAAAAGGGAGCTACCTCTTTTGTAAAAGGCATGGTATGGTTAGTAAAAGGCCAGGCCAGCGGGGTAATAGGAATGCGGGGACCATAACTGACTTTACTCACAAAAATAAAATCATTGATTAACAGGGTCTTTTCCATGGAAGCGCTGGGGATAACAAACGCCTCAAAAATAAAAGTCCGGATCAGGGTAGCAGCAACAACGGCAAAAAGTACCGCCTCTATCCACTCCCGCAACCTGGATTTCTGGCGGGTACCCTTTTCGGCCTGTTTTACACTGCTGAAAAAAACACGCATGTTGGACAAAGGTTTTAGACAAGTAACTACTAACAATTTAACCATTTTAAAACCTCCTCCACTCAAAAATTACAGGAATAAAAACAGCCGCTGCAATGATGTAGCACAAGGGCCGCCCAATTAGCTACCAGCCAGCATTACAAAGGAATATTTATTTTTCCGTACTTACCTTTCCGTTATAGCAAACTATCTTTTTATTGTATTATTCTGCCGGTTTCTGCAAAAAAGTACCAGCTCCTCGCATGGTTGTTAAAAAATTCGGTCAAGATAAAATCGTTTTATTAAATTGCTTTATATACCACTGCAGTGGTTCAACATTTACCCACGTTATAAATCTTTTATGACCATGCATACTTCGAGACGCTCCTTTCTCCAGCAAACAGGATTGATGGCAGCAGGCATGATGCTCCCCGGCAGCCTCCTGGCTATGACCGGCAACAAAGCACTCCCTAAGAAAATCGGTATCCAGCTGTATACGCTGCGCGATCAGCTGGACAAAGACCCTAAAGGAACCCTGGCTAAAGTAGCAGGCATTGGCTACCGCGAAGTAGAAACATTCTATGGCTTCCAGGGCGCCGGCGATAAAGGCGAATTCTGGGGCCTCAAGCCTAAAGAACTGGGGGCCGTTTTACAACAGCATCAACTGGTAACGCCCAGCGGCCACTATCAGCTCAACGACTACCTCACCCGCGGCAATGGTAACGCAGATGCCCTGCAGCCGCAAATTGAACTGGCCGCCGCATTGGGTCAACGCTATTTCATCGTACCAGTATTACCACTCTCCCTCTGGGATAAAAAACTGGTAGCCGATGATTATAAATTCATGGCAGAACAACTCAATAAAGCAGGCGAAATCTGTAAAAAAGCAAACCTGCACATTGGCTACCATAACCACTACTGGGAATTTAAACCACTAACAGATACCAACGGTACCGGCTATGATATTATGCTCAAAGAAACAGATCCTTCCCTCGTATCCTTTGAGCTGGACCTCTTCTGGGCAGTAAAATCAGGCCGCGACCCAATAGCTCTCTTTAAAGAAGCACCCGGCCGTTTTGTTGCCTGGCATGTAAAAGACATGGATAAAAACAATACTGCCAGTCTCACTGCCGCCGGCACAGAAAACAAAACTTCCATGGAGCTGCTCTCCGGCGTTACCTTTGCAGAAGTAGGTACCGGCAGTATCAACTTCCATAAAATATTTGCCCAGGCGAAACTGGCAGGTGTAAAACACCTGTTTGTAGAACAAGACAAAATTACCATCGATCCGTTCCAGAGCGTCACCAAAAGCTACAAATACGTGAAGAATGTACTGTTGAAAGCATAAAGCTGAAAGCAAAAAGCTATTGTGGAGAATGATCTCAGCGGATATTTCAATATGCTTTGGTCATTCTCCACAATAGCTTTTTGCTTTCTGCCTTATGCTTTATGCTTTTTACGTAGTTTTGCCTAAAAACCACGCTACATATGTCGATGCATGAAGTTGAATCATGGGTGGAATTATCCGTTTATTGCCTGGACGAAAGCCCCGAAGAAGAACTCGACCGAAGAAGTCTTTTCTACAATCTCTATCAAGTACAAAAACAGTTTGATACCGGCTTTACCCATTTCCGCGTAATAGATACGCTGATCAAACACCGATTTGTATATACATTTCCCCTCAGCGCTCATCCGGCCTACGAAGCCCATAAAGCCTGGTTTGATGCGCTGGAAGCCAGCAAAAAATTTAGCTTTATCTACGAGCAGCCAACCGCCGAATGGGACGCTGAAACCAACCCGGTTGCAGGCTACGCCAACTACGACCATACTACCCACCGCTATGTTTTATACTGCGACGCCGGCTCCCTACTCTGGACCGACCTGGTAGACAATGGTACCCTGACCGGCGACGACGCAATAGCCCCGGAAGAAATTGACGTATTTACCATGTCACACGAAATTGCGGAGCTGGCAGGCGAACAAAAAAACACCAGCCTGCTGGCCAGCTACTACCAGCTGATGCCCTACATCGTGATGAATGCAGAACAAATGGGGGAACCTATCGATTACAAAGCACTGGAATCCATACTGGAACTGGTACTGGCCAACGATGCCATTGATGCGGACACCTTACCACCTTCCGATGAACTGCCTATCGGCGGCGAACTGGGAAAATTCTGTGAATGGTGGTATGCGCCGGCAGCCGATAAAATGAAACCCGGCACGGATGCTGCAGAAGAAATAGACCTGGAAAATGTTCCCTTCTCTGAAAATGTAGAAAAAAGCGCCGGCTGGTATGAACAACAGGTAATAAAAATCCTTCAGGAAGCCAATGCCACCATCACTTACATGGAAGATAACGGCTATAACCAGGATACCCAAATGGGCGTAATCACCAAACTACGACTGGCATTGCAATACGCCAACAAAGGCCTGGAACTGTCGCCCGGAGAGCCTAACCTGATGATGAATAAAGGATCCATCTTTATGCTGCTTCAGCTCGACGAAGAGGCACTGGCAATCTATGATGAAGTGTTGAAACTGGCCCCGAACGATCCTTATGTTCACGTAAACCGGGCCGTATTGTTCTACAATATGGACCAGCTGCCCAACGCCATCGCCGCTTTCGAAGAGGTGATCAAACTGGAACCAGGCAACGAATTCGCCCAGCAATGGTTAACACAGCTTAAAAATGGTGAACAACATTAGCATCGCTGAAATAGAAAAAGCACTCGGCTTCCCTTTGCCGGGTGCTTATCGCGATTTCCTGCTAAAAGAAATGACGGAAGATGATCTGCCGGTAACCGACCTGGTGCTGCTATATGGTACGGCCCAACTGCTCCAGCGCAACGCCGATTACCAGGTACAACACTATCTGCCACAATACCTTAGCATTGGCGATGACAGCGGCGGTCAGGCCATTTGCCTCCACTGCCAAAACAACGATCCCACTGTATACATCGTTGCATACGGCGCCCTCGACACTGGTAGCATGGCCATACTTGACTACAACTTTAATAACTGGGTACAGAACGGATTTTCTGTCGATATTATCCGCGAAGCCCCCGATGTACTGGCTTTCCGGAACTCTGAAACTACACAAATCAGAAAAGTCTATTACCAGCTACACAAAGCGCTTACCCAACTGGAAACGTCCAGGCAACAAGGTTTAGACCTCAAACAGTATCTGCAACAAAAACGCGTACTGCAACAACAAATAAGAGACTTCGAAGCACAACATGCAGACAAAAAATATCGCCTGTAAACGGCCATTCCACCTGGCTTCTACTGCGATCCCAATACTAACTAGCACACCACTTTACTGGTTTCGTCCTGTTTTTCTATAGTTCCATCACATTTACCACCCCATTTCTCATCCCTATATTACCTTTCCAAAAATTTTTGCTATGCTCAAGAGAATACTCCCCCTATTGTGTACCCTCTTCGCAGTACAAACCCTGTATGCCCAAACTACTACACAAAAAATTGATACCCTCCTTTATGCTTATCATGATCAGCACCAGTTTTCCGGCACGGCGCTCGTGGCGGTACATGGACAAATACTGATAGATAAAGCCTATGGCCCGGCTAACGTGGCTGACCATACGCCCAACACCACCAACAGTCAATACCAGCTGGCTTCTGTTACCAAAACCTTTACTTCCACGCTGATCCTAAAACTCGCAGAGCTGCATCAATTGTCACTCGACGACCACATCAGCAAATTCTACCCGGCTTATCCCCATGGAGATAGCATCACCATCCGGCAACTGTTATCGCATACCTCCGGCATCTTCAATTATACCAGGCTGGACAGGGACCTCTGGCATCCTGAACAACCGGCTACAGAAGAAAAAATGATCGCACTTTTTAAAGACAAACCATTGGATTTTTTACCCGGTACCAGCTGGAACTATAGTAACTCCGGCTATTCCATGCTGGGATATATTGTACATAAAGCCACCGGCATGCCCTGGGAAGCCGCAGTGAGGAAATATATTTTCAAACCAGCCGGCATGCAACACAGCGGGTTTGACTTTGCGCACCTTCAAAGTAACAACCGAACCATTGGATATGTGGCCGATAGCCTGAATAATTACACGAAAATATCCCCCCTGGTAGACTCATCTGTTTCCTTTTCTGCGGGCGCCATTTACGCTACCACCGGCGATCTGTACCGCTTTCACCAGGCGCTGCAACAGAACCGTATCATCAGCGCACAATCTATCGCCCTGGCCACCACGCCTGTAAAAAACCATTATGGATTTGGTTGGGAAATAGACACCCTCTTTGGACATAAAGCAGTCATGCACAGCGGCGGCATTTTTGGTTTCCGCTCCCAGCTACTGAGAGTACCGGAAGATGATATCTGTATAATTTTACTCAGCAATACCGAAACCCCTGCACTTAACGGCATTGCCAAAAGCATACTGGCCGCTTGTTACCAACAACCATATTATACACCCACCAAAAAAGTAGCGGTAAAATTGAGTGAAGACATCCTGAAAAAATACACCGGCATGTATAAGATCACTGCCCAATCGCTGCTGGTAGAGCTAAAGCTGGAAAACGGGCAGCTGGTAGCTTATCCCGACAAAGGCCCAAGGTCGCCCATGAGTGCAGCAGACAATACCCACTTTTTCCTGGACAATGAGGCCGGCTTCGATATCGAGTTTGTAACCGACAACAATGGCAACGCCACCGCCATGCGCATAACCCGCAACGGAGAAACCAGGGTTGCTCCTAAGCAATAGACCAGCTTTTCCGTTCACCATACATCAAAGTTTAGCACCCGGAACCATTTTTTTTCGCTAACTTATTAGTGAAAAAAACGGGTGCAAAATGCCACAGGGAAACAAGCCATCATCTGTTCCACCAAAAAAAGATAAACAGGAAGCCCGCCGCGATTTCCTGAAACAATCTTCTGCTGTTATGGCACTGGCCTTAGCGCCGCCATTGGTGCTAAAGGCCGCGCAACACGACGAAGCCATTGCCGCCGTGTTCGAAAAGATGCCGGTCAGCCTGGAAATAAACGGGAAGAAAATGCAGCTCTCCGTAGAACCCCGTGTTACCCTGCTGGACCTGCTACGGGAACAGCTTGCGCTGACCGGTACTAAAAAAGGTTGCGACCACGGCCAGTGCGGCGCCTGCACGGTACATGTAAATGGCCAGCGGATCAACTCTTGTCTCACACTCGCCGTAATGCAGGAGGGCAAAAAGATTACTACCATCGAAGGCCTTTCCAACGGCGATCAGTTGCACCCCGTGCAGGAAGCATTCATCCGGCATGACGGCTTCCAATGCGGATATTGTACCCCCGGACAAATCATGTCGGCCGTAGCCTGCCTGAACGAAGGCCATGCCGGCTCGCCGGAACAAATCCGCGAATTCATGAGCGGCAACATCTGCCGCTGCGGTGCATACGACAATATTGTAAACGCCATCATGGACGTAAAAAATGGAGGACAAACAGCATGAATCCTTTCTCCTACGTAAGACCCAACAGCCTCAAGGCCGCCATAGAAGCTATGGCACGCGATCATAGCGCCCGCTTCATTGCCGGTGGTACTAACCTGCTCGACCTCATGAAAAACGGGGTCGCCTTACCGGAAAAACTGATCGACATCAACCAGCTTCCACTCCGGGAGATCCGGCAGGACGGTAATACCCTGCACATAGGCGCCCTGGTGCTCAACAGCGACCTGGCCGCACATGACCTGGTAAAAACACAACATCCGCTGTTGTCGGAAGCCCTACTGGCCGGCGCATCCCAGCAACTGCGCAATATGGCTACCGTAGGTGGCAACATGATGCAACGCACCCGTTGCTCCTATTTCTACGATACGTCTATGCCCTGTAATAAACGGCAGCCCAACAGCGGCTGCGGCGCTACCGGAGGTATTAACCGCATGCACGCCATTTTCGGCGCCAGCGACAACTGCATCGCCGTTCATCCCAGCGATATGTGCGTAGCATTGGCCGCCCTCGACGCAACGGTACTGGTAGCAGGCCCCAAAGGCGAACGCCGCATTCCATTTACCGACTTTCACCGCCTGCCCGGCAATACCCCGCAATTGGATAATAACCTGGCTAAAAATGAACTGATCACGGCGGTGGAAATACCCCCGCACCCATTCACCAAACATACCTGCTACCTCAAGGTACGCGACCGCGCCTCTTATGCTTTCGCGCTGGTGTCTGTAGCAGTGGCCATGGATATCAGCGACAATGTTATACGCAATGTTCGTATAGCCATGGGCGGAGTAGCACATAAACCCTGGCGCCTGCCCGATGCAGAAAAAGCGCTCACCGGCAAAACACCTACCAGCGATAACTTCCGGCTGGCGGCGAACATCGCCATCCAGGGCGCTAAAACATACGCCCACAATGGGTTTAAAAAAGAGCTGGCATTCAATAGTATTCAAACCGCCTTACTAAAAGCTGCTACCGCATGAAAAAACAACAAACAGGACAACCCATGAACCGCGTGGATGGTCGCCTGAAAGTAACCGGCGGAGCCAAATACTTTGCCGACCACCAACCAGCGGATATGCAATACGCTGCGTTGGTTTGCAGTACCATCAGCTGCGGCGCCATTGCCGGCATCAACGCCACCAAAGCGTTGCGCGCACCAGGTGTAGTAGATGTAGTGTCGCACCTGAACGCCCCGCCGGTACCTGGGTATAAAAAGACGACTCCGGGCAACAAAAACGGCCTGCAAATCTTCCGCGATAACCGCATTTACTCCAACGGGCAGCCAGTAGCTATTGTAGTAGCTAACACCCTGGAACGCGCAGTATACGCCGCCTCCCTGGTAGAAGTACAGTACAACCAGGAAACACATTACACTAATATGGAAGCCAGCATGGATAAAGCCTTTCAGAACAATCGCATGAAAGACTATTCCCGTGGAGAAATTAATGCCTGGCAAAAAGCACCTGTTACCCACAGCGCCCAATACACCATTCCACTGGAAGTACACAATCCCATGGAGCTGGCTGGTATCATTGCTCACTGGACCACTCCCGACAACCTCACACTCTATGCTAAAACACAGGGCGTGAAAAGCGTACAGGAAACAATCCAGGAACTGTTCGAAATCCCCGAACAAAATATTACCGTCCACTCCCGGTTTGTAGGCGGCGCATTTGGCATGGCACTCCGTGTATGGCCATTGGAAATTGCCACTATACTGGCCGCCAAAAAAATACGTAAACCAGTAAAGCTGGTTATCACCCGCGAACAAATGTTTACACTGGTAGGATACCGGCCCAATTCCAGTCAGAAGATAAGCATGGGCGCCACTCCCGATGGGAAATTAACCGGCATTACCCATGAAGCCGTCGCTATCACGTCGCCTTACGAAGATTTTACCGAAGGCATTGTAGCCATGACGAAATTCATGTACGACTGCCCCAACGTAAATACCCGGTACCAGCTGGTACCGCTCAATATGAGCACGCCCATCTGGATGCGGGGCCCCGGGGAAGCCACTGGCTCCTTCGCCCTGGAATCGGCCATAGATGAGCTCTCCTACAAACTGAAAATAGATCCGCTGCAATTGCGCATCCTCAATCATGCCGATACCGACCCCGAAAGAAACCTCCCCTTCTCCAGCAAATACCTGAAGGAAGCCTATCAGATAGGGGCGGAAAAAATTGGTTGGTCTAGCCGCAACCCGGTACCACGCAGTATGCAGGAAAATGGTATGCTGGTGGGCTATGGCATGAGCAGTGGTACCTTCGGCGCCTATCGTGGCAAAGCTACGGTATCGGCTATACTAAAATCCGATGGCACACTCACCCTTCAAAGCGCCGCCGCAGATATTGGCCCCGGTACGGCCACTGCCATGGTACAAATCGCCGCCGATGTCACCGGTATCACCCCGGATAAAATAACTTTTATGTTGGGTGAGTCCACTTTTCCCTATGCACCGGAACAAGGAGGCTCTGCCACTGTATCTACTGTAGGTAGCGCCGTATCGGACGTTTGCCATGCCCTGCTTAAAGAACTGGCGAACCTCGCTATCAGCCAGGTGCCCGCATTTAAACAAACCACCCCGGAGCTGATTATTTATGAAGATGGACAACTCATTACTGCCGACCGGCAAACAAAAATTACGCATGAAGCACTACTGCAACAACAAAAGCTGCCGGAAGTAAAAGTAACAGCTACCTCCCAGGGCGGCGACGAAAGAAAGAAATACTCCATGTACTCTTTCTCCGTACATTTTGCCAAAGTACATGTACATCCCGCTACCGGTGTGGTGCGCATACAACATATCGTAAGCGTGGCAGACGCTGGCGCCATCGTTAATACCAAAACAGCCCGCAGCCAGATGATTGGCGGCGTAGTAGGCGGCATCGGTATGGCCCTAACGGAAGAGGCTATACTGGATCACCGCTTCGGCCGTTTCATAAATAATAACTACGCCGATTACCACGTACCGGTCAACGCAGATACGCCACCCACCGATGTGTATTTCGTTAATAAAAAGGACCCACATATTAATCCCATGGGCTCTAAAGGACTGGGAGAAATTGCATTGATAGGATTTGCGGCCGCTGTTTCCAATGCAGTATTTCACGCCACCGGCATCCGTGTACGCGATCTGCCTATCACACCAGATAAGCTATTGCATATTGCCTCCACAGAAAATGCAACCACATGAAAGAGCTCGAAGATATTGTAAAGGCTTATCATAACGCTTGCCAGCAAGGCCTGAAAACAGCCCTGGCTACAGTAGTGCATGTGGAAGGATCGGCTTACCGTCAACCCGGTGCGCGTATGTTGGTAACAGAAAATGGCACCCTTACCGGCGCCATCAGCGGTGGATGCCTCGAAGGCGATGCCCTGCGCAAAGCACAGCTGGTAATATTGCAACAGCAACCCATGCTGGTTACCTACGATACCAACGATGAAGACGATGCTATACTGGGTGTAGGACTGGGATGCAACGGCATTATTCATATTCTCTTGGAACCTATCAACGCTGCCAGTTCCAACAACCCGTTGGCGCTGCTCCGCGAAGTCGTCGCACATCGCAGCCCCGCGGCGCTGGTCACCCTTTTTAGTCTGCGCCAGCGCAAAGGACCTCAGCCCGGTACCTGCCTGCTGCTCACCGCCAACGGGCAAACGGTATACCCTATTGAAGACAAGAAGCTCCAACAGGCTGTGATCACCGATGCCCGGGTGGCGCTGGGCACACAAACCTCTTTTACCAAAACCTACCAGGCCGCTAATAACGACTTTACTGCGCATGCAGCTTATCTGCCACCTGCTATACAGTTGCTCATTGCCGGCGCAGGCAACGATGTAATACCATTGGTAAAAATGGCCGGCCTGCTGGGATGGGGTACCATTGTTGCCGATGGACGCCCCCTGTACGCTACCCAGTCAAGGTTCCCCGATGCTACCCGGGTTGTACTGGCCAAGCCGGCACAACTCCTGTCGGCAGTTAACACCGACGCCTACACGGCAGTGATACTCATGACCCATAACTATAATTACGACCTGGTCCTGCTGGCACAATTATTACCACTTCCCCTGCCGTATATAGGCGTGTTGGGGCCTGCCAAAAAATTACAACGCATGCTCAGCGAACTCATGGAAAACGGCATCCAGGTTTCGAGGCAACAACGGGCACGCATACACGGACCCGCAGGACTTGACCTCGGCGCAGAAACACCGGAAGAAATTGCGCTCTCCGTAGTCAGTGAAATAAAATCAGTGATGTCGGCAGCAGCCGCTACTTCCTTACGGGAAAAAAATACCACCATTCATCCACGTGAACAACAAATCATCCTCCAACAAGTATTATAATGGAAACAACCGGTATCATCATCCTCGCCGCTGGCGCCTCAAAAAGGCTGGGCACCCCAAAACAGCAACTGCCTTTTCAACATAAAAGCCTGCTGCAAAATGTAGTACACACCGCCCAGCAGTCAGGACATATGCCTGTTGTGGTAGTGCTGGGTGCCTTTGCTACCCAGATCAAACAACAACTCACTGCAGAAAAAGTACACACAATCGTTAATCCACACTGGCCTACCGGCATGGGCAGCTCTATTAAAGCAAGCCTGCAACACCTGCTCCAGGTACAACCCAATACTTCCAGCGCACTGTTGCTTTTATGCGATCAGCCACATATCAGCACTTCCCTGCTGCAAGACCTCTACGCTCTCAAAAAGTCCAGCGGCAAGAGCCTGGTAGCAGCTGCCTATGGCGACACAATAGGTACGCCGGCTCTCTTCGATAAAAAATTCTTCCCCCAGCTGCTATCCCTCAGCGGACAGGAAGGCGCTAAAAAAATATTGTTGCAACACCCCAACCAGGTAGCTACCCTCCATTTTCCCCAAGGCGCCATAGATATCGATACTAATAGCGACTATGAAGCATTACTGAATAATACCGGCCAATAACATCCCGTCCGGTAACGGAAAATATTTTTTTGCAATTAAAAGTGAATATCTATATTTGTCCACAGAATTAGTAGACTAATAAAAATCGTATGCCATGGACACTAATTATTATCCATCTAACCGACACCGGTTATACCATCTGATCAATCGCCCGCAACAGCCAGCAGCTGTTTATTGTTGTTAACGCCCATTCCCTCCTGCAGGCTCCCACCACTGCCGCTTCGCATTTTTATTTCAACAACCAACATTACTGTCAGTCTAAACACATTCGTCATGAACACGAACAACCAACCCATATTCCGCCTCAATGAGGCGATTAACCACACACATCTCCAATATTTCCGCCAACATGGAATCATCCAGTTTAAAAATTACCTGGATAAAAATACACTTGCCCATATTCACGAAGAGGTAGCGCGGGTACAGGATTTCCTGTTACGCAACCAGGTACAGAAAGTCAACGGTATTCCGCTGAAATTCGGCGCCGACATCAATGGCGCTCCGCTCATTCAACGCATTGCTTTTGCCTCCCACTTCAGCAATACCTTACGTGAATTGTTGAAAGATCAAAGGCTCCAGTCGCTCATCGCATTACTGGGTCCCTATAGCGGCAGGATAGGCGAAAATGAAAAAGATGGACTGGTAATCAATCATTATGTTAATACCGCTGCCAGCCAATTCAAGCAGCTGGGCTGGCACACCGATAGCCCCCGGGATTTGTTTCTTGGCTCGCGGATTCTTCCTATGCTCAACGTAGGCATTCACCTCGACGACTGCCCGCTGGATAACGGCGGTCTACGGGTATTACCCGGTACGCACGAACAAGGCCTTTTTAAATTACTATTCAGAAAGAAATATTTCATCGATAACAATCCGGATAAAAAGGAAGTGGGTTTCGATATCGAAGCGGGCGATCTTACCGTGCATGATGGCCGCCTGTGGCACCGCGTACAGCAGTCGTCACACACCGGCGAAAAAAGCCGCCGGCGGGTGATGTACATCCCTATCATTACCGGCGACTATCAGCCTAAAACAGCCAATAGCCCCACGCCTTTCTATCATAAGCTGGCCCAGTTTAAACAACACCTCTATGGCGGGAAGCCACAGTGGGTAAATGTTACTGCACACCCGGAAAAGCTGGCGGAAGTAAACACTCCTTCTCTCTAAAAATAATAACTATGTCATACGCATTAATTACCGGCGCAGCCAAAGGAATAGGGAAAGCCATTGCGGCACAGCTGGCGGAAAAAAATTACCACCTGCTGTTGGTGGATATAGACCAACCTGCCCTGGCAGCTACCGCAGAAGCGCTGTCAGTACAATATCACGTGCATGTACGCACGCTGCAACAGGATTTATCGGCCCCCGATGCTGCGCAACAAGTCACTGCCTGGAGCAGTACTTATCACGATTTGTTGTCGGTGGTGGTAAATAACGCCGGGTATGGTATCAATGGCGCATTTGAAACATTAACACTGCCCGAACAGCTGAATATCATTGATGTAAATATCAAGGCACAGGTAAGCTTGTCGTATGCCTATATTCCGGTACTGCGGCAGTTTCCCAGGGCATACCTGCTTAATCTGGCCAGCACTACCGCTTATCAAACGGTACCCTACCTGAATATTTATGCCGCTACCAAGGCCTTTGCGCTATCGTTTACGCGCGGACTCCGGCATGAACTACGGCACTCCAATATTTCCGTGAGCGCATTGAGCCCGGGTAGTACCGATACCGATTTTGTGAACCGGGCGCGCATGAGCAACCGCACCCGGAAGATTGCCGACCGGTTTAATATGACGCCAGAAAGGGTAGCTAAAATAGCTATTGATGGCTTGTTTAGCGGCAAAGCGGAAATTGTGCCCGGTTTCACTAATAAATTGAACGCCTGGCTGCCCAAATTTTTCCCCAAAGCTTTTGTGGAAAAAATCGCCGGGAGAATTTATGAACCGCAGAACACTACCCCGGATACGGCTTTTGCGTCGGGGATACTACTCAAATAATTCCTGTTCATCCGTGTAATAAGTCTTTCTGCCGCCACCGGTATCTTTTTGGATGGCAGCGCCACCCGGACTTTCCTTTAATTTGGCATTATGTACCAGCATAAAGTCCCGGACTTCTCCATGAATAATGTCGGGGTTACTTTTAAGTATCTTTTTTTCGGCTTCCCGTAAAATATGCCTGATGGCAGACAGCAATACCTTTACCTTGGCGGCAGGGATTTTATTACAGATGGAAAAAGGAGAAATCCTGGCGTACCACAAAATATCATCGGCATAAGCATTTCCGATGCCCAACACCTGCTTTTGATCCAACAGAAATTTTTTAATACCGATCTTTTTCTTGCTCAACTGTGTCTCCAAGTAGCGCTCATTAAAATCATCTGACAAGGCATCTGGAGCAGTTTTTTCAGCCGGGTCCAGCGCAATATTGGCAGAGCCCTGGAAATCAGTAATCGCTAACCCGGTTCCGTTACCAAACAATAATTCGGCGATCGTGTACTTCTCTTTATTTTGATGATCAAAGAAGTATAATTTGCCGTGCAACATGAGGTGCATGCCCAGTACATGCCCATTCTGGAATACAAAATGCAACTCCTTTCCCACCCGCTGTATCTCTTTCAACTTTTGCCCTTCCAGGGCAGATTGCAGCGTCTTTTCAGTAACCGCCAGTTTCTTACTGTTCTTAACAGTAATTGTTTTCAGTTGCTGATGCAATAATTTCTTTTCCAGGTTATGACGAAATGCTTGCAGATCGGGTAATTCAGGCATGACTCACTAATTTAAATGAATGGATAATAACAAAGGGCCGGCGCAAGAACCGACCCATTTTTATGGCAGTTTTCTCTTTCTACGAAACCGTTTTCCAAAGTTATATCAGATAAAATAATCAATTATCCTGATATTCTCCAGGCTTTAACCAATGTTTAGCATTTATATGTTTTTCTCATGTATGTGAAAGCACTGTTAAAACCGATTTCCAAGCGGGCTCAAACAGGTTTCCAGGGTTTTATTCCAGGTCAGAATCAGTTAACTTCGTGACCTATGCCTTTTTAATCAATCACCTAAACAAATTACGGAGTGAAAATGAATGTGAAGAAGACGATTAAACCGCTAATTTTTATCAGTGCTATTTGCCTCTTTGTTTTTCTGATTACAACACTTACTACTTCCGAGAAATCAACTGCTGCCAATCAACCTGCACGCAACGGCCTTAAAACAGATTCCTCGCAAAAGGAAGAGAGTTTGTACGATATCATGCGGCTCGACTCTGCCGGTTTATCCCGGGAAGCGTTTCAAAATGCACTATTAGGTTTTCAACACCTGGAAGAAACCGGAAGAATAAAAAATCCGGATATCTTATCTATTGTTGATTTCTCCCTGCCCAGCACCAAAAAACGTCTGTTTGTAATAGATCTCAAAAACAGGCTGTTGTTGTTTAATACCCTGGTATCGCATGGCAGAAATTCAGGAAAAGATATTGCCAATACCTTTTCCAATAAGATGAATAGCTTTAAAAGCAGCCTTGGGTTTTACATTACCGGCGACACCTACAACGGTGAGCACGGATTATCCCTTCGCCTGGAAGGTGAGGAAGCCGGCATCAACGACAATGCACTTAGCAGGGGTATCGTAATGCACAGCGCCGACTATGTTAATGAAAGCCTGGGTAAAGCACAGGGTTATATTGGCCGCAGCCTCGGCTGCCCCGCTATTCCCATCGATATTCATCGTAAGGTAATTCAACGTATACAGAACGGGACCTGCCTGTTTTTATACAGCCCCGATAAATATTATTCTGCCCATACAAAAATATTGAGGCACGACAGCACCGCTTCCTAAACTATAGGAACAACTTATTCCGGAACGGAATATCGTGATCATATACATCTGGTGCTATATGTAAAGTATCTCCTTCTACCCAGGCGGTAAAATAGGTGATAATCACCGGCACCGGGTGTTTTACGGTCACATAAGTTTGCTTGCCGCTGTCCATGGCCGCCGTAATCTTTTCGGTGGTCCACTCCGGCGAATTTTCCAATACAAACTGTGCCATTTTCATCGGATCTTTCAGTCGAATGCAACCGTGGCTGTAGGTCCGGATATCGTGGTTAAACAAGCTCTTCTCTGGTGTATCATGGAAGTAAATATTATAACTATTAGGGAAGAGGAATTTTACCCGCCCCAGGGCGTTATGCGGTCCCGGCAACTGTCTGATAACCGGCAACCCGTTTTGATGCCCCGTTATCTCCATATGCTTTGATGCCAGGTAGCCCGGGCGCCGGTTCATGGCCGGTAATATCTCTTTTCTGATAATACTGCGTGGAATATTCCAGTAGGGGCTAAAGACTACCTGGCTCAGCCACCCCGAAAACATAGTAGTACTATGCCCTTCCTTTCCAACAATAATGTCGATATCAAAAAGTTGCTGCCTGTCTTCTACCACCTGTAGTTTAAAAGCGGGGATGTTAACCAGTATCAGCTTTCCTTTATCAGCCGCGGGCATCCATTTCATTCTTTCCATGTTGATCAGTAACTGCTGCAGGCGCGCTTGGGCAGATACATTGAGTTCCCTGATAATGGTATCATTCAACACCCCGTTTTCCGTGTAACCATAATGGTTACGAAAGATATTTACTGCTGTTTCCAGGGCATCGTCAAATACCGCACTGCTATCCTCGTCTGCCAGCTCCCCGGTAAGGGTTAATCGTTTTTTTATCAGCCGGATATCGGGAGAAGATTGACCCTTCCGGTATCCTTTACCAACCCGTGGCAACGTATCCAAGCCTCCATCCCGCACATACCCCATATAAGCTTTGAGCGGCGCTTTCATAGGCGCTACTGCCGGGAATAAATGGTCGTTGGTTTTCAGCATAGAGTCAGCCAGCTGCATCACTTCATAGCGTTGGGCAGGCACCATATGCTCTATTTGCTCCACGCTTCCGCCTCTTTTCCTGAAATAGGTCACTAGTCGCACGGTTAGCTGCAATTCAAGATGCGTCATTTCAGGGTTATTGGCGGTTATCACCAGGCTGTCTTCCGTTTTTAGCCCATCTAAACGGATATCGATGGCCTTACTGCTGCCCGTATCCTTGCTATAACTGTATAAGCTCTGAAAGGCCGAGGCCTGTTCGGTAGGCCCCTTGCTATCCAGCCAGGCAAACTCATAATTGCGGGTATTGTAAAAACTTCGCAGCCGGTTAGCCATGTGACTGTCCAGCCGCTTTTGCTGAATAAATTTTTCTACCGCCATACTATCCAGGAACAAGTCGTTGTAGGCATTGGCGGGGGTAATCCCCCTGTTACGGGGACTGACCGTATCTTCTTCCTGGGATGATTCCGGGGAGGACGAGGTGCCAGGGGAGGAAGGTCCCTTGCAGGCGGCCACAATAAGGCAAGCCAATAACACCTTCAAAATTTGCCTTTCCATAATGATATCAGCTAGCAAAATGAAAGCCGGTTGCCGGATACCATACCTCAGCTAAAAAAACAAAAGGATCACGTGGCCTACCGGGAACAAATTGTGCATATACCTCAACAAAAAGTCCCCCTCCCCGGTTCAGGACGGGAAGAAGGACTTTACCATCGTTATGATTTTATCCGTATTTAGTCTTTCAGACCATAAAACTTCTTAACAGACGCATAGTTCTTCCAGTCCACACCATTCGCACTGCGCGCCGCTGTTGCCCCGGGTACCAGCACATACCGGAACAGGTTAATTGGACTGTCTCCTGTATGAATGGAACCACCGCTCAGATCTACGTTTGAAACAATATAGATACTGCCTTTTTCTGCCTGGTAAGTGATATACATATTATTATCCACATAAGGCACCGGTACAATATACGGCTTGGAGGTAGAATCGAAATTAAAATAAACGTTTACCAACCCTTTGTTGAGGATATCATCCGTCAGTTTGGGAGCATCAATAATGGCAAAAAAACCAGTCTTCGTGGCTACTCCATTATTATCCCGGATGGAATCAAATGCTAAAGGTTCCCAGGCAGAATAGGTAATGCCTGCGGCATCAGTACCGGCAGGACCAGCGGGACCTTGAGGGCCCTGGGGGCCGGCAGGACCAGCAGGGCCCTGAGATCCCTCTTTAGAACAGGCCACAAATGCAAGTATCATAGCCAAAGAAAATAACCAGTACAGACGACAGTTAGAGCGTTTCATAAAAAGAGATTTTGGATGATTTAATGAATAGGTAATTTGATTTGAGGCTTAGACAGATTCGGGATCACCAACACATCAGTCAATATACAAAAAAACAAATAACAAAAATCTTATAATTTAGTTCAAACCAATACCAGGAAAAGATAAGGGAGTACCTGGAAAAGCAGGTACTCCCTTATTACATAATATATCACGTCACTATGTTACACCCTTCCCATAACAGGATCACTATATGTTTCCTTACCCGTTTCAACCCGGCCTGCATATCGCTGTTCGAACAAACGGTTGCCGGCTACCTTTACCGAAAAGTCGTACCAGCCGTGGCTCTTAGACAAGTCCACGATTAACACCGCTTCCGTTTTAGCCGCCACCGTTTTTTTCAGCACACCTTTATGATAACCCAGGTCCGTGATAACTATTGCCGCCGCTTTAGTCGCGTGATTTATTAACTTCACCTCTATATTACCAGTTAGTTTCCGGCTGTTGGTAAGACTACGCTGATAACCCACCTGTATTTCAACCTGCGGATCGTTGGCATCGCCAGCAAACTCACGGAAAAATCCGTTAGGTCCGTATACCCGCAGATGATAGTGTGCATCTTCAAAAGACGACAACGGCCAGTTATCCGTTAGCTTATCACCCGCTTTTACGCCGTAGGACCATGTTCTCACCGGCTCCATAGTTTGGCTGGCTTCCTGCAGGTATTTCCCTGGCGCATATACGTTAAATGGCGACCCGGCTGCCTGCTGGGCAAATACTTTGTTAGCCGCCTCAAAGCCGATTTCAAAACGCTGTTTATCGGCGCTCAGCTTACCATTCACATATAATTCATATGGCAATGCATTGGCCACACGGATACCTTTTTCCTGCTGAGCCATCCATTCAGACGCCGCCGGGTTTTGATTAATCTGTGCCACCTCTGCCGGCGTCAGCGCCTTAAAGCCATCCGGCAATTTCTTGAACCGGGCATTATGCACCATTTCTATAAACTCATTCCTTTCGGGAAATGGTACATGTATCTTTTCGCCATTAAAAGGACGGAATACGGAGGTAAGATCCCCGCAAACGGCGCGGCGCCAGGCAGAAATGTTCGTTTCCCTGATGACCTTACCTGTTTTATGCTGCAGGAAATGCTCCATAAACTGCAAGATGGAAGTATGATCACATACCTCCGAATTCACATACCCACCTCTGCTCCAGGGAGAAGCAATTACCAACGGCACCCGGTATCCCAATCCTATCGGGCTTTCCCTGACTTCGTCAGGTCGCAGGTATTTCTTGACTTGCTCTTCCTCCCGGGTTACATACTCAATACCGGTGTCAATCCCTTCAGACACCAGGCCGGTACCAGGTTTATGAGGTGCTACAAAAGGAGGTACGTGGTCAAAGTAACCATCATTTTCATCGTAACATAAAATGAAAATGGTCTTTTTCCACACCTCTTCCTTTTTAGTTAATATATCCAGTACTTCCGACACATACCAGGCGCCGTACCACGGCGAACCGGGATGGTCTGAAAACTCACCCGGCGCTACCAGCCACGATACGGTAGGCAGTTTACCCCCATTTACATCCGCCCTGAACTGGTGCAGGATATCGCCCTTCGGCACCAGTACCGTTCTCTCTTTATCCCCATCCTTATAGGTGAGCGTTTCCAGCTCATGATAGTCGGGGTCATTGATATTGGTAGTAAAAGCTTTGTTATGCAACTGCTGCGCCCTGGGCGGCAATTTTGCAAAATTGGCGGCGGTAAATTGTTCCGCATCCTTCTTTGCTTTTTCCAGGCCTGCTTGTAGTTGAGTAAGCAGTTTTTGCAGTCTGGCAGCCTCCTCACCGGAAGTGGTTTTCAGTTTCGCTTCCGTTTCTGCTATTTTTCCCGGCAGCTCTTTTACCTGTCGTTGCAGGTACCCAATATGTCCCGCAGCAAAACGTACATTGAACGCAGTAAACCATTCTATCGGGTTGTCGGTGAAGTTGGCCAGCATGCCGTCTTTCTCTCCCTCCAATCCCGCTGCACTGATTTCATTCTGATATATCCTCCAGGAAATGCCATTATCTTCCAAACGCTCGGGAAAAGTAGTCCAATGTGCTTCGTTACCATAATCCACATCCTCATTCCATACATTGGCTTTGGAGGAAGCATTTTGCTCATCACGCAGGGTGCCTGTCCATAAATAAAGCCTGTTGGGTGTTGTTCCGGTTAAGGAAGAACAGAAATTCTGATCACATACGGTAAAAGCATCGGCCAGGGAATAATAGAAAGGAATATCTTCCCGGTTATAATACCCCAGGGTCAGCGGCATGGGCGACCAGTCCTTGTTGCCAGATTTCTTTACCAACAGCCACTTATCATACTTCCCATTGTTGCGGGCATCTACCTGGTTGCCCCAGGAATGCGGCAAACTGCTCATCCAGGTGGCTTTGGTATCTTTCAGGTTTAAACGGAAAGGAGCAAAGGTTTCATTCTTCTCATTGCTTTGCAGCCACACCAGGTTCTTATTGGGCAACTGTATAGCCCGTGGATCATTGTAGCCACGTACACCTCTCAGGGAACCATAACAGTGGTCAAAAGAGCGGTTCTCCTGCATCAGTATCACAATATGTTCTGCATCCAGGAAGGTACTTCCAGGCCTGGGATCTATGGCCATCGCCCGCTGAATAGAAGCCGGCAAAGCGCTAAATACACCGGCAGCACCGGATAGCAACGCCGCCTTCTTAATAAAATCTCTTCTGTTATCCATTAATAGTTGATTTTTTCATGTACACTGATAAAGGGATCCATCAAAAGCGGAAAATAATAAAAAATCCGGGCTATCCGCAACTATCAATGAGGAGTGGTAGTTATGTTATTGTTACGGCCTTTCTGAAAAAGCTTTTTAATAAAAGTCGTATAGGCAGTGGCGTAGTTCAGTTGCACCAGAAATATGAAACCCACACTCACCACGGGGAAGATAATACCAAGAAGCGCGCCTCCTGCGTACAGCAGCTGCGCATGTACAATGCGCCGTAACATGGCCCTGCTCACCGCAGCCCCCTGCTCCCCTTTTGCACTTACCAAACCGCTGCCATAGGCACAATGCCAATGTATATAAAGAATGAGCCCCAGCATGAAAATATTAACCCAATACAAACCAATGGCCACTTTAGCCTGAAGATGCTCGCTGAGATACGCAGTGGTAAAGGGCAACAATGACACAAAAGCCAGGAAAAATACCGACAACCAGGTAAGGCGCCGGTCCGTTTTTTCAATATAAGTGAGTTGCGCCGACTGCCCCACCCAAAAGATACCCATTGTCATAAAACCCACGAAGTAGGTGGCAATCTTGGGGCCCAGGGCCAGCAACTCTTTCAGCATTTCCTTTTCCGATTGCAGGGCATTAGCTACCGGTACTTTCAGATCCAATACCAACAAAGTCATAGCAATAGCAAATACGCCGTCGCTAAGGGCTTCGATACGCTGTACCCGTTGTCCGGCCAACTGATTATATACGACTGGTGCACTCATAAAGGGGATTTATTGCAAACATAATAAAAAAGGCCCCTGCTTTCGCAGGAGCCCTGTATATGTATGTTGAGAAATGGTAAAGCTGGCTGTATCCTAGTTAACGGAAGGTATTAATACAATCTTCACTCTTACTTTGGTAGCTGGTTTAACAGAAGCAGCGCCGTTAATACCTTTGATATCTACTTCCAGGTTAGCGTCATCGTGGATGATAAAGTAAGACTGGTTATTGTATACCTGCGGTAATAATTCATACGCCTGCGGTGTCTGGCCGCTGGCATCATATCGGGCCATAGATACAATCACACCATCAGTTTGGTTTACCCCCTTTAACTCAGGCAATGGAATAGAATAAAAGTAGGTACCGGTGTTGTTATCATATCCCCAGGCATCCGGCGTTATTTCGTATAAAACAGTTTGATTTGGAATGACGATTTCAGTGGTTTTCTTGGTGCAACCAGGTAAAATGAAACCTAGTAGGAGCAGCGGTAGGTAAAGCCATGTTTTCATAAATGATGCGTTTAGCAGATTTTCTCCAAATACAATGCCATAAAAGAAGCCTCGACACGGAACTGCCATTCTTTTCCCGAACACCCCGCCTGCGCTCCACAAAAACGCCATCATGCAACGGGTATGCAGTCACCATCCCGGCATTATTCACGTCAATAGCTTTGGGCTTCCCGCTCTCTACAGCGTTACCTGTATTCCCCCGGCAGCGCCAATATACGCTCCATGGAACCGGTTGCGGCTCACATCTTCCGACCAGATATAATGACTGACTAAATCGCGGCCAACATCATGCTTGGTACTCACAAAGTTGAAGGTTGGACCGGCAAATATTTCCACCCGGTTGCCAAAGCGGTAGGCAGGAAAAATGCCCACCGTTTGACGATGATAATAGCCTTTCTTAAAATCTGTCAATACGGTATTCAATGCCTCTCCATTGATCCGGAAATGAGCCGTCAACGGTAAATGCGCGCCTATACCACCCTGCAGCGCGTACAGCGGATTGGGGTTATCTTTCAGGTTGTATCCTATGCCCAGTATGCCATACAGAACACGGCCACCAGATTTAAAAGCAGCAATAGTAGTCATGGTTTCGTCGATCGATACGCTCACCTGCTTTTCTCCTCCTTTCACAATATTCACCAATCCAATAGGATACTCACTGCTATCTGCAATATTGATAAAACCTGCTACCTGCACACCTTTCACCTTTTTCGCAATATTGATAAATCCCGCGATCTGGTGTTGTACCGTATCGGCCTTATTGAGAAAACCAGCTACCTGCACAGCTGCTTTATCCTTAACGATGTTGGAAAACCCTGCCAGCTGCGCCTGTGCGTTACTTTGTGCAGTATTGATAAAACCGGCCATCTGCGTACCATTCACGTCTTTAGCGCCCAGGTTGGCAAAGCCTGCTCCCTGGAAACCATTTACATTACCATTTATTAAATTAAGGAATCCTGCCAATGTTGCACCACCCGCATTTCCTTTCACATGATTCATAAATCCTGCAATGGTAGCGGCATGGTAAGTAGTACCAATATGATTGGAAAAACAACCAATCTGTACACCGGTAGCCTGCTCTTTAATGATATTGGAAATGCCGGCAATGGCTACTCCTGTTTCTGCTTTGGATAAGCCGGCAATAATATGTAAAGAAAAATGATTGGTATAAGCAGCTGCATTTTTTCCATTGCTGCTCAACGGATATACTAAACCGATATGCGCCGGGCTGGTCAGTGGCGTTTGCGCAAAGCTATTGCCGGCAAAGAAAAAAAGGGCAATGATTAAATAAATGATGCTGCTGTGGGAATAAATCGTTCTCATACTATGTTTGTTATTACGTACAGCATAACGACACGTTGAGGAACTTCTACCCCTATACCAATCCGGTAAAAAATTAAAAAATGCTGATACCTGCCTGCCAGCCCAGCCAGCGGTTATCCACGCGTATATAATGATAATTGGGAGATATTTTATTATCCTTACCATTCTCTCCCACCATAAACGTAGGTCCGGCAAATAAGCTAATACCTTTTGCCAACTGCACATTGATAGCAGGCTGCAGTGTGTACAGCTCCGATTTATAATTCCAGCTGCCCTGGAAAAAATTCTGCACAGTAGCTTCAGTGGTTAGCGCCCATACTTTACTGAAAGGAATCCTTTTTCCAATGCCATATCCGATGGCCCAGCGCTGGTGAAGACCCGGTTGATAACCTCCCAGCAAAATGCTGTATAGCTTGCTGCCACCGGTTTTCCAGGCCACATTCAAAGGTAATAGATCGGTACTGTACAAGGCTACTTTCTTATATCCCTTCCGCACAATATTAACGATCCCGATGCTATATCCGTTTACGGTATCTGCAATATTCACCAACCCTATCTGTACGCCGTCTACCCGCCTCGCGTAGTTAAACAAGCTCCCAACCTGTACGCCTTTCATCACTCCGCGGTTTATATTACCGGCGCCGGCTACCTGCACGCCGTCTGCATCATGACGATTATAGTTGGTTATACCACTCACCTGTACGCCTCCCATGTTACCGCCGCTGTAGTTATGTATACCGGCTACCTGCCATCCATTCATGTCTTGCCGTACAATACCAATCACACCCTGTACCTGCGCGCCCGTCATATTTTTATACACCTGGCCCACTACACCCGACAACTGTACGCCACGCATACTTCCTTCTATAATATTGCTCAGACCAGATGCCTGTACGCCCTTCATGGAATCCAGCACGTTGTTGTGAATCCCTGCCAGTTGTACGCCGTGGGTTTTACCACCTACAATGTTGAAGATACCCGCCAGCTGCACATACTGCATATCATGCTTTACGATATTGAAAATACTACCCACCTCTAATCCATCTACCCCGGCAGCATAGCCACCTAACAGGTTAAATGAAAATTTATTCACTACCTGCCCGCTCATTCTCCCGTGAGAACCCAGGCCCGGCGTAAGTGAAAACTGGTAAGGCTTGTCGGCGAAAAAGGCGCCAATGTTTAAACTGGTTAATTTCTGCCGGGGCGACAGAAACACTTTACCAAACCATCTTTTCTCCACCTGGTGCCCGGTGATATCCACTGTTTTAAGCTGATAGGTAGTAGGTGAAATACTCACTTCCACGTCCTGGTCACGCCCGGTGCTCAATAACAGCGAAGTATCTGCATACAGGTCCTTACTAACGCTGATGGCTGCGGTAGGATATCTATCCTTTAACCGCAGCCGGAAATAACCATCGCTGTTGGTAAGTGTTGAAATGAGTTGCGTTCGTTCATACACGCTGGCATTAGGTAGTCGCTGCCCTGTGCTTTTGTCCGTTACCACGCCCGTGACCAGGTAGTAATTTTGTCCGGTCGTTTTCTTTAAGAGAATAATATAATTACCAGATTCTTTATAGATGTAGTCCCCATCTAACAAAAGATCTAACACCTGTCTTACTGTTTTATCCGTTGCGGATATGCTCACCAGGCTATCCTGGGGCAATACAGTTGTCAGGTACGAAAAATAAAAATGTCCCTGCTTACTGATGGTGGTCAATACTTCGGCCAGCGGGCGGTCTTTCACATTAACACGCACGGTCTTGTTTAATAAGCCCTGGGCGCCGGCAGTAAGCGACAACACGCAAACAACGAACAAGGTTAGCAATGACTTGGATAGTGGCATACAATACAGCGGCTATTATTTCAAGATGATTTGTGATCCCTGCCTTTCCACAGTGATCTCATAAGTAAGCCCGATTACATTTAATGTACTATCCAGCGAACTGTTGGTGAAGGTAGAATTTATCTGCAAATCACGTTTGCTACTATTGGCAATAACAATGTTTACGCCATACGCTTCATTGAGGATATCCACCAGTTTCCACAGCGGTGTACCATTACATACAAAGGTTTGTGTACGGTAATAATTGTACAGCTCATCGGTGTTACTTTGCTTGGTGGGTACAGCTTCGTCGTCGGTTACGATGGCTTTCTCATGTGGTTTCAGCTGTACGCTGTTATGATGTTTACTCACTTCTACTGCGCCGGTTTCAACGATTACCTCTGTTTTCCCATTGATACTTTTTACGTTAAACGAAGTACCCAGCACTTTTACCGTTACGTCGTTTACCTTGAGTGTAAAAGGTTTCCCGGGATCCTGGGCAACATTAAAAAATGCTTCTCCCGTGAGGTGTATATTTCTTTCCTTTTTAAAGTTGGCGGCATAGGTGATGGTAGACTGCTTATTGAGCGTTACCTCAGAGCCATCGGGCAGTACTTCCTGCTTAATCTTTACCCCCGAACGCACAATGGTGGGAACATTGGCGCCCCTTTGAGAAATAAACCATATTCCGGCGGCGCCTATTAATACCAGGAGCACAGCGGCGATGCGTAGGAAACTGCGCCAGGGCGAAGCGCTGGTATCAAGCTTTATGATACGGGTACTGCTTTCGTTGGTACCTACCCGTTGTTGAAAACGCATCCAGGCATCCTGCTCATTCACGGTACTTACTACCGCCAGCTTTTTACTTTCTTCCCAGATAATCCGGAAGTGTTCGAAATAACGTTGATGATCTTCCTTCTCTGCCAACCATGTTGTTACCGCTGCTTTTTCCGCCGGCGTAGTGATATCCAGCAGGTATTTCACCAGCAAATCATCGTTTATATTGTCAGGTTGTTGTTTCACAGATTCACTTTTACAGGTGGAGCAAAATTAATAACAAAGGCAGAAAATCTACCAGGTTGAGTCGTAGTAAGCGTAAAGCTTTCCCCATCTGATTTTCCACGGTTTTTATAGAGATATCCAGGCGGTCAGCTATTTCCTGGTATTTTAGTTCTTCAAAGCGACTCAGCTGAAAAACGGTCCGGCATTTTTCGGGAAGTGCCTGTAATGCTTGTTCCAGCTTCTCTTCCAGCTCCCTTAATATTACTTTACCGGAGGTATTGCCGGTATTATGATCATTGCTCATCTGGTATTTGGTATGTGCCTGATGCGTGGCTTTTACTTTCTGGTGGCGGATATAGTTGATACACTCATGATATACCGCGCGGTACAGGTAGCCGGAAACAGATTGCTTAATGGTGATATCGCCGGACTTTTCCCAGAGTTTACAAAACACATTTTGTACCATCTCCTCTGCCATCACTTCATCTTTCAATAATGTACATGCATACGCATGCAAGCCTTTAAAATGAGTTTTAAAAACCTGTTCAAATGTTAATGAGTTTTCTATTTCCGGTACTGCAGTACCCGGATGCCTAAATTCCATGCGTAGGGTTTGATATCTAACGTCAAATATAATTCCTTCTGCCAATTGAACTGATTTATTATACGACACCCATGGAGGTATTTACCCCTACGCTTTTACTAATAATTTTCACGGAGAAGAGATCATGGGCGGAAACTTTCGTGGAGCAAGCATTCATTACGTTGTTTTTCAATTAATTATACCCAATTTAAAAGAAATGTGCGATGCTTATAAAGCCCGTCAAAATCCGACACGTTCCGCTACCAATCGCTATTTCATGGCTTTTTTATCGCTTAATCTTTTCTTGTCACTTTAACATTACATTATATTCATCTTAAAGAATATTTCACAACTGGACGATTAATATTGTGGAAATTATCCCGATGAAAATTATCTGTACACTTTTCTTATTACTGATGGGAAGTACTGTTCTTTCCGCTCAATCCAAAACAGGCTATATCAATTTTCAGGAAATGATCGGGCTGATGCCAGAAAGCAAACTGGCGAACGATAGCTTAAATCTGCTGCAGGACAAGCTGAACAAAGACGGGCAACAACTGATAGAAGAATACAAGAAAAAATTGGCAGAATTTGACAGTGCCAGTAAAACTATGAGCCAGAACATGCTGGAGGTAAAAACTGGAGAACTGAAATCTGCCCAGGCCAGCATTCAACGATACAAGGAGATGTCTGACCAGAGCATCGCTGCCAGGGAACAGGAATTACTCACACCATTATTAGATAAAGCTAAAAAGATTTTAAAGGCGGTGGCTAACGAAAAAGGCTACACGCTCGTGATTGATAACTCCAGAGACGCGGTATTAGTATCCGCACCATCCGACGACCTCATGCCGGCTGTGAAAGAGAAATTGGGGATCAGGTAATGAGGGCATTTGAATATTTAGTTATTTAGTTATTTGCCTGATGTGAAGCATTTACCGTTTCTTCCGCCATTCTATATTCTGTAGATGTTGACCGTCGGCAAATAATTAAATAACTAAATGTCAAATGTAACCAACAAAGAACTATATGTGCAAACCATGCGCCAGCAATGATTTCCACTGCGGATGGCTACGTACAAATTCTGCCACTTTTTTGCTGGAAGGCACCATGCGGATATTCTGTGCTGAAATTTCCTCCATCACTTTACCCAGCATCATTGGTAACACTCCCTGCTTTTCCAGCACCGGCGGTACCTCAGCTCCTGTCAGGAAAATACGGCTACCGTTTCTTTCATAAATTACTTTCGCCAGCTGTCCTGCGATATGCGCTTCAAACTGCCTGGCTTCTTTGTTGTCAATGATTTTAAAATCCTTCATGATCATAATTATTTTTACACAATGTTCCTCGAAGTAGCGTAATAATGGGAAGTATCCTATGCAAAAGGGAAGTTGAAATAAGATAGCATGGTTGGTATTAAAATACCTTAAAAAAGCTCTTTCCGCCTGCAAATATACTAATAAAACAGGAGAATACTGTGAAACATTAATATGTAGAAATAATTAATACTTAAAGTAATTGACAGGCATGCCTTTAACAGGAAGACGCACGTGAAACACACTGCCACTCAAGGGATACTTAGCTATCTCGGCCGCCGTCATATGTTCCCGCGCCGTGGTAATCAACATTTCATGACCGTCTGGCCCGCCGAAAGCACAAGACGACACATGCGGCGCCGGCACCTCCACCTTAGCCAACAACGCTCCCGTATCAGGATGCCAGCAATAAACACCACTACCACCCCATTGCGCCACCCATAACATACCATCGGCATCTATCGCCATACCATCCGGGTAGCCCAGCTCCTCAGGCACCTTTACCGCTATACGTGTAAATACAATTTCTCCTGTCTGCCCGTCATAACTGAATTCCTGTACCGTCCCCGTATGCGTATCGTTGTAATACATTTTATTACCCCTCCATACCAACCCATTGGAAATGGTAACACTCCGCAACTTCACTACCGGCGCCTGTTTGCCGGCAATACAATACAACGTGCCGGTGCCTTCGGCGGCCGGCATCTGCATAGTGCCTATCCATAAACGGCCCGCCGGATCACACTTCCCGTCATTACAACGCAGTTGTGGCGCTCCGTGCAATACTGTTATCAGCGGCCCTATGCCATGCTCCGGCGAAAAAAAAGCCACGCCGTCTTTCAACCCCACCAGCAGCTCATTGCGACCCGTTACCGGTACCAGTGTACTTACATAAGTACCTGCATCAAAGGCTTGCTGCCGGCCATCAACATCTCTCAAATAAATCTTATGCCCTAATATATCCACCCAGCACCAACTGTTTCTTTCGGGCCACCAGCAAGCTCCTTCTCCCAGTTCGTCGGGCAATGCAGCCAATAATTCTGCCTGATACAATTTCATATAACGTGTTTTGTAATGCGTTTTATTCTCGCCTGTTCCGCTACAGGACTACATCACAATATATACTTTTATGTACTGATATCGTATATTGCAGGTATTATAATCGTCAATTACCCGCTCTTTAACTCCAATTATGAACATTAAAGTATTTGAAAATCTCCATGCGGAAGGACTGATCAACGACACTGCGCTGGATGCTGTAAAAAGCAGTGAAGCTCACCGCTTGTTTTCCGTTCACTGGGAAATCAAAACATTGCTGTATCTCGGCGTATTACTACTCAGCGGCGGCCTCGGCATCCTTATCTATAAAAATATAGATACCATCGGCCACCAGGTGATCCTGCTGATCATCGGCGTGATCTGTGCCGGCTGTTTCGGTTACTGCATCCGGCAAAAGCTGCCCTTCTCCTGGCAACAGGTAAAAGCTCCCAATGCCTTTTTCGATTATGCGTTGCTGTTAGGTTGTCTTACTTTTGTGACCTTTATCGGGTACCTGCAGTTCCAGTACAATACCTTCGGCACCGCTTACGGACTGGCCACTTTCATTCCCCTGGCCATACTTACACTCAGCGCCTATTACTTCGATCACCTGGGTGTATTATCTATGGCTATTACTAACCTCGCCGCCTGGATGGGCATTGCAGTAACACCTTTTCAACTGCTTTCTGCCAACGATTTCAGCAACGAACGAATTGTGGTCACCGGCGCACTACTGGGCATATTTCTTTTGCTGCTGGCGACTTTGTCCGGCTGGAAAAATATCAAAAAGCACTTCGCCTTTACGTACCAGAACTTCGGCGCACACATTTTTTTTATTGCCTGCATTGCCGCCATGTTTATATTCGACTGGCAGTGGCTCCTGTGGCTTGGCGCCATGATGCTGGTGGCTGTCTATATTTTCCGGCAGGCGTTTAAAGAAGGCTCCTTCTACTTTGTATTGATCACTGTATTGTATGGCTATATTGGTCTAAGCATACTGGTAGGGCGTTTACTCCTTGCCACCGAGGACATTGGCGCCATATATATTGGCCTACTGTACATGATTGGCTCTGCCATCGCCGTGATCCTGCTCCTGATTAACCTCAACAAAAAAATGAAACATGCTCGCGTATAATAACGATACCCTCAACAATCTCGATATAAAAGAAGAAGCGGAAAAAGCGCTGCGAAAAGACTGTATCGATGCTGCTGCTTACCAGGCTATTATTACCGCACATCCGGTCAACTTTTATACGCCCAATCCTATTATCCGGGCAGGGCTTTTTATCCTCACGCTCATTGTTGTAGGCCTTTCACTGGGATTCATCACGCTGGTATCGCTGTCGGCAATGAAAGATGAAAAAAACTTTGGCGGCCTCTGTATATTCGCCGCTCTCCTGTGCTATGGTGCGCTGGAATTATTTTTACGGGAGAAGAAATTATTCCGCGCCGGTGTTGATGATGCGTTACTATGGTGCGCGGTATCGCTCCTGTTGAGTAGTCTCGCTATTTACGGTACCGACTCTATGCTTATCTGGAGCCTGGTGATACTGGGGCTAACGCTGATGGCTACACTCCGCTTTGCGGATATGGTCATGGCAACAGCAGCTTTCCTGGCTCTGGTGGCACTTACATTTGTACTAACACTTAGAACAGGAGTCGTTTCCAGAACGGTGATCCCTTTTTTAATCATGGGGCTTTCGCTGCTCGTATATTATGCGTGCAGGAAAGGAATTGCGCAGCCTGCCTGTAAACATTACCGCCAATGCTTAACAGTGGTATCCGTACTTTCGTTATTGACATTATATTTAGCGGGCAACTACTTTGTTGTACGGGAGCTGAGCAATGAACTATTCGATCTCCAATTACAGCCAGGGCAAAGCATTCCCGGCGCATCGTTCTTCTGGGCGTATACAGTGATAGTACCCCTTGTATACCTCTATCTCGGCATCCGCAAAAAAGATACAATCCTGTTACGCACCGGCATGATATTGCTGGCAGCCATCGTATTTACCATCCGTGTATATCATAGCGTAATGCCACTGGAAACTGCCATGGTATTAGGTGGGTTGGTGTTAACGGTAGGCGCCTGGGCATTGATCCGCTACCTGAAAGTACCGCACCACGGATTCACTTATGAAGAAGATGCAGATCCTTCCCTGGCAGATAAACTAAAAATTGAGTCGCTCATCATTGCGCAAACCTATGCGCCCGTAGCCCATACACCGGGGAACAATATGGATTTTGGCGGTGGCAGCGGTGGCGGTGGTGGCGCCTCCGGCGACTATTAAACACCTACTCACAAATAATAGCAAGGCACAAAGGAAATGCTTATTCCCTTTGTGCCTTTATTGTTCCACTAGCCGGAAGACTTCCGGACATAAAAAAAGCCTGATTGAATGATCTTCAATCAGGCTTAAAGAGCGAAAGACCGGGCTCGAACCGGCCACCCCGACCTTGGCAAGGTCGTGCTCTACCAAATGAGCTACTTTCGCATAGTATTAAGAACTTCGGGACCTGTGTTTGCATCAACGGATCATCAACTTATGACGGATCAATCACCGGATGTTTATATTCGTTTATCCCTCACGAATATCAGAGCGAAAGACCGGGCTCGAACCGGCCACCCCGACCTTGGCAAGGTCGTGCTCTACCAAATGAGCTACTTTCGCAGGTATTAAGAACTTCGTTATTTTAAGATCTTCCCAGACTAAGCGCATCCGTTCGTTTGCTTTGCCCGGCGGCGTTTTCGTTGGGATTGCAAAGATAGGAAACGGACTGAAAACACAAAATTTTTTTTCAAACTTTTCTTAAAAAACTTTGCACGGAAAGGTATAACAACTTCCTGAAACACAATACAGTGAAGCATTTACAACGAAAAATAGAATACTTTTTATTTACACCGGGTCAGTAACAGCGGCTCCCCGCACCATCACCGTCCTCTTTTTCGACTTCTTCCGCCGCCCCCACCAGATGTAAAAGCCCGTTACCGGCAGCGAAGCACAGATAAAACTGATAACGAAAGCCAGGATCTTTCCCGGTAATCCGGCAATGGCGCCTACGTGAATATCATAGTTCATTTCTATCAACCGTTCTCCCCGGTTCTTATGCGCGTCATTACGCCTTCCCAGCAGCTTTGCATTGTATTGGTCAAATTGCAACTCATCCGATCCGTAGTATGTTTCTTTCCCCTTATATCCGCCAATCAGGTTAACCCCTTTTTCTCCCCTGGCGGGATAAATAAATATCCGGCGGGCGCCTCTCAGGATACCCTGCGCCCGCCCGAATGCAGCATCCAGCGGGTCTTGCGTGAGGGTAACCGTACTTTTCGCAGACTCCTTTACCGATCTGTCGGGAGGCGTGGTAGTACCGGCAGCCGCCACATATACGGTTGCCTGGAACCAGGTAAATGCCCATACCATACCCGTTAGCGCCATCACCAGGGCGATAATCAGCGCATAGAAACCCAGCACGTTGTGCAGGTCGTAGTTTACCCGCTTAAAACTGGCCTTCCATTTAACTTTAAAACTCTTTTCCCGGTTAGCTTTATTCCACTTTTTAGGCCACCACATGATCAAACCGGTGATCAGCAACAGCACAAAAATGAAAGTGCTCCAGCCTACAATGGGCTGGCCATAAGGCGTATTCAACAACAGGCTCCAGTGGATCGCCTTCACAATGGAAAAGAAATTGTGCTTATAGTCGATCTTCCCTGTTACCTGGCCGGTATAAGGATTCAGTAAAACCACGTCGTAATACTCCACCCCGCCAAAATAGGTCAGTGCCGTATCATTGCCTTTATAAGCCAGGAATTCCCAGGCATGATCAGGATGGGTATAAGTAGTAATGCTCAGGATGGCTTTATCGGCTCCCAGGGTCGCCTGGGCCGTCTTTTTCAGCTCGCTCAGCGGAAGCACTGGTGTTTGCTGCGGGACGATAAACAACTGCTTGCGGTAATAGTAATCATTGATTTCTTTCTGGAAAACAAATAAACAGCCGGTGATACTAATGATGAGCACAATTAGGCCCGATCCCAGGCCCAGCCAAAGGTGCAACTTATCTACTACAATACGGAACCTGGATTTGGACGATTGCTTCTTTAATTTATCTGTTCGCTTAAACATATTACTTCCGCCGGGCTATATCTGCCGGAGATACAAAAGTCTGGCGAAAGCCATATAAACAGGCATCGGATCGGGAAATTCATTTACGCAATAGGGAAATCCGGAAAATAAAAAACCTCCACCGGAAACCGGTGGAGGTAGGATAATTATGTTGAAGCAGTTGCTTACTTATATTTTGGATTATACAGTGTGCTTTCCTGTACCTTTACATCTGGCTTACCTGGATATTTGTGTTTGTAAAGATTATAGCAACCACCCAGCATGAAAGCTATAAAACAAAACAATTGCACGTAAAAAAGCCAGCGGGAGCGGGAAACCTTATCTAAGGTAATATCATTCTTATTTTCTACTGTATTCTGTTCCATAATCAGTTTATTTCCGGTGCAAACCTACATAATATTTTGAAATTTTCGAATTTTCCCCGGCAGTAATTTTAAGACAGGGTGATCTTTCTCCCAAACCATCCCTTATATCAATTCCGAGAACTTCTTGCGCCTCAAAAAATAATAGCGCCAGATCATAATACCATGAAATACTCCTGTCATTTTCATCAGTTTCATTTCCGGTAAATTATCCTTTTTCACATATTTACGGCGCCAGCGATAGTAATCGCGGTAAGCCCGGTATATGGCTGCCATATCCTTCGGCTTCCCGGCCACCAGGCTTTTCACCCCTGCCAGGATATCCAGGAAGAAGCGCTGTACCAACACTATCCACCGGTCCTCGCTGTGCAGGTTTTTCCACAGCATCATCAGGTTATTCCGAAAATTGAGATAGAGCTTGCGGGGGTTTCCCTGCGGCAGGCTCCCACCGCCTACGTGAAACACGGTCGAATCCGGGCAGTAGCAGATACGGTAGCCGGCCCGCTGTAAACGCCAGCAAAGGTCCACTTCTTCCATATGGGCAAAGAAGTCGCGGTCAAAGCCACCCATCTGGTGGAAACATTCAGAACGGATAAACAACGCAGCACCGGTAGCCCAGAAAATATCGCTGGCGTCGTTATACTGCCCGTAGTCTTTTTCCACGGTATATAAAATACGCCCCCGGCAGAAGGTATATCCCAGGAAATCCATCCAGCCACCGGCAGCACCGGCATACTCGAATTCGTCCGGCTGCAGGTAAGCCCTCATTTTAGGCTGACAGGCCGCAATCCGCGGATCTTCCTGCATAAGAGCCACTACTGGCTCTATCCAGCCGGCTTCTACCTCCACATCCTGGTTCAGCAATACGTAGATGTCGGCCGTTACATGTTGCAAAGCATCATTATAACCACCCGCAAAACCGTCGTTACGGGCATTGCGGATCACCCGGATCCGTGGATAATTCGCCTCCACAAACGCTACACTGTCGTCGGTAGAAGCATTGTCCGCCAATACCAACTGCAAATTGCCGTAAGTGGAACGGCATACCGACGGCAGAAACTTCTCCAGGAAAGCCTTTCCGTTCCAATTTAAAATAACAACTGCTACTGATGGCAATACGGGCAACTGATATGACGTTTATGCGTGAATAATTATTTTTTGAGATGCAAATATGCAACAAAGGATTTTAATATTTGCCAATCATTACAGAATCAGGAAAGCCGAATAAGGCTTAAATTAGGAGTATGTTTAAACAGTTTATAGGATGGAAGTTCGTACTGACCAGCGTAGCAGTGCTCATTATCGGGACCACCATATGGTTCGTCAGTAATCTGTCGAAAAACATCCAGGACGAAGAAAGAAAAAAAGTAGCCACCTGGGTAGAAGCCAACCGTGAGCTGCTACGGACCGAAACAGATGCCAACTTAAACCTTGCTATCGATATCGTTACCAACAATACCACTATCCCCCTGATACTGACCGACGAAGAAGGAAAAATACTGGATAGCCGCAACTTCGACTCCCTAAGGATTGTACAGGATCCCAATTTCCTGCCCCAGGAGCTCAAAGCCTTCAAAAAACAACATCCCCCCTTTATCATGGAGGTCGACGCCAAACAAAAACTGTATAACTACATTTATTACGGCGACTCCCTCATTCTCCGGCAAATCCGCTACTATCCCTATATACAACTGATTGTAGTAACCCTCTTCATCGGTATCGTACTTTTCGCCCTTTCCAGCACCAATCGTGCCACACAAAACCAGGTATGGGTAGGACTCGCTAAAGAAACGGCCCATCAACTGGGCACTCCCCTGTCTTCCATGGAAGCCTGGCTGGAAATATTGCGGGAAAATGAAGCCAATACTACCATCGTAGCCGAACTATCGAAAGATGTAGACCGCCTCAAACTGATTACCGACCGTTTCTCCAAAATAGGCAGCGTACCTAAGCTGGAAGAAACGAATATTGTTACACAGATCGAAAACATGACCAACTATATCCGCAAAAGAGCCCCTCAGAAAGTGCAACTCCAGGTGCACAGCATGGAAGAGGAACTCCCCGCTATGATATCTCCCCCACTTTTCGACTGGGTAGTGGAAAACCTGCTGAAAAATGCACTCGACGCCATGGAAGGTAAAGGGAAAATAGACATCTTCATAGAAAATCATTCTACTTTCATTACCATCGATGTTGCCGATACCGGTAAAGGTATTTCTAAAATGAACTTCGAAAAAGTGTTCAAACCCGGATTCAGCACCAAAAGACGGGGTTGGGGCCTGGGGCTTTCCCTAGCCAAACGTATCATTGAAGAATACCACCAGGGCCGGCTATATGTTAAGTCCTCCGAGTTGAATAAAGGCACCACTTTCCGTATCGTACTAAGGAAATAATCAGTCTTTCAGAAAAAGATGAATAAATAAATTTGCTTATTTCAAAAAAGCCGTTATTTTTGCACCCCATTCTACCAGATGCGAAGGTGGCGAAATTGGTAGACGCGCTACTTTGAGGTGGTAGTGCCTGAAAGGGCTTGGGAGTTCGAATCTCCTCCTTCGCACCAAAGGCGAAAAATTACTTAAAAAGTGATTTTTCGCCTTTTTTCATTTGATAGATAAACTAATAAATGTATCCCATCAAAAGGCATCCATACTTCAAATCTTATATTCATTGTCCAAATACAAATGATGCATATTATCATCAATAACCGTTAAAATGGTGATAACATATACCGCTTCAGATTCTATAGTCAGGAAATAACTACCTAAAAGTTTACCCCAAATAATGTAAACCTTACTACCACATTTTTGTTATCGTTATCAAATCAAAAACATATCATATTGAAATTCCGGAAAACAAATCTATTGCCTGGTATCCTGGCCGCTTTGCTGTTTTGCATGCAGCTATCCTGCCAAAAATCCAACGATACCGCCCCTTCAGACATGCTCCAGGTGATTTATGAAGTAGAATCTCAAACCAACGTACCTTTTGGTCCCATAAAATATACGGCATCCGAAAAAGACAGTGGCGTGGTGAGGTCTGTTACCCATAGCTGGACGGTAAGCGGAGCAGGCCTCTTTCAAAAAACTGTATTCATAAAAAAAGAGCAGGTAGCCCTGCTGGATGTACAACATCCCAGCTCTAACCAGTGGAAAATCCGCATCAGATCTACCGACGGCTCCCTGCTGGTGGAAGGACCGGTAAAATTTGCCGCCGGCTCTCCTGGCTATTACTATTCCCATCTCGAACTGACGATCAACTAAACTCATTATATAAATTATAAATATCATCCTTAACAATTAACTAACCTTCGCTTAATATGCCACTAACAATATTGATTGAATTTACATGCATATCCCTACCCCCGGCTGCTATCCGGGAAAACCTCTTACCTATTGTTTGTTCTTCTTAACGCTGATTGACAAGGAAGGTGGTGAAAATCCCTTCCTTTTTTATTCCGGCTGCCAATCCCCTATCTTTACGTAATTTTTTTACTGAATACTATGGGAACATCAATTACCTGTCCCAGTTGCCGGCACCAATTTGTCATGGAGGATGCCTTTGCAGCGGATATCGAAAAAGAAATGCGCGGTAAAATGGAAGGTGAATGGCGTAAACGCCTGAAAGCCCTCCAGGAAGAAAAAGATACACTCCAGTCGGAAAAAGACCGGATGACACAGGAACGCCGGCAAATAGACCTGCTCAAACAACAGCAGGAAGAGGAAGTCACCAAACGCGTACTGGCGGAGAAAAAACGGCTGCAGGAAAACCTGGAAGCCGAATTACGCAAATCTATCACCGCTGATCTCGACAACCAACTGGCAATACTGAAGGAAGCCAACCTGGAGCAGGAAGAAAAGCTGAAAGAAGCCAGGAAACACGAGCTGGAATTCTTGCGTAAAGAACAGGAACTAAAAGCCAGGGAGCAGGAGCTGGAAATAGACCTGCAAAAGAAACTGCTGGAAGCCCGCTCAGAGCTCGCTGATAAAATACGCCGCGAAGAAGCGGAACGCAACGCGCTGAAAGATACAGAATACCATATGCGCTTAAGAGAGTTGGAAAAACAACTCGACGACCAACGCAAACTCGCAGAAGAAATGAAGCGTAAAGCAGAGCAAGGTTCTACTCAACTGCAGGGAGAAGCGCAGGAACTGGTACTGGAAGAAATGTTGCGTACCCATTTTCCCTTCGATGAAATTACGCCCGTGGGTAAAGGCGTGCGGGGAGCGGATTGTATCCAATTGGTACGTAACCAATACGGCCAGGAATGTGGTCGGATTATCTACGAAAGTAAACGCACTAAGGAGTTTACCCGCGACTGGGTAGAAAAACTCAAAGCCGATATGCGCAGCCAGGGTGTGGAAGTAGCCATACTCGTTACCCAAACCATGCCGAAAGATATGGAACGATTTGGTGAAAAAGATGGCGTCTGGATCTGTACTTTCGCCGAAGCCAAAGCGCTCGCCCATGTATTGCGCGATGGCATCATCAAAATTTCCAGTAAACTCCGCTCCCAGGAAAACAAAGGCGACAAAATGCACATGCTCTATGAATACCTCACCGGTGGCGAGTTTGCCGAGCAATGGAAAGCTATCCGGGAAGGATTTATGGCCATGAAACTGTCCATACAACGGGAACGCGATGCCATGGAAAAACTCTGGAAGGCCCGTGAAAAACAACTGGAAAAAGTATTACTCAACGCCGCTCATATCAGGGGATCTATTGAAGGTATTGCTGGCAGCGATTCAGTAGACCTGCAATTGCTGGAAGATGCAGCGGATGAATTACTGGACTGACATTAATTTTTAAAACACATATCTGCATCTATGCCTCAACCTATCAGCACCATTATCTTTGACCTGGGAGCAGTATTGATAGACTGGAATCCCCGTCATCTCTACCGTAAAATTTTTTCTTCCGAAGAAGAAATGGAAACCTTCCTGCGCGATGTTTGTACATCCGACTGGAATGAAGTACAAGACGAAGGCAGAAGCCTCGAAGAAGGTACCTCCCTGTTGATAAAAAGTTTTCCGCAACATGAAACCAATATCCGCGCCTACTATGGCAGATGGGAGGAAATGCTCGGTGGCGAAATAGAAGGCACCAAAAACATATTACACCAGCTGAAAGAAAGCGGACAATATAAATTGTACGCGCTCACCAACTGGTCTGACGAAACATTCCCCGTTGCGTGGGCCATCTACCCTTCTCTTCATTGGTTTGACGGCATCGTGGTATCCGGCAAAGAAAAAATGCGTAAGCCCAGCCATGCTTTTTATCAGTTGTTGCTCGACCGTTACCAGGTCCCGGCAGCACAGGCATTATTTATCGATGATAACATACGCAACGTTATTGCTGCGCGTGAGTTTGGCATCGACAGCATTTTATTTGAAAATTCACATCAGTTAAAAAATGAATTAGAAAAAAGATCTATTATCGTTTAATGCACTTTATTAATAACTGAATTTGTTAGCCCTTTTTTCACTTTAAGATTTCATTAACACTCCACTGCTAAACTTCCTGTAACAATCAGCTATCTAAACCGTTCAAGAAGGGAATACAACGGAAAACATGATTGTCAGGAATTCAAACCTGTTTGGCTACATGAACGTTAACCTTGTAGAATCTATTTTTAAATTTAATACGCTCGGACATGAAAAAAACATTGTTTTTATTCAGTGCCGCTGCCGCGGTGGTGGCGATGGTTTCATTCAGCAGTTGTCGGAAAGATCCTTTGAAAGACATGACCAACGAGGAGTCGCGGATCTATATTACCAATCACGATAGTACCGCCAACTTCAAAGCCTATTCAACTTTTAGCATAGTAGACTCGGTAGCGGTGTTGACACTGGCTGGCGACAGCGCTAAAAAAGCGTTGACGGATTACGACAAAAAACTGATTGCATCTGTAACCGCTGCCATGCAGCAAAAAGGTTACACCCTGGTGAGTAAAAATGCGAAACCAGACCTTGGAATTAATCTTACCCGCATCGACAATTCCTACAGCGCCATCTCCTGGAATCCAGGATGGTGGGGTGGATGGGGCTACTGGGATCCCGGCTACTGGGGCTATCCCGGTGGTGGTTGGTACTGGCCTTCTTATTACACGGTATACCGCGTAAATGAGAAACAGGTTGCGATCGATGCCTTCGATCTCAAAAATCCGAAAAACAGCAAATTTGTTGCCGTATGGAATTCCCTCTGGCGCGGTTCAGGTGTATGGAATATCGATAATATCGATTCCATGGTGCAGGCTTCTTTCGCCCAATCACCCTACCTGACAAACAAATAATGCTGATCACGAACTTTTAAACTGACAGGAAGATGAAAAAGATAATAAACTGGATATTGGTTTTTGCAGGCTGCTTTACTGCCCAGGCAGTATCCGCGCAGGTTCGTCCACCTTTATCAGTGGATGTCAATTACTCCATTGCACAACCCCTTGGCTCGTTAAAGGATTATTCCGACAAAACCAGCTTCCGTGGCTGGAGCGCCGGGTTACAATATATGTTGAATAACCAGTGGTCTGTAGGTTTACGCTCCGGTTACCAGGACTTTTACGAAAAGCTGCCGCGTGCAGTGTATCCCGACAAACAAGGGGATGTATCTGCTGTACAAACACGTACATTACAAGTAATTCCGATACAGGCTACGGTGAGCTATGCATTTACTAAACCTGAATCTGCCGTTATCCCATATGCAACGGTTGGCGTGGGTGCAGCCAGTATGAATTATGAAAAGTACTGGGGTGAGTTTGTAGAGAAGAATAATAGCTGGCAATTTTTAGTAAGCCCTGAAATTGGTATCAACGTGCCGTTCGGCAAGGCATCTCCACTGATGTTTAATGCCAATGTACGTTACAATTATGCACCGTACAAATACAACGACATCACCAACTTCAACAGCGTGCAAGGCAATATAGGATTGAAGTTCCATCTGAACTAATATCCGATTTACCAATATACTGTGAGAAATGTGAGCGAGGGTCCCATCCGTTATTACAGCGGATGGGACATTTTTTTAGAACTCCATGTACTGCTTAAAGCCTTTACTGAAAGCCTCTTTGATAGTTCCGTCTTTGTCTTTATAAATATAAATCGCTTCCAGTCCATATTCCGGGTGCCTGTCAATAAAGACCATCCCTTTATCTACTCCCATTAATATTAATGGGTTATCAAATGCATCGGCGGTAAAGCAATCTTTCGCAATTACCGTTACACTGATAATGTTATTGTGTAAAGCAATTCCTGTAAGCGGATGAATAGTATGCGCAAAGCGGGTGCGTCCCTGGTCAAAAAAACGACGGTAATTGCCGCTGGTAGCTATTCCTTTATCGGGCAATCTTACCAGCCCCTGCACAGGCTCGTAGGTGGTATCCCCAGGCGATGGTCTTTCTATCCCCACACTCCATACTTTATGCAGGTGATTGTGGCCGCGGGCACATAACTCCCCTCCTACATCTACCAGGTAATTTTCAATACCCAACGACGCCAGGAAGTGCCCGATTACATCTACCGTATATCCCTGTGCTATACCATTGCAATCTATTTGTACGCCCTTCTTTACCGTATACAGTTCATTTCCTTTTACCCGTAGATAACGGGACCCTATTAACGACAGGGCAGCCTTAATACTGTCTGTTGGCGGAACGCCTTTAAAGCCCGGTTTAGTGACCCCAAATCCCCATAGGTATACCAGAGGCTTCACTGTAATATCAAACAGGCCATTAGTGGCTTTATTCGTTGATAATGCCTTTTCTATCACCGCCTTCATATGCTCATCCATCTGTACCCGACCGGCTTCATTAAACTGATTAATGATAGACCCTGGCTGGTACAAGGATAAAGACTGATCAATAACACGAAAAATGGAATCAATGCGTGGCTGCAGGGAAGCAGTGTCGGCAGATAGATACTTCACAATGTAATAGGTGCCCTGCGCCTTTCCTTCACAGGCCATCAGTTTCCTGGACGATTGCTGCGCCCGTACGGCAGGGGCCCATAACAAGGCGCCTGCCAGTAAAAATAATTTCGTCATGGTATTTAAAGAGAAAGCAGCTACAAGTGCTGCTCTCTGTATCGATTGCTATTTAAATGCGTCTAAACCGGTAACATCCATACCAGTGATCAGTAGATGTATTTCGTGGGTGCCTTCGTAAGTCATTACACTTTCCAGGTTCATCATATGGCGCATCACGGAAAATTCGCCGGTAATACCCATACCGCCCAGGATAGTGCGGGCATTCCGGGCAATATTGGCGGCTATTTCACAGGAATTTCTCTTGGCCATGGAAATTTGCGCAGGCGTAGCTTTACCCTCATTTTTCAATACACCTAAACGCCAGTTGAGCAACTGCGCTTTGGTAATTTCCGTCACCATCTCCGCCAGCTTTTTCTGGGTTAGTTGAAAACCACCTATGGGTCTGCCGAACTGTACCCGCTCTTTTGCATAACGCAGTGCAGTATCATAGCAATCCATAGCAGCGCCTACCGCTCCCCAGGCAATACCATAGCGGGCAGAGGAAAGGCAAGTTAAAGGGCCTTTTAATCCTTTGGCACCCGGTAAAATATTTTCTTTTGGAACACGCACCTGGTCAAACACCAGTTCACCGGTAGCGCTGGCACGTAAACTCCACTTTCCTTTTGTTTCGGGGGTCGAAAATCCTTCCATGCCTCTTTCTACGATCAGCCCGCGGATCACGCCTGCTTCATCCTTGGCCCATACTACGGCAATATCTGCAAAGGGGGCATTGGAAATCCACATCTTAGCGCCGTTCAATATTACATGATCGCCATCTTCACGGAAATTAGTGAGCATACCGGCCGGATTAGAACCGTGGTCCGGCTCTGTTAAGCCGAAACAACCCATCATTTCGCCAGTGGCTAATTTGGGAAGATATTTCCGTTTCTGTGCTTCATTGCCAAAAGTAAAAATTGGGAACATTACCAGCGAACCCTGTACGGATGCGGTAGAACGAATCCCGCTATCACCACGCTCCAGTTCCTGCATCATTAAACCGTAGGAAATATAATCCATTCCACCGCCGCCGTATTCAGCCGGAATGGTAGGACCAAAACATCCCAGTTCCCCCAATCCTTTTAATATCTGCGAAGGAAAAGTGGCGCGTTGACAATAATCTTCAATAATAGGGGATACTTCTTTTTTCACCCATTGCCTTACCGCATCGCGGGCTAACAAATGTTCTTCCTTCAACAACTCATCTACGCCAAAATAATCCGGTGACTGAAACAAATCTTGTTGCATGAACTACAGGTTTAGGATACTCAATGTAAGAAAATAAGTGGAAAGCGGGAATTTCGTACCTTTCCTTCAAAATCGGGAGTTATGGCAAGCAAAGTTCTACCTGCGCTGTTGCTATTGGGATTTTTAGTCATTGTGATGTTGTCATTTCACCCCAGACCATTACAATCAGCAGCGCTGAAAATATTTCCCCCAAAAGTAAATCCTGGCGCTAACTATGATCTAAAACGTTACTGGATGGTTTTCCTGGAAAGGGGCGCCCATCGGACCAATGACACTGCGCTGGCGGCGCAGCTTCAGAAAGGTCATCTTCAAAATATCCGCCAGCTGGCCAATGCCGGGAAGCTGTTGGTGGCAGGTCCTTTCGGCGATGATGGCGCATTAAGGGGCATTTTTATCATGGATTGTAAAGACAGTGCAGAAGTAGTATCGCTGGTAAACCAGGATCCGGCAGTAAAAGCAGGACAACTGAGTTTCAGTATAAGACCCTGGTGGACCGCTAAGAATTGTGTTTTTAAATAAAAAAAATTGGTATTCTGTTATCGTTATATACAACAACCAAATACCAATTTCCTTAAAAAAAAATTATACAGCAGCTACCATTTTATTCAGGTAGCTGGCCATTTCCAGCTGGTATTGCCGGGCTACTTTCCTGGCGTCATCTGCAAAATCTTCTCCATTGCCGGCATAAATAATCGCGCGACTGGCGTTCACCAGCAGGCCACAGTCTTTATTCATGGCTTGCAGGGAAATTTCCTCCAGGCTGCCGCCCTGTGCTCCTACACCTGGCACCAGGAAAAAGTTATCAGGCACCAGTTTACGGATATATCCCAACTGGGAAGCAGACTGCGTTGCACCTACCACAAACATCATGTTATCGGGAGTACCCCATTCCATACAGGTTTTCAGTACTTTCTCAAATAAAAATCCGTCGCCAACGGGCTGCAACTGGAAATCCCGGCTACCTTCATTGGAAGTTAATCCCAGCACAATTGCCCATTTTTCAGAAAACTGTAAAAACGGTTCAACACTGTCTCTTCCCATATAAGGCGCCACGGTCACCGCATCGAACTTGTAAGTTTCAAAAAATGTTTTGGCATACTGGGTGGAAGTATTGCCAATATCTCCACGCTTGGCATCTGCGATGGTAAATATACCCGAAGGGATATATTCTACCGTGCGTTGCAAACTTTCCCAGCCGCGGATGCCCATACTTTCATAAAAGGCGGTATTGATCTTATAAGACACACAAAGATCCTTTGTGGCGTCAATAATCGCCTTATTAAAGGCAAACACCGGATCTGCATGAGAAAGCAGGTGTTTTGGAATCTTTTGTATGTCTGTATCCAATCCTACACAGAGGTAAGATTGCTTTTCCTTAATCAGATTCACCAATTCCTGTCGATTCATAGTCGGTTAATTTGGGGCGCAAAGTTAAGTAAAACTTAAGCATTGACGCTGCTTTAAACATATTATGATTACCTATAATTGAAAAACAACTTTAAATATTCACTGTGGTAGTTGTGGTTTACCGACAATGTTGGACTTTTTTTGAGGCAGATGAATTAAAGATATTTCTTTTTATGGTTATGATCATCAAGCGGAAAGATAAAATATTTTTTAATAGCAGAAAGCGCAAAGCAAAAAGCATAAAGCTATTGCAACGAAGACAAACGCGATATATCACTTAACGCAATTCGCTGATATCTTCTTTACAATAGCTTTATGCTTTTTGCTTTATGCTTTAGGCTAAACTATAATATCCACAATCTTGGTAGGTGCTATGTTGGCATTGCGCATGGCAATACTACGGGCCGCAGCGCCGGCAACATCCAGGAATGCTTTGCGGGTAACTTTTTCATCACCAGCCATAGCAGGTACCCCTTGATCCCCACCTTCGCGGATGCTTTGTACCAGCGGAATCTGGCCAAGGAATGGAATTTCCATTTCATCCGCCAAGTGCTTACCGCCATCTTTACCGAAAATATAATATTTGTTTTCTGGTAGCTCAGCAGGTGTGAAATAGGCCATATTTTCCACTAAACCAATGATAGGCACATTGATTTGTTGTCCCTGGAACATGGCAATACCTTTCTTGGCATCGGCCAGGGCCACATCCTGCGGCGTGGTAACGATCACCGCACCGGTCACAGGCACAGTTTGCACCAGTGTCAGGTGAATATCACCAGTTCCTGGTGGCATATCTATGATCAGGTAATCCAGTTCATCCCAGAATACATCGGTAATAAATTGTTTCAATGCACTGCTGGCCATAGGACCGCGCCAAACAACGGCTTGTCTTTCATCGATCAGCAACCCAATAGACATTACTTTGATGCCGTATTTTTCTATTGGCTGAATCATCCCCTTACCATCTACATTCACCATCATTGGGCGTTCGCCGCGCAAACCAAACATAATAGGTACGGATGGTCCGTAAATATCGGCATCCATCAGTCCTACTTTTGCGCCATCCCTGCCCAAAGCCAGGGCCAGGTTGGCTGCTACGGTGGATTTACCTACCCCCCCTTTACCAGAAGCCACCACGATAATATTTTTCACCTTAGACAAGATTCCCTGTCCCCCGGCTCTTTTGGTGTTTACATTGGCGGTCATGACAACTTCTACCTGCGCCTCCTTGCTCACCAGCATATGAATCGCATTCACACAGGCATTCCGGATCATATCTTTCAACGGACACGCCGGGGTGGTCAACACCACGGTAAATTTCACTTTATTACCGTCAATCTCTATATCTTTTACCATGTTCAGCGTAACCAGATCTTTCCCCAGATCCGGCTCTTCTACGTTGCTCAAGGCCTTTAAAACCTGCTCTTTAGTGATCATAAATTGTTGTTAATTTTGAATCCAGGATGCAAAGTTAACCCAATTGGGTTTTAATTTACAATTTCAATCTGGTGCAGCTGATCAACTGCATATAGACACGTAAATAAATTTTTATATCTTAGGACCGGCATGCATCAGAAAAGATCCTACATACTGTCACTTTTAGTTGTTTTCCTATTGTCTCCTTTCCTGCTGAAAGCGCAGATCGCGGAATTCAGAGACAGCGTTATACAGATTTCAGGTATTACCATGACTGCCGACAGCTTACGTGCCATTCCAGCCGTAAGTATTATGGTAAGAGGCCAGGGCAGAGGTACTATTTCCAACCGGAGCGGTATTTTCTCCATCGTGGTGTTTAAAGGAGATACCCTCTCTTTCAGCGCCGTAGGTTTTAAACATAAAAACTACCGGGTACCACCCGGTATCAAAGGCAATAGCTTCTCCCTGATACAACTACTGGTAGAAGATACTACTTATTTGCCGGTGACCATCATCAAACCTTATCTTTCCAGGGAAGAATTTGAACGGGCTTTCGCCAATATGGACATCCCCGATGATGCCTATGAAGTAGCCCGAAAAAATACCAGCAATGCCCGGTTAAGGGCCATGGCCCGCTTCCTGCCAGTCGATGGCCGGGAAGGCGTGAACCAGTATTTCAACAAACAGGCACAGAATCTCTACTATGCCGGTCAGCCCCCTCCACAAAATATCTTTAACCCGCTTGCCTGGGCCCAGTTTATACAGGCCTGGAAACGTGGCGACTTTAAAAGAAAAGATGAGAGTTACGGAGATTAATACGTAACCCCAATTTTCTTTAAATTAGTGGCTTATTCATTTTTGACAAATCACTACACCATGCAAAAAATTGCGGTCATTGGCGCGGGTACCATGGGAAATGGTATTGCCCACGTATTTGCTCAACACGGCTACGCCGTAAACCTGATAGACGTTGCGGCCCCGGCACTGGAAAAAGCCCTGCAAACGATCACCAAAAACCTCGACAGGCAAGTTGCCAAGGGCACTATCACCCCTGACATCAAAGACCAGACTATCAGCAATATTACCCTGCATACCAATCTCGCCACCGGCGTAAAAGACGTATCGCTGGTAGTAGAGGCAGCAACAGAAAACATTGCCCTGAAGCTGAAAATATTCCAGGACCTAGATCAGCACGCACCTGCCGATGCTATCCTGGCCACCAACACATCTTCTATCTCCATCACCAAAATTGCCGCAGTCACTAAACGGCCGGCCAAAGTAATAGGCATGCACTTCATGAATCCGGTACCAGTAATGAAACTGGTAGAGATCATCAATGGGTATGCTACCGATAAAGCCGTTACCAGCGCTATTGTGACCTTGTCCGAAAAACTGGATAAAGTGCCCTGCGTGGTAAACGACTACCCCGGCTTTATTGCCAACCGCATTCTCATGCCGATGATTAACGAAGCGATCTGCTCCCTCTTTGAAGGAGTAGCCGGTGTTGCAGAAATTGATACGGTGATGAAACTAGGAATGGCACATCCCATGGGGCCCTTACAGCTGGCCGATTTCATAGGACTCGATGTTTGCCTGTCTATTTTGCAGGTATTGCACGATGGTTTTGGCAATCCTAAATATGCGCCTTGCCCGCTGCTGGTAAATATGGTGACCGCAGGCTACCTCGGCGTAAAAAGCGGCGAAGGGTTTTATAAATACACAGCTGGTAGTAAAGACCTAGTGGTAAGTGAACGATTTGCGTAGCATTTCAGACTCATACAACGGGGAGCATCGTCATTCCCGTTGTATGTATATTATTTTTGCTCCAGTATATTATTCAGTTCTTCCATAGTGCGGGAATATTTCTTTTTTTTCGGGTAAAACGACAATTTTTCTATTTTGGGTAGATACAACATGGGACTTAAATCGTTGCCTGCTGTAGCAAAAAAATAAAAATTCCCCATGTTATCTCCAACTGATTTATATTCTTATTCCCCTAAAATCTGCCGTTTCACTATAGTCCACTTTATATTTTTCCATCTACAGATAATTATTTTGTCAATACTGTAGCTACTTACTTTGACATCGGCGTAATCTTTACTACTCCTCCAGTATTAAATATCTTGTCACTAAACCTGGTAATATCGTCAGACCAATAATATTGTAGTAATGACTTATTCAGTGATGAATATCTTTCATCCGCTGATTGCATGCCTTTATGAAATTTCTTATCAAAAAAAGCCTTCAACAGTTTACCATTTTTCCCGGCAGAGGCGCTTTTCGTATTCCAGGAAAAAACAGTATCCGTGATCTTAATTTCATTTGGATACAACTCAGCGTATAGATAGATAAAATCAATTTTATCTGTTGATGCAGGCCTTCTATCCAAACTCAAAATCCTGTCTTTATATACCTGTTCATTCCCAATATAGATCATAAAATCGCGGGTATTAAACATGTCATCAACAATATGAGTAGATATATGAAGTTTTCTTGTTGCATCTTCATAAAAGAAAATGAGATGATTTTCCTCCAAAAATTGATTTATTGATGTCTTCAACGACTCTCTTGTCATTACAACATTTATCTGCATTTCTAGTGATGTTTTTTAGTGTTCTGCTCAGGGTGATTATAGGATCTGAATTCAACTCTATCTCTCACTCCATTTTGGTGTCTTATAGCGTTAAGATCTTGCATAGCCTCAATTTCTCTCGGAATGGCTTTACCTTTCACACCAGATTTTCCGACATTTCCCCAATGTACTTTTCCATCAGCATCTCTCCAAATAATATCTGGCCTTCTACCCGCCCTTCTACCATTTGGTGTCGGGAAGAATCTTTCCCCCTCTCTTCCTCCTCCATTCAATACTCTACCGCCATTCCTTTCCACTTCATCACCCCATTCCCGAATAGTAGTGTTGTGAGGGCCATTTGGATCTGTTTTTGGACCTGGTTTTGAATAAGGCGTACCATCTTTTTTGGTTTTGCTCGCCCATCTCTGACCAGCAAGTCCCCATACATCTACCAAGCTATTTGGATCATCCACATATCCATAAAGCCGCATGCCTCCATTCAACCCAATCGGATCCTGGCTTAAATATCCCCCTGTCTCTGCATCATAATACCGGAACCGGTTGTAACATAACCCTGTTTCCCCATCTGCATATTGCCCCTGATAAAGATAATTACAAAATGCTTTATCCCCATGTAGATGTCTTACTTTTCCATAACAATCCAATTCACGTTCCCATACTTTATTCCCGGAGCTATCATACGCATGTGTAGGGGTGCCAAGATGGTCCGCAATAATACTATAGGTTTGATCATCCTGCAATTTGGCGCAGGGAATAAATGAATCTTCCTCAAAAACCCAGGTGATCAGATTTTCTACAGATTCTTCTCCTTGCTGTAATTCACCATCTGTCACAGCTTTCAGATGTGGTGGATAATCACCGCTGTACTGCCATTCATGCAAGGGCACATTACCATTCCACAACCAGCGGGTCACTTGTTCTTTGCGCTTATTGACTTTCGCAATGCGCCGGCCCAGCGGATCATAGCTGAATATAATTTCATTGCCGACAGGCGTAATGACCTGATGCAATAATCCATTTGCCTTCCAATCGTATATCCACCCTGTGTGACTGCCTCTGGCAGCTATTTTCAGCGCCTTGGTATAACGTTGTTTATTCTCAGCATTAGCATGTGTATTATGTTTAAATTCTTTAAATATCAGGTTACCTTCCTCATCATAGTGATAATAATAATCCGGGCATTCCAGTAAGCGTCCCCCTTTACCATAGACACGATCTTTCCGCGCCGGGGTATTGAAAAGATTACCTAATTTATCAGGTACCCTGTAAATGGTGGTAGCCGCACTTCCATCTGCCGTATAGGTAGCACTAGCCAGGTTATCAAATTCGTCATAATCAAACTGCGTTTGGGTACCACTCAACTCATTGATCATCCGGCGCAATTGGCTGCTACGTCCCCATTCATATCGGGTGCGGCGTTGCTCTACTTTATGTACGCCTATAGATTGCCTAATTATTCTGCCTTTTTTATCCCGCTGCGTTTGTACATTAACGCCGCCGGAAAGCATTCTTCCCAGCTCCAGTCCCATGTTATTACGCTCCCATTGAGCTTCCCAGTCACCAGAAGCGCCATTGGCAGCCTTCATTTTCTCTACAAACCCTGCTGCGCTGTATTCCATCTTAACCGACGCCCCGAGACTACTACCTATCAGGCAATTTTCACCGTTCTCATCATATTCCAGGCTAACCGTATGCGCTCCCTGTATTTCCTTTATTACGCGGCCTGCGGAGTCATACTGAATCGTAATTTCGCCTTCTTCATTGAAGGCGCCTGTCAGCATCCCATCTTTATCATAACCATAGGCTGCAACATATCCATCATGATATTCTTCTCTCACTACGTTACCAACGCCATCATAATCATACTGCGTCCAACGATTCCCTGGGCGTAATACTTTTTTTACACGTCCTGCACCATCACGCTCATACTTTCTGTGGATACCATCAAAACCCCATTCCTGGATGATGTTACCGTTCGCATCGGGTTCAAACCGATATAACTCTCCTCCTTCATTAACGATGGTGCGTAACTGCTGTTCTGTATCGTAGTTGAAACGTACCTGCACCCCATGTTGCTTCCTTCCAGTCAAAATCCCCAGCGGACCATAAGTAAAATCTACTTCCCGACGCCCATCTCTGGCGGATATAATATTATCGGCGGCATCATAAGCGAATATATTAACGGTGCTATCCGCTTCCTCCATGCGGATCATATTTCCGGCAGCATCATACGTATATGCATACCAGTAACCTGTTGCAGTAGTTTCTTTTGTCAGTTGGCCCAGTTCATCATATTCCCAATACTGCTTTGCCCCACCAGGCATCTGCATATGGATCAGATTATACTGCTCATCATAGGTCATCTCGAAAGTCCGCCCGCTACTATGAACAAGCCGCGTAAGACAAGGTCCGTTGTAATAATATCGTAAGCTATTCCCATTGGCATAGGTCTTTTTATCCAATAGGCCCTGTTCATTATACCTCCACCTGATCCTTCTTCCACCGGCACTATGAACCATCGTGAGGCGTTGCTCTTCATCATAAGCATAGCTAATCGCCTCTCCATTACCGTTAATCTCCTTTATGGCACAACCATAATCATCATAAATAGTTTTTGTCGTATTACCTGCAGCATCCACCACCACTTCTAGCTCCTCATAGCTATTATACTCCTGCAACGTAACACCACCATTGCCATCAATAATTTTATAAATGAGATGCCGTTCATCATAAAAATATTCCGTAGTATAGCCAAGACTATTGGTAACACTGGTTTTTCCGTCTTCATATCTTGCATGATACTCCAGCACACCACCGTCTCCCCAAGTATGAATACAACGTGCATCATCTCCCTTACCTTCATATTCCCAGTAAAAGCTGCCACCACTTTGGTTGGTCAGTTTTACCAACAGATGCTCCTGATAGAAAAAATACTTACTGACATCCAGTGCATTGGTAGTGCTACACAGGTTTCCATCTTCATCATAACTGTAACGCACCAACGGAATAGTACTGGCGCCATTCCGGGTATGAATCTTTTCGATGCGCCCCTTATCATCATTGGTAATGACAAGTAAACGGTTGCCGCTATCAATGATTTTTTCCAGATGGCCGTTACCGTTATACTGGAACCGGATACGGAAACCAGCGGCATCACTGATTTCAGACAACATACAACTCCCGTCTGGCGCAGGTCTGGCAGCAAAACGATAAAGGCGTCCGCCTCCATCTTTCAAATAATAGCCACTATTATCCCGTTGCCACCATAGATGTTCTATTCTGTTATAATACGTGCCACCATTGGCCAATGCCGGCATAACCGTTTCCCGCCCATCCGATAAACGAATGCTGAAATATCCGTTGTTCAGATCATATAAGCTCATGTTATAGGGGTGATGCCAATTATAACCCAATGGCCCGGGTACAGCCGCATCACTGTAGTAAGTACGTTCCCATACCAACGGAATCGGGCCAGGCAATTCGAAATCCACATTGGAAGAAAATACTCTTCCGGTCACTGCATCCACCGGCTCACCAAAACCTTTACACTTGATATGCTGCAGGATCTCTGCCAGCTTGGGAAAGCGGCTTTTTATTTTATCAATCACTTTCTGCAATACCGCGCCTGCGGCCTTCGACAGCCCTTTCATGCCTAGCTTAAACATCAGCTGAAACAGATCTATCGTAGGAGGACCACCTACCAGCACCGGTTTGCCGGCGGACGTCATGATCAATAATACAGAAGTAGGCGCCATCAGCGCCATTGCCGTGCTCTTTTTATTCAACCGGGGAGGCGATGGCAATCCCACTAGATTACATGACAGGGCCGGATGAAACTGTGTAGAGAAAGGGCCACCATCAGCCAATACGGTGGAACTGCCCATCCACATTTCAGAGGCTGCCTTGGGCTTTATAATAGGAAACGGCAGATGCGCAATGAACGCAGGCAAATGAAAAATGGTCGTACCCGCATTAGCGATCCATTGGTTATGCACTTTTACAGAAGGACTTAACGCATGTATCAACATCTGCGCAGTAGCTGCCAGGGAGAAGGGTTGCGGCGGCGGCTCTTTTCCATCTTCAGGTTCCGGTGGCTCTGGTGGCCGTGGTACCACACTGGCAATTGCGCTCATAATAGCGCCCATAATATCAAAAATCATCCCTATATGAGGAACCGGCAGCAAAGGTGAAGGAGGAAAAACGGAGTCATGAAAATCTATACCGATACCCAGGTCGAAATATTTGGCCGCAGGCATTCCCGGAAAGGAAGGCAATACGCTCGCCATCCCTTTCTGAATATGATCCAGCGAATTTTTCTTTTCTGCGAATAAAGCACCAAAGCCTTTATTTTCTCCAGCCATGATATGGTTTATTTTAATCTCTGTTAAGAGATCAGTATGTTAGTTAAATTCAAACAATGTGGCTTTACGCCTTACCATAGCGTTGTCCAGGCCTTCTGTCTGCAACAGTGCCGCCCAGTCGTCTCCCAGTAATTCGTGTAATTGATCTTGCAATATTTTCCCGTCTTCCTGTCCTCTTATTTTTTCGCAGAGCTGTACAGACATCGCGGCAGCATGCAGAAAAGTAGATTGTCGTCTTACTTCCAGTTCCAGGTAGCTACCGCCGGTGAGCGCCAACAGCAGATGTTCAAAAGCCAGATTCAGCTGCCCCAGTTCATAATACAGATGCCCGCAAAGCCGGTTGCCTTCCAGGATCATAAACGCATCACCTCTGTTGGCGCCTTCATAGGCCAGTGCTTCATATAATGCGATGGCTTGTTTACGCTTCCTTTTGCCTACGAGGATTGCTGCTTTGATCATCACACAAGATTTCCAGGTAGGATAGCCGGCGGGATCCTCCGCATCCATAAGTTGCCTGGACTGTGTGATCGCTTTATCAGCATAGCTGCTACTCTTATTTTGTTCCCGGATCATAAAGTAAGCCTGCGCCGCAATCATATAGCCAGATACCATATAACTGACGCCACCCATTTTTTTACAGAGAGAAAGCAAGATCGTTACTTCATAATCCATCACGCCGGCATCTGCCTGGGTGGTGCAGTCCAGCACTTTACGGATCTGTGCACGAAAACGCGCGTCAACACTGACATTATCAGAATTGCCGCCCCCTTTGTCCATCTCATTTTTCACGGCGCCCACCATATTCAGTGAGGGCTGTAAAATGAGTACCTGTTCCGCTGGTATTTTTCGGGCGATGGCAATAACAGGATTGGTAATCACGTCAATCGTCACCAGGCGGATACCATCCGGTAACCCTTTTTTCAGTACGGAGGCTAACCATTCGCCACCATGTGCCTGATCAGGCCTTAATGGTGGAAAATAAATGCAACAGCCTACGTCTTCCAAACCAATGATAAGCGATTTAAACCGTAATAGTTCTGTCCAGATACTTTGTACGCAGGGAGGGAGACTAAGATCCGGCTGATAATCTTCTTTTAACAAACGATCTTTTTTCAGTGCACCATAAATATCGTATTCCTCTCGCGGTATGGGTTTAAACCAATCCAGGTATTCCTGCCACAGTGCTTGTTCATATGCTTCATGATCCTCGCTGTAAGGGGTATCAAAACGAAAAAATATCTCTTTAAAAATACCAATGGCAGTACGTTCTGTTTCCAGGAATTTATCAATAATATCCACATCTGCATACTGTACTAGCCACAGTGCCAGTTTCCATTGTTTATTCTGATCAGCAGCAGCCCATGTTTCCCTTACTTTATAGAACTCCTGCCCAATAGATGGTGAGGTTGTCATATATCAATTTTAAGGGATCAGGAATTAATTTTAACGAGTCCGCCGGAAACCATTATATCAGCAGGGCTATTCACGGAGAGATCTTTTTTACCGGTCATCGTTACAGAATCTCCCATCACATGAGCGGTAGTACTACCCTGTGCGAGAAATTCTTTTGTCAGCATGGAAAGTGAGCTATCTGCTTTGACCAGTGTATCTTTTCCTTTTACCACCGCTGATTCCGTACCTTCCACATGCAGATCTTTTGTTGCGATGATGCTACCGGTTTTTGATGCTGTCATGCTAAAAGTCTCAGAGCTAATTTCAATTTCTTTGGAAGAAATGGAGATTTTTGTTTTTGAAGAGATGGAAATATGTTCCTTTCCATCCATAAATACTTTATTACCACTGGGATCTTCAATGGTGACGCTGCCTTGGGCATCATTCAGCAAAATAGAAATGCCGCTGCGGGTACGGATGGCTTTCATATCATTGGCGGCCGTACCAAAGCCGGACTTACCCTCGCCATTATACGTAGTCCCTAATACATAAGGCAGTTCGGGGTTTCCACCTTCAAAATCCACCACAATTTCCTCTCCTTTTTCAGGGATCATATACATGCCTTTACTACCGCCACCGTGGGGAGAAAGTACTCTCATCCAGGGCGTAGTACCTTGTTGCTGCCATTTAAAACGTGCTTTCACACGACCGAGATCTTTCGGATCGTGATTATCCACTACAACGGCGCTCTGGGCCTCACAGCTGGGAATATTTTCCAGGTTTACCGGCGGTGCTGCTGCATCCGCCGGGATCCCTTCAAACTCATTATAATAATCGCCATTACCAGTTACATGATGGGTCAAGCCCCAGATCATGAACTTGCCATGGTCATCTTTTGCATATACATTTTCTTTGATAGAAATATGATCTCCCACCCGCAAAGCCGTATGCCGGCTGCTTCCCTTCAACTGTACCATAGATGCCATCCGCCCCTTCTTCTGGCGGGTCACCAGCGTATCCAGTTCTGCTTTAGCGTTGCTGGTAAAAGCATGATTCATTTTATACAAGGAAGTATTGCTGTAAAGCTTCTCGCTTACTCCCTGCACATGTTGGGTATAATCATCTACCTTGCCCGATGGTTGCGCCAATGTGGTATTATCTACTACTTTATTACTGCGGTAATCATAACCATTCAAGTGTTGATTATTAGGCGCTACCTTCATTTCCAAGTCAAAGCTCATCAGATCTACCAGGTGTACCAACGAAATATCCCTGGGCTGATATTTACCAAACACAACCTGTTGCCCATTATAAAAAAACCATTCTCCAAAACGTTCTGACATCCGTTGCAGAAAATCAAAAGAGGTTTCTTTATACTGCACAATATACTTCAGCGAAGCGCTGGTATTCGGCTCTACCAATGGTCGTGAAATATAAGGCCCGCAAGCTTTTAGCGCGGTATGGACAATGGAACTGAGATCCTGGTTCTCAAATGACTGTATATGCAAATCATTATTCAATAACATAGTGGGACTATATCCACGGATAACGCAAAAACCATGCGTGCCATCGCTTTCCTTACCGGAGCTCACCGACATGACAATGCCGTTAAACACCAGCGGTTCATAATGCTGCAACGGCTCGTAAGGCTGGATGGTAATACTTACTTCTTTTCCCAGGAACGCCTTGGTAGCGGATACAATACCGGGACCGAGCTCCTGTAACCAATCGTATCCTATTTTCAATTCGAAATGATGATGCCCCTGTAACGGTTGTTCCAGGCGGAGCGAATGGAATTGCTTAAACTGTTTGTCAGCGATAGATACGGTGGTAATGGTATGTAACATATACAAAGGGGGCTTTTAATAAAAATACGGTTTCATGCCTTAAAATCGGGTAGAAGCGCATTGCATTTGCGGCAATTGCTTCTTTAGAACAACGTCAATAAAACGGGCTATTTAGTGACCAGTTAACAAAACTAAATTTAAGGAAATTATATTAAGGCAATATCAATTTTACATGAATGCAGAAAAAAACTTAATTCCCTTCCAGGGCTGGATGATCCTGCGAGGTACGGATTCCTATCTTCCTGTTGCAACATGGATATGTAAACAGGATCATCCATATCGGTTTATCCTTTCACTTTCTTCACGACCAATCCATATATATCGTTCAGTCGTAGCAGGCACAGCTCTTCCGTTGATTTAGGCACACCTATTTCCATTTCGCAAAATAATTGCAGTTCCTGGGAAATTACCGTGCAGTTATGTTGTTTTACTACCATCATTACATCATTCATGATAGTATAGTCGAAGCTGAGATGATACCTTGCTTCAATATTTTTCTGGATAACGGGAATCAATTGTAAAACGAGCGCAGCGCTCATCTTATAGGCATTAATTAAACCGGGCACACCCAGCAGGCTGCCACCAAAATATCGCACCACTACGATCAGCACATCGGTAATCTGTTTGCTGTCGATCTGTCCGAGGATAGGCTTTCCAGCCGATCCTGACGGTTCGCCATCATCGGCGGCTCTAAATTGCAACCCTTCGGTGCCCAGGCGATAGGCATAACAGTGGTGGGTGGCTTTGGGATGTTCTTTTTTCACTTCCGCCAGGCATTCTTTCACAGCTTCCGTTGTTTTAACAGGGAAGGCATATGCCAGAAATTTGCTGCCCCTGTCTTTGAATTCTGCTACTGCTGTTTTATCTATTGTAAAATAAACCTCCATCAATAAAATTTAATACTTCTAAAACCTACACATAACGATAAAAATCAATACGATCGCCAGCCAGGAGCAGGGTCTGTTGCCGCATCCCGCGGGTAAGCACCGGCGCTGCCAATCCCTGCGGCAGGCTATGTGCGCCGGTAATAATACGGGCTTCATCCCATAAACCGGCGTCGATAAACTGTTGCAGGATATAGGGCCCGCCCTCCACCAGGATGCTTTGCAGCTGCCGCTGGTGCAACTGTTGCAGCAGCTGGGGCAGCAGCGATTCCCGGAAATCCACCTGCATGGTTTCCGTAAGGCCATGCGTATCGGCCGCAGCGGCAGTAACAAAAATCGTCGGAATACTGCCATCCCAGAGGTGATGGGTGCGAGGTATTTTCAGCTCCCGGTCAATTACCAGCCGTACCGGGTCTTTGCCGGTCCACAGCCGGTTATTCAACCGGGGATTGTCTATCATCGCAGTCCGGGTACCTACCAGTATCCCCATTTCTTCGCTGCGCCATTTATGCACCAGGCGATTGCTATATTGATTGGATATCTTCACTGGTGCGCCATCGGCGCCCGCTACCAAGCCATTGCTGGTTTGTGCCCATTTCAGGACGATATAGGGGCGTTGCTGCTCATGGAAAGTGAAAAAACGCCGGTTTATAGCACGGCAGGCCTTTTCCAGTACCCCTGTTTTTACGGTAACGCCTGCTTTTTTCAATTTGTCAATACCTTTCCCTGCAACAGCCGAAAAGGTGTCTACACAACCGATTACTACGGATGGAATGCCCTGCGATACAATCAGGTCGGCGCAGGGAGGCGTTTTACCATGATGGGCACAGGGTTCCAGGCTCACATACATGGTAGCCCGCGGAATCAGTGTCCGGTCAACTTCTGCAACGCTGTGCACACAATTCACTTCCGCATGCGCCTGTCCATACTGTTGATGGTATCCTTCACCAATGATGCGACCCTGGTGCACCAGCACCGCGCCTACCATCGGGTTAGGGGCTACCCTACCCGCTCCCATAGCGGCCAGTTCCAGGCACCGCTGCATAAAAAATTCATCTAATGTGCTATCCATAATCCCAGGGTGATATAATAACTTTGCAAAAGTATCGTTTTTAGCCAATGGAAAATGCGCCGCTTCCCGGGTTTGCGTTTTTCCGGGCGTATTCCTTAAACTATTCATATTGACTATACAAACTGCCTTTACCTATATCACAGGTGCCATCAGTGAATTATACGACGAGCGGGAAGCCGCCAGTATAGCGCATATCATCATGGAGTATCTAACGGGTATGAGCAAACTGGATCGTATTGTTCACAAAACAAAAATGCTCTCCCCCGATCAGAACCAACGTCTGAAAACGGCGATAGAAGCCTTGCAACGGCAGGAACCCGTACAATACATTACCGGCACCGGCTGGTTTTATGGCATGGAGCTCCTGGTCAATAAAAACGTGCTGATTCCCCGGCCGGAAACGGAAGAACTGGTAGAGTGGATAGTACAGGATACCGCACACCGGCACCGGCTTCATTTGCTGGATGTAGGCACAGGCAGCGGTTGTATTCCCCTGGCCCTGAAAAAATCATTACCCGATGCACAGGTATCTGCGGTGGATGTGAGCGAAGGTGCCCTGGAAGTGGCTCGCAGCAATGCTTCCCGTCTCCGGCTGGAGGTAAATTTCTTATTGATGGATGCACTGGATCCCGCACAGGTAAGCACCTTGCCGTCGTTCGACCTGATTGTGAGCAATCCCCCCTATATTACCCAAAGTGAGCAACAGTCCATGCAGGAGCAGGTTTGGGGCTATGAGCCCTCTCTCGCGCTCTTTGTTCCCGACAACGATGCGCTCTTGTTTTACCGCCATATTTCCATGATGGCCAAACAAAAGCTACTTCCCGGTGGTGCGCTCTACTTCGAAATCAACGAAGCACTGGGCAAAGAAGTGGTGGCATTAATGGAGGAACTGGGATTTAAAGAGGTAACGCTGAAACAGGACATGTTTGGGAAAGACCGCATGGTAAAGGGGAAGCTGAAAGCATAAAGCGAAAAGCATAAAGCTATTGTGGAGAATGACCAAAGCGATTTTACAATATTCGCTAAGATCATTCTCCACAATAGCTTTATGCTTTTCGCTTTATGCTTTCAGCCTCTATTTGTGTGCTGTTGCCAACACTACCTTGGCGCCCATTTCCCGGGCCACTTCCATCACATTCACTACATCTTCTACCGGTACTGATTTCTCTGCGTTGATCACAATAGTAGGCTCTATTTTTTCATTGACTATAGAAGGCGCCAATGCCTGTTTAAGGTGATCAAACGGTACTTTGTTGGTACCCACAAAAAATTCACGTTTGTCGTTGATGCTCACCACTACGGTTTGTTTGGCCTTGGTATTGCTCTTCGCCTTGGGCAACAGCAGCTTGATAACATTCGGATTGGCCAGTGTGGAAACAATCAGGAAAAACAACAACAGAATGAACAGGATATCGTTCAGTGCAGAGTTGTGCATTTCCACATGCCGCTTATTTCGCCTTCGTAAATTCATGAGTGGTTGTTTTAGCGGGTTGGTTCCTGCAAAATATCGATGAATTCAGCAGAAGCTCCCTCCATCTTGTTTACGACCTTGTCTATCTGCGCATTCAGGTAGCTGTAACCGATAAACGCCACTATACCGATAATCAGACCAGATGCAGAAGTGATCATCTTTACATAAATACCACCGGCAATAGTACCCAGGGTGATATCAGAGGTAATAGAAATGTTGAAGAAAGTTTGGATCATACCGGCAATGGTACCCAGGAATCCGAACATAGGCGCAATCCCGGCAATAATAGACAGGATAACCAGGTTTTTCTCCATGCCGTAAATTTCCAGTTTACCCACATTCTCCATAGATTTCTCAATATTCTCGATCGGCTTACCAATACGCTGAATCCCTTTCTCAATCATCCTGGCAATAGGCCCTGCGGTGTTTTTAGCCAGGGATCTGGCAGATTGCATATTACCGGAGGTAATCTGATCGCGGATCATCGGCATAAAGTTATCAGGCAGCTTACCGGCTTTACTGATGGTAATAGCCCTTTCCACAAATACATATACCGCCACCAGGGAAAGTATCCCCAATGGAATCATCAGCACACCACCCTTCATCAGCATATCTATCAGGTGTATTTGCGGTGTAGCAGCGGGAGCAGCGCCAATGCCCTGGGCCACGGTATCTGCTTTGGGTTGTAATAAAGAATCCTGTAATAATGTAATTAAACCTAACAACATGAACTATATTTTAACGGGTGCATAAGTAGATCACTATATAAACGGTTAAAGTAGTAAAATATTTGCGAAAGTTCTTCGCAATATTTTATGCCTTCTCCTCCCAAAGCTGTGCCAGATACACAATTGTCTGTACGGCCTTCTTCATATCCTGGATACTTACATACTCCTGCTTACTGTGAAGCGCCATTTCACCGGTAAAAATATTAGGACAAGGTAAGCCCATAAAAGACAGGCGGGAACCATCAGTACCGCCACGGATGCTCATCCTCAGCGGCTGTACATCCGCACGGCGCATAGCTTCCGCGGCATAAGCCGTAACCTCCGGATGATGTACCAGTACTTCCTTCATATTACGATACTGTTCCGTTACTTTCAACGTAGCCCGGGCGCCCGGATGCTTTGCCAATACCTTATCCATCACGCGACGCAGGTATGTTTCATGCGCTTCCAGTTGCGCCGTTTCAAAATCCCGGATAATAAAATCTATCTCCGTCTTTTCTACAGTGCCCTGTATACGAACCGGGTGAATAAAGCCTTCCCGGTCTTCCGTGGTTTCAGGAGAAAGACTGTCTTTCGGCAATGCATCTACGATTTCACCAGCTATTTTAATCGCGCTGACCAGCTTATCCTTCGCTGCACCGGGATGCGCGCTGATGCCATGTACCGTTATTTTTGCGCCATCGGCGGAAAAGTTCTCATCTTCCAGGGAACCCAGTTCTCCGCCATCCATGGTATAACCAAAGCTGGCACCCAGTTTCTTCATATCTACTTTTTCTACCCCACGGCCAACTTCCTCATCGGGTGTAAACAGGATGCGGATAGCCCCGTGCTTTACTTCCGGATGGGTAACCAGAAAGTGTGCTGCATCCATGATTTCCGCCACACCGGCTTTATCATCGGCGCCCAGCAATGTAGTGCCGCTGGCGGTAATGATATCATCCCCCTTTTTGCTGGCCAGGTAAGGATGCTCCTGGGGACGGATCACCACATTTTTATCATCGGGCAATACAATATCCCCCCCATCATATTGCCGGTGCACAATGGGTTTTACCCCAGTGCCACTGCTATCGGAAGAAGTGTCGACATGTGAACAGAAACAAATCACCGGCACCTGCTTATCCGTATTGGCAGGAAGGGTAGCGTATACATAACCATGTTCGTCTAATTCGGCATCTGTGATGCCCATTTCCAGTAATTCCTTTACCAGCAGGCGGGAAAGATCCTTCTGTTTTTCCGTGGTAGGAAAAGTGGAACTCAGTGGATCTGACTGCGTATCTATTTGCGCATAACGCATAAAGCGTGTATCGACTGTATATGAGTAATTTGTAAACATATTGCAAACGTAACGAAAATCACCTTCACACCTCCACCGTAGATTATTCTGTTTTACCACCGCTCATAATATTCATTTTAGTAATTTATTCTAAATAATTGCAAAATTTTAATACAAAAAACTGAATTTATGTTCACTATTCGAACAAATGACCAATAATAATAGGTTTGCATAGAATAAATACACGCTACATATGATCACCAACATTCCAGGCTACCCGAGAATAGGTAGCCAGCGCGAACTGAAAAAGGCCTGCGAAAGTTACTGGACCGGAAAAATTTCACTGGAACGGTTAGAACTAACGGCAAGGCAACTACGAAAAGAAAACTGGACCTTCCTGCAGGCAGCCGGTATTGATCTTATACCTTCCAACGACTTTTCTTACTACGACCAGATACTGGATATGTGTGTGACACTTGGTATCATACCGGCCCGCTTCCAGGCCCTGAGAGCCACTTTCGCCAATCCCAACTGTCCCGAGCTGTACTTTGCGCTCGCGCGGGGATACCAGAAAAATAATTTCGACATCACCGCCCTGGAAATGACCAAATGGTTCGATACTAACTATCACTACATGGTACCTGAATTTGAAGCTGCCCAGGAATACCAGCTATATCAACCTAAATGTGTCGCCGAATTCAAAGAAGCCCTCAGCCTTGGCATTACCACCAAACCAGTGCTGCCAGGGCCGGTAACATTAATGTTGTGCGGGAAAATAAAAGATGCGGAGCTGAGTTATCCGCAATTGCTCGAAAAACTGCTGCCGGTGTATATCCAACTCCTGGAAGCCTTACAGCAGGCTGGCGCCACCTGGGTACAACTCGATGAACCCTTCCTGGTGACAGACCTCGACCCCGCTGTGAGCGACCTTTATCATCGCGCCTATAGCGCTATCCGCCAGGCATTGCCCCGGCTCAACGTACTCCTCACTACCTATTTCGGCGCCCTGGAAGATAATGCGGTACTGGCTTTACAATTGCCGGTAAAAGCGCTGCACATCGACCTGGTACGCGCCCCGGAACAACTGGATACCATCTTGCCCGCTCTCCCGGAAGATAAGTGGTTATCCCTCGGCGTAGTAGACGGACGTAATATCTGGAAAAACGATTACACCCAATCCCTCACGCTCATTGAAAAGGCTGTCAACAAAATAGGAACAGAACGCCTGCTGCTGGGCACCTCCTGTTCCCTTCTGCATGTGCCCTATAATCTCGACCTGGAAACCGCAATGGAGCCGGGTATCAGGCAATGGATGGCCTTTGCCCAGCAGAAAGTGTCAGAGGTAATGGACCTGAAACAAATAGCAGCCGGCGATCTATCATCTCTCGCGGATAACCAAAGCGCCATGATCAGCCGTAAAACATCTGCGGCTATTCATATCCCTGCGGTGAAAGCCAGGATAGCCGATATTCGCAGCGTAGACATGCAACGCCACAGTATCTTCCCACACCGGCAGGTATTGCAGCAATCGGTGTTACAGCTTCCCCTGTTTCCTACCACCACTATCGGCTCTTTCCCACAAACCACGGAAATCAGGCAGCTGCGCGCCGATCTAAAAAAAGGCGTTATCACAGAAGAAACCTACCAGGCCGATATCCGTCAGGCCATCACGGAAACCATTTACCGTCAGGAAAGCCTGGGCCTGGATGTATTGGTACATGGCGAGTTTGAACGAAATGATATGGTGGAATATTTCGGGGAACAACTGGATGGATTTGTATTTACACAAAACGGCTGGGTACAGAGCTATGGCTCCCGCTGTGTAAAACCTCCCATTATTTTTGGCGATGTACAACGCCCCGCGCCTATGACTGTGGCCTGGAGCCGCTATGCCCAATCGCTCACCTCCAAACCAGTGAAAGGAATGCTTACCGGGCCCATTACCATTCTGCAATGGTCATTTGTACGGAATGATCAACCCCGTATGCAGACTGCCTTTCAGTTGGCGCTGGCGATCCGGGATGAAGTGAAAGACCTCGAAGATGCCGGCATTAACATCATCCAGGTCGACGAACCCGCCCTGCGGGAAGGACTTCCGCTGCGCAAAGCCCAACGCGCCGCTTACCTCGAAAAGGCGGTAAAAGCCTTCCGGCTGGCTGTCAGCACCGTAGACGACGCCACCCAGATTCATACGCATATGTGCTATGCTGAATTCAATGATATCATTGAACATATCGCCGCTATGGACGCAGATGTGATCACCATCGAAACTTCCCGCTCACAAATGGAACTGCTGGAAGCTTTTGCTCACTTCTCCTATCCAAATGAAACAGGGCCGGGTGTATATGATATTCATTCGCCAAGGGTACCTACCGTGGCGGAAATGGAAGGATTATTGGATAAAGCGGCGCAATTGCTCCCCGTGCGTAATATTTGGGTAAACCCCGACTGTGGATTAAAAACCAGGAAATGGCCGGAAACAGAACAGGCATTGCTCAATATGGTGGTAGCGGCCAGGAATATGCGAAGCAAAAAGGAAAAAGCTTCGTAAATTGGTGAATGCCATGTCATGAAACAGTTACCTGCCCGCGATGCTATCGCGACTTTGAATGCCGCGTAGGCACTATTCTTCGCTGTCAATGCCAGGAAGTGCCGTTAACTGAAGATGAGCTGGACTTCATCCGGCAGCAATATCATGGATGTCTTTGCGCCGACTGTTTACGCGAAATGAAAATAGTATTTTCGGAATCCCCACATTAACGGGCATAAAAAAAGCCGGATACAGCGGCCATCCGCTGTATCCGGCCAACAAAAATTTTAATATTAAACGATTTCTACCAGTTCCAGGTCGAAAATCAGGTCTTCGCCCGCCAGCGCATGGTTAGCATCCAAGGTAATGTAAGTATCGCCGATAGCAGCTACTTTTACCTGGAATACCTGGCCCTGTGGGTTGCTCATCTGCAATTCCATGCCCACCTCAGGATTCAGATCAGCTGGAATGTTTTCCTTAGGGAAATCCATGATCATTTCATCGCTCTTAGGACCATATGCCTGATCAACAGGGATATGAATGGTCTTTTTGTCTCCCACTTTCATGTCGAGCACACCATTCTCAAAACCTTTGATAACCATACCGGCGCCTACCTTGAATTCAAGTGGAGCTCTACCTTCGGAGGAATCAAAAGTAGTTCCATTCGTTAAACGGCCATGGTAATGCACTTTCACGGTATCCCCGTTTTTAACAGCTTGCATAAAAATTAGTTATTTAGTGTTAATAATTACGCGCAAGATACGAAAAGCTGCTATAATCCCTATTTTTTGATACAGTCAATAAAACCTTTACCGTATCTTAACAACATGAACCGTATATATCTTATCTGTATCCTCCTTGCAGGCCTTTTCAGGGAAACTTCCGCTCAATACGCGGATCATATATTACCAGGCGCTACACAAACAGCCCGCTACCTCCCATTATTGAAAAACAAACGGGTAGCTATGTTGGTCAATCAAACAGCTACCATCGACCATACCCACCTGGTAGATTCCCTGTTGAAACTGCATATAAAAATTCAGAAGATATTCAGCCCGGAACATGGCTTCCGTGGCAATGCCGGTCACGGCGAAACAGTAGCCAACAGCATTGATTCTGCTACCGGTATTCCCATCGTTTCCCTGTACGGACAACATCGCAAAGCTACGGCCGCCGATCTGAAAGATGTGGATATCCTGTTGTTTGACATACAGGATGTAGGCACCCGCTTCTTCACCTATATTTCTTCCCTGCAGGAACTAATGGAATCTGCTGCTGAAAACAAGAAGACACTGGTGATACTCGATCGCCCCAATCCTAACGGCGACTATGTAGATGGCCCCATTCTTGATACCGCCTACCGCTCTTTCATAGGCATGCAACCCATTCCAATTGTACATGGCATGACAGTAGGAGAGTACGCCCGGATGCTCAACGGTGAGCATATGCTGAGCAAAGGCCTGCACTGTGATATCAAAGTAATTCCTTGCGAAAATTATAGCCACCAAACTTTTTACCGCGTACCCATTAAGCCTTCTCCCAATTTACCCAACATGGCGGCTATCAACCTTTATTCATCCCTCTGTTTTTTTGAAGGAACAACCCTCAGCCTCGGACGTGGCACCGACAAGCCTTTCCAGGTATATGGCTCCCCCCTGCTGCCTGATAAAGGTTTTTCCTTTATTCCCCGTGCCAGCGCCACCAATCCTACCCCGGTGCTGAAAGATCAGCGTTGCTATGGTGTGGACCTGAGCAATGCGCCGGAAACAGTACCACACCTGGGCCGCAAAATTGAATTAAAATGGCTGCTCGACGCTTATCGCGCCTACCCGGATAAAAGTAAATTCTTTATCCCTTTCTTCAGTAAAGTGGCCGGCAATACACAATTGCAGCAACAAATCATCAAGGGAATGTCAGAAACCGATATCCGTAAAAGCTGGGAGCCAGGCCTCGCCAAATTCAAAATAACACGCGCAAAATACTTATTGTACTAAACGTATCATTCGGCTAAACCTCTTTATTTTTGCACCCTATGAATAAAGATCTCCGTATTGTTTTTATGGGTACGCCCGACTTCGCCGTGGCGTCGCTGGATATATTGGTGCAGAACGGTTTTAATATAGTAGGCGTTGTCACTGCGCCCGATAAGCCTGCTGGCAGAGGTTTACAGCTGCATGAAAGCGCCGTAAAGCAGTATGCTGTCAGCAAAGGGTTACCAGTTTTACAACCTGAAAAATTGAAAAGTCCTGATTTCATTGCTGCCCTGCGCGACTTAAAAGCAGACTTGCAGGTAGTGGTAGCTTTTCGCATGCTGCCGGAAATGGTGTGGAATATGCCCCCGGAAGGCACTATCAACGTGCATGCTTCCCTGCTGCCCAATTACCGCGGCGCAGCTCCCATTAACTGGGCAATTATCAACGGAGAAAAAGAATCCGGCGTTACCACCTTCAAACTGCAGCATGAGATCGATACCGGCGATATCCTCTTCAGTGACACGGTAGCCATCCGCGAAGATGAAACCGCAGGTGAATTACATGATGCACTGATGCATACCGGCGCCACCTTGCTGCTGAAAACTGTACAGGCTATCGCCGCTGATAATATAGCCGGAACGCCACAGGCACATATTCCCGCAGCAGCCATTAAACACGCACCTAAAATTTTCAAGGATACCTGCCAGATCAACTGGCAACAACCGCTTAACAGCATCTATAACCTGGTACGCGGCCTCAGTCCTTATCCCGCAGCCTGGACGGTTTTCCAGGGAAAAAATCTCAAAATATACAAAGCGCATAAAGAGCATACCATACCTTCCAAATCACCGGGAGCATTTGAAACGGATCAAAAAACATATGTAAAAATTGCGGCGCCGGATGGATACCTCTACCTGGATGAAATTCAACTGGAAGGCAAAAAGAAAATGGATATTGAAGCATTTCTGAGAGGCTATCGATTTTAGAGCGGAAAGCATAAAGCGTAAAGCAAAAAGCTATTGAGGCGAATGATCAAAGCGATTTTAAATATTCGCTAAGTTCATTCGCCTCAATAGCTTTTTGCTTTACGCTTTATGCTTTCCGCTCTTTATTAATTCTCGTAACTCAACTCGCAATAAAACCGGGTTTCATTGCTGCCCAATGCCTGCATAGCACTGTCGCTCAACTTAATAATCAGGCCAGCATTGGATTTCATCTGTGGAATAACGTCCAGTACCTTAGCATATACCGCTTTACCATTCAGTGGGTTGGTTACCTTGATAATGGTGCCACGTGGCGCTGTATTGTGCAGGGCATAATACTTGCCCACGGCATTGCTTTTAAACCAGGTGCCAGGGCCTTTTTCGGTAGATGCTTTCTTACCGCCATTTGTTTGCTGTTCGTATAACTGTTCAAAGTCAGTATTGGTGCTAACAGCAACAGGTTTGGACGCCGCTGGCGCCGGAGCTGGAGCAATAGTGGCATCTGTTACCGGGCGTGAAGTTTCTTCTTTCTTCACCATTTCCTTCGTCTGTTTTACGGGCGCTGGCGCAGGTGTGGGCTCGTCCTCCGTTTTAGTAGCCGCTGTTTCCGTTACAGGAGGTGCTGCTTTCTCTTTTACTTTTTCTACTTTAGGAGCTACTTCTACAGCTGCTCCACTGCCAGCTTTCACGTAGCCGACGATAACGTAGCTGTCTTTCTTCAACCCATCTCCGGAAAACCCATTCCATTGGCGGATATTGTCCAGTGGTACCTTGTTGTAGTTGACGCTTACCCGGTATAAAGTTTCCTTTTCAGTTACTTTGTGATATACCGGTGTACCGCTGGCATCTGCCTTCTGGGAGAAGTTGGCGGCGGTAAGCGGGATATGGAGGGTACGTCCAAGCTGTAATCCCTGCTCCATCGTTACTTTATTGGCAGCGGCAATTTCTTTGGGAGGAATTCCATATGCCCGGCTAAGGCTATAGAAGTTTTCTCCTTTCTTTACTACATGGGATATGTAAAGAGACGGCGAGGTACCCTGTACCTGCAGCGTGTCCTGCGCCTGCACCACTCCTGCACTTACACCAAACAAGGCGATTGATAACATCAATTTTATCATACTAAACTCTGTTTATGATTGATCTTTTGCCTGCTGCTCAGGATATTTTTGCTTCCTACAAAAGCTGGAAACCCAAGTATACCATTGCAGCATCAAAAATCTGAAAAATTCATTTGCTGATTCGGGCAACGAATATATGTGTTAAAATCGACAATTTTACTTACTACACCAAACGAACAAAGATCTCTTTTGTTGTAGTAGCCGGCACCTTTTAACATTCCTTTCAAACACTCGTTGGCATTACATTTCCCGTTGACATAAACCGCGGTATATGCGTTCCTCATTATCCATTAATCTCCTTCAAAATCCGCAACTCCTTCGGGTAATAATTGTTCATGCGGTTAGGTAAAAACTTGGCCCATCCCAGGTGCATTCCCTCATAGCTCACCAACGCCCAACCGCGTATATCGGTGGTTACACCCGGATCTTCCTTACGCAGGTATAACAATGCCTGTTGCAAATTAAGTGACACCGCAGGTAATATTTCGGCCAGTATCGTGCTTGCCGCCAGCTGGTGATCGGGTATTAACTCTTTCTGTCCTAACTGCCCGGCTTTAACGCCCGCTTTGCGAATATACAATTGTTGCTGCAACATTGTAATGTCTGTTGCCAACAAAGGAGGTAAAATCAATACTTCGTCCTGGTGCAGGAAATACTGCCAGGAAGCCGGCATATTCACCCAGGGTGCTACCAGTTCCCGTTGCCGGGCGGTAATCGCTACCTGCTTAGCCTCTTTCTGTCTGCGTATAAACTGACTGCTCCCCTTTTTACGGAAGCAGGCAATAAAAAAACCTTCTCCCTTTAATAAATCGGGATAAAAACGGTAACCGGTACAATTTCGTTTAGTCGTTACCGTTGGTATAATCTGCCAGGCTGCATCCAGGGGAATGGTAATATTCTCCAGCTCAAAATGATCCGCCAGCCAGTCCAGTATCACTTCATCTTCTTCTGCAGAAAAAGAGCAGGTAGAATAGATGATGACCCCATCTTCCTTTACGGCAGGTAATATATCTGCCAGGATTCTTTGCTGACGCTGGCTACAGAGCGTTACATTTTCAGGAGACCACTCCGATACCAGCTCTGGATCACGGCGAAATAAACCGGAACCGGAACAGGGAGCATCTACCACTACCAAGTCGAAATACCCCGGTAAACGCGAAAAGTCACGTGGATCGTTGTTGCTGACCACAACATTGGCGGCGCCCCACCTGGTGAGATTATCCGCCAGCAAGGCTGCCCGCGGCTTTATTACTTCATTGGCTACCAGCAAACTATCTTCGCTGATCAGCGATTGCAACAGCGTGGACTTCCCGCCCGGTGCAGCGCATAAATCCAGTACCTTCAGCGGCGCCGACAGATCTACCGTAGCGCGTACCGCCTGCTCCAGGAACATGGAAGATGCCTCCTGCACATAATAGGCGCCCGCATGAAAATAAGGATCGAAGGTAAAAGAAGGCCTGGCAGGCAGGTAATAGCCTTCGTTGCTCCAAGGCACTCTTTGTACTCCGTTGGCCGACAAAGCCTGCAGCACCTGCTGCGCACGTTCGGGGGTAGTTATTTTAAGAGGATTGAGGCGCAGTGAAGTAATCTTTTCAGCCGCAGCATGTACTCGTTCAAATGTTTCCCGGTTATAGCCCGGAAGTCCCGCTAACGAATCAAGCAGGGCAGCTGGTAAATGACTGGACAAAGGAATTTTTTCCGCAAAAATAATGAAAATGAAGATTTTGTGCAGGTTGAGGAGAAATAGCGGCTATACTTCTTTGATGGCAGCCAGCAACTCCTGCAATACCTTTTTGGCATCGCCAAACAGCATCGATGTTTTAGGCTGGAAGAAAAGATCATTTTCGATACCGGCATATCCGGGTTTCATGCTACGTTTATTTACGATCACCACCTTTGCCTGCTCTACTTCCAGTATAGGCATCCCGTAGATAGGGCTGGCCGGATCGTTTTTAGCGGCAGGATTCACCACATCGTTGGCGCCTAATACCAGTACCACATCGGTGGTGGGGAACTCGGTATTGGCATCTTCCATCTCCAGTAATTTCTCGTAAGGTACATCAGCTTCGGCCAGCAACACGTTCATATGCCCGGGCATGCGCCCTGCTACCGGGTGAATGGCATATTTTACTTCCACCCCTCTTTCTCCCAGCTGCTTTTCCAGCTCATGACAGGCGTGCTGGGCTTGCGCTACGGCTAATCCGTATCCCGGCACAATGATTACTTTATTGGCATAGGCCATGACCACGGCCGCATCATTTAAACTGATTTCCTTATAATTACCCTGGTCTTTGCTGCCGCCCGCAGCAGCGGCGGCGGCGCCACCAAAGGAGCCGATCAGCACGTTCTTCAGCGAACGATTCATGGCCTTACACATCAGGATAGTCAGGATAGTACCGGCAGAGCCCACCAGGATTCCCCCGGTAAGCATTACTGGATTATTGTATAAAAATCCACCACAGGCAGCGGCTACGCCAGTAAAGGAGTTTAAAAGAGAGATAACCACCGGCATGTCTGCACCACCGATGGGTAATACAAAGAGAATGCCGTAGAACAGGGCCAGCGCCAGTACAATATAAAATACCACCAGGCTGGTGGCAGTAGCTCCTACTCCCAGTACCAGCCAAACAAACAGGCCTATAATGACAACCAGCACACCCAGGTTCAGTATATGCTGGCCATTAAACGAAAAGTCTTTGATTTTCCCCGCCAGCTTGCCCCAGGCGATAATACTACCAGCACAGGAAATAGCACCTATAACCAGGCTTAGGAGGATAATGGCTACCATACCGCCGGTGGTGGCCCCGGAAGCCACCAGGTGATTAAACTCTACAATGGATATCAATGCCGCACAGGCGCCCCCCATGCCATTAAACATACTCACCATTTCCGGCATAGCCGTCATTTTCACTTTTTTGGCAGATAACACGCCAATGACCCCACCGATGAGCAAACCGGTAAAAATCCAGCCATAATTGTGCAGGGGAACGTCATCTACTTTATAAAGGAAGATAGTGCCCAGGATAGCGAGCGTCATGCCGGCAGCCGCCACCAGGTTACCTTTGCGGGCAGTATCCGGTTTACTTAGCATTTTCAGTCCCAGGATAAATGTAACAGAGCCGACCAGGTAGATAATTGATAAAATGCTGGATCCCATAATGAATAGTACTTAAAGCCGTTAGCCTCCTGTCTTTGGCTGTTAGTAAATGCAGCGCCACCAGTATCACTTCAGCTACAGCATTGGCTAAAATGCTGCACACAAGCGCCAATCCGTTTGCTATTTCTTTTTTCCTTTAAACATTTCCAGCATACGATCCGTTACCACGAAACCTCCTACCACGTTGATAGTACCCAGTATTACTGCCAGGAAACCAATAATCAATGCCAGGTAATTATCCGCTTCTGCTTTCCCCATCACAATGATAGCACCGATGATGACTACGCCATGAATGGCATTGGCGCCGCTCATCAGGGGCGTATGCAATACAGACGGCACCCTGGAGATGACTTCTACTCCCAGGAAGATAGACAGGATAACGATATAAATCAGATCGATATGCTGATGCAAAAACGATAAAATATATTCCATACTGAACGGATGTTTACGGTCCTGACAATTATGCCGGTTGCATCATACTTTTCACACGATCGTTCACTATTTCTCCATTATGTGTGATACAGGCACCCTTTACGATATCATCTTCAAAATTCAGGTGCAGTGCTCCTTCCTTGGTCAGCAAGAGTTTCAGGAAATTGAACACATTCTTTGCATATAGTTTACTGGCATCAGCTGGCATGGTGGCAGCCAGGTTGGAATTACCGATAATGGTAACGCCTTTGTAATGCACTGTTTCATTGTTCCTGGTAACGGAGGTATTGCCGCCGGTAGCTGCCGCCAGGTCGATAATTACGGCGCCGGCACGCATCCGGTTCAGCATGTCGCTGCTAACCAGTATAGGGGCTGCTTTGCCGGGTATCTGTGCCGTGGTGATCACAATATCGGCTTTGGCAATGCTTTCGGCAATTCGTTGCTGTTGCTGTTGTTTATAGCTTTCGCTTTGTTCTACTGCATATCCCCCGGCGCCGGAGGCGTCTGCGGCGCCCTCCACCTCCACGAATTTTGCACCCAGGCTCATCACTTCCTCTTTCACGGCCGGCCTGGTATCAAATACCTCCACCACTGCGCCCAGCCGGCGGGCCGTGGCAATGGCCTGCAAACCAGCTACGCCGGCACCCAGTATCAATACCTTGGCCGGAGCAATGCTGCCTGCTGCTGTCATAAACATGGGGAAATAACGGGAATAGCTATACGCCGCCAGCAATACCGCCTTATAGCCGGCAATATTGGCCTGAGAACTGAGCACATCCATTACCTGCGCCCGGGTAGTCCGGGGAATGGTATCCAGGCTGAAGGCCGTAATATTCCGGGAAGCCCAGTACTCTACCTCGCTAACGCGATACAATGGCTGTAAAATACCTGTAATAATTTTGCCGGGAGGGATCTGGTCTATCCATTCGCGGGAAGGAGCCTGCAGGGTAAAGATAATATCTGCACCGGCGAGTATAGCTTCCCCGGTTTTAACCAGTGCCCCCGCCTGCATATAGGCGTCATCGTTATAAAATGCACTATCGCCGGCACCCTGTTCCACCCACACGGTCACCGACATTTGCTGCAGTTGCTTTACTACTTCGGGCGTTAGCGACACCCTGGTTTCGCCGTTTTTTTCCTTTAAAATTCCTGCAATCATCTGGTGGAAATTTATAATGGAATTTAAAGAAAAAACGGCAACAACGAACTATTTTTTTGATTAATTTTTCTTCAGTGAAGCGGCTAACGTAGCGGCATGTTGCAGTAACGCGGGAATAGCCACGCCCTGTACATAGTTGCCGCTGATAATTAATCCCGGGTATTTTTCTTCAAATGAGCGTACTGCTTCGCGCAACTTCGCATGTCCTACATTCAGCTGGGGAATAGCATGTTTCCACTCGCTGAGCCGCTGCATCACCGGGGCGGCAGTAAGTCCCAGCAGGGTGGTAATTTCCGCGATCACCCGCTGTTGCAAAGCAGCAGTATCCATTTCGCCAAACAGGTGCTCCTGCCGTGCTCCTCCCAGGAATACAGTCAACAATATCTTCCCGGCTGGCGCCTTATCAGGGAATATAGCTGAGTTACAGATGGCCCCCAGGAAATGCTTGTTTTCTGCATGCGGCACCAGGAAACCAAAACCATCCAGCGGCTGCGGCAATGCTGTGGCATCAAATCCCAGGTGTAATACACCCATGTGTGGATAATTCACCTGGCGCAACAGGCTTTCCAGCGACTGATCCAGCGTGCCTATCGTATTGGCGGTGGCGTAAGCGGGTGTGGTAAATATCACCCTGGCAGCCATATAGGTAGTGGATACGCCGTTGTCGGTTACGTTCACCGTGTAGCCTCCATCCTCCCGGCGAATGCCCGTGGCAATACAGTTAAAACGTACCGGCGTAGACAACAACTGCTGTAAACGGTTGGTCAATACCTGGTTGCCACCTTTGAAACTGATGATCTTCCTGCCTCCCATGGCATTTTTATCTTTCATCAATCCTTTGGTGACACTCCCGTATTCCTGCTCCCAGCGCGGCAAGGCCGGCAATACCTCGCTTATGCTCATAGCATCTGGATTGCCTGCATAAATGCCCGACAATACAGGATCAAATACATAATCAGCTATCTCTTTATTAAACCGGCGGGTAACAAAGGCAGTAACGGTTTCTTCCCCGGCAGCAGGTGCCGGCTTACGAAAACGTTCGGTAAACAGGCGCCACTTGCTGCTTCCACTCAGGTAGGGTGAAGACAGAATCTTCAACGGATGCGGGGATACCCCATGCAATTGGTTATTTCTTACCAGGAAACGGTGCTTACTGGCAGCCGTTGCCTGCAAAATCTCTCCCTCTAATCCCAGCTCTTTAAAAAAAGACAGCACTTCCGGGGAAGCAGCGATGGTATTGGCGCCGGCATCCAGCTCAAATCCGTCGGCGTGCAATGATTTCATGACTCCCCCCGCATGATCCGAGGCCTCTAACACCAGGTAGGGCACCTGCTGCCGCTGTAGTTCATACGCTATGCTCAGCCCGGATAAACCGGCGCCAATGATCAATACGGGTTGTTCATTCATAAGAAAAAAATTATACAGCTGCGTGCTGTGTGATGATCTGGGTACAATATTTTACTACCGCTTTTACCCACAAAGGATGGATATTCAAACAAGGTATCATTGTAAAAGTTTCACCTCCATGTTGCAGGAAACTATGCTTACCTTCTTCCGCAATCTCCTCCAGCGTTTCCAGGCAGTCTGACACAAACGCCGGACACACAACCAGCAACTTCTTCTTCCCTTCTGCCGGCAAAGCTTCCAGCCGGGAGGCCGTATAAGGCTTCATCCACTCTTCACGTCCCAGCCTCGATTGGAAAGAGATGCCCCATTTTTCGGCAGGCAATCCCAGCGCTTCCGCCACCAATTCCGATGTAATTGTTACCTGGTGCCGATAACAGAAATCATGCGCCGGTGATTTCACATGACAGCAATCATTTATTTTCATGCAATGCGCACCCGTAGGATCGCCTTTACGCAAGTGCCGCTCCGGCAACCCGTGATAACTGAACAGCACATAATCATAGTCGCGCTGCAGGTAAGGACGCATACTTTCAGCCAATGCATGAATATAATCTGGCTCATCGTAGAATGGCGGTACTATCGATAGCTTAAATTTATATTGCTTCTTTTTGAATATTTCCTGCGCATATTCTGCTGCTGTCTCATAAGACGACATGGCATAATGTGGGTACAATGGTAACACCACCACTTCTTTCAGCTGCGGATTTTGCCTGAGCAGGTTCTCAAAGGCAACTTCCGGGCTGGGATTCCCATAACGCATGGCTATTTCCACCGGCACTTCCATATCATTCTGCACGGCCCTCTGTAACTGCTTCGTTAACACTACCAGTGGAGAGCCTTCGTCCCACCAAATAGAAGCATACGCTTTGGCAGATTGTTCGGCACGTTTGGGTACAATGATCCCTTCAATTAGTATTTTACGAAACAACCATGGATAGTCTATCACACGCTTGTCCATCAGAAACTCTATCAGGTAACGTTTTACATCCGGTACAGCGGTAGAATCGGGCGACCCGAGGTTCATCAATATTATTCCTACATCAGATTTAGACACCATTTCTTATAAATTGCAGCAAAACTAACGAAAAAGGCGAAAGCATAAAGCATAAAGCATAAAGCATAAAGCTATTGAAGCGGATAATCTTTGCGGATATCTACCCTGGTTCATCAGGCGCTTCAATAGCTTTGTGCTTTATGCATTTAGCTTTCCGCTCCTCTAATGTCATTATTTTGTAAATACAAAACCTGATAAAAATCATTTTTTCATCGTGATGATTACCAGTAGGAGAAATGACACACTAATGACAGCCTAAACCCTTTTGTTTGCAACGTATGCAAGTACTTTTGCACCCGGAAGCTTATACAAGAACATGCAGGTCAGTCATTCAAAAGAAATAGCAAATTTTCATATTGTTGGGATCAACTATAAGAAAACCGACGCTGCTATCAGGGGATTATACGCCATCAATCCGGCCCAATACCAACAGCTCCTGGAGCATGCCAGGACAGTACAACTGAACAATCTTTTTGTACTATCCACTTGTAACAGAACAGAAGTATACGGATTTGCCGCGCATCCCGGGCAGTTGATAGACTTGTTGTGCAAGGAATCAAACGGTGACAGAAATCAGTTGGAAGAATTAGCCTACGCCAAATCAGGCGAAGACGCCGTAAGGCATCTTTACCAGGTAGGCACCGGCCTCGATTCCCAGATCCTCGGTGATTATGAAATCATCGGCCAGATCCGCAATGCCGCCAAATTTGCCAAAGCACAACAGAGCCTCGGTAGTTTTCTTGAAAGACTGGTGAACAGCGTATTACAAGTTTCCAAACTGATTAAAACAGAAACAGGACTCAGCAAAGGTACCGTGTCTGTGGCTTTTGCCACTGTACGGATGCTGGAACGTATCTGCCCCGATATCAAAAATAAAAAAGTGGTATTGCTGGGTGTAGGCAAAATAGGCCGCAACACCTGCAAGAACATGATCGAATACCTTGGTGTGAAGGAAATTACCCTCATTAACCGCACCGAACAGGTAGCCGCCGATTTTGCAGATCAACATGGCCTGAAATACGCACCCTATGAAAATATGGTCAGCGAAATGCAACAGGCAGATGTGATCCTGGTAGCGTCTAATGCACCACAACCCACTGTGCTGGCCGAGCATTTCCAGGGCTCCTCTCCTAAACTCATTATCGACCTTTCTATACCATTCAACGTAGAAGCCGCCGTAGGAGAGTTGCCGCATATTCAGCTGGTAAATGTGGATGAACTGTCCAAAGTACAGGATGAAACGCTGCAAAACAGGTTGGGCGAAGTACCTAAAGCCATGGCTATTATCGATGAATACATGGAAGAATTCCTCTACTGGTATAAAATGCGCAAACACGCCGTGGTACTGAAAGCAGTGAAAGATAAGCTACAGGAAATACATACCCGTGAAATACAACAGCAGAAGAACGGAGAACACTACAAACTGGAAGATATAGAACTGGTATCTTCCCGCATCATACAAAAAATGATTAATCTCATGGCAGGTAAAGTACGCAAGGAAGCTGATAAAAGCGACCAGTACATTGCTATGATCAACGATATTTTCGAGACCGGCGTTAACCAGGAATAAACAATGGAAAAAGTTATCAGGATAGGTACAAGAGACAGTCAGCTGGCACTCTGGCAGGCGCACCAGGTAAACGATTTGCTCACCGCACAGGGTTACCGCACCGAACTGGTGCCCATCAAAAGCGAAGGCGATATTGACCTGGTAACACCGCTCTATGAAATAGGTGTACAAGGTATTTTCACCAAAAGCCTGGACCTCGCACTGCTTAACAAGCGTATAGACATTGCCGTTCATTCCTTTAAAGACGTTCCTACACAATTACCTCAGCAAATAGTACATGCCGCCATCCTGAAACGTGGCCCCGTAAAAGATTTGCTGGTATATAAAACGAATACCGACTTCCTCGAACAGCCTGGGTACATTGCTCACATTGCTACCAGCAGCGTGCGCCGTAAAGCCCAATGGTTGCGCAAATATCCACAGCACCGGCTACACAATCTGCGCGGGAATGTAAATACTCGCCTCCAGAAACTGGCCGCCGAAAACTGGGACGGCGCTATCTTCGCCGCCGCAGGGCTGGAGAGGATTAATGTACGCCCGGCTACATCCATCTATCTCGACTGGATGCTGCCAGCTCCCGCTCAAGGCGCCGTAGTAGCCGTATGCAGAGAAGATGACCAATTTTGCCTGGATGCCTGTGCCGCCTTCAACGATGCAGACACGGCCCTGACCACGCAAATAGAACGCGAATTTTTACGTACCCTGATGGGCGGATGCACCACCCCTATCAGCGCGTATGCTTATATACAAGACCATACCGTTCACTTTAGCGGAGAACTCTGCAGCCTGGACGGATCGCAGTTTTTCAGTACTTCACACGAAGTATCCCTGGATCAGGCCCAACAGCTGGGCCAACGTGCCGCAGAGGAAATTATGGCGCAAGGTGGCGCTGAAATTGTAGCTCAGATCAGAAATGCCAAATGATCAATACCGCATATTATGCACCAGACCTCTGACAGACAGCTCCATCGCTGTTGCTGGTGAAAATGGTATTCATATAGACGTCAAAGATTTTATCCAGATAAAACCGCTCCCCAACGAAGCACTATGGGGTCAGGAAAAAATGTTCCACCTCTTCCGACCCGGTACCGTACAGGTTTTTACCAGCGCCAATGCTGTAAAAATACTAGCTAAACATTACCTGAGACAAGGGGCCGACTGGTACGTTATCCGGGACACCAACATTTGCTGTATCTCCGGAAAAACAAAACAGCTACTGGAAGAAACCTTCGTTGATTGTAAAATACTGGCGGAAGCAGCCTATGGCAAAGACCTCGCAGCTGCCATCATCCAACTGGGTAATATCACAGAAGTAAATTTCTTCTGCGGTACACAGCGCAGAGATGAACTACCCGGTATATTAACAGCCGCAGGGATTACCGTTAACGAATACGTGATCTACGAAAATATTCCCACACCGGAAGTAGTCGCCACCGATTATGATGGTATATTCTTTTTCAGTCCCAGCGCCGTTAAAAGTTATTTCTCCGCCAATAAACTGGCGCCTAAAACGGTTTGCTTTGCCATTGGCCGTACAACAGCCACTGCGCTGAAAGAGCATACCGACAACAAGATTATAATAAGCCCCGGTACAGATGAAGCGTACATGGTGCAAACAGCTATATTTTATTTTAACAACATTAATTGCTACGAATGAGCGCATTGAAGAACGACTTATTACTGAAGGCCCTTAAAGGTGAAACCGTTTCCCGCACACCCGTATGGATGATGCGCCAGGCTGGTCGCTACCTCCCGGATTATATCAAACTGCGTGATAAATATTCCTTTTTTGAACGTTGTGAAAATCCTGAGCTGGCCACAGAAATAACCGTTATGCCGGTAGACCAGGTAGGCGTTGATGCCGCCATCATTTTTTCTGATATCCTGGTAGTACCACAGGCCATGGGCCTGGAAGTACAGCTGGTGGAAAAAGTAGGTCCCCTGCTGCCAGCTCCTATTAAATCGGCCGCCGATCTACAACGCGTATGCGTGCCGGATGTACAGGAAAGACTGCACTATGTATTTGATGCGCTGAAACTCACAAAAAAGACACTGGATGGCCGCGTGCCGCTCATCGGCTTTGGTGGCGCCCCCTGGACACTGCTCTGCTATATGGTACAGGGAAAAGGCTCTAAAACCTTCGACGAAGCAAAGGCATTCTGCTACCAGCAGCCCGCAGTAGCCCATCAGCTGCTGCAAATGATCACCGACACCACCATCGCTTACCTGAAAGCACAGGTAGCCGCCGGCGCAGATACGGTACAGGTATTTGACTCCTGGGGGGGCTTGCTGAGCCCGCAGGACTTCGAAGTATTTTCTTTACAATATATCCGCCAGATAGTAGCCGCGATGAAAGACATTTGTCCGACTATCGTGTTTGCAAAAGGCGCCTGGTTTGCACTGGAAGACATGGCCGCTACAGGTGCACATGGCCTGGGCATCGACTGGTGTATTAAACCCGAACTGGCCCGCCAGTTTGCCGGCAACAACATTGCCTTACAGGGTAACTTTGACCCGGCTAAATTGCTGGCTCCTATCCCTGAAATTGAAAAGTCGGTGAAGGAAATGCTGAAAGGCTTCGGCAGACAGCGTTACATCGCCAACCTGGGACATGGCATTTTGCCCAATGTACCGGTAGACCATGCAAAAGCATTCGTGGAAACCGTGAAAGCACATGGGTAACAACGCGTACAGGCGATTGATCATTAAAAGTAAGGCACTATGGTAAAAAACGATTTCATCTCTTTTATACACGGGTTACAGGACGAAATTTGCACTGCCCTGGAAAAAACCGACGGCAAAGCTACTTTCCGCGAAGACCGTTGGGAGCGGGCCGGCGGCGGTGGCGGAAAATCACGCGTAATTGCCAATGGAAATGTATTTGAAAAAGGGGGCGTAAATACCTCGGTGGTGCATGGCGACCTGCCGGAGGCCATGGCACAGCAGTTTGGCGTTTCCAACAGCCAGTTCATGGCCTGTGGCATCTCCCTAGTTATTCATCCGCTGAATCCATTTGTACCCACCGTACATGCCAACTTCCGCTACTTTGAACTGTATGAAGCCGACGGTAGGATAAAAGACAGTTGGTTTGGCGGTGGGGCCGACCTGACGCCCTATTACCTGGACGAAAAAGATGGTATCCATTTTCACCAGACCTTTAAAAATGCCTGCGATCCTTTTGGAACAGATCTCTACCCAAAATATAAAAAACACTGCGATGAATATTTTATCAATAAACATCGCAACAACGAAGCCCGCGGTATAGGCGGTATTTTCTACGATTACCTCCGGCCCAATGAAAGCAAAACAGCAGAGGAGCTGCTGGCCTTTTCCAAAGCCAATGGCAACGCCTTCCTGGAAGCTTACCTGCCTATCGTAGAAAAAACCAAAAACATTCCTTATACAGAAGCGCATAAAAGCTGGCAGGCGTACAGACGTGGACGTTATGTAGAGTTCAATCTCATTCATGACAGGGGCACCTTGTTTGGCTTAAAAACCAATGGCCGCACAGAATCCATCCTGATGAGCCTCCCCCCGGTAGCCCGCTGGGAATACGATTTTCACACCACTCCGGGAAGCCCTGAAGCACAGCTGGAAGAGTTTTTAAAACCTCGCAACTGGACAAAGACAGCCCAATAGAAACAATAAAACTTTTATAAAGATGATCAGAAGAAACAGAATCCTAAGAGTATCTCCCGCCATTCGTGCAATGGTAGCGGAAACTATATTAACACCCAGCGACTTCATTGCGCCGTTATTTGTTACCGAAGGAGAAAATGTGAAAGAAGAGATCAGCTCTATGCCAGGTTATTTCAGGTACTCGTTGGACCTGACCATTAAAGAAGCCAAAGAGCTCTGGAACCTCGGCATTAAAAGTGTTTTACTGTTTGTAAAAGCGCCCGACAATGTAAAAGATAATAAAGGAACAGAAGCCGTTAATCCAAACGGGTTGATGCAACGCGCTATCCGGGGCATCAAGAATGCCATCCCCGATATGGTGGTGATGACGGATGTGGCCCTGGATCCTTACTCCTCCTACGGCCATGATGGCATTGTAGAAGGCACCGAAATAGTGAACGATCCTACCGTAGAGGTGCTGGCACGTATGAGTCTCAGTCACGCGCAGGCAGGCGCCGACATCGTAGCGCCCAGCGATATGATGGATGGCCGTATCCTCGCTATTCGCAATATCCTGGAGGAAAATGGGTTCGATAAAACCGGCATTATGGCCTACAGTGCCAAATATGCTTCCTGCTTTTATGGCCCCTTCCGTGATGCACTCGACTCTGCTCCCGGATTCGGTGATAAAAAAACCTACCAGATGGACTACGCCAACTCCCGCGAAGCCATCAAGGAAACGCTGATGGATATTGAAGAAGGCGCAGACATTGTGATGGTAAAACCAGCGATGGCTTACCTCGACATCATGCGTATTATCAAAGACCGTGTAACCGTTCCTGTTAGCGCCTATCATGTAAGCGGAGAATATTCCATGATCAAAGCAGCAGCAGAAAGAGGATGGCTCAATGAAAACAAGGCCGTCCTGGAAAGCCTTACCAGCATTAAGCGTGCAGGTGCGGATCTGATTGCTACCTATTTCGCGAAAGACGCCGTAAAACTGCTGAATGCATAATTCAGTATCTTGCGTAAAACAATAAATCATCCCACAGATGTACAGTAAAAGTGAAATGTTATTCGGGAAGGCCAAAGAGGTGATCCCTGGCGGCGTAAACTCTCCCGTACGTGCATTTAAAAGCGTAGGCGGCAATCCCATATTCATGGAACGCGCGAAAGGCGCCTACATGTACGATGTAGACGGTAATCGCTATATCGACTATATTAATTCCTGGGGCCCTATGATCCTTGGTCATGCTTATGAGCCAGTGGTAAAAGCCATCCAGGAATATGCTGCTTACTCCACTTCTTTTGGCGCGCCTACCGAACTCGAAATAAAAATCGCAGCGCTGATTGTGAGCATGGTACCTAACATCGACATGGTACGCATGGTCAACTCCGGCACAGAAGCCTGTATGACAGCCCTCAGGCTCGCCAGGGGCTATACCGGCAGGAATAAATTCATCAAGTTTGAAGGCTGTTACCATGGTCACGCCGATGCGTTCCTGGTTAGCGCAGGCAGCGGTGTAGCCACACTGGGCATCCAGTCTATCCCCGGCGTAACCGCCACAGTAGCCGATGATACCCTTACTGCTCCCTATAATAATCTGCCGGCAGTAGAACAACTGGTAACAGAATATGCCGGGCAAATTGCCGCCATTATTGTAGAACCAATAGCCGGCAATATGGGCTGTATCCTGCCACAACCGGGATTCCTGGAAGGGCTGCGCAAGGTTTGTGACGAGCATAATATCGTATTGATCTTTGACGAGGTGATGACCGGCTTCCGGCTGGCCCGTGGCGGTGCACAGGAACTGCTGGGCATCAAAGCCGACCTGGTTACCTTCGGTAAAATTATCGGTGCTGGTATGCCTGTAGGCGCCATCGCTGGCCCAAGGGAAATCATGGAAAACCTGGCCCCTGCTGGGAAAGTATACCAGGCAGGAACCCTGAGTGGTAACCCAATCGCTATGATCGCCGGCTATACCTTATTGCAAACGCTCAACGACAACCCGGTGATCTACCAGCAACTCGCCGAAAAAGCCACCTACCTGGTAAATGGCTTAAAAGAAGCTTTTGGCGCGGCCGGTATTGTTCATAGCATTAACCAGATAGGCTCTATGCTGAGCGCACACTTTACCGAGTATCCAATTATCGATTTCTCGTCTGCCTCCGCTGCCAATAACGAAATATTCAAGCGTTTCTTCCATGCTATGCTGGAACGCGGCGTATACCTGCCACCTTCTGCCTTCGAAAGCTGGTTCATGTGCAACGCACTCACCACCGAAGACCTGGATCAAACCATTACTGCTGCTAAATCTGCCATGCAGGCAATCAAATAGTTAACAATTCAATCCTGTGCTGAGTGGAAAAGGCTGTCTCATACCCTGAGACGGCCTTTTATTTTCCCTTCAAACCTGCTCCCGGAGCCTCCGGACTCATTACCTTTTATCCGGCTATATTCCCTTTACAATAAACTAACCTGCCAATAATTCAAAAAATATTAATTTTGGACCTTCATGAATAACCAGGTGCCTATATTAAAACGTTGGATAACTGTCGCCTTCCTGCTGTGTATACAGCTGGTAGCCGGCTTTGTACCTGCGTTTGCGGCACATCGTCATTTCCTGCACGAGATCCGGGCACAACAGGCACAGCAAGACCAACTACTGCACCTCGTACACAAAATGCCGGTGCAGCTGGAAGCCGATGATGACGGGGGCATGGATGTATGGCAGGTTACCAAACATCGCCGTAAAACGCGCTGGTACCTCACAGCCTCCGCACCACAGGTAAGTACGGCCACCCGTATTGTATACCTGGATGCGGATAACACCGCCAGAAATATTTATCTCACTGAAAATAAAACCGGTGAATATGTGCGCCAGAAGTCCTTTCTGCCCGCCTACTATTCCTTTCTATTCCGGTTTACTCCCTTCTGAATACCACCCCCTTTTACGATTGTAACCACTTTTATTGTTTAAGGAGATGCCTGCATTTGCTGCTATTCCGGCAAACAGGTAGCTGCTGTGTTGTATTCACTTATTCCGGTTAAACCGGGATCAATATTTTATTGCTATGCGTCATTATACAGGGATCTTAACATCGCTGACCGCTCTTTTTATGGCTGGTTGTGCCACCAAGGGAGAAAGTACCAACAAAGAGGCACTCAAATCATTACCCGTTACCACCCTGGTAACAAAAGATACTACCCTTCACCGTTCTTACGTAACCGATATACAGGCGGTGCAGAATGTAGAAATACGGGCCCGTGTAAACGGGTTTCTCGATAAAATATTCGTTGATGAAGGACAGGAAGTAAAAAAAGGGCAACTGCTCTTCGGCATCAGCGATGCCGAATACCGGGCCGAGTTGGTAAAAGCCAAAGCCGTATTGAGCAGCCTGATCGCAGAAAGTAAAGCGGCCGCACTGGAAGTAGATCGCGTTACTTTGCTGGTAGACAAAAAAGTAATTGCCTCCTCCGAACTGGAAGTAGCCAACGCCAAACTCACAGCAGCTCAGGCCAAAATAGAAGAAGCCCGTTCGGCTGTTTCCAATGCAGAAATGCGCCTCTCCTATACCAGCATCCGGGCGCCTTTCGACGGTATCGTCGACCGTATTCCACTGAAAAAAGGAAGTCTCATCAGCGAAGGTTCCCTGTTAACTACCGTATCGGATACACGAGAAGTATACGCTTATTTCAACGTATCCGAAACGGAATACCTTCAATACAATAAAGCACTTGCCAAAGGCGATAATAGCTACCGCAAAGTGGCGCTCGTACTGGCAGATGGTTCAGACTACAACCAGCCCGGCAATATAGAAACCATGGAAGGAGAATTTGAAGAGAATACCGGCTCCATTGCCTTCCGTGCCCGTTTCCCCAACCCGTCTAAACTCCTGAAGCACGGCGCCAGCGGTAAAGTGCGGCTCACTACCGAAATGGATAGCGCTGTCATTATTCCGCAGAAAGCTGTATTCGAAATGCAGGATAAAAACTATGTTTTCGTGGTAGATGCTGCCAACAAAGTGAAAATGAGAAACTTTATCCCGCAGGCCCGCTTCGCACATTTCTACATTGTAAAGTCCGGTCTTACGCCCGGCGAACGCATTGTATGCGAAGGCGTGCGCAATATCCGCGATGGTATCGAAATCGCTCCGCGCAGCTTGCCCATGGATAGTTTACTGAGTTTATAATCACAGCTGACCCAGCTGAAATCACGGAATAATGTTTGAAATCTTTATAAAAAGACCAGTGCTGTCACTGGTCATATCGCTTATTATCACCCTGGTAGGCTTACTGGCACTCTTTACCTTGCCGGTAACTCAATTCCCCGATATCGTACCACCCTCGGTAACGGTAACTGCCAAATATACCGGCGCCAACGCAGAAGTATCTGCCAAAGCCGTATCTACTCCCCTGGAACGGGCTATCAACGGCGTACCGGGCATGACTTATATGTCGTCTGTTTCCAGCAACGACGGGATCACTGTTATCCAGGTATTTTTCCAGGTAGGAACAGACCCTGATCAGGCAGCTGTAAACGTCCAAAACCGAGTAGCTACCATTATCGATGAGCTGCCGGAAGAAGTAATTAAAGCAGGTGTTACTACGGAGAAAGAGGTAAACAGTATGCTTCTCTACCTCAATGTGATGAGTGAAGACACCACGCTCAACGAACAGTTCATTTACAATTTTGCAGACATCAACGTACTGCAGGAGCTGAAACGTATTGATGGCGTAGGACGTGCGGAAATCATGGGCGCCAAAGAATACGCCATGCGCGTGTGGCTGAAACCTGACCGCATGCTGGCCTACAACGTATCTGCTGAAGAAGTGGTACAAGCCATCCGTCGGCAGAATATTGAAGCTGCCCCCGGTAAAACGGGCGAAAGCTCCGATAAAAATCCCCTGATGTTGCAGTATGTGTTAAGATACACCGGTAAATTTTTTGAACCGGAACAATACCAGCAAATTGTATTGCGCGCAGGACAAGATGGATCGGTGCTCCACCTGAAAGATATCGCCGATGTGGAATTCGGCTCGCTTACCTACAGTATGGTATCCAAAACCGATGGTAAGCCTTCGGCCTCCATCATGCTCAAACAACGGCCTGGCTCCAATGCCCGAGATGTTATCAACAACGTGAAAATGAAAATGGAAGAGATGAAAAACAGCTCTTTTCCTCCCGGCATGACCTACAATTTCAACTACGATGTATCCCGGTTCCTGGATGCTTCCATCCATGAAGTAGTGCGTACCCTGTTTGAAGCCTTCCTACTGGTATTTATCGTAGTATTTATCTTCCTCCAGGATTTCCGGTCTACCCTCATCCCGGCGCTGGCGGTGCCGGTAGCATTAATAGGTACCCTGGCTTTTATGCAGATGATGGGCTTTTCCATTAACCTGCTTACGCTCTTTGCCCTCGTGTTGGCCATCGGTATTGTGGTCGACAATGCGATTGTGGTAGTGGAAGCGGTACACGTAAAAATGAGTGAAGAACATCTTTCGCCCATGGATGCGACCCTCTCTGCTATGCGGGAAATCAGTGGCGCGCTGGTAGCCATCACCCTGGTGATGTCGGCGGTATTTATCCCCGTAGCCTTCCTCTCTGGTCCCGTGGGCGTATTTTACCGGCAGTTCTCCCTCACCCTGGCCATTTCCATTGTAATTTCAGGGATCAACGCGGTAACCTTAACGCCTGCACTCTGTGCCATCATGCTGAAAGATACCCACGGCAAACCCCGTAAAAAGAACTTATTACAACGGTTCTTCAACGGCTTCAATAAAGGTTACAATGCCACTGAAAATAAATACGCCAAACTGATAGGCTTCATCGCCGGCAGGCGCCTTATCACGCTGGCAGCACTACTCTTCTTCTTTGCAGCCACCTGGGGCGTAAGCGCTATCCTGCCTTCCGGTTTTATTCCTACGGAAGACCAGGGAATGATTTATGTAAACGTGACCACTCCTCCCGGCGCCACCGTAGAGCGTACAGAGGAAGTACTGGACCAGGTACAAGCCATCGCCCAGCAACTGGGCGAAGTAGAGTCGGTATCCACCCTGGCTGGTTACAGCCTGGTAAACGAAGTAGCTGGCGCCTCTTACGGTATGGGCATGGTAAACCTGAAACCCTGGGAGGATCGCGAAGCATCGGTACAAAAAATTATCGAAATGCTGCAACAAAAAACGGCTGGTATTGCTGATGCCAGCATTGAGTTCTTCCCACCTCCTACCGTTCCCGGGTTCGGTAACTCCAGCGGTTTTGAGCTTCGGCTGCTGGACCGCAGCGGTAGCGGCGACCTACGCCAGATAGCCCAAATCACCAACCAGTTTATTGATGCACTGAAGCGACGGAAAGAAATAGGCAGCGCCTTCACCAGCTTCGATGCGGAGTTCCCCCAATACCTGATTCATGTGGATCAGGCGATGGCAGCCAAAAAAGGCGTAAGCATAGATAATGCAATGAGCAACCTGCAAACACTCCTGGGAAGCTTTTACGCCTCTAACTTTATCCGCTTCGGCCAGATGTACAAAGTAATGGTGCAGGCCGATCCCCGCTATAGAACCAAACCAGACGACCTACTGCACCTCCATGTAAAAAATGATCGTGGCGAAATGGTGTCTTACTCCGACTTTGTGACGCTCGAACGGGTATATGGCCCCGAGCAACTAACCCGTTACAACATGTACACCGCCGCAATGATCAATGGCGACGCGGCCCCCGGATTCAGTAGCAGCCAGGCCATTGCAGCCGTACAGGATGTAGCGGCCAAAGAACTGCCCCGTGGCTATAGCTATGAATGGAGCGGCATGACGCGGGAACAGATCCTCTCTGGTAACCAGGCCATCTATATTTTCATCATTGTATTGGTGTTTGTATACCTGTTGCTGGCCGCCCAATACGAAAGCTTCCTGCTACCGCTACCGGTGCTATTATCCCTTCCGGCGGGCATCTTCGGCGCCTTCCTGTCGCTGAAACTACTGGGACTGGAAAACAACATCTACGCCCAGGTGGCCCTGGTAATGCTGATTGGATTACTGGGTAAAAACGCCATTCTCATTGTGGAATTTGCCATCCTGCGGAATAAGCATGGCGCCACAGTAATGGAAGCAGCCAAAGAGGGCGCCGTATCCAGGTTACGTCCCATCCTGATGACCTCCTTTGCTTTCATTGCAGGATTGATCCCGCTTTGTATCGCCTCCGGCGCCGGCGCTATGGGTAACCGTTCCATTGGTACTGCCGCTGCCGGCGGTATGTTGATCGGAACCATCTTCGGCGTACTAATTATTCCCGGATTATATGTGCTGTTTGCCTCGATGACCCGGAAAAAATCCGTAGAACTTAAAGCTTACACTAATGAATAAACGACTATATCACTATATACTCAGCGCCGGTTTGGCTGTTACAACAGCCGCCTGCAGCACCCAGAAAGAACTATCGCTACCTGAACGTATAACCGTACCAGTTGTTACTGATACGCTCTCGCTCAGCAGCTTTTCGCAGGTATTCGATGACCCGTACCTGCGGGGACTAATAGATACTGCACTGCATAACAATTTTGACCTGCTGTCGGCCGCACAACGGGTAGCCGTAGCGCAGTCCAACCTGATGATGGCTAAAAATGCCTGGCTGCCATCGCTCAATCTCGCGCTATCCGCCGGCGTAGATAAGTATGCAGATTATACACTCAATGGCGTTGGTAACTTTGACACTAACCTGTCGCCCAACATCACTAAAGACCAGCATATTCCCGGCCCTACTCCCGAGTACTTTGCCGGCTTACGCAGCAGCTGGGAAATAGATCTCTGGGGGAAATTAAAAAGCCAGCGCCAAGCTACCTATGCCCGTTTCCTAGGGAGCGAGCAGGGGCGCCGCCTGCTGGTAACCCAGATTGTGGCAGGCGTTAGCGGTTTGTATTATGAACTTACTGCCATGGACAATGAGCTGGCTATTATTCAACGTAATATCACCCTGCAGGAAGCAGCCGTAGCCACTGTACATATACAGAAAGCCGGCGGCCGTGCCACTGAGCTGGCTGTGCAACAGTTTACCGCTCAACTGCTGAGCACCAAAGCCCTGGAGTTTGGCGTAAAACAAGAAATTACTTCGCTGGAAAACCAGCTAAACGCCTTAATGGGCCGGTTGCCACAACCCATTTTACGTACTACCGTTACCGGTACACAGGCCTTACCTGCTGCGGTGAAGGGAGGTATTCCTTCTAACCTGCTGTTGTTACGGCCCGATGTACAACGCGCTGAGCTGGAACTTACGGCCGCCAAAGCAGATGTAAAAGCGGCGAGGGCTGCGTTCCTGCCGTCACTGACCATTACGCCCTATACCGGCTTTAATGCCTTTAAAGCAGGACTGCTGTTCCAATCGCCCGGCTCTATTGCCTGGGGGGCCGTAGGTAATTTAACAGCGCCTATCTTCAATAAAAAACAACTAAAAGCGCAGTACAATATTAGTACCGCCAACGCCTATACGGCCTTCTATGATTATCAGCAGGCGATAGTGAACGGCTACCAGGAAGTATCCTCGGCACTGAACAAAGTAGAAAACCAGCAACAGGCCTTTGCCCTGAAAAGTAATGAGGTGCTGGTGTTACAGGAAGCAGTATCTACTGCCAACATCCTGTTTACCACCGGCTATGCCAATTACCTGGAAGTAATTACCGCACAGAAAAATGTGCTGGAAGCAGAGCTGGCGCTGGTCACTACCCGGCGAAATGTTTACCAGGGCCTGGTTTCCCTCTATCGCGCCCTGGGCGGAGGATTTAATGCAGCCCAATAGCAGGTAGGAAAAATATGGGGAGACGGCCGTCACCAGGTGGCTGCTATCTCCCCATTTTATTTTTAAAAATGTCATTATTTCTTTTGGTGTTCAAACAACCAGGTCATTAACCCTGGCTCTACAAATACATTGTCCCAGCTATTATGTCCTACACCGGGATATTCTGTATACTTTTCTTCTGCTCCAAGGGCCTTCAGTTTAGCGTCATAGGCGCGGGAGGCGTCTACCGGCACCACTTTGTCATCGCCGCCATGGAAAATCCATACCGGTACTTTTTTAGCGAAATTACCCGCCGCTTCTACGTTGCCGGCGCCGCAAATAGGGAAAGCAGCGGCAAACAGCTTAGGCCGTTTAGTTATCAGGTAGAACGTACCCATGCCCCCCAGCGACAAACCGCCCAGGTATACGCGTTTGGTATCCACCTTGCCGGAAGCCAGTAAGCTATCCAACAAGCCGTTAACCAAGGTAGTAGCCGGTGGAGGGGTAACATCCAGTGGGAAATCTACTCGTTGAAACTTTCCGGCGCTATCGTTTATAAATTTCATGGGTGCCCAGGTCTGGTTCAAAGGCAATTGCGGGAAAACAACAATCGCCGGATAATGCTCGCGAATGCTATCGCGCAGGAACATCGTGCCGCCATGCAGCAATTGTGCATTATTGTCGGAACCCCGCTCCCCTGCGCCATGTAGGAATACAATCAATGGATATTTCTTATGGGCGTCGTAATGCAGCGGCAGTAAAAGACGGTAACGAAGGGTATCTCCCTTGCGGATAAATGTTTGAGAACTGTAGGCAGACAGGTCATCCTGCGCCCGGGCCACTGTACCGGTAGTTAATAGGCAGGCCAGTAACAAAACTTTGAGGTAGTGCATAGCGGGAATTTTATACCCAATATACTACCGCTAAGTTAGTATTTCAATGTAAAATGTTGTTTCACTTTAAAATCCTTCCGGAAGAATACCAGCCCGATGAAAAACAGGTCGATGGTTAAGGTTACCTGGGGATGGGCCTGGATGGTATGCCAGGCGGCTTCCATATCAGGCGTCCAGTGGATGTCGTCAAAGATGAATACAGAGTACTCATCGGCAAACTGCAGGCACTGCTCAAAATATGCCAGCGTTGGCTCCTTACGGTGGTTACCGTCTATATAAACCCAATCCGGTAACTGCATCTGTTTTAACACATCCGGCAGTACGGTATCAAAATTTCCCGTTACCTGGATGATATTACGGAGGTGCAAGGTTTCAAAATTTTTCGCCGCCCGGGCGGCAATGTTTGGACAGCCCTCAATGGTATATACTTTTGCTTTGGGAGCCGCTTTGGCCATATAAGCAGTAGAAAGGCCCATAGAGGTACCTAATTCCAGTATCCGGGCCGGTTGAAGGTATTGTATTAACCGATAAAATAACTGCCCAAATTTGGGCTGTTTGGCGGCATAACGGGTAATATCCCTTACCCGTCGCTCATTACCGGCAGAAATCAGCGATCCGGCGCCCAGGTCGGTCACCTGCAGCGTTTCATCACTGTGCAGCAATTGTTTACGCAACGCTTCTATTTCCGCAAAAGCGGCGTGCTTGCTTTTATCCAGCAACACATCCTCTATCAGTGCATATACAAAAGGAGAATGTACATCATGACGATTGCCTGACGTAAAATAATACTTCAGGTATTTGCTGGCTAAATTATACTGTTGCGCTAAACCCACTGCTTATATTAAATTTTTAATAAATTTTAGCTTTTATAATACCCCATTTGTGCAAACGATGCTGCACCGATACTCTCAATACACCCAATCCGTAAATGGCACTACGCTTAAAATTAATGCTGGATGCTTCATCGAAGTACTTCGTAGGACAAGTCACCTCAGCAATATCATACCCTTTCATAAATATTTGTGAAACCATTTCATTGTCAAACACAAAATCATCGCTATCCGACATGTAGTTGATATTGTTAAGCACTTCTGCCGAAAATGTACGGTACCCGGTATGATACTCACTCAACTTCTGGCCAATCAGGATGTTTTGAGTAAGGGTCAGAAAACGGTTAAAGATATATTTGTACATCGGCATACCGCCCTTCAGAGCACCTTTACCCAGGATCCTGGAGCCAAATACCACCGGGTATACGTCGTTGGCAATGATGCTGCACATGGCGATAATCAGCTTGGGCGTATACTGGTAGTCGGGATGCAGCATTACCACGATGTCTGCCCCCAGCTCCAACGCCTTGTTATAACAGGACTTCTGGTTGCCACCATAACCTTTGTTCTTATCATGGCGAATCAGATGCCGGATACCCAGCTTTCGCCCTACTTCCAGGGTATCATCTTTGCTGGCGTCGTCCACCAATACTACATCATCTACGATCTCAAAAGGGATCTCCCGGAATGTCTTTTCCAGCGTTAACGCTGCGTTGTAGGCCGGTAATACAACCACAATCTTTTTATTATTAAGCATGAAAGTGGATCAAATTTGGCTGCAAAGGTAAGTCACCTGCCGATAATTCAAAATATATCACAGAAAAGCTCCATTTCACCACCTATCATGATTTAATTTTAACTGTTATTAATTATTTATCTTTGCCTGATGATGTTTTTGGCATCATATTTTCTTAAATTTTTGTTAACAAAAAGTAACAATCACATGTTAAAACACCTACCAACGGAAATGAGGCATGATAAATCCTTGACTGACAAGTGTTATGGTTCATTACCGTTAGTACAATTGGCTCAAAGGTTCCTGTCATCAGGATGGATGAAAGTTATACCAGCTCCGCTTGTTCTTCTTTTAACCTTCCATACCGCACAAGCACAAGATCCTGAATTAAAAAGCACTGTTGCTCCTGTTATCAAAACCCAGGATACTACCATCCGTAAACTTATGGAAGAAGTACAACGGATCACCGATAACGATAAACAAAACTCCAATGCCATCCAGGCTTTATTACAGGGTAAAGAAATCGATAATATCACTAAATATGAATTGATTAAAAACAATATCATTAACGCCAGTGAGACTTATTATTTACTCAACAAAAAGATCATTGACCTTAAATCGCGTACTACTACCAATAACCTGGATGTATTTATCACCTCGCTGAATAACCCGGAGAGTAAAGCCCTGGGCTTTTCGCTAAGTGATCGCATTGTGGAATTGGTGGAGAAAATCATCCTGAAAAATAAAAGTGATAAGGGAGAAAAGAATTCAAAAATTGTTGAATCGACCAAATCCATTATCAACAGCCCCATTTTCCAGAGCTTCACTTCATTAACACCGCCATTGGCCATTGCCAACTCGGTGATGAACTTCCTGCACAGCGTAAGTGTGAATAACAAACAGATCAACCAGAAATCGTTGCAGGAATTTGAGAAGGAACTCAATAAATATGTTGTTTATTACACCGCATTGAATGATGCCAATCAGAAATTTGAATATGGCCTTAACTTCAATAAAGATCAATTAAGCCTGCTGCAGGACAACCTGTTCGATCACCTGTCGTTTACAGCTACCTCGCTTAAGTTCCCTGCGCCTCAAAAGGGCAACCAGGGCTTGAGCCAGACCATGAATGAATACTTTTTTGACTTCAAAAAAGAAAAGGTAGTTGATTACTTCAACCAGCTGGAAGCGAAGTATACCAAGAACAAACGCATCGACTACGAATCCCTGCTCCGGGAAAACTCCTCCCTGAAAGAGGTGAATAACCAGCTGGAAGACCTGGTACTTCAAACCAAACGTTTCGAAAACCTGTACAACGAATATTTTACCCTGTTGGATTCTTATTACACCAAGGTGAACAATTCGCTGAAAATAGCCCAGGACAACGGACTGGCCGATAAAAGCATTATTGATACCAAACAGGCAGAGTTTAGAAACCTGAAAACAGAGGCTGTGGGCGAGATCCAGGCATCCATCAATATTCGTGAACTCTATAGCAATACAGAAAAAATCAAATACCGCTACAGGATATTTTAAGAGAGCAAGCTAAAAGCAAAAAGCAAAAAGCTATTGTGGAGGATGATCCTAGCGAATATTAAAAACCGCTCTGGTCATCCTCCACAATAGCTTTTTGCTTTTTGCTTTTAGCTTTCTGCTTAACGCATTTTTCTTGTGCGACCCTATAGATTTTATTTATACCTTTGCGCTATCAATTTAGAGGAAATGACGACAGTTCAATTGGAATACATCGTGGCAGTGGATACCTACAGGAGCTTTGTATTAGCAGCAGAAAAGTGCTTTGTGACCCAACCAACGCTGAGTATGCAAATACAGAAACTGGAAGATGAATTAGGGATTAAACTGTTTGATCGCAGCAAACTACCCGTAGTCCCTACTGAAATAGGCGTTTCCGTGGTAGCCCAGGCCAGGATCATTATCAAGGAAAATGCCCGCATCCGTGAAATCATTGCCGACCAGAAAAAAGAAATACAGGGGAATCTGAAAGTGGGCATTATCCCTACGCTGGCCCCCTACCTGCTTCCCCGTATCCTTACCGGCTTTATGAAAAAATACCCTAAAGTAAAGCTGGAAATATGGGAATATCCTACGGAGCAAATCATGCAACAGCTGAAGCAGGAACTGCTGGATTGCGGTTTGTTGGCAACTCCGCTGCACAATCCACACCTGGAAGAGCACCCGCTGTTTTATGAATCGTTCGTGGTGTATACGGCTAAAAGCAATGCCCTTTACGACAAAAAGATAGTGAAGGCCGAAGAACTGGACATCAAAGAGGTATGGCTGCTGAATGAAGGACACTGCATGCGTAACCAGGTGCTGAATATTTGTAAGGATAAATTTACCATGGGTGATAACAAAAACCTGGAATATAATACCGGCAGTGTTGAAACACTGAAGAGGATGGTAGACCTCAATGAAGGTTATACAATTTTACCGGAGTTATCGCTGCAGGACCTGAATACCCGGCAACTCAATATGGTCCGCTATTTCAAAGCACCCGAACCAGTAAGGGAAATCAGCCTGGTAACTCACCGCCATTTTATTAAGCAGGCACTGATAGAGGCCTTCAAGAAGGAGATCCTGGCTCATATACCAGATAAGATGAAGGCTCAGAAGAATAAAAAAGTGATAGATATTCTTACAGAATAAGCAAAAAGCGTAAAGGATAAAGCAGAAAGTTATTGTGATATTCGCTAAGATCAATCTCCACAATAGCTTTCTGCTTTATACATTCCGCCTTAGGCCCTTCCCGGCGTATAATATTTCATTGCTTCCGGCATCAGTTGCTGTAATTTCTGCACACGGGTAGCATCGCTGGGGTGAGTACTTAAAAACTCAGGCGGCTTTTGTCCATTGCTCATGTTGGCCATACGTTGCCAGAACGGAATAGCTTCCTGTGGGTTGTATCCCGCCATAGCCATGAATATTACACCCAGGTGATCTGCTTCCAGTTCATTACCACGGGAAAATGCCAGCATTCCCATATTACCACCTACACCAAATGCCTGGTTAAATACATTTACCGCAGTTGGGTTCTTGTTCAATGCCACAGCGCCAGCTACCTGTATTCCCTGCATTACCAATCCCTGGCTCATACGTTCGTTACCGTGACGGGCAATAGCGTGCGCAATTTCATGTCCCATTACACAGGCCAGTGCGGTTTCATTTTGGGTAACGGGCAATAGTCCGGTATACACTACTACTTTTCCACCGGGCATACACCAGGCATTCACTTCTTTGCTATCTACCAGGTTGAATTCCCATTTATAATTGGCGATTTCATTTCCCATATTATTCTGGTTCATGTAGCGGGTCACTGCCGCTGCAATACGCTGTCCTACTCTCCTTACCATTTCAGCATCTTTACTGGTGGTTTGTGATACAACCTTATTAGACGACAGGAATGACTGGTATTCCTGCAAGGCCATTGATTGCATCGTGCTTTCAGGAACAAGGTTTAACTGGCTACGGCCCGTGATAGGCACACGCGAACATGCTGCCAATCCTAGGCTAGCAGCTGTAAAGAATAAGAAATACTTTTTCATGGGAGTATTATTTAGAAATGCGTACAACGCAAAAAGCATGAAGCAAAAAGCATGCACATTTTGTGGCCATAGCTTTTTGCTTCATGCTTTGGTATTATAACTATAATTAGTTTTTGTCTTTTTTGTTCTTAAAGAGGGGTACTTTACTTTCCACACCTTTCAATAACCGCGTAATATTCTTCTGATGCGTGAGTACCACCATGAGTGCCACAGCAATAGCAAAAATGCGATAAAATATCTCTGGCTCATTAAAAATGTACAGGATCAATATCGGGAAAGCAATACTGGCTATGATGGAGCTGAGCGATACATACCTGGTCAGGAACAGGATCATTAAAAACACGCCCACACAGCAAAGAGCTACCAACGGCTGGATAGCCAGCACCAACCCAAACAGGGTGGCAATCCCCTTTCCACCTTTAAAGTTTGCCCAGATAGGAAATATATGACCTACCACTGCAGCCAGGCCCAAACCTATCTGCAGGTTCACAAGTTGAGTAAGATGTTCAGGATCGAGATAATAGGGTGCCAGATAAGCTAATCGTACTGCTAATACACCTTTCAGCATATCTACCACCATTACAAAAGTACCGGCTTTAGGCCCCAGTACCCGGAAAGTATTGGTAGCACCGGCATTGCCGCTACCGTACTCCCTGATATCCATACCGAAAACGCCTTTACTTACCCAGACAGCTGTAGGAACAGATCCTATCAGATAAGCACAAAAAAGCAATAAAACTTCTATCATCACTACAAGTTAGGAATGCTAAGATAACAAATTCTGTGTTAAAATATAGAGAATATTAGAAAAGATTGTAACACAAAAGTTGGATTATCAACACTTTTTATATGTAACTTTTAATAAATTTTGTCAGACAGCCACAAATTGCATCGCCAGCCAGTTGTTCTTTTCTATCTTCTTTTCCTTTACAAATCCTTGACTAACAGCAGATTCGGTGATTTGCACCTCATCCGATGGCAGGATTCCACTCAACAGTAATATGCCCCCTGGCGCTAACAGTCTGCGCATATCTCCCATAAACTGCAGTAAAATGTTACAGTTGATATTTGCCAGCAATATATCATATTTTTCGGTAATAGCATCAAGATTATCCGCCTGCCAGATCTTTATCTTTTTCATATTATTGGCAGCGATATTTTCGATTGTGTTATTAACAGCCCACTCGTCGTAATCAATGGCATCTACTACAGCAGCTCCCATCATTTCTGCCAGGATAGCGAGTATACCAGTGCCGGTACCAAAATCAAATACGCGTTTTCCGGAAAAAACGAGCGATTCCATCAGCTTTATCATGGAAGATGTAGTGGCATGATGCCCTGTTCCAAACGACATCTTAGGCGTAATCACGATTTCATAGGCAGGTTGCGGATCAAAAGGGCGATGGAAATCCGCCCGGATACCACAAAAATCATCCACCTGCACCGGCTCAAAATTGCTTTCCCACACCGCATTCCAGTTCTCCGGCAAAATAGTTTCTTTCGTATAGCTAACACCGTGAGGAGCCAGTGTTTCCTTTAGTAAAGCCTCATCAAAATCAGCTTCGGGAATATAGGCGACCAGTGCATCGGTTTGCTCCTCAAATCCCTCATACCCCAGCAACGATAGCTGGGCCACCAACAGGTCAGACTGCTCCGCACCTGTACGCATTGTTATAGCAATGTAAGACATAGAGCGCAAAGATAGCATAAAGCTGAAAGCATAGCGCAGAAAGCATAAAGCTGTTATAGTGAATACTTCCGACATCCATTCGTCATAATAGCTTACGCTTCTGCACTATGCTTTCAGCTTTTTATTTATATTTGATTTATAAATAATATAAATATCCTATGAAAGCACTGTTCTTGCTGCTGGCCGGTGTCACGCTATCGTTTACCGGCATGGCCCAGGTGATTAAAGTAAAGCCTGTTGAACCTATCACCGATTCTATCGTGTACCAGACTGAAAATGTAACGATGATCTTCGATCGTAAAACCCTGTACGACTATATGGTAACTATGGATACCACGCTGCGTGGTCATAAGTACGATAATAAAGTATTTAACAGCGTACAGTTTTCCCGGATGAATGCAATTGACATGGGCAATCATTTCCGGAAAGCCTATTGTTACCTGGAAGACAGTACCAATAAAGATTTCAGCTACAGTACCAGTAAAATGAATATGCTGTGGGCTGAAGATGGAGGCATTATGTTGCCTTATGTAGAAGAATTACTGCCAGATCTGTTGGCAGCAGGCACCGTGCGGGTGATCGACAGAAGCACCAAAGCAGCGCAACCTGCCTATAAAATGATTGCAGAACCGGTAGATGGAAAAAATTACCGGGTATTTAGGTTAAACAGCGGGAAAGAGATTTTCCGGGAGAGTACTTTCCGGGTAGAGCAGCTCACCAGGCGATAATGAGTTTGCTTAAAATGGGAAAGCAGCCACCGGGGGTGACTGCTTTCTTTTTATTTAATTCCAGTTATCGCTAGCTATTACGATGCTTATTCTGCATCAAAGGTAGGTTCCTGTGGTTTCTCATTGCGGCTGTTGTAATCGCCGCCACCACGGTTGTGGTCACGGTCGCCACGGTTGAAATCACGTCTGTCGCCACCACCACGTCTGTCGTCGCCACCGCGTCTGTCATCACGGGGACCACGTCTGTCGCCACGATCGCCACGGTCACGGAACTCACCTCTTTCTGGTCTGTCGCCACGTTCTTCACGTTCTGGTCTTTCTACATAACCTTCCGGTTTAGGCATCAGCACTTTGCGGCTCAGCTTAAACTTACCGGTTTTAGGATCAGTACCAGTCAGTTTCACTTTCACTTTTTCACCTTCAGTCAGTACGCCTTCCATGGTTTCCAGGCGTTTCCAGGAAACTTCAGAGATGTGGAGTAAGCCTTGTTTACCAGGCATGAACTCAACGAAAGCGCCATAAGGCATAATGGATTTTACTACAGATTCATATACTTCACCTACTTCAGGTACTGCAATGATTCCTTTCACCCATGCAACCGCTTTATCCAGGCCTTCTTTCTGTGCAGAGAAGATGCTTACTTCACCAGTTTCACCCACTTCTTCAATGTTGATGGTAGTACCAGTTTCGCGTTGAATTTCCTGTATAATCTTACCACCGGGTCCGATTACTGCACCGATAAATTCACGGTCGATAATAATCTTCTCCATGCGTGGAGCGTGTGGTTTAGGTTCAGGACGGGCAGCGGGTACCACTTCATACATGGCCTCAACGATATGCAGGCGGCCTTTTTTAGCCTGAGCCAGTGCAGAGCGCATCACATCCATGCTCAAACCATCTACTTTAATGTCCATCTGTATACCAACGATACCATCGCGGGTACCGGTAACTTTAAAGTCCATGTCACCCAGGTGATCTTCATCACCGAGGATGTCTGTTAATACCGCCCATTTACCGTCGGAAGCACGGGAGATCAGTCCCATTGCCACACCGGAAACGTGTTTAGGCAAAGGTACGCCTGCATCCATCAGTGCCAGTGAACCGGCACATACAGTAGCCATGGAGGAAGAACCATTGGATTCGAGGATATCAGAAACCACCCTTACGGTGTAAGCATAGTCACTTCCCGGCATCATTTGCTTCAGGGAGCGCATCGCCAGGTTACCGTGTCCTACTTCGCGACGGCCGGGGCCGCGCATCATTTTCACTTCCCCGGTAGAGAATGGAGGGAAGTTGTAATGCAGGATGAATTTGGAATAATTGGAAACAGCAGCGGATTCTATCAGCAGTTCATCTTCTGGTGTGCCGAGGGTAACAGTAGTCAGGGACTGTGTTTCACCACGGGTAAACAGGGCAGAACCGTGAGGAGAAGGCAGGATATCAGTTTCCATTGCCAATGGGCGAACCTGGTCCAGTGAACGACCATCCAAACGAATGGACTCGTCGAGGATCATATTACGGATCACTTCTTTTTCCAGATCATGCAGGTAGTCTTTTACCAGCGGTTGATCTTCTTCGGGTAATTCGCCCAGGTGTTCTTTCAGCTCTTCCCCGATAGCAGCAAAAGCATCACTGCGATCGTGCTTGGCCGAGGCAGACTTGGCTACCTGGTATATTTTATCTTTGGCAAAAGCAGTCACTTTTGCTTTCAGTTCTTCGTTCTGGTGAGGTTGTGCGTATTCACGTTTGCCTTTCACACCTTTCAGGTCACGCAGTTCTTCCTGTGCCTTCACCTGTACACGGATAGCAGCATGTGCTGCCTCGATGGCCTGGATCAGGTCTTCTTCCTGGCATTCTTTACTTTCACCTTCCACCATCATGATGTTCTTGTCGGTAGCACCAATGATGAAATCCATGTCGGCTTTAGCCAGTTCTGTGCGGTTAGGGTTGATAACGTATTTGCCTTCAATACGGGCAACACGTACTTCGGAGATAATTTCCTGGATGGGCACATCAGAAACTGCCAGGGCAGCAGATGCAGCCAGGCAGGCCAATGCGTCCGGCATTACTTCCGGATCGGAAGATATCAGGGTAACCAGTACCTGAACTTCACAAAAATAGTTATCGGGGAACAGTGGGCGCAGTGCGCGGTCAATCAAACGGGAAATCAATACCTCGGAATCAGACAACCGGCCTTCACGCTTGAAAAAGGAACCGGGTATGCGGCCGGCGGATGCAAATTTTTCCTGGTAATCAACTGTAAGGGGGAAGAAAGACTGGCCTGGTTTGGGTTCTTTATTTGCTACCACAGTGGCCAGCAAAATTGCATTCCCTAAACGCACCGTTACCGCACCGTCGGCCTGACGGGCCAACTTGCCGGTTTCGATGGTCACCATACGACCGTCTCCTATATCGAACTTCACTGAAATAGGTGTCAGATTCATAATAAAGTGAGGATTAATGAGATAACGTTATCCATTTTACAATCACAAGGATAACAAAACGTATACATACAAAAAAACTATTCCCAACCATAAAAGTTGGGAATAGCGCTATAATTAAGTCATGGTTATTTCCTGATACCTAACTTCTCGATGAGGGCACGATAGCCTGTGAGGTTGGTTTTAGATAAGTAGGAAAGTAAACGCTTTCTCTGGCCAACCATCTTCATCAAACCACGGTGGGTAGAAAAATCTTTTTTGTTTTCTTTCAGGTGACCGGAAATGCTGTTGATACGCTCAGTCAGCAGCGCGATTTGTGCTTCTACAGAGCCGGTATTTTTTTCGCTTCCACCAAATTCCTTAAAAATATTGGCTTTCTTTTCAACAGTTAAGTAAGACATCTTTAAAAATAATAAGTAATAATAATGTTTTTTGTCGCTATTTTTCCGGTGCAAAGGTAATTTAAAAAATAGGAATTACCAATTAACCCGAAATTTATAATAAATGAATGATAACCACCATTTGTAAATTCTTTCTTCTCAACAACTCCTAAGAAGAAAAATTCACAGCGGCGTTATCTGTTACATGCCCGTTTTCGGTTCTTAATACCCTCGACGGAAATTTCTGTAATACAATATAATCATGCGTGGCCATCACAATGGCGGTTCCCTCCCGGCAGATACGGAACAATAACTGCATAATACCATCTGAAGTTTCCGGATCCAGGTTACCGGTAGGCTCATCTGCCAGGATCAGCTTGGGTGAGTTCAGCATAGCACGGGCAATATCTACGCGTTGCTGCTCTCCTCCCGACAACTCATAAGGCATCTTAAATCCCTTGGTACCCAATCCCACTTTTTCCAGTACATCTGTGATCTTAGCCTCCATTTCCTTGGCATCCTGCCAACCTGTAGCCCGCAGGGCAAACTTCAGATTATCATGTACATTCCGGTCGGTCAACAGCTGGAAATCCTGGAATACTACTCCCAGATTCCGGCGAAGATACGGCACTTTTTTCCAATCCATCTTCTTCAGATCAAAACCTACGACCTGCCCCGTACCATCATTTAGCGGCAAATCACCATATAATGTCTTCAGTAAACTCGATTTACCTGTACCCGTTTTGCCAATCAGATATACAAACTCTCCCTTGTTCACCGTGATGCTCACATCAGACAAAATCAATGATTGCCCCTGGTAAATGCTGGCATTTGTTAACTGGATAATAGGTTGTTCAGCCGTCATGTCCTTTTCTGTTTTACGATCTGTTGCGAGCAAAAATAACTAATTAAAAAATAACTCGTTGTGCTAATATGTCAATCTCCCCAGATTTATTTCTCTTAAAAACTAAAAAAATAGTTTTTAAACTAAATAATTAGTTATAACTTGGAATTATAAATCGAAAATGGGATGAAACAACTTACCAAAGCAGAAGAACAAATTATGCAAGCCCTGTGGGAAACGGGGCCCGCTTTTGTGAAAGATATTATTGAAGTAATGCCAGAACCCAAGCCGCATTACAACACGGTGTCTACCCTCATCAAAATCCTGATAGAGAAAGGGTTTGTTGACTTTAAGGCCTTCGGTAAATCACATCAATATTTTGCCCTGGTTACCAAAGATGCCTACAGCCATAAAACGGTTAACAACATCGTAAAAGGTTACTTCAACGGCTCTTTCAGTAACATGGTTTCTTTTTTTGTGAAAGAAAAGGAATTGAGCATCTCTGAATTGGAAAAACTGATTACCCAGATTAAGGAATCACAAAAACCCAAACAATGAACCTCCTGCTCGCCTATATCGCTAAAGTAATCATCTGCTCGGCTGTACTGTATGGTTATTACTATATAGCTCTGCGCAATAACCGCTTTCACCAATGGAACCGGTATTACCTGGTATTAATTACAGTGATATCGCTGCTCACGCCCCTACTGCGTATCCCGTTGCCCATACCACCGGAAGAGCCGTCGACCATGATGTCGTATACCAGTCGCATGATTACGCTCCGGGAGTCCGTGATACCACCCGCTAGCCCTGCCATTACTACAGCGACGATCGTAAACGCCGGGTATACACTGGTGATGGCACTATTACTCTTACGCATACTCGTAAGTATTTTTAATATCCGTCAACTAATACACCGCAGCCGGGTACAGGAAGTACCTCCCTATAAGTTTGTGGAAAACCAGGAGATTAAAGCGCCCTTTTCTTTCTTTTCCTATATTTTCTGGGACCAGCACACCTCCCTGCAAACAGCAGAAGGCCAGCAAATACTAAAACATGAACTGGTGCATTTGCAGGAGAAACACAGTGCCGACAAGCTTTTCATGGAAATTGTTACGGCTGTATACTGGATTAACCCCATCTTCCATATTATTAAAAGGGAGCTGGCACTGGTACATGAGTTTATGGCCGATAAAAAAGCCGCCGGGGAAGAAGTTGCCGGCTATGCCCAAACAATCCTGCAAATGGCCTTCCACAGCAAACAATTCAGTTTCACCAATGATTTTTTTCACCCACCTATTAAAAGAAGAATACTTATGCTTACACAATTTCATACGCCCCGGTTCAGCTACCTGCGGCGTATCCTGGTATTGCCTGTAGCCACCGGTATTTTCTGCTCGCTTGCTTTTGTGGCTGATAAGCGTCCTTCCGCCATTCGGACGCTTAACACCACCATCAGTGAAGCGGCAGTAATGGATACTACTCCCCGTAAAATAACACCCAAAAAAGAAACCGCATCCGAACCAGTGTTTACTTTTGTTGAGCAACCTCCCACCTTTAAAGGAGGGGAAGATTCATTGATGAGTTACCTGACCCGGAGTATCAAATACCCCAAAGAGGCAGTAGCTAAAAAAATATCAGGTACCGTTTTCGTACAATTTGTAGTAGATAAAAAAGGAAACATTTCCAATGCAAAGACAATAGGTAGAGATCCCGGTGCGGGTATATGCCAGGAGGCACTGCGCGTGGTAAATGCGATGCCACGTTGGGTACCCGGCAAACAAGATGGTAAAACCGTATCAGTACAATTCAATCTGCCCATCCGCTTTACATTAGATGACAGCAAGTCTGCCACTGAAAAGCAACACATTGAATTTACGCCGCCACCACCGCCACCTCCTTCGCCGCGATCTACTGAGATATTTACGTCGGTAGAACAACCTCCTACCTTCCGTGGCGGCGAGGAAGCGCTAGCTAAATACCTGTCTTCCAATATTAAATATCCGCGGGATGCACAAGAACACGGCGTATCGGGAACGGTTTCCGTTCGGTTTATTATCCTCGAAGATGGCTCTATCCGGGATATACGTACGGTTGGCACCCAAAGAGGCCGCGGACTCGAAGAAGAGGCGATCAGGGTAGTGAAAGCGATGCCCAAATGGAATCCTGGTATCCAAAATAAGCACGCGGTCAATACGGAGTTTAATTTGCCCATCCGGTTTACCCTGGTAGAATAACACAACTATCATTCATACAGGAAAGCCCCTTCTATCGCGAAGGGGCTTTTTATTTTGCCCCATTTTACCCATCTTTATAAAAAAATCCTATGCCACTATCCTATTGTCACCTGGTGATCCCCATTATCATGGGGCTACCTTTTTCTTCAACTCCTCATCAGCAGGCAGCTTTACATCATTACGCAGCAGATACCTCCCGGCAACCCGACATGGAGCAGGTATTTACGCTGGTGTCAGATCCCCCGCACTTTCCGGGTGGTGATTCCGCCCTGCAAAATTATCTCGATAAAAACCTCCGGATTCCCAAAGCTGCAGTAGCAGCTAAAGTTGCCGGTACCGTGTATGTACAGTTTGTAGTAGACAAAAAAGGAAATCTCTTGTATCCCAATGTTTCCGGGCCTTACAAAGGATACGGGCTGGAGGAAGAAGCCGTACGGGTAGTGAGTAGTATGCCGCGGTGGGAACCTGGGAAAGAGAAAGGGAAAGCGTTGAATGTAAAGTGTGACCTGCCGGTTACGTTTACCTTGCCGCAGCCAAAGAAATAATTAAGCCTTGCCGATAGAAAAATATCAACTAAAAGAGCCGTTGCGTCTTACGACGCAACGGCTCTTCCTTTTTATATCTCATCTCTTTATTCGTATACAAAAGTACCTGCTGGTGCTTTCACGGTTACTTTCTTTTGCGGCGCTGCTTCTACCCTTCCTACGATCTGGGCATCGATGTTAAAGCTTTTTGAAATAGCGATAATATCGGCCGCAATAGCTTCCGGAACATAGAGCTCCATGCGGTGTCCCATGTTAAACACCTGGTACATTTCTTTCCAGGGTGTGCCGGATTGTTCCTGGATCAGGCTGAACAACGGAGGCACCGGGAAAAGATTATCTTTAATCACGTGTAGTTGCTCTATAAAATGCAGCACTTTTGTTTGCGCACCACCGCTACAATGCACCATGCCATGGATTTGCGGGCGGAATTGCTCCAATATTTTCTTGATAACCGGGGCATAGGTGCGGGTAGGCGATAACACCAGTTTGCCCGCATCGATGGCGCCAAAACCGGGCACCTCTATTTTATCTGTCAATGACTTTTTACCACTGAATACCAGTTCAAAAGGAATATTGGGGTCGAAACTTTCCGGGTATTTTGCGGCAATGTCTTTATTAAATACATCATGACGGGCACTGGTCAGGCCATTGCTGCCCATACCGCCGTTGTATTCCGTTTCATAGGTAGCCTGTCCGTAGGAGGCCAGTCCCACCACTACATCGCCTGCCTGAATACGATCGTTGGAAATTACGTCGGCACGTTTCATACGGCAGGTAACGGTAGAATCTACGATGATGGTACGTACCAGGTCGCCTACATCGGCGGTTTCACCACCGGTAGAATAGATGCTGATACCATGGTGGCGGAGTTCGGCCAGGATTTCTTCTGTGCCATTGATAATAGCGGCAATCACTTCACCGGGAAGCAGTTGCTTATTACGCCCTATGGTAGACGACAGGAGAATGTTATCGGTAGCGCCTACGCAGAGCAGGTCGTCCATGTTCATAATAATTGCATCCTGGGCAATCCCTTTCCATACACCGAGGTCGCCGGTTTCTTTCCAGTAAATGTAAGCCAGGGAAGATTTCGTGCCAGCGCCATCTGCGTGCATGATATTGCAGTATGCCTCATCGCCCCCGAGGATATCGGGTACTATTTTGCAGAATGCTTTTGGGAATAAACCCTTATCAATGTTTTTAATGGCATTATGCACATCTTCTTTACCTGCTGAAACACCTCGCTTGGCGTAAATATTATTATCCACCGGGAAATAAATAAGTATGTAAATAAAAAATAATCTGAATCAAGATACTATTCAGGCTGCAAAAGTAACAGATTCCATGCAGAATGCCCGCCGAATGTGTTAGATTTGCACGGCGTTTTTGATAGTTATTGAATTATATGCAGGTTCACAGGGACTTAGACCACTTACCGGAATTCCGCAATGCTGTTATTACAATAGGCACCTTCGACGGAGTACATGCAGGACACCGCTTTATCATCCAGCAATTGGAGCAGGCGGCCAGGGATTGTGAGGGGGAAACCGTGATTATTACCTTCGACCCACATCCCAGAGAAGTATTGTTACCCAAACCCGGCAACATCCGTTTACTGACCACTTTACCGGAAAAAATTGCCTTATTGGAACGCGCCGGTATTGATCACCTGGTTGTAGTCCCCTTTACCAGGTCGTTTTCGGAAATGTCGGCCCGCAGTTACCTGGAAGACTTCCTGGTAGCCCGCTTTAAGCCACACACTATTATCATCGGATACGATCACCGCTTTGGTCACAACCGGGAAGGCGGACTGGAACTCCTGGAAGCTGAACAGCAGCAATATGGCTTTAAGCTGATAGAAATTCCGCAACAGGTAGTACATGATCTCACCGTTAGCTCTACCAAAATCCGCAGAAACCTGCAGGAAGGCAATATCCGGCTGGCCAACGAACTGCTTTGCTATACTTATTTCCTGACCGGCAAAGTGGTACATGGTGATAAAATGGGCCGGCAACTGGGTTATCCTACCGCCAACCTGCATCTCACCGATGAAAGGAAACTGATTCCGGCAGAAGGCATTTATGCAGTACAGGCCCAGTTAGGAACACGTATATTTCCCGCGGTGATGAGCATTGGCTTCCGCCCTACCTTCAATGGTACAGACCTGCGGCTGGAAGTACACATTTTTGATTTCCACGAAGATATTTATGACCAGGAACTCACCGTGTATTTTGTCGATTATATTCGCTCTAACCTGAAGTTTGATAACATTGATGCCTTGATTGTGCAGATGAACAAGGATTCAGAACAGGCCCGGAAAATATTGGCAACGCTTTAAAATTCTTCTCCCAGCAATTCTATTACTTCTTTTTTCTTATGGGAATGGCGGAGCAGGCGGTAGCCGGTTCTAACCAGCCAGCAAATGAGCAGCAGTGCTAATAGTATTACCAACCAGGATCCAACTGCGGTTCCCCGGTTATAATCTCCCGCTTCGCCCGGAGCCATGTTGAATGCGCTGCTAAAACTTGCTGTATCGTCGAGGAATCCGACTTCCACCAGCACTAAAAACGCTGCCATCAAAAAACAGGCAACGGCCAATATAACTCTGACAGGAAATGACAAGTTGCTGGCAGGCAGTAAGGCCCGGTGTTTTTGGGCTGCTTTATGCAAGCGCCAGGCAGCCACAAAAAGTAATACCGACACGCCCAGGAAAATAGTGCCCGCAACACCAAAACCCACAGCAGTACCTGCATCGAATGATTCATATAACAGGCGGCTAATGAGCACGCTCACGATGCTGGCGGTGAGCAACAATCCCAATAAAAAACAGACAATGGCCAGTATTGTTTTCAGTATAGCTTTTAAACGATGGGACATACAATATAGGTTATATAGCAATGATCGTTATCAGCTCATCATTTTAAACATCAGCTCCTTCATCAGCTCTCCATCTTCTACCCCACTATCATTAATGCCTATACTCCGCAGGTTATACTGATGCAGCAACAAGATAGCTTTTTCGGTACCATCGGGCCCATACTGCCTGGCCGCATTCAGGTAATCCTTTACGAAGAACGGATGTACGCCCAGTGCAGCCGCTATTTCTTTTTCGCCTCCTTTTACACTGAAGACCAGGTTCACTTTGGCAAAGAAATTATAGAGCGCGGGCAGGGTCATCTGAATGGGAGCAGCTTTGGGATTGGCGGCGAAATACGCGATAATCCGGAATACTTTGGCGGTATTCTTTTGCCCCAGGGCGTTTTGTAATTCAAATACGTTGTACTCTTTGCTGATTCCAACGTATTTCTCGATATCGCTTTCATCGATTTTTTTCTGAGTAGGCAAATTTACCAGCAGCTTATCGATTTCATTGGCGATACGGGATAAGTCGTTGCCGATATGATCTACGAGCAGGATAGCTGCTTTCTGGGAAATAGCCAGTCCCCGGCTGCTTACATAGGATTCGACCCAGGCAGGAAGCTGGTTATCATATAATTTTTTGGTCGACAGGAGTACACCTTTTTCTTTTATGAGTTTGGCCATTTTACTGCGGCCATCTATTTTGCCTTGTTTATGTGCTACTACGAATATGGTGGACGACAGGGGATTGTCAATATAGGCTTCCAGTTTGAGTAAATCGCGCATGGCCTGGGCTTCTTTCAGCAATACCACCTGGCGTTCAGCAAACATCGGATACCGGCGACAGGCATTTATAACGGTGGTCCAGTCAGTATCTTTTCCATAGAGCACCGTAAGGTTAAATCCCTGCTCCGATTCGGGCAACAATTCATGTTCTGCATATGCCGTTACCTGGTCGATAAAAAAATCCTCCTCTCCTTCCAGCCAGTAAAGTGATTTAAACTTCTGTTGTTTCCAATCTTTGATGATATCCTGGTAATCCATTTGCTTTAGTTGCTATTTTACGATCACTACATTTTCGGGCGTCAATGCCGGCAGGCGTTTAAACTTGAGCAGCAGCCGGGCAACCGCCAGTACGTCTTTCTGGCAATAGGTGGCAATGCGTTCCAGGTCTTTCTGCTCCCAGTATACCTTTCCTACCATGCTGCCGTCAATATCGTCTTTCGGTGTTTCGATTCCCATAACCGCCGTGAGGAGTTTCAGGGAAATATAATGCTTAAAGTCGCCAAACCGCCACAGTTGCAGGGTATCCAGCATGGGGACTTCCCAGGGTTTAAACCCGTGCAGCTGTAAAGGCTGGGGCAAAGATAACTGATGAATAACACTCCTCCTGCAAATAAAAGGAATATCAAATTCTTTGATGTTATGCCCGGCAAACTGGAAGCGCGGATGTTTTGCATAGAATTTATTGATCAATTCTAAAAATCCACTGAGTACAACTGCTTCATCGTCATTGCAAAACGATTTCAGGCGTAACTGGTACTGGTTATTTTCCACGCTGAAGAAGCCTACGGAGATGCAGACAATTTTCCCAAATTCGGCGTAGATGCCTGCCCTGTCCGCGTATGCTGTTTCCGGGCTTGCGGATTCTGGCGCAGTTTTTGCAATTTTCTCACGCCACAGCTGTTGCATCTCATCCGATAGTTGTTCCAGGGCGGATACAGCGGGTGTCGTTTCTATATCTAACAGTAGTAGCTGGTCTAACGCAATATTGGGAAGCACGATTGAAAAACTGTTTTATATCTGTTATTAATAAATAGGAATATAATAGCTATTTTTGAATGACGATTTTTAACCATATAACAATTAAACATAAAACTCACAACTTATGACGGAGAACACTTTTAACACCCCTGCACCGGGTTCACCCGGACCAGAAAAACCGAAAAGCCGCAATGGGCTAATTTACGGTATTTTAATTGCAGCATTAGCGGGTACCTGGATATATATGTTATACGACAAGAATAAATCCAGTGAGCAAATTGTACAAAAAAACACGCAGATAGATTCTATCTCTTCTTCCCGTGACGCTTTACAGCAGGAATATAACGCAGCTAACGCCCGTCTGGATGACCTGATTTCTCAGAATACCCGGATGGATAGCCTTGTTAAAACAAAAGATAAGGAAATACAGGATATGAAAGCCAGGATCTCCAGCATCCTGTCTAACAAAAACGCCACTCAGGCCCAACTGGCTGAAGCCCGTCGCCTGATCGAACAGCTGAAAAGCAATATCGAAGGCTATCAGCAAACTATTGAGCGTCTCGAAGGTGAAAAGATCGTATTGGCAGGAGAAAGGGATGTAGCCCGTAAGGAGCGTGACTCTGTATCTACTGTAAAGGACAGCCTTAATAAGAAAGTGGATCTGGGTTCTGTATTACACGCTTCCAACATCAAACTGCAACCGGTACATGTAAAACACAATGGCAAAGAAATAGAAACCACTAAAGCCAAACGGGCCGACATGATGCGTGTTACTTTTGACTTGGACGACAACCGTATTGCTCCTACCGGCGACAAAGAAATCTTTGTAGCGATTACTGCACCTGATGGCTCACCACTGGCAGTAGAAGCACTGGGATCCGGTCGTTTCACCCTGGAAGACGGTACCGAAAAACTGTATACCGCCAAGAAAACAGTTGCTTACGTGACTGGCCAGAAACAATCTGTAAGCATGGATTGGAAACAAAATTCTGATTTCAAGCCAGGCGACTACGCAGTAGAGATCTATCACAACGGCTTCAAAATAGGTCAGGGTAAAGTTACCCTCAGAAAAGGTGGCCTGTTTTAAGCCAACCTCCACCAGTTATCTTATTTAATTAAAATTAAATGCCCGGGTGCTGTTAGCACCGGGCATTTAATTTTAACCATCTTTCCAGGTTATGTTATATTTTCCTACAGCTGTTCGCCTAATATCTTTTTAGCTTATATTTACATAGATACTATTCCGTTTTTCTATATTGTTAGTCCTTTTCACCATCGAATAACTTTCTCCTTGATGTTTTTTTCACTTATCTAATTTGTTAATGATTAGTTATTGACAAAAAGATATATATAAAAATAAAATTAAATTAACGTTCTTTGCTTTCATAATTAGCCGGAGGCCACTGAGTTCCCAGACCAATGCTTGAGAAGAAGAATGTGACGGGCAAATAAAAGCTGCCAGTTTTAACCCATGTTTTACAATATACCGTGACTGTTTGCAGTAGCTGAAAATATGCTGTAATTGTTCATCAGGTATGTTTCCCGGCATGGCATCCTATGTAGTGTAATTCTTCCTTGAACATCGTCTTTCTGTGCGCCTGTTGTTATTAACGGAAAAGATCAGAAGCCCAATTAAAATTGAAGCATGGAAGACATGAATAAAATAGTGTACGTTGTAGATGATGATGAAATTTTCCATTTCATTATCAAAAAGATGTTGGAGGAGCAAAGCGATCTGGTAGTTACTTCTTTTCTTTGTGCAGAAGAAGCCCTGGAACAGCTTTCCAACAATCCTCCATCCACACTACCCTCCCTTATTATTCTTGATATGAATATGCAACGAATGAACGGATGGGATTTTATTGAAGCTTACAGAGGTCTGAAAACCTCCCTCAAAAATAACATTCCTATTATTATGTGCTCCTCGTCTGTAGATGTCCGGGACATGCAAAAAGTACAACATACGCCAGAACTCATGGCCTATATCACCAAGCCACTGGACAAGAATAAACTGAAAGTAATAGAAGAATATTTATAGATAGCTTAAAGCAAAAAGCGGAAAGCAAAAAGCGATTGAGGAGAATGACCAAAGCGATTTTATAATATTCGCTAAGATCATTCTCCTCAATCGCTTTTTGCTTTCCGCTTTTTGCTTTAAGCTAATACTGCGTTGCTGTACATTTCTTCACGCAATGCTTTTACGCGCTCATCTGCCAGGTATTCATCGAAGGTCATCAGGCGATCGATAATGCCTTTAGGCGTGAGCTCGATGATACGGTTAGCTACCGACTGCATGAACGTATGGTCATGTGTAGTAAAGAGTACAATACCTTTATAGTTGATCATACTTTCGTTGAAAGACTGAATAGATTCCAGGTCCAGATGGTTGGTAGGTTCATCCAGGATCAATACGTTGGGGTCCTGCAGCATCATACGGCTGGTCATACAACGTACTTTTTCACCACCGCTCAAAACGGAAGTTTTCTTCATAATCTCATCTCCACCAAACAACATTTTACCCAGGAATCCGCGCAGGAACGGCTCGTCTACATCGGTTACATGAGGCGGAACGTACTGACGTAACCAATCCATCAGGTTCAGATCCTTATTGGTGAAAAATGCGGCGTTATCGTTGGGCAGGTAAGCGCTGGTAACGGTAGTGCCCCATTCAAACTTGCCGCTATCAGGCTGTGCTTCGTTGTTGATAATTTCAAAGAAGGTAGTCAGCGCCAGGTGGTCTTTAGACAGGAATGCAATTTTATCGCCTTTATTAACAGAGAAAGTTACATCTGTAAAGAGCTTGCGGCCATCTACCAGTTTTTCCAGTTTCTCTACGTTCAGGATCTGGTTACCTACTTCGCGCTGTTGCTTGAAGATGATACCAGGATACTTACGGTTGGAAGGCTGGATATCTTCGATCACCAGTTTTTCCAGGGCTTTCTTACGGGAAGTAGCCTGCTTGCTCTTAGAAGCATTGGCGCTAAAGCGGGCAATAAAGTCCATGAGGTCTTTACGCTTATCCTCCATCTTCTTGTTCTTATCCGCAATCTGGCGGGCCATCAACTGGGAAGACTCATACCAGAAGGTATAGTTACCACTGAAGATTTGGATTTTAGCGCGGTCCACATCGGCCACGTGCGTACACACGGCATCGAGGAAGTGACGGTCGTGCGATACCACAATCACAATATTTTCGTAGTCGGCGAGGAAATTTTCCAGCCAGCCAATGGTTTCCACATCGAGGTCATTCGTGGGCTCATCGAGTAACAGGATATCCGGGTTACCAAACAGGGCCTGCGCCAGCAAAACGCGCACCTTCATGCTACCAGCAATATCTTTCATCAGCATCTGCTGCATATCCTCTTTGACACCCAGGTCGCTCAACAGTACCCCGGCATCGCTTTCTGCGGTATAACCACCCATTTCTCCATACTCGGCTTCCAGTTCCCCCGCACGCATACCATCTTCCTCGGTAAAATCTTCTTTGGCATAAATAGCATCCCTTTCATGGGCTATCTCCCAAAGCTTCTTATTACCCATCAATACGGTATTCAGCACAGTCACCTCGTCAAACCCAAAGTGATTCTGGGAGAGCACACTCATACGCTCTCCGGGAGTGATTTCCACAGTACCTTTATTCGGTTCTATTTCACCGGACAATATCTTCAGAAAAGTAGACTTCCCTGCTCCATTGGCCCCAATCACACCATAACAGTTCCCTTTTGTGAAATTGAGGTTTACTTCGTCAAACAATACTCTCTTTCCAAAAGAGAGCGTTACGTTTTTAACACTGATCATGCTGGCTATGTAAATTTTGAAGCTGCAAAGGTACAGGTTTTATGCCGGCTTTCCAAGCAGGATCAGCCTCTTACCCATAAAGTATACCATCTTGATAATCATGCATTTCTCTATTTTTTGAATTGCAGTCCCCTCCCGGCCTTTCTGCTATTTCATGATTATTTAATGTAGGAAGGCGCCCACCTCACTTCCTGATAATCAATTTGGTAATACATAGTTTATCGGTACATATAGTCATTCGTGCGTATCTTTATCTCATAAACACATTTATAGCATGACAGCATATAACCAGATATTTGAGAATAACAGACGTTGGGTAGCTACTAAGCTCGCTACAGATGCCGAGTTCTTCGAAAAAATGGCCGATACACAAACTCCTGATTACTTGTACATTGGTTGCAGTGACAGCCGCGTTCCCACCAATGAAATTATGGGACTGGAAGCAGGGGAAGTATTTGTACATCGCAACATCGCCAACCTGGTTCCCAATACCGATCTCAATGTGATGGGTGTGATTAATTACGCAGTGGTACACCTGCAGGTGAAACACATCATTGTGTGCGGACACTACAATTGCGGAGGCGTAAAAGCTGCCATGCAAGCAAAAGACCTGGGAATACTTAATCCCTGGTTGCGAAATATCCGGGATGTATACCGCCTCCACATGGACGAACTCAACGCCATCGTTGATGAGCACGACCGCTATAACCGCCTGGTAGAGCTCAATACGCAAGAGCAGTGCATTAACGTGATCAAAACTGCTGCAGTACAAAAATCATACGTAGCCAAAGGCTATCCTACTGTACACGGCTGGGTATACGATCTGAAAAACGGTACCCTGAAAGACCTGGAGATCGACTTTGAAGGTGTACTGCATGAAATTCAAAAAATTTATGACTTAACAGGCTCCGGCCTGATGCAAAAAGAAAACGAATAACCATGGGCCCTATCGGCATATTCGATTCCGGCTACGGCGGCTTAACCGTACTCAAAGAAATCGTGGCAGAACTTCCGGATTATGATTACATCTACCTGGGAGATAATGCCCGCGCGCCCTATGGCAACCGGAGCTTCGACACTATACACGCCTATACGCTGGAATGTGTGCAGCAGTTGTTCAATATGGGCTGCCCCCTGGTGATACTGGCCTGTAATACTGCATCAGCAAAGGCCCTGCGCACCATCCAGCAGAAAGACCTTCCCAACATAGCTCCCAATAACCGGGTGCTGGGTGTTATTCGTCCTACCACGGAAATGGTGGGTACGATCACGCAAACAGGAGAAGTGGGCATACTCGCGACCAACGGCACCGTTAACTCCGAATCCTACCCGATAGAAATTCACAAGTTCTTTCCACATGTGAAAACCTATCAGCTGGCCTGCCCCATGTGGGTGCCGCTGATTGAAAACGATGAGCATGAAAGTGAAGGAGCGGATTATTTCGTGAAAGAATACCTGGGCAAGATATTGTCGCTTTCTTCAGATATTGATACGTTGGTATTGGGCTGTACGCATTATCCATTGCTGATGAAGAAAATTAAACAGTTTTTGCCGGGTGGCGTCACTGTATTATCGCAGGGAAAGATTGTAGCGCATAGCCTGAAAGATTACCTGAAACGCCATCCTGAAATGGAAAGCCGCCTGCAAAAAGGCCAGCATCACACCTTCTACACCACCGATGATCCGGCCATTTTCGATAAGATGGCGGAAATATTTTTCGGTAAAAGCGTTACGTCCAGAAAGTTAGAGCTCAAAGCGTAAAGCAAAAAGCTATTGTGGAGAAGAACGCAGCGAGTATTTAAAATTCGCTTTAATCCTTCTCCACAATAGCTTCCTGCTTTATGCTTTACGCTTTTACTGATTATTTTCCTTCCAGCTTTAATAGAAAAGCATATTCCAGTGCCACTTCTTCCAATGCCTTAAAACGCCCGGAAGCACCGCCATGCCCAGCTTCCATATTGGTGTGCAGCAACAGCAGGTGATGGTCTGTTTTCATTTCTCTTAATTTAGCCACCCATTTGGCCGGTTCCCAATATTGCACTTGCGAATCGTGCAAGCCGGTAGTGACGAGCATATTAGGATAGGCAGTATGTGCTACATTATCATAAGGCGAATATGATTTCATGTAGTCATAAGCTTCTTTATTCTTGGGATTGCCCCACTCATCAAATTCACCGGTGGTTAATGGAATGCTTTCATCCAGCATGGTGGTTACCACATCTACAAACGGTACCTGGGCAACAATACCATTGAACAAAGCGGGCGCCATATTGGCCACAGCCCCCATCAATAAGCCACCGGCACTACCGCCCATCGCGTATAGATGTGCCGAATCGGTATAGTGTTGCTGTACCAGGTAATTGGCGCAGGCAATAAAATCGGTGAAAGTGTTTTTCTTCTTCATCATTTTACCGTCTTCATACCATTGCCTTCCCATTTCCTGTCCGCCCCGTACATGGGCTACTGCAAAGGCAAAGCCTCTGTCCAGTAAACTTAACAGATCACCGTCGAAAGAAGCATTTAAACTATGACCATATGACCCATAACCATAGAGCAATAGCGGGCTTTTGCTGTTTTTCTCAAAAGTTTTCTTATACACAATTGAGATCGGGATCTTAGTACCGTCTGTAGCGGTGGCAAATAGTCTTTCGGAAGCATAGTCTTTCGGATCGTAGCCACCCAGCACTTCCTGTTGGCGTTTCAGTTCACTTTTACCGGTTTCCATATTGTAGTCGTACACCGAATTGGGTGTGATCATGGAGGTATAGTGATAGCGCAGCTCTTTACTATCCATTTCCGGGTTGTTGCCTACTGAGGCAGTATAAGCGGCTTCTGAAAATGCCAGGTATTTATCCGTATGGGTTTTATCATTGATGACCCGGATTTGTGTAAGTCCGCCTTTTCGTTCTTCCAGTACGGTGAAATCCTTGAACAACTCCACTCCTTCCAGCAATACATCCGCGCGATGTGGAATCAGTTCTTTCCAGTTCTGCCGGGAAGTCTTGCCCAGTGGGGCTTCCATCAGGCGGAAGTTAAGTGCCTCCCAGTTGGTGACAATGTAAAATTTATCATCGCGGTGATCGATGGTATAGAGCATGTCTTTCTCACGGGGCTGGAAAACGTGGAAAGCATCATTGGGCTTGTCGGCATCCAGTACCCTGCTTTCAGAAGAGAGGGTGCTTTCGCTGTTGATAACGATATATTTTCCGGACTTGGTTTTAGATATGGCTACATCAAACGTTTCATCGGCTTCATGATATATTTCTTTGTCGGTGGCTGTTCCCAGGGTATGGCGCATGATACGGTCTGCCCGGAGGGTAACGGTATCTTTGCGGGCATAGAACAGGGTTTTATTATCGTTGGCCCAGCAGCTGGTGGCGGTCGTTTCGGTAATCACATCGGGCAACAATTCATTAGTTTCCAGGTTTTTGATGTGAATAGTATAGCGCCTGCGGCTTACGGTATCAATACCGTAAGCCAGCAGTTTAGCATCGGTGCTTACGCTTAGTCCCCCTACATGGCAATAGGCGTGTCCCGCGGCCAGTTCATTAACATTGAGTATAATTTGTTCCGTGGCTTCCAGGCTGCCTTTTTTGCGGCAGTAAACAGGATACTCTTTCCCTTGTTCAAAGCGGGTATAGTAGTAATAACCGTTTTTGAGATAGGGTACGCTCATATCTGTTTCCTTGATGCGGGATTTCATTTCATCGAAGAGTTTTTCCCGCAGTTTCTTTTCCGGCGCCAGGATGGTGTCGAGGTATGCATTTTCCGCTTTCAGCCAAGATATTACTTTCGGGTCTTCGCGGTCATTCATCCAGTAATAATTGTCGATGCGTTTGTCGCCGTGGATACTGAGTTCTTTTGCTATCTTTTCTGCCACAGGAGGTTTGATGTCTGCCTGATCATTCATAGTATGTTTCTTTTCATTACAAGACAAAAGTATCGTTCCCAAAAGCAACAAAAAATTACCCTGGAAGTTCTTAAACATAGGTGGTGATTTAATAGTATAGTTAAATGTAATAAAGAATTACAAATTACGCATTCTCTTTATACTATTTTCATCTTCACCGGGTCCCAGTTCATGATCTTTTTACTGAAATAGCTCTCATTGGTAAGCAATGCGGGGCCGGCAGCGCGGAGACCGAATACGGCATCTTCTACCACGGGTTTACCGGTGCGCATCGATTCGAAGAAGTTGGTAAAATGCTCAAGGCGGTCGTCATATCCTTTTGGTGCGGCGTAGGCGCTGGAGGTTTCGACGGCTTCCCCTTTGTTGCCGGCATATTTGGCGTTATAATTTTTCACAAACAGGTCCTGTTGTGCTTTGGGGAAGGTATTATAAGTGTCCCATCCGCCATAGCCGGGTGCTTCGGGTAGTTTGTGTTTCTTGATTTTAAAATCATTCCAGCCCAGTTCCAGTACGCCTTCAGTACCAATCAAACGGGTATATTCGCCACCACCGCTGCCATCGGCGAAGTTTACGCGGAGTGTCATCTGGAAGGCTGGATGTTCTTTGGTTTCAGGATAGTTGAAGATGGCCACTACTGTATCCGGTACATCTCTGCCATCTTTCCATTGTACCAGGTTGCCGCTGGCATAGATGGAGGTAGGTCCGAGGGAGCCGGTAATGAAGTGCAGGCCGGAGATGAGGTGTACAAACAGATCGCCGGGGATACCTGTTCCATAGGCCTGGTAATTGCGCCAGCGGAAGAAGCGCACCGGGTCGAAAGGCATTTTGGCGGTGTCTTTCAGGAAGGTATCGAAGTCGATCGTAGCCGGTGAGGCATCTGGTGGAATGGAGTATTGCCAGGCACCGAGTGCACTGTGGCGGTCCATTCGGGCTTCTACTACATTGAGCTGACCTATTTCGCCAGCCTGGTAACGTTTACGGGCCTCCGCTAATGCGATGCTGCTCACCCGCTGGCTGCCTACCTGGAATACCGCTTTAGTGCGCTGTTGTGCCGCAATTACTTTATGTCCTTCTTCAATCTGTTGTACCATCGGCTTTTCGCAGTAAACTGCTTTTCCTGCTTCCATGGCGGCAATAGCGATGGTATCGTGCCAATGGTCGGGCGTAGCCACAATTACGGCGTCAATATCTTTTCGTTTCAGGATTTCGCGGTAATCGCGGGTAGTGTATACCTGGGGACCAAATTCTTCTTTAATACGGGTAAGGTGGCCATCATAAAGGTCGGCAGCGGCTACAAATTCTACTCCCGGCACCTTCATAGCGGTGTGTACATCTCCAAAACCCATGATACCCATACCTACGCAGGCCAGGCGTATTTTATCGTTGGCGGCTATTCTTTTTTCGGGTTGTAACAGGTGTACAGTTTCCTGCTCTTTGGCCAAGGCGGCCAGCTGGCCTATACCAAGCAGGGCGGCGGTACTACCTATATGCTTGATAAACTTTCTACGTGATTGTTCTGACATATACTTTTATTTAATAGGGTGACGTGGAAAAAACACATAATAATAAAAAAATTTACAAAGTTAAATTTCAAATTATGAGCGTGCGATGAGCGGGATGAATGTAGCGTCGGTGACAAGCATATAGCGTTGATAAAACGGGAAAGCCGGCTCTACTGGGTAGAGCCGGCTTTTTTTATGACTTTTTATTGGATTATTTCTCAGAAGAAAAACCGGCACCAATAAACTCGCGGTTGAGGCGGGCGATATTAGTGAGGGAAATTTCTTTCGGACATTCTGCTTCGCAGGCGCCAGTGTTGGTACAGCTGCCAAAGCCTTCCTTGTCCATTTGAGCCACCATGTTGAGTGCACGGCTGTGTTTTTCAGGATGTCCCTGTGGCAGCAGGGCCAGCTGGGATACCTTTGCAGACACAAACAACATAGCAGAGGAGTTTTTACATGCTGCTACGCAGGCGCCACAACCGATACAGGCAGCTGCTGCAAAAGCCAGGTCTGCTTTGGTTTTATCTACCGGGATACAGTTAGCATCCTGTGCGTTACCTGTGTTTACGGAAATATAACCACCTGCTTCGATAATACGATCAAAAGCAGATCTGTCTACCGTTAAGTCTTTTACTACCGGGAATGCACCCGCTCTCCAGGGTTCTACTGTGATAGTATCGCCATCTTTGAAAGCGCGCATGTGCAGCTGGCAGGTAGTAGTACCATCCCATGGACCGTGAGCGCGGCCATTGATGTGCATGGAGCACATACCACAGATACCTTCGCGGCAATCATGATCGAATGCGATGGGATCTTTTCCTTCGTTGATCAGTTCTTCATTCACCACATCGAACATTTCCAGGAAAGACATTTCAGAAGAAATGTTTTTAGCCTGTAAAGTTTCAAATCTACCCTGATCGTTTTTGTTTTTCTGCCTCCACACTTTTAATGTGAGGTTCATGTTATAATGTTCCATATACTTTGGACAATTATTTGATTTATAATCCTGGTTAACCGTTGAGCAGTCAGCCAATAACCATTATTTATAGCTACGTTGTGTAGGTTTGCATTCTTCGAATACCAGTGGTTCTTTGTGCAGTTCGTACTGGCCTTCGCCTTTGTATTCCCATGCTGCCACATAGCTGAAGTTTTCGTCGTCGCGTTTTGCTTCGCCATCTTCTGTTTGTGACTCTTCACGGAAGTGACCTCCACAGGATTCGCGGCGATTCAATGCATCAAGGCACATCAGTTCACCCAGTTCGAGGAAGTCGGCTACGCGACCGGCCTTTTCCAGTTCGGGGTTGAATTCGTTGGCTTCCCCTGGCACTCTTACATTGCTCCAGAACTCAGCACGCAGTGCTTTGATTTCTTCGATCGCTTCTTTCAGGCCCTTTTCATTACGTGCCATACCGCATTTATCCCACATGATCTTACCTAGTTTTTTGTGGTAGAAATCAACGGATTTGGTGCCTTTGATAGCAAAGAATTTATTGATAGTATCTCTAACTTTTTGCTCTGCTGCTACGAATGCGGGGTGGTCGGTTGGGATAGCTTTCGTGCGGATTTCGTCTGCCAGGTAGTTACCTACGGTGTAAGGGATAACGAAGTAACCGTCGGCCAGTCCCTGCATCAGTGCAGATGCACCGAGGCGGTTAGCGCCATGGTCGGAGAAGTTGGCTTCACCCAGGGAATACAGACCAGGAACGGTAGTGCCCAGTTCGTAATCTACCCACAGGCCACCCATGGTGTAGTGTACAGCAGGGTAAATACGCATCGGGGTTTCGTAAGGATTTTCACCGGTAATTTTGGCGTACATGTCGAACAGGTTACCATATTTTTCGGCTACTACTTCTTTACCCAGTTTAATTATTTCTTCTTTGGAAACATTGCTCATCTGGCGTTTACCCACTTCGATGTTACCATAGCGTTCGATCGCTGCGGCAAAGTCGAGGTACACCGCCTGTTTGGAGGTACCTACGCCATAGCCGGCATCGCATCTTTCTTTTGCCGCGCGGGAAGCCACATCACGGGGAACGAGGTTACCGAAGGCAGGATATCTTCTTTCCAGGTAATAATCCCTTTCTTCTTCGGGAATATCGCTGGCTTTACGGGTATCGTTTTGTTTTTTAGGCACCCAGATACGACCATCGTTACGCAGTGATTCTGACATGAGGGTCAGTTTAGACTGGTGATCACCGGAAACCGGGATACAGGTGGGGTGGATCTGTGTGAAGCAAGGGTTAGCGAAGTAAGCGCCGTTCTTGGTAGCTTTCCAGGCGGCTGTTACGTTAGAACCCATAGCGTTGGTAGACAGGAAGAATACGTTACCATAACCGCCGCTGCAGATCAGTACTGCATGGCCGAAATGGCGTTCCAGTTCACCATTGATCAGGTTACGTGCAATGATACCACGTGCTTTTCCATCTATTTTCACGATGTCGAGCATTTCATGGCGGTTATACATTTTCACATTCCCTAACGCTACCTGGCGTTCCAGGGCGGAGTAAGCGCCGAGGAGCAGCTGCTGACCGGTTTGACCAGCGGCATAAAAAGTACGCTGTACCTGTGTACCACCGAAAGAACGGTTACTCAGCAGACCACCGTATTCACGTGCAAAGGGAACACCCTGTGCCACGCATTGATCTATAATGTTACCGCTCACTTCTGCCAAACGGTGTACGTTAGCTTCGCGGGCGCGGTAGTCGCCACCTTTTACTGTATCGTAGAACAAGCGGAAAACGGAGTCTCCATCGTTCTGATAATTTTTGGCCGCGTTAATACCACCCTGTGCAGCAATACTGTGGGCGCGACGCGGACTATCCTGAAAGCAGAATGCTTTTACTTTGTATCCTAACTCACCTAATGACGCAGCAGCAGACGCGCCGGCTAAACCTGTACCTACCACAATTATTTCCAGACTACGTTTATTGGCAGGGTTTACCAATTTACAATGTCCTTTGTAGTCTTCCCACTTGGAATTTAATGAGCCTTTAGGAATCTTTGAGTCCAACATATATCCTTACTTTACAGAATTATTTGAAATAGATTACAACAGGGATAATAGCAAAGCCAACAGGGATCGCTATTCCAAACAGCCATATACCAATGAAGCTGAGCAAGCCATTGTATTTTTTATGATTTAAACCGAAGGTCTGGCAGGCGCTTTTGAAGCCGTGGATCAGGTGGAAAGATAAGCCGATCATACCGATCACATACAATACCACTAACCAGCCGGTTTTAAAAGTTTCCTGGGATACCAGGTACAAATCCTTCAATGGTTCTTCCTGGCCGGGATAAGTGTGGAGCGGCATTTCACCGTAGTGGAATTTTGCCCAGAAGTTAGCCAGGTGGATAATGATGAAGATGAAGAGAATGCTTCCCATGATAGCCATCTGGCGGCTGAACCAGGAAGATGTTTGATTACCCGGATTAACGGCATATTTCACCGGACGGGCAGCCCTGTTGCTGAATGTAAGCTGTATCGCAATAAATGCGTGTAACAGAATCACAATTTTCAGCCCCCAGGCAATAAACTGAATCAGGCTATTGTGTCCCATGAACGCAGCATATGCGTTAAAGGCCTTGCCTTCATCATTGTACAACAACTGGAAATTTCCCGCCAGGTGTACAATAACAAAACTGCAAAGAAACAAGCCGGTAGCACCTACCAATAACTTCTTACCGATAGAGGTATTAAAGAACTGTGACCACTTCATAAGTAAAATTCTAAGCTTCCTAGTATAAAAAGATGATTGAAATGTCGGGCAAATTTAACGCAGGAAAAATAAAAACCAAATGATATTTATCAGGTTTTCAGATGAATAAATCAGAATTCATATGTGTAAAAAGCTGATTTACATATATTCACGCATAATATCTTTCATTTTGTAATGAAAATTAATATTACTCCAGGCGTTTCAACATGATATTGTCCACCATATTAAACAGGTGCATTGGCTGATAGGTTCGCCATTTATCGTCGTCGATCAGGTGGACATAATGGTCCAGGCGAGCCTGCTCAAACTCAGCACGGGTCTGCGATGGCATGTTCAGGCCTACGATCCAGCCGCCCTCGTCACGGATGTCTTCCCACCATTCTTCGTAGTAACAATCATCGGAAGAATGGAAATTCATCACGTTTTCGGTAATGAGTATAAACTTGGTAATCCCTTGCGCAACAAGGGTATCAATAATGTTGCGCTTCATGGTCATAATATCATTATCTACCGCATCATTCCATTCTCCCAACAATTCAATGATGGTAAAATTGAACTGGTAATCGGTAAACAGGATTTTCATATAGAGATTGCGGGAGCCAAATTCATCCCATTGCGGATGTATATAATAATTATATACCGCATTGGAATATTCAAACTCGCTGTACTCCCGTCCATAAAAAGGCGAATATTCATCTTCTTCAGCGGTGTACAAATGTCGCCAGTTGTAATATGGTTCTATGTCGTGCATACCTGGGTTATCTGTATAAAGGTCATTTTTTCACAAAATCATCTACTGCTTTTTTCACGCTGCCAGCCTTGAGTAACAGCTCCTGGGCCTGGTTATAATCGGCGAGCGATAGCTGTTCCATCAGCATCTTTACGCCACGGTCTACCAACTTTTCGTTGCTGAGCTGCATATTCACCATCTTATTATCTTCTACCCTGCCTAATTGTATCATCACGGCAGTAGAAATCATATTCAATACCAGTTTTTGTGCCGTACCGCTTTTCAGGCGGGTGCTGCCGGTTACAAATTCAGGGCCTACCACTACTTCCACAGGGAAGTCTGCTGCCGCTGAAACGGGGGTATCGGGGTTACAGCTAATGCTGCCGGTAACAATACCATGGCCACGGCATTCATCCAGCGCGCCAATCACGTAAGGCGTAGTACCACTGGCGGCGATGCCTACCACCACATCTTTGTCGGTAATATTGTACGCTTGTAAGTCGGCCCATCCCTGCTGCCGGTCGTCTTCCGCAAACTCTACTGCCTTGCGGATGGCACTGTCGCCCCCTGCAATCAGTCCTACTACCAGTCCCTGGGGCACGCCAAAGGTAGGCGGGCATTCCGACGCATCTACCACTCCCAGGCGACCGCTGGTGCCTGCGCCTAAATAAAACAAACGGCCGCCCGCCAGCATTTTATCAGCAATGGCGGTGACCAGCTTCTCAATCTGGGGAATACACTTCTCCACGGCCAATGGAACGGTCTGATCTTCCTTGTTCATATTCACCAGCAATTCGGTTACACTCATTTTCTCGAGGTGGCGATAATGGGAAGCCTGTTCCGTTACTTTAATAAATGACATATTGATAACTTGAAAATGATTAACGATGATACACCAGCAACCCATCCATAGGTGTACGCAATACCTTGCCCATAGGCAATTCATATAGTTCGCACAGCTCTGTCAGGATGTCGCGGAAAGTCCAGGCTACCCCACCGGTAAAATGCAAGGAGGTGGTCCAGCTTTCCCGGTATTTATAAATATGATTAAAGAAGAAGTCATTTAAACCATCTTCCAGGATATTTTCAATCATGAAATGCTGACGATTTTCCGAGAGAAACGTTGTAAACCCCGCTAGGTAGCGGTTGGCTAACGGTTTACGATATACGTTTTCCAGTATTTCATCTTTATTGGTTTTGTATTTATACTCAAAACGGGCGTGCAGGTCTTCGTCAAAACTGTTATAGAGGTAGTATTGGAGCACTTTTTTGCCCAGGTAAGCGCCGCTGCCTTCGTCGCCCAGGATGTATCCCAGGCCGGGATTATTCTTTACAATCTCCTTACCATCATAATAACAGGAATTGGAACCGGTACCTAAAATACTGACTACGCCTTCTTCCCGTCCGCAAAGTGAGCGGGCAGCTCCCATCAGATCGTGTTGTACCTCTGCTTCGGCCTGTGGCCAAATGGCCTTAATAGCATCGGTAACCAGTTGCAAATTCTTTGGCTGGGACAGGCCGGTGCCATAAAAATAAATGGCTGTTACCTGGCTATTGGCGGGCAACTGCGGCAGCAACTCGGTTACAAGGATGGCCCTGATCTGCTCTGCCGACTGAAAATAGGGGCTTACACCCTGCGTTTTCAATATAATTGGTTCCCCGGCGCCCAAAACGCCCCATTCCGTCTTTGTAGATCCACTATCTGCTATCAGCTTTATTCCAGTGCCCATAACCGGTAATTTATGAAATTAAAGAATCCTAAAAGTTTGCACCTGATTTATGCTATTTTTGTCACAATTTAAACAAAAGGGCATCATATAAGCAAATAGCCCCTTTTTAGTTTAAATGATGATGATTCATGTGTGCGGCAGGTGGCTTTCCGCCAGGTCCTTACACCACATGTCTAAAGATTGGTCATATAAAATTAGCGGGATAATAATCTGATTATGTCTAACAGGAAGTTGAATGTTTTTTTACCTCTGCTCTTTGCGGTTGTACTAGCCCTGGGAATGTTTCTCGGGCATAAAATGCCGGGATCGAACAATGGAGGAGCCACCGTATTCTTTGCCAAGCCCAATAAAGGGCCCCTGCAAGAGGTAATGGATCTGATCAAAGCCAAATATGTTGACTCACTCAATACCGATGACCTACAGCATGAAGCCATCGACGGCCTGCTGAGCCACCTCGACCCTCACTCTATTTATATTCCGCCTTCAGAACTGCAACGGGTCAATGAAGACATGGAAGGTAATTTCGAAGGTATAGGAGTAGAATTCAACATCACCGCAGATACGGTGAACGTAGTAAGCGTGTTGAGCGGCGGCCCTTCTGAAGCAGCAGGCGTACAAACCGGCGACAAAATCCTCAAGGTAAATGACAGCCTGGTTGCAGGCAACAATATAACGCCAGATAGAATCCGCAAGCTGCTGCGCGGACCTGCCGGTTCCCTGGTAAACACCGAGATCCTGCGCCAGCAAAAGAAAATCCAGGTCCCTATCAAAAGAGGCGTTATTCCTTTATATAGCGTCGACGCCAGTTACATGGCGGCTCCGGGCGTGGGCTACATCAAAATCAGTAAGTTTTCCGCCACTACCTACGACGAATTCATGAAAGCGATCCGCGGACTGGAAAAACAGGGCATGAAAAAGCTGATCATCGATCTCCGGCAAAACCCAGGCGGCTACCTCGATGCAGCTACCCGCATTGCTGATGAGTTACTGGGAGATGACAAACTCATTGTTTACACCAAGGGAAAAGATTTTCCACGTACCGACTATAAAACTAAACGCCCAGGTATGTTTGAAAAAGGCGCCCTGGCTGTGTTAACCGATGAAGGCTCTGCCTCCGCCAGCGAAATCCTTTCCGGTGCTGTACAGGACTGGGACCGTGGCACTATTATCGGTCGCCGCACCTTTGGTAAAGGCCTGGTACAGGAACAATATGACCTCGACAACGGCGGCGCCCTGCGCCTCACGGTAGCCCGCTACTATATTCCTTCCGGCAGAAGCATCCAGAAGCCTTATGGTAAAGGACATGATGATTACGATGAAGATATTGCTGAACGTTATCACCATGGAGAACTGGTGAATAAAGACAGCATTAAAATCACAGATACCGTTGTGTACAAAACGGCCGCTGGCCGCACAGTATATGGTGGTGGCGGTATTACCCCGGATATCTTTATTCCCTTTGACACTTCCCGGTTTACGCCTACATTAACGGCTATCTATACCCGTAATACCTTCAGCAATTTTGCTTATCAATATTACACTTCGCATAGGGAAGCATTTAAATCCTATAAGAATGCGGAAGATTTCATCAAATCCTACCAGCCAGGTGCAGATTTGTTCAATGAGTTCAGGGAATATGCGAAGAAAGACAGCGTTCCGGGTATGGACCATCTCAGCCCACGCGATGAAAAAGAAATTCACCAGCGATTAAAAGCCATGCTGGCCCGTCAGCTATACAGAACAGAGGGCTTCTATGAAGCGATCAACGCAGATGATCCGATGATGAAAAAAGCGCTGGAAGTAGTAGAAAAAGAGAAAGATTAAACTGGTTCAGCAAAATAAAAAAGCCCCCGTTCTATTAATCAGATCGGGGGCTTTTTTATGCCAGAACAGCCGGCTATATAACGGCTACCTGGTATAAAAAAATAAGCCCGTCCGTAGACGGGCCCACTTTTATGTTGTTTTATACTTACTATCTAGGGAATGCTTACTGATTCTTACGTTGCATTTTTGGCAGCGATTGTACAATCAGGTCGTTCATCACATTTACTGCTTCATCGAGATAAATGTCTTTGGTTCTCACCTTGAGCCAATCTTTGTTACGGGCTATTTTGGAGGAGTCGCCACCAAATTTCTCCATATCAGATTTGATATTGATGATGTTCAGTTCTTTCACTTTATCGTTTACTGCATCGTATTTTTTCAGTGCAGCGGTGTTAGACTTCTGTTCTGTTTTATAGGTCTGCAGGTTCAGTGAATAAGTTTCCTGTTTTTCCAGTTTTTTCAGTGTGCTTAGGTTTTCGTTGAGCAGTTTGAAGGCTGGGCTGGCGGCCATTCTTTTTTCACTGTTTCTTTTCAGCGATTCTGCATTCACCGGGTTGTACCAGGCAGTAAAGCTAGCACGGGGAATTTCGTCCCAGGCCAGGGCGTCGGAATCTTTGCGTTCTGCAATTTCGTAGTAAGGATCTGGCAATACGATATCGGAAGCAACGCCTTTCAGCTGTGTAGAACCACCGTTGGCACGGTAGAACTTTTGTTGGGTGAGCTTCAGGGCGCCCAGGCTGCCGCCGTCTTTCACCGGGTAGAAATCATCCAGGTTGAAGAGACGTTGCACGGTACCCTTACCAAAAGTTTGGGTGCTGCCAATGATCACTGCGCGTTTATAGTCCTGCATGGCAGCGGCCATAATTTCGGAAGCAGAGGCACTGTATTCGTTTACCATAATGGCAAGCGGGCCTTCGTATTGTACGTTTTTATCGCGGTCGCGTAATACCACCGCATCTCCGCCACGGGAGCGTACTTGTACTACCGGACCTTCGGGAATGAAGAGACCAGCCATTTGTACTACGTCCTGTAAAGATCCACCGCCATTGAAACGGAGGTCGAGGATGATGCCTTCTACTTTCTCTGCCTTCAGTTTAGCCACTTCTTTTGCTACATCGTCAGCACTGCGGGCGCCGTTGCGATCGTTGAAGTCGGCGTAGAATTCCGGCAGATAGATATAACCAATTTTATGCTGACCGTTGATGATAGCGGATTTAGCAAACGTTTCCTCTGTAACAATTTCATCGCGGATGATGGTAATATCTTTTACGGTACCGTCGGCGCTTTTCACGGTGAGTTTTACCGGTGTACCTTTTTTACCGCGGATCAGTTTTACAGCGTCTTCCACAGGATAACCGGTAATGTCTACTGGTTCTGCATTTCCCTGAGCTACTTTCTGGATCACATCGTTGGCTTTCAGTTGTCCCTGCTTCCAGCTGGGGCTACCGGTAACGATGCTTACCACCCTGATTTTATCGCCTTCTTCTTTCAGTTGTGCACCGATACCAAAGAATTTACCGGCCATTTGTTCTTCAAACGCGCGTTTTTCATCGGGTGGGAAGTAGTCGGTGTGCGGATCCATGGTGGTAGTGATCGCGTTTACATACAGGTTGAAGCGGTCGTTATCGTTCTGCCTGGTCTTTAAACGGTCGAAATAGCGATCGTACAGTTGCTTCACTTTTACACGGGCTTCTGCTTCCAGTTCTGTATCCGTTTTTGCTTTCACGCTGTCTTTCCCTTTGTCTTTCTCCCGCATTTCCTGGAGATCTGTGAGTTTCTCGAGGGTACGGTATTTCAGCACTTTGCGCCATGCTTCCTTGCGTGCTTTTTCGTCGGCAGGGTAGTCGATCTTATCGGGGTCGAGGGTTACTTTCTCATCCACTGTAAAATCGAAGGGCTGGGCAAGAATTTCCGGATAGATAGCGGCTGCTTCTGCCACGCGTTGTTTAATCAATGTATTGATACTGCGGAAACAATCGATGGGAGCACCTTTCAGCTCATCGTCGATATGCGTGGATAAAGGCAGCAGTTTTTCCACATCAGATTTGAGAAAAAACTTCTTTTCAGTATCCAGGCTACGCAGGTATTTATTAAAAACTTCGGTGGAGAATTTATCGTCTATTGCTTTCGGTTGATAGTGCCCTTCTTTCAGCATCTGGCCTACCAGGTTCATAATCACCTCATAACGTCCGGGGGGGTCGTCGGTATGTCCGAGCTTATTAAAAGCCAACACCCCTGCGGAGATGCTAAGCAGCACAACCGGTATAATCACTTTCAGTCTCATATGTATCTCAATTGAACTTAAATGTTGTCAAATCAAATATAAAATAAAATCACCCGTTGCCTGAGTAATTTACTTCCTTTTAACAAAAAATTGGGCCAAACGGGCGCCGGGCCAGATATGCGGCGTTCCGGCGACCTGCTGTCGGCGGGTTTAAACTACGCCCACGCCGGGTATTAAACGGTAAAGGCACCTGAAATGTTGGGCATCCCTAGGCTTTTACCAACTTATAAATGGCGCCCTGGAAACCATTTCTCCCCGAAATGCTTGTCAACATATACAGTTCTCCCTGCTCATCCTCTCCCCAGCTAAGGATCTGCATATTTTCGGCAGGACGGCCTACCAGCTCGAGGTTGACACGCTGCCAGCTTTTTCCCTGGGGAACCAATACAAAAGATTTCCCGTTGTAATCGCCAAAAACGTAGGCTCCTTTCAGTGCCGGGATCATATTGCCCCGGTATACGTAGCCTCCGGTGATACTTATCCCCAGATCGTGGCTGTATTCATGAATAGGCGCTATCAAGCCGGATTTGTTGGCTCCGGCAGGCGCCTGGTAGTCGTGCAGACCTTCCATGATTCGCCAGCCATAGTTGCCTCCCCGGATAATGATGTCCACTTCCTCATACTTATCTTGTCCTACATCCGCAGCGAAGAGCAGTTTGCTTTTCCTGTCGAACGAAAAACGCCATGGATTACGCAACCCATAGGCCCAAATTTCGCCCCTGGCGTCGGGATGATTCACAAAAGGGTTATCTGGCGGGACAGTATAGGGCGTACCATTTACATTAATCCGTAATATTTTCCCTAGCAAGGTCGACAGGTCTTGCCCATTGCCGGCGGTACCGTGCCTATCTCCGCCTCCGCCACCGTCGCCCAGGCCAATGTAGAGATAACCGTCAGGGCCAAACTGGAGTTGGCCGCCGTTGTGGTTGGACTCAGGTTCATCGATCTCCATTACTATCCGCCGGGAGGCCGGGTCGGCCACATTAGGATTGGTAGCACTGGCGGTGAATTCCACCAGGCGGCTGGTATGATTATATCCTTTTTTCACAGCTGGCGCACTATAATACACATAAAACTTATGGTTAGTGTGGAATTCAGGATGGAAGGCCATTCCCAGCAGTCCTCTTTCGTCGTACCCCGGGTTAATGTTTACCAGCTCCCGGCTTACATCGAGAAAGGGAGCCGGGAGCAGCTTATTTTGCTTTACAATCCATATTTTCCCTTCTTTCTGACAGAAGAATAGTCTGCCGGAACCATCACCTGGTACTGCCATGTTTACGGGAGATATAAAGGCATCGGTGACCAACTGGAGCTTTGCTTTATATACCGGGGCATCGGCGGGTTTACCTGCTTTTTCGTTGGGGGCATTGTTTGCACAAGCCGCCTGGACAAGCAATACCGGCAATAATGTCCATAACATCAGGGGAAATAGCTTCATAGCATGCAGTATTAGTGCAGAATAAATATAATGAAGAAAGCAGAAAGCTTTATGTGTATCTTTGCAGGCAAAACACGATAGCTTGGACACGATGGCACCGAAAAAGAATGACCCTTACGCATCGTTGCGGTTCCCTGAATTCAATTATTATCTTGTTATCCGCTTTGCAATTGTGTTTGCATTAGCTATGCAATTTGCCATTATAGAGTGGAAAGTATATGAGATTTCCAAAGATCCTTTTTCACTGGGATTGATTGGTTTATCGGAAGTAATACCAGCTGTGCTGCTGGCGCCTTTTGCCGGCCACCTGGTAGATAAGCGGGAGAAGCGGGGGATGTTAATGAAATGTATCATTGCCTACGTGTTTATTAGTTCCGGGTTGTTCCTCCTCACCTGGGATCGTGCCGTAGCCGGCATTTCCAAAGAATGGGTACTGAATCTGATTTATGTAATGGTTTTCCTCGGTGGTATTATCAGGGCTTTTACAAGTCCGGCCAATTTCACTTTACTTTCTTTGTTGGTACCGCGTGAACTATATGCCAATGCTTCTACCTGGAGCAGTTCGGCCTGGCAGATCGGCGGTGTGCTGGGGCCTGCGCTGGGCGGACTTTTCATCCACTGGTTTGGGGTACACTGGTCGATGTTGATTGTTGTTTTCATGTTGTTTCCCCCTTTATTCAGCATCATAAAAATAGCACCTAAGCCGGTTTACTACCAGGCCAAGGGCGAAGGTTTCCTGGATGGGCTGACAAAGGGAATGCGGTTTGTGTGGAAAACCAAGGTAGTATTGAATGCTATGGCATTGGATATGTTTGCCGTATTGTTTGGTGGAGCGGTGGCTATGCTACCGGCATTCGCTACGGATGTACTGCATGTAGGTTCCTTCGGATATGGCTTATTGCGTTCGGCGCCAGCCGTAGGTGCGCTGGTGACTATGTTTATCCTCGCACACCGGCCATTGGTATACAAACCGGGCATTAAGCTGCTGGCGGCAGTTTTCGGCTTTGGGCTTACCATTATACTTTTCGGTTTATCGAAAAATTTCTACCTGTCCATTTTTGCTTTATTGATCAGCGGTTCGCTCGATGGGATCAGTGTCATTATCCGTCAAACGATCCTGCAGTTAAAAACACCGGATGATATGCGTGGGCGCGTGGCTTCTGTGAGCTCTATGTTTGTGGGATCCTCGAACGAACTGGGTGCCTTTGAAAGCGGCTTTATGGCCAGGGCTATGGGATTGGTGCCTTCAGTAGTGTTTGGGGGCTGTGTTACGCTGGGTGTAGTGATTACCACTTACGTGATATCGCCGGCAATGCGTAAGCTGGACTTAAAAGCATAATAGTCAGCTTTCAGTGTATTACTGAAAGCTGAGACCTTATAAATTCATTTTTTCTTTCAACTTTTCCAACACGTAGTAAACGGCCGGGCATACCGTACTGTTTTCGTAAGTGATTTTAGGGCGTTTGAAGAAGTCGTAGCTATCTGTATAAGGATAGTTGCCGCAGTCGCCGGGGCGTACCTCATAGATGCTACAATAGTTATCGGCGCCCAGGAAGGGACAGGGCGTAAATTTCACCACGTAATCTTCATCACTATCGATCCGGAGGTAAGTATCGATAAATTCGCCTTCCTTCATCCCTAAGTGTTTGGAAATGCGGCGGATATCGGGTCCTTTAAAGCGGGGGCTGATGGTTTTACAGCAGTTGCCGCATTGCAGGCAATCAATTTTACTGAATGCCTCCTCATGCAGTTCCGGGAGCATCTTCTCTACGCCTTTTCCACGGCGGGTTTGCAGTTTGGTCAGAAACTGTTTGTTTACCTTTTGCTTATCCCGGGCTTTCTGTTCCCAGTCTTCTAGTATTTTGCTCATTTGCCGCAAAGATAAGTAATTAACAGTTGGACAAAATTATGACATAGTCTGTATCCGACGGGGTGGCTTTTATCACCGTTTTACCCCGCCCCTGCTGATTGTTTGGCCGTTGTACAAAATCTGCATAGCTTTGCGCATTCTATTTCAAATTACCTGCTTACATCATGAATCTTTTTGATATTCAACAAAATGAATTCGTGCACCGTCACATAGGGCCGAATGAAGGGGAGACCAACCAGATGCTGGAAACCATTGGGGCCTCCAACCTGGACCAGCTGATCAGCAAGACCGTTCCGGGCGCCATCCGTATGCAACAGCCGCTGGCGATTCCTGCTGCAATGAGCGAGAGTGATTACCTCCGTCACCTGAAAGAAGTTTCACTGAAGAACAAGGTATATCGCAACTATATTGGCCAGGGTTACTTTGATACCATTACCCCGAGTGTTATCCTGCGTAATGTATTTGAAAATCCAGGATGGTATACCCAGTATACTCCTTACCAGGCAGAAATTTCTCAAGGCCGCCTGGAGAGCTTACTGAATTACCAGACGATGGTAGCTGACCTGACCGGTTTGCCGATTGCCAACGCCTCCCTGCTGGATGAAGCCACTGCAGCGGCGGAAGCAATGACCATGTTCTTCAACGCGTTGAACAAAGATCATGATCATGTAACCAGACCTAAGTTTTTTGTGGATAACAACGTATATCCTCAAACACTGGATGTAATTTATACCCGCGCTACACCGCTGCATATCGAAGTAGTAGTAGGCGATTATAAAGCAGCCGAATTTGACACTGCTTATTTCGGCGCATTAGTGCAGTATCCTGATAACGTAGGTGCTACTGCCGATTACCGTGCATTTATTGAGCGCGTACACACTACCGGTGCTTTTGTTGGAGTAGCTACCGACCTGCTGGCATTAACCCTGCTCACCTCTCCGGGCGAAATGGGTGCTGACGCGGCCTTTGGTTCTGCCCAACGTTTTGGCGTTCCATTAGGCTTTGGTGGTCCGCACGCTGCATTCTTTGCCGTGAAAGACGAGTTTAAACGTTCCATTCCCGGCCGTATCATTGGTGTAAGCATTGATGCACAGGGTAACCGCGCGCTGCGTATGGCCCTCCAAACCCGCGAGCAGCATATCAAACGTGAAAAAGCTACTTCCAATATCTGTACTGCCCAGGCATTGCTGGCCAATATGGCTGCTATGTATGCCGTATACCATGGCCCGGCAGGACTGAAAAACATTGCTACCCGTATTTCCCTGCTCACCAATACACTGGCGCAGAAATTGAAGGCGAAAGGGCTGAAACTGGCTGCTGACAGTTTCTTTGATACCATTGTAGTAGAAAATGCAGATGTGAAATCTGCCGCAGAAACAGCTGGTATTAACTTCCGTTATTTTGCTAATGGCAGCGTAGGTATTTCCCTGGATGAAACAGCTACCATTGCGGATGTAAACGATATCCTGCACCTGTTTGGCGCAGGAAAAACAGATGCTGCGGAAGTAACAGCAGGTGTCATTGGTATTCAAGCCGACTTACAGCGTACTTCTGCTTACCTCACACACCCTGTATTTAACAGCTATCATAGCGAGTCACTGATGATGCGCTACCTGAAAATGCTGGAAAATAAAGATCTTTCCCTGAATACTTCCATGATATCGCTCGGTTCCTGCACCATGAAACTGAATGCAGCTACAGAGATGATTCCTTTAAGCTGGGCACACTGGAGCAAAATGCACCCATTTGCGCCTAAAAGCCAGGTAGGCGGTTATTTACAGATGGCTACCGAACTGGGTGAATACCTGAGCAAGATTACCGGTTTTGATGCATGCAGCCTGCAACCTAACAGTGGTGCGCAAGGCGAGTATGCTGGTTTGCTGGTGATCCGTGCATACCAACAAAGCATTGGCCAGGGACACCGCAATGTAATGCTGATTCCTATCAGTGCACACGGCACCAACCCGGCATCTGCGGTAATGGCAGGTTTCAGGGTAGTGATTGTAAAAGCGCTGGAAAACGGTTACATCGACGTAGAAGATCTGAAAGCGAAAGCGGCTGCTTATAGCAAAGACCTCGCGGGTATTATGATCACTTACCCATCTACTTATGGCGTATACGAAGAAAGCGTGAAAGATATCTGTGCTACCATTCACGAACATGGCGGACAGGTATATATGGATGGCGCCAATATGAATGCGCAGGTAGGTTTAACTGCTCCCGGCCTGATTGGTGCAGATGTATGTCACCTGAACCTGCACAAAACATTTGCTATCCCTCACGGTGGTGGTGGTCCTGGCATGGGCCCGATCTGTGTTGCCAAACACCTGACTCCGTTCCTGCCCGGTCACGTTAGCCTGAACGATGGTAAAAAATCCAACGCGGTATCTGCGGCACCATTTGGTTCGGCCAGCATCCTGTTGATCTCTTACGCCTACATTCGTATGCTCGGAGCCAACGGTGTTAAACAAGCATCTGAATATGCCATCCTGAATGCCAACTACATGAAGGCAAGACTGGAAAAGGCTTACGATATCCTGTATACAGGCGTTAACGGTACCTGTGCGCATGAGTTTATAGTAGACCTCCGTCCGTTTAAAGCCTCCGCCGGCATAGAAGCAGAAGATGTAGCCAAGCGTTTGATGGACTATGGTTTCCACGCTCCTACCATGAGCTTCCCGGTTCCGGGTACTATTATGATTGAGCCTACCGAGAGTGAAGATAAAGGTGAACTGGATCGTTTCTGTGATGCGCTGTTAGCTATCCGCGAAGAAATTCGTGCAGTAGAAAACGGTAGTGTGGATAAACAAAACAACGTATTGAAAAATGCGCCACATACACAGCTCCTGATCACTGCCGATGAGTGGACACGTCCATACAGCCGTCAGCAGGCAGCCTTCCCGCTGGACTATGTAAAAGCAAATAAATTCTGGCCATCTGTAAGCCGTATCAATAACACCTTCGGCGACAGAAACCTGATATGCACCTGTGAACCTGCCAGTGCTTACGCAGAAGAAGCAGCGAGCATCTAAGCCCTGCGGCCATTAAACATATATAAAAAGGGCGAATCATAATGATTCGCCCTTTTTATATATGTTTAATGGCCTGTTACTTTAGAATGGGTTCCAGTACTTCCAGTTTTCCATCTATCGGCTGGGTTATATCCAGTCCAAGGATCCGGGCAACTAACGGATAAACCTGTACGTTTTCGAAAGTAGCGATACGGATATTGTTTTTGAAAGCTGGTCCCCAGGCCATGAATATGGCATTCATGTTAGTAAGATTATTATCATACCCGTGATGTCCGGGATGTTGCATTTTGCCTGACTGGCCAAATACATAATTCGCTTCTGCTACCAATATGATGTCGCCGATGCGATTGTAGATATCTTCTTGTCCATAATGCCACCTGGCGGGTGTTTCCTGCTTCAGGTATGCCGTATAATGATTTTCATTCTTCTTCAGATAATCGTATGCTGCTTTTATTTCGGTTTCGTTTTTCCCGTAGTACATCATCTTTTCATTGCCGGGCATTTTCTTCAATGGCTCTAATTGCGGGACATCGGGAATGCTGATGGTGTGTACCGTATCTACTTCCATCATACCGTGGTCGGATACCACGATAAAGTTGACCGGAAGGTGAAGTTGATTCACAGCGGCTACCATTTTGCCGATGGCGGCATCTACAAACTGCACCGAGTTGCGGGTACTGTCGGAATCGGGTCCGTATTTATGTCCCATATGATCTACTTCAGGGAAGTAAAAGGTAATGAGGTGTGGGCGTTGTTCTTCGGGCAGTTGCAGCCAGTTTACCACTGTCTGAATACGTTGATCGATCCCCGTCTTCTCCTGGTATTTGAAATAGTAGGTGGGCCTGACGTTCTGTATGGCGCTTTCCGATCCTACCCAGAAGTAGCTGGCGCTGAGCATTTGTTGTTTTTCTGCCAGCACCCACAATGGGACGCCATTGTACCAGGTGCCATCTTCTACGGCATCGCGGTTACCTACCTTATAGACGGCATCTCTTTTACGGTCATAGAAAAGATTATCTACCAGTCCATGATGTGCCGGATACAGGCCAGTAACGAGGGAATAGTGATTAGGAAAAGTGAGGGAAGGAAAAGAGGGTTGCATGGCAGTAGCCCGTATGCCGTTGCCGGAAAGCCGCAGCAGTTGTGTGGCGTTATATTTTTCGGCGTAGTCATAACGAAATCCGTCAATCGATATCATGATCACATAAGGCCTGGTTTGTTGCGTAGCGCTGTTTTTCCGTTCCGGTACCGTTAACTGGGCAGTATCCTGCGCCTGGCTGCCTATGGTGATCAGCAACAGGGCGGCGGCGAATAAAAAAATCCTTTTCACTATTGTCGTTTTATTATTAACAGGTTTAAGCTGGGGAAGTATAACAAATGATGGGTTAGATGGATTGCAAATTAGAAAACTATTTCCACTCGTGGCGACATGGAGAAATTATATATACGTTAACACGTTTACAGTGGTCCTAACATCTACTGGTTTCTATCTCACACACATAATAATATTTTAACACATTTTACTATAAAATACCAATAATCCGGCAAAATCATAATCACTGAGTAAAATTTTATATATATAAATTATATTAATTAATTGTTTATCTATATATTAGCCAACTGAAAAACCATTTCAAAACTATGTCTGACTATACCTTTATCACCACAGAGGAACATTTTTTATTGCAGGACGCGCTGAAAAAGAACAAGCAACAGTTAACCAAGTTTGCTTTAATTGGTTTTGGTTTATTAATGGTAGCAGCTATCATTCCTCAAATCTATTTGTACACACATAACAAACTGGGCGATGCAGATGACTCCCTGCTGTCGTTTAAGAATTTCTGGTTCTGGATATGGTTGCTGAGCTTTGTAGTAGCTTTGGTATTTGCCCTGATCAAGGTGACAGATATCCGTTATTGGGCAATTAAAAAGGATCTTACCGCATTACAGAAAGGTACAGTGCAGGCGCCTATGGAAGCCGTTTACCTGGAAAACAACGATAGTCAGACCAACATTATGATATTGCTGGAAAATAAAAAGAAACGTTTGTTTTACTGGATGCGCGGAGCGCTGGAAGGTTACCGGGCCGGCCAGGAAGTAGAAATTACCTATGCAAGATATTCCCGTGTGATTATCAGTATCAGCAAGAAGTAGAGTTTATCTTGATCCAAATAAATAGCCCTCATGACAATGGATGTTGTAAGTTAACAAATAGCTTTCTTTGTCATGAAGGCTATATTGTTTACGGTTGGGAAATAAACCATATCTCCCAAATTTTACAGATTTTTGTATGCAAACATCTACATACAAAAATCTGTAAACTGCATCCATTATGAACCTGGCTCAATTTCAGGAATATTGCCTGGCCCTTCCCGGCGTAACGGAAGAATTCCCCTTCGGAGAGGAAACCCTTGTGTATAAAGTAAAAGGAAAAGTATTTGCCCTTGCTAATATCGAGGACTTTGGATCTGTTAATCTGAAATGCGATCCCGAGGAAGCTATTGAATTACGGGAACGATATGAAGGCGTGATTCCTGGCTATCACATGAATAAAAAGCACTGGAATACGGTAGATGTACATTCGGGCATTCCCAATAAACTGCTGCTGGAGTGGATCAAAAACTCGTATAACCTGGTAGTAGCCAGCCTGCCGAAAAAAGACCGGGAAAAGCTGGGACAATAACCATTCCCCACATAGACGGGGCTGTCCCCGTTTTTTTTATTACATTAGCCACCATCTAAATCTAAAAATACTGTTTATGAGAAAATGGCTGCTGCTGGCCTGCGCCGTGATGTTCCTGTTACCGGTTGCGTGTAAAGCCGTTAACCAGGACTCCCTCTGGATGTACGAACATTACACCAAGAAAGAAGTGTACATCACCATGCGCGACGGAGTAAAATTATTTACCTCCATTTACATGCCTAAAGATCAGTCTGAAAAGCACCCGATCTTAATGACCCGTACGCCCTATTCCTGCGCGCCCTACGGGGAAAATGCCTTTCGTCCTTTATACAAAAATCACTATAAAGAATACCTGAAAGAAGGCTATATTATGGTGATCCAGGATGTGAGAGGTACCTGGATGAGTGAGGGGAAATTTGTGAATGTCCGCCCTTTTAATCCTGCTAAAAAAGGGAAGAAAGATATCGATGAAGCCAGCGACACCTATGATACCATCGACTGGCTGGTAAAGAATATTACAGGCAACAACGGTAATGTGGGCGTTTTTGGGATTTCTTATCCAGGCTTCTATTCTACCATGGCTGCATTGAGCGGACATCCCGCATTGAAAGCGGTGAGCCCGCAGGCGCCCGTGACCGACTGGTTTATAGGCGATGACTTTCACCACAACGGTGCTTTCATGCTCACCGATGCCTTCTCTTTTTACACAGTTTTCGACCATCCGCATCCAAAACCTACCACAGAAGGGCCTAAAGGCATCACCTATTATACGCACGACAACTATAAGTACTACCTCGAAACCGGCGCTCTGCCCAACTTCTCCAAAATTATTGGGGACAGCGTTCCTTTCTGGAATGAAATGTATGCCCACCCTACTTACGACAGCTGGTGGAAAGCCCGTAACGTGCGTAATTTCCTCCAAAATGTAAAGCCCGTTATGCTGGAAGTAGGCGGCTTGTTTGATGCAGAAGATTGCTTTGGCGCCTGGAATACTTACAAAACGATAGAAGAAAAAAATCCGAATGCCAACAACCGCATTGTAATGGGTCCCTGGTACCACGGACAATGGGCTTCCAACGACGGTACTCACCTGGGCAATGTTCGCTTTGGCAGCAACACATCCGAATACTATGCTAACAATATTGAGATTCCTTTCTTTAACTACTACCTGAAAGGTAAAGGACAAGCCCCTGCTATTGCAGAAGCTACTGTCTTCTTTACCGGCGAAAACAATTGGAAACAACTGCCTAAATGGCCTCCGGCAGCTATGCAGGAAGCGCCTGTTTACCTACAGGAAAATGGCAAATTATCTTTCAGCAAGCCTTCTACCAGCAATAGCTTCAGCGAATACGTGAGTGATCCGGCCAAACCAGTACCTTATACCGAAGATGTACATTTTAACCGGACCATTAACTACATGACCGATGATCAGCGCTTTGCCGCCCGCAGGCCCGATGTAGCCGTTTTTGAAAGTGAAGCACTGGACCAGGACTTTACGCTGGCAGGTCCTGTGGTGGCCGACCTGGTAGCCAGCACCAGCACAACAGACGCCGATTTCGTAGTAAAAGTGATTGATGTATTCCCAGATGATTTTAAATATGAAGAAGCTGAAGCCAGTGAGCATCGTCGGATACCCTCTGCTACTTATCCCATGGGCGGTTACCAGATGCTGGTACGGGGTGATATCATGCGGGGCAAATTCCGCAACAGCTATGAAGCGCCGGAAGCATTTGTTCCTAATCAGCCCACCACGGTAAAGTTCACTCTGCCGGATGTAGCCCATACTTTCCAGAAGGGACATCGTATTATGATACAGGTGCAGAGCAGCTGGTTCCCACTGGCCGACCGCAATCCACAGCAGTTCATGGATATCTATAAGGCTACTGATAAGGACTTTAAAAAAGCTACCATCCGCATCTATCATGATGCACAGCATCCCTCCAACGTAATACTGCCTGTAGTCAAATAATAACAGGTCTTTTAGCATGCTGTGGCGGATAGCCGTAGCATGCCAAAAAACCTGGCCGGCCCAGCGGTATCAGGTAAAATATTAACTTGCACTTTCTTAAAAACCCTTATTTTACTTATTATTTCGATAATCATTCATTTATGTACAAAAAATACCTGTTTATAGGTGCGCTGGGATGCTTGTCTGTTCAAGGTTTCAGTCAAACCAAACCTACACCGAAGAAACCAGTGGCCAAACCTGCCGCCGTTAAAGCCCCGGTATTGAAAACACGCCTGGATACCGTGAGCTACGGTATAGGTGTTAGCATTGCCGAAAACCTGAAAGCACAGGGATTGGAGAATATTAATACTGCTATATTAGCACAAGCCATACAAGCGGCCCTGAAAAATCAAACATCATTACTGCCAAAAGATCAAATAGATATGAGCATTAGTAACTATCTGCAACAGCTCAAAGCTGAGAAAGCAAGCAAAAACCGCGAAGCAGGACTGAAATTCCTGGCGGAAAATAAAGTGAAACCGGGCGTTGTAACGCTTCCTGATGGCTTACAGTACCAGATTTTGAAAGAAGGTAATGGTCCTAAGCCTACCATCAATGATAAAGTAAAAACACATTACCATGGTACTTTAATTGACGGTACTGTATTCGATAGTTCTGTAGAGAGAGGTCAACCTATTTCTTTCCCGGTGAGCGGCGTGATTAAGGGTTGGACAGAAGCACTGCAATTAATGCCGGTAGGTTCTAAATGGCGCCTGTTCATTCCTTCTGAGCTAGCATATGGCGACCGTGGCGCTGGCCCTAAAATTGGCCCGGGAGCGGCGTTGGTTTTTGATGTAGAATTGCTCGCGATCGAACAATAGTAATAATATCCGGCTTTCTGTATGCAGAAAGCCGGATATTTATATTTAAAAGCCTGTAGCTGTCCATACACGGGGCCTGCGCTGTTCCAGCAGCATAAAATCTGCCAGTACTATGGCGGTCACCGCTTCCAGTACCACGGGTACGCGGAGCGCGATACAAAGATCATGGCGACCTTTTACGCTGAATGTTTCCACTTCTCCACTTTTAATATTCAGTGTCTGTTGTTCTTTAGGTGTGCTGGAAGTAGGCTTAACCGCAATCCTGAACACCAGTGGATTGCCATTGGAAATTCCTCCTACTACTCCACCAGCATGGTTGGTAGCTGTTTTACCGGTTTTATCAAGGATCGCATCGTTATGTTCCAGGCCTTTCATTTTGGCGGCAGCAAAGCCGGCGCCGAATTCAATGCCTTTAATCGCCGGGATGGCAAACACTGCATGCGCAAGTGCTGATTCCAATGAGTCAAAGAAAGGCTCTCCTAAACCGATGGGAAGTCCCTCTACTACACATTCCACGATACCACCTACTGAATCTTTAGCGGCTATAGCGGCCTCTAATCCTTCCTCAGCATTAGTATATCCTCCCACCTCTGTAATGGTGGCATTTACCTGAATATTGCTGCCTAAAATTTTCTTGGCAATCACCCCTGCCGCTACCAGGTTTAAGGTAAGACGGCCGCTGAAATGTCCGCCGCCACGGTAATCTTCGAAGCCGCCGAATTTTTCGGTGGCTACAAAGTCGGCATGGCCGGGACGGGGAAATTCACGCAGCTTTTCATAATCTGCGCTACGTGTATTGTTATTTTCAAAAAGTATCGTTACCGGGGCACCGGTAGTATGATCATTAAATACGCCGGATTTAATAAAGGGAAGGTCTTCCTCTTTACGGGGAGTGGTCCCTCTTGACCCGCCTTTGCGGCGTTCCAGGTCGGCTAAAAAGTCTTCCTGCTTCAACGGAATACCTGCTGGTATCCCATCTATATTTACGCCTACACTGGCGCCATGCGATTCTCCAAAAACGTTGACCCTGAATAATCTGCCAAAACTGTTCACACGCTGATGATTTAAAGTGAAAAAACAGCATCCTGCTTTGAACTGTCAATGCAGGGTGCCTGCTGCTAAATTACGCCAGGATAGCTACCTTACCACCTAATAATGCGAGGTGATCATAAAACTCCGGGTAAGATTTATTGATCGCTTCCGCATTTTCAATGACTACCGGTCCATCTGCCGTGAGGGCAGCTACGGCGCAAGCCATGGCAATACGGTGGTCGTTGTGGGAATGTACCGTAGCGCCTTTAATACCAGTGCCACCATGTACGAGCATGATATCTCCCTGCAGATCGATCTGAATACCCATCTTTCCAAACTCTTCCTGTAATGTTATACCACGGTCACTTTCTTTATGGGCCAGGCGGCTTACGCCCTTTATTTTCGTAGTGCCGTTACAGTTAGCTGCCAATGCAACTAAAGGAGGGAACAGATCCGGGCAATCAGTGGCATCTATTTCAAATGCCCTGAGGCCACCTTTTTCTATATTTACGGTAAATACGCCCGACATGATATGCGCACCTGCTTTTTCCAGCGCTTCCAGGATGGCTTTATCAGACTGCGCCGAGGCTACATTGAGGTGCTGCACCTCTGCTTTACCAGCTACCGCTGCTGCTACGAGCAGGAAAGCGGCGCCGCTCCAGTCGCCCTCCACCGTATAGTCGCAAGGCTTATAGGCCTGCTTCTTTCCAAAATGGAATGTTTCAAAATTCTTTTCTTCCACCTGTACACCAAAATGTGCCATCAGTTGCAGGGTTAACGCAATGTATGGTTTGCTTTTCAGGTCTTTTACGGTGATGGTAGCATTTTCTGCCGCGGCCCCATAAGCCATGAGCAAACCGGTCAGGAACTGGGAGCTTAAGGAACCATCGATGGTAATATCTTTAGGCTGTAGTGGACCTTGTATATGCAGTGGCAATTTACCTTCCCGGGTACTGCATTTTACGTCCAGCTGCGGTAACACTTCTTCGAAGAAGTTCATCGGGCGGGTAGTTAAACTGCCATGTCCTTCAATCGTGATAGCCAGGGAAGACAGCGCTGCGATGGGGGTAAACATACGGATACCTAACCCTGATTCGCCGCAATTGATTTCATCATAAAACGGTTGTACACCGTTGCTGGTGATTTCAAAATAATCGTGCTCCCTTTTAATTTTAGCGCCCAGATTTTCGGCTACTTCCAGGGCTGCCAGGCAATCATTGCTCAGGCCCGGATTACGGATGATAGAAGTCCCTTTAGCCAGCAAAGCTGCTGCTACTGCGCGTTGCATAGCGCTCTTGGAGGGATTGGCCGTAACGGTGCCTTTAATGATAGCTGGTGATACAGTAACTTGCATATGTATATTCGTCCGCCTTTAAATGAATTAGAAATTTTTTTACAACTCCTGCAGTAACTGTTTCAGTTCTGCAATGGGTACCGGCATTGTAGTCGCCTTTCCTATCTCTTCCAGTAATACAAAATGTATTACGTCTTTCTCCCGCTTTTTGTCAAGTTTGAAAATATCAAACACAGCTTCTTTATCTGACGTAAATGCAACCGGCAATTGATAGTCGTTGATTAACCGTATCAGGCGTGTTGTCTGATCTGCAGGCAGGTTCATCAGCTTTTCTGAAAAACGGGTGGCTGCCACCATGCCAATAGCTACTGCTTTACCATGTGCGATATGCTCCAGTTTCTCCACTGCATGTCCCAGGGTATGACCGAAGTTCAACCAGCGACGGGGACCGTTTTCCAGCTCATCTTCAAGTACCACCTTTGTTTTTGCAGCCACTGACTTTTCCACCAGGTATTCCAGTACGGCTACATCACGCGATAACGCCTTGTCTTTGTTCTTTTCGAGATAATCAAACAGCGCTGCATCCATGATACAGGCATATTTGATGATTTCGGCAAAACCGTTATGCCATTCTTCCGCAGGCATGGTTAACGGCAACGTATAATCGAACAGGATAAAAGCTGGTTGACGGATAATACCCAGCAGGTTTTTATGTTTACCGTGGCTCACCCCGTTTTTACCACCGATAGAAGCGTCTACCTGGGCCAGTAAGGTAGTAGGTACAAAGCCGAAGGGAATGCCGCGCATGTAAATGCTGGCTGCAAATCCGGCTACATCTGTGATCATACCGCCACCGATGCCTACCAGCGTAGTTTTGCGGTCGGCTTCATATGCGGTGAGTCCGTCGATGATCCTTTCTACCGTTGCCATGTTCTTCACTTCTTCGCCTGCCGGTACCACGATTTTTTTCCAGTTATGGAGATGATGACCGTGATGTCGTTCCACATTTTCATCTATGACCAGTACCGCCCTGTTCGGGTCTACGTGGTTGCCCAGTTGCAACAGGCTTTCGCCTAAGAAGTAGGTAGTTTCCTGTTGTTGAAACTGGTGGGTTTGTTTTTGCATGTAGCAATTTGCTTTTAGCATTCAGGAAAATGGCTGCGCCTAAGGCTGCCGATGGTAAAGGCCGGCAGCCAGAGGCTAACAGCTGTATAGCTATTTTTCTTCGTTCATCACCTTATTCTGGCGGTTGATGGACTCCAGGTGCACAGCATCGAAATATTTCAGGATGAATTCTTTGGTCAGGCCCAATTTTTCACCTTTCGCGATGTTGCGGTCCAGGATTTCATTCCAGCGGTTTGTTTGCAGGATGGTAATGTTATTTTCCTTTTTGTACATCCCAATTTTTTCTGCAATCTTCATACGATTACCCAGCAGCAGCATGATTTCATCATCTACCTGGTTGATCTGCGCGCGCAGTTTTTCCAGGGCGGAGTTGAAATCTTTTTTATCAGAATGTTCTCTTCTCCAGGTAATACCGTCCAGGAGTTCAGCCAGTTTTTCAGGGGTTACCTGCTGTTTGGCATCGCTCCATGCATTATCAGGATCAACGTGTGTTTCCAGCATCAGACCATCGTAATCCAGGTCGATCGCTTCCTGGGATACTTCCTGCAGGATATCGCGGCGGCCGGAGATATGGGAAGGATCGCAGATCATAGGCAGCTCAGGCATGCGGCGTTTCAGCTCAATAGCCAGGTGCCACATGGGCGCGTTACGGTATTGTGTATTACCGTAGCTGGAAAATCCGCGGTGGATTAAACCTACTTTAGAGATACCTGCTTTCTGGATTCTTTCTACTGCACCAATCCACAGTTCGAGATCCGGATTGATAGGATTCTTAATTAATACAGTCGTATCCACACCTCTCAAGGCATCAGCTACTTCCTGTACAGAGAATGGGTTTACGGTAGTACGTGCGCCTACCCACAAAATATCCACGCCAAAGTGCAGCGCGTCTTCTACCTGTTTGGCAGTAGCTACTTCTACCGCTAAAGGTAAACCGGTTAACTCGCGGGCTTTCTGAAGCCATGCCAGCCCCTTGGTGCCGATACCTTCGAAAGAACCGGGACGGGTACGTGGCTTCCAGATACCGGCGCGTAATACGTCTACTTTACCTGTTTTTTGCAGGGCCAATGCGGTGGCTAATACCTGCTCTTCGGTTTCTGCACTGCAGGGTCCGGAAATGATCAGCGGCTTTTTATCGGAAGACGGATCAGAGAATTTGGTTTTGGATAATATTTGTTCCATTGTCTGTACCATAGTATTGAAGTTAAGTAGATTATCAGAATTTAGTTATTTCAGGATCTTCCTGATTTTATTGGATTTTTGAATCAATTTATAAAACGCGTCGTAGTCTTCTTCTTCCAGCAACGATTTCATCTGTTGTAACTGGCTGATATGCTCATCCAGTACATCGAGTACATTATTACGGTTATGTTTGAAAATAGGCACCCACATATCGGGAGAGCTTTTAGCCAGGCGCACGGTAGATTCGAAACCACCGCTGGCCAGTTCAAAAATGCGGCCCGATTCTTTTTCTTTTTTCAACACCGTCAACGCCAGTGCAAAAGAGGTAATGTGAGAAATGTGAGATACATAGGCAGTGTGCAGGTCATGCTCTTCTCCGTTCATATATACAGTGCGCATCTGCAACTGGTCTACCATATTTTCCACGAGTTCCAGGGCATCTTCATCGCTGTTTTTTACATCGCACAACACCATCGTTTTATGTACGAACAGGTTGCGTACAGCAGCATCAGGGCCGGAATACTCGGTGCCGGCCATCGGGTGAGCCGCCACGAAGCGCCCCCTGTTAGGATGACCGGCAACGAGTTGCAGTATTTTTTCTTTAGTAGAACCTACGTCCATAATTACCTGGTTAGGACGTACTTTATCCATCATCCCTGGCAGGGCCTTCAGCAGGGCATCTACCGGGATAGCCAGTATCACCAGGTCGGAACGAAGCATGGCTTCATCCAGGGTTGCTTTTTCATCGATAATATTCAGATCCAGCGCTCTTTGCAAATGCGCCTCGTTCTGATCTACCCCGATGATTCGCTCTGCAACGCCTTTTTCTTTCAGCGTGATGGCGAGCGACCCACCTATTAAACCTGTTCCTATTATTGTTGCAATCATTTTACGTTTGTTTTGATGCGATCTATCGCTTCCTGGAAAACTTTTTCCTCCTGGCACAGGCTCACCCTGATATAGCCGTTGCCGTTACTGCCGAATATACCTCCAGGCGTAATAAATACGCGGGCTTTCTGCAGTATCTCATCCGTTAGCGTATAGCCATTATCGATAGTATCCGGAATTTTCGCCCATACAAACATTCCTACCTGGTTTTTATCGAAAGTGCAGTGCAGCAGCTCCAGCAAGGCAAATACTTTTTCCCTGCGGGCACGGTAAATGCTGTTCAGATTATCGTACCAGTCTTTTCCCAGCTGCAAAGCCTTCACTGCGGCCATCTGCATAGGTTGAAACATGCCGGAGTCCATATTACTTTTAAAGCGCAATACCTGTGCAATCAGCTCTGCCTTTCCAACGAGCATGCCTATACGCCATCCTGCCATGTTAGATGATTTACTGAGCGAGTTCAATTCCAGTACTACGTCCTTTGCTCCTTCAAACTGTAACAGGCTTTCTGGTTGCTCGTTCAGGATGAAGCTATAGGGATTATCGTGACAGATCAGTATCTGGTGACGTTTGGCAAATGCGATCAGTTTAGCGGCAAACTCCCGGTTAAACTTAGCGCCGGTAGGCATATGCGGATAGTTTACCCACATCAGTTTTACACGGCTCAGGTCTGTTTGCTCCAGGGCATCGAGGTCCGGTAACCAGCTATTTTCCGCTACCAGGTCGTAATCCACTACGGTAGCACCGCTCAGGCTTACGGCAGAGCGGTAAGTAGGATATCCCGGGTTAGGGATTAATGCTTCATCGCCTTCCTGCAGGTAGGTCATACAGATGTGCATAATGCCTTCCTTGGAACCTATCAGCGGCAATACTTCCGTATCAGGGTTCAGTGTTACCTGGTAGTATTGCTGATACCAGTCGGCCATGGCCTTGCGGAGTGCAGGAATGCCTTTGTACCCCTGGTAGTTATGAGTATTAGGCAAAGCGGCATTTTCGTTTAATGCAGCCACCACTGCAGGATGAGGAGGCAGATCCGGGCTACCGATACCCAGGTTTATTACCCTGGTACCTGTTTGGTTCATTTCCTCAATTTCCCTGAGCTTTTTGGAGAAGTAGTATTCTTCTGTGCCTTGTAATCTTTTAGCAACCTGTATCTGCATAAAACTGATTAATGTGTTTTTCCTTTTTTGTAAATACCCAATACTTTCAGGTGTTCTGTCAGCGGTGCAATTTTCTCCAATGCTTTTTCGAAATGTGCGGCATTGTCGAATTCCATATCTGCGTGGAAGTAATAGTTCCATTCTTTGGCTGGGATAGGGAAAGATTGCAGTTTAGACAGGTTAATACCGGCAACGGCGATTTGCGTTAATACCTTGGCAAGGCTACCGCGATCGTGGCTGGTTTGAAAATATACAGAGGCTTTATTGGCATCTTCCGCTGTGGCAACCGGTGTACGTGATACCGCGAGGAAGCGGGTATAATTATTTTTATTGGTATGGATATTAGGCGCGATGATGTCGAGTTCGAAGATTTCTGCGGCCAGTTTACCTGCAATAGCGGCGGTGCTTTTCAGCTTTTTCTGGCGTACATGTTTGGCACTGAGAGCGGTATCTTCTGTTTCCACCAGTTTGATATGCGGGTATTTTTCCAGGAAATCCATACACTGTAACAAGGCCATGGGATGAGAATGTACTTCCCGGAGATCTTCCATCGTCTGGCCAGGCAATACCATCAGGTGTTGGTTGATCTGCAGGTAAGTTTCACCGATGATGTGCAGACCGGAGTTTTTGATGAGACTGTAGTTAGGGAGGATACTGCCGGCGATAGAATTTTCAATGGCCATGATACCTGCATCTACATCGGGCTGTTGTTTTGTTTTCTTCACCAGCTCAGCAAAAGACGCACAGCATTCGATATCTATCTGCTTACCGAAATATCCCTGGGCGGCAACCTGGTGGAAACATCCTTCAAATCCCTGTATGGCAATTTTCATGTGTATGTGATTGATTTTTGATTTATTTATAGTTGCTGTAGCAACTAGCTATTTAAAACAGAAAGGGCCCCATCCGTGGGACCCTTTGCGCTGTACTTTTATGACTAAGTATGTTATTGCAAACGAGTCCCCTGCTTCTTCGCATAAAAGAAGTAAGAGAAGTAATAAAAAAAGTTGTTGTTTGACGTTGATAACATATACTATACTGTCTGTGTGTTAATGCGATTAAAAAAGGCCTTCCGTTTACCGGAAGGCCTCTTGTAGTATCTTTTATTTTTATACAAACGACCTTCCTATTTCTGGTGCCAGAAATAATAAAAGCCAAAAAAACCGAAAGTCGCTTGTAGTTTCATCTGAATTGTTATTCTCTATGAGTGTAGAACAAAAATACGGCACGATTTTAATTATCCAAGGGGTAATATCAAAAAATATACTTTTTTCAATAATAAAGACCATTTATTGAATAACTTTCAAAAAAACATATTTTCGTAGTCAAGCGGGCACAAAAAAACCGTCCTGGCCAAGCCGGGACGGTCATTTATTAAAACCTAAAGGTTTAATTATTTGTGAGCAGCAACTGAATCTACTTTCTTAGCAGCAGAATCAACAACAGCGTTAGCAGCTTTAGCAGCAGAATCAACTACGTTAGTAGCAGCTTTAGCAGCAGAATCGATAGTGTTACCAGCAGCAGTTGCAGTTGAGTCAGTAGCGTTTTCAGTTTTAGCACCGCCACCGCAAGCTACAGCGAAGATACCGAAAGACAGAGCTAAGAAACCGATTTTAATTACGTTCTTCATGATACAATTATTTAAGTTGTTTTTGAATGATTTAACCTTTATACCCGGGTCACCTAAAAGGTAACCCAAAGTTTTAAAAATATTTTTTTTCGGTACTTTGGGTTACCAAATGCCTAATAACTGTATTAAGAGTGAAGCAACATCAAGACATAACAAGAGACAGGGAATTATTGCTGGGACTGGCAAAAGGTGAGGATAAGTCATTGGAAATCATCTATTCTGAGAATTTTCCGGTGGTATTAAGAATGATCCTGCAACACAATGGCTCCGAAGATGATGCCAAGGATATTTTCCAGGAGGCCATTATAGTCTTATATGAAAAGGTACAAAACAACGACTTTACATTAAGCAGCCGGCTTAAAACCTTTCTTTATTCGGTTTGTCGCCATCTCTGGTTAAAAAAAGTACAACGTACTTACGGATTATACAGTCTATCACCCGAACTGGAGGAAGTGATTCCCGCCACGGAAGAACTGGAAGCACATCAGGCCAAGGATCAGGAGTTCCGGATTATGGAAGGGGCCATGAGCAATATTGGTCAGCCCTGCCAGGCAATCCTGGAAGATTATTACCTGCATAAAAGATCTATGCAGGAAATAGCAGAGAAGTTTGGATATACCAACGCCGAAAATGCGAAAAATCAGAAGTACAAATGCCTCATGCGTTTGAAGAAGTTATTTTTTGATCAGTACAACACATCATTATAAGCAGAAAGCAGCCATGAAAGAGGAAATGAGTTTATTACGTGACATTGAGCGTTACCTGGAAGGGGAAATGAGCGAACAGGAAAAAACTGCTTTCGAAGAATTACGCCGTACTAATTCCTTGATTAACAAACAGGTAGAAGAACATCAGTTATTTCTCCTGCACCTTGGTAACTATGGACAACGGCAGCAATTACAAGCTAAACTAAATAGGATCCATCAGCAACTGGATATGCCTGCCTTGCGCCAACAAGCCCAGGAAAGCAACCAGGCCGCCAAACGCTTGTCTATACGCCGCAGAACCATTACCAATCTGGCTGCTGCCGCCTGTATTGCCCTCGTTACGTCCCTGTCGACCATCGCCGTGATTCAAAATGTAACCCGGAACAAGTCCACCGCACAATATGAAGATGTAAGACGGGTGTTGAATAACATTCAACGTTCCCAGAATGCATTGATCAATGATATCAACAGCAAGAGTAAAGCACCATTAAACCCAGGCACTTACGGAGGTACTGGCTTTGCCGTATCCGGCAACGGTTATATCGTTACCAACTACCATGTAGTAGCGGGCGCCGACTCTGTATATGTACAAAATACCAGGGGCGAAGCGTTTAAAGCAGTCAGCGTATTTGAAGATATTTCCAGTGACCTGGCCGTATTAAAAATCGCGGATTCTACTTTTAAAAGCCAGCCACTCCCTTATGCTTTGAAACCCCAAAGCGTAAAAATCGGGGAAGAGGTATTTACCATGGGCTTCCCGAGGGATGAAATTGTATATGGCAAGGGGTATATCAGCGCTAAAACAGGTTTTAACGGAGATACTACCGCTTACCAGGTATCTATCCCGGTAAATCCGGGCAACAGTGGCGCTCCCCTGCTCGACAGTAAAGGAGATGTAGTGGGTATCGTTACCGGCAAGCAAACTACCTCAGATGGTATTGCCTTTGCCGTAAAGTCTGCCCACCTGAAACACCTGCTCGATGAAATGCCTAAAGACAAACAACCCCATAAAGACTGGAACCATAAAAGCCACCTGGAAGGTATGAACAGGGTGGACCAGATCAAAAAAGTGGAGGAGTTTGTATACATGGTAAAGGTGTATAACTAAGCGAATTAATTAGTATTCGGCATAAAGCTATTGAGGCGAATGAACTTAGCGGATAACTTCCGCATTGTTCATTCGCCTCAGTGGCTTTTATAGGTATTGTGTATCTTATCAGTGACCCTGTTTTACCCAGGCTTTGTACTTATCTGTGATCCAGTAAAGCAGGTCGTTGTTGGCGAGCGCCCTCATGGTACTATAATCCGGGTAATTATCTCTCATAAATAAATGCAGAGAGTCGCCTGTTAAGCCGGTTACTTTGTTGACCAATAACGGCGTGAAACGGGAATCGATGAATTTTTGTTTTTCCATCTCTTCGTAATTCTTTTTGAACTGCCGCTTTTGCTTCTCCTTTTTTGAAAAACGGGTAATGGGACTTACTACAATACCTGCTCCTACCGGAGTGCTGCCACCTGCCAGCGGCTGATCAGGCAAATCCAGTATATAACCATATTGCTGGCGTCTTTCCATAGAATCGCGCTGGTAAGGTGTGTATTGAGAGGTTACCTCTACGCCTTTCAGGAATTTCCCGGCAGGTTCCATGATAATATTGGTTGTTTGCGTACCGGAAGACTGGCCCACAATCAGGGTATCAGGCTTATAGCCCACAAAAGTAAATACCAGGCGATCATTACGGGAAGCGGATATTTTATAAAACCCACCCTGATCAGACAAGGAACGTTTTCCTGAACTGATATTGCTGATCGTGGCATAAGGCAACACCAGTTTATTACTGTCCGAGATCATCCCGGTAACAGTTACCTGTGCCTGTACCAACGGAGCAAATGCCATACTGAGTATACCTCCTAGCGCTATGGCGCGTAATAAAACCTTCATATAAGTATAATAATTTGACTGCTGAACCCTCTCCTCTCTTACAAACATATCTCTATAGACATTGTTCATATCCTTTATGAAAGTACAAATTAAACGAAATGCGGCCGTGTTAAAAAAGAAAAATCCTTCTGCCTGTTGACAGAAGGATTCAAATATTTTTGCTGATAGTTGTTACAGCGACACTTGTATACGCGTATCGAAAACTTTACTTTCGCCAGCAGCCAGCTGAACCAGCCCAACGCCATTATTAAAAGCATCGGGCGCACCACTAAGGTTTTCCACCGCAATGCTGGTGCGGTGAGGCGGAATATAGATCTGTAAAATCGGGTAACTATTGCCCGGGTAAAACGCAATACGGATGTTTTTCTTTGGATCGCGGATAGTAGCCAACGGTTGAGATTGGCCATTATCCAGCACAAAGGAATTATCCAGCTCCACTCCTTTCAGCAACTTACCCTGTACAAATTCGGTATAAGGTAACAGCTTCCCGGTAGGCAGCAGGTTGTCATTGAATTCCACGATTTCTTTGGACGCGAAAGTCAGCTCCAGTTCATCTACATGTGTGCCAGTGGTGAAATAGGGATGCCATCCATCGACAACAGGAATGGTGTGCCCGTTTTTATTCACAATGGTAGTAGTTACCTGCAACTCGTTGTTAGCACGCAGAGTATATTTCGCGATACAATCATATGCAAATGGATACCCTGCATCATCTGTTTGTTTAAAATGATGGGTGAGGGTAACCGCTGCATGCTCATCATCGGTAACCTGTGCGGTAACGGTAAAAGGTGCATCGTACAACAGGCCATGGATCGCGTTGCCGGGTGCCAGTGTCTTCTGGATGCTGTAAGATTTGCCTTCCCAGATATATTGGGCATCTTTCATCCGGCAGGCGTAAGGGCTTAATTTCACACTTTTAAAGCTGGTGCGGAGATTTGCTTCCAGGTCGGCTACATCTTTATAGCTATCTATCAGGTTGAGTTTGCCCTGCGAGTGTTTCACCTTGAACGCGTGCAACAGTGCACCACAAGAAGGAATTATTTCTACCTGCGTTCCTGCAACATGATCCTGGAGCGCTATAATATCAAATCCTGCCTCTTGAAAGGAATGGATGCCAAATTTCATTGTTCAATATTTTGAGTTCCAGACAAAATAGTAAAATTTTATCTCGCAAAGAAGTTAAGAAGTAAAGGGGCAAAACAATTTACAAGAGATAAAATATTCTTTGCTTCTTTGCTCCTTAGCGTCTTTGCGAGAGCGCTTTTGCGGGACAATTAATTAAATACTTGCATTGATCAGGTTTTCCAGCCATTCCTGTTTACCGCTGATTTGCTTAGGCTCTCCGTTGGCTACAGCAAAATTGCGGAGGTCTTCCAGGGTCAGTTTACCGGCTTCGAATTCCTGGCCTTTTCCGCTGTTAAAAGATGCATAGCGGTCGTGGCGGAACTGTTTATAAGGCGTGTCATTCAGTACCTTTTCCGCAACAATGGCTGCGCGGGCAAATGTATCGATACCGCCTATGTGTGCGTGGAAAATATCTTCAAGGTCAGTGGAATTGCGACGGGTTTTGGCATCGAAGTTTACGCCGCCACCGGCAAATCCGCCTGCTTCCAGGATAACCAGCATGCTTTCAATGAGGTCGTTGAGATTAGTCGGGAACTGGTCGGTATCCCAGCCATTCTGTGCGTCGCCGCGGTTGGCATCAATGCTACCCAGCATACCTGCATTGGCGGCTACCTGTAATTCGTGCTGGAAGGTATGCCCGGCCAGGGTAGCGTGGTTTACTTCCAGGTTCAGCTTAAAATCTTTATCAAGTCCGTATTGCCGGAGGAAACCTATCACTGTAGCGGCGTCATAGTCGTATTGGTGCTTGGTAGGTTCGCAGGGTTTAGGCTCAATAAAGAAAGTACCTTTAAAGCCCTGTGCCCGTGCATAATCGCGGGCCATCCCCAGGAAGCGACCCAGGTGTTCCTGTTCGCGTTTCATGTCGGTATTCAGCAAGGTCATATATCCTTCACGACCGCCCCAGAATACATAGTTTTCGCCACCCAGCGCAATGGTAGCGTCCAGGGAGTTTTTCACCTGTGTGCCGGCATAGGCCAATACCGCAAAATCAGGGTTAGTAGCAGCACCATTCATGTAACGGGGATTGCTGAAAACATTGGCAGTACCCCATAACAACTTTACGCCGCTGGCTTGTTGTTTTTGTTTGGCGTAGGCAACAATTTGCTGCATACGGCTTTCATATTCTGCTATGTTAGCGCCTTCATCTACCAGGTCTATATCATGGAAGCAATAATATGGCAGGCCCATTTTCGTAATAAATTCAAATGCGGCGTCCATTTTGTCTTTGGCGCTCTGGTTAGCATCAGTAGCGGTAAGCCAGGGGAAATGCTTGGTACCGGGGCCAAAAGGATCCCCACCGGTGCCGCAGAAGGTATGCCAGTAGGATACTGCAAAGCGAAACAGTTCCTTCATGGATTTACCGGCAATAAGGCGGTTTTCATCGTACCACTTATAAGCCAGCGGATTGTCTGACTGCGGTCCTTCAAATTTTATTTTACCAATTCCTTTAAAGTATTCCGTGTTTCCTAATGTAATACTCATAACTAATGTGGTTTTTAAATGCGTGTACTTATATGTTTCCGTTTATTGCAATAAAGTACGAAGTCCATTTAGCCAGTCGCCATATACATCACGGTATTGCGACTGTAGGGCAGCATTGGGTTCTATTACAGAAAGACATTCCATACCGCGGAAGGCATCGGCAGCATTTACGTACCCGGCGCCGATAGCAGCCCCCCGGGCAGCACCGGCGGCACCATCTGTGTTATATAATTCTATTACCACGTTTGCTGTATTGGCAAAGGCTTCCCGGAAAAGGGGACTGAGGAACATGTTGGCGTGTCCGGCTCTTACGCGATGGATATTCAGATCCATTTCCGCCATGATATCCATACCGTAGTTGAGCCCGAATACAATGCCTTCCTGCACGGCCCGCATCATATGTGCGCGCTGGTGGCGATTGAAGTTCAGGTGGCTAACGGTGGCGCCTATACTCTTGTTTTCCAGTATACGCTCTGCCCCGTTGCCGAAAGGAAATACCTGTAAGCCTGCGGCGCCAATGGGCGCCTGGGCGGCCAGCTGGTTCATGTCGGGATAGGTGATATCTCCTACCAGGTTTTTGAGCCAGCTGTTGGCAATGCCGGTACCGTTGAGGCACATGAGCACACCATTCCTGGTATGAGCGGGGTCGTTATTGACGTGTACAAATGTGTTGACACGGCTCTTTTTATCGAAGCTGTTTTTATCATGTACAGCGTATACGACACCGGAAGTTCCCGCGGTGGTAGCGGCCTCGCCGGGTTGCAGTACATTCAGGGAAAAAGCATTATTGGGCTGATCGCCGGCACGATAAGTTACCGGGGTACCGGCTGTGAGGCCCAGTGTGGCAGCAGCGCCGGCAGTGAGCTGCCCCTGTACACCGAAAGTAGGTACAATGGCGGATAGCAGCTGCTCATCAATATTGTAATATTTCAGCAATGCGGCATCTACCCTGTTTTCCGTAAAGTCCCAGAAAGTACCTTCTGATAACCCGGATATTGTAGTAGCGGCTTCGCCTGTGAGTTTCATGGCAATGAAGTCGCCGGGCAGCATTACTTTATGAATACGTTCGTAGAGGTGAGGCTCATTTTCCTGTATCCAACGGAGTTTGGAAGCGGTGAAGTTACCGGGAGAATTGAGAAGATGAGAAAGGCAATAGGTTTCGCCCATGTTTTTAAAGGCGGAATTACCAATGTCAACGGCGCGGCTGTCGCACCAAATGATAGCAGGTCTTAATACCTGCTGGTTTTTATCCACACATACCAGTCCGTGCATCTGGTAGGCGATACCAATACCTTTGATCTGTTCGGGATCTACGGCAAAGCGGCTCAGCAACAGACCTGTTGCCCGGATGATTTCCTGCCACCAGCTTTCGGGATCTTGCTCGGCCCAGCTGGGATGCGGCACATCTATGGCCATTTCTTTTTCAGGGCAGGTAGCAGAGGCTACACAAACACCAGTATCAGCATTCAATAAAGCTGCCTTGATAGAGGATGACCCAATATCATATCCTATAAAGTACATAACGTGAAGATTAGCAATAAAACCGGATATTTCATGGCTGCTGTAGGCAACCATGAAATATCCGGGTAACAAAATAAAATATTCTTACCAGAAAACTGTATACAATGCTATTAATATTCCTACAATCAACAGGGCGCCCACCGTGAATCCCATATTGGGTTTGAACATGCTGCTGTCGATCGCCAGTCCTTTTGGATTATTGACACTGGATTTATCTGTCAGGGTAATAATGATCATACCCACTACACACACTACAAACACCAGTCCCATACGATCGATGAAGGCCATTTCCCAAAGACCACTATCCGGGTTCAGGGCTGCAAAACCAATCTGGTGCAGTGGCTCCAGGTTTACCCATGCTGGCAGGAATTTGAGTATGAAGGAAAGCAGTAAGCCGCCGATCATGGCAAACATAGCTGCGTTGGAGGTAGTCCGTTTCCAGAAGAAGCCCAGGGCAAACATGGCGAATACACCCGGAGATACGAAGCCGGTATACTCCTGGATAAACTGAAAGCCACCCTTCTTATCGATACCCAGGAAGTTGGAGATCACGATCGCAATAATCATGGTAATAATTACCACTGCACGCCCTACGCCTACGACCTTCTTTTCGTCTGCATCTTTGTTATAAATCTTCTTATAGATATCCAGGGAGAAAATGGTAGAAATACTATTGGCTTTACCTGCCAGGGACGCTACTACCGCTGCTGTTAATGCAGCAAATGCCAGTCCTTTCAGTCCTACCGGCAGGAGGTTGAGCAACACGGGGTAAGCGTTGTCTGCATTCAGGGAGCCATCTTTCATCATAGACTGTGCAAAGTCGCCATGGTTTTGGGAATACAGCACATATGCCGCAATGCCGGGCAATACCACGATAACAGGCATCAGGAGTTTGAGGAAGCCGGCAAAAAGCAGACCGCTGCGGGCAGTCTTCAAATCGGCGCCCAGGGCGCGTTGCGTAATATATTGGTTACAACCCCAGTAGTTCAGGTTTACGATCCACATACCGCCAATCAATACGCTCAGGCCAGGCAGGTCGAGGTATTTAGGATTCTCTTTATGCAGGATCATGTGGAAATGTTCGCTGGCATGTTGTGTCATCAGGGAGAAGCCTTTCAGCACACCGGTGGTACCAAAGTGCGAAGACACCAGTTGCAACGCCAGGTAGGTAGTAGCCAAACCTCCCAATATCAGGAAGAACACCTGGATAACATCGGTGTAGCCGATTACCTTCATACCTCCCAGGGTAATGAGAATGGCGAAGAAGGCCAAAGCCACCATACACACGTAGAAGTTGATGCCTGAAATAGTAGATACCGCCAGGGCTCCCAGGTAAAGGATGGAGGTGAGGTTTACCACTACGTACAGCAATAACCAGAACACCGCCATGATGGTACTTACCGTTTGATTATACCTGCGTTCCAGGAACTGAGGCATGGTATAAATCTTATTCTTCAGGTAAATAGGCAGGAAAAATACCGCTACAACAATCAATGTGGCTGCTGCCATCCATTCATAGGTAGAAATAGCCAACCCGATATTAAAACCGTTTCCGGACATCCCGATAAATTGTTCCGCGGAAATGTTGGAAGCAATCAGGGATGCACCAATAGCCCACCAGGTGAGTGAACCTTCGGCCAGGAAAAAGTCCTTTGAATCCGTGGTAGCCTTCTTTTTCTTGCGATAGATGTAGTAACCATAGCCGGCTACTATTACGAAATATACCAGGAATACCAGGTAGTCAAAGATGTGTAAGGATTTTGTTTGCATAACGTTTCAAACGTGGTTATAAAAAATTTAGCGGATCAATATACATAATAAATGTAAAAAATACGCTTACTGGTACTTTTTTTAACAATGAAAAATAAAACCGCGACGGCCGTCGCGGTTTTTTCCGGCATTAAAACTATACATTTTAATTTCTTCTCCTAGTTTCTTTCAAAAAAAAGAAACAATTGATACCCCTTACGTACACAAAAAGTGCCGTTGGCAGTACTATATTTCTTCCAAAGCCATGACTGCCAGCTTATCACCGATGATAGATCCAATGGCAACCCCCATACCTCCCATGCGCACGCCGATGATCACATTTTTCGTGTGTGCCTTTACGATAGGTTGCCGGGTACTGCCAAAGGCCATGATACCGGTCCACCGGTCGGCAATAGCCACTTCCCTGCCAGGAAGGATAGTGGTTCGCAACAATACTTCGAGTTCGTGCTGTATGCGGTCGTTGAAGTGGAAGTCCGTAGAGGTTTCGCCGGCGAAATCCAGTTGACGGCCACCTCCCAGGAGTACGCGGCCATCCAGTTCCCGGAAATAGTAGTAGCCTTCTTCAAAATGGAAAATGCCTTTAAAGGGCAGGTCCTTTACCGGCGCCGTGATCAGCACCTGTCCCCTACCGGGCGTGATTTCTTCTTCCGGCAGCAGTTTTTTTGTAAAGGCATTGGTACATACCAGCACTTTACGGGCAGAGAAAATAATATCTTCTTTCAGGGTATGATGAGGTACTACTACGTTGACGCCAGTATGAAAATCATCGATATGGGTGACTGCGCAACCGGTTTTAATTTCGATGCCAGCGGCGATGGCGGTATCGATCAGGGCGCGCATCATGTGGCCGGTATGCAGCTCTCCTTCAAAATTGTTGCGTACCAGGGCTTTTACATATTTGCGTTCGAAGCCGAAAGGACCTAAATGATCGTTGGCCCGTTCGAAGGCCGGTTGGTGACTGAAAAGGGCGCCCAATATGCGGTTTACTTCGTCCAATTGTTCCAGGGCCCATTCCTGGCGGGGACCAATTAGTTCAAAACTTCCGTTTTCGTGATAATTGATAGCCTTATCACCCAGGCGCTGACGCAGGAGGCGCAGGCCTGCATAGCGCAGGTTGACCAGGTTCAGTACTGATTCCACCGGCATGGTTTGGAGGTCGGCCAGTATTTCGGTGAGACTGCCGAGGCAGGCAAAGCCCGCATTTTTTGTGCTGGCGCCGGTAGGTAGTACTTCCCGCTCCAGCACCATGATACGGCTCTGCGGGGCTCTTTCCTTCAGGCTAATGGCGGTAGACAGGCCCACAATTCCACTGCCTATAATGATATAGTCGTATTGCAGGAGGCTTTGCTTTTCCCAATAACTGAGCATAATATTTATTTAAACGGCTCCAACAGAGCCGCCATCCACCCTGAATATTCCGCCGGTGATGAATGAAGCCTGGTCCGACGCCAGGAAGGCCACCATGGCGCCGGTTTCTTCCGGGAGGCCCGGCCTTCTGAGTACCTGGTAAGGGCGATTTTCTTTGAGAAAGTCCCTGGCAGCATCTTCTTCCGAAATACCTTTTTCCTTTGCCCGCGCAGCCAGCATATCATCTACCAGCGGAGTCTTGATAAATGCCGGAGATACAGTATTCACCAGGATATTGTCTTTACCATAGTTCATGGAAAGCGTTTTGGAATAGTTATTCAGGGCTGCTTTGGTAGCATTATAATGGCCCATGTTAGGATCGGGTTGTTCCCCGTTTTCTGACGAAATATTAATAATGCGGCCACCTCCCTGTTTCTTCATATGAGGAATAACCAGCTGGGTGAGTGCTACCAGGCCAAAGAAATTAATATCAAAGATATTCCGCCATTGCGCCATGCTAATGGTATCCAGTGGGCCGAAGGCATCAATTCCTCCGGCATTGTTGACGAGGATATCTATATGTCCCAGACGTTGTATGGTACTGGAGACCAGTTGTTCGAGGTCGGCTTCCTTTGCCATATCTGCTACTGTGGCCAGCACATCATGGCCTTGCAGGCGGAACATGGCGGCGGTATCTTCCAGTTCATCTGCATTGCGGGCCGTAATTACCACGGTGGCGCCTTCCGCCAGCAGAACGGCGGCAATTCCTTTACCAATGCCTTTGCTGCCACCGGTAACGATGGCTACTTTTCCTTTCAGATTAAGTTCCATAACAATATGATTTAAAGTGGACTTTTACGCTATCCGGATATAAGTTATCGAAAAAAGTAAAAAGGCCCTACTTCTGAGGCCGTCATTTTTTGTTCACAAATTACGCGTAGATTAGGTGCCTAAACATATACACCATGATTGCAACAAAAGCATATGCCGTACAGGATGCCACTTCCCCGCTGGGGCCATGGAATTTTGAACGCCGGGAACCGGGTCCTCATGACGTACAGATCGAAATTTTATATTGTGGCGTATGTCATTCCGATATACACCAGGTGCGTAACGAATGGGGCAACTCCATTTACCCAATGGTGCCGGGTCATGAAATAGTAGGGCGTGTGACCAAAGTGGGAGACCATGTTACCCGTTTTAAAGTAGGCGATCTGGCGGGGATCGGATGTTTTGTAGATTCCTGCCGCGAATGTGCACCATGCAAAGCCGGAGAAGAACAATATTGTGTTACCGGCGGCGCCAGCACGTATAACGGATATGAGATGGATAGGAAAACGCTTACTTATGGCGGTTATTCCACGCATATTGTGACTGATGAGAAATACACCCTGAAGATATCCGATAAATTACCGTTATCGGGTGTAGCTCCATTGCTCTGTGCAGGCATTACTACTTATTCTCCCCTGCGGCACTGGAAAGTAGGCAAAGGGCATAAAGTAGGCGTAGTAGGTTTGGGAGGACTCGGACACATGGCGGTTAAGCTGGCTGCTTCCATGGGAGCCGAGGTAACCATGCTCAGTACCTCCCCATCGAAAGAGGCGGATGCCAAAAAACTGGGCGCCCATCATTTTGCACTGACCACCAGTAAGGAACAGTTAAAGCAACTACGCAACCAGTTTGATTTTATCATCAATACGATTTCTGCGCCGCACGACTACAGCAACTACCTGAATATGCTGAACCTCGATGGCGTGATGATTTGTTTGGGCGTACCTCCGGAGCCATCGGCTGTGCCGGCGTTTAACCTGATTATGGGCAGAAGGAGCATTGCCGGTTCATTGATTGGTGGTATCCGTGAAACCCAGGAGATGCTGGATTATTGCGCGGAACATAATATAACCAGCGATGTAGAAGTGATTGACATTAAGGATATCAACACCGCTTATGAACGGATGTTGAAGGGAGATGTGAAGTACCGCTTCGTGATTGATATTGCCAGTTTAAAAAAATAAACCTGTTTATCAGGATAGGCTAACTAAAAAGGGATCCCGCACAGGAGATCCCTTTTTAGCTAGTAGCTACACCAGGTACCCGAATAAGCTGTCGTCTTTATTCAGCTCGGTGAACTGGAAATTATATTTCTGGAAATTGGCGATCAGTTTATCGTAGTCTTCCCGGTACTTCAGTTCAACACCTACCAGTGCCGGTCCTATTTCCTTATTATGTTTCTGGATATATTCGAAGCGGGTGATATCGTCGTTGGGACCGAGGATATGATTCACGAATTCTCTTAATGCACCCGGGCGTTGTGCAAAACGTACAATAAAGTAGTGTTTCAACCCTTCGTAGAGCAGGGAGCGTTCTTTTATTTCCTGCATGCGGTCGATGTCGTTGTTGCTGCCGCTGATTACGCATACTACTTTCTTTCCTTTTATTTCTTCTGTAAAGCCGTCGAGTGCTGCGATGGATAATGCGCCGGCAGGTTCTACTACGATGGCATCTTCGTTATACAGGCGCAGGATGGTAGAGCATACTTTTCCTTCGGGCACCAGGTGCATCTTTTCCAGTACGTCTTTACAGATTTCATAGTTGAGTGTGCCCACTCTTTTCACCGCGGCGCCATCTACAAATCGTTCAATTTCGTTGAGGGTAACAGGGCCTCCCTGTTCGAGTGCTTTGAGCATGGATGGGGCGCCTTCCGGCTCTACGCCGATGATGCGGGTCTTAGGGCTATATGTTTTGAAGTAGGTACCCAGTCCGGCTGCGAGTCCGCCGCCGCCTACCGGTACAAAGAGGAAATCGATGCCGGATTGGTCTTCCAGTATCTCCACGGCCACGGTGCCCTGGCCTTCAATAATTTTGGCATTGTCGAAGGGCGGGATGAAAGTCATGTTATTAGCGGCGGTAAATGCCTGGGCTTCGGCGGAGCAATCGTCGAAGGTGTCGCCAATGAGCCGGATTTCGATATTATCGCCTCCGAACATGTTTACCTGGTTTACCTTTTGTTTTGGTGTAATTACGGGCATAAACACCACGCCTTTGATGTTCATGGCTTTGCAGGCATAGGCGAAGCCCTGGGCATGGTTGCCTGCGCTGGCGCAGGTAACGCCTTTGGCCAATATTTCAGCAGGGAGGCTGCTGATGAGGTTGTAGGCGCCACGTAATTTATAGGAGCGTACAATTTGCATATCCTCTCTTTTCAGATACACATCGCATTGGTAGCGCCGGGAAAGGTTGGCGCTATAGGTAAGCGGGGTGCGTGCCACCACTGATTTCAGCTTCACTGCTGCATCGAGGATATTCAATGAATTGACGCTGCTCATTACTTCAGACATATGATCTATTTAAAATACAAATGGCAAACCATTCCGGAATTCTGGGAATCGGCTATTCAGCTATAAAGTTTCGTGGAAAAAATATCCGGGAAACTAAACAGCGGGAATGCTAATAATCAAAATTCCAAAATGGTTTGCCATCCGTCACTATAATTTTAAAAAAATTAAGCGTTGTTAGGACGCAACTTACGTACGGCTGCACCTGCCTGCCACATTTCGCTTTCGCGCAGTTCTTTCAGTTCTTCGTTCAGTTTTTCGCGATAATCAGGCGTACTGTTGGAAGCGATAGAACGGGCAGCTTCTTTACCAGCAGCTACGCTGGCGTACAGTTCATCAAATACAGGCTGAGTAGCTGTTTTGAATTTCTTCCACCAGTCGAGTGCACCGCGTTGAGCAGTGGTAGAGCAGTTAGCATACATCCAGTCCATACCATTTTCTGCTACCAGTGGCATCAGGGACTGTGTCAGTTCTTCTACTGTTTCGTTGAATGCTTCAGAAGGAGAGTGACCATTTTTACGCAGGGTTTCGTATTGTGCTGCGAAGATACCCTGGATACAGCCCATCAGGGAACCGCGTTCGCCTGTGAGGTCGGAGTATACTTCTTTTTTGAAATCTGTTTCGAACAGGTAACCGGAACCAACGCCGATACCCAGTGCAACTACGCGTTCTTTAGCGCGACCGGTAGCATCCTGGAAGATAGCGAAGCTGGAGTTCAGCCCCTGACCAGCCAGGAACAGGCGACGCAGGGAAGTACCGGAACCTTTAGGAGCTACCAGGATTACGTCTACATCAGCCGGAGGAACGATACCGGTTTGGTCTTTATAGGTGATACCAAACCCGTGGGAGAAGTAAAGTGCTTTACCAGGAGTCAGGTGTTGTTTCAGTGTAGGCCACAGGGTGATCTGACCAGCATCAGAGAGCAGGAACTGGATGATAGTACCTTTTTGAGCTGCTTCTTCGATGTCGAATAAAGTTTCGCCAGGAACCCAGCCATCAGCTACCGCTTTATCCCAGGTTTTAGAATTCTTACGTTGGCCTACAATAACATTAAAGCCATTGTCTTTCAGGTTCAGTGCCTGGCCAGGACCTTGTACGCCGTAACCAATTACTGCAATCACTTCGTTCTTCAGCACTTCCCTTGCTTTTTCCATAGGGAATTCTTCTCTGGTTACTACTTGCTCGAGTACCCCTCCAAAATTGATGGTTGCCATGTGTTGTTTTTTTAGCTTTTAGCTATTAGCGGTTAGCTATTAGCTGACGTGTGATTTGAATGAATAATAATGTATCGTTTAACTGCTTTCAGCGATCTGCTAAAGGCCGTGTTCTGCTTCCTGTGCCTGCAGTTCTTTCAGGTGTTCATGGAAACGGCGGCTCCATTTTACGATGGCTACGCGGCCGCTTTTTGAATACTCGATCAAACCGTATGGTTCCAGTTTTTTAATGAAGTCTATCAACTCCTGCTGGTGGCCGGTTTTTTCGATTACGAAATACTCGGCGGTAATAGTGAGGATACGCGCATTGTTTTCGCGGATCAACCTTTCAATATCGCCGGTATGTAACGACCGGGTAGATATTTTGTACAGCGCCAGCTCCTGGTATACTACCTCTTCTTCCTCGTGTACAAAGGCGCGATGTATTTCGATGAGTCTTTCTATCTGGCCTACCACTTTATCCAGCTTTTCACGTGTAGACAACACCGTTATAATGAATTTATATACACCGGGTATCTCTGTTTCAGCTGTGGTTAAACTGGTAATATTAATGCCCCTGCGGGTAAATATAATCGTGATACGGTTGGTGATACCTATACGGTCTTCCGTATATACCGTTACTGTATATTCTTTTTGCATATACCTGTTGTGAATTACAAATGATCAAAAATGAATCCTTCTGTACTGCTACTCCAGCCTGATGGAAGTAATAGGAGCGCCTGCTGGTACCATGGGGAATACGTTATCTTCTTTTTCCACCACTACTTCGAGCAGGTAAGCGCCCTTGTGTGCCAGCATTTCATCAATGGCGGCAGATATATCTTCCCTTGCTGTTACTTTCTTGCCGGGGATAAAGAATCCTTTGGCAATCTGTACAAAATCGGGATTGACCATTTCAGTTGAGGAATAGCGTTTGTCGAAAAACAACTGTTGCCATTGTCTTACCATTCCGAGGAAGTTGTTGTTGAGGATCACTATTTTCACGCCGATCTGTGACTGATAAATAGTGCCCAGTTCCTGGAGGGTCATCTGGAAGCAGCCATCACCAATGATAGCCACTACTTCTTTTTCTGGCGTCCCCATTTTGGCGCCCATGGCTGCCGGCAATGAGAAGCCCATGGTACCCATACCACCGGAGGTAACATTGGTATTAGGATTTTTGAACCGGTAGTAGCGGGAAGCTACCATCTGGTGTTGTCCTACGTCTGTTACCAGTACGGCTTCTCCCTTGGTTTTTTCTGAGATGAGGCGGATTGTTTCTGCCATCTTCAGTTCACCGGCTTCGGGATATAATTCTCTATGCTGTACTTTTTCGTATTCTTTCTTGTCAGCTGCCCTGAACTCTCCCAGCCATTCGCTGTGCTGTGCAGGTTGTACCAGTTCCAACAGCGCTTCCAGTGCGGGTTTGGCATCGGCATGCACCGCTACATCCGCTTTCACGATCTTGTTGATTTCAGCGGCATCAATTTCGATGTGAATTACTTTGGCGTTGGGCACATAGGTACCTACGTCGCCTGTTACGCGGTCATCGAAGCGCATACCTACCGCAATAACTACGTCGGCTTCGCCGGTGAGCATATTTGGGCCGTAGTTACCGTGCATACCGAGCATACCTACGTACAGGGGATGATCTACCGGCATCGCAGATAATCCCAGTAAAGTAGAGCCTACAGGGATCTGCGCTTTTTCTGCCAATGCGATCAGGGCTTTTTCTGCACCGGATAACAGCACGCCGTGACCACAAAGGATGAATGGCTTTTTAGCGCTGTTGATCAGGGCTGCTGCATCTGCCACTGCTTCCATACTTAATTCAGGAATAGGGCGGTAGCTGCGGATATATTCACATTTTTTGTACTCGTATTCAAACTCCCCGAACTGCGCATTTTTGGTGATATCCACCAGTACGGGGCCTGGCCGGCCACTACGGGCGATATAAAATGCTTTCGCCATGGCGGCAGGAATATCCTCTGCACGGGTTACCTGTATGTTCCATTTAGTGATAGGCATGGTGATACCGATCACGTCTGTTTCCTGGAATGCGTCTGTACCCAGCAATGCAGCGGCCACCTGGCCAGTTACACATACCATGGGCGTAGAGTCCATATAGGCATCTGCCAAACCTGTTACCAGGTTGGTAGCGCCGGGACCGGAGGTAGCAAAAGCCACACCTACCTTACCGGAGCTGCGGGCATATCCCTGGGCAGCGTGTGTAGCACCTTGTTCATGGCGGACGAGAATATGGTGTACCTGATCCTGGAAATCATAGAGGGCATCATAAATAGGCATGATCGCCCCGCCGGGATAACCGAAGATAGTGTCGACTCCTTCTGCTATCAGGGAGCGGATCACTGCTTCAGAGCCAGTAATAACGGGCTTTACAGTCAACTGCTTATCAGCTATCTCAGGCTTCATCGGTAACACATCCTTCTGTTGCATTTTTTACAAGTTTTGCGTACTTAAATAAGATTCCATTGGATACTTTCAATGCGGGTTGTACCCATTTTGCCCTGCGGGCGGCCAGTTCCTCATCACTCAGTTCCACATTGATAAAGTTCTTTACTGCGTCGATTTCGATGATATCATCATCTTGAACCAGGGCGATATTACCACCTTCAAAAGCTTCCGGGGTAATGTGGCCTACCACGAATCCGTGTGTACCACCGGAGAAGCGGCCATCTGTGATGAGGGCCACGCTTTTACCCAAGCCCACGCCCATAATAGCGCTGGTAGGTTTAAGCATTTCCGGCATACCTGGTGCGCCTTTAGGGCCTACGTGGCGGATGACGACGACATCTCCCTGTTTCACTTTACCGGAGGTAATACCGGCAATCAATTCAAATTCGCCATCGAAAACACGGGCAGGTCCTTTGAATCGTTCGCCTTCCTTACCAGTTATTTTGGCTACAGATCCCTGGGTGGCCAGGTTACCGTACAGGATTTGAATATGTGCGGTTGATTTCAATGGTTTTTCCAGCGGTACAATGATATCCTGTGCGCTGAAATCCAGGTCTGGTATACTTTCCAGGTTTTCGGCAATTGTTTTACCGGTAACGGTGAGACAGTGGCCGTGGAGGAATCCTTTTTGCAGGAGGTATTTCATTACCAGGGGAATACCGCCGATGTTGTGGAGGTCTTCCATGAGGTATTTACCACTTGGTTTGAGATCGGCGATCAGCGGTGTTTTATCGCTGATACGCTGAAAATCGTCAATGGTAATATCAACGCCTACGGATTTTGCGATAGCGATGAAATGCAGTACGGCATTGGTGCTGCCGCCAGTGGCCATGATGATGGTGAGCGCATTTTCAAATGCCTCTTTCGTCATGATGTCCCTGGGTTTAATATCTTTTTCCAGGAGCAGGCGGATATATTTACCTGCGGCGAGGCATTCATCCTTTTTTTCCTTGCTCAGGGCGGGGTTGGATGAGCTATAAGGCAGGCTCATACCGAGTGCTTCAATAGCAGAAGACATGGTATTAGCGGTGTACATACCTCCGCAGGCGCCGGCGCCGGGGCAGGAGTTTTGTACGATGCCTTTAAAATCGCCTTCATCGAGTTTACCGGCCATTTTCTGACCCAATGCTTCGAAAGCGGAGATGATATTAAGATCCTGGCCTTTATACTTTCCGGGGGCGATGGTACCGCCGTACACCATGATAGACGGGCGATTGAGGCGACCCATAGCCATCAGGGAACCGGGCATGTTTTTATCGCAGCCTGGAACGGTGATGAGGGCATCATAATACTGCGCTCCGGCTACAGTTTCAATGGAATCAGCAATCAGATCGCGGCTAACGAGGGAGTAGCGCATACCGGGGGTACCATTGCTCATACCATCGCTGACGCCAATGGTATTAAAAATGAGTCCCACCAGGTCATTGGCCCAGACGCCTTTTTTCACGTCCTGTGCCAGGTCGTTCAGGTGCATGTTGCAGGTATTACCATCGTAGCCCATGCTAACAATACCTACCTGTGCTTTTTTCAAATCTTCCTCTGTCAAACCAATTCCGTACAACTGTGCCTGTGCGGCTGGTTGCGTAGGATCCTGCGTAATCGTCTTGCTGTATTTATTTAATTCCATTGCTTTAGTTATTACCGGAGTTATAGTAACCCTATTTTAAAACTTCACCACAAATTACCCGGTAGTTGCCTCATATTCAAACCAACAATTTCCAAATTACCGGTATTCAAATCTGCCTTTCAGTTGTCCAAACCCTTTACAGTAAAGGGTTATGTATTTTTCGATTTACGACCTTCAAGGCAGAAAGCGTAGAGCGGAAAGCGGAAAGCATAAAGCTATCTATGTTTGCTGAAGCTCCTTTACAGATATCTGGTAAAAATTCCATACATAATGGATGGGTGATATCCGCTTCAATAGCTTTGTGCTTTCGGCTTTCAGCTTTCAGCTGTATATTATTTAGGCCAGTTGAGCTTCGCGTTGGAAGGATTTTTCCAGTACTCTGGCTTTGTAGGCCTGTTGCAGTACTTTTCCGAGTGACTGCGCCCATGGTTTACCGAATGGTTGTCCGTCGAGGGAGTCGAGACCAATTACTTCGGCGGCGGTACCGCAGAAGAAGGCGCATTCGGCTTCTTTCAGTTCAGCGATGGTAAATAATTTTTCTTCCAGTGGGATATTCAGTTCCTGGCAAAGTTCGATAACGGTAGCGCGGGTGATGCCTGGGAGGATGTTACCGGCAGGAGGAGTGTAGATTTTGCCGTCTTTTTCGAAGAAGATATTAGCACCGGGGCCTTCTGCAACGTAGCCATTCATATCGAGGAGGAGTGCTTCATCGTAGCCTTTTTCTTTTGCTTCCTGTGAGGCCAGTATCGAATTTACGTAGAGGCCGGCGGACTTGGATTCTATTTTAAAGGCTTTGGGATTAGGTCGCTCGTAAGAGGAGGTCATTACGCGCAGCAATTTTTCTCCCAGGTACGCTCCCCATTCCCATGCACAGATCAGGATATTTGATTCCGATGCTGCTTTGAGGGTCATGTTAGGCGGACAGAAAACCAGCGGTCGGATGTAAGCTTCTTCCATGTTATTCATCTCCAGTACTTTGTAACAAGCGGCGATCAACGCTTCGTTATCAAATTTGTAAGGGATGTGGATCAGTTCACAAGAGCGCTGGAGGCGGTCGAAGTGTTCTTTTGCTTTAAAAATTTTCACTTCCCCGTTAGCGGTCTTGTAGGCGCGGATGCCTTCAAATACTGCGTAACCGTAGTGGAGCGATTGGCCAAACAGGTCAGTGGTAGCGGTGTTCGCTTTGGTGTACTCCCCGTTGATGTAAAGAATGGTGTTGTCGTTGTAATAGCTATACATAAAATTGAAATTATACCAGGAATCTATCGTCCAAAAAAAAAGCCTTCCTCTTTGCGGAGGAAGGCTCTATATTTTGTGATTATATGCACGTTTACCTATCCTCCGAACTGGTGGCTAATAATGACAACGACGATAATCACGACCTTCGTGATAGCCCAGTTGAGCTGAGGTACGATGTGATTAAGTTTTATATTGTCTTTATTTACCCACATGGAGGTGTTTGTTATTGACTGTGTTTCTACAAAAGTATTCGCGAAAAAAATAAAAAACAACAACCTTCCCAATATTTCGTAAAAAATTAATCACATTAGATGTTTTTGAAAATATTTAAAAAAAGAGCTCCATACTTATTCTTTTTCTAAACAATCCAATAGTTCCTTATAAATTAATCTACCAGTTTTGTGTACAAAACACGGATAAAGGGGCAAAAAAAATCCCGGTGCGGGGTGCACCGGGATCTAAATGATTTCATTTCATTTACTGTTCACGTTCTAAAAATGATTTCATTTTACTGTTCACTTGTTACGCTGATAAGCAGGCATTTGTCGATAATTTCCTGCAGTATCGCTTCTTTTTCCATGAGCCGCTGGAGTAATACCAGTTGGTTTTTAGCGCGGTCATAGTTGTGTGTCGGATGTTTAATGGGATAGTATACATCACCGTTCAGGTAATCGGTGAGGAATCTGATCCCCTGCATGTAGATCATGAACTTCCCGGCAAAGAACAGTTGTTCTTTTTCTACTTTGGTTAAAGTACCGCCAATCTCTTCGAGATACCCCTGCATGAGGGCCTCGTAGTATTCTTCGCGGATAACGATCTGGCTGAAATCTTTTTCTTCTTCAGAAACGGGGCAAACATAGGTACGTACCATGTCGCCGAGGTCTGAGATGATTTTACCGGGCATCAGGGTATCCAGGTCACACACACAAATACCTTCATAAGTATCCTTGTTGAGCAATACGTTATTGATTTTGGTATCGTGGTGCATCAGATGGTCCCTGAAATCGGGATTTGTTTTCAGTTGTTCATACGTTACAGCGATGTCAGAATAGCGGAGGAATTCTTCAATCATCTCTTCTGCTGCAGCTTTCCTGTCTTCCTTAGCGGTGCGGATAGCTTCCTGGAAGGCGCTGTACCGCAAGGTAAGGTTGTGAAAGTTTGGAATAGAAGCTTTAAACGGCTTCAGGTCAATTCCCGAAAGGTAACTGGCGAGGCGGCCAAACTGTTTGGCTGCTTCATACGCCTGCTTTGGGTTGTCGGCCTGATCTACCGTTACGGAATCCGCAATAAAAGGGATCATTCTCCAGTATTCGTTGTCAATTACAAAGAGCTCTTCCCCATTAACCGTGGGGATCGGCGTAATAAACAGATAGCCGGGATGATGAACTGCCAGGAAATCTGCTGCCATTCTCTGGTTGGCGGCGATCACTCCTGGTTCCTTAAATACGTTTACATTGATTTTCTGTAAAACATACTTACTGCCGTCCTGCTTTTTTTCCAGCAAAAAAGTGTTGTTGATGTGTCCTGATCCAAATCTTCGGACATTTAATCCTTCAGGCTCCAATCCGAAAGCCTGAAGGATCTTTGTGTTGGGTTTTATTTCCATAAATTGTCTGGATATTCTCCCTTCTTAACCAGCTCGGATAGGCTGGCCTGCACGCCGGGTGCATCTTCTTTGTAAGTAACACCAAACCACTGTGCGCTGGTCGGTAATACTTTTACTTCGCCTTTACCGCGACGGATAAATTCATCAGCTACAATCGGAATAAAGAATTCAGACTTAGGATTGCTGATGTTCTTATCCAGGAATTCGGTAAATAAGTCCTGGCTCAGCTGGAACACGCTGGGATGGAATCCCCAGAAGTTCATAGATACAGGTGTATTGGCTGCCAGCGGGTGCTTGCCGCCGTCTGCGTCTTCATACACGATCTGATCGCCGTCTTTGTATATTTTAGTCCTTTCATTGATCGCAGTGAGGTTTTGCGTAGTGCCCACTTCGCAAACACCGCGGGATACAGAGCCATGTTCACTGATGGTTTTGCCCAATTCATAACCTACTACGCTGTATACATCTGGCTTACAGTCATTTTTCAGGAAAGCCGCCATTTTTACGAAAGAGTCGGTGCCATAGAAGTCATCCGCGTTGATTACTGCAAATGGCTCATTGATGGCGTTCTTTGCACAAAGGATCGCATGAGCGGTACCCCATGGCTTGGTTCTGTCGGCAGGAATAGTGTGATTACCTACAAATGCATCCATTTCCTGGAATACATAATCCACTTCTACACGACCTTTCAGCTTAGGTTCAAAGATTTCTTTGAACTCTGTAGCAAAGTTTTCGCGGATAATGAACACAATCTTTCCAAAACCGGCGCTGATAGCGTCGTAAATAGAGTAATCAATGATAGTTTCTCCGCTGGGGCCAAATTGCTGGATTTGCTTCAAACTGCCATAACGACTGGCCATTCCGGCCGCCAAAATCAATAAAGTCGGTTGCATTTTGCTGATATTAGTTTTATAATTGACAACTATTTACCTAAAATAACGGCGTTAAATTTAATCATTAAAACTATTTTCACACTTTCTTTTTGTGTAGAACACGTATTTTAAAGATTAATTAAACCGAACAATGAAGAGATTACTAGTGCTGGGAGTCCTTGCCATGCAGCTTTTTACTACTGCCAATGCGCAAGAAAAAACAAATCCTGAAGAGATCAAAGAAAAAATGCAGTGGTTTGCGGATGCCAAATTGGGCATTTTCATCCACTGGGGGATTTATTCTGTGAATGGAATCGATGAATCCTGGTCATTCCACAACAAAAAAATCTCTTATCCCGATTACATGCGGCAGCTAAAAGGCTTTACCGCCAGTAACTACAATCCACAGGCCTGGGCCGACCTAATCAAGGAATCTGGCGCCCGCTATGCGGTTATGACCACCAAACACCACGACGGTGTAGCCCTGTGGGACAGCAAATACAGTAAACTGAATGTTGCTAAGAGCACGCCGGCCAAAAGAGATGTGCTCACCCCCTTCTTTGCAGCCCTGCGGCGCGATAGTATCAAATGTGGGGCCTATTTCTCCCTCATCGACTGGAGTTACCCGGATTATCCACAGTTTTTGAAAGACAGCAACCGCTATGATATCAAAGCACAGCCCGAAAGATGGAAAAAGTTCCTTGGGTTTTACGAAGGCCAGATGGCGGAGGTAATGAACAAATTCAACCCCGACCTGTGGTGGTTTGACGGCGACTGGGAACATTCTGCCGAAGAATGGGAAGCTCCTAAAATGCGTAAAATGCTCACCGACCATAATCCTAACACCATTATCAACGGACGTTTACAAGGGTATGGCGACTACGACACTCCCGAACAGAATTTCCCCGTTACCCGTCCGCATTTCCACTGGTGGGAGCTATGTATGACCATCAACAACAACTGGGGATGGCAGCCACAGGACACCAACTGGAAAACGCCCTACGAAATCATCACCATCTTCGCAGATGCCGTGGCCAATGGCGGCAACCTGCTGCTGGACATAGGTCCACGTGCTGACGGCAGCATCCCGGATGAAGAAGTACACCTGCTCAAAGAATTGGGCGCCTGGAATAAACGTAATGGGGAGGCTATTTTTAACACCATTGGCGGTATCCCACAAGGGCATTTCTATGGCCCTACCACCCTGTCGAAAGATTCCACCACCCTTTTCCTGTTCCTTGCTGCTAAAACCAGCGGCCCGATTATGGTAAAAGGACTATCTAATAAAATAGAAAGCATCACCGTATTGGGCAATAACACCCCGCTGTCGCATAAGATAGTAGGTAAGATCTCCTGGAGCCCGGTACCGGGACTGGTATATATTGACGTTCCAGAACAAGTACAGGATAAATATGTGACCGTACTGAAAGTGAAGCTGGACAAAGCCGTGAAGCTATACAGGGGAAAAGGCGGTTTTCTCACCAACGAATAACTATGCTGGATTATAGCAACATCAGCTTAACATCTATACACCCCGCATGGCTGCCGGAACACATCTCCGCAGCCATGCTGCGTTTAGATCAGCTTCATCCGGAGATATCCGGCAATAAATGGTTTAAATTAAAACATAATATACAGGCCGCGCTGGCCGATCACTGTGGCGGTATACTCACCTTTGGAGGCGCGTACTCCAATCATATTGCAGCCACCGCGGTAGCCTGTAAAGAAGCTGGTATTGCCTGCACTGGCATTATACGCGGAGAAGAGCATCATGCATCGGGGAACCATACCCTGCAAACAGCCAACGCCAACGGTATGGGGCTGATCTTTGTAAACCGGGAAGATTACCGGAATGGCACCGCCTTAAATACTTATAGTTCCCTGTTTCCCGACTATCACCTGGTGCCGGAAGGCGGGCACAATCCGTTGGGTGCCAGGGGGTGTGAAGAAATCCTGTCTATTCTCCCTACTACCAGCTATACACATATACTTTGTGCCGTAGGCACCGGCACTACGCTGGCCGGGCTGATCAACAGCGCTACCCTGCAACAGCAGGTAATCGGCATCCCTGTATTGAAAGGCGCCCAATACCTGGATAGCGAGGTGAACGACCTGCTGAAACCCGGGATCCGCCCGGTCTGGACGCTGTTACACGACTTCCACGAGGGTGGTTATGCCAGGAAATCGGCCGCGCTCATAGATTTTATCAATAGCTTCTATATTCAAACAGGTATTCCAACAGATATTATTTATACGGGTAAACTGGTAAAAGCATTTCAGCAATTGGCCCTGCAAGGCTATTTCCCGGACAACAGCAAAGTATTGCTGATACATACCGGCGGGCTGCAAGGCAATCTTTCCCTCCCTCCCGGCGTTTTAACCTTTTAAAAACTGTTCATTATATTTGAACGGTAGTGTATTTTTGCCAACTTAAAGAGCTCGGAATAATCAGTATGAAGCAAATTGTGCGTATAACTTTTGTTATTGGAATATTTTTATTGACGGCATTTACCGGGAAAGCACAGGAACAAACCTATGTTCCGCCCGTACTGCCCAACTTCGTGGCTACCATTAAAACCGGTAAAATACAACTGGACTGGATCTCCGGCTTTACACAAGTCAAAGAAATCGGTGTTCAGCGGTCGCTCGACAGCGTACTGAATTTTAATACCATCGGGTATGCCAGCTATCCTACCCAGACAAGAAATGCTTACCTCGATAACAAGCCCCTGCCCGGTACCAACTACTACCGCCTGTTTATCTTATTCACCAATGGGCGTTATATGTACAGTAAAACGGTACTAGCCCTGTCTGATAGCAGTATTCGCGCCGACCAGAAACTCCAGTATGCTGATATCAAGGATGCCGCCAAAGGCCTCCGAGGCAAAGAACAGGAAAACAAAGAACCCGAGAGAATACAATGGCACCCATCAAACTATATTTATACCACTGCAGATGGTAATGTGAATATCAAATTACCGGATGCGCCGGGAAAAAAATATACTGTCAAATTTTATGAACCAAACGGGGCCTATCTCTTTGATATCCCGGAGGTGAAAGGGCCTTTTCTGATCCTGGAAAAGGCGATTTTCCTGCATGCAGGCTGGTTCAATTTTGAAATATTTGAGAATGGGAAGGTGTTAGAAAAGTGGAATTTGTTTATTCCGTTGAATTATAAGATGTAGAAGCTATAACATGCTATAAAAAGCCCCCACGCTGCCTGCAACGTGGGGGCTTTTTTATATACCTCACTCCTACACCATCTCCGCCTCAAACACTTCTCCAAAGTGCTTGCTCAGCTTAGCTTTCACTTCTTCCATACTCACAGCATGTCCTAATTCTTTATCAAGTGACGCTACTTGTTTATCGGCGATGCCACAGGCAATAATATTATTGAAATAATCCAGGAGGGTATTAACGTTGAGTGCAAAGCCATGCATAGTTACCCAGCGGCTGCAACGTACGCCCATCGCGCATATTTTACGGGCTTGGGCTTTATCCTGTGGATCGAGCCATACGCCGGTTTCTCCTTTGGAGCGATCGCCCGTAACACCGTATTCTGCGAGGGTGCGGATAATTACCTCTTCCAGGCAACGCAGATATTTGCCGATGTCGGTAAAAAAGTGTTCCAGGTCCAATATGGGATAGCCTACTATCTGGCCTGGTCCGTGGAAGGTAATGTCGCCGCCCCGGTTGGTAGGCACAAACTCGATACCTTCTTCCTTCAACCGTTGTTCAGAGATCAGCAGGTTTTCTATATGCCCGCTTTTACCGATGGTATATACCGGCGGATGTTCGCAAAAAAGCAGGTAGTGGGTAGTAGGCGCTGGCTGCCCGGCGGGCGTAGTTGATTTCAACTGCACATTTTCCTTCAATAGCTGCTCCTGGTAGTCCCAGGCGGCCTGGTAACCGATGGTGCCAAGGTCTTTTACTACAATCTGTTGTTTTGCTTTTTCCATGATCGTACTGGTTCTTTTTCGCTGCGCGAAGGTACGCCAATTCGCCGTGATCCGGAACATTTGCCCGGGAGCTGCTAAACTGGCAACTAAACTTTACCTTTGCAAAAAAATAATATTAATGGCTGAAGAACTGCTGGAATTGGAAGATGAGCTGGATAATGGCGATGGCAGTGAGGAATTATATGAGAAAATTAATATGGTGGTGGACAAAGGTCAGGAGCCCCTCCGTATCGATAAGTTCCTTACAAACCGCATTGAAGGCGCTACCCGCAACAAGATACAACAAGCCCTGGATGGTGAGATGGTATTGGTAAACGATAAACCCGTTAAAGCCAATTACAAAATCCGGCCACTGGACAGGATTGTGGTGTTTTCCAACCGGAATCCGGAGAACAACGACATTATTCCACAAGAGTTACCGCTGAACATAGTATACGAGGACGAAGATGTGATGGTGATTGATAAACCGGCCGGCCTGGTAGTACATCCCGGTTGTGGTAACCGCGATGGTACCCTGGTAAACGGCTTGTCGTGGTACCTGGGAGATAAAACACAGGTGACGGAGCCAGAAATTCCGCGCTTCGGGTTGGTGCATCGGATCGATAAAAATACCAGCGGGTTACTGGTCATCGCCAAATCGTCTAAAGCCATGAATGACCTGGCCAAACAATTCTTTGACCATAGCGTGCATCGCCGTTATATAGCGCTGGTATGGGGTGATTTTGAAGAGGATGAAGGAACGGTAGTAGCCCACGTAGGCCGTCACCAACGGTTAAGGAAAATCATGGATGCGTATCCCGATGGTGAATATGGGAAAGAAGCCATTACCCACTACCGGGTGTTGGAACGCTTCAACTACGTGAGCCTGGTAGAATGCCGGCTGGAAACTGGCCGTACCCACCAGATCCGTGTACACATGCAACATATTGGCCATTCACTCTTCAACGATGAAACCTATGGCGGCAATCGTATTGTAAAAGGCACCGTATATACGAAGTATAAACAGTTCATCGATAATTGCTTCGATATTATGCCCCGCCATGCCCTGCATGCGCAACAGCTGGGATTCATACATCCGCGTACCCGTCAACAAATGCATTTCGAAAGCCCATTGCCGGCCGATTTCACCAGCGTATTGGAAAAGTGGAAAAGGTATATCTCTGCCAGGCCGCTGAGAGATGAAGAAAGCTGATCTATAGCAGAAAGCAGAAAGCAAAAAGCTATTGTGGAGAATGATCTTAGCGAATATTTAAATCACTTTGGTCATTCTCCACAATAGCTTTTTGCTTTCCGCTTTATGCCTTCTACATTTATTATTAAAAATATTCTACATGTTTTATATTATCTTAGCGGTAATTACCCATGTCAATACATGAGAAGCCAAAGATCCATTTCCGTTCGTATCTTATACCTGATGCTTGTGCTGGCTGCCTGTTGCCTGCTCCCCGAAACTACCGCCGCACAGGGCAAAACCCCGTTTACTGTATCTTCTACCTGCGTAAATGATACCTCCTTTTTCCAGATCAATACTCCGGCGGGAATTGATTCCGTAAAATGGTATTTCGGTGATCCGGCATCCGGATCAAAAGATTCTGCTGTTAATATCCGGGGAGCTTTCCATATTTATACTGCTACCGGCACTTACAATGATACACTCATTGCGTGGCGGCAGGGAGTACCTGATACTACCATACAACCTATTACCATCGTAACACCGGTGATTTTCGACCTGGGGCCGCAGGATATCACCTTATGTCAGGGTTCCACTATGACGCTCAGCGCACCAGTAATACCAGGCGCCACTTACCTGTGGCAGGATGGTTCTACCGGCAGCAGCATTCTTGTAGACACCTCTGCTACCTATAAAGTAAAAATTAACGGATGTCCGAACCCTGATTCGGTAAATATTTTTTATACACCCATTCCTAAAATAGACCTGGGCAAAGACCTCATACTTTGCACCGGTGAAAACATAACCCTGGACGCTACCGCCCAGAACTGTACCTACCTGTGGAATACCGGTAATACAGAGCCTACGCAGCCGGTAACTGCTTCGGGTACTTATCATGTAGATGTGTTTCCGAAAGGTTGCGCCATGATGTCGGCCCAGGTAACCATTACCTTTACCGGTGCTCCCTATCCTTTTTCGCTGGGGCCCGATACTTTATTATGCCCGGGCGAATCTATTACGATAGCGCCAAAGATCCCCGAAGCTACCAAATGGGAATGGAGTACCGGCGCCACTACGCCGTCTGTTACCATTAACCAGACCACCAATCTCTGGGCACTGGTAGAAATAAATCATACCTGTAGTGTGGTAGATACTATTTTCATTAACTACAATCGCCTGAAGAAGCTGAACCTGGGCAACGATACCACCATTTGTAAAGGTAATTTCCTGGTGTTGACAGCCGATTTCGGCAACGGGGTTTATCGCTGGCAGGATGGCTCGGACCAGGCCACCTATTATGTGACCAAACCGGGCTTTTACTATGTGCATGCCAAGATAGGCCGCTGTGAGTCGTTCGACAGTATTTCAGTGGCATTCGACGATACCCTGCGGGTGAACCTGGGTCCGGACACATTGCTTTGTAAAAATGAAGTATACCAATTGCGGGCTACCGGCGCCGGTGGTGGCATTTTTAAGTGGCAGGACAGCACCAGCACTCCCCTGTACACAGTGACCAGGCCGGGTATATATGCTATGGTAGCATATAACAGCTGCGGCAAGTCGGTCGATTCTGTAACAGTGGGGTATCACGATTGCATTTGTCAGTTATTTTTCCCTACCGCTTTCACACCTAACGGCGATGGCAGGAACGACTTTTTCCGGCCCATTTATCGTTGTCCTATCTACGATTATACCATCAGCATTTACAATCGCTGGGGTGAGCGGATATTCTATACCACCGATCCCCAGGTAGGCTGGAATGGGAAAATCAACGGGAAAACAGCAGATGTAGCCACCTATGTATGGATTGTGGACTACAAAGAAACGGACACGCGGTTACCGGTGCATAAAACCGGTACTATTACGCTGCTGAACTAATTACTGAGCGGCGGTAAAATTCATGAATTTTGCGGCAAAAACGGCAGTTTCGCGCTTTTTGAAAGGTACATTCCAGGTACCGCTGTAAGAAACGAGGGAAGGAATCAGTAACCCGTTGTATTTCGTCATCTGTACATTCATCTTTACGTTAAAGTCGAACAGCATTGTTTTGTAAGACAAGGCGTACTTACGTCCCACGATTTCAAAATTATCTTTATTAAACCAGGTGATCAACTCATCTATTACAATATCGGCGCGGTCGATACGGTTGAGGTCAGGTTTGGCTTTTGCGGTAAATACATAGCAAGGGGTTCCATCTACATAATTTTGGGCGGAAATAGAAAAATCGTAGAAGCGCATCACTTCATAATTGAAGATAGCTACTTTCTGGCCCACGATGGGTACGCCATGTACGGGCTTACCGGGATTGAAGATAAGTTGTTTCAGCTGTGATTTATGCCGGGCGAGGCTTCCGCTGGAGCGTTCGGGTGATTCGCCGGTTTCATCTACGCAAACGGTGCCTTTGGTAAAAAATAGGTTAGCGTATAATTCAGCAGTATAGTAGTTATAATTTCCTTTGCGGGTATAAAAATCGCCGGTTATTTTTTCGTCGGTCGTTTGCATGGTACGGCACCTACCTTTCATGTCCTGGTGGGTGCGGTTAAAGAGGGAAGCTTTTACCTGGGTACCGCCTTTGTCCAGTATCTGGATGTCGTTAATGGCATCAAATCCTACGATATGTAAATTTTTGAATGCACGGTAAAAGGTAGTGTCTTCTTCTACCCTTTTAATAAAGCTGTTAACGTCGAAGCCTATACGTTTTGCTTCCACAATTACTTCGTCCAGGTTAACCGTCATGCCTTTATAGCGGGCTGTATCCTGGGCATTGAGTTGTGTAAACAGTAGCAGGCTGCCGGCTACGGCTCCGGCTATACTTTTCCAAATATGTGACATGCCTGCAATTTAAGGAAAAAGCAGAAGGCGGAAAGCAAAAAGCTACTACGGAGAATGACCAAAGCGGGTAATATATACGCGCGGATCATTCTCCATAATAGCTTTTTACTTTCAGTTTTCAGCTTTCTGCCTTTCTTCTATCCCGGAATTTTTCCGGCCACATACATTTGTTCCATTGTTGGAGATACGGCGCCACCTTTTTTCTCCAGGGTAACGGCGAACATTTGTGCTTTGCCGGTTACTTTCATTTTCTGGAGGAGTTTGGCGGTATCACCCATTTCGAACACGCCCATGTCTACGGGCTTACCGTCTACGATAGCCCAGAGCTGGTACTGTTTGTCGGCGGCTGGTTCCGGCAGCTTGTTCACCTTCAGGTAAACCTGCTGGCTCTGCGGATTCCAGAATACGGTGGCTAATGCTTCAGGGAATGCCTTGGTTCCTGGCATTGGCACCTTCAATACTTTAGGATCCTGGATAATATCCATCGATTCTTCCATTTGCTCTAAGCGGGTTTTGTAAAGATTGCTCTTTGACAAAATGGAGTTCTGAGAGAGGAGCAAAGATTCGTATTTGTCTTTGTACTCTTTGAATTCGTTGTACCGGTTAAAGAACACATAGTTGAGAATGAGGCTACCGATCAGCAGTATGGCAGCTGCGGCAGCAATCCATTTCCAGGATAGGCTTTTGGTTGTTTCTTCTTGCATGGACATACTTTTGGTGGTTGCAGGTCTTAATCGGGTACAGGGTCACCCTCCTGCGGATCTGGTTCATTATTGATGTTAGAGAATAAAATTGACGGATATTGAATTATTCCCACTTATCTCTGCACATCAGCCACCCGATCTAAAACAACAGGGGCTTTTCTTACATTTTTACATCGCAATCTTTGCCGACATACACACCTGATCCATAGAGGGTTGGGAGTTACCTCCTGCTTTTTCCAATGTTACGGCAAAGCCCTGGGCAGCCGCCAGTGGCTTCATTTGTTGTAATACCTGGGCAGCCTCTGCACCGGTTTCAAAAACACCTTCATCCACCAGCTTCTTATTAATGATGGCCCACAATTGGAATTGCTTGCCAGCGGGGGGTGCCGGCATCAACCTGGCCTGCAGGTAAACCGCTTGCGTACCTGCGTTCCAGCCCACTGCAACGGTCTTTCCCCTAAACAAGCCTGCACCCTGGATAGTAGTCCATTTAAAAGCGGGATCGCTCAGCGGATCTATTACCGGAGCTGCCGGAGAGTGGACGCTGGTTAAGGCTTCGCGCTGTTTTTCTGCCTCCAGTTTTTCTTTGGTTGCAATCAACGATTTGTAACGGCTTTTATAGTCGGTGGATTTCTGGAAGAAGAAAAAATTCAGGAGCACACTACCTATTAATAAAATCACGATAGCGGCGGTCATTATTTTCCATTTGCGGTCATCCTTTTTCCTGGCGACCGGCAGTTGTTTAATTACGGCTTCCTTTACGGGCTTTTTTTTTTCACCAGGAGGCTGGTGGCTGGGGATACGTAAGTCTTCCGGCAACTTTTCATTGCCTTCCAGGGTATTTTCCTGGCGAATAATTTCTGTTAACTTGTCTTTAATAGCAGATGGAGGTGAAACGGCATACAACTGAACAAATCTTTCCTTGTCCAGCTGCAACGAGTTTACAGCGGCTTTTACATCAGGATATTGTCCTACGATAGCCTCTACTTCGCTACGTTCTGCTTCCGGCAACATGCCAAAAACGTAGCTTTCAAGAATTCCAGATGATATGTAGCGTTGTACATCCACTATGTTTCCGTATTACAACTGTTTTAAGAGTGTTCTCAATTGGATAATAGCGTTGCGCATGCGGGTCTTCACGGTTCCTAAAGGTATTTCAAGAGATTTGGCTATTTCTTCCTGTGTATGACCCTTAAAATAAGCCATATCAATAATAATGCGCTGATCTTTCTGTAACTGTTCTATCACCTTACTCAGGCCGAGGTGATCTACAGATAAGTGAACTGCCAGTTGCGGCTCGTATACCAGTGATGCACTGTTGACATCCTGTATCCGTTGATCTAACTTGTGGTTTTTGGATCGGAGACTATCTATCGCTGTGTTGCGTGTTATGTTTAGCATCCAGGTGAACAGGCGGCCTTTTGAGGGATCATAACGGTCTATATTACGCCATATTTTTACGAACACTTCTTGCAGTACATCCCCAGCAGCAGCTTCTTCGCCTACTACCTTGAGGGCTACACCGTATAAAGCGGGTGAATAGTGATCGTATAGGTAGGTAAATATCTTTTCCTCCCTGGCCAAAAGGCCCTGAATCAGCTCTACTTCAGTGTATGTTAAGGTAGCTCCCAAGGTTGAGGATATGGATGTTATACTTTATAATACCAAAATAACAGGTTTTCTTTACATTACAAAATTATTTCCTATTTAGGGAACGTCATCTTGTAATCCACCCTGATTTTGCCTTTGGAGATATCGTCGAGTTTACTTTTCAGCATTCTGCGTTTCAGGGGTTTCAGGTGATCGATAAATAACACCCCATCAATGTGGTCATATTCGTGAAGGATTACCCTGGCGGTAACACCTGTAAATGTTTTCACATGTGGTGTAAAGTTTTCATCTACATAGCTTAAGGTCACTGTTTCCGCACGGTTTACATCTTCGCGTACTTTGGGAATGCTCAGGCAACCTTCGTTATAGGCCCATTCTTTTCCACCGGTTTCCACTATATGTGCATTGATAAATACTCCCTTTACACCGTTGTCGCCGGGATAGTCGTCTTTCTCCTCTTCTTCCAGGTTATTAATAATCTGCTCGCTATCCACTACAAACAACCGTATTGCTTTATTTACCTGTGGGGCTGCAATGCCTACGCCATTGGAACCGTACATGGTAGACCACATATTTTCAATCAATTCCTTCAGACCAGGATAATCGGGCGTAATGTCTTCCGCTACTTTTCTTAATACCGGGTGCCCATATGCTACTATTGGCAAAATCATGTTCAAATTCTTGGTTTAATCCGCAAAGATAGACAATTTCAGGCTTGTAGCTCCCCTGTTGCGGCTCATTATAACAACTTTATTTTATATTTTATTTCTCAGGTATTCCTGGAGCATGATTGTGGCGCTGATTTCGTCGACTAGCGCTTTATCCCGGCGGTCTTTCTTCTTCAGCCCGCTGTCGATCATTGTCTGGAAGGCCATTTTTGACGTAAACCGCTCATCTACCCGGACGATGGGGATATCGGGGAAATTTTTCTTGATGACCCGGATGCATTCTGCTACCAGGGCCGTAGCATCGGTAGCCGTTCCGTCCAGGTTTTTAGGCTCTCCTATTACGATCGTTTCCACCGGTTCGGCTGCAAAATATTTCTTCAGGAAAGGAATCAATTCATGGGTAGGGATGGTAGTTAATCCACTGGCAATCAGCTGCAGCGGATCTGTTACGGCCAGTCCGGTTCTCTTCTTTCCATAGTCAATGGCCATTAAACGAGGCATATCAATATCTTTTGAGGTGAATATATTATCCCAGTACCAGCATATCTGTAATGGCAAATATGGCAAACACCACGCTGGCAATACCATTGGTGGTCATAAACATTACATTGATGCGGCTCAGGTCATTGGGCTTTACCAGCAAATGCTGGGATACCAGCATTACAATAAATACCGCGGCGCCTATCCAGAACAGCCAGTGAAAATGCCCGGTGAGGCCAATTGTTATCACTAAGGCAGCTGCCACCACGTGCAGCAATTCCGAAAAGCGCAGGGCGCCGGAAAGTCCCAGCCAGGCCGGGATTGAATTCAGTTGCTGTGACTTATCAAAATCTTCATCCTGCAGGGAATAAATAATATCGAAGCCAGCCACCCAACACAACACCAGGAAAGACATCAGCACCGGCAACAGCGCAAACTCACCGGTTACCGCCAGGTAAGCGCCAATGGGCGCCAATGCCAGTCCCACGCCAAGCACCATATGGCAAAGCGCAGTAAAACGCTTGGTATAACTATATCCCAGCACCACCAGCAATGCCACCGGCGACAGGTAAAAACAAATCCTGTTGATAAACCAGGTGGTAACGATGAACAGTACCACATTGGCTATGATAAAAAATAAAGCGTTATTGGGAGATATGATACCTGCTGGTATTTCTCTTTTCGCAGTACGAGGATTGAGTTTGTCGATATCCACATCCAGCCAGCGGTTGAAGGCCATGGCCGCACTGCGGGCAAATACCATACACAATACCACCAGCCCGAAAGTAGTCCAGCTAAAACTGCCGCCACCCTTAGTAGTAGCCATAAAGAAGCCGGTTAATGCAAAAGGCATGGCAAAAATGGTATGACTGAATTTAACCAGTGAAAGATATTTGTTAACCGTAGAAATCATACAGTGTTTATGTTTTAGCTGCCGGTACGCTTTAATACCACTCGCTATTTATTAAAAAAAGTTTATGTGCTGCCGTTATCCGCGGCGGTTGAAGGCCGCCAGTTTTACAAAGATATCCCAAACTACGATACCAGTGCTCACAGAAATATTCAAAGAATGTTTCATACCTAACTGGGGAATTTCTATACAGCCATCCACCACTTTCATCACTTCCGTGTCTACCCCGCTCACTTCATTTCCGAAAACCAGCGCCAATGGCTGATCGGTGGGCGGTATAAACTGGTCCAGCATATGGCTGTTGACCGCCTGTTCTATTGCCATCACCTGGTAACCGGCGGCTTTCAGCTCCTGTACCGCCGCCACGGTAGTATCGAAGTACTGCCACTCTACCGTTTCCGTAGCACCCAGGGCTGTTTTATTAATATCACGGTGAGGAGGCACCGGGGTGTACCCGCAAAGTATGATACCTTGTACCAGGAAAGCATCAGCGGTACGGAATACGGAGCCTACATTATGCATGCTGCGTATATTATCCAGCACCAGTACAATAGGCGTTTTATCGGCGGCCTTGAACTCGGCGACCGTTTTCCGGCCCAGTTCATCCATGCTTAATTTTCTCATCACCTGCAAAGATAATAGGATGGGATGAGTTTTATATATTTGCGCCATGGCAAAAAGTAAATCGGAAGAAACCCCGCTCATGCAACAACATAAGGCTATCAAGGATAAATACCCCGATGCCGTACTGTTGTTCCGTGTGGGCGACTTTTATGAAACATTTAATGAAGATGCGGTCATCGCCGCCCGGGTGCTGGGCATCGTGTTAACCAAAAGGGCCAATGGATCTGCATCCTACGTGGATCTGGCAGGATTTCCCCATCATTCGTTAGATACTTATCTGCATAAACTGGTAAAAGCAGGTCACCGGGTGGCAGTATGCGACCAACTGGAAGACCCTAAAACTGTAAAAGGCATTGTAAAACGGGGAGTAACGGAAATGGTGACGCCCGGCGTAGCCATCAATGACAAGCTGCTGGAAAATTCGAGCAACAACTTCCTGGCTGCCGTACATTTTGGCACCGATACCACCGGCGTATCCTTCCTGGATATTTCTACCGGTGAATTTTTTGTAGCAGAGGGCAGTGAAGAATATGTAGATAAACTCCTGCAAAGTTTCCGTCCGGCAGAAGTGCTCTTTGCCAAACAGCAGCAGAAACACTTTAAAGCCACCTTCGGCAGCCGGTTCTATACTTATACGATGGATGAGTGGATATTTACCACCACTTATGCCGAGGAAATATTACTCAAACATTTTCAGACCCATTCCTTCAAGGGATTCGGCGTAGATGGACTGGCGGCGGCACTCATTGCAGCCGGTGCTACGCTTCACTATCTGAAAGACACGGAGCATCCCAACCTGCAACACATTACCCGCATGCAACGGATCAGCCAGGATGATTTCCTGTGGATGGACCGTTTCACCGTACGTAACCTGGAGCTGCTCAACAGCAGCGTGGAAAATGGGCATACCCTGCTGAAAGTGCTGGATAATACCGTTACCCCCATGGGCGCCCGCCTGCTCAAACGCTGGATGGTATTTCCCTTGCGCGATATTAAAGCCATCAACGAGCGACTGGACACCGTAGCTTATCTCATAAAGGAAACTGATTTCTCCAAAGCCCTGGTACATCACCTGAAGCAAACCGGCGACCTGGAGAGATTGGTCTCTAAAATACCACTGAAAAAAATTAATCCCCGGGAAGTGATGCAGCTGGCCCGCTCACTGCAACAGGTAGAAGCGGTACAAGCCATGCTGGCCGGAAGCAGCAGTGACTACCTCCTGCGGCTACACGAAAAACTGGATCCTTGTAAGCCATTGCTGGAACGTATTCTCAATGAAATTATGGAGAACCCTCCAGTATTGGTCAACAAGGGCGGTGTAATCCAGGAAGGTGTGAATGCCGAACTGGATGAACTACGCAACATTGCCAGCAAAGGCAAAGACTACCTGCTACAAATACAACAGAAAGAATCGGAAGCTACAGGCATCCCTTCCCTTAAAATAGCCTTCAACAATGTGTTCGGCTATTACCTGGAGGTAACCAACACCCATAAAAATAAAGTGCCCGAGCGTTGGATGCGTAAACAAACGCTGGCCAATGCTGAACGATATATCACACCGGAGCTGAAAGAATATGAAGAAAAGATTGTAGGCGCAGAAGAAAAGATCCTGGCGCTGGAAACCCGGTTATTCGACGAGTTAGTGCAAGCATTACAGTCGTTCATTTTACCGGTACAGGAAGATGCGCAGGTATTTGCCCGATTAGATTGCCTGTTGTGCTTTGCACAGAATGCGGTTCAATATAAATATCGCCGGCCCAATATCAATGAAGGCTTCGATCTGGTGATCAAAGAAGGGCGGCACCCCGTTATTGAAAGAGGATTGCCTGCCGGCGAAACATACGTGTCCAACGACCTCACGCTGGACAAGGCATCGCAGCAGATCATTATCCTCACAGGACCCAATATGAGCGGTAAATCGGCCCTGCTGCGGCAAACCGCGCTGATTACTCTCATGGCGCATATGGGCAGCTTTGTTCCGGCCACCAGTGCAGATATTGGCTTAACCGACAAGATATTTACCCGTGTAGGCGCTTCAGATAACCTGAGCGGCGGCGAATCCACCTTCATGGTAGAAATGAATGAAACTGCCAGTATTATCAACAATATCACCGACCGCAGCCTGGTTATCCTCGATGAAATTGGTCGCGGTACCAGCACGTACGACGGTATTTCCATTGCCTGGAGCATTGTGGAATACCTGCACGATATGACTGCCTGTTGCCCGAAAACATTGTTCGCCACTCACTATCATGAATTGAATGAGCTGGAAAATAAACATGCCCGGGTCAAAAACTTCCATATCACCAATATGGAATCAGGCAACAAAATAATTTTCCTGCGTAAGCTGGCGCCGGGAGGCAGCCGCCATAGCTTTGGTATTCACGTAGCCCGGATGGCAGGCATGCCGCCGGAACTGATTAACCGTGCCAACGAAGTGTTATCTCATCTCGAAGAAAAACATATTGAAGCACCATTACAGAAAAACGTGAAGCATATCAGCACGCCATCTCAAAAATTACAGCTGAATATCTTTGATGCGCACAGCGATGTTTTCCAGGAAATCCGGCAGAAGCTGGATCATGTGGACATTAACCGGTTAACACCGGTAGAAGCGCTGCTGAAGCTGAGTGAGATCAAGAATATGATTGGATAAATGATCCAACAGGTATAAAAAAAACATCCCGTTTCGGAAAGTCCGAAACGGGATGTTTTTTTATTGTAACGATGATTTGAGACTTGATTAGCGTACGTCCCAGAAAATCTTGATATCGGCTTTATCTTTAGCGGCCACTTTAGCGTAGTTATCAGGGTTGTATATCTGTTCAGTAGCAGGATATAGCAAACGCTGAGGAGGTGTAGTAGCACCGCCGGCAGCCGGCGCCAGTGCGAAAGGCAATGCCGGGTAACCGGTGCGTCTTACTTCTGTCCATGCTTCACCTGCTTGGAGAATGAAGAAGTTTACCCATTTCTGCGTCCAGATCTTCGCCAACTTTTGTTGAGAAGTGCCTGTATAGGCTACAGCTGGCTTAGCGATAAAGGCGCTGATGACAGTACCGGATGGTGTTGGCAGGATTGGCCATGTACCACTGCTGAAATAGGCAGACTGATTAATAGAATAATAGAACCCAACAGATTGAGCAATTCCATTTTCATAATCTGTTTGCGGTGAACCAACACCCCATCTTTCGCCGGCTTCTGCTTTTAGGAAACTAACTTCAGCTGCAGTGAAAATAACACCTGGTATATTGTAGTTATTGAAGAAAGTAGCAGTATCGTAGGTAGCAAATCCTCCTTTGTCATAGTCGGTAGTAGTACCGTTAGTTGCAAATCCTTTCATACCTTTTGTTCCTGCATCCCAGTATACGTCTGTACGAGGATCGTTGTTAGCCGCCATTACGGTATCCAGCAGAAATGCAGGAGCGTAGGGGCTACCAGTCAATGCGCTCTGGATATCGCTTTTCAGGGTAGTCGGGCTCATTTTAACCACCGCATTCTGTGTATTGTCGCTAATCAGGGGATATTGTGTGGGATTACCCAACATAGCAGTAACGGCCGCCTTGGCAGTGCTTTCCTTTACATAAGAGGTATGCATCAACAAGCGCAGACGCAGAGAGTTAGCATATCTTCTCCATGCCATGAGGTCTCCTCCCAGCAGGATATCTGCTCTTTTAAAGGAAGCCTGCGTTTCAATGGATAACTGTGCAGTTGCGAAATAGCTGTTCAGTTTGTCCAAATCAGCGATAGCCTGATCATAGATGGCAGCGGCATCATCGAAAGGTGCCGGGTTAACCACACGGTCAGTATTCAAAGACCCTGCCTTTGTGAAAGGAATATCTCCCCAGAGATCTACCAACTGTGCAGCCTGATCATAAAGTACTACTTTACCACAATTGAGGAAAATCGCTTGTTGGGTCTGTTGGTCAGCAGTTAACTGACCATAGGTAGTTTCCATTTCGCGATAATTAGCCATGATACCGGGACCAACATAATTATAGTCGTTATCATCAGCTTTAGATCCAGCATAAAAATCCACCCACCGATTTTCTGTATAAGATAAAGAAGGAATATACATTTTGTTGGAAGCCGGCATCGCAGTCATTTGCGAAAATGCGCCGGTAGTAGGTAGTATAAATGTAGCAAAATCCCAATAAGAAGGGCGCATACGCTTATTTAAAAACATACCGCTGAACAGTTTGCTCATAGATCCGGTAGTTTGTAACTCCGGATTGGGATAAGCGTCCGCTATTTGTTTCTTACAGGAACTAAAGGTAGCCACCAGTAAGATAAGCAGTGAAGAATTTATTAAGAGACGTTTCATTTTAATCTGTTAAGTTCGTTTTACAAATCAGTATCTTACTAGAAACGGGCACGGATGCTGGCACCCAGGCTTCTTGTTGGTCCCATAGTACCACCGTCAACTCCCTGATTCAGCCAGGAAGAGCCTACTGCTACTTCCGGGTCGAGGCCTTTAGGCAGCGTCTTCCACAGATAGAACAGGTTTCTGCCAATCAGTGATAACTGAAGCGACTGGAAGTGCATTTTTTCAACGATGCTTTTAGGCATGTTATAAGCCAGTGTTACCTCACGTACTTTGATGTAGCTGTTTTTGAATACTGCATTTTCATATAGTCCGTTAGTTTCCCAATCATACTGATTCATATAGTATTGAGCCGCAGTAATCACTTTTTCGTTCTTTTTACCATCAGCAGTTACACCTGGGAGGATCACCCCATCGTGTTTGGAACCATTTGGATTGGCTACCAGATTACCGGAAGCGTAGTCGATCGGATCGTAAGAAATACCACCATGAGCGGCATCTCTGTACTGCAGGGTACTGTTAAACATACCTGCACCAATCTGATAGTAGTATGGAATTGATACCAGGTTGCCACCTAAGCGATAATCCAGGGTAAAGTCGAGCGTAAAGTTTTTATAACTGAGGGAGTTGGAGAAACCTCCCACTACTTTAGGCATAATGTTACCAGCATATTCGTAAGCACCGGTGTTGGTAGTATAAATACCATCCTGGTTTACGATTTTGTTACCATTCGCATCCTTATTAGCCGGGTGTACGTAGATATTACCCAAAGATTCGCCGATATTAGATCTGATTAACAGATAACCACCATCATATGGGTTCATTGTCAGGGTGGTCTGACCATCTCTCAGTGCAGCTAACCTGTTTCTGTTGATTGCAAAGTTGAAACGGGTAGTCCAGCGGAAATCTTTAGTAGAAATCGGGCTGGCATTAATAGCTGTTTCAAAACCGTAGTTGGTCAGGTCGCCAGCATTCATGATTTGTGATGTAGCACCAGCAGATCCAGGAGTAGTCATGTACAGGATCTGGTTCATGATTTTATTGTTGTAGTAACTGAAGTCTACCCCAATTTTATTTTTGAACAACCTAGTTTCCAAGCCAAACTCCACTTCTCTTTTTCTTTCAGACTGCAGCTCTTCATTTCCAAATGAATTTGGACTGGATTGCTGATAAGGAATGTTATTCTTGCTCAACGTAACGATATACGGCGTGTATGCCACGTTAGCCTGATACATGTTCGGGTGGTTACCTACCAGACCGAAAGAAGCGCGGAGCTTCGCGTAATCAATAAATGAAGGCAGTTTCGCTACTTCAGAAAGCAGGAAGCCTGCGTTCACGGATGGATAGAAATATTTGTTATTCTTTACTGGTAAAGTAGAAGTTGATTCATACCGACCGGTTCCTTCCAGGAACAAGAAGCCTTTATAGGCAAGGTTCAACATACCGAAACCGGCGATGTCAATCTGCTTAGCACGAACGCCTGTAGCTCCTAATGGATCTGCGGAGTTAGCTAAACTGAACCAGTTTTCTTCCATCAAACCACCTTTCGTTTGGGTGTACATGTTTTTGTAAGTCTGCTTACGCGCCATGTAACCACCGGTAACAGTAAGATCCAGGTCTTTAGATACTTTAGGGTTATAAATCAACATCGCATCGCCATAGAAGGAATTGTTGTTGCGGTTGTTGATCGCATATTGACCTGTAAATCCGTAGATAGAAGGTTTAGTGTTGTATTGCTGATCAGTAGTGGCAACATTAGTGAAATCACCACCCAGTCTGCCTCTGAAGCGTAAATTATTCAGAATACTAACATTCAGGGTTGCACTGTTAATAAAGCGGTTCTGCGTTTCGTCGTAACTGTTACGCAGGTTATTCCACAGGTAATCCATCAGGTTAGTAGCCCTGAAACGATATGCCAGTTTCTCGTCCTGATCGTACTGGTTGTTAGTAAAATCCACATACTTATAACCATGACTTGTCTGGTATTTATTGAAGAACGTACCCATGTCATCGAAGCGGCTAAAGAAGCCATCGAATGAACCGAATATGTTGCTCATTACATTGGGACGATTGTGTACAAAGTTGTTGTTATAAGTAGATACGAGATCTACGCTTACTCTGTCACTCAGTTTCAACGTACCATTGAAATTGAAGTTATTTTTATACATATTACTCCCTGGCATGATGCTCTTATAATCTACACGATTGTAAGAGAAACGGAAGCTACCCATATCGCCTGCATTTGAAATGGCGACGTTAGCGGCAGAATTATAGCCTTTCTGGAAGAAGTCTTTATAGTTATCTTTCTGTGCAACATACTTACGGGTAGTACCGTCCCAGTATCTTACATCACGACCATCGAACTTAGGACCGAATTGATCATAAGCGCGATAGTAAGGGTGCATTGCACCGTTAGCATCTTTAATCCAGCCATCGGAATCGGCACCTACCTGTAAGTTGGTGGCGGCATCGTAACCTGGTCCGTATTCGTTCTGGTAATCCGGTACTGTTGCCAGTCTTTCCTGGTTGTATACATAATTTACGTCTACATTCAGACCGCGACCTTTGGTACCTTTCTTAGTGGTGATAACGATCACGCCATTGTTGGCTTCAGAACCGTACAACGCAGTGGCACTGGCGCCTTTCAATACGGTCAGGGATTCAATGTCTTCCGGGTTGATATCCAATGCGCCGTTACCATCCACTCTTCCACCAGTAGTACCAAAGCTGTTAGTGGTAGGATCGTTGAAGTTTCTTAATGGTACGCCATCTACTACGTAAAGTGGTTGTGTATTCAGTGCCACGGAGGAAACACCTCTTACCTGAACAGATACACCGCTGGACGCACCACCCGGAGCAGTAACGACTTTTACACCGGCAGCTTTACCATACAATGCTGAAGCAAAGTTGGTAGCACCGCTTTCGGTAATTTCCTTTGAACTTACTGTACTTACCGCATACCCCAGCGCTTTCGCTTCTCTCTTAATACCCATGGCGGTTACTACCACCTCATTCAGATTCTTATTATCTTCTTTTAATACAATGTTCAATGGCGACTGTCCATCAGCAGCCACTTCCTGGTTGGTAAATCCTATATAGGAAAAAATGAGGGTAGCACCTGGTGCTACCTGAATGGTAAATTTTCCATCCGGGCCGGTAGTAGCGCCGTTGGATGCGTTTTTCTCTTTGACGGTTACTCCTGGTAAAAACGTTCCTTTTACGTCTTTAACAGTACCCGTAACAGCTTTCTTACCCTGCGCCCATGCAGTAATACAGCAGCATAAGAAAAGCAACGTGGTGAGAAGAAGTGATCTTCGCATAGCTTCCTTTGGTTTAGTGAATTATAACAAGTGAATCAGACACATAAGCATAAAAGGCATGGGAATCCCCGCACCAAGGTCCCTGCATTGCACAGGAATCCTAATGGTTAATTGAAAGTTTCCGTCCTTAAAAATAGCATGGAATTACTCCATTGGCATTCAGCGTAATTCTGACAGTTGGCCTGTAGTAAAACGTTTTAGCATGTTTCCGTAAAAAAAAACCTGTGTAACGCCCTCACATCTCATTTCACTACAAGTTTTTCATAAAAATCAAAATAATCGATTCCAAACTTAGGGATAATTACGAGAAGTGCAAAAAAGATTTAACAATTTTTTTATTTCTCGTTAACAGCTCGTTAAGATTGCGAAAATACTATCCTTTGAAATTAAAATAGCATTATTGAGAAGAGTAGAAAGCAAAGCGTAAAGCAAAAAGCTATTGAGGAGAATGATCTTGGCGAATATTATAAAATCGCTTTGGTCATTCTCCTCAATAGCTTTTTGCTTTACGCTTTATGCTTTCTGTTTTAAAGAAGATGCGCGTACCACCAGTTCCGGCGCCAGTACGACCTGCCTGGAAGGCGATCCCGGGTGGTTTAATTCATTCATCAGCACTTCCACGATGTTTTTCCCGATGCTGGCAATAGGTTGCGATACGCAGGTAATAGAGGGACTGTGCAGGCGGAAAAGATCATGATCATCAAAGCCAACGAGGCCAATCTCCCTGCCTATTTCCCAGCCCAGGGAACGGATACTTTCAATACCGGCAATACCGAGGTAGTTGGTAGCAAAGAAAACTGCATCAAGATCTTTTACGGAGGTGAGAAATTTCTTTATTTCGGTGTTGAAGCTCTCCCTGTCGAGGTCAAAAGCGAGGCGCTTCACCAGCGATTTATTAAAAGGTATTTTATGTTCTTTCAGTGCAGCCACAAAACCATCCAGGCGATCTTTCATCTGGGTTTGTTCTGATGCGATGGTAACGATGGCAATCTTTTTATATCCCTGTGCAATCAGATGGGTAGTGGCATCGTAGGCGCCTTTATAATTGTTGAGCACCACATAGCTGCTGTTGATATGCGGGAAGTAGCGATCCATTAATACCAGCGGTTTGGAGGCGCTCTGCAGCAATTCTATCTCCTTATCAAGATTTTTAGTAGGCGTGATGATATATCCATCTACCTGCCGGTACTTCAATACTTCCAACAGGCCTTTTGCTTTCTCTGTATTATCTTCCGTGCTGCCGTAAAGTACTTTGTAGCCATATTTATCTGCTTCATCTTCCACCACTTTGGCGAGTGAAGCAAAAAAGTTGTTGGCAATATCTTCTACAATGAGACCAATAGTTTTTGTTTTACCGGTACGTAATCCGCGGGCCAGCTGATTGGGCTTATATTTTAGCCGGGCGGCAATTTTCTGGATTTTCTTACTTACCTGTTCGCTGATCCTTTTTTCTTTTGCCTTGCCATTAAGCACAAAAGATACCGTTGTAGGAGATACACCGGCCTGTTTCGCAATATCTTTAATAGAGATCCCTTTCATAGAAAAAAACGCTACATCGATTTAGCCCTGCGTAATTTACAAAATGAAGTTGAAAATTACGTTGTTGTATTAATTATTCCAAGCTACATTGAAAAACTTATCCCTAACTGGGTGGCCCCTTTCCGTCATATAAAAGGTTATTTTGGACAAAATGATGTTTTTTTAACCAATTTTTAATAACTTGGCAACATTCATAGGACAATCTGTATACAACACACCTGCCAGCATAGGAGTTCCCCAAGGGGGCATAATGGCTATGGTAATAAAGTATAGGACTGTCGCAGTAATATAGTAGCTTAAATTAATACATGAATGAAACCCATCCTTATTAAAGTTGGGGCTTTTGCCGATAACCAGATCACTATTATAGAGAGGAGTGATCCATATTTCAATACGCCGTTTCACTTCCACCCGGAATGTGAGTTAGTATATGTTACGGAAAGCCACGGGAAGCGAATTGTGGGAGATAGCATTGAAAGCTTTGAGGAAGGCGACATGGTGTTTCTTGGACCGCATATCCCGCACGTATGGTATAATGAAGAAGAATACTACAAGGGCGATGATTTAAAAGCGCGGTCGGTGGTCATCTATTTCCCAAAGGATATTTTCGGGGAGAAATTTTATGGATTACCGGAAACTAAAGCACTCAGTGAGTTGTTTCACCGGGCACAGCGGGGTATGAAAATCACTGGCGCCACCCATGAACTGCTGAAAACCGAGATACTGGCCCTTCCCCGGAAAGAAGGACTGGACCGCATTATTTCACTGCTCAACATCCTCAAAACATTATCAGAAACACGCGATTGTTATTACCTGGCCAGCACTGGTTATTCCCATGCCTACAATGTAAAAGACAATCATAAGATCGATGAAGTGTTCAAATATGTGATGAATAACTTCTCCAAAGAAATCTCCCTGCAGGATGTAGCCAGCATCACCAACCTGTCGCCACAGTCATTTTGCCGCTTCTTTAAGAACCGCACCAAAAAATCATTTGTCCAGTTTTTAAATGAAGTGCGCATTGGCCATGCCTGCAAGCGCCTAACAGAAGAAGACTGGTCTATCGCCGAAATCGCCTATTCCTGCGGGTTTAAAAACCTCTCCAACTTCAACCGCTTCTTCAAAGAGATCGTGGGCAAAACACCCAAGGAGTATAAGAATGAGCTCCGCCTGAAGGAAGCATGATAAAAATATAATTATTTTAGTATTTGGTTATTTAGTTATTTTAAAAAGTTGGCTGTCAAATTTCAGAATATCAAAATTTTCTTCTTACATTCATTTCAGTAATTATCAACCAAAACGCTTAATTACTACTGTCATTCAATGTACAGCAGTTATTCCGATAACCAGTTAGTATCGCTGTTAAAAAGCGATGATAGTGCAGCCTTCAATGCCATTTATGACCGCTACAGTAAAATGCTGTATTTATTTATATACAGCAAGCTCGACGCGGCAGAAGTCAGCAAAGATGTACTGCAGGAGCTCTTTATTTCCCTATGGGAGAAGCGGCACTCTTTGGTACTGAAAGAATCATTGAAAGCATACCTATACCAGGTAGCCCGCTACAAAATCATTGACATTTACCGGAAAAACGCCACCTATCGCAAGTACCTGCAACAATTGATTGAGCACTTCGATGCGCAACCCCATTCTATTGCAGACACGGTAGACAATAAAGTAAGGACCCAGGAACTATTTGAGGCGATTAACCACCTCCCCGAACGCATGAAGGAAATCTTTATGCTGAGCAGGTTTGAAAATCTAAGCGTAGAACAGATCTCCGATCACCTGGGGCTATCGCAGCAAACGGTTAAAAACCAAATCACCAAAGCACTAAAAATATTGAGGGCCAGCTATGCCAAAACGGATCTTATCCTCCTTTGCGTTCTGCTGATCCGCTATTTCTTCATCTAAACCGGGTATTTCATAAAAAATACCGGGTGGCGATGGTACTATTTCCACGTTATTCCGACTTAAGAACACATAAAATTCCGAGCAGGTGGACACAGAACAGATCAAAATATTGCTGGAACGATATAACCAGGGGAAATGCTCACCGGAGGAAGCAGCTATTGTAGATCAGTGGTTTGAAAACATAAATCGTCACCAGTCCACCTACGTAGATGAAAGAGAACTGGACCGGGAGCTGAACAGCCTAAAAATACAGCTGAATCAACAAATAACGCCGGCACCACGGGTAAAGCCGTTGTATGCCCGCTACTGGTATGCCATTGTAGCTGCTGCAGTTTTCCTGTTGGCCGTAGGCATTTTCTGGCTCAACCAGCCCAAACAGGTAACGCCTTTACCAGCAGGCAACCATGCCGCAGCCCTGGCCGCCAACCAGGGACATCGCGTAGTGCGGGATGGGTTTGTAGAAGTGACCACTGGCAAAGGCAATAAAGAAAGTATTACCCTCGAAGATGGCAGCAGCCTGGAGTTGAATGCCGGGAGTAAAGTGCTTTACCCTGAGCACTTTGGTAACAACATCCGCGCCGTGGTATTACTGGAAGGAGAGGCGTTTTTTAATGTAGCTGCCGATCCTGCCCGCAGCTTTGTGGTAAAAGCCGGCGACCTGGCCACCACCGCATTAGGTACATCTTTCAATATCCGCGCCTATGCCAGCGAACAAAAAGTGACCGTAGCCCTCCTCACCGGTAAAGTAAAAATTGACCAGCTGAATGCCAGTCAGCAATCGGCCTCACTCATCCTGCTCCCCAGTGAACAGATCAGCTACGACCGCATTTCCCTGCACCTGGTAAAAACCAGCTTCAGTAAACCAGATGACATTACCGGGTGGAAACAGGGATACCTGGTATTCAGAGATGCTCCCTACAATGAAATCGTAACCGGCATCGAAAATCGTTACAGTGTGACCGTTATAAATAACAGCGACAAAAAAGAATGGAATTACAACGGCTCCTTCAAAAACGAAAACCTTAAAGAGGTTATGGATATTATCTGCCTGGCAAAATCACTTTCTTATACCATTAAAAACGATACCGTTTATTTGCAAAATCAAAACTAGTTCATATGAGGGTAAAGCCGTGCCCCGTGAAGTGGTTTGTATCCATGGGGTTGATGCTGACACTCCTGTTGGCGGGTAGCCTGAACACCATGACTAGTGCCATCACGCAATTACCCGACCCGCCCACAGATATTGTCGTCACCATCCAGGTTAAAAATAAAAACCTGGAAGATGTAATGGCCGAAATTTCGGCAAAAACAGGACTAAACTTTCATTACGACAAAGCTGATCTTAACCTGAAGAAAAAGATTACGTTAAACTGCACCAAAACACCCATCGAAGAAGTGCTCACGTTAATGTCAGTACAAAGCGGACTAAAGTTTACCCAGATCAATAACAAAATCATAGTGGGGACCGCGAGTGAAAAAACATCGTCACCCAGCGTAGACTTGCTGAATCATGTATCACTGGAACGAGATATTACAGGGATTGTACGCGATAACAAAGGCACGCCGCTCCCCGGAGTTACCATCCAGATAAAACATACAAACAAAGGAACACAATCAAACGCCGATGCTGGTTTTACCATTAAAGCCAGCACCGGCGACGTCCTTGTATTCAGCTCTATCGGCTTCGTTAACCGTGAAGTAGTAGTGTACACTGAAAATGTAATAGACGTACGCCTCCAGGAAAATGTGAAAGCACTGAATGAGCTGGTCGTTACCGCGCTGGGCCTCCAGAAAAAAGTGAAAGAACTGCCCTATGCTACCCAACAACTGGGTGGCGATGATTTACAGCTGGTAAAAGACGTTAATTTCATGAATTCCCTGAACGGGAAAACGGCAGGTGCTACCATTACCTGCAACGCCTCCGGCGTAGGCGGCTCCGTACGCGTGGTGCTAAGAGGCAATAAATCCACCCGGGAAAATCAACCGCTGTATATCGTAGACGGCGTACCATACGTTAACAACACCCCTTCTCAACCAGCCGATGTATGGGGACAATCGCATAATATCATAGGCGCTGGGGGCCGCGATGGCGGCGATGGTATCTCCAATATCAACCCTGATGACATTGAAAGCATCAGCATCCTTAAAGGCGCTTCTGCGGCCGCTCTATACGGCAGCCAGGCCGCCAACGGCGTTATCCTTATCTCCACCAAAAAAGGGAAAGCCGGCCGCAGTAAAATCGATGTTTCCTCCGACTATACCCTGGAAATGCCGTCCCTGCTGCCAAAATTACAATACCGGTATGCACAGACAGATCCCCCGGGTGTAGACCATGTAGGCACGCCACAACCCGGATCGCTTGGCAGCTGGGGCAAGTCCATACAAGCACCGGATCATGTAAGAGCATTTTACCAAACCGGGTCTACCTGGACCAATACCGTGGCTTTCAGCGGTGGCACCGAAACCGCACAAAGCTATTTTTCCTATGCCAACACCTCGAACAAAGGTATTCTGCCTACCAACCGGTTTGACCGGCATACTGTTAATTTACGGGAAACATTAAAGCTGCTCAACGACAAACTGGTGATGGACGCGAATGTATCCTTTACGGCCCAAAATACAGTAAACCGATTGTCGTCCGGCCTCTACTACAGCCCTATTTCGGGGCTGTATACCTTTCCAAGGGGATTGGATTTTGATTACTACAAAAGCAACTTTGAATACTTCGATACGGATCGTAACCTGTACCTGCAAAACTGGTGGAACATCCGCAGCGATAAAAAATGGATAGGGCAAGATGATCAGCAAAACCCGATGTGGGCGCTGCAACGCAACCTACGCCTCGATTCCAGGTACAGGGGGTTAGCCACCCTGTCGCTCACCTGGCAGCTGAACAACTGGCTATCCATAAAAAGCCGTGGCAACTTTGATAAATCGCTCGACCAGTATGAGCTGGAAGCATATGCCGGTACACAGATTGTGTTGGCAGGTTCCAATGGCCGCTATACCCAGGAGCGAGAATTCAATACCCAGTTATACGGAGACCTCATGGTAAATGCCAGCAGCAAGATCAACAGCTGGCTGCACCTGGCGGGTAACCTGGGCGCCAGCATTACCGACACCAAAGCACATGAACGCACTTTCAATGGCTCCAATCCCAATGCGGATCCGGGCCTAATTTATCCCAATAAATTTTCTATCTCCAATATCTGGAGTTCCTCGCTGGATGCGCAACATGGCATTGACCAGAAGCAGCTACAAGCCCTGTTTGGCAACGTACAAACCGGGTTTAAAAACTTCCTGTTCTTAGATATTACCGGGCGTAACGACTGGTCGAGCACTTTTGCATTTACCAACACCAAGAATAAGGGCTACTTCTATTATTCCGCCGGTCTTTCTGCGGTGTGGAGTGAAATGTTTAAGATGCCGGCCGGCATTGACTTCCTCCGTTCCCGCATTTCGTATGCCCGGGTAGGCAATGATATTGCGGCTTACTCGTCCCGCCCCGCTTCGTTTACCCTGCAAACTATTGCCGGGGTTACCCGGGTAATATTGAACCAACGCACGCTTTACCCTGGCCTGACCCTGGAGCCGGAAGACAACCGCTCGTTTGAAATAGGTATGGAAGCGCATCTGTTTAAAAACAGGGTGACGGCCGATCTTACCTTCTATAAGAACAACAACTACAAACAATATATGGAGATTCCCGCGCCACCGGGCTACCGGTTCAGTACTTACTATCTGAACATGGGGAATATCCAAAACCAGGGATGGGAAGCCACACTAACGCTCATGCCCATACGAAACAAAGCTCTTTCCTGGACCAGCACCCTCAACTTCGCCGCCAATAAGAATAAAATCGTTTCCTTGTCCAACTCCCGGATTATAGGCGCCGACAGCAGCAGCATGTTTATATTGACGGACTTCGGGGTAAATATGTTTGGCTCCTTTATTATGGAAGGAGGATCATGGGGAGATATTTACTCAAACAAAGAGTTAGTAAAAGATGATCATGGCGCGTATATACTGGATGGCGCAGGTAAACTGCAGTCGCGCAATGCGTTTAAAAAAGTAGGGAATCCGAATCCTGATTTCACCCTGGGTTGGAATAACAGCATCGACTATAAAAATTTCAACCTGAGCTTTTTGATAGACGGCCGTTTTGGCGGTAAGGTTATGAGCGTAACGCAGGCCGTGCTCGACTGGTATGGCGTAAGTGAAGTGAGTGCCCGGGCCCGCGATAATGGAGGCGTATCCATTAATGCAGTGAATAAAAACGGCAGCCCCTACACCGGCAAAATAGATGCGCAGACTTATTATACCACCATTGGCTCCAGGGCCGGTATTGGCGAAATGTATATGTATGACGCCACCAATATACGACTGAGGGAATTGAGCCTGAGTTACCGTATTCCGTTAAAATGGAAATGGATACGTAGCGTAAGGGCCGGTATTATCGGCAGGAACCTGTTCTTCTTTGAGCTGCATGCACCTTTCGATCCGGAAGTATCCATGGGTACAGGCAATGGCTTGCAGGGAGTAGATGTATTCGGGCTGCCGCCTTTACGCAGTATGGGAATCAATTTAAGATTAGGTATTTAAAATGGTCACCAATGAACAGCAGGAGGAACATATCCACATTATTTGCCCTGGTGGCAATTATGCTGGTAAGCGCATGTACGAAAAAGTTTGATGAGATCAACACCAATCCTTATGACTTTAATGAAGAGGACCTGGCGGCGGACTATCGCCTAATGGGGGAACCGTTATCACAGGCGCAGCTGTGCCTGTTGATTTACAACGACCCTCCTACTGCACAGCTGCAGCAAAATCTGAATGCTGATATCTTCTCGGGATATATGATGTCGCCCACTCCTTTTGAAGGCAATATCAACAACACCAATTACGGGCTGCTGTATTATTGGAACAACCGTCCCTGGCAGGTTACCTATACCAACGTGATGAAGTCCTGCGATTTCACGCAACAGAAGGCCAAAGGCACCTACAGCGATTTTTATGCATGGGCGCAGATTATTAAAGTGGAGGCTATGCATCGCATCAGCGATATCTACGGCCCCATTATGTATACGCATTATGGCGTATTAAACAATGAAATGGGTATTGATTACGATTCGCAGGAGCAAGCCTATAATGCATTTTTCAATGATTTGCGGGAAGCAGTGGATACACTTACCGCGTATATCAACCGGCATGCCGCGCAGCGTTTCACCTCATTCGACCTGGCCTATAAGGGCGACTACGCGCAGTGGGTGAAGTTTGCCAATACCCTGCGACTGCGCCTGGCCATCCGTATTGCCGGCGTTAATCCGCAAAAGGCAAGGCAGGAAGGAGAAGCAGCGCTCAGCCATCCTTTAGGGTTGCTAAAAACGCCTGCTGATAATTTTGCCATCAACATTGCTCCTGTAACCCATCCGCTGAATATCATGTGTTATACCTGGGCTGATATACGCATGAGCGCGCCGATGGAATCTATCCTGACAGGTTATAAAGATCCCCGGCTACCGCATTATTTTGTCCCCACCGACGATGGCGCCAATGCGTATCATGGCATCCGTAACGGCATCCGTATTTCGGCGAAAGAAGAATACAGTGGCTTCTCCCAACTGGTAAAATTCAACAGCAATATCCTGTTTATGACAGCTGCAGAGGCCTGGTTTCTGAAAGCTGAAGCTGCATTAAATGGCTGGAAGGGCGCCGGTACCGCGGCCGACAACTATGCTGCCGGTATTACCACTTCCTTCAACCAATATGGCATTAGTAACGTTAACGACTATATGAATAATAATATAGACAAACCTAAGCCATATGTTGATCCTCAAAATCCTGAAAACAATGTATCTGCAGGCGATCCGCACTTAAGCACTATTACCATTAAATGGGATGAAAATGCCGGCAGGGAACAAAAACTGGAACGTATTATCACACAGAAATGGATTGCCATGTTTCCCGAAGGACAGGAAGCCTGGACAGAATTCAGGCGCACCGGTTATCCTAAGTTATTCCCCGTAGTAATTAATAATAGCGGCGGTACCATCCCTACAGAAAAATTTATCCGCCGCTTACCCATGCCGCAGGTAGAACTCGTCACCAATCCCAAAGCGGTAGCCCTTGCCATTACCACGCTGAAGGGCCCTGACACCGGGGGAACACCACTCTGGTGGGACATTCGATAGCATTCAAAGAAAATTAAAAAAAATTTAAAATCACATAGTACTAGTTTCAACTCCATCCGACTCCTTTTGTGTAGCGCATTATTTCAGCGCTTTTAGCTATGCAGCCTGTAAAAAACAGACGTTATAAAAAACAACATTTCATGTAAGAAAAACACATAACAGGACTCAACCCGAATAGACATTGCCACACGCGATGAGGCCTTGCACGTACCTATGAGTCCGGCTATTGATTAAAAATATTACAAAACAACTGGAACAGGATGGCATCCGCCATGCTAACGGCTTTGTGCGTCCTGTATCCGACATGTATGAACAACTATTCATCACTTTGATCTATTTAAAAATGGTCAGTTTAATGCAACAATACAAATCCCATTTATTAACCAAAAAAAAGGCAAGTATGAAAAAAAACCTACGCCTTATGAAAGTGTGTGCTATGACCGGTCTTGCGCTCACTTCCATCTTAGCAGACAGTGCGTATGCGAAGGCCACCGGCTATCGTTATTCGCCCACCACTTCATTCCGTAGTATTTTACAGGACAGGGAAATCAGCGGCACCGTACGCGATAGCAAAGGCAATGCATTGCCCGGCGTTACGATACAGGTGAAAGGTGTTTCAAGAGGTACACAAACTGGTGCAGACGGTAAATATCATATCAGCGCCAAAACCGGCGATGTACTGGTTTTCAGCTCCGTAGGTTTTGCCGTAAAAGAAATGCCAGTAGGTAGCGGCGCTACCCTCAATGTTTCTTTAGACGACAATGTTAAAGGATTAAATGAGCTGGTAGTAACCGCGTTGGGCATTCAACGTAAAGCAAAAGATCTAACCTACTCCACCCAACAGGTAAAAGGAGAAGATCTGACTACCGTTAAGGAAACAAACGTTATCAACAGCTTATCCGGTAAAGTATCGGGTTTACAAATCAACCGGAGTGCCTCTGGTGTAGGCGGTTCTTCCAGGGTTGTATTACGCGGACAAAAATCTATCCGTGAAAACCAACCACTCTATGTAGTAGATGGAGTGCCCATTGCTAACTTTACCAGCGCCCAGCCCACCGATCTTTGGGGCCAGGCATCCGGTACTTCCTCCGGCGGTCGCGATGGTGGCGATATCCTCAGCACCATCAACCCCGACGACATCGAAAGCGTAAACGTATTGAAAGGCGCCTCCGCATCCGCATTGTACGGTAGCCAGGCAGCCAACGGGGTCATCATGATCACTACTAAAAAAGGAAAAGCAGGACAGGCTAAAATTATTTACTCGTCCAACTTCACCCTCGATCAGCCTTCTTATCGTCCGGACCTGCAATACTCGTACCTGCAATCTTCTCCTGGCAACCTGTATAGCTGGGGAGACAAAGGCAGCAGTCCTGATCATGTGAAGAAATTCTTCCAGACGGGTACTACCTGGATCAATTCGGTGAACGTGTCTGGTGGTACAGAAAAGGCACAGACCTATTTCTCTTACTCCAATACCGCCAATAAGGGTATTGTGCCTACCGCCAAATATGGACAACACACCCTCAACTTCCGGGAAAATGCCAATTTCCTGAACGATAAACTAAACCTGGATGCGAACGTGCAGATGACTACTCAAAATGCTCACAACCGCCCGACTTCCGGTTTATATTATAATGCACTGACTGGCTTGTACCTGTTTCCCAGAGGTTTAAACTTCGATCAGTACAAAAACAATTATGAGTACTTCTCTCCTACCCGCAACATGTATGTGCAGGACTGGTGGAACCTCAACATCGACAAAAAGCTGGATGGACAAGACTCCCAGCAGAACCCTTACTGGATCCTGAACAGGAACATCACTGAAAACCGGAAGGATAACCTGATCACCTCATTGGCCTTGCGTTATACACTCACCGACTGGCTAAGCGTACAAGCCCGTGGTAATGTGAATAAAGCCTGGGATAAATACGAATTAAAAGCCAATGCCGGTACGCAAACCACTATTGCTGATGCCAATGGTCGTTATACCTACGATTACCTGTCCAGCACACAGTATTATGGCGACCTGTTATTTGTTGGAAGTCCTAAAATTTCTGATAAAATAGGCTTCAATTTCACCGCAGGTACCAGTATTACAGACCTGAAACAGGATCGTAACTTCATCGATTCCAAAGATGCCGATCTCGCTTTTGCCAATATATTCCATGTTGGTAACATCAACCTGAGCCCGGCCGCTAAAATTATACCGACTGGCACCAGGAGACAGCTCCAGTCTGTATTTGGAACCGTAGGCTTCAATCTTCAACAGAAAGTATTCCTGGATTTAACTGCCCGTAACGACTGGTCTTCCACCCTGGCTTACACGCCCAATGCCAAGAAAGGCTATCTCTATTATTCCGGTGGTTTAAACGCCATTCTCAGCGATATCTTCCATATGCCTAAATTTATAGACTATGGTAAGGTACGTGGCTCTTATGCCAAAGTGGGTAATGACGTGGCGCCATTTGCAACCCTGCCGGTAAATACCATTACTTCCGGTACGCTGACCTCCAATACATCCGGCGCTTACCTGGGATTACCGCTGAAACCGGAAATGACCACTTCTGTTGAATTTGGTACAGAATGGAGAATGTTTGACAACCGCTTAAACTTCGATATCACGTGGTATAACTCACATACTAAAAACCAGTATTTTGACTTTACCATCTCCGCAGGTTATTTATATCCTAATGCCTTTGTGAACGCAGGTAACGTACAAAATACCGGTATAGAAGCTACTTTAGGCTACCAGGTTATGAAAAGCAAGAACCTGAACTGGCAAACTTCCTTCAACTTTACCCACAACCGGAACAAGCTGATAGAACTGGCTCCGCAGCTGAAAGGCGACTATACCATTACGCCTAAAGGCGACAACGTAAACAGCTATGCGCTGAAATTGCATGAAGGCAGTTCCTTTGGTGATATCTACGGCCGTGCATTCAAACGCGGCGCAGACGGCAGCGTCCTGGTAGATGATAATGGCAAGCCTTTGCCGGCCGATGGTCCGCTGTCTTTCCTGGGTAATCCTACTCCTAAATTCCTGCTGGGATGGAACAACAGTTTCAGCTGGAAACAATTCAGCTTAAACATCCTGATCGATGGACGTTTTGGCGGTAAAGTAATGAGTATTACACAGGCTATGTTGGATGAATATGGCGTATCTAAAGTTACCGCAGACGCCCGCGACAATGGTGGTGTAGAATTTAATGCTACCAAAGCCAGTGGCGGTAAATTCACCGGTAAGATCCCTGCAGCAGTATTTTATGGTGGTGTAGCCGGTCGTGCCGGTATCACTGAATACTACATGTATGATGCTACCAACGTACGTTTGAGAGAGCTAGCCATTGGTTATACCATTCCAATGCACAACAATGTGCTCAAAGACCTGAAGGTTGGCCTGGTAGGACGTAATTTGTTCTTCTTCACTAAAAAAGCGCCTTACGATCCTGAGATGAGCATGAGTACAGACAACGGTGTTCAGGGTGTGGATGTATTTGGTCTGCCTTCTACCCGCAGCTTTGGACTAAACCTGAAAGCTACGTTTTAACCTGATTCAGCACACAAAAAAATTGAGCCATGAATTTTAAATCATATAAAAAAATAGGTTTGGTACTGACTGCTGCCTTACTAAGTTTCAGCAGCTGTACCAAGAACTTCGAGGAAATCAACAAAAACCCGTATGGGTCTACCGATGCTGATCTGCAAGGCGACTTTGCGCTAGTAGCGGCACAGTTACAACAGGCGCAACGCAGTATTTACTTATATCTCCCGGTGCCGGATTTTCAATTGCAGCAAAACCTGTTGGGAGATGTATTCAGCGGTTATATGATGTCGGCCACTCCCTTTGCCGGTAACAGTAATAACCTCAGCTATAACCTGCTGGATGGGTGGACCAGCGCTGCCTGGAGAATTGCCTACAGTAACGTGATGAACCCTTGTTACAAAGCGAGCAACTACTCCAAATCCAAATTTCCTGAAACGTATGCCATGTCGCAGATCCTGAAGGTAGAAGCCATGCACCGTATCAGCGATATTTACGGCCCTATTATCTACACAAAGTATAATCAGCCTAATGCAGATGGTACGGTAGATTTAGACAGCCAGAAAGACGCTTATTATGCTTTCTTCGCCGATTTGAAAGAAGCGATCGACATTCTCACCCCGATCAAAGATCAGCAACAATCCGTTTTATTTGGGAAAGCGGATCTCGTATACGGTGGCAAATACATCCAGTGGCTGAAGTTCGCCAATACCTTACGCTTACGGCTTGCTTTGCGTGTTGTGAATATTGATCCTGCCAAAGCAAAAACAGAGGGAGAAGCAGCCCTGGCCAATGCCGGTGGTTTACTGACCGATGGTACTACCGATAACTTCCTCGTGGATATTGGTGCTACTACACATCCATTAAATACCATCAACGACTCCTGGGGTGATATCCGCATGGGCGCTCCCGCAGAATCTATCATGGGTGGTTACAATGATCCGCGCTTGCCTAAATTCTTCCAGGCAGCTACCGATCCCGCTGTAGCCGGTTCGTTTAAAGGTATCCGCAACGGTATCAATATCGATGCAAAAGAGAGATACCTGAAATACTCCAAGCTGGCTATTTTCCCCAGCAAAATACAGCTGATGACCGCTGCTGAAGGCTGGTTCCTGAAAGCAGAAGCCGGTATCCGCGGATGGGCCAACGCCGGCGACCCGCAAACCAACTACCAGTCCGGTATCCAGGCTTCCTTTGATCAATACAAGCTGGGCAGCGCGGCTACTTACTATAACAACGGTACCGCTAAACCTAATGAGTACAAAGATCCCAAAGCCATCACGGCTGGTCAGAACGATATACTTACCGGCTCTCCTTACCTGAGCACCATCACTATTAAATGGGATGCTGCCGCCACTTTCAACCAGAAACTGGAACGTATCATCACACAAAAATGGATTGCCAACTACCCTGAAGGAGAAGAAGCCTGGTCTGAATTCCGCAGAACCGGTTATCCTAAACTCTTCCCGGTAGTAATCAATAACAGTAATGGCGCTATCAGCACTACCGATTTCGTACGCAGAGCCAATTTCCCGAGCAACGAATACGCTACTAATGCCGGCGCCATTCAAAAGGCAATTGCCACCTTAACACCACAAAAAGACGTAGGCGGTACGCACCTCTGGTGGGATCCGGTAAAATAAATCAACATTTTATTTTGAATCGCGTGCATAAAAAAGGCCGGTCCTGTTGAGGACCGGCATTCTATCACACCAAATGATTCATAAAAATATTGCATTTAGCATTCACTCAACATAGGTCACATTCAAATTAACAGCCGTTGGCATTCCTGTTGACGGACTTTTTAAGAGAACAAGGATTTTCGAATTTCATAAATACAGGACAAAAGCAAAAGCCGGTTTTGTTGAAAACCGGCTTTCTTTATGCAAACAGGCGTTTGTTTACTGGAAGAAACGATGGAAGAACAACAGCTGGTACTGGATGGAATTAGCCCAGTAGTCCCAGTTGTGCTCACCGGGGCGTTCCGTATAGTCATGATCAATACCGGCCAGCAATAATTTCTTGTGGAGGTCGCGGTTTACATCTATAAAAAAGTCCTTTACCCCGCAGTCGATGATAATAGACAGAACGCCGGGTTTTAGCTTTTCTACCTGCTTAATTACCGTATAGTCGGTCCAGTTAGCACCCGCAACGCCGGGAGGACCCAAGCGTTTGGCAATGTCCCAATTTTTGGGAAAGGGGCGCAAGTCAACGCCACCGCTGATACTGCCGGCAGCGCCAAAAACTTCCGGATGGCGGATGGCAAGAAACATAGCACCATGGCCGCCCATGCTGAGTCCTGTAATAGCGCGGTAATGAGGCTCGGGCATCGTCTGATAATGCTGATCGATATAGGCAGGAATTTCTGTGGATACATAACTTTCGAAACGCATGCTGCTATCTACCGGGCTGTCAAAATACCAGCTGGTAACAGCGCCATCGGGGCAAACCACCATACATTGGTAGGTATCTACCAGTTCTTTAATGGCAGGCACTTTGGTGACCCAGTTGGCATAGTTCCCCCCGGCGCCATGCAGCAGGTATACTACCGGGTATCGCTGAGTACCACTTTTATAAGTGGAAGGCGTAATGACCACACAATTATAGGCGCGGTGCATTTTCTGGCTGTAAATGCTGACGGTATCTACATTTGCGGCCTTTGCCACCTGGGCGTAACAGACAAATATCAGTAAGCGGGCAAATAATTTCATATCTCGGGCTTTTATGAATATAAAAAAGGGCGGCTATCATCCGGGATGATAGCCGCCACAAAATATAAAATAGCGCGATTATTTTGTTCTTGCTTTCTTCATGGGGTTGTCGCCGGTGGAAGCGCCACGTACGCCTCCCTGTGCTTTAAACAGCTCAAACTGGGAAGGAGCCGCTTCACGGGGCCAGCTGTTATTGCTTTCGTCGATATCAGCGGTTTCACGCAGGGGATCGAGCTTCACGGCCACCACCTGCTTGTCTTTGGCAAATACTTTGGTCACTTCATTTTCGTTTTTGCGCCAGATGTAGGCAGAAATACGGTCTGTTTCCTTAGTACCATCTGCAAATGTCCACTCAATGATCAGCGGCATTACCAGTCCGCCTTTATTGGAAAAGGTAAGCTGGTAGAAGTTCTTCTTACTGTCGTATAGTGCTTTTTCTTCTGCGCTTAGGCCGTTATAGAACTTGTTGTAGGCTTCTTTGTCTTCCTGGCTTACTTCAAACCGGTTCCATTTGCTGTAGAAGTCCTGCAGGCTGGTATCCTGGTCTACCGCATACTTTATGCCGGCGGCTTTATTCCGCTGACGGGCAATATGATCCATGTTTTTATCATAAGCTGCCTGGGCATTTTTGGCTGTTTTTTCCGGATCATTGCCGTCCATGCGGAACCATTTCACGCTATCGAGGGAGATGTCTACCGGTTCGATACCGAAGAACCAGCCGCGCCAGAACCAGTCCAGGTCTACCGCAGAAGCATCTTCCATGGTGCGGAAGAAATCGGCTGGCGTAGGATGCTTAAATGCCCAGCGGCGTGCATATTCCCTGAAGGAGAAGTCGAACAACTCGCGGCCCATGATGGTTTCACGGAGAATATTCAACCCGGTAGCCGGCTTGGCATAAGCGTTAGGACCAAACTGCACAATATTTTCGGAGTTGGTCATAATAGGCTCCAACTGGTCTTTAGGCATCTTCATATAATCTACGATCTTATGGGCAGGGCCACGACCGGAAGGGAAATTGCTGTCCCATTCCTGTTCGGCCATAAACTGGCAGAAGGTATTTAATCCTTCATCCATCCAGGTCCATTGCCTTTCATCGGAGTTTACGATCATCGGGAAGAAGTTGTGTCCTACTTCGTGGATGATAACGCCGATCATGCCGTTTTTAGTAGATTCTGAGTAGGTGCCATCTTTATCGGCACGGCCGTAGTTAAAGCAGATCATCGGGTATTCCATACCGTTGGCCGCTTCTACCGAAATAGCCACAGGATAAGGATAAGGGATGGTATGCTTTGAATAGGATTTCAGGGTATGCGCTACTACTTTGGAGGAATAGCGGTGATACAGCGGATAGGCTTCAGGACCATAATACGACATGGCCATTACCTTGTTGCCTTCTACGTTAGCCGGCAACGCGTCCCATACGAGGCGGCGGGAAGATACCCAGGCGAAGTCGCGCACGTTCTGTGCTTCATACACCCAGGTTTTGGTGCCGGAGGCATGGCCCTGCATCGCTTTCTTCGCATCGTCGAGGGTCACTACTTCCACCGGTTCCTTGCTGTTTTGTGCCTGTTGCCAGCGCTGGTATTGGGCTGCGCTGAGCATTTCTTTATAGTTTTGGCATTCGCCGGTAGCGCCTACCACATGGTCGGAAGGTACCGTCATGCGTACTTTGAAGTTACCGAAGGTGAGGGCAAATTCGCCTCTGCCGGTGAACTGTTTGTTTTGCCAGCCCTGAAAATCGGAGTATACCGCCAACCTGGGATACCATTGGGCAATGGTATACAGGTAGTTTTTGTCTTCCGGGAAATATTCATATCCGCCGCGGCCACCGATGGTCATCCGATCAGAAATGTTGTACCACCAGGACACTTTAAAGCGGTATTTTTCGCCTGGCATCAGCGGTTTGGGCAAATCAATCCGCAGCATGGTTTGGTTGATGGTGTAGGGCAATGTTTTGCCTTCCGCATCGGTGAGCTTCGTAATTTTTACGCCCAGGTCCTGCTTAGGCGGCAGGATGCTGTTGAGCGTAGAAAGCGTCATTTTATCCGACATCCGGCTTTCGTTGAAAGACTGGTTGTCGCTTTTCGGATCGTGCTCATTTTCATCCAGCTGCAGCCAGATATAGGTGAGCGGATCGGGCGAATTATTAAAGTAGGTAATAGTTTCGGCGCCGGTTAATTTCTGTGCAGCATCATCCAGTTGTACGTCGATATCGTAGTCGGCCCGTTGCTGCCAGTATTTAGGCCCTGGCGCCCCGGAGGCAGAGCGGTACATGTTGGGTGTTTGCAGCATAGTGCCCAGCTGTTCGAAGCGGTTGCCATGGTTGGATCCTGGGTTATTTTGTGCCTGCAGCGATAAAATACTGCAACACAATACCCCGGCGAGGTAAAGATTCTTTCTCATAAACAGTATTAAAAAAACAGCGATCTAACGCCTTGTATAACCATTAAAAATGCGACTCCAAAGGTGGCCGACGACAGGAACATGTTCCAGTCACGGCGTTTTACGTGACTGATTTTCACGATCATCGTAGATACCAGCAGTATGCTCATCACGATGATGATCTGCCCGAATTCCAACCCCAGGTTAAATCCCAGGAGTGATTGTACGATGTTGGCCTGGCTGCCCAATAAACTCTTCAGGTAATTGGAGAACCCCAGCCCGTGAATCAATCCAAAAAACAATGCGTAGAAATAGTTCAGTTGCAGGTTCTGTGGCTCATCTTCCCTTTTCAGGATGTTAGACACGGCGGTAACGCATATTGTAACCGGTATCAGGAACTCCACCAGCGGCCCGGGTATGCGGATAATATGTAACACACTCAAGGCCAGCGTAATAGAATGACCTACTGTAAACGCCGTTACCAATACCAGTACTTTTCTCCAGTCGCGCAACAGGTAAATAGCACTTAGTGCTATTACAAAAAGAATGTGATCGTAAGCGTCCCAATTGATAATATGCTGCCATCCCAGCTGAAAATACAACTCATCCATTGCCCTGCCCTGCTATATTTTGGTTATGATTGCTTTACCAAGTTTACATTTGCGTTCACTGGTATTTTAATTTTCAAAGCACACAAGATAATAATGTTCTCCAAAAATCAATATACAAATGTGTTGAACCAAAAAATCGGGGTTGTGAGCGGAGAATATGGCGGCTTAAAGTGTATTTTTGTCTTCCGGAAAATAAAAATATAAAGAGGTGGGCTTATTATTTTGTAAATGGTGGATGACTTTGTGGCTGACAGCCGTTCATCCTTTTTATGCCAGTGTAACAGAGATTTCGCATAATGCCGCTAAGAAAGAGCTGCAGGTAAGCTGCCGTATTTTTGCGGATGACCTGGAAAATACGCTCAAAGCGGAATATAAAACGTCTTTCGACATCACTCATCCTGCCAATCGCCCACAGGTAGAGGGTTATATTGCCGGTTACCTGTCCCGGCACCTCATCATTACCTTAGATGGTAAAACAGTTCCCTTACATTTCATTGGTTATAAGATAGAAGAAGACGCCGTATGGAGTTTCCTGGAAGCGGAAAATGTTCCTGCACCTAAACAGGTACAGGTTAAAAATAACCTGCTGTATGAAAGACATCCTGCACAAACAAATATGATTCATGTAATGGTAGGGGGCGAACGGAAAAGCACGAAGCTGGATAACCCGAAAGATATAGCGGTGATGGGGTTTTGAATAAATAACGGCTAATTTCTGTTATCTAAAAACTTTACTGGTTTGCGGCTGTTTTCCGGGAACTGCATACGCATAATTTCCTGTTGGCTGGTATACCGCACCTGGGGGATTACCCGTAACTTGGCCTGGAGATAAGATTTTATTTTGCGGTCCATTTCTTCCGACTCTTCGCGGGGCCATAGGTGCAGGAGAATTTCATCAGTACCCAGTTCATTGGAATATACTTCTACTACAAACTCTTTCACATCTTCCATATCGTTCAGCAGGTCGAACAGCGCAGGTGGGTACAGGGTGGTCCCCTTGTACTTGATCATCTGTTTTTTACGTCCTATTACGGGAGATAAGCGTAAAGTATGCCTGCCGCAGCTGCAAGTATCGTAATGATACTGACAGATATCGCCGGTCTTATAACGCAACAGGGGCATGCCTTCTACGCCCAGGGTGGTAATGGTAACTTCGCCCTCTTCGCCGGGAGCTACCGGCTGGTTGTTTTCATCCAGTAATTCCACGTACAACAGCTCAGGATGATGATGCCCGCCATTGCCGGCTTTACACTCTGTAAAGGCCGTCTGCATTTCGGTAGAAGCATAGGTGGAATACAATTTAATATCCCATTGCTCTGTAATTTTCTTGCCTAATACATTCAGCGAAAAATCCGTATTCCGGATATTTTCTCCAATACACACGGCTTTCTTTACAGATGTTCTATTAATGTCGATATTATGTTCTTTCGCGTAGGCAATGAGCTTTACGATAAAGGAAGGTACGCCTACAATAACGGTGGGCTGTATACGCTGTATATTTTCCCATTGCATGCTGGGCACGCCTGGACCTACGCGCAATACGCCGGCGCCGAGTTTACGTATACCATTGTAATACGCCATACCTGCCATAAACTGGCGATCCAGCGTGAGCATCAGCTGGTAAATATCGTTGTCTGTTCCTTCGGCGCAACAAAAAGAAATGTATTCATTGTAGCTTAAACGTTGCAGGTCTTTTTCTGTGAGGGCAATAATAACGGGGCGACCGAGGGTACCGGAAGTGGTAGTATATTCCGCAATCTTACTTTTATCTACGCAAAGGAATTCCCAGTTGTGTTCCTGTAAATCTTCTTTGGTTACCGGTGGAATCATAGAAAAGGCTTCCAGCGACTGAACCTGGTCGGCAGCAATGTTATGTTTTTTAAACCATGCTTTATAGAACGGCGAAAATTCACGCAGGTAGCCCAGCAGGCGTAGTACTTCTTTCTCCTGGTAAGCCCTGATGGCTGCTTTCGGCTGTAGTTCAATATCTGGTATATACATCTTCGGCTTAAAATTTATCCTTCAATAATGACCATGGCTACGGCGGCGCTTTTTTCATGGGATAAAGACACCCATATTTTTCTGATGCCCATGGTAGCGTACATGGCTGCTCCCTTGCCAATCAGGTATACTTCCGGTTTCCCGGCTTCATCGTTGCGTATTTCTATTTCGTCGAAATTAATACCACCGTTGCCCCAACCGGTTCCCATAGCTTTCAACACTGCTTCCTTGGCAGCGAAGCGGGCAGCATAGCTATCGGCCGGAGCAGCCTGTTTTTCGCAATAGGTAATTTCATAGGGCGTGAATACCAGGTTGCGAAATCCCTCGCCCTTAGCCAGCTTGGCCGCGACGCGGGGCACCTCCACAATGTCTGTTCCAATACCTATAATCATAACAGTTACTTTTAGTGGTTCGCCTGCAATTTTGCATTACATAACTCCAGCTGTTTACGGATATGATCTTCCTCTCCTTTGGTGGCAATGACTTTCGTTAAGCCTGTTTCATAATATTTCTTGGCAGCCGCATACTCCTTGCGCTTAAACGCATAATCGCCTGCCAGCACATATGTATGATAGTATGCCGGGTTAGACGCAATCAGTGCGTTAATATCTACTGTTTTACCTTCTTTTATCTGGTCTCTCAGCTGCCGGTAAGTATTAAAGGCAACATACTCTTTTGATAGCAAGAAGCTATCTGCCGGAATAGTTTGGGCACTGTCGTATACCTCATGATCGGAATCCAGGCCGTGCATACTGAATATCTTGTTCAGATCATAGGCTACAAACTGCCCCAGCTGCCACGGCGCAGTAGATATCCACACCATTTGTTTTTTAGGTTCAAATACGATAGAATGATGGGCAATCAACTGGTTGATGGCTTTCTCATTCCCCAGGCCAATATTGGCATTATGTAAACCACCGCGGTCGCGGAGGATGTTCACCGTTTTCTGTACTGTATTAGGCCCGTTTTCCTGCATCAGCTCTTTCAATCTTTCGTAACGGTATTCTGATGCACTTTCTTTCATCTGCAGCTTGTTGGAAGCCAGGTTACCGAGTGAGTCGCCCTGGAAATGATTGGTACAGGTAATGGTGTTTTTGCCAGAACTGTACATATCCATTCCCTCCGGCGTTTTTTCAATGAGCACCGCTTTATTATCAGCTGCCGAGCCAACCAGGAAAGATTCCGATACAAACATTTCCCGCTTGGCAGCGATATTCCAGGCTTCGGAAATATTACCCGCATATTGCAGGATTTCCCGGGCTACCAGCGATACCGGCGTAGCAGCGGCGGTAGGCACGCTGGTTTTGGCAGCATTGATGGTCACGGTGAGGCCCTGGTCATTCATACCGGATACCACCCCTGTAAAACCGCCCCAGGTCACAAACATGAACTTATGCCCTTTTTCCGGGCGATAAAATACCACCATCTTTTCTTTCGCAAAATCGTCGCCCATATAAAAGTCGAAATTGCGCCCGATAATCAGGTTGCTATCGGCCGACTGGTCGTTCCAGGTGCCAAAAGACGTACAACCTACCAGCATCATGCCTTGCAGTGCATGGCCTATATCGTGTGCCGCATGATAATTCATCAAACGGGCATAGTTGGTACCAATGTAATCGTAGTTGGGAGAAGCAGAAAATGATTCTCCATAAATTTCTTCCTTAAACTCTTCCGGCACATGACTGGCCAGATCGCGGTTGAACCAGCCTATAAAATATTTCAGGAAGTGAAGCATGAACTTAGAGGGCACCATCTTACTGAACTGGGCTACAAACACGTCTTCCTGGCGGCGGATCAACTCACCGGAGAGCTTACCATTGATCACCCCGCGTTCAAAAGGCGCACCTTCCACATACATCTCATATAGGCCGCTGTTACTTTTCCGAAACCAGTTGTTACCGAGCGTATAACAGGTGCTATCCAGCTCTTTGCGTTGCAGTTGCAACGCACGCTGATCTGCCACCACCGGCGGCGGCATTTTGCTCACGGCCACCAGGTAAATGGCCAGCCCTACAATGAGCAGCAGGAAAAACCCGATGATATATAACAGTATGCGTCCTAATTTTTTCCAGCCGCTTCGTTTCTTTTGTTTCACTTTATATTGATTGACTGATTAATTTCATCTACCAGGAAGTCCATGCCCAGCAATTCTGCCGAGGTGATGACGCCACTGATGGTCACTCCTAAAATTCCATGCAAGTTCAGGTTTTGACCCGTAAGATACAAATTGGATAATTTAGTACGGGCTGATATCATGGTCCGTAACGGATCTGCGCTATCTTTCATAATACCGTACATGCTGCCATCCCCGGTACCGATATAGTCGCGGTACGACAATGGCGTAGCCACGTAATACGATTGTATACAGTTCCGGAATCCCGGGAATTGCTTTTCCACGCAATCGATCAGCAGGTTGGCCTTTTGTTGTTTAAATGCCTCATAGCCGGCGCCCCGGCCTTCCGGTTGTTGCACGGTATGGATGGTATGTTGCCAGGGTTCCATTTCGGCATACCGCATATACGTCATTACCGACAGGCTATCGGCATAGGTTTCATGCCGGGAACTGGCCGATACATACATCGCATAAGTTTGCGGCCATTCCTCCACACGATAGTCGATGCCCGCCCAGGCGTCGGGGGCAGCATGGTAATAATGATTATAGTTGAGATACCTGAATGTACCGGGTTTCAACACTACGTTCAATACAAACGCGCCTACCGAGTTTTCCAGCTGCTGCACGCGGTTACGGTAAGCGCTCCGGAGCGTATCGCTATGGGTCATGGCCATCGTTTGCGCCGGGTGCAGATTAGAGATATAATGAGTAGCTCTTGCGCGGGTGCCATCCTGTAAGACAATATGGTTTACCTGGTCGCCTTCTCCCTGGATATCCGTTACCGCCATATTCCGGATAATGTTGCCGCCATTTTCCCGGATACGCTGACATAGCAATTTTCCTATCTGAGAGCCGCCATCCACGCATTTCCAGGAGCTTTTCATATAGCTGTTTAACACCAACGCATGTACGTAAAAAGGTGTTTTTTCGGCCATGCCGGCGTATAACAGGTTATTGCCTGCCAATACTTGTTGCAATTTTTCGTTGCTGGTAATACTGCGCAGGTAGCTGGCGGTATTGAGCTGCAGTACGCTGCGCTTTTCTTCATAGTCGCCCGTACGGAGATTGTACAGCGGGAACTTGCTGCATACTTCACTGATCTTATCGCAGTAAGCCCGCAGCGCGGCTTCTTCTTCGGGGAAATCGGCCAGCAAGGTGCGGATAAAGTTTTCCTCACCCTGGGCCAATTTGTATATTTTATCATCCCCGGCAAAGCTGATATGATCGAAGCCGTCCATATCCATACGTTTCAGCTTCAGCTTATCGTAGATGTCCAGGTATTTAAATACTTTATACAGATTTTCGCCCGGAGCCAGGCCACCAATATAATGTACGCCTGAATCAAAGATGACTTTCTCCCGGGAATAGGTTTGCAGGCAACCACCTGCCTGCCGGTTTTTTTCATAAATACAAACACGATAGCCGTGCTGGCTGAGGATAGCGCCACAAACAAGGCCTCCAAGGCCGCTGCCTATAATGATGACATCATAGCTGTGCATAATTTTTTTGGGGAAGTTTTTTTATCACAAATATTACATTCGAGGTATACCGGGTATTGTCTATCTGCTCCGCTACCGCACCATATTTGCTGACCAGGTTACGCACATGTGAAGCGGAAAAAAACGATAACTGCTGATTACCCGTTTTATTAAACCCAAACACTTTTGTAGACATAAACTCTGTAAACTTTGTTCCCTCGTGCCTTTTGGCCATATCGCTATCGCCATCGCGTACCACGATAACACCATCCGGGGTAAGCCTGCTTATACATTGCAGCAACAGCGCTTCCTGTGCCACAGGCTGCAGGTAATGCAATACATCACTTAAAATAAAGGCATCGTATTTTTCAAACGGCGTTTGGGAAATATCGCCGTGTATAAACTGCAGCTGTCCTGGCTTCTGGTAACACCAGGCCGCTGTAGCTATCTTCTCTTCGTCGTAGTCGATGCCGGTAATTTCACGCCCTGGGGCTGTCCAGGTAAGCATGTAGTCCATGAAACCATACCCACAACCTATATCCAGGATACGGCCGCTTGTAGGAAGCAATTCGTGAAACAGCTCATAGTTCTTTTCCATGGCGGTTTTCACCCGCATATACCACTCCAGTACCGGCCCTTTATAAATGTAATTGTACTTCAGCTGCTCCCGGAAATATTTCGGTACCTCTATCTCTGCCCGCAGCACTTCATACTGCTGTCTGAAATACCGGCTGATACTTTTCGTACGTGCGCTGTAGTTATCTCCCCAGGAAGTATCCTGTGGCGTAATACGTGGCAGGTATTTAACTGTTACCGTACCATCCTTCAGCAGAAAATCGCCCTTACTCATTGTATAGGCGGTACCGTGAATGATAATTGGCGCTATATCCAGGCCCAGCTGTTCTGCAATATAGAAGGCGCCTTTATGAAACCGCTTAATAACGGGATCGGGAGAACGGGTACCTTCAGGGTATACCACAATGGAATAACCTTCTGCCACGCGTTGTTTTAACTTCTCAATAGCCCCTTCCGCACCATCAGCTACCGGGTAATAGTCGGCCAGCCGCACCACGGCTCCGAATACCGGCGAGCGCCATACCCACTGGTTAGTAAGCAGTATCACCTTGGGATGCAGCATGGTAGACACCAGGATATCCAGGAAAGACTGGTGGTTACTGATGATCACGGCCGGCTTCTCAAACTGCTCATTGGCAGGATTGATAATGCGTTTCTTCACATTCCCCATAATGTACAATACGCTATGTGTATAAGCTGAAAGAATGCGGTGGTATAATAGTTTACCTTTTTCCTTATTGAAAGGATTTAAGCGGATCAATACCGTACCTATGACCGTCAGCAACAGGCATCCTACCGTAAAATAAGTAAAGGAAAATACCGATAAGCTCCACCCTTTCAGGGTCCAGGGAGCGTAGTTCTTTTTTATACGGTTGGTGATCAGCCAGTTGAACAGGAATGGGATAATCACCTGGGAAATCAATACCACCGTGCTGATCCCGATAATGGATATCAGGGCAATAGATTTCAGCGAAGGATGCTTTGCAAAGATCAGTACGCCTAATCCGAGTACGGTAGTAATGGCCGACAGGAAAATGGAGGATTTGAAAGATGAAAGGGTTTTCTTGCCGGTCTTGTATTCCTGCAACAGCCCGTCCATCATAAAGATGCTGTAGTCATCTCCCAAACCAAAAATAAACGTGGAAAGGATGATATTGACAATGTTGAACTTGATACCAAACAGCCCCATAATTCCTAGTATCCAAATCCAGCTCACGGCCATGGGGATAAAGGTAATCAGCGCCAGCTCAATGCGGCCGTACGACAGCAACAAGGCGAAAAATACCAGCAGGGAGGTCATCCAGGCGATGCTGTTGAACTCATCTTTGATTACTTCTACCAACCTGTTAGCGGCGTATTGTTTGTCGAGCACCGTAGTACCGGGCAGGTTTTCCATTGCGCTGTACACCGCCTGTTTGTGGGCGGGATCTACCTTCAGCAGCGTTACCACCGAAGTAGCGCCATTCTTTTGTATAATGAAATCGCCCAGGTTGCCGCTTTGCAGGGTCTTTACCGCCTCCGCCGACAACGGCCGAAAGTCTTTATGCAGTAACGCATCAAAGTTGTTGAATGCAGTAGCGCTAAAGCCGAAGCGGGCGCCTTCCTGGCGCAGGTAGGCGAGCAAAGCAGCTCGCTTATTGGCGCCGGCAGCCTGCCAGTAATGGTTCCAACGATCGATGCGCGACTGTTGCTCTTTTTCAGATAATAACAACGCCTGTACGCCGGCATACTTTTTCACGATTCCCTTTTCCTGCAACTGCTGTATCACAGGCATCAGCTGTTCCCCATTTTCCAGTGCACTTTCCAGGTTGCGCCCATCAGAAACCACGTATACCGACTGGGCAATATAAGTGTTCACCGCATTGAGATGCGCTTCTGCGGCTTTCAATTGCGGCGTCATGTAATTCATGCGCATCATATCGCTTTCAAAGGATACGTTGCGCGCGGTATAAAAGAATACAATAGTGAGCAGGAAAATAGCGCCTACCAGGTATTTATTTTTCTCCGGTTTGTAAGCAGATAATTTATCCAGCCAGTTGTCGTGATGCGCGTGCTGCTGCCGTGCATGTTGCCCGATCACGATCCAGTGAGGCAGGAACACCAATGAAAATAAAGCCGCTCCTACCAGGCTAAGCGCCGCAAACAATCCCACATCGCGCAGCATAGGCGATTCTACAAACTGCAGACAGAAAAAACCGCCTACGGTAGTAAAGCTGCCAAGGGTCATAGGCATCGCCAGGTCGTTGATCACCTCCCGGATATCGTGGGAATGGCGATAATGATTAAATACATGCAGCGAATAGTTCACCGCAATACCCAATACTACGGCGCCCGCCCCCATAGCCATTACCGAAATATGTCCTTTTACAACGTATATCCAGGCCAGTGAAAAGAGGCCTCCGAAAATCACAGGTAACATCACCAGTACCGGTGATCTTTTCTTCCGGAAAAACAGGGCAATCAACACTACCAGCAATACAATGGTAATGCCTTGTGTTAAAAAGGTATCCTGCCTCAGCTGGGTGGCATTGCCAACCGATACAGCCGTACCTCCGAAATAGGAGGCTGCTACACCGGGATAATGCTGATCCAGGCTGTCTTTTATTTTATCCAGCCCCCGCAGGAACTGCGCATTAATCTTTGTTGCCCCCGGTGGATTCGCAGGCGTAATAAAGATCAGCACATGCTTATGATCTTTGGTGATCACATAGTTATCGTACAGCTCATACTGATCGTCTACCTGGAGATGTTGCAACTTTCGGATGCCTATCCAGGAAATACCCACCGGGTCGGCCTGTATCATCTTCTTCAGCACCAGTCCTGCTGGTGAAATGAGGGTATTGTAATCGTATTGCAGCGATTCCTGCAATTTAGCAGGCTGTAATAAACTATCTATCTTCACATAGTCTTTTTCCTCGAGGAAAATAGGCAGGTGTTGTTGTATCACCTGCATCAATCCCATGACCATGGAATCCTGTGCCTGCGATTGTATTTGTTTTATGTAGGGCGATAGCTGAGCGCCGGCCTGTGTAGCCAGGTCTGCAGCATAGGCGGTAAGGCTGTCGGGTTGGGCAGCCTGGGTAGTATCTTTTTGAGAGATGGTGACAATCAGCTTGTCTGCAAAGCGGGAGTCCTGGAATACCTGTTGCAGTTTATCCAGTTTCTTATCCTGCGGTAATATTTTTGTGATATCTTCTTCCAGCTTAATTTGTGCAGCAAAATATCCTACCAGCAAAAAGCTGAGCAGGGTGCAGCACCACAGCCAGAATTTGCGCTGTTCAAAAAAGTTATATATCGCTACAAAAAGACTACCCATTTTTTTTCTCTTTTCTAAACATTCCCAACAACATCCAACTCAGCAGCCAGGCGGCGATACCCGCCAGTACGGCCAGTGTAACACTGCCCACTATAAATTGCAGCATATTGTCGCGGAAGGTCTGGAAGGTAATACCATCCTTAAATACCAGGTCTTTCGCGGTCTGCCCCATCCAGATGCGACCGGTGTAAAAGCCGGCGAACATAATGAAGGGAGTAAACGGCGGCGTACTGATATGCGCCGACAACAATACCAATGCTTTATTCAATTTCAGTTTAATGGATACCAGTATCGCCACCAGTAATTGCGCGCCCCAGATAGGTACAATGCCCATGAACACGCCAAACCCTATAGATGCGGCTTTCCTGACATTAGATTCTTCCGCTTTCAACACTTCTTCTTTCCACATCCGCTTCCAGTTCTCCTTTTTCAACAGGAAACGGATAAAGTCGCGAGGCTTAATATACAGGAAAGTTACCAGTACCAGTACCGTATTAAGTATCGATATCCGCACGAAGTCGCGGAACGGCCGGAAATGCGATACCCGCTCTTCCGGCGGCGGATAGTACACTTTCACCGGTGTCCAGTTCACTTTAATACCTTTCCAGGCGCTGCGTACCAGCACCTCTATTTCGAATTCGTATTTGGTACAAAAGAAATTCATTTTCCCCATGCGAAGCAGGGGATACAGCCGGTAGCCGGATTGTGTATCGGGCCCTTTCAACCCGGTGGTTACCCAGAACCAGAAATTAGATATTTTATTGGCGGTAGTATTCTTACCGGGCATATTTTCCTGTTGCAGGTTGCGCGCACCAATGATCAATGCCCCAGGCTGCTCTTCTATTTGTTGCACCATGGCTGGCAGATCGGTGGCAAAATGCTGCCCGTCGGCATCCATGGTAATCACGTAGTGATAGCCTTGTTGCAACGCATAGGAAAATCCACGGCGCAAAGCAGCGCCTTTACCACGGTTAGGGCTATACGATACCAATTGCAGACCGGGATATTGTTCCAGTACGGCGAGCGTTTCATCGGTGGCTCCGTCATTTACCACTATTACATGGTTCGTGTACGTCAGCGCATCGGATAATACCGCGCCGAGGGTACCTGCGTTGTTGTACGTAGGAATCAGCACCGCCGCGCGGTGACGCTCAAAATGGTCGTTATGTGTAGGTACGTTCGTCACTCAGTTAAATATGCCCTGGAACTTCATAAATGTTTTGTCTTCCCGCTTCAGGGTGGCTGTTACTTTCCAGCCGCTCTCTTCTTCTTTATACACTACGGATACATCTATCAGGGGCTGCTGTACCGGGTCTATCATTTGCAGGAACTTCATCTGGTTCGCTTTCTTCAGGGAGACCTTCTTCTGCAATGCGCTCTCCAGTACTTCTGTAATGGTTTGCATCATGCATACGCCGGGCACCACAGGGTGTTCAGGAAAATGACCCTGAAAAATGGGATGTCCCGCATTCAGTTCAATAGTAGTGGTCACCTGTCCTGGTTCCTGTGATTGTGCTGTAACGTTATAAAAATTGCCTGCTAACATGAAGTATGATGATTTAAATGATGTTGATACTATTTTTCTACCTTTTGCAGGGAGATATTGAATTTGAAGTGCTCATGACGGATATTGATCGAATCAGGCACGCCATTCGTGTAATGCTGCATCCATACCGAAACAGCAGGGCGACGGCGGGATGATTTTTCTATTCTTACCAGCTGCGTACAGGAAGTATCGGTGATGTAGTAATTATTTCCTTTTTCCGTTGGCAATACCACATAACGGTAACGGCTATCTGTGGCTACATGCGCCTTAGTCAGATCCGGGCGTAGCAGCACTAGTGCAAAATCCTGCTGCAATGTTTTCACTACGGCTTTTTTGTCCATTTTGGCCATCAGGTAGTGTTTGGTGAACTGCCCGTTTTTATCAAATTCAAAATCAAAGAACTTAAATCCCATTTCGTTGGCAAATACCACGCGGGTACTGCTATCCGGCATTTGTTTAAAAAACAGGAGGCCGCTGAGATGACGCTTTAAGATGTCGACCTGGGTACTATACAGCGAAGATGTAAACTGCGGGCTGAATTGCCGGATACAGTTTACATCACCGGCGGCAGGCTGCAAGCCTTTGTACACCGAGCGGCAGCTGGTCACCAGCAGAGCGATCCAGGCAATATTACTTAACCGAAAATACCGCATCAGCAATGGCTGCATTCAGCTGTTTATGTAAAAAATTAATGGTCGTGTCATCACCAGACGATTCTGCCATCGTAATTTTAGATACAGAATAATCCTGTTTGTCTACCAGCAGCACAATTGTTTTGAAATATTCTTTCATCACCTTGTTTACTGGCGTCAGCTCCAGGCGGTAGGACTGGCTGTTCTCTGTAGCCTTGGTGGTAAAATCGGCGTTGTCCAGTACTGTTCCGCGTACGCAGTCGACCGTAATTTTATTGATTTGTTCGAACAGCTTATTGCTTTTCCCAGACACTTTATTTTCTTTCTGGGCATCTTTAATCCGGATATCTTTCCCGTTGATGACCAGCAGGTAATAGGATGGCTGCATATATTCCATTCTTACCTTATTATCTTTCTTAAACCAGAACTTGCCTTTAGATACAATCTTATCAGATAGCATGCTCAGGTTTTTCTCCTGCACAAAATCGCATTGAATACTCTGGGTACGCTGTGCCGCGGTGGCAAACTGCTGTTTCAGCGGGGCCAGGTCGGTCACCGGCTTAAACCCCGTTTGCGCCTGTATTTGCAGGCTTGCTACGGAACAAAGCAAAAATAAAATCCATTTACACATAAGCTCTCACGTTTAACATTTTATCAATTCTTTCCAGCCGGTATCCTTGTTGGCGGATACCGCGGATCAGTTGTGGTAATATATCGGCGGTTATCTTACAGGTATCATGCAACAGGATAACGGCGCCGGGTTTAAGTTGTGTTAATATCCTGTGCAACAATGTTTCTCCATCTTTGGCTACGGTATCGAGAGAGCGGATATTCCAGCCCACCGGTAGGTAATTGCCGGCTTTTACGGCCCTGGCCAGGTTGGGGTTGGTAACGCCATAAGGTGGACGAAACAACCGCGGATGCAGGCCGGTAGCATCTACGGTAAGCGCGTCCATCTGCTGCATGTCTGTCAGCATATTGGACGACAGTTTCATATCAAACCAGAAATGATGGGAATAGGTATGGTTGCCTATTACATGTCCTTCCTGGTAAATGCGTTTCAGCAATGGTTCATTGCCTGCAATATTTTTCCCGATGCAGAAAAACGCGGCAGGCGCCTGTTCTTCCCTTAAGATATCCAGGATAACAGGGGTATATTCCGTTTGCGGACCGTCATCGAAAGACAGGGCTATCACCTTCTCGGTTGTATCTGCCTGGCATTGTACCTTCATAAAAAAGTTCGCCTCAATATTGATAGCGCCGTGGATGGTAAAGGGCAAGTAAATCAGTATGGGAAGGCCATAGTACCAGAATGGTATATCATATCCCATGAGCTTGTCCAGGCATACTAATACCAGGAGGCTCACTACGGCGATGATATTTACGATCCTGTTGTTCAGCATGCGGTGAGGAGTACAAAGGAATGGTGTGTTCCCTGGTGATGGTTATACAATAGAATCCTGTTGATTTTCTTTGGTGCATGACCGTAGAATACGGCTGCTTCCGGAACGGCTTGTTCTGCGATAATGGCGTTGGCCATCCACAGTCCAAAGGCCGCAGCGGTAGGATATTCGCCACAGAGATGTTTGAAGCTGGCTTCTGCGTGGTCGGGAAACAATGCGGCGGCAACTTCTTCATACATTTCATCCTGGTCAATGTCTCCATTTCTGCCGGTTACCAGCAGATCTATATCGGCTGGTGTGCAGTGATGGTCTTCCAGGAATTTCATAATATGGCCAATCACTTCTCCCTCCCACAGCGGTTTGTACAAGGTGCTAACGCCTGTTAATGTGGCTGCGGTGCCTGGGGCGCTGGTAACGCCCAACGCAAAAAATGCGGCGCCTTCGCCGGCAATGGTGCCGGTATCGGGGCTGTTGAGCAATTCCATTGTTTTTACCGGCGCTTTCTTATAAATGCCGAAACGGGACAATACCTGGTGGCTGTAGTTGGTAATTTCGTCCATGCCGCCGGCCAGTATATGTTTTGCTGTGCCTTCTTTTAAGATCATGATGGCATCAAGCAGGGCATTTTCGAAAGAAAACCCGCGGTGTACAAAAGTATTGTTGTACCCGTTACATCCCAGCAGCAGGGCTATCTGCCCGGCTACGGTGTTGTGGGTGCTTTGTATAAAGGCTGTTGGCGTCAGCATTTCTTCCTGCTGGTTCACCATTTTGGTTAAAAATACGCCAGTATCGTCGAGGCATCCGTAAGCAGTACCGGTGATGATAGCATCCGGTAAGGTGATGCCGGCGGTCTCCAGGCTCAGGTTAGCTGCCGCTACGCCCATTTTTACCACGCGGCTCATGCGACGGATCTGCTTTACGTCAATCCACTGTTTATAATCAGGATCTACGGTGGCCAGCCTCACTTGTTCATATTCCCTCGGAGCAGCCAGCAAAGGCCCTCCTTGCGCAGTGTTCTGCGGAGATATACAACCGGTGCCATTGATGTAGATATTCATGTAGTCGTTAACTTTTTTAGCAGCGTTACGCTTTAGAAAATACCAGGCTGGAACAATTTCCACCAAACCCAAACGAGTTAGACATGACGTGTTGCAGGTCGTGGCCGGTAGAAAAAGCAGTAGCCGGTGAAAATGGTAACTCTTTCATCTGGTGTTCAAAACGGGCATTGGGATAGATGATTCCCTCTTTTATAGCCAAAGCTGAAAATACCGCCTCTATTCCCCCGCTGGCTCCCAATGTATGTCCGGTGAACGATTTGGTAGAGCTCATGGCCGGGAAATGCGGTGCAAAGAGTTTATTGATCGCTATTCCTTCCGATACATCATTGTTTTGTGTACCGGTACCATGTAAGTTGATATAGCCTACTTGCTGCGGTTGAACACCGCTCATATCCAGCGCTCCCTTCATGGCCAGGTAGTTACCGGTGCCATCGGGAGAGGAGGCTGTTTGGTGATAGGCGTCGTTGGCGTTGGCAAAGCCGCTGAGGCGGCACCATGGCTGCAATTGAGCGGCCAGGCTATCGGATACCAGCACCACATACCCGGCGCCTTCACCGAGGTTGAGCCCTGTACGGGTATCGTCGAAAGGGCGGCAAGGCTGCTGATCAAGGATCATTAGCGTATTGAAACCATTCAGGGTAAACCGGGTAAGGGAGTCGGTGCCACCGGCAATCACTACATCCACAATATTATTGCGGATCAAACGGGCGCCATACATCAGCGCATTAGCACCGGAAGAACAGGCCGTGCTGATAGTAGACACATGATGCCGGATACCCAGCATATCGGCTACCAGCTCGGTAATGCTGCCGCATTCGTGGTGAGCTACCTGGTGCAAACGGCCACCGCGGGGATTGGCGAGGAAGTCACCGAAGAAATCTTCTGTTTTATCCATTCCTCCCACCGTATTACCCGACACAAATCCTACCCGGTAATGGGAAATATCGTCCAACCCGCTGGACTGCCACGCTTCGCGGGCAGCAATCATGCTGAGCAGGGCCGTACGGCTGATATTTTCTGGCATACGGGCCATATCGGCCAGCGTAGCATTATCGGCTTTTACTTCCGCTACCGGAAAGGTGTTGCGATGCACGGAAGGCAGGTACTGCATAGCAGCCATTCCTGGTTGCATGTCGCGGAATGACTTTATACAGGCGGGTACATCCAGCCCTATACCACTGATCACACCACCACCTGCTATCCACACCTTTTCACTCATGCCTTGATGGTTTGATTGGCAGTAATGTATTCAGCCATGGTACGCACGGACTGAAAAATTTTTGGCCCCTCTTCTGGGTTGGCAATGCGGATGTTATAATGCTGTTGCAGCAATACAATCAGTTCCAGCGCATCGATAGAATCAAGCCCTAACCCTTCTTTGGAAAACAGCGGCTGATCATCGCCGATACTTTCCGGTGCTACCTCATGTAAATTCAATTGTTCTATGATCTGCGCTTTCAGATCCGCCATCAACTTTTCCACTGTAATTTGATTAAAGTTATTAACTGTTTATTGTTGATACAGCGATGATAACGCCGCCGCTGTCAAAGCGATAGCGCTGTCCCGCTGTTTATTTTCTACCAGGAATAATGCTGCTTCATATTGTTGGTCCATTACTTCCACCCAACCGGCAATACAGGCCTGCAGCGGTGTTTCGGCCAGCAGTTGCGCCGGGTAAGTACTTAATAGCGTTGCGTCGAAGGTGTCGGTTACAAAAAAAGTATTCTCTCCTTTAAAACCATGCCGGATCGAGATCTCTCCCATTACAATGTTCGGTAAAGTGTATACAAACAGCGCTGGACTGGCAAAATCCCTTACGGTAGCATAGTAACGCAGATCGGTATCCAGGCTACTGCTCCGGTTGGATAATACGATACCGGCCTGCTCCGGCCGGAGACTACGGATATTCGTATTTTCCAGCAATACTTCGGCTGCCAGCCAACCTAATTTACTGAGGGCATCCATTTTGTGAAACTTCGGATACTGCCCGGAAAAACGGTCATATCCCGCCCGGAGAAAATCTGTAAGCTCCAGCCCCGGATCTGCTTCCCACAATAAGGCGCCGTTTAAGAACACCTGGTTACGCCGAATGATACAACTACCTGTAATATATGCCAACTCGCTATTCAATCTCAGAACTGCTTTTTAATTTTTCCGTTAATTCGATGGTCCTGGCCAGTCGTTTCAGGGCAGTATCATGGTTTTTCACAAACGGATTACTCATATCCCACACATAACCTGCTAATACTGAACATATTTGCCCTTTGATCACCGGATCAGCGTCTTTTTTGAAGAAAATTGTGTCCAGCGTACCTTCATACCAGGCCATAACATAAGAGCGGAATGTATTTACGCCCTGCATGGTTGGCTCCATATATTCTTTTTCCCAATCTACTGCCTCTCCTTTCAGCTTCCGGATGACCAGCTTTGCGGCAGTTTGTGCGGAAACGCAGGCCAAAGTTACACCAGAAGAGAAAATCGGGTCCAAAAATTCTGTCACGTTGCCTGTCAACACAAATCCATCTCCATAAAACTTATCGGTAGTGGCCGACCAAGACTGTAATATTCTTGGTTCAAACACCAGTTCTACATCGCGGAAACGCTCCCTGGTATAGGGTTCTGCTTCCAGTAACGCCCTGTATTTTTCTTCATCCGTACCGGGATATTGTTCAAAAAATTCCGGATCTCCCACAAATCCCAGGGAAGTAATCCCGGTAGCGAAAGGAATTATCCAGATCCATACGCCCTTTTTATGCACCACAGCCGTAATACGATTAGGTTCATCGGCCATGGAGCGGCGTACATCCACCGTATGGGCAAATAACGCTTTACGGGGCTGGAGATTGGAATTTTTCTCCAGGTTAAAGAGTTTGGGTATAACACGACCATAGCCGCTGCCATCCACAATAAAGCGGGCGGCTATTTCGGATTGCTGGCCATCTTTATCTTCAATCGTTGTTACAGAATCAGAACCGTTGAAGCGAATGCCGGTAACAGTCGTTTCATAGGCTACGGGGACTCCCATGCTTTCTACTGTATCGGCCAACGTTTTATCAAAATCGGCACGGGTTACCTGCCAGGTCCACGTCCATCCTGGCGTATATTGCTCCTGGAAAGTAAAATCGCACAGTGCCTCTCCTTTTACGAATTTAGCGCCGGATTTTTGCTGGAAGCCTTTCGCCTTAATGGCCTCAATAAATCCTGCTTCCTCCAATGCTTCCATGCTGCGTGGCAACAGGCTTTCGCCGATCACAAAACGGGGAAACTTTTGCTTCTCCACCACTTTTACCTTATACCCTGCCTGATGAATAATAGAGGCAGCTACTGTTCCTGCCGGACCCGCTCCTATTACCAATACATCAACTTGTTCAGTCTTCATAAGAGATCGATTTTGGGAGTTATAGATGATTATTCTGCTTTTTTACATTTCAACAATGTATAATTGATGCCCATCTGGTCGTTTTCTTCCACAATACGCAGTCCAGCGTCTGCAATACACTGGAAAAAGTCGTCGGTATGATACATCTGGCTATTGCCGTTTGCCATCGCGGTGAAATACAACGATGTCTGCTGCAGGCAAAATGCCGCAGATTTAAACTGCTGGCGGTTCCAGAAAGGCTCCAGTATATAAATGGTTCCATCTGCGTTGAGCGCTTCGCGGCAACGTTTCAGGATAGATACGATTTCGGCTTCAGAAAAACAGTCGAGGAACTGGCTCATCCAGATGGCATCAAAGCCTTTAGGGAAAGGCACTTCCTCATGCAGAATATTGGCGATGTGAAAATGAACGCGGTTTTCTACGCCGGCATCTTTCATTTTCTGTTGTGCCAGTCCTGCCTGTCCGGGCAAATCAAAAATGGTTACTTCCACTTCGGGATCTTTGGCGGTACAGGCCAGCGCCCATTTGCCGGTATTACCCCCAATGTCGAGTAAACGTTTTGGTTTGTTTTCAAACACAATATCGAGGGCGGCGGGTGTAGCCAGATCGGAGTAGTAGTGGTCGAAGTCGAACCAGCTCTTACCTACTTCCGGCGGCAGCAGCGACAGGCCTGGGTAGATGGTGTCCCATGGTCCCAGTTCACGTAACCCTGCTGGTTTACCTTCTCTCAAACTTTCCTGCAGGTGATTCATGCCTTTGTAGCAGATATCCTGTGAAAAGTCCATATTGATCTGGGTAAGGCGATCGTGTAAAATAAAGTAGCCTGTTTTGGTAAGGGTATAACGCTTGTCATTCACGATGATGAGTTCTATGCCCAAACCTGCTTCCAGCAACACTCTCACGGCATAGCGCGACATCTTGGTTTGTTCCATGATTTCTTCGATGGTAATACCGGCAGAGCGGCTGTTACTTACCGCCGTTAAGATGCCCATATCACGCAGGGCCCTGGTGGCCTGAAAGGCAATCGGAGCAAATGCCAGCCGTAATGCCGCTTCTTTCGCTTCCAGTGCAGTTTTTGTTTCTTTATTAAACACGACAATAACTTTATTTAGCTGTTAAGATTAAAGACCATGGCGGCATTGCATCCTCCAAATCCTGATACTGTTTTCAGGAAATGAGCGGATGATTGCTGCTGCAGGGTATTATAAACGTTTACCGGCATACTAACGCCGGGAGTGTCAAATCCTTTAGTGGGTATTATCACCCCATTTTTCATGGCCTGCATGCTGATAATGGCTTCTATCAGCCCGGCAGCGCCGAGGGTATGGCCATAGTATCCTTTCAGGCTGTTGACAGGTACAGATGCCAGGCCTGCATGATGCAGGGCCTTAGCTTCCATTTCGTCGTTATACAGGGTAGCAGTACCATGTGCCGATACGAAGCCGATATCTGCCGGTCGCAGTCCACTGTTATGCAACGCCAGCTTCATCACAGCAGCCAGCTCTTCGCCGGTACGGGAAGGGCCGGAAATATGGTTGGCATCGTTGCTGATAGCGCCGGCGCCCAACGAAAACGGCGCGTGGCCCCGTTCTTTGCTGAGTAGCACCGTGGCGGCGCCTTCTCCTAAAGTTACTCCGGTACGATGGGCATCAAAGGGTTTGCATGGTACAGCACTCACCGCCTGGAACGACTGAAAGCCTGACAATACAAAGCGGGTGAGCACATCAGCGCCGGCTACCACCACGTGGTCGTAACGACCGGCATCGATCAGCCGCTTACCTATTAAAATGGCTACCAGTCCGGATATACAGGCACTGCTGATCACTACGGGTTGATTAGCGGCGTTAAAATGCGCTGCTATTTTTGTGGCAGTGGCATACAATTGCATATCGGCCAGTGGAGGTATGCCACCTTCCGGCATTTGCTCCAACAGCTCAATATTCCCCTTGGTGGTGGAAATAACGAGCCCACAACGTTTATCCTCCAGGGAAATACCGGCTTGCTGCAGCACATCTGATATAGAGGCTACCAGCAATTTTTCAAATTTGGTATACCCTGTTACGGGGTAGGCGACGGTATAACGATCCAGCTGCCCCGAGGCCATCATCGCCCCATAAAACGGCGCAGCGGCATAGGCTGCATCTTCCTGCCGTCCTATGCCACTGTTGCCTTTTAATACCTGGTCAAAGTTTTCCCGGGTAGTACTGCCTAAAGGCCCCACAATATTATCCGCTACTACATACACCTGTTGCATAATACCCTTGGTTATACCAGCCCGTGCGCTTTTTTCCATTCCAGAAAAAAGGCAGGGGCAATCAATTGCAGCGAAGAAGTTTCCTTGTCCAGGAATACCTGTACGGAAGACCCTTTCGCCACTACGTCCCCTGTTGCCGGGTTGGTAAGAATGTATTCAAATTTAATTTTTGCGGCCATGTCGTCCACAAACCTGGTTTCCACCACTACCCTGTCGCCATAGCGCAAGGAACGTTTGTAATCGCATTGTATGTTTACTACGGGAACTGTGTAGCCTTTTTCAAAAATATCGAGGTAACGTAACCCATATTTTTCTCCGAATGCTTCCCGGCCGTCTTCAAAATACTGCACATAATGCCCGTGCCATACTATTCCCAGCGGATCTGCTTCATTAAATCGTATCAGTATGTTGGTGCATTCGGTCAGTATCATAATTTATCCTTTCTTCTTTGGTTTCTTGGTTTCTTTAGTAGCTACGCCTGTTTTACCTTCTTTTTTAGGAGCGGGGGCGACTACTGGTTTTTCTTCTTCCGGATCAACGGCGGAAGCATATTTTTCTTTCAGTTTTTTGTAGTCATCGTCTACATTGTCCATCACATCCTTGATCATAGCCAGCCAGTAATTACGCCAGGCGAAGCTCCATTTCTGACCTTTACCCACATAACGTTCTGTCATCAGCACATTTTTGCGGTCCATGTCTACTATGGTTACCCACATAGAAGCACTCTTGGAGCTTTTGCTCATACCTTCCATCACGAAGAGCACACCAACACCGTGTTTGCCGGAGAAATCGTAAGATTTTACCACTTTGGTAATATCTTCAGGTTTCAGGCGTTCAAAGTCGGCAGATTCGTCGGACTTAAAAGCGTCTTTATTCACGCCTTCATTGTGCTTATTCACGAGCGTAATACTGGTATTGTATTTCTCGCGGTGGAACATATCCGGGATATGATATTTCTTTGTTTCATTCACAATTACCTGGTTCATGGCAGGGAAATCAGTTTCCACGATCTGGTCTACTTTAGCGCCGGCATCGCCGATAAGACGGGCCTGGGTAAAGTCTACTCCCAGCCAGAGGAAGGAAGAATCTTTGTTTTCCAGGAAATTCTTCAATTTTTGCGCGTTCGCATGATAGGTGAGCATGCCCATAAACGCTACAGAGAGTGCGATAAATTTTCTGCAGTTCATAATATAAATATTATAGTTGGGGATTGATGAAGATTTTCATTTCACATTGTGCCATTACACGTCCTTCGTACGTCACTTTTCCGGTTACCATGGTAGCGTTAAATACTTCGCCGCCTATTACGGTAGTGGTTTCAATCGTTTGTCCTGCTGGCGGTAATTCCAGTATTTCCAGGTCTTTTACGGCGCCGATAAATCCCAGGGGAACAGGTGTATTTTGTTGTTTGGCAATGTAGCCAATGCGGGCAGCGGCGGTTTGTGCGATATTTTCCATGAGGCCCGGGGCGGTGAGCACGCCATTTTCCACGAAAATGTTGTCGGGGGCAATATGCAATCCGGTGCGGGTCAGCGGGCCATCTACCTCCAGGATACCACTGATCATGACAATAGGTGTACGTTGTGGGATATACGTGGTAATATCGTCTGTATGAATAAACATCTGCACAAGTTATTATTAAAAATGTAACACGAAATAAATAGAATTATACGACATTATTAACAGTATAAACACGGTTTATTCCCAAAAATCGTAATAATTGAACCACTGAACGGGATAACGATGCACTTTTTCTTCCACCTGGCGGCCAAATTCCTTTAAGGCTGTTTCTACTCCTTCGTTCCGGCGGCCGTGATATTGCCGGGGTTCTGTAGCATAAAAATGATAGTGGGTAGCAGATTCCTTAAAGGCAAATACTACAGACACCGGCACCCGGAACGTGGCTGCCAGCAAAAACGGGCCCATAGGGAAACGGGCATCCTGGCCCAGGAAAGGAATGGCAATGGTTTTGTTGCCCGGTAAAAAGCGGTCGGCATGCATACATACCATTTCCTGGTTACTCAGCGCCTCGTTAATGGCATAAATATGTGACAGGTCGTCTTTGATCACGATAATATTCATGTTCCGGTCGCCGGTTACTCCGGAAAGATATTCCTTGATCCGCTGGTGTTCCCCGTCAAACATCACGATATTGACACGGGTTTCCAGGCGTTTGAAAAGGTGGCCTGCTACTTCCCAGTTGCCCAGATGAGCGCTCAGCAGGATGCCGCCCTTACCGCCGGCCACCATTTCCCGCAGGTAATGTTCGCCCTCAAATTCAAAGGTGAATTGATTGGCCATATCCGCCATTACCACCACCTTGTCGATGAGCGTCTGGCCAAATATGTAATAATTGCGGTACAGGCTGAGCAGGGAACGCCACCTGCTAAATCCTATTTTGGTACGGAAATAACGATAAATGGGTGCGGAAGAACTCCAGGAAAATGCAAAATAGTAGAAGGCTACAAATCTCAATAACAGATAAGCCGGCCAAACACCCCCATGTTTAAGCAGGAAAACAAAGCAACTATATCCGAACTTACTACCTTTTGATTTTCCTTGCCAGGATGGCATTATACCAGTTCTTTTTGTTGTACACGAGTGGCTACATAATTGTAGAAATCCTGGAAGGTAACGATAGACTGAAAATCTTCCGGATTTACTTTAAATCCGAAGTTATCTTCTATTACTACCACCATATCGATATAGTCCAGGCTGTCGAGATCCAGCGTGGATTTCATATTCGCTTCCGGGCTGATTGATTCGGGGTTTGCTTCAAACTCCTCTACCAGGAACTTATTCGTAACAGTTACAATTTCTCTAATGTCCATATTGTGTGAAATCAGATATAGGTTCGTTTTAAAATATTTTTACTTCGTGTTGGTCTAACGATCCTGATCCAGGGGCCAAAGTTAAGGATATTTATTTTCCATTCCACCCTCTTACAACGAGAGAAGAGTTAGTTCCTCCAAAGCCAAAGGAATTAGACAAAAATATATTAAAATTTTTATCAAGTGTACTGGTCACAATATTTAACCGGGCAGCATCATCGTCGGGGTTTTCCAGGTTAATATTGGGCGCAATAAAGTTATGTTGCATCATCAGCATGGAATATACGATTTCGCTGGCGCCGGCCATCCAGCATTCGTGGCCGGTCATAGACTTGGTAGAGCTGACATATGGCTTTGATCCGCCAAACACTTCATGAATCGCTTTTGCTTCGCTGGCATCACCGGCGGCGGTAGAAGTAGCATGCGCATTAATATATTCAATATCACTGGGTTGTAATCCTGCGTCCTGTAAAGCTATTTGCAGGGAACGCACCGGTCCGTCTACTGTAGGATTGGAAATATGACCGCCGTTGGAGGAAAAACCATATCCCAGCACTTCGCCAAGGATGGTAGCTCCCCTGCGCTGGGCCGACTCCAGGCTTTCCAGGATTACGGTTGCAGCGCCTCCACTGGGCACCAGGCCATCGCGGTCGCGGTCAAACGGGCGTGAAGCACGGGTAGGATCGTCCTCCCGGGTAGAAAATGCCGCGATAGCATCAAAATTGCCCATCGCATACAGATTCACTTCCTGGGCGCCTCCACAGATCACGGCATCCTGCATTCCATTGCGGATAAACATATATCCCAGCCCAATAGCATGGGAACCGCTGGCACAGGCAGCACTGACGGTGAAATTTACGCCACGCAACTTAAAAATGGTGGCCAGGTTCATATTCACGGTAGAATTCATGGTCTGGAACACAGAACCGGAACCTACCAGCATCGTATCTTTTTTGGCCCGCATAATATCGTTCGCTTCCACTACCGGCCTGGCAGAACTATCGTTGCCATATAAGAGTCCTATCGGGGTTTTATCAATGTACTCGGGCGTCATATTGGCTTGGGCCAGCGCCTCACGGGTAGCCATATACGCAAATTCCGCCTGCTCAGGCATCATCAACCTGGCGCGGCGGTCCAGCAATCCTTTCAGCTCCGGCCGCTGTATAGCGCCGGTAAGCCCTGAACGATAGCCAAAGGCTTTTCTTTCGGGATCCAGTACAATACCGGATTTACCTGCATACAACGAATCCCTCACCTCCTGCATATCCTTTCCGATGCAGGAGTAGATTCCCATCCCAGTAATCACTACTCTGTTCATAAGCCGATAGCATTTATACCGCTAACTTACAATACGATAATTTATAACATTAATAGCTATTCGCTATTAGTGACAGTTTACGTGTGTAACCCTCCATTGATATTCAGCACCTCGCCGGTAATATATCCGGCCGCTTTGGAAGCCAGGAAGGCCACCGCTTCGGCTACTTCTTCGGGTGTACCGAAACGGTTCATCGGCACCTGCGCGGCCAGCTCTTTTTCATTGAGTTCTGCCGTCATATCTGTTTTGATAAAGCCAGGGGCAATCGCATTTACGGTGACACCTCTTTTTGCCACCTCCTGTGCCAGGGCCTTGGTAGCGCCAATAACGCCTGCCTTGGCTGCAGAATAGTTGGTTTGGCCCGGAAGGCCTTTAATACCAGACAACGACACCATGTTGATAATGCGTCCGTAACGCTTTAACAGCATCTGGTTCAGTACCTGCTTGGTAACATAATAAAAACCATTCAAGCTGATATTCAGCACATTAGTCCATTGCGCTTCGTTCATCCAGAACATCAGGGAATCTTCCCGGATGCCAGCATTGTTAACGAGTACCTCTATCTGTTGTTCTTTATTATTTTCCAGCCAGCCACCTAGTACCTGCTGTACTTCGGCAGCATCGCCCACGTTGAACTGCAACAGCTCACCCGTGCTGCCTTTGGCCTTTACGGCTTCCAGGGTTTCCTGTGCCGCCGCTTCATTGCCTTTGTAGTTAATGAGTATATGATATCCTGCTTCGGCCAATCTGGTACATACAGCCCTGCCTATTCCCCTCGACCCACCGGTTACTAGTGCACATTTCATGAATTACATATTTCGGTTCTCAAATAATGGTTAACCTTTCATTGCTATTTAGCATTGCACAGGTACGTTTCTCAGCAGGTATTCCTTGATTTTCTGAAGATCCTTATAACGCGGGCTGTCCTCAATAAATTTAGGGAAAATTGCTCTTACTTCCTCGTACACCTTGTGGGAGAAGGCCGCCAGGCGATCCTGGCATTGCAGGTAGTCAACCGCCTGCAGCATCGTCATTACCTGTATAGCCAATACCTGGAAGGTATTATCTATCACCTTGCTCGTCATCACCGCAGCATTGCACCCCATGCTCACAATATCCTGGTTATCGTTGTTGTTGGGAATACTGTGTACATACATTGGGAAAGACAAGGTTTGGTTTTCCGCCACTGTAGAGGTAGCCGTAAACTGCACACCCTGCATTCCAAAATTGAAGCCAAGTTTACCCAGGTTCATAAACGGCGGGAACTTATGATTCAATTTTTCATTCATCAGGTAGTTCAGCTGCCTTTCTGCCAGCATCGACAACTTGGTGATAGCGATCTTGATCTTATCCATTTCCAGCGAAACATAATCGCCATGGAAGTTACCGCCATGGAACACATTCTCCAGGTGATGATCTACTACAGGGTTATCGCTCACAGAATTCAATTCCTGCACTACCAGTTTTTCTGCCTGTGCCAGCGTATCATACACGGGACCCAGGATCTGTGGTACGCAGCGCAGCGAATAGTATTCCTGTACTTTATCTTTAAATATTTCTTCTTCCAGCTCTTTATACAGGTGATCCGGACGATGGCGCACCATTTTGCTGCCCTTCAGGATTTCCCGCATTTTAGCGGCTATCTGTTGTTGTCCCTCATGTTTTTTTACCGCATTGAGTTCTGCCGAGAGATGATCATCAAATGCTTCTACTATTTCGTTGATCATGGCCGACAGGGTTACCGACCAGCCCAACAATTTTTTAGCTTCAATAAGATTTACCAGGCCTATACCTGTCATAGCGGAGGTACCATTTATTATGGCTAAGCCTTCTCTCACATGAATGTCGATAGGTTTAAGGTTCAGCCGGGCAAATACTTCTGCCGTAGGCTGAAATTTATCTTCATACCATACCTCTCCCTCGCCGATCAGTACCAGGGCCAGGTGGGCCAGCTGCACCAGGTCGCCACTGGCGCCTACACCGCCATGTTCGAATATGCAGGGGTATACATTTTTATTGATCAGTTCTTTCAGCAGGTGTACTACTTCCGGATGAATGCCGGAATGCGCCTGCATAAAGCTGCTCAAACGTGCAATCATCAACGCTTTGGTATGCAGGGGCGACATACATTTGCCCATGCCGGAGCTATGGCTGCGAATCAGGTTATACTGCAACTGGAAGGTATCTTCATCACTGATACGGTACTGGGCCATAGGGCCAAAACCGGTGTTGATACCATAAATCAGTTTCTTTGCTGAAAATTTTTCGAGGAATACAAAACTGGCTTCTACCTGTTGCAGGGCTGCTGCTTCCAGCGTCAGTTCTTCACCACCCAAAAGCACCCTGTACACTTCTTCCAGGGACAGTGCCTTACTTCCTATTGCAACCATTTTATCTTAAATTAAATTATTTGTATATGTAAAAAAGTGCTCAAAATTAGCATAAAGCTAGATTTATCCAAATAATTAACAACCCTCCGCCCCGATTTCCGGGTATTTACGTATGCGGTTACTACTTATTTTCGTTTGGGGGAACAGGCTTTACTCTTCCGTTGTTTGAGGTGGCGGTGTGACCAGCACTTTATCAATACGATGTGCATCCATGTCCACAATCTCAAAGGTAAAATCGCGCCAGGTGAACTTCTCACCAGTTTGCGGTATATGTTCCAGGTGGTGCAGGATAAAGCCGGCAAGGGTATCGAAATCCTGCTCAAATTCGGTCATCCAATCTTCCTTATCAAATTCTTCCAGGAAATCATAAAACGGGATCTGGGCATCCACCAGCCAGGTACCATCTTCCCGCAACACCATTTCATAATCATCCATATCAGCGGTTTCCGGCATATCTCCTACAATTGCTTCCAGGATGTCGTTTAGGGTGATCATTCCCAGGAAAGTACCGTACTCATCCACAATAAATGCAGCGTGGAGGTGGGTTTCCTTAAACTTTTCAAGTACCTGATAGGCGCTGTTATTCTCCGGTACAAATAAAGGTTTCCGGATCATATCTGCCAGCGGAACCGATTTATCCGCCACCCGGTACAGGTCTTTGATGGTGATCAACCCTTTAATACTATCTATTTGCCCATCGCACACCGGGTATACGGAATGCAGGCTATCGTGGATTTTTTGGTGATAGCTGCCGGTAGCTTCGTTGATATCCAGCCAGGTAATATCATTACGGTATGTCATCAGGGAGGTAATGTTGCGGTCGCCCAGATGAAATACCCTTTCTATAATTTCCTGCTCTGTTTCTTCAATGGCGCCGGAAGTAGTGCCTTCGTTGATAATCGCCTTAATTTCTTCTTCTGTAACATGCGGCTCGCCAGTTTGTACACTGAATAATTTGACCAGCACATTGGTGGAGGCAGACAATAACGCGATGAAAGGATAGGTGAGCCAGGAAAGGACCTGCATAGGTTTAGCCATTGTTTTGGCGATGGACTCCGGCTTGGCCATACCAATACGCTTAGGTACCAGTTCGCCCAGTACCAGGGAAAAATAGGTAATGACAATCACTATGATAACAGTGGCTACCACGCCGCTGTAAGGCTGTATCAATGGAAAAGTGTTGAGCCAGGCCATCACATCAGCTTTGACGTTCTGACCAGAGTAAATACCCAGTAAGATGCCGATCAGGGTAATACCGATTTGTACGGTAGAAAGAAAGGTGTCCGGACTGTTGGCGAGCTTTAGCGCTGCCTTTGCTTTTTCATCCCCTTTATTGGCCTGGTTTTCCAACCGGTTTTTCCGGGCCGAGACCATTGCTATCTCCGACATCGAGAACAGGCCATTCAATAAAATAAGGATGAGGATAATGACGACTTCCATATATGAGCCTAAAAATAAAGAATTATTCAAATATCAGGGTAAGAAATGCCAACAACAACCCAATGGCGATGGCCAAGACCTTCTTCCAGCTGAGTTCATGATGTTTCGTACCGCTTTCATAGAAGATGGTGGTGGAAATATGCAGAAAAGCGCCTACCACCAATGCTACCACATATAGCAGATAATGCTGTACCACTTCAAAACGGTTACCCATCCACCCCGCCAGCAAAGCAGCTATGGGGGTTACGAGGGCAAAACATACCAGGATACTCCACAACTCCAATCGTTTTTTATGGGCATGTATCATCACGGTCATCAGGGTCAGGGCCTCCGGTATTTTGTGCGCTGCCACCCCTGCTATCAGGGAGGGCAATGCCGACTGGTCATCATACTTGAAGCCCAGGGGAATCCCCTCCATGAACGCATGGATGGAAAGGCCCAGCAGCAGCGGCGTTACCGCAATATGGTGATGATGTTCCTGTGGCAAATGGGTATGTCCGTGTTCCATTCCATGTGACAGCTGCTGCAAAAATACCTGCAGGAAAAAGCCCAGCACGATGTATATGCCTGCCTGGTGCCCCAGTTCATGGTATACCTCCGGCAGCAGGTGCATGATCACCACACCAAACAGGAAAGCTCCCGTGAAAGCCAGGAGATAAATAGAAAAGTTGGCGCTGACACGCTTTATAGTCATGGGTATCAACCCACCGGCAACAGTGGCGGCCAGTATTAATATCAGGTAGTTCCAGTTCATGATGCGAGTTCGGGCTCCAGTCTTATACGGCGTTGAAAGAAACTACCGCTGAGCAGCCCGATTAAAGTACCCAGTAAAGCACCTCCTACCACGTCTAGCGGATAGTGCACACCTACGTAAATCTGTGCATAAGCAATAATAGCCGCCCATGCAAAGAACAACCAGGCATACCGGTGAAAAGCTGATTTTAAAGTTATGAAACAAAAGGTTGCCAGGGCAAAATGATTGGCCGCATGGTTGGAAGTAAAGCTGCCGCTCATCGGGCAATACACCACCAATACCCTGGCATAGTGCGATACTACCGGGTCCCGGCAGGGACGTATCCTTCCCACAGCGCCCTTCAGGTATAAACTGGCCTGATCAGACACGCCGAAGCACAGCAGGAAAAACAGGATCCAGAACAGCCCCTTCCAGCCATAGTTAATAGTTACAAACAAACCCAGGAAAAGGTATAATGGCGCCCACACATAAGGCTCCCGTACAAAGGGCAGCAGGGCATCTAAAAATGCGTTATGCCATTGGCCATTGATATGAAAGAATAGTCTAAGATCCTCACGGAGAATAGATTCCAGCATGGCTATGATTTTGTGGCTACGATAATCAGTCGCGGTGAGCGCTGTGCATCATAGCTGTTAAAGTGATAATCTCCGAAAATTTCCGTTATCTGAAGCCCCTGTTTGGCAAACATTCTCTCAAAATCCGCCCGGGTAAAGGCATTTACACTTTCGGTGTAAGTGGCCCGGCGCATTTTCGCTTTATCGAGAATATTGATCCGCTTCATGAATTTATGGTCGTTCAGCTCCCTGCGGATATCAAATACCACCCCTTCTTCTTCTTTCACCTCATCTGTTACCAGGTGTGCGGCTACATAGTCGCTATTCAGGTAGTCCAGTACCAGCCTTCCCCCAGGCTTCATCGCATTCTTCAGCGTTCGCAGTGCATTATCATTATCCCGTTGCGCGTCAAAATAGCCGAAGCTGGTAAAAAAGTTAAACACTACGTCGAAGTAATTGACCCAAAAAGGCAAACGCATATCATGCTGAAAAAAGCTCAGGTGGTCATTTTCCAGTTTTTTTGCCACATTAATGCTTTCGATAGACAGATCGATTCCGGTTACATTATAGCCTTTGTCGGCCAGGTATTTGGCGTGACGCCCTTTTCCACAGGCCACGTCCAACATTTCTGCGTCGGCAGCGGGATGCAGGTAAGTTAGCAGCTTATCGATAAAAGCCGCCGCCTCCCGGTCATCGCGATGACTGTACAACAGGTGATAATAGGGAGAATTAAACCAATCCTTAAACCAAAGTTTATCTACTTCCATAATTGTGGCAGTTACTGGCTGTTAAGCTTTAGCCGTTAGCGTTTCAGCAAATGCGCTAAAACGCTAACGGCTAAAGACCTGTTGCCAAACAGCTATTTTTTATTATTAAACATCAAATATCGGGTGCTTTGATAAAAGCCGCGTGTTAAATTATCGAGGCTTTTTGCCGTATCTGGCTGTTGTCCCCGGATATTTTTCAACGGATCGCCTTTTAGGTCGTACAACGCGGTAGAATCGTTGACCATATTGATTTCGTACATATACCGGTCGCCCATTACTGCATAATGTGCCATCTGGTTACGCATCGTTGTCAAGAACACATATTTATTATTTACCCGGGTACTGTCGAACAGGTCTACCCCCAGCGTATAGTTTTTATAAGGCATACCCACCATTTTGGCTACCGTTGGATATACATCCAGCAAGCTGCCGGGCGTAGTAATCACCTGGGGCGCCAGGTGTTGGGGGCTGTACATAAACGCAGTTACATGTACGCCGCCACTGGCCAGCTCGTACTCCGGCAGCGGCATAAAGCTGTAAGGGTTGAGCACACAGTTGTGATCCCCAAAGAATACGAAGATGGTGTTATCAAGATAGCCATCTTTCCTGGCCATGTCCATCAGGTGGCCTACGTTGTAGTCTTCATACCGCAGGGCATTCAGCTGATCGATCGATACAAACCCTGATTTTTTGAACGTGTTCATATCAATGTCTTTCTCCGTCAGCTTTTTAAAATCACCGGCGCCACTGGTAGTAGTATAGGGCGGGTGATTGTCTGCCAACTGGAGGAAGGCGACAAATGGCTGTTTCTTATCATTATCAGCTTTGAAGATGGCGCTGGCTTCCGTGATCAGGTCGTAGTCGGCAATTCCCCATACATCGGCTTTACCGGATTTGTACATGCCTTCTTCGTAGATGCGGATGCCTTCCACGTTGTTGGTAAATACCGCGCGGATATTTGCCCAGTTGGTATTCCCCCCCAACAGGTATAATTTGTCATACCCTTTAAACTGGTCCATTACAATACGTTGGTCCAGCATTTTAGGATGCCGGCTGGCTGTTTTCACCGAGGTGATATCCGGCAACCCGGTATGAACCCCGAATACTGTTTTTGCTGTACTGATGGCCGGTACGTAAAAATTCTTAAACAGGATACCACTGTCGGCCAGTCGTTTCATGTGGGGCGTGGCCTGCATAGGATTGCCATACATGCTGGTGACTGCAGCACCGGTAGATTCGAGCATTACCAATACCACGTTGAGCCTGGGTTTAGACGCATCGGCGGCAATGGTGCGTACATAGCTGAGGGTATTGGGATTCAGTGAATCTACTTTCAGGTATTCGGCGATATAGGGGTAATATTTCTTAGTAGCTTCCAGGTCATAGGTATCGCCCTTTACAGAAAAATTGGACGCAAAATATAAGACGGGATTAAGTCCCAGGCTGGTAATGCCGTTATCCCGGCTAAACATGGCCTGGCTCCAGCGTAACGGGAAATAGGCAAAATTACCATAGCATCCGGCTCCAAACAGCAATACCATACCAATTACGTAGCCGGTATAAGGCCAGTTGCGTAGATATACCGGGGAGTGCGCAGCAAACTTCTTCCAGGTAGCTTTTTGCAGGCGGAATAGGAGGAACATAAAGACGATGATACCCAATACACCTCTCACTACCGGGTAACTTTGCCATACCATGCGGGCATTGTCGGCCCGTTCGCCTTTGGCCAGGAACCTTAATACGGAAGGGTCGAGGCGTAAGCCCAGGTAGTCGTAATGTCCCAGATCCAATATATAAAACAGGGTCAGGAGCAGGTAAACGACAAAGAAATAAATAACGTTGGCGCGCCGTATAGGTGTGGAGGTAAAAAATTTATTCCGGGTAATCAGGGCCAGTAGCAGGATGGGAATCATGAGGTAAAGGGCAAGACGCAGATCAAATCTGAGTCCCAGGTTCCAGGCTTTCCATATCGCTGCATGGTCTGTGATGGTTGTTTTGAAGAAAAAGAGGTAAAAAACTACCCTGAACATTACCATCAACAGGAAGAGGTAAAGCGTTTGAACAAACACATAACGAATATACCGGGGTATATTCTTCCACGAGTATTGCATGTAACGTATAGCTGTTTTTTGAAAAGCGTAGCTGCAAATATACCGAAAAAGCGGGAAGCGGAAAGCAGAAAGCAAAAAGCTCCGGAACCGGGTAAAAGTGATAAATGACTTAACCAGCCCCGCTGATCCGCCGCTTCAATAGCTTTTTGCTTTTTGCTTTCCGCCTTCAGCTTTTGATAATTAGGATTTCTGGAATGCTTTTTTTTATATTTGCCTTCCTTTAAAAATTGAATCTTGTGGCACTGATCAAATCGATATCCGGCATACGCGGAACCATAGGCGGTAAGCCCGGCGAGGGACTTTCTCCATTAGATGTGGTAAAATTCACAGCAGCATACGGCACCTGGCTGAGCCGTCAAACAGAAAACCGTAAGGTGGTAATTGGCCGTGATGGCCGTATTTCCGGCGAGATGGTGAGAAACCTGGTCGTATCTACCCTCAACGGGTTAGGTATCGATGTTGTTGACCTCGGTTTATCTACCACTCCTACTGTAGAGCTAGCCGTAACCATGGAAAACGCTGCCGGTGGTATTATTCTTACTGCCAGCCATAATCCAAAAGAATGGAATGCGCTGAAATTATTGAACAGTAAAGGTGAATTTATTTCCGGCGAGGACGGCGCTACCCTGCTGGATATTGCTGAACGCGAAGATTTTAATTTCGCTGATGTGAATAAACTTGGTACTTATACCATAGACGATTCTTACCTGCAAAAGCACGTAGACCTGGTGGTGAACTATCCGCTGGTAGACGTACCTGCTATTAAGGCGCGCAATTTCAAGATTGTAGTAGACGCGGTAAATTCTACCGGTGCTTTGTTTGTTCCTCCCCTGTTGAAAGCATTGGGTGTGGAAGAAGTAGAAGTGCTATTTCCGGAAGTTACCGGCAAATTCAGCCACAATCCTGAGCCCCTGGCAGAAAACCTGACAGCACTCTCCAACGAAGTCAATAAATCCAATGCCGACCTGGGTATTGCAGTAGATCCGGATGTGGATCGCCTGTGCTTTGTATGTGAAGATGGCAGCATGTTCGGGGAAGAATACACCCTGGTAGCGGTGGCCGATTATGTATTAGGCAAAAGAAAGGGGAATACCGTTTCCAATATGTCGTCTACCCAGGCATTGAAAGATGTGACCCTGAAACATGGCGGCCAATACACACCTTCTGCAGTAGGAGAAGTGAATGTGGTGAAGAAAATGAAAGATACCAACGCAGTAATAGGCGGAGAAGGCAATGGCGGTATCATTGTGCCGGACCTGCATTATGGCCGGGACGCCCTGATCGGTATCGGTCTTTTCCTCAGCCACCTGGCACACAGCAAGAAGAGCATTAAAGCGCTGCGTAACAGCTATCCTGATTACTTCATCTCAAAAAATAAAATTGAGCTGGATAAAGGGGTAGATGTGAAAACTATCTTCGAAAAAATTAAGGAGAAGTATAAAAACCAGCCACTCAATACAGAAGACGGGCTCAAAATAGAATTCGACAAGGATTGGGTGCATCTCCGTACCTCCAACACCGAACCTATTATCCGCATCTATGCGGAAAGCCAGAATGAAACCACGGCAGATAATATTGCCAAGCGGATCATGCAGGACATTAAAGAGTTTATGCACTAATAGCATTGACAATGGGGCTGACCAAAAAGTAAAATAAGGCTTTTTGGTCGGCCTTTTTTTTAAGTGATAAATTTTCAGCTTTTAGATCTTGATTTGATTGTCGGGATGTTTAAATGTCTAAAAGTGTGATTTTAGGACAG
>NZ_JABAOB010000007.1 GCF_012726295.1 Chitinophaga sp. Ak27 | reverse complement strand
TTAGGCGTATATTGTTTAAATACCTGTTTAGTCTTAGTTTTGGCCATAGTAATTTCAATGTGGTAATTAAAATTACTAATCGGCCCTTTCTCTGCAAAGAAAAGGGCCGACCTTTTTGGTCAGCCCCATATGATCGGCAGAGGACTGCTTATATCAGTTCTTTCAACCTAGCCACTACCTGGTCTACTTCTGCTTTGGTATTGTTTTTACAGAAAGAGAAGCGGACAGCGATCTGGTTGGGGTTGCTGTTGATGGCGCGGATAACGTGCGAGCCGGCATTCGCGCCGGAGGTACACGCACTGCCGCCGGAAGCACAGATGCCGTTGATATCCATATTGAACAGGATCATTTCTGATTTTTCAGACTTAGGGAATGCCACGTTCAGTACCGTGTAGAGGCTTTTGCCATACAGGTCGCCGTTGAAGGCTACCCCCGGGATATGCTGCTGCAATTGTTCTGCCATGTACATACGCAGTCCGTTGATATGCGCGCTATGCGCTTCATGTTCCGCAGTAGCAATTTCCAGTGCTTTGGCAAACCCGATGATACCGTACAGGTTCTCTGTACCTGCGCGCATATTACGTTCCTGGCTGCCTCCCTGGATGAAAGGCGTAATTTTCACGTTTTCATTGATGTACAGGATACCTACTCCTTTAGGACCGTGGAACTTGTGTCCGGCGCCGGTAACGAAGTGTACGGGCGTGTTACGCAGGTCGAACGGGTAGTGCCCCACCGTTTGCACGGTATCAGAGTGAAAGATGGCATCAAATTCCTTGCAAAGATTACCTACCGCATGAATGTCGAGCAGGTTACCGATTTCGTTGTTGGCGTGCATCAGGGTAACCAGGCATTTTTCGGTAGAATTTTGCAGCAGTTCACGCAGGTGTTCCATATCAATATGACCGGTAGGCAACACTTTCACAAAGGAAAGGGCTACGCCGTCATGATGATGCAGGTACTCTACGGTGTGCAGGGTAGCATGGTGTTCAATGGGAGAGGAAATAATGTGTTTGCACCCCAGGTCTCGCACCGCGGCAGAAATGGCGGTATTACTGCTCTCTGTACCACCGGAGGTAAAGAAAATTTCCCCGGGATGTGCATTCAGTATTTTAGCTACTGATTTGCGTGCGTTTTCGATACCCAATCTTGACTCCCGTCCGTAAGAATAGATAGAGGAAGGGTTACCGAACTTTTCAGTCATAAATGGCAGCATAGCTTCTAATACTGCCGGGTCCAGCGACGTGGTAGCTGCATTGTCGAAGTATATTCTTTCCATGGTGGTTTTTGATAAAAGAATAATTAATTAATGGTGGTATGGTTTAAAAAGAGGGCTAAGTTCGGAAAAAAAGCAGAAAGCGAAAAGCTTAAAGCAAAAAGCTATTGTAGCGAATACATATCAAATATAATAATATATTAATATTACGCTTCGATATATTCGCTACAATAGCTTTTTGCTTTAAGCTTTCCGCTTTCTGCTTCTCAGGAATTCCGGTTAATCACGTCATAGAAACGATCCCTGTACCCATCAGAGATAGGAATAGATTGATTGGCGATCATGACGGTATTTTTCTCCACGCAATTTATTTTGTTGAGAGATACCAGGTAGGAACGGTGCACCCGGATGAACTTATCTGCGGGTAAACGTGTTTCAAACGATTTAAGGCTACGCAGGGTAAGTACCGGCAAATTATGTGTATAAATTTTCGTATAGTCTTTCAATGCTTCAATGAAAAGGATGTCTTCCAGGTTGATCTTAATGATCTTATACTCTGTTTTGATGAAGATGTAGTCATTCACCCAGGTGGCTTCCATGGGTACAGTGTTACCAATGGCCGGCACATTTTTCTGCTGGGAAACCGACCAGGTTTCACTGGCTTTGGCAGCTGCTTTCAGGAAACGTTCGAAGGGCACCGGTTTCAGGAGATAATCAACCACATCGAGATTAAATCCATCCAGCGCATACTCGCCGTATGCCGTAGTGAATACTACCATAGGCGGATATTTCAATGACTTGAGGAACTGGATGCCGGTGATATCCGGCATTTTGATATCCAGGAATACCAGGTCAACCGGCTCGTCCTGGATGAAGCGCAACGCGGTGGCCGCGTTTTCGAATTTACCCGCCAGGGTGAGGAATGGAACCTTACGGATATAATCTTCCATAATTTCCAAAGCCAGCGGTTCGTCATCCACAGCAATACACTTAATCATTTGTTCAACACAATTTTAAGATCTACAATAAATTGGTTCTCCGTTTCGCTGATATTAATCTCATGCCTGTTTTCATAGAGCAATGCCAGGCGTTTCAGTACATTGTCCAGACCTATGCCTCCCCTCTCCGCTACACGTTCTTTAAAATGACTGTTTTTAACTATTAATCTGATCATATCATTTATTGTCGTCACATCTATATCGATGAAAGATTCCTCTGTATAACTAATACCATGTTTAAACGCATTTTCTACGAAAGGTACCAGTAACATTGGCTCTATCTGCAAACCGTCTGCATCTCCATTCAACTGGTACCGGATGTTAATATCTTTCGGTAATCTCAATCGCTGTATTTCTATGTAATCATGCAGGTACTTCAACTCCTGCGACAGTAACACTTTGGCCTCATTGGATTCATAGATCATATATCGCATGATGGTGGACAGCTTCAAAATAGCGTGTTCCGTTTGCGTCGACTGTTTATGCGCCAGCGAATAAATGGTGTTTAAACAGTTAAACAGAAAATGAGGATTAATCTGTGACTTTAAGAATTTCAGTTCCGCATTTAACTTCTCTACTTTCAGTTCTTCCCGCTGTTTTTCACTTTTAAACCATTCAAGCGCAATCTTGATAAAACCACTCATAAACAACATCAACAATGCAAAAAATCCCGATCTTCTGAGTACCTCCGGGAAAAAGAGATATTCCCACAGTGTGGGCCCTTCTTCAAATATGCGCGGAGGATGCATAGGCAAAAACCCGGGCGCTGCCACCGTTACAGCTCCTCCCGCCGTGTCATGCACCTCTCCCCTCGTTACAAATGCTGGTTCTCCCATGGAAGCCCGGGCGCTGAAAAACATGCGACGATGATGAAACGGAGGAAAGCTATCAGATGTTACTGACACCGTATTACTTTTTTGACCTAAACGAACCGCCATCATCTCAGGCCGGGGTCCTAAGTGTTTGAAAAAATAGAAATTAAGCGCCGCCTGTTGGGCCGTAATAAAAATAATTAACAGGGCAATACTGCACAGATATGTAACAATCTTGCTTCTATTGAAATACCGGGGAATCAGCACATAAATATTCAGGTAAAAAATACCAATGAGGAACAAGTTATCTACCAGCTCTTTTAAAAAGAAACCGGTATGCATGATCTGTATACGATAAATAAAAAACGGGAAGAATAAAAAGCATGCCCATCCCAGGATGTGCAAGGAAATGAGGAAGGGACGACTTTTGAGAATCCGTTTGAAACTTAGCATCATGTAATTTGATGCGATAAACTTACATTAGATAGGGTTAGACTTGTGTTAAAGTTTGTTAATCCTCTATAAGGGATTGTTAAATTTAATAAAGAACTTAAAATCGGCTTAAAATACACAAACAGATTAAACCTTTGGATCAGTATTGTTTTTAATGCGTGGCATTGAAAACAATACTGATCCAAAGGTTAATTTATATGGTAAACAATTACTCCGCTTCCGGTATACCCATGCGCACCAACTCCTGCTGTGACATAGAGGGGATTTTATGGTGGGTTAGCTTTTCTGCGACCACATTCCCTACCCGCAATGCGTTTTCCTTTGAACGGAATACCCGGTTTCCGGGAACGCCAGGGATAATGTCCTGGTAGATATAAGTGCGACCACCTACATTTACCTTATATCCCCAACCATCGTGTATCGCAAAGGGTTCTACTACTACGGCAAGCATATCTGAGCCGTTCTGCTGCGCGGTTGTACGGGATGTCTTCCAGGCGAAGAACACCAGCGCCGCAACAGCTACCAGGGAAACGATGATAATGTTACGCTTAGTCATTTTTGTTATACGCTGCGTTTGGATCAAATTCCCGCATATCATCCAGCTGTAAACTGGAGCTTTGTCCTAATACTACGAAGCCGCGGTTTTTCACGGTAAAGCCGGTAGCATAAGTGCGTGCGGCGCCTTCGAAATCTGTTTTCTGTACCCAGCGATCGGTAGCCGGATCGTACTCCCAGGTAGCGGCAGTATAACTACCTCTTGTACCGGTAGTGATATACCCTTTTCCATTGATAACAAAAGAAGCCGCACCACTGCCCGCAAAGTTGTAGGCATCATCAAAGCTATCGTCGCTTACATTCGCAATCGAGTTGAGGGTAGTCCAGTTGGTCCCATCAAAGGAATAAAAATCTGTAACAGGTGTAGAGTTAGCCGTTCCCATCACTACATACGCTTTGTTGTTGATCACAAAGGCAGAAGCGTCTTGTCTTTTACCGCTGTTGAGGCTCTGTGCTTGTGTCCAGGCATTGGTAGCCGGATCGTATTGCCAGTTATCCTTTAACCAGTTACCATCGTAGCCGGTAGCGATATAACCTTTGTCATTCAGGGCAAAAGCTACCGCTCCATAACGGGCACTACCGCTAAAGTCAGCTTTGCGTGTCCAGGTATTAGCGGCAGGGTCGTATTGATAAAAATCATTCAGTTTATTCAGTCCATCGTAACCGGTACCGATATATCCTTTTCCGGCCATGGCCATACCAACAGCGTTACTGCGTGCAGTTCCGGTAAAAGGCGCCTTCTGTGTCCACTGGTTCAGGTCCACATCGTACATCCAGATATCCTGTAATCTGTTAAGTCCATCATATCCGGTTCCTACATAGGCTTTATCATTAACCACGAATGAAGCAGCTGAGCTTCTGGCAACACCTTCAAATTCAGAACGTTTAATCCAGTTCCCAACCAGCGTAGTAGTATTTGAACTTTTCGAACAGGCTGCCAGGGAAGCCATCAATAATAAACTATAACCTTTTAAATATCGCATTAGCATGTTCTTTTTACTGCAGCCAAAATTATCTGCCGGAGCATTCCGGCAAACAGGAAATAGCTATTCCCGCTATTTTAGATGACGGATACCGTTATTTCATCTACCAGTAGGATTCTTTCCCCCGAAAAGCCCGTTCCCGCGCTATTGTCAGCATAAAGAACAGATTTCGTTATTCATCGATAAATTTTGGCTGTTGGCATATTAAAGTAATTGAAAGTATCGATCCTGTCTAAAATTGCGCACCATGAACAATACCATGTATCATTTAATTTTCACGTGCGTAAATGGTCGGATACGCAGGTACCTCCCGGCAGTGTTGCTGGCGGCGCTGATCTCATCCTGCCAGAAGACGGGGTTTACCTATAACAATATTGTAGACAATAATCAGCATACCGATTATATCCTTACTGATACCTTATCGGTGAAGATGCAAACCATACAGCAGGACTCCATGCCTACCTCCGGTGCAGAAGTATTACTGGCCGGCAAGAGAGTAGATCCGCTCTTTGGTACTTCCACCGTTCAATCTTACTTCCAGATTGCGCAACCGGCCACCATTGATATTCCTGCCAATGGCTCCAAATATGATTCCATGGTGCTGATGATGCGCCCCAATGGCTACCTCGCCGGCGATTCTACCCAGGTACAACAACTACAGGTATACCGGGTGACCTCTACCATCCAGACTGCCAAGAACTTCTACTACCTGTACAACAGCAGTAGTTTTTCTACAGAAAGTACGCCGATAGGAAGTTTCACCGGCGTTATCCGTCCCAATACCGACAAACTTATTACCGCCCATATGTCCGACCAGCTGGGCGCCCAGCTATTCCAAATGCTGGTAGATAAAAGTCCGGATATTACCACCAACAATATGTGGCTGGAATTTTTCCGGGGGTTGAATGTAAGGGGAGCCGCCGGCAGTACCCTGGTATCGGGCTTTACAGCTAATGATACTTCCCTGGTGATGCGTTTATACTATCACGTCAACGAATTAATCACTACTGTAAAATATGTCGACTTCAAAATGCAGGCATCTAACCTGCAATTCAACCAGGTGGTAACTACCCGTACGGGCACGCCACTGGCACCACTTACCGGCCCTGGGAAAACCCTGCCTTCCGCCAGTGCCGGCAACCAGGGCTTCACACAGCCGATCACCGGCGTAGCCACCCGCATCGATATTCCTTATATTAAAAACCTGGCTTACCTGGGGCAGTTCTTTAAAGTCATGAAGGTATACCTGTCTCTTAAACCGGTAAACGGTACCTATGTCAACGACCGCCTGCCACCACGCATGGCCCTCTGCGAAGTAGATAAGCTGAACAACGTTACCGATACGCTGACCTATGGACAGCTGACCATCGACAAACAATTTAACGTAAACACCAACTATACCTTCGATATCACCAATTATGTGATCAAAGAACAAACCGTTACCGATGTTAATTCACGGGGATTGTTACTCACACCAAGTGCTACAGATGGAAAAACAACACTGGACAGGCTGGTAATAGGCGATCAAAAAAACACTCAGAACCCGCTTAAAGTACAGTTATACTATCTGTTGTACAAATAAAGGATACACATGCGCATAAAAATATATAGCGGTTTAACTTTACTCCTGTTGTGCGGCACCGCTGCCAAAGCGCAACATGGCCTCAATTCCATCTATTCTGCCTATGGTATAGGAGATATGGAAACAAGGGATTACAGCCGGAACTACGGCCTGGGGAGCAGTGGTATTGCCCGTCGCCACTCCGGCTACCTCAATGAACTCAACCCTGCGTCTTACAGTGCGATACCTAATCAGAACTTCATGTTCGATGTATCGATCAAAGCGCAGCAGATCAACTATAACGGCGCCGGCATTTCCAATAGCGCAGGAGACGTCAACTTTAAACGATTGGCCCTGGGTTTTAAAGCAACCAGTTTCTGGGGTATCTCCGCCGGTATTGCACCTTTCAGCAGCATCGATTACAAAATTCTTAACCAACAGTTTGTCACTGGTACAGGCGCACCCGTTACCACTACCACCACCGGTACCGGCGGGTTTAACAGGGCATATATTTCTAACGGCTTTGCCATCAACAAGCATTTTTCCGTTGGGGTATCTACCGCATTCTTATTTGGCCCCATCAACGTATCACAAAATATTGGTTCCGACTCTTTACAAACACAGCACAACAAATATGGCTTTAAGCCCAACTTTACTGCTGGCGCACAATATGTAGGTAAAATCAATAAAGACTGGCAGCTGGGATTGGGCGCCACTTATCGCTTCCAGACCAAAATGAAATTGCAGGAAAAACTGAATATCGTCGATATCAACGGTACTTCCCTCTTCTCAAAAGACCAGGATCCCTCCTATTTCACGCTACCAGCTGAATATGGGGGCGGTATCGCCCTCACCAATGGTACCTTCACCTGGGTGGCCGACTACCGGCATTCTCTGTGGAACAGCCTGAATGAGAAAGGCCCGACCTTCACTTATGTAGACGGACAACGTTACTCTACCGGTATCGAATACACGCTGAAACGCCAGTATTACAATCAAATGATTGAAGGGGCTGTATTACAAGCTGGTTTTGCTTTCAACCAAACGCCACTGGTAGTGAGCAATACTCAGATTAAAGATATTTCCGGTACCCTGGGCGTATCGCTGCCCAGCAAAAACGGGCAGCTAAGATATTACATAGGGCTGGAAGCTGGGCAACGCGGCACTTCCGGCACGGCGCTGATAAAAGAAACTTATGTAAATGCGATATTTCACTTCAGCCTGAGAGATCTCTGGTTCCTGAAGCGATTAGCCCAATAAGAAGATTTACGCAAAGGTGCTAAAGAAAAAAGCACCTTTGCGTGACACGTTATTGCATTCGTTCAGTCAAAAGCTTCCTGAACCAGTATCCGGAATCTTTGATTATTCTTTGTTGGGTATCGAAATTAACATGCACGAGGCCGAACCTGGCCCGGTATCCTTCCGCCCATTCAAAATTATCGGTGAGCGTCCAGGCAAAATAGCCTTCTACCGGTACTCCTTCTCTACGGGCCTTTAACACACCGGACAGGTATTCCCGGAAATATTCAATACGGGCGGTGTCAGCAATGCGGCCATCGGCGGTAAGCTGGTCGGGGAAGGCAGCTCCTCCCTCTGTTACAATGATTTTCCTGACGCCCTCGTAGGCGCTAAACTGTTTGAGTATTTCATACAGCCCATTGCCACTGATTTCCCAGCCTAAACCGGTAAGCGGTACATTGCGGTACCTGGCCTTTACTTCCGCAATTTTTACCACGGGCATAAAGTAATTGTACTTCACTACGAGCGGGAAATAATTCTGTACCCCTATAAAATCAAAATCAAATGGGAGGCGATCCCAATCGCGCCACAGGGCATACCGGCGTTCAATACGGTGCAGCAGCGGGAAATCTTTTTCCGGGTATCCCATGCCCAGGGCTGGTTCCAGGAACAGGCGATTAAAGAGCGCATCTGCCCGGCGGGCGGCCTGTACGTCTTCTTCACTATTGGTATATGGGATAATTTTTGAGCAGGACAACGCCGTGCCAATATTGGCGCCGGCTACCTCCTGGCGGATCACCCGCCCCGCCTCAGCCTGTGCCAGGGCAGCATGGTGCACTGCCGGCAAAAACCAGGAAAGGCCAAACTTTCCCGGGGCATGTACGCCCAACATATAACCCAGCGCTGTAAACCCAAAGGGTTCATTGAGTACAATCCAGTTCTTTACTTTATTTCCGTATTCACGGGCACATATTCTCACAAATTCCTCAAAGGCAAATACTACTCCCCGATGGCTCCAGCCACCTTTATGTTCCAGCGCCTGCGGCAAATCCCAGTGATATAGCGTGATATAGGGTTCCAGCCCCAATTCGAGACAGGCATCTATCACCCGGTGATAATAGTCAATTCCTGCCTGGTTAACGGCGCCCGTTCCCTTGGGCATAATGCGCGACCAGGCCAGGGAAAAGCGGAATACGGAAAATCCCAGCAGCTTGGCCAGTAGTATATCTTGTGTATAGCGATTGTAAAAGTCAGTGGCCACCTGTGCGTGACTCCTATCTTTGATTTTACCTTTACGGCTGGCGAAGGTGTCCCAAATAGAGAGACCTTTGCCATCTGTATTGAAGGCACCTTCATTCTGAAAAGCGGAAATAGTAACCCCCCAAAGAAAGTCGTCACCGAAATCCTTGCGTGTAAAGGGTATAGCAGTTGTTTGCATACGCGATACCGTAAACCGGGGCTTGCGGACGTCCCGAAACCGTGTGCAGTTTACAACAGTTTTTGTGGAAAATCGATTATATAATTGTTAACACCTATATGGTGCCCGTTTTTTGAGGAAAAACCGTAAAGCTATGGTTTTAATACTATTTTTGAGTGCCGACTAAACAGAGCTGTCTATAACATGCAAAAAATAAACATACTGCTGGGGCTAATCCTGCTGAGTGCCTGCGCCGGGAATAGTGGCAAAAAGAAGAACGATCTTACGGAAAAGGATACACTGAATAAGATGGTATTGATTCCTGCCGGTTCTTTTTTCATGGGCGCAGACGACAGTACTGGCATGGCAGATGAGTATCCCAAACACAGGGTGGATGTTGCCTCTTTCTGGATGGATGAGCACGAGGTAACCAATGAAGAATTTGCCCGCTTCGTGGAGTCCACCGGTTATGTTACCACCGCCGAGCAACCTATCAGCAAAGCAGAATTGCTGGCCAGCCTACCTCCTGGCAGTCCTGAACCCGACAGCAGTGTACTGGCCTCCATGATGGCGCCCGGTGCCCTGGTGTTTACGCCCCCCGACCACAAGGTGCCTTTCAACGATATTTCGCAATGGTGGTCATTTGTTCCCGGTACCAGCTGGAAGCATCCTGAGGGGCCGTCGAGTAACATCAATAACAGGGGCAAGGAGCCTGTTACGCAGGTTTCCTGGCTGGATGCCCAGGCATTTGCCAAATGGGCCGGTAAAAGGCTTCCTACGGAGGCAGAATGGGAATATGCCGCCCGCGGGGGACTATCAGGGCAATTATATCCCTGGGGCAATGAGGCATTGACAAGTGGCCACCCTAAAGCCAATACCTGGAATGGTAATTTTCCTTATCACAATACGCAAACTGATGGTTATACCGGCCTGGCGCCGGTGAAATCTTACCGGCCCAATGGCTATCACTTGTACGATATGTCGGGAAATGTGTGGGAATGGTGCGACGATTGGTACGATGCCAACTATTACATACAGGGCGAAAAGGGCGTACAAAATCCTGCAGGCCCTACCACTGCTTTTGATCCGGACGACCCGGGGCAGGCCAAGCGGGTAATACGGGGAGGCTCTTTCATGTGCAGCGATGAATATTGCCGGGGATACCGGGTATCTGCACGTATGAAAAGTACGCCGGAGTCAGGGTTAGCTAACCTGGGATTTCGTTGTGTACGGTCAGCGGACCAGAAATGAGGCCAGGTCCTGGTAATCGCCGTCATATCTTTTCCCGTTCACATAAAAAGTAGGCGTACCATTTACGCCACTGCGCACGCCACTTTCGAAGTCGGCCTCCACTTTGCTGAGCAACCGGGGAGTGTCCATATCATTTGAAAACTTGTGGAGGTCTAAGCCCAGCTCAGTGGCCAGCGTTACCAATAGCGTCTCATCCAGGTCAGACTGGCGATTGTACAACGCGTCATGCATGGGCCAGAACTGCTGCTGTAAAGCAGCCGCTTCAGCAGCTAGGGCAGCATCCATCGCATATTCATGGGCTTCCGATAAGGGAAAGTTGCGAAAAATGAAGCGCAGCTTATCTCCCAGCTGTTGCTGTAACTCTTTCACTATAAAAAAAGCTTCGCGGCAATACGGGCATTGAAAATCGCCGTATTCTACCAGTTCTATTGTTGCATGTTCTGCTCCGGTGGCATGGTCCAGCGCATTTACGGGAGGAATCAGTGTAGGCATCACCGTTGTCATTTAATTTTTTCTAATGCATCCAGTATACCATCGGCTCCCGGGTTTTGGCCAATGGGCGATAAATAACTCCAGCGGATAATTCCTTCGGCATCTATCACAAACAAAGCGCGCTGGCTAACGCCTTCCGCATATACGTCATAAAGGCGTGACACCGCTCCCTTCGGCTCAAAGTCGGCCAGCAGATCGAAATGCAGCTGCCGGGCCTTCGCGAAAGCCTGGTGACACCAGGCGCCATCTACTGAAACACCCAGTAGTACCGCATTATATCGTTCAAAATACTTGAGCATTTCGTTGTATAACGACATTTGATCGCTGCATACAGGACTCCAGTCGGCCGGATAAAACGCCAGGATAACATTCTTTCCGCGCAAATCCGCCAGTGTTATACTCTTCTCGGGAGTTGACGGCAATGTGAAATCAGGTGCTTTTTCTCCTTTCTGTAACATAAGCTGGTAATTATCCCCTATATAAACAGCCTTTTTCACATAATGTTGTGCAGAAACAAAAATGCCACGGTGGCGGACCGTGGCTTTTTGTAAGTATGATATAACTATTGGCAGATGAAAATAGTGTATGAAAACCACCATACAAAATATATAGCCATTACCGATACTCCTGTCAAAAATAGCTTATCGTACGTTTATAGTATCTTTTGTTGCTGTTATATTGCTCCCTTTCAGATGGCCTTTAGTAGTGACGAGTACCACTCCATTTTTTGCTCTTCTACCATAAATGGAAGTAGCAGCTTCATTTTTCAACACACTAACGGACTGTATCTGATCAGGATTAATAGATTCGAGCCCTTTCTCATTTTCCAGCGGAACTCCATCTACCATAATCAGTACCTTTTTCAGGTCATCTTTCTCATTGTTGCTCAGGCCCCGGTATACCAATGGCCCTTTTGCAGACGGGTCTTTGGTTTCAATGAATACAATTCCATTCTTTGCCTGGTTGCCGTAAGTATCCACATCTTTTGCAGATGTACTTTTTACCACGGTAACGGATACCACTTTTTTATCGGCTTCATACTTATTCACAGCCTCCATATCACTGATATTTCCGTCAATCACGATCGCTGGCCTTGTAGCTGGATCTTTGGAAAAAATATCTGTTTTCTTACCACTTGTTACTTCCTGGATAACTGGTGTTGTTGGTGGTGGCGGCGGTGGCGGCGTTTTAGGCAGTTTTCCCGCTTTTTTCACTTGCGGTGCAGGCGCAGGGGGTGGCGGAGGAGGAGGTGGTGGTGGTGGCGGCGTTAGGGTATCTTTTTTCACCTCCTGGAATGGCATCATTACGGCGGCCCGGCTATAGTTCAGCGACAGCACGGCGCCGGCTACAATAACGCTCAGCACCAGGTAACGTACCACCTGATATTGGGATGATTTCTTTCTATTCATCATCATGATCCTGTTTTTAAGATGTGAGAAATTGAAATTGTTTGCGATGGCCGTCGCATATGGGATCCCACTAACTTTAATAAGGTTGTATTGATAAGCCGTTTTGTCTACTCCCTGTTGCAGGAGATAACGGTCGGTAATAAATTCGAGGTTCTCACGGATGGCTGTTTTCATGAGCCACGCGCCGGGATTAAACCAATAGAAGATGTTATTGAGTTCGCCTAGCACGACGTCCATACTGTGCCACTGCTTCACGTGCACTTTTTCATGCCGCAGGATGGCCGGCAGTTCTTCCGGCAGGTGCAGGGAAGGATTGATATAGATATGGCGGAAGAAGGAAAAAGGATTTACGGGCTGCTGCAATACCTGTACCTGTACGTTGTCGATTTCATCGCGGTGCGATTTCCGGTGTATCTTCCATAGGGAAAATAATTGTATAGCAAAACGTATAGCCATCACTGCTACACCGGTCCAGAAAACATATACCAGGGCTGTCCACACCGTAAACTCCGGCTGAGGCGCCTGCCATTTGGTAAAATCAGGTATATAAGTCATGACCGTGCCGGCAATGACTTCGTGTTTATCCACAAAGGCATTGATAGAGATCAGCGGAAACAGGGAAGAGAATACGATACCTGTCAACAGGAACAGCCTGTTGCCGGTATAAAAGGTAAGCCGGCGCAGTCCGAAGCGGTAAGCCAGAAAAAACAGCGTGAGCGAGATGTTAGCCTTTAACAGGTAGATCAAAACAGCAGGTACCATAAGTCTTCGTTTTATTATTTCCCTTTTTCAATCATGCTAATTATTTCCTTCAGTTCGTCGGGGCTGATCTTCTTTTCTTTAGCAAAGAAAGACACCAGCTCTTTGTAGGAATTTTCGAAGTAGTCTTTTACAAACCCGTTCATGAACTTTTGTTTGTATGCGGCTTCCTCCATCAATGGCGTATATTCGTATACGTTACCCATTTTCCGGCTTTTTACAAAGCCTTTTTTCTCCAGGTTTTTGATGGTAGATGCCAGGGTGGTATACGGTGGCGCCGGCGCCTGATGCGCTTCCAGGAAGTCTTTCACAAAACCTCTCCCTACTTTCCAGATAGCCAGCATGGCTGTTTCTTCTTGCTGGGTCAGTTTTTCCATAGCAACTGTTATTATTGAATTACGATTCTTTCGTAAATCTACGAAATAATCGTAGATAGCCAAATTTTTTTTTAAAAAAAACAACAGAGAGCAAAAGGCTTGAAAGCAAAAAGCTATTGTAGCGAATAACCAATGCGATTTTAATACCCGCAAAGTTCATTCGCTACAATAGCTTTCTGCTTTGAGCTTCCGCCTATTTCAGGATCTCTTCCAGTTTAGATTCGAGTTCTTCACCACGAAGGTTTTTGGCTACGATCTTACCTTTGGGATCAATCAGTACGTTTTGTGGAATAGCGCGCACCCCGTAGAGGTCGGCCGCTGCATTTTTCCAGCCTTTCAGGTCGGAAACATGTTTCCAGGCAAGCTTATCAGCTTCGACAGCCGCCAGCCATTTTTCTTTTTTATCATCCAGGGAAACACCGAGGATTTCGAAACCCTTGTCTTTGAACTTATCGTACGCCTTTACCACATTAGGGTTTTCCGCGCGGCAGGGACCGCACCAGCTGGCCCAAAAGTCGACCAGTACATATTTACCACGGAAAGAAGACAGGCTGATATCTTTACCATTTGCATCTGCCTGTGAAAATTCGAGGGCAGGTTGGCCTACTTCTGTTTTACGGGCTGATTCCAGGCGTTTGGCAAACTCTTTACCAGAAGGGGAATTCTTAGCCTGTTTGCTTAATTTCTTATATAAAGGCGCTATTTCAGTAGGTTTCAGGTCGTAGCCGGCTACCTGGTTCAGCAGGAACATAGCAATAGGCGAAGAAGTATTTTTCAGGAGAAAATCATGCTCGATTTTCTTCTCTTCTGCGTCCAGTGCGTCGTACTCCGCTTCCAGCTTTTTGATGCCTTCCTGGTCTTTATTCTTAGCCAATTCGCGGTATTGTTTCTGCAGGGCAGCACCTTTTTCATTCACATCTTTCAACAGGTCGTTCAGCTTTTTGTAGTCATCGTTGGCCTGGGAACCGGTAACGGTGGCTTTGCTGATAGAATCAGTGGTGTTCACACTCACCACACCTTTATCGATGAATACAGCGAGCATATCGCGGCCCATAGACAACGGCCTTTCTGTGCCTTTCTGCACTAACATTAAACTGGCCATGGAAGGTTCTTCCAGTGTGCCATTGAAGGAAAATTTACCATCTTTTACCTGTGCGCTGTCCAGGAAGTTTTCGCCCGACTTACGCATTCTGAGATAAACAGTGGCAGGATCTTTTTGCTGAGAAACTGTTCCTTGTATGGTGTAAGGCTTACCAGCAGCCGATCCCTTTTTATCCTGGGCTATCAGCACAGTGGGAGCTAAAAGGGCAATGCCTAAAATTGCTTTCTTCATTGGTTTTTGTTTTACGAATAACAAATTTGTAAAATCGGCGGCGCAATCGCAACCTGATTTTGATAAACGGCTATTTCAGCAGCTCCTCCAGTTTAGCTTCCAGCTCTTCACCACGCAGGTTGCGGGCGACGATTTTACCGGCAGGGTCTACCAGGAAATTAGAGGGAATAGACTGGATACCGTATTGCACGGCCACTTCATTGCCCCAGCCCCGCAAATCGGATACCTGGGTCCAGGCGAGCCCATCATGACTAATGGCCTGCAACCAGCGCTCCCGGTTATCATCCAGCGATACGCCCAGAATAGTGAAATTCTTACCCTTATATTTGTTATACGCTTTTACCACATTAGGGTTTTCCTGGCGGCAAGGCCCGCACCAGCTGGCCCAGAAGTCAACCAGCACATATTTACCGCGGAAAGAAGACAACTTCACCTGCTGGCCTTTGGCGTCCTGCTGCGAAAAATCATCAGCGGGCACATTAACGCCGTTTGCCCGCAGGCTTTTTATATAGGCGGTTACGCTTTCGCCGTATTGGCTGGCCTGTACCGACTTATCCAGCGAGCTGAACAACTGCTGGAACTCATCCGGCTCTAACCGGCTACGCAATTCATTCATCAGCATCCAGATACTGGCAATCGCCTTAGGATGGGTTTTGATGAACTCCTTACCTGTGCTCACCACATCTTTGCTGAACACATCTGCCTTCTTGCGGAAAGCATTCTTTCCCGGCTCATCCTCCGGGTTAATATTCTTTGCCTCTGCATTCAGGTCCTGCGCCCTTTTAATTAACGGCTCAAAAGCTTTCTGGTACTGCTGCATAGCCTGTGTATTCTCATTTCCCTTTACCGATGAAGCAATGGGAAACGTAGCCATGGAGGTGACCAGGTGTATAGGTTCATTTCCTGTTACGAATAACATTGGGTAGCTTACATCCTTCATAATCAAGGCATATACTGATGGCTCCTTCCCGTTTTTTACCTTAAAGCTGAACTCATCATTTTTGATCACTACCGAGTCATCAGGGTAATTATCCTGGTCGTCCAGGAGATATATGGTTTTACCGCTCCCGTTCTTCACAATACCCGATACCTGCTGAGCATACGCTCCCATGGAAAGCAGCCCTGCAACGGCCAACAGGAAAATTCTTTTCATTACAAATTATTTTAATTAGTTAGAGGCTGTAATATACGAAGAGATTTTTTATAGAGAGAAGGGGTAGTCAACCGCCACCAGTGGCAATTGATGGGACATGGTTTTCAGGATACCGGTACAGGCAAGCGTTTCATTCCCGTTTATTAAAAGCCTATTTGCTTAAAATCAAGCATTAATAAATAAAAATAAACACCGGCAGGTAGCTATACAGGGGCAATAAGCCAGCAGCAACACCCGCCAGGCGGGTGTTGCTCGCATTTATTTATGACGTTGTTTTAACACTGATATAACATCTGACAGCTGAAATCCTTTTGCCTGAAGGAGTATCAGGTAATGGAACAACAAATCAGCAGATTCATTGAGAAATAAATCGTCGTTATGATCCTTTGCTTCAATCACCACTTCTATAGCTTCCTCTCCTACCTTTTGCGCTATTTTGTTGATGCCTTTGGCAAAGAGGCTGGCAGTATAGGATTTATCGGTAGGATTGTTTTTCCGGTCGGCAATAATTCCTTCCAGGGTAGCCAGGAAATCGTTGCTGATATTTTGCTCATCCCAGCAGGTATCTGAGCCGGTGTGGCATACTGGGCCCAGGGGACTGGCTTTTACCAGGATGGTATCCTGGTCGCAATCTACTTTCAGGTCTTTAACGATCAGGAAATTTCCGCTTTCTTCCCCTTTTGTCCATAAACGGTTTTTAGAGCGGCTGAAAAAAGTCACCTTACTTTCCGCCATGGTTTTTTCCAGCGCTTCGCGGTTCATATAACCCAACATCAGCACTTTACTTGTCACAGCATCCTGTATAATAGCCGGAACCAGGCCATCGGACGACTTTTGAAAATCTATCTGCATGTTAACATATTTCAGGTATCACTAAAATCTTACGTTCACTCCCTTCTCATAGAGAAAGGTTTTGAGCGCAGGTATTTCTATTTCTTTGTAGTGGAAGATACTGGCCGCAAGGGCTGCATCGGCCTGCGCAATTTCAAATACATCCACAAAGTGGGCCATCGTGCCGGCGCCACCGGAGGCAATTACAGGCACGTTCAGGTGCTGAGACAATTGCGCGGTAATATCAAGAGCAAATCCCTGCTTAGTGCCATCATTATTCATAGATGTGAGCAGTATCTCTCCGGCGCCACGGTCAACGGCTTCTTTGGCCCAATCGAACGCTTTTACCGGCGTTTTTACGCGTCCCCCGTTCAGGTACACGTACCAATCGCCTTCTTCGAAGCGAGTGTCGATAGCAAGCACGATGCATTGACTACCAAATTCCCGCGCCAGTTTATCCACCAGTCCTGGATCTTTGAACGCGGAGGTGTTCACTGAAATTTTATCAGCGCCCGATTGCAACAACACATTCACATCTTCTACAGAGGAAATGCCTCCCCCTACTGTAAAGGGGATATTAACATGGCGGGCAATACGGGTAACCAGTTCCGACAATGTTTTCCTTCTTTCATTGGTAGCGGTAATATCCAGGAATACCAATTCATCCGCTCCCTGCTCAGCGTATAATGCGCCCAGTTCGATAGGATCTCCGGCATCGCGGATATTTTCGAAATTGATACCCTTAACGGTGCGACCGTCTTTGATATCCAGGCATGGTATGATACGTTTGGTCAACATGTTGTAATATTTTACAGGAATGTTTTTAATGCCTCCATAGAGATGTTTCCCTCATAGATGGCTTTACCGATAATAGCCCCACTACAGCCAATTTCCTGCAAGACAGCCACGTCGTCAATATTGCTTACGCCGCCACTGGCTACAAAGTTAATGCCTGGGAAGCGTTCTATAATTTTTTTGTACAGGGCGGTTGATGGTCCTTGTAAGAGGCCGTCTTTAGCGATGTCTGTACAAAAGATATTGGTAACCCCGGCTGCGATATTGCTTTCCAGGAAATCAAACACCGACAGCGTAGTGGTTTCCAGCCATCCGCCTACCGCTATTTTCTCTTCCTTCACATCTGCGCCCAGGAATATTTTCTCTGCGCCATATTGTTTTACCCAGCTGAAAAAGAGCTCTGGCTGTTTTACCGCAACGCTGCCAATAGTGGCCAGGGCCGCTCCGCATTCAAAAACAATATCCAGGTCCTTCCCCGTTTTGATGCCGCCTCCAAAATCTGTTACCAGGCTTGTTTTTCCAGCAATGCTCTCCAGCACTTTCCAGTTCACCACTGCACCTTTTTTAGCGCCATCCAGGTCTACCAGGTGAAGACGGCGTACACCGATCGCCTCGAATTCTTTGGCTACTTCCAGCGGATGTTCGTTGTATACTTTCTGTTGGCTATAGTCACCTTGCGTGAGTCGTACACATTTACCATCAATAATGTCGATGGCGGGAATTACTTCAAATTTTTTGGTCATAGTGTGCTGTTCCAGGGGCAGTTCCATTTTGATATACCTGATACCGCCCTTCATAAAATAATCGCCCTTTTTAATATAGCCGAGCTTCTCATAAAAGCTGGCGGCTGTATCACGAGCATTACACCAGAGTAATTTTATTTTCTCTTTTTGGCAAACGCCTGCCAGGTGCGCCAGCACAGCCTTGCCATAGCCTTTGCCCTGTGCGGCGGGCAGCGTAGCGAGTTTACGGAACTGAGCGCTGTCATGGCCCAGGAACAGGGATACCACCGTTACCAGTTGCCCCTGATCATATACACCGAAGTGTAGCCCATCCCGGTCATTCTCTACCATTACTGCCTCCCATGATTCATTGGGATACAGTACATCTCTTCTTAGCTGCAAGGTATCTGCTGCCGTAATCTGACGGATATTCATCTTACAGGTTCAAAAAGTTCTCTATAATGCGGGCGCCTGCTTCGGCAGATTTCTCCGGGTGAAACTGCACCGCATAAAAATTGTCCTTCTGCAGGGCAGCGCTGTAATTAATCACGTAGTTGGTGATAGCCACGGTATCAGCTCCCAGGGCAGCGTAGTAGCTATGTACAAAATACATGTAGGCATTTTCCGGTACATGTTCAAACATCACACTGTGTAAGCCGGTAATATTATTCCAGCCTATCTGTGGTATTTTGAGCAGGTTTTCTACGGGCGATTGAAAACGTTTTACCGCGGTGTCAAATATCCCGATACATTCGGTATCGTTTTCCTCCGAATGTTTGCACAGCAATTGCATGCCCAGGCAAATGCCCAGCACAGGCTGCTGCAAACCGGCAATCACCTTGTCCAGCTTCCGCTCCTTCAGATACTGCATGGCCGTACTGGCTTCTCCCACACCGGGGAAAATCACTTTATCCGCCGACATGATCTCCTCGTGATTATCCGTTACAGTACCGTCAACGCCTAAACGCTCCAATGCAAATTGCACAGAGCGGATATTACCGGCGTTATATTTTATGATAACTGTTTTCATGTTTGTTACTGAATTATTCCCGAAATAAACGTTTCTACCGTTTTATCAATATCCTGGCTATGTTCAATGGCTTTAATGAAAGCCGTACCAATGATGGCACCGTTAGCATAGGCAGATGCCGTATCAAAAGTAGCTTTATCTTTTATACCAAACCCGATTAATACCGGGTTACTGAGCTGTAAACTTTTCAGTCGCCCGAAATATGCCTGCTGATCGTTCATATTCTTGTCCTTCCCCGTAGTAGAAGAAGATGATACCGCATACAGGAAACCCTTGCTCAGGCTATCTATCTTGCGGATACGTTCTTCGCTTGTTTCCGGTGTTACGAGGAATATCAGGTGCAGGTTATACTTTTCAAAAACAGGCCGGTATTCACTTTCATATTCGGCCATCGGCAAATCAGGTACAATGACGCCATCGATCCCTACTTCGGCGCACTTGGCGCAGAAGGCTTCTACCCCATAAGTTAATACCGGGTTAAAATATCCCATAAGGATAACAGGAACATGTATCGTTTGCCTAAATTCCGCCAGCTGCGTAAACAGGGTATGCAGGCTCATTCCGTTCTGCAGGGCTTTGGTGCTGCTATCCTGGATCACGGGACCATCGGCCAGCGGATCGGAGAAAGGCATGCCCAGTTCAATTAGGTCCGCACCATGCTGTTGTAAAGCGGTCATCACCGGCAGTGTATCATTTAACTTAGGAAAACCTGCCGTGCAATATATATTTAAAACGCCGTGTTGCTTTTTGGCAAACAGTTGATCAATACGATTTTGCATAGTCCATTTTATTTTTTCATGTTACGGATATAGGTATCCAGGTCTTTATCCCCACGACCGGAAAGGCATACCACCACTACATCATCTGTGTTCAGCGGGAGGTCTTTCAGTTTGGCGAGGGCATGAGCCGACTCCATTGCGGGGATAATACCCTCCAGCGCACTCAGTTCGTAGGCTGCCGCCAGTGCTTCATCGTCAGTAGCATCCAGGAACTGGGCGCGGCCCGATTCATACAAATGAGCGTGCATGGGTCCAATACCGGGATAATCGAGACCCGCAGAAATAGAGTGTGGCTCTACAATCTGTCCGTCGCTGGTTTGCATAAGCAGGGTTTTACTGGCATGGATAATTCCGATGGTTCCCAGCTGCGTGGTAGCTGCCGAAAATCCGCTGTGTACGCCTTTACCACCGGCTTCTACTGCCACCAGCTTCACTTCTTCCTCATCGAGGTAGTGAAAGAAAGCACCAGCTGCATTACTGCCGCCGCCGATGCAGGCTACTACGTAGTCAGGATGTGCGCTGCCTGTTTTTTCCAGCAGCTGCTTCTTGATTTCTTCACTGATCACCGACTGGAAACGGGCCACCATATCAGGATATGGATGAGGGCCGGCAGCGGTGCCCAGTATATAATGCGTATCTACCGGATTGTTGATCCAGTCGCGTATGGCTTCATTGGTGGCGTCTTTCAACGTTTTACTACCACTGGTAGCCGGTACTACGGTGGCTCCCAGCATTTTCATGCGGGCCACGTTGGGCGCCTGTCTTTCGATATCGATGCTCCCCATGTACACTACGCATTCGAGCCCCATCAGGGCACAAACAGTTGCCGTAGCTACGCCGTGCTGACCAGCGCCGGTTTCAGCGATGATACGCGTTTTCCCCAAACGTTTTGCCAGCAGGATTTGTCCAATGGTGTTATTCACCTTGTGGGCGCCGGTATGATTCAGGTCTTCCCGTTTGAGGTAAATTTTTGCTTTATATTTTTCAGATAAACGCTTCGCGAAATATAAAGGAGAGGGTCTTCCTACATAGTCTTTCAACAAGGCTTCAAACTCCTGTTGAAAAGAAGGATCACTGAGTACTTCCAGGTATTTGGATTGTAATTCGTGTACGTTGGGGTACAGCATTTCAGGAATGTATGCCCCTCCAAATCTGCCGTAATAGCCGTTCTTATCCACCTGATACCTGGAGTTGCTGGTATTGATTGCAATATCCATGACCGTTTATTTTGTTAATGATGAATGTATTTCTTTTACAAATTGTTCCACCAGCGCTATGTTCTTAACGCCGGGGCTGTCTTCAAACTTACTGTTCACATCTGCTGCAAACAGCATGGGCAACTGCATGCTACTGATTTCCCCTGCCTGATCCGGTGTAATACCTCCGCTTAAGAAAAAGGGATGATCAAACGGGTAGGTTTTCAACAGTTCCCAGTTAAACCGGTCGCCTGTGCCACCATAGCCTTTTACCGACGCGGTATCGAACAGGAAATAGTCGGTAACCGGAATAAATGGCGCCACGGCTGTTTGCCAGCTAACGTTATCCCCAATACGAAATGCTTTAATCACCTGGATGCTATTGCGGAGAGCGGCACAAAATTCGGGCGTTTCATCGCCGTGCAGTTGTACCATATCCAACGCATAGTCGGCAACAGTACGTTGTACCTGTTCCTGGGAAGCATTTACAAACACACCTACTTTCCGGATGCGGGTAGTTTCCCGTACCGACCTGGCGTCTATTTTGTTGCCCGCAAAGCGGGGTGATTTCTCATAAAAAATAAATCCGGCATAGTCTACTCCGTTAGCTACCAGCGCCTGCAAGTCATTGATTCTTGTAATACCGCATACTTTAATACGCATATCGTTATTGTTTTTGCTGCAGGTCGTTGAGTGTCTGTACAAAGTTTTCAAATGCCCTGGCCGGATCTTCCTGTCTCATAAAATGTTCTCCGATGAGGAAACCCTGGAATCCTGCGTTCTTCAGGGTAACGATCGAAGCGGGATCATTGATACCGCTTTCCGCTACCTTTATTTTATCGGCCGGAATTTTAGGCGCCAGCTCACAGGAGCGGTTAAAGTCGACCTGGAAAGTAACCAGGTCCCGGTTATTTACGCCTACCAGGTGGGTATGTGCCGTTACCTTTTCCAGTTGAGCTTCGCTGTGTACTTCCAGCAATACTTCCAGGCCGAGGTTATGTGCAAATGCAGCCAGGTGTGCTACCTGTGTGGCATCCAGGCATTCTGCAATCAGCAGGATAACATCGGCGCCGATGGCCCTGGCTTCCAGGATCTGGTATTCATCTATCACAAAGTCTTTGCGTAGGATAGGAATCTGGTTAAAGCTGCGTGCCTGTTGCAGGTCGTCGGAAGAACCACCGAAATATTTCTCATCGGTGAGCACCGACAATCCGGAGGCGCCATAGCGGGTATAGGCAGTAGTTACTTCCTGCACGGTTACGTCGCCATTGATCAATCCTTTGGAGGGAGAGCGGCGTTTAAATTCTGCGATGATGCCTGTTTTTTCCGGTTGTTGCAGGAAATTGCGCAGGGATAAGGTTTCCCGGCTAAATCCGGGCGACTGTTGCAGGTCCTGCGCACTACGTTGCAATTTACGGGCAGCTACTTCTACCTGTTTATGTGCGACTATTTCAGCTAAGATGTTTTTCATGATCAATTATCTGGTACTACGATTGCAAAGCAATCAGTTTTTTAAATGAGGTAAGCGCGCTACCCGACTCGAGTGACTCCACTGCCGCGGCAAAGCAATCATCGTAGGATGAATATTTCCCCAGGCTGTAGAGGCCCATAGCTGCGTTGGCAAATACTACGGAATTCTGTGCCCAGGTACCTTCTCCTTTGAGTATCTTCATAAAGATTTTCGCAGCTTCTTCGGTAGAGTTACCACCATAGATATCTTCCGGGTGTACCTTTCTTTTGCCCAGTTGTTCCGGCGTCCAATCCTGCTCTCCTTTATTGGTGATCACCTTGGTATCGGCGGTCAGGGAAATTTCGTCGTATCCGTCCAGGCTGTGTACAATTACAAACTGCTTGTCTGTTTGCTGGAACAGGTAGTTATATACCCTCGCCATTTCCAGGTTATATACGCCAATGAGCTGATGTTTGGCCAGGGCCGGGTTTACCAGGGGACCCAGCATATTAAAGAAAGTTCGGATGCCCAGCTGGCGGCGGATACCGGCCACATGTTTCAGGGCCGGGTGAAATAACGGGGCGTGCAGAAAGCAGATGCCAGACTCTTCCAGTTCCGTTTTCAGCCTGGCATCATCATTTTTGAACTTATACCCTACCAGTTCCATCACATTGGAGGCGCCACTTACCGAAGACACGCCATAGTTGCCATGTTTGGCCACCTTGGCACCTGCCCCGGCTACCACAAAGCACGACAAGGTAGAAATATTAAAGGTATTTTTTGCATCCCCGCCGGTACCTACGATGTCCAGTACATCGTAACCATTCAGGTTTACCGGTACACAAAGCTCCAGCAGGGCATCGCGGAAGCCGAGCAGCTCGTCGATGGTGATACTGCGCATCAGGAAAACAGTCATGAAAGCAGCGAGTTCACTTTCATTGTACATACCCTTGGAAATGCTGATCAGGATGTCTTTTGCTGCTTCCCGGGAGAAGGTTTTATGTTCGAAGAGATAATTGAGAATCTTTTTCATAGCTGTTAGCTGTTGGCTTTTAGCTTTTTTAACAAAATGGTTTAATGCGACACGCGGAGCGCGGAAGGCTGTAGATTACCGCTCCAGCCAGTTTCGCAGGATTTGTTCGCCCTGTGGCGTCAGCACACTTTCGGGGTGAAACTGTACACCGCTTACATCGTATTTGTTATGTTGCAATGCCATAATAAAGCCGTCTTCATCTTTGGCAGTCACGATTAATTCAGCGGGGAGGGTACTTTCATCCACCACCCATGAATGATAGCGACCCGCCTGGATCTCGCGCGGCATGCCCTTAAACAGGCGCCCGTTGTCGGCAATAATGTTTACCCGGGTAGCCACGCCGTGGTATACTTCTTTCAGATTGGTTAAGGAAGCGCCGAAAGCCTGTCCGATGGCTTGTTGGCCGAGGCAAACCCCAAAAATAGATTTGGTGGGGGCATATTCTTTAATAAGCGGCAGTAACAGCCCCGCTTCTTCCGGGATACCGGGGCCGGGAGATAGAATAATTTTATCGTAGTCGTTTACTTTTTCCAATGGAATTTCATCATTGCGTACCACGGTGACTTTGCCGTTGATGATTTTTTCCACGAGATGAACGAGGTTGTATGTAAAGGAGTCGTAATTATCGAAAACGAGGATATTCATCACTAAATTTTTTGTGCCAGCAGGATGGCTTGTTTTAAGGCATTGAGTTTGTTATTTACTTCTTCCAGTTCTGAAGAGGCTACTGACTTGGCCACTACGCCCGCTCCGGCCTGATAGTACAGGGTATTCATTTTACTGAGTATGGAACGGATCATGATGGCATGGTTAAAGTCGCCGTTGAAGCCTACCGCGCCGATACAGCCGCCATAGAAGCCGCGGGCGGTGGGTTCGTACTGGTCAATGATTTCCATTGCTCTATATTTGGGAGCGCCGGAGAGCGTGCCTGCAGGAAAAGAAGATGCCAGCAGGGCAAAAGGATTCATGGTTGGATCCACTTTACCGGTTACTTCACTCACCAGGTGAATCACGTGTGAGTAAAAATGTACTTTCCGGTAGGAGGCCACTTCCACCTCGGTAGCATTGCGGCTAAGGTCATTGCGGGCCAGGTCTACCAGCATCACATGCTCTGCATTTTCCTTTGGATCTTCCAGTAGTTTTTCTGCCAGCAATTTATCCTGGTTATCATCCCCGGTACGGCGAAAAGTGCCTGCTATCGGGTGAATGGTGGCCTTGCCATTGGTAATTACAATCTGTGCTTCCGGGGAAGATCCCATTAATTTATAGTCGCCATAATCGAAGAAGAAAAGATAAGGAGAAGGGTTGATGGAGCGGAGCGCGCGGTATACGTTGAATTCATCGCCGCGGAACGACTGCTGGAAAGCTCTGGAAAGTACTACCTGGAAAACATCTCCGCGGAAACAGTGTTGCTTGCCTTTTTCCACCATTTGCATATACTCCTCATCTGTCATATTGCTTTCCTCTGCTCCGGTGGCTGCAAACGGGTATCCCGGCGAGTCTTTGTGGCGTATCAGTGATTCCACCAGGTCAAATTCACTGTCGAGGCCCTCTACCTGGTTTTCACAAAGAAAGAGTTCATCTTTAAAGTGATTGATGGCTATGATATATTGATAGTAGCGGTAACGCATCAGGGGGATGGTATTACCGGCTTGTTTCTGTTTATTGAATTCGATGGTTTCGAAGAACTGTACCGCATCGAAAGTGGTGTAGCCGAAGAGGCTTTGTGCGCCGGGTACGGGGTGTTTACCACTGAAAGAAAAGTTGCCCAGGAATTTCTGCAGTTCATCCAGCACGCTTTGGCTGTTTTTCAGCTCTTTCTTTTCTACCGGCAGGTTGGGATATTTGAATTCGAACTTAGTGGTAGAAGTAACTTCGATGCCGGCAATAGGTTTTACGCAGATAAAGGAATAGCTGTTTTCACTGGCCCTGTAGTCGGTGCTTTCGAGGAGGATGGAACCGGGGAATTTATCGCGGAGCCGCAGATATATCCCCACTGGCGTGAAAATGTCTGCCAGCATCTGTTTCGATCTCGTGTTTACTTGGATGGTACGCATGATATATTGGGTGAAATGTTTGTTTTTCTGTTGAAATAGAAAGGTATAAAAAGCCAGAAGGCCCGCTGTGTAACAGCGGGCCTTCCAAATATATTTCTAAACGAAACATGGCACTGTAACACAGATCAGGGATTGATTCCGTGCCACCACCAATGTTTATTTGTAATGATATTTTGCATAGCGGGACAAAAATGGGTATTTTTTTTATAAAATGCAAATTTTTTTCGCGTGTCACTTATAATACTCCTTTTGTAGATGGCAGCTGCATATTGTAAGGGTTCCGCTTCACGGCCATTTTAATGGCTTTGGCAAATGCCTTGAAGATGGCTTCTATCTTATGGTGCTCATTTTCACCCGTTGCCTGGATGTTCAGGTTTGCTTTAGCGCCATCGGAAAAGGATTTGAAGAAATGGTAGAACATTTCGGTAGGCATCTCCCCTATCTTTTCCCTTTTAAATGCTGCGTCCCATACCAGCCAGTTACGGCCGCCAAAGTCGATCCCCACCTGTGCGAGGCAGTCGTCCATAGGCAGGCAGAAACCATATCTTTCGATACCACGTTTGTCGCCCAGGCCTTTTGCAATGGCCTCTCCTAAAGCAATACCGGTATCTTCTATGGTATGGTGTTCGTCGATATGTAAGTCGCCTTTCGCGGAAATATTCAGGTCTATCGCTCCATGGCGGGCAATTTGGTCGAGCATATGATCAAAGAAACCCAGTCCTGTATGAATATTGGCTTTTCCTGTACCATCGAGGTTCAGTTCGATGCTGATATCCGTTTCGTTGGTTTTTCGTACATGCGTTACCGTTCTCAATCCCAGTTTCAGGAATTCATAGATACGGTTCCAGTCGGTCGATTCCAGCACGATTACAGATTGCAGGGCGGTTACATCATCGCTGATTTCCGCGCTGCCCAGGCCAGCGCCTTCATTGATCCAGATGGCTTTACTGCCCAGGTTTTTAGCCAGTTGTACATCGGTGATCCGGTCGCCTATTACAAAAGAGTTGGCCAGGTCGTAGCTGCCATCCAGGTATTTGGTGAGCATACCGGTACGGGGCTTACGGGTGGGCGCATTATCGGCCGGGAAAGAGCGGTCGATACATACTTCATCGAATTTCACGCCTTCATTTTCGAAGGCTTTCATGATCATATTCTGTGCCGGCCAGAAAGTATCTTCCGGGAAAGACGCTGTACCCAGGCCATCCTGGTTGGTGACCATCACCAGCTCATAATCCAGTTCTGCCGCTATCCGTACCATATTCACAAATACTTTGGGATAGAACTCTACTTTATCCAGGCTATCGATCTGGTAGGTGGGTGGCACTTCTTTGATAAGGGTACCATCACGATCTATAAAGAGTACTCGTTTCATGCAGATACAGGTGTTTCTTTTTTCAGATTAAAAGATTTCAATACTTCCAGCAGGTGCAGGTTTTCGGCGGGAGTACCGATGGTGATCCGCAGGCAACCCATGCACAGCTCTACTTTGGAGCGATCGCGCACCACGATGCCGCGCTCAATGAGGTAGTTATAAATACCTTTGGCATCGGTGGTTTTTACCAGGATAAAGCTGGCATCGCTGGGATAAATTTCCAGTACTTCCGGCAGCTGAATAAGGCCTGCAGAGAGCAGGTCGCGCTCTATCACGATTTCGCGGATCCACTCATTTACCTGGCTTACATTGTCCAGCGCCTGTAAGGCCAGCTCATTGGTAGCCTGGCTGATATTATACGGAGGCTTTACCTTGTTGAAGGTATTGACGATATCTTCACTGGCAAAGGCCATCCCTATCCGGAGCCCTGCCAGCCCCCAGGCTTTGGACAGGGTTTGCAGTACCACCAGGTTCGGGTATTCTGTCAGCTCCTGTATAAATGTTTTCTGACGGGAGAAATTAATGTAAGCTTCGTCGATCACCACGATACCATCAAAGTTGTTCAACAGTAATTCAATGTCTGCACGGTTAATGGAGTTGCCGGTTGGATTATTGGGTGAGCAGATAAAAATCAGTTTGGTATTTTCATCGATGGCCTGTTGCAGCGCAGGGATGTCCAGCTGAAAGTCAGGTGTAAGACTCACTTTGCGTACAATGGCATCGTTGATATGCGCACTTACTTCGTACATGCCGTAAGTAGGAGGGCAGAGCACCACGTTATCCACGCCGGGGTTTACGAAGCAGCGATACAGCACATCGATCGCTTCATCGCTACCGTGGCCGATGAAAATATTTTGTGGTGGCACGCCTTTTATTTCGGCCATTTTATATTTCAGTTTCCACTGCATCGGATCGGGGTAGCGGTTATAATTTACCGGCAGCGGTGATCCGAAATTATTTTCATTGGCGTCCAGGAAAATGGTCGCTTCTCCTTTAAACTCATCCCGGGCTGTAGAATACGGCACCAGTCTTTTTATATTTTCCCTGATCAGGGTATCGAGATTAAACATATCGATTGTAATTAGGTGATTATTATGAGTTGGATGTTTCCAGTTGCTGTAATCTTACGGTCACGGCGTTTTTATGTGCTTCCAGTCCCTCTGCTGCAGCCATGGCTTCGATGGTGGCGCCAATGTTTTGCAGCCCTTCCGGCGAAATCTGCTGGAAAGTGATTTTCTTCACGAAACTGTCCAGCGATACGCCACTATAGGCGCGGGCATAACCATTGGTAGGCAGTGTATGGTTGGTACCGGATGCGTAGTCGCCTGCACTTTCAGGAGTGTAGTTACCCATGAAGACGGACCCAGCATCGGTCACCCTGTCTGCCAGGTTTTCAGCGCCATTACAAGCTAAGATAAGGTGTTCCGGGGCATATGCGTTCAACATATCTATGGCGGTATCGATATCTTTCACCAGGATAATTTTGCTATTATCCAGCGCGGCCGTGGCAATGCCTTTACGGGGCAGTTTTTCCAGCTGGGTATGTAGGGCGTTGGCGACGTTGGTGATGACACTTTCGCTGGTGGTTACCAGTACTACCTGGCTATCGGGGCCGTGTTCTGCCTGTGATAACAGGTCGGCTGCCACAAAATCAGGGATACAGCTATCATCCGCCAGTACAGCTACTTCTGAAGGGCCTGCCGGCATATCGATGGCTACCCCGCTTTTATTGACCAGCTGCTTGGCGCAGGTCACATATTGATTACCGGGGCCAAAGATCTTATATACCTGTGGTACGGACTCCGTACCATATGCCATAGCGCCGATGGCCTGTACCCCGCCGATAGTAAATACTTTTTCAATGCCTACCAACTGTGCAGTATAGAGGATAGCCGGGTGCAGGGAGGGCGTACACAGTATCACTTCTTTACAACCCGCTATCATGGCTGGAATGCCCAGCATGAGGATGGTGGAAAACAAAGGGGCTGATCCACCGGGAATATATAAGCCTACCTTTTGGATGGCCACGGGCTTACGCCAGCACTGCACGCCTGGCATAGTTTCAATTACCTGCACTTTTTCCTGCTGTGCGCGGTGGAAGGTGGTAATATTTTTGGCGGCCTGCTGGATAGCCGCTTTCAGTGCGGGCTCCAGTACCGCTTCTGCTGCGGCAAAAGCGGCAGCTGGCACCTGGATATTTTCCAGGGTTACCTTATCAAATTCGGCGGCAAATTTTCTGATGGCCTGGTCACCATTGTCGCGTACTTCCTGCAGGATGTTACTCACTTTCTGTTCCAGCGCGGAAGTGTCCATTACTGGTCTTTGCAGCAGGGCTGCCCAGGTATTTTTTTCCGGAAACCTAATTGTTTGCATCATTGACTCTTTTATCAGATCACCATTTTTTCGATGGGCACCACCAGGATACCTTGTGCGCCAGCTTCTTTCAAGCTTTCGATGATATCCCAGAAATCATTTTCATTGAGCACAGAGTGCACAGAGCTCCAGCCAGCTTCTGCCAATGGCAGTACGGTGGGGCTTTTCATACCTGGTAGCAGGCCAATAATTTCATTCAGTTTATCATTGGGTGCATTGAGCAGGATGTATTTATTATTCTTCGCCTTTCTCACCGCCTGGATACGGAACAGTAGTTTATCGAGCAGTACCTGTTGCTCAGCTGTAAGTTGGTGACAGGCGGCCAGTACGGCTTCTGATTTCAATACAGTTTCTACTTCTTTCAGGCCGTTCATGAATAAGGTAGAACCACTGCTCACCAGGTCGCAGATAGCATCTGCCAAACCTATGCCCGGCGCTATTTCTACCGAACCGCTGATTTCGTGTATTTCTGCGGTGATACCATTGCGTTTCAGAAAATCTTCTACTATTACAGGATAGCTGGTAGCAATTCTTTTGTTTTGCAGGTCTTTTACAGACGTGTAATCCACCGATTTTTCCACCGCCATGGATAAGCGGCATTTGCCGAATCCCAGCTTCTGTACAATGTTTACCTGTTTTTGTTTTTCCAGTACTACATTCTCACCCACGATGCCGATATCGGCTACACCATCTTCAATGTATTGAGGAATATCATCATCGCGCAGGAAAAACACTTCCAGCGGGAAGTTGGTCGCTTCTGTTTTCAGCTTGTTCACACCATTGTTGATGTCGATGCCGCATTCCTTCAGCAACTTGATGGAATCGTCGTGCAGGCGGCCTGATTTCTGGATTGCAATTTTTAATTTCATCCTGGGTAAAAATAAAAAAAGGGGCTTACCTCTTCGGTAAGCCCCTGTTGATGATGTAATATAGTGATATACAAAAAATCATCCCCTGCCTACCGTGCTGGTAAGATATGATGGTGATGATGTATATGTATGTTTGTCTTCATAATTCGGGTACAAAAATAGTAAGGAAAATGATAAATCAAAGGATTTTTTTTGAATTGTTGTCATCAAATAAATATTAGTACTTATCTATCTCCCGGCAGAATGTTGGTGCTAAAGGATGATACCGGGAAGATGATTATCCGGAAATAATAACCTGGCTATGCTGCAAAAAAAATAACCATAAAAAATAAGGTAAAAACAGAAAGTATCACTTTCCATTTTCACCTTATTTTTCAATGGCTGGAAACTATTAATTAGTTAGGCACATTGGACCATGCAGACCAATCCAGGCCACTTTGCCATGATATCTGTACCATATTGCCATTGGATCCTGGTGCGTAGATATTAAGGCTACTAGTTGACCTTGCAGCTACTGTGGGCGTGCCTATGATGCTACCACCCAGTGTTTGCCAGCCTGACCAGGTATCTGTTACAGCTGCTACAGTATTATAAAGCTGCCCTAATGCATTATCTGAACGCTGTGCGTATATATTTATGGTTAACGGAGCCCGTGAAACGGTAGTTGGACCGGATATGATAGATCCGCCCAGATCTGCCCACTGGTGCCAATCTTCGCCCAATACCCATTTTTTGAGCATAAGATTGTTATTAGCTCCTTTTGCAAATACATATAAGATATTAGCGGCGGTGGCTGCCGTTGCCGGAGCAGAGGTAATCGTTCCGCCCAGGTCCTGCCAGTTTGACCAGGTCGTAGTGGTAGCCATCGTATATCGCTGCATGAGATTATTATTAACTCCCCGTGCAAAGATGTTGATACTTATACTATCCTTACAAACGGCCGCCGGGGCTGAAGTAAGTACTCCTCCCAGGTCTGTCCACGTTGACCACCCTGTTGAATCCGTCCATCTTCTTTCTATGATGGTATTAGTGGCGCTCTTTGCATATATCAATAACGAATGAGTGCCGAAAGAAGCCACTGCAGGTTGTGAGGTAATATTACCTCCCAGGTTTTCCCAGGCAGACCATCCGGTTAGTGGCGACCAGGTGCGGTGTATGAGTGTGTTGGTAACACTTTGCCCGAACATATCCACTACGTTGGTATACTTTCTTGAAAAAGCGACAGGGGAAGATAACAACCGTGGAACTGAATCTATATGTACGGAGTCTGTTTTAGGATTTGGAATAATATCGTCTCCCTTGCTAACAGTACAGGAGTAAAAAGCTAAAAAGCCCGCTAACAGGGGTAACAAAGTTCTTTTCATTGGTATTTGGTTTAAGGATCAAAAAACTATGCTTGCAATACGTAACAGGTATCGTTTCAGAACGCTGTAAAGATATATTTTTAATTACATATTATTAAAAACACTTATCTAGATAAGTATTTTCACCACTTTCGCCTGACGGGTTGTAATATCAAAAAAATCTGACTGCGCCTGGTTTAGCACTTTCTTTACACATTTTGCTGATTTGCTGTTTATTAGCATCCAGCCTGATTTTGCGGCGTTGTAAACGATCTGTTAATTGATTTTTTAAACTAATAAATTTAGTTTTAATTTGCTAATATTATTAGTATTTATTAAAACGATAGTTATATGGAAGAAGCATTGAAACGGCGCGTGTTGGATATAGCCCTGCCGTTTGTTAACACCAGCATACCCGCAGGGTTTCCAACCCCAGCATTGGATTACCAGGAAGAAGAAATAGATCTTTCCCGGATCCTGCAACCTAATCCCAACAGTTCCTTCATCATTAAAGTGAAAGGAGACAGCATGACAGACGCCAATATTCCTGATGGCTGCATGGCAGTGGTAGACCGCTCCATTCGCCCCGGCACCGGTGATATCATTGTAGCGGCGCTAAACGGGGAATATACCGTGAAACGACTGGTAAAAGCCGGACGTAGCTGGGTATTACATCCGGAAAATGCGTTTTATAAGCCGATCGTGATCACGGAAGACTGTGACTTCCAGGTATGGGGCGTAGTTACCGCCGTGATTGTAGATATGCGTAAATAAACCATGAAACCGGCCCGTCATGCATAATCCACTGGCATTATTAACGCCTGAACTGGTAAAGGCCTTACTCAATCACGGCTTTACGTTGTTCGTCCGGCAAAGCTATGCCGCCGGACAAAATGATTTAGATACACACATCAGGGAAGTATTTCTCATTACTCCCTATAAAGACATAGGCAAAGCCAACATCCACTTTCAGGAAATTCGTTTTGACCACCGGAAATATATCTACCAGGCGCACCACCCGGAAGAAATAGATAAATTATATATCGCCGCTTCACAGCCGGAAGGCTACAAAGTATATGTAGCACTGCTACAGCAGGAAGTATGGCAGCCGCCTCTATATATGGACCCGGCGGTAAGACGCTATATTTCTCTCAAAACCAGCTGGAAGCCGGACAAGGATGAAGAAGTGCAGGCAGAATTATACCTGCACTACGGGGAGTTGTATTTTTCCCTGAAATACGCCAATGAAGAAATAAAAGTACCTTTATCTGATATAGACTACGACTAAATTATTATGTGTTACGATATTGCCTTCAGTGCCAACATAGAGAGTATTTTCAAATATCTGCCCCAGCTGAAAGCCGGTGGCAACCTGGATATTCACTTTGACCCCACCTGGCATAAAATCGGGATGTCATACCCTCAATGGCCGGTCATTACACATCGTAATGGCCTGCAACTGGAACAATTCACCTGGGGACCTATACCTAAACTATTAGATACCCTGGAAAAGGTAAAAAGACAACGCCAATTGTACCTGAATGCCCGTAGTGAAAAAGTATTGGAAAATGGCACCATGTGGAATGCTATCCGGCACCAGCGCTGCCTGATACCGGCTACCGGCTTCTTTGAATACCGGCAGATACCCGGATGGAAAAATAAAATAGCTTACCATATCAAATCAAAGGAACAGGAAGTCTTTTTCATTGCCGGCCTGTGGGCGTTGTCCAACTCCTGGGATGTGGATAAACCAGCGCGTATCCCCACCTTTACCCTGTTAACGCGTAACGCCAATCCATTAATGGCGCAAATCCATAATGGCGGCGACAATGCCGGCAGAATGCCGATGATGCTGACAAACGAACTGGCAGATGAGTGGGTTAAGCCGTCTCTCACAGACACGGATATACGTGAAATATTACGATATGAGTTACCAGCCGATCAACTGGATTGCTGGCCGGTAAATTCTGTTCGCAAAGTGAAACCCGACGACGCTACTGTTATTGCCCCCGTGATACACGAAGGGTTGCCTGCTCTCCAGCTATAAGCTACCCCGTGAGCTGCTAACCCGGCTACTAAAACGCTTCACTGTTTACATAAAAATGCGGCTATTTTAAAAGAATTACTGCATTGCCTTCACCCTTTATGCATAGTGCGTTGTCTTACCTCTAATAAATGCGCACAAATATGATTAAAATAAGATATAGCGCCTGCTGTGCGCTGCTATTGTTCCTGCTACGGTTGCCGGGGCTGGCACAAGGGTTTGAAATCAAAGGCGCCGTAAAGGATGTAAAATATGGTAAGATAAAACTGCTGGCGCTGGAAGATAACAAAGTCGTACTGGGGGAAGCCGATATCAAAGGGCATCAGTTTATCGTAAAAGGGAAACTGGATTATCCTCAACCAGTTACCCTTTGCATCAACGGAAATGTTACGCGTGTATTCCTCGAAAACACCCGTTACCAGCTGCAAACGGATTACTTCGGATTGAATGGCCATCAATTACAAGGCGGGCAGCTGAACGCTGAATACCAGTACTATCTGCAGGATATGACGAATCCCTCCAATCCTGACCGTACCAGGGAATTTCTCGCTAAATACCCTGATTCTGAGGTAGGGGCTTTCCTGGCCAATTACTGGGGAAAATACCCCTATTCCCGGGTAAAAGCTTTCCTGGATGCCATGGGCCCTCATGCACGGCGATCCTGGTATGGCAAACTGGTAACCCAACGGGAAGATGTTATGGCGAGATCACAGCCTGGCCGCGTAGTACCCGATTTCAAAGCCCTGGGGGCAAATGGCGATACCGTTAATTACAACCGCTTCCGTGGCAAAGTACTCATGCTCGACTTCTGGGCTTCATGGTGCCACCCCTGCCGCATGGAAATACCCCATCTCAAAAAGGTATACCAGACCTTTCATGAAAAGGGTGTGGAAATTCTCAGTATTTCCGTCGATGCCGTAGATGCCGCCTGGAAAAAAGCACTCGGACAGGAGCAGATGCCGTGGCCGCAGGCTCGCGACCCCAAAGGATTTGATGAAAATGGCTTCCGCAAAGTATTTGGATTCGGCTTCGTTCCCTTTGCAGTGATCATAGGCGCCGATGGTAAAGTAGTTACCGTATGGGACCGCACCGGGAAATCGTTGGAACAATTGCTGGAAGAAGCATTGGCACAAACCAAATAAAAAAGATCCATGAAATATAGTCTTCTATTATGGCTGCTTGCAGGATGGGGCCTATCTGCTACCGCGCAACGGACAAGTATACAAAATCAGCTGACCGCTATGCGCAAAATAGCTGCTGATGGCTCCCGGGACAGCGCCACTGCCAGCAAAGCTGCCATCAAACTATTGCCGCAGCTGGATCCAGACAATCCACTGCTGGCCAGGCAAGGGAATGACAGCATCATCAATAGCTACCTGGACGGCTTTTTTGAGATGCGCCACCTGGCAGGAACTGCCACCAACTTCGACAACAGCAGCGACATGCGCCTGAAATATGTGCTTTACAATGTACAGAGCGATCGGGTAAGATGGGCTTATTATCAACGCGTAGCTGCCGAGCGCACCGCTCTTAACGATGACTACAGCATACTGAAAGAAGTGAAAGCCGACCTGGCGTTGGTAGTACCGGCACGCCAGCGGATGAAATACGATTCCTTGTTCAGTATCTGGTACAATGTACGCCAGGGCGAGCCGGCGCCAGCGTTTACTTTATACAATAGCCAGGGAGGACGCCTGCTTACCAATGCTCCCGGCGAAAAGATGTGGGTGATTCAAACCTATGCTCCGTCAGATACCGCCAGCATGCGCACTTACCGGAGCTTCTGCGCCCTTGCGCAACGATTCGCCAAAGACACCAACTTCATTTTTATTGGCGTTAATCTACAGCATGGAGCTGCACCCTCCACTATGCTGCCACAATATCACCTGTCGCCCGGGGATATACCGGCTTTCCGTCGCTTATATGCTATCCATGGCAACAGCCGGGGCATGATTATACGTAATGGCTATTTCCAGATGGCTACTATCCCCGATGCACCGGAAGATATGCTGGCACTGCTCCTGCAGTATAATACCAATATGCACTATCCGGATACCGAACATGGAGAAACAAGCATCAACGTAGAATAAACAAAAAAGGGATGGCATCTGCAGCGGATGCCATCCCTTTTTACGAGAACGAAATTATTTTTCCAGCACACCTGCCGGTACTTTACCATCCGTTTTTTCCAGTAATAGCCCCAGCAGTTGCGCCACTACCGGCGCTACATCCATTACGCTCATTTCTTTTACATGTCCACCTTTAATGATCCCCGCGCCATAAGCAACGAAGCCGGTTTGTATCTCCTTAAAATCCGGGAAATAACCATGGGTACCCCCTTTAGCACTTTTCACCAGGTTGCCTGCAGCAGCGCCACCAATGGTTACGCCTGGCGTAGCAGCCAATGCAAAAGCCGCATGAGGATCAGCCCCTGCCGCTTCCACCTGCGAATGACTGATTATTTTAAACAACTGACGTTGTTCGGCAGGCAACTTCTGTAAGATGTCCAGTACTTTATTACTGGTAGCCACATCGCGCTCCTCTTTCAGATGAAGAAAAGCTGCCCCCCCGGAAACATGGAACTGCGCTTTCCAATCGCCTGTGGCAGCATTATTTAACAAACCATTTTTTGCCAGTAAGATATTGGGAGAAAAAGTCTTATTGATATCCACAAAGCCGTGATCGCCGGTTACCACAATGGCTGTGCGTTCGTATATTCCGGCCCGTTTCAATGCCTCTATAATAGTGCCTAACGCCCTGTCGGCGCCGGCTATCGCCTTTCTCACCAAAAATCCATCCCTGCCCTGCTCATGTTCGTAATGATCTGTGCAGGCCAGGTGCACTGTGGTAAGAGCAGGCTTATAGGTGGCGATAAGGTAGGCCGACATGCGTGCTACATTTTCATCCATAATCATCTCCCCCTCTTCCATGGTGAAATCTTTTGGCCCCAGTTTACCTGTAGCATGTTCCTGCACTTCCTGCCACAACGAAAGCGGCTTACACACACGGGCCATCAGCTCCCGCCGGTCTTTTTCACCTATGGCCCACACATCGGGAATGTTGTAATCGATAGGCGCGCCTACCGATACCGGCCAAATTACGTTAGCCGACTGCTTACCAGCTTTATGCACAACATCAAACAGGGTAGGCACTTTGATACTGTCGTAATAAAAGTACCAGACACCGGTAGCTCCTTTAGGCTCAAATGGCGCATTGTAATAAATACCATGCCTGGCAGGCGTTACACCCGTGATTAAAGAAGTATGATTGGGATAGGTAACGGTAGGGAATACACTATTCACCCCATCAGCCCAGACGCCGTTGTCCTTCATCATTTGGAGGTTGACCATCCCCCAGGAAGGATCTGTATAAAACTCCGGGCGAAAGCCATCGATCGTAATTAACACTACATGATCAGCGCGTTGCGCAAATGAATATCCACTCATTAGCAGCAAGAGTAATAAACCAGTTAATCGTTTCATGTTTTTCATTATTATTCCCATCCTTTGTTTTGTAATAATGCAGGGTTCAAGGTCAGATCGTTTAACGGTATAGGATATACGTATTTATAATCTTCCCATTTTCTGTCGATATTATCCAGCCAGATAAGATTACCGCTGGCACCGGCCGACAGCCGGGTTTGGTCGTCATCTATGAGGAAGTAATATACGCCCGGCACTTTCGTAGCAGGAGTTTTCTTTACAAAAGAAACATCCGGTTTACCATCTTCATTCAGATCCATCAGTACATCCATAGCAGGCACATACAATCCTACATAAGGTTTGGCCAGCAGCTGGCCCAGGTTCCAGCGTACGAGGTCATAAAAGCGGAAACCTTCCAGGATCAGCTCAACACCCCTCTCCCGGCGGATTTCCAGTAATACCGGGTTTAAATTACCGTAAAAATTATCCCGGAGATAAGGATCCGCTGTTAATGGCAGATCTGTATTTCTCAGACCGGCACGGGCGCGCAATGGTTTGATGGTCTGGTTCCAGTCGGCCGCCTGTAAGGTGCCCTCCAGTTCTGCTTTCGCCTCAGCCTTATTCAGTAAAACTTCCGCATAACGGATGATGGGAATAGAATTATAGTTTTCTGCTACCCCATCGGTCGCCTTGGCGTCCAGGGTAAACTTTAGTGGTTGATAACCGGTATAGGTATACGTAAAATCCGGTGGCGCGATCTGTCCATCGCGGTTATATTTGCCCATGCGGATGGTTTGTTGCAAACGCAAATCCCTGTTCTTTACTTCTTCATTGAACGGCAGGTTATCGAAGCCGGGCTTGTCGGTAAAGCGGCTGCCATCGATGTTCAGGTAAGTATCTGTAAATGTTTTGGTGAGACTGATCCTGTTACCATAAGTGGCGCTGGTAAAGAACCAGTTGGCATCATTGAACACGCGCAGACTTTTATTACATACATAGGCCAGTATAATTTCGCTGGCATTTGGTGTTTCATTGATAAACAGGCTTCGATAGTTCATGGTGGCATCTCCAGAGGTATTCAGGGAATACTGTCCGCTATTGATCAGCTCATCTGCTGCACTCAGCGAAGCTTGCAGCCACCTGGTGGCATCCGGCAGATTCAACTCCGGGCGGTATTTACGGAAAGTACCTTCAAACAGGCATACCCGGGATTTAAAGGCCAATGCCACCCATTTGGTTACCTGCGAGGCCGTATTATCCTTTTTGGAGCGGATATTGGCACAGGCAAAATCCAGGTCGGCCAATACGCTATCCATTACGCTTACGCGGGGATCGCGGCCTTTATACAGATCAGGATCGTTAATAGACATGGTTCTGCTATACCAGGGCACATCCCCGAAGCGTTTTACTTTTTCAAAGTAGAACATAGCCCGGAAGAAGCGCGCCATACCGGCAAAATGATTCTTCGCTTCCGTAGGAATATTGGCTTGATTGTAATGCTCAAGGAAGTAATTAATGTTGCGCAGATCGCCCCAGCTCCAGCCGGTAGAAGATGTGGAAGAATACGCGCCCGGACGGATATATGCGTTCACGTCTTTCCCAGCCATATAATCGCTCATCACATCTCCCCTGATAATGGCATTTCCATCAGGTAATATTTTGTAGAAAGAGTTGGCATACAGCTGCAGGTCTGCTTCCGTATTAAACGCATTCTCCGGACTTAGCTTATCAAATGGTTTCAGGTTCAGGTCCTTTTTACAGGCGGTTGCCGCCAGTACCAGCAACAGATAAATATGCTTTTTCATCTTGGTAAACATTAATCATTAAAAAGTTACACTCAGACCTACAGTGTAGGTTTTCAACATCGGATAGGCCATGCCGTTACCGGCGCCTATACCACCTGCGTTGTTGTTCAGCTCAGGGTCAGAACCTTCAATTACTTCCGGGTCCAGTGTTTTCATGATACGGTACATAGGTGACCATGTCCACAGGTTTTGCCCGGTAAAAAAGATGCGTGCATTTTTCATCTTCACCCTGGATATCCATTGCTGTGGCAGGTTGTATCCAACAGTGAGGTTTTTGAGTCGGATATACGCTACATTTTGTACGTACCTGGATTGTGGTACTGTTAACTCTGCATTGGAGTTAAGCGCCGTGTAGCCTCTGAACCGGGGGAAGTAAGCATCACGGTTGGTTTCCGACCAGCGGTTATCCATAATTTGTTCGGGCATCCAGCTGTAAGGACGGTTGTACTGTCCCCAGAAAAGAGAGGCATCCGTACCAGGCCACCAGTCGCGTTTACCTATGCCCTGAAAGAAAAAGCTCAGGAAGAAATTATTCCAGTTAGCACTGCCGGTGATACCAAAAGCATAGCGTGGTTCTGAATTACCGATAATGGCCTGATCGCCCGGATTATCCAGCCTGCCGGTACCCTGGTCTATCTTTTTGTTGCCATCAAGGTCTTTGAACCGGATATCGCCTGGCATCAGGGTATTGGCATTGGATACCCGGATGAAGGACTGGTTTACGTCATATTTCGCAATTTCGTCGGCGCTCTGGAAGTAGCCATCATTTACAAATCCCCACATATCGCCTACGCGCATCCCTTCATAGTAAGTATTGATCAACTTGGTAGGATTATTAAACCGGGTAATGAAAGACTGGTAGTCAGACAATACTACGCCCACGCTATAGGCCAATGGCTTGCCGCCAGCCTGAAACTGATCGGCCCAGTTCACCGACAATTCCCATCCTTTCGTTTTCAGGTCCGCATAGTTTCCTTTAGGTACACTGGCGCCAAATACAGCCGGCACCGGTAGTCCTGCAGTAAACATATTGGTGGTATAGCGGGTATATTTATCGAAGGTTACTTTTAACCGGCTGTTCAGAAAAGCTGCATCTACGCCGCCATTAAGGGTGGTAGACTTTTCCCAGGTGAGGCCATTCGGAATTACGTTGGGTTGTTGGGTATAATCCGGAAGGATACCATTGATAGACATCGGTAACTTGCTCACCGACATGGTTTGCAAAAACTGGTAAGGATTGACGTTACCATTCCCCAGGGCGCCATAGGACATTCTCAGTTTAAGGTCGCTCACTGCTTTGGGCGCAATGTGCCAGAATCTTTCTTTAGATACCCTCCATCCTGCGGAAGCAGAAGGGAAAAAGCCGAATTGCTGGGACTGTGGGAACTTGGATGAACCGTCGTAACGGCCATTCACTTCCAACAGGTAACGCTCATCGTAATTGTAGTTTAAGCGAAAGAAACCGCCCAATGTTCTCCATTCATAGCCGCCGCCGGTGAGGGTATAGTTCAATCCATTCATCAGCGAAAAATCGGGCATGCTGGCATTGATCAGCCCATCGCGCTGGAAATACCTGGATTTGAACAGGGTGTTTTCATAGTTATAGCCCACCAGTATTTTAAACGTATTTTTTGCCAGCCGCTGTTCATAGTCGGCATAAAAGTTTAACCCGGTGTAAGTCGTTCTGTCGTTTTCTTCATTCATCTTGCTTTCGCCGCGCACCAGGGTTTCACCTGGCTTCTTGCTGTAAGGCACGGGTGTATATAAACGGGTTTCTACGCTGGATGTATAAGCATAGGTAAAGTCGCCGTTTACATGCAGTTTATCATGCAGGAAGGAAGTGGTAAAACGGGAGGTATTCCTCAGCAGCAACTGTGTCTGATCAGAATAATTATTACCAGTTAAGAAACTCCCAAATACAATCGCGGCGTTTTCCGTGAGGGATCCATCAGGATTTTTCAGCATAGCAATAGGAAATGCCTCATCGGAAATCCTTCTCCAAACGGGCGTATTGCTGGGATGGTTCAGGATAGGAAAGAAATAAGTACGCTGGGAGAAATCGAAATTATTTTCCAGTTTCAGCCAGTCGAATGGCCGTACTGCTCCTTTGGCCCGCACGTTATACATTTTGTATTTATCGGGGTTGTAACGGAAAATACCATTTTGTGCCATGTACCTGCCGGAGAGGTAGTACTCCGACTTGGCATTACCACCGGATGCGGTCAGCGTTTGTTCAGTAGATGGGTTTCTGTCGGCATACAGTTCCTTGAACCAATCGGTATTACCATAGTATACATAGTTACCGGTGGTGGGATCGATATCTGTTTTAGGCAGGGATGGGTCGTCGTTACGGCGTTTTAGTTCGTCGAGATAGTCGAGCGAAAAAGGGAATACACTGTTGGCTTTTGCCGGATGCGATTTATAGTCATTCCATGCATAGTAGGCTTCGTCAAAATTTTTGGCCCATTCGTACCCGTTAGTAACAAATTTAGGTTTGATGGTACGGTCGTTCAGGGAATAGTTGCTGGCATAGGTGAGCTGGGTATTATTTTTCGCCGGGCTTTTGGTGGTAATCAACACTACGCCAAAACTTCCCCGGGCGCCGTAAATAGCGGCGGATGCGGCATCCTTCAGTACCGACACGCTCTCAATATCATTCGGATTGAGCAGGTTAGGATCACCGGGTACACCATCGATCAGTACCAGGGCACTTCCGCCGGCACCAATGGAGGTGGTTCCCCTTACATTATAGGTAGCGCCCCGGATAGGCTTTCCATCTGTCATGCGGATATTCAGGTTGGGTAATACCCCCTGTAAGCCACGGGTAGCACTGGTCATGGGCCTGTTTTCAAACACTTCTTTGCCCACCTGGTCTACGGCGCCTGTGAGATTTAGCTTCTTCTGTGTACCATATCCCACCACTACTACTTCCGTGAGTGCTGAAGAAGATTCCTTCAGCACTACATAAATAGATTGTTCTTTTTGTGGATCGAGGCTATTTTTGACGATTGTTTGGGTTACATATCCTACATAGGCTATGGTGAATACAAATGGTCCTTGCTGATGTGCATTATCGAAAGTAAAAACGCCGCGGGCATCTGTTACGGCAAAGCTTTTGGTGCTGTCGGCGCCGCTTTTCATCTGTACAGAAGCGCCTGGAACGGGCTGTCCTTTTTCATCTTCAATCAGCCCTTTGATCCACGCCTTTCTTTGGGCCTGGGCCGGCGCCAGGTGGATAAAAGCCAGGAGTAGCAACAGGCAGAAAAATTTAGCGTAGTGCTGCAGGTGTTTAAAGGGCAAGGCTCCGCCCTTCACTAGCAGGTAGCGATGTGTCATAAAGCGCAAATATTTAGTGAGTTATTTTTTCTCTATCCGGTAACCAGTACTTGTTGATATTATTTTTAAATCGTGCAGCATGGCCATGCGATGCAGTACCTGTGCCAGCGAGTCGGTGCCCCGGATCATTCCGGAAAAGGCAATATCCTCGAAGACGTGTGGCTGGTGGCTGATCTGTATATGATATCCTGCGGCAATGGAATCCAACACGGCAGATAATGGTGTTTGATCGAAGGCGGCGGTAAAGCCCTGCAGAGACCCGAAGGCGATGACCGGTGTCACTACTGACCGGGCTGGTTGCGGCTGTACACGGGCAATACCTGTGGTGATATTACAGCTTAGCTGTTGCCCCGGTTGCAGGTAGCGTGTTTGCGTAATAGACTTTACCATTACCTTACCGGTATGCAACAGTACTTTCACTTCCCGGTGCGCGGAATAAATGGTGAAGGAGGTGCCCAATGCTGTGGTGGCTATGCCCTCGCTGATAACGGTAAAAGGCAGCGGCGCGTTGCGAACCACATTAAAAAATCCTTTCCCTTGCAGCCAGATAGTTCTGTCTTTGGCGCCAAATGGTGTAGCGTAGCGGATGGATGCACTGGGATACAGCACTACCTGTGAACCATCCGGTAAATTGAGCGCCTGCGGTTGGGCCAGCGTGTTTTGTACCACGGTGGTATCTGGTGTGGATGGCTTTTTTTCTGCTAATACAGGCCGTATAGGCGATGACGTTATTCCTGATATCCACCACATACCCAGGGCAATGACAACAACAGCGGCAGCGGCGGCAGTTATCCAGCGCAGGTAATGCACTTTCTTCCGGGCGCCTATACCGGCAGCAATTACCTGGTACATATCATCGGCTTCTTCGGCTGTAAACAAGTGCCCGTCCGGGTTTGACTGTTGTTCATACCATTGGTGATACGCTGCCTGTTCCGCATCAGTAGCGGTACCATCCAGGTATTTTTCCAGTAAATATTGCAGGCGCGATGGCGTCATCAGCATGGGTGTTTGTATACTTATCACTTCAACCGCTATTTACCCCCATCTGATTTTCATCAAAAAAGCGGAATTCATATTTAGTTAACATTGGAGCAATGTTCACTATAAGTTAACATACAAACCCTGCCCCAGTAAATATCTTTGCACGCAAAACTATATTCTTATCTACCCGGTTGATCATCATACTTGCAATGACTTATGGCAGGCAGCCAGGAACGGCAACACAAAAGCGTTTGAGTTGCTGTACCGGGAGCTGGTGATTGTACTCAGCAACCAGGCGTTCCGTGTATTAAAAGACCGGGAACAAGTGAAAGATATTATCCAGGAAGTATTTATCAGTTTATATACGCGGAGAGATGAATTACCCGAAGCCGTGAATATCGTCGGTTATCTTAACAATGCCGTAAAATATAAAGTATCCAACCAGCTGCGGAACCAACTGCTTAAAGAAAACCACCACCAGGCGCTCATCCGCCAGGCTCATCAGCAGGAGGCGGCACCAACTGTTCACCTGGAACAATATGAGCTGAAAAATAAAATTGCCCGCAGCATTAATATCCTGCCACAGAAATGCAGAGAGGTGTTTATGCTCAGCTATTACGGTAATATGGGCTACAAGGCGATTGCACAGGAAATGGGTATCTCTGTAAAAACAGTGGAAAAACATATGAGCAAGGCGCTACAGGTATTGCGCCGGGAACTGAAAGAAGAACACTATCTCAGTATGCTCCTGGTAGCTGCCAGCACCCTGATCTAGCCCTAAAATTAAAGCAATATTATATCCCTCTGGTATGGTGATTGTGGCATATTATAACGAACTTTGTATCGTTCAACCTATTGTTACACCAAAACGTTACTGATATGGCACACGTAGAAATTCATCACAAGAGGAAGAGCAACACCACCTGGATATGGATGATTATCATACTGCTTACGTTAATGGTCATTTTATTTGCATTGATGCGCAGTACTGATAAAGTGGCTCCATCACCTATTCCGCCAGCCAATACTGCTGCAAAAGCCTAGAATACCGGTCCGGGGAGCATTTGAACGCCCGTATTTAGCACATCACTACTTAATATTTAAAATATTATGTTTTATTTGTGCCAAATAACCGGGATGAAATACTTTTTGTGGTACTGTTTTCTGCTGCTTCCCTTCATTTCGTATGGACAGGAATTGACTTCCTATCGCGATACGGTACATAACTTTTCAGTGGGTATTCCTGCCGGGTGGGAGGTGATGCAGGCGCCTAAATCGTCGCCTGTAAAACTTCTGGCAGGGCGGATATCTGCCGACAGCACCCATCGCATGCCAGAAAAATTTAATGTAACTATTATTGATGCGCCCAGGTCCAACCTGTATGCGGAAGTAAAGAAACTGCTGAATTATACCCGTCACAACCCCTATTTTAAGCTGGTAGATTCCAGCACTATCGTCAATAAGGGGAAAAGGCTGTTCCGGATGGATGAAATACACCAGGAACCCAATATTCCAGATACCTTCTTCGCCAGCATTTTCGTGTCTTATACCAACAACAAGGTATACCTGCTGACGGCATCTACCTTATTGCCATTTTCAGCCGGTTTCCGGCCATTATTTCACCAGGTGGGCGCCTCATTCAAAACAGGTAAGGCCAGCCGGAAAGAACGCCTGAAAATCGCTTTCCCAGCCACAGAAAAATGGAAGACCATTGTAGATACCGATGTGGATAACCTGGCTACGCGCCAGTTGCTACCGGAAAACGAAACTCCGGATAACTGGACCCAGCTGCTGAATGAAATGACGATGGAACAGGGCCAGGTAGCTAATATTGACCAGGCCATTAAAAGCTTTACGGGGGCTGCCCTGCAGCAATCGCCCAATGCTACCGTGACTTTACTGGCGAAAGAAAATCTTCCCAAACGCCGCTGGGCATTATTTAAAGTAGAAAGCCCGGTATCTGCAGTACAAACGCCCCAATCGCAGTTATATTACGTCATGCAGGGACCAGAAGCATTTCATGTAGTATTTATTGCGAGAAAGGAGTCTTACCTGTTGCCATCCTTTATCAAAACCTGGGGAGATATTTTCCGGAAAAGCCAGGTGGTATACGAATAACTAAGCCGGCAGGATTGCCTTACGGCCGGAAAACCAGGTTCCGGCCGCAGTAATAGCAATTAAAATAATGGCAATAATATGCGGCATGGCCGTCATCACGTTGCCATGCGTAGCCTGTAATACCAGCGTCATGTCTGTAAAAGGAACCATGACACCCATCAACAGCACCACTACCAGGGCTTTTCTTTCATTCATAGCCGCCAGTAATACGATGACCATACCGGTAAACAAATCGCGGATACCTTTGATGTAATGAAATGAGTAATCTCCATTTTCCTGGAAATGCAAGCCGAACCCAATCTCCCCTGCTTCCGGCTGTATCAGGAATTTTAAACCAATATATACCAATATTAACCCGGAACAGATAGTGAGATACTTAAAGAAATTTGAACGTGTCATAGCCAATAGTTTTATAACACAAATTTCCGTCAGGCAGACAAGGATTTCGTGCACCCAGGTTAATTAATTCCTTTTGCCATTCTTTTCCGGATCCGGCTAAGCGATTGTGGTTTTACACCTATATAAGACGCAATCATATACTGTGGAATACGATGTTGTATGCCCTGAAACATTTCAAAAAACTCGTGGTACCGTTGCTCCGGTGTTCCCGTATAGAGGGAAGTAATTTGTTTCGCCGACCTGATAAATACGTCTTCTATAATGAGCCGTCCCATGCGGTCACCTTCCCGGAAAGTGTCGTACAAGCGCTGCAAATCTTCCGCGGAAATGGTCCACAAGACAGTGGGCTCCACCGCAATAATACTTTTGGTAGAGGCCGTACGGGTGAGCATACTTTCGTGAAGCCCCACCCACTCATTTTCGCAGGAAAAATACAAGGTTACCTCTTCCCCGTTATGGTTCGTTAAATACCTGAGCAGCCCCTGTTCTACGAAAGCCACGCGGGTTGCTACCTTCCCTTCCTGCAGGAAGTATTCATTTTTCTTCAGCGTCACCCGTTTAACGAAATCAGGTAACATTTGTTCCTCCTCTTCCGATAAGCGGATCAAATACTTAATGGATGCGACTAGTTGCTGGTTCATAGGTATCAAATGTATAAAAATTATCAAAAGACCTGTTTAGGTTATATATTCACCGGATATTCAGCCAGATTTACCATTTGCTCAATGGGCAAAAATAGCGTGTACTGATACCGATAGCTTTGGCATTATAAACCTATAGTATCATGAAAAGGACTTATTATCTATTGCTATTGCTTTGTATCCCTTTACTGACAGCGGCAGCAAAACCACCAGGTTACCTGGCATTGCAGCCTGGTGACTGGTTTGAGATGCAGGTAACATTTGGACCTAAAGACGGTCCCTTCCCCATACTTCCTTCTCCCTATCTTCCCGAAGGGTTCGGGCCCGCCAAAGGAACCACCTCTTTCCTATGCAGCCGGCGTTACACCTTGAGATACCTTCTGCTACACCAATTAGCCAACGGCCACCAACAGTACCGAATTTCCCTGGAAAGAGTAGCCAATTTCGCCCAACCGGATCTCTCGCAAAACGGCAACCGCTATTTACCCACCGGCTGGATGGGATACGACAGTTACTACCCTTCCTACATACAAGGGCTCTCGCAAAAACCGCCTAAAGATGTGTTTACACTGGAGATTACCCCTGAAGGGAAAACCGTATCGCTGTTGGAAGATTCCCTCCTCCAACCAGTCACCATTACGATGACCAATTATGGTCCTGCCACCAACGCTGCCAGCAGCATGCTCATAACCACCCCTGCTATCAGTATAGTGGACGTGCAGGAAAATATTCAACATATAATGGCATTACGTACCCGGGAAAAACTGCCGCCGCTGTTTACACCGGTGAGTAAAGGTGGGTATTCACAGCTATTGGTGGGGGCATCTTACGTCCCGGGTGGTAATACCCTGGTAAAAGGCAGTATTGAAACTAGTTCTAAAGCATTGACCCTACAACTACCAGATAGCACCTATACCATTCCGGTAAAAGCCAATGGCGAGTTCCTTTGCCCTTTATTGCTGAAAGCCCCGCAGGAAGGGATGTTACTCCTGGACAACCGCAACGTCCACATTTTCCTGACACCGGGCGATACCCTGGCCATAGCCTTCGATAAAACCGGTGCTATGACGCTGAATGGCAATGCCGCTGTTAATACCCGGCTGTCTGAAGCAGTGAATGGACTCTACTACTACCGCGACCAGGTAAAGCCTATCCAGATGATGACCAATATCCAGGAGTGCATGGATATACAACAAATAGCCACCGATAAATTTAATGCACTACTTCAGCAGTACCGGGACAAAGCATCGCCGGTATGCGTGGACTACTACCAAACTGCCTGGAAATACTACATCGCCGGCGAACAACTGCTGTTCCTGAATGTACGCGGCTACCAGGCCGACCGTGCCCTGGCTTCGTTCCAGCAGATCCCAATTTCTGTTACCACTACTATGGATACCTTGCCGGTAGCCCTTTGTCCGTACCCACAAAATAATTTTTATAAAATTTATATAGAACAGCTCCTGCAATACCAAACGGCGCATATCAGCTACGCCAGCGGCGGCAAGGCCCTGTTCAACAATTTTTACGACGACTTTTTCTCAGCCGTCTCCATATTGAAAGGTTACCCGCTTTATTACAGACTTGCCAGTAGTATCAATAAGGAGCTGATGCAGAAAAGCTGGACAGAAAATCAAAGACTTAAACCTTATTACCAGGATTTTATACAAAACTGTGGCGACAGTATACTAACAGCACCGGTGGTAAAAAACTGGCAGTTGATGGATCAGTGGGCGCCCGGAAATAATTTACCTTTCAGCAGATTACCGTTGCCCAATGGCGGGTATACCACATTACAACTTTCTCAAGACAAAATTACCTGCTTGTTATTCGACCATGGCAGCCCGATCCAGGACACCGCTTTTCTTTCCTTCTTGAAAAGGCATCCTGAAGTGCATTTCATTTACCTCTGGATGCAAGAACCGCATACTACGGCGCCACAAAGAAGGGATAGCCTGTTTCGCACGCTGGCTCATGTAACCAGCATTGAAATAGCTAACAAAGGCGATCAAAACTATGCTGCTTATGGCTTAGCCAAAATAGGCAACAATAATTTTGTGGTGTTGGATAAATGGGGGCGCATTGCCGACGATCACGTTCACAGCAGTTATAACAGCTGGCATGAACTGGAAGAAGCTTTTAAAGCGGCAGAAAAAATTCCCCGTTTTTCCGCCGCGCAAAAAGCAAGTTTTTTGAACGTTGCAGGATGGAGCTTAGGCTCTATCCTGCTCACTGCTTTAGCGGGCGCCTGTTTTTACAGGATCCGCATACGCAGGCTTCAACAAGGCGCTGCCCTGAAAGCGACTATCCGCGACCTGGAAATAAAAGCGATCCGCTCCCAGATGAATCCACATTTTATCTTCAATGCGCTCAACTCCATTCAATCGCTGATCAATACCGGGCAATTTAAAGCGGCCAACAGCTACCTGGTAAAGTTTTCTCAACTATTAAGAAGTGTATTGCATAATGCCGAAAAAAATACTTTGCCCCTGTCTGATGAATTGGCTACGATACAACTATATTGCGAACTGGAACAGCTCCGGTTTAACTTTAACTTTGAGATGACGGTAGATCCTGATATTGAGCCAGACCTGCTATCGATACCCGGCATGATTATCCAGCCACTGGTAGAAAACGCGATTGTACATGGTATTGCCGCCAAGGGCGCCGCCGGAATTCTTCAAATTAAAACGACCAGGCAAGATAGCGTCTTACGTATCAGTATATACGATAACGGAAACGGTTTCACCACCGCTCCTGCGGATACTGCACAACATAACGGCATAGGGCTCAAACTGGTAAAAGAACGGCTGCAACTGTTTACTACACATACCGGCAGTCTCCAATTCAGCAACGGCACCGGCACTACGGCACTATTAATCATTCCAATTGAACCGGCATGAAAATAAAGAGTATCATTATAGACGATGAAAGTAAAAGCCGCGAAAACCTGCGGGTGCTACTCAGTGAATATTGCCCGGCCATTGAAATTGTGGCGGAAGCTGAAGATGCCGCCAGCGCTTTGAAACTGATCCGTCAACTGGAGCCTCATCTGCTGTTCCTCGATATTGAAATGCCCGGAGGATCCGGATTCCAGTTACTACAATCATTGCCAGCCAACAGGAACTTTGAAGTCATATTTGTAACCGCCTACGATCAATACGGCATTGCTGCTGTAAAAGCCTGTGCCATTGATTATGTGCTGAAGCCGGTTGATGTGCTGGAATTATCAGCAGCAGTAGAAAAAGCAGTGGCACAAATTATTCCCCAAAAAGAAAACAGCCGTCTACGCGAGCTAGTTGCCAACATGAGCAAATCTCCTGCGGAAAGCCGCATTGCATTCCCTCTGGCCGACAAAATTATTTTTGCTTTACCTACTGAGATCATACGGCTGGAAGCAGACGGCAACTATACGCATGTATATATCGCCGGGCAAAAAAAATTAATTGTCTGTAAAACATTGAAGGAGTATGCCGACCTGCTGAGCAACAGTCATTTTATCCGTACTCATCAATCCCACCTCGTTAACAGCCACAAAATAACTGCCTGGATCAAAACAGAAGGAGGCGCCATTTCTATGGAAGATGGCAGCCTGGTACCTGTTTCCCGTCAACGCAAAGAGGAAGTATTAAAGCACCTGGTGAAATAAATCGCCGCTATTGTGTATTTCTTTACGCACCTGTAAAATCACTATGAATTGTAAGTCAACCACTTCTACATGGTGCAGTGTTTGGAGCTGATCCTATAAAAAACGTTATGCAAAAAATACCTGAAACACCTGGACCATTGCGGGACAATGACCTGCAACCGGATGACGTGGTGCTGAATCAGCAGCAGCCCGTACCGCCCAAAGGCAACCAGGACGAGCAATCGCGATCATCCGCCGACCGTTCGGAAGAGCTGGAGGAGGAAGAATTGGAAGATGAACAGATAGATGATTTATTGGAAGAAGAGCATATTACTGATGAAGATATCAATCCTACTTTTCCGGAAGAAGATGATGCCGAGAAAGGCCCCATGAAATGATAAGATATAAACGGATACAGGCAAGTAGTGTTGCCTGCATCCGTTTATTATTTATTAGTCTTTATAGATAAAGACTTCTATTTTACCGTCTTTGGTAACACTACCACGATACATGCCTTCTGTATTAAAAGACATGGTCATATTACCATTTTTATCGAGCGCAATCAGGCCGCCATCGCCACCCATATCGCCTACTTTTTTGATCACTGTTTTACCCGCCTGTTGCACCGTATATCCTTTATACTCCATCAGAGCAGATAAATCGTATGCTACCACATTCCGGATATAAAATTCACCCCAGCCGGTACAGGAGATGGCCGCAGTTTCGTTGTTGGCATACGTACCCGCGCCAATAACCGGCGAGTCCCCAATGCGGCCGAATTTCTTATCGGTCATACCTCCGGTAGAAGTCGCAGCTGCCAGGTTACCTTGTTTATCCAGGGCCACTGCGCCTACAGTACCGAACTTATAATCCCTGTTCTTAATGCCCAGTTTGCCGGACTGATTAGATACATGCGTTTTAAGTGCTGCGATAGAGTCATCTTTCAACGCCCTTTGCAGGTCGTTCCAGCGTGATGTTGTTCTGAAGTAGGAAGGATCTACGATAACCAGCCCTGCTTCTTTGGCAAACTTATCGGCGCCAGGACCTACCAGCATCACGTGTTCAGACTTTTCCATTACCGCTCGGGCAGCAGTGATGGGATTGCGAACGGTGGTAACGCCCGCTACTGCACCGGCAGCTTTAGTTTTACCGTTCATGATAGCAGCGTCCAGCTCATTGCGGCCATCGTGCGTAAATACAGCACCTTTGCCGGCATTAAAGAGGGAGTCGTCTTCCAGTATTTTCACCGTAGCCTCCACTGCATCGAGACTGCTGGCTCCTGATTGCAGCACCCGGTAGCCCGTTTCCAGTGCCTTCTTCAGGGAAGCTTTATAAGCAGCTTCTTTCTCCGGTGTCATATTCTTTTTCAGGATAGTACCAGCTCCTCCATGGATCACCAATACATAAGAAGGCGTTTTTTCCTGTGCCATAGCCGGTGTTAAAAACGATATCAAGGATAACAAGAAAAACAAATAACTAAACCGTACTTTCATATCAAACTTTATTAGGAATCATCAAATTGCTTTTTTCTTCAATTGCCCCTTTTCCACCCACCACCAATACCAGCTACCGCCGCTGGCTTTAGCAGGGTCGAAGTCGGCCACGGAAAAGCTGCCGTTGCCATTGGCGGAAGCAGGAATTTCGTACACTTTCAATGCCTGCCCGGCGTGGTTCCATTCCAGTGGCTGACTGTTCTCGCAAAGTTCTGGTTTTTTAAGACTATCTGTCATAATAAAACAGGCTTTACTTACGCCATATACCGTGGCCATCCCATTTTCGTCAATGCACACCGCCGTTTTCTCGTCGGGGGCGATACCGCGTGGGAAAACCGCATTGTCTTTTATAATACGGCTCATAAAGGTAACATGCCTGCCCTCCCGATGACGTTTCAGGTAATGCTGATCGCTGATTACCTGTTGCAGGTAGGGCGCATGCAGGAAGTCGTTATTATAAAGCTTTACGAGTGAATCATATGGGTTGGCGAGTACCGAGTCGGATACTGCGCTGCCACCTTCTCCACTGTAATACCAACCGCTCAATATAGCGCAGCCGGCGCTGGTACCGCCTACCGGCACTTTCTTTTCCTGCAACAGGTAATTAATGGCTGCGTCTACTTTGGTACCTCTCCATTGCTGCATATACCTCGACTGATCTCCTCCGGCAATAAACAACATCTCTGCATGGCGGATAATGTACGCCACCGTGTCGTTGTTGGCCAGCTCCCGACTGGTAATGTTCAGGGTTTCCACTGAGTTTACCTTGCCCAGCGAATCGATATCTGCGTTATAACCGCCGTTGCCGGAAGCGGTGAGCACCACTACATCTCCGCCGCCACTGCGTGATAGCATCCATTGAAAAGCGCCATCTACATTACCTCCGCCACCAATTAACACCACTCCACCTTTCACAGGTGCAGCAACATCGGCTGTATCGCCTATGAAACCAATGGAAGCCGGGCGCCCGGGAATCACCGGCGTTTGGGGTGCAGATTGATAGCAGGCGGAAAAACAGATAGCCGTTGCCGTTATAAGCGGGGAAAAGAGCTGATTTATTTTCATCTGATCGTTGTTATGGTTTTACCGTAAACCCGGGAGATTAGTAGCCTGGGTTTTGTTTCATGTTTTTGTTGGCTTTGGTTTCTGCGTCGGGAATAGGGAAAATATATCCTTTGTCGCCGGGTTTCAGCAATACTTTGCCTTGGGCATTGACAGCGTCTTCCGGGGTCCTGGTTACAGGAAGATTCCTTCTTCTGAGGTCAAACAATCGTTGTCCCTCGAAGGCCAGTTCTTTGAAACGTTCGGTATAAATAGCGTTGATCAGGGCATCTTTACCGGCAAACGCTTCCGGCGTGTAACCATTGATACGCGCGGTCCGCAGCGCGTTGAGATCTGCGGCGCCCTCGGTCACTTTATTTTTTTCCGCCAGTGCTTCGGCGCGGATCAGGTACATTTCCCCGGTTCTGAACAACTTGATATCGGCGAGACCAGGATTACCAGCCGGGCCGAAATACTTGTTCACGATATACTTTGAGGTGCCATCACCGCGGGTATCATCATACAGGATGTAAGCAGGATAGCGCACGTCATTGTTCTTATCAAACAGGTTAATCAGTTCAAAGGAAGGTGCATAATACACGATGTCGCCATCGTAGTAGACAGCTCCTACGGGGTCATCGGCGCCGGCCACCTGTTTCAGTTTCCAGATCACCTCAGCAGATTTGGTATCTTTCCAGATGCCAGGGAATTCGCTGGCAGTAGCCAATGGCAAGGCATCAATAGCTTCCGTAGCATAAGTAATGGCATCGTCCCATTTTTTCTGGTACAGTGCTACACGCGCACGGATGGCAGCAACTCCGGTACGGGTAATTCTTGTATTATCGTCTGCATCGGCAGGAATCAGGGTACTGGCCAGCTGCAGGTCTTTTTCTATACCTGCCATCACTTCTCCAAAGGTATTACGGGCAGGAAAACTGTTGATCGCCGTATCCATCAGGGGTACGCCCATGGCAGCGGGGTCGTATGCTTCTGCATAACTCTGCAATAGCTGGAAATGGCAATAGGCGCGCAACGCCAGTCCCTCGCCGCGGTATTTATCTTTCAGGGCAATATCATCTCCTTTGGCGGGTACGCGGTTAATAGCAGCCAGCACCCGGTTTACACGATCCAGCGTGATGTAATATTCACCAAAAGAACCGGTAATAGTGGTGGTGCCCGGATCTATTTGCCAGCGGTAAGTGGCAACGCCCCTACCCAGGTTGTTTTCATTGGGCAACATACATTCATCTGTAACCAGCGAAACGCTGTAGATCGTATTGTACGTAAGCTGTGTATAAGCGCCCAGCAGCCCGCCGTTCAGGTCGGCCACATTGCGAAAAGTCCGTTCCGGATCAATAATGGAGTCGGTAGGTTGCAGGTCCAGCTGCTTGTTACAAGAAAACAAAATGAACGGCAGCAGTAATGCGATATATTTTAAATGACGAAACATCATAATTGCTGATTTTAGAAATTAACATTCAGGCCAAAAGTGTAGGTCCGTGCACTGGGATAGTCAAACATGCCTTCCCCATTATTATTTTCCGGATCAAAGCTTTTCCATTTGGTCCAGGTATAAAGGTTCTGTGCCTGTGCAAATACCTGTATACCCTGCACGAATTTTAAGTGCGTCAATAGTTGTTTGGGGAAGTTATACCCGATATTCACATTCCTTAAACGGATATAAGAAGCATCCTGGATATCTTTTGAAGAGTAATTTCTCGCGGCAGTGATCCTGGGCAGCACGGCATGATCGCCGGGCTTTTTCCAGCGGTCGTACAGCATACGCTTCGATTGGTTGCTGCTGGCAAAAGAAGGATTCTCGTTGTAGTAATCTTCGTTCAGGTAACGCATGGCTTTATCAGCGAACGTAAACAGGGCGTTAGCATAAAGCCCTTTCCAATTGAGCGATGTATTAAAGCCACCGGTGAAGGGAGGAATATAGGTACCAAACTCTGCGACGCTCAGTGCTGTTTCGTTGTAGTTGGAAGTTTTTTTACCCTCACGGTCGTAGTATTGTGGATCACCTGTTTCCGGATCTACGCCGGCCCATTTAGGCGCGTAGTGGGAACCGTAGGGTAATCCTACTCTTACAATCTGGGAAAGGCCCTGGGTAAATTCACCTGCGCCGCCCAGGTCGGTGATCACGTTTTTATTATAGGCAAAGTTGACGCCTACACTCCAAGTAAAATCTTTACGGCGGATCACATCTCCCTGGATATCCATTTCTATCCCCCTGTTGCGCATAGCGCCTGAGTTCAGGAACATGCTGTAGAAGCCGGAAGTGATGGACATTGGTTGATCTACAAACAGGTTGTTGGTTACTTTATTATATACGTCGGTAACGAGGCGGATGCGGTTATTCCATACCCCGAGGTCGAAGCCGATGTTAAGTTCTTTGGCATACTCCCAGTCGTAGGCCGGGTTACCGGGTTGCGCAGGGATAATAGCGGGGATACCGCCATACTGGTCTGTTTTATAGGTACGGAAATAGGCGAATGGTCCGAGCCCGGAAAATGGATTCGCAGAAGTACCGTAGCTGGCGCGGAAGCGCAGGTTATTGATAAAGTTGTTGTCTGCCAGGAAATTTTCCTTCTTCACTTCCCAGCCCAAGCCAACGGAATAGAAACCATGCCAGCGGTTGTTGATAGGCACGGTGGAAGCGCCATCACGCCGGTAGCTGGCATTGAGCGTATATTTTTCGTTGAAGGTATAACGGCCTACTGCGATATAAGATGCCAACGCACTTTGCGTACGACCGCCATGCAACAACGGCGTGTAGGGCGAACCAGGAGTAATGGCAGCAGGTGTAGCCGGCAGGCGGCCATCGAGGTCGTAACCGGTATAGTCGAAAGAACGGTAGTTATTTTTTGTGAACTCGAAGTAACCGGACACTTCAAAGTCGTGCATCCTGTTAATTATTTTCGACCAGGTAAGCCCTGAAGTACTTACCAGGGTGAAGTTACGGGTAGTGCCTTCGCCGAAGCTGCCTTTGGAACCATTGTCTATTTTATAACCTGAGTAAGAATCGGGGTTTACATATTGTTCAGCAACGGTTTCCCTGAAGTCCAGTCCCAGTCGTGTTTTCGCCACCAGTCCTTTTGTAAGTTGGTAGTTCAGCGATGTACCGATAATACTTTTCAGCTGGTTTTCTTTGCTGGAGGTATTCAACATGGCTTCCAATGCACGGCTGCCTTCGCGGGGATCCAGCGTGGGGTATTTGTCGCGGTTATAGCGGGTCATGAGCGTGCCGTCGGGTGCGTATGGATATTCGTAGGGCATGGCATAGTATACGGCCGACAAGGTATTATCGCCGTTGCTGGAGCCTTCCCGCCGTATAAAGGAGGATTCGGAGTAGGCGAGGCCGATGTTAATGTTGGCAGTTAATCTGCCGGCATTAAAGTCTACGTTATTCTTCAGGCTATAGCGTCTGAGCCCCGACCGCCGGGCGATACCCTGCTGATCGAAATAATTTACGGAGCTATAAAATCTCACGTTATCATTGCCGCCGCTGGCGCTTAACTGATGTTCCTGGAACTTACCTGTTTGCAGGAATATTTTCCTCCAGTTAGTGTTCATTCCTCTGAGGCTATCGAGGATGTGGTTGGCCTGCTGCTGTTCCTGTGGGGTTTTGGTAGCATAGTCAGGATTTTTGGGAGAATAATCCCAGCCGGGACCATTACTTTCACCAGTTTCCAGGCCGACTTCTTCCTGGAACTGCAGGACTTCGGCCGAGTTCATCATCTGGTATTTGGGGGTGGTCATGTTGGAAAAACCGTATTGCGACTTATAGGCAATACCCACTTTACCGGATTGTCCTTTTTTGGTAGTGATCACAATCACGCCGTTGGAGCCGCGGGAGCCATACAGGGCTTTGGCAGAAGCATCTTTCAGTACCGTAACGGAGGCAATATCTTCGGGGTTAATGCCCTGGAATTGGCCGGATTCAATGGGGATACCATCCATTACATAGAGGGCAGCGGAACTGCCATTGATGGTGCCTACCCCCCTGATGGTTACTTTAGCGCTGGCGCCTGGCTGACCGGAGCCTGCAGATACTACCATGCCGGGTACGCGTCCCTGCAGGATCTGGTCGAAGCTGGCCATAGGTACCTGGGTAATTTTATCGGCGCCCACCACACCGGAGGCGGCGGTCGATTTATCCCGGGTATAATTCGTGTAGCCGGTAACCGTTACTGCGTTCAGGGTTTTGATATCTTCAATGAGCTTCACATTTATTTCGGATCGCTGGTCAATATCTACCTGTTGACTTACATAGCCTACCAGCGAGAACTGTAGCGATTTAGCGTTGTCGGGTATATTCAGGGTATAGGTACCGTCGGTATGGGTGAGGGTACCGATGGTGGTGCCGGCTGCTCTTACCGTAACACCGGGAAGGGGAAGATTATCCGTTCCCCGCACGGTTCCATGGATAGCAATGTTTACTGCCGCTTTAGCGGTTGCATCGGCGTAAATCACTACCAGTCCATCTTCTTTAAGCCGGTACGCTAATCCGGTACCAGTGAGGGCCTGGGCCATTACTGCATCCAGGGTAGCCTCTTTGGCATAAACGGTGACCTTTCTGTCGGCGGGCAGTGTTTTATCGTGAAACACAAACCGGTAGGCGGTTTGATGTTCCAGTGTTTTCAGCAGTTGCCTGATACTGGTTTCTTTTACCTGCAGGGTAATGCTTTCCTGTGCGGAACAAATGGCTTGTACCTGCAGGCAGATTAAAAAAAGAAAGACTGTCAATTTCATAGTTAGCAGCAGTTTGCCGGTGGGAACAGGTTTTCCCTTCCACTCCAGGAATACAAGTTTTAACATACCTTTGATGTTGGTTTAGTAAATGATCAAATCCGACATTTTTCTGACCTAAGTCCGGGGGAAGTGTTCCAGCACTTCCCCCCTTTTTATTTTTGGTTGATATATCGTTTACTTACTGATAATAATTTCTCCGTTAAGCATTTTAAAATTAAATGGATACGATAATTGCAGCGCGTCCAGCGCTTTTATGATTGTTTCACTCTCGAAAGTTCCTGAATAGCGGTACTGCTTCACTGTATCGTCGGCAAATACGATCCGGATGCCATACCATTTTTCCAATTCGGCAGCGATTTGCTCCAGCGGTTCATTCTCTATTTCGAGCCGGTTTCTTACCCAGGCAATTTCCCTGGCTTTATGATTCACCGGGTCAGCATCCAATGATGCTACCGTAAAAGGAGTGGTTGTATTGGTTGTTAATTTCTGATTAGGTGCTAGTACTATTTTCTGTGTGGGTTTCCCGGCCAGCGTTACCTCTATCTTTCCTTTAAACAGGGCGGTAGCTGTTTGTCCGCTACCTGTGTAGGCGCTGACATTAAAAACAGTACCCAGCACTTTGATATCAAGTGCAGCAGTATGTACAATAAAGGGGAACTGTGCATTTTGGGTAACATCGAAAAAGGCTTCGCCGGTGAGGGTAAGGCTCCTGTTACTGTGATTGAATCCCGGCGCCAGCTGTATAGTACTATTTTGCCGTAAAACGATGGCAGAGCCATCGGGCAATACCACCGTTTTCCGCGGCTCGCCGCCGGACTTGATAGCAGTGGCCTCTTCAACAGGTTTCTGCTGATACGGTGAAAAAAATAACACGCCGGCAGCCAGCACGAGTACGCCTCCTATCATGGCAGCATATGGCCATATACGCCGGGGCCGGCGTATTGTTACAGGCACTGTTTCTTCCAGTGCCTGATGCAGCAAGTCATAGCGCGCGATCCCGTCTTCCAGGTGTTTTAGCTGCTCCAGGCGGTTACCCTGGCCGGCAGATAACAGTCTCACCATATGGCGGGCTTCAGCCACAGCGGCGCTTTTTTCAGGATGCCTGGTTATCCAGTTCTCCCAAAACTGTATATCTGCCTCCTGCTCTTCCAGGCAATAGCGCTGGAAAGATTCGTCGCAAGCAAAATCAATGGCTTCGTAATCCTGGAAATTCATGTAGGTAATGCCTTTAGATATACAGACGGCATAAAGCAGCTTTTTTCCTAAGGATTTTTCAATTTTTTTTTGAGAGAGAGAAAGAGCGCTGTTTATTTCAGCATTTTTCTTAACGTCTTGATGGCGTCATAGATCGTATTATAGGCCGTTTTCACGGTTTGCGATGTCTGGGCAGCGATTTGTTCATAAGTCATTCCTTCAAAAAACTTCAGCCTTACCAGCTCTATTTGCCGGGGAGTTAACGCTTTCAGCGCCTGTTGCAGGCGATGCTTTATTTCTTCGTCCTGTTGGTGGCGGATAATCATTTCTTCGTACGACAACTCACTCTCCGCTTCCTTATCGGTCATCCGGTGAATAGCTGCATGGATTTTGGCCTGGTAGGCCAACTGATCAAGTAGTTGTCGTTTCAGGGCCGTAAACAGGTATCCCTGCACATTCGTCACAGGTGGCAGCGTAGCCTGCTTGGTCCACAGCTGCAGAAACAACTGGGTAATACAATCTTTTACCAGTTCATCGTTGCTGCCTGTTTTCAATCCAAATCGCAGCAAATGTGAATAGGTGTTATTATACAACGCAAACAACGCCTGTTTGTCGCCTTTCCTCAGGCGCTCCCAATAAATATGATTATCGTCTTCATAAGCATCCATGCGCCGTTGTTGTATGCTGAACATGACCGGCAACTGGCCATCTGCCAGCTTTCCAGGAAAGGTATACACCATACCAGGTGTTTTCCGCCGGTTAAGATACAGCGAAAAAAACTTTATCGGGCATATCTTCTTTGTTCAGATACCGAGCATCGCCCGCTCGTCTTCCGCCGCTATTTCCTCCGGCGAACGTTCCGGCATGTCGATGACCTCTGTCAACAACAGCGTATATCCCAGCAATAATACGATGAGCAATACCTGGTAACGCAGCACAATAGGCGCTGCAAACACGCTGAAGCCAAAGTTGAGCAGGATGAAAGTCCAGCATAGCAACAAGGCGAGGTTAAATTTGCGGGAGGTACGCCTGATCCCTTTCCTGATAAGGTAGCGGATCGTTTCCTCCAGGAACAGCACATGACAAACAACAATCAGCCAGGGAAATATAGCCATGAGCGTTAGTTGTATATCCCCGTATTTACCCACCGGCTTTTCTTTTGCGCCATCTGTAAAGAAAGCTGCCACATTTTGCAAGTTGGATCCCATATAAGGGCGGTTATAGGCTGCCAGCACTTCCATTTCAGGGAAGAGGTATTGTTTGGCATTGGGCCACAGGTAATAATGAAGAAAGTCCCAGGGATATTTTTTTATCATGTATGTACCATAGCTACCAAACAAAGGCGCCACATTCGCCCAGCCAGTATAGGTATCTTTTCCCGGGTGCGCCTGGTTATAACGCGCCAGCATGATCTTTTGAGGTCCGCCGTTATCCCACATAAATGCCGATCCAACACTTGGATCTATCCTGCCTTTGCCCTGTTTCAACAATGTACAATACTGGTACACCAGTTTATGCATAGGTTCCAACTCAGCAGGTACGCCCGTGGAATCTATTTTAACATACTGCAGCATATACATCGAGTTATTCATCATTTGCCAACCGCTGAAAGCGGAAAACAAACGTATGCCCGCATGCTCATAACTCTTTTGGCGGACAAACAATACAAAGGCGGTAATCAGCACCACCGGGAGCAAAATAGCTGTTATCTTCTGCCAGCGCCGGTACCGGGAGCACAAGATAGGAATCAATGCCACCAGCGGATAAAACATGGCGTTATAACGTATGGTAAATGCCGCCCCCAACACCAGTCCATGCAATACCAGTAAAGTGGTGGTAGGTTTATGCAGGATCCACAACAGCAGGGTAATCCAGGTCAGTCCCAATGACAAAAACAAAGCATCTGAAATAAAATAATTGCCCAGGAAAGGAAACAAGGGATTAATGAGCAGAAAGGCATAAAACCCATAACGGAAATAACTTTCGGGATGAAAGATATATACCACGCTGAAATAAAAGAAGAAAGCGCTCACCTCCAGCAAAGTAAACTGCAATACTGCCAATACTGTTTCTGAATGCGATACCTGGTGAAACAACCATAAAAACCTGGAATACCCGATAGGCCAGATATTATAATCCATGTGCTTCAGGGTTGTTTCCATATAAGACCCGGTATCGGATGTAAAATCCATATATGGAAAAAAATGTTTAAACACCATCATTTTAATCATGGCCATTACTACTGCACCTGCCAATAACAGCTGGTTCCGGCGATGGACAAAGATAAAAGAGGCAAAGCCGGGAGCGGGACGCAGGAAAGACGTGGCGGTTGTTAACAGCATAATTTGAGGGTATTGATTGCAGGGTTTTACAAATGCGCTTGCGCTTACAAGAATAAGGGAAGAGGCTGAAATGGTAATTCAGTGGTATATAAATACCTGGCAGCCATACTATTACAGCATATTTTTTGTGCAAATCGCAATAAAAAGTGCTTAAAAATTTGGTATTTATGAGAAAAGTTATAATTTCGCGGTCCTGATTTACTATTGCCTGATAGTATAACGGTAGTACGACAGACTCTGACTCTGTTTGTCTTGGTTCGAATCCAGGTCAGGCAACAATAAGAAACCCACTCTGAGAGTGGGTTTAATTTTTTAATAGCACGACGCAATGATAGAATCATGTGATACTATCATTGTTTTTTAAATCTATACAGGAGTGCTTAAAAAAATTTATATTTGATAGTATCACATGATACTATCATTGTTAAAAAAATGACTCCTCCATATCAGATAACAAATAGCATTCTTCAGCTTATTGCTTCTGTCTCTGAAAAGATTGGAGCTATAAATGCTACTCATCTGCAAAAAGCTCCCGCAACTTTAAGAAAAACTAACCGGATTAAAACCATACAATCCTCACTGGAAATTGAAGGTAACACACTTACGGAAGAGCAAGTGACTGCCATCTTAAATAACAAGAGGATATTAGCCCCCCAAAAGGACATCCTGGAAGTAAAAAATGCTATAGCATTATATGATGCCATCCAGGAATTTAAGCCTAATAGTCAAACCTCCTTTTTAAAGGCCCATAAGATATTGATGCAAGGGCTCATCGCCGCACCTGGAAAAATACGGAATACAGGTGTTGGAATCGTTAATGGATCAAAGATTGCTCATATTGCTCCTCCTGGGCAAATGGTAAAACCCCTGCTGAACGAATTATTCACTTATTTAAAAAGTAATAAGGACCTCCCACTCATAAAAAGTTGCGTTTTCCACTATGAAATTGAATTTATTCATCCGTTCATTGACGGAAACGGAAGAATGGGACGCTTCTGGCAAACCATTATCCTTAAAGAGCACTATCCTATTTTTGAATTTCTTCCTATTGAAGCGGTAGTAAAAAAGCGTCAGCAGGACTACTACAAAGCACTCAGTATTGCCGACAAATCGGGGAACTCCACCGTATTTATCGAATTTATGCTCACTGTAATAGAGGAAACCTTAAATGAATTGTCTTTGAATCAATTGGTCCCTATAAAAGGGAAAGACAGGATAACACAATTTGCAGCGTTCATAAAGGGCGCTTCCTTTAGTAGAAAAATTTACCTGGCGCATTTCAAAAATATATCTGTTGCTACTGCCAGCCGTGATCTGAAAGAGGCCGTAGAAGCAGGCATTCTGAAAAAGGGAGGAGATAAGAATACATCCGTCTATAAGTTTAAAAAAACTTGAAATATTGCAGGCTCTGATACTGCCTGTCTCCCCTACGTGATAGTATCACGTGATACTATCATACAATCCATGGTCAGCCGAATAAAGCATGTTATTCAACAAAAAGTAAGTGAAAGAATTAGCGGAGATTATCTGGAATTAACATGTTTGCGAGGCATTTTTCTGGAAACAGATTTTCCAGCAGCTATCCCCACTTTATCTATATATAAATCAGCAATACCTAAATCCTGCGCAAGCTTCTCTCCCATCTCAGGAGAAGCAGCAATAACCTGCCATTAAATGTAAAAACGACAACTAATCCACCCCCTACTTTTATCTCCCTAATATGTTTATATTTATACCACGCCACTACCACACGTTATGTTAAAGACAACGCTACTGATCTCACTCTTATTATGCTTCCTGCTACCTGCCAATGCCCAGGAGTTTTCCTCGCTGAATGTAAACAATGGTCTTTCCAATAACCAGGTAAATTGCATCTTTAAAGATAATCGTGGATTCATGTGGTTTGGCACCATGAGTGGCCTGAATCGCTATGATGGCTTTAATTGCAGGGTGTTTCGGCATAGTGCCACCGATTCCTCTTCCATCTCCGACGACTATGTTACCGCCATCACTTCTGCTCCTGGCAACCGGCTGTTTATACGCACCCGGAACGGCGATGTGTTGTATGATCCTGTTACCGAACAGTTTACCAATGCCGCCGGATGGCTGAAAAGTAAAGGCCTGCCCATTACAGGGATCACTGCCTTGCAGCAAACCAGTCAATCCTGCTGGATAGGCTACCAGGATGGTAACATCTATCAGTTAGCAGGAGAAAAAGTACAACGTTGGCAATTCCATACAGGCGTACCGGTGGCGGATATTACATCCACTGCACCGGGGCAGTTAGGCGTTCTTTATATCAATGGCGAGCTGGATATACTACAGGAAAAAAACGGGCAACTGCTGTCACACACGGATACCCTCACCCATTTTATCGATAACCGGCCACTATCCCTCCGCCTCTTTACCGACGCACAGCTCGACAAGTGGATATACATGCCAGGCACCGATTTCGGCGTCATCTATATCAACGGCCAAACCGGCAATGTACGCCGCCTCACGTCTAAAAACAGTGCACTCAATAACGATATCATTAACGGTATTGTGCAGGATGAGAAGGGGTATATCTGGATTGGCACCGATCACGGTGGCATCAATGTGTTGAACAAGGCCGACTTCAGCTGTTATTATCTCCGTAAGCGTGCGGAAGATGTAAAAAGCATCGCGGAAAACACCATTTATACCCTGTATAAAGATAACCTGGGCATCATCTGGTGCGGCACCTATAAACGGGGCGTCAGTTACTATGCGGAAAATATGATGAAGTTTTCATTGTATGTACACAAATATGCCGATCCGCAGAGTTTAAGCTATAACGATGTCAACTGCTTTACAGAAGACCGGAAAGGAAATATATGGATCGGCTCCAACGGCGGAGGGCTCATCTACTTCGATCGCCAGGCCAATACGTTTTCACAGCTAAAACACGATCCGGGCAACGACAACAGTATCAGCAGCGACGTCATCTTAAGCTTGTTTTTAGACAGTGATAATAGCCTGTGGATAGGATACTACTTCGGTGGCCTCGACCACTACAATAATGGCCGCATTACCCACTACCGGCCAGGCGCCGCCAAAAACAGCCTGGGTAGTAAAAGTGTATGGAAGATCTATAAAGACAGCCAGCAGAATTTTTGGATTGGCACCCTGGGAGGAGGCCTCGACCGCTTCGACCAGTCGGCCGGCTTATTCTATCACAACAACGCCAACATTCCGAACTCCGTGCATTCCAATTTCATTACCGACCTGGCGGAAGACCGCAAAGGCAGTCTCTGGATAGGCACCGCCTACGGCATCGATGTACTGGATAAAGCCAAAGGCGTGTACATTCACTACCTACACGACTCGCACCAACTGAGCAACGATAACACCAATTCCCTGCTCTGCGACAGCCGCGGCATCATGTGGGTAGGTACCCGCGATGGCCTCAATGCCTACGATCCGGACAAACAACAGTTTATTGTTTTTCGTATGAAAGACGGGCTACCCGATAACAACATTATTTCTATCCTGGAAGACAACGACCATCACCTATGGGTAAGCACATCCAATGGTCTGAGTAAAATAACGGTACTACCGGAAAAGAATGGCAGGATCAACATCAACTGCCATAACTACGACGAAAAAGATGGTTTGCAGGGCAATGCGTTTAACATCAACGCCGCGCTCAAGCTCAGGTCTGGCGAACTGCTGTTTGGTGGCTACGACGGATTCAATATTTTTAACCCGGCGGCTGTAAAACCCATCCGGCAGGAACCCCCCATTGTGTTTACCAGCCTGCAATTATTTAACCGCACTATTGCAGTAAATGAAACTATACACCATCACGTCATACTGCCTGCTGCGATGCCTGAAACCCGGGAAATTGTGCTACGCCATGACGAAAACGATTTTTCCATCGATTTCGCCACACTCGATTTTACCAATACCGATAAAAACCGGTATACCTATGCCTATAAGCTGGAAGGGTTTAATAAAGAATGGCAAACCACCGACGGAAAATCCAGGCGTATTAACTACACCAATATCAACCCCGGCAACTATACCTTGTACCTGCGGGTAGTCAGTGACGACCAGGTGAATCAATGGAAGGGCATTTCCCTGCATATACGCATCCTGCCGCCCTTCTGGGCCACGCCACTGGCCTACATCACTTACCTGCTGTTGATAACGGCTATCCTCCTGCTGTTGAGAAAGATTGTACTTCACCGGGCACAACGCCGTTTTGCGCTGGAACAGGAGCGGCGCGAAGCCCGGCAGTTGCACGAATTGGACATGCTCAAAATTAAACTGTTCACCAATCTCAGTCATGAATTCAAAACACCCGTTTCGCTGATCATAGCGCCCCTGGAAGAAGTCATTGCCCATGAAACCGACCATAACTTCCGCCACAAGCTATACCTGATACGCCGTAATGCCAAACGACTGCTTTACCTGGCTAACCAGTTGATGGATTTCCGGAAGATGGAAATGCAGGAGCTAAAGTTAAATCCGGCCAATGGCGACATTATCGCATTTATCCGCGATGTGGTATACTCTTTTACAGACCTGGCCGAACGCAAACAGGTGGAATTTTCCTTTTTTGCCGAAAATGAAACTTTGTTTACCAGCTTCGATCACGATAAAATGGAGCGGATATTATTTAACCTGCTCTCCAATGCTTTTAAATTCACCCTCTCCGGGGGCAGCGTAAAAGTATTTACCAGCTATACCCAAACAAACGATCAGGCGCTCCTCGAAATCCGCGTAGACGATACCGGGATCGGCATCCCCCCGGAACGGCATGAAAAAATCTTTGAGCAGTTTTTTCACAGCGATTCCCCCGGCGGATTTGTGAATCAGGGCAGCGGTATTGGCCTGGCCATTACCCGGGAATTCATCAAACTCTGTAAAGGTACCATCGGGGTGAACAGCGAGGTGAATAGAGGCACTACCTTTACCCTTCACTTACCCCTGGAAATACTTCCTGCTGCCACTGTGCCGCCAGAACCCGCCATCACTGCCAGCTTAGTGGGCCCTGCCTTGCCGGAACCCATCACTCCCGAACCTGCCACCCAGTTAAAACAAGAAGAAAAACAAACCATCCTGCTGGTAGAAGATAACGACGACTTCCGCTTTTACCTGAAAGAAAACATGAAAGCCCACTATCATATTATTGAGGCGACTGATGGCGTGAGCGGCTGGCAGAAGACCCTGTCCACGCACCCCGATCTGGTAGTAAGCGATGTTAATATGCCCGCCATGAACGGCCTCGCCCTCTGTACCAAAATCAAAAGTGATAACCGCACCCGGCAAATTCCTGTGATATTACTGACCGCCCTCACAGCGGAAGAAGAACAGTTGCGTGGATTGGAAAACGGGGCAGATGACTACATAATTAAACCCGTACGATTTGAAATCATGCTCTCCCGGGTACGTAACTTACTGACGCGCAAGGCGCCCGCCAAACAAATGATCGTATTACCACCACCGGATACTATCACCGCCTTATTATCGGCCGACGAAAAGTTCTTGCAAAAAGCCCTGGAAATTGTGAATAAACATCTGTCCAACGCCAACTTCTCCGTAGAAGAACTAAGCCGGGAACTATTCATGAACCGGGTATCCGTTTACCGGCGCATCTATAGTATTACCGGGCAGCCTCCTATTGAGTTTATCAGGGGAGTACGCTTACAGCGGGCAGCCCAATTGCTTGCCCAAACAGAAATGAGCGTAGCAGAAGTTGCCTACGAAGTAGGCTTTAACAACCCGAAATACTTTACTAAGTACTTCAAAATGATGTACCAGGTACTGCCTTCTGCCTATGCCGCCGCAATGAAAAAAGAATAGCTGCAACAAAATATACCCTTGACCATATACATTTAATACCCTTGCCACGCAACATAATAACCTGAATTATAAACATCCGGATACCCTGCATTAGGATCAATAAGAATAACTTTATCCCCATCGCCACAAATGCTACGTCTATGAAATAGCAAAACCAAAGTCAGTAGAAGATTCCTTTTTTAAAAATTTTTAATTTCTCCACGTATGAAAAGAGCCAGTATTACTGGAAAGCCATATCTATGGGTATGGCTAACGATCACTTGCTGTGCCTTTGCTTTTACTGCAAGCGCACAAAATCCACCTCCAGGAAAAAAAATTACAGGTACTGTTACTGCCCACGAGTCGGGGCAACCTGTGCCCGGCGCCACTATTGTTTTTAAAGGCACTACTACCGGTGTAGCTACCGACGCCCTGGGCAAATTCAGTATCGCCGCCGCCCCCGGTCAGGTACTCACCATCAGTTCTATTGGTTTTACCACGAAAGAGGTAACCGTAGGCAATGGCGCTGTTCAGAATATTGTTATCAGCGAATCCAGGAGCGCTCTCCAGGACGTGGTAGTAATAGGTTACGGCACCATGAAAAAAACGGACCAGAGTAGCGCGCAGGTGTCTATTTCCTCTGCCGATATCAACAAAACGATTAACACTACCCTGGATCAGGCCATACAAGGCCGCGCTGCCGGCGTTTATGTAACACAAAACTCCGGGCAGCCGGGTGGTGGCATCTCCGTTAATATCCGCGGGGTAAATACTATTGGCGGTACCAACGAGCCATTGTATGTAATAGATGGGGTACAGATACAACCGGCTGTAGTATCTTATGGCGTTACCAGCTCCGTGAATCCGCTGGCAGGTATCAATCCATCTGACATTGAATCCATGGAAATATTGCAGGGCCCCTCCGCTACCGCTGTATATGGCTCCCGCGCCACCAACGGGGTAGTATTGATCACCACCAAAAGAGGACAGGCAGGCCTGAAAGTAAGTTATAATTATCTCTATACTTCCCAGGAAAGGCCGGAAGAAGTGAATACAATGAGCCTGCAACAATTTGCCATTATGAGCAACGAAATTGCCAGCCAACTGAATCGCACGCCTACGCCGGAATTCAAAAACCCTGCGGTACTCGGCGCAGGCACCAACTGGCAACAGGCACTTTTTAAAGTAGCTCCCTTACAAAAACACCAGGTCACCGTTAGCAATGGAAATAAAAATACCAACTACTACATGGGAGGTGAATATTTCTCCCAACAGGGGGTAGCTATCGGCTCTAACTTCGATCGCTATTCCTTCCGGCTCAACCTCGACAACAAAGCATTCGACTGGCTCAAATTAAGTACTTCCCTTAATTTCTACCAGACGAAAGAAAAACTGGGCGCTACCAGCGAAGATGTAATCAGAAACGCCATCAATCTAGCGCCTAATGTCCCTGTAAAAAATCCGGACGGCAGCTGGGGCGGTGCCACTACCAATGAATTTGGTAACAACGCACAGTACGCCCCACTCAATCCGGTAGCCATCGCCAACCTGGTTAACAACAACTATAAAAGAACCGGAGGCCTCGGCGGCGTTAGCGCGGAATTAAATCTTATACCAGGACTTACCTTCCGCACCAGCTTTAACGGCAATTTCGAATATGCCGACGGATCTAAATTTACGCCTACGTACCAGCTGGGATATGCCTCCAATGAAAAAGCTACGCTCAGCATTAGTACCAACAAAAATTTCTACTGGAACCTCAATGAACTGTTACAGTACAATAAAACATTCGGAAAACACAGCATCAGCGTAATGGCCAGCCATGAGGCACAGGCATGGAATTACCAGAGCTTTTCCGCCTCCCGTACCGGCTTCGCCAGCAACGAAATCCCTTCGCTCAATCTCGGCAATGCCCAGGGACAAACCACCGGCTCCGGCAAAGGTTCCGGCGCATTGGAGTCTTACCTCGGACGTATCAACTATGTATACAACGATAAATATATCCTCCAGCTGGCCGGCCGTGCAGATGGATCTTCCAACTTCGGCACCAACAACAAATGGGGCTACTTTCCCTCTGTGTCAGCAGCATGGCGCATTTCCAATGAACCTTTCATGAAAAATGTTAGCTTCATCAACGATCTCAAACTGCGGGCAGAATATGGCACCACCGGTAACACCGGCGGCGGTGGCGCACAATACGCACGGCTCAATGCAGTAACCACCCCATGGGGAACCGGTTTTGCTACGGCGCTGTATGGAAATGAAAACATTAAGTGGGAATCTACCACCACAAAAAATATAGGCTTCAACATCAGTCTGCTGGACAACAGGATACAACTGGAAGGCGACTACTACATCAAAAAAACAGATAACCTCCTGCTGCTAAATCCTTTGCCCGCTTACATGGGCACACAGGGAGAAGGCGCCATCACCCCACCTACCATCAATATCGGTTCCCTGCAGAACAAAGGTTTTGGTATCACCTTAAACACCGTGAATATCAAGAGCGGCAGCGGTTTTGTATGGAGAACCAATTTCAATATCTCTTCCTTTAAAACTAAAATCCTGCAGTTCTATTCAGACAACGCCTTTGTTTCACACAGCGCCTGGTATATGAATAACTTCAGTGAACGCGCTGCCGTAGGACAAGCACCCTGGCTGTTTTATGGCTACGTGGCCGATGGCATATTCGCTTCTGTAGACGAGATCAACAAGAGCGCTATCCCCACCAAAGCAGATGGCAGCCGCCTCGATGTATCCAAAGATGGCGGCGTATGGGTAGGCGATATCAAATACAAAGACCTGAATGGCGACAATGTAATCGACTCCCGTGACCAGACCTTTATCGGGAATCCCTGGCCAAAATTTACCTTTGGATTCACCAACACTTTCTCCTATAAAGGCTTTGATCTGAGCGTACTGATTACTGGTTCACAAGGCAATGATATTTATAACTACCTGCGCTTTGAAAACACCAACCCCAATAACATCAACCTCGGACGTAACCTACTGGTAGAGGCTTTCGACTATGCCAGGTTTACCAACGACGGAGATAAATCTACCCTGCTGAATCCCGGCACCAAAGTACCCAGGATTACCGGTTCAGACGTAAATGGTAACGGCAACCGCTTCACCAATCTCTTTGTAGAAGACGGCTCCTATATAAGGATCAAGAATGTGCAACTGGGATATAATGTACCTAACTCGCTGCTGAGAAAGCAACCGGTTATAAAAGCGGTAAGACTTTCCGTCGGCGTGCAGAACCTGGCCACTTTCACAAAGTATAAAGGCTATGATCCCGAGGTGGGTGCCTCCATTGGTAAGGAAGTGCAACTCAACAGCCAGTTCTATGGCGTGGATGGCGGCCGCTATCCTTTAACCAGGATGTATTCTGCCAGCGTTGCAGTTGATTTTTAAAGCAGTAAAAAAAAGATCATGAATTATCATTCATATACAAAATACCTGACCGCATTCTTAATTTTGGCTATCCTGGGTAGCTGCAGCAAGGACTTCCTGAACAGGCCACCGGAAGACAGCATTGTGGATGCTAACTTCTACCAGACATCCGACCAGGTATGGGCTGGTACCGCCCCGCTCTATGGCCTCGTATGGTTTGCCTACAACGACAAAGCCTCTCACGGCCTGGGCGATGGAAGAGGCGGTGTACTCATGTCGGGCTCCTACCAGATAGAAAATATCCGCATGCAAACTACCGATGTTACGCCGGAAGTATACAGTTCCTGGACAGCATTCTTCAACGTGGTAGCGCAATCCAATATGGCGATCAACAACGTTACCAAATACACCGCTAAGAGTGTACCCGACAACGTTAAAAACGGCGCTATTGCAGAAGGCCGTTTTATGCGGGCACTCGCCTATTCCTACCTGGTGCAAAACTGGGGACCGGTGCCCGTGATTGTCGATAACAACGTATTGGTAACAGATACTTCTATCAGTCGCAATACTGTAGAATCTGTATGGGGCTTCATTATCCGTGAGTTTCGCTATGCAGCCGCCAACCTTCCCACTGTACCCGTGCAAAAAGGCCGCTTAACCAAATGGTCGGCAGAAGGGATGCTGGCAAAAGCATACCTTACACGCGCAGGCGTAGGTAGCGGGCAAACACGGCGGCAAGCTGATCTCGACAGCGCAAAATGGTTTGCTAAAGATGTGATCAGCAACAGCGGCGCAGCACTCATGAGCAATTATGAAGACCTGTTCCTGACGAAAAATAATAACAACTCCGAAAGCCTGTTTTCCCTGCAATGGAAATATGACGGCGACTGGGGCACGCAAAACAGCGTGCAGGCATTCCTGGCCTATGGCTCTGAAATCACCGGCTTTGCGGATGGATGGGGCAGTGACCTGGGCGCTTCGCTGGACCAGCTAAAATTATATTCTCCCAATGACAAAAGACGCAAAGGCACCTTTATGTTCCCGGGCGATCATTACACCTATATTCATCAGTCGGTAGATGATCCTAATAATCCCGGAAAGAAGATCATACAGGAACTACAGGTCCCCTGGCGCTACAATGGAACCGAACGGTATAACACACGGGCATGGGTAAAAAAATATGTTGTAGGCAGGCCGGAAGACAATGATGGAAAAGTAACCCAGCAGCATACAGAAATTAACACCTACATGCTGCGGTTAGCAGATGTATACCTCATATATGCGGAAGCCATACTCGGTAATGCTGCCACCACTGCCGACGGAGAAGCGCTTTCGTATTTTAACGCCGTGCGCCAGCGCGCCGGGCTGCTGCCCAAATCCAGCATTACCTGGGATGATATCTATAAGGAAAGAAGATTGGAACTCGCCATGGAAGGACAAGCATGGTACGACATCCTGCGCCTGCATTATTACAATCCGCAAAAGGCCATCAGCATCCTGAATGCACAGGATAAAGGCACCTACCGCATTGTACCCGATAAGGAAACCAATGCTACCAGCTGGACAATCACCTCTGATACACCGGCATTTTACCCGGTAACAGAAAGCAACTTCCTGCTGCCGCTGCCGGCTGCCGAATTATCGGCCGCTCCCAATCTCCGGAAACCACCGGTACCTTATCCTTATTAATCTTCAAAATGAACTTGTATGACGCACAATAATCCTGCACTTCATAAACAATACGGCAGCCTGGTTACAGGTATGCTGGCCATCTTGTGCCTGCTCCTGTCCTGCTCTAAAAACAACGACCAGTCCGGTCCACCGGTGATTAATAAAGTCACCTTGCTCGACTCTACCCTGCAAGACAGCACCTTCACCAAAGCCTTGCCGGGCACATTACTCCTCATTACCGGTCAAAACCTGGGAGGTGTGGTAAGCATTGCGTTCAATGGCGCCAGTGCCTATTTTAATCCTACCTACAATACCAGTACACACATTATTCTCACGATCCCGTCTAACGCACCTACCGAAGCTACTGATCCCAAAGTGCCCAACCAGATACACCTGGTTACCACCCATGGAGAGCTCATGTATACTTTTGTAGTGGATATACCGCCTCCATCTATAGCGGCTATTTCTAATGAAAACGCACTTCCCGGCGACTCCCTGATCATTTACGGGTCTAGCCTCTTCCTGATAGATAAGATCACGTTCCCCGGAGGAAAAGAAGTGACATCAGTTGCCACCAATGCCGCGGGTACACGTGCAGGCCTCCTTATGCCCGATCTGGGCAGCGATACCGGCCGCCTGGTCATACATGCCAAATTCGGCACTGCGATGTCAGACGGGCCTCTAAATGACCATGCCAGCGGCGATGTGATCAGCAACCTGACCAACAGCGGCGAGAGCGGTGAACCCCCTGTATTCAACTGGGCCTGGTGGGGCGCCAACAGAACCAGCGACGCGGCTTTATTTCCCGGTACCCGAGGCGGATATCTGCAGAACATCTTCGGAGGTGTGGGCGCTAATGATGGCGGATGGTGGAATGGCAACCGGTCCGGCAACTTCAATGATGTAGCCATGTTTACTACAGATGTACTTACTAAAGAAGCCGCTCAATATGCGTTGAAATTCGAAATCAATACCAAAGAGCCATGGACAGCCGGTATCAACGTACTTCGCTTCAATGACAAATATGCTTTCAGGTATATGCCATGGCAAAACGCCGACAACAAAACCTTTGACACCAAAAACAAATGGCAAACGGTAACGATTAACCTCTCCGCATTCCGGCTTGCCGACAACGGAGTGGAAGGAACCGGCGCTGCAGCTGCAATAATGGGCGACCTGCTAAAAAGCGATGGCAAGGTTGCTTTCGGATACCGCATCATCACAGAAAGTGCCGGCGTAGATGTATATAATACCGCCTACGACAACTTCAGGATCATAAAGATAAAATAGTGGTCAACTGCGTGCCCCCTCCTGATATGGAGGGGCACGTGGTATTCAAAAGGAAGCTTAATCTGTTCAGATGAAAAACATAAACGACAGGAAACGGCAGCAGCCCCGGTGGCTCCGCCGGAAGCCCCAAAGATTATGAAAATGTAAAAGCCAATGCCGCCCTTACACAGAACGGTATTAGAGTAGCCTTGCCGCCGATGTCGGTAGCATATGTTGTGATAGAAAAAAAATAACCGTAGTTATGAAAAGTTGGACAGAGGGCATTATTCAACAATGGAAAACAGACAGTATCCCGCTTAACAAAGGTGCATTGATAGAAATGATTGCCGAAACAGAAATCGCACTAGGATTCAGATTCCCGGGAGAATTCACAGAACTCTACCTGCAAACAGATGGATTTGCACACCAGGAATCGTCTGGCTGCGGTTATGTTATATGGCCTATCCACCGGATATTGCATGAGTTCAGGGAAAGCGACAATAAAAATTTTATCGGCTTTGCCGACCTTCCTGGGCATCACCAGACAATCGGTTTCCTGAAAAACAAAAAAGGTGTCTTCAGAAATTCAGATCAGCAATCTTCATTTGCCGATACCTTCAGGGAATGCCTACAGTGGATGAATAAAAACACTTCTTTACTGCATTGACAGTGACAGGTAAGAAGAGCATTGCTGCCGGCAGCAATGCTCTTCTTATGTAGTAATAACATCATCGCTCTACATCCCACCATACACGGCCGGTCAGATCGTCTTTACCATGCAGCCCCGGCTGTGCAGCGATAGCAGCTTCTACATTCTTAGTATTGATATTATGCTCCGACAGCGGATAACCCTGCCGGCGGGGAATAGGAATATTATTATTTCCAGGGGCAGGCGTCAGCTCCGGATAGCCCGTTCTTCTCCATTCTGCCCAGGCTTCATAGCCATTCATATACAAATGCACCCAACGTTGGTAAGCAATCTGTTTAATGGCAGTAGCAGCATTATACACCACTTCCGGACGGGCCATATAGGCAGCCAGGCCGGTGGAAGAACCTGTCCACTGGTTAACAGAGGCTTCGATAGCCGCATTGTAATCCGCCATAGCAGCGGCATCGCCGCCGGGAATCCAACCCAGCTTGGCTGCCTCCGCACGTGCCAGCAGCACCTGTGCATAAGTGACCACGTAAGCGGTAGCATCCTGCTTACGGATAGCTGTTCCCTGGAACGATACACTACCGGCCGGAATATTCTGCGCATCTTTACCTTCCAGGCCATAAGGCATTCCTACATAATCGCCGCTGCTGTTGGTTGCTGCATACACTTTTAACCTCGGATCACCGAGGGGCTTCATAAAATCTACCAGGGGTTTGCTGATGCAATACCACCGGCGGCCCTGTACACTATATACATAATACCAATAGTTCTGGTACGCGGTTTCAGGCAAATGCTGTGTAATAGCATTATCATCATTCCCGGTAAAAATTCCGGTAGTGAGCGCCGCGGCAAATTCCCGTTTGCCCCAGGCAGGATCCACTTTCGACAACCGCAATGCCATCAAGGCATGCAAGGTGCCTGCAAAGCGTTTCCATTTGCCAGTATCGCCATAGTACAACACATCACCTTTAGCCGGGTTGCTGTTTTCCAACTGTGCAGCCGCCTCCGTCAATTCTTTAAACAAGTCGGTATAAATATCTTTCTGGCTATCATAGGCCGGATCTATCTTTGCTCTGCCCTGTAAGGCTTCTTTATAGGGCACATCACCCCAGCGATCAGTGATATACCAGAAAAAATATGCCCTCAATATCCGGGCTACTGCTAACTGATTATTAGCCGACCCTTCATCTGTATTAAAATGCGATGTTTTAATAATCAGGTTCAGGTTCATCAACGCATCTGCATAAAAATTAGAAAACTCAAAAGAGTTGTTGATATAACGGGAGGCATCGGTATACACTTTCTCCGACAAGTGCTGCACGTACAACAGGCCATACGGCGTAGCGGCTGTAGTATCCATTTTCAGGATGGCATAAGTCAGCAATTTCGGATTAGAAAAGGTATCCGGCAGATTGGGGTTCCGGTTAAGGCTATCGGAAAATTTAGTACATCCTACTAACGTAAACGATAATACGAAAATAATATATAGTAACTGCTTCATGATGATCGGGTTTACAGGGAAATATTCAGGTTAATACCAAATGACCGGGTAGAGGCCAGCTGCCCTGTTTCCAGCCAGCTGATAGAAGACCTGCCGGTAGACAGTTCTGAAGGATCCAATCCTTTAGGTGCTTGTTGGTAGATCATCGCCGGGTTGCGGGCTATCAGGGCTACGTTGATACTGTTAAACGGCATCCGGCGATGCGCCTCCCGGGTAAACGTATAGCCCACACGTACTTCTCTCAGCTTAATATAACTCGCATCATACAACCATTCTTCATATATCGAGGTGCCCAGTGTAGTACGATAATAGGATTTGGCATCAACGTAAGCGGTAACTTCCTGCCCGGTAACACTGGAAATACCGTTCACTTTTACACCGCCTCCATCTGCCAGCGGATCACGTACGTTCTTGCCGCGATCATTCATGGCAGCCGTTTCCGGCGCCTGTCCCGATTTTACGCTCAGCATTTTTGTCCAGCTGAAAAACTTACCGCCGGACTGAAAGTCAATCATGGCCGATACATCAAAATGCCCTACGCGGAAAGTGTTCTGCCATCCCCCGGTAAAGTCAGGTACTACACTACCAAAATTGTGATTCTCCTTAAACATCGGCAAATTGGCCGCATCCAGCAGGATCTTACCGGTCTTAGGATCACGCTGGTAAGCATTGCCCACCAGGGTACCAAAAGCCGCATTCACATCTGCATTCAGGTAAACGCTCACGCGGGAATAGGTATTGGCATCCAGCTGCAGCGTATTTAAACCGGGATACAATTTCTTTATCAGGCTCCGGTTGCGGCTGAAATTCAGAACAGATGACCAGTTGAATAATTTTGTTTGTATAGGGGTGGCATTCAGACTCAGCTCCACGCCCTGGTTCTGGATATTACCCGCGTTGATCACGGTGCTCACATAACCGATAGCACCTGACACCGGGATGCTGAGTACCTGGTCGATGTTCTGTTGATTATACCAGGTAAAGGCCAGGCCCACCCGGTTTTTTAACATCTTCACATCCACGCCTGTTTCAAAAGAGTTACCCAGCGAAGGCCGTATTGCATTATTATTAAGCGTAGAAGGCAAGTGCATAGGCAGGTAAGGACTGTTATCCCGTCCTTTGTAAGGCGCCTCCAGCAAGTAGGATTCATAAATCTGGTAAGGATCCAGGTCAGAACCGGCTTTAGCAAAACTGATGCGGAACTTGCCGTAGGAAAGCGGCTCCCATTTCAGTAACTCACTGAATACGACGCTCAATGATACAGAAGGATACCAGTAAGAGTTATGATTCGATGGCAGAGCCGAAGAAATGTCATTACGGATAGTAGCATCCAGGTAATAGATATTATCATATCCCAGCGAAACGGCTGCATACTCGCTGCGCACTTCCTTTCTCCGCAGATAATTAGACACATCCGGCCGGTCGATAGAGGCAGACAGATTATAGAAATTTACCACAGATAAGCCTCCCTGGGTTCTTCCCATGATACCGGTATAACGCTGGGTAAGCAGGTTGGCGCCGAGATTGGCATTCAGACTCCACTTGTCAAATGTTTTGTTATACTGCGCTAATACTTCATAGTTCATCTCCTTATTCTCAAATTTAGCCTCGTAATATTCATTGAGATCCCTGCCTCCATAGGCCTTCCGCTGGTTGATGCTTTGGGTAAACATATCCGCTCTTACCGCACCGCTTACCTTCAGGCCAGGCAGCACGTCGTAAGTAAGACCTACATTGCCAAAGAAGCGATCGCGCCCATCCTGGTTCAGGTTTTCATAGGCTTCGAAGTAAGGGTTATTCCAATCGCTGCCAGGCTTCTTCAGAAAATCCGGATCATCTACATCCTCATGATTCCAGTGATAAAAAGTACCATCAGGATATTTATACTGCCGCAGCTTTTTCATATCCAGCGAACGCTCAAACCATTGGTAAAAGTTACGGGAGCCGTTGTAGTAGCCCTGCGCCGGACGCTGCCCTTTATTATTGGCGTAATTAAAACTGGTAGATACCGTTACTTTGGAATTCAGGTTGAGGGAGCCGTTAAATCCAAGGTTATTTCTTTTGAGATAAGTATTAGGCTCTATTCCTTTTATATCCGTATGATTAAACGACAGGCGGAATGTAGTGTTTTCGCCTCCTCCCGACATGCTGACATTGTTATTAAACGTGGTACCGGTTACAAAATAATCTTTCACATTATCAGGGTGTGGACTGAAGGGCGTCAGCTTACCATAGTCGGGATCGGCGGGGTAAAAACTGTACATCTGGCGTACAGGGGTGCCATCCATTTTAGGCCCCCAGCTTTCATCCGTGCCGGATGCCAGCAATTGCGTTTGCCCGTTTACGGTAATGGTACTAAACTGCTGACTACTACCGGCGCCATAAATATTCTGCAGCGGCATAAAGTTACCCGCCTTTTCTATAGAGAAGGCGGAGTTAACATCTACCATTACCTTCTTATTTCCCTTACGGCTACCTTGCCGGGTGGTGATGAGAATAACGCCGTATTGCCCTCTAAGACCGTACAGGGCAGAAGCAGCGGGACCTTTCAGCACATTTACCGACTCTATATCCTCCGGGTTAATATCCTGGGCCAGGTTGCCCAAATCGGGGCCATTTCTGCCCGCGAAGTTGTTATTGCTCACAGGTGTACCATCTACTACAATTAAGGGCTCTTCCTGGCCATTAATGGAGTTGATACCCCGGAGCTTAATTTTTTGCGTACCTCCCATACTGGCACCGGAAGCGCCTACTACCTGTACACCGGCAATTTTACCCGACAAAGAGCCCAATACGTTTTGCTCTTTGGTCAGCGTAAGATTGCCGCCTTTTACTTCCTGCACCGAATAACCTACGGCTCTTTCTTTCCGGGAGATGCCCAGGGCGGTAACCACTACCTGGTCCAGGTTATGGGTATCCTGCTTTAATACTACATCGATGCTGCTTTTTCCCGAGGTACTGATTTCCGTAGTAAGGTACCCCACTAACCGGAAAATAAGTACGGCATCTTTTTCTCCGGCATCCAGCTGGTAGTGGCCTTCCGGATCTGTAGACGTCCCTTTATTAGTGTTCTTAATTTGTACGCTTACGCCGGGCAAGCTTTCCCCTTTTTCGCCTGTAACCCTACCGGTAAGGACGTGGGATTGGGCCACAGACGTCAATGAAACAGCACAGCACACTAATAGGATAGTGAATAGTTTTTTCATGAATAAGCGGGTTAGATCTTGGTGAAATATTATGTTCTACAAAATATAATAATAATTGGGGATTGTCAATAGGTATAAATGCCGGCTGCTATCCTGTATAAATTCCGTAAATTAACATATGCGTTTACTCATATTGCTACTGCTGACAGGACTTTTATCCACCGCCGTAATTGCGCAGACCGCACCACCAGCGGTGCTGGGGCAACTGACCACCGACAAAGTAAAGGAGGCATCAGGCATTGCGTCCAGCGTGCCGCTGAAAGGCTGCTACTGGACACATAACGACAGCGGCAACAAACCGGAAGTATACCTGCTCAACAGTAAAGCGGCACTGATCAGCACTATTAAGCTGGAAGGAGTAAGTAACCGCGACTGGGAAGATATTGCAGAAGGCGCCGGCCCCGAAAAAGGCAAGCACTATGTATATGTAGGCGATATTGGCGACAATGCCGGTATCCGGAAACATATCCGCATTTACCGTTTCCCCGAACCTGAGAAATTACCGGAAGAAAAAACAAGTGTTACACCAGATATCTTAACGCTCAAATATCCCAATGGCCCACGGGATGCAGAATCTTTGCTGATAGACCCTATCAATAAACAAATCTATATTATCAGCAAAAGAGAAAAAGAAGTAAGTCTCTATAAAGCCGGTTCCACCCTCTTTAAAGATGGAGATAAAGTGGTACTGGAAAAATTAATAAAGCTACCCTATACCTGGGTTACTTCCGGAGATATTTCTAAAGACGGCCACCATATTGTGATAAAAACGCTGACCCATATTTACTACTGGCACCGTAACAGCTATGAAACGGTGGAAGAAGCAATGGCGCAACCTGCCAAAGAACTTCCTTATGTTGAAGAAAAACAAGGCGAAGGCATTACCATCGCCCCTGGCAATGATGGCTATGTTACCATCAGTGAAGGGAAAAATGCACCTATCTATTTTTATAAATGGAACTTCTAGTTTCCCTTGCCGTACGGCTGCAATCGCAATTCAGTAACTAATCCTATCATTGTATAGTGCAGGCAGCCCTCACTTTCTGCTGCTAACCCTTTATCATATAAACCCTCAAAACAGGTATTGCTGTTGACAGCAATACCTGCGTAAAACCGTTTTGCTATGCCATCGTTCAAAAGGTTCCATCATTTTCATGTGCGGGGAATGCCGCTCCGGCACAACATACCAGACCAATAAGCGCTATATCAGCTCACCTCAGAAACCATTTACTCAACAACCTCATTCGCTCATGCAAAAGAAAGCTATCATCATTGGCGCTGGCCCGGCAGGGTTGACCGCTGCCTATGAACTACTACAACGTACCAGCATCATTCCGGTGGTACTCGAAAAAAGTACCGACATAGGAGGCATCTCCAAAACAGTCAATTATAAAGGCAACCGCATCGACATTGGTGGCCACCGCTTCTTCTCAAAATCAGACCGTGTAATGGATTGGTGGATGAACATGATGCCACTGGATAAAGAAGCCGCTGAAATATTTTCCATCAGCTATCAACAGAAGACAAGGGAAATAAAATCCCCGCGAAGTAATCACAGTACCGATACGCTGGTAGCACCCGATCCCGACCTGATCATGCTGGTAAGAAAACGCCTGTCTCGCATTTACTTCATGCATAAATTCTTTACCTACCCGATACAACTATCGGTAGACACCCTGCGTAAACTGGGTTTCGCCACCACCATCAGTATCATGGTATCTTATCTGTGGGCACAGATCTTCCAGCGAAAAAATGAAAGCACCCTGGAAGATTTTATGATCAACCGCTTCGGTAAAACCTTGTACCACCTCTTCTTCAAAGACTATACAGAAAAAGTATGGGGCGTTTCCTGTAAAGCTATTTCGGCCGAATGGGGCGCACAAAGAATTAAAGGAATCTCCATCGGTAAGGCTATTGCACACGCAGTAAAATCTGCGGTGGAAGCCGGCAAACCGAAAGATCTTAAACAGAAAAATGTAGAAACCAGCCTGATCGAACAATTCCTATACCCTAAACATGGCCCCGGCCAGCTTTGGGAAGAGGTGGCACACCAGGTGATCAATAAAGGCGGCACCGTATTAATGCAGCACGATGTCAGAAAAATTCACACCTCCGGCAACCAGATAACCGCTATTGAAGCGCTGGACCGCACTACCGGCGAAATAGTTACGCTGGAAGGCGATTACTTTTTTTCCACTATGCCCATCAAAGAACTGGTAGCCGACCTGGAAGCAAATGTTCCGGCTAATGTACAGGAGATAGCTGCAGGCCTGCATTACCGCGACTTTATCACCATCGGTATCCTCCTAAAAAACCTGAGCTTCGAGGATAAAAAAACAAAAGAACATAAGCCCATCACCTTAAAAGATACCTGGATTTATATACAGGAAAAAGATGTAAAAGTAGGACGCCTCCAACTTTTTAACAACTGGAGCCCCTATATGGTGAAAGACCCCGATACGACCTGGGTAGGAATGGAATACTTCTGTAATAAAGGCGATGATTTTTGGGAACTGACAGACGATGCTATCCGCCAGACCGCCATCAACGAACTGTGTAAGATAGGCCTGGCCCAGCCTTCCGATGTGCTCGATGCCACTGTATTGCGCATGGAAAAAACTTACCCGGCCTATTGGGGTACCTATGCCCGGTTCGAGGAGTTAAAAACATATATTGATTCCTTCGAAAACCTTTTCCTCGTGGGCCGTAACGGTATGCATAAATATAATAACTCCGACCACTCCATGCTTACCGCCATGGTGGCTGTAGACAACATTACAGAAGGTATTGTTACCAAAAACAATATCTGGTCTATCAATACTGAGCAGGAATATCATGAAGAGAAAAAATAATAACAAGGGCTGATCAGAAAATCAGCCCTTGTTATTTTCATATCGCCTGCGCCGGCACTGCTACCGCGGCGGCTTTGTGTGGAGCAATCGGCAGTGGCGCTGCTACTTCATCCCCAACCATCGGCCCATCTGCGGCCAGCTCACTACCTTCTTTCTTTGATTTAAAGATAGGCCACAGCAACTGCGCATACCATTCTTCCTCTTTGTAATGTTTTAAGCCGTAGGCCTTAGGATACTGCCGGGTTATGATACCGGTTCCAAAAATGAGGTCCCAGATAAAAAACATATTTCCAAAATTGCCTTTATAGTAGCCGATACCATCATCTGTCGTATCGGCATGGTGTGCATGGTGAGTAGCCGGAGTGGATATGAGCCGTTCCATGACCCAGCCGATAGGCTTCAACCACTTGATGGTGTAAAACGGTTTATCCCATTTGATACTGCTATGTGCACCGGTTGTGATCAAAGATTTGATGCCCCCTACAAAGAGCGCCGGATATCCTAAACCCAGATAGGTAAGCGCTACCGTGAGGTATATCTGCGAAAAGAAAGCGGTATAAATAATATTCTGCCTGCTGGCCATCGCCATTCCCATATACGGCGCCGAATGATGCGTACGGTGAAAACGCCACAGGATGGGCAACTGGTGGTGCAACCGATGATACCAGTATTGGGTCAGATCATCGGCTACTGCCATGATGGCAAATCCCCACCAGAAAGGCACCCAGGCAAAAGCATCTTTAGCCTGCGGTAATACCCAGGGCAACAGTTTCAACCCGAAATAGGCAATCATAGGTCTTAATATCACCTTAGGAAGGATAAAGCATACTACATCAAGTATTCGCTCGTTCTTCGTCCACTTGTTTTCGTATAGCCCTACGGAAAATTCCACTATCCCCACCGCTATCATAATAGCCGGCAGGCCCCATGTTTTCAGGTTTTGAAATACTGCCTCCAGGATTACGGGTATACGGAAAGGTAGCTGTGTTGTTGCAGTGGTTAACCAGGGTTTGCTTCCGCTGAAATAAAAGAAGAGCAACATCAGGGCAATAGGCAATACATACAGCAGCAGGCTCACCAACGAATCCCGCAGGATGACCTGTGTACTTGTTTTTGCAGGTGCTGTCATAATAAAAGGTTTTAGGTTATACGTTAATTGTTTAACAGGTTAAATACAAACCAAATAGCGCCGGATATTACTATCAGCGGTATCAAAAAAATAACAATGCCGATGGCAATCTTCTTTGTTATCAATACGATGTCTGTCAGTGTCATAAATCGTTTTTTTAAATGGGTTAAGGATGTATTATTTCTACATGGTTCAGCTTACCGGTAAACGTGTAGGGCGATCTATACAACGGCGATACTGCTGACCCCTGATCCCGGCCTATATCCAGCCCTTCGTCATAAGGTGTAATCACCGCATCTTCTTTGGTAATAGCCCGCTCGGCAACTTTTTCATCGTTGATGTATAGTATTTCAGTACCAGCGGGATCTGTTAAGCGCCGCGCCGGTGCATACTTCAATTCATAACGCAGGATAGCTTTGCCCGCGGTAAGTTTACGGGAGGCAGTCAGGTTTGTTAACCGGCCGTTATTGTTATGCACGGCTTTCAACCTGCCATCCTGCACAAAAAGAGTAAACCCGGAAAAGCGGCCACCGATGGCCAGCAACACCCCTGCCGCCTCGTCATCCTTCAACTCCACATCCGCATTAATGATAAATGACTGCTCGCTGAGGAAAGGCGCCGAACGTGTAGGCACTTGCGTTAGCCCCGGATATAAAACAGCGCTGCGCCGGATATCCAGCGGACCCCTGGTAAGTAATGCCAGGGTAATACGGGTACTGTCGCCCAGCAAAGGATATACTTTATACTTATGCGCCTGCTCATCAAACAATGTCTCTAACTCTTTTAGCTTCGCGGGGTAGGCAGCAGCCAGGTCATGTTGCTCATTAAAGTCTTCATTAAGATTATATAATTCCCATTTATCGTTGCTGAAAGGAGTTCCCCGCTCATGTGCCACAGCTGCTTTCCAGCCATCTTTGTAAATGCTCCGCCCACCGGCAATTTCATAGTATTGTACATGGTGTCTCCCCATTGCTGCGGGGTTGTCAATCGTATAGGCGAGGCTGATACCTTCCAGGCTGTCTTGTGGATAACCATTAATTACTTTTGGCATGGTTAATCCTGCCAGTTCCAGCACGGTAGGTGTAACGCTATTTACATGAGAATACTGGGTACGGATACCTCCCTGTTTAATCAGCTTAGGATAAAAAATGACCAGCGGATTACGGGTACCGCCTTCGCTGTTGGCGTCCTGCTTCAGGTAGCGGAAAGGCGTATTGGCAGCCTGCGCCCAGCCTATGGGGTAGTTAGGACCCGACTCCGGCGTGCCTATTTTATCATACAAGCTATCGATCTCTTTAATCCTGCTATCATATGATTCGCTAAAGAGGTTTCCGTTAATATATTCGTTGATGCCATGTACATGTCCGCTGAGCCCACCTTCCTTGCTGGCGCCATTATCCCCGATAATCAATACTACCAGGGTATTATCCAGTTGCCGGGTATCGCGCAGATAACTGATTAATCTTCCTACTTCATAATCGGTATGGGATAAAAAGCCTGCATATACTTCAAAAAAGCGGGCAAATACTTTCTTCTCTACGGGCGACAGTGATGCCCAAGGCTTTACGCCGGGGTTACGGGGAGGCAGTGTTACATTGGGGGGGACCAGCCCCAGTTTTTGCTGACGGGCTAATACCTGCTCCCGGTATACATCCCAGCCTGCATCAAACTTGCCTTTGTATTTCTCTACCCAGGATTTATCTACCTGGTGTGGCCCATGCGTGGCGCCTGGCGTAAAATAGAGGAAGAAAGGTTTATCCGGCGCAGCCGAATGCTGGGCTGCGATATAGGCGATCGCCTTGTCTACCAATACGGTAGTGAGATGCTGCCCATGCAGGTCTGGCTCTACTTTCACGGTATTTTCCCAGAGTGCAGGCGTATACTGATCTGTTTCTCCTCCCATAAAACCGAAGAAGGCATCAAAACCGCGACCGGTAGGCCAGCGATTAAAAGGTCCTGCTGGCGTAAGGTCCGGGCTGGGTGTAATATGCCATTTACCCACGGCGTAGGTATTGTAACCATCTTCTCTCAATATCTCCGCAATAGTCCCCTTCTCAAAAGGCATATAACCATTATGACCCGGGAAATTAACAGCTGCATCAATTACCGTAGGCACGTTGACAGAATGGTGATTACGCCCGGTTAACAGGGAAGCGCGCGTGGGACTGCATATCGCTGTGGTATGAAAGTTCGTATAGCGCAAACCGTTATTAGCGAGACTATCAAATACGGGCGTTTCTACCAATCCCCCAAAGGCGCTGCTGGCGCCCCAGCCAACATCGTCCAGCATGATGTAAACAATATTAGGAGCGCCTTTCGGGGCGGTAGGGTTAAAAGGTGTAGCCGCCACTATCGATTGTGATAAGGTGCCGCCTACTTTGCCTGCATAGGGCTTTTCAGGGCTATACTGGGCATATGCAGAAGCGCCGGAAAGCAGCGCTATGGTAAAAAACGTTTTGTAAGAAGATAAATACTGCATGTGAAGTTAATTGTGTTGGCTATTAGATTATTTGTCCCACCAAAGTGCCGGTGTCTGATAACCAGAGCCCGCGGGTGTATGAATATTCAGGGATACTTCATTCTGTGGATAAGGAATCCTGCGGGGAATCTTGCCTTCCGGGTTAGCCACGCTGGTAGCATTTTTAGCCAATGGCAACGCCGGAAAACCGGTACGGCGGTAATCGCTCCAGGCTTCCGGTTGCAGGAACAGGGCAATATATTTCTGCGTAATGAGCGTATTAAGGTCGGCGGACTCTCCCTTTAGGGTAGTCTTTGCCGTTATATAAGCCAGCTGCTTCTCCGGTGTGGCATAGGGATCGGCGCTATTGCTAATCACCTTGGCGAATGACGCCTTAATAGCTGCTTCCAGCGACGCTTTCACCAGGGGATCAGCCGGGTTAATCCGCCATCGTGCTTCCGCTTCCAGGAATTTGGCTTCCACAAAGCTGGTAAGAATAACCGGGCTGGTGGCAGTTCCATAATAGCTGCCAATAACAGAGAAAGCGCCAGATACACCTGGTGCACTCCCCCTGTAAGTGGCGCTGCCTACGGGATAAGGCGTAGCAAAATAGGCACGGCGCGGATCTACCAGCGGTCCTTCCGGCTTGGCAGGATCATCTGTTACGGCGTTGCCATTAAGCAGGTTCACAAAAGAAGCGCCCAATCCAATCCAGCCCGGGCGGTTACTGTTCTGTTGATAAAATGGATTGGCGTTGGTGGTAGAGGCGCCAAATACCACCTGGGCATCAGCAGAATTATCAGCTATCCCCCGATACCTGCTGCCATCATATAAGGCAGCCAACACCTGTTGCGCAGCACCGGTACTGTTTATTTTTGAGAGATGGATAGCATACCGGGCTTTCAATGTATATGCGAACGATTTCCAGCGGTCTGTGTTTCCACCGAAGATAACATCATCTGAAGCCGGTAAAGCACCTTTGTTGGTGGCTGCCGGCACCGCTAATTCCAACAACGCTGAATCTAGTTGTGCCTGCAAATCTTTATAGATATCTTCCTGTTTATCATAGGCGGGGTTGGTAATATTATTCCCGTATAGAGATTCCTTATAAGGGATATCTCCAAAAAGATCGGTCAGCGTACCGTAACTGTAAACACTCAGTATCCGTGCAATACCGCTGTAGTAAGGTAATTGCTGTTGCGCGGCGGCGGTTTTCACAATCTTCAGTTCATCCAGTACATCCCCATAAAATCCTTTCCAGGTACTGTTGAAATACTGGCTGGAAGTAGTATAGTTATCGAATGAGGCGGCGTCTCCATTAGCACCGGATGCCTGCTGTATGTATATGTTGGCAATAAGCCCCGCGTTCACACCCACATTGAATCCCAGGGCTACCTCCGCCCCGGTCAATACAGCACTGATAGATACGTCTGTAGATGCATTGGGGTTTACATTAGTTTCCTGCAGGGAGCAAGCTACCGGCAATGTGATGATGCCAGCGCCAACGAGTATACGGTTTAAATATTGATAGACTTTCATACTAATAGATTGAGGTGGTTAAAAAGAAACGTTCAGCGCAATACCATAGCTCTTGGTATTGGGGGTAGTCCAGAAATCAATACCGGCGGCATTCGACAAACCATTACGACTACCCAGGTCGGGATCGCTACCGGTATAGTTAGTGCCGAGCAGGAAGTTCCTGGCGGTAAGCGTTACACTGGCAGCCTGTATATGCGCCGGCTTTAAAAGATGCTGCGGTAAGGCATAGGTGAAGTTGACGTCTTTCAGTTTTACCCAATACAGGTCGTGTTCTACATAGAGCCCCTGTATGTTGAAAGTATTGCGGTACCAGGCCTGCGACAACACCGCAGGGATGGTATTGGGCTCGCCTTTGGAGGCGGTTACGCCTTCAAAAACTGTTTGAGAACCTCTGTTGACTGTAGAAGCATCTACGCCATTAAATACCATCTGCAAGTGTGGGGCATTAAAAATATCGAAGCCGAAACGGCCATCCAGCAGGAAAGAGAAAGTAAAAGCACCATACCGGAACTCGTTGCGCAACCCCACGTTGAAGTCGGGATTGGGATCGCCAATTTTAGTAAATGCGGTATTTACCAGCGGATATCCATAGTTGGCACTGGCAGGGTTATCATCAATTACCGGTTTACCTGCTGCATTGCGTTTTACGTCAATGCCATAAAATACGCCATAAGGCTGTCCTGCCTGTCCACGGGCTTCCATCCATATACCGCCCAGGCTCACACTGGAAATATTGTCGGTGATATAATTAACGCGACTGATATTCTTATTGAACAAAGCGGTAGCGGTCCAGTTAAAATTCCGGCTGTTGATAATCCGTTGCTGTAAAGTGGCCTCGAGCCCCCGGTTCACAATATTGCCGGCGTTGGTAAGCGTATAGGCGGCACCGGTAGAATAAGGCAGGGTAACCGGGATAATCTGGTCTTTACTGCTGTTGTGATAGTATACTACTTCCAGCTGTGTTCTGTCGCGAAAAAAATGCAGGTCCAGCCCTGTTTCCCAGGTGCTGATGCGTTCCGGCTTCAGGTTGGGATTACCGATGGTCGTGCTGTAACTCAAGCCCTGCTTACCATTGAAGGGAAAGCTGATAGCGCTTTGTATCCATCCGCTGCTGGTGGTAGGCACGTAATAGGTTTCCAGTGAGTAGGGATCGGCATCGTTACCCACCTGCGCATAGGTAGCGCGTATCTTTCCAAAGTTCAGGAAGCTGCTGCTCCAATGCAGCGCATCTGTAAAAACGAAGCTAGCACTGGTGCTGGGATAAAAGAAAGCATTCTTTCCTTTAGCGAGCGTAGAGGTCCATTCATTCCTACCGGTTAACTCCAGGTACAGCCAGCGTTTAAAATCCAGCTTCAGATCGGCATAGCCGGCCACCAGTTTTTTACGGATAGTCTGGTTAAAGGTTTGGGTAGCAGCTGCATTGGAAATATTGAAATTCCCCGGGATTGTTAATCCATCGCCGCGTGTATTTACCTGGTTTCTCCAGGAATTATAGTAGTTATAACCCGCTACTGCCGTTAGTTGCAGGTCTTTACTCAATTTCTTTTCTGCAATCAGCAATACATCCAGGTTATTATCTCTCCGGGCGTAATTCACATCATTGACAGTACCTGTAGACACGCCGGAAGTTCCCCGGCTGAAGGCGCCTTTACGCACGTCGGTATAGTTATCAATGCCATACCGCACCGTACCTTTCAACCAGCTGGTGATATCAAGATTGGCTTCGGCGAAGGTGATAAAGCGGTTCACTTCATCCGATTGCGGGTTCATATTCAGCGACCAATAAGGGTTATCCCACCCAATGCCATTGGCGTAAGAGCGGCTGTCGCCCCAGGGCTTTGCCGTGGTTGGCGGCAGCTTATAAGACTCCGGATGTTTCCAGGCATCGGAGTAGCCATTGGTAATATCGAAGTTGGATGGCGTGTTCATCAATGCCCGCATTACATTGGTATTAAAGCCTCCCATGAGTGCGCGGTTATCTGCGCCATCTTTGATATAATTAACGCCACCGGAAAGTTTCAGCCGGTTACTCACATTATAGTCGCCGTTAAACCGGAATGTTTGACGATAGAAATCTGTAGTGGGAATGATACCGGTTTGTTTTAGATTACCGTAAGAAAAATAATATCCTGCATTTCCCGTATTACCGTAGAAGCTGATATTATGGTCATTCGTATAGCCGTTTACGAAAAAGTTGTCGATGTTATCGTACCTGTTCAAAGGGATGCCGTTGGACGCAGGATCACTTTTACCGACAATGGTACCATGCTTGTCGAAGTTGCTGGGAATATTGCTGTAGGTAAGGGTATCCAGCAAAGCGCCCCAATTTTCATCGGAGCCGGTGGTGCCGGGTTTAACATACTGCCCACCGATGCCGTTGGAGAAATTGGTTTGGCGTGGTTGTAAACGGCGGTTGATTTTATCTACCGTAAAGGAGCCACTGTAGCTTACGCCGAAAGTTTTATCGGTTAGTGAACTGCCTCTTTTGGTGTTGATCACCACGGCGCCATTTGCCGCCCTGATGCCGTACAAGGCAGCGGCAGCAGGCCCTTTTAATACCGTTACACTGGCAATATCAGCGCTGTTGATATCAATAGCCCGGTTGGATGGAGTAGCCAGCGACACACTATTGGAAATAGGAAGGATATCCTGGATGGAGTTATCCACCGGGATACCATCAACAATAAACAGTGGTGCATTACTTCCCAGCAGGGAGCTGTTGCCCCTTATTTTTATGGTAGATGAGCCACCTGGAGAACCACCAGAATTATTGATCTGCACGCCGGCCACTTTTCCGCTAAGCGCCGCTACCACATTAGGCTCCCGGCTGTCTTTCAGAGCAGCGCCCTTTAGTTCGCCCACGCTGTATCCCAGCGAACGGGTAGCGCTTTTAATGCCCACTGCGGTAACAACCACCTCTGACAGCGACTGTTGCTGCTCCAGTTTAATGACCTGGTGCAGATTGTCTTTGGTAACCACAATTTCCTGCGGCTGATAACCAATAAAAGTGACCAGCAGTGTTTGTGGCAACTGGGTAATACTAAGCTCATAATTACCCGTGGCATCAGCGAGGGTGCCTGCTTTCCCGTTTTTCACGCGAATAGAGGCGCCAGGCAAAGCTTCTTCTGTTTTATGATCGATCACTTTTCCTTTAAGAATAACGGGCGCCTGCGCCATTATAATTCCTGGTAGTAACAGGAATGCGTACAACATTATTTGTCGTAAATATTTCAACATAAAAAATTAATTATTAATGGAGAGATATGGGCAAAACAGGTCCAGACAACGGCATAAGCCGTCATTTAAATAATCTCGGAAATACCTGGAAAGTGTTTAACAGCAGCAACAACAACAGCTGCCAACAGACAGTAACCTGCCAGTATACAGTGCCTTCTTCCTATTGTTGTTCAATAGCTGATTCATGGTTGAAAATGTTTAAAAAATAGTGATCCGGGTTACTTCAGAGAAGTAACATTTGTTGATAAATTATTTGCTCGCTTTGTGTGGTGGGACAAAGACTTTTTGCCGGGATACCGGCGTCTGGTGGTGGTAAATTTCTATTAGTCTACTAAAACTGTAGACAAATATACAAAGGCTTTTCAAAAACGCAAATCTTTGCGCAAAAATTTTGGGTTAACAAACTGCTTGTACTTACCTTCCATGGTAAGCGCTGATAGTTTGTATTGTTCCATCTTCACGATACACCAGCGGCGCTACTTTCACATTGCGCAAATGTGTTTTCCCGGATAGCTGTGTATCATGATAGAACAAATACCATTTCCCGTTCACATCAATAATAGAATGGTGATTGGTCCATCCTTTAACAGGATTCAATACGATACCTTTATAGGTAAAGGGTCCATAAGGGTTATCGCCAATGGCATAAACAATATTATGTGTATCACCTGTTGAATAGGAAAAATAGTATTTGCCCTTGTACTTGTGCATCCAGGCGGCCTCAAAAAAGCGCTTGTCGTTATCTTTCTCCTTAAACAAATTTCCGGCGCTATCCAGTATTTTAATTTCTCTTACTGCTTCAGAAAAATGTTTCATATCCTTATCCAGCTTTGCCATACGCGGCAAAATAGCAGGCTCGTTCCCCTGGCGCAACCTGGCTGTAGAATCATATACATTATTATTCCAGCGTTGCAGCTGTCCTCCCCATATACCGCCAAAATACAGGTAATAAGATCCATCATCATCCTTAAATACACAAGGATCGATGCTGTAACTGCCTGCTATAGGCATTCTTTCTGCTACAAAGGGCCCTTCCGGCTTCTGTGCAGTAGCCACTCCTATCCTAAAAATGTCTTGCTTATCTTTTACGGGGAAATACAAATAGTAGGTGCCATTGGCAAAAGCGGCATCTGGCGCCCACAGCTGCCGGCCTGCCCAGGGAATATCCCGGATGTGCAGCGCCACACCATGATCAGTAACTTTGCCGCCAACGCTATCCATAGAAAACACATGAAAATCCATCATGTTAAAATGATCCCCATTGTCATTCTCCGGCGTGCCAGTGGCTGTATCGTGCGAAGGATACAGGTATATGCGTCCTTCGAACAGGTGAGCAGATGGATCGGCAGTATATATCGAAGTAATCAGCGGTGGCGAAAGAAATGTGGTGGAATCTTTTAGCTCTGTAGCCTTGCCGGCATCAGGTGATTGACAACTTTCGCCGGTGACCGCCGTCATTGCAGTCAGCAGCAGCAAACTATATTGAATAGCCTGTTTCATAATACGTGGAATGTTTTATATGTCAATATATAAAATTATTATATACAAAACCTAATATGATGGCTTATTTTCAATATATACAAGTGCCGATTAGATCAGCCCCATAATTTCAGCAATGCTGCAAGCCTCCAAGGAGTTGGATACTTTCAATTTTTCGAGAATATTCTGGCGATGCCGGTGTACGGTATTGATACTGATAGATAATTTTCCGGCGATTTCTTTACTGCTTCTCCCATTTTTGATGAGCCGCAATATCTCCTTCTCGCGATGCGACAGTAAGTCGTTACATTGCTCCTTATCGGGTGTGATGAGTTGGCCGGTACGCGTGTTAACAATCATCCCCTGGTATCGTTCTATGCTTCCAGGAAGATAACAATGGTTATATAAACAAAGGGCCAGCCATATACTGCCATTGCCCGCACTTAAAATATAAAAAATACGGTGTTGTACCGCCACATACTGCTCTTCCCTGTTCTTCATCCGGATAGTACTCTGTACCTGGTAGTCTCCACGCTCCACCACTGGTACAGACTTTAGCAGCTGAAAGAAGTGTAACTCCAGGGCATACTTTTGCAGCAGGTCGTCGGGATGAATGCGGCCAAATATATCTTCTTCCCAGATTGACTTGATTTCCGTTACATTGCTGGTGGCAGGGAGCCCCAGACCAGCTGCAATGCCTCCATTATAGATGTAGCTGGTATTGGCTCTCAGGTCGCTCAATACACTGATGGCATTTTCCAGTTTTGCATACATCTGCGCTATAAACCGGCCAGTGGCCAGTTGCAGCTCCGGCTGCTGCTCATCATTGAAAGTTTGCCTGAGCAGCGTATCATTTAAGGCGGTATGAATATTATCCATATATGTCAAAATGGTTATTATTCACCATTGGGCGTTACCTGGTAACATTTTAGTTTTGCAAAGGTAGCCAACCGTCCCGGTTAACCGGGATATTTTCTGCTGCATACCAGGACACAGCGTCCTTTCATTAATATTATGATCATCGATATGAAGAAAATTATTGTCAGCTTAGTGGCGCTCATGGCCATGCAATCGCTTGCTGCCCAGCGCCTTGAAAAAATGCAATGGTTCAATGAACCTGCAAAATGGGAGATAAAGGACAAATCGCTCACCATGTTTGTTACGCCCCAAACCGATTACTGGCGTATCTCTCACTATGGATTTACGGTAGACGATGCTCCTTTTTACTATGGCACCTATGGCGGAGAATTTGAGGCCAAAGTGAAGATTACGGGGGATTATAAAGCGCGGTTCGACCAAATGGGATTAATGATCAGAACAGATGAGCAAAACTATATCAAAACAGGAGTAGAATTTGTAGATGGGAAATTCAATATCAGCTCCGTTGTTACGCATACGGTAAGCGACTGGAGCGTTACCCCGCTCGATAAAACCCCTCCTTTTATCTGGATAAAGGCGGTACGAAGATTAGATGCGGTAGAAATTTATTATTCCCTGGATGATAAGAATTATATCATGACCCGCAATGCGCCCCTGAAAGACAACCACCCCGTAATGGTAGGACTGATGGCTGCATCGCCGGACGGGCAAGGATTTGAAGCGAAATTTGAAAGCTTCACCGTAAAGCATCTACCGGATCAACGCCGGTTGAACTGGTTGAAAAATAATACAGCCCCTGAGAAATAATAGCCCGGAAAATAAGACCCGCAGCCGGCTGGCAGTAGCGGGTTCTTTTGATTTAAAGCACTTCATCGGCTACTCAGTCATTTTCCAAAATAAGAAAGGACAAAGCGAAAGCACTTTCACTTTGTCCTTTTTATTGTTGCCCAACCTGGATTCGAACCAAGACAAACAGAACCAAAATCTGTCGTACTACCATTATACTATTAGGCATTGTTTAACGGGATGCAAATGTAGTTTTTTTCTGAAATAAAACAACATTTGTGAAAATAAATTTCACTACTTCCTGATAGACGCGGCTGCAATACCCACAGCCATGGCGTCCTCCACGCCTCCCAAGGCGGCATCTTTTATAGGCAACCGTCTACCTGTTTCACGGCGTAGATAGAAAAATGCATACGCCGCGACAACGGCCGTAACCCCGCCTATCAAGGCGCCTTTCCATGCTTTTCCATTTCGCGCCTGGTATAACGTAGCACCCGACAAAGCGCCGGCAAGCGCCCGGCCGGCTATACCGGGAGCGGCTATACGATTTCCAACACCCGGCGCTTTATCTATTACCAGCTCTCCCGCTGCCATTGTTTGCAGGTAATGCAGTGTAGCAGGATGCTGCATGAAGCGTAAAGGCGACCTGCGTAACTTGTCTGATGGTTGCTGGTTAACAAAATAACTGGTAAATGCAGGACCCATTGCACTGCGCATCCCGGTCACTATTCCTAAACCAATAGCCCGGAAAAAGGTAGGTAGTAATGCTTTCTTCATAACAACAGCGTATCAATCATTATGCCACCGGTGTTATTAAATAATATAATAAAAATTAACTTGTAAAAATTTTTTAATCAACTAATTAAAATTAATGTAGCTTTTTTGTAGTGTTAATTCCTCGTGATTGTAGATATCATGTAGTAGCTACTTTTTCCCATTTGCCACACCCTCCTTTTACTTTTGCGCTAAATCATTCTTAACAAAAAAAACCTCAACAGCTATGAAAACAAATCAATGGGCAATGATTGCTTACATCACAATTATAGGATGGATTATTGCATTTGTAAAAAGTAAGGAAGAAAGAAGTGCACTGGTGAGCTATCACCTGGAACAAGCCCTGGGATTGGCTATCGCAAGTATCGTATGGTCTATTGCTGTAGGTATTGTTATCGCTGTTCTACCGGCTGCCCTGTCTGGTGTACTCGCAATTGCCGGCTTCCTGCCAATTATCTTCATGATTTTTGGCATTATCAACGCCAATAACGGTGTACAAAAACCTATACCGGTGATCGGAAAAATGTTTGAGAACAAATTTGCTTTTTTACAAGCCTGATGACACGGGGACGCGGGTTCACTGCGTCCCCGTATCATTATTAACTGGCCACCGTCATCAGGTAGGAATCAAGCCCCTCATCTTTCCCTAGCCCCAGTTTTTGCTTAATCCGGTAGCGCGACATCAGGATACTCTTCGGCGCCACTCCCATCCTGGAAGAAATTTCTTTTGTAGACAGTCCCATAGAAATATAGGAGCAGTGTTTCAAATCCAGCCTGGTAAGGGAATTCCCTGCCTTCTCCTGAAGACGGGTAAAAAACTCAGGGTGAATATTTTCCAACTCCGTTTTAGACGTTTCAAAATCCTCATCCAAACGCCGGTCCTGGTCTATCATACGGCTGATCTGCCCAATCAGGTTACGGTCGCCCGACTTTTCCTGGAGCTTTGCCTGCAGCGTTTGCAGCAATTCATTTTTTTGCTCTACCTGTAACGTGCCTGCCAACAGGTCTTTCTGCAACTGCTCCTTCTGGGCCTGCATCAACTGCTGTTCTGCCTGTAAACGGGCAGCAGCCTCGCTTTGCAGCTGTGCCTGCAGTGCCGCCTCTTGTTTTTCCAGTTCCAGTGTTTTCGCCTCTTCTTCCTTCAGGCGAACCTGTAATATCGCATCCTGCTTTTCCTTCTCCAGTAATGCCTGCTGTTGAATGGTTGATTTTAAGCGGAAGTGATAAGAGCGGAAAAGGAAGAGCAACGCCAATATACAGGCAACAATTAATATCACATATGCAATATTCAGCTTTTTGTTAAAAGCGGCCTTTTCCTGTAAGGATATTAGTTCCTGCTCCTTTTGTTGCGCCTGGTACTGGGCTTCCAGCTTTTTGGCGATGCCCATTTTTTCGGCATCGAAAGCGGCCGCATAATACTTGCTGTGCTCCCGCTCGTAGTTGAGCGCCGCCGGCAGATCTCCTTTCTTTTCTGCCACCTCAGACAGGGAACTCATAAAGTGCGCCATTAGGTTATTATCTGGTGTGGGCGATTGTTGTAAGGTATGTAACCCGCTTAACAAAAGGCCGGCCGCCGCATCGTAATGCCCGTCGGCCAGTTCGAAACTGCTCTGCATCCCATAACTGCTGGCAATGATCTCCTGCTGGTCGGTTGCTACGCCTATCTCCTTGGCTATTCTTAAATAGTGTTGGGCAGAGTCGCGGTAACTGCGGGGAAAATACTCCGCATACAAATTAGCCGTATTTAATGCCAATATACCTAAAGTACTCGGAAAGCTGATCCTGTTCTTATTTTCCAGGTAGTATTGAATGGCCAGCCGGTTATAATACAGGGAAGAATCCAGCAGGTTACGTGCGCTGCTATCACCGGCAAAACGGTGCTCATAGCTGGTGGCAATAGCCTGGTAAGCATTGCAGATATCATCGGGATCAGGAAAACGTTTGGCCGCATCAAGACTCGCAAAAGCGTACCGCGACTGGTTTTCGAGATCGTCCCAATCCCCGTATACTGCCGAAAGATTATAGTAGATGCTATTAGCATAGCTGTTGGGCGGTTGTTTTTCTCCAAATTTCAAGGCCTGCTGGAAACTCTTCACCGCCTCATGCGGTTTGCCAATGCGGTTTTCCAGCCAACCTTTCCTATACCACACATTTTCCAGGGTATAAGGGTCGCCCGATTGTTCGGCCAGCATAAAAGCGCTGTCTAATTGTAGTCTTACCCGCTTTACATCTTCCTGGCCATACATTAATGATACCAGGGAGGAATGTGATTGTGCGGCATACTTACTATCCTTCAGGGAACGGCTCATGGATAACGCCACCTGGGCATTAGCAAGCGCTTCCTTTCGATTGGTGCTCAATAAAGCGCGACTCAGTTTCAATCTTGTCAGCACCTGTTCTTCAGGTGTAAGTCCCGGCTGGGCCAGCACCCGCTTCAGCGAGTCCACTACCGTTTGGGCCGACAAATTAACTGTATAGAGCAGGCTAATGATGGTACATAAAAAAACTACCAGGCCTTTTTGGATATGGTTCATTCCGCAAAAATACTATTTGTAGATGTTTTGTAGATATAAAAAATGGTACAGTGTAGTTACGTTGTAGAGGCCCTAAATGCCTGAAATCCGCCACCCGCATGTATTTTTGCATCAGAGTTCATTTATAGAAAGGATCATATGGAAAAATTGAAAAACCTGCATCCTGGGGTCTGAACTTACTATTACGTATATACGGCCTTTCGTCCCTTTGTTAGTTGTCCCAATTCTTCTTATAGAAAAAAAGTAAAGGGTGTATCCAAACAGGTACACCCTTTTATATTTGTTTCCCATCCATATATCTCTAAAACATATAGCCATCCCAGTGACATCTTTCCCTTTTTTGTTTTTTTTCCATTTTTTCAAAATTAAACATCTGATGTTTAAATAAACATCATATCTTTACAAGTGTAAAATTGACTAATATGGAACAAGCCTCCAAATTATCGGACCGGGTCATTAACGCCATCCAAAAAGATATTTCCCAGGGAAAATACAAGCCAGGTCAGAAAATACCGGCTGAGCCCGAATTAATGGTACAATATGCGGTAGGCCGCTCTACCATCCGGGAAGCCATCAAAACCCTGGCCATGTCAGGCATACTCCGGGTACAACAGGGCGCCGGCACCTTTATCAATGAATCCGTTCAGACAGAATCGTTGGATCAGCGCCTCAGGCGGGCCGACTTCGAAGAAATTAACCAGGTAAGGCGTATGTTGGACTATGAAATCGTAAAACTGGCAGCGGAAAATCATACACCGGACGATCTACACGAAATGCGGCTACAGCTAGACCAACGCAAAAAAGCCATCCTCGAACAACAGTATCAGTCCTGCATGGAAGCCGACATCGCTTTTCATATGGCTATTGCCAAAGCATCGGGCAACCACGTGCTGGCAGATCTATACCGCAGCTTCACCAGCGTGATCCGCGATTTCTTCGCTAAACGGGATACCCAGAGTATCAGTCACTTCGCCATCAGTCACCATACCCATGAAGCGCTTTACAAGGCCATCAAAAGTGGAAACGCCAAATTATCCCGCCAGGCGATGGAAGATATCCTGGACAATAACTATTAACTTTTTGTAAGATGAATATCCTGATTTTTAGCCTTATCCTCCTGGGAGGCGCCTACCTGGCCGGGTTATTGGGCTCTTTAACCGGCCTGGGGGGAGGCGTGGTCGTCATTCCTTTGCTAACCCTGGTATTTCATGTAGATATCCGTTACGCTATCGGTGCCGCCTTGCTGGCCTCCATCGCTAACTCTTCAGGGGCAGCTACAGCCTATATCAAAGAAGGTATTACCAACGTGCGACTGGGCATGTTCCTGGAAATAGCTACCACGGCAGGCGCCGTAGGAGGCGCACTCATTGCCGTTTTCACACCGGTTAACACCATCGCTATCCTCTTCGGCGTAGTGCTCATCTTTTCCGCTTTAATGACCATCCGGAAAAAAAGTGAGCATGCAGAACAGACCGGCAGTAAACTGTCTTACCTGTTAAAACTCAATGGCAGCTACCCTACTCCTGCAGGAGAAGTCAGCTATAAACTAAAAAATGTGGGAGGAGGATTTTCTATTATGCTGCTGGCCGGCGTTCTATCAGGACTATTGGGAATCGGTTCCGGCGCCTTAAAAGTATTGGCCATGGATGGCGCTATGCGTATTCCCTTTAAGGTAAGCACTACCACCAGCAACTTCATGATTGGCGTTACAGCTGCTGCCAGCGCTGTGGTATACCTGCAAAGAGGATATATAGATCCGGGTATTGCGTTTCCTGTAGTACTGGGCGTACTGGGAGGGGCTTTTACTGGCGCCCGTTTACTCACCATCATGAATCCTAAAACATTGCGAATCATTTTCTGTATCGCTATTTCCTTTGTGGCCCTGGAGATGATTTACAACGGATTACATTATCAGTTTTAACCAACATATATGAAACTAGGCAGGAAATTATTGGGAGATCGCGATATAGAACTTTTTATCGGGCAGGTGTTGCGGGTAGGTGTCGTTACCGCCAGCAGCATTGCCTTATTAGGAGGCATTGCCTACCTCGCCCAACAGGGAGCTGCCAGTGTACCAGATTACTCACAATTTACCGGCGAAGGCGCCGGGTATACTTCCTTCCGCGGCATTTTCCGGGGAGTAGCCATTGGTAATGCTACCGAAATTATACAGCTGGGCGTACTGGTACTACTGGCTACGCCTATACTCCGCATCTTTTTTTCACTGGCAGCTTTTGCTGTGGAAAGAGATCGGTTGTATGTGGTGATTACCACCATCGTATTGGGCATTATCCTGGTCAGTATGTTCGGTGGCCTGAAAATATAAACCTATTCTTCCCGCAACCGTTCATCAGTATAAGTGATCTCCGTTTTGCCGTGCGGCACCGGGCGCCCCTGCTCATCTACGCTTACAAATACCATCTTATCTATCGTTAGGATCGTTTTCTGCGTAATCTTATTCCTTACCTGGCAGGTGAGCGTGAGAGAAGTCCTCCCAAAATGCGTGGCTTTAATACCCAGTTCTACGATATCGCCCTGGCGGGCAGAGTTAATAAAATTGATTTCAGACATGTACTTGGTTACACAACGATTGGTGCCCAGTTGGATAATGGAGTAAATGGCAGCTTCTTCATCTATCCAACGCAACAAACTTCCGCCAAACAAGGTTCCGTGTGCATTCAGGTCTTCCGGCTTTACCCATTTCCGTGTGTAAAAATTCATGACAATGATTTTATGCGCTAAAATGGCAAAGCTATTTCTTTCTTATAAATGATGCACTACTTTTCCTGCTACCATCGTCATTTGTATTTTGATATCCTCGTCAAATATGAGGATATCAGCATCCTTCCCTTTTGCCAGTGAGCCTTTGCTGTTGGCTACGCCCATGATACGGGCAAGCGTGAGGCTCAGCGACTGTAAAGCAGTGGGGGTAATACTGGCGTTAAAGAAAAAATATTGTGATAGGAAAAGACGTCGGAGTAATCGGTTTTACAAACGATCCGGTGTCCGCTATTATCTCCCCCACCCTAAGTACCATTGCTGAGCCAGCCCTGGAAATAGGCAGGAAAAGTTGCCAGCTGCTGCAACACATCAAAAAGAAAAATTTTATGCCGGAAGAAATTATCCTACTTTTTCGTTTCCGGCATCTCTGGTTGATGGAGCTTTACCGGCTTTTCAGATTTTGCTCTCATGCGCAGGTTGAGGGCCTCTATAAATACGGAGAAAGCCATCGCAAAATAAATATATCCCTTCGGGATGTGCTGGTCAAAGCTTTCAGCGATCAGCGATACACCAATCAACAACAGGAACGACAGGGCCAGCATTTTCACGGTAGGGTGCTGGTTTACAAAACGGCTGATCGTTTCCGATGCCAGCATCATCACCGCCACGGCTATTACTACCGCAGCAATCATAATTTCTACATGGTCGGCCATACCTACGGCAGTAATTACCGAATCGAGTGAGAACACAATGTCCAGCAACAATATCTGGACGATCACCTGCCCGAATTTCAGGGCTTTTGCATTAGGGTTGCCATGCTCTCCACCTTCCAGTTTTTCGTGGATCTCAGCGGTACTTTTATAAATCAGGAAAAGTCCTCCTATCAGCAGGATCAGGTCTCTGCCGGAAAGTGCCGTTTTTTCCAGCCATTCAGGATTCTGCATGCCTATCCACGTACCCGGGTTAAACAACGGCTGCGTGAGCGACATAATCCAGCTGATTGACAGGAGCAGCAATACCCGCACAAACATGGCCAGACCAAGCCCCAGTCGCCGGGCCCTCTTTTGCTGGCTCTCCGGTAATTTTCCGGATAAAATAGAAATAAATACAATGTTGTCGATACCCAGTACAATTTCCAGCACAGTGAGTGTGAGAAGGCTTATCAATGCATCCACGGTAAGCAGCTGTTCCATAATTCGCAGTTATATAGGTTGTGTGTGGGGCTAAGATAGCGCCTTTTTCAACAGCACGGAAATTGCACTTATTCAGATACCGGCGCGTGTAATTGTTCGCGGTAGGCGGAAGGGCTCATCGTATGATATCTCCGGAAAAATTTATTCAGGTGGCTCTGGTCGTTAAATCCCAGCTCATGACTGATTTCCTTCAATGACAACGAACTGTAGTGTAACCGGTTTTCCAGTTGCCGTAATCTATATTGATTCACATAGTCGCGCAACGTGCTCCCTGTTTGCTCTTTGAAAAAAGCACCCAGGTAATGTTTGGAATACCCGAAAATATGCGCCAGCTGCTCTACCTGCACTTCGGCTACATCGTAAATATGCTCATGGATATAATTCAGGATAGCTGTTACACGGGCGCCCGGATGCGGCCCCGCAGACGCTATGCCCGCAAACGTCCATTTCTTGATCATCGCAAACAATGCCTGTAACAGGAAAAAAATGGTTTCACTGTTCTCCTGTTTTTCCACTTTCCACTCCCCGTTAATCAATTCCATCAGGACAGCCATCCGGCCGGTAACATCCGTAAACGCCCTTTGCTGACGGGCCTGTAACAACAGCTTATCCAGTTCCCGGTTCCAGTGCTGCTGTAATTGCAGGTTGCCGGTTCCATGCAGGTATACATTGGTAAACTTAACAAAAGTAAAAGTAGTCGCAGTAGCAATGCGGAAATAGTGTGCATCGCAGGGTGCCAGCAAAAACAGGCAAGGCCCGGTGTAGGGATAGCTCATATCTCCAATATGATGCGTACCACTACCCCGGTGGATAAAAATAAGTTCAAAATGGTTATGATTATGCACCGGATGCTGCCATTCCTCGCTGGTAAAATGCGATACCTTCAGGTATTCGTGCTGTATATATCTCTTCATGGCTGAAAATATACCAATTTACCCTGCTTTGATACAAGGCTGGTCAACCGTTTCCGGTAGATCTTTGTGAGGTGAAAAATTACTGGTAAAAATACAACATAATATGGAACAGTATCATCAACAGAAAGTAGCATTGGTAGCGGGTGCACAGGGCGTTATAGGTCGTAACCTGATTCAACACCTGCTGGAGCAGGGCACCTGGGATATCATTGGGCTGTCCCGCAGAGGGGGCAACGATACCGATCATGTAACACATATCGCAGTAGACCTGCTGAACGAGGAAGACAGCCGGCAAAAGCTCGGGCAATTGACTACGGTCACGCATATATTTTATGCCGCTTACCAGGACAGCAACAGCTGGTCAGGACTGGTAGCACCTAATCTAACCATGTTGCGCAACGTTGTAGAAGCGGTAACCCCGGTAGCCCAACAGCTGCAACACATTAGCCTGATGCAGGGATATAAGGTGTATGGCGCACACCTGGGGGCCTTTAAAACGCCCGCCGTAGAAACAGATGCCGGCACTTTTATGCCGCCGGAATTCAACATGGAACAACAACATTACCTGGAACAACAGCAACAAGGTCAGTCCTGGACCTGGTCGGCCATGCGCCCTTCTGTAGTAGGCGGCTTTGCCCTGGGCAACCCCATGAACCTCGCCATGGTGATCGCTGTATATGCGGCCATTTCCAAAGAGCTGGGACTTCCACTGCGCTTTCCCGGCAAACCGGGCGCCTATGATAAACTGATGGAAATGACAGATGCCCGCCTGCTGGCCAAAGCTACCGCATGGGCCGCCAATAGCCCCGCCGGTGCTAACCAGGCATTTAATATCAATAACGGCGACCTGTTTCGCTGGTCGGATTTATGGCTCCGTATCGCCCGCTATTTCGATATGGAAGTAGCTGCACCATTACCTATGCAGCTGGAAGTAGTAATGCCCGATAAAGAAGCCTTGTGGAATACCATGATGAAAAAGTACGGGTTGAAATATACCTATGCCGAGGTATCATCCTGGAAATTCGGCGACTTCGTCTTCTCCTGGGACTACGACTTCTTTGCAGATGGCTCCAAAGCCCGCCGTGCAGGGTTTCATGAGTTCGTGGAAACGCCGGCTATGTTTATGGAAATTTTTGACAATTTCAGAGAAAGGAAAGTGATTCCATGATTAGAAAAAGGTACTGGTTTTATAAATCCAGTACCTTTTCATAACAATATATCTGCCTTCCTACTTCTTTTCCACTATCTCCATCGCCTCCGTATCTTCATACTTCGCTATCTGCGCCTGCAATTCCTTCATCAGCGCAACAGTAGTTTTTTCCATCCCTTTCTGTCCATACAGGTTGTGCATTTCATGCGGGTCCTTCTGCAAATCATACAGCTCCCATTTATCTGCTACCTGGTAAAAACGAATCAGTTTGTATCGGGACGTACGGATACCAAAATGAGGGATAACCGAGTGTTCTCCACTTTCATAATAGTGATAATACATGGTTTTACGCCAGTTGGCCGGCTTATGCAGCAGTACCGGCAACAATGATTGCCCCTGTATAGCCGCTGGTATAGTTACCCCTGCGGCATCCAGGCAGGTAGGCGCGATGTCCAGGTTCATCACAAAATCATTGACTTGCGTACCGGGTTTTACTTTTCCCGGATAACGTATAACCATTGGCGTACGAAACGACTCTTCATACATAAATCGTTTATCGAACCAGCCATGTTCTCCCATATAAAATCCCTGGTCAGACAAATAAATGACCAGCGTATTTTCTGTGAGATGATGTGCATCCAGGTAATCCAATACACGGCCAATATTGCGGTCCAGCGAGGCCGCAGTGCTGAGGTAGTCGCGCATATAGCGTTGATATTTCCATTCGGTGAGCGCATTGCCACTCAGGTGTTGCGCATCGAATTCCTGTTCAATAGGTTTATAGTAAGCGTCAAACTTCGCGCGCTGCGCCATATTCATGCGGCCAACGTTATCTTTTCCAAAGCCGGTGTCGGGGTGCATTTTAAGATCATACCCTAATCGCATGGTATGCGCGATGTTCATGTCCTGGTGTGCAGCAGCATACCGGTTATCATAAGTATCATAGAAATTGGAAGGTAAAGGGAAGGTGCGATTGTCGTACATGCCCAGATCGCAGGTATCTGGCATCCAGGTGCGGTGAGTAGCTTTATGCCCGATAACCAGGCAAAACGGCTTGCTGGTATCGCGGCCTGACAACCATTGCTCCGCTTCATCGGTCACCAGGTTGGTAACATATCCTTCCTTCCGTTCCTTCTTACCATCCATCGTAAGAAAATCGGGATTATAGTACATCCCCTGACCAGGTAGCAGCTTCCAGTAGTCAAATCCCTGAGGGGTACTTTCCAGGTGCCATTTACCTATCCAGGCAGTTTGGTAACCGGCGGCCTGTAAACGTTTTACAAATACATCCTGGTTACTGTCGAAACGAGAGAGATTGTCTTTAAAACCATTCTTATGACTGTATTTTCCTGTCAGGATAACGGCCCGGCTGGGCCCACAAATGGAATTGGTCACATAAGCCCGGTTAAAGATGGCTCCTTCGCGGGCAATGCGGTCGATAGCAGGCGTTTGTACAAGTTTGCTGCCATAGGCGCTGATGGTTTGAAACGCATGGTCATCTGAGACAATGATGACAATATTTGTCTTCGTCGGTTGCTGGGCCAACGTGCTGTTTCCCATGAGCAGAAGGGCCACGACAAGAAAACGGAATGGCAATTTCATGTTACACTGTTTCATTGGTTCAACTGTTCTGAGGTGAGCGTCACCACTTGTAAATTAATGGTAGTATAGCTGATTGAAAGCTGCGTAATAGTACGCAACGAAGATAATTGATTCATGAGAGATTTTATATACCTGTTACCCAACCACAACTTATGGAGAAAAACAACAAATGAGGCCCTAAAAAGGACATGTACCGGCATGTCCTTTGGGGATAAAGGATCCCATATTAATTTTAAAATCAGGTATGACATACCTGCGCTGCATACTCGTGGAGGGAATTACCGACGATGAGACAATAGGCTGGAAATCCTCCGGGAAACTTTGGAAGAGCCATTAAGAAAAAACCTGATCAATGCAGGCCAGTAGCCAGCTGAAATTTTTCAAAAGGTAAAAGCAGGTGAAAATGATTTTGGCTTCAATGCCAAAACGGAAAAATTTGCATTTTATTACAATAGCGTGTATGATCGTCAAAAAACCGGGAAAGAAAGAAACTACGGTGATAGCCGCAGCACCGGGTTTATTACAATAAACCAGGAAATAGATCCGGTTAGCCAGTGCTATCCTGCGGTTCGTTCTGTGGCCTTTTCAATCCGAACGGCTGTAATCTTGTATTCAGGCGTTTGCACGTAGTGATCTCTGAGGGGGTTGGTTATTTTGTTGATAAAAGTCCGGTTGTTATTAAAAGTGCTAAACGCCTCTCCTTTTCTTACTGTATCATCTATTAATACAGGCAAGAATGTCTCACCATATTTACTGATGATCCTGGCATCGTCTCTATCTTTCAATCCGATCCTTCTGGCGTCAGCAGGATTCAGGTGAAGTAGGTCTGAATGGCAAATGTCCTTATTGGCTGTTCTATACGTCATAGTACCCGCATTAAAATGATAAAGTTCCCTGCCCGTAACCAGGATAAACGGATATTCGACAGAGACCTGTTCAGGAGTGGGCATGAAATCAACGACGGACAATTGGGCTTTGCCTCCTTCGCGGGGAAAATTTTCTGTATGGAGTATAGATGTTCCCGGATGATCAGTAGCCGGGCAAGGCCATTGTAAGCCGCTATTTTCCAACCGCTCGTAAGTGATGCCATGTACTGCGCTCCACACCTCTCTTATTTCGTTCCATATATCCTGCGCAGTTGAGTAATTGAATAGTTCTTTCCTCCCCATAGCAACGGCCATGTTACAAACAATCTCCCAATCTGCTTTAACGTTGGGCAGTGCAGGAATTGCCTTTCTAATCTTTTGTATCCTTCTTTCAGCATTCATGAAGGTTCCTTCTTTCTCAAATGAAGACGAGCAGGGGAGGAATACATCAGCAAACCGCCGGGAGGTTTCATTCATAAACATGTCCTGGACCACAACAAAATCAAGCTGCTCAAACGCCCGTATAGTATATTTTGCATCGGGCATGGTAAATAATACATCATAACCGGTAATCCACATGGCCTTTAAATAGCCTGCCGATGCCGTATCCAGCATCTCAGGAAGATTTAAGCCCTTGCTGCTGGGCAGTGAAGTTTTCCATAACGCTTCAAACCTTTGCCTTTCCTTTTTCACGGAGGCCATGCCGGTATATACAGATGGGTCACAACCCATTACTGCGGCCCCCTGAACATTGTTTTGGCCCCGTAAAGGATTAATGCCTGTTCCTTCTTTCCCAATATTTCCAGTAAGCAATGCAAGGTTTACAAGTGCTATCACATTGTCGGTTCCCTGTGTATGCTCTGTTAATCCTAGCCCATGAAAACAAATTGCAGGCGTCTGAGTTGCATATAAACGGGCCGCTTCCCGGATAAGCCGGGGATGTATGCCGCAAATTTTGGCAGCACGCTCCGGTGTCCACCCCCCGATAAATGTTTTAAAAGTGTTCCATCCTTCTGTCCGGCTTTCAATATAGGCTGTATCCTGTAAATTTTCGGTTATAATAACACATGCAATTGCATTTAATAAGGGGATATTGGTGCCTGGCTTTACAGGCAGATAACAGGTAGCATAGGATGCCAGTTCAGTCCTTCGCGGATCAATTACTATCAGGTTAGCGCCTTTAAGCACAGCCTGTTTTATCCTGGCGCCTATGACCGGGTGACTGCCAGTAGCATTAGCCCCTGCTACCAGGATGGTGCTTGCTTTTTCAATATCATCAAAAGAATTGGTGGAAGCGCCAGTTCCCAAGGCTATACTCATGGCTTTAGCAGTTGGCTGGTGGCATACCCTGGCACAGTTATCAACATTGTTGGTTCCGATAACAGCCCTGGCAAATTTTTGCACCAGGTAATTGTCTTCATTGGTAGCCCTTGCCGAGCCCACCATGCCTATGCTGTTAGGCCCATACTCCTTAATAATAGATGTTAGTCTTTGCGCACAATAATTGATGGCCTCATCCCAGGATACTGTCTCCCATTGTTCCTGTCTGCGTATCATGGGTTGTGTTACGCGGTCGGGCGCATACACATATTCCCATGCGTAACGGCCTTTCACACAAAGATGTCCCTTATTGACCGGGGCATTTTTTGCAGGATGCACGGCAACAATTTTCTGCTCTTTAACCCCCACCGCTATTTCGCAGCCTACGCCGCAATAAGCGCATACTGATCTCGTTGTATGTTCTGGCATCCCCAATATTATCGCCTGTTTATCTTCAATAGCTCCTGTAGGACAGGTATCAGCACAGGCCCCACAACTTATACAGGAACTTTGACCAAAGAGATCTTTTGAATCGGAAATTATTTTCACCTCATCACCCCGGTTGATGATATGCCACACAAACTGGCCCTGCAATTCATCACATATTTTTACGCACCTGAAACAATTAATGCAGCGTGTCATATCCACCTGGATATAAGGATGAGAAGCATCAAGAAAGGTGTAAGGCCTGTTCTCTATCTCTCCTGTTATTCCATAATGCTGGAGCCACCAGTGAAATTCCTTTTGAGGATATTTTAATACCATTGCCTGGGGATAGTCTTTCGCCAGCATGCGTAAAACACCTTCCCGGTAATTTTCAATTTCTCCGGAATGAGTCGTTACTTCCATCTTACTGGTTAAAAGCGTGCGGCAGGAAGGTTGTAAGCGATCAATACCTTTTATTTTCACCAGGCATAAACGACAAACTGACGAAGGATGCAGCCGTTCATCATAACAAAGAGCAGGCACTTCAATGCCATTACTTTCCAACAAGTTCAATATGGTCTGGCCTTCATGAAAAGCATATTTTTTATTATTGATCACAACCTGGTTCATACAAGTTTCTCCTTTATGTAATTGATCAGGCTCCTCAGTGTAATAATCTTTCCATAATCCTCTTCAGGTATCTCTATCCCATAATTTTCATTCAATGCCACTACAAACTGTAATGCATCAAAGGAATCAATTTCCAGCGTATGCCGTATATCGTCATCAGGCTGTAAAGTTTCGGGCGCTGTATCAGGCGCAATTTTTTTTAAGAGTTGAAAAACGGTCTGCTTGATTGCCTGTTCGGTCATAACATATCTGGTTTTTGAAGGTGTTCATTAAATGCCACCAGGAAGCGGCTGCCGGTTGCCCCATCAGTAGCGCGATGGTCGGCAGCGAGGGTAACGGTAAGTATGGGCCGCACGCCCAGCATGCCCTGTTCGGCCCATGGTTGTTCTATTATGCTGCCAAAACCCACCAATGCTACCTGCGGCGGATAGATAACACCGTATACCGTTTCAACATTTCCTTCACCCAGGCTTGTTATGGTAATGGTTGAATCGCTTAATTCAGAACTTCTCAGTTTCATGGCCCTTGCCCGGGGAATCATGTCATTTAAGGATGCCATGAGCTCATCCAATGTTTTCTTATCAGCCAAGTGAATAGCAGGGATCATAACGCCTCCGGTCCGCAATGAAATAGCAAATCCTATATTAATAACGTCCTTTCGCTGCAATCCGTTGTCCCAATAAGCATTAAGGTCAGGCACATCAGCCAGTGCTTTGGCAACTGCTTTCACCAACAATACTACCGGTAACAGCCGCTGTTTTACAGTCCGCTTTTTATTCGCTTCCGACAGCCAGGCCAGAGGCAGGGTCATATCTACTTTTGTTTCGAGATAATAATGCGGAATTTCCCGGTTAGATTTGCTCATGGCCGCTGCTACTGCCATCCGGATACCTTCTGCCGCCATCGTCGGTTGTTCTTCCTTTACCGGTTCTTTCTGTGCGGCGGCAGCTTTCTCCACATCCTCTTTTGTAATGGCACCTCCTTCCCCGGTACCTTTAATGTCCGCCAGATCAACTCCTTTTTCAGCTGCTACCCGTCTGGCCAATGGCGAGGCTTTAACGGTGGTGGTTAAAGAAACCGGTATTATCTTTTCTGCTGTTTTTACTTCCGGTTGTTCCGGCTTTACCACTGCCTCCTTTGTTGATGCGATCAGCGCCATTAATGTGCCTACCGGCACCTTTTCCTCTTCCTTAACCACCAATTGATCTATTGTCCCTTCATCAAATACTTCAATATCAATAAGTCCCTTTTGTGTTTCCACCACAGCAATAATGTCTCCCCGCTTCACAGTATCCCCAGGCTTTACAAGCCATTCGCGCAATGTACCGGCTTCCATATCAGCCCCCAGGCTAGGCATACAAAATTCAATCATGCTGCAGCATTTTCTTTACTTTTTTAATGATATCTTCTATTTGCGGCAAGGAAGCATCTTCCAGGTGTTTGGGATAAGGCATCGGCACTTCTATTCCGCATAACCTTTGTACCCCCGCATCCAGCTCATAAAAAACATTTTCCATAATACGTGCACTTACTTCAGCCGCAATATTTACAGAGCCCCAGGCCTCTTCCACCACCAATACCCGGTGTGTTTTCCTTACCGAATCAAGAATGGAAATATTGTCCAGTGGACGTAATACCCGCAGGTCAATCACTTCAGCATCTATACCTGCTGCAGTCAGTTCTTTCGCAGCATCCAATGCTTTATATACGCCCGCACCATACGTAATGATGGAAATATCTTTTCCTTCTTTCCGTACACAGGCCCGGTCTATATTAACTGCACCCGCATCGGCCGGCAGGTCAGCTTCCAGGTTCAGCATCGCCGTGTATTCGAAGATGATCACCGGGTCGGGGCATTGCAATGCCGTATGCAGCATGCCGCGCGCATCCTCATGAGTGCCTGCAGACAAAACTATCAAACCGGGAATATGTGCATATAACGGTTCCCAGCTATGGGAATGCTGCGCCGCCAACTGGCGTCCCGTACCACAACTCATTCGTATTACTACTGGCACATTCAACTGACCACCAGACATGTGCAGCAGGGTGGCAGCATTGTTTACCAGCTGGTCCATGGCCAGCAAGCTGAAGTTGACTGTCATTACTTCCACTACGGGCCGCATACCTCCCAATGCAGCGCCAATACCAGCACCAACAAACCCGGATTCAGACAGTGGAACATCCATGATCCGCCCGGGGCCAAATTCCTGCAACAACCCTTTACTCACGGCAAATGCGCCGCCATAACGGCCTACATCCTCCCCCATCAGGAATACCCGTTCATCATTCTGTAATGCCTCGCGGATAGCCTGCTTTAATGCTTCCCGGTAAGTGATTTTCATATGCTATTTACTATAAACAAATTTTGTTAACTCCTCCACAGGCTCCAATGTGCCGGATTCGGCAAAATCAACGGCCTGTTGTATCTCCGTTTCCACTTTTAGTTCCAATTGTTTGATGTCTGCCGCTGTTACCAGTTGCCATTCCAATAACTGCTGCATTAGTGCCGGAATGGGGTCCTTTTTTTTCCATGCTTCCACTTCGCTTTTATCCCGGTAGAGTTCTGCATCAAACATGGAATGGGCGCGGAAGCGGTAAGTATTGCATACCAGGAAGAATGGTTTGCCGGTTGTCCGGATTTTTGCTGTCGCTAAACGGGCGGCTTGCTCTACCGCCAGAACATCCATTCCATTCACCTTCATTGATTCAATGCCATAGCCCGCTCCTTTTTTCTCCAGGTCCTGCATGGCATGGGTGTAGCGGATCGCCGTTCCCATGGCATACAGATTGTTTTCGCACACCATCAGCAAAGGCACTTCCCATAAAGCTGCCAGGTTCATGGATTCATGAAATTCACCTTCTGCTGCAGCTCCGTCACCAAAAAAACAACAGGTGATATTATCCATCTTTTGCTTCTTGGAAGCCAACGCCATCCCCACAGCCATTGGAAGGTGACCCGCAACAATTGCGTTGCCCCCATAAAATCTTTTACCGGCGTCAAATAAGTGCATAGAGCCACCACGGCCACGGCTGCAGCCCTGCAGTTTACCAAACATCTCGGCCAAAATTACTCCGGCAGTTATCCCGCGGGACAGGGCATGCCCGTGTTCCCGATAGGTAGATAAAACATTGTCCATAGTTCTTAAGGCCTGCGTGACCCCTACTGCCACAGCTTCCTCGCCCACATATAAATGCAGGAAGCCGCGGATCTTTGCTTTGGTATATAATTCTGCTGATTTCTCTTCAAACCGCCGGATGCGCATCATTTGGTAAAGAAGATCCATTCCGTGCTCACGATCGGTTATAGTTGTTGTTTGCATGCCACTGGTCTCTTCCATATCTTTAAAATTGTTCAAGCGTGGATGTATCACCTTCAGGCAATCCCAACTCCCTTGCCTTCAGCAGCCGCCTCAATATCTTCCCACTCCTTGTTTTCGGCAATTCAGAGACAAAGGCAATTTCTTTCGGCGCCACTGCTGCCCCCAGCTTTTTGCGGGCATAAGCAATGATATCCTGTTGTACGTTTTCATTACCCGTAAATCCCTGTTTCAATACTATAAATGCTTTTACCATTTCCCCGATCACCGGGTCGGGCTTACCGATAACCGCCGCTTCAGCCACTGTTGTATGTTCCATCAATATGCTTTCTACTTCAAAAGGCCCTACCATATGCCCCGATGTTTTGATGATATCATCCGCGCGTCCCACAAACCAGTAATATCCGTCGGCATCTCTTTTGGCCAGGTCGCCCGTGATATACCATTCACCCCGGAAACATTTTTGATACCGCTCGTCTTCATGCAGGTAAGCGCAAAACATGGAAGGCCAGCCTTTCTTCAATACCAGGTGTCCCTGTGTACCAGGCGCTGTAAGGATATTAATGTCCTTGTCGGTGATCTCAGCTATGGCAGCTTCAATACCCGGCAAAGGTTTGCCCATAGAACCCGGTTTTACGAGCAGGGAAGGATAGTTGGCTATCATAATACCCCCCGTCTCTGTTTGCCACCAATTGTCGAGCACAGGAAGGCCCAGTTTTTCTTCACCCCACAATACGGCTTCTGCATGCAATGGCTCGCCTACACTACCTACCAACCTCAGGAATTGCAACTTGTATTCTTCACGGGGACGGATATTCATTCGCATTAAACGCCTGATTGCAGTAGGCGCTGTATACCATATATTTACCTTTTGCTCTTCCAGAATAGAAAACCACCGGGCAGCATCAAAATCTTCTTCATCAACAACATTGGTAATGCCATTTACCAGGGGCGCAATAATTCCGTAGGACGTGCCTGTTACCCAACCGGGATCGGCCGTGCACCAGAAAATATCGCCCGGTTGAAAATCAAGCACATATTTTCCCGTTACATAATGAGTAAGTACAGCATGGTGTACGTGCAGCGCCCCCTTCGGCATCCCGGTAGTGCCGCTGGTAAAGTGCAGCAGGGCAGGATCGCCGGGATTAGTAGCCGGAATTAAAAATTCATCGGAAGCTGCCTGCATTAATCCTTGTAGCGACAACACTTTATTGTTCCCAACTACCTCTTCATCGGTTAATAAAATGAATTGAAGCAATGGCAGCCTGTCGAGCAGGGGCGCGACCTTTTTCTCAAACAAAGCCCTGGTAGTCACCAATACTTTGGCATCCCCCCTGCTTAGACGTTGGAAAACAGGCTCAGGGCCGAAGGCTGAGAATAAAGGACAAAAAACCGCGGTGACCTTGAAAGTACCTAAAGCTGCTATGTATAATTCAGGAATACGGCCCGTGAGCGCAAAAACCTTTTCGCCTTTTTTAATACCCAGGTTCACCAGTACATTGGCAAAACGGGCAGAAAGACGCTGTAAATCAGTATAGGTGAAATCACGGGTAGAACGGTCTTTCCGAATGCAACGCAGAGCCAGTGTGTTGGCCAGCTTCCCCGCCGCATGCCTGTCTACCGCTTCATAAGCGATATTCAACCCTTTGTTACCTGGCAAACCGGTTAGATATTGCTCTTCCTTTTGCCAGGAGAACGAGTGGTAGCTGGATTCATAATCCGGTAAATTGTGAACCGGATGGGAAGTAATTACTATTTCTTCCGGCATTATTATTCAATTATAAACCGAAAGTTATCAGTAATATCCACCAAAAAAAATGACTGCCGTCATTCCTCCACCTGATATTTGTGCCCAACTGGTATTTATGAGGCCTATCATGCATCCGCCTAACAAGCATCATCGTAGTCAGGAAGAAGAGTTGGTAGAAAAAATAATGAACTTCATATTTGTTGCTCAGTGACCAGATCAAGTTTTCTGTCAATTTTTGAGTTAATCCGGGCGGCATAGGGATGGGTATTTACCCACGCTTTATACTTGCCGGCCCACTGCGCATTGGCTCCCCCGGGAGTCAGGATGTGGAAATATTTAAAGGTTTTGTAAATGGTGATGCGGATGTAAACAGGGAATGGCCGCCTGTTCCCGGCTTATTGCGCCAGTTGTACTTGATGCTGTAGACTGGGCCGTGCATAAATGTTAAGAAATGAGAAAAAGGGAGGCGGTTCTTAATGTTTTTCAGCGGGGAGGCCCCAGGAGGAAGCGTAACAAAAAAACCGTTACAGACCAGTGCTGTAACGGTTTTGAGAATTTCTGAGAGATTTCTTAGAACGATTAGTTCTACCTCTCCTGTTGACGAAACTGAACTAAACCCGAACCACTTTCTCATAGACTTAAAAAAACTAGCAGATATATTTAATTGATTTACAAAATATTAAACAACATTAAACAATAATAAAAACCGATTCGATGTTCAATAGTGATACTGGAGATAAAATCCTACAGGACTTCAAATTTTCGTAAATTCTGGAAAACATAATTGGTGCATATGTGCTATCATATTACACCTCCAAACATGAAGACTCTTGCAAAAGCCTTTCCTAAAAACTGAAGGAAAAAGAGCGATCTCGACGAATTAAACAGGGTTTAGAGATGCGAAAGAAAATGGGAAACTGAAAGATAAAATCAGTCCTTTCTAGGTTAAATTTTCGAATTAATTAGTCTTACAGGCACTACAAAATCATAACTACTCCAATAATTAACACGAATTGAATTAATTATTGGAGTAGTTCAACAAAGGAGATAACGCCCCTTAAGTATTGATCTCAAGTTTAGTGAACAGCTTTGGTACACCTAATTGCAAAGGAAATTCTACAACATCAATATCAAATTGATGGCCACAAAACTCAAAACAGAGCTGTCGATGTACATCTACTTCTCCAGGCTCCTGCTCAATAACGGTCTGATCAAAGGTAATTGCTCCATAACTTAGCCTAACAACAGGTGACATAAAATAGTGCTGACCGATAAAAGTTCCTTTTAGAAATGGCCAATTTTTCAGCTGTCCGTCCAGATCTGGCATGATCCACTTAATGTTCTGAAAATAGGTAAAGATGGTCTTATCTCCATGAATTCGCACTGCTTCAATAATCGTTTGCTCCAAACTCTTTTCCTCAGTGATTTTAAAAGGAACCAATAAGACATCCTGTGGAATTCCTTCATGATCTGGATACATAATAATTCCGCTAACAGTTTCTATTTTCTTTTGAAAACGGGAAGCATAGTCATAATAATCGGAAGTACTCATGTTTTCTGAGTCTATCATGATTGAAAATTAATTGAACGTTGTTTGTTTAGTCTCAAAAGTATACCTTTTTATCAAGTTTAATTGCAGGCTGTATATACTCTTGGAACAACTGGCGTTGAGGTATTCAAAGAGCCTTTTGTTCCCGACCTGGCAAGGCCTTTACTGATCAGTCTGATATAATAATCTGTTTTTTCTACCCAAATATCTTGCAATTGCAAGGACGTTAGTCTAGGATTTGCCGAAAACGCTTTACGCATCCTAAATTCCCCATAATTTAGCGCATCTGTTGCCATATTAGCGGCATCCATTCGGGTATAAAGTTGTTTGCCATTGTGATCAAAATAAGGCACTCCAAAATAAATGATAGGGAGAACGACCCTATTGGGAATGTAAATATCTTCCTGCTGGTCAATGTAAATCAGGTTGGCATACGCATTTGAAATGGCCGCTTCCTGCCAAAGATCATTGGTGGTTACCGATACAAATGTAAAGTTTGATGGACAAGTGTAGTTATACTGATCTGTTGTATTAGGTAAGGCCGGAAAATCCCTTGATTTCACGATCCCACTTGTATAGGTCCCTCCCACGCTAGGCAGATGGGTTGGATCTGGATCAATTACATTGGTCGGAGGCGCCGTTAAGCACCTGATTTCCGAATAAGTCATCTGCCAAGCAGGAGTGTATCCTCCGGTATTAGAACCAATTGGCCAGGAATCTGGACAAGTTTCAGGGGTTGGCCCAAGACAATAACCCTCGGCTACTGTAACAGTAACATGGTATCCATCGGATGGACAATAAAACCCCCATGTGCAAACATTATAGCAGATTCTGTCTTGTGGGGCTGCTATACTAGAGGCCCTGGATGCCCTTGGAGTCTTGTTAAGTAAAGAAGCAATTTTTTGAAATTTGCCATTTACCTTTTGAAAAGCAACCTGATAAGAAAGTCCATTTAAATTTTCAACCAGGACATTCTTTATGGTATCGCCTGTTATCACGTTTGGAGCTCTGGCATTGGATCTTTCAGCTGCCGATCCTTGATCAGGGTAAGTTATAGCATTGAAGATATACTTCCCATCCCTTTGATATACGATCAATGCCTTTCGTCCCGCATTTTGCAAAACGTTGTAATAAACGGATGATGAATTCCTTTTTAAACGTGCGTACAGAGGCAAAAAATAGACCGTTTGTGTGTCAGACTTTTCCAGGACTGAAACCTTATCCCAATCCGGGACAAATAATAAATTTAAGGAGTCATTGAAGCGGGTAATGAAGTGTTGTTCCACCTTTTGATGATCAAATTCCAGTTTTAGGGTTTGATTGTGTTCTGTTTCATTGACTGTGGAATCCTTTTGTTCCTTAGTACATGTGGTAAACAGTAAAAGAAGCAACATACAAATACAGGCCGCTTTTAACTGCTGGGGGAAGAGCGTCATAAAAATTGGGTTAAGGGTTAAAGGGTTACTTTTAAAATAAAATGAATATAATTCAATATGTGATTTCCGGTATATTAAATATTAATGAACTCCAATTGCAGGGGGAAACAATATAATGAGCATTAAATGATCTTATCTTGTAAACCGGATCTTTATTATAAATCCCCAACGCGTAAAGCAATATCAAAAGACAAGCATCCACTTCGGGCATCGTTTAAGGTCTCCTGGTGTTCAAAGGGGAATCTCTCTGCGGCAATATCGAATACAACAAAATTTCTTGGTATGATTCCGTACCATTCAACGGGGAATAAGAACAGGTCGCGTCCTGGACCTAACAATTTATCCATAGCCGGCTGGCATTGCCGATAAAACTCTCCAGGTAAAGAAGAGTACCTTATAAACCCAAATGCTTCCAGGATCTCCGGCTTAGCATTTTCAATGACCATATAGAATTCCTCATCATTCTCAGGGAGCCATTCAAAATCAAGTTTCTTTTGGCGTTCAAAAGGTAAGATGGACTTTGTATCCTCTTTTGATAAATGCAGGTTTAAATATTCAAACCAAGCTTGAATAAATACCACAGTTTAGATAACAAAATCACAGATTTTATGGCTTATAATATTTGTTTTGCTGGAGTCAAATTCATCGTTAAAATTGGAGTTACAAGACAAAAATACCATCTAAATAAAAAATTTCCTCTATAAACACATTTGCTGTATTTTATATTATTCTTTAGCTCAATACAACATTCATCAACCATGAAAACATCCCTAAAAGAGCTCGCCCTATGGCATCGTAGCTTATTAGATAAACCAAACTTTGACCCTGGTTTTACTCCTTATTATAGTAATGTACTACCTGGTGGATGGAACATTACCCGCTATACGGATGTCCAGGAAGTTTTAGCAGATCACAAAAGGTTTTCTTCAGAGTACATTCCAAAAGTCGGTGATAATATTTACACCAGGCAGCTCAACGCAATGGATCCGCCCCAGCATACACGCCTTCGGAATTTCTCCAGTCTGGTATTTTCAGCTTCGGTTGTCCAGAGGTTGGAAGGTTGGATAAGGGAACAATGTATAGAGATTCTATCTCCCTTCATTTCAAAAGGAGAAATGGACTTTGTAAACGATTTTGCGATCCAGTTACCGCACCGCGTTATCAGCAGGTTGGTCGGTGTTGCGGATCACGACGCGGATCAGGTGCGCAAATGGATCATTGCTGTGGCTGGAGACCCTAATGTGACCGGTATTGAAATTTTCGCAAAAAGTATGCAGGAAATGGCCATCTATTTTGGTGAATTGGTCCAGGAAAGGCAGCATCGACCGCAGGATGACCTTATGAGTCATTTAATTTCCGCGGAGATCAAAGGTGAAAAACTTTCCATGGATGATGTAGCAGCCATGTGCGTGGCCATTTTCTTAGGTGGTTATGAAACTACAAAAAGCTCTTTGAGCAATGCCATGTTTGCCTTTTGTGAATACCCTTCTATCCAGCAGCAACTTGCGGCCAATCCCGGCGATATACCTAAAGCTGTCAGCGAGGCACTGCGGTTGGTTTGTCCGGTGATTGGCTTTCCACGTATAGCCACAGAGGATACTGAAGTTTCCGGGTCGCAGATAAAAAAAGGCGATCTGTTAAATGTGATGATCAGTTCAGCGAACCGCGATGAAGCTGTATTTGTACGCCCTGATGAATTTGATCCAACAAGAGGGAACCTGAATCAATCGATGGCGTTTGGTCACGGTATCCATGCCTGTTTGGGTATTCCATTGGCCAAGCTGGAAACCAAAATAGCCTTTGAAACGATTTTTAGCAATATTGGAAATTTAGCATTAAAAGATCCTGGAAAAATCAGCCTGGATAAAAGCAACTTGGTCTATAGCCTTTCTATGTTGCCAGTCACATTTTTAACCATTTAGAGTAGCGGCTTGCTTTGGTGAAAATATTTAAAGTCATGTAGTTAATAATTAATATATTGCTATAATAGATAGACAAAAAATACCAATTGTTGCTTATTACGCGACAGGTAAATGATTATAAATAGTTATGGACTTTAACAATTTCAAAACATACAGTGATAGCCCGCAAAATGCTTTTGAAACTTTTTGCACCCAATTGTTTGAACGGCACCTCCGTAGAAAATATGGAAGTGACCTTGCGAAGTTTCGCGTGGTTAATGGTGCCGGTGGCGATGGAGGTATCGAGGGTTATGGCCAGTTCAAAAACGGCGATATCATTGCAGTTCAAGCGAAATGGTTCCGCACTAGTATGCAAGATTCCCAAATCAAGCAAATAGAAAAATCGATCAACACTGCCCTTGGTCATCGAAAGCGGATTGTCGAATACATAATTTGTGTACCCCGTTCCTTGGGCTCCAGTAAAATGGGCAAGGGCAAGGTTCCGATAACGGATTCGGAAGAGTCACGCGTGGATCAGCTTACAGATAAAGCGCATACGGCACACCCAGGCACGACTTTTACCTGGTGGTTTGAGCAGGATATGCAAAACGAACTACTGGAAATGGATAACGAAGGTATGCACAAGTTCTGGTTTGAACGGGATGTTGTTACACATAACCATCTGATACAGCAGTTTGATCTGGAAAAGGCCGCCTGGATAGACAAACGTTATATCCCTGAGTTACACGGCCCTGGTGTGATCCAGGAGCAAATTGACCAGATACTTTTCAGCAGGGAATATCGCCAGGAATTGCTGGAACAGATTGGGACAACCACGAAAATTTTGAAAAATGGCAGCGCGCTGATCACACGTTTCATTCAAACCCTTGAAAAGGGAAGTGCTATGTTGCCTGAGCTACGAGCCATTCGGACCAATATCGATCAAAATATGACTGCCTTTTTACCTGTGATCAATGCGGTCCAGGAGGGCCTCAATACATTGCCTGACGTGAACCTTCCACCCATGCCGGTGAGTGATGAACTGTTTAATACCCTGAATAACTTTAGGCCGAGTGCTAGACAGCTTGGTCTGCATCGGAGGCTAACTGAACTACTCGATCGGATCATGCATCTCAACCTTGAGGGTATCATGTCAGGCATTCGGGATGACATAGCACAATCCGGCAGACTCTTTTTGGGCAAGCCGGGTACAGGTAAAACCCATGCGGTTTCTAATACAGTGGACAGGCGATTGAACCAGCAGCGCGTTCCGGCCATGATCATAAGGGCCAAAGGTGCCCAGTGCGGTGATTGGACAACTTTGCTACAAAAGGCGCTAGATATTGACAATTGGAACAAGAATGAAATGCTCTCTGCGCTCGAAACTCTTGCAGTCCGCGCAGATTACCTAGCAGCCAAGACGCTGAAACCTGGAGATGAACTTAAATCTGAACCCACAAAGGTCATGATCTGCGTCGATGGAATTGATGAAGATACCTCCCATTGGACAGAATGGTATGAACGGATACGTGAGAGTGTTACTTTGATGAAGCGGTATTCGCGGATACGTTTCGCCTTTACTGCAAGGCCTTACTTTCGGGATGACCCGGAAATGCCGGCGGATGTTTCGTTCCGCATCATTGATATTCCCCATGAAGGAGATATTGCGGTTCATGAGGTGGTTGATCGTTATTTTGAGCACTTTGGTATTACCGTTGAACCCCGGTCACTGATCCGGGGAATCGACAGCCTGTATGCGCTACGGTTGTTCTGTAACCTATACAAAAACCATCACCTAACCGCAGAAGATGAGATACTCACGGCCGAGCATGATTTGCTTGATGAAAAGGTCAAGCGGATGGAGGAAGAATTTCGCCAGGTCAAAAATCCAGGAGTAGCACGCCGCCCGGTAAGAGATGCCATTGGAACAATTTCTGAAGTGTTTTATGAGCATTCGGAGATTTCACATCCCGAACTTTTCAGCCTGTTAAATGATGGCGCTTTAAGCTATCTGGAAAAGGATGAGGTTGAGCGGGTTATTGATTTCCTGGTAAACAATGCGTTTCTAACCAAAAGTGAAATCCCTCTGGGAAAAGGGGCACTGAAAAAGATACAAGTAATCTATACGCTCACCTACCAGTCGATTATGGAGGTGATTATGGCCGAGAAATTTGTTGAGGGCATTATGAGTGAGGAAATTAACGCTATTCCGGAACATTTGCTATTGGGGGGCGGAGTGCCTGCTGCAACACAATCTCCTATGGTAAACCAACGAATCGTTCAGGATATTGTCAATACACTGTTCCATAAGTACGATATGCTGATCGGTCGGGATGGTTTCCTCACTGAGGGAATCCAGCAAGCTACAATTCAGCAGTTACAGACCAATGCATTGATCCATGCCCCGGCTGGAGTTGCGGCATCTTTCAGCGCAAGGGTTGAAGAATTATATTTCAAAGACCACATCAACCGTTACTTAGTATTCAGGAGCCTCATTTATCCTTCTGCGGCCTCTTCGGCTAATTATTTCGGATCGGAGTATCTGCATGAGCTATTGATGAGGCAACCTTCGGCGGTGGAGCGTGATAAGATCTGGCTGGGGATGGACAGAAAGGATATTGCTGGAATCAGCAAGGGAGATAATCAGCAAAATTATAGATATGACCTGCGGCGGGTAATCGACCCCGACGGAGAAGGAGAACTTTATCTTTCTGACCTTGCTCTGCACAATGAATATCCGCTGATGTTTGGCTGGGCGCTGGCGACGCTCGATCAGTCCTTTAGGGAGCGATTGCGCACTGCGCTGACCGGCTGGGCGATCAAACAGCCCAAAGAATTCGTGTTATTGCTCCAAAAATTATTCATCTGTTATGATCCGCAAATACAAGAAGACCTAGCCTCAATTACCTTGGGGGTTGCAACCAAATTAAAAGATAAAACTGGGCTTCAGAAACTAGCAGAATGGGCACTGGTCAATGTTTTCCCAGAAGCTAGCAGCCACCACAACATCATTGTCAAAACAGGGTTCCGTGCTGTCGTTGAAAAAGCCTTTTATGCCGGCGTAATCTCTGATGAACAGGCCACACAGGCAAGACCGCGGCAGCCTGAAGAAATTGAAATTATTCCAATTGATACTGATGCATTGGCCAAGGGCGGTCAGGAAATCTACCCGATTGTCCATGATTTAGCCTGGTATGTGATCAAGCGTGCTTTTGAAGATTTTCTGGATTATGAGTCCGTGAATGACCAGACGGAGCCTGAAGGTGTAGGAGAGGAATTTTTGAAGACCTATCTGGATCAGTTGGGACTTAAACATCTTTCTGCATATTCCTGGACTATTTCGGCTGCTATTGCCTACATGAAAAGCCTGGGCTTTAAACGAAGCGAAAGAGATGGCAACGGTTATACTGATGCAAGTCATGGGGCAAAAAGCAAATTATTTACCCAGGAAGAGAAGTATACCTGGCTTGCTGTGCATTATATCCAAGGGTATCTTTCTGAGTACCTTCCGTTGGAAAAAAACGGGGAGTTTGTGGATGATTACATGAAGATCGTCACCATTGACAACCCGGCCGAATTTCTTCCGGTAGTTCCTCATGAAGAAATGCCTGATATCGAAGATAACTGGATCGTCAAAGAACCACTTGCACCGGAAATGCAGGGGGCTGGAACACCTGACGACCAAGTAAGGCAAGCTGTAGAAAGTGAGCCGGTAGTTGACTTCAACAACTGGATTCATTTCAATGACCGTGAATTGCGCAATGAGGGTACTGACAGAGAATGGCTGGCGCTGTTCAACTATACTTCTGTTCATGATTCCAAAGCCTTTATTAATGCCAGTGTGGATATCCGAGGTGTTCTTATAGATAAATGGCAGTCATCTGCATTGCTAGATATAGTTAAAAATCATGCTAGCAGAAGTTCTTTTGTAGAATATTTAGATCAGATGGTTGGTTCTCCTGATACGGATACTTACAGTAATCCGTCTGATATAGTCTGGATGAAATGGATCGGTGAAAATAGCGATATCCAGGCATATTACCTACCACCACATGGGGAGGAAAAATATATGCAGTACACAGTGACCAGTGTTACAAAAAATACGGTTGAGGACGGTGAAGATGAAATATATATTCCTTCTAAAATAGTCAGGACTATGCTTGGTATCAACGAGATGTCGCAACAATTATTTCTGGATGATGCTGGCCATATCATGGCTATTAACCATATCCTTAGTCTTCCAAATTATGACCAGCAGGAAATGACTCTGGTGCCAAAAAAAGAGTTCTTAGCCAAACTTGATGCTGATGGTAAAGAGATTGTATGGTTCGTGGACCTTCTACGGGAAAAGAATGCTCTTAATAATGCTATTAAAAGTAATGAACACCCTATGAAAAGCCGCAAATACATGGTTTGGTATGAAAATGGCGAGTTGAAATGGGAAAAATTCTGGGATGCCCGTTTTTCTAATGTGCGCGATGATGACCCAAATGCGCTGGAGGAACCAAATGATGATTAAGGCAAAATAGTTTCGTATTGAGAGTTTTCAAATAAGCAAACACTATTTATTTTTCGCCTGAATGAATGACGTTAGTTATATAAATTTCTGCCTTTGTTGCTCAAGTATACCTATTTCTACTTTTGAAAAACATTGCAACTAAAACTTTTAAATCTACAGGAAATAAGAATCGGATAAAAATCGAGTGAATTAGCATACTTGCTGTATCAACTTTCGTGTTTTCCCCATAATAGTGAGTTGAATATAAAGGCTTTTGCCAGAGGGTATACTGAAGGCAAATTGTTCATCAATGCCATATGTCTCAAATTTAAAAGGGAGAATCGTAAAAATTCTTTGATCATCCTCATCCCCGGTTTGGATTCGTTGGCAGACCGCCGTCATCTTTTTTCTCGAAATAAACCTTTGAGTTATTGGCCAGAAAAATAGTTTGGATTTACTTGATAAAAATAGCTCGACGTAGCTAATTGTGATGTTCTTAGTAGAGTTATTTAAAATTGCAATATAATCCGCTGACTGTGGGTTGCCACTGAAATAATAGGTAGTTTCAATTCTTGGTCGGTTCAAGCGCCATGCACGTGTGGCTAATATTGTGGAAACTACAGCGCCATATACACCAATATACTTTTGAAGAAATTCTAGCACAGATAAAATTGCCGCCATATGTAGATCTAATTAGAAAAATAACGTTAAAAAAATGCAGAACTATTTATTATTTCTATTTCATTCACAAAACGCCCTTTATTAAATTCTCTATCTTTCAAATTCTTCGATGCAAACCACAAACATTTTCAGCCCTGAATGATTACTGCGCGCTGATGTAGGAAAAATCATAGCGCTTGGTTTCTGCCGTACTCCAGTCCACATTACCTTTTAAGATCGCGCCTAGTATGCGCACGTATCTGCTGATCGAGTGGTCAAAGGCACCGAAGGAAGGCAATTCTTTGGAGATGGCCATGAATTTGTGCATATCGGTGTCATGCAAAGCCGCCGTTTGATGAATAGCCTGAGGTAAGGAAAGCTTCTTTTCAGCCTGCATGATGAAAACCATGTTGTGCTGGTCACCATGTATAATTTCTTTGCTGAGGCTGAACAGGTCATTGGCCCAGCAAACTGCATTTCTGGCAAGTACGGTCAGCTCCTCGATAGAAGGATGACTCAACAGTTGTTCTGGAAGGTCGATCTGCTCAATAATCGGAATCATATCAGTGCTGATGTGCGCCGCTCCTAGAAACTGTCGCTTATTATAGAATTCACTCACCGTTGGAATACGACCAGACGCCACATTATCAAATTCCCATAACGCAGCCTCAAACATTTTGGCGATACTGAGAATGAAATTATCTTGCCACCTTTTGTTGCTAATGACACAAAGGCGTTTCCATACGTCTAGGGTTGCGGCAAATACGCCGGTCGGTTCTCCATTATACTCCTGAGGCAGGTGAAGGATGTCGAGGGTAGTGGCGATAAAGGCTTCAAACTTTTTGCGAGTGGTAATCAAATCATTTTTTACGATTTGATTATCCATGGCATCATCCATCACAAATAGCAACACATTGATATCATTGGCCAGGCATAGATGCTCCAGGGGAGCAAAGGGATAAAACCGGGCCGTCATAAAACCAAAATTGTCGCCAAGGTATTTCTCATAGCTTTGGCCTGTATGGAGTTCAAACGTTTGTACCCACTGATTGGTATGGTTAGTCACGATGTGAACAAATGGGTTGATGCTGGTTTCAACAGGGCAATAGAGCTGAGGGATCTGTATACTATTCATTTTTTATCGGATAGGTATAAAAGATACAACAATGCCCCGCATTTTTGCAGCATTTATCTAACACCTGCTCAAATGTTAATTTTCCGCAGTTGTAGAATATTGGCTGTGAAGGTATTTTGAAATTTCAGCGACCAATTTTTCCGCGGTGACTGGTTTGACCAGGAATGAATCCGCATGTAAATCATCTTCCAGATCCTTCAACTCGGATGCCGTGATCATGATCACCGGAATATGAGATAGAGATGGGTTCTTACGCAGGCGATCAATCAGTTCGTTTCCATTGGCGCCGGGCATATGGTAATCAACCAGGATCAGTTCTGGTTTGATCGCATTTTCCATAAGCCTAAAGGCCAAGTCCACGTTCTCAGCGACATAGGTCCTGCACCCTACTATCTTTAACAACTTACTGGTCGCTAATAAGCTGGTGGTGTCGTCATCGACCACCAGGACATTACAGCCTAATAAATTACTGCGCTGTTTTTTTTGCGTCGAAGAAATTTGGGCCCAGGCGCCTTTCTGTAAAGGAAAGATTAGACTAAATGTAGTGCCATGCCCTAACTGGCTTTGAACCGTTAGGTCCCCATGAAGGGCCCGGCTAAAGCGTTTGGCAATGGATAGTCCCAAACCTGTTCCTTCAGAATTGGGGGATGCGGTGGTGAAAAAATCGTCAAACACATTATCGAGCTTTTCTGGCGCGATTCCAGGTCCCTGGTCAGTGACGTTGATTTGTATCCCCTCCTCAGTAACAAAAGCGGAAACTGCGATCTCCTTTCCCCTGGGACTAAATTTTATGGCATTGGACAATAGGTTTCTAACGATACGGGTCAAAAGCTTCCGGCTGGATACAATAACATCGGGTATAGCCGGATCAATCTGCACTTTAAACTGGGGTTTACTCATTACCGCGAACTGGTAAGACTCCAGGGTTGTATACAGCCAGCCGTGAAAGGCAAATGGCTCGGGGTCAGGGTTTACAAAGTTTCCGGATTCGATGCTGGCCAGGTCCAGGGAATTGCCCGCCAGATCCATCATATTGGAACCTGCGACATGAATAGCCTTAATTACATTACTGGCCACCAGTATTTCATCTGGGCGCCCCTTTTCCTCCCAACCTTCCATCAGTATGGTGCTAAGGTTTTGTATGGGCTGTACAAAAACCCGGTAGTCATGCGAGGTTTCGTTCAGATATTGGGTTTTAAACTGATTGGCTGTTTTCAAATCCTGTGTGCGTTCTGCGATAATCGCTTCCAGTTCCAGGTTGCTTTTACGCATTTCACGGGTATAAAAATAGATGGCCGCTCCGTTTAAACTGAGCACGGCGAAAAATGAAAAGAAGTAAGATAACTTTTGAGTCAGCTGGTTAAAGGCTACGGGAGTGCTTAAATGCTCGTACCATACGACTTTCAAAGTGATGCCCATCAGAAGGATCAGGATCACCGTTCCCCACTTGTGCGCATTGGAGCGGATCATCAGAAATACAGCACTGCATAGGAAAACAATTAGGGCTTCTATATTGACCACCGGCCCCATGATCGCACCAAAATACAACGCGCTGGCCCCATGCAGGATAAATACTGCGCTTAATGCCAGATCGTGTTTGCCAATTCGATTGAGCCGAATGACTCCTAAAAACAAACTGAGTTCAATCACGCCAGGCAAGCAAATCACAAGACTGTGTGCAGAAAACCACAAAACCGTCGTAATGATGGTACAAAGCAAGGCTGTGATCAGAGAAATTTTGTTGACGATAACGATGAGCCGCTTTTTTTCAAGGGTTAGCGCCGAATCAGTGCCGGCAGTGATTAAACGTAGAACAATGTTTTTTACAGTGTAGGACATAAATGGTACTGGGTTTAAATGAGCGTGTCCTGACTATTGAGGTGTAGCCAGCATCAGGAGTCAAGTGGTTTGATACTTTAATAACGAGTCAAGTGGTTTCGATAGATCAGTCAAAAAAATTGTGCGATGGAACAATGCCGGAACTAAAGCCTGTTGGTGTAAAGTTGTGTCTTATTTTAGGGCAATGCGTTAATCAAATGTTAATAGCTGGCAAGTTAACGACGAAATTAATCATCCAGAAGGCCTGCTGCTTCCGGTTCCTATTTTAAAAATACGACATTTCCCCAATATAAATATCGTTATGAAGTATAACCCTCTCAGGCTAAGGAGGCTGAATTAATACTAATATTTTTAACATTAAATACTAATATTTTTAGTATTCTTGTGCTTGATAAGGTCAACGAAATGAAAAGCAGTGAAATCAGAAATATTGTGCACTTAGATTTGGACCGTTTTTCGGAGTAAGGTCGGCCAGGCCAACCAGAAAGGCAAAAGGACCTTGCCCTAAATAATGCTGTCTAGGCACAGGAATTGTCACCCCCTATTTAGGATTTTTCCAATTACCCCATAAGGTAATTTATAGTCGTGATGTGTTATTCCATTTTCATTGATCAATAGAATCTCCATACAATCACTAACCTTATTGCTTTTTTCAACCTCCGGTTGAGGTACTATGATCAAATGGCTTGGGAATTCAAATTTATCTGTACGTAGTAAATCATATTCGGTAATCTCGGGGATGTCACCGTCAGTAACCTTTTTGTAGTCTTTAGGTCCTCCGAAATTTAGGGTATTATTAACTGCATAGGTTTTAAATTCTTCTAATTCCTGATACGTGAAGCCCCTTATATCATCAACCGCTTCTTCATCCAAGTCGAATCTATACCATTCTATCAGTACTGGTTGATGGTTCGGTATGCGGTTAAATTTAAAATGAATTAGGTTGGTTTGAAGGGCATACCTTTCTATAGAATAGTTAGCGTTTACGTTCATGGCAGGCTGTTCAGGTTTGATTGGGCTGCTTGGTTCGATATTAAACTCCGGAATAGGGACTGGCTTAAAAATTGGCATTTCGGCGGCTACTTCTGCAAAAACATATTTAGGTTGTCCGGTTAATTTTCTCATTAACGTCTCCATTCCACTAGAGGCAGATACATCTACAACATCGTAACCTTGTAACGCAAAGGGAATAATGGAAGCCTGGCGCCCTTTAAAGCTGACGAGGATATATTTATTTGGCTGGGCCTCCATATCATTGATCAGCAGTTTAAACTCTGTACCCACACCACCTTCAAATTGATCTGCTTTAATTTTATACTTTTCAGAAAGGACCACCACTACCTTGTCATATTGCATGGCTTTTACCATCATTTCCTTAAAATTAGGTGCAGTATACCTTTGGCTGATTATTTGATCTATTTCTGCATGAAACCCGTTCTTCCTTAAATGATTGGTGAAGGACAGCACTTTTAATTGATCTTCTTCTTCTCCCCAGGCATAGGAAATAAATACTTTAGACACATTAAGTTCAGTTGGATGGGCAGGTGCTAAGGTTATTATTTCTTGTTTTTCTTTGGCCTGTTCCTTTTTACGATAAAGACCTCCAAAACCTCCCCGCTCCAGGAATTGTAAAGTTTCAAAGGAATAAGCCAGGTATTGTGAACCGATCACCCGTACCACGCGGCTAACCATCAATTGGCGATGAAGTGACTGGGCCTCATTGAAATCAATAGGCTCCTTAATAAGGATTTCCTGTATGGTATGCGCATTGATATTAATCCTTTCTGGATGGATCACGATAAACTCCAGAATCTGGTTGAGCTTTTGATGGTCATTCATATTGGGCGTTAATTGCTGCTCAATATACTAAAATTTTAATACTGAAATATTCGGCCATCGGATCGTTACCTTTGGGAAAGGTGTCAGCCAATCCCAACCCAAAAGGGAAAAATGGCTTAACGATCGATTAACGCTTGGAGAATTTCCAGCACTTAACTTCACTGTTCAAATAATGACAACCATATGCAGACGCGCGAAGTTTTCTTGTTGATTGACGACACCTGGAAAAAATTCCGATTGAAAGATAAGGAATTGAAACGGCAGCAAATCCAGATTGCACAAACCGCAATTTTAGGAGAAGGATTACATGTACTTCCCCAGGTCACCATAGGTGAAAAGGCGCTGATCGAAAAAAATGTGATTATCGGAAAAGGAGTTTACATCGGAGACCGCGCCATCATCGGATATAATGTTAAAATTGGATTTCACACTAAAATAGGCCAAGGGAGCGTCATCGGGAATCATGTACAACTTGGCAACTACGTTGAAATCGAAGGAAAATGTAAACTAAGTGAGGTGGTTTCGGTATGTGACAGGGCTTATTTACAATTCGGGGTGCAGTTAGGACCCAATGTAATAGTCAGTAACAGAGCCAATATTGGATCGGAAACAAAAGTTAAAAGCGATGTATCCATCGGCGCCGATTGCGTAATTGGAGAAGCATGTAGCATTGGAGTATTCAGTGTCATAGCCGCCTGTTCTAGAATCCAAAACCAGGTCATTATTGGAAAACATGTTTTGATTGATTCCTATTCCAATATTGGCCCTGGTGTAAGAATACCATCTAAAACAAGAATAAAAGCCAATGAAGTCATTAAAAATCCTGGACCCAATAACTTGATTCATCTTGAAGACTGTGGAATGATGGAGGATTTTGGGGATCTGGAAGACCTGGAAGATCAGGCGATGCTCATTTATAGGTATGAGAAAGCGGAAGCTCATTGTGATTTAGGAGCGTTTTATCTCAACGGAAATTGGGAAAAGGGAGAAAAAAAACAGCATCAAAATTAAAGCACGGCAAGTCAATAGGCTCCTATTATGAATAGTACCCAAAAATTTTACAGCTTTGTTAAGCAGTTGTTAGGCAGTTGTTAACCCTCTTTGCTTCACGATCATTCAACAAGCGGCCTTAATAAAACCGATAAACTTGCGACGGATTTCGAAAAAGTCAGTTTATCATAAGGCCGTTGATTCTTCTTCGGCCATCATGATAGGCTACCACACCAAACCCAAATTATGCAAATGAATCGCGTTAAATCAGTATGCACCATTCTGAGTATCATTGTAACCATGCACTGGCATCTGCTCCATCATGTTCGTAGCTTACCCTCATCGATGAATCCCATAGAATCCGCCTGGAAAAATACCAGGGAGAATTACCCTTTGTCGGTTCTACTGGATAACAGGAGCGGTTTTTCGATACCTTTTGTAGGAATTGCAGATGAACAGGTCTACCTTACCCTATTCCCCGGAACGTTGTTTTAATTCGGACGCCAGAAGTACAATCTAAAGAATGAAATAACCACTTGCTCACAAATTAAAAGCATTACGCCTTATGAAACTGCCATGGACCAGAAGGGACATGAAGCCCTTCCGCACCTGTAAAACCTTCGAGGAATTCCTTATCAAATTAACCCAGGGTCACCGCGACGTGGGAGAAATGTCAGCAGAACACGAAGCCAAAAACCATTATGATCGTGCTGTGAAGCACAGCGAAAGAACGGATATGCAATGGGTCGACGCAGAACCTGATATACAATCCCTGGTTAGATCCTATAATAGGGTTTTCAAAACAGTAAATAAGGGAGAAGAATTCCTGGTACTCACCAGAAAGAAAGGTTTCCTTCTGGGATTTGATCGCAACTTGGAGAAGGTCAGTAATATCTTTAAGCATAACTTCCCGACTTTTAACATCCAAGAATTGAATGACCTGTTTACTAGAGCTGAGAGTTATTATGCTGGGTATATTGTAAAATACGCAGGAATGCGTCTGGAGTTTTCTATGGCTGTTAAAGGCAGGTATGGCTTAGCTGCTTATTCTCATATAACAAAGCCACACATTGTCAGCTGGATCCAACACCCTTTAGTTGATTTTATGGAGACAGAACCTCCAGCTAAATGATGCTGCCAGCAATCTTAAACCTTTGCCCCAGGCTTCTTTTGCTCCTACCACTGGAGGCTGAAAGGTAAAGGTTTCTTTGCACAAAGGTCTGAATTGAACAGACTATTTCCGGATCACTAAATGCTCCAGCTCGGGGTCATTGAGCATCCTGGCGATCTCTGAGGACACCAGATCTGCCACCTCCTGCTTAATCCGCAAATAGTTTTCATTCACCATTTGCGGGGTCACCTCGCGGATCACCGGAATCGGCTGATAGGCTTTTTCTTCTGCATTGATGGCTTCAAAATCCGCCATCACCGTACAATGAAAGGCTTTAAGGGGAAGCTTCTGATCGGGCAGATCCGCTAAGGTTCCCACAAATTCGCCGGAGGACAGCATGGCGATCTTGCTGGCCGGCACAGCATATTCCAGCTGTTTGCTGTTGGAGAAACTCACCTCCTGGCCGATGCTATGGCTCTGGCGATCCTGCATGATCTTGCCGATTCGTTCAGATACCTGCTTGGCACTGTCTCCAGTGACCTGTCCGGAAACAATATTGCCGACAATACTGGTGATCACGTCGGCCTGTTCTTTGCCATATTCCTTGGTCATCTGCTGGAGACTCTGGACCCCTAGTACACAGGAAATGAGGGAACTTCTGCCTGTAGATATGGTACTGGTCAGGTCTGCGCTGATGGTGGGGTATTCATCGAAAATCAGCATGGAAGGCAGCTTGCCCTTCTTATTGATGATCTTCAAAAGACGGTTGATGTATAGGGATAAAACGGCGCCATAGGTTTGTATTTTCTGAGGATTGTTTCCAAGGCACAGGATCTTGGGATGATCGGGGTTGTTGATGTCCAGGCTAAAATCATTACCGGAAAGCACATAATACAGCTGGGGAGAAGAAAGCCTGGCCAGGGCGATCTTGGCACTCGCCAATTGTCCTTCCAGCTGTTCCATGACATCATTGAGATAGGCTTGAATGAAGGGATTAATGAGCGCGTGAATGGTTTCTTCCAGGCGCAGGATGGAAAATAAATTGTCATATTCCACCTGGAGCAATTCGATGGCATGGGGAAGCGTACAGTATTTTCCATCCTTATATTTTCTCAGGAACCAAATAATAGCAGAGACGAAATTGATTGGGGACTCGACAAAAAAATCACCCTGCCGGGTCTGCCATTGCTTGTTTAATCCCAGCAGAATGGTTCGCGCCGACTCACTGGCATCGGTGATATCGATCATGCCCAGGGGATCAAACACATTCCCCCTATTGGTCCTGGAGAGGTCATCGAAGTTGATAAAAATACACTCGGATTTAGCCTTATACTTATGCTTGTTCTTCAGCCAATAGTTATAAGCGATCAAGGAGAGGTCCGGGAACTTGAAATCATAGACCAGCTGGACATATGGGGACTTTTTTTCAAGGCTTTGGCGGATAAATTCACGAAAAAAATAGGCAGATTTTCCGCTGCCAGGGCTGCCAAGGATGATCGTGGACCTAAAATTCGCCACAAAATTCAATACCGAAGCCCTGATGCGGCCCTTGTATTTATACTGCGCATGGATATTGATACTGTAGGGATTTTCAAGGAGCCGTTCTTCCTGGGGAAAGGTTTCACTCTCTGCATTAAAGATGTCATCAGCCAGTTGGTTCGTAATGATCCTGCTTAACCAGGTGCCACCGGTGAGCATCAGCAGGTACCCTGTGAAGGTGATCCCGGTATAGAACAGCGTAATCGTAACGATCTTCCAGGGTTGCAGCAACAGAAAATAGGAACAGAAATAAAGGATTAGCCCAGAGAGGATATATTTCCAGGCTTTTCTCAAAGTCAGCTTGGGGCTTTTGCGTCCCCTGGTGCCCAGCACAGAAATGGCCAGAAAGCACAGGGCAAATAGTTTCGATTTATGGAAGAAGCTAAACAGACCCGTTCTGGAAATATGGACCAGTAACCTGTCGGTAAAGGCAGTGATCAGATGCCATTCTAAGAAAGCACCGTAAAAAAAATAATAGATATGCAATACCAAAAGGGTAATGCTGATCAAACGAGTCATGTCCAGGATCTTGCGTAAAGCCTGTTCGTTTTCACCTGTATGGGCCATCACATTTGGGATTAAGGGTTATCGGGTTGTTGTTTTTTCTTCTTTTTTTTCTTTCTTGCGCGCAGTGGATACGGCACCGGATCGTAGATCATTTCAGGCCCGATGAGCTCCTCCATCAGGGTCGTGACAACGGAAATGGTATCCTGTGCAGGTGTGGGTGTCCCCAGCTCAGGAGGTTGGAAAGGCGGATTATGGTGATGATCAAAACGGGATGGTTGTTGCATGGCCTGCTGAGCAGATACCGCGCAGCGTTCTAAAACCGCTTTAGCACTATAGTTTGTTCCAAGGTCAGCACCCTTGAATACACATTTATTCACCAGGTCAACATAAGTCAGCCCATAGATCCGGTCCTGATTTCGGTGGATCACCAGACGGATCTTATCTTTTTGTAAGTCTCTGGTAAGACCAGTAAGACTGTCCTGGCGTACCTTTTTCAGCGAAAGATCAATGGCATTTTTAACCCTGGTTCGTTCTTCTGCCGTAAAATGGCAATGATCCTTAAATCGCTTTTCCAGGAAGGAAAGTGTCGGCTTGGACCAGATATGACTGGCTGGAATCTGTATACCTAGCGGCTTTCCCGTGGGACTGAGCGCCCTGTATACCAGGCCTCTGTTTTTATAAATCCTGGAGTTTTCACTGCCCCGTTCTGCGCGGATATGATAGCCTTCCAGGACGGCATTTAAGGAAGCCAGCGAAGCATATTTGTACCGGGTCAACACCCAGTCCAGCACATTGACGATTTGCCTTTTGGTGGCGGCCTGACCATAATGTACCTTGGCGGCATCCACTGGCGGCAGGCGGAAGAAGTCCCGTTTATGCTGCTGGGCTTCCACCAGGCCAAACTTTTTTTCCAGCATTAACCGCGCTTTATTGGACGCATTAGCCCCTATTTTGTAGGTATTAATTAAAGTCCCATCAGGGCGGGTACGCAGGGTTACAATATGCAAATGGGGATGCCCGGCATCATGGTGTTGATACACCAGGTAGGGTTGCCCGCCAAAGCCAATAGCGTCCATATATTCCCCAGCGATCTGTTTCAGCAGGGCTTCAGAAAGTTTTTCCCCAGGGGCGAAATTCAGCGAAATATGAAGGCTGTTCTTTTTCACTGTAGGCCGCTTTTCAGCGGTTTTCAGAAGCATATTCAGCCGCTGCTGGCGGTTCATGGCTTCCAGATCCATGGGGTAATTGGCAGCTAAGAGCAATACAGCAGCAGGCTTGAGCGTCACTTTTCCCTTTTCATCCACCGCCTCAATCAGGGCATCAACCTTATGCTCGTTGTAATAAAAGGTACGCCTGATGGAGGCTCCGGCCTTTACGACTGCAACCATATTCCAGCCGTTTTATGAATAAACTCCTTGATGTTTTGGATGTCTGCAACCAGCTTTGCGCGGTCCGCCTGGTATCCGGACAACCACTTGTGGATGTGCTGATGGTGCTTGTTGGTGTGCAGGACATGGATAGCCTGGTTAAAGTTATTGGCCACTCCGTTGAGGTCTTTGATCAGTTTACTGAACTCGATCATCAGGGCATCGGCAGTAAGGTTACGGTAGCCGCCGATCATAGGTTTTCGGAGAAAAACCTTGCGGGCATACACGCTGATCTTGCGCTCGGTGGTGCTTTTAAATTGTTGCTCCAGTAGCCTATACTCTTCAGCGGTGAGGCGCAAATGCAACCAGTGGGTTCTTTTTTGGGGTGCTGTCATCACAATTTCCTTTTCACATCATCAATCATTAAACTCGATCAACCGCCCCGACTTGGGAGGATAGGCGGTCAAAAAATCAACCGTTGTATCACAACGGAACATCTGGCAGGTTCGAGCGAAGCCAGAGAACCTCCGCTAGAAAAATAAGCATCTGCCCTGGATGCTATTTTCTTAAAAGAAGGGGATCAGGGAGAAAGGCGGTTGGAATTTTTAACCCGCCTACCGAATTGACAGATCATGTCATTGAAATCTTCATAACCTTGATAAATTAGGCTTTTATCCTGGTAGATAGCAGGTTGACTTTGGATGGCTTTTTGGGTGACCCGCTGGCCTGGCCCGTTGCGATCCAAAAACAAATTGGCCTGGGGGTAAGTCTCTAAAATGGTGCGGGCGGATTCAAAGAAAACCAGGCTGTTGAGGACCATGATATCCTGCTTCGGTACAGATCCAGCTGGAACATAGGTCATGTAGGAAAGAAAGTTAAAATACCCTTCGAATACAGAAATCTCTGATGCCGGGGGATCGGCAACAAAGGTGGTAAATCCTTTTGGGGAAGAACTCCCTTTGAACCGGGGACGACGCAATTCAAATCCACCGAAGTTATTTTTAAATCCAATGGCAAATTGAGGTTTACCGTCACCAATTTTGAAAACCACTTCCCGGCAATACTGGTCTGCAATCCGAAAGGGAATCCGGCGCTCCTTGATGTAGGCTAATAGTGCGGGATGAGATAAGGACTTATCCTCCAGGATGATTACCTTATTGGCTTCTTCCTGGGCTTGCGCTTTGCGCTCCTGGGGCGTTAACCGGGGAAGGTCTATCCTTCCTTCCAGCTTGGCCAAAAACTCGCCAACGGTACATCCGTGAAAGCGTACGCCAAAATCGATGAGATTTCCGCCTGAACATTTCTTGCCCTTTAAATCGGCTTCCATATCCCCGAAATCGGCCCAGATGTTTTTACCACGATCCACCTTAAAACTGGGGGTCTTTTCATTCCGGAATGGCGAGAGATACCAAAACACATTCCGCTTCACATACTTGGGCTCAATGCCCAGGGTAGCTAAGTAATTCACCAGGTCATACTGCCTGGCCTCGGCGCAGGTCAGTCTTGTTTCGTTGTTTCCCATAACTCACAATTTCAATTTCACAAAAACGGTGATACAAAACTAGACAGGTATAGCCGAATTTCCTCAACCTAGCAGATTTTTTGAATAGGTTAAACTCTCGGCTTACCCCTATTTTTACAAGGTGAAATTGAACCTAAAAAAATGTGCGTATGATGACCAACAGTGAAAAAGTCCAAATGTTTGAATTGCTCATGAGTACACCTGAATGGGCGGGAAATGTGAAACTCCCGGCCACGGCTGGCCGGAAAGTAGTCTTGCTGCTAGCCCTTTTGATTGACAAGGGCATCAAAGAAAAATCGGAGGTCTTTACCCTATTCCCCGATGGCCTGTCCGGGGATCTGCAAACCTTCATCCAGGAATGCCTGGAGAAAGCAGGACTGAAAATGACCTATGACATGGTGAAAGCCTTGAAGTAAGCCGAGCAAAATGAAAACAGGGTTACATCCATTGCCGGATGCAACCCTGTTTCATAAGGTCAAGACCAATACTTAACCACCCTTCGTTTCAAGCCTTATTTTTCGATTAAGTACCCGAATAAGGCATTGGTGTTCCGCTTGGTACTTTAAGGCCCCAATTGGCTTAAAATAGACCCAAAAAGAAGATATAAAATCAAAGATTCCAGCCTCTAATTACGGTTTAGGAATTTGACTAAGGCTAACAATCTCATTTTTTACCAATGTATTTGCGGAAAGCAGTACAATACGATAGCTGTTGTCCATGAGAAACATTTTGAGGCACTTAATATTACATTATAGGCCTCTCGCTAGAAGAGGCCTTGGGATTGTTAACAGGTACTGGACGACAAAGTTAATTTGCAACAGTAAGACCGAACCATTTTCTACCTGCTGATTCAGTAACTAGCACTGCATACTTTCTACCAGTTTTGAAGGCGGCTGCCTTTGCAGCAGAAAGGACGGAATCCAACGTAGCATTACCAGAGTCAAAATTGTACTCTGCTGGTGGTAAATAATACTCCTTATTTTCGGAAAAAATGCTTCGTGTAAACCCTTCCTTTTCCATTTCATCGTGAAGGGTTTCATAGTCATCTTCATTCCCATCGTGCAATTCAACACGCGCGGTAAATTTTGCCATAATTTTAAGTTTAGGGCATAGAGGATGCAATTATAATGCAAGCATATAAGGAATGACAAAACGACATATGAGATCGATTTCAAACCGATAATCTCTTTGGTAAAATGGCAGATTCTTAATTTTTTATAAATCTCTCAGTATAAATTTTAGCGGATAAGGTTAGGTTAAGCTGGTTTATCAAAACCATAATTTAATTATAGATTAGCTCCATTGAATATAAATCCTTCAGAAAGGATCAGTTCTAGGGTTCTGCATTATTCAAAGGCGGCCCGCCCCCTGCAAGGGGCGGGCCGATTTTTTTTAAACCGGCAACTTCTCAAGCCCTAATGGTGATTATACCAGACCAGGAGCAGAAAGAACAGGCCAAATAAAATCAGCATCCGGGACAACAGAATGGCGAGCCATTCCAGTACGCCAATGACCAGCGCCCCAAAAAAAGGCAAAGGGCTTCGCTGAGTAATACCGATAAAGCGGTTATAACGCCGGCGGGCAATGAAGGCCCATAGAACCACCCCTAAAAAAATCGCAATGCCGGCATACCATTGCACGTCATATAATCCTAAAAATGTTCTCATGATATTAGATTTTTGTTTCACCATCATGGACCTGTTTTAAGTTCACAAGCTTTTGATATAAATCCGTCCAGTATAAATAAAGAGCCTCGGATAAATCACCTTTACCGTAATTCACGTATCGGTACGCCTTAAATTTTTCAGCCTGTGCTATAGCCTCGTCAATATTGGTGACCTCGATGGTCATCCCGTGTAAATCAAGAATTTTCATAAAAGAGGAAAGTTTAAAAGCAGCCCTTTAGGGGGCTGCAGATATAGAATCAGTTAAGCGCATCGGCACCGTACCGGGCGAAATCATTGCACAGTTTAAAGCAGTCCAGGCTTTTGGTATAAGCATCCCCGCCAAAAAGAATGGACTTGGCTTTTTCCTCGCTGGATTTATAGGCCTTTACATTTTGAAAATAGCCGGTAACAGCATTGTAGGCTCCGAATACAGTACCTTTTGTGGTATCCAATAATTGAGATTCAGTCCCCATGGCATAGCTAAAGACTGTATCCACAATATTGTTCATATAGGTTGACTGTATAAATTCCTGTTCCAAGCGAATTTTATCAATAGTTTCCTTATTTGAAGTCATGGCAAGCCGGATCAGCTTTTTAACTTCGTGATCCCTGATTCGTGTTTTTGACCAGTGGGTAAATAACTCCTGCTTGGAGCTGGCGCTCTTACGGCTAAATCCGAGTACTTTATCAGCAAGTTTCAAACGGGATTCAGCATTCAGGGTATGCTTAATTTTCAGGGTATTGCTTTTATCCTTTAGCGCATGATTTAAGGTATTGCCACAGACCACCCGAATATCAGTAGGTGTTAGTGTAAGCGCAGAACTACCATCGTGGGAATTGGAAAGCAGCAAATATTTTTTGATCACATCATCGCTATTCCCGATACGAATATAATCAGGTAATAAAGCAGTAATGAAAATCCGCTCCCCATTACCCAGGGCACCAGCTGTTTCATATTTAATGCCTGTGTGCTCACCAATAAGGGAATCAAAGAAGTCAAAGGCCTCTCCGTTTTGAATGATTTTATATTTGTGTCCTACATGATCACCCAAAACCTGCATGGAATCCGTCCTGTAGGTAAAGAAACTCTCTTTTGACGTTCTATTTGGCCCTACTGGCAGGATTTGGGTATTGGGTCTTTTTTCTACCCTGTAGTCTAGCCCCGCGAATTGTATGGCTTCGGCGCTGGTCGGATAGTCTTCCACGATTTGGCCAAGCCCATGCCATGCAGGAAGATTCACGGCAAAAAAGCTGTGTTTTTCAGTAAGGAGATTATAATTGATATTTGATGACATAACGAAAGGGTTTAGTGATTCAATAAGAAAAAAGTATCCCGCAAGAACTGCGGGACACCGGGAAACATAGCGGCTTAAAAGTTTTGAGCCAGTTCTAAAATTTGTTTCTTTAATTCATCTTCCTTGATGCTAAAGGTGTCAAAGAGGAAAGCCACAACAAGGGCGATCACCCTTTTATTAGTCAGGGTATAGCGATTGCCTTGCTTGTCCCGGATGTCAAGGGAACAACCATTCCAATCCGCTTCTACCTCTTCTTCCTCGTCGCTATCAGTCCGTTGAAGCTGAAAAAGAGTAAGGGCCTGTTTGTCCTCGGCAAGTCTGTTGAGGTATTGCTTTTTGCCGTTCATTTCCTCTACCTTTTTACTCACTTCCTCCAAGTTGAACACGCGCCCCATACTTTCCCGCAAATGTTGCTTGTAATACGGGTCCCCGGGTTTTGGGCCATCGGGGTTGTTGCCCTCTTGCCCTTCGGTCAAATCTGTGCTTAGGATTTCGCTGGCCGGAGTGGTGGCCTGTTCGGTTGATGTAGTACCTCCTTTGATAAAAGTGGCTTCTTGTCCTTCGTTGGTCTGTGGGATTCTTAACTTTTTCATGATGTTGAATTTTTTATATTTAAAAATTTTGTTTTGGTCTTTCCCTTTTTTTGCCCCGCCTTTTTTGTGGCACGTGGGAAAAGACAAATCAAGTGTATGGGGAGGGGGCAAATAAGGCGCTGGTAAGTCCCGAAGGGTGGCATTCCGGTCGCCGGAATGCCATTAAGGAGGCGCCGTTTTGAACGCTCCACATACCTTCGATTTGGCTGCTTTATCCACGGCTACAAAAAAGGTGGGGTAAAAAAACAGTGTCCCGAAGGGACCAGGAAGCTCAGGGTAAAAGGCAAGATGAACCATAAATGGCGGAGCAAAAAAAAGGGGCTAGATCAGCCCCTGGTCAGCGAAAGAATAGTAAGAATCAGCAGTTAAAATGATATGGTCTAAGAGGGCTATACCCAACAGTAAACCCGCTTCTTTAATTTTTTGAGTCAGACGAAGATCCGGCTGACTGGGATTTAAGCTGCCGGAGGGGTGATTGTGGGTAATGATCATTTTTGCAGCATTGACCTTCAGCGCTGTGGCAAATAAGACTTTCAAATCAACGATAATTTCGCATGTGCCTCCGCTGGAAACCTGGAAGATTCCAATTAGACGGTTTCCACGAGTGAAGAACGCGACCTTAAACTCTTCGATAAATTGCAGTTTTCCGGGGTCCCAGGAAGCTCTTAACAACTTTGCGCAGCTATTGCTATCATTGATTAGAGGACGATCAGCTATCTTGAAAGCGGGCTTATATGAAACGGAGATTTCGTTTACCTGGTAACCATCAGTTAAGGTCATTTTACTTTCCATAATTTCTAATTTTAAGTTGAAGAATGAATTATGGAAGTCGCTCCGGTAAAGGGGGAGCAAGCCCAAAAAGCAACGCAAATTAAGGAGGGCCCTTGCGGGCGGGGCCAGTGTTCATTGCGGAATTTTTTGGGCGCCCCGAACCCCTTTACCGAACTTTCTGAAAAAATTCAGGATTGAACTTTCTCACTCTCCAATAAAGGTGAAGCATAATACAGTTATGGCTAACCAACCGCTAATACCTTAGAGCGCACGCAATGGCCATGGCTTCCTTCAGGGTTTCGGGTAACAATTTTCTACCTTTAACGCCGAAGTTGTTCGGGGTATATGGTATAGCTTATAGAAGGTAAAGGCTCAGCATTGCAGAAGAAACAAATTGCTGCTGCTCAATTAAATTTGCAATTATGAAATGTAGTTCTTAGTATTGTACAGAGAGCGTAATTAGAGGTGATCGATTGAAAAATTGATTGCCTCTTTTCATTCATCTTCAGCTACAATTTCTTCCCTTATTTTTCAGTACCCAACTACTTTTTCATTCAGGCCATGTTTCCTTATTGGGGACGGAGTAATTATTGTGTGATGAGCAAACAAGGAATTGTACTGGTATTTATACATAATAAAGCTTGTCCAAATCCGCTAATTCCTGGGAAAGTTATCTTGAAAAATATATTGTTGGCTCGTCTACCACTTCGGCTAAATTGGTTATATTTTACGACCAATCCGAAAGTTCATGATCTTTCAACTGGTTACCCGCAAGTTTATAGCCCTGCTGAGCGATAGCCCAGCCGATGTTTTAGCCCTTCCTGATCCAGGAGAAATGGCCCCGGAGCTGGCTCAACATTTGGTGTTGCTGGATGCACGCATCAGGTATCACCTGCAAAACCATCAGTTTGCCACCGGTAGGTTTCCCGGACCACCCATCTGTGTGGGCCTTTCTCCGATCGCGGCGGCGGGTTTATTTTCGCACTGGCAAATATCTGCCTGGTTCGCTTTTGGACAGGCCGGTAGCCAGTTGATCGACCACCCACTGCAACGAGCGGATGGCGATCACCAGCCTAGTCCATTTACCGGGCTTAAAATTGTAAGAAGAGGTTCGCTTTACCCCCTATTGATCGTCAAGTCAGATTTAAGGAAAGGCCCTGACCCGCAGGATAGCTTTTGGTTGAAGCAGTGGCTCAAGGGCCATAATTAAAACAAGGAAATCAGAAATGGGAACCCTCGCCGTATGAAGATTAATAATCCGCATAGTCCCTAAAATAGGACGATCCTTCTTTGTGCGCCGAATGGCCTTTGGGATAATATTGGTAAATACATTTCTTGACTTTCTCCTCCATAACTGCGGATAAGGCGGGACCATCCGAATGTTCGAGTATTTTCTCCTGGTTCATGATATATTCAGTAACCTGCTTATTCAGGATGATTTCAAAATGATGAGGTAAATTTCCCTTTTTGATTTTTAGTCTTACCGATAAACCTTGCTCATCGTTAAGGTGGATGAATAAATGTTTCATGCCGTTCTGGAATTTTCGAGTTTAAAAATATGATGGTATAACGCTGGTCTACAAATTGCAGCAGTGGAAACTGCCGCCAGAGAGGGAAAGCACTCCCATACAGGTTCATGAACCTATATCCCCTATTCTCGGTGGGGCGCCGTGGTTTATCAAATACATGCCTTGACGGTCTTATGAATCCCGCTTACCCAACAAGGCAACACGCAAGCAAAAAAGGTCTGCGAAAAAAAATTAAAAGATCACCAGGAATTAAGATGTGCTGACCAGAAAGATCACTGTATAACGGCGCGGCATAAAACCCTAAGAAAGCAAGGTTTTAAAGGCACCTTCAAGACCGCACAATATCCATTGGACAGTACGGCTGGTATTGATCCAAAAGGTGATCCATTCCTGTTTACATTTGAACGGGCCAGTGGTCAACATCAGGATCAGCAACGATAATAACGGCGATAAACGCTAAGAAATCGTGGTTACCAACGGGATTTTACCCGGCATTTTTGTTTCGCAAGTGGTCAAAAAAAATATTTTTCAGCCGGCAATTTATTTGGATTCATGGAATAAAAAAACGCATTTATTTTATTTTTCGATACCCCGCGCGATTCCGAAAACGGTTATTAGGGTGTTTACAATGGTATGTACCCATACAAATACGATGGTTTCTGACTGTAGATTCGTCTGAGATTTGCCGTAGTCTTATATCTTCTGTTATTATACCTACCTGCCACCGACCATTGATGCCGGTGCGGATCACCCGTTTTGATGATTTATTAAGGTAACCACTTGTTTCTTTTATGAGATTTTTATTCAGCGTATTATGCGCTTTGTTAGCGCCTGCCCTTTGCTGTGCCCAGCTGGTGGGAACAGTGTACAGCAAATCCTCTGACAAGCCTATGCAAGCAGCGTCGGTGACGTTGCTCAAAGCGCAGCAGCCTACTGGCTACAAGGCCTTTTCGGGGGAAAATGGGCAATTCACTTTGCCGTTGCCGCCTGCCGGGATTTACCGGCTAATGATCAGCTTTGTGGGTTATAAAACTTTCTATTATCAGGTGGAAGTAAAGCCTGGAGAAAGGAAAGTCCCCCTTTCCCGCCTATACCTGGAGCCGTCTAGTATCAGTCTTTCCCGTATTGACATTAAGAGCGATAAGAATCTGGTGAAGATCAAGCACGATACCCTGGAATATGCAGCGGCGGATTTTAAAACCGCAGAAAATGCAAGCCTGCAAAATCTGCTGACTAAAATTCCAGGGATCTATATTGATCCGCAGGGGAACATTTTTTACCAGGGGAAACAGATCAAAGACATTTATATTGACGGACGCCCATATGCTGAAATCGCTGCCGGAAGCGGGCCACAGCAGAAGATCACTCAGCAGTTGCTGGCAGGGATGGCGGAATATATACAGATTGCCAATAAACCTGATCCCGGAAGTCAGGCGCCTGTGGGCAGCGGGGAAAAGATCATCAACATCACGGTACCTAAAGCCTTAAAAAAAGGAATTAATGGTACGATTTCCGGCGGATGGGGTAATAAGGATAGCTATAACCTGGCTGGTCAGCTTAACCTGCTGAGAGCACACAAACAATTGATACTGTCCGCTGGCGGCAATAATGTCAACGCTTCCACTGGCCCTTCCAGTACCGATGAGCAGACTTATATGGCTGAAGCCATGGCTGGATTAATGGATATGAAAAATGTAAATGCCAACCTTTCCATTGATGTGAACCCGAAGGTGAAGCTCAATGGGAGGTTATACCATCAAAACGGATCCATGGAAATGTCCACCAGTTCGCTGCGGACCAATATACTTGCAGACAGCAGTTATCAATACCAGTCCTTGGTCACCAGGCTTTCACAAATCCTGGTAGACCACGTATCTGTCAGTGCAGACCTGCACCCGAATGAAAACGATCTGCTCAATGTAGGATTCAACGGCGAAGTGATGAATAATAAAACGGTTTCCGGCAGCTCATTTCTCACCAATACCCTGGCAAAAGACACCATCAATTCCGGTCGGTTGGAAAATGAAAACACCATCCGTAACCGGAATATGAGCTTTTCAGGACTATATGTTCATGGCTTAAAAAAGGCCGATGCCAGGCTGGTGCTGAACTGGAACATCGGACAAAGCAGCATCCAGGAAGATCAGAAAAATTACAGCTTAAATACAGTGAAATCTTCCGGCAGCAGGGATTCCATGAATCAACTGGTAGACAATAGCATGACCACCGACAACATCAACCTGAGCGCGAGCTTCAGTAAAACCATTGCCAAAGGTATTGATATGAATATCGGCTATAGCTTTTCAGCCAATAACACTTTAAACAATCAACAAGCGATGGACTTTGAATACAGCCGGTCAGCATACGACAAACCCAACGATTCACTCAGTTACCGGTTCAAAAGCCTCATGCAGACACATGGACTTAATGCAGGTCTGTTTGTCCAGAAGGGAAAGCTCAAGGGCATGCTGGGCTTAGGCTTTCATTCCAGTCTTTCCCGGAGCGTTAATTTAGGTCAGGACAGACGATACGATCAGCAGGTGAATTTTCTGGCGCCAACTGCGAGCGTGATGTACAACTGGAGACCTACGGCGTCCATCATCCTGCGCTATACGGTATTGCCGTCGATGATGGACAGGTCTAAGTTTCTGTTGCCCGTGATCTCCAGCCAAAACCCGCTGTATATGCAACTCGGAAACCCGGACTTAAAACCTGTGGTAGACCACCAGTTCTCGATTGAATTGCAAACCCTGACGATGAAAGGATTCAGCTTTAGTGTCAATATGTTGGGCGGAATAGAAAAAAACGGGATGTCTACTGCGATCACCACCGATTCTACAGGCCGACAGGTTTCCAGGCCAGTCAACGTGAATGGCAATTATACCCTCACGCCGATCATTACCATTTCCAAAAGGGTTAGCTCGATTGGGCTAAGTGTGGATTATAATACTTTTTCATCCGTCCGGCATACGCAGACTTATCTCAATCAAACTTTAAGCCCTACAGTGACCATTGTCTCGGATCATCATCTGTCTATTTCCTGGATGCTGAAAAATGCGCTGGAAATCACGCTGATGCAACAGCTACGCTATTCAGCTACTCAATATCATCTACAAGTGAACAGTTACCAGGATTATTTGCTCACCAGAAGTTATGTAGGGATTAACGGATATCTGCCCTTACAACTGAATTTAGGATCAGCAGTCGTCTATACCGTCAATACCGGTGCAAGCCAGCACTTCACCTTGTGGAATGCCTGGATATCGAAAACCATGCTGGCTAAAAAATCTTTGCAAGTAAAACTGTATGTCTATGACCTTTTGCACCAGAACCAGGCACTGAACAATATCCAAATGCCCACCTATACCGAAAGGTCAGAGCGTACGACGTTACAACAATACTTTATGGCTTCGGCCAGCTATTTCTTTGGTAAAAAGTGACCGCCCTCCCTGGGTAGCCATCAACCGGGCCGTTAGGAAGATAGGGAAAGGCACAAAAAATCAACCTGTTGGCACAGGTTTAAAGAAGCACAATTTTATGTCACCAAACTTCCTGCATTTGTTCAGATGACGGGAATTATTTGTGATTGATTTTTCACCTAGCTAGTTTGGCATTTTTCTAAATGCGAATTACTGGTTTAGATTATTTCTAAAAAATTGGTTGACTATTGCCGGACATTTCCATGTCCGGCTTTTCTTTAGTCTAAAATGCAAGTTGTACAAGTCATCGCCCAAGTAATTAAAGAACCGTAAAATGTATACTGGTACAGACCAAACCCTGATCGCTATAACCTTGGATGGTACAGGTATATGTTCCGGGAATGTCGCCGGTAATAAAGCTGAAGGATGTATCTTCGGACTCGGTATCAGGCATGAAGTAATTCCAATACAGGGTGGTATTCAGGTTTATTTCCCGGAGACTGTCTGTGGCATTGTCAGACATGGGAAAAGCTTTGGCCGGAGCAATCAGGTTGACCCTTTTGATATGGCCGGATTCTGTGCCGGTAAAGGACGGTGCAGATTTCAGCGGACTGGAGTCCCCCGGCTGATCCGCATGCCTGGACCAGTATTCCATTTCCTGTGGGGAAAACACCGCGCTATCGGCCTGCTGATCGGCTAAGTAAGGCAAGGGCCTTTGCGCTAAGGTGCGACAGACGCGGGCAGCAATGTCTAAAAAGTGGATGGTAAAAAATTCTGAATTACTGCCTTTGGACACACTCAATAAGCCTTTAGAGGCCGACGAAGCCAGTAGCTTCGTGGAAGGAAGATTAAAGACACCGATGGAATCGGTTTTAAATTGAAACACTCCGTTACTAGTGAGGAGTTTCAGAGGAATCCGTTTATTCACGATCTTATTGTTCTTAGTGATATAGCCCACCAGAGGATTGAGTAAACACGGGGATACGGTAAAATGAACACTGGAATCCATTAAATTCTGATAGCGGTCTACGTAATAATACCTGCGCATATTCCAAAAACCTTCCGTCTGCCGGCGCCGGTCCAGGGCGCAGGATACCGTATAATATCCTTTGATCCTAGTCCCTGTGCTATCAGTCACCCGGAGTTTGCAGCTCACCTGACTCCTGCGATGATAAACACTGGAATCTGTACTGAGCGTGACCCGGGCCGTTGGCGCAGGTTCCCGTCTGATCCAGCGAACAGCGGTATCTATGGAGGCACTGGTGAAGGAACTGGCAACAACAGGCTCCTGGCCGTACTTTCTAATGGAGATCCACTGATAAAAATCCTGTTCACAGGAATCCTGCAACAGGTTATTGGTAAACGCATGGAGTGAGTAATCTCCTGAAGGAAGATCCTTAGGAATTTCGATACTTCCCGCTGAAATACCCAGCTCCATCCAATACGGCGAGCAGATCACCGGCAGGCGCTGCTGCCCATCGGCCAAAGCCAGGTAAAGGGTATGATAGGTTGCGGTATCTCCAGGCTGAAAATTGAGCAGGTAACCTGTAAAATAAAGCGTTTCCCCGGGTGTGTAAATTTGCTTGTCGGTGACTACAAACGTGCCTTTGGCATGGTCGCATTGGGCGCCTGCAAAATAGCAAAGGCTGGTCAAAAAAAGGCTGGACAACATTCTTTTCATATCTAAAGAGTAAGTGGTTAGTAAATCAGTTTGGACCTGAATAAAAGATTAGGCCTAAGAAGAATCAAAGGCCGGTCTTATATCTTTCTAATTATTAAAACCCGTAGGCAAACTACTCCGCAATACCACGCAGAATACAAAGCGGCTCCAAACGCAAGCTGCATAACAATTGCCTAACAAAAAATGAAACCTATGCAGAAGGGAAGCGCAGCAGAAAAAAGAAATTAAACCAGCTCCGTAAATAGCAAAAAAAACGGCCAATGAAGAATCAAAGGCCGGAGGTTCAATTATTCGTTAATCAAAAAAATCGATTCCGTTAGACCATGCCACTGGCCAGGAATAAGCGTTAACAGTAGAAATTACCGAGGTAATGAACCTGAATATAAGGAATTTTTAAAACTGGGCCTAATGATATTAAGGGGTCAGGGCATGAATTTGTTCCCTTGCCCCGATCCAGCTTTCCTTCGGTCAGCGAGGTGGCTATAAACAGATGTGCAGATGTTGGCCAGTTCATAGCAAAGGCGTAAATTTCAAGCAATTTACATCAACCATCAAAACTATAAACAAAATGAAAACCCTAGTCATCATTTCCTTCAGCGCACTGGTTATACTGAACAGTTGCGCTGGTAATGACAACACAGCAGATAGCCAAACTGACAGCCCCGCAAAAGCTACAAAAATCAAAACAGGAATTAAACTTGCTGCATTCAAAAATGTAAATGCTTTAAGCAGCAGCTTATCTGACAATGGAATTGGTGAGGTCAGGCCATGGCGCGGTGATGAACTTGGTTGGATCGCCAGTACCCCTTATTTCCAGTTTGGCGGAAATTCAGAAGTTAACGGGATGCAGAACAACCTAGCCTACTACCTGACCAGTGACAGCCCTGAATATGTGAAAACCCTGAAGATTGTATTGAACATTAACAACAGCGCAGAAAAAGACCAGGCCATCGCAAAATTTAAACAGCTCATCGCCAAAACCTTTAAAGGTTTATCTCTGGATCCTCCCACAGGGCTCTATAGAAAGATCCCCACAGGAGAAACCTTTACCGCAACGAACCAGAACTTCAACACTTCACTGAAACTGGACCAAAGCAAGATTGACACGTGGATACTTCAAATAGAAAGCAATTAACGACCTAATCCGGATTTGCTACAAAATGTTCAATTAGAGATCATTTGTTAAACGTCCAATGTATATCCGCACCATATACTTTACAGTCCACATTTTTAATTTTATGTTGTTGTTCTTTCCAAAAATGCGATTCAGCAGGTTTAATTTTTTTCAGTCCGTTTAAAACCCGATCCGTAATCAAAATTGGAGAATATGAAAATTCTTCTGTTTTTCTTTGGAAGGAAATCATCCTACCATGTAATGTTGAATAACCATTAAAGCCGCTAAAAAAACTTTTGGCAAATTCAGATTCTGTCATCTTTACGGTTTCCGTAGAGGTCAAATAATAGGGCGCTTTGGGGTCATATTTCAGACCCAAACTCTGCAACCGATAAACGTATGGGGACTGGATTGCCCGAGGGTTTATTGGATTTCTTACAACATAATAGTATTCTTCACTCATCTTCTTATTGGCTACATCTGTCAGGCGAGAGGCAACATTAGCCGGATAGCCAGCCCACACCAACCCTTTGTTTTGTGGCCCTTCAGTCCCATTTCGCTGGATACCGACTTTTAATATTTTAAGCTCTCCAAAATCGACCCCGATTCCACATTTAAAATCCACCGGGGCGAATTCGGGTTTCAAAATATACTTAACAACATGATTGATGGTAATGGCGCATTCAACAGCGTTAACAAAACAATCCTTTGCTGGAAAAACAATCATCACCCGATCCCCTATAATATTACGGGTATGCCCCCCATGCTCCCGTCCAGCCTTGATCACAGCTTTAATAAAAGCTGTATATATCTTTGCCATTCTGATGGGTTTGTGGGCATCATTTAAAGTTACAGAATTTCGAATATCTACATACAAGACGCAGGTCGACAGCACTTTCCCGCTTTTTTGCTTCCCACGCTCATAGCTTAAACTCGGATCGTCAGGGCTGGGTACTATAAAAGTCGGGCTATAACCAAACTGGGTATCGATCACATCTGCAACATCAGCTTCAATTTCATCGATTATAGATTTAACGGACATATTTAAATTGTTGGGTAATGTTACTTTTTGTACTGAATGAAATATAAACGATCATACCTGGTCCCTTTCGGGGGTTGAATACCTTTATCAAAACGAGTCCATACCGGCGCAGTGGAATTGCTACGTTGGCTTCTGGTTATTAAATTATTATAATACTTATGAACGTCAGTATTACAGAAATAATTAATGCAATTGTTTTCTGAAATTCCCTCCAACCTGAATAACTCTGTTAATGGCTTTCCAATCATGGTAAACTCTTTGTAATAGCCGCTTTTGTTTTTAAAGTAATTGATGGCTCCCGAATGGAAGGCGACCTTACTCGAAAAATCAGTACCGATTGTTTTTGAAATAATCCACTTGGCACAGGTATCAGCTTTATCAATGGCCTCACGATATGAGCCTGACAAAAAAGGCGGGCCAAATAAAGCAATAATCCCGTCACCGATTACCTTTTCAACAACCCCTCCATTTTCATAAATCAATGGGATAATGATCTTATAATAATTGTCAAAGTATTTCGCAATTTTATCACCATCCAGGTGCTGAAAGCGGGTTGAGAAACCACAAACATCTATGAAAAGCAGGGCGACATCGGCTGTCATTCCGAGATCGAAATACATGGTATATTCTGTACCCAGCTTAGAAAGCGAATCATCCAGACCTTTTTGAATATCATTAGGATTAAAAGACTCATTGAGGTTGAAGGAAAAGTTCCTGTCCTTAAACAATGGTGGTGAATACTTTTTATTGAAGTATTCAATCAGATCTAAATTTGCCATAAGAGAAAGAAATTACAGGTTCTGGATTAAATATGAAAAGACTGCCAGTATCAACACAACCAGCCCCAAAATGGATAACCGCATTGCCCAGCCCACATTCTGGTATTTGTCCCATGCGATTGAAGAAATCTGGTGGATCTGTTCAGTAATGTGATCGGTAAATTGTTCTTCATCATTCAAAATGGCTTTTGCCTGGGACTTGTAATCGGTATGTTGTTTATGTTTTTTCGCTATGTCCCCGAAATAAATGATAGAGTCTTTAAATTCTTTGGTCAGTCTTGGGTTCACGCACAAATAAGCAAAGTAGATGGAAACCATGCTTAGTAAGCCATAAATAAATATTAAGACTAAGATCCATACAGATTGCTTTGCAGAGGCAAATACTGCTGATGAATTGGTGTAAGCGATGGTGAACATAATACCATATGCGGTAAGAATAAATGTAGCTTTGGTTTCGGAAAAACGTAGCCACTCAATGTTTAATTGTAGGATCTGCCAATACCTGTCCGGGTGGTTCGACGGAGGCGTGTTCATATATATTATTTTGTTTATTTAATTACCAATATAAATATTACACTTCGAATAAGAGAAAAGTACCATTACTTCAAAATCCCTACTTTTTTCATGGGTTTATCAAAAATACCAACGAAAAATCTACCTTTAAATAGCACTAAATTGTTATATTTGTTGATCGTCCGCCAAATATTTTTCGCTATTCCAATTCGCTCCATAATTGAGATAGATTCCCCTTAAACCAACCGATCACCAGAGCAAGAGATGCCTTTAGAGTTATGCAAAGACCTTTGAAACATTTATTAGACGCAGACTTAGTTATGGCTTTTAATGAAGGCCACCAGGAGGCTTTTGCGGAGATCTACCAAAGATACTGGTTGCAGATGTTCAATCACGCCCGCAGAATGTTGAAAGATCCCGATCAGGCGAGCGATGCGGTACAGGAAGTGTTCACTAAAGTTTTAGAAAAACGGGGGAGCCTTGTCATTAAAACCTCCCTGGCGGCATTCGTTTACCAGGGTTTAAGGAATCATATCATTAACCTGGTGGAACATGAAAAGGTAAAGGCGCTTTACTTACAAAGGCTGCAACATTTCCAGAACGACGGATCCTGGAGTACCGATGAGCGGGTTCGTGCCAATGAACTGGAGGCATTGATCGAAAAGGAAATTTCCTTACTACCGGAAAAAATGAGAGAAACGTTTATCCTCAGTAGAAACGAGGAATTGAGCTATAAAGAGATTGCAGCCAGGATGGATATCAGTGAAGGCACTGTTAAAAAACAAGTGTATTATGCCCTAAAGATCCTTAAAGGCAAACTCAGTTTTATGCTGGTAATGTTCAAGTTTTTTTAAGTCAGGAATAGTTGCGTCTCCAGTGATCAAAAAGGATCAAAATTTCTATAATCCCCAATGAGCAAGTCTCCTGCGATCATGGCTTCTCCCCAAAACAAGGTTGTGTGGTTGAAGGCTGTCCAGGTTACCGTATAAATTCCAGTGGCGCCTGGCCTAACGGCAATGGATAATCGGGCCTGCCTGGGTTTGTGATCTTCTAACCAGGTGGTGATGTATTGCCCTGCAAAGGGATCAGTCGCCAATCCTTCTATGGGATCCACAGATGTTTCCAAATTGGCGCATTCAGCGTCCGATCTTCGCATCCCACTGTTGGAATATTCCCCTAACAAATTCCCATTACCAGTTTTCCTGAAATAAAATCTTCCGATGACGCGAGCCATAGATATCAAAAAAATATCATTTAAAAATGGTCAGTAAGCTAACCATTTTCCAGAAAACAAAACAATTTTAATTTGTAATCTAAATTCTCATTTTGAGCGTAAGTATTATAAGCATACACCATTCTACCTAAAGCATCCATTGGCCAACCTCAATTTTTTATGAGTACATCAATACCATTGGCTTTAGAAAAAAAAGAAAAATGTATGATTCTCTAACGGACCGGCAATTATTGATTGCCTTTGAGAATGGGGACCACGGGGCGTTTGAACATCTTTATACTAAATATTGGGGGATATTGTTCAACGAAGCCCGAAGGATCTTAAAAGATAGTGAACTAGCCAGCGACGCCGTACAAGACGTATTTATGACGCTTTTAACCCGATGCGACCAAGCCAAGCAAATTGAGTCCCCAGCTAACTTTCTTTACACCAGTATTCGTAACCGGGCCATTAATTCTCTGACACACCAAAAGGTGAAAGATACTTTTGTCAGGTACGTTCATCAATATCAATTTCATGAATTAACCTACACGGAAGAAGAAATATTTCAAACCAGATCCCAATTGGATAAAGACCTCCGCGAGCGAGTGGAGGCTGCGATCGCTGATCTTCCCCCAAAAATGCGCACTGCATTTGAGCTTTCCAAAAAGAATGAATTGAGTTATAAAGAAATCGCCAAACGTACTGGCACCACGGAAGGCACGATCAAAAAACAAATCTCCAATGCTTTAGATACGCTCCGTAAAAAACTGCTGAGTACATTCTTTTCATTTTTCTGAATATTTTTTAAATTTTCAATATATTGATAACCAATATTTTACACTCAAATAAAAACGGAATAACAAATGAATAACAAAAAAAAGCTGAAATGGAATACCACCATTGGGGGGGCATCCTGTCATACATTATATACCTCCTAATAAAGATCCATGGAAAAGGAAGAAGTACAAGACTTACTACGCCGTTACAGAGAGGGAACATGTACGGAACATGAAATCATCTTGCTTGAAAAATGGTATGCTGAAATTGCCCAAAACGAACAGCTGCCGGATGAGCAGATCGATTTGCAAGCTTACCAATCCAGGGACTATGACAGACTGAAAGCCATTGAACAGAGACTCAGGCCCTCAGTAGTAAAACCAATTAGATCCAGAAGAATGATCAGTATTGCGGCTTCCTTATTGGCATTATTCACCATTGCCGGGGCTGCTTACTGGATCCAATATCAAAAACATTCAGGTAGTTCACCCCAAAAGGCATTGGAAGAAAATGGTCCGGGCGGACTGACTACCGTCCTGACCCTTTCCAATGGTCAGAAAATTAAATTAGATGAAAAGGGGCAGAAAGAACTGGCTAAAGATGCCGGGCTATTGGTACAAATGAACAATGGCAAAGTCATTTACAAGGTATCGGATGACTTGCCTGTATCTGCGACAGCGGATCAAATGAATACAATTACCACCCCGAAGGGAGAAAGATATGAATTGATATTACAAGATGGAACTAAAATATGGCTGAACGCTGACTCAAAACTAACGTTCCCCGTTAGCTTTAATGGGCGGAAGCAAAGGGAAGTTTTTTTGAGCGGCGAAGCCTATTTAGAAGTTGCTAAAAATCCTAGAAAACCTTTTTTGCTCAAATCTAATGAGCAAGTGGTTACCGTAACCGGCACACATTTCAATGTGCGCTGCTATTTAAATGAACCCATTCAAACCACCTTAGCAGAAGGTGGTGTCACCGTATCCCAAACCCAAACCGGAAAAACCGCAAAACTCACACCTGGCCGACAGTCTATTGTTACTATTGACGGAATCCTTATTAAAGAAGTGGATCCAGATGATTATATTGCCTGGAAACTCGATTATTTCGTTTTCGTCCAAACCCCAATGAAACAAGTATTAACAGAGATTGGCCGTTGGTACAACGTTCAAATTGACGAAAGTAAAATTCCATCAGAGTCCTTTGACGGACGTATTTCCCGCAGATTGCCCTTGTCTGAGGTTTTACATTTACTGGAGCTCAATACGGACCATAAATTTAAAGTTGTAGAAAGGAGGATAACCATACAGTAACTACCCGAAAGATTCCCTATTAAGAGCATTAACTAACCCAATAAAAAACTAAAAACCGGAGGCGCCTTCAACACCCCCGGTTGGAGTCAGGTTTTTTATTGTCGAGAAGCAACAATTAGCTAACCTAAACACGACAAAGATATGGAAAATAAAATCCATAAAGGCGGTCGTTTGTCCAAAATATGGACCGACGGAACGTCTATCAACCAAAAACTAAAACTACCAGTCTTAGCCATGAAACTTTCCATTTTCTTATTGGCAATTTCTTTACACGTATCCGCTGCTGTATTCTCTCAGCAAATCACGATATCTGTTTCCAGGGCGCCCCTGCGGGAAGTGATGCAAACGATCAGCAAACAGAGCGGTTACAATTTCCTGTTCAAAAATTCGCTCAGCAAAGAGGCCAAACCTGTCACGATCACATTAAGCCATGTACCCGTAGAAATTGCGCTGGAGAAAATTTTCCAAGATCAACCATTCAGCTATACCATAGATCACAACTCAGTGGTGATCACTAAAAAAAAAGACCAAAGCAACACGCCCCAGCCTCCAAGTGATAGGTCAATTTTAACACTAAAAGGTCGAATCGTGGACAGTACCGGCATTGGATTGCCACGAGCAACAGTGCTTATTAAAGAGCAAAAAGATAAAATTACCTTCACGAATGAAAATGGTGAATTCTTGCTGAAATCGGTTCCTGATAACGGAACTATTGTAGCAAGCATGATCGGTTTTCAAACCAAAGAAATTAAGTATAAGGACGCTTCAGACTTACTTATTCGATTAAAGGCATCAAACTCAGTATTAGATGAGGTCAGGGTGATTGCTTATGGAACGACAACTACAAGACTAAGTACGAGTAATATCACATCAATTAAAGCATCAGAAATCATAAATCAACCGGTAAATAATCCAATGCTGGCCTTGCAAGGTCGAGTACCAGGATTATATGTAGAGGTTGGTTCAGGCAATGCTGGTAGCAGTACGCAAGTTAGAGTTCAGGGCCAGAACAGTATCGCTAACGGAAGCGATCCATTTTATGTTATAGATGGGGTTCCCTTTAACTCTACCAGCCCCGCCTACCTTTCCAGTATTTTAGGAGTAAATGGAGGTAGCGCATTAAGCTTTATTAATCCAGCAGACATTGAATCTATAGAGGTTTTGAAAGACGCAGATGCTACAGCAATATATGGTTCAAGAGCAGCCAACGGAGCTGTTCTGATCACAACCAAAAAAGGCGTGGCAGGAAAAACCTCAGTAAGTGTTAACATGCAAACCGGAATAGGAAAAATCACCAGAAAGTTAAAGCTTCTTAACACCCAAGAGTATCTTAATTTGAGAAGAGAGGCCTATTTTACCAATGATAAGTTTACTACATCATCACCAAATTACCCACTTCAGTATGACATCAATGGCACATGGGATTCCACCAAAAATACCGACTGGCAAAAGGAATTAATCGGCGGAACTTCTAGGTATAGTGATATCCAAGCTATGATTTCAGGTGGAAGTAAAGGTACTCAGTTTAAGTTTGGAGCTGGGTATCATAAAGAAACCACCGTTTATCCTGGTGATTTATCGGATACTAAAGGTTCAATCAGTTACAATATGAACCACACCTCGACCAATAAAAGATTCACCTTCCAATTAAGTGGAAATTATTTACATGACCTTAATAAACTCTCCTATCTTGATGTCACAGGAGCAGCAATAAAACTTGCTCCCAATGCGCCCGACCTTTATACGAATGATGGAGGAATTAACTGGGCTCCATTACCTAACGGGAAAACAACATTTGCGGACAATCCGATAGCTTTATTGTCTAATGCCTACCGGGTTAAAACGGATAACCTATTAGCTAATGCGCAGATAGCCTATGAAATCATACCGGGATTAAATCTGAAAAGCAGTTTTGGATTTAACAAGCTGGAAACGGACGAATTCCGGACGACTCCTTTATTTGCGATCAATCCAAGCTTTATCAATAGGATCAGGTCTGCGATGTATGGCGGATCAAATAGTCAAAATTGGATTATTGAGCCTCAACTGACCTATTATACAGAGAATAAATTTGGAAAATTTAATTTCTTAATTGGGTCTACATTTCAAAGGAACAATCTAAAAGGAAATTCATTCACTGGAACCGGCTATAACACTGACGCCGAATTATCCAATATGATGGCAGCCTCCAATTTAACCATCACTAACAATGTGATTGCTGATTACAGTTACAGTGCTGTATTTGGTAGAATCAGCTATAACCTTCGGGATAAATATTTATTGAACATCACTGGCCGAAGGGATGGAAGCAGCAGGTTTGGCGCTCAAAACCTTTTTCATAATTTCTACTCTGTAGGAGGTGCTTGGATCTTCAGCTCTGAGAATTGGGTATCGCAGAATTTAAGGTTTTTGAACTTTGGGAAACTGAGGGCTAGCTACGGGACAACTGGTAGTGATCAAATAGGTGACTACCAATACCTAAACCTTTATACTCAGGTTTATGCTGATCTTCCATACATGGGAAGTACAGGAATTGAGGCTTTGGGCCATGCAAGTCCTTATATACAGTGGGAAGAAACTAAGAAGTTAAACATCGGCCTGGACTTAACCATGTTAAATAATCGCTTGCAGTTAACGGCTAATTATTTTAGGAACAGGTCCTCCAATCAGTTGCTTGCATATCCTTTGCCTATCGTCACTGGCTTTAGTTCTGTATATCGCAACATTCCCGCCAAAGTACAAAACTCAGGTTTAGAATTGGTCTTGAAAGGCGATATAATTAATGGAAAGAACTTCAAATGGAATAGTAGTGTCAACATAACACTTCCATCCAATAAATTAATATCTTTTCCCGATCTGGTGGATTACCCATCTTACTCGGATCAGCTCATCATAGGCGCTCCTATTACTTTAATCCGCGTGTATAAATTCGCAGGGGTAAATAGCCAAACTGGAGTGTATCAATTTTATGATGTAAACAATAAGATTACCTCTTCCCCAAACACTACTACTGATAAAACCACCTGGGTGGACCTGACGCCCAAATTCTATGGAGGCTGGCAGAATCAATTTCAATACAAAGGCTTTTATCTGGATTTCCTATTTCAGTTTGTCAAACAAATTGGGGCAAATGGTAAAGCCGGGAACATTCCTGGGGTAGCGACTAATCAACCGGTCAGCGTTCTGGATCGATGGAAGAATCCTGGTGATAATGAACCTGTGCAAAGAGCGAATTCCACAGGTCGCTACTTCCGCCAGGAAAGCGCATTCAGAAGCAGTGATGCCGCTTATTCCGATGCTTCATTCATAAGGCTGAAGAATGTATCCCTATCTTACAACTTCAGTTCCACTTTATTGCAGAAAGCCAGGATCAGCCAGGCAAGAGTCTATATCAATGGACAAAACCTTTTGACATTTACCAACTACTTGGGTATGGACCCGGAAACCAGGAATTTCGCTTTCCTTCCGCCACTTAAAATCATTTCAATTGGAACACAGATTACATTTTAATTAAAGATATTATGACAACGATATACATCCTTGATCAAAGAACTTCAGTGCTACGGGCCAAACTGGTCTTCAAAAAAGCGGTCTGCTTAGTTCTGTTAGGGTTAGGGTTGACTTCATGTAAAAAGTTTACAGAAGTACCTGCGCCATCCACCTTCACCAATGCTGCTATTGTGTTCAGTGATGATGCAACAGCAACGGCAGTATTAACTGGGGTTTACCAAAAAATAAGCTATGCACCTTTTACTGCCGGGGTGACCAGCTTATCCCTATTTCCAGAATTGTCGTCGGATAATTTGCTGTCAACAGCGAGTGATCCGCAATTTTTAGGATACTATCATAACAATCTTGACGTTTACTATACCGGTAATTCATCAAATTTTTGGAATGACTTATATCCTGTTATTTATACAGCGAATTCCGCAATTGAAGGCATTAATAGTTCTACGACGCTTTCAGCAACAGTCAAACAACAGCTTTTGGGTGAATCATATTTTATCAGGGCCTTCTGTTATTTCTATCTGACGAACCTAATCGGTGATGTGCCTTTAGCTTTGACATCCGATTACGCTCAAACATCCGTATTACCAAGGTCATCTAGCGAAAAAATATATGAACAAATCATTTCAGATCTCAAAAACGCCCAACAGCTGTTATCGGAAACGTATGTAGATAATACGCTGACGCATCAATCTCCAGAGAGAACACGACCGAATAAATATGCAGCCACCGCATTACTATCCAGGGTATACTTGTATACCAAAGACTACACTGATGCAGAACAACAAGCAAGCGCCGTTATAGGAAATTCGAATTATGCTATAGCAAGTCTTGATCAGGTATTTAAAAAGAACAGCAGCGAAACCATTTGGGCTTTGTACCCAGTGACTGCGGGAGAAAACACAAAAGCAGCTAGGTTTTACGTGTTACCGGAAACCGGACCGAATGAATCTGCTCAACCTACTTATCTTTCCCTAAGCTTGATGCAGGCATTTGAAAACAACGATCAAAGAAAAATACAATGGGTATCCACCGTTACAGCAAACGGCGTGGATTACCCCTATTCAGCAAAATACAAAGAAATTATCCAAGATGCCCCTGTGACTGAATATCAAATTGTGTTACGTCTTTCTGAGCTATTCCTTATACGCGCTGAGGCCAGGGCGCAGCAGGGCAAACTACCAGACGCAAAAGACGATTTAAACCAGATCAGAAACCGTGCAGGACTGGTAAATACGAGTGCCAATGCTAAGGATGACCTTATAAATGCTATATACAGGGAAAGACGAGTTGAACTATTCACCGAATGGGGTGACAGATGGCTAGATCTTAAAAGGACCGGCAGAGTGGATGAGGCTATGAAAGTGGCTACGCTACTGAAAGGAGGAACGTGGAACATCAACTGGCAACTCTACCCAGTACCACAGACAGAAATCGATAAAAACAGGAAACTGACTCAAAACACAGGTTATTAGTAAATAAAATTAGTTATGAAAAGATTGTCATTATGGATGATGTTAATCATCCCCAGTACCCTTTTTGCCCAAAAATCCGGGATTATCTTTACCAGCGCCACTAGTTGGAGGCAAGTCCAAGAACAAGCTAAAGCAGAGCACAAATATATTTTTATCGATATTTATGCGACCTGGTGCGTTCCATGCAGAATGATGGATAACCAGGTATATAACTCAGATTCCGTTGGAAAAATCATGGATTCCTCTTTTATTTCCCTGAAACTGCAAATGGATAAAACTAAAAAAGATTCTGAATCCACCAAACAATGGTACAGTTTTGCAGATTCCATTAAGGCTGTACATAAAATACCATCCTATCCCACATTCCTGTTTCTATCTCCAAATGGGGATCTAGTTTACCGTTCTTCAGGTTTAAAATCCAAAGCGGAATTTATAAAAGACGCCCAAACCGCCCTGTCAAGTACTCAGACGACCGGCGCTCAACTCATTGCCTACCGCGAAGACAAACTGAGTACAGGTGAAATGGAAAAACTGGCCCTACAGATCCTGGAAACAGATAATAAAGAACTGGCAGACGAGATCGCCCAGAAAGTCAAAAGGAACACCTTGGACCACTTAAAACCGACAGAACTGGCAAACCCGGATCACATTCAGTTCATCCGAAATTTTCCGGACCTGGTTACTACAAAAGATAATTTCTTTAAAGCTCTCACCAGCTATAAACAGAAGATTGACAAAATCGTTGAGCAAGCAGGCTTTTCAGATGAATTTGCAGAATATACGATCTCAAGGGAATTTATCGAACCTCAAATCTTCGGAAAGAAACAAGACTCCAATGAATCACCCAATTGGGAAAATCTTCAAAAACAAATGGCAGGCAAATTTGATGCGAACAGGGTGAAAAATGTATTGCTAGACGCACAAATTCGTTGGTATACAGTCCATAAGGATATCAATAAGGTGATCAAATATACCATCCAGAAAATAGACATGACAGGCATTGATACCACTAATGATATCAAGCTGGCAGGAATTAACAACTTTATCTATAATTATATATTTACCCATAGTGACGATCCTAGCATCCTACAAAAGGCCATTGGCTGGATGGAAATTATTGTTAACTCTTCTCCTAAGAATTATAATTGGCTAGATACCTATGCCAATTTGCTCTACAAGACCGGGAAGGTCAATGAGGCAATCCATGTTGAAAAGAAGGCATTGGAAGCCATTGAGGGGGTAGATAAACACATCAGCACCTATCAACGTGATTTAAATCAGATGAATTTAACCCTGGCTAAAATGAAAGAGGGACAACCCACATGGAGGTAGGCCACTGGCCATACTATTTGATCCCAAACATTAAAAAAATCATGTTCAATTATTTCGTATTTTATAATAAAATCAAGTTAACCATGACACGACGCATTTTATTCCTGTTACTATTCTTGATAACTTCCCTTCAGGCCTACTCCCAAAAGAAATTAGTGGACACCACAGACTTTGGTAAATGGGCCTATGTGTCTGATCCGGGTATCTCCAATGACGGCAAGTATATCTCTTTTACAATCAACGACCAACCCTATCCATCCTCCATCATGGTCATCAAAAAAACATCTACCAACTGGGAAAAGAGAATTCCTAATGGCACCTCCGTTAAATTCAGCGATGACAGCAGGTCGGCTATACTGAAAGTGAAAGATACTTTACAAATTGTCAACCTGGAGCACGGGCAAACCCAATCTATTCCAGGGGTGGAATCCTTTGGACTTGTAAAGTTTAAAAAAGCGGAATGGCTGATCTACCATCCCGGTAATATCGCTGTGGGGCTGATCTTAAAAAACCTAAAAACCGGTCAGCAGCTGACGCTGGACAGCGCTACTGACTACCAACCTTGCCCAGATGGAAAATCCTTGTTAGTTACGCAAAACTACAAGGATAAAATTGGGGAACAAGAACTGGTGATCTACGATCCCGAATTGAAAATAAGTAAGTCCCTATGGCATGGGCCAAATCCCTACTTTATAATATTCGATAATTTGGGGGATAAAATCGCCTTTTATACGGGCTCGTCTCTGGAGTGTTATAAATTAGCCACGTTGTATATAGTTGACCTAAACACGGGCGAAGATATGAAGGTGACGCTACAGGATTTAGGAAAATCGGAAGATATGACGTTCAATGCAAATTTTTACGATCATTACAGATTTAGTAATGATGGGAAGCGATTATTTTTTTCTGTATCCGACCAAGATGGCCCCATAAAACCTGGCAATGGCGTGAAAGTAACCATTTGGAACTATCAGGATGCAAAACTGCAAAGCTGCCAATCGGATCCAACCCTGGCCAAGCAGGAATATTTGTATTGCTTTACTATTAAACAGAATAAATGGATTGCCCTCACAAACGAATTTGAATCGATTCCTTATAACTGTAGATTTAGCAGGAATCGAAAAGATGATTACATCGTTGTTGAACGAATAGAAGGTAACGCATCTGAGTTTTATTGGAATCCAAAATCCAAACAAAAAGTAACACTGGTGTCAACACTTACCGGTGAAAGAAAAGTTATAAAAGAGGAATCGAAGGACTATTTAAAAGAAATTGAAATTTCGCCCAATGGGAATTATTTGGTGTACTACAACTGCGCAAATAGGAATTACGAAAGTTACGATGTTCAAACTGGTATAGTAAGAAATTTGACTTCTTCAATCCATACCAATTGGGGAAACATTAATGGGATACCATCCATGCAGTCACCTTTAGGAATTTTGGGCTGGATGCAAGATAGCCGAAAGATTCTATTAAAAGACTTCAAAGGAGTATGGGAAATCGACCTAGAACGACAAATGCCACCGGTAAATTTTATCACCCCAAATTATTCAAATCGAATCTTTACAATATTGAGATCAAACGGCAATAACATTTATCAATATGGGGATATTCTAATCTTTCAAGGCTATAATTTAGAAAATAAGAGTTGCGGATTTTACAAGCTCGAACTTTCTAGCGGAAAAAAAATGCAATTTTTATCGGAAGGGCCTTACCAATATCAGAAGAATTATTCGTACTACAGCACTTTAGGTCCTAATGAGCTAATGAAAGCCAAGTATTCAGAAGATTATTTACTAACAAGGCAATCTGCATCAACGGCACCAAATTTCTTCCTTACTACAGATTTTAAAAAGTTCAAACAAGTCTCAAAAGTTTACCCAGAAAAGGGATACAACTGGATTACTTCTGAGCTACATCAATATATAGACGACAAAGGGGAAAGGCAAGAAGGCGTTCTCTTAAAGCCTCAAAATTTTGATCCGCAAAAAAAATACCCAGTTATATTTATTTATTATACAGAGAGTACTGATAATCTCAATAAATATTATTATCCCGAAGCAAATGGCGGTTACATAAACTTTCCCTGGTATATCAGTAATGATTATCTAATTTTTATGCCGGATATCAAATTTGATAGCGTCAGTACATCCGGTGAGAGTGCCTATCATTCGGTGACGGCCGCAGTTAATTATCTTACAAAAAAACCTTGGGTAAATCAGAATAAAATTGCTGCCCATGGCGGAAGTTTCGGAGGATTTGAAACCAATTACATCCTAACAAAAACCGGAGTTTTTACAGCTGCCATGGAACTTGCGGGGATGACAAATTTGGTTGCAATGTATGGTAGTATTTTTACTCCATATGGCAATAGCCAAACCGTAGGTTATGATATTGGAATGCTCAGAATGTGGGGCACATTATGGGATAAACAACAAAATTATCTTGACAACTCTGCCATTCTTCATGCAAACAAAATCACAACCCCATTATTAATTATGCACAACCCCAAGGATGGATCGGTCCCATATGAACAAGGACTATCATTCTTTATTGCTTTAAGGCGTTTACAAAAAAAAGTATGGATGCTGGAATACGAAAACCAAAACCACATTATTTACCCAAGTAATAGAATCGCCAGAATGGATTATCAAATAAGGGTGAAACAATTTTTCGATCATTACTTAAAAGATCGAGCAATGCCCAAATGGATGTCTGTGGGTGTCCCCGCCAAATTCAGAGGGGTTGACAATGGCCTGAAATTAGAAGAATAAATAGAGGATTTGAAACTAAAAGGCAGTATAACCTTTCGTGGAATTTTAATTTCAGAGAGACAAAAGTAAATATTTAGGCATATCCAATAAGGTGGCTTCATGAAACCACCTTATTGGGTGCAATTGAAATCAATTAGAAATCCAAACAGTAACTACAGGACAAAGAGTAGTAGTTGAGGCTGCAGCGCAACGGCGTGAGTTATGGTCCAAACCAGTATCCTTTAAGGATACAAATGCGGTTTCTACTTGGCAACCGTGAGTTAAATTGCCATCATTACAAAATAAAATATCAGATGGCAACGCGGAATAAGCCATTGCTGATCCTACCAAAGCAATTACTGCTGCTGCGCTAAAGATTAATTTTTTCATGAGATTAAAAGTTCAAAAACAGAATAAAAAGCCTACTTTTTTCTAAGGGTGTTCGGCTATTCCCTCATATTTATATATTTAACAATATTTATAAATATCGGAGCTGGTATAACCTTTCAAATCAATTGCTATAATAAACTGTTAATATCGGACACAAAGTATTGACTGGCCCAACTGAACACCGAAGTTGCGAGCTACCAAGACCCTTGTCAACCAGGGAGACAAATGCCGTTTCAACTTTACACCCATGGGTAACATTGCCATCATTACACCACAGGATATCTTGAGGGTTATAGGCGAAACCAACGCCCACCGAAGTCATAACTGCGATTAAACTAAAAACTATCCTTTTCATGAAGTCATGTTTTAGGTGCAGAATAAAAAGCCAGTTCAAAAATGATATAAATGATTACCGTATGATCCTTGGAAAACTATCGATCAAGTTTTATGACGCATTAAAATGTGTCAAATCTCATGGAAATATCATGTCAATAGGAATAATACACAGGTACAAGTGGGCAGAGCGTATTGGTTGGAACTACAGTGCAGCGCATATTCTTACTTCCTAAACCTCTATCAACAAGGGTAACAAATGGTGTTTCTTCCCTACACCCATGCGCAGGGTCGCCATCATTACAATACAACCAATCTGCCGGATCGCTGGAGTGAGCTAATCCAGATGCTACAGTAACCAAAACGAATAATCCACTTAATGCAAACTTTTTCATGTTAAACAAATTATAGGATTAATGTTACACCGGCTACCAGGTAATGCTTTTGGGATAAGATAAAAGCTGACCATTCAGGCCAGCTTTTATCTTATGGGCCTACCGAAATCAGTTAGTGGTATAAACTGTAACGATTGGGCAAAGAGAAGTAGTTGAAGCAGCTGCACAACGTTGTTGAACAGAACCCAGTTGATGGTCTGTCAAGGAAACAAATGGAGTTTCAACTTTACAACCATGGGTAATGTTACCATCGTTACAGAACAGAATGTCTGATGGGCTTGCAGAGAAAGCCATTGCAGAACCAACTACTGCTAATACTGCAGCTGCGCTGAAAAATAATTTTTTCATGATGAATAGTTTTAAAACATAGAACTACTTTGCCTACTCTTTTCTAAGGGTTTTGGGCTTTCCCCTTTCGGAAACCTGATCAATGTTACCGTATTGATTGCGCAATAGATTTATGCTGAGTGAGCGTTTTGAATTGTTGAAGTCCAATGGATCCCGCATATGCACTGTCCAAGTGTCCGCCAGGACCATAGATGGCAGTAAAGGGAACCACAGCTGAACCGAAGTATTTTGGAAAAACAAATCCTGTATCAATGCCTACCACTACATTCGGAAAATCTTTTAGCCGATACCGATCAATAAAAGGCTGTGTTGAGGCTACGTCAGCAATGGTCAAAATGGTGAATTGAACGTCTTTGAATTTCTCCATATTACTTACTATCGTACGCATTTGTACACGGCAATGCGGACAAGTTGGCGAAAAATAAAACAGGACGTTTGTTTTACCCAGTGGCAGTTGTTCCGTATGAAAATATTCAGTCTTTCCAGGTATCAATAAATTCAATTTTGGGATAGTTTCTCCTTCATGCCCGGTTTTAATGGATTTAATTAAAGGCGCTGAGGAACAGCTGCAAAAAATAAGCACGACTAAAAAAACCGTAAACTGCTTCATACTATACGTTTTTTCTCAAACAAAATGGTAATTATTCCCGCCGGCATCTATCCTGGACCTTTTATCCAAATAAATAGCCAGGATCCCCAACGCAATAAATGCAGAATTAAATATGAGATGTTGTGGCCAGGAAAGAGCTGAAATAAAGCCTCCGCAGGTGCATGGCAAATGTGGATGGAATCTAATCAAGTAAGCCACATAGATAGTAAAGAGAATCATTAATCCACTAACTGCATATAATCCTATCCGCCTAGTACGAGGAATGAAAATTAGAATCGAAATAATCACTTCTAAACCAGGAAGGCCAAAGGCTACTACATCGGAATATCTTTCCATGAGGGGCATTAATGACAATTGTTCTCGGGTTTCGGTAAAGGTGCGAACTTTGGAGATTGCCGTATACAGCATTAAGCTAACATAAAGCAATGAGATCACATCAGTACTCAGGGTACGAAATGTTTTAGAATTCATTACGGATCACAATTTACCCTTGGCAACCTGCCAAAGCGGATTACAGGAATTAAATTACAGCCTTTAAACATTGCTCCATTGCAAGTATGGTGCAGATCTCAGCTATTACCTTTTTCACTTTTGATGAGAGAAGTTCTCTCTACAATGACAAATTAAAGGCATTGCCGTACATCGAATTACAGGTACTACAACAGTATTCAGAACACGCTAAGGCATCCTCTAATGTTCGCGTAAATTACTTTCGGTAATTGCCTCTAAAGTGCCACTGCAATCATCATTATGAAATAAGAAAGCTGAAAATTAAAATTGGTACATTAATCAAGTTTTCAACCGGCATGAGGTTAATGTGTGTCTATTAATGGTTATAGATTATTCTCCAGGGCTTCATCCTTTCTGATCAAACGGGAATCATTGGTATTGATTCTTCAAGTAAATTACAATGCTTTATTTACTCCACCAAGTTGAATCTGGTATCCAAAACGATGTATATTACTGCTGTAATTTTTCAGCTCTCCATTGAGAAGGACTCTTTTTATATATTTTGTGAAAAGCCCTGGCGAAATTGCCAGTGGTTTTATAGCCCAAGGTTAGCGCCACCATCTTTACCAACTCACCCTTATTTAATAATTCGACAGCATACTCCATGGACCGGTGCAGCTGATAATGATATAAGCTTAAGTTGTATTGTTCCTTAAATCCTTTGATTAATATGTCTCGTGACAGCTGACTTATGCTCACAAGTTCATTCACCGAATATTTCTTTACAGGATCCTTATCAATTTCCCCGCGAAGGGCAATAATCTTCTTCAACTGACTTTTTTTGAGGGCCATTATTAATTTTTTAAGGTTAGCGAATACAGTACCGGTCAAATTTACTTGGCGCTGTTATCCTTTTTGAGGTAATATGTAAATCCTACCAAGAACAGCCTGCTAATTGACTTAGTTTGAATGTCTTCAACATAGGTTTCACCTACATTCCTGATGTAGGCAAAGTTTCGATTGAGTAAATCAAATACCTGGACTTTTATAAGTCCGCGGTTATTTTTGATCACTGGTTTAGACAAAGAAAAATTAATGATCAGTCGATCATTGTTGTATCCATCGGCACGGCCAGCGCTTAAAGTATACTTACATGTGGAGGTAAAATAAAGGTTCCAGAAAATGGAGGTATTGGCGTTTATGGAGAAATTATAGTCAAAATAATTTGTACGGCTGGCTGGCTGAGGTTTTGACGAGGTGCTATTGTAGGACAGGCTTGCTGTAATCGCGAAATCCATATTTTCCTTGGGAGAGTAATGAAGAAAAACTTGTTGTATAAGGTTAAATCGGTTAAGGCTGTTTAATTGGCCGTTGATATAACCTCTATCCATGAATACTGTAGATGAGTTATTCCCTCCAATAGTCATTCTATTCCTATTCAAAGGTAAACTTAATGAGATGTAGCTTCCCGTAAACCAGGCGCCATTCGCATTGACCAGAGACGTATATTGCCGGCCTACACTATCGATACTGCTTGTATTTACCATCTGATGCTCTAACATCCCTAAAAAGCCAGCAACAAGGAAAGTTGAACCATTGATTGGATTGACCCTTTTATAATCAACGTTTAAATAATGGGTCAGGGTTGGCAACAGATTAGGATTTCCATGACGTATATAAAGGGGATCGGTATGATCAGGCAGCTGGAATAACTGGCCTGGATCTGGTGTTAAAAGGCGTGTGTCATAAGCGGCATGAAGGAAAGATTTCTTGCTGATTCTGAGGTTTAAATCAAATGCAGGCGAGAGATTAGTGAAATTTCTTGTATAGGCCAAATGATCACCTATTGAATTGGTTACTTGATTATTGGAATAAAGGTTGGCGCCAATGGTCAGGTCATATATACTCTTCGTCACTTTAATACTGATCTTTGCCTTGTTAAAGAAATTGTTATTGTGTATACCACCGCTAAGGCTATCCATAAGCACCCCATAGGAATGAGTAAATTCGTCAAATCCCTTGACCTGTCTATTTGAGCTCGTGGTGGAATAATTTGTGATCAGGTCAAGATTCAAGGACCATACCTGATTTATAGGCCGCAGGTAGGAGACTGAAAACTGAAATGTAGATCCTCGATCTCGTTGCGTTCTAAATTGATTGATGGTGTCTGTACTATGTGGTGTATCATGCGTAAAATAAGAGGTTAATGAATGATTCGTTAACTCTGTGGGATTAAAGTTGTAAGCATAGCTTAAATCTATTTTGAGTTGCTTCGCATGACGATTAAATTGTCGTTTGAAGCTTAAGCTATTAAAATAATAACCTGTCCTACCGTCCGCCTTATTATCTACTTTCCCACTATTCTGTACATTTTGAGCTATCATCGTGGTATAACTGTTATCGATATCGCTGATTACACGCGAAAAAATAGCCCTACTGTTTAACTGAATTGTGGATAATGAGTCTATTTGATAGGATAGACTTGCTTCAATGGCGTGAACATTTGAGCGTTCCTTTGCCATCGAGTTCAGGCTATAATTGGAAACCTCATCCGAAAATAAATTTTGACGAAGGGATTTAGTTTCTATTACGGACTTTAAGTTATCCAGATAGTAGCTTCCAGTAAAAGTTAATCGGTTGCTCAAATCCTGGTTAAGGTTGATCCCACTAACAAGGTTGGTGTTTATTCCTTTTAATCCTACACGATATTCATCGAGGCTATTGATATTATCTGTATTTGCCATCAAGGAGATCTGACGGTGGCTTTCAAACCTGTTGAGCTTGGTTCTTAACGAAAATTTCCCATCTGCACCTCCTGCAGCAGAAATAAGACCATTGACTTTTCCATACTGATCATGTTCCAATGTAATGTTGATGGCTTTTTCCGTTTGCGCGCTATTCCCTTTTTGAATTTCATAGGACTCCGCTTTGCGATCAATGAACTGAATAGTTTTTACAATACCGGAAAGCAAATTATCCGTTGCCATTTTGGTATTTCTTCCAAAATATGGTTTCCCATCCACCAGGATCTGTTTGACCTCCTGGCCATTAATACTGATTGTCCCATCTGAAGATATTTCAACCCCGGGAAGTTTCTTTAAAAGTTCCCGCATCGCCTCTGTTTCCCTGGTGGGATAATAGGTGGCATTGAATTCAAGCGTATCTTTTGTGTTTTTTGCGATAGCTTTTTTTTGAACAATATCGATCTGTTTCAGGGCTATCGGAATTTTAATTAAATGAATTGCTCCGATATCGACGGTAAGCTTATAGGTGCTGAATTGGACAGAAAAGCTTACTGGCTGATAGCCCATGTATTTGACAACTACCTGGTATGCGCCTGTCTCTATAGAAGGAATTCGAAAATTGCCGCTGGCATCTGAAGAGGCAGAATATTTGACTTGATCAGATCCTTGGGGAAGCAAGGCCACCGAAGCTCCAGGCAATTTTTCTTTTGACTCCCCATTGTAAATTTGGCCGGTTATGATACCTATAGGTTTATTTTGAGGAAAAGCAAAAATTGACCATAAAACTCCGAATGCTGCGAACAACAGAGTTTTCATATGATAATTGCTTAATGAATTAAGTTAGGGAATCTAACCGCTGTACATTCGCAGTATCCTTGTATGGCCTCAAAAAGCTAAAATGGACAAATCTTTTTCCGGTAAGATGTAAAGTCTTTCCATTGGAGGAACCAGCTTCTTTCCATATCTGTAGAGTAAACAAAAAATGAATCCTACTCGAGGGAAAGCACATCAAAAATGGGGGCAATCCAGATCAATAAATCGAACCAAGAAAACGGCCAATGAAGAATCAAAGGCCGGGGGGGCATTTATTCGTTAATCATAAAAAACAATTCTGCTAGACCATGCCACTGGCCGGTAAAAAGCGTTAAGGATAAAGACCTATGGAGTAATGAACCTGAAAATAACGCATTTTTAACTTAGTACCTAATGGTTATAAATAGCCTGATCGTTGGGTCCATCTCAGATTTTGGCATCAAGCATTGTGGTGATTATAAGAACTTGACTGTAGACCTCACGGAGATCATAACCTAAATTACAAATTTGGCTTTAAGTTCAGCTTTATCAGATAAACTGTCAGCCAGACAATATCCACTCATAGCGCCGACCTTTGTCTATTTCCTACATGATAAAATAACTGCTTTTATCATCCGTCAATGCTGACAGCCTAAAACCCAATACCGTATGATGAATGCGCCTGGGAATTAGGGCGGGCCAGATACCCGACCCAAAATTAATTTGGAAGTTCCTGCTATTTGATTAATATTACAGCCAATGTTATGTCAGTTTGTTAACATATGCCTCTACTAATGCCTATTTAATAAACTAATCTGTACTGTATACCGTTCGAAAAGCTAGCTGTTCATGCAAATCAATTGTTAACTTAAAAATAGTCTATGAAAAAAATTTGCCTATTATTTCTGTCTTTGGTAGTTTCAAATGCAGTTCTTTGCTTCTCCACTTATGCAAAGGAATTTCAAACGGCAGTCTTGATCAATCCACCGGAGAGTACCGCCTACATGGCTGTAGATGGAAACCAGTGTACCGATTTAACCCTTCGCAATCAGAATGTGTTAAGTGTTTTGCTTTCTGTCGCTGAACCAAGACCACTTCAGCCTACATGGGACCTCATTCTTTTGCCTTTCGCTAGCGGTAAAAAAACATATTGTGTTTTTGCCAAAGTTCCTGTTCGCTGGAATTTTACGGTAAGCACGGTTTCCAGTGCGGCACATGTTGTTCTTGAGGCAGCATGGGACCCTTTTATCCCAGATCCTACAAACCTAAATCTACAATACTAAGCATATGAAAAATATCCAGGTACTCACCGTTGCTCTTTTATTTGCACTGGCCGGCTGTGCCAAAAAAGAAAAGGAATCCGCTTTACTGATGGGACCTATCACTTCGGCTACAACCACCGTATCTGCACGACAGTATGCAGAAACAGATAGCTTTCTAAACGTTGATGCTCGTGGCAAAAGCATTTCAGAGTTGTCCGATACTTCAAAGGCAAAATTAAAAGCAGCTGTTTATCGATTCTACAAACATGTTTCCCTAAATAATGATCATTATAGCACGACTTTAAAAACAGGTAGTGAAATCAAAATGTCCGATGACCTGTTTTCATTTCTCAAGGAGGATTTGGATAGGTTAAATACACAAATTGAACAATCCAAAAAAACTGGTAAAAAGTATGAGCTTCCAGAAGTCACACCCGAGTATTTAAATTCTCTGATCCAATAAAGTATAGTTGAGCGTAATCAAAGAAATACGAACAAATTATATCTGCATTGTGGGCCATTCTCTCTGAGAAATGGCCCATTTTTTTGTACCATCATCGTAACATTCTTTAAAGCCTTTGGTGAGGTATCCACTGATAAACAGGATATGACCAGAAGTTTAACTACCGAAGCGCGTTCCAAGAGGTTGCTGTCTATATATGTTTTCACTTGTTGGATGGCTATCTCATGCCTGTATTTACGGATCATGCACTATACCAATTTAAGAGGTTAATGATAATGGGTTGGCAAAAATTTTCTTATTAATGGTTAACGATCAATAATTCCAATGGTGAATTTAATATAAATATCATTTCGATGAACTTTACTGCAGTAGGAGAAAAAAGCTAAAATGGACTATTTTTAAAGGGAGATTTTCGTTAACTCAGGCCTGCAATGGCTACCCTCAAAAAAATAATCATGGAAAAATTCGTAGCGACCCTCTCTCAAATTTCCGAACTCTCACCTCAGCTGCGCGAAGATATCGCCAGCAAGATCACCTTCACTTCCTTTAAGAAAAAAGAGCAGATCTTAAGGGAAGGAGAAATTTGTAACTATCTGTATTTCGTGGAGCATGGATTACTGCGGGCTTATTACCTCAAAGATGGCGAAGAAATCAGTTCTCTGTTTATGGAGGAAGGTGATTTTGTGATTTCTGTGCTGTCCTTTTACAAGCGGCAGGCGAGCCATGAGTTTATTGTAGCCCTGGAAGATTGTCAACTTTGCGGCTTCCATTATGATGATCTGAACTATTTGTACCGAAAGCATGTAGAATTTAACCTCATCGGCCGAATACTCACCGAAGCCTATTTCTGTCTTGCTGAAGAACGTTTAATTGGTATGCGCAAATCCAATGCAGAGGAAAGATTCCGGTTTTTGCTGGATAAAAAAACCGATCTGATCGCAAGGATTCCCGGTAAAGACCTGGCCACTTACCTGGGTGTAACGCCAGAAACCCTCTCCAGGATGCGCTCAGCCATTCGTTAATTTTCTTGACTAATATCAATTTTCAAAAGATTTCTATTCGTCATCTTTGAAATAACAGACCGACTGTCCTAGTAGCCAGTTCCAGGAAGGCCTTTAGCTTTGAAGTGTCACAGGAAAAGAATATTTGCGGGGGCCGTTCACAGACCTACGGTTACCCAGTTCACCTAAAATCACACAGTTATCCGGAGGAATATCCATAAAACACCTATTCGCTTTTCTTTGTTTCCGCAAAATATGCCAGAGGATGATTCATAAAACTGAAAGGGTTATGGTCATTCTCCTGTCAAAGTCCGGGTGTAACATATTCACTTTAAGAAAGTCAAACGATAAAAGAATGAAAGTTAATTACCGTTTAATTATCATTCCTAATTTTAAAGCCTGATATTAACAAACAATAAATTTTTTAACCCATAAACCCATAAACCAATTTTAATAGACTAACATAAAATCCACGAAAAATCTTTAGCCCCCATGCGCTAACATAAACGGATCAAGGACGCTCAAGCGATCAAAGATCAAATCATTTGCCGATTTCCATTTCATGTAGCCTTTGCAGGTTTAGCCTTTCTGTGTCCATTACCTCCGTTTTTTTCAAAACTCTAAAACGAAAAAAGAAAATGAAGAAAATTTATGCTTTTGAATGGCTGGAGGAGCTGACCTCAAAACTCAAACCGGGAGAAGTTCAGCTACAAGAGGACAGGACAGGTGATTTGATCAAAGAGATTTCTTTTGAAAAACAAAACTCCCTAAGAACGCTAAGAAACCAGATTACGCTGATCAAGGATGAACATCATACGGAAACAGTGGTACGAAAATATTATCGGGCGATCCTATTGCTGATCGATAAGGTCTATACCTACAAAGAAGTTACCCTTGTGCAAAGCAACCAATACACTGACCTGCTGGAATACCTCTGGATTACCTTAAATGAAATCCAGCAGTTTATCGAGGTCCATTATCAGGGTTACCTGACCCAGGAAGAACGTGTACCCCTACCCGAATTGTTACTGATCAAAGCAGACTTTCTTCAACGGCTTCCCGCCCTGCGTAGTATCCTGAAAAAAGGTAAAAATACCGCGCGGAGCATCCAAATGGTGATGGATGCTCTGGCTAGTTTCATCGCCAGGATAGAAAAAAATGAACTGATCACCCTGCGGGAAGCCAAATACCATGTCGAATTCCTGATTGAGCTGGAGCGGGGAGAAACCACCATCCTGCCCGACTGTCCTACGCTGCATGAAGTGCTGTTTGTGTGGAATTTTAATTCCTTTGAGAGCCTGGGTTACTTCACCAAGGAAATGCAGCTGCGGGTAGATGCCAAGCCTACCCAGGAAGAGAAGCTCCAGTACATGAAGTTTGAGTTTAAGCGTATGCTCCATCTCCCGGCTAAACCCAATACCATTTATGACAAGCGCTATCCCAGCATTAAAAGCTATTTCACCGGATGGCTGGAAAAAGAAATCGAGTACCTGGAACAAAAGACTACCAGGATATCGCCTTTAAGCAATCTTCCATCCGCCCGTATGGATCCTCCTAAACCATACAAAGTCATGGTCAACCTGTCTTCTGATCAGTTGGGATTGCTTTTAAAAGGCTTTACCGACGCCCAACTGCTTACGGCCAACAGTATGCGGGCGATATTTGAAGATGTGGTTCCCCGGTTATCCACTCCCCGCAAAGATGAGCTGAGCTGGCAGAACATGCGGATTAAAACTTATTCACCGGAAAGAAAGGATGTGGTGCGATCTGTAGAAGCCCTGGAAAAGGTAATCAAGATCATTCAAAACTATTAAAAGTTCTTCCCGCAACTTGGTGACTAAAATAAATAAATGTAATTAGAAGCAATAAGCTTTGTAATAATTATAGGAAAGGTGCCCCAATATTCTTTGGAACACCTTTCTCTTTCGTTTGTTATGAAGCTATTTGGCTTTCAATTTCTTATAATCGTCTGGCACTCCTTCCCAATCTGCCCATTTGACCCGGTTATAAAAGCTATTCTGGCGTATGGTCGTCAGCTCCGTAACCACGGTGTCCAGTAACTTGATGATCATAATGATGTCGTCTGCACCGACTGAAGCAGGTTTGCTTTTACCTAATGCCTCAAAAGCGGTATTAGTATATGAATCAGCTTTAGCAACAAGATCTTTTAGGTCTCCACCATACTTCTCACAAACACGTTCTTTTTTGGTGAACAAATTAAGATCCTCGGACATTTTTTTGAAAAGATCATTGAATTTATCCTGAAGGTCTGAATATTCCTTTTTTAGCCTTTGGATGGTTGTGTCTTTGAGTTTAGAATTTTGAAGATCTGTCACACATTTATAGACTTTCATTTCAACTTTTCGATTACCTTTCGCAGGACCACCTTTGCAGAGGTCTTGGGAAAAAACCTGAGTAGCGGGAATTGCAATCAACAGCAAAAAGAGAAGTTTGATTTTCTTCATAAAGTATATTTTAGGGTAAAAAAATGACATTGGATGTAGTTGATTAGTTATTAGGCTTCACTCGCAGATTAAATGTGAAGGTATATATGGATTCATCCAAAAATTCAACCACGATTGGAATATCGAAACTTCCGTATACGCCAGCCATTATCAGTTGGAAATTTGATGTGCTAAAATCCCTTTTTACAAACTTAATATCCTTCTTATTGCGGGAATGTTTGGACCGGAAGCTATGGTGAAGACCATAGGTCACTTTTTTGATCATACTCATTAGTGTATCATTAGGCATGTCTTTATTATTAGACTGAATGCTTAAATGAATACGAAAATTTCTTGTATCGGAACTATCTTTAATTTTTTTTCTATATTCAGGTCTAATCACACATGCTGCATCCACAAATTGTTTTAATATGTCACTATAAGTAGTATCCGTAAAATTGATTAGATCATCCATCTTAATGAGTCTAATCTGCTTAATTATTTCCAGAACTGACATTTGAGTTTTTAATTGGGACTTTTTTGCGTCATCCCATCCATCTGCGATCGCATCCCGTCGTTTAGGCTCAAAAGGCGGATGAATATCATCTTTTGATGCTTCTAGCTGGGAAAACGGGAATTGACTTTCCGCTTTAGTCATTTGGTGGAGTGATGACCAGAACCCTGAAAAATAATCAGCATCCAGTTCGTCTTTGGGGGTCAATTTTGATCCACCCTTGGTCAAACTATTTTGAGTGATATGACCCAGTTCATGCGCGAGGAAGCTATAGATCATTTTCTCCGTGAATTGATCTTCTTTAAATTTTGCCTCATTAATCAGGATGTAGATTTCATCATTCTTTTGCCCGAGTCCCGTGGCCACATAATCTACAAAGGAATCATCCGTATTAGCTAAATGCAACACGAGTTGACTGTGGCCAGTGGTAAATAATAGTTTCTTTGCCAGGGTATCGTAAAAAGGGGAAATGTCGGCACTCTCTGCAATCAATGCACTATCGAGATATAAGTTCACGCCACAGATATTCTTCATTGCAATTTTCCGGCTCTGAGCATAGGTAAAGGAATACAGCAGAAAATTGAAAATTGTTCCAAATACGACTGTGGAATACCAAAATTTTCGGGGCATAAAAACTTTAACCCAGATCATAGATGGGGATTTAGTGGTTATAATGGGGACTTGATATTGTTTAAGTCGCAAAATGCTTGGAAGCCAGGATGCAATAGTATCCTTACTTCTAAGTCCAATGTATATCGAACTCACACTTACCTGATCTTCACATTGTGTTTGTTGAATTATCTGCCTGGTAGCTTTTGAAATCTAGGGATTAAAACCGTCTGCTTTGTGCCTTTGCTATAGGGTATAAGTACAGAAAATTCTGATAGTTAGAACTTTTTGTCAATTGTTGCGATGAAAATAGGATAAATATATGATCTACCCAAATTTATGAAATCCTCACTATGTTTTCACCTAAATACAATTTACCAGCTGAGGTAAATATCAAAGCAGATCATACTTTTTGACAGGCCTGGATCGAGATTAATTTCTGATAGGGATCATCTGTATTTCCACAAAAAAGTACTTAGTCCAAATATTTTTTACTCCAAATTAACTGGCTAAAAATCAACGCAATACTCCACATACCATTTCCCCATATGGGAAAGTGTTGCTTGTACAGATTTTCAGTTGTGGGTTCTTTTGTATCGTAAACAACGCAGCACAAGGTTGCACACGGATTAACCTAAAAAAGAAATGATATGAAAATTCTGAACTACTCCTGGAAAGATTTTGGCACCGTGATCCTGGTGCTGGCACTGATCTACTACCTCGTGATCTTTTATCTCCGGCATCAGCGGCAAATGAAGTCGCCTGTTCAAAACCGGCAGGTAGACCTAGACGATGACTTTATAGAGCCGGAGATCATTGATCCTTTTAGCAAAACCGCCCGGCTTTCCCCTGAACAAACGGAGGAGCTGAATTTCCAGCAAGCCGAACGCCTGATTGGTCACATCAAAAGGGCCATCCCGGATTACGTGGACCGGGAGCTGGGCAAAGAAGAAATGCTGGAGGAATTGCGTGGATTGATGGCCGGATATCCAGGTATTGAGGATGATATTCTGCGCAGGGGCATCACAGAACTGATCCTCTCACAATGTAAGATACATGGTTCCATTATGCCAAGCAGAAGTGAGGTAGAGCAGTTGTGGACAATGGTGTGAAGCATCTGGAACCGGTTTAGCTGGCGTTCCCCGCTGTGGCCCCAGGCGGGGAGCAAGAGCCAAAATAAAGCCCCTTTGAAGTGATTGACCCGCTTAAAGCTCCACGCTACTGAGCAACGTGTTAACCCCAACCCGGAGTTGTTTTTTGCCGGTCAGCTTTCCCACTCCCTGCCTGTAGGCAGGGAGAACCGGGAAAGTCTTAACAGTGGCCTGTTGCAGGCCAGAATAGAACAAAAAGAATGTGATGAAAATATCGGCTGCTGCCAGCTGCGGGAATGGTGTGTGCGTAACGGAGTAGAGCAGCAGTGGCAGACAGCCGACCTGACCTCCCTCTCCCTGCCCGTTTGGGCGGGGAGCTGAGGAAAGGGACAAGAGTTAACCTTAAAATGAGAGAGAGAAATGTGTAGATGGAAAATCAAGGGAGTATCCCAAAAAAAAGTGCTGGGCACAGTCACACTGGCTTATCTGCTCCTGATGGAGATTGGTGTCCAGGCCCAGGGAACCGCCGATGGATCCAAAGGCATACAAGCCGCCGACAAGGCCGTCCGTAGCTATTTTGGTGTAGGTACGTCACTCATGTACGCGGTAGGCGGTGTTCTTGGATTGATTGGCGCCGTAAAAGTGTACCAGAAGTGGAATTCGGGGGACCAGGACACCAGCAAAGTGGCCGCCTCGTGGTTTGGTAGCTGCATCTTCCTGGTGGTGGTGGCAACGATTATTAAAAGTTTTTTTGGACTCGACTGATGGAAAAATTACTCAAAGAAGCGCTACAGCGCTATGTCGCCGAATATTATCCGGACATGGTACAACAGTTTACCGCCGATGTACCCCTATCGACCTACCTGGAGGATAGAGTTACTTTAGTTCGACCCTTAATGGATGAACTGATCGCACAGGGAGAAACCGCGCAGCAAATTGTGGATGCCTGCATGCAGCAGATCATTAAAGATCTGCCGCCATCAAAATACCAGTATCTGCTAATGGTATTGCAGGAAGAATTCCCGGACGACTATAAAAATTTTAAAACCGCCGGGGTACTCCGGTATAAAATGATCCAGTTGATCGGGCATTGCCAGCAGGCCTTTGAGGATTTTGATTTTGATACCCAGGTGCCCCCAGATCACCGCCTGGAGCATAGGGTCATTGGGGAGATAGCCGGTTACCTGATCGGCTAATCTCCCTGGAGGGGCCCGGGGAGTTGGAAAAGACGAGTTAAAAAGAAGTATCAAACCATTTGTTTCATCCTTAGAAAGAGCGTTATGGCCAACAGTGTGTATGAAATCAATAAGGGTATTAACCGCAGCATTGAATTCAAGGGGTTAAAAGCACAGTACATCTGGTATTTAGCTGGTGGCCTGTTAAGCCTGTTGCTCTTGTTTTCGGTGGTGTATATCCTTGGTATTAATGTCTATCTGGGCCTGGTGATGATTGGTGGCCTGGGCACCGCTTTGGTGATGAAGGTATACGCCATGAGCGCGAAATATGGCGAGCATGGACTGCTCAAAAAGATGGCCATGCGGCAGGTGCCCAAACTGATCAAATCGAATAGCAGAAAGGTTTACCGGGAGCTGGGCCGGTCAAGAAAAAAAAATAACCCGGTAAAGAAGAATTTGTTAACCCGATCCACCCTTATCCATGGATGAAGGCGTGGTATGGGATGGTCATCAATATAGAATAGTGAGCTATGGCAAGTAGATACACCGTGCAGATCACCATGAAAGACGGCACCCGTTTCCATTATGACTTTATCCAAAGGGCGCTGGTGGAGACACAAGACCCGAACAATAAGATCTTGCTGACAGACAAGATGAGTATCGAGGAGGGTGGGTACTGGTTCCTTTATGATCCCAAGACTAAAAATATTGCAACTCCAGAAGCGATAGGTAACGATATACAAGGACTGCATGTCGCGAAGGTTCGTGGATTGACTTATGCTTCGCCCGGTGAACTGAGCTTTCTTTATGGCGTTCCTTCTGCTTATGTAAAAGGTAAATCCGATACCGAATTTTTCAAAGGTCTGCCTGCTTATCGGAAAGAGCAATATGAGCGGTACAAAGACATTTACGGTACCGAGCATTTAGAGCAAAGGCTGCAAGGTCAGTTACCGGAGATTAAAATCGGTATCAGGAAATATACACTGGATTGGGGGAACCGGCAAATGATTAAGGTGAACGATCCAAAAGAGATCCTGCGGTTTAGTGACCTTGCTCCACAAGAAGGAGGCTACAATGCCTTTTTCAATTTAAAAACCGGGAAAGCCTATCGCTCCTATCATGAAGAGGTCAATCTGGATGAATGTGTCATTATTGATATTCCGCATGAAAGGATACTGGATAGCGTAGCGGTAGCCAGGGAATGCGGTTTTAAGGATACCGACCTGTTGGGTGCGTATCCCTACAAAAAAGAACACCGCGCTTTACTGGTTGCTGTTCACCCCCAGGCTGCAAAGCTGATGATCGATCAAAAAAGAGCAGAAGAACAAAAGATCGCGCAGAGTCCTTTCATGGGCAAAGGCAGGAAGTTCGGTTTAAATTAATAGTAAGACGATGGAAAAATATGAAGGTATGCTGGCCATACATGGAGATTTGTTTGAAGTGGATAAAAGTCAAAGGCTCTTAAAAGGGCAACGGGCTTGCATCAAATGGGGATCAGGGAGAACCTTTGATCTTGCCGATGGCTACCTGGCGGGCATGTACAATACCCGGGACAAGGAGTTCTATCCTTATACCAAACCGTATATGCTTACCCGGGAGAAATACATTTGGGCATTTTTCATTCCACAAACCTTGCTGACCGGAACGGATCGTCCGACTGCAGCCCAGGTGATCAGGTTCAATCAGCAAAGCCTCCTTGGGCACCATGGGTACGCTTACATTGATGGGCTGCTTTCCAGGCGGATAGAAAATCAGCTCCCCATCTATGCGGAACGCGGTATTGTCCTGTATCAACCCGCCAAAGTGAATTATGTCGGCATGTTTGTCATCCATGGCGACTTGTTTGAACTGGATACAGAGAGAAAGCAGTTGTTTGAGATGGGAAAGCTTCATCGGGCCGTGCATCTGGATGGCCTAAAACAGCAGCAGGACGCCGTGTATGGACGTTATAGCAGTAGACTCAAACGGATATATGGTCAAGGGATCACCCTTATCAATGAGGAGCAACTATCCTGGTTTATCTTACCGATGGAATTGATCCAAGGTTTCAAAAGCCTTAACCCTGCAATCATTGAGGCCTATAACCGCAGCAGCTTAGCGGAACAAATGGGGTTCCAGTATGTGGATCAGGCCCTGAGCAACCGGCTGAATGGAGAGCTCCCGCTTATGCAGCTGGGCGGAAAGGATTACGTGGTCGATATCTGCCGGCTTCGAATCTATCGGAAGGACAACCCTGAACAGGCCTTTCACTTCCGGTCGGTGGATATGTACGAACCTTCCGAAAAATACTTTGACACCCTGCAACAGCTGCCGGTCAGCCTGGAACACCGGTATCACCAGCTGATTCAAATGCCTGATCAGGTGGTGGCGATGAGCTTTCCAAGGCTACATGACCTGGACTTGATTGGTTTTGCCGGTTTATGTGGCCTTGCCCCTACCGCCCTGATTTGCAATTATGACTGGAAGATCGATCCGGAGAAAATTAAAATCGTGCCGCTCATCAAAACAGCCATACCGGAAATGATCCGAAGAAATCAGATTGAAAAAGAGGTTCAGGGCCCTCCTGCATACAACGGTCAGCCTACCCACCGGGCGCCAGATGGATCGTAGTTCAGCCCCTTAACCCCTAAGATCAAAACCGTAATGATCAAGTTAACCAACCCCAATAGAGTACCCCAATTCTTCAGGCAATATTGCCGCTTTAGTGAAATAGACATAGTGAGATGGAAAAGTGGATGGATGAAATCATGCCTATTATGGGCGTGGAACACGATGTAATCGTGAGTAAACAGGGTGATCTCACCCTGGTATTTAAAGTGGATTTGCCGGAGATTTTTACCCTGAGTGACCAGGAATATGAGGCGTTCCACCAAACCTGGATCAAAGCCATAAAAGTACTGCCGAAACATACCGTGTTTCATAAGCAGGATTGGTTTGTAGAGCGGCAGTTTAAACCGGACTTTCAGGCTTCAGCAGAAAAGGGCGACACCAGTTTTTTAAGCCAGGCCAGTAACCGTTTTTTTAACGAAAGGCCATTTTTAGAGCATACCTGTTATTTGTACCTGACCAAAAAACCAGAAGGCAAAAAGGTCAGTACGTCGATGTACTCTAACCTGATCAGGCCTTCGATTGTGCCACGTCAAACCCTGGATACGCAGGCCTTACAGGATTTCTCCGACAGTTGCGGACAGCTAAAGCGCATCCTGGAAGACAGCAGCTTTGCAAAGGTGACGCGCCTGAAAGGGGAGCAACTCACCAGCCATTCCAGGACGATGGGCCTCATTGAACGCTATTGTACCTTATCGGAAAATGAGGATTTTGGCATTAAGGACATTCAGTTTAATCCGGGCATCCGGGTCGGCGACCAACACGTGCAGGTCTATACGTTAGGTGATGCCGCAGACCTGCCGGCACTGTGCGGATCAAGGATCAACTATGACCGTTACAGTACCGACCGGACCAAGTTCAGCGTCGGTTTCGCCTCCACCCTGGGCCAGTTATTGGGTTGCAACCACATCTACAACCAGTATATCTTTATTGATGATGCGGCAAAAACCATTCAGAAGCTGGAAGCCAAACGTCTGCGCCTGCAATCCCTGTCGGCTTATAGCCGCGAAAACTCCATTTCCCATGCAGCAACCAATGACTTCCTGAATGAATCCATCTCCCAGGGCAGGGCCCCGGTAAAGGCGCACTTCAATATTATGGTTTGGACCAGCCAGGAGGAACAACTCAAAGACTTAAAAAACCTGGTCAGTTCAGGATTGGCGCAGATGGATGCAGCGGCGAAGTTGGAAACCTTTGGCGCCGCGCAGATCTGGTGGGCAGGGATCCCGGGCAATGGGGCTGCTTTTCCTCAGAACGACACCTTTGACACCTTTATCGACCAGGCCAGTTGCTTTTTAAACCTGGAAACTTCCTATCAATCTTCGATCAGTCCTTTTGGCTTACGCTTAGGCGACCGGCTCACTGGAAAGCCCATCCACGTGGACATCAGCGATGAACCGCTTCGAAAAGGCATCTGTACCAATCGTAACAAATTTGTATTAGGTCCGTCCGGGGCTTACCGGGTCATTTTTAATTAAATGACCCGGTAAGCCCATACCATTGGATCTGGAAAATCCTTCTTTACCAACCATTTGGTGAGGAGCTATTACGAGCAGGGATGCCACATTGTTCTGGTCGATGTGGGCCACAGTTACAAAGGGCTGTGCGACATGGTGAACGGATACTACTTCACGTATAGTGAAGATAATCCCATCAAGTTTAATCCCTTTTTTATCGGCGAGGGGGACAGCCTGGACACGGAAACCAAGGAAAGCATCAAAACCTTGCTGCTGGCCCTGTGGAAGTCGGAAGAAGAAGATTACCGGCGGTCGGAATATGTGGCGCTATCCAATGCGATCACGGGTTATTTTGAAAAGCTGGAAAAGCGGCCTGATATCTTTCCCTGCTTTGATACCTTTTACGAATTCTTAAAAGAAGATTTCGTAGAAGAACTGGCCAAGGAAAAGGTCAAGGAGAAAGACTTCGACATCAACAACTTTCTCTATGTCCTTCGGCCTTATTACAAAGGCGGGGAATACGACTATTTGCTCAATGCCCGCGAGAATTTAAATCTGCTCCAGGAAAGGCTGGTGATCTTTGAAATTGATGCGATCAAAAATCATGGGGTTCTGTTCCCGGTTTGTACGATCATCATCATGCAGGTGTTCATTAATAAGATGCGGAAGCTGAAAGGTATCCGCAAAATGATTCTGATTGAAGAAGCCTGGAAAGCCATCGCACGGGAGGGTTTTGCTGAATACATCAAGTACCTGTTTAAAACGGTCAGGAAGTTTTTCGGGGAAGCCATTGTCGTGACCCAGGAAGTAGAAGATATCATTTCCAGCCCCATTGTCAAGCAAGCGATCATCAACAATTCCGATTGTAAGATCATGCTGGACCAATCCAAGTACCAGAACAAATTTGACCAAATACAGGATTTACTGGGGCTCACGGAAAAGGAAAAAGCGATGGTCTTGTCAGTCAACCGGGCCAATGAACCTGGGCGGAAGTACAAGGAGGTCTTTATTTCCCTGGGTGGGATGCTTTCCAAGGTGTACCGGACGGAAGTAAGCCCGGAAGAATATCTGAGTTATACGACAGAGCAGACCGAAAAGGTAAAGGTCATGGAATATGCAGAAAGGTTTGGCAGTATTCAGCGAGGTATTGAAGTATTGGCCAGGGAGCAGAGAGACAAAAAAAGTGAACCTTAATTTTAAAAATTTGAAAGGAGAACATGTATGGAAGATCAGTGCAAAAAGGAGCCTTCTATCAATATTATTCATCATCAGGATTGCCTGGTAGGTATGAAAAGTTATCCGGATAACTTTTTCGACTGTTGTGTGACCTCTCCCCCTTATTTCCGGCTGCGTGACTATCAGGTGCAAGGGCAACTTGGACAGGAAAAGGAACCCTATGAATATGTCCATAACCTGATGGCGATTTTCGCTGAGGTCACCCGGGTGTTGAGTGATCGCGGCACGATCTGGCTGAACCTTGGAGATTCCTATGCCAGCAGTGGTGGCTATGGGGGCACTGGCCATCTGGCGGGTTATGGTAAGATCAAGGAAAAGGACTTGATTGGTATTCCATGGCTGGTGGCGTTGGCCTTGAGGGACTCCGGATTATATCTGCGTCAGGATATCATCTGGAAGAAACCCAACCCCATGCCCGAAGGTGTCCATGACCGTTGTACCAAAAGTCATGAATATATTTTCTTGTTCAGCAAATCACCCAACTATTATTATGATCAATACGCCTTGAGTCATGCTTTGAAATGCTCATCGGTTATCAGGATGGGCAATGCGGTATCAGGCCGCCATAAATACAGTAATGGTATTCCAGGATTTCAGCGGCAACGCATCAATGCGCCAAGGAAACAAAGGAATCAAAGAATTATTCCCGCCACTGATACCAGGGCCAACAAAAGATCGGTGTGGACAATCGCAGCCAAAGGATATAAGGGGGCACACTTTGCCACTTACCCCGAAGAGATCCCTTATCTCTGTATCAGGGCCGGATGCCCGCAAAACGGAACGGTCCTAGACCCCTTTAGTGGTGCCGGCACCACTGCCCTTGTTGCCAGAAAACTACAAAGACAATATGTAGGCTTTGAATTGAATGAAGCCTACGTGCGGTTGAGTGAACGCAGGCTCCAAAAGGACCTGGGGCTATTTGGATAATTCAGACATAGAAACGGAGGTGAACATGAACAGGGAAATGGATCCTATCATCGGGGGATATATCAGATGTATGATTAAGGCTGCCCGCAAATTTAAGCCCCAAGGGCTGATCCACATGGGTGGTATTCAGAGAAGTCCACCGAAAAATCCTGCCGTGACGATGAGGAAAAAGCCCATGGTCATGAGGTTTAGGAAAGCATAAGGTGAGACAAAAAGAAGGAGGTGAAAATGAAAAAAGTGATGTTGGTGCTCCTGGTGGGTTTCTGGCTGATCGTAGGCCCGATACAAAAAGCACAAGCCATCTGGTGGTGGGTGGCCAAAGCAGCGATCAAAAAGGCGATTCTGGCGGCTGACCTGGCGATTCAGCGCCAGCAGAATAAAATCATCTGGTTGCAAAATGCGCAGAAAGAATTGGAGAATGTGATGTCCAAATTAAAACTGGAGGAGATCAGCAGCTGGACGGAAAAGCAGCGCAGCCTGTATGCCAAGTATTTTGAGGAGTTGAACAAAGTGAAGTCCCTGATCAGCTATTACAAGCGGATCAAAGAGATCATTCAAAAACAAACCTGGCTGGTGGAGGAATATAAGCGGGCCTGGTCGCTGATCCGGCAGGACAAGAATTTTTCAGCTGGCGAGATCAATTACATCGCGAAGGTCTACTCGGGTATCCTGGAGGAAACGGTCAAAAATGTGGATCAGTTGTCACTGGTCATCCACTCTTTTACCACCAGTATGACCGATGCCAAGCGGCTGGAGATCATTAATGATGCCGGGGATAAGGTGGATGAAAATTTTGCTGACCTGAGACAATTCAATAATGAAAACGCCTTGCTTTCGCTGTCCCGCTGTAAAAGTAAGCTGGATGTGGATCAGGTAAAAATGTTGTACGGAATCAAACAGTAAGAAGATGAGGGAATGGGAGAAACATACGGCAGATTTAGAGCGTTCGCTAAAGGCAAAGGGTTATGACATTGGTCAATGTATGCAGCCATTAGAAGATCCTATCCCTTTATCGCAACTCCTGCATCATTATTACCAACATTATTGTGACACCCCTTTGAACGAGCGGTTGCCGATACTGGTGCAGATGGATATTTCCATAAAAGAAGATCCCCAAATTTATACTGAATGTTCCATGGTCATGGCTTATGATCAGGTGAAGGGATTTAAAGTTCAGAACATGCAGATTGATAAGCACTTTGGGCCACGAAATTTTTGGAAAGTCAATCACGCCGTATTGTATTTTGGTTATCACGATCAAATACCTCCCAGAGATGTCGCAAACCGCATGGTGGCCTATAATATCCAGGATATCAAACTGGCGGCACAGCAGCTTCAGCGTAGCCTGGAATTGAAAGGCTATACAGGCGATTTCAATCTTCCGCCCACTCATTTTGGGGATTTTTCCAAAATGATGGAGGTACATCTGAAAAGATGGCATTACGGGGAGATCAAGGGCCCTCCTTTTCCCGCCAAATTCATGACCTACCTGGCTGATCATGTACCTGGCGTAGAGCAGACGCAGTGTTATTTTACCCTGGACTTTGATGGACAGGTGAATTTAAAGGTCAAAAAAATGGAGCTGGTCAGCAAGCGTGTGGGCATCCAGATGCCGGTGTTCAAAACACTATCGTTCAATAGCAATGAAAAAATACCTGACCAGGCAAAGGTCATTAAGTATATACAGCCCCTGTCGATCAAAAACGAAATTGAAGGGCTGTGGAAAAAGAAGTTTAAGCGGGGAAAAGGTTTGAGTTGAGTGCAAGGAAATGTGGGAAGAAGAAAATAAAAAGATCGAGCAGCTGGAACGGCAATTTAGACTGCTGGGCTACTCGGGTGCCGACTTTCACATCAATGGCTTGGAGCAAGGCACCTTGGCAGAGGTGATCAGGCGTTGTCTGGTGATGAGAAATACTGAAGAAGACACCATGTTCAAAGATCCGGTGGTCATCAATCATTTCAGCTACAATACCCAAAAAACGGAATACATGGTGGCTGCTTTTGCCGTAGAACTTGGAGCCCCAGGCGGGTATCGGGTCCGCTCAGTCACTTTAACTAAAAGTGACGGGAACATTGAGCAACTGGCGCAGAAAACACTGATGATTCAACGGTTTGACCAGGTTCCCGGAATTGGCAAAGCAAGGGCCATGCTTCATACCGGTGAGGGCATTAAAGGCAGGCCTAAAAAAGGGAACCGGCTATAGCCTCCAGACTAGTGGAGCAGGATCATTTCTGCTGGCCCGCCCAGAGATAAAAGATAAGAAAATAAAGAAAGTGTGATGGAGAAAATTGAAGAGAAAGAAATCGAGAGGATCAGTAAGCAATTTACGGAGAAGGGCTTTACTGAAGGATTTTATGGCCGTGGCATCCAGTCGGATGACATTAAAGCGTGGCTGGATGAATTTGTGGCCAAGCTACCGGCCCAACACCAGGCGGAACAAATATTTCCGGTGATCATGTTCACTTATATTGAAGGCGCTCCCCCACATTATCCTTATAAAGCCTGTGTATTTAATTTGGATTATGATCAACTGGGCGGCTTGCATGTTAAAAGTTTGCATTTGATCGATCATCAGGCCCACGGATTTACGACCAATCAGCTTATTGATCGCCCATTAGCTATCGCAGACCTTCCGACTAAGGCTGCGTTACAGGCCCACCCATTTGAGCTTCGTACTGGCATGGATGCAGCCCACTATCATATTACGCCGGAGCAGATCCAAAAATTTGTCCGGCAGATCGAGGAGAAGGGGTATACGCATGGCTTTACGCATTTACCCAAATTTGAAAAGGCAGACCTGATCACCATCCTGACGCAGCATTTGAAAGACCCCGGTCACCAGCAAATGATCAGCAAAGCCTTTCCCTTAACGGTGGGCACGATTACCGGGCAGAGTGAAATCAAAAAAATGCAGACCCAGGTGATCTTTGGAATTAATCATGATCCCCATATGGGCCTTAACCTGACCGCTGTTAAAATCATCAGTAAATCCATGAAGGCCTACAGTATTGACCAGAACAAGCAATTAGTGATTAAATCCACTGCTGACCTGCCCAGTGTAAAGGAGGTGAACAAAATCGCTGAAACGCTGGCCTCTCCAAAAAAGGGATTTCGCCTTTAGAAATAATTATGAACTGTTAAACCCCAAAAGATGAAAACGATCATCATCCTGTTGGTAACCTGCCTGTTGTTTGTGGACAGTCATGCGCAGATCCTGGGCGGCTTTTTCTCCCAGAAAAAAGAAAACCGCAAACTGCTGGCTCAGCAGATTGCCGCATTGGAGGTCTATAAAGGTTATCTGAAGAAGGGATATGACATTGCCTCCAAAGGCTTAAACCTGATCAACAAAATCAAGAACGGGGATTTCAATTTACACCGGGACTTCTTCGGCGCCCTGAAAATCGTTAGTCCCCGGATTAAAAAATATGAGAAGGTTACCGGGCTGATTCTGTTCAATGTCGAAGCTGTAGCCCAGCTAAAAAAGATCGGTGAATTGTCCCGCACCGAAGGAATGGCAGCCTGGGAAAGCCAGTATATCCGTCAGGTGATCGATCATACGCTTGATCTGCTGGCGCAAACCTTAGATGAGCTGATCACCGTAGTTTCTGACAACCAGCTCCAGTTAAAAGATGATCAGCGGATCACCCGGATCAATGAGCTCTACCAGCAGGCGGAGGAGCAATACAGCTTCACCAGGGATTTTTATACGACCCTGCAATTGCTGCGCGTGTCCAAACAGAAACTCCATAGAGAAGTTAAAGCCAGTCAGCAGTTGAACGGTGTCCTGCCGTAGAAAAATACAAAAATTTGATGTGGAAGAGAAAACGTGAGAGAGATGAAAATCATAAAACCAATACTGGTTGTGCTGTTGCTATGGTGCATGGCAAAACCACCTGCTAACGCACAGGCCAATGAAGCGGCCCAATTGGCCCTAAATATCGAGAAGCTTGCCCAGTTAAAAAGCATTTTAACCACCCTGAAAAAGGGGTTTGAAATTGTCAGCAAGGGCTATACGACCGTGAAATCGCTGACCGAAGGAAATTTCAACCTGCATAAATTTTTCCTGGACGGACTGTTAGAAGTGAGTCCTGTGGTCAAGAAGTACCGAAAGGTTGCCGACATCATTGACTATCAGATCATCCTGCTCAAAGAGTATAAGTCCGCAGGCAAACGGTTTACGCGTCCTGATCTATTCAACCCTTCGGAAATCACCTATATGCTGGGGGTCTACCAAAATATCGCCAGCGAAAGCCTCCAAAACCTCGATCAGCTGCTGAATGTAATCACTGCCGGCAAGCTGCGCATGTCGGACGATGAGCGGCTGGCCGCCATTGACAAGATCTGTGCAGATCTCGAGGACAAACTTGATTTCGTCAAGGCGTTTGGCAACAGCTGTTCGCTGATGGCCCTGGCCCGTTCGAAGGAAAAATTACAGGTCACCAGCTCTTCCAAACTCCATGGTATCACTCAATCAGATCAACAATGAAACGGAATAAAATTCTACTGCTGCTGTCCTTGCTGGCCCTTATCCCCATGCTAAGCTATGGCCAGGGTACGGCTGACAGCATCCATTCTATGCAGGACATTCTGGATTCCATCCGCAACCAGATGATGTCCTTATCTTCTAACCTGATCAATACCAGTAAAGGCATTGCGGGTTTTGCCGCCCTGTTTTATATCGCCTTCCGGGTATGGAGACACATTCAAAATGCGGAGCCCATTGACTTCTACCCTTTGTTTCGCCCCTTTGTGTTGGGCTTTTGTATTGCCTGGTTCCCGACTTTGGTCATCGGCACACTGGACGGGCTTCTCCAACCGGTTTGTGATGCAACTTCTGAGATGGTGCAGAATTCCAACCAGGTCATCAAACAGCTGCTCAAGGAAAAGGAAAAGGCCATCAAAGATTCCCCTATCTATGAGATGTATGTCGGTCAAAGTAAAGATGGTGACCGGGACAAATGGTATAAGTATACCCATAATAACCAGGATCCCTCCCAGGAAACCTGGTATGACGGCATTGGCAACAGCCTGCGTTTTGAAATTGCAAAAGGCATGTACAAAATGCAAAACTCCGTGAAGGAATGGATGAATGAAGTGCTTCGGGTGCTGTTTGAAACCGCAGCCTTATGTATCAATACCCTGCGCACCTTCCAGCTCATCGTTTTAGCGATCCTTGGCCCGCTGGTATTCGGCATTGCCGTGTTTGATGGTTTGGGACACACCCTGGGCGCCTGGATCGCCAAGTACATCAATATCTTTCTGTGGCTCCCGGTGGCGAACATTTTTGGGGCTGTGATTGGCAAAATACAGGAAGAGATGATCAAGATGGATATCGGCCAGATCAATCAAACGGGCGACACTTTTTTCAGCCAGGCGGATACCGGTTATCTGGCCTTTTTGATCATCGGCATCGTCGGCTATTTCACTGTTCCTTCTGTTGCAGGCTTTGTGGTTAACGCGGGTGGTGGTGGCGCACTGGTTCAGAAAATTTCCAGCCTGGCCAGCAGTTCTCCAAGTATGGCCATGAGTGGCGGCAAGATGGGTATGGGTATGGCAAAATCTGGATTGGGCGCAGCCGGCCAGGTATTAGACAACCTGGGGGAAATGCGCAACGATTATAAACAAGGTCGTAGCGGCAGTGCCTCTGGCTATGGAATGGCTGGTGCTATCGGCCGGGTAGCAGGTTACGGCGGGGCCTATATGGCCGACAAATTATCCGGAAAAAAACAAGATGATATGGGCACTGGTAAATAACCGGAGTGCTCTATCAGAACAATGTGAACGAGAAAAGCGAGAGTGATGTTCAAAAAAATGCAAAATGTAGATAGCGCGTTCCGCTATATCAGGATGGTGAGCCTTATGGTCATTACAGGCTCCATTGCGTTATGCCTGTATACCATTTACAAGAGCTTTGAAATGGCAAAGGCCAAAAATGAAAAGGTATATGTGCTGGTCAATGGAAAGGCCCTGGAGGCCTATGGTTCGGAGCGAAAAGACAACTTCGCCGTAGAGGCCAAAGACCATATCAAAACTTTTCATACCTATTTTTTCACCTTGAGTCCGGACGACAAGGCGATTGAAGCCAATATGTCCAAGGCGCTTTACCTGGCTGACGAATCGGCAAAACGGCAATACGATGATCTCAAAGAAGCCAACTATTACAGTAATATCATCAGCTCCAATGTCAACCAGACCATACGCATTGACAGTGTTACCCTGGATATGAACGGCAATCAGGCGCGTTTTCGTTGCTATGCCATCCAGACGCTGACCAGGCCCACAAGTATTTTATCGCGCAGCCTGGAAACCGCGGGCGACTTGAGGGAGATCAGCCGTAGTGACAATAACCCCCATGGTTTCCTGATCGAACGATGGAAGATCCTGGAGAATAAAGATATCTCGGTGGTCCCCCGCTAAACCTTTGTTTATAAACCTTAATCTGTTGAACAATGACCCCAATTCAATCCCCTGTAGGAAATGGAGATGTCCATTCTCCAACCCCTGGTGAAACTAAGTACAGTCCTAAAATTCAAAGACCGCCATTCCTTCCGCCCAAAGGGCGCCCCAGGGCTGAAGCTCCCGCCAAGAAAGCTGGTGGACTGACTAAAAGGGCCAAACTCCTGATCCTGGCCGGTCTGACACTCTGCTTGTGCGCCTATAATGGCTGGCTGCTACTGCACTGTTTTACCACGCCGGCTAAACCTCAGTTAAACATTGGCCAGATCCATCCACCGGTCATGGCGGCTCCTTTGGATTCAAGGATGGATTTGAGTGATGGGCGCATCAATGCCCGGAATTACAAATCCCTGATGGGTTTTAAAGCCCACCTGGACAGCCTTGCAGCCAGTGCCGGTGGGCAGATGCAGTACAAAGCATTCATGCAGTCCCACCCCGGCTTTTTAGATAGCCTGGAACTCCTGAACCAACTTTTTCAGCAGCAATTGCGTAGCCCCCAGCACCGGTAGCGCCCCATTATTAACCCCTTAGCAAAGAAATCATGAAATCAAATGATCCCCAAAAACAAAGAAATGTAAGTGACCCTCAAAAACAAACCAGGCTATTTCAATCCTTAATGGTATTGCCACTGTTTGCCATCCCTTTTCTGGCCTTAATGTTCTGGGCATTGGGCGGCGGCAAAAAAAAAGATGAGCTTGTAGAGGTCCAGCAGTCGGTGAAGGTGAACCCATCTTTACCGGACGCCAAATTTGAGCGGGTGAAGCCTCAAAACAAAATGAGCTTCTATGACCTGGCCACACAAGACAGTTTAAAACGCAGCAGTCAGAGTCAACAGGATCCCTATCTGGGACAACCTGCAGGGTATAGTCCTGCTCCTGGAACAGATCTGAATTACAATTTAAATAACCCTGCAGGCTTAAACCGCTCTATTTACAATGGGCAGCATTATGATCCCCAGGAGGCCAGGATATATGATAAGCTCAACCAGCTCAATGCAGTGATCAATCAACCGCCAGCCAGCGTGTCACCACCACCAGGATATTTACCCGAAGCATCCAGTACCCCTTCGGTAAATAAAGCAGACTTGGATCGCCTGGAGCAAATGATGAATACCATACAGTCCGGAAGTGGCCAGGCGGATCCTGAAATGTCGCAGATCAACGCCCTGCTGGAGAAAGCACTGGACATCCAGTATCCGGAGCGGGCACTGGAAAAATTGAACAAGGCCAAAGATGCCCGCAAAGGTCAGGTATATGCGGTAGGCAGCGCCCAGGAAGATAACCCCATTACCCTGATCAGCACGCCGGCGAAAGGCAAACAAAAAAAAGCTTCAGGCTTTTTTGGACTGGATGAATTTCAATCCAGCGAGGATAACAATTCCATCGCAGCCCAGGTTCATGATAACCAGACCATTGTTTCCGGCTCCATTGTAAAACTTCGTCTGTTAAACGATATCCTCATTCGTGGTGAACTGATCCCCAAAGATGTTTTCATTTTTGGCGTGGCCAATATCAACGGGGAACGCCTAAATATTGAGATTTCAAATATCCGCTATCACAATTCCATTTACCCCGTTAAACTTTCCGTATATGATCTGGACGGATTGGATGGGATTCATATCCCAGGAGCGATTTCCAGGGATATCGCCAAAGAATCAGGATCGGATATGATTTCAGGCATCGGCCTCAACAGTTTTGATCCCAGCCTTGCGACCCAGGCCGCCTCCGCGGGAATTGAAATGTCCAAGAGCCTGATTCGAAGAAAGGTCAAATTGGTCAAAGTGACCTTAAAGGCCGGGTATAAACTCCTATTGAAAAGTGATGCTCAGGCAGCCAGCAATTAACCCCATTATAAATTTAACAATGCGTGAACATGAGAAAGTGTGTATGGATGATCGTGTGTATGATCGTGTTCCTATCAGGACAATGGGCCCAAGCCCAAAATTTAATTACTGAAATACGGGCGAAGGTGATCCCGATGAATTTAGAAATCACCACCCAAAAAACCACCAATCTGATTTTCCCTTATCCGGTGAAAAGCGTGGACCGGGGCAGTGCTGAAGTGCTGGTACAAAAAGCCAAGGGCGTGGAAAATATCCTTCAGCTCAAAGCGGCCAGCGATACGCTGAAGGAAACCAACCTGACTGTTGTCACCGCAGACGGCACTTTGTATTCCTTTATTATTCGTTTTTTGGCCAGCCCAGCCCAGCTCAACTTTAGCCTGGGAAAAGTCATTGCTCAGACGCCATGGGCAATATTTGCCGCAGGTGACAACAATGAAGCAAAGATCAATGATCTGGCCACTCAGTTAAGTCACAAAAAAAGGATCGTCAGTAGTCTGCGGACCTGGAACAATGCCATTGGCCTTCGTTGCAATGGCATCTATGTCAAGGATGACATTTTGTATTTCCAGATGGAACTGGAAAACAAGAGCGCCATCAACTACACCGTTGATCAGCTCAGGTTTTATATCCAGGATTTAAAAAGAGCGAAAAGAACGGCCTCTCAACAGGTACAGATGCAGCCCATGGAGATTACCGGAAACGCCACTGTCATTGGATCAAATTCCGTACAAAACATTGTAGTGGCCATTCCAAAATTCACCATCCCTGACCAAAAAGTATTCATGGTCGAGATGCTGGAGAAAGACGGAGGCCGCAACCTGTTGCTTAGGATCAGGAACAGCTATGTCATTCGTGCCAACGTCCTTTAAATGCGATTCAAATCATCGAATTATTAACCTAATAAAAATCAAAAGATGGAAACAAAAGAAAATGTGCCAACGAACTTTCAAGAGAACATGGAATTTGTAAACAACCTGATGACCAGGCTGGAGCTGCCGCCCACGCATGAACCGCAACTGCATGCACTGGCCTCGAAAGGCTTGCCGGAATTCAATTTAACGATTCCTGCGGAACGGGATGGGATTCAAACCAGCAATGAGTTGAAGTTTGAGTTCAGTAAGGAGGCCCAGCGTTACTACTTTAACGAATGGACCAGTAAGATCACCAACTTACCGGACAACGAAAAAGCATCGGTTCCCATGACCATGCACGTGAATAGTATTCATCAGAAAAACAACCTGACCCTGGAGGAATCCATTAGCCTGAGACTCCGTGGATCGGTTGAAAAAACCCTGACCTATAACAAAAAGGTGAAAGAAGGTGAAACCCCACAACCTGCGCCGGAGAAAAGTGAAGGAGAAACCAAAGAAAAAGAAACGGTCACGCTGGTCAAATGGAAAAAGATGGATTTCAGTCAGCTAAATGACAAGGGACAATATCCGGTCAGAGAATACCAGTACCCTAAGCTGGAAGAACATTTACGGCAATTCTCGATTGATAAAAAAGACGATGAAGATTACATGAGAAAAGTCCTTTATTGCCTGCGTAAAGGCCGTGTATATCCAGTTAAAGTAGGCACCGGGGATGTTTTGCTGACCAGATATCTGGAAGTAGATGCCGCCAAAAATGTCATTTTGCAGCATCCTAAGAACGTACGCAAAGTCCTTACCCAGGGGCCCGGTATGCAGCAAGGCGCAGAATCTGGCACCACCGTACCACCAGCTGCGACCAGTGAACAGACGCCAAATCAAAATCTGTCTGGTGCCTCCACCTCCGTGAATCAGGTCCCTCCGGACAAAAACACTCCAGGGATGAATACGGGGGGGCAGCATCCAGAAGCCGCGGAAAAAAAAATGACTGGTCCAGAAGGGCCTGGCCCTACACCTCCCGCGAACTCTTTCACTGGGCAAAGAGCCAAGCCGGAAAAACCAGAGAAAGGAAAAAAGCATTCAAATAAACTATAGCGGTGATGGAACTAGAAAACAGGGTCCACGATGCGATTGCAAAGTGGAAAAGACACGATGAAATGAACCTGGCCTTATTAAAGGATATGGACATCCTGAATAACCCCAAATTAGCGCAGCAAGACGTTTCCCGCAACCCGGAGTTTGCCAAAATCAGGTTGAAAAGCCTGGATCAGCTGACCTCATCACTGGCCTATGGAAGCAATGACCAGGAAAGGGCTTCGCTGAAGGTGATTGCCATTACCAGAAAACAGTTGTTGAATACGGCATATCCTGGGATAAAGGGAGCCTTGATGCGGCTATTTTTCAGATCATTTCATCTGTTGCGCGAAAAGAAAATCGACATTCAGGTTCAGCAAAAACAAAAGCAGGATCTATTCAAGCTAACCAATTCCCTGACAGATGCGGGCCTGAAGAACATCACAGGTAAAGTAGTGGAGAGAATAAAACAGGGAGAGAGAAATTTCTCTCTTCCTGTCATTGTAAACCGGCCCAATAATGAGGAACTGACTTTTATTGCAAAGATCAGTTTTGATGCGATCAGGGGCCATTATCTCCATGGATATGAGGCCCACATTCAAATGGATGGAAATTCCGGCAACATCCGTCAGCAAAGTTTCCATACTGATCACGGGCCTTTACCAGACATCAATAAAGCCGCCAACCTCATGGCAGGAAGGACCGCACTGCACCCGATCCTTGAACATGGGGAACTGGTGCCCTATTGGCAGAAAATTTCTTTTGAGCGAGGGATGAACGACAGCAGTGGGAGTTATCCAATCAAAAAGCTTCCCTTTGAGACCTTTAATCTAATTGATCAATGTACATCCCTGCCCCTATGGCAGCATATAGATGTGATGACACGCCTAAAAACCACCACAGGCCTGATGCTTGGAAACCGCCAGGAAGTGGTGATTCAGACACCAAAAAAGCAATTCCAGTATTTTCTGGAAGTTGATCCTGGAAACCGGCGCCTTCTGGCCTTTGATAAAAATGGGAAGGTCATAGATCCCAAAAACATCTTAGCGGAAAGGCCGGAGAAAAAAAACATCAGTCAGCAACAGGTACAGGGACCTGCAACAAAAGTGGAGCCGCAAACGCCACAGCCCCATAGGGAGTTGACCCCGCGGCAAACCTCGTCCCGAAATCAAACCATTTCCAGCAAACACAAAAAGGCCAAAGGCTTCAGGCCGAATAAGAAATCCAGGAAGTTTAAACGCAGATAATAAAGTAAACAGTTAAAGATGGAAGTTCAGCAAATCATGCTTTCGGGTATAGAAAGGATTGTCAATGACCAGCGGCTCAGTAAATCTCACGTATCACTGATCATGGCATTGGTATATCTATGGGGGAAACAGAATTTCCAGGGTGATGTCCTTGTTTCCTGTAATGAACTCAAACCCATGGCTAAAATATCCACCAGTGCCTCTTACTATATCCTTATGAATGAATTGGCCAGGTATGGCTACATTAACTACAAGCCCTCTTTCTATCATCGCAAGGCCAGCCAGATAGGTTTGAGCATGGATATGGTCACCGGAAGATAAACATCCTCTTGTTACTCAAATGAAAGTATTATGAAAAAAGATCATGAAAATAATATCCGGGGAAAGGCGGAAATACTGAAAAGAGAAGGGTATCAAATGGACGACATCAAGTTAGTGGTCAACCTCGATGAATTGAGACAACAACTTATAGTTTTAGGTTTTGGTGAAAAATTTGTTCCCGGCATCCAGCTTGAAATGGAAAAAGGTACTCCCCATATCGTTATACCCTATGCGGAACTTCTGCATTCTGATGCCGTCAGGGGCGTGATCAAAGTGGACAGATCCCAAAGCGGTCACTACTTTTTAACCCAATATACGACCGACCTCATTGGAGGTTATTACGAAAACAAGAAGCTTCATCCCCAAACCATTGATGTAGAGCCGTTTCAAACTGAAAGCAGAACCTTATCTCTGGAAGAATCCTACAACCTTTTAAAAAATAGGGCTGTTTATAAAGAAATATTGTCACCGACAAATGAATATTACTGGGATTGGATAAAGTTGAATTTTAAAACTGCCGCCAGTGATACTGGCTACCAGATACTACCTTTAAATAAAGGAAGCCAATTTGACCTGGGAAAATTACTGACGGATGCAGGTATAACCGGTACTGAAAAGTTCCCTAAACTTAAAGACTTACAGGAGTCCCTCCAGAAAGGCAACCAGGAAGATTACATCACTTTAAAAGGACATAAAACCATTATCCAGGCGAATCCGATGGAAGACAGCCTCGATGTATTTATGGGTAATCGTAGGATTAACCTTGTCCTGGATGGAGAAAAAAGCTATGCGCAACTGAAATCTTTGCGAGAGATCTCACTCAAAGGGCTAAAGGAAAATCTTGCAGCAGATTCATCAGGTTATAAAAAGCGTAAAAGGTTCCGCAGGTAAGGATTCCAAAGAATAGCAGCACGGTAACTACAAAATTTTCAGTAACTTAAATAAAAAATCCACGATGAAAAACATATTACCTATAGCATCTGTACTGGCATTTATTTTATCCATTTCAATGACCAAACCCTGTGCTGCCCAGGGTTCTGTAGAATTGCAAATTATTAGCCCTTTTAAGGAGATCACCTTAACAGATGTAAAAGCAACAGGCAATAAAAAAAACGGGATGGTAGAGGTTTCGATGAACTTCAAAAATGAATCTTCTCAGAGTGCAGGGGTATCGCTGTCCCTGGGCGGATTCCCTGATTTTGGGATCACCGACTCTAAAGGACATAAGTATAAACTGTTTACCGATGTGAACGCTGTGAATTCCAACAAGGGCTACCAGAATATCCCTTTTATTCAGTTTGGTGATAAAAAATTTGATTGGGTGGCCCTCGTGAAACAAGAATTTCCCAGTGGAGAAATGCGTAAACTATCTGTCCGGTTCAAATCAACAGAGGCGGCTTCACCTGCTTTGACTGATTTTCATATTAGGTGTATACTCTCCTTAGACTATGCAAATGTTGGTGATAAGCTATACGAACTGAAAAACCTGAAAGTTGACTGGAAGTAGGCCTATCTGTTTTAGGACACGATCACTCGTGAGAAAAATAACAATCCAGATCATCAAATTCAGCTGGACACAAAAGAAAGTAAATAAAATACAACAGTTTAATAATCAACAAATTAAACAACACACACTTGTTTAGTGATAGCACTTTTATTTATCTTTAAAAGATGCTACCATTCATCAATAGGAATCTATCTGACCTGTGGAAACCAATCATGTTAACCTGGATAGGCCAAACTCAAATCATACAATCGAATTGTTCCTGCTTTTCAAAGTAAGGATAAAAGGTTGATTATTCCCGCTAACTACGGATAGCGGACTAAATTAATTAGGAAGAAGTAAAGAGGGAACCCTTCGCATCTGAAGGAATTTGTGAAATTGAAAAGTGAAGAAAGATGAAGGATTTTGAACCCACGCAAGTCGTAGAATTGCTTAAAAGAAGTGGCGTGCTTGTCACAATGGAAGAGGCAACTGACATCCTAGCATATCTCATTATGCTATCGGATATAATAGTCGACAATTATATTGAAAATAAGGAAAGAGGAACCCCAACGATTTAATTCCTCTGATTTAAAACAGGCGGGAAAGAACCAAGGCGTATAGTACTTTGATGACATTAGGTGGCTATTAGTTATAGAATATTAAACAACGTCTTTTTGGACGTTTTAAAATTTATGCCAATGAAAAAACATTCAATCGCAGATCTGTACATTCGGGTAAGTACTGATGAACAAGCAGAAACAGGTTATAGCCAGCGTAGCCAGGAAGAACAACTCCGAAAATACTGCGCGCTACATTCGATTACCATTCGGAAAGTCATCTTTGAAGATCATTCCGCTAAATCTTTCAATAGGCCCGAATGGAAAGCCTTGTTATTAGACCTCAAAAGGCACAAGAACCAGATCGATCTGATTTTATTTATCAAGTGGGATAGATTTAGCAGGAATACTGGAGATGCCTACATGATGATCAATAAGCTGCGCAAACTTGGCGTTGAACCCCAAGCGATCCAGCAGCCATTGGATCTGTCAATTCCAGAAAATAAATTGATGTTGGCCTTTTATTTAGCAGCGCCGGAGGTTGAAAATGAACGCCGTTCACTAAATATTCGGGATGGTAATAGAAAAGCTTTGAAAGAAGGCAGATGGCTAGGGCAGGCCAGCTATGGTTATACAAATAAAATGGATGGTGAGACAAAGAAAAAATGGATAGAACCTATAGATGGTAAGGCAGATTTGGTTGTTTGGATTTATGAGGAAATAGCAAAAGGGTTACACAATGTTCAGACAATTTACAAACTTGCAAAACAAAGAGGATATACCAATGCAAGAAGTCTATTCTGGTGGATTATAAGAAATCCCATTTATTGCGGAAAGATTTTTGTCCCAAAGTTTAAAGATGAGGAAGCAAAATTTGTAAAGGGCCAACATAGACCTATCATCTCTGAGGACTTATACTATAGAGTTCAGGATATTTTAGACGGAAAAAAACGTACTAAATATAAAATCAACCCAGGTTGCAAAGAATCCGCGCCGTTAAGAGGTCTTTTAATCTGTCCGAAATGCCAACGGGCATTAACCGCCAGTGAATCGAAAGGAAGAAGCAAATATTACGCTTATTATCACTGTACAGACGGCTGCCCAACTCGCTTTAGTGTTAAAAATGTCAATGATCAGTTTGTTGATCGGTTAAGAGATTATATTCCCAAAAAAGAAATTGAGCCAATATATGCCGCCGTATTGAAACAAACGTGGGTAAAAAAAATAGGAAATAAAAAAAATGAACGAAACAAAATTGAAAAGGATATCACTGACTTAAGAGCAAGGTTACAATATATAGCGGATCTATTGACCTCCCAGCAAATTGATCCTTCGGAATACAGGGAAATGAAGTCAGATTACCAATTTAAGTTAGACCGGCTTACGGCCCAGCTTTCCGCCACTGAGGATTCAGAGGAGAATATTAAGCCCATTTTGAAAAAAGGAATATCAAATCTATTATTATTAGACAAGGTTTATATCGAATCGAATTTTGAGAGAAAGCGAGCAATAATTGGTTCGACGTTCAATGAAAAATTCAGTTTTTTAAATTCCTCACTTCGAACCGGGAGTGTCAACATTGCAGTGAAGTATATATATCAGATTTCCAGCAAATTAGAGGAAAATAAAAAAGGACAAAATGGAAATAATTCCATTTTGTCCTCACTGGTTGCCCAACCTGGATTCGAACCAAGACAAACAGAACCAAAATCTGTCGTACTACCATTATACTATTGGGCAATACCCTTTATTGTTTGGGATGGCAAAAGTATAACTTTTTTTATTTCTGCAAAAAAAACTTGCAATAATTTTTAAATATCCTTTCAAATCAGCCACTACGGCCCATCAGGAAATCACTCCGTTTACCTTATCCGCTATCTGTGCGGGTTTTATCCACTCCATACAGGCATGATCGCCTCTGAAACAGGGTTTATTGCCAAATACGGAGCATGGCCTGCAAGCAAGGTCATCAATTTGAACGACATGGTTAGCTGATTGCCCATATCCCATAAAACCGGCAAATGGATGCGTAGCTCCCCAAACGGATACGGCGGGTATGCCAAATAGCGATGCCAGGTGCATATTGGCGGAGTCCATACTGATCATTACATCCAGCTGGCTGATGATCGCCATTTCTTCTGCCAGGGAAAAACGTCCTGCAACTACAATGGCGCCGGGCAGTTTCTCTGCTACGACGGTCAACTGCGTTACTTCCTGCGGCCCTCCCCCCATCAGCAACAGCTGTTGCCCAGGTTCCTGCGCCAGTAATGCCAATACCGCTTCCATCTTTTCCAACGGGTACATTTTTTCGCGGTAGGTGGCAAAAGGGGCCACTCCTATCCACTTTTTACCGTTTTTGGGACCAGTTACCACCAAAACGTTTTCAGGCAAAGAATGGCGTGGAAAAACGGCTTGTTGCCCCATTTGACAACGCAGTCCTAATTGACGGAAAACAATGGCATATCGCTCTATTGTAGTGGTCAACGGTTGCAGTACCTTATTTTCCCGGCGGGTAAGCGCCTTTTTTTCTGCACGACCTTTGTCGATAGCGGCGACCGGGGTGCCTGTAAAACGGAAAAATGTCCGGATAATCTTTGACCTCAGCACATTGTGCAGGTCGGCCACCGCATGAATGCGCCACTTCGTCCTCACTTCCCTGAACAGGCGGTATAATCCCTTCACACCTTTATGAATTCCCTTTACCTCTGCGGGGAAAAAGTGCAGGCGCGGTATACCTGCGCATAAAGCTCCCCAGTTCAGGTTGGTCACAAAAACAATCTCCACTTCCGGGTTCTCTTCCAGCACCTGCTTCATAACAGGGATAGTCATGGCCACATCTCCCATGGCCGATAACCGGGTAACCAGTATCGTTTTTACAGTGCCCAAATGATTGCGGATTTATTGTTCGGTTTTGTATAACACAGGATTGAGAGAAGGATCATTATACATCTTCATCTGCTTATACACTTTCATGAATTTTCTACCTGCAGCAATATCCGCCAGCAATGCTTCAATAGCGGTAGTCAGGTCTTTTTGCTGTTCCAGTAAAATATCCAGTTTACGCTGGCAGGCTGCCCGGTGCTCAGGCGTAGCATCTGCGCGGGTGGCTTCCTCCTGCATATGATAAATTTTCAACCCCAGGATAGACAAACGGTCTATTGCCCAGGCAGGACTTTCAGTATTAATACTGGCGTCTGCTGCCGGCACTACTTCTTTGTATTTGTCCAGGAAATAGCTGTCTATATACTCCACCATATCCGTACGCTCCTGGTTAGAACGGTCAATCCAGCGCTTGAGTTCCAATGCAGCCACCGGGTCTATTTTCGGGTCCCGGATAATGTCTTCCAAGTGCCACTGTACCGTATCGATCCAGTTCTTCAGGAAAAGTAAATGCTCAATGCTGCTTTTTTCATACGGATTGGAAATAGCCTGATGCACATCATTGTGCTCATGATAGGCGGCGATACTCTGGTTAAATATCTTTATAGACAGTTCTGTAAACATGCCGCAAATGTACAAAAAACAGCCGTTTTCAATAGCTGAAAGCAGAAAGCGAAAAGCTAAAAAAAAGCGCATGGTGGAAACCATACGCTTATTGTAAAAGATTGTCATGTGAATGTTCGAGAATGCAAATCGTGAAGGCTTTTAATGGTTATCTTGGGGTTGAGATGCCGTCAAGGTTATACCACCTTATTTCCTTTTTACCCTAAAAATGATGCGGTTACACACCATAGTTGGCAATAAATATTTTTATAGTTATTTGCTGTTTTTTATTTGAAAATCTTTTGAATGCAGTAAAAATTAACTACTCTAATGGCTATACTTTATTGAGGGTTTATAAATAATTGCTGTAATTGTTAACAAAAATCCAGGTTACAAATTACAGGGTCAAATCACAGACGTTTCATAAAATGGCGTAGCCTCTTGCTACATCTTTTTTATGGGATTCCTTCGCTAACGTTGACAATATCCTATTTTAAAAATATTCTCTAATAATTACCGGGTTTTCTAAATCGTCTAGGGCTCATTTTTCAGACATCACTATTACCGTGTGTCTTAGTGCAAATTAAGTGTGGCCACTGCAATCGGTATTGCAGTGGCCACACTTTTTTATACAACGTTCGTGCTAAATCTCTGTTTTACTTGTCCATTTTAGCTAAACTACTTTTACGTTGACGCGCCATAGCCAGGTAATACAGCGGAATACCCAACAAGATAATTCCAAGTCCGGGTAAGGTATAACTGGTTTCAAATACCAGCAGCAACAACGCCAGCGAAGAAGCAACGATGATATATATCATCGGTAGCACCGGGTATCCGAAGGCCTTATACGGCCGGTCAACTTCAGGGCGTTTCTTTCTTAAGATAAAAATACCTAGTATTGTCAACACATAAAATATCAATACGCCGAAGATTACCAACGCCAGCAAATCGTTGTAACGACCCGTTAAACAAAGCAACGAAGCCCAGGCGCACTGAATCCACAACCCATGAGCAGGTACGCTGTATTTATTCAGCATACCGGCCTGGCGGAAAAACAATTTGTCCTCTGCCATCGTATAATAAATCCTGGCGCCTGATAATATCAATCCATTATTACATCCGAAAGTAGAAATCATAATCATCACAGCGATGATAATAGCGCCGCTGGAACCAAATATTTTTGCCGCTGCAGCCACCCCCACACGGTCGTTGGCCGCAAAGGCAATGTCATTCAGGGGTAACACCGCCAGGTACATCAGGTTGCAGCTCACATAGATAATCGTTACGATCAACGTTCCCAGGAACAGCGAACGGCCAATGTTTTTAGCCGGGTTCTTAATTTCCCCTGCAATAAAAGTCACGTTGTTCCATGCATCACTGGAAAACAACGATCCCTTCATCGATACCGCAATAGCGCCAAATAACGCCAGCCCTGACAATGCCGCCGTAATTACCTCCCCGTTGGGTGAACTTACCGCTGTAGCATCCCAGGCATGTTGCCAGTTAGCCTGCCAGATTTCCTGTTTGGCGCCAATGGCAAACCCGAAAATAATCAACCCAAATAACGACAACAGCTTCGCCAGCGTAAACACGGTTTGTATTACCTTGCCATGCTGTACACCACGGGTATTGATAAACGTTAGTAAAATGATGGAGATAATAGCGACTACCTGTGCGGCCGAAATCTGTACAATGCCTGCATCCAGCAAAATATTTTTTTCACTAAACCCCGGGATCAGGTAAGCGGTAAACTTGGCAAAAGCCACTGCTACGGCGGCAATAGTACCTGTTTGGATCACCCCAAACTGTGTCCAGCCAAACAGGAAGGCTATAAACGGGTTGTAGGCCTCCCGGAGATAAACATACTGGCCACCGGCTTTGGGATACATGCCCGATAACTCCCCATAACTCAGGGCCGCAATAAGCGTTACTACGCCTGCCAGCACCCACATGGCAGTGATCCAGCCGGCGCCTCCCACACTACGGGCAATTTCCGCAGTTACAATAAAAATACCGGAGCCTATCATGGAACCTGCCACAATCATGGTGGCATCCAATAAACTCAGCGAAGGCTTGAACGATTTAGTCTGGTTGATTTCCATATGATTCGCTATAAAAAATCCCGGTAGATAGAACACCGGGGAATAAGGTAGAATAAAATAGTTTTGTTTTATAAGCTTATACAGGGTTACATCCTATATATTCTTCCTGCAATATAATAACATCTGTCGTTAACTGCTAACCTATTCCTCGTGATTTTCCCCCCGGAGCCGGCATAAAAAATCCCGGCTCGTGACGAACCGGGATAATAAAAAGTTTGCTGACGCTATCCACTTATTTGGCAGGTGTTGCATCCTGTGTATTCATACCTTTAATAACATCTGCGGTTACATCATAGGCAGGATCTTTATACAGAATATTGCTGGCAGTGCTACGATAAGAGAATATAAATGCATAACGTTTATCGGCATTGAAAGATTTCAGGAAAGCATCCAGTCTCTTCTGGAGCTCTTCGTTAAATTTAGTTTCCTGCTCTGTATAGGCAGCCCGTAAATTCTGCGCTTCCTGCTCCAGTTGTTGTTGTTTAGACATCAAACTGCGCTGCGCCGCTTCTCCCTGCTCTTGTGTGAGGGTATTGGCTCTGCGCTGCAGGTCAGCATATTCGCTTTGTAAAGCGCGGGCCTTGCCTTGCAGCTGGTTGTCCATCTGCTGCTGTTTCTGTTCCAATACCGCTCTTTTCTCTTTAAAATATTCAAAATGTGCTTCTAATGAATCCAGATCTACATACGCCATTTTGAAACCGCCCGCAGCAGCAGTACTGGTTCCTGCGGCAGGAGTTGCGGCTGGCGTAGTGCTGTTACCAGCTTTGTTTCCCTGGCAAGACATCAATAATCCGGCTGCTAATGCCGCTAATAATCCTTTAGTCACTAATTGTTTACGAGTGCGCATGTTAATAGGTGGATTTGCTTCTTTTAGTACATTTTTAAAAATGGAACGGCTAAAATAATGCTTTTACCGGATTTTCAAATTCCGGATACCGTTTTTTAGCTAGGTTTTAACTAATATCCCTACTTTACTTTGTCCAACAGGATTTCGGGCTCATTGGTGGTAATAAAGTCGATACCGTCTTTCAACAACGTATCCATCACTTCCGGATGATCGATTGTCCACGCATTGGTGGTTACTTTTTGTTGCCTGGCATTGGCTATCAGCTGCGGATCTTTTTTAAATACCGCCTGGTTATAATCCAGCCCCCAGATCCCATCAGCCTGTAATTCAGCAGGCGTTTTGTCGCCGTTCAGATAGGCTATCTTCGCCGTCGGCTCCAGCTGCTTCAACTTTTTACAGATATTGTAGTCAAAACTGATGTAAAACATCCAGGCCTGGGCTTTTTTGGCGCGAATCATCTCTACCGCTTTAGTGGCCAGTAATTCGCCCCTACCCGTTGCAGATGGCTTCAACTCCAGTACCAACCTGGTTTTATGTTGCTCCATCGCGGTATTGATATACTCCTCCAGGGTAGGGACCCGGTCGCCATTCTTTAACTGCACTGTTTGCAAATCAGCCAGGGTAGACGCTTCTACCTTCTTCCCTCCTATCTCCGGATCATGGGATATCACCAGCTGATCGTCAGAAGATAACCACACGTCAAACTCAGATCCTTCGCAACCCAGTTTAATCGCGTCTTTCAGAGAAGTAATACTATTCTGGCTACCCTCATGGTGCTTCCAGGCGCCGCGATGTGCTACTACCTTATTACGGATAAACTGGTCGGCCACCAGCAGGAAATCGGCCGTATCTGCCCCTGCTTTAATTTTCACCGGGTAAACGGCCTGGCCGGAAGCATCCACGACAGCCTTCTTCTTAAGCTGTAACAGGCCGTTGTTGATGGCAAACAGCCCAGATTTGTCTTCCAATAAGGTAGCAGGACCTACATTCCCTTGCTTATCATAAATCTTTCCTATAACGGCCTGTTTTTGCTTCACCGGAATCGTGTAGGCATCGAGGTAAAGACCGGCTGCCTGCTGTGCCTGCGCCCCAGCCCCCATGAAGGCGATTCCTGCCATAAGCAATACTTTTTTGCAATTGTTCATGTTATTGGCGTTTTCTCTAAAATAGCGTGCAATTTATTTATTTCCATCCCCCGGACAGGGAAATAGGGTATTAAATTAAAATAAAGCTTTAATAATAATGCATAAAAAAACGAGGAAGTATTCATTTGAAATACTTCCTCGTACTATTTTGATGGCCGGAGCCTGCTATTAATTATGGGTTACCTGCAATACATCCAATTTCGTTGAATCTAGCGGATACCCCGCCGTAACCAGCGTGTATACCTTTCCGGTTTGTACCGGCAGTTTGTACAACTTCAGTACCTTAAGGGAATCCGTCCACCGGAAATTAAGCGTATAGGTGCTGTCGCCCGTTATGGGTACAAAATCCGTTTGTGAAGGGAAGGTAAGTCCCCGGAAGAAACGGGGAAAAGTATCCGAATAAACATCCATTCCCAATGGCGTCCCATTAGGTTTGAATCCCTGGCTAAAATCAATCACCCTGAATTTAGCCTGGCCGGCCGGCACAGCCAGGTTATCTTCTGTAACAATCATCGTCAGAAGAGTTTTAGTACTGTCTGCTCCAAGAAAAGCAGTGTAGTAACGATTGTTCCGCAAAAAGAGTTCTTGATTGAAGATGACATGGGTAGGGTTACTTGCAGCAGTGATCATTAGGTTGTATCGCTGCGCCCGGAAAGATTTATACCCGGTACTGGTTTTATAAGCTACATTGCTGGCAAAGTCAATACTGTCAAGCTTTACATTAAACTGATCGTTAAGTATCTGCGTAGCATTAACAAACATCAGGTTGCCATGGGTATCCGGTACGGCACTATCGCTGTTCTTCTTACAAGCCCCCAGCAACACCAGCCCAATAATTATAGGAATGATCAGGTATTTCATGAAATCCACTTCGTTTTACGACGTCAAAAATAGGTTTTAATTGGTTTTTAATACTCCCCCATTAAACAAATATTATCCAGCTCCGTCTATTCTTTACAAACAAATTATTTGTCATATATTAAAAACCTACAACAATGATGAAAATCACTACTGTCCTTGTACCCGCGCTTGTCTTAGGATTAACATCCCTTACCGCACAAGCCCAGCACCATGTAAAGCATGATAAAATCGATATGCACCACGACCGGAAAGACATCCGGCACGACAACATGGATATTAACCGTTCAAAAAAAGATATCCAACACGATCGTAACGAAGTAAAGCAAGACAACCGCGATATTCAACACGATAAAAACGATGTTAACAACGATCGGAAAGACTTGCATCACGACTACAACGATGCCCGTAAAGACAGGCAAGATATCGCAAAAGACCGGAAAAAAGGAGATACCAAAGACCTGGCAAAAGATAAGGCAGACCTGAAAAACGATAACAACGATATTCACCACGATAGAAAAGACTTATCACATGACGGTAAAGATCTTGCGGCTGACAGGAAAGACAGAAATCGCGATAACAAAGACATTCAACAGGATAAACACCAATTGAACCGGGAAAGAAAAGATAAACAGCATGATGTAAAAGACCTGCAGCATGATAAGAAAGACTTGCAAAAGGATCTGAAAAATTCATAACAATACGCTGGCAAGCAATCACCATCCATTTCATCCCCTTTTTCTTAACATCCTGATGGCTGGCCCCAAATAAATGACAGGCGTCCCGAAAGCAATTTTGAGGCGCCTGTTCTATTTTATTCATTCCCTATATGGCATAAAAAAAGAGGGAGTTTCAATATGAAACTCCCTCTTTTTTATTTCGTGAAATGCTCTGCAGCACTATTCTTCTTCATCAAACTGGAACACTTCCTTAGAAGAGGCCAGAATATCGTATTCTTCCTTAGAACCTACGATCATATTTTCGAATTCACGTAAACCAGTACCGGCTGGGATCAGGTGACCTGTGATCACATTCTCCTTCAGACCCATCATATCATCGGTTTTACCGTTGATAGCTGCCTGAGACAGTACTTTGGTAGTTTCCTGGAAGGACGCAGCGGAGATCCAGCTACGGGTACCCAGTGACGCCTTGGTGATACCTTGCAGTAATGGACTGGAAGTAGCCGGCTGTGCATCGCGGAATTCTACCAGCTTCTTATCTGCACGACGCAGTAAGGAGTTTTCTTCGCGAACCTGACGGAGGGTTACTATCTGACCTGCTTTCAGGTTAGTAGATTCACCTGCTTCAGTTACAACCTTCTTATCGAAGATCATATCGTTTTCTTCGAAGAAATCGAACCTGTCTTCTGTATCGCCCTCGAGGAAGCGGGTATCACCCGGATCTTCGATGTTTACTTTACGCATCATCTGGCGAACAATCACCTCAATGTGTTTGTCGTTAATCTTCACACCCTGTAAACGGTATACTTCCTGGATTTCATTTACCAGGTATTCCTGTACAGCAAACGGTCCTTTGATAGACAGGATGTCGGCAGGAGTAGTAGAACCATCGGAGAGAGAAGTACCGGCCTTCACGAAGTCACCATCCTGTACCAGGATATGACGGGTTAATGGCACCAGGTATTTCTTGATCTGACTTTCACGGCTTTCGATGATAATTTCGCGGTTACCACGTTTGATGTTACCAAATGCTACTACACCATCAATTTCAGAAACGATAGCTGGGTTGCTTGGGTTACGGGCTTCAAAGAGCTCGGTTACACGTGGCAGACCACCCGTGATATCTCGCAGTTTACCGATAACACGTGGGATCTTCACAATTACCTGACCTGCTCTCACCTTGTCACCTTCTGAGATAACGATATGAGAACCTACTGGTAAGTTGTAAGACTTCACTTCCTTGTTACCTTCTACCAGGATAGACGGAATCTTATTCTTGTCTTTCGTTTCAATTACTACCTTCTCACGGTGTCCTGTTTGTTCATCCGCTTCTTCACGGAAGGTAATACCTTCTATGATGCTATCGAAACGAATGCTACCTGGTATTTCAGACACGATAACGGCGTTGAACGGATCCCATGTACAGATCATTTCACCTTTCGTTACTTTCTGTCCGTCTTTTACCAACAGGGTAGAACCATAAGGAATGTTGTTGGTTACCAGCAGACGATCGTTTTTCACATCCATGATACGCAACTCACCGGTACGACCGATAACCACCTGTACTTTTTCACCTTCGTTGTTTTCGTAGGTGGTAGTACGTAAGCCATCGAATTGTACAGTACCGTCAAACTTAGCTGGCATACCGGATTCAACGGAAGTAGAACCGGCCACACCACCCACGTGGAAGGTACGCAGTGTCAACTGTGTACCAGGCTCACCGATCGACTGGGCAGCGATGATACCTACTGCATCACCTCTCTGCGCAGTGTAACCACTGGCCAGGTTTTTACCATAACATTTTACGCATACCCCACGACGGCTTTCGCAAGTCAGTACGGAGCGGATTTCTACGGTTTCAATCGCACTTTCTTCAATTCTGTGTGCAATTTCTTCAGTGATTTCAGCACCAGCAGCAACGATCAGTTCCTCATCGTTATGAGGATCAAATACATCGTGCAGGGAAGTACGTCCCAGGATACGGTCGTACAGTGTTTCGATCACTTCCTCATTGTCTTTCAATGCAGAAGTAGCAATACCACGAAGTGTACCGCAATCCTCTTCATTGATAACTACATCCTGCGCAACGTCTACCAGACGACGGGTCAGGTAACCCGCATCCGCTGTTTTCAACGCCGTATCCGCAAGACCCTTACGGGCACCGTGCGTAGAGATGAAGTATTCCAATACGTTCAAACCATCTTTAAAGTTGGACAATACCGGGTTCTCGATGATCTCAGAACCAGTAGATCCACTCTTACGTGGCTTAGCCATCAGACCTCTGATACCAGCCAGCTGTTTAATCTGCTGTTTGGAACCACGCGCACCGGAATCCAACATCATGTATACAGAGTTGAATCCTTGCTTGTCTGTTGCCAGCTCACGGATCAGGGTTTCCGTCACCTTCGTATCCACACGTGACCAGATATCGATGATCTGGTTGTAACGTTCGTTGTTGGTGATCAGACCCATGTTATAGTTATCCCAAACTTCGTCCACTTCGCTGGAAGCACCATCAATCATGTCTTGCTTAACATCCGGGATGATCAGGTCATTAATGTTAAATGACAGACCACCGCGGAACGCCATGCGGAAACCTAATTGTTTGATGTCATCCAGGAACTTGGCAGTTGCAGGGATATTCGTTGCTTTAATGATATCACCGATGATTTCACGCAGTGATTTTTTAGTCAGCAGAGCGTTTACATAACCGGCAGCTTTCGGTACGAACTGATTGAACAGTACGCGGCCTACAGTGGTTTCGATCAGTTTTTTCTCCAGCTCACCATTTGCATTTCTTACATCAGCTTTAACACGGATGTGAGCATGCAGGTCGATGCGGTCTTCATTCAGCGCAATGATCACTTCTTCAGCAGAGTAGAAGGCTTTACCTTCTCCCCTTACCACTACATCACCCATTGTTTTCTTACCCTTGGTAATGTAATACAGACCAAGCACCATGTCCTGTGAAGGCAGGGTGATAGGCGTACCATTCTGCGGGTTGAGGATGTTGTGAGAAGACAGCATCAGCAGTTGGGCTTCCAGGATTGCAGCATTGCTCAAAGGCACGTGTACCGCCATCTGGTCACCATCAAAGTCAGCGTTGAACGCTGAACACACGAGCGGGTGCAACTGTATCGCTTTACCTTCTACCAGTTTAGGCTGGAACGCCTGGATAGACAAACGGTGCAGGGTCGGAGCACGGTTTAACATAACCGGGTGACCTTTCAGTACGTTTTCCAGGATATCCCAAACCACCGCTTCTTTACGATCAACCAGCTTCTTCGCTGATTTTACCGTTTTAACAATACCTCTTTCGATCAGCTTACGGATAATAAACGGTTTGAATAATTCAGCCGCCATATCCTTAGGCAAACCACACTCATGCAGCTTCAGTTCAGGACCTACCACGATTACAGAACGTCCGGAATAATCCACACGTTTACCGAGCAAGTTCTGACGGAAACGACCTTGTTTACCTTTCAGTACGTCTGACAGTGATTTCAGTGCACGACCACCTTCCGCTTTTACCGCGTTGGATTTACGGGAGTTGTCGAACAGGGAATCCACTGCTTCCTGTAACATACGTTTTTCGTTACGAAGGATCACCTCAGGCGCCTTAATTTCGATCAAACGTTTCAGACGGTTGTTACGGATAATTACCCTGCGGTAAAGATCGTTTAGGTCGGAAGACGCAAAACGGCCACCATCCAAAGGAACTAACGGACGCAGTTCTGGTGGTACCACAGGAATATATTGCATAACCATCCATTCAGGACGGTTTTCTACACGACCATTAGCTTCACGGAAAGCTTCCACCACACTCAAACGTTTCAGCGCTTCCGCTTTACGTTGCTGGGAAGTTTCAGTAGCTGCCTGGTTACGCAACTGGTAAGAAAGGCTGTCCAGGTCAATCCGGGCCAGCATCATTTCTACCGCTTCTGCTCCCATTTTGGCAATAAACTTGTTAGGATCTTCATCCGGTAACAACTGATTGTCTTTTGGTAACGTATCCAGGATATCCAGGTATTCTTCTTCTGTGAGCAAGTCACCGTAGTTCATACCCTTTTCCTGTTTCATACCTGCCTGGATGATCACATACCTTTCGTAGTACACGATAGTTTCCAGTTTCTTGGAAGACATACCGAGCAGGTAACCAATCTTGTTAGGCAGGGATTTGAAATACCATATATGTACAACGGGTACCACTAAACGAATGTGTCCCATTCTCTCACGACGTACTTTCTTCTCCGTTACCTCTACACCGCAGCGATCACACACAATACCTTTATAACGGATACGCTTATATTTTCCGCAATAGCACTCGTAATCCTTTACAGGACCGAATATTCTTTCGCAGAACAAACCATCACGTTCCGGCTTGTAAGTACGGTAGTTGATGGTTTCAGGTTTCAACACTTCACCGTATGAACGCTCCAGGATAACATCCGGAGAAGCCAGACTGATGGTAATGCTGTTAAAATTTGATTTAGGACGATTTTCTTTCTTGATAGCCATCTGTAATTAGCTTTTAGCTGTTAGCCGTTGGTGATAAGCCAGCGACAAAAATTTTATTCCTGCGAAATATCCAAGCTATCAGCCATTAGCAATGCTGCTAATGGCTGGTAGCTAAAAGCTCTTAGTCAAATTTCAGATCCAGACCCAGACCACGCAATTCATGAATCAATACGTTGAAGGATTCAGGTACACCCGCTTTCGGAATGTTGTCACCTTTCACAATAGACTCATATGCTTTGGCACGACCTACGATATCATCTGATTTAATAGTAAGCAGTTCCTGCAGGATGTTCGATGCACCGTATGCTTCCAGTGCCCACACCTCCATCTCACCAAAACGCTGACCACCAAACTGGGCTTTACCACCCAGCGGCTGTTGGGTAATGAGACTATACGGTCCGATAGAACGGGCGTGCATCTTATCATCCACCATGTGGCTCAGTTTAAGCATATAGATAACACCCACGGTTGCTTTCTGGTGGAAACGATCTCCCGTTTCACCATCATGCAGGTACGCGTGACCAAAGCTAGGTAATCCAGCTTCGCTGATATAAGCAGCAATTTCTTCGGTAGTAGCACCATCAAAAATCGGCGTAGCAAAACGTACTCCCAGTTTCAGACCTGCCCAACCTAATACGGTTTCATAGATCTGTCCAAGGTTCATACGGGAAGGTACCCCGAGTGGGTTCAGTACGATATCCAGTGGTGTACCATCTTCCAGGAATGGCATGTCTTCATCACGCACAATCTTGGCTACGATACCCTTGTTACCGTGACGTCCCGCCATCTTATCACCTACTTTCAACTTACGCTTGCTGGCCAGGTAAACCTTCGCCAGTTTCAGTACGCCTGCTGGCAGCTCATCACCGATAGAGATGTTGAACTTCTCGCGTTTGTAACGACCCAGCTCTTCGTTGAACTTGATGTTATAGTTGTGCAAGAGCGTATTGATTTGATCGTTCACCACTTCGTCTGTTGTCCAGCCCAGTGGGTTTACGTTCATGAAATCAATATTTACCAGGTTCTTCGGAGAGAACTTGGAACCCTTAGAGATCAATACTTCACCATAAGTGTTGGTAATACCCTGAGAGGTTTTATCCTTCAGTAATACCAGCAACTTGCTCATCAGCACTTCCAGCAGGTCTTCGGCGTTTTTCTGGTGAATTTTCTCCAGTTTCTCGATCGCAGCTTTCTCACGGGTTTTGGAATTCTTATCTTTCTTAGCGCGGCTAAACAGTTTCTTGTCGATTACCACACCTTCTGTTGATGGAGGTGCTTTCAGCGACGCATCTTTCGCATCAGACGCCTTATCACCGAAGATCGCTCTCAGGAGTTTTTCTTCAGGAGAAGGATCAGATTCACCACGCGGAGTGATTTTACCGATCAGGATATCACCTTCCTTGATGTGCGCACCAACACGGATAATACCGTTCTGGTCGAGGTCTTTGGTAGCCTCTTCACTCACGTTAGGAATATCCGGTGTCAGTTCCTCTTCACCCAGTTTGGTATCGCGAACTTCCAGCTCATATTCATCAATGTGGATGGAAGTAAAGAGATCTTCACGTGCAACACGCTCAGAAATTACGATCGCATCCTCAAAGTTGTAACCTTTCCATGGCATGAACGCTACCTTCAGGTTGCGTCCCAGCGCCAGTTCACCACCGCGGGTAGCGTAACCTTCTGTGAGGAAGTCGCCGTCTTTCACGCGCTGACCTTTCTTCACGCAAGGTCTGAGGTTGATACAGGTGCTTTGGTTGGTTTTAACGAATTTAGTCAGCGTGTAAACGATCAGATCGTCTTCAAAGCTCACCAGTTTCTGCATTTCATCACGCTCGTAACGAACATGAATTTCGTTTGCATCCACAAATTCTATCACCCCATTACCATCTGCGGTAATCTGCAAACGGGAGTCCCGTGCAGCCTTGCCTTCCAGACCGGTACCTACGATAGGTACTTCAGGATTCAGCAATGGTACTGCCTGACGTTGCATGTTTGATCCCATCAACGCACGGTTGGCATCATCATGTTCCAGGAACGGAATCAGGGAGGCGCTCAAACCTACGATCTGGTTAGGTGCCACGTCCATGAATTCCACTTCATCTCTGTCGAGAATCGGGAAGTCACCGGTTTCACGGGATTTCACCTTATCATTTACGAAATTACCTTTATCATCCAGTGGGGCGTTCGCCTGCGCAATCTTCACAGAATCTTCCTCTTCAGCGCTCAGGAACTCCACTTTATGCATATCTACTTTACCACTGTTTACTTTGCGGTAAGGCGTTTCAATGAAGCCCATTTCATTCACCTTCGCGTGTACGCAGAGGGTAGAAATCAGACCGATGTTTGGTCCTTCCGGTGTTTCAATGGTACACAAACGGCCGTAGTGGCTATAGTGAACGTCACGCACCTCAAAGCCTGCTCTTTCACGACTCAAACCACCGGGTCCGAGAGCGGAAATACGGCGTTTGTGGGTGATTTCAGACAGCGGGTTTGTTTGATCCAGGAACTGTGACAATTGGGAAGTACCAAAGAAGGAGTTGATAACAGAAGACAAAGTCCTCGCGTTAATCAGGTCTACCGGCGTAAATACCTCGTTATCACGAACGTTCATTCTTTCACGGATGGTACGGGCCATACGTGCCAGACCAACACCAAACTGAGCATATAACTGCTCGCCTACAGTACGCACACGACGGTTAGACAGGTGATCGATATCGTCGATTTCCGCCTTACCGTTAGTCAGCTGTACCAGGTACTTGATGATGGAGATGATGTCATCCTTCGTTAACACTTTCATGTCTAACGGAGTAGGAAGACCTAATTTTCTGTTGATCTTATAACGACCTACGTCGCCGAGATCGTAACGTTTGTCGGAGAAGAACAGTTTATCGATGATACCCCTTGCTGTTTCATCATCCGGCGCATCGGCACCACGCAATTGGCGGTAGATGTGCTGAACGGCTTCCAGCTCGGAGTTAGATGTATCCTTATTTAATGTATTGTAGATGATGGAGAAATCACCGCTCACCTCTTCCTTCTGAACGAAAACACTCTTCAGTCCCATGTCTACGATGGTCTCGATGTTCGCTTCATCCAGAATGCTATCACGCTCAAGCATAATTTCGTTACGCTCGATGCTCACCACTTCACCGGTATCTTCATCCACAAAGTCTTCCACCCAGCTTCTTAAAACACGGGCGGCCAGCTTTTTGCCGGCATATTTATCAAGACTCTTTTTGTCTGCTTTTACTTCATCTGCCATGCCAAACAGCTGCAGAATATCCTTATCTGTTTCATAGCCGATGGCACGTAACAGTGTGGTAACCGGGAATTTCTTCTTACGGTCGATGTAAGCGTACATCACGTTGTTGATGTCAGTTGCAAACTCCATCCACGCGCCCTTGAACGGAATCACCCTTGCGGAGTAGATTTTGGTACCGTTCGGATGTACAGATTGACCAAAGAAAACACCAGGTGAACGATGCAGTTGGGATACAACTACGCGTTCAGCACCATTAATAACGAAAGTACCTCTGGGAGTCATGTACGGAATGTTCCCAAGGAACACATCCTGCACAATTGTCTGGAAATCCACATGCTCCTCATCATTACAGCTGAGGCGGAGTTTCGCTTTCAACGGTACGGAATAAGTAAGCCCACGCTCAATACACTCCTCAATAGTATAACGTGGAGGATCCACGAAATAATCGAGGAATTCCAGATTAAAGATATTTCTGGTATCTGTAATCGGGAAGTTCTCTTTAAATACTTTAAAAAGGCCTTCGTTGTTTCGCTTGTCTGGTGTGGTTTCTAATTGGAAGAAATCCTTGAAAGATTGGATTTGGATAGCCAACAGATCCGGTGTCTCAGTAACTTGTTTGATCTTTCCAAAATTTACTCTTTCGTTTGTTTGGGCTTTTTTTAGAGACATATTCGAAGTTAGCAGTTATATGACTTGTAAGAATTAGGGAAATTAAGATTTCTTTGCCAATACCATCCCAATTTATTTATGCCTTCTGCACGTGGTCAAAGTCACTTAACGTGATTCCCCGTTTTGACTCTCTGAAAAAGACACTTTCCCAAAGGGAATAAGGCCAAAAGTGCAAAAGCACTTTTGACCTTTAAAAGATGTATACTTAAGCAAAGAATTACTGAATTTCAACTTCAGCACCAGCTTCAGTCAGCTTAGCTTTCAGGTCTTCAGCCTCAGCTTTGCTTACGCCTTCTTTCAGAGCTTTAGGCGCGCCGTCAACCAGTTCTTTCGCTTCTTTCAGACCTAAGCCGGTCAGGTCTTTAACGACCTTAACAACGTTCAGTTTGCTAGCACCTGCAGCTTTCAGGATTACGTTGAAAGCAGTTTTTTCTTCAACTGCTGCTGCTTCTCCACCACCTGCTGCAACTACTACTGCTGCTGCTGCTGGTTCGATACCGTAGTCAGCTTTCAGAACGTCTGCCAGTTCTTGTACTTCCTTAACAGTTAAACCTACTAATTGTTCAGCTAATGCTTTTACGTCTGCCATTTTATAATGTTTTAATGTAATGTTTGTAAAATGTTGTTAGTTATATTGTGACTTGGAAGCCAATGTTATATACGGATAGCTGGTAGCTATGCGTACTATTCTGCTGCTGGTGCTTCCACCGCAGCTCCTTCTTTGTTGCCTTTTTCCAGCAAAGCAGCGATAACGCGTTTTGCAGGAGATTGCAACAGACCAACGATTTCGCCGATGAGCTCGTTCTTGGTCTTGATGTTGGTCAGCGCTTTCAGCTGGTTGTCGCCTACGAATACTTCGTCAGCAACAAAAGCAGCTTTCAGTACTGGTTTTTCCAGTTTACCGTTAGCCTTACGGAAAGAAGAGATGATCAATGCCGGCTCTTTAGGGCTGTCAGAGAACATCAGGGCAGTTACGCCATGCAGACTGTCATAAACACCTGCATACTTTTCGCTGTCCAGAGATTCCAGTGCCTTACGGATCAGGGTGTTCTTAGCCACCTTCATTTCCACATTCTTGTCAAAGCAAACCTTCCTCAGATCATTTACCTGTGCAACCGTTAAGGACTCAGTGTTAGTGATATAGAAGTTGCTGTATTGAGAGAACTTGCCTTTCAGCAGTTCGATCACTTCATTTTTTTGATCTTTATTCATATTAAAACGTTTGTAGCAAGCCCCATCTTCACAGATAACGGCTACAACTCGTGATCAATTTAGTTTTGAACAGATTTAGTATCGATAACAATACCAGGACTCATGGTGCTTGCCATAGACAGCCCTTTCAGGTAAGTACCTTTTGCAGTAGCTGGTTTCAGCTTGATGATAGCATTGATCAGCTCCAGGGAGTTCTGCTCAATTTTATCAGATGCGAAAGATACACGACCGATAGAAGCGTGGATGATACCAGCTTTATCTACCTTAAAGGTGATTTTACCGCCTTTAACATCGTTTACTGCAGCTGCAACATCGTTAGTAACAGTACCGGTCTTAGGGTTCGGCATCAGGTTACGAGGACCTAAGATCTTACCCAGTTTACCGATTTTCGGCATTACAGCAGGAGTAGCTACGATTACATCTACATCAGTCCAACCAGCTTCGATCTTCTGGATAAATTCATCCAGACCTACGAAGTCAGCACCTGCTTCTTTTGCAGCAGCTTCTTTATCAGGTGTGCAAAGCACTAAAACCCTCTTGGTTTTACCGGTACCGTGTGGAAGCGTAACGGAACCACGGATAGCCTGGTCTGCTTTCTTAGGATCAACGCCTAAGCGGATATGTAAATCGACAGAGCTGTCGAATTTAGTACAGTTAATATCTTTAACTAAGCTGGAAGCTTCTTTCAGGCTATAAACCTTATTTTTTTCCAGCTTCGCGTCAGCTACTTTTCTCTTTTTAGTTGCCATTTGTCAAAATGATTTTAAGTCCTGCCTCAACAGGGTGAAACAATTAGTTTTCCCAAGGAGCTTTACCATCAACAGTAATACCCATGCTACGCGCAGTACCAGCTACCATTTTCATAGCGCTGTTCAGCGTAAAGCAGTTCAGATCAGGCATCTTGTCTTGTGCAATCGCCTCAATCTGAGCCCAGGAAACTTTACCCACCTTGTTACGGTTAGGTTCTTTAGAACCACTCTGTAATTTAGCAGCTTCCAGCAGCTGTACAGGTGCCGGAGGAGTTTTGATTACGAAGTCGAAAGATTTGTCAGTGTAAACAGTCAGCAACACAGGCAATACTTTACCCATTTTATCCTGGGTACGGGCATTGAACTGTTTGCAGAACTCCATGATGTTCACACCTTTGGAACCCAGTGCGGGACCAATTGGAGGTGCAGGGTTGGCCTGGCCGCCTTTAACCTGCAATTTCACGTACGTTGCGATCTCTTTTGCCATGTTTTTTGATTTAATTTGGTTAAACGTTCCCCGTCAAACAGAGAACTCCCAAAACTAAAAGGAACTTAAAATAACCTTTTAAAGGGGATGCAAAGGTATATATTATTGTGAAATTGTCAAAAAGTATTTGAAATTGGGCATCCTTTTTGCTCTGGTTCACATTTTTTTTACAAATCTATTGCATTCCCCGGAAAATTTCCTTATCATTCGAAGCCGCCAAAGTTACAACTTATCCGCCACTTGTACATAAAACAATTCCTTCCGCTTCTCCCTGGCCGTCTTTATGTATTTATTCACAAAAGCCTGTTCATTTACCACCTTCTCCCTCATCTCCCCTATCGCATCAGATAATTCCTTCATATTATGGTGCATGCTGTCATCCCCCGCAGAAAGCCCGGCAAGCGCCTTCTCTGCTCCCTGCAGCTTCGCTGAAATCCCCTCAATCATTCGCCTGATCGCCTCATCCTTCATTTCCGGCAGAAACTGGTGGTTTTTAAAGGCTACATACTCGTTATACTGTTTCACTACCTCCATATAATTCCTGTTAATTTCATTAAACTGGTCTATACGCTGGTTCCTCTCCTCTATTTGCCGGTTATCTGCCAGCACCTGGATGGTCTGATCCATCCACTCCAGCTCCGATACGATAAATGGATTGCTGGCTCCCCCATAACGCCGTATCCTGGCCGCGGCTCCCTGTAATCGTTCTAACCGCGACTGCCGCGCCCATACGTTCAGGGTATCATTAAAGACGAATACCGGGCGTTTGGCCGCCGCTGCAAAACCCTGAACATTCAACTCATCATGACGCAGCGGAAAAGCCAGCAGCTGCCACAACGGATCGTATGGAATATGCCTTTTTACGGCCAACTGCGGCGATAACTGGAACCAGGTCCAGTTAATACCTGGTACAAACCGTCCATTATCCACGGCGCCAGCTCCCCAGGTAGGATCTGTAATCGTCCAACGCCCGCCATCCTTTACAGCCACCCAATCATGTGATCCTGTAGGCGTCATCATATCAGGCAATAACCCGTAGCCGCTTACCATAACGGCATTAATGCCACCTGCCCGGCAAATCCAGGCATATAACACCGCATAGTCTGTACAAAGCCCTTTCCGGGTGCGTAAAGTCCTGGTCATCGCGACCAACGAGTCACGGTAGCTATTGGGCCTGTTCATATTTTCCACGTCATAGGCAATATGCGTGGATATCCAGTTGAATAAAGATTGTTGAAACGCCTGGCTGCCCCTGGTATGGGCTTTCAGCCAGTTGGCCATCTCCCCTGGCGTAACGGTTGCCGTTTCGGGTATCTGAACAATAGCGGCGGTAGCCACTTCTTTTGCCGGCTTTACCGGCTTACCTTTCTGCGCACCTGCTGATATAAACAATAATAATCCAAGCAGTACAGCAATAGCTGATTTCATATGTAATAAAGATATAGGGAGTATAAAAAAACTATTTGTGCTAAACTCAACATACTAAAATATAAAAATGCCGGCAGTAAAACTACTTCCAGCTCAACTTATAAAACAATCCTTTCCGGAATAATTTGCCTGTTTTGATATACTTGGTTACAAAGTCCTGTTCGGCTGTTATCCTCTGGCGCATGCCAGCCATCGCTGTACTGATTTCGACAATGTTATTCCTGATTGGCGCCTCATTGGAAGTAATGCTCTTCAGCAATTTGTCAATATCTTCCAGTTTTTTCGCCATTCCATCTACCCAGTCCCGGATTTCCTGGTCAGGCCTGTTGGGTGTAAATTGCTGATTTTTAAATACTACGTATTCGTTAAAGGAATTAGTCAGCTCATTATATTGGCTGCTGGCCCGGTTTACTACACTTACCTGTTGATTATACACAGCCACGTGTTCGTTTTGCTTAGTATAGGCTACGAGATTTTTCAAGTTGGTCAGCTCTACGGAGATCATCTGGTTGGTGATCCCGTAGCGTTCCATCCTGTTGATCGCATTTTGCGCCCGTTGACTTTCATTCATCCCTGCAAACGTCGCGAGCGTGTCGGCGTAGGCAAATACCGGATTGCCGGCTGCTGCGGTCCATTTACCGTCCCGGATTTCGTCGTGACGTAACGGATGGTCCAGGAACTGAAACAATGGATCAAATGGTACATGTGTGTGGATGTATTCGGCAGGTACTACGCCAAAGTGTTTCCAGTTAAGCGATGCGGTGTATTTATTGTTCTGTACATAGCCGGAGCCCCAGGTAGGGTCATAGAGCAGCCATTTATTGCCGGTAAATGCGGCTACCCAGGCATGACTGGCGTTATCCATTTTGCCGGCGGTGATGGTATATCCTGTCACCAGCCAGGCGGGAATACCAGCATGCCGGCAGATATCCACAAACAGGCTGGCATAGCCCTGGCATACTGCGGTGCGCGTTTCCAGGGTCTTTCGGACAGCATCGGCGGTATCTTTATAATAGTCGGGTTTGAATGTATTCACCATATCATAAGTGATATGCGAAGCCATCCAGCCGTATAGTGCTTTCAGCATATCCGGCTGACTGGTATGATGCGTGCGCAGGTATGTGCCCATAGCCGCTGAAGAGTTGGTAGCTGCGTCAGGAATGAGGGCATAGGTAATGGCTGTTCCGGGAGCTGGCTTGGCCGGTTGCTTAATGTTGACCTGTGCATAGGTGATGTTACTAAGCGCCATACAGGTGGCTATCGCCAGGTGTCGAATGGTCATAGTTGTGAGTATGGGTAAACAGAAAAAAGCGTCCCGAAATATCGGAACGCTTTTTCAATAAAGAGTTTATAAAAACTTACGCGAGTTTCTCTACCTGCATAAAGTTGAGTTCTACCGGAGTAGCACGGCCGAAGATCTTTACTGTTACTTTCAGTTTCTTCTTGTCTTCGATTACTTCTTCGATGACACCGTTAAAGTCGTTGAACGGACCATCGATGATCTTAATTGTTTCGCCAACGATGAAGGGTTCGCTCATGGTGAGTCCCTGATCGCTCAGTTCGTCTACCTTACCTAACATTTTATTTACTTCAGCTTTACGGAGTGCGATAGGTTTTTCCTTTCCGAGGAAGTGGATAACACCAGATACATTACGTATAGCTTGTATTACTTCATCGGTCATTTTACCATCTACCGCTTCGATCATCACATAACCGGGATAGAAGTTTTTTTCGCGCATTACTTTTTTACCAGCCTGCACTTTATAAACTTTTTCCACCGGCAGGAAAATCTGGCTGATAACGTTACCCCAATCGGAGCGGCGTACTTCAATATCCAGGTATTCCTTTACTTTTTTTTCCTTGCCACTAACAACGCGGAGTACATACCACTTTGTTTCCTGAGCAGGAAGATTGGCTGCATCCATTTATTTAGCTTTGAAAATTTCGTAATAGTGTGTTAACACAAAATTGGAAGCGGCATCCATACCCCAAACCAGCGCGGTAACAAATATTGTTGCTATCAGAACAATCATGGTAGATGACTGGAGTTCTTGCCAGGTAGGCCAGGACACCTTATAAACCAATTCATGATAAGACTCGCGGAAATAATTTCTGATCTTATTCATTATGTAAAGTTAACGATTTATGGTCAATTGTTTAAAGCCTAAAAAATGGTTGACTTGTTTTATTTTGTAATAACAACAATTCAACCATTTAATTATTTTATTAGACCTGGCACGGGTACTAGGATTCGAACCCAGATCAAAGGTTTTGGAGACCCGTATGCTACCGTTGCACCATACCCGTGTATAAAGCCATTAGCGTTGAGCTTTCAGCAGTCAGCAAATCTATATAAATTTTCTGACATTTAATCGCCGAAGCTAATGGCTTTTAATATTGTGAAATGCTTATTTCAGGATTTCAGTTACCTGACCAGCACCTACTGTACGACCACCTTCACGGATAGCGAATTTCAGACCTTTATCCATTGCGATTGGCTGAATCAGTTTCACAGTCAGTGTAACGTTATCACCAGGCATTACCATTTCAACACCAGCTGGTAATTCAACTTCACCTGTTACGTCAGTAGTACGGAAGTAGAACTGAGGACGGTATTTGTTGAAGAACGGAGTGTGACGGCCACCTTCTTCTTTGCTCAGTACGTATACTTCGCATTTGAATTCAGTGTGCGGAGTGATGGTACCTGGCTGGCAGATAACCATACCGCGACGGATTTGAGTTTTCTCAATACCGCGGAGCAACAGACCAGCGTTATCACCTGCTTCACCTTCGTCGAGGAGTTTTTTGAACATCTCAACACCAGTACAAGTAGATTTCAGTGGTTCTTCCTGCAGACCTACGATTTCAACGTTCTCACCAACTTTGATACGACCGCGTTCGATACGACCAGTAGCAACGGTACCACGACCGGTGATAGAGAATACGTCTTCAACAGACATCAGGAATGGTTGATCAACCGGACGAGGAGGCAGTGGGATGTAAGAATCTACAGCATCCATCAGTTGGTCGATAGCAGCAACCCATTTTTCGTCACCAGCGAGAGCGCCAGTTGCAGAACCCTGGATTACAGGAACGTTATCACCGTCGAAACCATTAGAAGACAGCAGATCACGAATTTCGATCTCTACCAGTTCCAGTAATTCTGGATCGTCTACCAGGTCAACTTTGTTCATGAAAACAACGATACGAGGTACACCTACCTGGCGAGCCAGCAGGATGTGCTCTCTGGTTTGTGGCATAGGACCATCGGTAGCAGCAACCACCAGGATAGCACCGTCCATCTGAGCAGCACCGGTAATCATATTCTTCACATAGTCAGCGTGACCAGGACAGTCAACGTGAGCATAGTGACGAGAAGCTGTCTGATACTCTACGTGAGCTGTATTGATAGTGATACCTCTTTCTTTTTCTTCAGGAGCAGCATCGATCTCATCATAACCTCTCTTCTCTGCCAGACCTTTATTTGCCAAAATCGTAGTAATGGCAGCAGTCAAAGTAGTTTTACCATGATCCACGTGGCCGATGGTACCAATGTTTACGTGGGGTTTATCCCGCTTGAAGGTTTCTTTTGCCATTGTATTTTCTTTTTAGATGGTTTGTAAAGATTGTATTGATAGTTGTTTTAAAAAAACGGTTTTACAAACTTGTACCGTTGATGAGAATTGAACTCATGGCCTCCCCTTTTTCTGTTGAAGATGGGTTGCTCTTCCATTGAGCTACAACGCTAAGTTTTAATTTCGGAGTGCGGAATTTACAAATTCGAATTCCGAAATTCGAATTTTATGGAGTTTGTTGAGGCGATTATTCACTCACTACAACTATTCTTCTAAAATTCAATTGAGCTGTTGAAGAGAATTGAACTCTCGACCTCTTCCTTACCAAGGAAGTGCTCTACCCCTGAGCTACAACAGCTTGAAAATTGCATTAATGCGAGCGGGAGACGAGGTTCGAACCCGCGACCTACAGCTTGGAAGGCTGTCGCTCTACCAACTGAGCTACTCCCGCATATGTAATTCACTAAGTTTCCAGCAACACATAGCAACTTTTCACTTATAGAATTATAGAATAAAAAAAAGAGCTTTAAAAGGCTGTTGTAGCACAAGGCCAGGGTAATCTTAGTATCTTAAATTACTCACCTTTCACTTAACAAGTATGTTCCGCCTCTGCGAAGGGCAAAAGCGGAACACGCTGTTTTGGTGGGCAGGATAGGATTCGAACCTATGAAGACGTAGTCAGCGGATTTACAGTCCGCCCCATTTGGCCGCTCTGGAACCTGCCCAAACATTCTTGGATTTTGTCGCTTGTCACATACTGTCAACAAGCAAAAATCGATGAGCCAGCAGAGGGATTCGAACCCCCGACCCACTGATTACAAATCAGTAGCTCTGGCCAACTGAGCTATGCTGGCATCTTTTCAAAAAACATTCTTTCAATTAAAGTATTTCCGTTCATTTAACTCGTTGAAAGAGAGCGCAAAATTAAGAGTTTTTTTCAATTCTCAAAATCTTTTTTTCAGTTTGTTATAAATATTTAAAAATTTATCTACTTCCCTGAAGATGCCCTGCTATAAAGAACTTTGCTACTTTTACCAACCCTCTTTTTGAATCGGGATGGCAAAGGTAGCAAAGAGATTAATATTTCCAAAATTATTTCAGAAAATTATTGAAATTTCTTTTCCTTAGTACGTTTTACCTGGTTAACAAGTGAATCATATGCTAAATCAAACGACTCTTCGAAAGACTTAGACTCGTGCTTGACAAATAGATCCTGACGGGGTATTCGAACTCGGATTTCAGCTATTTTATCTTTAACCTGATGTGCTATATTATCCAATTTTAAAAAAACATCCACGCTTACAATACGATCATAAAAGGTGTTCAACTTCTGAATTTTCTTGTTCACGTGGTCAATCAATTTAGCATCCGCATCAAAATGCACAGTTTGAATTTGTACGTTCATAGCACTAATTTTTTAAATATTTAACAATCTAGGTTCTAGTTAGTAAACCATGGTCATAGGCACTCTCGTTTAGTAGAAAAGAACTTCATTACTAATATAGTCACTTTATTAATGCAATGCTGCTATACCGCGTAATATTTTGTTAAAAGCTGAAAAAAATCTACGCCTTCGGGTGCGCCTGCCTATATACCTTCTTTAACTGCTCGATGGTATTATGCGTGTAAACCTGTGTGGCAGCGAGACTCGAGTGTCCAAGCAACTCTTTGATCGCATTCAGGTCCGCACCATTATTAGCCAGATGAGTAGCAAAAGTATGCCGCAGCATGTGCGGACTTTTCTTCTTTAAGGTAGTAATCTGGTGCTCTGTGAGGTATTTTCGCACCATCAGGTATACGTACTTGGGATACAATCGCTGTCCCGTATGTGGATGCACCAACAATACGCCGCTTTCAAACTCCTCCAGATGAACGCGCTTTTGCTCCATATATACCCCTATCTGCGACAACAGCCTTTCACTGATAGGTATAATGCGCTCTTTCCCTCCTTTCCCCATTACCTTCACCGACAAACTGCTGCGATCCACCCTGAATTCCGGTAAAGCAATCAACTCCGACAACCGCATACCCGTCTGGTAAAAGATCTCAAAAATGAGACGATGCGTCATCCCTTCAAAATCATCGGCGAAAATTTGTAGGGAACTCACAGACACCGGGCTGATATTATCTTCCAGGGCTCGCATTCCCTTTTCCTCAATATATCCCGGTAAACGGCGACTTATTTTGGGCGCGACTACTTTCACCATGGGCGACTGCTTGACAAGCCCCTGGCGAAGACAATATTTGAAAAAGGATTTAAGCGTGGAAATTTTCCGGTTAACGCTTTTAGCTGTCATAGCATCCTCCATCAGGTGGGCCAGCCAGCTACGGATCATTACATGACTGATATCACCCACCGGGGTGTTGCTATAACTGGCAGTAATGTAATCGAAAAACTGGAGGAGATCATTGCGATAAGCAATGCAGGTATGCGCGGAGTAACGCTTTTCGAGCTGGATATAGGAGATGAACCGCTCTGTTAATGAATATAATGGCTCGTTCAACACAAAAAGATTGATGATTGTAAAGTTATTAAATAACCTTACAATCATCAAATATTTTGAGTTGCAGTCAACCTATGGCTAACGCAATTAATTAAGCATCGAATTTACCGGTAGCCAGCTGTTGCTTGTAAACGGCTTTTAACACCTCGTTACGACGTTTAACAGATGGTTTAGTAAAAGACTGGCGCGATCTAAGCTGCAGTAAAATGCGAGCTTTCTCAAATTTCTTTTTATACTTTTTAAGCGCCTTGTCTATGTTTTCGCAATCTTTAGAATCAATGATCAACATAATTTTTGCCTCTTATTTTTAGGAACGCAAAGATAATATAAGATTTATTAAAAAACAAAAGATTGCTGAATTATTCTGATTCTCCGCCGTCCGGGCCGTAAAAGATCACCCACAACAGGATATCGGCTGTAAAATTCCGGAAGCGGTGCGAAGCCCCCGCAGGCACAAACAGGAAATCGCCCGCTCCTACCTGTACTACTTTATCTTCCAGCTCAAATTCGCCACTCCCCCGCATTACCAGGTAAATTTCGTCCTGGATATGTGGTTCTTGTCCATCTATTTCATCGGGGCCGAAAATAATTCCCCTCATAGAACCGTGTTCAAACAATACCGCGAAATCATCATCGCTTTTCTGCAATTGTCTTAAAGACTCGGCAAAAGAAACATGAAACCTCATGGGGTGGTTGATTTAACGTGTGCTGTGATACCCCGAATTTAAGAAAGAAATATGAAACAAAGCGGCATGCGTCTTCCTCCGGCAAGCCACAATTGCCCGGGGGAAATCGCCGTAGCGGCGCTGTTCCGGCAAACAGTGCAACGCGATAGCAGCCGGATCATATTAAACAGCAACAGGAAATAAGGGCACAGGGGGCGTGGTTTATAGTGGAGCAACAGCAGCTCACGGAGCTGGCCTTCTCTCCAGAAAATAGCCATACCCGTGGGGGTATTCAACACAGTCACCCGGGGAGAGCTGACTCTCCCCAATAACTGGTAATACGTTTGTTTTTAGTCTTTCAGCTTCTTTTTCAACAGGCTTACCTGGTCCTGTAACTGGCTGACCATATCGGCCAGGTGGTTAACGCTCATACGGCTTTGCTGGCCGGCTTTACTGATAACGGCATCTGATTGCCAAAGCTCCAGTACTTCTTCCATTTCTACCCCATATGGCTCAAACTGGGGATTGTCGGATACCAGGGTGATTTTTGACTTAGCACGGTTATTCTTCTGGATGCGCTTAAACACAATACCTTCCCGGGAAGTAACTACAATATATGTTTCATTGTTCTTGATCTCTTCCCAGCCATCTACCTTATGGCAAACGATGACAGAGCCGGAAGTAACCGGGAGCATAGAATCTCCGGCAATTTCGAAAGCGCGGTAATCACCTGCGCCCAGCATGGGCAAGGTAAAGGTGTTCAGCTCCTCGATGAATTCATCATCATTATAACCGGCAAGATAACCGGCGGCCGCTTTTACCGGCACAAACTGGATGGCCTGCCTGGAAGTCCCCATTTTGAGCTGGCGGCGCTTTTCCAGGAAGCTGTCTTTCTGGGAACCCAAATCCCTGCGGAGCAGATCATCGATGGATACCCGGAACATATCGCTAACCTGTTCCAGGATTTCCGTACGGGGCTCAGCACGTTCTTCCTCATATGCCCCCAGCAGGGAACGCTTGATACCGAGTTTATCGGCAAACTCTTGCTGCGTCCAGCCTTTTTGCTTACGCAGATATTTCAAATTCTGACATACTACGGACATAACCTAAATAATTTAGTACCTTGCTAACAAAATTAGCAAATATTTTTATGAATTACCAAATATATTCGACATTCATCGCTTATTTTTGCCCGGTAAAATCCAACTCGACATGTTAAATTATGTACACTCGTTCTTAAGATGGGCAATATTATTGGCTGGGATATGGGCAGTGATCCGCTCTCTCAGAGGTGTTACCGGTAAAACACCCTTTACCGCGGCAGACAGTAAAGCAGGCCTTTTTTTTATGATCTTCTGTGACCTGCAGTTATTGGTAGGGCTGATCCTTATGTTTGTGAGCCCGCTGGCCAAACAGGGTTTTGCAGATATGAGCGTGGCGATGAAAACACCAGTGTTAAGATTTTTTACCGTAGAGCATGAAGTCATGGCTGTTATCGCCATTGCACTGGTGCATATTGGTAAATCCAAAATAAAAAAAGCTGCTACGGATGCGCAGAAACACAAGCTGGGGCTGATTTTCTTCGGACTTGCACTGATCGTTATACTGGCGCTCATTCCATGGCCTTTCCGCGAAGCGCTGGGCAAAGGATGGTTCTAGTCAATAGCCTCTCTCTATAAAATGTTAAATGGCGTCCTTGTCAGGGACGCCATTTCTTTTTTGTATGAATTGACCACGGAATCACAAGCAGGCTTATATTATCTATTATCCTTTATCCTTATTATACAACCGGAAGGAATAAATATATGGCAGGGCTGCCAATACAATGGAGAGAAAGAAAAAGATAAACACTCCAGTTATCAATGACAGGAAAAATCCCGCGATGATGGTTACGATACCGGCGCTTGTCCACAGGTTACTCGCCATCAGGTGTGTTTCTTTCCATATCTGCGGGCTCTGCAGCGTCCAGGGTGTCCGGACGCCTATATAATTATTTGGTTTTAACCTGCGGAGATAAAGCCCTATTCCGGTGATCAATATCCCCACCCCGATGAATGCCCAACGCTCCATAACGAATGGGTTTCCCTGGCTTACCAGGAATATGATGACACAGGTAAAAACCGTCAGGCCGGTGTGAATTAAAAACCGGATGCGGTAGTAGTCCTTATGTACAGCTTCTCCTTTCGGCACAGACTGGCTTTCGTCCACAGCGGGGATATACCGGAACAGAAAGTAAAGCAGGCCGTTTGTAAAAAACAGGAAAATCATCAGCAACAGAAAGTCATTTTTTGACCTTATTTCCGGAGAACCCAACGGGCTTGCTGCAGCAGGTATGGCAGTGGGCAAATGATTCCAGATAATGGCGAGGTAAGCCATGGGGACCAGCAACAATGCGAGAATTAGTAATTCTTTGGTTAAATCCGGTTGTTTCATTGGAGATCAGTTTAAAGGTAAAACCATTCACATACTCCCTTTCTCCTTCATTTCCATTCGCTTACTCATTACATATTGAATGCCAGATATGCCATATTAAAGTTACGAAAAATAGCAGCGTTAGATTTTTGAATATTTTTTTGCTAATTTTATTAGTAAAACTAAAATTATTAGTAAATTGCAGGTCCAGATGAAAGTGATTCCGGCTGGCAGGCCTGTTGCCTTACTATCCTTCCCCATTGCCCGGTCCGCCATCCGTATCGCTTTTATACGGTGTACCCGATCTGTCCTTGTTTATCCCTTAAACCAACTTAGTTATGATTACTTTACAACAGCGCACCATTGCGCATTTCGACCTGGACTGTTTTTTTGTATCCGTCGAATGCCAGCGGGATAGCCGGTTAAGCGGGCAGCCATTACTAGTGGGTGGTAGCAGCGATCGGGCCGTAGTCGCAGCTTGTAGCTATGAAGCCCGGCGCTACGGTATTCATTCTGCAATGCCCATGAAAACTGCGCTGCGGCTATGTCCGCATGCTATTGTACGGAGTGGGGATATGGACCTATACAGTGCTAAATCGAGGGAAATCACGGAGATGATCGCAGAGAAAGCACCGCTTTATGAGAAATCATCTATCGATGAATTTTACCTGGATATTTCAGGGATGGATAAATTTTTCGGATCCCTGAAATGGACCACGGCCCTGCGAAGGAGCATCATGAAAGAATCAGGGCTTCCTATTTCCTTCGGGCTGGCATCCAACAAGTTGGTATCTAAAGTTGCAACAGATGAAGCAAAACCAAATGGTCAGCTCGAAATACTGTTTGGTGAAGAAAAAAATTTTCTGGCACCGCTGGCGGTAGAAAAGATCCCGATGGTAGGCCGTGAAACCGGCGCCCTGCTCAGGCGCCGGGGCGTGGAAACCGTGAAGACACTGAGCGAAGTGCCCATCTCCCTGCTGGAAGCATGGATGGGGAAAAACGGGATAGCCCTCTGGAAAAAAGCCAATGGGATCGATGAATCGCCGGTAGTGCCTTTCTATGAACAGAAATCTATCTCTACAGAAAGTACATTCCCTGCGGATACCATCGACCTGCAATTCCTGCATGCAGAACTGGTGAGGATGACAGAAAAAATTGCGTTCGAACTCCGGCAGCAACAAAAACTCACCGGCTGTATCACCCTGAAAATCCGCTACGCAGATTTTGAAACGGTGACCAAACAGATGAGTATCCCCTATTCCTGCGCCGATCATGTGCTGCTGGAAAAAGTAAAAGACCTGTTTAAAAAACTATACGACCGGCGCCTGCTGGTACGCCTGATAGGCGTACGTTTCAGTCACCTGGTACATGGAAATTATCAGATCAGTCTGTTCGATGACAAACAGGAAATGATTGCCCTCTACCAGGCTATAGATCAGATCAAAAACCGCTTCGGATGGGAATATCTGATGAAAGGTACCAATGTAAATGCTCCTGGGAAAAAAGACAGGACGACTCCTCCCAAAGACATTATGCCCTATTTCAAAGCCTAATCCCGGTTTATTGGTATGTATCTCAACTGCAAAACATTCTTTAGTCTCCGTTATGGCACCATGTCTGCCGCCATGCTGGTTAAAAAAGCGCATGAACTGGGCATTGTCAGCCTTGTACTTACCAATATCAACATAACCGCCGATGCATGGGAGTTTGTAGACCTTTGCCGCCAATACCTGATCAAACCTATACTGGGATTGGAATGCAGGAATGGGAACGAATTTAAATACCTGTTATTGGCACGTAACCAGGAAGGCTGGTATCATATCAACCACCTGTTGTCTGACCATCTCCAACAGGAAATTCCTTTTCCTGATATCGCTCCCCAGCTGCCTCATACCTTTGTTATTTATCCCTGGGGCAGCCGGTTGCCCGACAGCCTGGACACCCACGAACTAATAGGCATCCGTCCCTGGGAACGCAATAAACTTTTCAGAACCGATACGCTTGCCTGGAAAAAGAAGCTGGTGATTTTACAACCCGTTACCTTCCAGGACAACGAACACTACGAATTACATCGCCTGCTTCGCGCCATAGATCAGAACATGCTGATCACCCAACTCACACCCGCTATGACGGGACATCCGGCCGAACAGTTAACACATCCGGCGCAGCTGGTTGATCACTTCTCCGCTTACCCCCACATTGTACAAAATACCCTGGAAATAATGGATGCCTGCCAGGTGGAGATGACCATGAACACACCCGGCAATAAAAAACACTTTACCGGCAGCGTAACCGGCGACCGCAAAAAATTGCGGGAGCTGGCCATAGCCGGCATGTACCAGCGATATGGTGAAGATCATTCAGTGGCATTAACACGTATAGAAAAAGAACTGGACATCATAGCTCAACAAAACTTTGAAGCCTATTTCCTCATTACCTGGGATATTATCCGGTTTGCCCGGGAACAAGGATTTTTCTATGTAGGGCGCGGTAGCGGCGCTAATTCCATTATTGCCTACTGCATCCAAATTACGGATGTAGATCCTATTGAGCTGGACCTTTACTTTGAACGATTCCTGAATCCTTACCGCAAGTCGCCGCCCGACTTTGATATTGATTTTTCCTGGCGCGACCGCGACCGGGTGATCCGTTATATTTTTGATACCTATGGACGGGAACATACCGCGTTATTAGGCACGGTGACTACTTTTCAGACGAACGCCATTATCCGGGAACTGGGAAAAGTGTATGGACTGCCGAAAAAAGAAATTGACAAAATACTGGAAAATGGCTTTCAGATTCAGTTGGAGAATGATCCTATTCACCGGCAAATTGCCCGCTATTGTGAACTGATGAATACTACGCCGGCATTCCCCAATCACCTGAGTATTCATGCCGGTGGTATATTGATCAGTGAAGCGCCTATACATCACTACTGCACTACCTATTTACCGCCCAAAGGCTTTATAACGGCCCAACTGGATATGTGGCAGGCAGAACGTATTGGGTTACATAAGTTCGATATCCTCAGCCAGCGTGGGCTTGGCCATATCCGGGATGCTATTGATATTATCCGGGAAAACAGGCAGGTAGAAATTGATATCCATGATGTGAAAACATTTCAACAGGACCCCCGGGTAAAAAATAATCTTAAAACGGTAAATACGATTGGATGCTTTTATATCGAGTCACCGGGGATGCGTCAGCTATTACAGAAACTACAATGCGATAATTATCTCGCCCTGGTGGCCGCCAGCTCTATTATTCGCCCTGGCGTGGCACAATCAGGCATGATGAAGGCCTATGTAGAACGCTATCGTCATCCAGAAAAAGTCACCTATTTACACCCGGTAATTGAAGAACTGCTGAAAGAAACTTTTGGTATCATGGTATACCAGGAAGATGTAATTAAAGTAGCGCATCATTTTGCAGGGCTGGAGCTGGCCGACGCAGATACGCTACGGCGGGCTATGGGCGGGAAGTACCGGGAATCGAATGAGTTTAAAAACATTGAACAGCGTTTTTTTACCAACTGTGCCCAACGAGGACATTCCCCTGCTGTAACAGCGGAAGTATGGCGGCAGATCGCCAGCTTCGCTAACTTTTCTTTTTCCAAAGCGCATTCGGCCAGCTTTGCGGTAGAGAGTTATCAGAGCCTGTACCTGAAAACCTATTTCCCAGCGGAATTTATGGTAGCAGTAATCAATAACTTTGGCGGCTTCTATAACAGGGAACTTTACTTCCGGGAACTACAGAAAACCGGGGTAGACCTGCATCCTCCCTGCATTAATAACAGTAACTACTATACGAATATTAAAGGTCGCCAGGTGTATGTGGGATTCATTCATGTAGAGGGCCTGGAGCAGCAACTTGCAGAACGTATATTGGCAGACCGCCGGGAATATGGTCCTTTTGCTCACCTGGAAGATTTTACCAACCGCATTATGCCGGGGGAAGAACAGCTGGAAATACTGATCCGCATTGGTTGTTTCCAGTTCACCGGTTGTACGAAAAAAGAATTATTGTGGAAAAGTAGCCTGCTGGTGAATAGAAGAGACAACAGCCATACCCATGCACTGCCTTTGTTTGGGGCTGCGACGGTAAATTGTGAATTACCCACGCTGGCGTATCACGCCCATGAAGATGCCTTTGATGAAATAGATCTGCTGGGGTTTCCGCTGCAGTCACCTTTCCAGGTATTACAGCATGATCAACAATCGTATATGCCTGCACGTGAGTTTGACCAACATGTGGGCCTGTCGGTAACCACATTGGGCTACCTGGTTACCACCAAGAATTTACGCAGCGCCAAAGGCGAGCCTATGTGTTTTGGTACTTTCCTGGATAGAGAAGGGACGTTCGTGGATACTGTTCATTTTCCGGATAGTTTGCGGCAATATCCTTTTCAGAAGGGCGGTTTTTATGTATTGAAGGGCAAGGTGGTAAAGGAGCATGATGTGATTACCCTGGAAATCAATAAGATGTGGAAAATCGGTTATTTTGAAGACAAGCAATTGAAATAACGACAAATTGTTGTATTTTTGTGACAAATGTCGGGTATTATGAAACATATTAAAGGATACCAGGTGCAGGAAAATGCGTTGCTGATCGTAGAACAGCCAGGGGCTGCATATGTGGCCAGTAGTGGCTATTTTGATTTTATACAGCTTTCGCGCAGTGGGATTATCAAGCGGGCATTATTAAACCTGAGCAGGCAGATTTCATTTTCCTTATCTGAGCTGGCGCAGGTAGTCCATATTTCAGAGAGAACGCTGCAACGTTATGCCGATGACGCGAAACTGTCGGCCGACACGTCCGAGCGAGCTATCCTGCTTTCACAGCTTTATCAACGGGGCACCGAAGTATTTGGTCACCTGGAAAATTTCAAGGAGTGGATGCGTACGCCGCTACCCGCTTTCAATTATCAATCCCCTATTTCGTTGTTAGACACCACTTTCGGGTTTCAACTCATCCAGGATGAGCTGGGGCGTATTGAGCATGGCATCTTTGCGTAAATCAATGAAAACAACAGCATGGAAGTATACAGGATCAGTAAATGCGCTTACATTAACGACCTGAGTGGAACGGGTGCACGACTATATGGCGGAAGATGGAACAGCCCGGGGCATGCCGTGATGTACACAGCCGGTAGCAGGGCTTTATCGGCGCTGGAAGTGTTGGTACATATTCCGCTTAAAACCATTGTACAGGATTTCTGTATTGCCACCATTCATATCCCGGACAACATTGCCATCAAAGTATTGACCAAGCACGATTTACCTTCGGGCTGGCAATCGCTCGCTCCTTTCCCCGCGCTGCAGCAGATTGGGGACGAATGGATAGATACCGCCCGGTATGCCGTATTAAGAATTCCCTCAGTGGTGATTGCAGATGAATATAATTACCTGTTGAATCCTCTGCATCCCGATGCCACCAACATCACCATCCTGGATACCCAACCTTTTGTGTTTGACCAGCGGCTAAAAAAATAAAAAAAGCAGTGAAGACCTGCTCCACTGCCTTTATGAAAAACAGCATGGTCTTTTATTCCAGACCAAACAATCCTTTATTCAGCACTTGTAATGTTCTCTCTTTATACTGACCGTTGATCAGGATAGAGATGTTATGCCTGCTACCACCATAAGAGATCATGCGTAACGGAATTTCTTCCATCGCATCAAACAATTTAGTGATAATAGACGGCGTGGCGGCCACCTCGTTGCCTACAATAGATACGATGGTTTGGTGATAATCCAGTTCTACCGTACCAAATGGCTGCAATTCTTTCAAAATCTGATCGAGGTACTGGTCGTTGTCGATGGTGATAGATACGGCTACTTCAGAAGTAGTGATCATATCAATAGGCGTACGGTACTTTTCGAAAATTTCGAAGATCTTACGCAGGAAGCCGTATGCCAGCAGCATGCGGCTGGATTTGATTTTGATGGCGATGATACCATCTTTGGCGGCAATTGCTTTGGCACCGTTACCATTAGGTAACTCGGTGATGATAGTGCCTTTTGCTTCCGGCTGCATAGTGTTCAGCAATTTCACCGGGATGTTGAAATGCTGGGCAGGCCAGATAGAAGCCGGGTGGAGGATTTTAGCGCCAAAGTAGGCCAGTTCCGCCGCTTCATCGAAGGAGAGTTGTTCGATCGGGAAGGTTTTCTTCACTACGCGGGGATCGTTGTTGTGCATACCATCAATGTCTGTCCATATCTGTACTTCATCTGCCTGGATAGCAGCGCCGATCAGGGAAGCGGAATAATCGCTGCCTCCGCGTTTCAGGTTGTCTACTTCTCCCCTGGCATTGCGGCAGATATATCCCTGGGTAATAAAGATGGATTGATCTTTATGTTGGCGGATCAGGTCAGCCAGTTTATTTTTTATTTTCGGAATTTCCGGCTCTTCATATTCATCGATGCTCATGAAATCGAGTGCAGGCAACAGTACCGCCTGGATGCCGGCTTCTTCGAGATATACACAAAAGAGACGGGTAGATAATAATTCGCCCTGGGCGAGAATATCTTTATTCAGTGCCTCATTGAAAGATATCTTCAGGATGATATTCAGAAATTCGAAGTGTTCATCAACGATCGCCTTGGCTTTAGCGCGGCCGGCGTCCTGCTTCACTAAATCATTGCAAAAAGTACGGTAATGGCTTTCCAGCTTATCAATCTGCTGCTTCGCCAGTTCCTTTTTACCTCCTGACAATGACTGGCTGATTTCCACAAGAGAGTTTGTGGTGCCTGACAGCGCGGAAAGGACCACAATTTTCTGATCTTTATCTGCTGTGATCAGTTGTGATACCGACTGCATACGCTCTGGTTTTCCCACGGAGGTTCCACCAAATTTTAACACTTTCATCTGAATGTTTTGTTTTTGCTTTAGCAACCTGAAATCCAGCACGGGCTTTATTCCGGGTGTTTTTTATGAATGATGGTGATTTAAAAATTCAAGTTAAATTTCGCCGCTACTTCCTTCATATCTTTTACCACTGGCGCTACTACGGGAATACCGTTTTCCAGTCGCTCCTGGTGCATTTCTCTTTCAGGATCGCCTGGTATCAATACTTTTTTACCGGGGATTGCCTCAGCATTGCGGAAGCGGCCGATCCAGGTATCCATATTGGATTTAAATTCATCGGCTGGCCGGAAGGCGTCTACCCGCATGGCGCCGAAGAAATGACCGAGGCCTTCCCCTACCGGGTTGGGCGACAGCGGCAGAAAACTTACAAATGGCGGCGCCCAGGGCCCGTAGTTGGCTCCCGAAAGAACGGCCGAAAATATGTCAACAATTGCTCCCAAACAATACCCTTTATGGCTTCCGTGTTCCCGGTCGCCGCCGAGAGGCAGCAAAGCCCCGCCATCCTTGAGTTCATGCGGATTCTTGCTGGGATGACCGTTTTTATCCTGTATCCAGCCATAAGGGGCTTCTTCATTTTTACGTTGCAAGATTTCCAGTTTGCCATTGGCAGCGGTGGTGGTGGCAAAATCGGCTACAAAAGCCGGTTGGTCTTTTGCAGGAATGGCCACTGCGATAGGGTTAGTGCCCAGCATACGCTCTGTGGAAAAGGTAGGCGCTACGAGGGGACTGGCATTAGTCATCGCCATGCCGATCATATCTTGTTCCAACGCTTTCATAGCGTGGTAACCGGCAATACCGAAGTGATTGGAGTTTTTAACGCTGACCCAGCCGGTACCTACCGCTGCTGCTTTTTGCATGGCTATTTCCATGGCGTAGGGCGCCACTACCAGGCCCAGGCCGGCATCTCCATCCACCACGGCGGTACTGGGGGTTTCATGTACGATACGGATATTGGGACGGGGATTGATCCGCTTAGCTTCCCATAAACGCACATAGCCCGACAGGCGGGCTATGCCATGAGAATCTATGCCTCTCAAATCTGCTGATACCAGTACTTCACTGGCCAGCGCAGCGTGTTCCAGGCTACAACCTATGTGGATAAACACCTCCCTGGTGAATTCCCTCAAATGATGATAAGAAAAAATATGTTCCATCTGACTTACGAATTATGCCTGAGCGGTAGGTCCACCAAAATTTAAGGGTACAGACACCTGCTCCTGGTCCTGGATAGGCCCATGTATAGATTCGTATTTCTTAATATTATCCAGCATGGCCTTCATAAAGCGCTTGGCATGCTGAGGGGTGAGGATGATACGGGATTTCACTTTCGCCTTGGGTAAACCGGGCATCACATTAACAAAGTCCACTACGAACTCGGCGTTGGAATGGGTAATAATAGCAAGATTCGCATATTGCCCTTCGGCTATTTCTTCATTCAACTCAATATTAAGCTGATTCTGTTCTTCGTGCTGATTTTCCATGTTGTAAGATTTTGCCGTACAAAAATAGAAAAAGAGGGCTCAAATAAGCCCTCTTTTTTTTATTGACCAGTATATTGACCACTAATAATAGTCCTCTTCGTCAAATTTGCTATGCAATATTCCTGCTACTGGCATCAATTAACGCCTGTGCGGGTGTCCCAATACATTTGTGCACCCCAGTAGTTATCTTTTATTGAACCCACCGCTGCACCGCTATTAGCGCCGTTCAGGGTAGTTTCACTGTTAGGATAAGGCAGGCGGAAAGATGTACGGGTATGGCCTGGGTAAGGAGATCCTGAAGCAGCTGGCAATAAAGGCACATCTGTTCTTCTGCTTTCAGCCCATGCTTCATGACCGTCTTTAAACAGGGCAAGCCATTTCTGGATATATATCTTTTTCACGTCGCCATCCCATTTTACGCCGGCACTTGCTTTATATGCTGCATTGGATACCCCATTTTCTTCCAGGGACAGGTCGATACCAGCCTCGTAAGCATCTTTTGCACTTACGCCTACATTCCAGCCATTAGCGGCGGCTTCAGCCAGGATGAATTTCACTTCTGCAGCACGCATAAATGGTGTAAATCCTGTTCTGTTATCCCTGAAACGGGCGCCGATCCTGGAATATAAGGCAATAGAAGGCAGTTTTTCGCTATCCTTGATGCCAATTCCTACGCCACGGTATTTACCATCACCTGTAGCAGGTTTAGCATACACGGGGAGGCGGGGATCGTTTAACTCGAGGAGTTTATTAACCAGTACATCGCTGACAGCATGGTCGTCACGACCATCGTCGTATTTGTTGGAAGACCATGGTTCGTTATTAGGTTTACCACCGGGCCAGTTCAGGAACGCATTATCAGCGTTGCCTGTCATCACAGGGAATTTGGCCGGATTACCTGCAATTTCCTCGATATTTGCTTTGGCAGTTGCCGGATCTTTCTTGCTTAACCGGATAGCTACTCTTAACCGCAGGGAGTTACAGAACTGACGCCATTTGGTTACATCTGTTTGAAACAGCACATCCCCGTCGCCCAGTACATCGGCACTGTTCTTTGCAAAGAGATCATTGGCCGTTTTCAGATCTGCCAGTAAAGCCGCATAAATATCCTTCTGGCTATCATACTTAGGCGTAATTACACCACTGTTACCTTTTATAGCATCAGAGTAGGGAATGTCGCCCCAGGTATCAGTCGCTATTTGTGCTACATAACACTTGAATGTGAGCGCAACTGCCTGCTGGTTTATCTTATTAGTGGCGATAGCATCATTGATAGTGATCTGGAGGTTATTCAACACACTGTAGTGATAAGCCCAGAAATTCTCAATAGCCGCTGGTCTGAATACATTACGGGCTTCATCAATGTATTGTATTTTACCCAGGTGCCCCCCAAAACATTCAGGTTCATTCATGTCAGCTGTCGCATCAAAAAGGTTTTGTGCGTAATAGACAATGGAATATGCCAATGTATTATTACCGGGCACCTTCAATGGTCTATTGGGATCCGTATTTATTTTATCAAAGTTTTTGGTGCAACTCCCTCCAGTCATCATTATCAACGCCCCGACCAGGAAATATTTTGATAGTCTTCTATTATACAGTTTCATAATACTAATTTTAATTAAATCATTAATCTGCTTCTGCATTAGGTTAGAAATTCAGATTCAACTTCAAACCGATACTTCTATTTGAAGGAATTTGGTATTCTTCAAAACCTAGTTGGGCAACATCGTTTCCAAATCCGGTTTCCGGGTCGATATGCGCTTTGTTGCTTTTATCTGTATACAGGAGCGCTACGTTCTGTGCAAATACAGATACACCGGCGCTCTTCAACCAACCCCATCTGCTGATTAAATTAGCTGGAATGGTATAACCAAATTGTATGGTGCGGAGTTTTATGTAAGTACCGTCGATGATATCGAATTTCGTACCGGAGGAAGCACCATCATAAGAGAGATATTTAAAGGCATTGTCGGCTGCTACCACTTTGGTGTTCGGGTTGCCGCTTGCATCTACAAATTTATGGTCTGTCAGGATATCTTTACCCAGTACCACACCAGTTTCACGAATGTTGCCGGCTGCAGTAAAATCCAATACACCGGTATTGGCGCCAAACATATGCGTTACACTAAATATATCGCCGCCTTTTTTCATATCGATCAGGAAGCTGAGATTAAAGTTGCGGTATCTGAAGGAATTATTTACACCGCCAATCCAGTCTGGCATAATATTACCAATCACCTGGTCTTTCTTGAAGGAAGGTAATCCGTTAGCTCCCACTACGATAGCGCCTGATTTAGGATCTGTTACATAATCTGCTCCCCTGATGATACCGTAGGCTTCACCTGGGATAGCACCGATGGTAGTTCCCCAGTTACGTCCCAGCTGGAACCATGTCAGTTGTTGGCCAGTTCTTGGATCGGTATACAGGGTGGTTACCTTACTACTATTTTTTGCCCAGTTAACGGTCATATCCCAGTTAAAACCATTATCGTTACGTAGAATACCTAAATTCAATTGCAGCTCAACCCCCTTACTCCGGATTTCACCCGCATTGATGAAGGCCGTAGTAGCTCCCGATGCAGCAGAGATTGATATAGGCATAATCTGGTTAATAGTTTTCTTGTCATAATAAGTCGCATCCAGGTTCAGCCTATTATCAAGGAAATGAAGCTCCGCACCGATTTCAGCACTCTTGGCACGTTCGGGCTTCAGGTCCTGCGGTGACAGCCGATATGCCTCGTGATAGAGGGTTACCCCATTGAATGTACTTGCTTGTGGTACAAAGGATCTTGCGAGCATATAAGCACCTGTTCCATTACCCACCTCTGCATAGCTCACACGTAATTTACCATAGGTAAAGGCAGATGAATTGCTGATTTTCAATGCGTCGCTGAAAATCCAGCTTAAGCTCGCGGATGGGTAAAAGTAAGAACGATTGTTGGCCGGCAAGCTAGAGTTCCAGTCATTCCTTCCTGTCAGATCCAGGTACAACCAGTTGCGGAATCCCAGTGAAGCCTGCGCGAATACGCTATTAGAGCGGAGTTGGGAAACGAACATTGTATTAGATACCTGCCCTTTTGCATTACCGATGGTATACAAATCAGGAACAGTCAGATCGTTCGCGGTAGCAGAAACATTTTTAGTTTTTGCGTCCCGGTAGTTTCCGCCAGCGGTATACGACAGGGAAAAATCTTTACCCAGTTTTCCACTACCGGTTGCAATCAGGTCGGCATTCGTTTCATTTCCATAAATACTCCAGTCTGTAAATTGACCACCTACGCCGTATAAAAAGTTAGCAGTGGCAAGAGAAGAAGTATTTTGTTTCCTGCTTTCAGAATACCAATCGGTACCAACGCGGCCCATCAGGGTAAACCATTTGTCAAATTCATAAGAAACAGTGGCATAACCGAATAACCGGTTCTTGGTACGTCCATTTAAGTTTCTATATAAGCTCAGGTAGGGGTTATCATGATAGTTCAGGTTCCAGTTATATGGGACCCCTGTAGCAGGGAACGCCGGATTGGGCATCATTTTGTCCCAGTTATTTTTCAGGTCATTCATGTCTATCTGGCGTCCAAACCAGCTACCTATTGACTGCATAGGGTTGAATTCATTATAACCCTGCCCTACGAGGTTGTCGTTGAGCGTTTGTACGTAGTTAGCCGCGGCTTCTACTTTCAACTTATCTGTCAGGTTCTGGCTAGTGCTCAACATCGCCGAATACCTGGTTTGGTCGGTATTGGGAACGGTACCCATTTGGCGTTGATGGCTCAGTGAAAGCCTGGTACTACCCTTGGCGGTGTTACTGGTTAATGCGACGTTGTTATTAAGTGAAAATCCTGTTTTGAAGAAATTCTTCACGTTGTTAGGATGTGACACCCAGGGAGTAGCAGTTCTGTTTCCATTGGCATCCAGCGGGCTATTGTACTGAGGTAATTTCAGTCCTATATCCATTCTTGGACCCCAGCTTTCATCTACACCATCATTTACACCACCTCCTTGTCCATCAACATAGGCAAATCCATTTTGTAATGCCCAGTCCTGGTATGACAATGGGTTATTAGGCGTTTGCGCTTTATACAGGTTGTACCAGTATTCGCTGCTGGTGGAACCCTGTCCGTATTTATTCTGGTATTTAGGCAGTATGTATTGTTTTTCGAATGAAGCACCACCGGTGTAAGAAACCCCTATACCTTTGAAAGCGGATTTCCCATTTTTGGTGGTGATCAGGATTACCCCGTTACCGGCCCTGTAACCATACAAAGCGGCCGCATTGGCGCCTTTCAGGATAGAAACGGAAGCGATATTTTCCGGATCAATATCATTCATACCGTTACCATAATCCACGGCGGATTGCTGGTCTGTAGCGCCAGGCGTAAGGGCTCCTGGTATTACCACCGACTGTGGGTTATTGATAGGAATACCATCTACCACGATCAGCGGCGTATTGGCGGTGAAAGAGTTGTAACCACGCAATACAATGCTGGTACTGGATCCCACGGCGCCACCATTGTTGTTGATCTGTACACCTGCTGCCCTACCAGACAATGAGTTTAAAATATTCGTTTCATTTGTTTGGGTAAGCTCCGTTCCCTTTACTTCCTGCACCGCATATCCCAGTGCTTTCTTTTCTCTTTTAATACCCAATGCTGTTACCACAACCTCATTGATAGTTCTGTCTGATTTTGCCAGAACAATATTCAGTGTATTACCATTTACTGTAACTTCTTTTGTTTCGTAACCGAGGCCGGAAATAACCAGTACCTGGCCTTTTTCGGCTTCCAGTTTAAAAGCACCATTCGGATCGGACACCGTACCCTTTGCCTGTCCTTTAAATTGAATGGTAACACCAAGCACAGGATCGCCGGTTGCATCGGTGATTTTACCTGTGATAAGTTTTGCTTGTCCGATGACAGTGGCTATATATAGCACCAACATCGTTGTTAATAAAAACGATTTTCTCATATGCGGGCTGTTTTGTTTTATGTTATTTAATTGAATAATCCCGGCAGGTATAGCGACGGATTTCTTCTGAAAGCAAACCAACATTGTCTGTATCCGATTTTGGTTGAATACCGGATGCTCCTACTTGGGTAGGGGCATCGGGCGACAATGATGTCAGTATAAACCTTAGCTGTTGTTTTGACTAAATTCGCCGGGTGTTTTTAAATGGTTCGACTTGGTTGAATGTTAAGCATCCTGATTTCTTTTAAAATAATGTACGCAGGGACGTATATCCCAGTAACGCCATGTTACCGGAAGTATCGTTTGCAGTATAGGGCTTAAAAATACCTGGTTGAAATGCGTCAGTGCGTGCTGCAATGACCACCCTTACAACCGCCAGCGGCATGGCAAAAAGGAATGATGTCCTTTTCATAAAAGATTCAAATTTTGGTTGAAAAAGAAAAACTAGTTTACTACCGGCTCAATTACTTGCTTTAACTATGCTTTTGTAAATATTTTTCGTAAATTATAGGCATATGATTCCCCTATACCGTATATACTATCTACACGATTAAAACAATGATAAAAAACGTACTGATCTCCGATCTATAGGAAGCAGTAAGACCGTTCTTAAGCTTCATAGCGTAATGCTATGTAACAATGGAAACGCTGTTTTTCATTGATATCAGATTTTGGTTGTATTATTAACACTTATTCCGCAATTACATCCTATTGTTCATATATCATAGCAAAACGTTCTCTTCTGAGTTGGCACTCCTTCAGTTAGATTGTTGTTTCGTCGTGTGCAAATGATATCGGGTCAAGTCCAGCCGCTTGGTTTAGTATTGTGTTAGTTTTAGTACTCAATTTTTGGTAGAAGTCAATTGTAACAGTATTCTCAGTGTAACCTCTCCTGTCACAACCACAAGCAAATTAACTCGTAGATACAAACTCTCTCATAAAGCAAATTAGAATTTAGATTTTGGTTGACGTCCACAATTTAGAAAAAAAAAGAATTCAGTACTACATCCAGTTAACATTATTTTAACAGCAGATAAAAATATTCACATAAACATCTGAAAATCATTAAATTGTGTTGAAAAATATTTTAAAAACTTTTTTCTTACTTGCCGTTTATCAAATATTGCAACTGAAATTGAAGCATAGTCTTTTTGTTGCCGGCTATCCTATCATTGCCGCTACCCACCTGTTGTACGCCCTGGTAAATGGTTTGATGAAAACGCCCCCAGCAGGAACAGCGTGCATTTACCTTCCATTTCACATTCAGATAATACTGCCAGCCATGGCCATAAAGCTGAGAGACCGCATTTTCATATAACACGCTGTTTTCCGTTGCATAAATACGGATATCATAACTACTGGTTTTAAAACGGGCCAGGCGCCCACTCACCGTAACAGGCACGCGCAGTAACCGGTAGCTGCAATCCTGGTATATCATCCATCCCTGCTGCCCCTCCGCAACCGTCGCAGCCTGATAGCTGCTGTATTCTATCCTTGTTCGGATGCTTAACCGCCGCCCCTGTTGTATAGCTGACTGGAAACGTATATTCCTCGACGTTATATCCGTCAATACTGGGATGGGATTAGCCGGTTCGGGAATATTCTCCTCTGCTTGCCGGTAGTTGTATCGCAGCAACATCGTTATTTGCCTGCCCGGCGTATAAGTTCCCTGCAGAAAAAACTCCTTCCCTCCCGATGGACCACTGGCCCGGTATTTTAGCCAGGGAAAACGGAAGATATCTGCATAAGCATCCAGCTTAAACCGGGAATTCACTTTTACTGTGGTGGCTGTATACAATCCCTGCTCATTTACCGTGCGATAGCCATCTCCAAAACCATTAGCAAATAACGACTGGTATGCTTTATCATAATACCGGTAAACAAGGGATATGTCTACTGAAGGCGCCACACTGGTGAGTAAGCCCTGCACAAAGGCTGGCTGACCACTGCCAGCAGTTGCCAGCTCTCCAAACACATGCACATTTTTCCAGCTGCCCGCATAATCAATACTGGCAGCTGATAACTGTTTACCACTAAAATCGAATTGATTGTACGGCTTACGCTCTTTCTCCCAGGCAGGGTTAAAACGATGCAGGAGCAGGTTACCACCAACTCTCCACCGGGAGCTGTTATACCGGATATTACCTCCGGCACTGATTAGCTGTACCCGCCCCCGCTTCTCTATTTCTGTGGTAGTGCGATGGTAACCATTACTTACCAGGCTGGCAACGGTCATCTCTTCTTGGCTGGAATCGGGGCTGGAACTGGCATCGAGCTTTCGGTGCGAAGCAAAAGCAGTTACTTCCCATCGATGCCGCTGTAAGGTGATAGCTGCTCCCCTGAAGAAATAAAACTCTCCGGGCGAAGTGTACGGCCGGACCACCTCTCCTTCCCTTTTTATCTGCATCACAGCCGCTCCTTTACCAAAGGCATGCGATTGCCAGTTGAGCAACCCCTGCCCTAGGTTCACCGTATAGTCACCCAGCGCCAGTGCTTTTATCCCACGGTAATTCCGAAGAAAGAAATGAACACTGTAAAAATCAAAGCCCCGCTGCTGTGCACCCTTAAAAAAAGCCTCGCCTGCGTCTTTCTCCATTACCAGTCCCCAGCTGAGATACCGTGGAAAATTATACCGGTAGCGTAACAGCAGTTTGTCAGGACCGCCCATGTATGCAGCGGCAGTACTATCGGTATGCAGGTATCCCCTGGCTTTTTCCAGCGTACGTCCGTAGCGCATCAGCAACACGTGATCGCCTTTCCGCAGGTAGTCCTTCATTTCATAATGCGGCGACAAGTCATTACCTACCTCCACATAAGGCAGGATACGCCGGATGATTTCAGGCTCAAATCCCGGTATCGCCTGTAGTTCATAAATGCTTAACAGATCGCCCAGAAGCGATCGATATTGCAGGAAATTACTGATTTGCAAAGGGGTTAGGATCCCAAGCGCCTGGAGGCTGGCCTCATCGGCCGTATTCAGTTGTAGCTGGTGCCGGCGCCATGCATTCAACTGCTGCCATTGCTCATCGTCTTCCGACACTGTTTCAGTGCCCGCTGTCTGATACTCCAGGTTGTTTTCCACAGCGACAGGCATAACGTCTTCCTGTTGCTGCCCATAGGCGACAACATGCATACATGCCAGCGCCAGGCCTCCTATTATTCTGCTGATGGCAGCCATATCAATGCAGTTGAAGGGGTAATTCCTAACCTGGGGTGAAAACCGGCGCCAATATCTATTCTCAGGGAACGCAGGTAAAGAATGCAGGCGGCGGTATGATAAGCGGGGCGGGACGCAATGCCCATTTCCAGTGCCAACGCCCTGGCAATGCGATAATGAGCAGCCGCCTTCATACCCGTGTCCTTACCTGCATGCAGTACTTCGGCCGACAGCAAAAAATCGCCGGATGCTTCAAATCCCGCTCCTCCGATATATAGCCAATCTCCATTCACCAATTGTTGCACCTGCAACCCTGTATGCCATTGTTCACTGATATGCCACAATAGTCCACCTGATATCGTCAATTGGCCGACAGTCCCCAGCCCCTGCACAGTAGTGGTTTCATAGTTAAACTGTAGTCCCAGTCCCACCCTGCGCCCAAGGCGACGACCATATCCTCCGCTTAGCTGTTGCTGATGATAAGCAGTATTACCCAACCGGGTAATACTGCCTCCGAAAGCACCTGCATACACAGGAATAGCTATCATCGCTGCATACAGCGATGCCTCCTTCACCAGAAAGCGGTTTTCTGAATAAATGCCGGCCGTCAGGCGCTGTATACACGACAATGCCGCAGGATCGGACCAGGCAGTAATGATCTGCTGAAAATGGCGGCTGTAGGCACCCATACGTGTATTCTTACCTATGGGCATGAGGGCAGGTTGCGCAGATAGCCATCCTATCCACCCTATGAATAAAAGGGTCAACATCAGTTGTTTCATACGGAAACGAGGTTTAACAAACAGTTCGTCAACAGCAGTAATGCGGGGTTAACCAATGCTGTCGCGTATCATAAAGGTAGATCCTACATAAGGTAAAAGTGTTAATGAAATCTGAACAACGTAAAATAAAATGGGAGATAAAGCGCGGCTTTTATCTCCCATCTCTTTATAACCATATCCTGCGCCGGTTAAAACAAACCGTACAGCTGTGAATCGATCTTGGAAATAATTTCTCCCAGGTCTTCATCACTCTCAGGAAATTTATTTTTATCGATATCTATAATCAACAAAGGACCTTCTTTATATTTTTCGATCCAGTTGTTATAATATTCGTTCAGGCGTTTCAGGTAGTCGAGGCGTATATTTTCCTCATATTCTCTTCCTCTTTTCTGTATCTGGGCTACCAGCGTAGGCACCGATGCCTGCAGGTATATCAGCAGGTCCGGTGGTTTCACCATGCTCTTCAGCGTTTCAAAGAAGTTGAAATAATTATCAAAATCGCGCTTGGTCATCAGGCCCATTTCATAAAGATTAGGCGCAAAAATGTGCGCATCTTCATAGATAGTCCTGTCCTGTATCACGGTTTCTTTACCATTCTGTATTTCCAGCAATTGTTTCAATCTGCCGTTCAGGAAATATACCTGCAGGTTGAAAGACCAACGGGGCATATCTTCATAAAAATCATTCAGGTATGGGTTGTGCTCTACGTCTTCATACTGTGGATGCCACTTGTAGTGCCTGCAAAGCATTTCCGTGAGAGTAGTCTTACCAGCGCCGATGTTACCGGCTATGGCGATATGTTTAATCCTGTTTTGTTTTGCCATGCGATGAGAGGTGGTTAATATTGAAAATAGCTACAGTTGGCGACTTTTTCAATAATAATTTAAACCAATAAGTTTTCTCGCCTGTTGCAAAGTTTGTGCCGCATTCGCTCTGGCCTTTTCTGCACCGGCTTTCATAATTTTTCTTAAATAGTCGGTGTCCTGTTGCAGATCTTTTGCCTTTTCGCGGATAGGTGCAATAAAGTTCACCATATCTTCTCCCAGCTGTTTTTTCATATCACCAAAACGGATAGTTTGATTATCCCAGGCTGCCTCATAGAACTGCACTACATCTGGGGCGGACACTAATTTCATCAGGTCTACCAGGTTCTGTACAGATTCGGGCATAGGCGTACCCGGTGTAACTGCTGCGCTATCCGTTTTCGCTTTCTTTATCTTGTTGCGGATTTTATCATCATCATCTGCCAGGTACAGGGTGGCCATTTCATTTTCACTCTTACTCATCTTACCGGAACCGTCAAGGCTGGGGATACGCACCAGGCTATCGCCGTAGTTAAAGGCTTCCGGTTCAGGGAACAAGTCTGTATCATAACGGTGATTGAAGCGCTGCGCAAAATTGCGGGCCATTTCCAGGTGTTGTCCCTGGTCTTTACCCACCGGTACTTTTACAGCACGCTGAATTAAGATATCTACGCTCATCAACACCGGGTAAGTAAGCAGCCCGGCGTTTACGTTCTGTGGCTGTAAACGAACCTTGTCTTTGAAAGTGGGCACTTTCTCGAGTTCTCCTACATAGGCCAGCATATTCATGAGGAGATACAGCTCAGCAATTTCAGGGACGTCGCTCTGCGCATATAACGTAACCTTTTCCGGATCAAGGCCGGAGGCAATATTTTCCGCCAGCACCCGCATTACATTGCCTGGTAAATCTTTAGGATTGGGATGGGTAGTCAGCGAATGCCAGTCTGCTACAAAGAAGTAACAGTTAAAATCTTCCTGCATCCGGATATAATTACGGATCGCACCAAAATAGTTGCCTAAATGCAAATAACCGGTAGGGCGTATGCCGCTTACCACAATTTCTTTTTCTGTAGCCATAACAGGGCGCAATTTAAGGAAAAAGCTCAAAGCTTTAAGCGGAAAGCAAAAAGCTATTGTAGCGAATGCGGCGCAATTTGAAAATCCGCAAAGAGGACCCGCTATAATAGCTTTTTGCTTTCCGCTTAAAGCTTTCCGCTTTTTCTGGCCGTTTATCATTAATTTTGAAACGCTATCCTTTTTGGGCGCAATAATTTATTATCTTTTGATTTAATTTGATTATGGAAGTGAATGAAGTGCTAGTACAACAACTGGCCGATTTGGCAAGACTGGAATTTAACGACCAGGAAAAAGTGGAGATTCGCGGAGAACTACAGCGGATGATCACTTTCGTGGAAAAGCTCAACGAACTGGACACCACTCACGTGAAGCCCCTGCTTCATCTTACAGATGATTATAATGTTTTCCGGGAAGACAGGGTCATTCCGTCTATTACCCGTGAAGAAGCTCTGCAGAACGCGCCTGCGGCTACTGAAGCATACTTCAAAGTACCGAAAATCATAAAGAAATAACCCACATGCAAAAGTCCGTCATCCATTTGGAAGGAATCAGGAAAAGCTATTTTCTCGGGAAAAATGAACTCCCTGTACTCAAAGGAGTGTCATTAGACATTTACAAGAATGAATACGTAGCACTGATGGGGCCGTCCGGCTCCGGGAAGTCAACCCTGATGAATATACTCGGATGCCTCGATACGCCTACCGATGGAAAGTACGTACTCAGCGGACATGATGTGAGTAAAATGGAAGACAACGACCTTGCCACCGTACGTGGCAAGGAAATAGGCTTTGTGTTTCAACAGTTTAACCTCATGCCCAGACTTACCGCCCTCGAAAATGTAGCCATTCCACTGGTATATGCCGGCGTGGGCAAAAAAGAAAGGGAAGAACGAGCCATTTCCATGTTGAAAAAAGTAGGATTGGGAGAACGTTATAAACACAAGCCCAATGAGCTTTCCGGCGGACAATGCCAACGTGTGGCCATCGCCAGGGCACTTGTCAATAACCCGTCGCTCATCCTCGCCGATGAACCTACTGGTAACCTCGACTCAAAAACTTCCGTGGAAATCATGGAAATCTTCGGCCATATTCACGCCTCCGGTAATACCGTGGTGCTGGTAACCCACGAAGAAGATATTGCAGAACACGCCCGCCGCGTAATCCGCCTCCGCGATGGCGTGATAGAATCCGACCGTATCAACGAAAAAGTAGCCGTACACTAATCCCACCGTGACTGCCCCCGATAACGCCGTAATTCGTAATTTGCAGGACAACAATACCCATCAGACATGTCCTTCAAAATATATACTAAAACAGGCGACAAGGGGAAAACATCACTCATAGGCGGTACCAAAGTACCCAAAAGCGATGTACGCATCGATGCCTATGGCACTGTGGATGAACTCAACTCCTACATCGGGCTGGTGAATGACTATATCGCAGATCCAGATACCAAAAATCTCCTCCGCGAAATACAGGACCGCCTCTTTACTATAGGCTCCGCCCTGGCCTGCGACCCCGATAAAGAAACCAAACTGAAAATACCAGACCTGCACGAGGCCGATATTACCCTGCTGGAAAAAAGTATCGACCAGATGAATGAGGAACTGCCTGTCATGAAATCATTCATCCTGCCCGGAGGCCACGTAGCCGTATCTACCTGCCATATTGCCCGCTGCGTTTGCCGCCGTACCGAACGACTCTGTGTAGGCATGCAGGAACACGATATGTTCATAGAACCCCTGGTATTGAAATATATCAACCGCCTCAGCGACTACCTGTTCGTACTCGCCAGATGGGTAGGATTCAGACTGGGCGTAGATGAAATTCCCTGGAAGCCCCGGGTATAGAAAAATCCTTAAATTCGCTTCATGTTTACAGGAATCATAGAAACACTAGCAGAAGTGGTATCCACTAAAAAAGAAGGTGGAAATCTCTTAATCACCATACAAACACCGCTGGCAGGAGAACTAAAAATAGATCAGAGCGTAGCTCACAACGGCGTTTGCCTTACTGTTACCAGTATACAGGGCAATACCTACGAAACAGTAGCCGTAGCCGAAACCTTGCAAAAAACTAACCTCGGACAACTCGCACCTACCCAGTTCGTTAACCTGGAAAGAGCTATGGTATTTAACGGCCGAATTGACGGGCACCTGGTACAAGGCCACGTGGACAGTGTAGGCGAATGTATATCCGTAAAAGAACAGGATGGCAGCTGGCTCTATCGCTTTCGTTATCCGAAGGAATTTGCCGCCCTCATCGTAGAGAAAGGGAGTATCTGCATGAATGGCGTCAGTCTCACCGTTTTTGATGTATCCAACGATGAGTTTTCCGTAGCCATTATTCCATACACTTACGAACATACGAACGTATCTAAAATAAAACCCGGACACCTGGTAAACCTGGAATTTGACATTCTCGGAAAATATGTTGCCAGGCAATTAGCCGTAAGAAACTAATGCCCGGCCTTTTACAGGATCCGTTACACTTATTCAAACACAAAAGCCGACAGCAGAATGCTAAAATCTTTCCTGCTCTGCTTTGTATGCACCCTATCCCTGCTGGCAAATGCCCAACAGGCACAAGTAGTGCGGATTACAGGCAGCTACGATCCTAATGCAGTAACAGAACTCTATAACGTTACGCCCATTGGTATTCAATTTTTTATGAGCGACAGCAGTAGCCGGCAAACCGCCGGCTACCTGCAGGGCAACTACCGCTGGAACAAGCTGAATATCAGCAGCAGCAACGGCAGCATCCGCAATGGTGTCCTATATTTTAACAGACCCCAGCTAATAAAAGACAATTATCGTATTACCCTCACCGTTAGTACCGACGATCATTCAACCCTCCAAACTTCCCTTATATTACCACATATCGTCGGGATACGCTTTAACCACTATGCCGACAGTGTTAAACGCGATATCCGTTTCTATCTCAACGTAGAAGGAAAATTCAGCAGTGGCAAAGTATTACCCCTGGACACCTCCGCCCTCAGGTTTGCCTCCTCTACAGGCACCATCATCGGGCAGGATCTATTACTCGAAAAAAATGACTCTGCTAAAACAGTTACGGTAGAAGCCTGGTACAAACACAACAATCAAATGTACCTACGGTCGGTTATCCCCGTTAAACAGGCGCCAGATAATGATGCAGGCATTATCAAAAGCCTGCCGGAACTAAATAATAACCGAAAGAGGAAAAGACAATAATTAAATCAACATACGGGATTTCAGCTCCAGGTATTTATTCACTACGTTCAGGGTTAAATGTTCGGGCGTACTTAACAACGACATAATCCCATACTTCGCCAGCTCTTTTACAATGAGCTTCTTATCATAGGCAAATTTCTGGGCAATGGTTTGTTTATAAATATCTTCCATATCGTGCGCCTGCATCTCTGTCACCTTCTTTATCTCTGTATTCTCAAAAAACACCACCAGTAAAAGATGATAGCGGGCCAACCGGCGAAGATATGGCAACTGCCGCTGCAGGCTCGACATAGATTCAAAGTTGGTATATAACATTAACAGAGAACGGGTAGATAAATTACTGCGCAGCTGCACACTTAATGCCTCGTAATCGCTCTCCTGCCAATGTGTTTCCTGCGAATAAAGCGTTTCCAGGATCTTATTTACCTGTACCCTCTTGTTACTGGCAGCCAACGTTTCTACCTTGTTTTCTGTAAAGGTGATCACCCCGGCCTTATCTCCTTTATTAATCGCCACATTGCTGAATACCAGGGAAGCATTAATCGCATAATCCAGCAAGGATAAGCCATTAAAAGGCATCTTCATGGTACGTCCTTTATCAATAACGGAATATACCTGTTGGGATCTTTCTTCTACATAATTATTCACCATCAGGTTGCCACTGCGGGCAGATGCTTTCCAGTTAAGCATCCGCACATCATCACCCTTGGCATATGGTTTAATATGGTCAAACTCCATACTATGCCCTATTACCCGCCGTTTATGGACGCCCAGTTCATTCAACCGGTTCATATAACCATACAATTCAAAATGCCGCAACTGGTGGAAACTGGGATACACACGGACCATTTGCTCATTATTAAAAACAAAACGCCTGGTCACCATCCCCAATGCGCTCCTGACAAATACATTGGTGTACCCAAAATTATACACGCCTCTTTCCACCGGCCTGAGTACATACCGGAAAGTATAGTGTTCACCAGCGCTAACCTTCGCCTTCTGTAAAAAGTTACGGTCCTGGAACTGGAAAGGCAATTCTTCTATCACCGATACAAACACCGGGTAAGGATACCGGTTATGAAATTCCAATAACACTTCATTATCGTCGCCATTGCTGAAACGCGCACTGGCAATACGCTCCATCGAAACGATATCAGCAGGCCGAAACACCAGTAAGATCATATCCAGCAAAAGCAATCCCGCCAGCACAATGACTGCCTCAATGGCAATATTGTACAATTGCGGAATAAAAAACGCAATGATAAATAACAGGATATTTCCTCCTAACAACAGGTATAACCGGTTAGTAAAAAAAAGTACCTGGTATAAATTATTTTTTACGGTGGCTGACATATTTCTCTTCAATGTTTGGCTTATCTGGGTATTTCTATCATCTTCAATATCTGCGCAATGACATCATCTGTTTTAATGCCTTCCATTTCCTTTTCCGGTGTTAATATGATACGGTGACGCAATACATGCGGCACCATCTCCACCACATCATCCGGGATAACAAAATCCCTGTTCTTCATGGCTGCCGAAGCTTTTGCGCAGTTCATAACAGCAATGGATGCACGTGGAGAAGCTCCCAGGTACAGGGAAGAATTCATGCGCGTTTCATTGATAATAGCAGCGATATAATGAAACAGCTTATCATCGACCACCACCTGTCTCACCATGTTCTGGTATTCGATGACCTGGGTAGTAGTAACCACCTTACTGATAATTTTGGTAAGATCTGTTTGGCCATTGAACTGATGCATACTACGCAACACCGCAACTTCCTCCTCCAGGTTGGGATACTTTACTTCTATCTTGAAAAGAAAACGATCCAACTGGGCTTCCGGTAAGCGGTAAGTCCCTTCCTGTTCAATGGGGTTTTGGGTAGCTATTACCATAAATGGCCGGTCCAATGCCCAGGTAGCGCCATCATTGGTAATTTGTCTTTCTTCCATCACCTCGAACAAGGCTGACTGCGTTTTGGCGGGAGCCCGGTTGATCTCATCGATCAAAACGAGATTCCCAAATATGGGACCTTTCTTATATTCAAACTCCCGGGTTTGCGGGTTGAATACTGAGGTACCCAACACATCTGCCGGCATCAGATCCGGTGTAAACTGAATACGGCTAAAATCAGCATCCACACACTGCGCCAGTAGTTTGGCCGTCATCGTTTTAGCTACGCCCGGAACACCTTCTATCAACACATGTCCCTGTGTAAGCAATCCTGCAATCAGCAGATCTACCATTTGATGCTGCCCTACTATTACTTTCCCTATTTGCTCCCGGATAGCCTCCACACCTTCATGCAAGGCAGAAAAATCAGTCCTGGGTTGGAATGTATTGATATCCATTATTTTGTATTTAAATAAAACTGTTGAATGCATTTATAAAATTCCTGCAGGTATTCATCACTTACGTGTTGTTCCAGTTGTATGTGACTGATCATCTGCAATAACAGCCGGACGTCCGATTCAGCAATAGCCGACTTTTTCGACAAGGTTGTTATAAACTCCTCGTTGAGCACGTTGGTATCCATATAGTAACGGGAACGTATATACTCTAACAGGTGAACAATCATCTTGTGGGCCAGGTTATAGTTGTCGCGCCGTTGATAATACAGCTGACCAATGGCATCTACAAACTCCAGCGAAGTATTACTCAGCACCGGTTTATCAGGAATAATCCTTTGCCGGCGTTTGCTTTCAAACACTACATATAACAGCAACAACAGGATGCTTAACCATAATGCCCAGCGCATAGTTGGATAACGCATCAGCACCTGCCATTCGCTGAAATCGCCCGACTGGGCACTACGCTGATGGCTATAAAAGTCGTCCCAGTAAACATTGTCGGCGTAGTCCTTCAGGTAAGACAACTGCGTTTCCAGTGCGTTTATATTCTGCTGATGCAGTAAAAAATAATTGGTAAAAGTATACGGATTTAGCAACAGGTAGATATAACCATGACTGTAGGCAACACGTATAAAGTTAGGTTTGTTTTTGTAGTTGGTGCCCAGCACGGTGGTAGTACTGCTGTCGATAGCCGAAAAATAATTACCGGCCACCATTCCTTTATAGGTAAAGCTGGTATCTAATGGAATAGATGCGTCTGTATAGCGCTGTACCCATCCTACCTGTTGTTGGAAACTGCTGCTTTCCGCTATTGCAAACTTCAATTGCCGGGCCAGGACCGTGTCCGGATTATTGACAGCGATAAACAACTCATTACCTGGAGCTACATATTGCAACATCGCATCAATGTCTTTTTCCGTAGTAAACATATTATCCGACACCAGGATATACACATTACCAGCATGTGCCAGTTCTTTCTCTTTGTTATAAGTGCGTGCAAAAGACTTGGTAACTACCTGTACGGAATGATAGGCAAACAACTGTGGCAATAGCTTAAATGCTGCATAAGCCCCCCCGGCTTTTTTGTCCTTGCTCGAAAAAGAAGACCAGCTCATATCGGTCGATTGTTCTACCGACCGCTTTTTGCGGCTCCCTCCAGCAAAAAGCAGCACTGCTGCCAGTAGTACCACTATGCCTACGATAATATAAATAGGTTTATTCTTCACCAGCTTTTTCCAATTGCGTTATTAAAATCCCTAAACTCCTGGTTCATGCTCCTGAAATTTGCTTCACTCACGTTAAAGCCGCCATACCAGACATACTCATAATCGAGCGTGAGCGCCGCAAACTTTTTGTAATGCGTAGAGTTTCTCATCTCACGCAGGTAATCGTTGTTTGTTTTATCGCGTAGCAGCACCAGTAATTGTTTTTCTGATAGCTGAAATAAGGTATAGAGATACCACCAGCGTATAGCCTGCCTGGTATCGCCGACGGCAATGGCCGCCTTTATTTTCCCTTCATATTCAGCGGCATCCTGCAGCGACTCATCGGCAACATCCGGCAATCCGCCCTTGGGTGCAGGCTTCCGGAATATACTCAGGCCATTGCTTTGCATAAAGCGGAAAATAACATAGGCCAGCCCCAATAGCAATAGGCCCATAATAATATACCTGCCCGCAGATATTACGTGAAACAGCGCTTCCAGTATCCGTATAAACCAGGGAGCCTCCTTAGGAGGTGCTGCCTGGGAATCGTGGTACTGGAGCCATTCATCCGCCTTTAATTCGTTGACAGAAGATGCCGCTACTCTTCTACGCTGATAAACCGGCAGTTCATCTGCATTTTGCTCCGCGGCTGTATCACTCATTATTGAAGGATCGACCGTATCCGGCATTTCCGCGCGCACCGAATTAACAGTACTATCGTATTGTGCTTTGCCCTGCAATGGCAAACAAAGCACGAACAGCAAACAGCTTTTAATCAGGAAATGCTTACTCATAATACCGGCGGGATTACTTTTCCTTCTGTACTTAATCGATATCCCTGTTTATGCAGATATATAGGGTAAAAAATAAAATAGCCCAATATAAAAGCCAGTGAGCCTATGAGGATAGAAAGACTTAACACTAAAGGCATGGACGTATGGCGGGTTACAAAACTTTCCAGGAATGCAGCCACAATAAATACAGGTACTAATGTTACCATGGTCTTTATACCATCTTTCGCTCCTTTTCGTAAGGAATCCAATCTTTTCCTGGTACCGGGGAATAATATACTTTTTGCGAGAATCATTCCCGCACAACCCGCAATTACGATACTCGATATTTCCAGCGTACCATGAATCCATATTACCAGCACCGACTTCCAGCCAAGGCCATGGGCAAAAAACAGGTATTGAAAAACCCCCAGCATCACGCCATTTGTTAACAGCAGGTATAAAGTATATACACCTAAAAAAATGCCTCCCACAAAACAGGAAAAGGCCACGTAAATATTATTAAAGGCAATACTGAGAAACATTACTACCGGGTTGTTGTCTTTATATACGCCAAACGGATCGTTGTTCGCAATATTTCGCTCCGTCATATTTACATATTCATCGCCCAGTACGCCGCGGACAAAAGTTTCATCGTGCGCGGATGAAAAAGCGCCTATGGCCGCAAAAAGTACAAAGAAGCATAAGGTGAATAATAATAAGCGATGATACCGTCGAAATAACAGCGGCAGCTCATATTTAAAGAATAGCTGGAATCGGCCTACATCTTCACGGCGATGGCGGTAAATACCCTGGTAAATAGCTGCTGCGAGCCCATTGATATAACGGGTTACTTTACTAAAACTATAAAAAGTTTTGGCATAAGACAGGTCATCCAATACAGACACAAATCTTTCTGCCATTTCATCAGGGTCATCTGTGGGCTCCTCCTGGTATTGTTTCCATCGGGACAAATTTTTTTTGATAAACAGCGATTCTCTCATAATGAGTTTTCTTCACTTTAAATACAGATATTACCTACAATAATGGGCTACTAATGGGGAATACCAGCAAACATACTAAATCGTTCAACAAAATATAAACAAATATGTAAATTTGAATATGGCCGATATAAAAATACCAACTTCCTTTAATATAGACCTTGAATTTGAGTCGGCAGACATCATGAAAAGGTTTTTAGCCTGGCTGATCGATTTTGCCATACGCGCGGGTTATATACTGGTAGTATATATGGCGTTGCTGTCTTTCCGCCCTAACTGGTCGGGCTTTGACATACTCTTTTTCCTGCTGGTGCTCATCCCGGTAGTGCTCTATTTTCCTATTATGGAAATCAGTATGCATGGGAAAACACCGGGAAAAAAGATCACCCAGTTACAGGTAGTCAGTATGATGGGCAATCCCCCCAGCGTAAGCCAACACCTGATCAGGTGGATATTCCGGTTGGTAGAATCGCCCCTGGGTGCTTTCGCGTTGGTACCAGTAATTGTACCTACTGTAGCCATTGTGCGTACCCCTTACAATCAGCGGTTGGGAGATATTGTAGCGGGTACCATTGTGATTAGTACCAAGAGAAAAGGGAGTATTGAGGACACCATTTTCCGGGATATGTCAAATACAGATTATCAACCGCAGTTTCCACAGATTATGAAGTTGAGCGACCGGGATATGAACAAAGTGAAGGACTTGCTGGATCGCGCGTTGAAAGCGAATGATGAAGTGCTGGCCTCCAGGGTGGCGCACCGGGTAAAGGAGGTATTACACATAGAAACAGGACTCTCTGATACACATTTCCTGGAAACGGTATTAAACGACTATAACTATTATACTACAAAGGAACACTAATAAGAAAGCGAATGATATTAGTCATTCGCTTTCTTATTAGCAGTATTACCTATTGCAGCTTTTGACCAATGGAACTGAGGTCGCCTGTTATACTGCGGGTAGGATCACCAGCAGGGCCTTTATAGGTGATGGTGCGATCGAATGCCAGGATGGGGTAAAAAACAATGCCCAGGAAGATCAGGCCGATAGTAAACCCTTCCGATTTCCCAAAGCTCTTACTGAGCAGGTTGGTTAGCCAGATACCAATTACGATGTTGACAAAAGGAATACAGCAAAGGAGCAGCCACCACCATGGTTTTCCTACAATTTGTGTCAATACATACAGATTGTAGATGGGGATAATTGCTTTCCATCCTTCCTGCCCTGCTTTGGTAAAGATTTTCCACATACAGACAATCATAAATACGCTGACTATCAGCCAGAACATGAGAAAAGCGCCACCGAAAATTGCTCCGAATGCACTTTGGCTTTCATACGTTGTTTCCATAAAATGTTAAATTGTTTTAGGATTAAAAAATATTGAATCAGGGGTCCGCTTGCTACTTATATGGTATAAAATTTAAATTAATAAATAAAACGGATTTAACAAGAAAAGAAATAGCGAATACACCCTTTTTAAAAAAAATTAAACTTTCTACCCGCTAATATTTGGAGATTCAACACATTATATTACCTTTGCAACCGGCAAGTCTTATACGACCAGCTCCTACTGAACTCCCCCAGGACAGGAATGTAGCAAGGGTAGGTGGTTGTAGCGGTGCGATATAAGTAACTTGCCTTTTTTTTCTTTTTTTATTGTCATTAGTTGCTCGTCAATAGTCTCTGGTTGCTATTTTCTCCACTTCCTTCACTAATGACAGCATACTCCGCAAAAGGTTCATTTCCTGACAACTAATTTATCATAGTATGAAATTCTTTATCGATACGGCTAACCTGGCGCAAATAAAGGAAGCCCACGATCTTGGCGTTCTGGATGGTGTAACCACCAACCCTTCTCTGATGGCTAAAGAAGGCATCAAAGGCGAAGCTGCTATTATCAAACATTACGAAGATATCTGTGAAATAGTAGATGGTGATGTAAGTGCAGAAGTATTTTCTACAGACTTTCAATCAATCATTGAAGAAGGTAAAAAACTGGCAGCTATTCACCCCAATATCGTGGTGAAAGTGCCTATGATAAAAGATGGCGTAAAAGCTATCAAATGGTTTACCGACAACGGAATCAGAACTAACTGTACCCTGGTATTCTCTGCCGGTCAGGCTATCCTGGCGGCTAAAGCGGGTGCTGCTTATGTATCTCCTTTCATTGGTCGTATCGACGATACCAACTGGGATGGTGTGGAACTGATTGCTCAGATTGCACAGATCTACAGCTTACAGGGTTACAAAACAGAAATCCTCGCTGCTTCCATCCGTAGCGCACTCCACATTGTAAAATGTGCAGAAGTAGGTGCAGACGTTTGTACTTGTCCGTTAGACTCTATCCTGGGCTTACTGAAACACCCGTTAACTGATATCGGGCTGGCTAAGTTCCTGGAAGATGCCAAGAAAATGTAATTTTTACGATATTTTTTAGATGGTGTATCCCCGGTGCAGTAATTGCGCCGGGGATTTTTTTTTACTTAAAGTTTTTAAATATATTTTTTAAATTCAGCAAATAATATATCCACGTACAAGCATATACAACAGAAAGCCTTATGGGAAAATATATCCTTTCGCTCGACCAGGGAACCACCAGCTCCCGCGCCATTATTTTTGACCACGATGGCAGTATCAAAGCCGTTGCCCAGAAAGAGTTCAAACAGATATTCCCCCAGCCCGGCTGGGTGGAACACGATGCGATGGAAATATGGACTACCCAGGCCAGCGTGGCTGCCGAAGTAATTCTAAAAGCCCGGTTAACCGGCGAAAACATTGCCGCCATAGGGATCACCAACCAACGGGAAACCACCATTGTATGGGACCGCAAAACCGGCAAACCCATTCATAATGCCATTGTATGGCAGGATCGTCGTACCGCCGACTACTGCGACGCGCTAATAAAGGAAGGAAAAGAGCAGCTGGTGAAAGACAAAACGGGCCTTCGTCTCGACGCCTATTTTTCCGGCACCAAAATAAAATGGATACTCGACAATGTGCCCGACGCCCGCCGGAAAGCAGAAAACGGTGAACTGGCCTTCGGTACCGTGGATAGTTGGCTGGTATGGAATTTCTCCAATGGCAAGCTGCATATTACCGACGTAAGCAACGCCTCCCGTACGCTTTTGTTTAATATCCATGATATGAAGTGGGATGCGGAACTGTTGGCACTCTTTGACATTCCTGCCGCTATGCTCCCGGAAGTTAAACAATCCAGCGAAGTATACGGCTATTCTGAAGCTACGCTTACCCCCTACCGTATTCCTATTGCCGGTATCGCCGGCGATCAGCAGGCTGCCCTGTTCGGACAGCTATGTACGCAACCCGGTATGATTAAAAACACCTATGGTACCGGTTGTTTTATGGTGTTAAACACCGGCGACCAGCCTATTCCGTCGAAAAATAATCTCCTCACCACTGTTGCCTGGCAAATTAATGGTAAAACCAGTTACGCCCTGGAAGGAAGCATCTTCATCGGAGGGGCTGTAGTACAGTGGCTCCGCGATGGATTGGGCATCATCCGGCACTCCGCCGATGTGGAAAACCTCGCTGCCACAGTACCTCACAGCGACGGGGTTTACCTGGTGCCAGCCTTTGCAGGACTGGGAGCTCCATACTGGAACCAATACGCCAGAGGTACCATGGTAGGGCTTACCCGTGGCTCCACGGCTGCACATATTGCCCGGGCCGCGCTCGACAGCATCGCCTTTCAAACCATGGATGTATTAAGGGCCATGGAAGCGGATGCGGGCATGCCCATTACCGAAATACGCGTAGATGGCGGCGCTACAAAGAATAACCTCCTTATGCAATTCCAGGCAGATATCGTTCATGTGCGCGTAGTACGCCCTACCATTACTGAAACTACTGCACTGGGCGCAGCTTACCTGGCAGGTTTGGCTGTTGGCTACTGGGACAGCATTGAAACCATCGCCAAACAATGGAAGGTCGACGCTACCTTCGATGCCACTATGGAAACAGCAGAAAGCAACCGGTTATGTGGCGAATGGAAACGGGCTATTCGCGCCGCCCAGGCATGGACAGAAGAATAATTATTTTCCACGTTTATAAACACCTTTTTACAACATATGTCACCTTACTTAGCTGAAATTATAGGCACCGCATTTTTAATTGTTTTGGGAGATGGAGTGGTAGCGAGTGTCATACTTAACAAATCAAAAGGCAATCAGGGCGGATGGATTGTGATTACGCTGGGATGGGCCATGGCCGTATTTGTAGGCGTATATGCCACTGCCAAATACAGTGGAGCACACCTGAACCCGGCGGTTACTTTTTCGCAAGCGCTACAAGGAAAATTCCCCTGGGAACAGGTACCCGGATATATAGCTGCACAGGTAGCTGGCGCCATGCTGGGTGCACTGCTGGTATGGTTTTGCTATAAACAGCATTTTGATGCCACCACTGATGCAGATACCAAGCTGGCAGTATTTTGTACCATTCCTGCCATCCGCAACAGTAAATACAATTTCCTCACAGAATTCCTGGCTACCCTGGTATTTATTCTCGCCATCTGCTTTATCACCGGGCCCACAGTAGGTCTTGGCTCCCTGGATGCCTTGCCGGTGGCGCTGTTGGTGCTGGCTATTGGTATGTCGCTCGGCGGCCCTACCGGCTATGCCATTAACCCGGCAAGAGATTTCGGCCCCCGGTTGATGCACTTTTTCCTCCCCATTCCGGGGAAACGCGACAGCGATTGGAGTTACGCCTGGATTCCCATCCTGGGGCCACTCGCCGGTGCAGCTGCCGCTGCCTTTCTATATAAGTACTGCCTGCAATAGATACACGCAAAAGATAAAAGAAGCAAAGACGCAAAGGATATATATTCTTTGCGTCTTTGCTTTTTTTATAGCTCTCTACACAAATATCTTTCATTTTTTTCTGAAAGTTTTGTAACTTTGAGAACATTTAGCACTGGTATGGCGTTTGTCGAACGCTATAATGGAATGTGTTAAATGAAGCCCGGAAGAGAACATTATTGCATTGCTGCAAAATCTAAAAAGACGAATTATGATTCAGCCCAACATCCCGGAAACAACTCAACCGCGAATCGTCATAGTAGGCGGCGGATTTGGTGGCGTAAACCTGGCCAAACAATTAAGAAACGCCCCCGTACAGGTAGTACTATTAGACAGGAATAACTATCACTTGTTTCAGCCACTGCTCTACCAGGTGTCTACCGCTGGCCTGGAACCCGATAGCATCGCCTTCCCCCTTCGAGGCATATTCAGAAAACAGAAGAACCTGGTGTTTCGCATGGCGGAAGTCACCGGTGTAAGAAATACCGAAAATATACTGGAAACCGGCATTGGCGAAATTCGTTACGACTACCTGGTTTTCGCTACCGGCAGCAATACCAACTTCTTCGGAAATAAAAATATTGAAGATAATGCCATCGGTATGAAATCGCTGATTGAAGCGGTTCAAATCAGGAACTACGTAGTAAAACAATTTGAGGAAAGCCTCTTGCTGAAAGACACAGCCGAAATAAAATCTAAACTCAATTTCGTGATGGTGGGTGGCGGACCTACCGGCGTGGAACTGGCCGGAGCCTTTGCCGAACTACGCAAATACATCATGCCGAAAGATTATCCGTCTCTACCCCAGGACCTGATGAACGTATACCTCATTGAGGCCGGCCCCAAGCTACTGGCCTCCTTCAGTGAAAAAACCTCCCAAAAAACCCTGGAAGCCCTGCAACATATTGGCGTACGCGTAATGACCAACACCGGCGTAAAGGAATATGACGGCAAAACAGTTACACTTAGCACCGGCGAGCAAATCCATACCCAATCACTCCTTTGGTCTGCGGGCGTGAAAGGTATCCCGGTAAAAGGAATTCCGGCAGATATTGTACTTCCTAACGGACGCATTCTTGTAAACGAACTGAATCAGATAAAAGGCTATACGAATATATATGCCATAGGTGATATCGCCCAGATGACCAACGATTCCCGCTTCCCCAAAGGTTATCCCATGGTAGCCCAGGTGGCGATACAGCAGGGAAAAAATGTTGCCCATAACATTCGCCTTTCCCTGGAAAATAAACCGATGAGAGGCTTTACCTATAAAGATCTTGGTAGCATGGCCACCATCGGAAGAAACCGGGCTGTTGCCGAATTTGCCGGCATGCGCCTCAGTGGCTACTTCGCCTGGATTGTTTGGATGGTGGTACACCTCATGAGCTTACTCGGATTTAGAAATAAACTCGTGGTATTTATCAACTGGTTTTACCGCTACTTTACCTACGAACGCGGCACCCGTATTATCATTAAACGTGGAGCTGCTAACATCGTGAAACTAAGACAAAGTATCAATAACTGACAATAAAGAAGGGAGATGACAAAATTCATCTCCCTTCTTTATTGTCAAATATCGATTACTTCCTGTTCAGAATAGAATTTAAGGTAATAGAGGATACCAGCTCATCAGACCTTGCCCCCAATGCCCGGTAATACAGGAGAATGGTATAGTTATTCTCCGTTTCCCACCAGTTGCCCTCTGTTAACTCAGTATCTAACCTTGGATTGGCCTTTCTCTTATCCACCAAACCATAGATGTAGTTATAATATCCCTGCTTCAAAAACAGGGTTCCTTCATAGGCACGGGTTTCCCCATTATAAGTAAGTTTGTTTTTGTCGTTGCATTCGTAATTAGTCAACTCTCCATACAGATACATATCATATCCTGCATAGGGTTCCGGCGCAGCAAAGGAAAAATGCACGGATGCATAATCACCTTCGAAATTAGGGTCATAATCATCCAGTGTGGCCAGGTAATACCTACCGTTAATATCTTTGATAAACTGGTATATCATATTAGACCGCTCTTTATCCGCTACTGCATAAATATCGGTGCTGGTGTTATGATATTCCGAATGCTTCACCCTTTCTGTTTGCAGGCGGAAGCTGCGCAAGTCGATCCACCGGTATTCCTTTCCACCCGGCATAATACAATCTTGTTCAGCATTGTACTTCAATACATTCCCGTTAATAAACTGGGGCTTAAGACCGGTAAGTGCATTGTCCCAACGATAATTCTGCAGTATCACTATTTTTATCTGGTCAAATGGGTTCTGGATATTCAGCGCGCCAGTGTTCACCTCGAAATTGATCTTCTGAAATGTGCGGAACAATTTTGGCGCAATAGGTTGCTGTATAAAGCCAGATATGCCTGCCTTATTTTCTACTACAAACATCCGGCGCGTAAATGCCAACTGAGATGTATCACTGTCCAGGTATACTTTTAGCAGGTAGTTGCCCGATTTCACAGGATAGCTATTGGTCCCCGGCAGCTGCACACTATAATGTGTATACCTTGCCAGGGAAACACTGGATAACTTATAGTTCAGGATCCTCGTTTCTGAAAAGCCCCGCATATAATCGAACTGATTTACCGGGGCGGGTGTCCAATCGGCATTACATAATACAAAGGAGTAATAGTAATTCTTTACATCATTGTCCATATCATCAAAAGACAGTTCCAGCTTATCGCCTGAACCGATAGTATACATGGGCATACTGAGTGGATCGCCAGCCTGGCTGAACTTTACAGACTTGATATTATTGTAGAAGACGTGGTCCGGAGTAATAGCATTCACCTGCGCTACTATACTGTTGCTGAACAGGCAGGAAGCAAGGGCCATTAAAAAAAAAGCTGCTGTACGCATACAAGGTAATTGATGGCTTAAGGTACGACTAAAAGCCGAAAGCTTACATATGCTTTCCGCTTTTCCCTATATTTGCCCATGCGTTTATCATTTTTTATCGCCAGACGGATTGCCTTTAATAAAGGTTCCTCCTTTTCAAAATTTATCATCAATATCGCCGTAGCTGCTACTGCGGTGAGCGTGGCGGTAATGATACTGGCAACTGCATTGGTAAACGGCTTCCAGGAAGTTATCCAGGAAAAGATCTTCAGCTTCTGGGGACATCTGCACATTAATCAATACCAACCCAATGCCGGCCCCCTCACAGAGGAAATTCCCTTTACCAGCAGAACCAGCCTGATAGACAGCATTAAATTAGCCCCCGGTATTAAAACAATCAGCAACTACGCTACCAAATCTGCTATCATTAAATCTGATAAAGAGATAGATGGCATCATCTTCAAAGGCGTTGATAAAAGCTATAACTGGACACAGTTAAAACGCTTCCTTCAGACGGGTAACCTTCTGCAGTTCAACGACTCATCATACGCACCGGAAATAATGGTTTCAGAATATACCGCCAGAGAATTAAAACTGAAGGTCAACGATAAAGCAATTATATATTTCATACAAGGCGGCGGGCTACCGCCACGCGCCCGCAAACTAACGGTAACGGGCATATATAAAACAGGGATCGAAGAATACGACAAAACCTATGTCATCGGCGATCTCAACCTGGTACGCAAACTCAACGACTGGGCTCCAGATGCAGTAGGTGGTTATGAAATAATGCTTACCGGCTACCATAATATGGACTCTACCGCCCGGTATATCGACAATAACCTGCTGCCTGACCAGCTGTTTACCCGCACCATCCGGGATATTTACCCTAACATTTTCGACTGGTTACAACTACAGAACCAGAATGAACTCATCATCATCATCATTATGACCATTGTAGCCGTCATTAACATGATTACGGCCATCCTGATTCTTATATTGGAACGCACCAATATGATAGGCATTGCCAAAGCCTTGGGGATGCGTAACTGGAGCATTCAGAAAATATTTGTATACCAGGCCGCGTATATTATCCTGCTGGGAATATTCATCGGCGACGTATTCGGACTGGGCATCGCCTTCCTGCAGCAAAGCACCGGCATATTTAAACTGCCGGAAGAATCTTACTATATGTCGGTAGCAGCAGTAGATGTACGCTGGATAGATGTACTACTGATCAATGCCGGCACATTTTTCATTTGTACTATCATACTGCTGATACCTGCCAGGATTATCCGCCGGATAACCCCGGTAAAAGCTATTCAGTTTAAATAGCTATTTCTTCTTAGTCACTTTTACATAATCACGCAGGTAACTGCATTGCCCATATGCCTGCTGATAGAACTTTGTATCTGCAAAATTGTTAGCCAGCAAAGGGAAATAACGGTTACGTACTAACGCGGACAAGTACTTATCGCTGTCATTATTTTCCGCAGTATGTTTCTGCGAACAACGTGCTGCCATAAAAGCACACCTGGCCCTGAACTCCCGGTCCGTGCTCGCCTGAGCTGCTTTCAGGTAATAGCTTTCCGCTGCATAACAGCCAAAGTACTGTTTCGTGAACGGATCTTTATCATAGGCACTGGTATACCAGTCGGTGGATGGCCGGAAGTCTTTTACAAAAAACCAGGTCTTTCCATAATAAGAAATACTGAATAACGCCGACGCATAATCGTAGTATACCGTAGGCGAAACCGGTGTAGTTTTCATTTTTTCCTCTAACTGTACCATGCGCTCACAAAACTGCAACTGGCTGATCGGTTTGCTATAGGTGCGGGTGGCAGTATCTTCTCCAAAGTCCTGCAACTGCTCGCGGAATACCTGGAAAGAAGCTGTCATAGCAGATGCGGGTGTTTTCTTAAACCACTCGCGCGCATGATTGAAATCATGTACACGCATATAGCTGATGCCTATCCGTTCACTCATATTGATCTCCTTCGGGAAGAAACGTACCAGGTAGGTCTCATAAGGCGTTTTAACCGGTTGGCGCAGAAAATCATTCAACCGGATCAGTGCCGCCGTATTCATATCGTCTGTAATCTGGGCTACTGCCGTTTCCCCGGAAACGCCATAGCCATTATGCAGCGAATCGCAGCGTCCCCGGATCAGCGCTTCCTTTACCAGGTCACCCTGCTGATGGTAACGGGGCGCCAACACGGCAAACAACAGGTTGCGATATGTTTTCCTGAAGAAGGCGGGCTTGTCGGTATTACCCCACCAACCATCGTTAGAGGTACTTTCCGGTGTTTTGGTATCCAGCCATTTGAAAGAAGCCAATAGTTTGGATTCAAAAGTGCTGTCAATAGTTTTCTGCTGATTGATATTCACCAGCAGGTTAATAATCTCCCACTGATCCCTGGTATCCGCATCCTTTGCTTTCACCGCATCGAGCCGGGCTTTGGCGCCGGTATAATCTTTGCCCATATAAGATAAATAGGCAGATGAAATCCGCCACAGATCCATGTCCCGCAGCTTACCTTTATCTATCAGGCTATCTACCACCTGCTGCAATGCCTTTAATTGCACGAGCATTTTTCCTCTCTCTTCTACGGCATAATCCCGCATACTCACCATGCCATTTGCTGCTATTTGCTCCAGGTAAGGACCTAAATAACCCTGCTCCAGTTTATTCAATTCTCTACCCAATAAAATGGTCATTACCGGAGAAGCAGGATCAAGAGCATATACTTCCCGTAAACCAGCGGGGCTGACGTCCGCATTCGCCAACCCATAAACACCTGCTACTATACCTTTTTCATGGTTGTCTTTACACAGGGGATATACCTCCCTCGCGGTGGTATTCGCCCACATCAAGCCCGTAAAGCTGGAAATACGCAGGGAAGGCGCTTTTTCAAATACGCGGGAAAACAGGTAGGCGCCTTGTACCGAATCCTTCATGCGCAGCAGGGCGCCGGCTTTTAGCGACAGGGCTTTATAATACACTAACGAGGAAGCTTCTTTTCCACCAAACAGCTTGTCAAAAGATGCTGCCGCTGCTGCATATTCTTTGCTGTAATGCTCTAGCCTGATCAGCTGGAATGCATACCGGTCGCGGATTTCTTTGTCCTTTGTTTTATTGTATAACTCTTCCCCTTCCTTATACAAATTTCCCAGCAACACGTTATTCCGTTCGGGAACAGACCATGGATCTGCATTGACCACGGCTGGTTCACAGGTTTTGGCGAACAGCAGGTAGCGGGCAGCTTCCCTGTTTTTCTCCTTCAGTAAAAACTGGGCAAAAGTGTTTTGCTTTACACTGTCGGGCAGCAGGTTACTGCCGTTGGCAATGATAGATAATTGCTCGGGGCTATAGGTGTAAATACATTCCCGTATGTCCTTTGCCGTTACCTTACTGCCGGTATATCCCTGCCAGTCGGCAACGTTGGTGGTTTCTTCAGAGGGAGTCGGATCGCCATAAAAAGTGGTCAGCGAGGTATAGTAAAATGGCTCATATCCTTCTCCCCTGATAGTGGGGTTAAAGAAGGAAACATAATAGTCATACGGATCCTCGTCTCCGCCACAAGAAAGGATGTAAAGGATATTGCCAAAGAAAACAATGCAAAAGCTAATTAAAAATACGAGTGATTTTTTGTAGTTCATCCAATGGATAATTTTTAAGTGTCACGGAATCTAAATGATAAAATATAACAGCCGGATCACCGGTGGTCAATTGCCGGGCTACCATCCTGGCAGCGCCTTCCAGGCTCGATTTATCAACGCTTTCGCGCCGGATAACATTTCCTTTGCGGAGTGGATAGCCATTAAGTAAGGTATCCTGCTGTACGGTATATAACTGTTTCTTTCCTGGGGCAAAAAGCCGGGTGTTTTGTAATTCTCTTTCTCCCACACTTCTCAAAATGCCGACATAGCCGGTGTCATTACGAAACAACACGCTCCAGGAAAAAAGGGGTAAAGCAACATCCAAAGGTAAGGGATAGTTGGCCACCCGTTGTTCACCGAGGTAAGACGCCATCGTTTCCAGGTCCAGGATAGAATTATGGGAACCGGGCTTGCGCAGATCTCCCATATTATAACACATCAACAGGCCCCTGTCTACAGGTGGTATGCCAGCCCGCACTTTATACTTTACCTGGTACATCCGGATAGTGGCTGATACCCGGCGATGCTGGAAAAAAGGCGTTTGCCTGATTTGTTTGATAAAGGAGAAATAAGCCTCCCGGCTGGTTTGTGTCCAGTCGCAGTCGAGCTGTACTTCTGGAATCCGCCCGGCAGGAAGGCTATCACACAATTGCGCCATAAGCTTACTCACCTTGCTAGCCAGCTGTGGATCGGGATGAGCCCATACTTCATTCATCAGGAATACGACCGGTATAATGTCAGTGTTAGCCGGGAATGGAGCCGCCTGTTTAAAGATAGCGACTGGTATGGGCGCCCTGGTCACCTCGTCGATATCAACATCAAACAGCTTAATGTAAAGTCGCTTTGCAGGCAATTGCTCCGCATATTGCAATTCCAGGCTATTGCCGGTCCAGGTTTGTTTCCAGTAATAAAATGCCGGCGTTATCTTTCGTGGCACGCGTTGGTGGCAGGAAATACAGCCAAGCAACAGGCTAATAAGTATGATTCGGGGTATCATGACAGGTTAAATAAGTAATCGGCCGCAAATAATACCTGCGGCGATGGCCGCATTCAGCGATTCGGCGCCGCCGAGGCGGGGAATGGTGATCTGATGGGTAGCCAGGGCAGTTACTTCTTCTGTTAATCCTCTTCCTTCATTCCCAATCAGGATAATTCCTTCCTTTATTGGCGGGAAATCAGCTATGTTCTTACCGTGTAAAGTAGCGGCATAAGAAGGCAGGGAGGTTTTCCGCAATAATTCCGGGATATCGTATTCGGCTATACGTACCCTCACTATGCTCCCCATGGTGGCTTGTATTGTTTTAGGATTATATACATCTACACAGTCGGGGGAGCAAATGATCCTGGAAATACCAAACCAATCGGCAATACGAATCAGGGTACCCATATTCCCTGGGTCTTGTATGGCTTCCAGCGCCAAAACAACGCTCCCCGGATCCGGCATCGGATCTACCGGCGCCGGCATATCCAGCAAGGCCATAGCCCTGTTGGGCGTAGTCAGGGAAGATAATTGTTTAAGTACAGTAGATTCAACCGCTACAACGGCGCCTGCAGGCAAATTGTTTAACAGTGCATGATGCTGCTCCAGCCATTCGGCAGTGGCAAACACTCCTTTCACGGGCATGCCCGCCTGTAGCAGCTCCTGCACGATCTTATCTCCTTCTGCCACATACTGGCTGGATTTTTGCCTGTTTTTTTTGTGCTGTAATGATTGAATATATTTAATTTGCGCCTTTGACAACATGGGGCCAAACCTACACGATTTCTTTTAATCAGCCAAGAAGAGGCGTGATAACGGCTTACTCCCTGTTGGCTTTTTAAATGATTAATAACGTTTTCACCCGTGATGCAGCTGCCTCCCAATTCCAGATTCTTACTGCTGAAACAATTGCTGCTACTGGCTGTAGTATTCACGTTGGCAGCGTGCTCCAATACCAGGTACCTCCAATCCAATCAATCACTATACACCAGCGCCAAAGTAGTGGTAAAGGGTGATATCCTTAATTCCGAAAAACAGGATATCCGTAGCTCCCTTTCCTCTAAATCGCTGATGACACAGCAGCCTAATAAAAAATTACTCAACTCCCGTATCAAGGTATGGCTCTATAACCAGAAGTATAATGAAAAAAAATCCAACTGGTTCTGGAACCTCGTCCTCTCTAAAAGAAACCTGGAAGAGCCGGTGGTATACGATTCTACGAAAGCCAAAGAATCGGTAGACCGTATGACCAGCTATCTCCATAACCAGGGATTCTTTTATGCCACTGTTCAATACAATGAGAAGACCAAACGCAGGAAAACCAGCGTTACCTACGAGGTAAATACCGGGAGAAATTTTGTGATAGATAAAATTACCTACGCCATACCCGATACCGCCATTCTTCGCCTCGTTAAAGCCAATGAAAAACTGTCCCTCATCCAAAAAGGAATGGCTTTCAAATCGGCCACGTTGGGCAGCGAACGGGAAAGGCTCACCCGGCTGATCAAAGACGCAGGCTATTATAAATTCAACCGCGATGCCATAGAATACAGCGTAGATACCCTGAATAAAGCCCTCTTCCGGAATAGCCTCAACCCCTTCGAAGGGTTGGTAAATATTTTTAATGAAAATAAAGGAAGAGATAAATTAACCATGGATGTGGAAATACGCATCAAAAACCCGGAGGATAGCACTTCCAGCTGGCAGCCCCACCACATTGGTAAAATTTATGTGTATCCAGATTTTTCTCTGAACGGCAACCCGGCCGACAGCTCACTGAAAAAAGACGACCGGAAATATATTAACATCCGCTACCACCAGGAAATACTACGGCCCAAAATACTATCCAGGTCTATTTTGCTCCGGCCAGGAGAAACCTATTCCCTGCAACAGTACAACAACACTGTTAATAAATTATATGATTTGGGTATCTGGCAATTTGTGACCCTCCAATACAAAGAACCCAAAGACTCAGTAAATACACTGGATGCCTACCTGTTCCTTACACCCCGCCGTAAACAGGAACTAGGCGTCAGCTTCGAGGTAAGTAACAGCTCCGACTATACGCTTGGTTCGGGCATTACCCTGAACTACCGCCATATTAATCTAAATAAAACGGCTACCCAGCTGGGCATGAGCATCAATACGGGTATCGAACTGGTGAAACAGGAAACCGGCTGGACATTGCAGTCCAAACAGTTCGGAGGAGAGGTAAGCCTTACATGGCCCCGCTTTGCACTGCCTTTTCATATCAAACAATCCAACAGGACAAATGCTAAAACCAGGCTTACCCTGGGTGCCAACTACCTGTCGCGCATAGAAAAATTTGATGTTACCAGCTTCAATGCCTCCTATGGGTACGACTGGAATGAAACGCTTTATAAACGCTGGATTGTGCGGCCTATTACCATCAACTACGTAGGCGTATCTCTTAATCCAACATTCCGCGACTCTGTGGTGAATACCAACCCTTACCTGAAACGCAGCTTCGAGCCGGCGTTGATTGGCGGGGAAAGTGTTTCATTTATTTACAGCAACCAGGACCTTCTGCATCCCCGTCACTATAGCTACTTTCGGGTAAATGTGGAAGAATCGGGCGGATGGCTGAGCGGTATCAACAGCCTGGTAAATGGCATCTCGGGGAAGAACACCAACCTGGAAACAGCTACAGGGGTTAACATTTCCAATTTTGTGAAACTGGAAGCGGATTACCGCCATTACTGGAAGTTGGGCATTCACAGTGGATTAGCCACCAGGGCTTACGCGGGCGTAGGTATCCCCTATAGTTATTCACAGGTATTACCTTATGTAAGGCAGTTTACTTCCGGCGGTCCCAACAGTATCCGGGCTTGGCGCCTGCGTACATTAGGCCCCGGTTCCTTCAAAGATTCTTCCGCTACTGCACAAGCCTTCCCCGATCAAACCGGCGATATGAAGCTGGAAGGGAATGTAGAATACCGTTTCGACTTGTTGAGAATGTTTGGAGGCAGCATAAACCTGAAAGGCGCTACGTTCCTGGACATGGGTAATATCTGGATGATCAGGAAAGATCCGTCGAGACCTGGCTCCGAATTCCAGTTAAGTCAGTTGTACCATGATCTGGCCATGGGCACGGGAGCCGGCCTACGTTTGGACTTTTCATACTTCCTGGTGCGCCTCGATTGGGGTATCCCCCTGAAGGTACCTTACTTCACCGGCAATAAAAACGGCTGGTACCTGAGTGAATGGGATCTGAAGAGCAGCCGCTGGCGCCGGGAAAATATTATCTGGAATATTGCTATTGGTTATCCGTTTTAGGAACGGTGTTGGCTACAATAAAATCGTCCATATCAATAGCATCTGTAAGCTTAAAATCACCAATACGGGTTCTGCAAAGGCTGCTCAGGTAAGCCCCACAACCGAGCGCAGCACCGTAATCATTAGCCAGCGAACGTATATACGTACCCGTGCTGCAAACCACCCTGAAATGTACTTCCGGCAGGTCAATTTTAGTAATCTCAAACGCGGTAATCGTCAACTTACGGGGTTCCACTTTTACATCCACTCCCTTACGGGCCAACAGGTAAATAGGCTTTCCATTTTGTTTAATAGCAGAGTGGATAGGTGGCAACTGCATAATTTCACCGATAAATGGCTGGGTACCCGCTATGATGGCCGCTTCATCGAGATGAGCAATATCTTTAAAATTTTCCGGTTCCGATTCTTTATCAAAAGTAGGCGTGGTAGCACCTAACGTAAATGTGCCGGTATATTCTTTTTCCTGCGCCTGGTATTCATTGATTTTTTTTGTCATTTTTCCGGTACAACAAATCAGTAGGCCAGTAGCCAGGGGGTCCAATGTTCCCGCATGTCCGATCTTAGCTTTGGTGAGGTTCCTGATCTTACGTACTACATCAAAGGAAGTCCATGTCAAAGGCTTATTAATCAATATAACCGCTCCTTCCTGGTAATTAACTCTTTCGTTTGTTTGCATGGCGCAAAGATAGCTAATCACCATTAGCTTTCAGCGACCTGTAATACAGTTATAGCGATGTTTTACGACCCGACAAACACTTACAAATGATGAAAAGCTAATATCTAAAAGCAGAAAACTAGTCTCTTTTTACTAAATTCACGGAATTTTCAGATTCATGGCATTAGAACATCATAAAGACGCAACGCTACGGCATCAGCAACAGGTAGACAATTCGCGCGACTACGTACTGCCATTCATACAACTGGAGTTTCCACAACTGGAAGGCCTCCGGGTAATGGAGGTAGGATGTGGCGAGGGCGGAGTACTGACTCCCCTCCTGGAAAAGGGCTGCCACTGCGTAGGCGTCGACCTCGCACCCGACCGGATAGAACTGGCCAAAAGCTTCCTTCATAAATACCTGGAGAGCGGACAATTAAAGCTAATTGCCAAAAACATCTATGACCTTGATTTCCTGGGAGAATTCCGCCATTCTTTTGATGTAATTATTCTGAAAGATGCCATTGAACATATTCCCGACCAGGAAAAGATCATTGGCCACCTGAAACAATTACTCACTCCCCGCGGGCAAGTTTATTTTGGTTTCCCACCCTGGTATATGCCACACGGAGGACATCAGCAGATCTGTGCCAACAAATTCCTCAGCATGGTGCCTTATATCCACCTGTTGCCAAGACCCTTATATAAAGGAGTTTTACGGTTATTTGGAGAAGGAGATGATGTGGTAGTAGACCTGATGGATGTAAAATCTACGGGCATTTCCATTGAACGGTTTGAACGTATTGTAAAACGTCAGCAATACAAAATTACACAACGCAGATTCTACCTGATTAATCCTATCTATAAATATAAATTCGGCGTAAGCGCAAGAGTACAGTGGAAGCCCATTGCCGCCATTCCTTTTTTCAGGAATTTTGTCACTACCTGTGTGTATTATATGATTAAACCAGCTTAAAGCTCAAAGCATAAAGTTCAAAGCAAAAAGCGATTATGGAGAAGAACTTAGCGAGTATTAAAAATTCGCTTCAATCAGTCTCCATAATCGCTTTTTGCTTTATGCTTTTTGCTTTATGCTTTATTCCATATTTCCCAGGATGCCTCTGCCTGTAGTATCAGCATTTCATGCCCGTTTTTAGTGGCTGCTCCCTGCGCGGCTCCCTTGTGCAGGAAAGCCGTTTCTGCAGGATTGTATACCAGGTCGTACAGCAGGTGCCTGGAACTAAGGTATTGATAAGGTATTTCGGGAAAGGTATCTACTTTGGGATACATGCCCAGCGGCGTAGTATTCACTATCACGGTGTGCGCCTCCATGGTAGCCTGATCCAGCGCCTCATAGGTAATGGCGCCATTTTCCGGCCGGCGGCTCACTACGGTGTATGTGATGCTTAGTTGCTCCAATGCATACATGATAGCCTTGGCAGCGCCGCCGGTTCCCAGCACCAATGCCCTGGTATGATGTGGTTGCAGTAATGGTTGCAGTGATTTCGTAAATCCGATCACATCGGTATTATATCCTGTTTTCTTTCCAGCGTTAAAGTGAATGCAGTTTACAGCGCCAATACGGGCAGCTGCATCGCTCAACTCATCAAGGAAAGGGATCACAACTTCTTTATAGGGAATTGTTACGTTCAGCCCTTGTAGCTGGGGATGCGCTTCCAGTAAGCTGGTAAACTCCGTAATTCCGGGTATAGGATAATTTTCATACTGGCAGCCAGTGATGTTTTCCTTTTCAAATTTCTCCTTAAAAAAACCCTTTGAAAAAGAATGGCTAAGCGGATAGCCAATAAGTCCATACATTTTCATGAAACTATAATTATAAATACTACGGACAATACTTTACTATAAGTAGGAAGATCCTGGAGAGCCTGAAATTATTGCGGGCAATAATCTTCACTCCCCAGGATCTTGCTGAATGACTTGTTATGGCAGGTTATTCTCTATCGAGAAACAGGTTAAATGTATCTCCTCTCAGTCCTACACGCATGGCTTCCAGGGAAATAACTTCATTGGGAGCCAGGTTACCCAGGTTGGCATTACAGCCTACCAGTTCCAGGAAATAAAGCTGTTGTGCTTTTTGAGGCGCTTCCCAGATAATTTTTTCGGCAGGTATCTTGGTCAGAATTTCTTGTACCAATCCTTCCCGCACTTCGCCACTACCACGATAAATACCAACGTTACCACTTTCGCGGGCTTCTGCAATTACATAGGTAGCTCCTGCAGACAGTTCAGCACTCATCAGTTCAATCCATTTATAGGGAGGGATGATGTGTTCTGCATCTTTTGATCCTACTTCACTCAATACCAGCCCTACTTTCGACAGTTTTTCAATATACCCGCATTTTTCAGCATGGGGAATAATGATGGAACCGTCTGAAACTTCCATGTAGCTGATACCATAATCTTTCACCACGTTGATATATTCTTCAAACTGGTTGCGGATTACAAAGGCTTCAAACAGGGTGCCGCCAAAGTATACAGGAATGTTGGCCGATTGATACAATTCAATTTTTGCGCGCAGGTTGGGCGTAACGAAAGCAGTGCCAAAGCCAAGTTTAAGAATATCAATATGAGGGCCTGCAGCAGATAAAAAATTTCGTGCTTCTTCCAAACTCAGCCCCTTGTCCATTACCATGGTTAATCCATGCGTACGGGGCTTCTGTGTCCTTTCCGGGATTTGTGTCAGATTAAAATTCATTTGAAATATTTTTATCTTCTTATTGGTCAGTAAAACACATGCTAATATTCGCCAGGCACTTCGGGATAGCGTAGATGCAATTTTAGTAACCGGAAATACTGTTGACTTTTGTTCATGACAATTAAAAGCCGGCGCAAAAATAAGAAGTATACTTTATTTTATTAAAGTAAATAACATTGGTTAACGTTTACGGCGGTATTGTGCGATCAAATCCACCACACTAACGTGTTGTAATACAGCAGGATCAAGTTCTACGAGCTTTTTCACAATTTTTGGGGCCTGTTGCAGCGCTGTTTCCAGGTGTAGCAACCCTTCTTTGGTTTTCCCCATGGCTATCAGAATGGCAGCCCGGTAATACATGAATATGGGTTTACGCCCGGCCTTTTCCTCTGCGATAGAGAGTTGTACCAGGGCCTCCTCCATAAATCCGGATACATACAAACCTTTCAGGAGTGTTTGCCAGGTAACAGCACTCTTGGGCCGGGTACGCACTGCATTCATGAAATGAACCAGAGCATCTTTATTCTTCCCCAGCTCCAGGTAGCATTCACCCAGGCTCATATTGTATTCAGCGTTAGTTTTATTTATTTTCAAGGCACTCAGCAACGATTTGGCAGCATTGTCCCAGTTAGATTCCATCATATAAGCCACCGCAATCTTGTAATACAACTTGTCATCGTTGGGGCTCAGATGCGATGCCTTCCGGTAATAGTAACGGGCCTGGGTAAATTTGCGCTGCCGTTCATAGCAATGCCCAATGGCCTCATAAATCACATCCTCAGGTTTCGCTATTTCCAGGTGCTTTTGCAATACCTCGATGGCATCGGCATACTTACGTAAACGGATATAGGCATCGCCCATATTGCGGTAGGCATAATCAAATTTTTCATCGATCGCTACGGCATACTGGTAAGCATCGATGGCTTTCTCATATAACTTCAATCCCTGGAAAGCCGTACCCAGGTTGAACCAGGCCAGCTGATTAAAAGGGTGCTCGTCTATAATAGCGGTATGTAAACGGATACTTTCCTCGTTCCGGCCTGTAAACTCTGTCCAGAAACAAATCTTGTGCAGGGCTTCCTCATTGTTGGGATCATACTCCAGCGCCATTTTCAGGCAATCAAACACTTTCTCAAATTCCTCCCAGTCATCATATACATCTGCCAGTTCGAGCAACAACTCTGTTCTGTCATCCCCCGAAAATTGTTCTATCTGTTCTTCCAGCACAGCAGCGGCTTTCTGGTGCTGATTTAGCGCCAGGTAAACATCTGTCTGTAAAATGTATAGATTGATATCAGTGCGGTCCAGTACTTCTGCTTTATCCAATAAATCCAGCGCTTCTTTGTACTTCTTGGTTTCTATCAGTAAGTTGGCCTTCTTTAGTAGCAGTGTGGAGGAATAAGGAAACTGTTCGATGGCTATTTCTGCGGCCTGCAATGCGATCGGCATTTCGTCATGCTCGTCATAATAGTCTATGATCTGCTCAAATGAATCTTCGTCCAAAAAAGAATGAGACTTACCCGCCCGGAGGTTTTCAAACTGCTGCAACAAGTCTCTCAGATCATCAAAATCCTCGTTTAAAAATGAAAAGTCTTTACTCATTAATGTAAATATAGTACTTTTATCTATGACAAAATGTGGAGTGAAAACAAGCTTTTTAAATATTTTTTAACAATTCTTTGTGATTTCTTCGTATCTTGCGTTAAGAATATGTTATCGGATATATTCAAAAGTTTGTACATTTGTTATACAATGAAAACGAAAAAATACATATCACGGACTTTTTCGTTGTCTTGCTTGTTGGCAGGCGCGCTGGCGTTCTTTTCGCTGAGCGTGTTGGCAAACAATAATTTTTTGCCCTCTGACAATAATAAAGACAAAACGAAAAAGGCAGCAGACAATCAGCACTTTGTGCTGAATACTGCCATGCCTAAAACTAACCTGGGCCTGGACGCAGCTTACCGGTATTCTGGTACCTTCAGCTCAGACTTTAAGTTTACTACTCCCAGCAATAGCAACTACAATAGTTTGATTAACTTAAAAGCGGTAACCACCTATACAAAAGGAAATGTTACCTACGTAGTTCCTTCTAATGTACAGGTGCAGTCTCAGCCTCCTGGAAATATGAATTTTCAGAAATTGCAGATTATACTGCCGCTTAAGAAAGGGTAATAAACTTTACGTTTCTTCAATTACAATATGGGCCGGTTAAAAAGTTTCGCAACTTTTTAACCGGCCCTTTTCCTTACATCTTTTTAAGTTCTTCCTGGCTAACCTCTTTATATCCCGTTTTAGGTACATCAAAATAAGAAGCGGGGATAGGATATAACTCTACCTTTGTAGCAATAACGCGGGTTTTAGCCCCCGTTTTAGTCACAATCTCAAACTCGAGCGGAATACCCTTCAGGTTGACAAAACGGCGGTTATACTGCCTATTCTCAGGTATCAGATCTACGGCATAGTATACCTCGAAAGTTTGCCCATCCGGCATAGTTCCGATTGCCCTTCTGCACATATATCCCGCTATCTGCTTGGTTTCAGCCTGATCTTTAAATTGCACGTTTTCATATTGCTTCAGATCCTTTTCATACTGATCTTTACTGGCGCGGATCAGGTATTTGTTACCATGCTGGTCTATCAGGGTGGTCATGGTTTCTGTTCGGCTGTTGATCAGGTAAGTATAATGAACAATATTAAAGTTCATATCTATCCTGCTCATTGGCCCACGCATATATTGTGTAAAAGTGCTGCCCTCCAGCATAGCATCCATTTGCAGTTGCTCAGGAGGCAGCTCCATTTTATAAACAATCTTAGCATCCGAAACAGTACGTTGCGCCATCAATGTACCTGAGAGGTACAGGAAAACAACAGTTAATAACAACCGGTATGACATAGTGTGGTGTGTTTATTCAGTGACAGCTGGCCATGGTCAATAAAACCAGCTACCAGATAAGCTTTTCCTTATTCAAAAAAGCGGTTATTCCGCGTTTGCAATCTTCATGTCCACGGGTAGCAGCATTCAATTCAGCGGCATGCAACAGCCCGTCTTGTAATGGTAAGTCCAACACTGTGCCAATCAATTTTTTGGTTACTTTCAGAGAATTGGCAGATGCTTCTGTACACAGGCTGGCAGCCACTTTGGCCACATGGGTCGCTATTTCGGCGGCGGGTATCACCCCTGTAATTAAGCCATCGGCAGCCGCTTTCTCAGCCGTTACCAGTTTCCCGGTTAATAATAACTCCCTGGAGCGCCCCTCACCTATCTTTCTTACCAGGAAAACCGCTACCAAGGCAGGAATGAAGCCGATTTTCACTTCGGTATATCCCAGCAGGGCCGATGGTACGGCATAACTCAGATCACATAGTGTTACCAGCCCACAGCCACCGGCTACGGCATGCCCTTCTACCTGGGCTATTACTACCTTGTCAAGTTCGTAAATTTCCCGGAACAGCTGCATCAGCTCCCAGGAATCGGTGAGATTTTCATCATAGGTATTTTGCTGTAGTTGCTGCAAATACTCCAGGTCGGCCCCCGCACAAAAAGCTTCCCCATTTCCCTTCAATACCACCACTTTAACAGCAGCGTCAGCGGCTGCAGCCCGAAAGGCATCCCGGAGCTCCGCCACCAGTAAACCATTCAGCGCATTACGCTTCTCCGGACGATTCAAGGCAATGGTGGCTACCCGGTCACTCACGGTATATTGTAAAAAAGAAAAAGCCATAAACAAAGAATTAAAACAACCTTGTTTATGGCAATCTAAGCAAAAAAAATTTAATGGGTAATCTCTTGTATTACCTGCCCCACATTACCGCTGGGCATTTGTATATGCAGCAACGCCGCCAACGTTGGCGTAATATCCGTCATACCCACCGTGCGATTGGTTTTACCGGGCTGTATGCCCCACCCCATCCATACCAACGGGATATGTGCATCATAAGGATACCACAAACCATGCGTAGTACCGGTGTTACCGCCATCGATATAACCGGGCGACAGCACTACTTGTATATCGCCGCTGCGTTTGGTGTTAAAGCCATTGGATAACATGGTACGCATAGGCTCCGGCAAAGTGGTCGTCATCAGGTGATCAATCTCAAAAGCCTTTGCTATGGCCGATGAGCGCAACAACTGTGCAATAATAAACTGTTTGATTTCTTCTTCGTTTTTATTGCTCCTGGTGATGGCGTCATGATTTAACCAAAACTGGTAATTGTCAGTCGCTTCAACAGCACCTTCTACTCCAAACCTGCCAGCTACCTGGGTATTCAGGTCTTTCAGGGCAGCCTTGTCATCCCAGGTGCCTCCCGGTAGCTTGTTTTCTGTCATAAAGCCCGGTACATGTGCTACACCATGATCAGCAGTAATGAAAAACAAGTACTGGCCTTTGCCCACCTTGGCATCCAGGTAGTTGAATAAAGTAGCCAGGTCCTGGTCCAATCGAAGGTAGGTATCTTCTATTTCTACGGAATTAGGCCCAAACTGATGACCTACATAATCGGTAGATGAAAGACTCACTGCCAGAAAATCTGTTACATTACCTTTTCCCATGTCATATGCTTCGATGGCTTTTTTCGCAAATTCCAGGGTCATCGTATTGCCAAATGGAGAGGCCGCAATAGCGCTGTTGGCCATATCTCCCAAAGCATGCGGGAAAGAAGTATTAGTGGCATTTTTAAACTTGCCCTCATAAGCTTTTTCATCCGCTGTACTGAGGGTATAGGTAGATACCGGGTACAAGGTAGTCCACGGCTTATTCAGATACTGCTGCGGGTAGTGCTGGTTATTAAATTCCTGCGCCCAGCCAGGTAACTCATTCATATAGTACGTGCTGCTTACCCAGTTGCCCGTGCTGGCATCATACCAGAAAGCTGCGTTGGCACTATGTCCGGCTGGCAAAATAGCGCCACGGTCCTTGATGGCAACACCTACTACTTTGCTCCGGAAGTTGTTGGATATTTTCAATTCATCGCCGATCGTAGTCACCAGCATGTTACGGGGACTCATCTTCCCTGCAGCAGAGCTGCTACCGATAGTATTTACCGTAGTGTCTTCCGCGCAGTATACCGTACGCCCCAGTTCGGGGCTGTACCAGGTGTTGCCGATAATACCATGGATAGCCGGTATAGAGCCGGTATACACGCAGGTATGGCCACAGGCAGTAATGGTAGGCGTGTAATTAATCAGGGTATTTTCACAGGAGAAACCCTCCCGCAACAACCTTTTAAATCCTCCTGCTGTGTACCGGTTACTATAACGGTACAGGTAGTCCCAGCGCATTTGATCTACAACTACACCCACTACCAACCTGGGTTTCTCCGCTTTTTTGTTGCCGGTGGCGGTGGCCCGATGGTTAAATGGCTTGGGTGAGGTTGCTTTCTGTGCCTGTGTAGTCATGATAGGAAACAACAGGACGGCAGCCAGGAAATGTGTAAATTTCATCTGATCTTGTGTATTTAAAAGTCACTGTAAAACAATTACATAAGACGGTTTTTTTCCCCCGCAAGGGTACCTCAAATGCGGATCAAGTTTACAAAAACTATTATTTTAATACCTTTGTGTCCATTTTAAATGGAATGAATTAACCATTACATAATATATCGTATGGACATTTTCGAGAAACTGCTGAAACATTTGGGCCCTATCGGGGAGCATTCAGACAGAGCCCACGGCTATTTCGCATTTCCTAAACTGGAAGGAGAAATAGGCCCCCGCATGAAATTCCGTGGCAATGAAAAGATTGTCTGGAGCCTGAACAACTACCTGGGCCTGGCTAACCACCCGGAAGTACGCGCCACTGACGCCCAGGCTGCGGCAGATTTTGGGATGGCGTCTCCAATGGGAGCGCGCATGATGAGCGGCAACACCAACTACCACGAGCAGCTGGAAAATGAACTGTCCGATTACATGGGCAAAGAAGCCACTACTTTACTGAACTATGGCTACCAGGGTATCATGAGTGCCATTGACGCTATTGTGGGCCGTAGAGACGTAATCGTATATGACGCAGAGTGCCACGCAAGTATCCTGGATGGTTTGCGCCTTCATCCAGGAAAACGTTATGTGTTTAAACATAACGATATGGAAGATTTCGACAAACAAATGAAGCGTGCAACTGAACTGGCTAAAAATCAGGGTGGAGGTATACTTGTGGTAACGGAAGGCGTGTTTGGTATGGCCGGCGACCAGGGTAAACTGAAAGAAATTGCCAGTTTCAAAGATAAATATGAGTTCCGCCTGTTGGTAGATGATGCCCACGGTTTTGGTACTATGGGTAAAACCGGTGCTGGTACTGGCGAAGAACAAGGTGTTCAGGACAAAATCGACCTGCTGTTTAATACCTTCGCAAAGTCCGGTGCTTCTATCGGCGCATTTATCAGCGGCGAGAAAGCCATCATCAACTACCTGCGCTACAATATGCGCTCCCAGATCTTTGCTAAATCAATTCCTTTACCTATCGTGATTGGACACCTGAAACGTGTGCAACTGATGCGTGAACATCCGGAAATGAAAGCCAAACTGTGGGATAATGTAAATAAACTGCAGAATGGTCTGAAAGCACGTGGATTCAATATCGGCAGAACCAATTCACCAGTTACGCCTATCTACCTGCAGGGTGATATTCCTGAAGCCACTGCTATGTGTCTCGATCTGCGTGAAAACTATAATATTTTCTGCTCTATCGTAGTATACCCGGTAATTCCTAAAGGCCAGATTATCTATCGCCTGATCCCTACCGCTGCCCATAGCGATGAGGATATTGAACTGACTCTCAAAGCATTTAGCGAAACCAAAGCTAAACTGGATGAGAAAGTGTACGAGGTAGCAGAAATTCCAATGGTTTAATTGCTGTCACACACATAATATAAAAAGCCTTCCTGCTTATCCGGGAAGGCTTTTCTATTAAAAAACGGGAAAAGGCCAGAGGGGTTATAGCAAAAGGGAAGTCAGGTACAGGTACTAAAATACAAAAGGGCTGATGTTACTCAGCCCTCACTTCAAATCGTTCTTTCACTAGGTGTAATTTTTCATTAGATTTCATCAGGACATGGTAGAGAACAAATGGTTTTCATAGAAATTGGAATAACCAAGTGATTCCAAATATTTTATAGGGATAAGTTATTTCAAATTCATTTCTGTATCATCATCGATACTTATCAAAAGTAGGTCAGTTTTCAGCAAAATCTATCACACAAAGGTGCCATTTTGTTAATAGCTTGTTAAAGGTTGAGACTGCAACAATAAATCACTAAGACCTTAAAACGCCTCCTTTTTCCCAATCTGATCAATATTTTTCCCTTTTGCGTAAACCTCTCCGGGCCAAGATGCTGTAATTTTGCGGCGGAAGCAATACATACTCAGTCATTTAACCATTTAAGAAAGGTTAACGCCGCGTTTATAGTACTACCTATACCACTTTCGTGGACACAGAGATGTAAGGTCAAACTGATAAGAGATATAAAACGACTGCCGTAAAGATGCAATGGACTAAACAATTTTTTCGCCTGCACCGCATATTGGGCCTGGTAGCAGGATCCATACTGCTGTTAATGAGTATTACCGGCAGCCTGCTGGTATTCAGCGATGAAATAGAATATGCCTCTTATCGGCAGGCCTACCACGTCACTCCCCGGTCAAACCACCTGCCACTGCAACAGCTGCTGGAAAACACCCGGCACGCGCTTCCGGGAAACCCTTATCTCTTTTTTGTCAAAATCCCCCAGGCGCCTGATGAAAGCGCAATACTCAGGGCCGATTATACGGCAGATCACAAAGTATATGTCTTCCTAAATCCCTATACCGGCCAAATATTACAGCAATACACGAATACAGACCATTTAACAGGTTATGTGCTTTATTTGCACTTTACCCTTTTAAGCGGTAAAACAGGGGCTATAATCGTCTTAATAACCGGGATAGCGCTATTCTTATCCGTGTTCACCGGGATTTTTGTTTATCGCCATGCCATCTGGAAAGTACTGACCTTCCGGCTCAAACTGGAATGGAATAATCGTACCAGGCGCTGGCGTAACCTGCACCGCATCCTAGGCGTATGGGCGCTACTCTTCAATGCCATAATATCTTTCACCGGCTTCCTGATGGAACAGAAAGTGCTGGACGCCCGGAAAAACACAATTAACGGGTATACCGGCATTGCTTTCAACGGCAACTATGACCAGCTGCTCATTGTCGCGCAATCGGCCATACCCGGCTTCCAGGTTACCGGTGTCCGTCCGCCCAAAAAAGCAGGCGATCCCGCCCGGTTCCTTGGCCATGCACATGAATCGGCTTTCTTTGGGGAATATGCATCATCCGTATTTGTGACCGCCGACGGTCATATCCAGAAAACGGTGAACTTTAGCAAAGCCTCCGCGGGCGACCGCTTTAACGCCAGCATCGCGCCGCTTCACTTTGGCAACTATGGCGGCATACTCCTGAAAATAATCTACTCATTCCTGGCCTTAACCCCTGGCATATTGTCCATTTCGGGTTTCCTGATATGGTACCGCAGAAAATTTATTATTAAAACACACCGGATATAATACCGCTACAGATGACGAAGAAGATTTTGTTCCTGGGAATAACAGCTATCATGGCCACCTTACAGCTGGCTGCACAAAAAATACAAGGCACCGTAAAAGATACAGCACAAACCGCCATCCCCATGCTCAGGATTTACCTGGCCGGCACACAAAAACATGCACTCACTAATACTAACGGCAGCTTTACACTGAACGACGTAAAACCAGGTACTTACCAGCTCCTTGCCACCGGTACCGGCTATAAAACACTGGAACAAAACATTACCATACAGGATAGCATTACCTCCCTGAATCTCATGATACAGCCCTCAGATGTTGGCCTCAACGAAGTAGTAGTAACCGCCAGCCGCAATAAAGAAACATTGGGCACGGTTCCTTCTTCCATTACGATCATTTCAGGGAAACAACTCAGGGAACAAAGTACCATTACGACCGACATTAACCAGCTGCTGAGTATGAATGTACCTGGTCTCACGCTCGGCACCAACACCTCTACCAATAAGGGTCAAACCCTGCGGGGACGCGGCATGCTCATCATGATCGACGGTATTCCCCAATCTACACCGCTGCGCAATGGCGATAAAGACATCCGCAGCATAGATGTATCCGTCATAGAAAGAGTGGAAGTAATTAAAGGATCCACAGCCATTTATGGCAACGGCGCCGACGGCGGCATTATCAACTTCATTACCATCAAAGCTAATCCCAATCAACACTTCAGCGGAAGTACCGATATCAGTGGCAATGGCTCATTAACCCATCCATCGGGTAGCCTCGGCGGTCGTATCTCCCAAAACTTTACCGGCAAAATCAACAAATTCGACTATGTGGTAAGTGGCACCTATGAAAAAACCGGCGTGAATAAAGATGCCAATGGAGAAGTGATTGCCCCGTTTCAATCGCTCAGCCAGAATAAAAATGTGAACGCCTTCGCAAAACTGGGTTACGATATCAACGCCAACAACCGCATTGATGTGATGTATAACTATTACCGCAGCATGCAATACAGCACCTTTGTGAATAACGGTGGTAAATTCGGCGTTAGCCCTATTACCGGTATACCCGGCGCCAGTCCCGGCGATAGGCAGGGTACCCCCTATAACCACAATGCTGCCCTGAACTATACCAATAAAGACATTTTCAAAAACACCTCGCTGGCTGTAAACCTCTATTACCAGGACTTTTACACCGTATTTGAGTACTCTGATTTTTATGCACCTCCCGGCAATTCTGCTATCAGCTCCCGGAAAATGGGCGCCCGGGTAAATTTCAATAGTGTATTCAACCTCCATCCCAACCTCTTTGGCGACGTTACCTGGGGAATAGATATCCTCAATGATAAAACCTCTCAACCACTCACGGATGGCCGTTCTTTCGTACCAGAGATGAATATGAAAAACTATGCGCCTTATGCACAGTTAAAAACATATCTCTTCAAAGACTTCCTGTTGAAAGCAGGAATACGGTATGAAAACATCTCTTTACACATACCGGATTATACAACAATCAAATTTGGCAATTATGCCGGTGGCGTATTCGTAAAAGGCGGCAACCTTCCCTACGAAGCCCTGGTATTCAACGCTGGCCTCCGTTATACCAAATTCCCGGCCTTTAATCCATTCGTCAGTTACTCGCAGAGCTTTTCACTCTACGACTTGGGCCGTACACTGCGGCTGGCCAAAGCAGCCGGCAACGGCGCCACCAGCATCAACACCATTGAAACAAAAGCCATTATTACCAACAACTATGAAGCTGGTTTTAACAGCAACATTGGTAAATTCAATGCTTCCGGCTCCTATTTCATCAGTACCTCTTCCCTGGGCACCAGCCTGAAAGATGTGAATGGCGTGGCAGTACCGGAACGTGCACCCGAACGTGTAGAAGGATTTGAACTTACTGCCGGCTACCAGTTCTTCCCAAATCTTTCTGCCAATGCAGCTTATTCCCATGTGGAAGGAAAGAAGGATGTGAATGGTGTACATACCTACTTGCCCACCACCCGTATATCTCCGGATAAGCTAACAGTGAATGTGAACTATTCTCCATTAAAAAGCTGGGACCTGGGCATATACTACATTTACTCCGGCGTACGCAAACACTTCGATCCTAATCCCAGTACCAAAGAATATGACCTGGGGAATGGTCCGGTAAGCGATTTTTACCTGGTGAATTTCTATACAGGCTACCGTCTCAATAAAAACATGTCAGTTCGCCTGGGTGTGGATAATCTCCTGAATGCGGACTATTACCCTGTGATGTCGCAGGCCAGGGTGCGTACCGATTCGTATATAAAAGGCAGTGGCGCCAGGATGAATGTTGGGTTTAAATACAACTTTTAGACAAATACCGACTAAAAAGAAAGCGGCGATTGATATGATCAATCGCCGCTTTCTTTTTATGCTTCAGCTAATGCTTATGCTTTTTTAAGATGTTCTTCAATCGCAGTATCGTAGGTTTGCTTCCAGGTGCCTACAGTGCCCCAGTCTTCCCCGTTTACTTTGATATTTTCACCGGTTACCACACCCAATTTCTCATGACGTACAGATACATCAGAAGCATCTACCAGGCTGTGCATGAGCGCTTCAAACTTCTCTTTATTTTCCGGTTTAACAGAGATGACCACACGGCTCTGGCTTTCACCGAAGAGGTAAGCATCTTTACGGAATTTATTATTGAGCGCCAGTTCGAAGCCCAGACCACGTGGCATCGCACTTTCCAGCAGGGTAATAAATAAACCGCCATCGCTTACGTCGTGCGCAGATTCGATCAGGCCTGCTTTATTCAATTTGGTGATAGCCTGTTGCAGGTGCAGTTCTTCATCGAGGTTGAAATGCGGAGCAGGGCTGTATTCGATGCCTATAATTTTATGCAGGTATTCAGAGCTGCTGATATCGTTGCGGCTACGGCCTAAGAGGTATAACAGGTTACCTTCTTCTTTAAAGTCCAGTGTTATACGTTGTTCCAAGCTATCCAGCACTCCCACCATACCAATGGTTGGTGTAGGGTATACAGGACCGTCGGGCGACTGGTTGTAGAAGCTAACGTTACCACCGGTAACAGGCGTATTAAATTTACGGCAGGCTTCACCCATACCTTGTACAGCGTGCACAAACTGGTAGTATACTTCCGGATCGTAAGGGTTACCGAAGTTTAAGCAGTTAGTAATCGCTACAGGTTCACCACCGGAGCACACAATGTTACGTGCTGCCTCTGCCACAGCAATTTGTCCGCCTTTATGAGGATCGGCAAATACATAGCGACCGTTACAGTCGGTAGTTACAGCCAGGGCTTTCTTGGTGGGTTTTACCAATACAATCGTAGCATCGCTTGGTGCATTGGTGCTGGCGTTAGCAGTACCTACCATGCTGTCGTACTGGTTGTAGATCCAGCGTTTGGAGGCGATATTTGGTAATGCCACCATTCTTTCCGCTACAAAACGGGGGTGTTCTGTATCGGGGATATTCTGGATATCGAATGCTTTTACTTTAGCGAAGTAAGCTGGTTCAGTATATGCGCGGTGATATTGAGGAGCGCCGCCGCCCAATACCATACTTTCAGCAGGAACATCTGCTTCCAGTTCGCCGTTCATATAGAACTTCAGGTTTTTATCTTTGGTCACTTCACCGATTTGTACGCAGTGCAGGTCCCATTTATCGAAGATGTTGAGGATTTCTTTTTCCTGTCCTTTCTTCACTACGATGAGCATGCGTTCCTGGCTTTCGCTCAGCAGCATTTCCCATGCTTTCATATCTTTCTGACGGGTAGGTACTTTATCTAACCAGATGTGCATACCATGTTCGCCTTTTGCGCTCATTTCAGCTGTAGAGCAGGTGATACCGGCAGCGCCCATATCCTGCATACCTATGATAGCATTGGTTTTGATGATTTCCAGGCAAGCTTCCAGCAATTTCTTTTCCTGGAAGGGGTCACCTACCTGAACGGCAGGCAAATCTTCCACGCTATCTTCCGTGATATTGGCAGATGCGAAAGAAGCACCGCCGATGCCATCTTTACCGGTAGCAGATCCTACGATGAAAACAGGGTTGCCTTCACCATGGGAAGTAGCGGAAACAGTTTGTCCAACTTTTACGATACCCACGCTCATAGCGTTTACCAGCGGGTTGGTACCATAGCAATCTTCAAAGTATGCTTCACCGCCTACAGTTGGTACACCGAAGCAGTTACCATAATGACCTATACCGTGTACAATACCTTTTACCAGGTGTTGTGTTTTCTTGTCATTGATATTGCCAAAGCGGAGGGAGTTCAATGCGGCAATGGGGCGTGCGCCCATTGTAAAGATATCGCGGTGAATACCACCAACGCCGGTAGCTGCGCCCTGGAAGGGTTCGATAGCAGAAGGGTGGTTATGCGACTCTATTTTAAATACCACCGCGTAGCCATCACCGATATCTACCAGACCGGCATTTTCCTCTCCTGCCTTTACCAGCAGTCTGTCACCTTCGCGGGGCAGGGATTTCAGCCAAACGATTGAATTTTTGTAAGAGCAGTGTTCGCTCCACATTACAGAATACATACTGAGTTCTGTAAAATTGGGGACACGGCCTAAGATAGATTTAATTCGTTCAAACTCGTCAGCGGTAAGTCCTAGCTGTTCAGCAATTTCTACGGTGGTTTGCATGTATTTAAGTATAAAAAACGAGTAATTTAAAAGAAGTCGCAAAAGTACATGATTTTCCTGCAAATGACAATAGGTGAACCGGGGAGCGAAAACAGCTTTTTTAGCAAAGCATCATTATATTAATAAATTTTAAATTTATCAGTTTTACAGTGCCCATCATTCAATTATTTGATCAAATAGCAAAAAAAGCGTCTTTTAAAGACCCGAAACGTAAATTTTAAATTAAAATGAACAATTTATTTGTATTTAAGGCAAGGTATGCGTTCTTTTGTGTAAAATATTTTACAGCATGCAATCGTTACGTTTCAAAGCGCTGGAAGGATTAGCTGGCGTAGACTCCACTCTCACCGAACATAACGGTAAAATTACCGAAGTATTTGGCAGCAATGTATTCACTGGTAAAGTTGTTCGGGAATACCTGAGCGATGAGGCTTATAAAAGCCTGATGAACTCTGTTAAAAATGGCACCAAGCTGGAACGTAAGATGTCCGAGCAAATTGCTTCCGGCATGAAGGCATGGGCCATGAAGAAAGGTGTAACTCACTACACACACTGGTTCCAACCATTAACAGGTACCACTGCTGAAAAGCATGACTCTTTCTTCACCCTGAAAGGTGATGGTACTGCGCTCGAAACTTTTGATGGCGATGCACTGGTACAACAGGAACCAGATGCTTCCAGCTTTCCTAACGGCGGCTTGAGAGCTACTTTCGAAGCACGTGGTTATACTGCATGGGATCCTTCTTCTCCTGCATTCATCCTGGAACAGGCTTACGGTAAAACACTCTGCATTCCTACTATCTTTGTATCCTACACCGGCGAATCGCTGGATTATAAAGCGCCACTGCTGAAAGCCCTGGCTGCTATGGACAAAGCTGCAGTAGACGTATGTAACTATTTCGATAAAAACGTTACCAAAGTAACCGGTACCCTGGGTTGGGAACAGGAATACTTCCTGGTAGACGAAGCAATGGCAAATGCCCGTCCTGACCTGATCATGACTGGCCGTACTGTGGTAGGTCACGCGCCTTCCAAAGGTCAACAGCTGGAAGACCACTACTTCGGTGCTATCCCTGAGCGTGCATACGCTTACATGCGCGATTTCGAAGTAGAAGCCTACAAACTGGGTATTCCTTTAAGAACCCGTCACAATGAGGTGGCTCCTTCTCAGTTCGAATGTGCTCCTATATTTGAAGAAATCAACATCGCGGTAGACCACAACTCGCTGCTGATGGATGTAATGAATAAAGTGGCTAAACGTCACAAACTGAAAGTGTTACTGCACGAGAAACCTTTTGCAGGCATCAACGGTTCCGGTAAACACAACAACTGGAGCATGTCTACCGACACCGGCGTTAACCTGCTGGCTCCTGGTAAAACTCCGAAAACCAACCTGATGTTCCTCACTTTCTTTGTGAACACCATCAAAGCGGTACATGACTACGCCGACCTGATGAGAGCTGCTATCGCTTCTCCCAGCAACGACTTCCGTCTGGGCGCTAACGAAGCTCCTCCTGCTATCATTTCCGTATTTACCGGTAAATTCCTCTTCGATGTACTGCAGGAAGTTAAAAACCGCGTAAACAACAAGTTCGATGAACAAGACGAAGCCATCCTGAAAATGGATCTGCACCGTCATATTCCTGAACTGATGCTGGATAACACCGACCGTAACCGTACCTCTCCTTTTGCTTTCACCGGCAACAAGTTTGAGTTCCGCGCGGTAGGTTCTTCTGCTAACTGTGCTTCTGCTATGACTGTGATGAACACCATCATGGCTAAGACCCTGACAGATTTCAAAACAGAAGTAGACGGTCTGATCGAAAAAGGCGAGAAAAAAGAGATTGCCATTATGCAAACTCTTCGGAAATATATTGTAGATTCGGAAAAAATACTGTTCGAAGGCGACGGCTACAGTGAAGAATGGGAAAAAGAAGCAGCAAAAAGAGGTTTGGCTAATGTAAAAACCACTCCTAAAGCGCTGGATGCAATGGTAACACCTAAAGCAACCCAACTTTACACAGAAACCGGCGTTTACAACGAAAAAGAACTGCACGCACGCCACGAAATACTGCTGGAAGATTATGTGAAGAAAGTACAGATCGAAGCCCGCGTTATCGGCGACCTCGCTACCAACACTATCCTGCCATCTGCTATTAGCTACTTAAATGAACTGGTAGCCAACATCAATGGCCTGAAAGCAATCGGGTTAGGCGACGACAGCGTAAAAGCACAGAAACAAATTGCCGCTAAAATAGCTGAACATATCAATGTAATTAGTGAAAATGTACAGGCTATGATTGAGGCGCGTAAGGTAGCTAACAAGCTCACCGATAGCCGCCAAAAAGCGATAGACTATTGTGAAAAGATTAAGCCGTACTTTGATGTTATCCGCTACCACTCCGATAAACTGGAGTTCCTGGTGGACGACAAAAAATGGGCACTGCCTAAATACAGAGAGCTGCTTTTCTTGCGATAAAACCGTAAGATTGTTTTGGTGTATGATTAGCCCCGGATTTTCATCCGGGGCTTTGCTTTTTTTGGTAACTTCACGTTCACTTCTTAAACCTATTTCCAATACACCTCCTATTCCGGATAGCCTCTTTTATTAACCTCAATTTTTTCATTAAAAAACGAATTTGTATGAAAAAACAAATTTATCCGGTGCTTTATGCGATCGCCGCTTTCCTGCTCCTTTCCAACAACAGCTGTCTGAAGCCCCCAGTTATCATTCCCCACACTCCTTTTTTTGAAATCACCCGGTTGAAAGGACTTACCACGCAGCTCTTCGAAGACTCCATCAACATCACTTACAACAACAAAAACAATCCCGTAAGCCTGATCGGATCAAGGGTACAAACCGGCTATCCACAATTCCTGATCGGCTATGACCCACAAGACAGACTAAGGGTAATTATTGGCGCCTACTATGATGGTAACCCCAATTATGAAGTAGCTCATAAATATTTGCTGGATACCAGAAAAAGAGTAATGATAGACAGTATCTTTAACTTTGGCACTTACGACAGAAGTACGCTAACAATCACCACCTCGCTCTACTCTTTTTTTGTCAAAAAATATCTTTATGACAACCAAGACCGGATTACACAGGTTATCAACTACCGATACCAGGGAACTGCGTATGCTGACGTAGTAACGACTACCTATTTTTATAACTCAGCAGGTAATGCTTATAAAATCAATACCACCGTAGTTGGCCCGGGCAATACTACCAGCTCCAACGATGCATTTCCCGTTTATGACAACAAAATAAATCCACATCAACTGCACCCGATATGGCAGCTCATAGATGTGGACTACAGTAAAAACAATGCCTTTGTTGCTGATAGCTATAATAATTACGGACTACCACTACAAATCAATATGGCCGGCGACCCCAAAAAAGGAGAACTCAATTTTCTGCTATTCAGCTTTGTGAGCCTGGAAATAACTTATCGAAAGTAAAATGTACAAAAAAAGTCCTCCCTTTCAGGAGGACTTTTTACAATAATATAACCGTTACCGTTATACCAGCTTAAACGTTTCTGTAAACTTAGTAGTAAAGTTACCCTTACGGAAATTTTCATCACGCATCAACTGCTGATGGAATGGAATAGTTGTTTTTACACCTTCGATCACAAACTCGCTCAGTGCACGCTCCATGGTATTGATTGCCTCTTCACGGGTTTGCGCCATGGTGATGATTTTTGCCACCATAGAATCATAATACGGAGGAATAACATAACCAGCGTAGATATGTGAATCCACACGCACCCCATGACCACCCGGAATATGCAGGGTAGTAATTTTTCCCGGAGAAGGACGGAAATCATTGTAAGGATCTTCCGCATTAATACGGCACTCGATGGCATGCATCTGTGGCGTATAATTTTTTCCGGAGATAGGAATACCTGCCGCAATCTTGATCTGTTCTTTTACGAGGTCAAAATTGATCACTTCTTCCGTTACACCATGCTCTACCTGGATACGTGTATTCATCTCCATGAAGTAGAAATTACGGTGCTTATCAACCAGGAACTCAATAGTACCAACACTCTCGTAGTTGATCGCACTGGCGGCCTTAATAGCTGCTTCTCCCATTTTCTCACGCAGCTCAGGCGTCATAAACGGAGAAGGAGATTCTTCTACCAGCTTCTGGTGACGACGCTGGATAGAGCAATCTCTTTCACTCAAGTGACATACTTTACCGTATTGATCACCCGCTACCTGGATTTCAATATGTCGGGGTTCTTCCACGAATTTCTCCATGTAGATACCATCATTACTGAAAGCCGCGCGAGCCTCGTTCTTGGCCATGTTGTAGGCATTTTCCAGCTCACTGTCTTCCCATACCACACGCATACCTTTACCACCACCACCGGCAGTAGCTTTCAGGATAACCGGCAGCCCCATGGTTTTTGCCAGTGCCTTTGCTTCATCCACACTCTGCAATAAACCATCAGAACCCGGAATAACAGGTACGCCCGCAGCAATCATGGTTTCCTTCGCCGTCATCTTGTCTCCCATCTTACGGATCATTTCCGGTGTTGGGCCGATGAACTTGATACCATGCTCACCGCAGATTTCAGCAAAACGGGCATTTTCGGCCAGGAAGCCATATCCCGGGTGAATAGCATCTGCGTTGGTAATTTCAGCAGCTGCCATCAGGTGAGGGATATTCAAATAAGACTCTGTGCTCTGTGGTTTACCTATGCATACTGCTTCATCGGCAAATTTCACATGCAAACTGTCTTTATCTGCAGTAGAATAAACTGCCACCGTTTTGATACCCATTTCCTTACAGGTACGGATAATCCGAAGGGCAATTTCACCACGATTGGCAATCAATATTTTTTTGAACATTGTTTTCCTTATAAGTTAATAATAGCAGTTAGCTTTTAGCGGTTAGCCTTTAGCTGTCAGTATTGTATATAATACTGAATGCCAAAGGCTAACGGTAAAGGCTATTATTATGGTTCAACTAAAAATAAAGGTTGGTCGTATTCTACCGGAGATGCGTCATCTACCAGCACTTTCACGATTTTTCCACTCACTTCACTCTCTATCTCGTTGAATAACTTCATTGCTTCGATGATGCACACCACTTTGCCGGAAGATACCTCATCACCCACATTTACGAATGGAGCTTTGTCTGGTCCGGCGCTGCGGTAAAAGGTTCCGATCATAGGAGATTTGATCGTTACCAGGTTGTCCGCCTTTGCAGGTGCTACGGGAGCTGCAGCGGGAGCTGCGGGAGCGGCGGCGGCAGGAGCTGCTGCGGAAGCAACAGGGGCTACAGGCTGTACGGCGGCAGTTGCCACGGCGGCAGGAACAGTGATTACCTGTTGTACTTCGTTATCCTTTTGTTTTATTGTAATCTTAAACTTGTCCTGCTCAATGCTCAGTTCACTGATATTTGATTTATTGATCATTTTTACCAGTTCCTGAATCTGTTTAAAGTCCATGTAGACAGTTTTTGGTTTAGAAATATAGAATATGAAAATTCGATTCACACGTTCAGGAACCCTGTTCCACAGGAAATCCTCCTGGAAACAACATTCCCGTCAGTCAATCAAAAATTAAAAAATGCTATTACCCTTTTACTCTTTCGATATATTCACCATTCTTGGTGTTCACACGGATCATTTCCCCTTCTTCCACAAACAGTGGCACCATTACAGTCGCACCTGTTTCAACAGTAGCTGGTTTCAGGGTACGTGTAGCCGTATCGCCCTTTACGCCTGGCTCAGAGTAGGTTACCAGTACGACAATCTTGTCTGGTAATTCTACCGCCATGTACTGTTCAGTTTCAGTATTGATTTGTACACTCACTTCCTGGCCCTCTTTCAGGAATTGTGGCGCATCGATCGCATTTTCCGGCATAGCAATCTGTTCGAAAGTTTCATTATCCATGAAATTGTAGCCGGTATCGTCTTTATATAAGAACTGGAAAGCTTTCTTTTCAATACGGATAGGGAAAATAGTATCTCCCGAGTTCCATGTATGCTCTATAGAACGGCTATTGTCAACGCCTTTCAATTTAGCCCAAACCTTTGCGGCTGCACGGGCGGTTTTATTCTGACCAAACTCTACAACAGAATACAAACTGTTATCCAGTTTGATGATTAATCCTGTTCTGATATCTGCGGTGGTAGCCATAAATTTAGGTTACTGATTTTAAGTTAAAAATTTATACGGATTGCAAAAGTAAAAATTTTCGCATATGAACAAGCATCTAATTCCCAAAATTAGATAGATTCGTTCCTTTTCGGCCCAATTTTCGTGTTTTTTATGCAATAAATGACATTTATCCGGTAAATTTAAACTCAAATCAAGAAACTTTTATTCGTATGCGCTACGTGTTTTTCGCAATTTTAAGCTGTTTACCCGTGTTTTTGAAGGCTCAAACTGCTACTCTCCCCACCAAACCAGCTTATTTACAATATCCGATCATCCCGGCTTTTCCCCTCACCCTGGTTGATGGCCATACTATCACCAAAAATGACCTGCGTAAAGGGGAAAAAACCATGTTATTCATATTCAGCGTTGATTGCGACCACTGTAAACACCTGACAGAAGATCTCCTGAAAAATATCGATAAATTCCAGAAAACGCAGATCCTGATGGTCACTCCCTTTAAAGTGGAACAAATGAAGGAATATTACGACCAATACAAGATCAAAAATTATCCAACAATTACTATGGCCAGCGAACCTACCCGGCAGATCATGTACTTCTATGATCTGCATTACTTCCCGGGATTATACATATATAATAAGAAACAACAGTTTGTAAAAGGCTTTGAAGGAACAGCTAAGATAGATTCTCTGCTGTATTATCTGCACAAATAAACCTTGTTAAAATGTGTATGCCTGGCCGGTTATTGTAATGCCGAATCATTACATTTGTTTAATCACATTCATTCTTCACTTTTAAAGCTATAGACAAGATGAAAGTTACAGTAGTAGGAGCCGGAAATGTAGGTGCCACATGCGCTAACGTACTGGCCCACAGAGATTTTCTACAGGAGGTGGTTTTATTGGATATCAAAGAAGGAACGGCTGAAGGTAAGGCGCTGGATACATGGCAACAGGCTCCCATTGATTATTACAGCACCAAAATTACAGGAGTGACCAACGACTATACTAAAACCGCCAACAGCAATGTGGTGGTAATTACGTCAGGGCTTCCCCGTAAACCAGGTATGAGCAGAGACGATCTGATTTCTACCAATGCCAACATTGTGAAATCGGTGACAGAAAATATTACCAAACATTCTCCGGACGCGATCATTATCATTGTCAGCAATCCGCTGGATGTAATGACGTATTGTAGCTACCTCACCGCTAAAAAAGACAGCAGCAAAGTGTTCGGTATGGCCGGTATCCTGGATACTGCCCGCTACCGCGCTTTCCTGGCCGATGAAATAGGCTGCTCTCCCAAAGATATACAGGCTATCCTCATGGGCGGACATGGCGATACCATGGTGCCCCTTCCCCGTTACACCACGGTAAGCGGTATTCCGGTAACAGAACTGGTAGCAGCCGACAAGCTGGAAGCTATTATCCAGCGTACGAAAGTAGGGGGTGGCGAGATAGTGAACCTCCTGGGTACTTCGGCCTGGTACGCTCCCGGCGCCGCAGCTGCCCAAATGGTGGAAGCCATCGTAAAAAACGAAAAACGTATTTTCCCGGTGTGCGCCTGGCTTACCGGCCAATATGGCCTGAAAGATATCTACCTGGGCGTTCCCGTAGTATTAGGCAAAAACGGTATCGAAAAAATCATAGAGCTTCAACTCAATGAGGCTGAAAAAGAATCACTCAATACCTCTGCCCAACATGTAAAAGAAGTAATGGACGTATTGGATAAAATGCAGTCTGCAACTGCATAATCGTCTACCAACGCATACAGCGGAGATAGATGTGGAAAACATTCCCGCTATCTCCGCTAATCATTTCCCCACTGCCACGATAAAATCAGGATCTTCTGCCTTATCAACCACATGACAAAATCTGCAATTCTTTTTTTATTCGTAATTTTACCCCATCCTGAAAAGATGACTAAAGCAGTATAAATGAAACACTTCTAAATCCGTTTCACCAAATTTGGTTTAACTCTCAACGTATGTCTAACCTGGAAAAACTGATAACACAAAAATCTTTTGAAAGCGAAAATCAGCGTGGCCTCGTCAGCCTGATTTTTATAGGTAACTGGATTACCGCCCGGCACCAGCAATTCTTTAAACAATATGGCATCACTATGCAGCAGTTTAATATACTGCGCATCCTTCGCGGGCAACATCCCAAAGCAGCCAGCATCAACGTGCTGAAAGACAGAATGCTCGATAAAATGAGTGATGTATCCCGGCTGGTGGAACGCCTTCGCAAAGCCGACCTGATAGAACGCAAAAACAGCGAAATGGACAGGCGTGCCGTCGATGTTCGCATCAACGACAAAGGCCTGCAACTGCTAAAACAAATAGATACTGAAATTGGGCACCTGGATAATGTACTCCAGTCACTCAATGAAAAAGAAATAATACAGCTGAACAAATTACTAGATAAGATGCTGGAAAGCTATCACTAAATTTCTTCCAGGTAATTCAGGTCCTTACCAAATGTTTCCTCCACGTTCCAGGCAGTAATTAAAGCAATCCCTATACACACCACCGCTACAATAGCGCCGCTTTGCAGGAAAGTAAAGTGTTTCTGCACGTTTATAAACAAGAGCGATATCAATGGAAGCATTCCCCGCGCAAAGTTAGGCACCGTAGTAGCCACGGTAGCGCGTAAATTAGTGCCGAAGCTCTCTGCTGCGATGGTTACAAAAATAGCCCAGAACCCAACACTGAAGCCCAGTATAAAGCAAACGGTATAAAATACCCAGGTAGCAGCCCCATGTAAATTCAGGTAAACCGCCACCATTACGCCTGTCAGCAACAGGAACAGCAACATCACCTTTCTCCGGCTTTGCCATACCTGGCTTAGTAAGCCGGTAGTGAAATCACCCAGCACCAGACCTGCATAACAGAAAGCCACTGCATCACCAGGATTAATGGCCCCCTGCACGTTCATGACAGTCGCAAACTTATTCGAAAATGCAATAAGGATACCTACTACAAACCAGGTCGGAGTGCCCAGCAACATACATTTCAAATACTTCATAAACCGTTCCCGGTTGTTAAATAATGCTACCAAACTTCCCCTCCCTGCCGTAGATTCCTTCACCGCATTAAATAAATGCGACTCCATTACACTAACCCGAAGCACCAGCAACGCCAGCCCTAATCCTCCACCAATAAAATAACAAATACGCCAGTCGCCCACCAGCTTGGCTATCAGGTTGGCTGCTACAGCACCCGATACCCCTACGGTAGCCACTATCATGGTACCATATCCCCTCTTTTCCTTGGGTAATATTTCAGATACCAGCGTAATACCTGCGCCCAGCTCACCAGCCAAACCAAAGCCCGCCACAAAACGCCATAGTATATAGCCATTGATCCCATGCACAAAACCGTTGGCAATATTGGCAATAGAATAAATGAGAATAGAACCGAATAATACGCTCAGCCGGCCTTTCTTATCTCCTATTATACCCCAGAAAATTCCACCAATCAACAGGCCTACCATTTGAATGTTGATTAAAAGCAGGCCTGCCCCTGCATCAATTTCGCTCTGTGGAAGTCCCAGCGATTTTAAACTAGGTACCCTTACGATGGTAAACAGTAAAAGATCATAAATATCAACGAAATAGCCTAGTGAAGCAACTATAACGGCTATATTAAAAATAGAAACAGAACGATTGTCGGTCTTCATTGGTAGTTCGGTTGACAATAATTATAACGGGAATTAATAAAAAAGGGCCTTTTTAAAAAGGCCCTTTTAAAGATATAAAAAATTATAATGAAGAATCTGTTTTTTCTGCGGGTTCCTGGTGAGGAGCAGCGGACGAGTGTTTTGCTTTGCCAAATATTACCTTGATCAGTACCGGTAAGGTGGTAATTAATATAATTACCAGGATAATCAGCTCCAGATGCTCTTTCAAATTCGGGAAAGCCTTATCCAGGTAATGGCCGGCCAGCATCATAGAGAATACCCAGGCAAAAGAACCTACAATATTAAACAACATGAATTTCTTGGCATCCATTTCCGCAACACCCGCTACAATGGGTGCAAACGTACGGATGATAGGCAGGAAACGCGCGAAGAAAATAGCGCCGCCTCCATATTTGCCGAAAAATTCGTGCGCCTGGATCAGGTGCTTCTTTTTAAAGAAGAAAGTATCCTTTTTCTTAAATAATACAGGACCGGATTTTCTACCAAACCAAAACCCCACCATATTTCCCAATACACCGGCTATAGCGATCAGCAACATGATCACTGCAAAAGGCAGATCAAAGAAGCTGTGGCAAAGATCTTTGCTGTAGATACCCGCCACAAAGAGCAGGGAATCGCCCGGCAGAAAGAAACCAATAAAAAGACCCGTTTCTGCAAAAATAATTGCCAGCAACAGGTAAAGGCCACCATGTTCAATAATCCACGAGGGATTAATGAGGTGTTTAAAAAACTCAATAATCTGGTCCATGCTAAATACGCTATTTCTAGTTCTGAATCGGTAAAATAAGCATTAATGTGTTACGCATTTGTTAAGTTAGGCGTTAGGCGCATCTCCGGTGCTGAGTTTGTTTTCCCACTTGGAAACTACAGCGGTAGCCATGGCATTGCCAATAACATTGGTAGCAGAACGGCCCATATCCAACAGGTGATCTACGCCCAGCAATAAAAGAAGCCCTGCCTCGGGGATGTGAAACATTGATAAAGTGCCCGCAATTACCACCAGGGAAGCACGTGGCACACCGGCAATCCCTTTACTGGTAATCATTAATACCAGTAACATGGTAATCTGTTGATCTATAGAAAGGTGCATATTATATGCCTGCGCAATAAACAGGCTGGCAAAGGTCATATACATCATAGAACCGTCCAGGTTAAAGGAATAGCCCAACGGTAACACAAAACTCACTATCCGGCTGTCACAACCAAATTTCTCCAGCTCCTCCATAGTACGGGGATAAGCCGCTTCGCTACTCGCAGTGCCAAATGCCAGCAAGAGGGGGTCCTTAATCATACCCAAGAGGCGGAATACTGGTTTGCCCAAAATCAACCATCCCACAAAAGCAATGACTACCCACAAACTAAACAAGCCCATATAAAACTGGATAATAAATTTCCCATATGTAACCAGTACGATAGGTCCCTTCACCGCAATGATACCCGCCATAGCGCCAAATACGGCAAAAGGCGCAAAATTCATTACAAAACCTGTCACCTTCAGCATAATATGAGCAACACTATCCAGTAACTTTACTACCGGCATCGCCTTTTCGCCAATAGCAGCAGCTGCCACCCCGAAGAAAATGGCAAATACCACAATTTGCAAAATTTCGTTCCTGCCCATTGCATCTATCACGCTATCTGGCACCACGTGATGGAAAAATCCCCGCAGGGTCATATCTGCCTTCGCAATACCAGAAGAGGCATGTTCATCCGGCAGCGGCAATTGCAGCGATATTCCCGGTTTCATTATGTTCACAAGTACCAAACCCAAAAACAATGATACAAAGGTTGCACTGATAAACCACAGCATTGTCTTTCCACCAATACGTCCAACCGCTTTTATATCTCCCAGCTTGGCTACTCCTACCACCAGGGTAGAGAATACCAGCGGGGCAATGATCATTTTTACCAGGCGCAGGAAGATGTCTGTCAGTATAGAAATGTTATCAGCGAAGATCTGCGGTGTGTCTTTGGTACCTGCCGGGGTACCAGCATTGCCATAAGCCAGGAATACCGAATAACCGGTACCTATCCCGATGATCATGGCAATGAAAATGTATAGGGTAAGCAGATTCGACGATTTCTTCATGCGGAGCAAGAATTTTTACTTGAAATAATTAAAAGTTGTAACCGGAAAATTTCCCAAAAATAAGGTTTGGCGGCTAAAGATGCGCGTTAGTGGCTAAAATAAAAGTATCTCTTTTTGATTTTAGATATTATATTTGGCGACCAACAACAAAACAACAAGAACTAAACTACCTTAAAACATCAACCACAATAAGATTGCGTATGAGCAAACTATTCGTAAAAAAGCAGCTCTCTGTTTTAACGGCCGAAGCCGGAGAATCCGACAAGGGACTGAAAAGGACGCTTGGCGCGGGTTCATTGATTGCCCTTGGAATAGGCGCTATCATCGGGGCAGGTCTGTTTGTTAGAACAGCTGCTGCCGCCGGACAACATGCCGGACCCGCTGTTACTATCTCCTTTATTATTGCTGCAATTGGCTGTGCCCTTGCTGGCCTCTGTTACGCCGAATTTGCTTCCATGATACCTATCGCCGGAAGCGCCTATACTTATTCTTATGCTACTTTAGGAGAATTTATTGCCTGGATCATAGGGTGGGATCTCGTACTGGAATATGCGCTGGCAGGAGCCACTGTAGCCATTGGCTGGTCACAATACCTGAATAAACTACTTACCAACGTTTTCCACGTCACCATCCCTTACGAATGGAGCCATAGCCCTTTCGAAGTGTCCGACGCAGGTGTACACGGTATCATGAACGTCCCCTCCCTCTTTATTCTGCTGGCGCTCACGCTCCTGCTGATCAGGGGTACGCAGGGATCTGCTATCGTTAATAACATCATCGTTATTACCAAAGTATCTATCGTGCTGATGTTCATCGTACTCGGATGGCACTTTATCAACCCTGCCAACCACGCTGAATTTACCATTCCAGCTACTGCCGGAACTGTTAAAATGCACAATGGCCAGATCGTTGATTATTCCAACTTCTGGAATCACGGCTGGGGCGGTGTACTAAGAGGCGCCGGGGTAGTATTCTTTGCTTTCATTGGTTTCGACGCCGTATCCACTGCTGCACAGGAAACCAAGAACCCTAAGAAAAACATGCCTATCGGTATCCTGGTATCTTTGGCCATCTGTACTATATTATATATCCTGTTTTCATTTGTACTTACAGGCATTGCGCCGTTCCAGGACTTCCTGAAAGCAGGCGGCGAAGCTTCCGTTGCTTACGTGATCGACACTTATATGACCGGTTACGGCTGGTTATCTACCTTCATTACTGTAGCCATCCTGGCTGGTTTCTCCTCTGTAATCCTGGTAATGCTGCTGGGTCAGACCAGAGTCTTCTACTCTATGAGTAACGATGGACTGGTACCACCCATTTTTGCCCGCCTGCATCCAAAATATCATACGCCTTACCGCTCACAATGGATGTTCTTTGTCTTTGTAAGCCTGTTTGCCGCCTTTGTACCGGATAACGTAGTAGGTGATATGACCAGTATCGGTACCCTCTTCGCGTTTGTATTGGTATGTATCGGAGTAATTGTAATGCGTAAAAATAATCCTGATGCACCACGTGCCTTCAAAACACCATTAGTACCGCTTGTCCCTGCGCTAGGAGCGGCTTTCTGCCTTACTATGATCATCAGCCTTGGAATGGAAAACTGGGCCCGCCTCTTCGTATGGCTGGGAATTGGCTTCCTGATCTACTTTGGCTATAGCGTCAAGCACAGTAAGGCCCGTAAAATGATGGACAAAAAGTAACCCCGGGGGTGAAAAAAGTAGCTAAAAGCGGCGGACAAAACGAATCATTATGATCGTTTTGTTCGCCGCTTTTAAGTTAAATCCCTAAAATCAGCCTACTCCTGAATTTGAAAATCCTTATTTTTGCGTTCTGTTTTTACAAGTATTAATTATATACCACTCCAATGGGAAGAATATTTGAAGTAAGAAAATCGACCATGTTTGCCCGCTGGGACAAGATGGCGAAAGCATTTTCAAGAATCGGAAAAGAAATAGCCATAGCGGTAAAAGCTTCCGGTCCTGATCCGGATAATAACCCTGCACTCCGCCGCTGCATTCTCAATGCCAAGAGTGTTAATATGCCTAAAGACCGTGTAGACGCTGCTATTAAGCGTGCTATGGGTAAAGACAAAACTGATTACGAAGAGGTGGTATATGAAGGCTATGCTCCTCATGGTGTAGCGGTAATTATTGATACAGCTACCGACAACACGACCCGTACGGTTGCCAACCTCCGTATGCACTTCACCAAAGGTGGAGGTAGCCTGGGTAACAGTGGCTCAGTAGGCTTCCTGTTTAATCGCGTAGGTGAATTCAAAGTAAAAAATGCCGGGCAAAACCTGGAAGACCTGGAACTGGAACTGATAGATTTTGGACTGGAAGAAATTGGAGAAGATAGTGAAGGTAATATCATTATCCGTGCGGCATTTACGGAGTTCGGTAATATGGCCAAAGCCCTTGATGATAAAGGCCTGGAAGTAATTAGCTCTGAGCTGAAACGCATTCCTACTACTACCGTAGAATTGAATGATGAACAAGCAAAAGAAGTGCTGGAACTGGTAGACCGCCTGGAACAGGACGAAGATGTACAGCAGGTTTTCTACAATCTGAAATAGTTGTTTATCAACATATAAAAAAGAAAACGTCCGCCATTACAGCGGACGTTTTCCATTGGATGGAGTTAACCAAACCAAAAACAGCTAAATCTTAAAGATGGTGTGTGAGCGATCCAGGTCATCCGCAATAAACATCAGTCCCTTACCATGGTAGGTTTCGAGTTTTACAGCAGGATCCTGTGCAATGTGCTTACGAAGCCTGGTCAGGTAAACGTCCATTACGCGTGATGAGAAGAAATCATCCTGTCCCCAGATACAGGTCAGAATATCATCTTTTTTCAGCTTTTTGTTTGAATTCTCACATAGAAAGCGAAGTAATTCCGCTTCTTTTGGGGCCATACGAACATGGGAATCTGCATTTTTATGCCGAATATTATATTGAGAATAATCAAAAACGAGGTTGCTGATGGTGTAAACAATGCGCCTTTCGCTCTTCAACAGCCTGCTCCGCTTCAGGTATACATCTACCCGGCAAAGTAACTCCTGGATGTTGAAAGGTTTTACAATGTAATCATCTGCACCAGACTCAAAACCCTGCAGGCGGTCTTGTTCCATATACCGGGATGAAGTAAATAAAATGGGAATATTTACATCGGTTGACCGGATATCCTGGGCCAACGCGAAGCCATCCTTCTTCGGCATTACTACATCAAGCAGGCAAAGATCAAAAACATGCTTCTGAAATTTTTCCCAGGCTTCCTGCCCATTTTCACAGAAAGTAACATTATAACCTGCGCGTTCGAGTTGTCTCTTAACTACTTTAGCAAAAAAAATATCGTCCTCTGCCAAAAGAATGCTTGGTTGCATGTACGTTGGTTTTAAGCGGGTAAATATTTAGATTTTAGTTGCTGCTCCGAATGAGCGTATCTGATACGTTTATTCAAAAATAAATAACATATTTATAACCTTGTCCATCCATCCCTATTCACTTCTTACCGGAATATTCATTTCAACCATTCCCTTTAAGAATATCCCCCGACGGCTTTGGTTTGCGGTTTAGTGCTCGCTTACAACATAAAAACATATTTACCGGCTCTGCGGGGAATACTAATTAATAATATTTTGTGGCGCCCCTCCCAAAAATGCTTTTACATTCTCTGCAGTTGTATGCATCAATCGTTTTCGTGCAGCCTGTGTAGCCCAGGCAATATGTGGGGTAATAATGGTATGAGGTGCAGTCACCAGAGGATTGCCGGCCAAAGGCGGCTCTACCGACAATACGTCCAACGCCGCACCAGCGATAACACCCTCAGCTAAAGCCCTCGCCAGGTCCGCCTCCTTGATCAATGGTCCCCGGCTGGTATTAACCAGGAAGGCCGCTTTTTTCATGGTAGATAATAACGCAGCATTTACGAATTCTTTATTGGCTGCATTCAATGGACAATGCAGCGATACCACATCGGCCTCCCGGAAACAGGTAGCCAGATCTACAAAAGTGACGCCCTCCATCTTATCCCGGTCAGGATGCTTATGATAGGCGATCACCTTCATCCCGAAAGCCAGCCCGATCCGCGCTACAGCCTGCCCTATCTGCCCCAGCCCTACAATACCCAGGGTATTACCGGCCAGTTCTGTTAATGGAGTTTTCCAGTAACTGAAATCACTACTCCTGCCCCATTCACCTGCACGCACACTTTCCGCATGCAACCCGGTATGATGGCATAACTCCAATATCAGCGCAAAAGTGAGCTGCGCTACGGAAGCGGTACTGTAAGCTGGTACATTGCTAACGGGTATTTGCCGGCTGCGTGCAACTGCAATATCTACTACATTATACCCCGTGGCAGTAACCCCGATATACTCCAGTTGTGGCAACTGGCGAATGGTATCTGCATTTATAATGGCTTTGTTGGTCAACAGGATATGTGCATCCTGGGCCCTGGACAACACCTCCGCCTCTGGCGTGCGGTCATACATCTTCACGTTTCCCAATGCTTCCAAAGCAGCCCAGTCAAGATCACCAGGGTTTAGGGTATAGCCGTCCAGTACTACTATATTTTTCATCCTTTAATATTTGAAGGTTATTTGAATGTATTCACCGTTGCAATGATATAGTACATTACGACATAAAGCAATAATCCCTTGCTATGAACGGAGAAAATATCTGCAACTTCAGCTAAAAGGCAGTACCCACAATTATTTCAGGTCATCCATCATCGGGTATATGGATGTGAAATAATCATTAACTCCGCCACTGGCCCATTGTTCATCGCCGAAAAGCACACACCTTTGCTGCGCCATAATAGCAAAATATTACTAAGCCTTTCAACTGCTTAATTTTAAAGGAGCCATCACTTTAGCAGATAATATGCTAATATGATGGCTCCGCCAATTTAAGGGTATCCCAAAGAAAACGCCGGTTCCCGTAGAGGAAACCGGCGCTGTTATTATTTAGAGCAGTACTACTCCTGCATCATTTCTGTAACTATCCTGACCACATCTTCCGTATTGGGCTTGGAAAAGTAGTCTCCGTCAGAACCATAAGCCGGGCGGTGTGCCTGTGCACTAAGTGTGCGGGGCGCTACATCCAGCCAACGGTAACCTCCCTGTACTTCTATCACCTGCTGGAACATATAGCCAGTGCCTCCACCAGGTACGTCTTCATCAACAAAGAGAATACGATTGGTTTTCTTGAGTGATTCCACAATACTGTGATGAATATCAAACGGCAGCAACGTCTGTACATCTATCAGTTCGCAGGAAATACCAATTTCGCTTAAGGTTATCATCGCTTCCTCTATAATGCGGGTCATAGAACCATATGTTACAATGGTTACATCTGTTCCGGGCTGCAGTACTTCCGGAATGCCCAACGGCACAGTAAAGGATTCCAGGTTAGTTGGTAATTTTTCCTTTAAGCGATAGCCATTCAATGATTCAATCATCAAGGCCGGTTCGTTGGCTTGCAGCAAAGTATTGTACATACCAGCTGCCTGTACCATGTTACGGGGCACACATACATGCATCCCTCTCAGGGAATTGATAATCATTCCCATCGGGGAACCGCTGTGCCAGATGCCTTCCAGGCGATGGCCCCGGGTACGTACAATTAGCGGGCAATGCATAATTCCTTTGGTACGATATTGCAACGATGCTACATCATCGCTCAATGGCTGCAATCCATACAAGAGGTAATCGAGGTATTGTATTTCTGCAATAGGACGAAGACCTCTCAGGGCCAGCCCAATGCCTTGCCCCATGATGGTCAGCTCACGTATACCGGTATCGGCTATACGATCTTTTCCATGTTTTTGTTGTAACCCGGCAAAGCCCTGGTTTACATCTCCGATCTTTCCCACGTCTTCTCCGAAGGCAAATACTTTAGGGTTGTTGGTAAACAGCTGATCAAAATACCTGTTGAGTACTTCGTAACCATTGATGGTAACACCTTCCGCATCATACTCAGCTGGTACCACCGGTACATTTAGTGCCGAGTTAACGCCGCTGGCATATAAATCGGCATTATAGGTGTCTTTCTGTTCCTGTAGATAGCTGTCGTAAAATTGCTGTAATGCCTGTATGGCCGGATCAGCCTTTAGCGACGCATGTTTCAGCAAAATCGTGGCAGTAGCTTTCAGGATATCGCGGCGTAACGGTTCACGGTTATGTTGCAAATCACGGATCGCTACGTTAACCATATCAGCATTGGCGCCGGCAACGGCCGCCACTGGCGTAGCCAGTGCAATAAATGATTGTACATGCGCTTTAATGGGCGCTATATATTTCTCCCAGGCAGATTTGCGGGCTTCCTGTGCTTTTACTTTAGCTTCTGCTTCAATTGCCTGCAGGGTCGCCTCATCGCTAATGGCATTCTCAATAATCCAGGAACGCAATTTTACGTTACAGTCGAATTCCCGTTCCCAGGAAAGGCGTTCCTTGCTTTTGTAACGTTCGTGCGAACCGCTGGTAGAATGCCCTTGCGGCTGTGTTATTTCTTCCACGTGAAACAGGGCAGGAATGTGCGTTTCCCGAATTTTGCGGATAGCCGCCTCAAACACTTCGCACATGCCGGCATAATCCCATCCTTTCACATTATAGATATCAAATCCGTTGGAATCTTCCGTTTTGCGGAAGCCTTCCAGTGCGGCACTGATTGAGTTTTTAGTAGTCTGGTATTTGCGGGGAACAGAAATACCGTAGCCGTCGTCCCAAACAAATACTGCCAGGGGTACCTGTAATACGCCGGCAGCATTCATGGTTTCCCAGAAGTGGCCTTCCGACGTAGAGGCGTCACCGATAGTAGCAAAACAAATTTCATTACCATTATGGGAAAGCCCTGTGTAGGCGTGTAATGCTTCTACTTCTCTAAATACTTTAGAAGCGTAAGCCAGTCCCAGCGCGCGTGGCATTTGTCCGGCTGTAGGCGCCATATCAGCAGCAGAATTCTTCATATCTGCCAGGTTAAGCCAGTTCCCGTCTTTATCGAGATTAGGTGTGGCAAAATGGGAGTTCATCTGGCGCCCTCCTGAAAAGGGTTCATTTTTCAGGTCGGGATCTGCATATAACTGCGAAAAGAATTGTTCTGGAGTGGCAATACCAGTGGCAAATGCAACGGTTTGATCGCGGTAATAACCGGAACGAAAATCGCCTGGCTGAAAGTATTTGGACATTGCTATCTGCGCCACTTCCTTACCGTCACCAAAAATGCCAAACTTTGCTTTACCTGTAAGCACTTCCTTACGGGCCAGCAGACTTATTTCCCTGCTATCACAGGCTAACCTGTAATCATTTAGCACTTCCTTGCGGAACTCTTCGAATGACAACCGGCTTTCTAAATTCATAGCTAGTTCGTTATTTTCTATCATGCCTCATGGTTAAAGTACAAAAGTAAGGTTAATTATACAGTAGAAAAACGGGACGATTCTACCATTTAAAATAATCTGATTTTTTTTAATAAGATTTTAATAAATTGTAAGGTTTATAATACTTTTTGGCCGTAAATTTGTTCATACCAAGAAAGATATCAATATTTTTTAACGGTCGCATTAAAACCATCATATGAAAATGAAAAAATTTATCTTATCCCTGTTTGCGAGCATGCTGCTGACAACAGCACTGTGGGCTCAATCTGCACCAGCTCAGAATCCGACTGACACCAAAGTAAAGTTTGCCAAAGAAACTGTCGATTTTGGTAAAACTGATTTCAACAAACCAGTGACCGCTGATTTCGAATTCACCAACATTTCCAAAGAACCTGTACTGATCGAAGCTGCCCGCGCAAGCTGCGGTTGCACCACTCCGAAATGGACACAGGAACCTATTCTGCCTGGTAAAAAAGGTAAAGTTACTGCTACTTACAGCGCTAATAGCTTAGGCCAGCAGAACAAAACCATCTGGGTGAAATTCAGAGGTGTTGATCAGGATAAGGAACTGCACTTGACTGGTACAGTAAGTGCCGCCAACAAATAATCACCTCCCATAAAATATTAAAACCTTACAGCACAATGCTGTAAGGTTTTTTTGTTGCCTGTAGTATCCCCTATACTCCTATATTTGTACCGCAAAAGAATCAAAACAATTTTATGCCTACCATTAGCCAGAGAGGAGAGCAAATGCCGCCTTCTCCTATCAGAAAACTTGTCCCATTTGCGGAAGCAGCCAAGAAAAGAGGGGTTAAAGTATACCACCTGAACATCGGTCAGCCGGACATTGAAACACCCAAACCAGTACTGGATGCAGTACGTCATTCCGATTTTAAAATCCTGGAATACAGCCACAGCGCGGGTAATGAAAGCTATCGCCGTAAATTGGTGAGTTATTATGAAAGATTCAACATCTCTCTCCACCACAACCAGATCATTGTTACTACCGGTGGCTCTGAAGCCATAGTATTTGCATTCATGGCCTGCCTCGACCCGGGAGATGAGATCATTGTGCCCGAACCTTTTTACGCCAACTACAATGGCTTCGCAGTGGAAGCAGAAGTGAAGATTAAAACTATCACTGCCAGCATAGAAACCGGCTTTGCGTTGCCAGCGATGGCCGACTTTGAAAAAGCTATTACACCGCGTACCAAAGCTATTCTCATCTGTAATCCTAATAACCCTACCGGGTATCTTTATAGTAAAGAAGAGATGGAAGTGCTCAAACAGTTGTGTTTGAAACATAACCTGTTTCTCTTTTCAGATGAGGCTTACCGCGAATTTTGCTATACCGGTACCCATTTCTCCGCCATGAACCTAGAAGGAATGGAAGACAACGTTATCCTGATGGATACGATTTCCAAAAGGTACAGTGCCTGCGGCGGGCGTATAGGTGCGTTTGTTACCAAAAATCAAGCAGTACTGGATGCAACCATGAAATTTGCCCAGGCACGGCTGAGCCCACCTTCCTTTGCACAGATTGCCGGTGAAGCCGCGGTCGATCTGCCAGCTGATTATTTTGATGGCATCAAAGCGGAGTACATGAGTCGCCGTGATATATTGGTAAAAATGCTCAATAATATTCCAGGCGTATATTGCCCTAACCCGGGAGGCGCTTTCTATGCCATTGCCCGCCTTCCTATAGATGACACCGATAAATTCTGCCAGTGGATGCTGGAATCTTTTTCCCATGATGGTCAGACAGTGATGATGGCGCCGGCCACCGGCTTTTATGCTACCCCCGGATTGGGTAAAAATGAAGTACGGTTAGCCTATGTGCTTAATACCACAGACATTCGTCATGCAATGGTCTGCCTGGAAAAAGCATTGGAAATCTATCCTGGCAGAACTACCAAATAATTTTTTGCTGTAAAACCAGGTATAAGCGTTCTTAAAAGTGGCTAAAACATATTACAAATAAATTAATATATGTTTTTTAGAACAAAAAAGCAATTATTTAACACTATTCGCTTGGAATTTTCATGTTTTGTTTCGTATATTTGATACATAAATAACAACAACGACAAAAAATATTAAATTATAAAAATATTTACAAATACGATATCGGACAAAATCTAAACTTGTTTAAGAAAAATTTAACCTGCTTTATTTCTTACAACGTTTATTTGGTCCGACCTTTGACTCGTCATTACAAGAAAGATTTATCAATCTTCTGTAAAACTCAAAGAATAACTAAAACGTTTTAGCAAAATATCGTATTTTTGTATCAGTTTTTCATAACGTGGAATTTATAAAGGCAAACGGCTCTGATCACAGAGCCGTATTTTTTTTCCCAATATTCTCAATTTCTCTGTAAAACGTCTAAAACTTCCATTTTATCCCTTTATTCCAAAAATATTCCCCTTTTCGTTGACCTTTTTTCTATAATATTGTTATGTAATAAAACGGGCGAGAAAACCTACACCACATGTTGTAGTAATTTCGTTTGTTTTCATAACGTGGAATTTTAAAATGCAACGGTCCCGATTCTTCGGGACCGTTTCGTTTCTTGAGAAATAAAAATAAAAAGAGCGAAGACAAATGCGGTTAAACATTGTTCTTCGCTCAATAATATGAATGCTTTAGATCGCTTGAAAAATGACCTATGCTTTATGCGCTTTGATCATTTCAAAGAAATCATCGAACAGGTAGCGGCTATCAAATGGACCGGGGGTTGATTCCGGGTGATATTGTACGCTGAACGCAGGTTTATTTTTGATACGGATGCCTTCCACAGAATTGTCATTGAGATTAATGTGGGTTACTTCAACATTTTCGCTTGCTGCTACTGCTTTAGAATCCACCGCGAAACCATGGTTCTGCGTAGTAATTTCGCAAAGACCTGTTTTCAGGTTTTTAACCGGGTGATTCAGTCCACGGTGGCCATGGTGCATTTTATAAGTAGGAATGTCATTAGCCAGCGCCAGTAGTTGATGACCCAGGCAAATACCAAACATGGGTCTTTCCGCCGACAGGATCTTTTTCACGGTATCCACTGCATATGTCAATGGAGCCGGATCGCCGGGGCCATTAGAGATGAAATAGGCATGCGGTTTAAATTCTTCGCAAACTTCAAACGCAGTATCTGTAGGGAATACCTGTAGGTAAGCGCCCTTCTCAGACAGGCATTTCAGCATATTTCTTTTCACCCCGTTGTCCAGTACCGCAATGCGGATGTCGGCATTAGGATCCCCTACATTGTAGACCTCGGTAGTAGTTACATCTTTACACAGGGCCAGTCCTTCCATAGAAGGTACTTTTGCCAATTCTGCTTTCAGTTGTGCTACATCGAGGATAGCGGAAGAGATGATGCAATTCATGGCGCCTTTGCTGCGAATGTGGGATACAAGGGCACGGGTATCTACATCGTAAATAGCTACCAGGTTGTTATCGGTGAGGAACGTTTCCAGGGAAGCGTCTGCCATTTTCCTGGAATAGTTGTACGCGATATTTTTGGCGATCAAACCATTGATCTTTACACTGCTGCTCTCTACATCGTCCTTCTTGGTACCGTAGTTTCCGATGTAACAGTTGTTCATTATAAGTACCTGTCCTTTATAAGAAGGGTCCGTAAACACTTCCTGGTAACCCGTCATACCGGTATTGAAAGCTAATTCACCGGCAGCAGTGCCAATTTTTCCAAAAGCTTTTCCCTGAAAAACCGTACCGTCGTCTAACAGCAGTATGGCAGGTTGGATGGTTCTTGTCTGAGGCATTTCTGGTATCTGTCTTGTTTTATATTTTAAAAAAAACCTTCAAGGGTACAAAAAGCCCTGAAGGTTCGGATAAAAAACCGTGCAAAGGTATGAAATGCAACAGTTATTTACAGATTTTTTTTCCAGAAATTGATATGTTACTTAATTTTTACAGATTTTAACACCCGCTGTGCTACCTGGCGCCCGATTTCATCGTCGTCGCGATAGCTAATCTGTATTTGCCAGCGATTGCTGCCTTTGATCATTACCAGGTTACAAAATGCCAGCCGGATACCTCCTTTATACATATAATTTCCTTCTTCCAGGATGCCTTGTGTGCCTGAAATCAATACTGGTACTGACTTACATTGAACATCCGAGGCGTTTTCCTTTAACTGCATACTATTATGGGAGTCGGCAATGGCTTCATCCAGCGTATTGGTCACATTACTGAGATAGCTATACATATTAACTGCAATACGGATGCCTCCGCCATCTTCATTGCGATAACTTTTGGCATATTCAATCACTTTTGCCTCTTCTCCTTCCAGTGGCTGGTCATGTACCCATAACTTTACTGGCGTACTGATTTCCAGGGCCTGGCGACCAATAGTGGCCGTTTGCCAGCTGTTATACAAACTACCGGATGGTACTTTGGGATAAATAAACGTAAACACCGCTCTTTTTCCGAATAAGGTGCCGGTTACCGCCAGTAATGCAACGAAAATGCTTATAAATAAAAACACTTTTCCCCGGTTAGCGGACTCCCATTGACGCCGGGCCCAGGTGAATATGTTTGTTTTTTCCTTTTGGAGAGAGATGCCCACTTCCAAGACATATTCGGGAAATGAGGCCATCGGGCGATGCTTCCGCCAATCTGTATAGATGTTTGGCAGCTTTTTGCTGCAGGCGTCACAAAAAGTAAGGTATTCGGATTTCAGCGGGTTAGCGTGCCCACAGCTGTCGCAACGCAGGTATTTCATAGGACTATCATTATCTACTGTAATATTACGAAATATATACATTTATAAAGGCATAAAAAAGGACAAAGCCAGGCTTTGTCCTTTTTCTCGTATCGTTGATATAAGATTACTCAGCAGATTTTTCTTCTGTTGCAGTATCAGCAGCTTTAGTTTCAGTTGCATCTTCTGCAGCTTTCTTCTTAGCACCACCAGCACGACGAGTTTTCTTAGCAGCAGCTTTTTCTTCTGTTTTACCATAGATTTCGTTGAAATCTACCAGTTCAATCAGTGCAACTTCTGCGTTATCGCCCACACGTTTGCCTAATTTAATGATACGGGTGTAACCACCAGGACGGGTAGCTATTTTTTCACTGATCGTACCGAACAGTTCCTTGATAGCTTCTTTATCCTGCAGGTAGCTGAACACAATTCTACGGTTGTGGGTAGAATCGGTTTTGCCTCTTGTCAGCAGTGGTTCAACATACACACGCAGGGCTTTTGCCTTTGCCAGTGTAGTGGTGATACGTTTGTGGCTGATCAGTTCGCAAGCCAGATTAGACATCAGGGCTTTACGGTGAGAAGCAGTTCTGCTTAATTTGTTTAATTTAACTCCGTGACGCATGACATTTTGTTTTAGACCTTACACCGTGTCAGGAATTGCAAGGTATTGTTGATATAAAGCGGTTAAGCCAAAGCATCTGCGAGTTGCAAAGCTTTGGCTTAACACAAAAATTTACTATTCTTCTTCGAGCTTCAGTTTAGACAGATCCATACCGAAGTGCAGACCTCTTTCGCCTAATACCTGTTCAATTTCGCTGAGGGATTTTTGACCGAAGTTTCTGAACTTCATCAGTTCTTCCTGTTCGTATTGAACCAGTTCACTGAGGGAGTTGATTTTAGCTGCTTTCAGACAGTTGAATGCACGTACGCTCAGATCGAGATCTTCAAGTGGCGTTTTCAGTATCTTACGCAGTTGCAGTGTTTGTTCGTCTACTACATCTTCTTTTTCTGTATCCTTGGTGTCGAAGCTGATGTTTTCATCAGTAATGATCATCAAGTGCTGAATGAGGATGCGGGACGCTTGTTTTACCGCTTCTTCTGGGTGGATAGTACCGTCGGTGATCACCTCCATAACGAGCTTCTCATAGTCGGTTTTTTGTTCCACACGGGTATTTTCTATACTGTACTTTACGTTTTTGATGGGCGTAAAGATAGAGTCGATCGCGATGTAGCCAAATACTGCATCTTTGGGTTTGTTTTCCTCAGCCGGAACATAACCGCGGCCTTTACCGATAGTCAGTTCAATATCCAGCTTGGCAGAAGGATCCAGGGTGCAGATTAACAGCTCAGGATTCATGATCTGGAAAGCACTGGTGGCTTTTTCAATCATATCTGCACGGAATTCTGTTTTACCCTTGATCGACAGCGTGATCTTTTCGTTCGTTACATCACTCTCAGAGATTCTCTTGAAGCGAACCTGTTTCAGGTTCAGGATAATCTCAGTAACGTCTTCCGTAACACCTTTCAGTGTAGCGAACTCGTGATCTGCTCCTTCAATTTTAATACCCACAATGGCATAGCCCTCCAAAGAAGACAACAGTACGCGACGCAACGCATTACCGACAGTCACAGCATAACCTGGTTCTAATGGACGGAACTCGAATTGAGCTTCAAAGTCGGTAGACTTTTGCAATACGATCTTATCAGGTTTCTGGAAATTTAAAATTGCCATTGATATGATTGATTTATTTGTTAAATATGAGGTTAGTCCATGACCTGGGGCCATGGACTAATTATTTATTACTTAGAGTACAATTCTACGATCAGTTGTTCCTTGATATTTTCAGGAACGCTCTCTCTCTCAGGATAAGCAATGAATACACCTTTCATTTCTTTCTCATTCCAATCCAGCCAGCTGAATTTTGGATTTTTTCCACGAATAACGCTGGTCAGAGCAGAATTGTTTGCTGTTTTATTTTTCAGGCTGATAACATCTCCTGGTTTCAGTTGGAATGAAGGAGTGTTTACTACAATACCGTTAACGGTAACGTGTTTGTGAGAAACCAGCTGACGGGCAGCAGGACGGCTAGGAGCGATACCCAGACGGAAAACAGTGTTATCCAGACGGGCTTCCAGCAGTTTGATCAATACCTCACCGGCAACACCTTTTCTACGGGTAGCTTCGTCGAACAGGTTACGGAACTGGCGTTCCAGCAAGCCATAGGTATACTTAGCTTTTTGTTTTTCTCTCAGCTGCAGTGCGTATTCACCTAATTGTTTGCGTTTACGGTTAGCACCGTGCTGACCCGGAGGGTTGCTGTTTTTGCTTAAATACTTACCATTACCGAGAATGGGTTCACCAAAAATTCTGGAAATTTTGGTCTTTGGTCCTGTGTACCTTGCCATGATTTAAATATACTTTAGATTTTTTAGTTAATGATGCATGCTCTTCAAAAAATCTGAAAACCTGATCATGCACCCATTGTTAAATATTAAACTACAAAGTCCAGATACCAAATTTCGAAAGAAACCTGGTATCTGGATGCAGTGAATATATATTCCTATACTCTTCTCTTCTTGGGAGGACGGCAACCGTTGTGAGGTAAAGGCGTAACGTCTTTAATCATGTTCACTTCGATACCTGAGTTGGCGATTGCACGGATAGCGCTTTCACGGCCAGCTCCTGGTCCTTTAACAAAAACATCTGCTCTTTTCAGACCTGAGTCCATAGCTACTTTAGCAGCATCCTGTGCAGCCAGCTGAGCTGCATATGGAGTGTTCTTTTTAGAACCTCTGAAGCCCATTTTACCAGCAGAAGACCAGGAAATAACCTGACCATGCTTGTTGGTAATGCTCACGATGATGTTGTTAAAGCTGGCAGAGATATGAACATCTCCGTAGTTATCAACTTTTACTACTCTTTTCTTATTAGCAGCAGTTTTTGTATTATTTGCTTTTGCCATAATGATTTAAATTCCAAATATGAAATTCCAGATCCCAAATTTACACGACTCACGGCCATTGAAACCCCTCTGATTCGGAATTGGGATTTCAACCTGGGATTTTATTTATTATTTCTTAGTTGCTTTTTTCTTACCAGCCACTGTCTTACGCTTACCTTTACGGGTACGGCTGTTGGTACGTGTACGCTGACCTCTTACCGGTAAGCCTTTCCTGTGACGCAGACCGCGGTAGCAAGCGATATCCAGCAAACGCTTGATATTCATTTGTACTTCAGAACGCAGCTGACCCTCTACCTTGAACTCTCCGTTGATAATGTTACGGATGGCAGCTTGTTCATCATCATTCCACTCCCGCACCTTTTTATTTACATCAATTTCCGCCTTGTTCAGGATATATTGGGCGGTAGAACGGCCTATACCAAAGATATAGGTGAGGCCAATTTCTCCTCTTTTATTTTTAGGAAGATCTATACCGGCTATACGTGCCATATTTCTATTTTGATTTTATGATTCTGATTAAAAAATCAAATTCCGTTGGGGAATCGATTAACCCTGGCGTTGTTTAAAACGAGGATTCTTTTTGTTGATTACCAACAAAACACCTTTTCTACGAACTATTTTACAATCCGCACTTCTTTTTTTGATTGCAGCTCTTACCTTCATGATTATTACTTTATAAAAGGTTATGATATTTATTAAATTAAAAATCCAATCGCCTCTACCCTTTTCCGTCTTATTTGTATCTGAAAATTATACGGCCTCTTGACAAATCGTATGGGCTCATCTCTACGCCAACCTTATCTCCTGGTAGAATGCGTATATAGTGCATTCTCATTTTTCCAGAAATGGTGGCCAGGATCTCATGCCCATTTTCCAACTTTACACGGAACATAGCGTTCGACAAGGCTTCTAATATAATTCCATCCTGTTTAATGAGTGCCTGTTTTGCCATAAAAATTTTTAGGACTGCAAAGATAGCATTTATCTTTTGAAATAGAAAAATTTACCTCGATTATTATTATTATTGCCGATTTTTCCGTTAAAACCTACCTAATTTACCAATAAAACCCATTTGCATTAGAAAAATCCAAATGACGATTTAGTAATTTGAATTCAATTCAGGGTTATTTCTCTCTTCTCTTTCTATATCCACATAGGTAGATAATACATCTGCTTTCCCTTTTCCCACCGCTACTGTATGCTCAAAGTGAACAGATGGGCTACCATCACGGGTGGCAACTGTCCAGCCGTCCTCCAGGTATTCTACGTCCTTGGAGCGGAGATTAATCATAGGCTCGATGGCAATCACCAGACCTTCCTTCATTACGGGACCGCTACCACGCTTTCCGTAGTTAGGCACCTGGGGATCTTCATGCAAATGACGACCCAGGCCATGGCCTACCAATTCCCTTACCACACCATAACCACGCTCTTTCTCTGTATATTCCTGAATTGCGTAGGAGATATCTCCAATACGGTTGCCTATTACCGCCTTTTCAATCCCTTTGTACAAGGCAGCTTTGGTAGCAGTCATCAGCCGGAGTACATTCTCGGCTACGTTACCAATAGCGAAAGTATAGGCGCTGTCGGAGTGATAACCATTCATATACACGCCTACATCCACCGTTACGATATCACCGTCCTTCAGCACATATTGGTTAGGGATTCCATGCACCACCTCTTCATTCACTGAAATGCAGCAGGCGTTGGGGAAGCCCTTATAATTTTTAAAAGAAGGAGTAGCACCATTTTCGACAATAAACTTATCGGCAATAGCATCTACTTCCAGCGTGCTCATACCTGGTTTCAGGTTCCGGGCTACTTCAGCCAGGGCTGCACTCAGGAGCAAAGCACTTTTGCGCATCAACTCTATTTCTTCCTTCGTCTTATAATGAATCATACTTTCAGCTTTTAGCTGTTGGCTATCAGCTGTTAGGTAAAGCTAACAGCTAACGGCTTCTAAAATAATATAGCCACTAAAGCGTAAAAAGCTTCTGTGGCTATTTTATCGTTATTGTAACGATTTAACGTTCAATTACTTATGCATTAGCCGGGGCAGTTCTGCCTTTGATACGGCCGGTACTCATCAAACCATCGTAGTGACGCATGAGGAGTTGGCTTTCAATCTGTTGCAGTGTGTCCAGGATAACCCCCACCATGATCAGGAGGGAAGTACCACCAAAGAAGGTAGCAAAGTTACTGTTGACCTTGAAGGCAGCAGCGATACCTGGCATGATACCCACCAGTGCAAGGAAAAATGCCCCTGGCAAAGTGATACGGTCCATTACTGCACCGATATAATCGGCAGTAGCCTTACCAGGTTTAATGCCCGGAATGAAACCGTTGTTACGTTTCATTTCATCTGCCATCTGAGTTGGGTTGAAAATCAACGCGGTATAGAAATAAGTAAATACAATCACCAATACAGCGTAGATCAGGTTATACCAGCCATTAGTGTGGTCACTAAAGATGCGGATAAAGCCGGAAGCACTTTCAGAAGAAGTAGCAAAGCCTATCGCAGTAGCCGGGATAAACATAATCGCCTGGGCGAAGATGATAGGCATTACACCAGCTGCATTCACTTTCAGTGGGATGAACTGACGTACGCCACCATATTGTTTATTACCTACAATACGTTTAGCATAGTTTACTGGTATCTTTCTTGTACCCTGTACCAGGAGGATCAGACCTACGGTGATCAGGATGAAGATAGCAATTTCAATGAGGAACAGGATCGGTCCACCCGCTTCACCTGCCACCTTACTGGAAAACTCAGCGACCAGGGCTTGTGGCAAACGGGCAAGGATACCCATCATGATGATAATGGAAGTACCATTACCAATACCTTTATCTGTGATCTTTTCACCGAGCCACATTACGAACAGGGTACCTGCAGTAAGTACAACTGTAGTAGAGAGCCAGAAGAAGAAGGTGCCATATTCAGCGATAATAGCGCCACCGGATTGATTACGCAGGTAGGCTACATAAGCGCTGGCCTGGAAACCCGTTACGATTACGGTGAGATAACGTGTAAACTGGTTAATTTTTTTGCGGCCACTTTCCCCCTCTTTCTGCAGCTTCTGGAAGTAAGGAACTGCTATCGTCAGTAACTGGATAGCAATTGAAGCAGAGATGTAGGGCATAATACCCAATGCAAAGATCGAAGCCCTTGAAAATGATCCACCCGCAAACATGTTCACCAGTCCCAGGATACCCTGATTAGAATTTTTCTCAAAGTTGGTCAGTGCGTTTGCATCAATGCCAGGCAAAGCGATATAGGATCCTAATCTGTAGATGAGGACCAGGAGCAGGGTGGTCAGGATGCGGTTACGCAAATCCTCAATACTCCAGATATTCTTAATCGTTTCGATAAATTTCTTCACAGGAAGATAAAGGTTTAATAGCGCTATTAAATATGAAAAGACGCACTACTCCGTAGGCGTCTCCTCAGTCGTAAAGTCTTATACCAGTTCTACTGATCCACCTGCTGCTTCGATGGCCTGCTTAGCTTTTTCGCTGATTGCGTTTACTTTAACAGTCACTTTAGCTTTGAGTTCTCCGTTAGCGAGAATTTTAACTTTAGCTGTTCTGTTAATCAGGCCGTTCATGAACAGGTTTTCCAGATTAAACTCCTCGAGGCCATATTTCTCAACTAAATGATCCAGCTGACCCAGGTTGAAGATTGTGTATTCTTCACGGTTATTATTTTTGAAACCGCGTTTAGGCATACGGCGTTGGATTGGCATCTGGCCACCTTCGAAGCCTTTCTTGCTAGCATAACCAGCACGTTGCTGGATACCTTTGTTACCTTTTGTAGAGGTACCACCTTTACCGGAAGCCTCACCACGTCCAAGACGTTTTTCTTTATGTACAGCGCCTTGTGCAGGCTGTAATGAATGCAGATTCATAAAATTAATTGTTTTTACTTGCGCGGAAATTAACCGCTCGCTTATTCTAAAATAAAAATGGTAAAGTCACAAATGTAAAGGTAAGATTATCAGCAGACAATCCCACAGCAGTGTTACTTTAATTAAGCGTTCACTGTTTCTACCGATACAAGGTGATTAACTTTACGGACCATTCCGAGGACTTGAGGAGTTGCCTCTACTTCCACAGTAGCGTGCATCTTAGTCAGGCCCAGTGCCTTCAAGGTCAGTTTCTGCCTTTCAGGACGGTCTATACCACTTTTCACTTGAGTGATCTTAATCTTTGCCATAAACCCCTATCCGCTTAAAGGCGGAGTAATTTAATTGTTAATGAATTATTTTCAAAATTTCCCAATGGAAAATATGGTCCTCTGTACGAGGAACATGACTTATCCGTTGAAAACTTTCTTCAGGGAAACGCCTCTGGTTTTAGCGATACCGATTGGTTCGCGTAATAAACCCAGTGCTTTGAAAGTAGCTTTCACCACGTTGTGTGGGTTAGCGGAACCTAAAGATTTAGCCAGAACGTCTGTTACACCAGCGCTTTCCAGCACTGCACGCATAGAACCTCCAGCGATTACACCAGTACCATGGGCAGCTGGTTTAATCAGTACTTTGGCAGCACCTTCTTTAGCAAACTGATCGTGAGGAATAGTACCGTGCATAACAGGAACCTTGATCAGGTTTTTCTTAGCATCGTCTATGCCTTTAGTGATCGCCTGCTGTACTTCTTTAGCTTTACCAAGACCGTGACCTACCACGCCGTTTTCGTTACCTACAACAACCAGTGCGGAGAAACTAAAAGTACGACCGCCTTTAGTGGTTTTAGTAACACGGTTGATCGCCACTACTTTTTCTTTCAGCTCCAGATCACCAGCCTTTACTTTATTGAATGAATTCTTTGCCATTTTATTTTATAAGAATTACTTGTTCAGAATTATAAGATTCGGACTTCGTGATTAAAACTGAAGACCACCTTCTCTTGCTCCGTCAGCTACGCTTTTCACGCGGCCATGATATAAATAACCGCTTCTATCGAATACGCAGGTAGTTAAGCCCAGTGCAATTGCTTTAGCAGCCAGTGCTTTACCAACCAGTACAGATTTCTCGGATTTAGTTCCTTGCTGAGCTTTGATGTCCTTATCACGGGAAGAAGCTGAAGCCAGGGTAGTGCCATTGGTATCATCTATCAATTGCACGTAGATATCGCTATTACTGCGAAATACAGACAATCTTGGCTGCTGTGCAGTACCGGAGATTTTCTTACGGATGCGGTAGCGGATTTTCTGTCTCCTGTTAACTTTTGTGCTCATTTTGAGTTTTATTTTATAATCCCGATGCTGCCGGGATTTTGTTAAAACTGGCTAACCAGCTGAACCAGCTGACTAGCCAATTAAAAATTTTATTTACCAGCTGATTTACCAGCTTTCTTACGTACCACTTCATCACTGTAGCGAACACCTTTACCTTTGTAAGGCTCTGGTTTACGCAGGCTACGGATTTTAGCCGCTACCTGACCCAGTAATTGGTTATCGATACCTTCCAGCATGATTTTAGGGTTCTGACCTTTTTCAGTGAGGGTAGCAACCTTCAGTTCCTGCGGAATTTCGAAGATGATATTATGAGAATAACCTAAAGACAGATCGAGTAACTGGCCATTGTTAGCGGCTTTATAGCCCACACCCACCAGTTCCAGTTGCTTTTTAAAGCCTTCAGTAACACCCTGAACCATGTTAGCCAGCAATGCACGGTATAAACCGTGGAGGGCTTTGTGACGGATTTGTTCAGTTGGGCGAACAACGGTTAAAACACCGTCTTTCACCTCAATTTTCATTTCCCGGTCGATGCTCTTTTTCAGTTCACCTTTAGGGCCTTTTACAGTTACTTCATTGGCAGGAGAAACAGTTACTGTTACACCGCTGGCCAATTTAATAGGACTTTTACCTATACGAGACATAACTTTAATTTAAAGTTGTTTGATATTGATGTACCGGTTATCCGTGTTCAGCGCCGTATAGAGAGCTTAATTGTCAGATAACTTAAGTGATTGACTGGTTGAGCAACAACCAGTCAATCAATATATTAATAGATGTAGCAAACTACTTCGCCACCTACGTTTTGAGTTTTTGCTTCTTTATCGGTCATTACACCTTTAGAAGTAGAGATGATTGCCACGCCTAAACCGTTCTTCACGCGCTTAAACTCTTCTGGTTTAGCGTACTGACGCAGACCTGGGCGGCTGATGCGTTGTAATTCTTTGATAGCGGGCTCTTTAGAGATAGGATCATACTTCAAGGCGATTTTGATAACGCCTTGTTTGTTGTCCTCTTCGAATTTGTACTTCAGGATATAACCTTTATCGTACAGAATTTCTGTAATACGTTTTTTCAGCTTGGAAGCCGGAATTTCCACAATCCTGTGGGTGGCCATTTGCGCGTTCCGGATACGTGTCAGGAAGTCTGCTATTGGATCAGTAACCATTGTTGAAATAGTTTGATAATGTTTACAATGCGATATCCAATCGTAATAAGATGGGAATCAAATAACTTTCATTCGGTGATATGAGGGATCCGGTAAGCCGGTTACTCAGATCATTCAATTACCAGCTGGCTTTTCTTACGCCAGGGATTTTACCTGCGAGTGCCAGGTCACGGAACATGTTCCTGCAGAGACCAAAGTGGCGCATGTATCCTTTAGGACGACCGCTCAGTTGGCATCTGTTTTTCAGACGAACAGGAGAAGCATTTTTTGGAAGTTGATCCAGTGCAGCGTAGTCACCGGCAGCTTTCAGGGCAGCACGCTTTTCTGCGAATTTTGCTACCATAGCTTCTCTTTTCCTTTGTCTGGCTTTTACGGATTCTTTTGCCATAATTATATTATCGTTTCGATTTACTGATTATCTTTTTTCATACCCTTGAACGGCATACCCATTTCCTTCAGGAGCTCGTAAGCTTCTTCGTTGGTGTTTGCAGTAGTAACGAAAGTGATATCCATACCGGACATTTTAGTTACTTTATCGATATCGATCTCAGGGAAGATGATTTGTTCTGTGATACCCATAGTATAGTTACCACGACCGTCAAAAGCTTTTTCGTTAACGCCTTTGAAGTCACGTACACGAGGGAGAGATACAGCGATCAAACGGTCCAGGAAGTCATACATATTAGTGCTGCGTAAAGTTACACGTGCACCGATAGGCATGTTCTTTCTGAGTTTGAAGTTGGAGATATCCTTTTTAGACAGGGTAGCGATAGCTTTCTGACCAGAGATACGGGTCATTTCATCTACTGCGATGTCTACCAGTTTCTTATCACCTACTGCACCGTTAATACCCTGGTTCAGGCAAATTTTTACCAGGCGAGGAACCTGCATGACACTTTTGTAGTTGAATTTCTTCATCAGTGCAGATTTTACTTCCTCTTGGTATTTCTTCTGCAGTCTCGGAGTATATTTTGTGTTTGACATTATTTAATTTCCTCCCCTGATTTTTTAGCGATACGAATTAATTTACCGTTTTCTCTCTTTCTGCTTACTTTAGTAGGTTTACCAGCTTTGGCATCCCACAGCATTACGTTAGAGATCGCAATTGGAGCTTCCTGCTTAACAATACCACCTTTGGTATTCTGAGCGGTAGGCTTAGTGTGCTTGGTAATAATGTTAACGCCTTCTACAAGAATGCGGGCTTTGTCAGGCTGAACTTCCAGCACTTTGCGAGCTTTGGTTCTGTCCTTGTCATCACCGGCAATTACCGCAACCAGGTCGCCCTTCTTAATGTTGAATTTAGGCTTAAATCTAGTTTTCATTACTTTGATTTATTTATAAACGCCAAGCGAAACAGTTGTTTCGCTTGATTAATGTTTTTTCTCGTTCTGCAAACGGGCTGCAAAGATAAGAAATATTTATGAATTTTGGGATTCTGGAAATTTTAAGAAAATTTCCAGAATCCCTCCATCGACAATAATATTATAATACCTCAGGAGCGAGGGAGATAATTTTCATATAACCCTTGTCTCTCAGCTCACGGGCAACCGGACCGAAAATACGGGTACCGCGAGGTTCGTCTGAGTTATTGAGCAGTACAACTGCGTTATCGTCGAAGCGGATATAAGAACCGTCTTTACGACGTAATTTGTTTTTAGTTCTTACGATTACAGCTTTAGTAACCATACCTTTCTTCACACCACCACCAGGCATTGCGTCCTTAACGGTTACTACAATCTTATCGCCTACGCCAGCGTAGTCCTGACCGGAGTTACCCAATACGCGGATGCAAAGTACTTCTTTAGCACCGCTGTTATCAGCTACACTCAGTCTTGATTCTTGTTGTATCATCGAAATGAGATTTGATATTGTTTAGTCAGCGGCTGTAACCGGGGTAGCCGGATGCAGCTTGAAACAAATAAATAATTATTTTACTTTAGCGATTACTTCTACCAGTCTCCAGCATTTGTTTTTGCTCAGAGGGCGGGTTTCCGCGATTTTCACGGTATCGCCGATGCTGCACTCGTTTTTATCGTCGTGCGCCATGAACTTGGTAGTTTTTTTCACGAACTTACCATAGATCGGGTGCTTTACCTTACGCTCCACCTTAACGGTAATGGTTTTATCCATTTTGTTGCTGGCAACCACACCAATCCTGGTTTTTCTTAATTTTCTTTCGGTCGTCATTGTTGAAAGTATTTAACCCTCCGTAAAGAGGTCCTATTTTGTTATACTAATGCTATTCAGCAGCCCCGGGTGTTACCGGGACTGAAGATTTAGAAGCCCAGTTGTCTTTTACGCAGTTCGGTACTCATCCGAGCGATATCACGTCTTACAGCGCGGATGCTCATTGGATTTTCGATTGGCGTAATTGCGTGACCAAAGGTCATTTTTTTCAAGCGGAGTTTTTCTGCAGAGATTTTCTCTTTCAGATCTTGCTCGCTCAGGCCTTTCAGTTCCAGCTTTTCTTTTGCCATTGTATTGAATTTGATTCGGTTAGCTGCCGGAGCAGGTTACCGGATTTTTAGATATTGATACCTGTAATTAAGCTACGTAGTCGCGGCTGGTTACAAATTTTACTTTAATGGGCAGTTTTTGTGCTGCGAGTTCCATTGCTTCTTTAGCTACCTGTAAAGGAACGCCATCCGCTTCAAATAAAATTCTACCTGGTTTTACTACTGCTGCCCAATGGTCAGGAGCACCTTTACCTTTACCCATCCTCACTTCCAAAGGCTTAGCTGTGATAGGTTTGTCAGGGAATATGCGGATCCATACGTTACCTTCACGTTTCATGTGCCTTGTCAGCGCAACGCGGGCAGCTTCGATCTGCCTGTCGGTGATCCATTTAGGTTCTAATGCTTTAAGACCGAAAGTACCAAAGGAGAGGGTAGCGCCTCTTTTAGCGTTCCCTTTGATGCGGCCTTTGTGCATCTTCCTGTGTTTCGTTCTTTTTGGCTGTAACATCGTCTATGTTGTTAATGTTAATAGTAATTGTTAATGTCTGTTCTACCGCCAGATACTATCTGCGGCCACCGCCACGGTTATCTCCACCGCCTCTTCTGTCACCACCACGGTTGTCTCTGCGTTCGCCGTGATGTTCTCTTCTTTCACCACCATGACCAGTACCACGGTTATCACCTTCTTTACCGGTTAAAACGTTCGGGTTGAGGTCGCGTTTGCCCAGTACTTCACCTTTACAGATCCATACTTTGATACCGATTTTACCGTATACGGTTAAAGCGAACAGGGAAGCGTAATCGATGTCCATACGGAAAGTATGTAATGGAGTACGACCTTGTTTCATTTCTTCGGAGCGGGCAATTTCAGCACCACCTAAACGGCCGCTGATTTTTACCTTGATACCTTCTGCGCCCATTCTCAGTGCGGTAGCAATCGCCATTTTGATAGCACGTTTGTAGTTGATACGGCTTTCAATTTGTTTTGCGATTGTTTCAGCAACGATGTTAGCATCCATTTCAGGACGACGGATCTCCAGGATGTTGATCTGTACATCTTCCTTACCTGTCAGCTTTTTCAGTTCTTCCTTGATGCGATCAACTTCGTTACCGCCTTTACCAATGATGATACCAGGCTTAGATGTATGAACAGTGATGATTAACTTACCTAAAGTTCTTTCGATCACAACTCTTGAAATGCCGCCTTTGTTGATACGTGCATTCAGATAAGTTCTGATCTTATTATCTTCGATCAGTTTGGTCGCAAAATCTTTTTTGCTGCCATACCAATTAGAGTCCCATCCTCTGATGATACCTAACCTGTTACCAATAGGATTTGTTTTCTGACCCATGTTCTGGTTATTTGTCTATTAGTTTAATAGTTTTGTTTCTATCTCGTTTCCGCACTAATTATTGTGCTTTGCTGTCCACTACAATTGTTACGTGGTTACTTCTCTTGCGGATTCTGTAACCTCTTCCCTGTGGAGCTGGGCGCATTCTTTTCAGTGTGCGGCCGCCGTCAACAAAAATAGTTTTAACGATCAGGTTAGCATCTTCTACCCTTGCACCTTCATTCTTCACTTTCCAGTTAGCGATCGCAGATACCAGCAGTTTTTCTAAAGGTACGCTTGGGTGCTTCGGATGGAATTTCAAAATATTCAAAGCCTTTTCTACATCCAGACCACGAATTAAGTCTGCCAGCAAACGCATTTTGCGGGGAGATGTAGGATTATTATTCAGCTTAGCTACTGCTTCCATTGTTATTAATTTCTTTTATTATTAGGTGTCTGATGTCTGCTGTTTGATCTATTGGTTTGAAACCGATACTTCAAACCTCAAACCTCAGACTATAATTTACATTTTCTTGTTAACGTGTCCTCTGAAGTTACGTGTAGGTGCAAATTCGCCCAGTTTATGACCAACCATAAATTCTGTTACATAAACAGGAATGAATTTGTTGCCATTGTGAACTGCGAAAGTGTGACCAACGAAATCAGGCGTGATAGTAGAACGACGGCTCCATGTCTTGATAACAGTACGTTTGGTGCCGGCATTCATTTTTTCAACCTTAGTTTCTAATTTCTGGTCTACGTAAGGACCTTTTTTTATGGAACGAGCCATGTCTTACTGATTTATGATTTTTCAAACCCGGGATCTGGTATTACTACCGGAGCCCGGATTCAGAAATTATAATTTTTTACCGTTTTTTCTGCTAATGATCAGCTTATCAGAACTCTTATGCGGTTTTCTGGTTTTCAGGCCTTTCGCATATTTACCAGTTCTGGATCTTGGATGGCCTCCGGAAGATTTACCTTCACCACCACCCATTGGGTGATCTACAGGGTTCATCGCCACACCACGGTTGCGAGGGCGGATACCTCTCCAGCGATTCGCACCAGCTTTACCGATGGATTGCAGGGCGTGATCGGAGTTAGAAACAGTACCTACAGTAGCTTTACAAGTATTCAATACTTTACGCAGCTCACCGGAAGGCATTTTCAGTACAGCATATTTTTCTTCCTTGTTGGACAGTTGAGCATAAGCGCCGGCGCTTCTTGCGATAGCACCACCTTTACCAGGTTGCAGCTCAATGTTGTGTACAACAGTACCCAGCGGCATGTTCTTCAGTGGTAAGGCGTTACCTACTTCAGGAGCTACATCGGTGCCACTGATAACGATACCACCTACCTGTAAGCCCTGAGGAGCGATGATGTAACGTTTTTCACCATCTGCATAATTCACCAGTGCGATGAATGCGCTACGGTTTGGATCGTATTCGATAGTTTTTACGGTAGCAGGAATATTTTCCTTATCACGTTTGAAATCAATTACACGGTATTGTTTCTTGTGACCACCACCGATGTAACGCATGGACATTCTACCCTGTGCGTTTCTACCGCCGGTTCTCTTAATGGGTTCCAGCAGGCTTTTTTCCGGGGTATCCGTAGTCAGCTCAGCATAAGCGTTGCCTATTTTCCAGCGGGTACCGGCCGTCATTGGTTTGAACTTCTTCAGTGCCATTACTTCCTAAAAAGTTAAATGTTATTAAAATATAAATCGTGATCTGTATATACATCCACATCCCGGCTGTTCAGGCCGGAAAGGCACTACATGTTAGCATACAGATCTATAGTTTCACCAGCTGCAATGGTAATAATCGCCTTTTTGTAAGACGGTTTTTTACCTGCGATGAAACCGGCTTTAGTAAAGCGGAATTTAGCTTTACCTGGCATTACAGCAGTATTTACATCTGCTACGGTTACGCCGTAAAATTCTTCCACTGCTTTTTTGATCTCCAGTTTGTTGGCTTTTTTGTCAACGATGAAGTAGTAGCGGTTGAATTTATCGGTTGCTTTGTTAACCTTTTCGGATACCACCGGTTTGATTAAAACGTCAGAAAGTTTCATTTCTTTATTAGCTTTTAGCTATTAGCGTTCAGCTCTTAGCTTGTTTTGTTAATTGTTTTTGACATCTTATGCTTCTGCCGGCTCTTCCGTGAAGATTTTAGCAGCGCTCTCTGTAAACACGATGTAATTGCTGTTCATGATGTCATAAGTGTTGATATCACTCAGAACGGTACCGTCTACAGTTGGGATGTTTCTTAAAGACAGGTAAACATTGTCGTTGTATTCAGGCGTGATGAACATAGTCTTTCTGCCTTCAACGTTGATGTTCAGGTTCTTCAGGAAACCAACGAACTGTTTGGTTTTTGGCGCTTCCAGTTGCAGATCTTCAACGATGATGATGCTGTTTTCCTTAGCTTTTACTGACAGGGCGGAGATCTTAGCGAGATCTTTCACTTTTCTGTTCAGTTTGAAGCCCCAACCATGAGGTTTTGGTCCGAAGATGGTACCACCACCTTTATACAGTGGGTTACGGATGTTACCTTTACGGGCGCCACCGGTACCTTTTTGTTTGTGTAATTTGCGGGAAGCACCTTTTACTTCAGCTCTGGTTTTTACCTTGTGGGTACCCTGACGCTGAGCAGCGAGGTATTGTTTAACAGCCAGGTAGATAACGTGGTTGTTAGGTTCAACACCAAAGATCTCCTCAGGAAGCTCAATGGATCTTCCGGTTTTCTTTCCTTGTATATTTAAAATATCTACTTGCATGTTACTTCTGGATTAAAACGATTGAACCATTGTGGCCGGGAACGGAACCACTTACCAGGATATAATTCTTTTCAGGGAATATTTTCACGATCTTCAGACCTTTCACTTTCACTCTTTCATTACCTGTCTGGCCGGCCATACGCATACCTTTAAATACGCGGGAAGGATAGGAGGATCCACCAACAGAACCGGGAGCTCTGCTTCTGTCGTGCTGGCCGTGGGTAGCTTCACCCACACCGCTGAATCCGTGGCGTTTTACAACACCCTGGAAACCTTTACCTTTGGAAGTGCCTACTACGTCGATTGTTTCGCCTTCTGCGAAGATTTCGCAGGTGATAGATTCACCGAGGGCTTTCTGTACGTCCGGATTACGGAGTTCTTTAACGTAACGTTTGGGAGAAGTGCTTGCTTTCGCGAAGTGATTGCTTTCTGCTTTAGTGGTGTGCTTTTCTTTCTTTTCACCGAAAGAAACCTGAATTGCATTGTAACCATCTGATTCCAGGGTTTTTACCTGGGTTACAACGTTGGGACCTGCTTCGATAATGGTAACAGCAGTTTGTTTACCATTAGCTTCGAAGATACTGGTCATACCAATCTTTTTGCCAATAATACCTTTCATTTTTATATGATTTTACCCAGCGCCTGGGGGATTTCTAGCTATCCCCAGGATAGGCGGTTTAAATACATTTATTGGGTGGTCGCCCAGAAGGCGCGACCTATGTTTGTTTGTTAAAATTGTTATACTGTTGAAAATCAACAGTATAACCATAAATCAATTAAAGGCCGGCCTTTTGCCTGCCTTGCTGTTGTCCTATGCTTTAATTTCAACTTCTACTCCGGAAGGTAAATCGAGCTTGCTCAGCGCGTCTACAGTTCTGGAAGAAGACGTGTAAATATCCAGTAAACGTTTGTGAGTACACAGTTGGAACTGCTCGCGCGCTTTCTTGTTAACGTGCGGAGAACGCAATACTGTAAATATTTTCTTCTCGGTAGGTAAAGGAATTGGACCTGTTACCACGGCACCCGTGTTACGCACGGTTTTAACGATCTTCTCAGCAGACTTGTCTACCAGGTTATGATCGTAGGACTTCAGCTTGATTCTTATTCTCTGAGACATATGCAATGAACTTCTTCTTAGTTTTTTCCCAATACAATTTGGGAGGGCAAAGGTAACCCGTTTTTTCTATTTGGCAAATAATTCTCAGAAAAAAATGAAAGATACCGGGCGAGAGGCTAGCTCCGGCGGCAGTTGGAAGGTAGATGGAGTGCGGTCATTTGGGCAATAAGGCTTCAGAAAACATTCATTGTGTGTGTGTTAAGCCTTAAGGTAACTTCACATGCTCGTTTTGACAAATATAGGAAAACAAATTTCAAAACCAAAAAAGAGAAAAATTTCTTTCCCTTTTTTTTCGGCAGATTAATAAAAAGATGTTTGCAACAGCTCTTGGAAGCGCTGTCCCGGGATTTTCTGAATGGCCTGGCCCGCTTTTCAAAAAAGCTCATACCACTTACCAAAAGTAAGCATCCAGGTGCACCTGGATGCTTAACATACGACTTAACAGGCCAATACTAAAAGAGGGTACCCCGCTCTCCGGAATACCCTCTTTTAATAATTAAAGTGGCTCAATGAGCACAGTGGTCAAGCCCCACTGATTACAGCGGTAAACCGCCGCCGATACCACCTAACAATGATTTTACTAATCCTAAGATTAATGCCAGCAGTTGATTCAGTAAATCCATGGAAAAAGGTTTTTATAAGATATTGCCTACTCTATTACCTGGTTTTCGGCTATTCCCAGTTGTTATTCAGTTAACAGGAACTAAATTAAAGTCAATCATGCAATAAACATACGTTCATTTTATTCATTCCAACCGCTTTTATCAATGCTGTTCATTGGGCTACCACAGCCAACTCGAAGGGATATGCCAGATATAAAAAAGCTGTTCTTTTCAGAACAGCTTTCAGGATGATGTTTGTAAGGGAAATAGCATCACATTCATGTGGAATCATCCCTTACCGGGGAAAATCTTACAGACCTCCCAGCAGAGATTGGAGCAGTGCAACGATAGTTGCCAGCAGTTGATTCAGTAAAGCCATAAGATAGTTTTTACTTCGGGTTACACCTACTCTCTTGCTTTGGTTTTCGGCAATCCCAATGCGCACCTGCTTTTGGTGCAGACCGAAATTAAAACGTATTGTGTGAATTCCGTTCGTTCATTTTGTTCAGTTCGGCTTCCTCATCTTTCATTGTTCATTTCTTTATGCTGTTACATGATCTGCATGGTTCAGTATTAACATGCTTTAACTAAAAAAGCTCCGGTGACTACCGGAGCTTTTTAGTTAAAAAGATAGGCGGGATATTTTACGAATGCTACCAGACACCCAACCGTGAAACTGAAAGACAAGAGCGTGTCTGTCCGTATTGCCACACCGTTGTATCAGCATCCTGGCGTGAACTGAGCAGCATATCATCATCCCGGTGCATAGCACCAATAAATTCAGAGGCCTCCCAACGAAGATGTAAGCAGGGCAATTAAGCCTTTCAGGAAGGTGTTCAAGGCATCGAGAATCATAACTTCATGTTTTCATTTATGCCTACTCTGTTATTGGTTTTCGGCAATCCCATCTGGAAAAATCATTGCGTAACAATGAGAATTACAGCGCTGCACCTGCAACGATAGCAACGAATTTGAGTACTGCGGCGAGTATTGAGCTCAGCATACCGGATAGTTTATTCGTTTAATGCCTACTCTTTCCAGGGTTTTCGGCAATCCCCTTGCCCACAACTTTGTAGACAGATTACTAAAATAATGGGTTCTTGCTTAAAACCATTCGTTCAGTTAGTTCATTTTCAACCCGGCTTATTCATTTTATTCAGTAATCCAACTGATGAGGATGCCTAATAGAAAAATGGTTACAGACAGCCTGATAATGACTACTGTAACCATTTTCTGTGTTTATCTTAATATTATTTACTTCTCTCCTCTCTGTAGATCGCCTTTGCTTTCGCAGACGGTAGGTAAATCTGGAAGCCTATGCCAAGGCTGAGGCGGTTGGCGGTAGTAGAATTTCCACCTCCTACTGTCAGATCATACTTAAATAAGCCTTCCAGGCCAACATTGGGCGTAATAAAATAAGAAATACCAGGTCCGATACCGACATTAAAACCATTTGTAGAAGCTCCACTGGCAGGGTTCTGCCCGGCAAACCCGGCGTTCGCTTCCGCGAAGAACCTTACTCTCTTTGAAAATTCCAGTTTCCGGACGTTCTTATCTTCAACAAAATAACGGGCAAAAGCTCCTATACCATAATTCGTATTTGAAGCCCTGGTATCTGTTGTCTTATTCTTGGTGGTATTTGCACCAAAGTCAACATAACCTCCAATAGCCAAACCATCTTTGATAAACCAACCCACCTTAGGGGAAAGATTAAAACTGAAGGCAGTACTCTCTTTTTGGAAAACCACGTTCATGTTGGTGAGATCAGCACCCACCATAATATTTCCTTTCTGAATCTGGGCGTGAGCGGCGGAGCCAAACAATACAGCTGCAAGCGCAAGGGTTAAAAGACGAATTCTTTTCATAGTCTAATTTTTAGTTTTAACAATTTTACACGTTGAATGAATAAAACATACCGGCAAACGTTTTGCGTCTGCAACCACAGCTATCTACAGACAGCCATTAATACAATAAGAGGCAGGGGATAATGGGGAATGATCTTCCGGATAGCATTCTTGCTACGACAAAAGTACTGAAAATGAATATAGTAAACATTCAATTTTCAAAAAAAATCTCAAAAAAATGATATGATACTTGTTGAAATTTCCTGCAACATGAGCACTTTACCTTATTCATTATTACTATAACATTTCGTTTCTATATCTTGTTGCAGGAAAATAGCAAGGATTTCCCGCACCAATGCAGCGTCATGCCTATAATGCTGTTGCCATGCGGGATTGCAGCAAATCGGTGTGGGTACAAAAAGTTCCCTGTTTTTGCAAGAAACGTAGGAATCCATCCAATTTTTTTTCCATTTTTTTTCCGGATACTCTTTTTACATAAGCGGGCAGGGCATATGCATCCATGTTGGCCATTTCCCAGGGATGAAAATAAAAAGAGAGATAGCTATCTTTTTGGAGCACTCTCCTGCTGAAATGTTTGGTAATCCATAAGGGAATATTTTTAACGCTGAGCCAGAACAGGGGAAATCTGATATGTGGGGATACAGATGATGGAATGACCCAGGTATCGTTTTCCCGAAAAACGGTCCGGGGTTGGCGCCAGTTATTAAATCGTCCGGGGAGCCAGGTCGGATTAAGAGAGGCATCGTAGAGATAGCCTGCATTTTTCAGGGCTGAAATATTTACTTTACGCCGCAGGGGCATGCGGAAACCTCGTACAGGTTGTCCGCAGATTTCCTGCAGGGCCAGCCGGGAGCCTTCCAGGTCGGCATCGGTAAAAGTGTTATGATAATAAGCATGCGATGCTATTTCATGCCTGGCAGCTATTTTACGGACCAATTCCGGGTAGTGCTGTGCCCAATATGCAGTTATAAAAAAAGTAGCGCTCACCTCATATTTATCAAATAGCGTTAAGGTTGCCTGCAAGCCACTCCTGGAAATTTCAAGTTTCTCCTGCAGGTTTACCTGCTGGCCAAATTCCTCCGGAATATCAAATTCTTCCACCTCCACACTGATCAATATCTTTCTCTGTTGATCTGTCATCCATCCAAATATTAGGCGGTGCTAGTAAAAGTTCTTTCTTTTCAGGTAGTTGTGCATTGTAATAAACGATCCTTCCGCGGAGAGATCTTTCAACAGCTTACTTAATCTGTCCTGCAATACGGGCCCGGCGTGTCTTTTGGTATAGGCAGGAATGTTATAATCCTTCAGATCAACAAATTCCCAGGGATGGAAATAGAGACATAAATAGCCATCCTTCTTCAGGGTTTGGATAGCAAGGCGTTTGAATAGTGCATAGGGGTAATTCTTAAATGCCAGCCAGAATAAGGGAATTCTCAGGTTAGGACTCACAGCAGCAGGAACCCGTAACATATCATTTTCTGTGTAGACGGTACGGGGTTTTGAGCGATAATTATATCGTCCGGGAATCCAGGTGGGATTGATAGACGAATCATACAGATAACCAGCCGCTTTCACGTCGCTCATTTCTACGTGGCGCATGCGGGGCATACGCAGGCCATATACCGGTTGTTGGGTGATCTGCTCCAGGCATCGTTTACTTTTGAGCAGATCAGGTACAGAAAAGGAAGAATGATAAAAAGTATGCGAGGCAATTTCGTGTTTGGCAGCCATTTCCTTAATATCTGTGGGAAATGCTTGCGCGAAATTGCCAGTGGTAAAAAAAGTACTGGTCGCCCTGGCATTATTCACAATGTCCATGGTGACTACCAGTCCTTCATGCCCGACACGCATTTGATCGGCCATCTCAATAGGCTGCTGATACTCCAGGGGCATATCAAATTCTTCTACATCAAAGCTCAATAATACAAAACGTTCCGTACGCATAACCTTTACAATACTTTCTCCCTAACCAGTTTATTGTCTTTTATAATATATCTTTCCTTTACAATGCTATTTTGCTCGATCAGGTAGTTTTCTCTTAAGAGGCTGCCATCTTTCATCACGTTACTTTCTCTTACGAGGTAAACCGGACGCTGCTTACTTTGAGAAAACAGTTTACCGAGATATAGTCCTATAATACCCAATATCATTAACTGCACCCCTCCAAAGAAAGCGATGGTGACGATAATTGATGCCCAGCCGGAAATAGGATGTTCGAATACCAAGCTAAAAATGACGTAAGGTACGTATAAGGAAGAAAGCAATGCAAACGCAAATCCAAGGTAGGTAGCTGCATACAGGGGGCGGGTGCTAAAGGAAGTAAAACCGCGCACCGCCAGTGCAATCATTTTTTTATAGGTATATTTAGATTCCCCGGAAGAGCGTTGCTCGGGTACGTATTCTATGCCTAATTGTTTATAGCCGGTCCATTTCACCAATCCCCGGAAGAAGAGGTCATTTTCCTGCATGCTGCGCAGTACGTTTACCACTACCCTATCGAGTAAACGAAAATCGGCAGCTCCTTTTTCTATTTTAATATCAGACAGCCGGTTCATCAGGGAATAGAACAGGTTGGACGTTTTCCTCTTCATGTAAGGCTGTGTCGGATCTTCTTTCCTGATGGTATAAACGACCTCATAACCGGCTTCCCATTTTTCGATTAAAAGCGGGATAAGTGCCGGTGGATGTTGCATATCTCCATCCATGCTGATCACACAGTCGCCATCTGCCATATCCAGTCCTGCCTTGAGGGCGGCCTGGTGACCGAAATTCCTGGAGAAAGAAATGAAACGGATGTTGTCGTATACGAGGGCAAGCCTTTTCAGGTTATCCAATGTGGCATCGCTGCTGCCATCATCTATGAATATAACATTAAAGTTATACGGCAAGGGTTCAAATACGCGCTGTAGTGCGTCATTGAGGCGTATTACATTTTCTTGTTCGTTATAAACCGGTACAACGATGGAAACTAGCTTTTTCATCTTATACACAAATTTTATGATCGTCGAATTTGCCGGCTGCTGCCTCTTTAATCAGCAACAGCCATACTATCAGACAGGGTAATGCTTTCAAGGCATAAGCCCGTATTAAATGTACTTTCACATACTGGGGAAAAAGATCTGTTGTTGACAGGCTGGTAAGAATGATGGCTAATACCAGCACGGCATTTACCCATGCTGTCTTTTTCTCTTGTAAAACATACCAGATGCCTACTCCCACCATAGCAATTACGTAGGTCGCGGATTCAGCGGAGTCGCTGAATATTACAACAGCAATCAGCGCCAGCGCCAGGTAGTGCATGCGATAGCCCAAACTTTTATACTGCGATGTGCGTAATAGCGGCAGCCCAAAAATGGCTACTGCAGGTATCAGCACATATATATCTTTAAAACTGGTTGTTTGAAAAGTGCGCCTAACCATTCCCATCACGGAGATATCCTGCATATTACTAGCGCTGAGCCCACTTGTATTCTGTATCACTTTGTCGCTGAGCGCATGATACCAGTCGGCGTATGACTGGATAACAAATGCGGGAGTGGAGATTATCATTGGCAGACAGAACAATAGAACCATCCACATGATAAGATATCCAATGAATTTTACCTGGTGTTTTGAAAACAGGAAAAAAACGATGGCGGCGATGCCATATAATTTTGTCAGGAACCCCAGGGCAATGAAAAACGTAGCCCAGATATCTCTTTCCTCTTCTACCAATACGAAGGCAAAAATTATAAAGGCAGCCGTCATGGTATTAAACTGAACATTATGACTGGCTGTCATCATATCTACCAAACCGATGAGTAATACGATCAGGAAATTTTGCTGGGTGAGTGGCAGCTTTTTTATAGCCAGCCATAACACCGCGGCGTTGGCCAGGGTCCAGCATATTACCCCCAGGGCATCCGGTAAAACGGCAAAGGGAGCGATGATGAGACTAAATACCGGCCCGTAATGGTTGACATCAAAATATTCGGATGGATATTCGAGGTACAAGTTTCTCTGTTCGAGGGTGTGCAAGAAAACCTGTTTAAAAATGAGATAATTGTTGAATGATTGGTGCAGGTATTCAGCCAAGCCCGCTATCAAAGCCAGTGCAAACCACAGCAGTACAGGTAGTGAAATGCTCCATTTTTTAGAACCCTTGAACTCCGCAAACAAAAAATTCATAAATCTCGGCTTATTAAATCTCCATCCTATTATATCATATTTAATGACAACATATTACACATATCAATAAATACACTACAGGTGTTTCATAATTATCATTTGATAGCCAGCTTGCCAATACCTTAGTTTGTTGTTAGTTACTACAGCGTGAACTGACCATTGATACTGCCCCAGACTATCCTGGTAGGACTTCAGCGGGGCAGTATCTCATCCAGGCCCCGAACCAGTCATCCCGGTTCTTTGTTTTTAACAGTTGCAGGAGGTATTCTAATAATTCAGGCCATTAAGCCTTTCATTAGTTGGCTATCAGTAAAATAAAGGCTTAGCTAGTTTATGTCTACAAATATTGACGTGAAAAAATGAGTTCCCCTCTATTAGGTTAATGGCTTTGCATAAAAAAGGTCCCGTAGAACAGGACCCATGGCAGATGGCAAAAAGTAAATTTCAGTTGTAGGTTATTATTGCCACCGAAAATATCGAATATTCTTTTCCTGACAATAGCATGTTCATGTCAGTTCGGGGCAAAAAAAAGGTTGTTCCGTTGGTACGGAACAACCTTTTAGATATAAAAAGCTAAGATTAAGCGTTTACTTTACCTTTTACTTTGGCGATCACTTCTTCAGCGACGTTGTTTGGAGCTGGAGCATAGTGAGAGAACTCCATGATGGAGCTTGCACGACCGGAAGACAGGGAACGCAGCTGAGTTACGTAGCCGAACATTTCGCTCAGTGGCACTTTAGCTTTGATTACCTGAACACCGTTTTTGGAGTCCATACCTTCCAGCATACCACGACGACGGTTCAGGTCACCTGTAACATCACCCATGTATTGGTCTGGAGTTTGAACTTCTACTTTCATGATTGGCTCCAGCAATACTGGTTTAGCTTTGCGGGCAGCTTCACGGAAGGCTTGTTTAGCACACAATTCGAAAGACATGGCATCGGAATCCACCTGGTGGAAAGAACCATCAAACAGACGAACTCTTAAGCTTGTCAGCGGGAAGTTAGCGAGAACACCCTGGTTGAGAGATTGTTCGAAGCCTTTCTGTACAGCAGGGATGAACTCTTTAGGGATGGCACCACCAAAGATATCATTGATGAACTGCAAGGATTTGCCTTCGTTTTCTTTCAGCCATTCTGCATCAGCAGGTCCGATTTCAACCTGGATATCAGCAAATTTACCACGACCACCGGTTTGTTTCTTGAATACCTCGCGGTGTTCAACTTTAGTAGTGAGGGCTTCTTTGTAAGCTACTTGAGGAGCACCCTGGTTAACTTCTACCTTGAACTCGCGACGCATACGGTCAACAATGATTTCCAGGTGAAGCTCACCCATACCGCTCAGTACGGTTTGGCCGGTTTCTTCATCAGTTTTAGCTTTCAGGGTAGGATCCTCTTCTACCAGTTTAGCCAGTGCCATACCCATTTTATCAACGTCTGCCTGAGTTTTAGGCTCGATAGCGATGCTGATAACTGGTTCTGGGAAGGTCATAGATTCCAGGATAATGGGTGATTTTTCATCACACAGGGTATCTCCGGTTTTGATATCTTTAAAACCAACAGCAGCACCGATATCACCAGCTTCGATGAAATCGATCGGATTCTGCTTGTTAGCGTGCATCTGCATGATACGGCTGATACGTTCGTTTTTACCGGTACGGGTGTTCAGTACATAAGAACCTGCATCCAGGTGACCGGAATAAACCCGGAAGAACGCCAGACGACCTACGAAAGGATCGGTTGCAATTTTGAACGCCAGTGCAGCCAGTGGTTCTTTCGCATCTGGTTTACGCTCAATTTCTTCACCGCTGTCAGGATCAGTACCTTTTACTGCTTCCACATCCATTGGAGAAGGCAGGTAGCGGCAAACCGCATCCAGCATCTTCTGTACACCTTTGTTTTTGAAAGAGGAACCGCACATCATAGGGATGATAGCGATATCGATGGTAGCTTTACGGATCGCTTCATGGATTTCAGCTTCGGAGATAGAGTTAGGATCTTCGAAGAATTTCTCCATCAGAGTATCATCGTATTCAGCAACTGCTTCTACGAGTTTAGCTCTCCATTCTTCAGCTTCTGCCACCATATCCTCAGGAATAGGAATTTCCTGGTAAGTAGCACCTTTACCTTCTTCGTCCCAGATGATACCTTTCATGGTAATCAGGTCAACTACGCCTTTGAAGGAATCTTCTGCACCGATTGGCAGGGTCAAAGGAACAGGGTTAGCACCCAGCATCTCTTTTACCTGTTTAACCACGTTCAGGAAGTCGGCACCCGAACGGTCCATTTTATTAACGAAACCGATACGGGGTACACGGTAGCGGTTAGCCTGGCGCCAAACGGTTTCAGACTGAGGTTCAACACCGGATACAGCGCAGAATAATGCCACCAGACCGTCCAGTACACGGAGGGAACGCTCTACCTCTACGGTAAAGTCCACGTGACCTGGAGTATCGATGATATTGAATTTATATTGTTTGGTATCAGGTAAGGCTTTACCTTGTAAGGTTGGAAAATTCCAAAAACAAGTGGTTGCCGCAGATGTGATGGTAATACCTCTTTCCTGCTCCTGTGCCATCCAGTCCATTGTAGCAGCACCCTCGTGCACCTCTCCAATTTTGTGGGATTTACCTGTATAATACAGGATACGTTCTGTGGTAGTGGTTTTACCCGCATCAATGTGCGCCGCAATACCAAAGTTCCTTTGAAATTTTAAGTCTGCCATAATATTAAAATGACTAAATAATGCAATTTGGGGGGCAAAGGTAATTTATTTTTAACAATAAATAAAACGCTGAGTTTTTCCAAATTGTTATTTCTTTTTGACGACCACAGGCGTCAAAACACATTAAGATTATTAAAAATGAATAGTTTCCCAAAAACCAGTTTTAAGTCTTTATCTACCATTTTTTTTTCAAATACAACCAAAATTTAAATCATCATTTTCCAATTGTTTTAATTCGTTCAATTTAGTACTATTATAGTTAGTTTGTTCCTGAGTTGAGAAGAACCATAAAACATTAAATTGGGTCAATACACTCATCATTTTGTTTTAAAATCACATTTATCATGAGAAAAACTTTACTACTGTGCATGAAGATATCCATGTAAAAGATATCCGTATAAGATGATTACCCTGCATTGTAGCCAGATATCCACCCTTGTTTATTGATTAACAACCTTATATGAGAACACTTGCACTCCGATGCATTATTGCATTGTTTTTACTGACATGTCTTTACTGGTCAACCCAAGCCCAGGTTATTCTGCACCGGCAGGTAGTGGCCACGGGCGGTATGTCTGGCACTACGCCGAAAATGATGATTTCCTATACTGTTGGAGAAGTTGCCGTGCAACCGATTACCAATGGGAAGTTATTATTGACACAGGGTTTCCAGCAACCTGAAGACTTTCCCAAACTGCCACAGGGTACTAATCCCCTGAAGAGTTATATGCTGTTTCCCAATCCCGCGGTCACCAATACCAAGATCCAATTTGACCTGCTTTCGAATGCGAACATTACGCTTGAGCTGATTAATCCGGCGGGGCAAACCATTTATCATCAATACCTGGAACTGGGGGGAGGCCGGAATACAGTGGTATTGCCAGTAAACCACTTTGCTGCAGGTATCTATACTGTGGTAATAAACGTGAGCGGACAGGTTTCATTTGAAAAACTCATTGTGCAATAAGTTACCGTATTGCACTCCATCATTATTTAACCAATGTTGTTATGAAATACAGTTATACAATTATGCTTTTCGCAAGTATACTGGCAACTGGTATCCGTTTATCAGCACAAAAAGCTACCCAAAGGCCGCCCAATGTAGGCGCCAGTTTCCTGTTAGTAAACCCTGATGCGAGAAGTGGCGGTGTGGGCGATGCCTGTACCGGATTAAGCCCTGACGCCAACTCGCTGTTTTCCAATGCTGCTAAAATCATGTTTGCGGGAGACTGGGGAGTCAGCGCCTGTTATTCGCCCTGGATGTGGGAACTGAACAATAACAGGTCTAATATGGCCTATGTATCCGGGTATAAAACATTTAATGGCACTGAGGGTTTAGGTGTATCCATGAAATACTTCAACTATGGATCGGTGACCTTTCGGGACGATAATGGTACTGTATTGCAGGACTATAACCCCAAAGAATTTGCCATTGATGCTACCTATGCGCGGAAACTGGGGCAACATATGTCGCTGGCACTGGGTATACGGTATATCAGGAGTCAGCTTGGCCAGGGCACCTACAACAGCATACAGCAGAAGCCAGCATCCGGCGTAGCTGGCGATATCAGCTATTATTACCAGAACAGTGTGGATAAACTGGATTTTGGCAACCGGTACTCCTTCGGTGTGAGTATTACCAATATCGGCACCAAGCTACAGTACTCTGATGATAACAATCGTAAGAGCTTTCTCCCGATGAATCTGCGTATCGGTGGCGGCTATACGTTTGTGCATACCCAGGATCATGAATTTACCGTGTCGGTAGATATCAACAAGCTGCTGGTTCCTACTCCTCCACTCTATGCGCTGGATTCCAATGGTATAGAAACCAGCCAGATTTTAAAAGGTAAAGATCCTAACCGGGGAGTAGTAGATGCCATGTTTTCCTCGTTTGGCGACGCGCCAGGCGGGTTTCATGAAGAACTCCGGGAATTCACGATTGGATCCGGTATCGAATATGCTTACCGGGAGGCATTTTTTGTACGTGCCGGTTATTTCTACGAACATCCTAATAAAGGTTACCGGCAGCATTTTTCTTCGGGCCTGGGTTTGCGGGTTTCCAATCTCGAACTTGATATCGCTTACCTGATGCCTGTGGGAGAAAGCCTGGTACAAAAAAGAACCCTCAAGTTTTCGCTGGTATACAATATCGGCAGATCCCGGCATGAGACTTCTGAGCTATAAACTGTAGCTGTCAATACTTTTTCAACGTTTACAACACATCCATATATGAAATCACTTATCATACTTTCTATTCTACTTACTGCGGGCCTATTACCATATGTACATGCACAGGAAAAACCAGAGAATACCGGTGGTCATACCGGGAAAACTATTGACGTACTGTTTCCTACGTTGCAAAAAGATATCAGTGACATGAATGCCAGATCTGGTATTACTACGCCAGACCGTACGGTAATATCCACTCCCACTAAGAAAAGGTTATTTACCAATTATCAACCTGCTGCGGCCAGGCCTAATGCTGCTCCCACTGTTCAAAAAAAAGCGGCTGCATTGCCTTCAGCTGCGTCTTCAAGGGAATCGGCGGACCGGGAAAAACAAACAAATCCGGTTCAACCAGCTAAAGTAATTATACCCAGCCAGGGCGACGCCAGGGAGACCACCACCCCCACAAGAGTTACTCCCGTAAAAAAACACTAAACGTACTGTCACTACTACAAAATCATTATTATGAAAAAGATATGTTACCTGACTCTTGTACTGTTAATAGCATCCTTTCAGCTTGTTTCGGCTCAGAGTGGACTTACAGGTACCAACTACCAGGCTGTAGCCCGCAATGTGAATGGCACTGTACTTAGCAATCAATCATTGACAGTACGTTTCTCTATCCTTGGTGGCTCCGCAGCCGGACCGGTACAATACCAGGAAACCCATGCCACTACCACCAACAATGTGGGCCTATTCACTTTACAAATCGGTAAGGGCACGCCGCTAACAGGTACCTACAGTACCGTACCCTGGGCTGATGCCAATCAATATTTAAAAGTGGAAGTATCTATGAACGGCGCCAATTTTAGCGAGTTAGGTACTTCCCAGTTAATGAGCGTACCCTATGCCCTTTTTGCTGCTAACAGCACTCCTGGCCCAGCGGGGCCACAAGGCGCCAAAGGCGATCCTGGGCCAACAGGACCCACAGGACCAGTAGGCCCAGCGGGAGCTACAGGACCACAAGGTGCAAAGGGGGACCCGGGCGTAGCGGGGCCGGTGGGACCGGTAGGGCCCATTGGACCGGCTGGAGCTGCGGGACCACAGGGGGCTAAAGGAGATCCGGGTGTAGCAGGACCGGTTGGACCGGTTGGACCTGCCGGTGCTGTAGGACCGCAGGGCGCTAAAGGAGATCCGGGTGTGACCGGAGCTGTGGGACCGATAGGGCCGGTAGGCGCCATAGGACCCGCAGGCCCTGTGGGACCAATGGGACCTGTGGGACCGATAGGACCTGCCGGGCCACAAGGTATCCAGGGAGATCCGGGTGTAGCAGGACCTGCTGGTCCGGTTGGGCCTATAGGGCCGGTGGGACCGCAAGGACCAGCTGGTGATATCAATGGCGTTGCGGCGGGTGGAGATCTTAGCGGCACCTATCCGAATCCGACCGTCAAAGCATTACAGGGGAAACCTGTTAGTACTACTGCCCCATTAGCGGGACAAATTCTAAAATATGACGGCGCCCAATGGGCAGCAAGTGCTGCCGGGGGCGGCTTTTCCCTGCCATTCATAACCGTTGAAAACAATGCCTCTACGCTCTTCAGTATTACCAATGATGGTGATGGTACCTCTATTGAGGGAGCGAATAACACCACCGCTTCCAGTATTGCTGCCGTAAGGGGAATTATTAATTCTACTTCTCCCGGAGGCTTTTCTGCCGCAGTACGAGGTATTAATAATGGTACCGGAGGTTTAGGCATAGGCACCTGGGGCTCACAGAACGGAAGTGGATGGGGCGTATACGGTGTTACGCCGAATGGTCTTGGGGTTTACGGGAATTCGAGCGCGAATGGTACGGGCGTATATGCCAATAGTAATACCGGTACAGGTTTGACTGCCACCAGCAACAATGGGATTCCGGCCACAATGTCAATCTTCAACAATGCCAATAACAACAATGTACTCAACGCCACCTCTGTTGGTAATGGTAGCGTTATTAATGTTAGCACTACCGGTAATGGTGCGGGAGTTATGAGCTCTACGGGCGCCGGCTTTGGCGTACATGGTATTACGACCTCCCTGACATCGGCAGGTGTTGTGGGCGATAACAATGGAGGAGGAGAAGCTGTAGTAGGCCGCACCACATCTGATATTGCCGGAGCGGTAGTTGGGCGCAATGACGGCGGCGGCTATGGCTTGAGAGGTTTTATTGCCACCAATACCAGTGGTACCGGTATTGGCGTATATGGACAGGTAGGCGTTAACAATAGTACCGGAAGGGCCGGTCGTTTTGAGAATTTCAATGCCGACAATATAGCTGCCAACACATTGGAAGTAGCCTCCAATGGTAAGGGTAATATTCCGGATAATACACTGGGGAACGTTGCCTCTTTTAAATTGGATAATACCAGCAGTGTAGGTGCCGCCGTTAGAGCGGAGGTAAATACCCAGTTTGCCAATTTTGGCGCTGCCGGTGTATTCGGTATTTCTTCTGGTACCGGTGGTTTTGCCGGTTTATTCCATTCATCTAATACAACAGGGAACGGCCCTGCATTGGTAGCCATTCAAGATGGGAATGGCAATGCCATCACTGCTAATGCCAGTAAAGGCGGGAATGGTGTGGAAACAAATATAGATGGAGCAGGTAATGCCCTCTATGCCTGGGTACCTTCTTTTGCCACAGGCAGAGCTGGCAGGTTTGAAATTTTCAATGAGAGCAACACCAGCGATGTTATTACCGCCAAAACAACGGGTAACGGCATTGCTGGTAATTTCTTCGTAGACAAGACTATCGGAACTTCTCCGGCTGTTAAGGGAGAAGTAAATTCGATGTTTGCCAATTTCGGCACCGCCGGTGTATATGGTTTATCCTCTGGTACCGGTGGTTATGCGGGATTATTCTACTCTTCTAATCCGGCAGGTAATGGACCCGCACTACTTGCATTATCTGAAGGAAATGGAAATGGCATTAAAGCGAATGCCGGTGGAAGCGGCCATGGTGTAGAAGCTACCTGTGATGGAGCTGGTAATGCAATCTTTGGCTGGATTCCCAACTTCGGTACTGGTAAAGCAGCAAGATTTGCAAATTTTAACACAGCCAACGGTCAGCCTACCGTACAGGTAAATAACTCGGGAACTGGAACTGGTCTGCTTATTAATCATACAGGTGCGTCTGGCAACCTGGCTGTTTTACAAAACGATGGAGCTAACGTTGCACGTATCAACAAGGCAGGTCGGGGGTTCTTTAACGGAGGCACTCAAAACAGTGGTGCCGACGTGGCAGAATCCTTTGCTGTAACCGGTCAACGGGAGGCCTATGAGCCCGGAGACGTACTCATTATTGCTACCAATGCAGACCGTATGGTAGAAAAATCATCTGAACCCTATTCCAGCCTGGTAGCAGGTGTATACGCCACCAAACCCGGAGTGCTATTAACCGAAAAAGATATAGACGAGGATAACAGCACTGAAGTTCCCATGGGTGTCATTGGTGTGATCCCCACTAAAGTATGTAACGAAAATGGGAACATCCGCCGGGGCGATTTATTGGTTACCTCCAGTAAAGCTGGGTATGCCATGAAAGCTGATGTGGATAAGCTGAAGCCCGGACAAGTGATTGGTAAAGCTTTGCAGGAATTCAGTGGTGAAACAGGAAAGATTAAGGTACTGGTAAACATAAAATAAATTGAAATTTCTTCTGTACTGGCAGGCTTCCTGAAAGAGGGGCCTGCCTTCTATTTTATATACAGCATTGTGTTATAAACAGGCAGCAGGATCAGTAGCCGGGTCATAGTCAGTTGTTGGAGTCGTTCATTTCATCATATCAGAAAAGCTATTATTTACTCTTCTTTCTATTAAATAAAACAGCACCCCATGAAACTATTCTACACAGTGCTTTGCCTGTTTACGACAGTCATAGCGCAAGCACAAGCCGGGAAAGTTCCCATTAAACAAGGCAGTTCTACCGGGCAACTAAACCGGGCCACCCTGGAAAATAACAAAGTACCTATTAAAGGAGGTAGCGCAGGTACATCAATTACAGGGAATCACTTATCGGCGACATCCTCATCAGATAACAAAGTGCCTGTAAAAGAGGGCGGTAGCGTGGGTACTACTCACATCAACCGGCCGGCCGGCCGAATATCTGAAAGCACAAAAGGCCCTTCTGGCCAGGAGCTTCCTATTAAATCCGACATAAAAGTGATTGTTCCGGCGGTACCGTTCCCTCCTCAGCAGGGTACTCCACCCAACACGATTGTAGAGCCCCCCAAAACCTCTGTTATTAAAAGAGAGGCAAAAAATTAAAACAGACCCCTTATGAAACGAATTATATATCTAACCATCATCGCCTTTTTTCCTACATTGTTGCAGCTGCATGCCCAGAGCGGATTACAGGGTATCAATTACCAGGCGGTAGCCAGGAATATGAATGGGACTACGCTCCCCGCCCAGGCATTAAAAATCAGGTTTACCATTTTGGGAGGATCTGCCTCCGGAAACGTACAATACCAGGAAACGCAGGATGTTACAACCAATCAGGTAGGGCTCTTTACCGCTCAAATTGGTAAAGGCGATGTAGTATCCGGCACCTTTGCCGGCGTTCCCTGGGCCCAGGCCAATCAGTATTTACGGGTAGAAATATCTTCTGGTGGAAGTAATTTTACAGAGCTGGGTACCTCTCAGTTAATGAGTGTGCCCTTTGCCATTTATGCGGCAAACAGTGCGCCGGGGCCGGCAGGGCCGCAAGGACCTAAAGGAGACCCTGGTATAGCCGGAATACAGGGCCCGAAGGGTGATCCGGGTCCTGTGGGTCCAATAGGCGCAACAGGTCCTGTAGGACCACAGGGGCTTAAAGGAGATCCCGGCAATGTGGGACCGCAGGGGGCTACAGGTCCTATGGGACCGGTAGGACCAACGGGATTACAAGGGCCGGCGGGGCCGATCGGTCCAGCAGGGCCGATCGGCGCAACCGGCGCCATGGGCCTCCAGGGACTTAAAGGGGATCCGGGCAATGTGGGGCCGCAGGGCTTGCAGGGACCTGCCGGACCGGTGGGTGCTACGGGGGCCGCAGGGCCAATTGGGCCAATTGGTCCAATTGGTCCGGCGGGAGCTACCGGGCCGGTGGGACCGATAGGACCGATAGGACCGGCAGGACCACAAGGTCCTCAAGGTCCTGCGGGAAGTATTACTGCTTCACCTGCGGGCGGGGATCTAACAGGCAATTACCCTGATCCTCTTATCGGCAATGGCAAGGTAACTGCGGCAAAAATCGCCGCCGGCGTTATTCCAACTACCTTACCTCCCAACGGTCCTGCCGGCGGCGACTTACAGGGTACTTACCCTAATCCCGGCGTAGCCAGACTGCAGGGAATAGCTGTTAATACGGTGGCTCCGTTAGCCGGGCAAATATTGCGATATGACGGGGCCAAATGGACACCGGCAACGGCCGGAGCGCCCTTTGCACTACCTTATGCCAATACGGTGAATTTGCCGGGTACGGTGTTTTCCATTACCAATCAAGGTGACGGCACTATATTGGAAGGCGTTAGCAATAGTACCAGCGCCAGTATTACCGCACTGAGGGGAATTGTTTCCGCTACTGCTCCAGGTGGTTTTTCCTCCGCTGTAAGGGGTATTAATAATGGCACCGGTGGTTTGGGTATAGGTGTATGGGGATCACAGAGTGGAAGCGGATGGGGCGTATATGGCAACACGCCTACGGGAATTGGAGTTTATGGCAACGCCACTGGTGCAGGTATTGGCGTATATGCGAATAGCAGCTCCGGTACCGGGCTGACTGCCACGAGCAACAACGGTATAGCAGGATCCTTTCTGATTAGCAACAATGCCAATAATTCCACTGTATTGCAAGCCAGTACCACCGGAAACGGCGTGGCTGTCAATGGGAACACAACAGGCACCAACAACGCCGTAGCGGGAAATAGCTCGGGAGGCAACGGCGTATATGGCGTAACTGCTACCTTGAGTGGCGCCGGCGTATTAGGAGATAATACTGCCGGAGGTGAAGCTGTAACAGGTCGCACTAAAAGTATTGGAACGGGGACTGGCGCTGTGGTGGGAAGAAATGACGGAATCGGCTATGGTGTTTATGGATTTACCGCCACCGATGCCAGTGGCAGTGCCATTGGCGTTTTAGGGCGGGCGGGGATTGGTGGTGGCACTGGCCGGGCAGGGCTCTTTGAAAATGTTAACACTGCAGATACCCACAATGTGCTGGAGGCGGTGAGTACAGGCCAGGGGGTTATAGCAGACCATTCGCAGGGAAATGCAGCGAACTTCTTTGCCAATAATACCAATGGTGTTGGCGCCGGTGTACGTGGTGAAGTGAACAGTATTTTCGGGAATAATGGTACAGCGGGCGTTTATGGTGTGGCTTCCGGCAGCGGTGGTTACGGCGGTTATTTTGAACATTCCAGTACTTCCGGTTTTGGGAATGCACTGGCTGTAATTAACCAGGGGCAAGGGAATGCCATGACAGTCACCCAGAATGGTCCTAGTGGCAGCGCTGTATTTGTTCAAAATACGAACAATACTAATAGTGCCAATAACACTATCCAGGTGACCTCCACCGGCCCGGGAAATATTCCCGATAATAGCTTGGGTAATGTTGCCAACTTCTTCGCAAACAACACCACTGCTGTTGCTGCCGCAGTGCGGGGAGAGGTAAACAGTTTATTTGGTAATGCCGGCACTGCCGGCATATATGGTGTAGCCTCCGGAACCGGTGGATACGGCGGATATTTTGAACATAGCAACACTACTGGATTTGGACATGCATTGTACGTTACAAGCCAGGGACAGGGTACTGCCACGGTGCTGGACCATAGTGGCCCCAGTGGCAACGCTGTACAGATTCAAACCTCAAACAGTACTAACACCGATAATACCTTACAGGTAACCAGTATCGGGCCAGGAGTGATAGCGGATCATTCATTGGGCAATGCCGGCAATTTCTTTATGAATAACACCACTGGCGTTGGAGCGGGAGTACGTGGAGAGGTGAACAGTATATTTGGTAATAATGGTACCGCTGGTGTATACGGGATAGCTTCCGGTACGGGTGGATATGGTGGCTATTTTGAACACAGCAATTCGACCGGCTTTGGCATTGCGCTCCAGGTGGTTACCAATGGTCAGGGATCTGCCTTTGTTGTGAACCATAACGGGGCAACCGGGGATTTGGCCATTTATCAAGCAGGAGGCTTTAACAAGGCGCGCATTGACCATACGGGCAAGGGCTTTTTCAATGGAGGCTCCCAGGTGGGAGGAGCGGATGTGGCCGAAGCATTTGATGTAACGGGGGAAAGAGCGGCTTATGAACCCGGAGATGTGATGGTAATTGCGACCAGTGCTGACCGTACAGTAGAGAAATCAACCGAGGCCTATTCTTCGCTCGTAATAGGCGTGTATGCTACGAAACCAGGTGTATTGATGACAGAAACCGAGATAGATACTACTGAAACGGCAAAGATCCCATTGGGTGTGGTAGGGGTGATTCCTACGAAAGTGTGTAATGAAAATGGACCGATTCATCGCGGCGATATGCTTGTTACCTCCCATAAACGGGGCTATGCGATGAAAGCGGATATGGATAAAGTGAAAACAGGCCAGGTGATAGGGAAGGCATTACAGGAGTTTAATGGAGAGGAAGGCAAAATCAAAGTATACGTAAACGTCAAATAGCACACGCAAATAGAATAATCGTGACAGGCATTGGATTTCTGATGCCTGTTTTTTATTGATAAAAACTGGCCGTTTTTTATTTTGAAGGGTACCAAACATAAAAAGGCAAACAGCTCCGGAGGAACTGTTTGCCAAATATATTGAGTTGCCTTTGCAGGCTATAACTAGATTCTGAAGTGAGAGAAAGCTTTATTCGCTTCTGCCATACGGTGAGTATCTTCCTTCTTCTTGAATGCTGCGCCTTCACCTTTGCTTGCGGCTACGATTTCGTTAGCCAGCTTGTCAGCCATGCTCTTACCGTTTCTTTCGCCGGCGTAGCGTACTAACCATTTGATGCTCAGGGATATTTTTCTATCAGGGCGAACTTCAGCGGGGATCTGGAAAGTAGCACCACCAATACGACGGCTTCTAACTTCAACACCGGGAGTAACGTTTGCCAATGCTTTTCTCCAAACCTCGTAACCGTTTTCACCGGTCATTTGGCTTACCTTGTCCACAGCATCGTAGAAAATTTTATAGGCAATGCTCTTTTTTCCTTGTTCCATTACGTTATTAACAAAGCGGGTTACCAGCTTGTCATTGAACCTTGGATCCGGAGCCAGAGGCAATTTTTTTGCAGCTTGCTTTCTCATTTATTGAAAATTACGACTATTTATAATTGTTATTTTTTAGCCTTTTCCTTCTTAGTACCATATTTGGAACGGCTCTGCTTTCTGTCTTTCACACCGGCAGTATCCAGGGAACCGCGAACGATGTGGTAACGAACACCTGGTAAATCTTTTACCCTTCCACCACGGATCAGTACGATAGAGTGCTCCTGCAAGTTGTGACCTTCACCAGGGATATAGGCAATCACCTCAACTTTGTTGGTTAAACGCACTTTCGCTACTTTACGCAGAGCGGAGTTCGGTTTCTTAGGCGTGGTAGTGTATACACGAGTACAAACGCCACGGCGCTGAGGGCAGCTATCTAATGCCCTGGACTTAGACTTAGCCCGGATAATTTCTCTTCCTTTTCTTACTAATTGTTGTATAGTAGGCATTCTTTACCTAGTTTTTTATGTCGGTTTACAATGACATCCAAATTCCCCATAAAGGGATTTTGGGACGGCAAAGGTAAAACTATATGTGTGAATAACAAAATTGTTTCGAAAATATTTTTGCCGGGATGATCACCTGTATTACAGGGAGTGGTCTTAATTATTTTGGTAGGAGCTCAGGATTACCAAAAACCGGACTGCAAAGGTATGGTTTCTCGAAGAAACTACCATAAAAAAATAGGGCCTTTTTATCAGCCCTATTTTTATCTATGTATTAATATATAAAGCTCTTATTTCTTATCTATTATGTAATTCCAGTGACGTGTATCTGGAGTGCGACCCGTACGGATATTATCCAGACGTTGGATTACTTCCGCTCCTATATCGTATTTGGAGGTATCCAGTTTGATATGGGTATCAAGGTAATCCAGCTGTTCTACATAGGCCACGCTGGAAGCGGTACCGGTACCGAACACTTCTTTTAGGGTTCCGTTTTTATAAGCGTCCACTACCTCATCGATAGAAATGGGTCTTTCTTCGACCTGGAGGCCCATATCCCGGAGTATATCCATAACACTGGCCCGGGTTACCCCTTCCAGGATGGTACCCTGGGTAAGGTCGGGTGTAATGGCCGTATTGCCGATAATGGCGAACACGTTCATGGTACCGCATTCCTGGAGATATTTATGTTCATATCCGTCTACCCATAAAATCTGGTCGTACCCTTGTTTCCTGGCCTGCATGGTAGGATACATGGTACCGCCATAATTACCTGCTGCTTTGGCGTAGCCAACGCCACCAGGGAATGCGCGTACGTATTTATCCTGCACGAGCAGCTTGATAGGTTTATTAAAATAGGCCCCTGAGGGAGAGTTAATTACCACAAATTTGTAGGTATCGGAAGGACGTACGCCGATAAATTCATCCGCTGCAATCATGAACGGGCGAAGGTAAAGCGAACAACCTTTACCGGTAGGCACCCAGTCGCGGTCCATATCGATCAGGAGGTCGAGGCCTCCAATGAAGAGCCATTCCGGAACTTGCGGCATACCCATTCTTTCTGCGGAGGTGTTAAAGCGTTTGTAGTTATCATAAGGCCGAAAGATCATTGGGTGCCCCTGGGGATCTTTATAGGCTTTAATTCCTTCAAAGATTGCTTGTCCGTAGTGCCAGGCGGCATTAGAAGGACTTACAGACAGGTTCTGAAAAGGCAGGATCGCTGCATTTTTCCATTCTTTACCATCAAAATCGGCCACCAGCATATGGTCGGCATACATTTTACCAAATGCCAGGTTATTAAAATCTACTTCACTTAACCTGCTTTTCGTAGTTTTGGTGACTTTGATCTTCTGTAGCGCCTCTTCCTTAACTGTTGATTTATCTACCATCATGGTTAATCAATTTTATCTCAATATTTTTACACTTTAATCGTTGTGTCGCTGGTAGCCTGAGGGGGCCCGGCAGTGCAAATAAACTGATTTTTCCCCAGAGGGGTTTTTAATATTAAATTAAATAATAATAAATATGCCACTTGAGCAGCTTGATCTTGATCCGTACTTTTTGGCTAAGATCTTTACCCAGCCGATCATTCCCGGGAAAAGCGTGCCGGTTGCCGCCGAAGAAAAAGTGGCACCCAAAGTCAAATATTTAGGAGAAAATCAAAAAAACATTGCGCTCTTCATACAAAACGAAAACGAAGCGTACTTAAACGAAGAATTATTCAACCTCCTCACCAATATATTAAATGCCTGTAAACTGAGCATGCAGGATGTATCCCTTTTGAATGTATCCCACCACCCTTCCCTGGCCTTTCCTGACTGGAAAGCTGCCGTGAAGATAACCCGGGGCGTTGTATTTGGGATTGCACCGGAGCAGCTAGGATTTAGCGACATTCCTTTATATCAACTCGTGACTGTAAATGATACTACGTTATTATTTTCCGATGAATTATCGCTGATTGGAAGCGACAAGTTATTAAAGGCCCGGCTTTGGGCGGGATTGAAACAATTGTTAAATATTTAATTTATTTCTCATACAACAAGATGAAATTGATATTTGCTACCAACAATCAAAATAAGGTAAAGGAATTCCGGTCGCTGTTAGGAAACCAGTTTGAGATTATCACCCTGCTGGAAGCTGGTATAGAAATAGACATCCCGGAACCGCATGACACCCTGGAAGCGAACGCCACCGAAAAATCGGCCACCATTCACCAAATGACAGGAGAAAATTGTTTTGCAGAAGATACCGGACTGGAAATTAACGCTTTGGACGGCGCACCGGGGGTTTTATCTGCCCGGTATGCCGGCGAGCAAAAAGAAGCAGCGGACAATATTGTGAAAGTAATGAAGGAAATGGAAGGTAAAACCGACCGCAGCGCTCAGTTCCGTACCGTTATTTCCCTGATATTGGATGGGAAAGAATACCAGTTTGAAGGTGTCAGCAAAGGGTATATTACCAATGCCCCCCGGGGCGGTGAGGGCTTTGGGTATGATCCTATTTTTGTGCCTGAAGGAGAAACCCGCGCTTTTGCAGAAATGGAGCTGGGCGAAAAGAACCAGTACAGTCACCGGGCCAGGGCTTTCCAAAAATTTGTCGCCTTCCTGAAACAGACAGCAAACGTTTAGCATCTACCTTAAAAAAATATAATGGCAAGGATAAAAATAGATTTACCGGCAGGATTTCCCTTTAGTATAGCGATACCCGTACGGATACAGGATGTTAACTATGGCGGTCATGTAGGCAATGATGCAATACTTTCGATTATGCACGAGGCCAGGATCAGGTTCCTGGAAAGTTTGGGTTACAAAGAGCTTGACAAAGAAGCGGGTGCCGGTCTTATTATGGCCGATGTGGCTGTAGCCTATAAGGGAGAAGCATTTCATGGAGATGTGTTTGATGTGGCTGTAGCCGCCGGAGAATTCAGTGCCTTTGGCTTTGAGTTGTTTTACCGTATCACGACTCAACGTAATGCACAAACAATTACCATTGCCGAGGCCAAGACCGGCATGATCTGCTTTGACTATCATCAACGTAAAATAGTGAAGCTGGCGCCAGACATGCAAACACGCCTGGAAGCCGGTAAATAAACATATTATATGAATACTACTACCTCAGTTAACACCGTAGAGCAGGTTATTACGGCCCGTCGTACAGTGAAGCCTACGAGCATGAACGGCCGGAAAATAGCCGATGAAACCGTGCAGCAATTATTACAACTGGCCGACTGGGCGCCTACCCATGGTCATACAGAGCCCTGGTATTTTTTGGTGTACAGCGGGGACAAAGTACAGCAATTTTGTGCTGACCATGCCGACCTGTACAAGCAATTTACACCGGCCGACAAATACATTACCGGCAATTATGAGAAGTTAAAGAACCAGGGAAACCTCGCCTCTCATATCCTGGCTATTTGTATGAAAAGAGGTAATAATCCTAAGATTCCGGCGATAGAAGAAATTGCTGCCGTGTCTTGTGCTGTGGAAAACATCTGGCTGGGGGCAACTGCCTTAAATATAGCCGCTTACTGGGGATCTGGCGGGATGACATACCACCCTGCCATGCAGGATTACCTGGGGTTGGGAGACGATGACCAGGTACTGGGATTCTTTTATATGGGCTATACAGATGAACCTGTGATGCCAGGTAGAAGGATAAAACCTTTTGAACAGAAATTCAAATGGATGTGACTGGAAGCGGAAAGCTTTATGCTTTCCGCTTTATGCTTTTTGCTCTAATTGATATCCTTTGGCTTCTGCTTCGAAGCTGGCGATTTGGGTAGCTACCCAGTGTTCGTCTTTATGCAGTTCTTCTGCCATGATCCGGGCTACGGCAGGGGCTATACGCATTGCTTCCTTTGCATCCAGCAAGAGGAGGCGGGTACGGCGGGCCAGAAAATCTTCGATATTGCGTGCCATTTCTTCTCTCACGGCCCATACCACCTGGGCTTTTATAATATGATATTCGCGGCTTAGCTCTTCCTGCAAATCAGGTTCACGGGCTACCATCTGGTGGATATGTAACACATCGCTGCCATAGAAATACCAGGGATCGTTCCAGTCGACATTATCAGTAGCGCCATGGATACGCAGTTCGTGAGTAGCAGAAGATGTTTGTTTCCAGCGAAGGGTTTCTTCCAGTTGTTGTATCACGTCTTCCGCCATGCGGCGGTAGGTAGTCCACTTTCCGCCGATAATAGTAACCAGTCCGGATTTGGCGACCATGACCTTATGGCTGCGGGAAATTTCTTTGGTTTTATGCCCTTCAGTTTTGGCTGCGGCGAGGGGACGAAGTCCGGCCCACACGCTGCGCACATCTGAGCGTTGAGGCGGTTTGGCAAGGTATTGTCCGGCGGTGTTGAGGATAAAGGCAATTTCATTTTCCAGTGCCCTGGGTTCAAGGCTAATGTGATTGATAGGCGTATCGGTGGTACCCACTACCACTTTATTATGCCAGGGCACTACAAATAATACTCGTCCATCGCTGGTTTCAGGGATCATGAGCGCGTCGTGCCCGGGCAGGAAATCACTGTCGAGCACCAGGTGCACGCCCTGGCTGGCTGCAATAGATTTTGGGGCCTGTGGATTGTCCATCTCCAGAATATCATCAGCAAACACACCGGTAGCGTTAATAACCGCCCGGGTATTCAGATGGATCTCGTCTCCTCCTTCCAGTGTATCCTTCACCGTTACACCGTTAATATTACCGCTTCCATCTTTGGTGAGGCTGGTCACCCGCATGTAATTGAGCACCGTACCTCCTTTATCAGAAATAGTTTGGGCGAGATTGATCGCCAGGCGGCTATCATCGAACTGGCCATCGTGATAGAGCACTCCTCCTGCCAGGTTATCTTTTTTCAAAGTAGACAAGCGTTCGAGCGTAGCCGATTTGGATATATGTACCGACTTACCGAGACTGAGACGTCCGGCGAGCCAATCGTACATTTTGAGACCAACCGTGTATTTAATATTCTCCCAAAGGTTAAAGGTAGGAATTACAAAAGTCAGGTTACGTACCAGGTGGGGCGCATTCGCTACCAGGCGGCCCCGTTCTACACTGGCTTCCCTTACCAGTGATACATTGCCTTGCGCGAGGTAACGCACTCCTCCATGCACCAGCTTCGTGCTTTTGCTGGAAGTGGATTTGGCAAAATCCACTTGTTCGAGCAGCAAGGTGCGATAACCTCTTGTTACGGCTTCCAGGGCAGCCCCCAGGCCAGTAGCGCCACCGCCTATAACAATTATATCCCAGGGCTCAAGGTCTTTCCGTAGGGTATTTACGAGCATTTCTCTGTTCATAAACTAGTTTTCATGGTCTGGCAATGACTTACAAATTACAGCGGAAATAGCGAATGAGCAACCGGATTCCGGAAAACTTAACTGCCAGGCAAGTTAAAAGTTTTAAATTCAGCAACAATTGGGCATAAAAAATGTTCCAACATAAGCATCTACTTTTTACAGACACCTGTTCATATGTTTACCAAATCTACATGGCTGCTGCCCATTATCATATTATGTATTATTACCGGCGGTAGTTTTCACGCCCAGGCGCAGCGCAAAAAACAAAAGGCAAAGGTGGATACCATTCATATGGTGACCATCGACAGCGCCACGATCCGGAAAAATATTGCCGCCCTTGCAAAAGATAGTAACCGTATCAGAAAATCCGATACCTCTGTTGCCATATTGATTAACCGCATTGAAGATTACACGCTGATGCTGAACGAGGTAATGAGTTCTCTCCGGCGTGGATTTGACACCGTAAACATCAGCAACGGATTACCCATGACGGACACCTCACTGGCATTGATAAAATATAACATCGCCAGCCTGGGGCGCACTCCCAACATCAACGATATCTATACCAATAAAGTAATGCTGGAACAGCTGCAACGCAAGCTGGATTCCTGGCAGTCGACCCTTTTTTCCTATTATGACAAACTGGTAGGCATTAATGACACCATTTATTCACTCCGCCGGGATTCTGCTATGCGTAACATCCCTGCAGAAAATGAATTATATGGTTTTTATCTTGGTCAGATCACTAACCTGATCCTTAAATTTCATGCGGTAGACAGTGCCAACAAGATTAACCTGATCAGGATAGGGCTATTACAGAATAAAGTGGCTAACCGTTATATAGAAGTGTCTAACTTATATGAAGACATGGACTACCGGCTGGAGCAGCATTCCGCCAACATGTTTGCACGCGACTACCGTTACCTGTGGCGACCGCACCGGGACAGCATTAACCCTCTGGATTTTTTCCCGGTATTAAAAAACTCTCTGCATAAGAGTGGTAAAGTGATGGGTATATTTTTCACCATACAATGGCCTGTATTTTTTGTATGGTTGCTTTTGGCGGTATTGTTCTCCTGGTGGGTGTACCACAACATTAAGCGAATAAAACAAAATCATACGGAGGAAGAAGGCGAAACGATTTTACAGCATACACAATACCTGTATCGTTTTCCGATTGCCTGTACCGTTGTACTGGTGACCACATTATCTGCAGTGTTATCTATCCGTTACCCTATCTTATTTACCGAAATCACCTGGCTGCTCAATGCTACCGCATTAACGTTTATTTTCCGCCGGCTGTTATCCCCCACCTTATTCCGGATCTGGCTACTGATGATAGGGTTGCTGTTCCTGTATTGTTTGAACAACTTATTGATAGAAGTGACCTACGCCGAACAATGGGGCTTACTGATAGGCAGCATTTTCTCCACCGTATTAGGTTACCGGCTGTTAAAAGAAACGGCGCTGAACACTTTTGCCCCTTCCCGGTTTATACGGCCGGTAATAAAGCTGTTTATCGTCACCAGTATTTTTTCGCTGGTACTGGTGATATTCGCCAGGGTGGGTACAGCAAAGATCATGGGCTCCAGCGCCATTGTTAATACCGTTATGGCCCTTAGCTTATTTACCCTGGTGAAAATATTGATGGAAGCGGTATACCTGCAGGTGGAGGCCAACAAAGATTCCAGCACCTTCATCTCTTTTATGGACTACCAGGATGTACAGCGGAAGTCGAAAACATTCCTGGCCATATTAGCCGTCGTAGGCTGGCTGATCATCATTGCCCGTAATCTTTACCTGTATGACACTATTCATGAAAGCATTTCCGACTTTCTGTCATCGCCGCACCAGATAGGCAATTCGGACTTTACTTTCAGCAGCGTTATCATCTTCATACTGGTGATATGGGTATCTACCGTAGCCTCGCAGTTGATTGCCTACATGTTTGGCAGCACCGGGCAAACCACCAGCGGTAAAAAGACTAAGTTCGGCTCAGCTTTATTGCTCCTGCGTTTGGCGGTGCTGGCGGGCGGAGTGCTATTGGCGTTTGCTGCTTCCGGCATTCCCATGGATAAATTAACCATTGTTATTGGCGCCCTGGGCGTTGGTATCGGCTTTGGCTTGCAAAATGTTGTCAACAACCTGGTATCCGGCATCATCCTGGCTTTCGAAAAGCCTATCGAAGTAGGCGATGTAATTGAAGTAGGCTCCCGTTCAGGCACCGTAAAAGAAATAGGTATCCGTTCCAGTAAAATCAACGCTCCGGACGGATCAGAAGTCATTGTACCCAATGGGGACCTCATCTCTCAACAGCTGATCAACTGGACCCGCACTAACCGCACCCGTCGCGTTACCTTCCTGATTGGCGTAGGCTATGGCAGTGATGTAAAGCAGGTAACCGATATTATTAAGTCAGCCTTCACCGATCGCAAAGATGTGCTGACCTTGCCGGCGCCGGTAGTTCAGCTGATCGAATTTGGCGATAATGCCGTCAACTTCCGGGTATACTTCTGGGTGGGCGACCTGGATAATGCGGGTACGGCCATGAGCGAGGTGCTTGCCACTATTTATACAGCCCTGAATAGTGCAGGGATTGAATTGCCTTATCCACAGCGGGATCTGCATATCCGGTCTATTGATGAGGCGCTGATGAAAAAGTGGGAAAAGCCGGGAACAGATGAAGCTGTTTAAAAAAATTTCTAAAAAAAGGGAGATACATTTTGAATTTTCATTTTTAAGCCGTTATCTTTGCACTCCCGTTTTGGATCAGCAGTCGCTACAGATGGTAGTTACAGCGGGTCGAAAAAGGAATATGGCGAGGTAGCTCAGGTGGTTAGAGCGTTGGATTCATAACCCAAAGGTCTCGGGTTCAACTCCCGATCTCGCTACGAATGGAAGATTCTCCTAAATTGCTTGAGGGCTGTTCTTTGTAGAACAGCCCTTTCTTATTTACATTCTTACATTCAGCAATAGGTTACACCCCAGCGTCAGTTAGCCGTTTGCACAGGATAAAATATTTCGCTTAATGTTTCATCCAATGCTTTTCCTGACAATGTTTTTCCAACTATAATTCCATCAGGATTGATCAAAAAATTCTGAGGAATTGCCTGGACACCATATGATTTTGCAGCCGCACTATTCCAAAATTTCAGATCAGAAAGCTGAAGCCATAGAAGTCCGTCATTTTTAACGGCCGCCAACCACAATGCCTTGCTGTCAGACTTATCGAGAGAAATACCTACAATTGTGAAGTTCTGGTCCTTGAATTTATTGTAGACTTTCACCAGGTTTGGGTTCTCTGCCCTGCATGGCCCGCACCAGGAAGCCCAAAAGTCGACCAATACATACTTACCACGAAATGACGAAAGTTTAACCAGCTTCCCTTCTGCATCGGGAACTTCAAAGTCTGGCGCCGGTTGCCCTATTGCAGTTACTCTCATTTTATCCAGGTTAGCGGCCACTTTTTTACCTTCCTTACTATTTTTTATTTTGAATGATAAACCGTCGAACAAGGGCTTCACTACGTCATAGCGTTGGTCATAAGCGATTTTGGGAAACAATTCTAAGCTGAGCATTGATGCAGGATGGGACTGGATGAACTTAATATAGGCACCTTTGGTCATGTCACTAAACCTCTTCCGAAATCCTTCCGCTTTGGCCTCGTAATCCTGCGTGGCCTGTGGAGACACTTTTCCTCCCATGAATTGCCTGTCTTCATCGGTCATTTGTGAAAAGCCGGCATCAACCAGGCTATTAAGATCATTATAATCATTATTCCTGGGCGTTCCGGTTACCTGCACTCCTTCTACTGTAGCTCCATTCGTTTTAATATGAATGCTACCCGGCTCAAGATAAACGGTTACCTGTTCAAGGCTGTTAGTTCTCCCAACGCCTTTCGTATCAAAGGTTAATGTAGCGGATACCGGCGAAGTGGATGCCCTGCCGGCAAACCTGAAAGCACCATTCTTCAATTCAACGGAATCAACAATGGATTTACCCTCCATCGTATACTCCAGGTATGCCTTCCCAGGAGCGTTGCCTGTGCCATATTTGCCATTGATAGTAAACTTATTATTACTTTGAGCAAAAGCTGTCAATGACATTATTGACAAACCGGCTATAATTAACTTTCTCAATTTAAGTAGGATTAATTAGGGTTCAGAAATCGAATTATAATAAGAATTGCAATGGGTGATTAATATGTTACCATCAGAAAAAGCGTCTCGCATTTAGTTAAACAGTTCCATCAGCTTTGCTTCCAACGCTTTTCCATGGAGATCCCTGGCAACAATTACACCTTTGTTATCGATCAGGAAATTCCTGGGAATAGTTTTAATCTGATATTTTTTAGTAACAGGAGAATCAAATCCTTTCAGGTCTGCCAGGTTCGTCCAGGTATAACCATCCTTCTCTATTGCCTTTTTCCAGGCAGCAGCATCGGTATCGAGAGAAACGCCAATTACACCCAGCCCTTTGGTCTTATACCTGGCATAAAGCGGAATAAGCGCTTTTGCCTGCATTCTGCATGGTGAACACCAACTAGCCCAGAAATCAATAAATGTATACCTGTTATTGGAGATGATTGTTTTGGTGTAGATTTTTTTCCCTTTTACATCCGGCAGCGTAAAGTCCTCATATTGTACTGCTGCCTGTATACCCGGCGCCTGTATATTTTTTTCATTTTCAGCAGTAACGATAATACCGTTAGCATCATTTACAATCAGCGTATACTCCTTTGATGAAGGAGGAAGACACATTTGATTATTGCATGCCATGTACCTGATCCGGAAATGCAATACTGTTTTCTCATCTGCTTTGAGTTTGATAGTTTGCGAAAACGTAACACCCTTCGCGTAGTAAGCCACCGTTTCCCCGGCAGAAGATGCTGCTCCTTTTTCCTCCATCTCTCCTATCAACTGAACATTCGGATTTTCTCCCCATGTAATAGTAGTAGGCATTCCCATTCCACCATCATAAGACTGTGGATAGATATGAAACGGTTCGTTGATAGATGCCACGAAGGCAATCTTAAAGGTGAGCGGCGCTATTGAGTCACTGCGGAATTTCCACGAAACGGGGTGGTTATCCTGCGCAATGCCGGACAAAGCTGCCAGACTGGTCAATATCAAAAAAAACACTCTTCTCATAAATACTTTTTGCAGGGCAAAAGCCACATTCGTTTAAATTCAGTTAATATCATCCAACAGGCGCAATCCGCATTACCCTTTATACCTGGATTTTGTGATCTCTACCATAGACTTCAGCTTATAATACTCCCTGTCTGTGGAACCTGCGTAACCAGAACTAAAGAATCTTATATTACCCAATGGGTCAAATATGATTTTAGTGGGTGTTCCCTGGACATCAAAGAACTTGTTTTCTTCATCCTGTAAAACATTGAGGGTAATCCCTTTTTTCTTCACGAAAGTTTTCACGGTAGCGCTGTCTTCAAACAGGCTTACCACAAACATTTGAAATACATCTTTTTTATAGTCTGCCACTACGCGCTCAAATCCGCTGAAAGCGGCTACACAGGGAGTACATCCTGTGGACCAGAAATCCAGGGCCAGCACTTTGTTCTTATAATCGCTGAGATGAACAATATTCCCTTCCAGATCTGGCAGTGATATATCTTTTACAGGTTTCGTGGCATGAAAAAGCGTAAACATTTTACCATCTCCTCCCGGGCTTGGTATTGCACCGTCGAGCGTCGTTTTAGGTGATGCTATGTACAACGTTTCCACTTCCTTATAACAGTGATGGTATGCTTCATCCTTCAGGGATTTAAGATATTCCTCGAATCCATTTTCGGTACCCTTTACCTTTTTATATACCAACCTGAATGTATTCACCATAACCGGGTTTGATTCCGCCTCTCTGAATGCTTTACTTAAGGTATCGAATGCCGCCTGGTACTTACCGGCAGCCAACATCACTACGCCATACCGGTTCAGGTAATTGGATTTTGCATCTTTGAAATAGTGCATTTCGCGCATACCGTCTTTTACTTCCGAAGATTTCGCCAATAACTGTAATGCCGCATCTGTATTTCCCAGTTGAGCATTTGTTGCAGCATTTATCTCCAAAACGGTCTGCGTTCTGCCAATTCCATCTTTCAGTTCTCCTGTGTGTAGATCTTCCAATATCCCGGCTGATACCTTTTCCACTTCATGCGGATTAGTATTTTCATCAAAGAGATTGTCCAGTGCATAAGTCAGAGACAGGAATTGAAGTACGTTAAATTTCGGCCTGGTATTTTTATAATACCAATAACGTTCAAAATTTCCTTTGGTAAGCCATCCCATGGCCAGCTGCGCACGGTATTCCTCATACATAGATGGTTTGGCAGGGTCTATTGGATTTGCTTTCAACATTTCATTGTATTGCTTCTCCTGGTCTTCCACGTTTACTATTGAGGTAAAATCCTTAAAGTTATACTTTGCAGATGGCGATTGCTGCGCGAAGACGGACCCCGAAATCAGCAACAGCAAGATTAACTTTTTCATTTTCATCAGATTCAGATTAAACGGTATTAAAAATTTTGAATTATTACGATTGAAATTTCCTGCCGGGTAAATATGGCAGAGCCGTATGCTGTCATTTACTTACCAGTGCTATTTATTTTCCACCAATCCCTTGTTCTCGGCCAGCATCTTTTCACCGAACTTCAGGGCAAATCTCGCGGGCTTGAGCGTATAGGTTGCCACTTCGTTGCCGGCGTCATCATAAAGTTTATGTGTATACTTCACCGTATTGCTATAAACCGGGTCAACTGAAAGCCGGCGCATATCCCACCAGCGCATGCCGGAGGTGGCGAATTCACGAATACGTTCATCAAGGATATAGCGCACCAATGCCTCTTTGCTGCCCACTATATTTGCAGGTACAGTTGCGATATTGGCGGGCATTCTTTTTGACCGCAGCGTTTCGAGATCGCGCTTTGCCCCTGTAAGGTCACCTGCCCTTGCTTTAAGTTCTGCGCGCATCAGGTAGAGGTCAGGCAATGAGGGGCCGATTTCCAAACCGGAAAAAAGTGATGCGGAGTAGCGTCTCATTCCTCCTGGAAAGGTTTTGTCGGGATTGAACATTTCAATTCCTGAAAACAGTTCCAGGCGTTTATCTGCCGGATCATATAAGGCGGCCGTTTCCGGAGAAAACACATAGGTATTGGCTTGTTGCAGCTGAAAATTAATCATACTGAGATTGTATATCACCTGCGCATTGTTGGCAGCCAATGGATAATTTGAAAGTCCGAAACCGAAGTCAGGAAACCATGAATTATCGTTAGCAGGATCAAGCACTATGTTATAATCGTATAGCGCGAGCGGCACTGCAGCTTTATCAAGCTCCGCGAATGCAGCATCCACATGTGTGCTGGCCTCATTGAACTTTGCCATATACAGATAAACACGGCCCAATATAAATTCTGCCGCCAGCCTGGAAAATTTCCGCCTATGTATTAATGGGCCAAGGTCTGGCAATGCATCTGTCAAATCTTTTATGATAAAATCATAACATTCCTGTACAGAGGCCCGTACAAATGTTGTTTGGGTTACGTCTGCCTTTGTAAGCAGTGGCACTCCCAAATCCGTGGCAGCGGTAGCAGCATTATAGGGCAACGAAAAATCATTCAGAAAATAAAGATGGCAAAGCGCCCGTCCGACTTTAGCCTCCGCGAGGATGGCACGTTTTTGCTGATCAGTTCCTCCTTCTGATTGCATCACTTCGTTTATGACCTTGTTAAACGTATAAATGTTGGTTAGTGGCCATGTTTCATTGGGAAGCTGATCTTCATCGTATACCCTTGCTTCAAACCTGAACAGCCTTTGTGTTCTGATCTGGGCCGCATCCATGTAGGTTGCCTGGGCTGCCATTTCATCGCCCATGTATAAAGACGGCGGATAGGAAACCTGCAGACTCACTGCATTCATTAATTGCTCGTAGTCCAGCGTATTTTTGGCCACACGGGAGCCTTTAGGCTCAATTTCCAAAAAGTCTTTGGAGCATGAAGTCTGAAGCATCAACGATATAGACAGAATGGGTAATAATGCCCTATGAATGGATTTCATCATCTTAAGCAGTTTTAATTAAAGAGTAATGTGTGCGCCAACTGTGAATGTACCTTGTCCTATACGGATATTTCTGACACCTGCAGGCGATTGAAACTCCGGATCAATCCCGAAGTGGTTCCTCTTCCAGAGCATGAGATTAGATACCTGTGCCCTGAAAGTCAATCCTTCCGCATGTAGTCTCCGAACCAATGTCTTACCTACATCATAGGAAAGCGTGATCTCCCTGATCTTTGCATAAGACGCATCAAATGAATTCAGGTTAGAGTAGGTGTAGTAATAGATATTTCTGCCATTGTCGATGGTAGTGTTATAGGCATACCTGGGGATATTGGTTTTATTTTCATCTCCCGGCGTCTTCCAGCGATTAGCAAAGTCGGGTTGAAGCGTGTTCTGATAAAGGGGATCTTGCCAAAAATTATTAAAATCACGGAACAATACATGTCCTAAGTTAAAGCTGATATTAATTCCCAGTTGAAACCGCCTGTAATAAAATGTATTGAATAATCCACCTGTCGCGATAGGTTGAGAAGTTCCTGCCAAATGAACGTCTTCAGGTTTGGAGCCATTTTTATCAGACAGTATTTTTCCGTCGGCCTGGATAATCTGTGGATCTCCCGCCGCATTAAGTCCGCCGTTGATAAATTCGAATACAGCATATGCTGGTTTACCTTCCGCGAAGGATGTTCCGATCATTCCTGTACCGGTTGTGATGGCAGTTGCTGTTGCCATCCTTGTTATCTTATTTTTGTTGTACGACAGGTTCAGGACGGTATTCCAGTTGAAATCCCGGGAAATAACATTAAGTGAGGTCAAGCTAAACTCAAACCCTTTATTTTCAAGGTCGCCGTAATTACCGATAACAGTTGCATATCCAGTCAACGGCGCCGTCATCAATGAGCCGATCAGGTTATTGGTCTTCTTTATATATCCGTCTATTGAACCGCCCAGTCTTCCACCCAGCACTGTAAAATCCAGGCCTGCGTTATAGACAGTGGTCCCCTCCCAAGTAAGCTTATTGTTGCCGGGAGTGCCGATAACCAAACCAACGCCTGAAACATAGTTTACGTTCGATGAGGATTGCAGGATATCGAATGATGCTGCCTGGGCAGGCTTGGGTGCATTACCTGTTATGCCATAGGTGAATCTCAGGTGGAGCCGGTCCAGCCATGTAAACGATTTCATGAAGTCTTCCCGGTTCATCAACCATTTACCGCCTATGCTATAAACGGGCCTGTTTTGAGCAGATTTGGCAAGGCCAAATAAATTGCTCTCATCAATCCTCCAACTCGCATTCAGTGCATACTTCCATTGATACATGTACCCCAATGTGGAATAGTAAGAGGTGGTTCTGGCGATAGCCCCTTCTCCTCCACCCACATTATTTGATGGCAACCTTCTTCCCAGCACGCCGGATACCGTTCCTGTAATCCCTTTCATGAGCGTATCCATATTTACCGGACGGGAAACCTGCAACTGATCATCCCAGCCATAGTAGGTAGCAGATGATGTCAATGGTGTGGTACTTGTAGCTTCTTGTCCTGCCATTACCGTCAGTTGATGCGGATCCCAATTCCGATCGAATATCAACTGATTTCTTACTGTCCAGCTTTTCTGGGACGCATTATTTACATTGAGCATCCCCCCATCCTTTGGTAACCAATACCTGGGTGTGCTGTTTATAGTTGGCGCCTGGGTAAAACCTACCAGCTGGTCTCTTACCACGTAACTTTCCTGGTACTGAACTGTCCGGTTGTTTCTTGCAAATGTCTGGTAGCCATAAGTACCCTCAAAGCGAAGTCCTTTCAGCAATTGTAATTTCGCGCTTCCCACCACTCTTCCGGATATACTGCTACTCTTTGAATATCCCCTGTTAAACTCATCAAGCGGAACGTAGTCCAGGTTAACCCGGCTCCTGGCAGCATAATCAAGTCGGAGAGAATCGCTGTAATTTCCCAGGAAATTCACTGCCAGCGGATTTCCTGCATTATCGCGGAACCGCTGATAAGGTACGATGGAAACATCCGGGGCCAACACTCCTATACCCAGATTTGAAGTACTTGCTACTGTATTGGTGAGATCAGTGATTACCGAGAACTGCAATTTTTTATTGAAATTGAAATCCTGTCTGACATTCAACTTATACGAATTATTCCGTTCACCTGGTGTGCTGCTTTGAATACCGGTATAGTTCAGCGATCCATAAAAACTGTAAATGTCGCCGCCCCCTGAAAGCGAGACCGTATGATTAGTTGAGGCTGCATTTCTGTAAAAAATATTGGAAATTTCACGTCTGTTATCGATGGCTGCCAAACTATCCAGCGCCTTATCCGCCTGCGCGCCGGTGATTAGCCCCCGATACGCATCATATTGAATTTGCAGGTGCGGAGGAACCGGAGCAAAGGCCTGTACTGCACTCGAGCTATAATAGGGCGCATATTGAGGAAAGATTTCTTTTGCGGTAGCAATAAAATCCCTGCTGTTCATTTTCGGGATATAGGACAGATCCGGTTTGCCCTGGAAATTATAATAACCGTCGTAATCGACCCGCAGTTTTTGTCCTGTTTTACCTTTTTTGGTAGTAATCACAATCACCCCATTCGCCGCTTTTGCACCCCAGATAGAAGCTGCCGAGGCATCTTTCAGAACAGTTATATCTGCAATATCCTGCGGATTGATATTGGCGATGGGGTTAGTGGTGTTCATTATATTATTACGGGATGCATCACTGGTATTATCACCCGGTAATTCCACGCCGTCTACCACGATCAATGGCGACCTGGTAGAGTTGAGAGAAGTCAAACCCCGAACCAGTAATGGCTCTCCGCCCGGTGCATTATTTACCACCAGGCCGGGTACAAGCCCATCCAGCCTTTGGAGGATATTGGTACTGCTGGATCTGCTGGCAACAACGCTCATGTCTACCTTTGCTACTGCCCCTGTATTTCGTTCCCTGGTAATGTTCTGATAACCCGTAGAAACAATTTCAATAGATTCCAGCTTTTGTTCAGAAGGCGCCAGAATGACCGAAATCATTTCTGAATCGTTTACCTTCACCTCTTTTTCATTGAATCCTATGAAGCTTATTATCAACACTGCGCCTTTTTCCGCTTCTATATGAAACGTCCCCTTTTCATCACTCACGGCTACTACCTGGCTACCTTTAATACGGATGGTAGCTCCAGGCAGCGGATTTTTATCAGCGTCCGTGATTAATCCGGACACTTTCGTTTTAAGCTCGGCAGCAGCGGATAAATTTCCATTTCTACCGGATGCGCCAATATCTCTGCGCATCACTACCACATTACCCTGCTTTATCTCGAAAGCAAGTTTCTCCGGCTTCAAAATGGCAGTAAGGAAATCATCCAATGGCATCTGCTGTGCCTCAATAGTCACAGGATGCGCATTCTTAATATGTTCATCATTATAGAAAACAGTTACTCCCGTCTGTTTCTCAATAATTTTAAACACATTACGCAAAGGCTCTTTGTTTAGTTTGGCAGTAATAGACTGCGCCAGTCCTATGGCTTGTGCCTGAACTAAGACGACAGTTAATAAAACAAATGTTAGTTTCATCGCGAACGGTATTTTGGTTGATACTGGACGGTAGAATAAGCCACGCCGGGCTAATCCTAGCCTCCACGGCTGGTTTAAAGCAGAAAAAAGCATACTTTCTGAATAATTTTGGTTGGTTTCTATTATTGATCCCGGACAGGATGCTTTATTGGCATACCAGGTCATTACCGGAGAGATTCCCGGTTTCTTTGGTTTTTACCAAGCGGCCTGCCCAGTGCATTATTTTGTTATCAACGACACTTACTGAATGGTTAGTTAACAGCCATCAGGGAAGTATAATTAATCTCCTGTTTCCTTCCAGCTTGTAGTGAAGTCCCACGTTGCTTAGAAAATACAGCACATCGGTAAAGGGAAGGCTTCTCTTAATAGTACCGCCCAGCTGTACCTTCGGAATTGTTTGCGGATAAATCACTTCAATATCATACCACCTTGCAAGTTGCCGCATAGCCTCCTCCAGCGGAACATTATTAAAGTCAAAGACGCCATTTTTCCAGGCAACAACCGAAACTGCATTTACATCGTCAAAAATCTGAACGGGTTCGTTTCCGGTGGTAGTAAGCGCCTGTTGTCCGGGCTTAAGTAGTTTGTAGGCTGCCCCTTTTGTTGCAACCCGTATCGCTCCAGACAGCAGTGTAGTTCGAACGGATTGCTCATTATTATATGCATTCACGTTAAAACTTGTTCCGAGTACTTCAACAGAAGTTCCGCCGCTAACCGCTACCCTGAAAGGAACAGAAGGGTTTTGGGCTACTTCCATGTACACCTCTCCTGTAACACTAATAAGTCTTTCCTTACCCGTAAATACTACCGGGTATTTAATGGAACTTTCCGCGTTCAACCACACGCTGGTTCCATCTGATAACCTAAGCTCGAACTGCTTGCCTTTCGGAGTAGATACTGTATTATACTGAACTTCTGAACCTGTTCTTTCGTACTCAAACACTCCGTTGGTGACTTTAGCAACTGTTCCTCCCAGTAATGTTATCCGGCCATTTTTAACAGTATCCAAAAGTACCTGTGATCCGTCCGATAAGGTCAGTAAAACGCCACTTTTCCGTTGTTGGTCATTTGTTATCGACTGCACAACACCAGTTGGTGTTTCCGCTTGTTTCTTGTGATATAAATAATAAATACCAACACCCATTATCAATGCCACAGAAGACGCTACAGCCCAACTCCATTTCCGTATGAACAAATTCCTGTGACCAACATGCATACCCTTCCCTGTTTCCTTATCAACAGAGAACTCTCTTCCGGGATACCGATCCAGGATATTTTTGATCATCGTTTGCTGCTGAGCTTCACTAAAGAGGCCTTCATCCTGCATTTTTTCCCACATGTCCTCCAGTACAGGAATAATTTCCTGTTCAGTAGAAGCTGATTGCAACATATCAATAAGCTCCTGTCTTTCTGCTTCGGTAAACCGGTCGTCTGACCACCGTTCCAGGAGGTGCTGTAGTCTGCTATTCACAGTCAATCAATTTATTTCAACGGATATGATCCATCCTTATCTTAGGAGAAGACTTTTGTAAAAAAGGGGGTATTCCAATAAAAAAAAATTTACAATTTTATAATCAGGAAGGAAATTATGATTGGCAGGCCATTATTCCTGATGTAGTCTACGATAGATGAAGAAGCAATCTGAAGGTATTTTTTCACGGTTTCCCGGCTGATCTGCATTTCCTCTGCTATTTCGGTATATTTTTTCCCTTCTAACCGGGCAAGCATCCAAACCTTCTTTTGCTGTGGCGGGAGCCGATCTACCGCATCTTTCACCAATATATCGTACGCTTCCTTTAAAGAGGCCTCGTCCTGTGCCTCCAGGCCGTCGGCCGCAGTTTGTGTAATTTGATGCCACTCTTCCCGTTTTTTGTACTCTCTGTCGATGTTCTTCAGCATCCTGACTGCATGATGCCTCGAGATTACGAATAACCAGGAACGAAAGCTTTCCACTTCTCTCAGAGATTCCCTTGTTAGCCATAGCTGGGTGAAAATTTCCTGTACCACGTCGGAAGCTATGTCCTGATCTTTGGTAATTTTGACCAGGTATGTAAAAAGAAGGCCGGAATACGCTTTCACAAGCATAGCAAATGCCTGCTCGTCCCCTTCAGAGATCTGCAACAGCAGTTGGCGATCGCTATTATGTTTAATACCTGACAATTAATACGTTGATTGGTTCGAATTAGCCACAATGTTATTAAAAATTTCACACAGTTAATATTAGCCTTTGGCTCATAACATAATACTTCTTCGGCAGATCGGATCTCTGCCGTTAAAATAAGATAGTGATTTTCCGGGCTTCTGTTCATTCAAACCAATTGGATGGCTGGATGCTATATGGCATCAACTAGACTGAAAGCCCTTACTGAAAAAGAGAAAATATACAGTTATGGCCAATTTGAAGACTACTAGTTTACAGCTTTAAATCTGTTTTTTTCCGGAGGTCTAATACCAGACTTTTTCAGCATAACTGATGATGTGCCCATTTTCGCTACTTGCAAACTGCTAGCCGGACTCCTGACAATTCCTCCTATGTTCCCTCACAAAAAATTAATATCTTGAAACATGAAAAAAATAATACTCCTCTCTTTTTTAATAGCAGCGGCTATATCCCTGCACGCACAGCAAACCTACAGCAACCCTCTGGCGGTTGATTTGGCTGACCCTTATGTATTACATGTAAAAGGCGATAAATATTATATGTATGGAACCGGTGGGGCCAGGAATGGTTTCGCGGCCTATTCTTCTACCGACCTGGTGAATTGGAAAAACGAGGGTCAGGTATATTTTCATGATAACAAAAATGGCTGGAGTGATCCGAAAGCCGCCTGGGACGGCGCTTATTGGGCGCCGGAAGTATATGCTATCAATGGGAAGTACTATATGTTTTACAGCGCTCAATGGAAAGACAATCCAACCAAGGAGGCCGAAAACTTTCGCATTGGCGTTGCTGTGGCTGATAAGCCAACCGGGCCATTTATCGATCTAAACAACAAGCCCATTTTTGATCCTGGGTATCCCATTATTGATGCGAATGTACTATTCGATACCAATGGAAAAGTATATCTCTATTATTCCCGTTGTTGCTACAAACATCCGGTACAGAGTGAAATAGCCACATGGGCAAAAAGCAAAGGCTGGTTCAATGAAATAGAAGAAAGTTGGGTATATGGAGTAGCATTAAAGCCAGACTTTAGCGGCACCATCGGTGAGCCGGTGCTGCTATTGCGCCCACCGGTGAGCATGAAAGATAAACAAGCTGAGTGGGAAAGCCGTTCGGTTACCTCAAAAGAGGTGAATCGCCGCTGGACGGAAGGTTCTACCATTTTCAAAAAAGGAAATGCCTACTACATGATGTATTCTGCCAATTACTTCGGCGGGAAAAACTATGCGGTGGGTTATGCGACTGGCAAAAGCCCGTTAGGCCCTTTTAAAAAAGCGGCTAACAACCCTGTGTTACAAAAAAACGTTGAGCAAGGCGGGGTGGTAACAGGTACCGGTCATAACAGCATCACCTATTCACCAGATGGCAAAGAAATGCTTTGCGTATACCATGGCCGTACACTGGAAACGGGAGATAAGCGCGTCGTTTTCGTAGACCGGATGAAGATATTGCCAGATGGAAAATTAGTGGTGGAAGGTCCTAAGACAGCAGCACAACAGCTTCCCAGTGGAGTTAAGTAATATTATTCTATACTAAAAAGGCTTTTAAGTAGCTGCTTAAAAGCCTTTTTAGTATACTTACTTCACTTTCTTCGCCCAGGTCTTCAACTGGTTAACCGCATCATACAGCACTCCAGCTTCACCCCGGAAATCGCCGGAGCCGGAAGCTTTGCCGGTGCGTACATCGTACCACTCGTTAAATCCTTTATTCTTAATAACGCGGTCCAGCATTGGACTCATTTCTGCGTAAGCCTCTGCAGGCATCCCATTAACAGTTAATGCAGTGATCATACGTCCGCCAAACCAGGTCCAGTCGCCGGCATTCTGATAAACATAGGCAGGCATGTTTGGAAATACTTCTACCGGGTAAGGTGGATAAACGGTCATCCCGATGGTGGCGAAAGGTTCTTTTTCCGCTGCAGCCAGGAACTGCTGGTTGATCTGCCGGATCTCTTTCTGGTCGTGCAATCCAGCCAGGATGGCGCAGGCGGTGCCGCCGGTATAAAGTATACTGCGCTCATCGAAGGAAGCCGGAAACGGACTACCATTCAGGTAAATATGCGGGATGTATTTGTTGGCAACGGCGTCCCACAGGTGTTTCCGGATACTTTTTCTAAGCGTAGCAGCTATAACTTTCCAGTTATCACGAGCCAGATAAGCTGCTGGTTTTACTGCCAGGAAATCGTTGATAGCCAACAGGAACATGGCATTATCGTAAATATCGATCGCCCATTTTGTTTTTTCATTCAGCGCAACGCCCCATCCGGTTTCTGGTTGCACATCTCCCCAATCTATGGTGGTAGCACCTTTAACAAGACCATACTCTTTCGACCAGCGCTCATTTAAAATAAAACGCATAGCGGCTTCCATTCTTTGCAGCACGGTTTGATCGCCTACCTTTTCCTGTAGAATGCTTTTATCACCGGTTACATCTATGTATTGCTTAACCGCCTGTATCAACGATGATTCCTGGTCTGTTTCCACGGTGTTTTTGTGGCTGGCCCAGCCCGGAGCCAGCGCTGAATAGGCGTATTTATAACCGATGTTGGCCTGCTTTTCATTGATGGCGCCATCGGGAATATTGCCATCCGTACCTTGGAGCTTAAAGAAGAGGAGCAGCGCGTCTTTTACATCCTGACTGCTACGCACTTTCAAAGAACCTTTGATAAAGGTATTGAAGTCCCTGATCCAGATTTCTCCATAACCTGTACCCGCGTTGAAACCGGTTAAAACTTTTAACGCCCATGCCTGTACAGTATCCAGACGGCTATCAGCCTGTATTTGTTGGGCCAGTGCTGTTTTGCTGATCCCTGCCGCTTCTATCCGGCCCGGATAGGATAACAACTTAAATCCGCCGCGCTGTGCATGTGCTGCCATCGCCAGGATAAGGCATGGCAGTATAAATAATCTTTTCATCTGATGTTACTTATCGTGTGTATAAAATGTAAATTCTTCCATGGTCATGAATCCGCTGTTTCCCCAGTTGGTTAGCAGCTTAAACCGGTAGTACCGGAAGGGCGCAACGCCGACAGGTACGCTAAATACTTCCCCTGCCTGTGCGTAGGCCACATCGTCATCCGAATTTTGTCCTACAGGCAAACCAGACGGCTTAATGGATTCATAAGCGCCGATCTTTGTCCAGCTGCCCCAGCTGCCATCTGCAGCAGGGCTATTGCTGCCGTATAATTCAAAAGTCTTCACGCTTTCTTTGTCATACAAACGATCGTTGGCCTGCCATACTTTGAACCGGCTCAGTGTCGCAGCTGCACCACCATCTATCGTGAACCAGCAAGGTATGACAGATTGGGTGGCGAAACCAGGAGGATTGTAGTTTTCATCCCACAGGTAGTCGATCAGCCAGCCATAGCCGCCATCTTTTACATCAGTGGGCAATTCAAGCACACTAAAACCAGCCTTGGGCAGCTCTCTTTCAAATGCCGGCAGCGTAACTGTGCCGGCCTTAGGATAAAAGTATTCAAAAGCCGTGGAATCGGGCTTATATTTTGAATTGTAAGTCAGTGCTGACAGCGGTTTATAATCGGGCAATACCGTGCGCATTTCGGTAGCAGGCACTGTTATTTTACGCGTTGTTCCATCGGCAGCAGTATAATTCACATCGATGCCTTGTTCGCCCGCTGCCGGCGCCCCCCAGTTTAATATCACCTGGTTGCCGTCGGCAGATTGCGTCACAGATTGCAAGGTACGGTTGATGAGCGTACCAACATAGTTCTGACCAATAGCTACCCCAAAAGCATTCACCATCACCGAACGATGATTTTCCTTGTCATAGGTATAAATGGTAAAATTATAATCGCCTTCGTTTAGGCCAGGTATCAGTACAGTAATCGTATCTGCCCCGGAGGTCCGTTTCACGGGTAGCTCCAGGGAGTCGGTATTATTATTCCAGAACACCTTTAACCGGCTTACCAATGGATCATTACCTAATATAACAGATAGCTGAATACGGTTGAGGCCAGAGCGGGCTAATACTGTATCAGCCCTGCCTGGATAGGTGATTTCACCGCCTTCCATATATCTTCTGTAAGCATCTCCCCTGGTTTTAGTGCAGGACACAATAAAGCCGGTGATGACAAGTATCCATAAAAAAGTGAAAAGCCTGATATCTTTCATGTTGTTTATTTCTTGGTTGACAAATGATTTATTTGGTATCCCCCCAGGTCATGATCTCATAGAAGTTCACATAAGTACCGTTAGACCAGTTCTTCAGCGTCTTAAAGCGGATATAACGCACCTTGGGTGTATTCAACGGGAAGGTGACTGTCCAGCCAGCTAAAGCTGCATCCGTATCCGCTTGCGAAAGCTGGCCTTCAGGTAAACCAGATGGCTTTACCTGTGTAGTGGTAGTCAATAACGTCCAACTATCATCAAAGCTTCCGTTGGGATTGGGTTTATTAGAGCCCCAGATTTCTACCACCCTGGGATTATGCAGGGAGTAATAGTAATCGGGTCGCATGAACCATACCAGCCGGCTTAGTTTGGCAGTTACGCCCATATCGTATGTAAACCATTGCGGCATCCGGGCGGCGTCGCCGGAGTGATAAAAACCACTGGTGGTGCTGCCGTCGAAAAGGCCTGCCACATTGCCGCCATAGCCCAGCGGAGCGTCACCAGGTAATACCACTTCTTTCATTTTGGTGCGATCCAGCAGCTCTTCAAATAACGGTGTCAGTTTCACCCGCAGGGTATCAGAAACATTCCCCCATCTGTCGCGCACATATACGCCGAACTGCGTTTCTATATCTTTCATATTCCGGGTAGAGAAATTTCCTTCCTTCAGGTTAGTATACTGTGTAGTGATGGGAGAGAATTGTCCCAGGGAGTCGTTAGCCAGCACTACCAGCGCCAGGTCATCTTCTCCGGTATTAGTAAATTTTACATTTACTCCACCAAAATCAGGAACTACGGATAATGATCTTCTCACTATCCAGATGACAGGCTCCAGCGGATGTACTGTTACCTCCACGGGAAGAGAAACATTCTCGCTTTTATCCACCACATACAATGATACCTTGTAGGTGCTGGTATCGCCAAATCCCTCCACCGTCAGGCTGTTGTTATAGCGACTTACTTTGGTTTCACTTTTTACACCCTTGGTAGTTTGATAGCGTGCTTTTACATATAACAGGTCAGAATCTCCGGGTAAGGTAAAGCTGATCCTGGCGGAGCCATTGAGATTGGTGACGGTTACATTGTTCACCGTTCCCGGAGGAGTATTATCCTGTTTAACAGGTCTGGGTTCCTCTCTTTTACAGGAGCAGATAGCCAGCAGCGATAATAATATGGAAGTGAGATAAATTCGTTTGTTCATATCAGTGCTTTTTACGCAGGTATAAATAATTTGACAGGATAGCCGGTTATTACCATCCGGGATTTTGCAGCAGGTTGGGATTGATCTGAAGATTATCTTCCTTGATTGGCCAGAAATAGTCGCGGGGCGCTATAAACTGCATGTTGAATATAAACACCTTGCGGTTATAATCTTCATAAGTGGATTGCAGGATATCCCATCCGTAAATGGGGCTGTTCAGTACCTGCGGTGCTGTTTTCCAACGGCGCAAATCCCAGAAGCGGCTGCCTTCAAATGCCATTTCTATACTACGCTCCTGCCTGATGATATCCCGGAGTCCGGCAACAGATGCATATTTTGTTGGATTATTGGAATAAGTGCTCCATGAAGTTTCAACCGACTGTAATCCGGCTCTTTCGCGGATCTGGTTCAGATAGGTTAATGCTTCCGCAGCAGCCCCGGTTTCATTGAGCGCTTCTGCATACAGGAGATAAAGGTCCGACAGGCGCATCACCGGCCATGGATATGACTCTGTTTGTAAGGAGGTAGTGGTAAAGTTTAGGTTCCAGCTTACAATTTTCTTGGTGTAATAGCCGGTGACAGAGTATAAGCGGCTTTGCTTTTTCCCGGAGTATTGTTCCAGTTTACTTTGAATATTATAGTTTTCATTTTTCATGAACCATTTGGATCCATCAAACGCCAGGTCGGCATAGAATCTCGGTTCTCTTTCAAAATGCAGTCCCACTGTTCTGTACCCTTCCTGCATGCCAGTATCTATTGCGGTAACATTGCGCAGTTTATAGCGATTGGCATAGTCCCATGTTTTATCTTCATCGATAGGTACGCCATGCTGTGTGTAAAACATTTCCGCTATTTTCAAAGGCGGGGCGAGTTTTCCTTTCAGGTTAATATTGAATGTATTGGGGTCCAATTGGGGGCAGGCAAATGTTTGCAGCCAGTAGGTTGGATCGCCGTCTGATGTTAATCCCCATATCAGTTCACTATTCCATTTCTCACACACGGCATTACGGATACTCATCTCTATCTGCGTGGCGTGATCCACTTCAAAAATAGAGGGATTGAAATGATATAATCTTACGCCGGCTGCATTAGCGAGGTCTATGGCTTTTTTGCAGGCTTCTCTGGCTCTTGTCCATTTGGAGGCATCGTACTGGGGGTTAAAAAGTACCTGTCCGTTTTTGTTTTTCATGCCTGCAAAATCGTTATTGCCATTAAACAAAGGACTGGCAGCGGTTACCAGTACCCGCGCTTTAATGGCCAGTGCAGCCACTTTGGTAATGCGGCCAAGTTCTGTGGTAGAGCTGGTGATAGACAGGGGCAGACCGGTATTTTCTCCGGCAGCAGCTTCATCTAACAGGTTTGCTATATAGTTTACCACAGAGTCGACAGGTTGCCTGAATACCCGTACTTCATCTGGTGAAGCGGTAATGGGCAGATTTTTATCTACTACAGGGATAGGGCCGTACATCCTGAATAAATACCAATGGAAATACGCCTTCAGGAATTTAGCTTCCGCAATCCACCGGTCTCTTTCATAGGGCTGCAGATCTAATACTTTGCGAACATTTTCCAGGAAGATATTACAGGCCCTGATTCCTTGCCACAGCGACTTCCCATCATATCCATCCCAATAGTTCATATAGGGACTGGCGCTATTTTGATTACCGCGAGCAATGTTATATGGATCGAGGAAAAAGTAATCTTCGCTCATAGGCCAGTAAGTCCAGGCCTCGTCGCCACCGCTGAACGCGGGGTTGTAATCCGGTTGTCCTTCTTTTGGCAGGTAGGCATAGCAGGTAAATAAATATTTTTCGGCTTCCACGCGATTGGCAAAAGCGTGCTCGATGGTAGGCACATTGTCTGGGACTATATCCAGGTATCCCTTTTTACAGGAAGTAAAAAAGGTAGCGGCCACACACAACATCACAATGGTAAGAGGATTGTTGCGAATGGGTTTCATGGCTATTAAATAAGTATATAATGATTGCATAGTAATAGATTTTTTGGCGGATACTATAAACTAACGTTAACGCCTATGTTAAATACACGCTGAATGGGATATCCCAATGCGTTGCCTCCTTGTTCCGGGTCCCATAGTTTAAAAGCGCTGATCAGGAACAGGTTGGTACCGTTGGCATAGATCCTCAATCCGGAGATATGGTATCTTTTCATTCCTTTGTCGCCGATGTTATAACCGATTTCAGCGCTCTTCATCCGAAGAAAAGCACCATTTCGCATCCACCAGTTGGAAGGCTGGTTGTTGTTGCTGCTTTGCGTAGCGCCTAACCTTGGCCAGAATGCGTACAGGTTGCGATTGTCTTCTGACCAGTGATCCTGAGCGATTACGTTGAGCAACCCATGTTGATTAGCGCCATCCATTACGAAAGGAGAAATAGCCGAAGGGTCTATGAAGAAGGAAGACCTGGCAGAGCCCTGGAAGAAGGTACTGATATCAAAATTCTTGTAGCCGAAAGAGAATCCGAATCCGTAAATGATCTCTGGTGTAGTGGGGTAGCCTAATTCATTCACCATATCCAGTTTAGTAATTTGTCCATCGCCGTTCAGGTCACGGTACTTGATATCTCCACCTCTCACTTCTCCGAAATTTTGCCGCGGAGCGTTCTTTACATCTTCATCATCTACAAACAATCTTTCCGCAATCAATCCATATACCTGGCCGAGGGAGTGACCTACGCGGGAAAGATATTGCATATTGGCGGGGTATTGCGGTTCTTCATTTACCAGCAATTTACTGGCAGCATAGGTGAATGTTCCGCGCATCTGCAACCAGGTTTTGCCGAAATTTTTATTGTAATCCATGGATACATCTACTCCGCGGCCTTCTGCTACTCCCACGTTAGCGCTGATAGGAGCAGTAAGGCCCATAGTAGATGGGATATAAGCTCTTGACATCAGGATACTGCTGCGGCGTTCCTTATAGGCATCTACGGTCACAGTGAGTGCATTCCAGAGTCCCAGGTCGAGGCCGATATTGGTCTTTTGTGATTTTTCCCAGGTAATGTCATTATTGGGATACCGGGAAACGGAAACACCGGGTTTAGAATAGCCGTAGTTTTCGCCAAAGTATGAACCGAACTTGTTATCGTTCAGGTTTACGTTCGACAGGTAGAAGAAGCGGTCGTTGGCATCGCCGATTTGATCGTTACCGACGAGCCCGTAGGTAGCGCGGAATTTCAGTTGTGAGATAACATCCGTCATTCCTTCCAGGAATTTTTCATTACCTGCATTCCAGGCTACGCCTATAGATGGAAAGAATCCATACCGGTTATTTTTTGCGAAACGTTCAGACCCGTTGTAGCCGAAGTTTCCTTCCAGCAGGTAGCGGTTATCGTATCCATAGGTAAACCGTCCGGAAACGCCCTGGTTGCGGAAAGGAAGGGAGAGTTGGAGGTCGCCTGCATTTCCGTTCAGGTAGTTACGACGAATGCCAATCAACAAGCCGCTGATATTGTGTACCTTATTGAACGTACGGTTGTAGTTCACCGCTGCTTCCATATAGGTGGTGGTATTCACGATCTTACTACCGGGAGTATAATTCAGGTATTCAGTAGCCGTTTTTTCATTTAGGAGAGACAGCGTATATTGGTTGGGGTCCTTAACAGTTGGATTGGCGGAATAAAAAAACGGGTTGTACTGCCGGCTCAGGTCAAAGTAGGAATAGCGTTTCGTATAGGCCATCACCCTTGCAGAGAGCCCCGGCGTAATAAAGTTAAGGTCTTGTTTTATCTCCAGTTGTACATTCAGCGTGGAGGTATTGTACTGTTGAAATCCTGACACCATGGAAGCATAAGGGTTGTTGTACACCTCCCCATTAGAACCACGGGGAGCGTTTCCGAACAGGGGATGTTTCACATTGGACAGATCGCTGGAGGGAAAGATAGCCGGAAACAGCACCGGGTTGGCATTTAACGCGCTTTTGAAGATAGCCGCTCCTCCGCCAACGGGACCATTGTAGTCATCAAAATTACCGGTGGTTCGGATGATTGCTTCTGTGGAGGAAGTAAATCTCAGGTTCACATTTGAACGGATCTCGTAGCTTCTCAACTTAATGTTGTTATTGAAGTTATTGCCGCTTTGCGTTTTCAGGATACCGTTGTCCTGGTTCATGGTAGCGCCTACATAGTATTGCGCCTTCTGGCCGCCGCCAGAGAGGTTAATATTCACTCGTTGGTTGTTCGTATAATTTTTGATCAATGTTCCGAGCCAGTCGTTGCTGGGGTATAAGTAGGGATTGTCGCCGGCTTTGGTATGATCGATTTTGTTTTGGCTGTAGGGCAACGGGGCCAGCCTGTCGCGGGTGATGGCTGCTTCGTTTGCCAGTTGCATGTAGGAGATATTATCTGCCAGTGCTATATTCCGGGTGTTGGAGGAGAAGGAATTTTCAAAGCGTACATTCATTTTCGTTACCCCGGATTTACCGGTTTTTGTGGTAACGAGTATTACGCCATTGGCACCGCGTGCTCCATATAACGATGCGGCGGCAGCGTCTTTCAGCACGGAAAAACCTGCGATGTCGTCTGGCTGTAGGCGTGCCAGTTCGGTAGAAGTAGATTCCATTCCATCAATTAATATCAGGGGATCCAGTTTCCCAGAGCCAAAAGAGGTAATGCCCCGGATAAAGAACGAAGCGTTGTCAGCGCCGGGTTCACCACTTCGCTGGTATGATACGAGCCCGGATATACGTCCTGCCAGCATCGTGGTAAGGTTGCTCGTAGGCCCTTTGATCTCCTTTGGATTTATGGTGGTGATGGAGCTGACCATGCTTTGTTTCTTTTGCAGGCCGTAGGCTACTACCACTACGTCGTTGAGGTCATTCCTGTTGTCGAGCAGCGTCACGAGAATGGTGTGTCGTCCGTTGACCGGGATTTCCTGCGGTTGGTATCCGAGGGAGGAGAATGCCAGGGTATCGGAGGAGGTTTCCATTTTGATGGAATACTCTCCTGTGGCGGTGGTAACAGTGCCGGTTGCCCGGTGTTTCACCTTGACAGTTACGCCGGGCATGGCTTGCCCTTTGTTATCCTGCACCTTGCCAGTTACGGTGAATACTGCCTGACCAAAGGCAACATTCCCAGTAAGCAGGCAGAATAGGTAGCACAGGTATTTCTGTTGCAGAAAGTTTGGGATGCATTTTTTCATAACAGTGCAGACAATTATTTAATACGACTTTGGTTTGTACATACATAGGTACATATTAAAATGATAATGTCAAATTTTTCATTAGAGAAAATTTCTAAGTTATTTTATATTTATTCTTAATGAGATGTTTATATATAATATATTTAAGTCAATATAGAAGTAGTTTTTATCAAAATATTATTCTTAAGAAGTAGGGAAATAGCTGGAGTAGGCAAAATAAAAAAACGAAGGGGCGCTATTTAACTGATAGAAAGACTTATATGTATATACATTATGACATAGGAGTTAATGGTCAATTGGGCCTGTAATAGATCGCCACCCAGCACTGATCTTTGCCACTAGGGACGCCTTTGTCTGCGCTAACAACCAGCATCGGGCTACCGATATGGAAAGTGTTTTTTTTATACCTTCATACATCATTCAAGACACGCTTATGGAAAATAAATCCACACCCGAATTCTGGGATGCCGCTTTCATGGAAAAACAGGAGATGTGGGGCTTTGAGCCGGCGAAATCCGCTATCCTGACAAAAGATTTTTTCGTGCAGCAGGGTGTTAAAAATGTGCTCATTCCAGGTATAGGCTATGGCAGGAATGCCCAGCTTTTCAGAGATAATGGTATGAAGGTAACAGGAATCGAGATATCAGCCACTGCGATACAAATGGCGGAAAAACACTACGGCACAGGAATGGTCATCCACCATGGCTCTGTTACAGATATGCCGTTTGACCATAACCGCTATGACGGCATATTCTGTTATGCGCTCATTCATTTATTAGACAGTAACGAAAGAGCTAAACTTGTCCACGACTGCTATCATCAATTATCAGAGAATGGCTACATGGTGTTTACAGTCATCTCTAAGGAGGCGCCCACCTATGGCAAGGGTACATTTATCAGCCAGGACCGCTATGAAATGTTTGGAGGCGTTAAAATGTTTTTTTATGACAGATCATCGATCCAAGCGGAGTTTGGGCCAGCAGGGTTGTTTGATATTATGGAGGTAAATGAAAATTATCCTTTCTTTTTGATTAAGTGTAAGAAGGTATCTGATCATTAAAAGCGAGTAATAACAAACCCTTCCATCTATTACTGCAAAGACAGAAGGGTTTATGATACCAACAGCATTCTTGCCTGTCACATGTATAGCTAATATGATAATGTTCTTGTAAATACCCCATATGGGGTATTTACAAGAAAGCCGGTGATTTGTTTGTTATTATTGTAGCTATAAGTATAGGTAGTTTTCTTTCCATTTTCTGAAGAACTCTCAGGCATATTTTTGTTAATAAGGCTTTCGTCATTCGCTACTCCGTCCAACCCCAGATTGTTAATGTAATTCAGCAAAGACAAGGGCTGAAAGATATTTGCGTTGGTGGTATATGTATAACTAACTTCTGCCTGTAGCTCCCCTGCACTATTGTACTCCTTACGATGGGTAACATTACCATTCGTTATCTCGTAAGTAAAATATCGCCATAAATTCAGCGTATTGGGTTCATTGAGATTGGTAATTGTATAGTAACTCTTTTTTGAAAGCACACCGTTAGTATACTCATATAAAAAGCGGTTGGGATGTCCAAAAAGATGGTGATCAGCTTCAATCAACTGGTTATTTGCATTGTATTTAAATGTCATCATTTCTGAAGTATCTCCCCTGTAATTCTCCGCTATTTCAATAAGGTTGTCGGCATTATCGTAACTGGCAATAAATTCATCTCTATCTGAGGTATTATTGACATTTTTTATTCGCTTCTTGTCGTCATAAGTGATGGTGAAAAGAGTGTCGTCCTGTGTGGTAGTTCCCTGACGCCATCCGCTTAAAAGACCGCTTGCCGCTGGATTAGGCTCTGGCGGCTGATTATCTGGTTCTGCTGATTTTTCTTTGCTACAAGACATCAGCCCAATAAAAATAAATAGGCATAAATAAGGGGTAAATTTTAATTTCATGGTATACAGTCATATTTTCCTTAAAAATACACATTAATTAAATATCTATATAAAATAAGCGGTGTAGATATTTTTTTTGAGTCTATTACGCTACATACACAGGCTGCCAGTATGCTATACTCACATTCTACCAGGCGCCGATAAAAAATAGTATGATTTAATTTTTATAAAGTATTATTTTGCGGCCATCAGTACATATTGTACATACCTCCTTATTGCATTCAGGATCTTTTTTAAATTATTGTAGGAGTATGTATAACATGGAAAAATTGATCAATGCAAAAAGGGCCCTCCTTAAAGGATGGTGCTGCCTTTTATTATGTACCATTTCCCCGCTCAGGGGCTTTTCTCAAAGTGATGCACAACAATGGTACGGCGACCAGGCCACCATTAATTCAAATGCTATTGAAGCAATCCGGGATGCCACCCATAAGATTCAATGGCTGGCATTAAAACCGCAGGCCGACAGTAACCGTACCCCCCCCGATATTATTTATAAAATAAAAGTACCCCGGGCGGGAATTTATGAGATGATTACCTATACCGCTGCCGGGGCCGACTTACCACCCACACCGGATGGAAAAACAGCGACAGCCTATATCCGTATTCAAATTGACCAGGAGCGGCCTACCCGGAGAATTTTATACGATGCCTATGGCGGTGCAATACAGTCGTCCGGGAAATTTACGCTTACAGGCCGGGAACAGATCATAAAACTCTGGCTGCCCAAGGGTATACAACTGGGACATATTGAATGGAAAGCCTATGTACCACCGCCAGTTCCCGAGGCAGCGCAGCATTATGTACCTGCTATTACGCCACCAGCCAGCCACCCACGTTTATGGGTAAATGAACAAACATTACCAGTGATAAAAGCGCACCTCAACATGGGCGACAACCAACCCGCCTGGGCTAAAGTGAAGCAATTGGCGGAAACACCTTATCCGTTTGCATTTGATGCCAATAAAGAAATATTTCACAATGAAGAACTTGAGAAAGTAGCACAAACGAAAGCCTTTTATTACCTGATGACGGACAATAAAAAAATCGGTAGAGAAGCCGTCCAGCTGATGGTTCACTATCTTTCCGTACTTGAATTCGGTAATATCCGGTATGGAGATATTACCCGGGAAATTGGCCGTGCTATTTATATAGGCTCCACGGTATATGATTGGTGCTATGATTTACTCAGCAAACAAGAACGGCAAGCCTTATGTAAGCACCTGATGAGACTAGCCATGGATATGGAGATAGGCTGGCCTCCGTTCGACAACAGTGCTATTAATGGTCATGGTAACGAAGCCCAGGTAAGCCGTGACTTATTGGCCATGAGTATTGCCATTTACAATGAAGATCCGCTACCCTATCAATATACCTCCTATATCGTATTAGAGCAGCTGGTCCCTATGCGGAAATTTGAGTACCAATCGCCGCGCCACAACCAGGGCGTGGACTATGGCGCCTATCGCTTCGGCTGGGAAATGCACGCGGCATGGCTATTTTACCGCATGACCGGCACCCCTGTTTTCGATGATAACATCAAACGCTTATCAGATTACTGGCTATATATGCGTCTTCCAGACGGTGATATGTTGCACGACGGTGATAAATTTAATGTGAACACCCATGGCAAGCCATTTTACTGGAAACAGCCACAAACCATGTTGCTATGTTACGGCTACAACCATGATCCATTGATAAAAGGAGAATTTGAGCGGGAAGGCGGTTTACCAGACAATCCTGTTTTATACCTGTTGGTCAACGATCCGGCTCTGAAGGCGGAACCTGACATAGCCTCCCTCCCACTCACCAAAGATTTTGGCCCGGTGCTAGGCGGTATGGTTGCCCGTACCGGCTGGAATAATATACCAGGAAGCAGCGATGTAATTGGGGCCATTAAAGGAGGAGGGTATCATTTCGGTAATCACCAGCATGCCGATGCCGGGGAGCTGCAGATCTACTATCACGGTATGCAGGTGGGCTGTATTGGGTTGTATTTATCGTACGGTACGCCTTACGATTTCAACTTCAACAAGCGCTCTATATCACATAGCATGATGCTGGCCAGGGATCCTGCCGAGCCCCTGCTTTTCAGGACAGAAGCCAATGACGGCGGATCAAGGTTCAGTCAGCGATTCCCGGTTACGCCGCGGGAAACCATAACCGATCCCTGGTTTGACTATGGTACGGTGCAGTCTTCCGATTACGGGCCTTCTGCACAAACACCCTCTTACAGTTACTTTAAAGCAGATCTTACCGCTGCTTATACATCCAAAATGAGTAGCTATACACGGGGATTTTGCTTCCTGAACCTGGGAAGAACAGATGTACCGGCCGCAATCATCCTCACAGACGATATGACCACTTCCAGCCCGGCATTCAAAAAATACTGGCAGATCAATACCTTGAAAGCACCGGTAGAAACAGCCAATGGTGTGATCTTACACAATGAGCAAAGCGGTATAAGCGGTAATACCTATACAGACATGCTGGTCCCCGCCGCGAAAGATCGTGAAACCACCATACTCAGCGGCGATAAGGCTAACAGCACATTTGAGTTTCCATACAAAGTAAACTCAGATAAGCCGGAGGCGCATGCTTACCGTATTATGGTTGCACCTAAAACTGCGCAGCAACGCGACCGTTTCCTCACTGTATTCCAAATGGCTGCTAATGGTGTTGCACCGCTGCCGGTTGATTTTTATGAAACAGGAGATAGTTACATTATTACGCTCGCAGATCGTATTGTGGGCATGAGCGCCAGCACGGACCTGGTGCATACGCCAATTACGATAAAGGTACCTGCTGGTAAAAACTATGACGTAGTACTCACTGGCTTAGCGCCCGGATTCTGGCATGTAGCCGGTTCGGACAAACAAGCGACCAACCGGAAAGTAATCGCTGGTAAAAATACTTTGTTCTTCCGCGCTACTGTCGGGGAATATGTGATTACACCTGGAAGGGTATATGAGCCGGTTCAGGCTAAAAAATAGTTGCACCGCAAATGAATACCAGGAGAGGAATATGGTGATCGCTTCCCTCCTGGTATTATTTAAACCAGGAACCGGACAGGGTAAAATATCTCATTAAAAATATTATTATTTTGTAAACAAAATAATAACCTAAAGGTAAACAAAAACGATTTTCCAGCGACAATCATTGCTTTACAAGGGCTTATTACATGGAGTATGATTATATTTACAGAGAACGGGTGAGCCGAAAAGGTGTATTATCACTATATTTCTTAAAAACTTTTTTTGTATACAAATAATACGTATAATTGTATACAATTACTTGAATGCAATAAGTAAATACCGGGTTTAAAACCGGTGAGGTATATATATCATTGGCTATGTTTTTTGCAGTCTGCATGCAGCACTGCCACCACGAGAAAAAGTAACGTAGAAAAACTAAAATCAGCCTTCCAACACAAAGGAGTGATGGCGGCGTATTCCCGCAGGAGAGTGACAGAATACATCATTAGTAAAAGACAATAATATCAACCAATAAAACCGGTATCATCTCAGATATCGGTTTAAAACCAGGAAACATACACCAGCATTATTAAGCAACCGGTTATCAATCTGCCGTTCTTTCAGACATCTCAGCTGATAGCTGGTCAGGCTTTAACGCGCGTATGCAAGTCGGCGCCTTGCATACAAGGCAATCTTGTGCCGGATTACAAGCAATCTGATTTATCACCTGTAATTAACAAATATGATTTTCAACGTTCGTACCGAGGGTCGTGTAAATGCCTTGCTGCCTGCATTTAACACCCGGCCAGGTATTTTCAACTTCCGCATGATAACAAAGCTGATGATCGTATGCTTTGTTTTCTTCTTCCATGCGCACGGCATTGCAGCTACTTCCACTGCGGCTAACTTACGGGGTACCATCACCCCGGCCGACTCCATCAGCGTAAGCGGTACCGTTACCGACTCTCTTGGCCATCCCATACCTGGCGTAGTGGTACGAGTAGTCGGCACCGCTCACGCCATCCCTACAGATGCCAATGGTTATTATCACTTTAAGCAGGTAACCAAAGGAGCTTTGCTCTCTTTCAGCATGATGGGATATGCACCTCAGCAGGTAATCGCTAACAGTAACCAGGTAAACGTTCGCCTGCAACAGGCCGTTCGCACTCTCGATGAAATCATCATTACAGATCCCTACCGGACCACCACCCGGGCCACCAATGCCAGCGCTATTGGCAGCATCCGGGGCAACGCACTGGAAAACAAACCCTTCTCGTCCTTTATGCAGGCCATGCAGGGACAGGTGGCCGGTGTAGTAGCCCCTTTAACCAGCGGTCAACCAGGCGCCAATGTCAATATCCGTATCAGGGGCGTTGGGTCGTTATCGTTATCTTCCGATCCACTGATCGTCGTGGATGGCATGATCGTTAACTCCGGCAGTTTATCAGGTGCCGTAACTACCTCCAACGCACTGGCAGGCATCAATCAAAATGATATCGAGAGTATAGATGTGCTCAAAGATGCCGCTGCGACTGCTTTGTATGGCTCCCGTGGCGCTACCGGCGTAATTGTTATCACCACCAAACGCGGCAAACTGGGAAAAACCCAGGTAAGAATTGATGCAGAAGGTGGCAATACCAGCCCTATCGGGTTACCGCATGCCGGCCAACCACTCAATGCCAGTCAATATGCCGAGTTATTCAAAGAAGCACTCAGCAACTCCGGTTACACTGAGGCACAGGTAAAAGATGCCGCCGATAAATATGGATTAAACAGTGGAAAAAGCAATAACTGGTACGACCTGGTTACCCGCAACGGACGGCAACAACAGTATAATGTAAGCATCAACGGAGGTACAGAAAAAACAAAACTATTTGCCTCCGCCGGCTATTTCGATCAGCAAGCCACCACCATCGGCGCCGACTTTAAAAGAATATCCGGGCTCTTCAACTTCGATCACCAGATTAACAAGCGAATCCAATTGTCGGCCGGCATCAACTTTTCCAACGTAGATCAAAACACGCCCTATAGCAGTAATTATTCCGGTAATCCCACCTATGCGGCGCGCATCCTGCGGCCCTATCAGCTGGCCTACAACGATGATGGCTCTATCAATACCAGCACCGCAGGAAATATCAATTTCCCCGGTGTGTACAACCCGCTATGGATCGCACAATATGATAACAAACACTTGTCGGAAACCCGGGTGCTGGGTAATACCCGGCTTAAATGGAATATCTGGGATAAACTGACCTATACCAGCTATTACAGCATCGACTACAACCTGTTGGAAGAAACCATGTTCTTAAATGCCACCATGGGTGATGGTGTATCTTCCGGCGGTACCAGTAAAAACTATTATACCCGTTACTTTAACTGGCTTACCCGCAACCAGCTCGATTATCGCTATGATATACCCGGGTATGATAACTTTTACGTAACGGCTGCAGTAGGATACGAAGCGCAGAAATCCAAAAAGTACCTGCTGGCAGCAGTCGGCACCGGCTTCCCGTCCAGCCATGAAGACCTGACCGCGCTTAGTAATGCTGCCACGCCCACCGGCGCCTATGGTCAAATCAGCAACTATGCGTTTACTTCGATGTATTCCAATGCCGGGGTGAACTATCAAAACAAGTATGCGCTCAATGCCTCCTTCCGCAGAGATGGCTCCTCCAGGTTTCCTGCCAATCACCGCAATGCCAGCTTCTATTCTATAGGAGGTACCTGGAATGTACAGGAAGAAAACTTCTTCCGGCAACAACATATCCTATCTTCCCTGAAACTGCGCTCTTCCTATGGCACCACCGGTAATGCCAATCTCGGCAACTACGACTGGATGCCACAGGTAAGCTATAGCAGTACGTATAGCTATGCGGGTTATAATGGTAGCCAATATTCCGTGATTGGAAACACGGACCTGCGCTGGGAAACGTCCAAAAAGTTTGACGCCGGTACTGATATCGGGTTTATGGCCGACCGGTTCATACTGACGGTAGATTATTACTACAATAACATTGATGGACTGATCAGGTCTGTGCCCACTTCCCTTTCCACCGGTTTTGGCAGCGTGAGCCAGAACGTAGGCGCTATGGCTAACAAAGGCTGGGAGTTTACGATTAAGGGAGATGTGGTAAAGCTCCGGAACTTCAACTGGTACAGTAATTTCAACTTATCTCTCAATAAAAATGTGATCACCAGGCTACCAAAAAATACCAACGAACGCAACGACCAGTTTTACCTGAAAGAAGGGTATAGCTTCAACACCTACTACATGAAAGAATTTGCCGGAGTAGATACTCAAACTGGTAGTCCACTGTATTACACCGACGGAGGACATGGTACCACTACCACCGATATTTCCAAAGCAGCCTATGTAGTACTCAACAGGCAGTCGGTTCCCAAAGCTACCGGTGGGTTCAGCAATGTATTTACCTACCAGGGCATTAGCCTGGGTGTCGATATTAACTACAACCTGGGATACTGGGTATATGGGGCATCCGACATTTATTTCACTTCCGGCGCCTATTATACTTACAATAAGTACCAGTTTATCTATGACCGGCGCTGGACTACACCCGGGCAGCAAACCGATGTACCTAAGTACTCCACTACTACCGACAATTCCACCAGCACCTATCGTTTATATCGCGGCGATCACATTCGCTTGCAGAACCTCAGCATAGGATATGACTTTAAAAACATACCGGTTGCCAAACGGTTGGGGGTAAGCAAACTGCATGTATATGCCAGGGGTACCAACCTGTTTCTCAAGACCTTCGACAGCCGGCTGCCATTTGACCCGGAAGTCAATTATTCCGGCTATGACTATCAGAATATGTTGAAATACAAAACTTATACACTCGGTATTAATGTTGGACTTTAAACGATGATGAAAATGAAAAAAAGATATATCCATCTCTCACTTTTGCTGGCATTTGTAGTAACGATGTCGTCCTGCAGTAAAAAGTTCCTGGATGAGGAGCCTTCCACATCTGTATCAGTTGAAAACGGCATACTCACCGATAAAGATATGATGGAAGCACTTGCCGGCTTGTACCGGAACCTGGACAGCTATTACCTGTTTGGCCGTAATGCAGTAGTATTCGGTGATTTGCTGGCAGACAATATCTATCTGAGCAGTACCAATTCCACGCGCCTGCTGATGCAGTATGCTTACACCTTTACCGCATCAAGCCCGGAGGCAAAGCTATTGTGGTCACAGAGTTACTACAGCATTCTCCAGGCTAACCGGATTATTGGCGCCCATCTGAAAGTGTCGGCCAATGTAAATCAGCTGCGTGGGGAAGCCTATACGATCAGGGCGCTTTGCTACCTTAACCTGGTAAACTGGTTTGCCACTCCCTACACAGTAAAACCAAGTGCTGATGGAGTACCGCTGGTAACCGTATCTACCGAAGTAGGCGGCGCTTACATTAAGCCGGCACGGGCCAGTGTAGCAGATGTATACACACAAATTATCGCCGACCTGGACAGTGCCTATACGCTGATGCCCGACGTTACACCGGCTATTCATACTACCAGCTCCAATTTTATCGCTAAGTATGCGGCGAAAGCACTTCAGGCCAGGGCATATCTGTATAAGGGTGATTACGAGCATGCCCGTGATGCTGCGTTACTCGTGGCAACCAATGGTGGTTATACCCTGGCGCCAGATGCCAATAGCTTTAGTAGTTACTGGGCATCGGCGGTAGCCCGCACCGACAAACAGGAAACCATTTTTGAGTTGAATAATTCCCCTGCGGCCAACAATGGTCCAGAAGGAATGGATTATATTTATTCTCCCAATGGATTGGGCGATTTGCTGGTAACCGATGATACCTATGCCTTGTACACGGCGAGCGACAGGCGGCTGGGATTGATGCTCGATGGAAAAAGGGGAAGCTACCAGGCTTACCAGGTAAACAAATACCAGAATGCCAATAAAACAGATAAAGACGAAGTGAAGCTGCTTCGGTATGCGGAAGTATTACTAACACTGGCAGAATCTTATGCCCGCCTGGGTAGCGAACCAGATGCCTTGAAATATCTTAACCAGGTAGCACAAAACCGGGACCCTAACCTCATCGCATATACGTATACCGGCCAAGCGCTGGTAACTGCTATCATTACCGAAAGACGCAAGGAACTGGCGTTTGAAGGATTGAGATTCTTTGATCTTACCCGCACCAATGTAGCCTTTACCCGGCAAAATATGGGGGTGAAAGCATATGCATTTTATACCGATGTTAAGACGACTGATTTCAGGAGACTACAACCTATTCCCGAAGCGGAAACCGGCGCGAATGCCAATGTGAATCAAAATCCCGGGTACTAGTATGTACAATCCACAGGTAAGAACCGGGGACATTTGGTTCCCGGTTTTTTATTATCCCCTGTTTGACATAGTATGATTAAAAAGACAGGTCTGCAATAAAGCTTACGCTTCATGCAGATCCTGTCCTGGTCCGGCAATCCCTCCTGCCGTTGCTTTGTAGCGCTGCATTCCCGGATATGATGAGCATAGAAAGGTCATTACCCTGTTAGAGGTAGCGCAACAAAGCATCCATGCAATTTGTAAATAATAGGGGAAGGACCTGGCTTACAGGTGAGCGGGACTAAAGTAACCGCGTAAAATTTTTACGGCAGTACCGATTTGATTCTTTACGGTTTGAATACTGGTATTCATTTCCGCAGCAATTTCTTTATGGCTCTTTTGCTCATAATGTCTTAAACGGAAGGCTGCAGAGGACTTGGGCGGTACTTTCTTCTTCAGCGCGCTGTTCACCTGTGTATAAATTTCTTTGCTTTCCAGCGGATCATTAGGCAGAAAAGGTTCATCCGGGATGTCGGAAATAAATTTCTTCTCCCTGGTAATCTTATTCAAACAACGATTACGAATACTGGCATACAGATAATTCTTCATGATGCTGTCCTTATCCCTGTTTTGATAATTAATATCAATTTTGAGAAACAGCTTTTTGTGCCAGAAATCCATGAAAAACTCCTGCAATAAATCTTCTGCCTTGTTTACGTCTTTCAACATATCACAGGCCATGACCATTAGCATGTGATGGTACTTGTGGTACACAGTTGTAAAAGCTTGCGCGCTCCCATCTTTTAGCAGATCCAGGAGGACCGCATCTTGGTTGTTTTGTTGCATGCTCATTTCCTTTTAGAGAGACTGATTAGGAAAAATATTTGTTCTTATTGTTGCCGGTAATTAGAAAAAATGAATTTTCTATGGTTTATTACCATGGTTGAAAGTGGTTTATTTTGCATTCCTGACTTTAAAACTTAACCTAAAAGTAATGCTATAAAAGATGTCAGATGGTTAATACATTGTTAAGCAGGAATGTTTAAATATCTTTAAGAATCAATCCCATAGCGGAAAGGGCGAATTTACATTTATTAAACGAAGGAGACATAAGCAACCAAACAATTGCATGATAGACGGGTATTCAAAACGGGATTAACAAACACATCATAACCTTTAAAAAATGATTGATCAGGGCTTTAGAAAATCACCGTCAATGATCAGCAATTTTACCCCTGCCTCAGATATAGAACGATGGCTACTCATTTCATCTGCTACTACATAAGTCATTCCTTCCAATAACTCAAAGCGATCACCATTCTGCAATTCACTCACAAAGGCTCCCTGTAAACAGTGTACCACATGCCCTTTCTGGCACCAGTGGTCCGCCAGGTATCCGGGAGAGTATTCTACGATACGCAAACGCAGACCTGGCAACTGCAAGGTTTGCCACCAGGCAGTTCCCGTTTCACCCGGATGCGCCGTCTTTTCAATAGTTGTCCAGTCGATCGTTTGAAAAGGATAATTTGCACTCATAGGAAAAATATTTTAACGTAAACGGATATACGCTTCTATAATCTCATGGTTTACCTGCAGGCTATCAATTTTCTCTATCCCACGCTGTATCAATGTATCATTGTGCAATGTGAGCGTAAAAGAGAAATGCTTATCCTCCCAGCCCCTATAGCTGCAATATTGCAGGTGTTCTTCATATTTATCGCCCGACAATACATAGGTGCCAGCGCCGGATGAATACACGGCATTACTGGTGTCGGTACCTTTTGATAAGTCGTGTTGAAAAAAAGCAAAATGGCTGCCGTTAAATAGCTTGATCATTTCCAGCCCTGCTACCGGAAAGGTACTGGTAGTATCGCCATTCTTAATCATTTTACTATAGGCCAATTTCCAGGTGCCTGTGAGGGTTAAACCTGGTGTTGAGGAAACTGCAGGCGTTTTATCGCCGCAGGCAGCAAATGTCAATGCCATTATACCAATGGCGGAGAATAATCGTAGGTTCATATCTGTTATAGCTGTTTTAATCACAACGGGCACCATTGATGACCGGTATTATTCCGGCAGTACAAGGTTAATAAAAAAGTAGCAGGAGTTTTAGTTCATAACAGGCGTCACGGTATATCCTTGCTTTCTCAGTAAGGTAATGATGCCTATAGGTCCTCCCAGGTGGCCTGCTCCTACAGCAAAAAAGCTGGAACCTTTCTGCATCATTTCCGGCATCTCCGTTACCCAATGAAGGTTTCTTTCTTCGAGCATTATCTGGATGGTATGTTTATCTGTTAACTCCTCCACCATCCGGTTATACAGGGCGCCTACATCTTCTGCTTTATAATTTTCTACCATTTCATTCATCATTATCCGGGCGCTATCAAATCCTTTTACCTGGGTAATAATCTGCTCGTCTGAAAATGCCTTATTCATCAGGTCGAGCTGCTCTTGTACCGTTTCCAGTGCCCCTACCGGCAGCTTTTTAACGGTAGCCATCTGATTGAAAGTCATCTCGTATGATTTGGGTTGTGCACACGAAAATAATTTTTGTGCCATCAGGGCCATTACCATGGTGAGTTTGAAATTATCGAAAGGTTTCAGGGTCATACCCATTTTCTGCTGCATCAGAGAATCCAGCATGGTATATTCTGTTGGAGAAAGTTTCTTGCTTAGTGGTGTATCCGCTGTCATAGCCGCTTTCACCAGTGCAGGTGTTGAAGGGTTAAATAAATCGGCCTCCAGTACCAGTTGCGATGCCTGCTCAAAAGCGTTCTTCGTTTTGGTGGCTATTTTAAAATCGGCGTCACATATCATATGGATTGTGCCGTATAAGTAAGATGGTTGGGTTAATCCTTTCCCGGTTACTTTCCAGAGGAGTGATTTTTCCAGCAGGGGTTGTTGCTGTCCATTGGCGTTGCCTGTGAAAAGGCCAACAAATACAATGGCTAACAGGCCTATAGTTTTCATGATGTATTGCATATTGGGTTTTATTTGAAGGATTAGTAGCCGAAACCATGATTTCGTTACATCAAGGGGGGCGTTTTTTTTATTTTTTTTTGGAGAGATAGGTATGCAGCATTATTTTATCGCTGCATACCTGTGTATCAATATTTATTCAAACGGTAACTCTGCCCGTTTGGCAGCGACGTGATTCAAATTGTGCTCAATCATTTTTTCCAACAGGTAGTAGCCCGCATTAGGCCGCACATGGGCATATTCGCGTTCCAGTTTGGTAATGGGCGATAGCCAGTATAAATTCACCTTGTCTCCATATACTTCCGGCAGTTGGATTTCCGGGCCATTGTATAGGGCGGAAGAAAGCACTATGCTTTCGAAGGGAGCTATCAGCTCATCAGATTTAACCGTATGTCCTTCACCCAGCCAGGTCATCTGTTTCCATGGACGGTCGGCCAGCCCTGACATAAAGCTACCCATATTCATGATCTCCTTGTCGCTGAAATCGTCTTTACGGAAGGCCATGGCCAGTTCCATCCTCCGAAAACCGGGCGCTCTTTCATTATATAACAACTCCACCCATGGCATGGGTCGTATGCTTACGCCTAGCGTGAGCAAATACACGATGGCCTCTTTTTCAAATTTGCCGATAGCCATTGGCGGCCATTGATCACCATCTATCGCGTAATATTGCTGCAGGGGGCCCAAAGCCGCCTCGTAGGCTTTAATATATTTGTCCTGTAAAATGCTCCATGCCTGGGAGGTTTCATTCGACCATTCATTCCAGAAGGCAATAGCCTGGTCTACCCGGTCATACATGGCATTGGCGCCTCTCTTCCCCAGAGGCATCAGACGGTCTGTGTCGCCGGCGCCGATACAATCAGCCGCATAGGCTACCGAATGCTCTTCGTTATATAAACTCCAGCCCGGGATAACACCCAGCATTTCGCCATCATACATAACGGCAGCGCCATCGCCTTCCTCCATCCATACAATCGCCAGCCGCTCTTTTTCCAATGGTTCCTTTCCCTGCGGATGATTGCAGAAAGCCACCTCCAGCATAGGCGCCATGCCTTCTTTCATAGCGGCCACATCTTTTTTTGCTGGGGCCGGCTTTAAATTACGCAACCAGCAGGGGCGCGGAGAATATTTAGACGTCAGCAATTCAGACGGATAAAGATAAAAATAAGCTACCCGGTCGTCCTGTTCTACTACGGCATATAAAGTACCTCTATTGTTAGCTTGTTCTATTAACATTACCGGTTCAGACATAAATTACATTTTTAGATCCTTCAAATTTAGTGCATTCAACCCAGTACTATAAATCCTGATTTATTTGCAGTATTTTGTCAATTATACAATTCATTTTATTATGAGAAATTCCACCTTTTTATTGGCATTCCTGTTGTTTTGCAGCACTGCACTTTTTGCAAAAGAGCGGCAATTCTACCAGATCAAGATCTATCATCTTACCACTACTTCCCAGGAGGCATTGGTAGACAATTACCTGGAAAAGGCTTTCCTGCCGGCATTGCACCGGGCAGGTATCAAACAGGCGGGCGTTTTCAAACCCGTTACGCCCGATACCGCAGATATCCGGATCTATGTATTCATTCCATTTCAATCGATGGAACAATTCGTAAACCTCGATAAAACCCTGCAGGCAGATAAATTGCTGTCAGCTAACAGCCAGGCCTATACGGATGCACCCTGGAATAATATTCCCTTTGCCCGTATAGAATCTATTCTATTGCAGGCATTTCCTGGGATGCCCATTATGGAAGCACCTGTTCTGTCTGCGCCCAAAAGCGAACGGGTATACGAACTACGCAGTTATGAAAGCCCATCTGAAAAATACCATATTAACAAGGTAAAAATGTTTAATACGGGCGACGAAATTGGCATTTTCAAAAGCCTGGGTTTCCATGCCGTATTTTATGCATCGGTTATTTCCGGCCCCCGGATGCCCAACCTTATGTATATGACCACCTTTAATAGCAAAGAAGACCGGGACGCACACTGGAAGGCATTTAGCGCCGATCCCAGGTGGAAAAGCCTGTCTGCCCTGGAAGAATATAGTCACAACGTATCCAAATCAGATATCCTCTTTTTGAGACCTGTCAATTATTCCGATATATAATTTTTTTTCCGGGTAGATAACGGTATGCCGTTATCTACCCGGATGCCTTGCAGGTACCCGGATTTTTTTACTGATAGCGGTTTGTAGCTGTCAAAAGCGGCGATCCACTTTTAGCAACCACCAGAAAATATTTTTTTCTGCTGCAATTCATCAAAAATCCCATCTCACAGCAACTACCTTGAAACACTGTACAGCAATACATTACACAGGATTGTTGTTTAGACAATATGATCACAATTCCCGTGAAATGCTCGTCAGTACTCAAAAAAATTAATCGTTAAATTTTGTAGTTTAAATTATTTACCTACATTTGCAACCACATTGCGAGGTAGAGCAGAGGTAGCTCGTCGGGCTCATAACCCGAAGGTCAGTGGTTCGAATCCGCTCCTCGCTACAAATTATGGAAGTCCTGGACACACTGTTCAGGACTTTTTTTTTCCCATATAGCGGATCATCAAATAAATTAGTATTATTACAACAGGCCACCAATATGCTAAAAGCGCACTTTTGTTAGCCATCAAACCTAATCCCAACAATAAAAAGTAAATCAATCTATGAAGCAAAAACCATCAATGGCATTTATTGCTGCCTCCTGGGTGGCTGTACTAGCAGGTATTCTGGGCTTTGTTATTGGTCTTTGGAATGCCACCATGCAACTGAATGAAAAAGGATATTACTTCACCGTATTGATGTACGGATTGTTTTCCGCCGTATCTGTGCAGAAATGTGTGAGAGATAAAATCGAGGGCATTCCTGTTACTGATATTTATTATGGACTGAGCTGGGTATCTATGCTCCTCACCATTTTGCTGTTGACCGTGGGTCTATGGAATGCTACGCTGGCTCCCAGTGAAAAAGGGTTTTATGCGTTCGCATTTCTACTCAGTGTTTTCGGTGCTATTACCGTACAAAAAAATACCCGGGATACACAGGCGGCTAAAGCAGCCGACGTGTCCAGGGAAACTATTTAGCTCCTTTCCTCCCACCGGAAGGCATAAACGAATAAATTATCCTGTAAAACAAGGCCTTCGGCAGCTTGCTGCTGAGGGCTTCTTTTTTCATTCCTTCCTCTCACTGCGACATTCAGAAAAAAATGTTAAAAATGATTTCATTTAATGCAAATAAGTATTACTTTTATTCCTGAGTTAGAGAAATTGTGTCCGTTAATTAACTTGTTATTCAAACCAGAGATTCCCATGAATCTTTTTTTTGACCATATTTGCTAAATCGATTTTTTAATGACAGTAAAATGATCGTTAACAAATAGTGATAGGAGATACCGCGTATGAACGAAAAAACTAAAAGGTGTATAAAGCATATTCCGGTGCTGTATTAAAAAAATAAACTTGTTATTCTCGTTGTTAGCTAAATCGATATAGTATTATAAGGAAGGTACTATAAGCGACCAGTGATTTTTACTTATGCTACATCATTAGAGGAACCATGTAAACCTGAATGGAAACCAGGTTACTGCCTCCTATGGAGGTATTTGCACTATTCTAAAACAATTAAAAAAACGTAACTCAAATTCTAAGAAACAGCCTGTACCCTTATTGCTAAATCGTTTTTTCAATAATTCAGACAGGCATCTTTATTAACCAATATCAATAAATGTATATGCACAAACGATCCACGTTTTGGGCTCGGACGAGTATTGCCGCTACTGTCCTGATGCTCCTTTCGCTGTTCGCCTCTTCCCAGAGCAGAACTGTAACCGGAAAGGTAATGGACGGTAGCGACCAATCCGTCATTCCGGGAGTTTCCGTCCAGGTAAAAAATACCAGTACCGGTACGGTTACCAAAGCAGATGGTACCTTTTCTCTGCAGGCGCCGGAAAACAGCGTCCTGATTTTTTCCTTCGTGGGATATCAGCCACAAGAAGTTCCTGCCAGCAAAGGCGCACCTATGCTTATTAAACTTACTGCTGCCGTTAAATCATTACAAGACATCGTAGTGGTAGGTTATGGTACACAAAAAAGAAATGAGGTAACTACCTCCGTAGCCACCGTAAAGCCTGAAAGCTTTAACCAGGGCGGCTCCCGCTCACCGATGGACCTTATCCAGGGTAAAGTGGCCGGCTTATCTGTTACCAGAACACAGGGTAACAACCCTAACAGTGGCGCCTCCATCCAAATCAGAGGTATCAGCTCCATCTCCGGCAACATGAGCCCCCTGATCGTTATTGACGGTATTCCCGGCGGCAACCTCGACCTGCTGCAGCAAGATGACATCGCCAGCTTCGACGTACTGAAAGATGGTGCCGCAGCAGCTATATATGGTACCCGCGGTAACAACGGCGTAATCCTCATCACCACCAAAAAAGGGAAAGCCGGCGATCCGCAGTATACCTACTCTACTTACCTGCAACGTGAAGGCGTAGCCAAAAGACCTCACATGCTCAGCGCTGCCGACTACGTAAAAGTAGCCGGAGCCAGCAACAACCAGGGCGCCGATGTTGATATGTACGACCTGCTGCTGGATAAAAACAACCTTAGCCATTATCACAACTTCGCCGCTTCAGGCGGTACCGCCAACAGCAATTACAGAGCCTCCCTCTACTACAGCGATGCCAATGGTATTGCCATAGAAAACGGCCGTAAACAATATGGTGGCAGGGTAAACGTAAATCAAACAGGATTACAGGGTAAACTGACCCTCGCCATGAACCTGGCTACCAACTTCAACAAAGCCAATCTCAATGGTGGTAACAGCGGCGATAAAGCAGGCGGCAACGGCGCGGACTTCGAACAGGCCGTACAACGCAATCCTACCGCTCCTATTTATGATGCCAATGGGAAATTTATCGAAACCAACGGGTACAATAACTATAACCCGCTGGCCCGCTTACAGCAGGAACTGTATGACCGCGATCAGAAAACTTACTCCGGCGATGCCCGCCTGACCCTGGAGCCAATCCGCGATCTGAAACTATCTGCCTTCGGCGCCATTCTCCGCGACGAGTGGAACGACCGCAACTACCGCAGTAAGTTGTCACGCTCCTCTATCCAGGATTACTCCGGTGGTGGTTATGCTTATAAAGGTAATCATACCGACCTGAGTAAAACATTTGAAGCAACCGCAGATTATACCAAAACCGTTAACAGTGATCATACGTTCAACCTGATGGGCGGTTATAGCTATCAATACCAAACACTGGAAACCTACGATATGGATAACAACGGGTTCCTTACCGATGCCTTCCAGGACTGGAATATCAACGCCGGTAACGCTATCAACGATCCAAAACTGCCACGTCCTTCCCAGAACAGCTTTAAGGAAGACAATACCCTTATCGCGTTCTTCGGCCGTTTGAACTATAACTACAAACAGAAATACATGCTGCAGGCCATCCTGCGCCATGAAGGTTCTTCCCGGTTTGGAGCCAACTACAAATGGGGTAACTTCCCTGCGGTATCAGCAGGATGGGTGATCTCCAAAGAAGCATTTATGCAAAACCTTACCGTAATCAACAACCTGAAACTGCGTGCTGGTTACGGTATTACCGGTAACCAGGGCATTCCCAACTACAAATCACTGATCACACTGGGCACCGGTGGTGCTTACCTCCAATATGGTAAGTGGATACAGACCTATGGCCCGGATAAAAACCCGAATCCAAACCTGAGATGGGAAAAGAAAAAAGAATTCAACGTGGGTCTGGACTTCTCCCTGTTGCAAAACAGGTTGGGTGGCGCTATCGACGTATACAGCCGCAAAACAGTGGACCTGTTGTTCGGTTATGCAGCAGCATTGCCTCCTAACATCGTCGACAACATCTTTACCAACGTAGGTACCATTTCCAATAATGGTGTGGAAGTAGTGATTAATGCCGTACCGGTAAAAACCAGGGATTTCGTATGGAACAGTGATGTGACTTTCAACTCCCAGCGGAATAAAATGGTATCGTTCTCCAACAATATCTACAAAGCTACCGAACAGTATTTTGGGGACCTTCCTTCCCCGGGTAACCTGGGCCCTGCTATCCGCGTAGTGGAAGGCGGACCGCTGGGTACCTTCTATGGTTACCGCTATGCAGGTCTTACAGATGATGGTAACTGGCTGTTCTATAAAAAAGATGGCACTAAAGGCACTCCTTCAGAAGTAAACCAGGATGATAAAGTAGTATTAGGCAATGGTATCCCTAAATACATGGCTTCCTGGAACAACACTTTTCACTATAAAAACTTTGACCTGAGCGTGTTTTTCCGTGGCAAGTTTGGCTTCAAAATCCTCAATCTCCAGGATATGTATTTCGGTAACAAGAAATGGGCGCCCAACAATATGCTGAGCAGCGCTATCGGCAAAAACAGCAAGATCAATGCAGATCCGCAATTTTCCGATTATTACCTGGAAAAAGGTGATTTCGTGAAGCTGGATAACATTACCCTCGGCTATAACTTCAAGCTGAAAACCAAGTATATCCGCAACCTGCGCGTATATGCGAGCGGCCGTAACATTGCCACCTTTACCAAATACAGTGGCCTGGATCCGGAACTGGAAGATACCGCCCTGGATTCCGGTATAGATGGAAGAGGATTTTATCCACGTACCCGTTCCTATACCATCGGATTGAACATTGGATTCTAAAAGCAGTAAAACCGACACGCATGAAAAAAACTAAAGTATATATCAGTGCAGCTTTACTGGCGCTCGGCATGAGTGCCTGTACCAAGCTCGATGAAAAGCCATACAGCGTTATCACCGCGGATAACTTTTATCATAACCGGGAAGAAGTGCTGGCCGCCGTATTACGCCCCTTTACGCACGCTAACGCCTGGGCTGCTCCTACCGGGCAAACCGGCTACTGGCGTCTCCAGGAATTATCAGCCGATCAGCTGGCATGGCCGCAAAAAGGCCGCCACGGCTATGATGGCGGTAACTGGATCCGCCTGCACAACCATACCTGGATCGCCAACGACGACAACGCCTGGAATCCATGGCGACTTATGTTCTGGGGAATGGGCTTCTGTAACAACTCCATCGCCGACTTTACTAAACTGGATTTTACCAAAATTGGTATGACCGAAGCCGATAAAGTCAGCATTATTGCAGAAACGAAAGTGCTCCGAGCCTGGCACTATCTCAAACTGATGGACCTCTACGGCAATATTCCCATCGTAACCGAAGTAGGTATTCCGGAAACACCTCCAACCAAACCCCGGAAGGAAGTATTTGCCTTTATTGAAAAAGAAATCAAGGACAACGTAGAACAGCTGAAACCTTTATCCGCCGACATGGTGGGCCGCGTTACCAAAGCAGGCGCCTATGCCATGCTGGTAGAGCTTTACCTCAATGCCAAAGAATGGTCCGGCACCGAACGCTGGGATGACTGTATCACCTATTGCAATAAAATTATTGCAGGTGACGGTGGCTCCCTCAGCGGTTCCATTCCTGCCCTGGAACCAGATATCTTCCGTGCATTTGCCAATACCAATGCTACATCTCCGGAAGACCTGTTCCAGATTGCCTACGACTTCAGAAACGGTAACTTCCGCTTCGGATGGAACGGCGATTTCTGGCACTACCGCCAACGCCAGGTATACAACGTAGACCGCGATGGTAACAATGGTATCGTAGTAATACCCACCGCCTACGATGCCTTCAAAGACAATGACCTCCGTAAACAAAACTGGATGCTCATTGGTCCGCAGAAAAAAGATCCGGCACTGCGCACCAGTGTAGGCGACAGCCTGGTACTGGGTACAGAAGAGTACAACAACAAGCCACTGGTATTTGTGAAAGAGATCCGCAGAAATTCAGAAGGAGAAACCGGACCTGGTGGCATGACCCGTGGAGAAGAGAATAGCGGCGCGCGTTTCGCGAAATACCTGCCTGGTAAACTAGACGATCCTAACTACTGGGGCAATGACTTCGTATTATACCGCCTCACTGAAATTTATTACAACAAGGCAGAAGCGCTTATGCGGAAAGCCGGCGGTGTAGCTACCCAGGAAGCAGTAGACCTGATCAACACCTGTAAAAAACGCGCCTTTAAGCCGGCCGATTGGCCTAAAGAAGCCTATACGACCAATTCCCTCACCATGGATGAATTACTGGCAGAAAGAGGCCGCGAATTCATTTTCGAAGGAAAGCGCCGTACAGACCTGATCCGCTTTAACAAATTCACCACCGCTACCTGGTGGGATCATCAGCCATCCGCTGATAAATACAAACTGTTTCCAATTCCATTCAGACAAATGAGCATCAATCCTAACCTCGTACAAAACGACGGTTATTAATTCAACTATTTGGGCCTGATGGGGTAGACGACACAGGCCCGGATGCGGAACCAGACAAAGAAATGCCATCTCCGTGAAGAGATGGCATTTTCTTTTCATTCCAACAAATCATTAGTCTACAACATTACCAGCCAAAAATCTGCTTGAGATTCGCATTCAATACTAACTGTGACAATGGTATTGGGCGATAGTAATATTTTGGTTCTATGAATACCCGTTTGCTGTCGCGATCACGCGTAAACATAATGTGGCCGGAAGTGCCACTTTCCAGGTAGAAGTTATTGTCTTTTCCATTGTTATCCTTCAGATAAAACCTGGCGACGCTGGCCCGTACATCTGCCGGTAAACCTGCCAATGCGGAAGTATCTGTAGGAGATGCCAGGATAGCGATATCCGCTTTTCCGTCGCCAGTCATGTCGATACCACCCAGCGCAGCTACATACATGCCTTGTTGGGAATCCTGGAAGCGCATACCGGCCTTCCATCTGTTAACATCGTTAAAACGCAATCCTTCGCAGGCTGTTTCTACCCTTCTTTCTCTTCTGATTTCCAGCAATACGCCTTTATTGGCGCCGGTCACATTCGAATAAGCCGCTGCCTGTACAGGATCGGGTGCTGCATTAGCCAGTCCCATGTTCAGGTGAGGCATTTGAACGCGGTCCCTGAGCTGATTAACGGTATTATCAATATCTGTTTGTGTTAACGTACCCAGCTCAGCTTTCGCCTCTGCATAGTTCAGCAGAACTTCGGCATAGCGGAACAGCGGAAGCGCAGTGTAATCTGCACCCCAACCCTGGCGCTGCGCCGGATCACGTGGATAAAACTTCAGCTGATCAAATCCTCCCAGGTTGGGCTTAGGAATATAATAGCTTTTATCATTGGTAGTAGAGAATCCCGGGTAGGCTACGGTTTCGGCTAAACGTGGATCGCGGTTAGAAAAAACGCTGACGAAATCCTGTTTAGCATAGCCCGGAGTAGAAGTAAACGGTGTACCATCTGTCATCAGATAAGCATATACCAGGCTTTGACTCAGCGACCAGGTCCACCCCAGTACGGCATGCGTATTATTACCACGGCCTAAACTTTGCTGGAAATCTACCCACTGTATCATTTCAGGATTGCCGGACAAAGAACCACTGGCAAACAACGCGCGGTAATCTGCGGCCCCTTTGCCGGTATTGTAAATCTTAAATTTACCGGAAGCCATCAGCTGCTCACAGGCCCAGGCTGCCTTTTGTAAATATGTACCGGCAGTTGCCTGCAGGTTCAGCTCATCGTGATACTTGCGGAAAGTTCCTTCAAATACCCCGAAACGGGCCATCAATGCGAGTGCCGTCCATTTAGTAACACGGGTATTATTTCCCTGATCTGGTTTAATGTTATCCACCGCAAACTGCAAATCAGCCATAATGGAATCTACCACCAGGGTACGTGGATCGCGTGGCTTGTACAACGACGAGTCGAGATTAGATAAGGCATGTGAATACCAGGGTACATCAGAATAGCGGGCCACCTTAGCCATATAAAACCTGGCACGGAAAAAACGCGCAATACCAATATAATGGTTAATAGTAACCTGGTCGCCGGTTGTTTTGGACACATTATCCAGCATAAAGTTAAAGCTGCGTAAGTCACTCCAGTCGTCCCATCCACCTACGGTAGTAGGATTGATGCCATTTTCCACCAGCAGATCCATTTCACCGCCACCACTGTAGCTGGAAATATTATCCGAGTTAATGTCATCCGTCTGGTAATAGTCCTTCACATAGAAGCCATTGGTATAAGTTTCCAGGTCTTTGGTGGTATTAAAAAAAGCTTCAGGTACAATGTTGGTTTGGGGCAATCGCTCCAGGTAATCTTTGTTACAAGCAGCAGCGGCGCTTCCCAGTATAATAAATGATAAATATAGCCTCAGATTTTTCATGATGCACATTTTAGAATACATTAAAAATTCATATTCAAACCAAACGAATAAGTTTTCTGGAATGGGTAAATAGTACCATCCAGCCCTTCCGGATCGAGGTTTACTTTCAGGTGAGAGATAGTGAAGATATTTTCCGCGCTGAAATAAAACCGAAGGCGGCTGATCTTCATTCTATCTGTAACATTCTTGGGCAGCGTATATCCCAATGTTACGTTTTTGAGGCGCAGGTAAGCGGCATTTTGCAGGTACTTAGTTTGCGGCGCACTCAACTCATCTCCATCTTCGGCGATATAAGCCTTTACACGTGGGAAATAGGCATTAGGATTTTCCGGCGTCCAGTGATCCATATTCTGCACATTCACGTTGGTCCATGGTTGTGCATAGATACCCCAGAAATAGTGATTTCCTCCACCAGGATACCAATCTCTCTTACCAATGCCCTGCGCAAATATGCGGATATCAAATCCTTTGTAAGACGCGCTCATATCCACGCTGTAGGGGAAACGGGGGCTACTGTTACCAATAATTTTTCTATCCCCCGGATCGCTTAATGTGTTTTTACCATAGCTGATTTCGCCATCACCATTCAGGTCTTTGAATTTCAGATCGCCTACATAGAATTTATAGTTCTGATCATCCTCTCCTACCTTGGTTTGGTCGGCATGGCTTTTCAGCTCTGCATCATTCTGGAAATACCCTTCCGTTGTAAGGCCCCAGATTTCGCCCATCTCTTTCCCTTTGTAATGATCGCTGAGTGTGCCGCTGGGATTATCGTACTTGGTGATAAACGTACGGCTGTCTGCCAGCGCAACTTTCACACTATAGGAGAATGGATTTTTATTGATGTTAAACTGGTCGCGCCAAACGATGCTAAGTTCCTGGCCACGGGTTTTCAGGTTAGCCGCGTTGGTCACGGGTTCTGAAGCGCCATATACGGCAGGCAATGTTTTACTCTTCTGGAACATACCTTCCGTAAAGCGGGTATAGCGATCATAACTCACCGTCAAGCGCTCTTTCAGCAGGGAAACATCCACACCACCGTTAATCGATCTTACGGTTTCCCAGGTGTAGTCTGGTGTTACCGGAGAAGGTTGAAATACCGCCACTGGTTGCTTACCATCCAGGATAGTATTGATGGTATTGGCATTCATCGTGGCCAGGTATCCATAGTTCAGATAGTTCTGATCACCCAGTGAACCATAGGATCCACGTAACTTGAAGGCATCGAATTTCAGTGCTTCTGTTACCGGTTTAAAGAATTTTTCTTTAGACAATACCCAGGCGGCAGATGCCGATGGGAAGAAACCCCAGCGATGTTCAGACGGGAAGCGGGAAGATCCGTCTCTACGACCGTTTAATTCCAGCAGGTATTTATCATCGAAAGCGTAGTTAACCCGGTAAAAAATCCCTCTTACTGCCCAGTCTGAAATATTCTGGCCCTGCTTTACAGCGCCGGTAGCCAATGCAGTGGTAGGATAAGCAGGGCTGATCAAACCATTGACGCTGGCAGAAAACGTGTTGAAATTATAATACTCCTGGTTGAAACCTACCACCGCTCCCAGGTCATGTTTACCAAATCTCTTGTTGAAATCGGAATAGATGTTAAATACATTGTACTTAGTCTGACTGGCATTGTTGCTGGCACTCGACTGGTTGCCATCGGTGTATTGGAACGGCTGATTAGGGCCGGTACGATATGCTACAGGGATTACATAGGAACTACCGGTACCGTTACTGCGACGGAAAGTGACATCTGCTTTCAGGCTCCATACATTTTTTACCAATCCTATTTCTGTATTCAGCGTGGTCAGGAATTCGCCCATGTTGCTGTTCGTACGACCGCCGCTCTGTAATTTCCCTAACAAATAAGCGCCATCTGAAGTCCAGGTACCATCCGGGTTTTTAGGAACGGATAAGGACGGAGTACGGTTAGCATTATGGAAAAACAGCCAGCTTGCGTTGGTAGGCTGGTCATAGTTCATATTGGTATATACCGTGTTGGTACCCAGTTTAAAACGATCGTTGAAGGTATAGGTTGCCTTGGCGCGGAGATTATAACGGGTATAGATATCGGGGTTGCTGCGCAACATACCATCTTGCTTATAATATTCGCCTGATAAATAATAATTCAGTTTGTCATCGCCGCGGGCAATGCTGAAGTTGGCTGTCAATGCTGGTGCAGACTTATTATACACCTCATGTAGCCAGTCGGTGGTACCATAATATGCATAAGCATTAGGATTGGTAGGATCTACAATAACAGCGGGTAAGGAAGGATCTTTAGAGCGCTTGGCGGCATAAGCCCTCACTGCATCGGGGTACAGGTCATACAATGGTGTGGCGGCATCATGTTTCATCTGCATAACTACCAGGGGATCGGTAATAATTTTAGGAACAGCGCCTAAAGTACGCACAGCATAGTTAGCATTTGCAGATACCGACAAACGGCCATCCTTAGCGGTTTTTGTGGTGATCAACACTACGCCGAAAGCTGCGCGGGCGCCATAAATGGCCGCTGATGCCGCATCTTTCAATACTGATACACTTTCAATGTCAGCAGGATTCAAACGTGATACTTCATCTGCGGTAAAGGGAATATTATCTACCAGGATAAAAGGATCGCCACCGTTTAGCGAAGTATAACCACGCAGGTTAAATCCGGGAGCATCGGAAGACCGGCCACTGGCTACCGTAATGTTCAGGTTGGGAATCAACCCTTGTAAACCTGTTCCTACGTTGGTAATAGGTCTGCTCTCCAGGGCTTTACCAGATATATTATCTACCGCTCCACTCAGGTTTACTCTTTTTTGTTTGCCATAACCTACTACCACTACTTCATTCAGGCCGCTGGCGTTGGCCTTCATTACTACCATTACTCCCTGTGCTCCTTTTACCGGTAATTGCCTGGTTTCATATCCCACATAAGAAAATTCGAGTATGGCATTCTCCGGAGCTTCTAGCTCATAGCGGCCCTGGGCATCTGTTTTGGCACCTTGCGTGGTCCCTTTTATCAATACGGTTACCCCAATTAACGGAACACCTTCCTCATCTTTCACCTGTCCTTTTACTTTCACCGACTGCATGGTTTCTCCCGCTTTCATAATCACGACCAGGTTATCGGCCATGATCCGGTAATTCAGCGAGGTACCCGCCAATGCCCTGTCTAACACATCTTTCACGGGTGCATCATCCATTTTAATGGCAATCTTTGTTTCGGGAATAGCGCTGTTTTTGTACACAATGGTATAATCGCTCTTCTTCCCGATTATGTTCAGGAGCTTACCAATGCTGATACTTTTGTAATCAACACTGATTTTCTCCTGTGAAAACCCATGTGCGCTCAGCTGCAAGAAACCAGCACAAAGCAATACGGAAGTTAGTTTCATACGCAGTAGAAGTTTCCTCATATCCCGCTGGGGGATATTAGAAGGCCACCAATAACTTTTTTTCATAAATTTGTTTCGTTAGGTTAAATAATTAGGCCATTACCAGATTGTGTGGATCGGTTTACGTTGTTTAGCCAGCACTTTGAAAAGGGGAATGTTCGAGCATTTCCCTTTTTTATTTGCTGTCAGCAATAAAAAAGTAATTTGATTTATATGTTCATGAATGATTATTCAGCCAAGTGACTACCATATGTAAATAACATTCTCCTTACTGTTCACTTCGTAGTGCATATCTGCCGACATTAACTGCAAAGCCTGCAATACCTGCTCAATACGCTGTTTGCGGAAAGCGCCTGTAAATACTTCCTGCTTATATTTATCGTTTTTAAAGCGGATCGTTATGTTATACCAGCGTTCCAGGTCGTGTGATAACTGTTCCAGCGTAATATTATCAAATTCAAAGCGGTCGTTCATCCAGGCAGTTTCCTGCTGTTTACTGCTATCGCCCTGGTTATTCACTTTCAGTGGGGTAATGGCGAAAGTATGAATGGTATCATTACGACTGCTTTGTGCAGCAGCATTCATGGGTTGCTTATCTATAACCAGCTTTTGTTCCGGCTCCAGCACTACTACCTTGTTTACTTTACCGGCAGCACCTTCGCGGAAACTCACTTCCACTTTACCACTGAGCAGGGTAGTCTCTATAGTAGCATCTTCCGCATAGGCTTTCACATTAAAAACAGTACCTAATACCTTTATACTGGCATGAGCGGTTTGGATAATAAAAGGATGCTGTGGATCATGCTTCACATCAAAATAAGCTTCTCCAGTGAGCACTACTTCCCGGTTACCATTCAGAAATTTATTCACATCATATTTCAGGCGGCTGCAGGCATTGAGCACCACGTTAGTACCGTCTGGTAATACTACAGCGGTTTTAGAACCGTTCTTCGTCACTATCTCATTTCCATAACTGCCATTGCGCGGCATTTTCCATATACCATATACCGCCACCAGCACCGCTATGCACGCGGCTATACCGGCGCTTATCTTCCAGGGGAATAACCGCTTTACCGGGCTTTCTTCGGCTACAGCTATCAATCGCTCCATATTTGCCAGTCCATCTTTCAGCAACTGCTGTTCTTCAGCGGCCGAAAATGCCCCGGTTTCTTTCACCTCCCGGATATCTGCTACAATTGTATAAGTATATTGAAGCTCAGGATATTGCAACAGCAGTTCATCCAGTTCTGCCAACTCTTCCAGGGAAGCCTCCCCGGCTACCTTCCTGGTCATCAATAAATTTATCCGCTGCTGCTCGATCATTTACTTGCTTGTAAGTGTTATAGCAGAAGGACGAAAAGAAATTCAAAAACCCCCAAAATGGAAATAATATTTTTTTTTGCGCAGTGGTGGCGGATTAACCTGGTGAGGAGTAACTGCAATATCAGCTTGCAACAAAATAATATCAGGGCTACAAAAACCTTTTGCAGATAAATTAATTTGTTAACTTTAGCGTAATCTACGTTATATAATTTGCAACCATTATCAGCGGGAAACAGGAATGGATCAGTGTACAATTAATGAGCTTTTTAGTAACATCACAGTGAATAATGATCAGGCAGCCTTCCGGGCTTTCTACAATCATTTCTTTGTGACCTTACTCCGCTTTTCATTTACACTGACGCATTCCAAAGAAATTGCTGAAGAAATTACCAACGATGTTTTTATGCATTGCTGGCAAAAAAGAGCGTCCCTCGCACACGTCAAAAATCCACAGGTATATCTTTTTGTGATCGCAAAAAATAAAGCGATTGATCATCACCGGAAACAAGTGGCTTCCCGTCAGGTATTTTTTCCGGAGGAAGATAAAATAGATATTGCATTCGGCAGCGATCCCGAACAGCTGATGATTTCCGCGGAGATGGTGCGCAAAATGGAATTCGCTATACAGCAACTTCCTCCGAAATGCAAGATGGTATTTACGCTGATTAAACAAAACGGCATGAAATATAAAGAGGTGGCTGCAGTTATGAATCTCTCTGTAAAAACAGTAGAAAATCAACTCGCCATTGCCATGAAACGTTTAACCGCTGCCGTTAGCTTTACCTTTGGTACTGCTTCTAAAGCAGTGAAATAACCGGCGCCTGCGGCTATTGCGGTAATCCTTCTTTTTCAAAAATAATACACCCTATTTTCAACTCAGACCATCCTGAGTATCCAAGTACTGATAACTTTAATAGGCCAATAGCTGGCGAATCATCTGGCTTACCTTTTCCGGACCTGGCAGCATCGCTGCTTCCAGCCCCGTATTGAGCGGCACTGCTGGCAAATCCAGGGCGCCCATGGTAAATACCGGAGCATCCAGGAATTGAAAACAGGCATGTTGAATACGGCCGGCCAGCGCCTGTGCAAAAGAATTATTGAGTTGTTCTTCTGTCAGAATCAGGCATTTGCCATGTTGCCGCACCATCCCATATACCAGCGCTTCATCCAGTGGGAACAGTGTGCGCAGATCGATAATAGTTACTTGTCCGGGCCAGTCTTTGGCGGCAGCCTTGGCCCAATACACGCCCATTCCGTAGGTAATGATGCAGAGCGTATTACCGTTTGCCACGTCATTCGGATGCGCGTGTTGTACCACCGCTCCTTTGCCCAATGGCAGTACATAATCGGCGGCCGGCTCCACGGTCATTGCTTCCAGGGTACCTGGCACCTTGCTCCAGTAGAGCCCTTTATGCTCCAGCATCACTACTGGATTGGGATCCAGGAAGGCTGCTTTCATCAGGCCCTTCATATCAGCAGCGTTAGACGGGTACACTACTTTGATGCCTTTTATGCTCAACAGTGTTGATTCCACGCTGCCGGAATGATAAGGTCCGCCTCCGCCGTAGGCGCCAATAGGCACACGGATAAGGGTTTGTACCGGGTATTTTCCGTTGGTGAGGTAACAGGATTTAGAGATTTCCGTTACCAGCTGGTTAAATCCGGGATAGATATAATCCGCGAACTGCACTTCCACTATGGGTTTTACGCCTACGGCAGATAGCCCTGCGGTGGCGCCTATAATATACGCTTCCTGTATAGCGGTGTTATATACGCGGTGTATACCAAATTTATCACCGAGGGTAGCCGCTTCGCGGAATACGCCGCCGAGGCGGCGGCCTACGTCCTGGCCAAAAAATATGGCTTCGGGGTGTGCCGACATAATTTCTTCTACAGCATGCAGGGCAGCATCTACCATCACTACCTTCTGCTTTCCGGCGGGACTACGCTCCCCTTTTTCTTCGGTAACGGCGGCAGGCGCAAATATGTGTTCGGTAACGGTACCCGGTAGGGGTTCGGAAGCTGCTACCGCTTTATCAAAAGCGGCTTGTATATCAGCTGCCGCGGTGGCCGCCACCTGGTCGAGTACAGCGGCGGCAACTCCGCGTTTTTCCAGTAATGCACGGAGTTTCGGTAACGGGTCGTTGGCAGCATGTTTCGCCAGGTCCTCTGGCGTCCGGTACCACTCTTTTCTTACCCCGGAGGTATGATGTCCGAGCAGCGGTACGGTAGCGTGTACGAGGATCGGTTTACGTTCGTGGCGTACGTAACCGATGGCAGCTTCCATGGCGGCATAGCTGGCAGTAAAATCGCTGCCATCTACCTGCATACGCTCTAACCCTTTAAAGCCGGCAGCATACTCGTAGGCGTCCATGGTACGGACTTCTGCAGAAGTAGCGGAAATTCCCCAATCGTTGTCCTGTACCAGGTAGATAACCGGCAGTTGTTTTAAAACGGCAAACTGGAAGGCTTCCGCCACCTCTCCTTCGGTCACGCTGCCGTCGCCCAGGGAGCAAATGACCACCGGTAATTCACCCGCAGGACCGGTACGCAACAGGTTGGAATGGATCTGTTCCAGGTATTGAATGCCCTGTGCTATGCCGGTAGTAGGAATCACCTGCATGCCGGTGGCACTGCTTTGATGAGGAATTTGCGGTCGGTCTGTTCTGCGGCTGTTAGGGTGGCTGTAATAAGATCGCCCCCCGGAGAAAGGGTCGTCAGCTTTGGCAAGCAACTGCAGCATTAACTCGTAGGGCGAGAAGCCTATGGCGAGCAACATACTTTCATCGCGGTAATAGGGACTTACAAAATCCCACGGCTGCAGTTGCAGGCCTGTGGCTATTTGTATGGCCTCATGCCCCCGGGAGGTAGAGTGTACATACCGGCAGATATTCCTGTTGTTTTCATAAATGGCGGCCATGGAACCGGCCTCACACATCAATCTCCACGCTGTCAGTAAATCAGCCATTTCGCCCTGGTGACCACCCGGATCGGATGTGGGCGTTTTTAAAGTTGAAACGCTTGTGCTATCTTTAAACACAATAAGACTGTTTTGGTGATGACGGTAATCTAAAAACAATAGTTGCCATAGCAACAGTTGCTAATGCAAATTAACTAATATGACTGATACTTTCGTCAGTAATCCATCTTTTTTTAAGTTGGATGCTACGCTCAAAAAATTGCGCAACTATTGGCAAAAAAAGTTCGACGCCGAGCAGAAGGACATTACAGTGGACCAATGGTTGTTAATAGAGAATCTTTACAAGCACAAAAAAACCACCCATAACGAGCTGGCCCGTAATACCTCGAAGGACATTACAACTATTTCCCGTATTATAGAATTATTGGTAAAGAAGGGATTGGTAAAGCGGGAGGCGGATGCCCAGGATCGCCGCAAAGTATACCTGCAGCTTACCCCGGCGGGTGTGGATAAATACAAAGACGTAAAATCGCTCGTGTATGACATGCGCAAAATTGGCTGGAAAACGCTCACAGAGGCCGATTATGCAGAGTTAACGAGAATACTGGATACCATTTATGCGAATATTCCGTCCTAGAAAGCGGAAAGCCGAAAGCAAAAAGCTATTGTGGAGAATGATTAAAGCGAATTTTAAATACTCGCTAGGCCTTCTCCACAATAGCTTTTTGCTTTCGGCTTTCGGCTTTCTGCTTATCTCACATTAAACTCCAACAGGCTATCATTTTCAATAAATGCTTCAAAACTATCCCCGATTTCGGCGGGTCCTACGCCGGCGGGAGTGCCCGTAAAGATCAGATCCCCGATATTGAGTGTAAAAAAGCGGGAAATATAGGCCAGGAGGAAATCGAAAGAAAACAGCAGGTCTTTCGTGTTGCCGGCCTGGGCAAGGGCCTTGTTTTTGTACAAACAGAAATTAATATCTTTCTTATCCATTTCCGGGGTAATGGGAATGAAATTGCCTACCAGGGCTGAATTGTCGAAAGATTTGGCAATTTCCCAGGGTAAGCCTTTGGCTTTTTGTTTATCCTGCAGATCTCTCGCAGTAAAATCGATTCCTACAGAAATCTGATCGTAATATTTATCGGCAAACTTTTCCTGTATATGTTTCCCGTTCTTGCTCACTTTCAATACCAGTTCACATTCATAGTGCAGGTTGCTGGTAAATTCGGGGTAATAAAACGGGTGGCCATTCTGAAGCAGTGCACTCTTGGGTTTCATGAACAATACCGGCTCTGAGGGCACTTCATTCTTTAATTCTTTGGCATGGTCGGCATAATTCCTGCCTACGCAAATAATTTTCATAATGCGTTTGTTTTTAAAGATAAGAAAAACAGCGAGGTATCCGCTATACGATTCATTTACAGCAGAAACGTGAGTTTGTTGGCGTCATTCATAGTACGGGCAATGCCGATGCTGGCAAAACTCTCAATAATTTCCGTGCTTTTGTTAATTTTTTCCTGCACAACGGGCTCTTCCGTTTTTTTCCATTTGCTCAACACAAATTCCACCTGTCGTCCTTTGGGGTAGTCCTTGCCCACACCAAAGCGCAGCCGGGGATATTGGTTGGTGCCCAGCGACTCCTGTATACTTTTTAGCCCGTTATGCCCGGCATCGCTGCCTCCCGGGCGTAACCGTATCGATTCAATGGGAAGGGCGAGGTCATCGAGGATCACCAGCAGGTTTTCTACCGGAATCTTTTCCTTGTCGAGCCAGTACTTAATGGCTCTCCCACTAAGATTCATGTAGGTAGTGGGTTTAATGACAATAAACGTTTTCCCTTTCCATTTACATTCAGCAACATCGGCCAGCCGGTCGTTCCGGAAACTTGCCTGGTGCTTGGCTGCAAAGGCATCAGCCACATCAAAACCGATGTTATGGCGGGTATGCTTATATTCTTCCCCAATGTTGCCCAATCCGGCTATTAAATATTTCATAACCTGAAAAATCTAAAATTAAAAAGCCCCTCTAAAAGTAGAGAGGCTTTTTGGAAAAATATTTCTAAAAGATTATTTCTTTTTAGCGTCTTTTTCAGCAGTAGCTTCTTCCTGGCGCAGCTGACGGGTCATAACCACAGAAGCGATAGGAATACGCGGAGAGTTAGTGATTTCGATACCATCGATTTTCACATCTTCTACACGGATGTTAGCATTCAGTTCCAGGTTATCGATGTTAACTTCGATATTTTCAACCAGGTGCTTAGGTAATGCTTTTACTTTCAGCGCTTTCAGTTTGCTCACCAGTTTACCACCGGCTTTAACACCTACAGACTGACCAACCAGTTTGATAGGCAGGGTTACTGCTACCGCTTTGTCTTCTACCAGCTCCATGAAATCGATGTGAGCCAGTTCGTCAGTTACTACGTCAAACTGCAGATCTTTTAATACACATCTGTAAGTTTTAGCGCCCAGTTTAACTTCTGCGATCTGAAAATCAGCAGTGTACACCAGGTTTTTGAATGCTTTTGCAGGAGCTGAAAAATTAACAGTTTCTGCACCCCCGTAAATAACGCAAGGCACTTTTTCCTCAGAACGGATCTGGCGGGTGGCTTTTTTGCCGAATTCGCTCCTGAGTTGTCCTTCGATGGTTATTGTTTTCATTGTTTAGACAATTTTATATTGGTAATTAAAATACTTGTTATTCGCCCCGGCGATGACTGTGTATAAACAAGCTGGTGATAGACTTGTTTTCGTGCATATTACGGATAGCTACCGCAAACAGCTCGGCCACAGAAATCACTTTAATCTTGGAACCCGGCGCTTGTGGCTTGATAGGAATAGTATCGCATACTACGATTTCTTCCAGTACTGAATTCATGATGTTTTCGTACGCATTCCCGCTGAATACCGGGTGTGTACAAAATGCACGGACACTTCTGGCGCCTTTTTCCTTTAACAGGTTGGCCGCTTTAGACAGTGTTCCTGCTGTATCACAGATATCGTCAATGAGCACAATGTCCCTGTCTTTCACCTCTCCGATCACTACCATGGATGCTATTTCATTGGCACGTTTACGATGTTTATCGCAAATCACCATTTCAGCATTAAAGTAAGACGCTACTTCACGCACCCTATTGGTGCTACCTACGTCAGGGGACGCAAAGGTAAGGTTTTCTAACCTTAAATTCTCTATATAGGGAATAAAAATAGCGGAACTATCCAGGTGGTCTACCGGGATATCAAAGAATCCCTGGATCTGAGGAGCGTGTAAGTCCATGGTTATCACCCTGTTGGCCCCTGCGGAAGTAAGTAGATTGGCCATCAGTTTAGACCCGATTGCCACCCTGGGCTTATCCTTTCTATCCTGACGGGCGTATCCGAAATAAGGTATTACAGCGGTAATATAGCCTGCAGATGCCCGTTTAGCGGCGTCTATCATTAACAATAGCTCCAGCAGGTTGTCTGACGGCGCACTGGTGCCCTGGATAAGAAAAACATAGTCGCCACGGATACTTTCCAGGAACACAGGCTGGATCTCACCATCACTGAATTTCTGAATTTTTACTTTGCCAAGACCGCCATTAAGACCCTTGCCATATTTTTTGGCAATTTTCTCGGCCAATGCAGGATTACTGTTGCCTGTGAAAATTTTTACTGAAGGTTGCATACTAGATACTAGTGGAAAAGAGGTTGCAAAACTATGGTTTTTTGGGAGTACCAGCCTGATTTTTTTTCAAATACATAATATATAGTTATTATTAAACAACTATAAACACCGCATTAACAACAAACACTGAAAGGTATTTCGTCCCGAAAAATTCCCATAACGATCGGTACTCAATATAACAATTTTATAACGATCGTATGAAAAAGGAAGAGAAAAATGTGGAGAAAGCGGGGAGATTCCGGGAGAGATAAAGTATCTTTGGATAAAGAGAGATTACCATGTTTGTTGACCTTAAACCGGCTCCCCGCCTGGCCATACGTGATTGGCCGGAAGATGAAAAACCCCGCGAAAAATTCAGTCAGCTTGGCCCCACCGCCCTCAGCGATGCGGAACTGTTAGCCATCCTATTACATACTGGATATAAAGGAAAGTCGGCCATAGAACTGGCTAAGGAAATTCTTCGCCTGGCCAATAATAACTTGGCAGAACTGGGGAAAATGAATATCGGGCAATTACAACAGCTGCCAGGTATGGGAGAAGCCAAAGCCACTACCGTACTGGCTGCCATGGAATTGGCCCGCAGACGACAGGCAGGCGCCATCGACAAAAAAACCGTGATTGGCAACGGCACAGAAGCCGCCCTTTTCTTTAAGCCATTGCTTGCCGATCAGCCCTTTGAATCCTTCTATGTTATGTTCCTGAACCATGCTAATAAAGTACTCCGCTACCGCTGTATCAGCAGCGGCGGAATGACCAGCACGGTAGTAGATCCCAGGCTCATCTTCCGGGAAGCCCTCTATGCCGGGGCTACCAAACTATTGCTTTGCCATAACCATCCTTCCGGTAGCCTGCGTCCCAGCCAGGCCGATATCCGCATTACCCATAAAATAAAAGACCTGGGCCTTCTGTTTGATATCGCCGTACTCGACCATATCATCGTATCGGAAACCGGCTACTACAGTCTCGCGGAAGAAGGAATGATCTGAGATGATGATATTTGATTACTTTCGCACATATTTATTCATTTTCCATATGCTCAAAATAGGACTCTTCGGCGTAGGACATTTAGGTAAAATACACCTCTCTCAACTGGCCACTATGAAAGATGTAGAAGTGGTAGGCTTCTACGATCCCAACAATGCAAATGCGGCCAGCATCATCGAGCAATATAACATCCCACGCTTTACCCTGGCGGAAGAATTGATTCAGCAGGTAGACGCCATCGATATCGTGGCCCCTACCACGCTGCACTTCAAATTATGCGAACTCGCCATCCGCAATGGTAAACACATCTTCGTGGAAAAACCCATGACCAACACCATGGAAGAGGCCAAAACACTGGTAAAACTGGTGGATGAAGCCAACATCAAATTCCAGGTAGGACATGTGGAACGCTTCAACCCTGCCTATCTCGCCCTCAAAGGATATGACCTGAAACCCATGTTCATTGAAGTGCATCGCCTGGCAGAATTCAATCCCCGCGGTACGGATGTCAGCGTAATCCTCGACCTGATGATCCATGATATCGACATCGTACTCAGCATCGTAAAATCTACCGTAAGCCGCATTTCCGCCAGTGGCGTTGCCGTTATGAGCGACACCCCGGATATTGCCAACGTACGCATAGAATTTCATAACGGCTGCGTAGCCAACCTCACCTCCAGCCGCATTTCCCTGAAGAAAATGCGCAAAATGCGCCTGTTCCAGAAAGATGCCTATATCGGCATTGACTTCCTCGACAAGAAAACAGAAATTATCAAACTGAAAACACCGGAAGACGAAGGCCTATTTACCCTGGATATCGAAACCAACAGCGGTAAAAAAACCATTGCCATCGACAATCCACAAATCAAACAATCCAATGCCATCCGCATGGAATTGGAAATGTTCCGCGATAGCATCCTGCACAACAAACCGGTAGCCGTAAACGCGATCGATGGCCTCCAGGCGCTGGATGTGGCACACCAGATCCTGCAAAAAATAAATAAAGGCCTGTCTGAAACAGCCGCCGCTAAATAATTAACTACTGTAACAAAAGCCGCTGTCAGTCCGTTTTCATACCACAACCAACTTGTATGAAACGTATTCTTCCTGTACTGACAGTGGCTTTAGCAATGACGGCCTGCTTTAAAGATCCTCCCCCCAGCATTTCCAAGCCAATGTTTTACTATGAAACATTATGCAATAACCCCTGGGGCCCTGCCCTCACTACCAAACAAGACACCGTAGCCACCTGGCTTTCCAAACAAAGTATACGCTATGAATACCTGAGTATACAGGGTGAGATTTTTTCCGGTGCCGCCAACATCACCAAATGCGATACGCTCACCAACCGGCAAATTGTTGTTGCCGTGCTCTATGCAGATACTTCAAAAGCAGCGGCAGCGGGGTTTAAAAGCCCTTACTAAAACCACTGCTGTTTAATTTAATGCCGCTCCTTTAACAGGGCTTCTGCAATAGTCAGGTCCAATGGTTTGGTAATCTTGATATTGGATTCTTCTCCGGGCAGCAGATGCACCGGGTGCCCCAAACGTTCTACTACCGTTGCTTCATCTGTAAACAACGGATCATAAGGTAACTCAAATGCGGGCAAAATCAGGTGAGAAAGAAAGGTTTGTGGGGTCTGAATAATTTTAAAACGATCGCGGTCTACCGCCGCATTATTACCTGCCCGGATCTCCCGGATACTATCTTTCATATCTACCACCGGAATAGCAGTACCATGATTTAAGGCAGCCTCATAACAGGCACGAATCAACGCAGTAGACACCAGTGGTCGTACGCCATCATGTACAAACACCACCGAAGGACTATTTACCAATTGTAATCCATTCTTAACAGAATGAAAACGGGTTTCTCCTCCCTTTACTATAGTGACAGCTGGTAAGGGATCAAATGCCTGTAGTAATTGATTCGCAAAAGAGAAATGTGCTTCCGGCAATACCAATACGATTTCCATATCGGTATAGGCAGCGGCAAAAGCAGCAATGGTGTGGTATAGGACGGGCTTTCCCGCAAGCTCCAGGAACTGTTTGGGCACAGCACTTTGCATACGGGTACCGGAACCTCCGGCAACGATGATCGCCACTTTTTTATATTCCATACAAAAAGTCAGGGATTACCTTACCCAGTACGCTGAATAAGATAATCCCCGGAAATACTTTGTAATTAGATGATCAGCATGGCATCGCCATAGCTGAAGAAACGGTATTTTTCTTTGATGGCCTGCTGGTAAGCCTCCATGATCAGATCATATCCTGCAAAAGCGCAGGTCATAATCAACAGGCTGGTCTTAGGCAGGTGGAAGTTGGTGACCATTGCATTTGGAATAGCAAAGTCGTAAGGCGGATGAATAAAGGTATTAGTCCATCCTTCCGCAGCCTTCAGGTGGTTTTGCGCAGTAACAGAAGATTCCACGGCACGTACGGAAGTAGTACCAATGGCGCAGATCTTGCGGTTTTCTTCTTTTGCTTTATTTACCACTTTCACGGCATGTTCTTCGATCAGGAAGTACTCTGCATCCATCTTATGCTTGCTCAGGTCTTCTACCTCGATAGGACGGAAAGTTCCCAAACCTGTATGCAGCGTTACTTCTGCAAACTTCACTCCTTTGATTTCCAAACGCTTGATCAACTCACGGCTAAAGTGCAGCCCCGCAGTAGGTGCAGCTACCGCACCTTCGTACTTGGCATACACGGTCTGATAACGTTCCTTGTCTTCATCTTCCGGTTTACGCTTAATATATTTAGGCAAAGGCGTTTCTCCCAGCTGGTCTAATACCTGCTTGAATTCTTCATCATTGCCTTCAAATAAGAAACGAATAGTACGGCCCCTGGAGGTGGTGTTATCAATGACTTCTGCCACCAGCGTTTCATCATCGCCAAAATACAACTTGTTGCCTACACGGATTTTACGGGCAGGGTCAACAATTACATCCCACAAACGGTTTTGCTTGTTCAGCTCACGCAACAGGAATACCTCAATTTTTGCTCCTGTCTTTTCTTTACGGCCATACAACCTCGCAGGAAATACCTTGGTATTGTTCACAATCATTACATCCTTGTCATTAAAATAACCGAGGATGTCCTTGAATACTTTGTGCTCAATTTTTCCGGTATTACGATGTACCACCATTAAACGTGATTCATCTCTTGTCTTGGTAGGGTGCTGTGCGATCAGATTTAAAGGAAGATCGAATTTGAACTGTGATAGTTTCATATTACGGTATGAATAAATTTTAGAGGTGCGAAGGTACCAATTATAATCTATTTCATCAAAAAATGATATAAAATAAATAATAATCAGTAATTTATATATTATATTCCCTTAGGAATAGCTGCAATCAGTTGTTGGGTATAAGCATTTTGCGGGTGGTTGTAAACGGCATCGGCTGCCCCCTGCTCTACAATTTTTCCCTTCTGCATCACCATCATCCGGTCGCTGATAAACCGCACCACCGATAAATCGTGCGAAATAAAAATACAGGTAAAGCCCAACTCTTCCCGTAAACGGATCAGCAAATTCAACACCTGGGCCTGTATACTTACGTCCAGCGCTGCCACCGATTCATCACAGATAATAAAAGAAGGATCCACCGCCAGTGCCCGTGCAATGACTACCCGCTGCCGTTGCCCGCCAGAAAACTCATGCGGATACCGGTTGAAATGCTCCGGCTGCAGGTTTACTTTCTCCAGCAATTCCATGACCCGCTCCCGCTGACTGTGCTCCGATCCATGCAGACCATGCACCTGCATAGGCTCCAGGATGGCGGCGCCAATGGTCCTGCGTGGATTCAGCGATGCATAGGGATCCTGGAAAATCAGCTGCATATCCTTGCGTAAGCCACGCATGCCGGCGGCCGACAAACTCATAATGTCCTGTCCTTTATAATAAATACTCCCAGCTGTAGGGGGTATCAGTCTTAACAAAGATCTACCCAACGTTGTTTTACCGCAGCCCGATTCTCCCACCAACCCCATTGTTTCACCGGTCTTCACCCGGAAACTCACGTCGTCTACGGCCTTCGCCCATTGCAGTACTTTACCGGTTATACTTCTCTTTACAGGAAACCAGGTCTTTAATCCCTCTACTTCAAGTAATGGTGCAGCAGCGGCCAGCTGCTGTTTCCTGCGCCTGATATCGGCTTCCGGGATTACCAGGGCATCCAGCACTGCCCGGATAGCTTCGTTTTTTTCGTGTATCTGTCCCTGTGAGTCAGTTTCCATAAAGTCGCGGATAACGGGCAATCGCACCAAACGTTTATCCAGTGGGGGGCGGCAGGCCAGCAACCCTTTAGTATAGGGGTGTTGCGGCTGCCGGAATACGGTAGCCACATCTCCCTGCTCTACAATATTGCCTTTATACATCACCACTACCCGGTTGGCCAGTTCGGCCACTACGCCGAGGTCGTGGGTAATAAAAATAACGCTCATATCCATCTGCTGTTGCAGGTCGCGGAGCAGTTCGAGGATAGCTTTCTGAACGGTGACGTCTAAAGCGGTAGTGGGTTCATCGGCGAGGAGCAGCCTGGGATGGCAGGAAATGGCCATGGCAATCATGACGCGTTGTTTTTGTCCGCCAGAAAGTTCATGGGGATAACGCTGCATGATACCTGCCGGGTCGGGCAGTTTTACTTTTTCAAACAGGGACTTCACCTGCTCTCTGGCCGTTGACAGGTTCACGGCCGTGTGCAGCCGGATGGCTTCGGCCACCTGTTGGCCACAGGTATGCAGCGGGTTCAGGGCCGTCATGGGCTCCTGGAAGATCATGGCTATTTCGTTGCCCCGGTAGCTGCGCATCGCCTTTTCGGGCAATGCCAGCAAATTTACCGGCTGTGCTGAACCGGGCTGGTAAAGTATTTGTCCGCCGGAATCAGCGCCTGGCAAGTCGATCAGCCGCATGAGCGACAGGGCGGTAACAGATTTTCCGGAGCCGGATTCTCCTACTACGCCTACAATTTCTCCCTTGCCTATAGAAAGGGAAATATGGTTAACAGCCTTTGTGGTGGTTTCACCTGACCGGAAAGTGACCGCAAGGTCCTGTATCTCTACCCGAGTGGAAAGCATACCCGGAAGATACAAACAATCCTAAAAACGCAGGTGCTTCACAGTTTGGTGACTGTCAATCAGTTTCTGTAAGGAGTCTATTCCTACTTTAAGATGACGTTCTACGAAATGCGTTGTTACCTTTTTGTCGCTTTCTTCCGTTTTTACTCCTTCTGGCACCATAGGTTGATCAGATACCAGCAATAAAGCGCCCGTAGGAATTTTGTTATAGAACCCAACCGAAAAGATAGTGGCTGTTTCCATATCTACCGCCATGGCTCTCACCCTTTCCAGGTAGTGCTTAAAGTCAATATCATGTTCCCATACCCGGCGGTTGGTGGTATAACAGGTACCTGTCCAATAGTCGAAGCCGGAATCACGGATAGTGGTGGAAATAGCTTTTTGCAATGCAAACGCAGGCAGCGCCGGTACTTCGGGTGGGAAATAGTCATTGCTGGTACCTTCTCCCCGTATAGCCGCTATGGGCAATATAAGGTCTCCGATATTATTTTTCTTTTTCAGTCCTCCACATTTTCCCAGGAATAATACGGCTTTGGGAGAGATGGCGGATAACAGGTCCATCACGGTAGCAGCACCCGGGCTTCCCATACCGAAGTTGATAATGGTGATATCGCCAGCTGTAGCGCATTGCATAGGTTTACCGTGGCCAATGATTTCCACATTATTCCATTCGGCAAACATGGTTACATAATTACTGAAATTGGTGAGGAGAATATGAGATCCGAAACGGTCCAGTTTCTCACCGGTGTAGCGAGGCAGCCAATTAGCTACAATTTCTTCTTTTGTCTTCATAGCCTTTTGACAAGCAAATGTAACGTTTTGTTCGCTAACGGCAATATTATCCTAATGTAACTATCTTCGTATCCACATTAAAACCTGTTGTATTTTGATTGCGATTAGCTTCCCCCCACCGGATTTTAAGATCACGAAAGAAGGTAATAAAGAAATGATTTTCGACCGCTTCCGCAAGAAATACGTGGTGCTCACGCCGGAAGAATGGGTCAGGCAAAATTTCCTGAACTACCTGGTAAAAGTGATGGGATACCCGGCTGCGCTCATAGGTATTGAAAAAGAAATATACCTGGGAGAGATGAAAAAGCGGTATGATATCGTGATCTACAATCGTGCAACACAACCCTGGATGCTGGTAGAATGCAAGGAGATGAACGTGCCGCTTACTGAGCAAGCCATGCAACAGGTGATCCGTTATAATATGGTGATCCCGGCTACTTACCTGGTGATTACCAATGGCATCCATACCTTCTGTGGCAAGTATATGGCCCGGGAACAACAATGGAACTTCCTTTCCGTTTTACCTCCATTTGCATAAAAAAGCCCCTACGCCGTCGGCGCAGGGGCTATAAAATTTATCTATCATCGTGCATCACGGGAAAATACCCAGTTGCTCGTAAGCAGCGCCTACTTTGTTGATTGCTACTACATAAGCAGCCGTACGCATGTCATGTATCTGTGGATTAGACATCATTACATCCCGTACTTCATGAAGGGCGGCATGCATGGTTTCTTCCAGACCGGAGTATACCAGGTCTACCTCATCTGCTCCATGAGCAATGAATTTTCTCTCGTTATCAGATACTTTCTTACCGGTCAGGTCTTCAATTGTTTGCAGGATATGAATGTTCATATTTTCATCGAAGCGTTTGCCCAAACGGCCATAACGTACGTGGCTGAGGTTTTTCAACCATTCGAAATAAGAAACGGTTACCCCGCCGGCGTTCAGGAACATATCAGGTACCACGATCACGCCTTTCTTATTCAGGATTTCATCTGCTTCCGGTGTTAAAGGGCCATTGGCGGCTTCGCCAATGATCTTGGCTTTAACGTTAGGTGCGTTATGTTTGTCGATTACGTTTTCCAATGCTGCAGGGATCAGGATTTCGCAATCCAGCTCCAGGCCATCAGTATTTTTATTAAGATTGGTAGCACCTGGGAAGTTGACGATAGAGCCGGTGGCTTTCTTATGCATCAGTACTTCATCAGGATTCATGCCCTGTTCGTTGAAGATAGCGCCGTCCCACTCGATGAGACATACCACTTTAGCTCCTGCTTCGTGGAAGTATTTGGCGGCGTGGTAACCTACGTTACCCATCCCCTGAACAATCACACGTTTGCCTTCGATACCGGTAGTGAGGCCCAAACGGTCCATATCTTCCTTGATATTGCACAGCTCACGTAAACCGTAAAATACGCCTAAGCCGGTAGCTTCGGTACGGCCGCGCACCCCGCCCTGGGATACGGGCTTACCGGTTACGCAACCATAACCATCAATTTCACCCGGGCGTAGGCTCATGTAGGTATCCAGGATCCAGCTCATTTCTCTTTCGCCGGTACCATAGTCAGGAGCAGGAACGTCTGTACCGGGGCCAATAAAGTTTTTCTTTACCAGTTCTGCTGTATAGCGACGGGTAATGGCTTCCAGCTGGAAGGGAGTATAATTGCGGGGATTGATTTTCAGACCGCCTTTAGCTCCACCAAAGGGTACGTTTACAATAGCGCATTTGTAGGTCATCAGGGATGCCAGCGCCATCACTTCGTCCTGGTTCACCTCATCACTGAAGCGAATTCCCCCTTTACAAGGCAGTTTATGATGGGAATGTTGTACACGGTAAGCTTCAATTACCTGTACAGTATCGCCTATCCGAACCGGGAACTTAATCTGGTAAACGGCGTTGCAGGCTTTAATCTGCTCCAGGATACCCTTGTCCCATTTGGTGAACGCAGCTGCTTTGTCGAAGCTCTTTTCCACACTTTGGAAAAAGCTATAATGCTGATCTTGCGACATAAATTATTGTTTTGGTATAACGATTAGATTTTATGCTATCAGGGGTTATTTCTTTCCCTTTCTTCCAGCTTGCCTATTTTTCTGTCCAGTCTGATAAGAAATAACACAATTCCAATGAAGATGATCACTAAAACGCCCACAATTACGTATATCTTGTCATTGCTGCGGAAGAATTCATTGATGGGTCCTTTCTCGGTATTCTGCTGTTGTGCATTTGCCAGTACCGATATGCATAGCAAAGCCAGGGTCAGGCAAAATGAAAACGCTTTGTTGATCATTTAAAAATATTTTTAAGCTGTAATTTCTTGTAACGTACTACCAGGCTAAATATCCAAACGCTCAGCAGGGTCCAGCCGATGAAAGCCGGGTACAATACCTGCTTCATGGAGCCGCTGGTATCTTTGGAAGCGAAGCCTGGAGTAGTAGCGCTGCCCGGGTGCAGTGAGTCCACCATGCGCGGGATGATATAGGTGAGCGGTATCAGCAGGGCATAAGCAAAAATGTTATAAACTGCGGATATACGTGCCCGTTTGTCGAGATCATGGATCGAGAGGCGCAATACCAGGTAGGCGAGGTAAATTAATATGGCAATGGCCGTACACATTTGCTTGGGATCGTCGGTGAGCGTTCCTCCCCAGGTATAGGTAGCCCAGAGAGAACCTGTGGCAAATCCCATTACGCCAAAAAAAGAGCCTACTCCCGCAGCCGCGGCGGCAATCACATCTTTTTTCAAATCGTATTTGGAGAGATAGAGAAGTGAGTAGACAATCGAGATGGTGAACATGGTATACATACATATCCACATCGGTACATGAAAGAACAATCCTCTGGATGACTGTCCGTTGGTTCCTATGATAGGTATTTCAACAGTGAACCCGGCGATAATTACATATAAAAGAAGCAGTATCGCTAATGCTTTCCACCAGTGTTTGGCCATTTTCTAATAGCTATATTCCGCTGGCAAACCTACACGTTTTAAACCTAATCACAAAGATTTTCGGGGATTTTAAGTTTATCCAACAGCAGTAAATCCCTGTTAAATATCGTTTACAGAAGTGAGCCTTTTCTTTGATATTTCTAATATCAGTCTTTCCACAAAAAGGGGAAAAGTATCATTGTCAGGGCAATTACGAGGATATCCATCCCTCCCAGCAGGAGGAACATTTTGGGTAGTTCGGGCTGGTACACCGTTACAAAGGCCGATAGGGAGATATTGGCCAGCAGCATCAGCACCGGCATGATCAGTGGGAATCCCATCACTGCCATCAGGGCGGCGTTATGGTTAGCCTGAGCCGCTATAGCCGCCAGCATGGTAAACAACAGGGACAAACTGGTGCCTCCCAGTAACACCATGCCAATAAAATAGGCCGGGTGGAGAATAGGATTGCCCAGGAAAGCCACGCTGCACACCAGGGCAATAACGCTCATCAGCGCCATGAGTATGATATTGTAAATTAATTTGGCCGCAATAAACACCCGGGAATTGACGATAGAATAGAAATACAACAGGCGTCCCCGATTTTCCTGCATAAAGCTCTTGGCCACCGCATTTACCGCTACAAACAGCTGTATCACCCAGAAAAGGGCGTTCCATACCTTATCGTCCGGTCTTCCCATCATTAGGTTGATAACGAAAACCGTAGCCACAATATAGAGCAGTACCCCATAAAAAGCATATTGCTGGCGCAGTTCCAGCGTAAGGTCTTTTTTTACCAGGGTCAATGTTTGCCGAAGCGGATTATCTTTTTTCATGATCAGCCGCAAAGATAGTTTAATGAGCAGAAAGCGGAAAGCAAAAAGCCATTGAGGCAAATGACCGCTGCGAATACTTAAAAATTCCTGCTGGCCGCCCGCTTCGATGGCTTTTGCTTTCAGCTTTCCGCTTTCTGCTCAAAAAAAACCTATATTAGCCCTTCCATAAAAAAGAGCGATGAATAAAATTCTGGTTGCCAATCGGGGAGAAATAGCATTACGCATAATGCGTTCGGCACGTGAAATGGGCATTAAAACGGTAGCGGTTTACTCCGAAGCAGATCGCACGATGCCGTTTGTACAGTATGCGGATGAAGCGGTTTGTATTGGCCCTGCCCCTTCCAATCAATCTTATCTGCTGGGCGAAAAAATCATTGCGGTAGCCAAAGAAAAGCAGGTAGATGGTATTCACCCGGGATATGGATTTTTGAGTGAAAACGCACGTTTTGCGCAACAGGTAACCGATGCGGGCATTACGTTCATCGGGCCGTCCGCTGCTTCTATAGAGGTGATGGGAAGTAAGCTGGCCGCCAAACAGGCTGCCCAGAAATTTGGCGTTCCGATGGTACCAGGTACAGAAACCCCGCTACGCAGCGTGGAAGAAGCCCGGGAAGTGGTGAAAAAGACCGGCTTTCCTATACTTATCAAGGCCTCTGCTGGTGGTGGCGGTAAAGGAATGCGCGTGGTGAATGCACCGGAAGAACTGGAGGAGCAGATCCGGTTAGCTAAAAGTGAAGCCCTGAGCGCCTTTGGCGATGATGCAGTATTCATTGAAAAATATGTGGGCGCCCCGCGTCATATTGAAATTCAGGTGTTGGGCGACCGCCATGGCAACTGCGTATATCTCTTTGAGCGGGAGTGCTCTATCCAGCGCCGGCATCAGAAGTTAATCGAGGAAGCGCCGTCTTCCTGCCTTACGCCAGCAATCCGCGCCGCTATGGGGCAATGTGCCGTAGATGTAGCCAGGGCCTGTAATTATTATGGCGCAGGTACCGTCGAATTCCTGGTAGATGAGCAACTCAATTTCTATTTCCTGGAAATGAATACCCGTTTACAGGTAGAGCACCCTGTTACAGAACTGATCACCGGACTGGACCTCGTTAAAGAACAGATTAAAATAGCCAGGGGAGAAAAACTTTCCTTTACCCAGGAAAGCCTTAAAATAAATGGCCATGCTATCGAATTGCGCATTTGTGCTGAAGATCCGGCCAATAACTTTCTACCTGATACCGGGAAACTGGAAACTTACATCCGTCCGCAAGGATATGGCGTAAGGGTAGACGACGGATATGAACAGGGAATGGATATCCCGATTTATTACGATCCGATGATTGCCAAGCTCATTGCCTGGGGTAGCAACCGCGAGGAAGCCAGACACCGTTTGCTGAGAGCTATTGAAGAATACCAGGTAAAAGGGATTAAAACCACGTTATCCTTCGGCCATTGGGCATTACAGCAACCCGCTTTTATCGAAGGAAAATTTGACACCAATTTCATTGGTAAATATTTCACACCACAGGCACTACAAGCGGAATCTGCCGATATTAATAAGCTGGCAGCTATTTTAGCTGCATACGTATGGCAGCAACAAAATATAACTTTACAGGAAGCAGCTATCAACACCCATTCCGTTTCTTCTCCCTGGAAAAAAAGGAATATGTTAAGATAACCCTGTACAGTTGTTAACTTTCGTTAAAGTGTTTCCGAAAACCCGGAAAACGTATAACTTAGCGCCTATTTTTATGATGCTACAGAACGCCATACTTCAGATACTCAGGTTCTTCTATCAGCCCTTTTCGAAGGTGTTGCCCTGGCAAACCTTCAGGTACCTCGCCTGTGGCGGTGGAAATACCCTGCTGGATATATTCCTGTATTTCGTATGTTACAATTTCGTACTGCATCAGCAGATGGTGCACCTGGTATTTTTTAATATGAGCGCGCATATAGCCGCTTTATTCATGTCTATGGCGGTTACTTTTCCTACCGGCTTCCTGCTCAGTAAATACGTCGTTTTCTCGGACTCCAATCTACGGGGCCGGGTACAGCTATTCCGGTACTTTGTATTAGTGGGCATCTGTATTCTACTGAATTATCTGCTGATGAAGATATTTGTGGATCACCTGCATTTTTATCCTACCGTGGGAAAAATATGTACCACTGCACTGGTGGTTATTTTCAGCTATCTGACCCAAAAGAAATTTACGTTTAAGGTTAAACAACATACTTGATTATATAAGGATTATAAAGGGAAAGCCCACCAAATGGTGGGCTTTCCCTTTATAATCCTTATACATTTTCATAATAGCAATGCCGGCACCGCGGTTCATATACATCTTTTTCCCCCAGCAGTAATGTTTCTTTGGACGCAGATTTCCGGTAAGAATAATTGGCAATATTCCCACATTTTACGCAGATAGCGTGCAGCTTAGTAATATAGTCTGCTTTGGCCAACAGGAACGGCATCTGGCCGAATGGCTTACCTGTATAATCCATATCCAGTCCGGCTATAATTACCCGTACTCCCCTTAGAGCCAGCTGATCACATACATTGGGAAGCTCGTCGTCAAAGAACTGGGCTTCATCAATACCGACTACGTCTACATCCTGTGCCAGTAACAGGATTTGCTGGGAATTTTCTATCGGTGTAGAAACAATCTTGTTTTCATCGTGTGAAGTAATAGCGCCCTCATCGTATCGGATATCTATCGCAGGTTTAAAAATTTCCACCTTTAAATTGGCAATATATACACGTTTCAGGCGGCGGATCAGTTCTTCGGTCTTTCCCGAAAACATGGAGCCGCAAATTACTTCAATCCAGCCCCTCCGTCCTCCTGCAAGAGAAGGTTCAATAAACATATTATACTAATTTGATTATTAATTAATTAAAATATTCTAATTTTATGAGAATAAAATATTTTTATCTCTCACCCGTTAACAATTAAGGCATGGAAAAAATTAATGCATTAATTGAGAAACTACAGGAATTAAAAAATTCCGGGGCTGACCTGTCCGCTATTTCGTACTATGTACAATTGCTGCAGGCGGAGGTGTTGCATGTACGTACCCTGCAACATCAACAACAGGTACAATCATCCCAGCAGAATACAATTGCGGTCATCATGCCGGCGCAACAGCCTGTTACCGTTCCGGTAGCTGAGCCAACTGCGGCGCAAACTACAACATTACCATCAAATAAACCGTTGGAGGTAGTGGCCGTTCCCGAAATATCATCCGATGTGGAAGATATCAATAGTCGGGCGGCGCGGTTGAATGATGTCCCCACTTTCAATCATATTACTCCTGTTCAGGATATCAACAGCCGGATAGCCAATGCCCAGCCTCCTGCACCCGTAGTACCGCCTGAACCGGCAGTGATTCCCAAACCGGCTCCAGCCCCTGTGGCTCATATATCAGTACCGGAAAAGCCTAAACCAGCTACGCTTTTTGATGAAATAGCTGCCCATGCTCCTACCCCGGCCACAGCCTGGGAAAACAAGGCACAAGAACCCGTAAATGGATTGTCTCTGAACGACCGCCTGCGTCAACAAAAGGTGGAGGTAGCCCAAAAATTGGGAGATATGCCCATACACGACCTGCGTCATGCCATTGGTATCAACGACAAATACCAGTTTATACAAGAGCTTTTCCGGGGCGACAGCGATTTGTATGAGCGTTCTATTAAAACGATCAATGAATGCGGTAGCCTGCAGGAGGCTGACTACTGGCTCCAGCGGGAAATAAAAATTATCCAGGGTTGGGAAGACGACCATCACCTGGTACAACAGTTTTATTCCCTGCTCAGAAAACGATTTTCCTGAATATAGTCCAATACTTTCCGGGTAGCCCCGGTGTTAGCAGCTACGTAATTTCCGGCAATCGCGGCAGTGCGGGAATATATTTCCCCTTGTTGTAATAATTGCTGTATGCAGGTATGTAGTTGTGTAGCATTTGTAATTACCAATGCTCCCCCTGCGGCTACCAGTTCCACCGCTTCAAAGTACTTACTGTATTCAGGGCCAATAATAACAGGTTTGTTGTATACGGCAGGCTCCAGCAGGTTATGAATGCCATCTTTCCCAAATCCCCCTCCTACATAAGCGATGGTAGCGTAGCGGTACAACGCGGTGAGCATACCGATGTTATCTATAATGAGTACCTGACCGGTAGCGACCTGGTCTTTTTTGAGCGCAGCAAACCGCTGGGCGGCAGGAAACAGGGTAAGGATGTCTTGTATATGTGATTCCTGAATTTCATGGGGAGCGATAACCAGCTTTAACCCTGGCCTGTTCTCCTGTTGCCACCATTCACTCAGCAGTTTCTCATCTTCGGGCCAGGTGCTGCCAGCTACGATCACCTGGTTGCCGGCAATAAAGGACGCTATTTCAGGCAAGTCGGCATGTTCCTGCAATAAAGCCGATACCCGGTCAAAGCGGGTATCGCCGCTGATGCTGGCGTTTCGTAACCCGATTCCGTGTAATAGCCGGAGGGAGTCCTCGTTTTGAACGAAAATATGTGTCAGCTGTTGTAACAGTTGCCGGAACATAGCTCCATGGCCTTTAAAGAAGACCTGCTCTTTGCGGAAAATGCCGGATACGAGTAAAGTAGGAATTTTACGTTTATAGAGTTCCGTTAGATAGTGGTACCAGAATTCATATTTGATAAAAATGGCCAAAGCAGGCTGTACAATATCCAGCAGTTCCCGGGCATTTCGCCTGGTATCGAGTGGCAGGTAATAAATAAAATCGGCTCCTTTGTAATTTTTCCTCACCTCGTAACCGGAGGGCGAAAAAAAGGTTAATAGAATTTTATAGGAGGGGTAAGTAGCTCGAATGGCTTCCAAAACGGGTCTACCCTGCTCGAATTCGCCCAGGGAGGCGGCGTGAATCCAGACGATGGGGCCGGTTATTTCCTGGCGCATACGGGATTGCCAGTGTTGTCGGCCATTGAGCCAGCGTTGCGCCTTTGTTTTGCCAGCCATCGCCGCCAGCTGTACGCCGGCTTTGTATAATTGAAGTCCGGCATTATAAATGCCTGTTGCTACCATTCCCATGCGTACTTTTACTTAATTTTCAGATGAATGCAAAGATAATCCTCATCCAATCTCAAAATTTGTAAATTTGCACACTTTACATAAAATAAAAATATACGATCATATGGTTCCTATTCAGATGGTGGACTTGAAACGCCAGTATACGAAGATTAAATCACAGGTAGATGCGGCCATCGAAGAAGTTCTGGAAAGCTCGGCCTTTATTAACGGAGGGGCGGTACAGCAATTTACCGGCGAATTACAAACGTATCTGGGCGCGAAGCACGTGATACCTTGTGCCAATGGTACAGACGCCCTTCAGATTGCAATGATGGCATTGGGGCTGGAACCAGGTGATGAAGTTATTACGCCTTCTTTTACTTTTATTGCTACCGCTGAAGTAATAGCTTTATTACGGTTAAAACCCGTTTTCGTGGATATTGACCCTGAAACTTATTGCCTGGATGTAGCGGCCGTGGAAAAAGCGATTACCCCTAAAACCAAGGCCATTGTGCCAGTGCACTTATATGGCCATGTTGCTGATATGGAACCTCTAATGGCCGTTGCTGCCAAACACCAGCTGTATGTGATAGAGGACAATGCCCAGGCGATTGGCGCTGATTATACTTTTCAAGATGGCAGCAAAAAGAAAGCAGGTACTATCGGGCATATAGGCTGTACTTCTTTTTTCCCGTCCAAAAACCTGGGATGCTATGGAGACGGAGGCGCTTTATTCACCAATGATGATGAACTGGCAGCTAAAATACGTATGGTAGCTAATCATGGCCAGTCTGCCCGCTACTACCACGATGTAGTAGGTTGCAACTCCCGTTTAGACTCTGTACAAGCAGCCGTATTACGCATCAAGTTACCGTTGCTGGATGAATATATCGCTGCCCGCCGGGCAGTAGCCGATGCATACGATGCTGCGTTTGCCGGCGTACCACAGATTACCACTCCTTATCGGGCGGCTAATAGTTATCATGTGTTTCATCAATATACCCTGCAGCTGCATGGTGCCGACAGAAATGAGCTGCAGCAGTACCTGGCCTCCAAAGGAGTGCCAGCTATGATTTATTATCCTGTTCCTGCACATCGCCAAAAAATGTTCGAGCACTTCGGCGGAGCAGCATTCAATCTTCCCGTAACCGATAATCTCACCAGTAAGGTGATTTCCTTACCGATACACACTGAAATGGATTCCGATCAACTGGAACATATTATCCAGTCCGTTAAATCATTTTTAAACACCCCCCAATCATGAAGATTACCGTAGTAGGTACAGGTTACGTAGGTCTCGTAACAGGTACCTGTTTTGCCGAAACAGGAAATGATGTCTCCTGCGTAGACATTGACGCCAGCAAAGTAAACAAGCTTTCATCTGGTCAGATTACTATTTATGAACCAGGATTGGAGAAACTATTTGAGCGTAATCTAAAAGAGGGACGCCTGTCTTTTACCACCAGTCTGGAAGATGGTATCCGCGATGCTGAAGTAATTTTCCTGGCCCTTCCTACCCCACCGGGAGCCGATGGTTCAGCAGACCTTTCCTTTGTGCTTAATGTAGCAGCTCATTTAGGCAAAATTATGACCGGTTACAAAGTAATAGTGGATAAAAGTACCGTGCCGGTAGGTACTGCCGAAAAAGTAACAGCAGCCATTGCCCAAAACTGTAAAATCCCATTTGATGTAGTTTCCAACCCTGAATTTCTGCGAGAGGGAGTGGCAGTAGATGATTTCATGAAACCTGACAGAGTGGTGATTGGTACGATGTCGGAGCGGGCACGTAAAGTAATGGGCGAATTGTATGCTCCATTTGTACGGCAGGGAAATCCCATTTTGTTCATGGATGAAAAATCGGCCGAGCTGACCAAGTATGCCGCTAATTCTTTCCTGGCAACCAAGATTTCCTTCATGAATGAAATCGCTATTCTATGTGAGAAACTGGGGGCTGATGTTGACATGGTTCGCAGGGGAATTGGCAGCGATGACCGTATTGGTAAACGCTTCCTGTTTCCTGGTATCGGATATGGAGGCAGCTGCTTTCCCAAAGATGTACAAGCGCTGGTTAAGTCATCTGAAGATGCCGACTATGAATTTAAAATTCTAAATGCGGTAATGGATGTAAACGAAAAACAGAAATTATTTTTATTACCCAAGATAAAAGCCTTTTTTGAAAATAACCTGAGCGGCAAGCACTTTGCGTTATGGGGGCTTGCATTCAAGCCTAATACAGATGATATCCGGGAAGCGCCAGCGTTGTATATCATTGATGCTTTGGTGGCAGAAGGTGCTACTGTAACGGTTTTTGATCCGGAAGCAATGCCTAATGTGAAGCATGTACTGGGCGATAAGATTACCTATGCTGATCATCAATATGCCTGCCTAGATAATGCCGATGCCCTTATCATTGCTACCGAATGGAGCGTATTCAGGACCCCGGATTTCCATAAAATTTCCGCGAGTTTGAAAAATAAAGCGATTTTTGATGGTAGAAACCTTTTCGAAGTAAGTCGTATGAAGGAGCTGGGATACCACTACGAGAGCGTTGGACGTATACCCGCTATGCTTTAATATTTATATCAAACGTATGGAAAAGAAAAGAATACTTATCGCCGGTGCAGCAGGCTTCCTTGGCTCCCATCTCTGCGACCGCTTTATAAAAGAAGGCTACCATGTTATCGCCATGGATAACCTGCTTACTGGTAATATCCAGAATATTGAGCACCTTTTTCCTTCGCCAAATTTTGAATACTATCATCATGATGTGACAAAATTTGTGCATGTACCTGGAAAACTGGACTACATATTAAATTTTGCATCCCCTGCAAGCCCAATAGATTACCTGAAGATGCCGATTCAAACACTAAAGGTGGGCTCTTTGGGAACACATAACCTGTTGGGATTGGCGAAAGAAAAGAAGGCTCGTATTCTCGTGGCTTCCACATCGGAAGTATATGGCGATCCCAATGTACATCCACAGCCGGAAGAATACTGGGGCAACGTTAATCCTGTGGGTCCAAGGGGCGTATACGATGAAGCGAAGAGATTCCTGGAATCTATTACCATGGCTTATCACAACTTCCATGGACTTGAAACACGTATCATTCGTATCTTCAATACCTATGGTCCTCGTATGCGACTCAACGACGGAAGGGCTTTGCCTGCTTTTATGAGCCAGGCATTGAATGGCGAGGACCTCACTGTATTCGGGGATGGTAGCCAGACACGCTCTTTCTGCTATGTAGACGACCTGGTAGAGGGTATTTACCGCTTATTATTAAGCGATTACCACCTGCCGGTAAACATCGGCAATCCACAGGAGATCACCCTGAATCAATTTGCCGAAGAAATCATTGCCCTAACGGGAACCAAACAAAAAATCGTTTACCACCCGTTGCCCAAAGATGACCCGAAACAACGTCAGCCTGACATCACCAAAGCCCGTACTTTATTGGGGTGGGAGCCTAAGGTGAGCCGGCAGGAAGGCTTGAAGATCACATACGAATACTTTAAAAAAGCCTTACTCAAATAAAATTAAATTTTACCGGAAATGAAGCGGAAATTATTGATTACAGGCGGAGCGGGGTTCATCGGTTCCCATGTAGTACGGTTATTTGTTAATAAATATCCGGATTATCAAATTGTGAACCTGGATGCACTCACCTATGCAGGTAATCTTGAAAACCTGGTAGACATCAAGGAACAGCCTAACTATTCTTTTGAAAAGGGAGATATTACCGACGAAGCTTTTATTGAGCAACTCTTCGAAAAATATCAGTTTGATAGTGTAATACATCTGGCTGCAGAAAGTCATGTAGACCGCTCTATCATGGATCCCCTGGCATTTATCAAAACCAATGTATTGGGCACGGCTGTTTTATTAAATAGCGCCAAAAAGCATTGGAAAGATAATATGGAAGGGAAGTTGTTTTATCATGTTTCCACCGACGAAGTATATGGTTCATTGGGAGAAGAAGGTTTTTTCCTGGAAACGACCGCATACGATCCACGTTCTCCCTACTCCGCTTCCAAAGCCAGTTCAGATCATTTTGTGATGGCTTACCACCACACCTACCATCTGCCAGTTGTGATTTCCAATTGCTCCAATAACTATGGTTCACATCATTTCCCGGAAAAATTAATTCCACTGGCGATACATAATATCAAAAATAACAAACCTGTGCCGGTGTATGGTAAAGGAGAGAATGTACGGGACTGGTTATATGTAAATGATCATGCCAGGGCTATTGATACAATTTTCCATCATGGCAAAACAGGAGAAACCTATAATGTAGGTGGCTTTAATGAGTGGAAAAACATTGACCTTATCCAGTTGCTGTGTAGGATTATGGATAGAAAACTAGGACGTCCGGAAGGCTCCTCAGCACAGCTCATCACTTATGTGAAAGATCGTGCAGGGCATGACCTCCGTTACGCTATAGATGCCACCAAACTGAATAAGGAATTGGGTTGGGCACCTTCGCTTCAATTTGAAGAAGGCCTCGAAAAAACGGTGGACTGGTACCTGGAGAATGAAGCATGGCTCAACAACGTAACCAGCGGAGATTACCAGAAATATTATAACGAACAATATCAAAAAAGATAGTTATTACTCATGCCTTTTCAACAAACGGGAATACCCGGTCTTTTAATTTACGAACCAAAAGTATTAGGCGATCATCGTGGTTATTTCTTTGAAAGCTACAATGCCAATACTTTCAGTGCTGAAGGCATTGATTATAAATTTGTTCAGGATAACCAGGCCAGGTCTGTATATGGCGTACTGAGAGGATTGCACTACCAGCTGGAACCGTATGCCCAAACCAAATTAGTAAGAGTACTGGAGGGAAGGATTATTGATGCGGTGGTAGATATCCGTAAGGGTTCTCCTACCTATGGTAAATCTTATGCAATTGAACTAAGTGCCGAAAATAAGTTACAACTACTGGTACCAAAAGGATTTGCACATGGATATGCCGTGATCAGTGAAACCGCAGAGGTTATGTACAAATGCGATAATTTTTATCACAAAAACAGTGAAGGCGGCATTGTCTATAACGATCCTGCCTTGCAAATAGACTGGGGAATTGATCTTAAAGACGCGATCGTTTCTGAAAAAGACCTGATCCTGCCTAAGCTGGCAGACGTACAACATAATTTTATTTTTAACAGCTGATCATTGCCATGAAGAATATTCTTGTTACCGGAGGAAACGGTCAACTAGGCCAGGCCTTGCAGAAAGTAGCCGGTGATTATCCACAATTCAACCTGTTATTCACCGATTACCAGGATCTCGACATTACCAATGCCGATGCACTGGCAGCCTATTTCGCCGCACAACCGATTGATGCCTGTATCAATTGCGCAGCTTATACGGCGGTAGACAAAGCAGAAGAAGACGAAGACAAAGCCTTTCTCTTGAATTTCCAGGCAGTACTTACGCTGGCGGAAATCTGTGCACAACATAACACCCAGTTGCTGCATATTTCTACTGACTATGTATTTAGCGGCCGGCAAAATGTGCCCTACACGGAAGAAGATGAAACCGATCCTCAGAGCATCTACGGCGCCTCCAAAGTTCGGGGCGAAGCCGCAGCTACCGGTTATAATGAACAAACCATTGTACTCCGGACCTCCTGGCTCTATTCAGAATATGCGGTCAACTTCGTAAAGCGTATGCGCGAACTGATGCAGGAAAAACAGGAATTAAACGTGGTTTTTGATCAGGCAGGTACGCCTACGTATGCAGGTGATCTGGCAGTGGCCATCCTGGATATACTGCAATATAAAACAGTAAACCCAGATGCTGCCCTGGGTGGCGTTTATCATTATAGTAACGAGGGAGTTACCAGCTGGTACGACTTTGCTATTGCTATCAAAGAGATGACCAACGCTACCACCCGCATTTCCCCGGTTACCTCTGATAAATATAAAACGGCGGCCAAACGCCCTGCCTACAGTGTGCTGAATAAAGAAAAAATCAAAGCTACCTTCGGCGTTACAGTGCCCTATTGGAGAGATAGCCTGGCTAAATGCCTTAAAAATATGTAATGTTTTAGTCCCGTTGCTCTGCAACGGGACCTTTCTTTTCTCCTTCTCCCCTCCAACCACTTATCCCCCGCAGTTCAGACATTTTTATGTAGGTTTGCAAAAATTGTTATTAAAATCATGAATCTGATAGAAGAACTGCGCTGGCGGGGTATGCTACAGGATATGATGCCTGGTACGGAAGAGCAACTGCAAAAGGAAATGACCACTGCCTACATTGGTTTTGACCCTACTGCGGAGTCATTGCACATCGGGAGCCTGGTACCCATCCTGCTGCTGGTGCACCTGCAAAAGGCAGGACATAAGCCCCTGGCGCTGGTGGGCGGCGCTACCGGAATGGTAGGCGACCCCTCCTTTAAAGCGGAAGAAAGAAAAATGCTGGACCTGGATACCCTGCAAAAAAATGTAGCAGGTATCAAAGCTCAGCTGGAACGCTTCCTCGACTTTGATCCTGCCAAACCCAATGCGGCAGAAATGGTGAATAACTTCGACTGGTTCCAGCACATTTCCTTCCTCGATTTTATTCGCGACACCGGTAAACACATCACCGTTAACTACATGATGGCCAAAGATTCCGTTAAAAAAAGAATCGAAGGCGACAACGGGATGTCATTCACCGAATTTACCTATCAGCTCATACAGGGATACGACTTCTATCATTTGTATACTGCCAAAAACTGTAAACTGCAGATGGGCGGCTCCGATCAATGGGGTAACATTGTTACTGGTACAGAATTGATCCGCAGGAAAGCCCGTGGTGAAGCCTTCGCCTTTACCTGTCCGCTGATTAAAAAAGCTGACGGCACCAAATTTGGGAAAACCGAATCTGGTACTGTATGGCTGGATGCTAAACGTACCTCTCCATATGCGTTCTACCAGTTCTGGCTAAGAACAACCGATGTAGATGCGGAAAGCTATATCCGGATTTTCACCTTCATGGAGCAAGCCGAAATAGAAGATCTCATTGCACAACACAGACAAGACCCCGGACAACGGCTGCTTCAAAAACGCCTCGCTAAAGAAGTAACCGTCTTCATTCATGGTGAAGAGAATTACAATTTTGCGGTAGAAGCATCTTCTATTTTATTTAATAAGGATACCGCTGCGCTATTATCGTCCCTTTCTGAAGAGGATCTGATGGATTTACTCAACAACATTCCAAAGTATGAGATTTCCAGGGCAGAAATTGAAGTAGGTAAAGATATTGTGAGCCTCGCTGCAGAAAGCGGTTTACTCCCCAGCAAAAGCGAAGCCCGCAAAATGGTGCAGGGCGGCGGCGTAAGCGTTAATAAAGTAAAAGCTTCCGGCATCGATATGATCGTAAATACCGAATCTTTGCTGAGAGATAAATATATCCTGTTGCAAAAAGGGAAAACCTATATCGTTATTCAAACGGTATAAACCTTACACGGGGCTGACCAAAAAGTAAAATAAGGCTTTTTGGTCGGCCTTTTTTTTAAGTGATAAATTTTCAGCTTTTAGATCTTGATTTGATTGTCGGGATGTTTAAATGTCTAAAAGTGTGATTTTAGGACAG
>NZ_JABAOB010000006.1 GCF_012726295.1 Chitinophaga sp. Ak27 | reverse complement strand
TTTGCCGCCAGCTTCCTTCAGATTCCACCTTACGATGGACACCCTTGCTATTGGCTAATGCTTCCTGCTGCAAAGTGCATTCGGGACTTACACCCTAGAGCTATAACACATGCCTGGCGCACAATAAAAAGGCCCCTCTTTTCAGAGGAGCCTTCAGCTCTTTGGGACAATATCCCTTCTTGTACCACGTACGGGAATCGAACCCGTGACTCCTCCGTGAAAGGGAGGCGTCTTAACCCCTTGACCAACGCGGCATGTATCGTTTTGGGATTGCAAATGTAGGACGTTATTTTATATTTCCAAAAAAAATTTTGCTAACCTAAATTTATATTGATTAATAAGGGTATTGATTGTAAATTCGCTCTCGATTTTTTCATACTCAAATCACGATGTAAAATGGGAACTACTCTCAAAATTGGTATTAATGGTTTCGGTCGTATTGGCCGTTTGGTATACCGCCAAATTTACAAAATGCCCGGCATTGATGTGGTAGCTATCAATGACCTCACCAGCCCTAACGTGCTGGCGCATTTGCTGAAATATGATTCAGCACAGGGTAGATTCGATGCAGAAGTAAAGCATTCTGAAAACGCAATCAATGTGAACGGTGAAGATGTGAAAATATATGCACAGAGAGATCCGTCTCAAATTCCTTGGAAAGAGCACGACATCGATGTAGTCATCGAATGTACCGGCTTCTTCGCCGACAGAGATAAAGCTGCTGCACACATCACTGCTGGCGCTAAACGCGTAGTAATCTCTGCTCCCGCTACTGGTGATCTGAAAACGATCGTTTTCAACGTTAACCACGAAATCCTGGATGGTAGCGAAACCGTTATCTCCTGCGCTTCCTGTACTACCAACTGCTTAGCTCCTATGGCTAAAGTATTGCAGGACAAATTCGGTATCATCACCGGCTTAATGACTACCGTACACGCTTACACCAACGACCAGAACACCCTGGATGCTCCTCATCCAAAAGGTGACCTGCGCCGTGCCCGTGCTGCTGCCGCTAACATCGTACCTAACAGTACCGGTGCTGCTAAAGCTATCGGCCTGGTATTACCTGAACTGAAAGGTAAACTGGATGGTAACGCACAACGCGTACCTACTATCACCGGTTCTTTAACTGAACTGACCACCATCCTCGGTAAAAAAGTAACTGCTGATGAAATCAACGCAGCAATGAAAGCCGCTTCCAACGAATCTTTCGGTTACACGGAAGATGAAATTGTGAGCTCTGACATCATCGGTATCCACTTCGGTTCCCTGTTCGATGCTACACAAACTAAAGTAATGACTGTAGGCGAACACCAAATGGTTAAAACCGTTTCCTGGTACGATAACGAAATGAGTTATGTATCTCAGCTGGTACGTACTGTAAAGTACTTCGCTGGTCTGATTACTAAATAATTATACCATGTACTCCCCCGCTGTTGCAGGGGAGTCTTTAAATTCCGCGGGACTACACCATAGCAGCAATTGGCCAGATTTTTCTTTTTGGTTGTATACTTGCTTTGCGTTGTTGGTACCGCGGTTTTTTAATAGTACCCCGTTCTCATGATCTTAAATTGATACATATGAGCAAATTTGCTGACTATAACTTTAATGGCCGCAAAGCATTGGTACGTGTGGATTTCAACGTTCCCCTGAACGATGAATTCCAGATTACTGACGATACCCGTATGCGCGCAGCGGTTCCCACTATCCAGAAAATCCTGAAAGATGGCGGCGCCGTGATCCTGATGTCTCACCTGGGCCGCCCGAAAGATGGTCCTACCGATAAATATTCTTTAAGACACCTGGTATATCACCTCGTTAGCTTGCTGGGTGGCGTTACCGTAAAATTTGCATCCGACTGCGTAGGCCCCGTTGCCGAAAAAGCAGCTGCAGACCTGCAAATGGGTGAAGTACTGTTGCTGGAAAACCTGCGTTTCCACAAAGCTGAAGAAAAAGGAGATCCGCAGTTTGCTGAGCAACTCTCCAAGCTCGGTAATGTATATGTAAATGACGCCTTCGGTACTGCACACCGTGCCCACGCTTCTACTGCAGTAATTGCCCAGTATTTTTCACCTGCCAACCGCATGTTTGGCTTGCTGATGGAAGCGGAAGTAAACAGCGCCACCAAAGTATTGGACAACGCCGCAGCCCCCTTTACCGCTATCCTCGGCGGCGCTAAAGTGAGCGATAAAATACTTATCATCGAAACCCTGATGGATCGCGCCAATAACCTCATCATCGGTGGTGGTATGGCTTATACTTTTCTCAAAGCCCAGGGCAAGGAAATTGGTAGCTCTCTCTGCGAAAATGATAAACTGGACCTGGCTAATCAACTGGTAGCCAAAGCAAAGGAAAAAGGTGTAAAACTCTTACTGCCAGTCGATTCTATTGCCGCTGATAAATTTGCACCGGATGCCAACACCCAGGAAGTATCCAACGATAATATTCCTGCGGGATGGATGGGACTCGACATAGGCCCTAAATCTGTAGCCTTGTTTGGCGAAACTATCGCCAATTCCAAGACCATCCTGTGGAATGGCCCGATGGGCGTATTCGAAATGCCCGCCTTCCAGGCTGGTACCAAAGGAGTAGCCGAAGCTATTGTTACAGCCACTGCTAAAGGAGCTTTCTCCCTGGTAGGCGGCGGCGACTCCGTTGCTGCAGTAAACCAGTTTGGTATTGCCGATAAGGTGAGCTACGTATCTACCGGCGGTGGTGCGCTGCTGGAATTCTTCGAAGGAAAAGTGCTGCCAGGAATCGCGGCTGTAGGCCAGCAATAAACTTTAAGAACATTTAACATAACACAACAGCTACCAGGGAGAATGGCGCCAGCATCATTCGCACTGGTAGCTGTTACTTTATGAGACGGACTATAAAAATACCCCAACGTTTTTTAGTATTTTACCACCAACCATTCACTCTTGTGTTATGAACAAACGCCTGCTGTGGTATCCGGCCATCATCGGCTCTTTTGGGGTGCTCATCTGGATCATCCTGCAAAAAGGCCAATCATTGCCCGTCAACCCCAACCATTTTGTTCCGGCTAAGCCGGCAGCCGCTCCTCCCGCTACAGCCGGGTGGTGGCATTACCTCGATAACCTTAAACATCCACTGGGACTACTATTACTGCAAATTATTCTGATTATGGTGGTAGCCCGCTTCTTTGGGATACTGGCCAATAAAGTAAAGCAGCCAGCCGTGGTAGGCGAAATCATTGCAGGCGTATTACTGGGGCCTTCCCTGCTCGGTTGGATTGCGCCCTCCTTCTCTGGCTTTATCTTCCCGGTGGAATCGCTGAAAAACCTGCAGTTTCTAAGCCAGATAGGTCTGGCCTTCTTCATGTTTATAGTGGGCATGGAGCTCGACATCAGTAAAATCAGGCATAAAGCCCACGATGCAGTGATGATCAGCCATGCCAGCATCATTGTGCCTTTCTTCCTGGGCGTTTGGCTGGCTTATTTTCTCTTTACCCGCTTTGCCCCTGCCAATGTAAGCTTCCTTTCTTTTGCACTGTTTATGGGTATCGCCATGAGCATTACCGCCTTCCCGGTACTGGCGCGTATTGTACAGGAAAGAAAACTAACCCATACTCCCCTGGGAATTATGGCGATCACCTGCGCAGCCGCAGATGATGTAACCGCCTGGTGTATCCTGGCAGTGGTAGTAGCCATTGTGAATGCCAGTGGTCTGATGAGCGCACTGATTACCATTTGCCTGGCCCTCATATTTGTTGCACTGATGCTGCTGGCGGTTCGCCCATGGTTGAATAAAATAACAGCTTCCCTGGTGTCCAAAGGACGTGAGAAAGCGGCAGTATCGACCGTATTTTTGATGTTGCTGATTTCTGCCTGGGTAGCGGAAGTAATCGGTATTCATGCCCTGTTTGGCGCGTTCCTGGCGGGTGTAATTATGCCTGCTTCCACTAATATTAAACAATTGCTTACTGATAAACTAGAGGATGTTAGCGTTATGCTGCTATTGCCTATCTTTTTTGTTTTCACCGGTTTAAGAACGCAAATCGGTTTACTGAGCCAGGGCGATCTCTGGATCGTTTGCGGTATTATTATGCTGATAGCAGTAACAGGAAAATTTGGGGGGAGCGCCATCACCGCCCGGTTAATGGGACAATCCTGGCGGCAATCGGTAGCCATCGGCGCGCTGATGAACACCCGCGGATTAATGGAACTGGTGGTGTTGAATATCGGCTTTGACCTGGGCATCCTGTCGCCCGAAATCTTTGCTATGCTGGTATTGATGGCCCTTGCTACTACGTTTATGACCGGCCCTTTGCTAGACCTGGTTGCCATGAGCGAAAAACGGAAGCAAAGCTTAACCACTTTATAAATCATGCCGGCATACAACAAGAGAGGGAGCTGATAACCAGCTCCCTCTCTTGTTGTATCGTATACCCTGCCGGGTAATTATTTCTTCTTTTTCTTAGCAGTGTGCTTTTTGGTGGTATGATACTTCTTAGCTGCTGTATGATGTTTCCTGGAAGAATAAGTAGTTTTCTTGGCTACTGTTGTCTTTTCTGCCATTTTCACCGCAGGTGGGAATTTAGATTTATCTACACCTACCGCTTTATCGTCCAGTGTCATTTGTACCGACTCTTTCAGCATCTCATCTTTCTCTGCCATGAATTGCTTCATTTTCTCTTTCGGGATGCGCAGATCATAAGAATTTTCTGCGCTACCCATTGCTTTGGCAAACCCTGGGTTGAAACGGTCTAATTCCGGCACAGACATATCCAGTTTCTTTGCAATAGCTTCCAGGCGATATTTACCGGTGACATTAATTTCAACAGTGTTGAAAATTTCGTCTTCTGTTAATGGGCCTCTTGCTACAGGTGCGGCCATGTTTTCACCAGCCGGCATATTTACCGTAATAGTGGGATTTACATCGTCGCTTACACCGAAGAAGTTATTGAACCTGTCGAGAATATAACCAGTAGCAATGAATTTGTATACGTGGTTGCGGGACTCTGCTGGTAGGAAATACTGCATTCCCCAGAAGTCTTTACGCCCGCTGGCATTGATAGCACGTTGAACGCCACCTGCGCCGCAATTGTAGGCAGCTACCACCAATAACCAATCGTCGAACTGTGCATACAGCTGATTCAGGAACTGGGCAGCAGCCAGGGTAGATTTATAAAAGTCTTTTCTTTCATCCACTTTCTTACCTACGCTCAAACCAAAAATGCGGGCGGTACCGGCCATAAACTGCCAGGCGCCTACTGCGCCTACCCTGGAACGGGCATTGGTATTAAAGCTGGATTCAATCACTGCGAGGTATTTCATTTCTTCCGGGATACCGTTATCACGGAATACTTTTTCAATCATATTGAAATAAGGCTGTCCCTTATCAATCATGATTTGCAGATGTTGACTATACCGGGTGGCATAATTACTCACATAACCCGCTACCAGGTTATTGTTAATTTGCTCGTACACCTTCGCGCTGCGAATGGTGTTAGGCAAACTTTGGGCAGCCTTTCTAACGGCCACCGATGTGGGAGATGCCTGTACTGAATCCTTAGGTAAATGCACCTTATGACTCAGTCTTACAACTGAAGTATCTGGCGCTCCTATTGGATACACCATCTCTTTAGGATTGCTATTGCTTCCCTTCACTTCCAACCCCACTAAACTCGTTGCTGGCAACAGCAGTAGTAAAAAGATTTTTCTCATACAATTTATTTTAAACAACAGTAACCTGTTCTTTAGCCATGATCTGATTGGCTATATGCAACAAGTTTGCTTCGCTAAACTTCTTTGTGATGATCTGTACACCATATGGCATTCCGTTTGAATGCCGGCTCAAAGGAACGGATATTGCCGGAACCCCTGCCAGATTAGCCAGTACCGTATAAATATCGGCCAGGTACATGGCTATAGGGTCATCTGTCTTCTCCCCTAATTTAAATGCCGTAGACGGCACAGTTGGCATCAAAATGGCGTCGTACTCTTCTAATATTTCGTTGAGTTTTTCTGTTACAAGACGCCTAACCTGTTGTGCTTTAGTATAATATGCGTCGTAATACCCCGCACTCAGCACAAAAGTCCCCAGTAATATACGACGTTTTACTTCTTTTCCGAACCCTTCTGATCTACTTTTTTTGTAAAATTCGATGAGATCCAGGTGTTGTTCAGCCGTTCTATGCCCATATTTTACCCCATCATAACGGGACAAATTAGAGGATGCTTCAGCAGTAGTAAGTACGTAATAGGCTGGAACTACATAGTCGAGATATTCAAAACTTCTTCCTGATACCGAATGACCTAATGACTGCAAACTTTCAAAGAAATCAATATAGCCGTCCTTCATCTCTGCATCCAGGCCATCATGATACTGGGCATCTCTTAAATACGCAAATTTGAATGTTTTATTGTCTTCCAGGGCGGCTTTATAATCTGGTACTGTTTGTTGAGAAGCAGTACTATCAAACTCATCCGGTCCTGCGATTACCTGTAAAACAGCGGCCACATCAGCAATATCTTTGCCAAAAATACCGATCTGATCAAATGAAGAAGCATAGGCAATAAGTCCATATCGGGAAATACGGCCATAGGTAGGCTTTAACCCCACAATACCGCAGAAGTCAGCCGGTTGACGAACGGATCCACCCGTATCGCTTCCCAGGCTTACCTGGCATAAATCTGCCTGTACGGCTACCGCCGATCCTCCGGAAGATCCTCCCGGAACACGGGAATTATCCAGGGCATTAAGGGTAGGCCCGAAAGCAGAATTTTCATTGGTAGATCCCATAGCGAATTCATCGCAGTTGAGATTACCAATGATAATAGCATCTTCCGCCAGCAACCGCTCCACGGCTGTGGCAGAAAATAACGAAGTAAACCCTTCCAATATATGGGAAGCGGCGCTTACATTATGGCCTTTATAGCAGATAACATCCTTAATACCTATCACCACTCCTGCCAATGCACCCAGCTTTTCTCCGTTTTTTAAACGGGTATCCAGCAGTTGTGCCTTTTCCAGGGCTTCCTCCTCATACACTTCCAGGAAGGCATTTAAATGTTTTAGTTGTGCAATACGGTCCAGGTAATAACGAACCTGCTCCATACAGCTTGTGCTGCCGGCGTATAATGCTTTATGAAAAGTAGTTATACAGCTGAATTCAGACAAGGCTAAACCAGTTAAAATTGAAACTAATCAGTAAATCCCCGCAGGGTGTTGGCAATCAATTACGCGTTGTGATGCGGATCTACAGCTTCCTTAGTGGGAACATCAGTAGTAGCCGGTGCAGAAGGCTGAACAGGCTTTTCTCTCATTCCTTCTTCTATCTCCTGGCGCACATTGTTTTTGGCGTCATTAAATTCACGGATACCTTTACCCAGGCCACGCATTAATTCAGGGATTTTCTTGCCTCCGAAAAGCAGCAATACTACCACCGCAATTAAAAGCAGCTCGGACATACCAATATCCTGAAGAATCAAAAATGATGATTTAACAAAAACAGCTGTCATCGTCTCAAAAATTTATATTGTTCAGTCAACAAAGATAGCGCATAAAATCGGCTTTTTCACCCTTCCAGGCAGTCCTGACAGAGTTTTAATACCTTTTTAAGCACACGAAAAAAGCGGCACCGGAACGGTCCCGCTTTTAACAAATTTCCCTGTATTTATACTAAACCCTTTTTTCTTTGATACGGGCTTTCTTACCAGCTCTTTCGCGCAGGTAGTAAAGCTTAGCTCTTCTTACCTTACCCACCTTGTTCAACACGATACCATCGATATGAGGAGAGTAAAGCGGAAACAGTCTTTCCACACCAATGCCATCAGAAATTTTTCTAACAGTGAAAGACATAGTTGATCCTGTACCCTGGATCTTCAATACATCACCTTTAAAGGACTGAATCCTTTCTTTATTACCTTCCACGATTTTATAATTGACAGTGACGTTGTCGCCTGCTTTAAACTTCGGGTACTGTTTGTTAGCTGTCAGTTGTTCGTGAACAAACGAAATTGCGTTCATCTTTCAAATATTTATGGGAGTGCAAAAGTAAGTCAAGAAATAGCATTTACCAAATTAAAAACCGAGAAATTATGCATCTCAGATGGCAAAGCGATCTATATGACCTATAAATCATTATGTTATAACAGGTCGGGCCTGCGTTGTTTTGTTCTTTCCACCGATTCCTGGTGTCGCCATTCCTCGATTTTTTTGTGATCTCCGCTCATCAGCACTTCGGGCACCTTCCATCCACGAAACTCCTCAGGACGGGTATACACCGGCGGCGCCAGCAGGTTGTCCTGGAAAGAGTCGGTCAACGCACTGGTTTCATTGTTGAGCACACCTGGCAGTAAGCGCCCGATGGCGTCTACCAGTACGGCGGCACCCAGCTCGCCCCCACTCAGCACGTAGTCGCCGATAGAGATCTCTTTGGTGATGAAATGATCCCGGATACGCTGATCTATGCCTTTATAGTGCCCGCAAAGCATCAGCAGGTTGCCTTTAAGCGACAGCTGGTTGGCCATTTTCTGGTTCAATGTTTCTCCGTCGGGCGTCAGGTAAATGACTTCATCGTACTGTACCTTGGCCTGCAGTGATTCAATAGCATTGACAATAGGCTCCAGCATCATGACCATACCGGCGCCACCTCCAAACTGGTAGTCGTCTACCTGGTTATGTTTGAGGGTAGAGTACTGCCTGAGCGGATGTACATGCACTTCCAGCAAGCCTTTAGCCTGTGCCCGCTTCATAATGGAATGAGAGAGCGGGCTTTCCAGTAATTCCGGCAGTACGGTAATTATATCTATTCGCATGCTTTCAGCGTATTTAACTGGTATACAGCTCAATCAGGCCTTCGGGCAGATTCAGATATACCTTTTGATTTTTCTTATCCACTTTTACCAGCGATTGTTCATTCACTGGCAACAGGGCTTCTTTTCCTTTTATAAATACCTTCACCAGTATCTGCATAGGCATTTCAATTACTTCCTCAATAGTACCCAGGGGGCCATATTGCGCGTCTTCTGCTTCATACCCCAGCAATGCCAGAGGGGCAGAAGAGGCCGTTTGCTGCTTGAAATCGGCTTCCTGCAGGTATACCTGTGCCGGCATGAGCTTTTGTGCCGCTTCCTTCGTATCTATTCCTTCCAGCTTGATATATACGCTTTCTCCGTCTTTTACCGATACCTGCTGAATAAAATAGGGAATGAAGCTGTTTTTCCGCTCTTCCAGGAAAATAACGGTAACACCCTTCAGTGCTGATCTTTTGCCCAGGCTGTGCCTTAAAACCAGGTCGCCCTGTAAGCCATGCGCTGAAGCCAGCTTACCTATACTAAAATAGTTACTCATATTTTCAGCTGTTAGCCTTTGTATTACTGCGTTTCCGGTGCGGAAACTGGCTGGTAACAAAAATTAAAAAAGGAAATATTTGCGGCTGCAAATATTTCCTTTTTCAGGTATTGTTAAAACGTTGCCGTTTTATGCTTCTGTACCTTCTCCTTCTGCCGGAGCTTCAGTAGCTGGAGCTGGAGTGTCTTCTACCTTTCTTACGATTGGAGCTGCCATTCTAGCTTTCTTGTGACCGTCGCGACGGGCAGAAACTTTTTGTTCGTGTTCAGCCTGCCATTGTGCAAATTTTTGGTAAGCAGTAGGCTCGTCGAACAGGTTCAATGTAACACCTCTTAACAGATGTTTCAAATACAATACACCTTTGAAAGACAAGATTCTTCTAACAGTGTCAGTAGGTTGTGCACCTTTCTGCAACCAACGCAATGCCTTTTCGGTATCGATGTTGATAGAAGCTGGAACTGTTAAAGGATTGTAAGTACCGATTTTTTGGATGAATTTACCATCTCTTGGTGCGCGCGCATCGGCAACTACGATAAAATAGAAGGGTCTCTTCTTCGCGCCATGTCTCTGCAGTCTGATTTTTACTGGCATAAATAAGTCGAGTTATTTTTTGCGAGTTAGGAAATATTGTTTAATTAGGGATGCAAATGTAATCAGTTAGTTGATATTTGCAAAAAAAATTTATGTCATTTTGATCTTCTAGCGCATCATTCCCTTCAAACCCTTACCGCCACCGCCAAATTTATTCATCATCTTCATCATCTGGCGCATCTGCTCAAACTGCTTCATGAACTGATTGACATCCTGGATGTCTTTCCCGGCTCCTTTAGCGATGCGTTTGCGGCGGCTTCCATCGATCATATCCGGATCAGCACGCTCTGCTTTGGTCATAGAGTTGATCATGGCTTCAATGCCTTTAAAAGCATCGTCGCTGATATCCAGGTCCTTCACTGCCTTACCCACACCAGGAATCATGCCCATCAAGTCTTTCAGGTTACCCATTTTCTTGATCTGTTGTAGCTGCTCCTTGAAATCGTCGAAGTCGAACTGGTTCTGGCGGATTTTCTTTTCCAGCTTTTTAGCCTGTTCTTCGTTGAACTGTGCCTGGGCGCGTTCTACGAGGGTGGTAATATCACCCATGCCCAGGATACGCTGCGCCATACGCTCAGGGTAGAAAACATCGAGGGTATCGAGCTTTTCACCCATACTTACAAACTTGATAGGCTTTTCTACCGTGTATTTGATCGTAAGGGCCGCACCACCACGGGTATCGCCATCAAGCTTGGTCAGTACCACCCCGGTAAAGTCGAGGCGATCGTTGAAAGCTTTGGCGGTATTTACAGCATCCTGACCAGTCATGGAGTCCACAACGAACAGGATTTCGTTTGGCTTCACAGCGGCTTTTACAGCGGCTACTTCGGTCATCATCTGTTCGTCCACCGCCAAACGGCCGGCAGTATCTATGATGATAACGTTGAAGTTATTGGACTTTGCGTGCTTAATGGCGTTTTCCGCGATCTGCACCGCATTTTTATTTTCCGGCTCGCTGAATACCTCAACCCCGATCTGTTCTCCCAGTACCTTCAGCTGATCAATCGCCGCAGGGCGATAAATATCGGCCGCTACCAGCAGGGGCTTTTTATTTTTCTTGGTTTTAAGATAGCTGGCCAGTTTCCCGGAGAAGGTAGTCTTACCGGAACCCTGTAAACCTGCTATCAGTACGATGGAAGGATTGCTTTTGATATCGAAGTCAGCTTCAGTGCCCCCCATCAGGGTCACCAGTTCGTCCTTCACAATCTTTACCATCAGCTGTCCGGGAGAAATGGAAGTTAACACCTTCTCTCCCAAAGCGGTATCTTTTACTTTATCAGTAAATTCCTTGGCAATTTTATAGTTCACATCCGCATCCACCAATGCACGACGGATCTCTTTAACGGTAGAAGCGATATTTATTTCGGAAATCCGGCCTTCTCCTTTAAGCTGTTTAAACGCGGAATCGAGTCTCTCTGATAATGATTCAAACATTGTTGGTATTTTAAACGGATTGCAAAAGTATATTTTTTTTGGGTTATTTCCCGAAAAGGAACAGGGCCGCAAAGATGCGAAGCGGGGAAGAAGGGATTTACCTGGTTGTTCTTTGTAAATAAAACAGCGAAGACGATGGCGGACTCCCGTCATCATCTTCGCTAGCTAAAATCTTATACAATCAACTAAATAGCGTCTTTTTCGTGGCAGAAGAGCTGCCTATCCCAGGTAGTTGCGGAGCAACTTGCTTCTGGACGTGGTTCTTAACTTGGTAATAGCTTTATCCTTAATCTGGCGAACACGTTCGCGGGTCAGTCCAAACTTCTCGCCGATATCTTCGAGTGACATGGGATGTTCTACGGCGATGCCGAAGTACAGCATGATCACGTCTTTCTGGCGATCGGTTAACGTGGAGAGGGAACGCTCAATTTCGCGGCGGAGCGAGTCGTGGTGGTCCAGTTCCTCGTCGGCGCTAACTGCGTTCGGGTTTTCCAGCACATCCAGCAGGGAATTGTCTTCCCCGTCGATAAATGGTGCATCCATGGAAACGTGACGGGCAGCCACTCCGAGGGTAGCTTCTACTTCGTCAGTATTAATTTCCAGGATGGTGGCCAGTTCGTCAGGAGATGGTTCTCTTTCATATTCCTGTTCCAGCTGGGAATACGCTTTGCTGATCTTATTGCTCAGGCCCACTTTGTTGAGTGGCAGGCGAACAATCCTGGATTGCTCTGCCAGTGCCTGGAGAATAGATTGACGAATCCACCATACGGCGTAGGAAATGAATTTAAAACCGCGCGTTTCATCAAAACGTTGAGCAGCTTTAATTAACCCGAGGTTCCCCTCGTTGATCAGGTCACTGAGCGACAGGCCCTGGTTCTGGTACTGTTTCGCAACGGATACCACAAAGCGAAGGTTGGCTTTGGTAAGCTTCTCCAATGCTCTCTGATCGCCCTGCTTGATCCGGATAGCCAGGTTTACCTCTTCTTCCGGCGTAATTAAATCCACTTTCCCAATCTCCTGCAAGTACTTCTCCAGGGACTGAGATTCCCTGTTGGTAATGGATTTAGTGATTTTAAGTTGGCGCATTGACATAAAGTCGGAACAGTTACAGGTTAATAAAAAGTTAAGATTTGATGAATGCCTGACAAAAATAACTTTTTTTAGAAAGCCACCAAAAAAAATCTCTTGTTCTTAAATCATTTCCAAATAAAATCGATTGATCATTAAGTGCTTGCAATTGTCGCGGAAATTCGCCACTATAGGGGCGGTAGCATAAAGTCAATTATATACGGAATTTTAATATTTATTAAAATAGATATATGTATACTTTTATTAAGGTGTGTAAAGTTTTTGTGTACGCTATAAAAAAAAACCGTAAATTATTTTGACAGAGTAAAATATTTTCTATAATTGCAACTGGATGATATTGATTTACTAATTATTTGAGAGATGTCCAAGAAAGTGCTTTATGAACTAGAATTTCCGGTTAGATGCTCCCCGGGTATCCTGTATGAATTCTTATCTACACCCGCTGGCTTACAGGAGTGGTTCGCAGATAGGGTTGACTTCAGGGACAATGTCTTTTCCTTTTCATGGAATGGCACCGCGGAAGAAGCCGAAGTAATCGAACAGGAAGAAGATGAGTTTATCCGGCTGCATTGGACGCATGCTCCCAAAGATGAATATTTTGAGTTCCGTATACAAATTTCTGAAGTAACGAATGAAACTATCCTGGTAGTAAAAGATTTCGCAGAGAAGAAAGAGGTGAAGGACCAAAGTCAGTTATGGGAATACCAGGTGAAAGATCTTTTCCACCGCATCGGCAGCTAAGCTCCCCTCTTCCCGTTCATAATATTGAGTAGCGTAGCGTATGCCTCTACCACCTCAGTTATTATTTCGCCCCAATGACCGATCACGAAGGGTTTAGCCAACTTAATGAAATGATTGCGGCTAACCAGCGTCTTCCACTCATCTAAACTATACGTATCTATGAAACGGTAATTTCCATTTTCGAAATCATGCTCCCAGGGATCCTCCGGCAGGTATACCTGGAAACCAGCTTGTGTCAGCGCTGCATAGCCTTCTTCCAATACGGTATGGAAACGTGCTTTTACTTTGCCCCCCAGGTGCAGGGTAGCACTAAAGTAATGTCCCCACCAGAACATGGTCCGGAAGGCAAATATCTCCTCCTTATTGAAATACCTTGGATAATCCAGCATCACCCAGGGCAGGCCTTTATATTGCTCCCCTTTCGAAATCTTTCCTCCCTGTAACAACCACTCAGACGCAAACGGAAAATCCGTATCCCGGTCATATGCTGCCAGCGCTTCCTGCACACGTCCCATTAATCCCACCACTTTCTCTATTGCACTGTTTTTCAGGCGGATAAAATGCGTACTACTGACAATAGCCGCTTCTTCGGGCGTTAAATCTGAATTTTCCATATAATTTTAACGGTATTTTCAGGTCCTCCTGACCACTCCTTTAGGAAATCGTGCTAACTTTACTGTTTAGTAGCATCCTGGTACTAATCATACAAATATCAGGATTCCATTTTTTTAATATTGCATTATCAGTGAAAAAACTCGACAAACTCATTATAAGAACTTTTCTGGGTCCTTTTATTGCCACTTTTTTCGTCACCCTATTCGTACTGGTAATGCAGTTCCTATGGAAATATGTAGACGATCTGGTTGGTAAAGGCCTGGATACCATGGTGATTGTACAATTGATTGCCTATACCAGTGCTACGCTGGTTACCCTGGCCCTTCCACTGGCAGTACTCCTGTCTTCTATCATGACCTTCGGAAACCTGGGGGAAAGCTTTGAATTGGTAGCGCTGAAGTCGTCCGGTATTTCGCTGTTGCGCTTTATCCGTCCCCTGCTCATCGTGTGCAGCTTTATCGCAATCCTGGCGTTTTTATTCGCCAATTATGTGATCCCGGTAGCCAATCTTCAGGCCAAATCCTTACTATACGATATCACTTACGCTAAACCGGCGTTTAATATTAAATCGGGCGTTTTCTTTAAAGATATACCAGATTATACGATCAAGGTAGCCCAGAAAGATAAAGATAACCAGACCATCCACCAGGTGATGATCATCGATCACCAGAACAATAATGCTATGATCCTGGCCGACAAAGGTCAGATGGTACTTACCGCTAATAAACGCTTTCTCTACTTTATCCTGGAAAATGGCTGGAGATATGAAGAAAGGGGCAACCGCGGTTATACCGTTCCCGGCGATATGATCAGGCAAGGGTTTAAAAGATATACCAAGGCATTTGACCTTAGTTCCTTTGCATTCAACCGCCTAAACATGGACCTTTTTGCTTCCAACCAGCAAATGCTGAATGTGCGACAGCTGGATATGGCAATAGATTCTATGCAGAAAGCAGAGAAACAATTCAGTAAAACCGTAAATTCGTATGTAACCGTACGTTATCCTTTCTTCAAATGGAAAGATAGTGCCTGGGCTACCAGTGCGCCCCCTTTGAAAGAAAAAGAGTTTGCAGCCATCGTACCCCAAAAGAGTATGCGCAATGTGCTGGAACGTGCGGAACAAACCGTACGGGAAACGCAGAGTTCGCTGGATCAGCCTACCCTGGAATATGAAGACAAACATAACCTGATACTCATGCACAAGGTTGAGTGGCAACGTAAGTTTACCCTGGCCGCCGCCTGTGTAGTGATGTTCCTGATCGGCGCTCCCCTGGGGTCTATTATCCGGAAAGGCGGACTAGGTACCCCACTGGTATTTGCCGTCATTTTTTTCGTGATCTTTAACGTGTTCTTCATGATCGGGGAAAAAATGGCCAGAAGCGGCGTGATGTATACCTGGTCGGGCATGTGGCTATCCAACATTGTACTCCTGCCTATTGCAGGTTTTCTAATTGTTAAGGCCATGAATGATTCGCAGCTTTTTAATAAAGAATACTATTTTCGCGTTATCCAGAATGTGAAAAAATTGCTGGAGAAATTTAAAAAGAAGAAAGTTCTTAAAGCGATTTAATAAAGACAACCTACAAGTTTAAAACCTACAGAATTGAAAACGCTGATTACACTGTTCAGGAAGAACATATACTTCTTTCTGCCCTTCCTACTATGGTTGATTGTAGGAGGTGTGATGCTGGCAACATATAGCCAGCGGGAATTGTTCCTGGGTATTAACGGAGAGCACTCTGACTGGGCCGACGTGCTCGTAACCGGGCTTACTTACCTGGGCGATGGTATTATGTTTGGCATTCTATTATTCCTGATGCTGGTCACTCAGCGCTTCAGGCTATTCTTTATTGGATTGGCCGTCCTCCTGCTGGTAACCCTGATTGTACAGGTAGCCAAGCATTATTTTAATGCACCAAGACCTATCAGCTACTTTGGCGATGAAACGGCCACCCTGGTACACACCGTAAAATGGGTAAGTGTACACAGCAGTTGCAGCTTTCCTTCAGGCCATTCCGCTGCTGCTTTTGGCATGTTTAGTTTTCTTGCCCTGATCTGGAACAATAAAAAAGCCGGATTACTGTTCTTTATAATGGGGATTTGTGCTGCCTATTCCCGCATTTACCTGGCACAGCACTTTTTTGCCGATGTTTATGCAGGCAGCATAGTAGGTACGTTAAGTACAGTGATTGTATATGGGTTCTTTAAATTCAGACATACCACCTCCTCCCCGGAAGTTTGCGCAGAAGCGCTATTACAAGCGAATACAACTACTTAAACAATATTTAAATATTAACTGTCAAAAGGACTACACATCCCCCCAGGAGTATGTGTAGTCCAGCTTTTTTTTAAAATCTGTCATGAAATACCTGCTGATTGCTTTAGTGGCTGCTTTATTATTCATCCCCTTCCTGGGTGCTGTACATTTGTTTGACTGGGACGAAATCAACTTTGCAGAGGCAGCCCGGGAAATGATTGTCAGCCATCATTTCAGCCAGGTACAAATCGACTTCCGACCCTTTTGGGAAAAACCACCTTTATTTATATGGATGCAGGCCGGCAGCATGATGCTGTTTGGTATAAACGACTTCGCAGCCCGCTTTCCCAATGCCATCGTGGGAATTGCTACATTGGTAACGCTATTTGCGATTGGTAAAAAGCTCGCAGACGACCGGCTGGGCTTCTGGTGGGCGTTGGTGTACGCCGGCTCCTGGCTACCCCACTTTTACTTTAAATCAGGTATCATCGATCCTACTTTCAATTTTTTTATTTTCCTCGCCATTTATTTTGCCTACAGGATAGGTTATCATCCTAAGCCGGCCCGTATGGCTATTTTCAGCGGACTTTTCCTGGGCTTGGCAGTACTCACCAAAGGCCCTGTGGCCATATTGGTGGCTTTACTAACCCTGTTGGTATACTGGATCTGGAACAAAGGAAAAATAAGTATCCGCTTTGCGCACCTGGGTTTAATTGCCTTGTTTGCCAGCATCACCACCCTGCTGTGGTTTGGCTATGAAATTATTGCACATGGGTGGTGGTTTGTGAATGAGTTTGTAGCGTACCAGATCCGGCTATTGACTACAGAAGATGCCGGGCACGGCGGCCCCTTCTTTTATCATTGGGTCGTGCTGCTGATTGGGTGTTTTCCGGCCAGCACCTTCTTGTTCACCTATCTCCGGAAAAGAAAAAAAACAATATATACGACCTCTGCTGCCACTGAAATAAAGGATTTCAAAGTATGGATGTGGGTAATGTTCTGGGTAGCACTGATCCTGTTTTCTATTGTTAAAACAAAGATTGTCCATTACTCTTCCCTGTGTTATTTCCCGCTGTCGTTCCTCGCCGCCTGGCAGGTATACAAACTTGCTGAAGGCAAACTGCAATTACGCGGCTGGAATATCGCGCTGCTATTGTTTGTGGGAATTGTACTGGGACTGGCAATTGCCATATTACCACTGGTAGGGATATACAAAGATATGTTGATACCTTATGTAGATAAATTTGCGGCCGGGAACCTCCAGGCTGCGGTTTCCTGGTCGCCCGCAGAAATGGCGTACGGCATCAGTTATATTATCCTGGTGATTATCAGCGGAAGCTTGCTGATGCGCCGTAAGGTAACCAATGGGTTGCTCTGCCTCTTTATCAGCTCTATTGTCGTTATCCAGATATCGGTATTGCATTTTGTTCCCAAAATAGAGGCCTATTCCCAGCGGGCAGCTATTGATTATTTTATTTCCTTACAGGGCAAAGATGTATATGTAAAAGCGTTGGGGTATCACAGTTATGCCCAGCATTATTATACCCGGGAGCAACCGCATAGCAATAAAAACTATTACAACGAAAATTGGCTGCTGAATGGACAGATCGATAAACCGGCTTATTTTATTTGTCGAGTTACAGACAGTGAGCCTTACCGGCACCATCCCAACCTGGAGGTGATTGGGGAGAAAAATGGGTTTGTGTTCCTAAAGCGTAAATAATAACAGCTATTTTAATATAAATGCAACAGCCCTCCAATGTGAGGGCTGTTGCATTTATAAGACAAGCGTTTATACGGCAGCGTTATAGCGTTTTTCTACTTCACTCCAGTTAACCACGTTCCAGAATGCGTTGATATAATCCGGACGTACGTTGTGATATTTCAGGTAATAGGCATGTTCCCAAACGTCGAGGCCGAGGATGGGAGTACCTTTTACTTTCACAATATTGTGCATCAGGGGATTATCCTGGTTGGGCGTATTGGTAACCACCAGTTTCTTTTCAGGCGTAACTACCAGCCATGCCCAGCCGGAGCCAAAAACGGTTTTAGCGGCATCATTGAATTTTGTCTGGAACGCTTCCCAGCTACCAAATTCCTTGCTGATAGCCGCTTTCAGTTTATCCGACGGTGTTTGTTTCTGGGGCGACAGGAGTGTCCAGAACAGGGAGTGGTTGTAGTGCCCACCGCCGTTGTTGCGTACTGCTTTGTCGGCGTCGGTAACTTTGTAGAGTATTTGTTCCAGTGTCAGGGCTTCAAAGGCAGAACCTTTTACGGCTTCGTTCAAATTTTTTACATAGGCCCCGTGATGCTTGTCGTGGTGGATTTCCATGGTCATTTTATCGATGGAAGGTTCCAGGGCATCGTAGCCATAAGGCAGTGCGGGCAGAACAAAAGGGGCTTTAGGATCGGCTAATGCCGGCTGTCCGGATACAGAAGAAGTAGCCAGGCTGCTTAATGGTCTGCTTAAAATAGCGGCACCTGCGAGGCTGGTAAGCTTGAGAAATTCTCTCTTATCCATATTTATTTTTTTAAATATAATTATTGTATACGAAGTTGGGTGCCAAAGGGCCTCAAATATTAAACCAATATCTCCGTGGTGGGAAGAGACGAAAAGAAATATTAGAACTAAGGTAAAAGTATAAAAACAGTAATTTAATATCAAAATAATCAAAAACTTTTATCAAGTTTTCATATTAAATTACTATTTTACCTTACATTCATACAATAATTACAATATTGATTGTATTGTAGTTATTTATTGAATGCCAGACAATTTATCCCGGGCCTGGCAGGTAAGTTAAGAACGCCTGTTCATTAACCCGCCAAAGCCAACAAACCGACTACATAATAATAATAAATTTATAATATAAAAGCAACATATTTACGAGAGTAAAGAACCTTGCTTGTCACGGCGATCATACAGGAACATACAGTGCGATCAGGTCAGGCACCATTTTGCAAAAGCAGGAAACATGATACAAGACTATCTCAGGCAACAGGATGAAAGCAAAGACTACCAGCCTGTTTTTTATGATTTGAAGAATGCACAAGACCTTCATACCTTTGAGGCCCTTTTGAAATCCCGGCCGTATATCCGCATCAACGACGAAATTTATTCACAATTAAGGGAGCTGATGAAAATCAGGAATCCTACTAAGCGCTTGACAGCAGCTGAATACGATGAAAAAATACAGGCTTACCTGGATGGGGTGGACATAGAAAAATTTGGCGTTTGGGTATATTATCCCTGGAATAACCAGGTGGTTCACCTGGTAAACGAAGCAGATTTTATTGAATTACGTACCAGTAGGAACCAGCATAAAATCACCGCAGCAGAGATTGCCGTGTTGTCTAAAAAGAAAATAGGCATAGTAGGTTTATCGGTAGGGCAATCGATCGCATTAACCCTGGTGATGGAACGTTTATGCGGAGAATTACGACTGGCAGATTTCGACAGGCTGGAGCTGACTAATATGAACCGGATTCGTTGTGGCGTACACAATCTCCAGGTGCCCAAAGTAGTAATTGCGGCACGGGAGATTGCAGAACTGGATCCATTCATAAAGGTAAAGATCTACGAAGACGGCATGACAGAGGCTAACATGGACGATTTCTTCACCGAAGGCGGCGTACTCGACATTTTTATAGAAGAGTGTGATGGCGTAGACATTAAGATATTGAGCAGAATAAAGGCAAAGGAGCTTAAAATCCCTGTGGTGATGGAAATGAATGATCGTGGGATGATAGATATTGAACGTTTTGACCTGGAACCAGACAGGCCGCTAATGCATGGTCTGATTCCTGAAGTGGACATTCCAACGCTTCGGGGGCTGACCGACGCAGAAAAGCTACCTATCTTCAGTCCTATGCTGGCATTGGAAAATGCTTCTGCCAGGATGAAATTTTCGTTGGGAGAAATTGGAAAAACCATTACCACCTGGCCTCAACTGGCTTCATCGGTGGTATTGGGAGGCGCACTGGTGGCCGACACATGTCGTCGTATAGCCCTGGATCAGTTTAAAAATTCAGGCAGGTATTATGTAGATTTTGAGCAGTTGATTGTTTAACGTACTTACGCCTTGTATAAGCGCTATTCCGCAATGTCATGATTAATGTAAGGGTATTTAGGGCTCCGGATGATCCTGAGGCCTGTATGAGGTTTTATACAGGGCATCTCAAGCTGTTGGAAATTTATTTTGGTATAGCCCAGGTAACATCCGGCAGCGCTGATTGGATGCAACACGAAAACACGATAGTGATCATTGTTGAGGACGAAACCCGTACCAAGACATATGGAGGCGCGCGCGTACAGGTAGCCGATGGCAAGTTACCGCTCCCGATTGAAACAGCTATCGGCAAATATGATCCAAGGATATATTCTTACATAAAAAAAGGCAGTGCAGAAATCTGTGGTATGTGGAATTCCAAAGAAGTAGCAGGAATGGGAATAGGTAGCCAGGTACTGGCCAGGGTAGGCGTAGTACTTGGTGCCCAATTGCCGATCGACACCTACCACGTTTTGTGTGCTCCGATTACGGCACGGGTAGGTAAACGTGTAGGATTTATTATCGATGAATCGCTGGGAAATAACGGTACTTTTTTCTATCCTAAAGACGACTTCCTGGCAACCGCTATGGTAATTACCGATCCCTTCAGCCTGCCACACGCTGATCCTAAAGAAAAGCTGCTCATTTCAGACCTGCGGGAAAATCCCATGCAGACTAAAATAGAAGTAGGACCTAAGGGGAGTTATGATGTAAATTATAGCCTTAAAATCCCCTCTCCTGTTCATTCAACTCCCTGATTAAAATGATTATTAAAAAATAACATAAATTCAAGCCTTATTTAATCTCAGCATTGATGTTGTCCAAGCTTGTTATTTTGTGGTCTATATTTACCTTATCCTTCCTGTTACATATAACAGCACAACCTGTTGTATTTAAGAATTCAAAGGATCTGCTGCAGATAGGCGGGCACCTTGAACTTTATACGGATAAAGGCAATTCTCTTACCATTGAACAAGCCCGGCAACAGGCTTTCAAAGCCTCGGGGCAGGAAGTGCCCAACCTGCAGATTACGCCTTATACCCAATGGGCCAGGTTTTCGATCCACAATGAATCCAGCACCAGCCAACTGATGCTGGAAGTAGAATATCCCATCATAGATGATATTACGCTCTTCGAAATATTGCCAGATGGGCAGGTGAAAAGTACCCGGCTGGGAGAGTTTACCCGGTATAAAGACCGGGGTTATGATCACCAGAACTACCAGTTTCGTGTAAACATACCCGTTAACGAAACCCGGCAGTATTACCTGAAGGTGAAAGCGGGGGAACAGCTACAACTTCCTATTTACCTGGGCGCGCCCAATACAATAGCTGAAAAAAACAATAAGCGGGAGCTGATATTTGGTATATATGTGGGCGTTGCTTTGGCAATGATCTTCTATAACCTCTTTATATATGTATCTACCCGGGACAATAGCTACCTGATTTACGTGAGTTATATCGTCTTTACAGCCCTTACCCAGGTTACCCTGCAGGGATATTCCTTTCGCTTCCTGTATCCCAACAGTCCCTGGCTGGCAATACACGCCACGGCGCTGGTACCAGTACTCAACGGGTTGGCTGCCGTCACGTTTATCCAGCAGTTTTTATCTACCAAAGAAAATTTCCCGATAGGTAACAAAATACTTAATATCATCCTGGTGATGTACATGGTGGTATTTATACCCACCTTCCTGGGGATGTATGACTATGCACAAATCCTGGTCCAGCTGGATGCCTTCCTGGCTTCAGTGATGGCTTTCATTGTGGCACTTCGCATCAGCTCCAGGGGAGTACCTGCAGCCAGGTTCTTCCTGCTGGCATGGTCCATATTCCTGGCCAGCGTGGTGATTTTTGTACTGCGTAACTTTAACGTACTTCCTTACAATAACTTTACCTATTATGCCCTGCAGATAGGATCCGCCCTGGAAGTACTGTTACTGTCTTTCGCACTGGCGCATAAGATCAACGTTTTCAAGGCAGAAAAAGAAGCGTCTCAACAAATGGCACTGGCCATTTCACAGGAAAACGAGCGATTGGTAAGAGAACAAAATATTATCCTGGAAACCAAGGTAAGAGACAGGACGGAAGACCTGCAAGCAACCAACCTGGAGCTGAATACTGCATTAACCAACCTGAAAGACGCCCAAACCCAATTGGTAGAAAAGGAAAAAATGGCATCGCTGGGTCAGCTCACGGCCGGTATTGCGCACGAAATCAATAACCCGATCAATTTCGTGACCTCCAATATCAAACCACTGAAACTGGATATTGCCGACCTGAAGGAATTGCTGGAGCGATATGGTTCATTGAACGACAGTACCCCTGATATTCCTAAGGTACTGGCAGAAATAGAATCATTCAAAAAAGAAATCGATATCGATTATATACACGAAGAAATTACATCGTTGATAAAGGGTATTGAAGATGGCGCCACCCGGACCGCTGAAATCGTAAAAGGATTACGCACCTTCAGCCGCCTCGATGAAAGCGATGTAAAATCCATCGATATCCACGAGGGCCTGGATTCTACGCTGGTGCTACTTCGCAATGCCATCCCATCTTATGTGAGTATTGTAAAAGAGTATGGCAACCTGCCCAAGATTGAATGTTATGCCGGCAAGATCAACCAGGTATTCATGAACATTTTCTCGAATGCACTGAACGCCATTAAATCCAAGAAAGAACATCACAACGAGTCTATTACCATCAAAACGGCCCTGGAGCGCGAGTTTGTGATCATCACCATCAAAGACACAGGTATTGGCATGTCGGAAAGCGTACGCGAAAAGATATTCGACCCTTTCTTTACTACCAAGGATGTGGGAGAAGGTACCGGCCTCGGCTTATCTATTGTATTCAGCATTATAGAAAAGCATAAGGGAAAAATTATCGTGAATTCTGCCCCCGGAGAGGGAGCAGAATTTATTATATATTTACCACTCGATATAACAAACCATTTATCGTAACCTAAGATCTTTCAATGAAAGAAAACCGTATTAGAATATTATACATCGATGATGAAATTCATAACCTGAATGCGTTCAAAGCAGGCTTTCGCAGAAGTTATGAAATTTATACGGCTTCTTCGGCACAGGAAGGAAAACTGCTGCTGAAAGAGATCATGGTGCATATTATTATCGCAGACCAGAAAATGCCTGTTACCACCGGGGTGGAATTTTTCAACGAAATCAAAGAAGTTCTCCCCGACCCCATGCGTATTTTGCTCACGGGTTATACGGACGTAGAAGATATTATAGATGCCATCAACAAAGGACACATCTACTCCTATATCAAGAAGCCGTGGGATGAGCATGAACTGCACAGAACCATCAATAACGCTTACGAAATATACCGGACACGTAAACAACTCAGGGAGAAAATTGAAGAGCTGGAAAAAACCAATGATGAGTTGAACCGGTTTATTTATTCTACCTCTCATGACCTGCGTTCTCCCCTGATGTCTGTACTGGGAATTATTAATCTCTCACGGCTGGATAATTCAGTAGTCGATCCTAATGGCTATATAAATATGGTCGAAAGCTGTGTATTGAAGCTGGATGATTTTATTCAAAAGATTATTGAATACTACCGGAATTCACGGCTGGAAGTAGAATATGAAAAAATTGACTTCAGCAGTTTGCTGTCTGACTGCATCACTGCATTTAAACCGCAGAATACCCAGATACTTTTTCAAACCCAGGTAGACCAGGCGGTAGATTTCCGGGGAGATACGTTCAGGATCAGTGTTATATTGAACAATCTCATATCAAATGCTGTTAAGTACCAAAAGCCGGAGGAAGCTAACCCTATGGTAAACCTGGCCGTAAAAGTAGAACCACATAAGGCTACTATTTGCATTCGGGACAATGGTATTGGTATTTTGAGCGAGCATTTGAATAATATCTTCAAGATGTTCTTCCGATCCAAAAACAACAATAAACCGGGCAGTGGTATTGGCTTGTACATTGTGAAAGAGGCACTGAGTAAGATCGGCGGCACTATTAATGTAGAGTCAAAGTATGGCGAAGGCACCCAATTTGAAATTACCATCCCCAACAGAAATGAATTCGATACCTGACCTGCGTGTCATATTAATTGATGACAATGAGATTGATTTGTTACTGCATGAAAAGTTGATCGGAATTCAACAAATCAGCAGAACGGTACTATCATTTGCTAACGCCAACAAGGCGTTGGAGTTCCTGTCCTCCAATATTACCTTACCTAAAATCCCTCCTACTGTTATACTCCTGGACATACAGATGCCGGAAATGGATGGCTTCGAATTTTTGCAGGCATTTGATGCCTATCCACAAAAGATCAAGTCCCAATGCCACATCATTATGGTGTCTTCTTCCCTGGATTATGGCGATATTACCCGCACCAACGCCAACCCGATGGTCGTTAAACTACTTCGCAAACCCTTACTTTTAAAGGATCTGAAAGAAGCGGTGGAAGGAATTTTTAAAGATTTTATATAAAAAGTTGGTGTTTTCAGGAAAAGATATATTTTTGCACTCCCGAAAGGGGAAATTGAAATGAGGGGGATTAGCTCATCTGGTAGAGCGCAAGCATGGCATGTTTGAGGTGATCGGTTCGAGTCCGATATCCTCCACTTTTTTGAAACCCGCGCCCAGCGCGGGTTTTCTGTTTTATATACTATCTGCTTGCGGATACTTTCCCTGCCGGAGCGGCAATACAATTATAAAGGTAGCCCCTTCTGCTTCCCGGCTCCTGGCAGTAATAATACCTCCATGCTTATCGATTACTTTTTTGGCTATGGCCAGCCCAATCCCTGTTCCCTCATATACTTCTGCGGTATGTAACCGCTGAAATATGGTAAATATTTTAGAGAGATATTTTTCGTTAAAGCCAATACCGTTGTCCCGGATTACAATGCGGCAGTATTGCCCGCCGGAAAAGGCGGCACTGTCGGGATTCAAATCTGTTACTGTTTCAGCGGTAATCTCCACTCGGGGAGCCACGTCTTTCCGGGAAAATTTCAAAGCGTTGCTGATGATGTTCTGGAAAACCTGCCTCACCTGACCAGGCACCGCTTCAATCTGGGGCATTTTTTCTACAGCAATCACTGCGCCCCGCTCCAGTATCATTAACTCCAGGTCACTTAAAATTTCATCGATAATGACATTAAAATCCGTGAGTTCGTATATACTATCTACCGAAAGGCGGGAATAGTTCAACAAGTCGTTGATAAGCCTTGCCATGCGTTCAGAGGAGCTTACAATCCGCTCCATATACGACAGGGCGCTGGGATTCATCTGTAAAAATTTATCCCTCAGAATAGCTCCAAACAGCTGAATTTTACGCAATGGCTCTTTCAGGTCGTGGGAAGCCACGGAGGCAAACTGCTGAAGATCATGGTTGCTGGCCTCCAGCGATTTATTAATTTCCCTCAGCTCTTCGGTCCGTTCTCTTACCTTTTGCTCCAACATGTCGTTTACCTGCTGCTGATGCGCAATCAGCGCTTCCTGTGCCAGCTTGCGTACTTCCACTTCCTCTTTGAGCGACTGGTGCATTTGCTTTAATTCCTGCGACTGCTGGTAAAGCCGGGAAAACGTTTTTACTTTCATCAACAGGATATCCGGATCTACAGGTTTGGTGATATAGTCTATTCCGCCAGAGTCGTATCCTTTTACGATAAATCTTTTATCCTTATTCACAGCTGATAAAAATATGATGGGAATATCTTTCGCTTTACTGTAACCCGACAGCGCTTCTGCTACTTCAAATCCATCCATGCTGGGCATCTGCACATCAAGAATAATGAGCGTATAGTTTTGCTTCAATATTTTCCGGAGTGCTTCCTCGCCTGATAAGGCGGTGTCTACCTCAAACTGGTACTGTTCCAACGTTTTCCGGATCGATAAAATATTCTCCGGCTTGTCATCTACTATTAAAATCATACCGCATTCATTTTACATAAATCATATCCCACCCATCTCGTTTATAAACGCCGCCATCTCGGATGGCTGTAATACAATATCTACAGGCGCCTGCTCCATTGCATGACGTGGCATATAGTCTACTTCCGCCGTGGCAGGGTCTTGTACAGCCGTTGTCCCCCCCGCTTCATGCACGTCTATCAACCCCTCTATTCCATCATCATTAGCGCCAGATAGTAGGATGGCCGCCATATTATTGCGGTAGGCTAATGCAGCGGAAGAAAATGTGACATCAATACTGGGCCGGCTAAAATTCACTTTCTCCGAAGCATCCAGAGATAAAGTGTGATCCTTTTCTATCAGTAAATGATAGTCGGCCGGGGCAATGTAAACAACGCCCGGTAACAATGGCTCCTTCTCCGGCGCCTCTTTTACCGGCAATACAGACCTTGCCGATAACAAGCCGGTCAATTGCGATTCGTAATGGCTGGGCCGGTGTAAAACAATGACAATGGCCGCATTAATCAAAGTGTTTAACGCAGGCAATAAGTGCAACACAGGCTGTAGCCCGCCGGCAGAGCCGCCTATTACTATTAAATACGGAGCCGTAGTCATAAAGTCATTGTTTCATTATTACAACTGCATTTTCCGCCAGATCTTCTCCTTGTTATCTAATTGTCTGAACTTACGGGTTACACTGGTAAAACTCAGTGTTTCTTTACTCCCTAAGGCCAGGAAGCCCAGCTGTTCCAGGCTATCGCTGAATAAGGTGAGTACTCTGTCCTGTAGCTTTTTATTAAAGTAGATCAACACATTTCTGCAAATGATCAACTGGAATTCATTGAAAGAACCATCTGTTACCAGGTTATGCGGTGAGAAAATAATCTTATCTCCCAGCTCCCCCCTGAACTTGGCGTATTCATAATTGGCCGTATAGTAGGAGGAGAAATCTTCTCTTCCTCCTGCTTCCATATAATTACGGGAATATTGCTGCATCTGGGACAGGCGGAACATTCCTTTCCTTCCCTTCTCCAATACGCTCACATTGATATCGGTGGCATAGATAACAGATTTTTGCAACAACCCTGCTTCCTTCAGCAAAATGGCAACAGAATATACCTCTTCTCCCGTAGAACAGCCTGCATGCCATATCCTGACAGACGGATAAGTGGCCAATACCGGCAAAACATGTGTACGCAACGCCTGGTAAAAAGAAGGATCACGGAACATCTCCGTTACATTCACCGTAATTTCTTCCACAAAACGCATGGCATACTCCGGATCAGAAATAATACGGTAGCGGTACTCCGCGAAACTGGGGAAACGGTCCACCTGGAACAGGTGATTCACGCGCCGGTTAATCGAAGCAGGCGCATATTCCGTAAAGTCATAACCATACCGTTCCCACACATCGTTGAGTAATATATTTACTTCCTGCTCGCTTATCGGGTTCTTGCTCACGCCTTATACAGATAAATATTGTTGTAATTGTAAGAGTAATTTGTCTACATCAATGGGTTTTGAAATATAATCATCCGCCCCCGCTTCCAGGCATTTCTCCCGGTCGCCTACCATGGCATTGGCGGTTACCGCAATCACCGGCAATTGCTGATTTCCGGGGAGCGCACGAATAGCTGCCATTGTTTCATATCCATCTATTTCCGGCATCATGATATCCATGAGTACCACCCCAATGTCGTGATCTCCTGTTAGCAGATGCAACGCTTCTGCGCAGCTGCCGGCAGATAAACAGCGAATAGACCTGGATTTCAATACCGCCGTTAATGCAAAAATATTCCGTGTATCATCATCTACGATCAATACTTGCTTCTTGCCCATAACAATTTATTTCATCGCTTTATCGTATAGCCATACCCGTAACAGCGACAATAACTGGTCGACATCTACTGGCTTGGAAATATAATCTGAAGCTCCAGCTTGCAGGCATTTCTCACGGTCGCCCATCATAGCTTTGGCAGTAACGGCAATAATCGGCAGGTTCCGCAACCCCGGCTGCTTACGGATGGCTGCAATAGCGTCGTATCCATCCATTTCCGGCATCATCATATCCATCAGCACAATATCCACCGGATGATTTTTCAGCTGCTCTAATGCCTCTTTGCCATCGATAGCCGACAATACTTTCATCTGGTGCGTTTCCAAAGCCTTGGTTAAAGAAAAGATGTTGCGGACGTCGTCATCCGCTATTAACACGGTTTTGTCTTTCAGTACTTCATTCAGCGTGCCCATCTTTCCATTTCCACCGACCGGTACCGGCGCGTTTTCAGATACCAGGTGCAGGAACAGCGATACTTCATCCAGCATACGCTGGTAAGAATGCGCTGTTTTTACCACAATGGAATCTGCATATTGCCGGATACGCTGTTCCTCAGATTTTGACAGGCTTTTACCTGTAAAAATGATGATGGGCAACTGCTCCAGCCCTTTTATTTCCTTCACCATTTCCAGTGCTGCATAAGCTTTTTCATCAGGGATGCCCATGTCCAGGATCACACAGTCTACATCTTTCTGCTGCAGTAAGGTAACGCCATCCTCCACGTTATTACTGATTTCAGAATTTACCTGGTAACTGCCCAGGAAGTAAGCCAGTGCTTTGGCGTGCTTGGCATTCTCTTCCAGGATCAGCACTTTCTTGGCAGAACGTTGTAAAACAAATTCCATCTTTTCAAAGATCGACTGCATGCTCTCCGGGTCTATCGGCTTGCTGATAAAGTCTACCGCGCCTTTCATCAGGCTTTCCTTTTTGGCTTCCATGGAAGACATGATATGCACCGGGATAGGTCTTGTACGCGGATCATTTTTTAATTCTTCCATTACCTGCCAGCCGTCCTTAACGGGCAACTGAATATCAAGCAAAATGCCGATAGGCTTGTAGATACGCGCCAGCTCCGCGGCCTCATCTCCCCGTACACTTACAATGCCTTTATATCCCCTGACGTGCGTGAAATCCAACAGTGCCTTGGCAAAATGCGTATCGTCTTCCACGATCAGGATTACTGCATCATTTTTCTCTATCAGCCCGCGGTCATCAAAAACGCCTTCCGGTATCACCGGCGACAGGAAATGCGATCTGCCAATCGTTGGTACTTCCTGTTCTTTCGCCGCAGCCGGAGCCTCATAAGAATCGCCGGATTCCGCGGCCTTCGGCTTTACAGGAATCGTCATTACAAATTCGCTCCCCTCATTGCTCTTACTGGTTACGCTTAGCTGGCCTCCTAATAATTTCGCCAACTCTCGGCTGATAGAGAGCCCCAGGCCGGTCCCGCCGTACTTCCGCCGGGTAGACCCATCTGCCTGCTGGAATGCTTCAAAAATAACCTGCTGCTTGTCTTCCGGGATACCAATCCCGGTATCTTTCACCGCAAAACGAATAGTATCCGGCATTTCACCGGAGCTTACGGCCAATGTCACCGTACCCTTGGCCGTAAATTTCAGGGCATTGGATAACAGGTTCTTTATCACCTGCTCCAGTCTTACCTGGTCTGTTTCTATATAAGCCGGCGCATGTGCCGCTGTTTCCACTACCAGCAGCAATCCTTTTTCTTTGGCAATAGGTTCAAACAATGCCTGCATATTGGAACAAACGCTGGCAACAGCTACTTCTCCCAATTCCAGCTCCATCTTCCCGGATTCTATCTTCGATAAATCCAGTATTTCATCGATCAATGTCAGCAATCCTTTACCAGAGCTGTTAATGACCTGTGCATACTCCACCTGGTCGCCGTTGAGGTTATGATCATGATTTTCCGACAGGAGCCTTGACAACAGTAAGATGGAGTTCAGCGGTGTACGGAGCTCATGCGACATATTAGCCAGGAACTCTGATTTGTAGCGGGTACTGAGCGCCAGCTCTTCTGCTTTTTTATGTATATCGAGGTTGCGTTCGACGATGATCTGGTTCTTCTCTTCCAGCAGGCGGCTTCTTTCTTCCAGCTCTGCGTTGGATTGCATCAGTTCTTCCTGCTGCACTTTTAATTCTTCTTCAGATACTTGCAGCTTTTGCGTTTGTGCTTCCAGCTCCACATTCATACTCTCCAGTTCCCCATGCTGGGTTTGCAGTTCTTCGGCCTGCGCCTGGGTTTCTTCCAGCAGCTCCTGCAGGCGGGTACGACTACGGGTACTCTGTATGGCAACAGCGATATTGGTAGCCGCTTGTTTCACAAAATCGATCACGCTGCTGTTAAAAGGATACAGGGAGCCTATTTCCATTACACCTTCTGTAATGCCTGCATGCATCAATGGAATGATGAGTACATGTCCGGGAGTGGCGGCGCCGGTACCGGTGGTAATATACAGGAAGCTGTCTGGAGCTTCCTGCAGGTACAGTGGTTCTTTTCGCAATACCTGTTGTCCGAGCAACGTTTTACCTACTTTAATAGTGGCGGGTGCGGGGTGTTCCGGTGATAACGCATACCCTGCAGAAAAATGCAGTTCCCCTGCCTGACGGATATACAATACGCCTGTTTGTGCACCGGTATATTGTATTATATCTGTGAGTGCGTCGTTGCTGAGTGCGGACAAGTCTTTTTCTCCCAGGAGGGTTTCACTGATTTGATTAAGCCCTGATTGTATCCAGATGGTTTGTTCCCCTTTACTCCGAAACACTTTGAGGTCGGCTGCCATTTGAACGATGGCATGTCCCAGTAAATCGTCTTTACTGCGGGGTTGTACGTCAATGTTAAAATTTCCTTTTCCAATCTGATCGGCGGCATCGGCCAGCACCTGGCTGGTTTGATCAATTGTTTGAAAAGACCGGGCCAGGCTGCCCACTGCGTCTTTGGTAGCTATTTCCGGCGCCGAGCCGGGAATACCGCGGGCAATATTTACCGCCGCTATGCGCAGTAAATCGAGGCTATCGGTAATACCTTTGATGGTGAAGCTTACAAACGCGATTACCAGCACTACAATGAGCACTAGTGCCACGAGGTAGCGGGTTTTCAGGTCATTTTCTTTTTTCGAAATGGCCTTCGCATCCTTGCTCACTTTATCCATGATATTGTGCTGCAGCTGCTTCAGCTGGTCAACGGCCTGTGAAGAATTATCCCACCAGGAATCAGCATTAAAAAGCGTATCGATGCTGCGGGTAGTGACCGCATTCCTGATAAAATCGTTAGTGATAGTTGACTCGTTTGATTGTTCCATTTGCAGGAAACTCTTAGCCGTAGCAGGCGAAGCTCGTTCCAGCAACTCCGTACGCAGGGCATTGTACATGTCGTTGTTGTTTTCGATGCGGGCAAAGTCGTCCGGCCATACTTCTTTCTTCCGCATAAAATAGTAGATATCCATGCGCAACATGCCCTGGTAGGCAGCCATGCCGGCCAGGAGTGATTGCGCATTCATATCGCGCTGTAACCCTTTCAGTACCGGGATATCGGGAGTATTGATATTGGCAAGATCGTCCAACCGGAAAATGAGATTGGAATAATAATCAAGAACTTCCCGCTGGGGCATATTTTTATGGTCAATTTCCTGGCGTTTACGAGCTAAAGTGTTCAGTAAGGAGTACTGAAAAAAATGGCTGTCGCTGGCCAGCAACCTGCTTTTTACGGCTTCAATGGCCAGGTCGGTTTTGGCCCGTTGTGTCAGTAAATCATTCAGGCTGCCTGTTTGTAATACATAGTTTACGCTGCTTCTCCGCTCCAGGTGTATTTCGTCGGCTACTTTCATGATCACTGCAGCCGTGTTTACCTTTTGTACCAGGTTGTCGATCGTGTCAATATCTGCGCTTTGCTTGTTGAATACCTCTGTTCCGAAATAGATGAGGCATATCAGTGGTATAACAGCTATTAACATCAGCTTCCTCGGTAGCGGAAGTTGCATAAAAAATTTCTTCATCTGCCTGAGCTTGTTTAATGAACGGGTCTTAATTTAAATATGGCCGCCCTTGCCGGGTTTCTACACAATTCATTCCAAATAACGGTGTTATCTGCAGGAAATGATAATAAAATAACAACAAAATCCCATAGATTTGTCCCTATTCGAAAAATGATATGCCCGACCGTAGTAAATATACCTCAGTACTTTTAATAGATGATGATATAGATGACAGGATGATATTTGGTGAAGTATTAAAAGAGCTGGCACCGGATATCAATTACCACGAAGCTATCAATGGTGAAGATGCACTGATGAAGCTAAGCCATGATTTCACCCCCGACCTGATATTCCTGGACCTGAACATGCCCAGAATAAATGGTAAGCAGTTTTTAGCGGAGATCCGGCAACTCGATCATTTGAAGCATATACCAGTGATCATCTATACCACCTCTTCTCATGATTCCGATAAAAAAGAAACCCGGCAGCTGGGGGCTTCCTATTTTCTTACCAAGCCCAATAGCCTGCACGAACTTACCCATACGCTTTCCAGGATATTGCAGCAGCAGCTGTTCTAAAACAAAGAGCCTCACAAGGAATTGTGAGGCAGCTTTTCTACCATTGTTACTATTTTTTAAACCCTCATATATGCATAAGCATATGCTTTGTAGGGTAAAGGTGAGCAATTAAGCGCCCGTAAGTGTTAACCGGTTCTTAATAACTCCTGCATTAAAATTGTTTGACTACTTCTTCCAACCATCCGGGCGCAAAGAAATTCAACTTCATGGAAGGCTGAATGCCTTTGTTATCAATCCCTTGGCCTGCTGCCACTCTCCTCGACCGGGTGACCGGGTAGCGAATAATACATGCCGGTGCAGTAAATTTCACCTCATTTACATTGGAATAATCCAGCGCTCCTGCAGTAGGTGTGCCGTATACCTTTACTTTTCCGCTCTGTACTGCTTCCAGCAGGAATTGCTCTGCGGCATTACTGCATTTATTATTTACAACTACCGCCACCTTAGCGGGTGCGGGTAAAGGCGCCGGTAAAATCATGTTCTCATCCGGCCCCATGCTGACCAGCCTCCCCTGGAGACCATCACCCTGGTGAATTGCTTTCCGGGTTTGCTCAAGGTATTCATCCGGCATCTGACCACTTTGCTGATCCAGGATGCGGCTCCAGGCGGCAATATTGTCTGTTGTTGCCAGGAAATCGGCTCCCACAATACGTACCGGCTGTGTATACAACAAGGGGCGTAATCGTTCGGTGAGCTTATCCGTTCCTGCCCCGTTATCCCGTATATCGATGATCAGGCGGGGATTTTTACGGAGGTATTCATCATTGGCGTTCAGTACGGAGTCAGTTATGGGAAAATCAGCAGCTGTAAACCCACCGATGCGCAGGTAACCGGTGCTGTCGTCGACCTGGCGAAAGAAGGTAGTGGCAGCCGGCATATCGGTGAATGCCGGCATTTCCCGGGATGGCTGACGATGACCAGCGCCTTCCTTTTGCCAGCCCAGCCCTTCCAGGCCGTTTCTTTGCTTATTGATGGTTACCGTGTCTAACGTCACCCGCTGATGGTTGTAGTTAACCAGGTCGTATTTATCGGGCGCGATGGCGGCCAGTTCAAATACGACGTCGCCCGGGCTCCATTCCGGAAGGGGCGATTGCAATACTACTGCAGCATATTGCCGCAATCCGTGTGGGCTTTTCACCAGCGCCATTTTACCCATACTATCAGACTCGTAAATGCCCATCACCGGGCCGGCTGCCGGCTTTTCAAGTAACGCCAGCTGAGCGGGCGACAAGGTAATCTTTTCGATAACCGGCGTGTATTCCGGTTCCAGCGCCAGGTGCTGATCCCTGAAAAACCGCAGATACCTGTTGATCAGCAACATACAATGGCTGGCGCCCCGGATCGTTGCTGCCTGCAATTGCAGCCTGGTCACCAACGTCGAATACGTTTGCTGGGTAACCGGTGTTACCTTGTCAATAAATCCTACATAGTTTTTCCTGAGATAGATGTGTACGCTGTCAAATTTCTTTTTACAATCACATTCCTGTGCGTATAAACGGGCATTACATAATAGTAATACCAATACAGCTATTGCTTTCATAGCAAAGGGTTTGAATGTTTTTGGCTGATAATAAATGGTCTTTAAATATATATATTCGGACGGAACTATCAGAATTTATTTATCATCCTGCGTCAATATTAATAAATTACACGTCCTAATTAACCGCGTATGCAATTAGACGAACTGGAAAGGCTGTACAACGAACAGGCATATACCGAAGCGATAACAAAACTGGAAATATATTTACAGGATTACCCCAAGGAAGCCAGGGGATGGCACTTGCTGGGATTGTCCCAGCTGGAAAACGCCAGGGCCACCGACAACGCTGACCTGGTATTCGCTATGTATGAAGCGGCTTACGATGCGTTCACCCAGGTATTGACCATCGACACCACCCACGCGCAGGCAAGGCTGCACCGCGCCTACCTCGGCGCCAATATCATGACCGAAAAAGGCGATGAAGCGATTAGCGACTGTGATGTGCTCATCGCTGGCGGCGATGAAGACATTACCACCAAAGCCCTGCTTTACCGTTTCCAGATATGGGTACTCAAAGAAGAAACGGAAAAAGCGCTGGCAGACATGCAACGCAGTCTCCAGATATATGAATCGCTCTATGCCGACGACCTCCCCCAGCTCAGTGTAGCCCGCTTCCAGTGCTATACCCGCATCGGAGATGTTTACTACCATACCGAAAACCGGCCCGCTGCACTGGAATATTATAAGCAGGCCTTCGATTGCACCGTGTATAACAACCGGCTGATGTCGACCGTCTGGTTTGCCCTTGAAATGGCTGACTATGATTTTGCCGCAAATATGCTGCAGATCCTGATTTCTACCGGCGAAAATTCCCGGGAAGAAATGCTGCGCCTCCTCAAACATATACAGCAATTACTCACGGAAGGCGTCAGACACGCCATGCTGGCCCGTGAATATTGTAAAGGAACTACAGAGTTCTGGCATGAGTTCTATGGAGAAGATGATGATGAAGGCACGCTGGAGCAGATATTAGCAGGTAAAAACTTCGTGTCACAATATCCCGATGAAGCTTACTTTTATCACTATACCGCTACAGCGTTTTTCAACATCGGCAGCTACCAGGAAGCCTTTCCCTGGTACGAAAAATCGATGGCCATCAAACCCTATCCGTTCAGTATTGTAAGATGGTATTATACGACATACAAGGTGACCGGGCATTTCCCGGCAACATGGCCGGATATTGATCACCCCATACCGTACGACTGGTATGCCGCAGGCGTTATCTTCACAGAGATTATACAGCTGGAAAACGATCCGCTGTTGAAGCAGGCTGCTACGCCGCTTAAACGCTTTTTATACAAGAAAGCTTTTGATCTTTATCACGCCTACTGGTATGAAAATAAAGGCAATTCCTACGCCGGGCATCCACATCATTTCGCCATGTGCTGTAACAACTACGGCATCGCCTTATATGAAGCCGGTATTTTTGTGGAAGCTGCACACGTACACACCATTGGCTATAATATGTCGCCTTTCTGGGAGCAGCTGGAATCCAGGGCTGACGCATATCACAACATGGGCAAATTGGCCGAAGCCATTGCTGACAGGAGAAATATATTAGAGAATCATACCGATGTATTACCCCTGATGTACTATGTATCCATTCATGAACGCATGATAGACGACCTCTGCACCCTGGAGCGGCATGCAGAAGCACTGGACCTGTATGAAAAAATATTGAGCGAATACAATGAATGGATTGTCCGCGATATGGAAGAACTGGAAGTATACGACCGCGACACCATCACGTACAATATCGACCGCATTAAAACCGGCAGGGCATTTATCAGAAGCAACAGCGACAATGATTTGTCGGAACGTATACTGGCATTGGAAAGCCATTTAACCGACAAGCCGGATGACAGCGATGCTTACTTCAACCTGATGTATCTTTATTTTGATAATGGGCAGTATGAACATTGCATCGGTGCTATCAACAATCGTATCTCCATTGGCGGCATACCGCAATTGCCGGTCATCTCCCAAATGAAAATTTATTATTTCCGGGGGAAGGCAGCGCTGAAACTGAAACGATATAAAGCAGCCATTGCCGACATGCAGCAAACGCTGGAAATAATGGCCAGTGGCGACGCTGCGGACAATTCACCTAACTACAGGTTCGGGGTATACGCTTTTATGGCTGAAGCTTACCTGGGAGAGCAGGAGTATGACCAATGCCTGTCCTATGGTATACAGTGTGTAAATATATATGCGGGCAACAACTGGGCCTGGGACGCAGAAGCTTCTGCCATACGGTATACTATGGCACTGGCTTTTGAAGGGAAGGAAGATCTTTCATCCTGTAAAAAACTAATCGACCTGATTGTGGCGAATGATCCGGGATATCAGCCGGCAGTAGAAAAAAAGAAGCAACTCAAAGGCGGAGGATTATTTTCTTTCTTCAGGAAAAAGAAATAGTTATGTAAAGGTACTAAAAAGCAAAGCAGCAAAGGGATTACACCAATATCTCCTTTGCTGCTTTGCTTTTTAGCGCCTTTGCGTGATTACATCTCCATGGGCTTATTGTAGCTCACCATCCAATGCATACCGTACTTGTCGATTAACTGACCATAGCGGTGTGCCCAGAATGTTTCCTGAATGGGCATTGTCACTTTTCCTCCTTCAGATAGTTTAGCAAATACAGCTTCTGCGTCTTCTGTATTAGTAACAGTGAGTGCCTGCGAAACGGAATCACCATTTACCGGTGGCGGTCCCTGCATACCATCGGAGGCCATCAGTGCGAAGCCCGGTGTTTGAAGGAAGGCATGCATTACCAGGTTTTCTGTACCGGGAGGCACCTGATCTTTCATGGGAGAATCGGCCATCGTCATAACTTTCAGATCACCACCCAACACTTTTTGATAAAAGGTCATCGCTTCCCGGCAGTTGCCATTGAAAATGAAGTAGGTTGTTAGTGTGTTTGACATGACATTTTGTTTTGGGTAAAAGATGGAATTCAGGTAGATAATAAAGTTAACCAAAACTAACTTATCAACACCTTATTTCTTACCAACAGGCAGGCCCCGATGATGCCCGCCCGTTCACCCAACTTGGACATTTTAAGTTTGGAATCGTTACTCACCAGGCTCAGTGAATATTTTTTCATCGCGCTTTTTATGGGGAGCCTGATATGATCCTGGGTAGCTGCCAGTGCCCCGCCCAGGATCACCAGTTCGGGGTTAAAAATATTCATCAGCAGTGCCACGCCGCGCCCCAGTTTCTCCCCCACTTTAGCAATAAGTTCTATGGCCAGCATATCGTCGTTGTTAGCCGCTTCAATAATATCGGGCAGGTGAATGTCTTCGGGCGACCGGTGGGTACGAGACAACATCGAAGAGGAACCCGCTGCCAGTTTCTGGCGAAACATATTAACCAGGGCCCAGCCGGAAGCTTCCGTTTCCAGACATCCTTTTTTACCGCAATGGCAAATGATTTCATTATCGTACATGGGGATATGGCCCACTTCTCCGCTATAGCCGGATTTACCGTAATAGAGTTCCCCGTTGATCAGTACCCCCATCCCGATTCCGTAATCCAGGTTCAGGAACAACACATTGCGCTCGCCATGTACCAGGTCGGAGCAAAACTCCCCATAAGCCATGGCACGGGAGTCGTTTTCCAGGAACACCCGGATTCCTACCTTGTTGCCGATTACTTTGCTGAGTGGCTCCTCATCGAAGTAAAAGAGGCTATAGTTGTAGCCGGTGGCATAGTTGATGCGGCCGGAGATATTGATGCCGATTCCCAGGATTTTCTCCCTGGACACGGTTAATCCATCAATAAAATTATTAATAAGTTGACAAAGCTCTTCCAGTGAGGCTTTAGTGTTATCGAGCGTATAAGGAAGGGCTTCCTCCGTTGTGACCAGGTTTTTATGAAAATCTGACAGGCCCAGGTTGAGGTGGTCGTGTTTTACATCCACGCCGATAAAGAAAGCCGAATCGGCCACCAGGCCGTACAGGTTGGGCTTCCGTCCGCCAGTGGATTCAATCTTCCCGTAATCCATTACCAGCCCGTCGTTGATAAGATCGTTGACCAGGTTGGTTACCTTGGGTGTGCTCAGGTTCAGTTCCTTACACAAATCGGCAATGGTAGCATGGCCATTATTGGCAAAATAGGCCAGGGCGGCCTTTTTCAGGTTGATGTTCTTGTAAGCTACCCCTGTAGCATTTGCATTGTTTAATTCTTCAAAGAAGGTTTTGGCCATAGCGTCAGATAGACTTTTACAATAATTATCTCCAATTTAAGGCGCTAAATCTGATTTTTTTTAAAATAGGCCGAGAAAGGCGGTTAAAGTTCTCTTATAAATGATTTTGTTAATTCGCAAAAATTGATACCTTTGCAATCCTTTTTAAGCTAAAAAAGGTAGCTCTTGTCATGTGTGATCACCAGCCTTGGGGGGTGAATGAGTACAAAAATGAGTGAGTTCTTTTATTTAATGCGGATGTGATGAAATTGGTAGACATGCCAGACTTAGGATCTGGTGCCGCGAGGCATGGGGGTTCGAGTCCCTTCATCCGCACTTATAATTATGTGGCAATGCGTCAATATGGCAATGTGATAATGCTATGCTCTCCTTCCTTTTCATTGTCACTGTTGTCTTATTCAGACACACTTTCACCTGATTTTAATAACAAATAATTTCCTGCCATTCCTACTTGCCTTTGTGACTTCATGGCAGAAAAACAAACAAGGAATCATTATTGCTTCTTAAAGAACACTTTATATAATTCAATTATGGCAACCGTTACCAGAGAAAACATTGGTTTATTGAACGATAAGATCACTGTGAAAGTGAACAAGGAAGATTACCTTCCTAATTTTGACAAGGCAGTAAAACAATTCAGCAAAAACGCCAACATACCTGGCTTCCGTAAAGGAATGGTACCTGCAGGTATGGTTAAGAAGATGCACGGTCAGGCTATCTTTGGTGATGAAATTCTGAAAACTGTAGAAAGAGAATTAATGGGCTATGTGCAGGCAGAGAAACTGGAAATCTTTGGCCAGCCATTATCCCTGGAAAAAGAGCCTAAAGACCTGAACTTCAACGCACCGGCAGACTACTCCTTCGAATTTGAAGTAGGTCTGAAACCTGCTTTCGCTGTTACTCCACTGGAAAACAACAAAACCACCCTTACTAAATATAAAGTAACCGTTACCGATGAAATGGTAAACGATGAAGTACAGCGTTTACAGCTGAAAGGTGGTAAAACTACAGAACCTGAAACAATTACTTCGGAAGATAACGTGATTAACGTTAAATTCGAAGAGTCTGACGAAAAGGGTAATGTCATTGAAGGCGGTATCGTAAAAGAAAACGCTTTACTCGTTAAATATTTCTCCCCTGCTATCCAGGCTGAACTGCAGGGCAAGAAAAATGACGACAGCATCGTATTCCAACTGGCTACTTCCTTCGACGAACAACGCTTAGGCTGGATCCTGAAAGATCTGGGCTTTGAAACAAACGACCAGGAAGCAGCAAAAAAATATTTCAAACTGACTATTACCAAGGTAGGTCTGATTGAAAAAAGAGAATTGAACGAAGAATTCTTCAAAGAAGTTTATCCAGGTGAAGACATCTCCACAGAAGAGGCTTTCCGGACTAAACTGAAAGAAGAAATCGGTAAATACTGGGATTCTGAAAGCCGTAACCACCTTCACAACGACCTGTTTGAAGTATTGGTACACGAAACTCCCATTGACTTACCAAAGGATTTCCTCAAACGCTGGCTGCAGGTAGGTGGTGAAAAACCTAAAACCGCAGAAGAAGCAGAAAAAGAATTCCCTGGTTTCGACCACCAACTGCGTTGGACACTGATCAGCGATAAACTGGTTAAAGAAAATAAACTGGAAGTTTCTTTCGAAGACCTGAAAGAAAATGCCAAACAAAAAGTATTGGGCTACTATGGCGGCGCCGCTGCTGATGGAGCAGAATGGTTAGACAGCTACCTGGATCGCCTGTTACAGGATGAAAAATTCGTAGACCAGACTTACCGTGAAATGATCACTGCCAAGTTGTTTGACTGGGCGGAAGCTAAGGTGAACGTGAAAGAAGAGGAAATCAAAGCAGAAGATTTTGTTAATTTACCTCATAAACATCACCATCATGAACATTAATAACGAATTCAGAAAATATGCCATCCAGCATCGTGGAATCAGCAGCCTGGTAGTAGATAGTTACGCTAAAAGCCACCAGTTAAACAGCCTGACTCCTTATATCCTTGAAGAGCGTCAGTTAAACATGCAACAGATGGACGTTTTCTCCAGGTTGATGGCTGATCGTATTATTTTCCTGGGCGACCCGGTAAACGACTATGTAGCAAACGTAATTACTGCACAGTTGTTATTCCTGGAGTCTGCCGACCGTAACCGTGATATCCAGATGTACATCAACAGCCCTGGTGGTAGTGTGTATGCAGGCCTGGGTATTTATGATACCATGCAGGTAGTTTCTCCTGATATCGCTACTATTTGTACCGGTATGGCGGCCTCTTTCGGCGCTGTATTACTGGTAGCCGGCGCTAAAGGAAAACGTACTGCGCTGAAACATGCCCGCGTAATGATCCACCAGCCTCACGGCGGTGCGGAAGGCCAGACTTCAGATATCGAAATCACTGCGCGTGAGTTCGTAAAGCTGAAGAAAGAGCTGAACGAAATCATTGCCGGCCACTGCGGACAACCCGTAAAAAAAGTGGAAAAAGATTCCGATCGTGACTATTGGATGACTGCGGATGAAGCGAAAGAATACGGCATCATTGATGACGTTCTTCAGAAAAATCCAAAGAAAAATCTGGATACACCACAGTAAAGTTTAAAGTATAAAGCGCAAAGCATAAAGCTATTGTAGCGAAAAAGGATAGCCAGGATGATAGCGATTTTTTGATATATTTCGCTACCGTTTTCGCTATCCTTTTTCGCTACAATAGCTTTATGGACGATACTTTCCGCTTTCGGCTATTTAGTGTAAATTTGTAACCCTGCAATGCCAATGCAGACAATGATAGTTTCGTAGAAAAATAATCTATTCCGAAATGAAAGAATCAAAAATCCGTTGCTCCTTTTGCAGCCGTCCCAAGGAAGAAGTGCAGATACTGATCGCCGGCGCAGAAGGTCATATCTGCGAAAATTGTGTCGCCAACGCACAGGAAATAATTGACCAGGAATTATTCACTCCGGGCAAAAAGACCGCTGCGACCAGCGTAGCGCCCCATTTTACTCCAAAAGTGTCTAAACCCATAGACATGAAAAGATTCCTGGACGAATACGTAATCGGACAGGACGATGCCAAGAAAATACTGGCAGTAGCCGTATATAACCACTATAAAAGACTCAATCAGCAGATAGGTGACGATGAGGTGGAAATTGAAAAATCCAATATCATCATGGTGGGTGAAACCGGTACCGGTAAAACATTGCTGGCAAAATCCATCGCCAAACAACTGAACGTTCCTTTTGCCATCGTAGATGCTACTGTATTCACCGAAGCAGGTTATGTGGGCGAAGACGTGGAAAGTATCCTCAGCCGCCTCCTCCAGGTATGTAACTACGATGTGGAAGCAGCCGAACGCGGTATCGTATACATCGATGAAATCGATAAGATTGCCCGTAAAAGCGATAACCCGTCCATCACCCGCGATGTGAGCGGAGAAGGCGTACAACAGGGCCTCCTCAAACTGCTGGAAGGCACCGAGGTACTGGTACCTCCACAGGGCGGTCGTAAACACCCGGAACAAAAGCTGATAAAATTAAATACACAAAACATTCTCTTCATCTGCGGTGGCGCATTTGACGGCATTGAAAAAATTATCAGCAGAAGAATACAAACACATTCTATCGGCTTCACCGTTAACAAGGAAAGAGAAGAAGAAAACAGGAAACAAATCCTGCGCTATATCAATTCGCAAGACCTGAAATCCTTTGGCCTGATCCCTGAGTTACTGGGACGTTTGCCGGTAGTGACTTACCTGAATTCTCTCGACAGAGACACATTGAAAGCTATCTTAACAGAGCCTAAAAATGCACTGGTAAAACAATACAAGAAGCTTTTCAAAGTTGAAAACATCGATTTACAGGTAGAAGAAGAAGCGGTAGAGTATATCGTAGACAAAGCCATGGAATACAAACTCGGTGCACGCGGATTACGCTCCATCTGCGAGGTGGTGCTGAGCGATGCCATGTACGAACTGCCTTCCGCTAATGAAACTACTTTCCACCTTACCCGGGAATATGCACAGTCTAAGCTGGAGCAGTCTACCCTCGTAAAACTGAAAGTAGCCTGATCTTTTTCAGATATCCGGAAATTGCCAAACTATTGCTAACCATAAAACACGCATTTTATGCAGGAACTCATTCAGCAATTGCAGGAAAAAGCCGGACTTACGCCCGAACAGGCGGTACAGTCCATAGACGTGATAAAAGAATATGTGAAGGGAAAATTACCACCGTTTATCGCAGGTACTGTTGATAACTGGTTTGCAGGAATGTCAGGAAAAGCAGAAGACAAGAAGCCCGGCCTGATGGACCAGGCGAGCGATTTCCTGGAAGATGTGAAAGACAAGGCGGAGGATTGGGCGGAAGAGGCAAAGGAAAAAGTGTCTGACTTCTTCAAAGATAAAAAGTAGGCTGTCCCTGCTTATAAAAAGGGCTTTTCCGGTAGTGGCCTACCAGAAAAGCCCTTTCTCGTTTTTAGATACTTCTCAGATAAAGATAAAGCGCTGTCAGCTCATCATCGGTGTACTGCGCCGTCATATTCCAGGGCATATCACTTACCTTCAACTGTTTACCTTCCGGCGTTTTTCCAGTGCGTAATGCGGCGATAAAATCTTCTTTAGACCATTTTCCCACATTACCGGTAGCGGTAATATTGGCCACCGGGGCGCCACCGGGTACAGGATTATCTCCTCCTGTGAGCGTAGGGCGGTGACAGCCCTGGCAGGAGGCCGATAAATACCTGCCATAATCCACGGTAGCTGCCTTGGCTACCTTTTGCGGTTGCTGACGGGAATGATCTATCAACTCGGCCGGAAACATGGGGATTTTCCCGGCCACGGATAAAATCTTACCTAAAGCACCCACCTGTACACGTTGGGTAGGCACATCCACCGGAGGCTGTGCCTTACAAAACGCAATTATAGCCGCCATATCGTGATCATCCATCAAGGTGAACTCCTGGGAAGGCATCAGTAATAACGGCTTATTTTCGGCATTTAAACCATGCCGCATAGCCTTTAGCCAGGCCCTGTTATCAAAGCTTGCCGGCAGGCCGCCTTTTCCACGGGTAAGGTTAGGCCCCGAGAAACGCCCGATAGGCGGATCGTTCACAAACATCTTTCCTCCCAGGTTGGCGCCATGACATTCGCCACAGCCCTTGATTTCATACAAGTGGCGGCCCGCGGCAATAGTGGCAGAATCATCTGGAACCGGGATATCCCTTACCTGCACTGCATACTGCCGGTTTGCATGCTGATGAAAAAGAAAAGAAAAAATGCCGAATGAAAGCAATAATACCAACAATAGCGCCAGCCCAGCAATGGCGGCCCATTTTAAGATTTTGGAGAACATAACAAAAAGAATTAACAATAAGTGAGGGACAAAAGTAATAGGGATAAATATCATGAGGCTCAGTAGTAGTACTGAATTATGAACAAAATCATAACGTGGATTACAGGTCTACATCTTTTACTAAGCATCTTTATACGGGATAAACCGGCCAGACCCGGTATAGAAAAGCACCCATATTACAGGGTGCTTCTCATTGCGTAAAAGTGTTTCAAATCTTTCTTGATTTTGTGTGTTAAGGTTGATAAACGGTAAAGAGTGATGAATTAACCCAAATTTAACGTTCCTTTTGCAATATTCAATAACACTAAAGGGTTAATATCAAATTATTTTAAAAAAATGATGAACGGCTTATAAATGGCCTTTTTTTAAATTAAAAAAATTATATCTCTTCAAGCTTATCAAAATCAATTGCAAAATCGTTATTCTATCTTAGTGCTTCCCGGGCAATAACGATCTTTTGAATCTCGGAAGTACCCTCTCCGATGGTGCATAATTTTGCATCACGATAAAATTTTTCCACCGGAAAATCCTTTGTATAGCCATATCCACCAAAGATTTGTACGGCATCATTCGCTACTTTTACCGCCACCTCAGAAGCGTAATACTTTGCCATGGCGGCTTGCTGCGTCATTTTTACCTTCCGGTTTTTCATATCGGCGGCCTGCATAGTTAATAACTCCGCAGCGGCAACTTCTGTGGCCATATCTGCCAGTTTAAAGGAAATGCCCTGGAAATTGGAGATGGGCTGATCAAACTGGTGCCTTTCCTTGGAGTATTTGATAGCAGCATCCATAGCGCCTTTGGCAATGCCAAGTGATAACGCTGCGATAGAAATACGGCCACCGTCCAGCACCTTCATAGACTGAATAAAGCCATCGCCCTCCTCTCCCAGCATGTTTTCGGCGGGAATACGGCAATTATCAAATATCATTTCTGCAGTTTCGGAAGCCCGCATGCCTAGTTTATTTTCTTTCTTTCCTCCGCTGAAACCTGGAGTTCCTTTTTCTACCACAAAAGCACTCATACCGTGACTATCGCGTATATCGCCGGTACGGGCAATCACTACTGCCATATCACAGCTTTTGCCATGGGTAATCCAGCATTTGGTACCGTTGATCACCCATTCATTCCCCTCTTTTTTGGCTACACATTTCATATTCATGGCGTCGGAGCCGGTATTAGGCTCCGTTAAGCCCCACGCGCCGATCCATTCTCCGCTGGCCAGCTTAGGCAAATACCGCTGTTTCTGGACTTCATTGCCAAACTTCAGGGTGTGACCGGTACACAAAGAATTATGCGCAGCCACGCTTAGGCCGATAGCACCGCAAATGCGGGATATCTCACTAATAACTGTTACATACTCCAGGTATCCCAATCCACTGCCACCATATTCCTGTGGTACCAAAACCCCCATCAGGCCCAGCTCTCCCAACTGCTTCAGTACTTTTACCGGGAACTCCTGTCGCTCATCCCATTCCATCACGTGTGGCTGAATGTTTGTCTTTCCGAAATCCCGGATCATTTGTGCAATCTGTTGTTGCATTTCCGTAGGCTCAAAGTTCATAAACGCGTGGATTTAATGTTTGATGTCTATGTAATGCTCAATTTTACGATAAATAACGTCATCCACCAACGGCAGGCTGCGAAGCTCCGATACCTCCCTGAAACCCGCGTGGGTAGTGCGGTACTGCACAATTAAGTGGGCCAGTTTGTAGCGTATGTATGGGTGAGCTGCCAAAGATTTTTCATCTGTGAGGTTGAGGTCTATTTTTTTTAGAGAACTGCTACCGATCTTCAAAAAAGGTTGAATTTTTTGAAATGTTGAGTCAGGTAATCCATAACATTCAGCTACCTGCTCTACTGCATAAAAGCCTCCCAACCGGTCCCGGAAGGCAACAATCCTACGGGAAAACCCCGGTCCTATCCCCGGTAAAGTTTGCCAGACCGCCGAATCTGCGGTATTAATATCAATTATCTCCGGCGGCGTTTTCTTACTATAATGCCTAAACGTAGTATCTTTTTGCCAGCCACGATATCCCGACTGCTCCTTCCGGAACCCTGTTACAGTTTCCTTCTCCCCCTGTATTTTCTTCGGGCTGTTATTTTTTACAATACGTACCCAGGGCTGCAGGCGGGCATATAATGCTGGTGGCAGGCCATAGATTTTCTGCAGGTCGGCCGGCTCCCGGAAATGCCCGCCATGCGCTACATATTTCGTGACAGTAAGGGCCGTACGCTCGCTAAGCCCCAACTGCTGCCAGCCTGCTACTGACAGGGTATTGGGATCGAAATAAAATAATGGCTTATCGGGCGAAACCTTTTCCAACGCAGGTACGGCAGACACTGTATCTGCCTCCAACGCCTCAAAATATTGGATGGCTGCTTTCAGCTCAGTACTATCGGTAACGGGCACACGCCGGAAATAAAAAAGCAGGTCGGGGGTATAACAGGTAAGCAACATAGCTGCCACCAGCAGCGTTATGCCAGCGCGCTCTTTCCTGGAAAAGCGCAGGTATTCACGTACAACCGTTTTCCACATGGGTCAACAACAATTTGGCTCCAAAGCTAGTCTATTGCGGTACTTGGTATGTTAACAGAAATAAAACGACACTAAATTTCCAGGCTTAATCCGTCGTAGGCCAGGGCCATCCCGGCAGGCAGTTCTTTCGACACTTCCTCGTGTAAACCCAGCTGGTGGCTGATATGGGTAAAATACACCTGTGGAATTTCCAATTCCCGTCCTAGCTCAATGGCTTCGTCCAGGGTGAAATGGGAGATATGCTTTTCCTTACGGAGAGCGTTCAGCACCAGTATTTTCGACCCTCTTATCTTGTCCTTTTCCTCCGGTGCAATATAGTTAGCATCGGTAATATAGGTGAAATCATGTACGCGGAAGCCCATCACCGGCATCTTGTGGTGCATCACCTGTATAGGCGTTACGGGCAATCCATTGATATCAAAGGACTCGCCAGGAATGTTCCGTAAATTGATTTCGGGGATACCGGGGTATTTAAAATCGGAAAAGGCATAGGCAAACTCTCGCTTGATCACGGTTTGGCTAAATTCTGTAGCGTATATGTTGATAGCGCTTCTCTGAAAATAATTAAAGGCACGGATATCATCCATGCCTGCAATATGATCTTTATGTGAATGGGTGATCAGCACCGCTTCCAGGTGCCCTACCTTTTCCCGCAGCATCTGGTAGCGGAAATCAGGCGTAGTATCCACTACAATATTTCCAGCCGGAGCGGTAATCAGTATACTGCTCCGTAAACGTTTGTCTTTTTTATCAATAGAAGCACACACTTCGCAACCACAAGCTATTACGGGAACTCCCTGCGATGTACCGGTACCTAAAAATGTGACTTTCATCCCAATGCATTTGTCTGTTTAACTTATTCCGCTGATGGTGCTGCCTGTTCGTCCTCCGCAGCTGCCTCATCTGCGTTGGGAAGAAGTTTGCTGGACTGTATCTGTTTGTACAGCTTGTGAGATTCGGCTGTGAGGGCTTCTTCTTCCAGTGGCAACGTGCCCAAGATATCAATGAGGGTGTTAATACGCCCTTCCAGGTTCAGGAATTTGTTGATCACTACCACTTTCTTGTGTTCCAGAATGCAGTACCCGGAAAGGAAACTACCTTTTTCGAAGCGCAGTACATATTTAGCCTCCTCAAAGATCTTTTCCAGTTTAGACAGGTTGTTAGGTGTGATTTTGATATTCATGATGCGAAAATAGCAAAAAGCGCCTATTTGGTGGTCATTCTTGCAAAGGGCACAATCATTTCCTCCAGGGAAATTCCACCGTGCTGAAAGGTATTACGATAGTAATTGACAAAATAATTGTAGTTATTGGGATAGCAGAGATAGCCATCGCCTTTGGCAAAAATATAGGACGAATTCACGTTGGGCTTTGGTAAGCCGGCATCGCGGGGATCCCTGAAAGCCAGTACTTCCTTGGGATCGTAATTCAGGTTACGTCCGTGTTTGTAGCGCAGATTGGTGGTGGTTTGCTTATCGCCGATCACTTTTACCGGTGTTTTCACTCTCACACTACCATGATCGGTTGCGATTAGCAGGTTGAATTTTTTATCACTGATGCGTTTCAGTGCCTGGTGCAGCGGGCTGTGTTCAAACCAGCTGGCGGTAATAGAACGGTAAGAAGCCTCATCGCCGGCCAGCTCTTTCAGTACTTCCATTTCTGTGCGGGCATGACTGAGCATATCCACAAAATTATATACAATAACGCTCAGTGGGTAGTCGAGCATATTATGGATGTTATTAAGCATAGACTGGGCATCCGCGTGGTTGGTCACCTTGGTGTACGAAAACCGTGGATCCATTTTCAGCTGTTTCAGCTGGGCGGCAAAGAAATGCTCTTCAAACAGGTTCTTTCCCCCTTCCTCATCGTCATTCTTCCATTCCTGCGGGAAGCGGTGTTCTATATCTACCGGGAGCATACCCGCAAATATGGCGTTACGGCTGTATTGCGTACTGGTAGGTAAAATACTGAAGAAAGATTCTTCCTCCATGAGCCGGAATGATTCCTGGAAAATAGGAAGAATAGCTTTCCACTGGTCATAGCGCAGATTATCTATCAGCAGGAATACATTGGGTACATTGGGATCCAGGTTGGGTACCACTTTGTCGCGGAACAGGGTATGCGACATTACCGGGGCATCCTTGGTCTTCGGATGGAGCCAGTCGCTGTAATTCCGGGATATGAACTTGGAAAATTCGCTGTTGGCTTCCGTTTTCTGGGCGTTGAATACTTCCAGCATTTCGGGGCTATTGGTTTTGGCCATTTCCATTTCCCAATACACCAGCTTTTTATAAATATCCATCCACTCGTTGTAATCAGGATTGGAGCTTAACGCCATGAAAAGGCTGCGGAACTCCTGCTGATAGGCCGTAGTGGTTTTTTCAGCTACCAGTCTTTTGTTGTCAATTATTTTTTTGAGAGATAATAATACCTGGTTGGGATTGACGGGTTTAATGAGATAATCAGTGATCTGGGAGCCGATGGCGTCGTCCATTACGTTTTCTGCCTCATTTTTGGTGATCATCACGATAGGAATCTGCTGATCTATCTCCTTGATTTTACTCAGGGTTTCAAGTCCGGTGATACCGGGCATGGATTCATCGAGTAATACCACATCAACTACCTGTTCTTTCAGGAATTCGAGGGCATCATAGCCATTGGTGAGGGCGGAAACTTTATAACCTTTGTTTTCCAGGAAGATAATCTGCGATTTGAGGGATTCTATCTCATCGTCTACCCATAGTATATTTATCTGACTCATAGTAAGATTTAAGATGCCGTAAAAAAAGAAATTTAACCCTATTTTTCGGCAAATATCATTCCCTGCCTGTCAATTGGCCGTAATTATATGTTAAAAACGGAAATACCTGGTAAAATGATCGCAGTAAAAAGTGTGAGGGCTGATAAAGTTATTTACCTTCGCATCCATAACATTTAATTACCTGTAACCTACCAACTGTTTTTTACTGTCTGTCATAGGGGTTTCGTGGACGGAGAGCGTCATTATAAGTAAAAAAATTACATATAATTAATTCATGGTGTAGCTTTGCAACAGGCACCAGGGATTTCAGACGCGGACGCCCTGTCTGAAATGTATAATTAAATGCAATGACCGAACGCAAGCGAAAAATTGTTAATGATCCGGTGTATGGCTTTATTACCATAGATCACCCGTTGATTCTTAACCTCATATCACACCCATGTTACCAGCGGCTCCGCCGCATACATCAGATGGCGCTGGCCCACCTGGTGTACCCGGGTGCGATGCACACGCGATTTCATCATAGCATGGGCGCCTATCACCTGATGAGCATGGCTTTGCAGGAACTGCGGAGCAAAGGGGTAGCGATTACCGCCGATGAGGAGATAGCCACCAAATTGGCTATTTTGTTGCATGATGTCGGCCATGGTCCTTATTCTCACGCCCTGGAAAATGGCATTATAGAAGGGGTTTCTCATGAAGAGATTTCCCAGTGGCTGATGGAGCACCTCAACAAGGAAATGGATGGCGCCCTGACACTCACGCTTGACATCTTTAACGGACGGTATCATAAAAAATTCCTACATCAACTGGTATCCAGCCAGTTAGATGTGGATAGGATGGATTACCTGAACCGCGACAGTTTCTATACCGGGGTGGCCGAAGGCACCATTGGGTACGATCGGATTATAAAAATGCTGACTGTACATCATGGAGAACTCATGGTGGAAGAAAAAGGCATCTATTCTATCGAAAAATTTGTCATTGCCCGGCGGCTGATGTACTGGCAGGTATACCTGCATAAAACGGTGCTGAGTGCGGAAAATATGCTGGTAAAGATCCTGTGCAGGGCCAAACAGCTGGCCCAGGAGGGAAAAGAATTGTTCTGTTCTCCCGCACTGGCATATTTCCTGTATAATACAGTGACCAGGGATAACTTTGAACGAACACCAGACTGTCTGCAGTTATTTTGCCAACTGGACGACTATGATATCCTGGGAGCGATAAAGGTGTGGACGATGCACGAGGACAAAGTATTGTCGCTTTTGTGCAAATGGTTAATAAACAGGAACTTATTCAAAGTCGTTTTAAGTAACCAGGCATTTGATGACAGTGCCGCGCAGTTATTGAAGGAGCAGATTAAACAGAAATGGGGCATTGAAGGACCTGACCTGGATTACTTTGTTTTTTCCGGCGCCGCTACGTTAAGGGCCTATAATGTTAATGACGAGAAGATTAATATCCTATTTAAAGACGGAACTGTAAAAGACATTTCCTCCATCGACAATGCACTGATTAGCCATACGCTGGCGATACCGGTAAAAAAATTCTACATTTGTCATCCAAAAATTCAGGCTAACAACGTTTTATAAGGAATAAAATGTTAAAGAATAATTTCATACTATCCGGTGTGGCCTGGAAAACATTACAATTTTAAACTATGCAGTTTAGCGCATTACAATTAGCTACCATGTTAAATGGTAAGCTGGAGGGGAATCCGGACGTAAAGGTGAGCAACATCGCCAAGATTGAAGAAGCTGGCGAGGGCATGCTCAGTTTCATAGCCAATCCTAAATATGAAGAGTTCATATACACCACCAATGCCTCCATTCTTATCGTGAATGAAAGCCTGGTGATAGAACGTCCGATTAAATCTACGCTGATCAGGGTAAAAGATGCCTATAGCAGTTTTGCACTGCTGTTGGAGCAGTATCGCTACCTTACCGGTAACAAATCCGGTATTCAGCAACCTTCTTATGTCCCCGCTTCCGTGAAAATGGGTGAAAACGTGTTTGTAGGCGCTTTTGCCTATCTGGGAGAAAACGTGGTACTGGGCAACAATGTAAAAATATATCCAGGCGTATACCTGGGCGACAATGTGATCGTAAACAACGACTCCATCTTGTACCCAGGTGTAAAAGTATATGACAACTGTGTGGTAGGCAGCCGCGTTATGCTGCATGCCGGTTGCGTAATAGGTGGCGATGGCTTTGGCTTTGCCCCTCAGCCGGATGGTTCTTATAAAAAGGTGCCGCAGATTGGGAACGTGGTGATTCATGACAACGTGGAAATCGGCGCCAATACGACTATTGACCGGGCTACCATGGGCAGTACCGTGATCCGTGCTGGTGTGAAGCTGGACAACCTGATCCAGGTAGCGCACAATGTGGATATAGGCACCAATACGGTTATTGCCGCCCAAACAGGGGTATCCGGTAGCACCAAGATTGGCCAGAATTGCGTGATTGGCGGACAGGTAGGTATGGTAGGTCATATCCATATTGCTGATAACACTAAAATCAATGCACAGAGCGGCTTGTCTAAGTCGATAACCGTACCCAATACATCTTTAACCGGTTCTCCGGCGTACGATTATAAAAGTTCGCTGAAAAGTCAGGCAATTTTTAGAAATTTGCCGGACCTTGAAAAGCGCGTGAAGGAACTGGAGGAGATGGTAAAACAACTATTACAGGAAAGGGCAGGTGTATAAAATCGATTACTGGTCAAATAGTTACATATTAGTTAGCTTATTATGGAAAATCAGCAATACCAACATACCCTGAAGGGTGAAATTACCTTGTCGGGTATTGGCTTGCATACAGGCGCCTATGTTAATATGACCCTGAAGCCAGCAACACCAGGCCATGGGATTAAATTTCAACGTATAGATCTGCCGGGGCAACCTATCGTAAAAGCGGACGTGGATTATGTAGTGGAAACTACCCGCAGCACCACCCTGGAACATAACGGCGCCCGGGTAAGTACCATAGAACATATTATGGCTGCTTTGGCAGGAACCGGTGTAGACAACGCACTGGTAGAACTGGATGGCGGTGAAATTCCTATTATGGATGGCAGCGCCTGGCCATTTATTGACGCTATAGAAAAAACAGGCCTTCAAAACCAGGATGCCAAGAAAGTATACTATACCATAGATACCAACATCAGCTATTATGATGAGAAGAAAAAGGTAGAAATGGTAGCCATGCCGGCGGTAGACTATCGCATTACCTGTCTGATTGACTTCAACTCCCCTGTACTAGGCACCCAACATGCCAAAATGAAAGGGATAGAGGAGTTCAAAACAGAAATTGCGCCCTGCCGTACTTTCTGCTTTTTACATGAGCTGGAATACCAGTTGTCGCTCAACCTGATTAAAGGCGGCGATATTAACAACGCAATCGTTGTGGTAGACAAACCCGTAACAGACGAGGAACTGGCCCGCTTAGCCAAGGTGTTTAACCGGGACAACATCTCTGTACAGAAAGAAGGTATTCTCAACAACATAGAACTGCGCTTTCCTAACGAACCTGCCCGCCACAAGCTGCTGGACGTAGTAGGTGACCTGGCCCTGATAGGTTATCCGATCAATGCGCATATCATTGCTACCCGCCCGGGACACGCTTCCAACGTGGAATTTGCCCGTAAGATTAAAGCGTATATTAAAAAGAACAAACACAATAAAGACGTACCTGTATACGATCCTAATCAACCACCTATCTTCGATACACCACGTATTGAAAGAACGCTGCCGCATCGTTACCCGATGCTGCTGGTAGATAAGATCATTGAGCTGGGAGAAGAGAAAGTAGTCGGTGTCAAGAACGTTACTTTCAATGAAGGCTTCTTCCAGGGCCATTTCCCTGGTAACCCGGTAATGCCCGGCGTACTGCAGCTGGAAGCACTGGCACAGGTAGGCGGTATCCTGGCGCTGAACCGTGTCCCGGATCCGGAAAATTATGATACTTATTTCCTGAAAATAGACAACTGTAAATTCAAATCAAAAGTAGTACCCGGCGATACCATGATTCTTAAAATGGAATTGCTGAGTCCTATCAGAAGAGGCCTTGTAGAAATGCGGGGGACAGTATTTATCGGTAACAAGGTAGCTACTGAGGCCGACATGGTAGCACAAATTATAAAAACAAGAGAAGGCAAATAATCGCAATGATCCACCCGCTTACATACATACATCCAGACGCCAAAGTAGCGCCTAATGTAAAAATTGATCCATTTACCGTCATACATAAAAATGTTGAAATCGGTGATGGCACCTGGATTGGTTCCAACGTAACTATTATGGAAGGAGCCCGCATCGGCAAAAACTGCCGTATTTTCCCGGGTGCTGTTATTTCCGCCATCCCTCAGGATTTGAAATTTGCGGGTGAAGAAACTACGGCGGAAATAGGCGACAATACCACTATCCGTGAATATGTAACCATCAACCGCGGTACCAAAGACAAGTGGAGAACCAAAATCGGTAATAATTGCCTGATCATGGCTTACAGCCATATTGCACACGACTGTGAAGTAGGTAACTACTGCGTATTTTCCAATAACACTACCCTGGCAGGCCATATTTCTGTTGGCAACAATGTAGTGCTGGCAGGTATGGTGGCAGTGCAACAGTTCTGCAAAATCGGCGATCACGCCTTCGTTACCGGGGGCTCTCTGGTACGTAAAGACGTGCCTCCCTACGTAAAAGCTGCCCGCGAACCATTATCCTATGTGGGCGTAAACTCCGTAGGCCTGAAACGCAGAGGCTTTCCGCTGGAAAAAATCAATCACATCCTGGATATTTACCGGATAATTTTTGTGAAAGGCTTTAAGTTATCCAAAGCTATCAGTATCATAGAGGCAGAATTCCCTGCTACCGATGAAAGAGATGAAATCCTGTCGTTCATCCGTGAATCAGGACGTGGTATTATGAGAGGCTATACTTCCAGAACCAATGACGATATCTCTTAACCAGACAGGCAAGCGCTATAACTACGACTGGATTTTCCGGCGTGTAACCCTCACCTTTAGTGAAGGACAACGCTACGCTATACTGGGGCCCAATGGTTCGGGCAAATCTACTCTATTACAAGTCATCTATGGCGCCATTCAACATAATGAAGGCACCATTACATACGGCACACCGGAAAAACCCATCGCACCAGATGCGTTTTTCCGGTACTGTGCCATTGCAGCGCCCTACCTGGAACTGATTGAAGAGTTTACCCTTACAGAAATCATTCACTTTCACCAACAATTCAAAAGCCTTCTTCCTGGCATCACCCCCAAAAAAGCCATGGAGCTGGTAGGCCTGGAAAAGGCGGCCAACAAGCAGATACGGAATTTTTCTTCCGGCATGAAACAGCGTACCAAGCTGGCACTCGCCATTTTATCCGACGTTCCAGTGCTCCTGCTGGATGAACCCTGCACCAATCTCGATGCAGCTGGCACCGCCCAGTACCAGGCGCTTATCAACGAATATGGCGGCAATCGTACGATTATTGTCAGCTCTAATGATGAGCAGGAATATTTCATGTGCAAAGAGCATGTCCAGATCCTCGACTATAAGTAGCGGAAAGTACAAAGCAAAAAGCTATTGTAGCGAATGACCAACGCGATTTGCAGATATTCGCATAGATCATTCGCTACAATAGCTTTTTGCTTTGTGCTTTCCACTTTTTGCTTATAAAAACTATCTTCGTAAAAAGCTATAAGCTATATGAAGACTGCCAGTACTAAAGTGATCAATGGCTGGGCCATGTACGACTGGGCCAACTCCGTGTACAACCTGGTTATTACTACAACTTTTTTCCCTATCTATTTTCTTGCGGTAACCAATGAACATGTTTCCTTCCTGGGAATGAAATTTGTAAACTCCGCCTTGTACAATTACACCATGGCAGCGGCTTACCTGCTGGTGGCTATCGCTTCTCCCATATTATCTTCTATTGCGGATACCCGGGGAAACAAAAAGAATTTTCTCCGCTTCTTTACCATATTAGGTGCGCTCTCCTGTAGCGCGTTGTATTTTTTTGACTCGAGCACGCTAATGCTGGGGGTTGTTTGTTTTATGCTATCTACCGTAGGTTATTGCGGAGGACTGGTGTTTTACAACTCCTATCTGCCTGAAATAGCCGCGCCTGAAGACAGGGACCGTATCAGCGCCCGTGGCTTCAGCATGGGATATATAGGCAGTGTTATCCTGCAATTGATTGGTTTTGGCCTGGTGATAGCAGGTCCAAAGTTGGGCATGGATGAAAGTATGCCGGTGAAGCTCACCTTCCTGCTGGTAGGTGTATGGTGGCTGGGCTTTGCGCTTATCACCTTTGCACGGCTTCCGGATAGTATAGCTACGGTATCGCAACATACCGGCAGTGCGCTCACAGAAGGTTTTACTGAATTGCGCAAGGTATATGCCCAGGTAAAACAGATGCCGGTATTGAAAAGATTCCTGCGCGGTTTCTTTTTCTACAGTATGGGGGTACAAACCGTAATGATGGCCGCCACTGTTTTCGGCAGCAAAGTATTACACCTGCCGGCCCAGATGCTGATTGTAACCGTGGTGATCATACAGCTGGTAGCTATTCTTGGCGCCTGGAGCATGGCCCGCTTATCGGATAAATATGGTAATCTACGTGTATTGATTGGCGTAGTGATACTATGGGTAGGTATTTGTATTGCAGGCTATAAAATGCAAACCGCTACCCACTTCTATATGCTGGCTACTGCTGTGGGCCTTGTAATGGGAGGCATACAATCCCTCAGCCGCTCTACCTACGCCAAGCTGATGCCAGAAACAACAGACACCACCTCCTTCTTTAGTTATTATGATGTTACCGAAAAGCTATCTATCGTAATAGGTATGTTTTCGTTTGCCTATATAGATGACCTGACCGAAGATATGCGCAACTCAGTACTGGCGTTAGTCGTGTTTTTTATCATTGGGTTGATATGGGTTTTATCAGCGCTGCGTAAGCAGCAACAATTAAAACCGGCAATTTAATTTTATTGCTATTTGGATATTTGGTTACAGAAATGGGTAACTTTCTGGTATCAAATATCCAAATAACAATTTTATGAAATTATACACCATAGATACAGGATTCTTTAAGCTGGACGGCGGCGCCATGTTCGGTGTTGTGCCTAAAAGCATCTGGAACAAACTGAATCCGGCCGATGAAAACAACCTCTGTACCTGGGCCCTGCGTTGCCTGCTGATTGAAGATGGTAACCGGCTTATCCTCATAGATAATGGCCTCGGCGACAAACAGGACGCCAAATTCTTCAGTCATTATCAGCCTCATGGCGATGCTACCCTGGATAAATCACTGGCTGCACATGGCTTCCATCGGGATGATATTACCGATGTATTCCTTACGCACTTACATTTCGACCATTGCGGTGGTAGTATTGTCCGCCAAGGCGATGCCCTCGTGCCAGCCTTTAAAAACGCCGTATACTGGAGTAATGAAGGACACTGGAACTGGGCTACCCATCCCAACGACCGGGAAAAGGCATCTTTTCTGAAAGAAAATATCCTGCCCATTAAAGAAAGTGGCCAGCTCCGGTTCATTGCCCACACCGAAGGCATTTCATTTGTTGACAATATCTCTATCCGTTTTGTAAGCGGACATACGGATGCTATGATGCTTCCACAAATTCAATACAAGGGTAAGACCATTATTTATATGGCGGATTTACTGCCTTCTACGGCACATATTCCCATTCCTTATGTAATGTCTTACGACATGTTCCCGCTGAGGACGATTCATGAAAAGAAAACCTTTCTCCAAGAGGCGGTAGATAACGAATACATCTTATTTTTCGAGCATGACCCTGTGAATGAGTGTTGCGTGTTACAGCAGACTGAAAAAGGCATCAGGGCAGCCGAAACATTTAAGCTAAGCAGCCTCTGATAACTGTCACTCTGTCACCATTCCCGCTGCTGCATCATTTTTGATAATGGGGAGGTATGGCTATACACATAACAACGGATAATAAATTGAAAAAACTGATTGTAGTGGGCGATCGCGTGCTCATAAAGCCAGCTACTCCCCACGAGCGCACCAGCAGCGGCTTGTACCTGCCTCCGGGGGTACAGGAAAAAGAAAAAGTACAGCGGGGCTATGTTATCAAAACCGGCCCTGGGTATGCTATACCTACTCCCGCTGACGTAGATGAAGCATGGAAACCAGAAGAAGAAAAAGTAAAGTATATCCCTTTGCAGGTAAAAGAAGGCGATTTGGCTATCTTCCTCCTTAGTGGCTCTACGGCAGTGGTATATGAAGAGGAAACGTATTATATAGTACCACAGGGCGCTATCTTAATGCTGGAAAGAGAAGAAGACCTTTAAAGCGATCTACACATTTTCATATTTCAAAAATCTGCTGTTTAGCAGCAGATTTTTCGTTTTTATTGAATGAGGAAGCATTATTCCTTATATTCCAGGATATCCCCCGGCTGGCAATCCAATACCCGGCAGATAGCCTCCAGCGTAGAAAACCGGATAGCTTTGGCTTTGCCACTCTTCAATATACTCAGATTAGCCATCGTAATGCCTACCTGTACGCTCAATTCTGTAAGCGACATTTTTCTTTTAGCCAACATTACATCCAGGTTTACAATTATTCCCATAACAACAATTAAATAGTAAGCGCCTCTTCTTCTTTCAAGCGTACGGCCTTTTCAAAAACAACCGCTAAGATAAAAATAACAATGAATGCCATCAGCAGTTCCCAGGTCGATCCCAAAATGCCTGCTACACGGAAGTATAACCTGCTTGCTGCTGGAATCACGATGCTATTTCCAATGACCCACGCGAAAGCTATTTTCGTCAGTAATAATGCCAATAACGTCCAAAGAATTCCTTTTACCAAAGTCAAATTTTTACGGGAAATGAGCTCCCGATCTGCTGTTCCTACTAATAGCTTAAATGAACAAAAAGCGATCACTAAATAGAGTAGTGCCATGGCAATATGTTCGAACACTATAATTTGTGCATAAGCCACTGGACCAGCTCCTGCTGGAGTTCCCAACTCAAAAAAGTACATGTAAATATTCACTCCAATGACTCCAATAGTCAGCAATGCAGAAATAAGCACTGCTATTTTAAGTAACAGCAAATAGGTAGCAATTTTCATTTGTAGTTATTTTATTGAACTTAAAACTATGCAACCCGTATCGATAAACAAAATAATTTTATCGATTATCAATAAATATAAGCCGAAAAACAATATATATTCATAGGCAATAAATTGATACTTAAACGGTTAATGCTTTTTATTATCTTCATAAAAAAATCTAAGTCATGGCCAATCAGGATGCATTTCTGGACTATATCAAAAACGGCTATACCTTCAAAGGCGAGCATTTCAAATTAGGTTGTGCCATGTTGAACGGCGAAGTAGTTGCGGGAGCAGATGTATTGCTTCCATTGAGTACCCTTAACCGGCACGGCCTCATAGCAGGAGCTACGGGCACCGGTAAAACCAAAACCCTGCAGGTAATTGCAGAAGGACTGAGCGATGCCAGCGTACCTGTACTCTTAATGGACATTAAAGGAGATTTGAGTGGTATTGCCGCGGCCGGCACCAGTAATCCCAAAATAACAGAAAGGTATCAGAAAATAGGCGGCACCTGGAGCCCTGCAGCCTATCCGGCAGAACTACTGTCGCTCAGCCAGGAGAAAGGCGTACGTCTCCGCGCTACTGTCAGCGAATTTGGCCCCGTTCTGCTGTCAAAAATACTGGAGCTGAATGACACCCAAGCAGGCCTGGTAGCGATGCTATTCAAGTATTGCGATGATAACAAACTTCCCTTACTCGACTTAAAGGACTTTAAAAAAGTACTCCAATACGCCAGCGATGAAGGCAAGGCAGACCTGGAAAAAGACTACGGTAAAATATCTACTACTTCTACCGGCACCGTTTTACGTAAAGTGATAGAGCTGGAACAACAGGGCGCAGGTTTATTCTTCGGAGAAAAATCTTTTGAAGTAGATGACCTGATGCGTGTGAGTGACGACGGCCGGGGCATGGTTTCCATCCTGCGTGTAAGCGATATACAAGACAGGCCCAAGCTCTTTTCTACCTTTATGCTAAGCCTGTTGGCCGAATTATATGCCACCCTTCCGGAAGAAGGCGACCTTGATAAACCCAAGCTGGTAATGTTTATCGACGAAGCGCATCTCATTTTCAATGAAGCCAGCGATGCGTTATTGAAACAAATAGATACCATCATCAAACTAATCCGCTCAAAAGGAGTAGGTATTTTCTTCTGTACCCAAAACCCGATGGATGTACCTCCGTCTGTACTGGGGCAACTGGGTTTGAAGGTACAACACGCCCTGCGCGCGTTTACTGCCAATGACCGGAAAACCATTAAGCAAACCGCTGAGAACTACCCGTTATCGGACTTCTATAAAACAGATGAGCTGTTAACGCAGATAGGAATTGGTGAAGCACTGGTTACCTGTCTGAATGAAAAAGGGGTACCTACCCCGCTCGCCGCTACCATGTTGGTATCCCCGAGATCCCGAATGGATGTTTTAACAACAGCGGAAATCGATGCCATCGCAGATAATTCCAAGCTGGTAAAAAAATACAGCGAAGAAATTGACAGTGAAAGCGCCTACGAAATCCTTACTGCCAAACTGCAGGAAGCGGCCGACAAAACCGCTGCCCAGGAAGCGCCTAAAGCTGCTGGTGGTAAACAAAAAGAAGAAAAAGGGTTGATTGAACAGGTACTGGAAAGCTCTGCGGCCAGACAGGTAGGACGTACCGCCGCCAGCGTTATTACACGTAGCTTACTGGGTGCGCTGGGCCTGGGTGGACGGAGCAATAAAAGTAAAAGTTGGTTTTAATTATGCAACCGGCAGCGCTTCGCTGCCTGCTTACATCAATATATTTAAAGTATGAGTAGAATTATCAAGACGGGCGTATGCTCGTACGGCATGTCCGGACAAATATTTCATGCCCCCTTCCTTCATGTAAATCCGGGATTCGAATTTACAGCGGTCGTGGAAAGAAGCAAGGACTTGGCCCGGCAACGGTATCCTAACGTAAAGGTATATACGAGTGTGGAAGAAATGCTGGCCGACAAAGACCTGGAATTGATTGTGGTAAATACCCCCAACTACACGCACTATGATTACGTAAAAGCCGCCCTGGAAGCAGGAAAGAATGTAGTAGTAGAAAAGCCTTTCACGGTACATGCCAAAGAAGGCGAAGAGTTGGCTGCCCTCGCAGCATCAAAAGGACTGCTGCTCAGCGTTTATCACAACCGCCGCTACGACAGCGATTACAAAGTAGTGAAACAAATAGTGCAGTCCGGCCAGTTAGGCGACATTCTTGAAGCAGAAATACACTATGACCGTTTCAAAGAAGAGCTCAGCTATAAAAAACATAAAGAAGTAGGAGGTCCTGGTACCGGCTCCCTCTACGACCTGGGCTCTCACCTGATCGACCAGGCCATTACACTGTTTGGCATGCCTAAAGCGGTATGGGCGGATATCCGGGTTATCCGCCGGGACTCAATTGTAGATGATTATTTTGAACTGGTACTTTATTATGACCAGCTGCGCGCCCGTGTAAAATGCAGTTACCTGGTAAGGGAAGCCCTGCCGGCTTACCAAATACATGGACGCGTTGGTTCCTTTATCAAAACCAAGTCCGACATACAGGAAGCCCAGCTGCAAAGAGGCCTTTTTCCCAATAGTCCCGACTGGGGAGCAGAAGCGCCACACGAATGGGGTTTACTACATACCGAAATTGATGGTAAGGTGGTAAAGCAATATATACCTGGTGGCAGCGGCAATTACATGGACTATTACCAGGGAGTATTCGAAGCCCTGGTCAATAAAGCCGCCAACCCGGTGCCTCCGCAAGATGCTATTAAAGTAATCAGGGTAATAGAAGCAGCTTTTGAGAGCAGCAAAGAAGGGAAAGTAATTACCTTATAATTTCCATGCTTTCAGCTCTCAGCTACCTGAGAGCTGAAAGCCTACCCGCTTCATCGCGGAACACAAGCCCCTCTTCATTTAGGAATTGCAACACCTCCATCAGGTCATTTCTTCCCACATCTTGCATTTTTCCCTGTAATGCGATAAACAACAGCGGTTCTGCTTTCAAATAGCCGATAACGGTATCGGATATACGTTTAAATGCGGCCGCATCCAGCGGTTTTGATTTCTTCTTCAAACAAATATCACATACGCCGCAGGGGGCACATTCCTTTTCCCCGAAGTAGGCCACCAGCTGCTGTGTGCGGCAGGTATTACGGTTACGGGCATACGCAAACATTGCCTCTAGTCTGTCGGCGTATACTTTTTTACGCACCTCTACCCTAGCCATATTAACACGCAGGTATTGCGCCGAAGCCCGTTCATGCAGGAAGCAAAGCTGTGGCTGATCCCGGCGCGGCTGATAGCGTAAAACACCGTAGTTGTGCAATTGTTGCAGCTGCGCAGCAATATCATCATCTTCCATGAGCATGATACGGCCTATCTGTCTTTCATAAACAGGTACCGCGTTATCGAAGATCCCTTCATAGGTGCGCAGCAACGTTTTAATAATTTCTTCCAATGCAGGATATGCATTTTCGAACTCGTACAGTGACGCTTTATCAGTAACAAATTCCGCCCGGGAGGGCAGGAATACGCTCTCGCTCAACTGCAGCACTCCTTCCTGTTCCAGCAGGCGTACGGCGCTATAAGCCATGGTAAGGTTCAGTTGAAAAACACGGGCGAAGTCATTGATATCAAAATCAAAGTACATGCCTTCTGCGCTGCCTATAGGCACTTGCAGATAGTTGACGATAGCCTGGTATACTTCGCGAATTTGTTCCAGCGTAGGAAACTGCAATGCTATGCGTTCTTGCATATCCGCCAGCTCATCTTCGTTATAAAGCAATACGGCGTAAGCTTTTTGTTCATCACGCCCTGCCCGTCCGGCTTCCTGGTAATAGGCTTCCAGGCTGTCGGGCATATCATAGTGTACCACGATGCGTACGTCCGGCTTATCGATCCCCATCCCAAAGGCATTGGTACATACCATGATGCGGGTTTCATTATTGATCCAGGCTTCCTGCCTGGCAGCACGTTCGGCCTGGGGCAACCCGGCATGATAGTAACTGGCCTGGATACCCTGTAATGCCAGCAGGGAGGCTATCTCCTTTGTTTTTTTTCGATTACGGCAATATACAATACCACAGCCGGGTACACGTTCCAACAGGTATTTTATCTTATCAATTTTAGTAGCTTCCTCCAGCACACTGTAAGAAAGATTGGACCTGGCAAAACTTTTGGTGAATACCTGTGCATCTTTCATCAGCAACTTATCACAGATATCCGTCTGCACCTTAGGGGTAGCAGAAGCGGTGAGTGCCAGTACCGGCGCATCCGGGAAGAAACTCCGGATTTCGGCAATTTCGAGGTAAGCCGGCCGGAAATCGTATCCCCATTGTGAAATACAATGTGCTTCATCTACCGCTATCATATTTACCGGCAATCCATCGCAGTAAGTTTGAAAAAGTTTGCTTTGTAATCTTTCCGGAGATACATACAAAAACTTGCATCCACCACGGCGGGCAGCTTCCAGTACCCTTTCCACCTCCTTATACTGCATACCCGAATAGATGGAATAGGCGGTAATACCTCTTCGTTTCAGGTTCACGACCTGGTCTTTCATCAATGCAATAAGCGGCGTAATAACCAGGCATAAACCTGGCTTCATCATTGCCGGCACCTGGAAGCAGATCGATTTTCCTCCTCCGGTAGGCAGCAGTGCCAGCGTATCCTGACCCTCTAATATGGAATTGACAATATCTTCCTGTAACGGGCGAAACTGCTGGTATTTCCAGTATTGTTGCAATATGGCTACGGGTGTACTCAAAGAAAAATTTAATGGTTATTGCGAAGATAACTTATAAGGGCGTAAAGCAAAAAGCTATTGTGGAGCATGATCAACGCGAATGGGGTATCCGCTAAGATTGTTCTCCACAATAGCTTTTTGCTTTACGCTTTTTGCTTTATGCTTTTTTAAAATACTTTCTTATAACGCAACCTTACAGAATTAACGGCCAGTACTACATCCGACAATCCCATAATACCCGCCCCCACAATAGGATTCAGGAATCCCAGGGCAGCTACCGGTATGGCTACTACATTATAAATAAACGCCCAAAAGAGATTCTGTTTAATTGTGAGATAAGTATGTTTTCCCAGTCCCAGCGCTAGTGGCAGCGATCCGAGATGGTTATTGAGCAGGACTACATTGGCGCTTTGCATAGCTACTTGTGTAGCATCGCTCAATGAAATACCGATCGTGGCTTTTGCCAGCGCGGGCGCATCATTGATCCCGTCGCCCACCATGGCGGTAGGTGCTGTTTTCATGAGCGTATCCACCATCTGCAGTTTTTGTTCGGGAGATTGTTCGGCATAGATGGCTGTAATGCCCAGTTTTTCGCCCAACTCCCGGCATTTGCGGGCAGTATCTCCACTCAGCAGGATTGGCTCAATACCGGCCTGTTTTAATTGAGTAATCACAGCTGCTGCTTCCGGCCTGATTTCATCGCTGAAATCAATCCATCCGGCCAGCTGGCCATTTTTCAGGAGATATAAGTTATGACTGTCATCGGTGGTGGCATTACCGGCCAGGCGGAAAGAACCCAGTTCCCATTGATTGCCGGCTTTATCGCTGGCACGCATTCCCAATCCTTTATGCTCTCTTACCTGTTGTAAAGGCAGTTCCCCGGCAGTTTTCCAAAGTGCGGCGATAGAGCGGGCAATCGGGTGCGAGGAATATTTCTCCAGGCTATATACCACCTGTTTAAACTCATCTTCCGACATATTAAAAAACTGGCAGGCGCTGAGCTCCAGCTTACCCGTGGTCAGGGTACCTGTTTTATCGAATACCACTTGCCTGATATCTTTGAACATTTCCAGGGTATGTCCGCCTTTAATGAGGATACCATTGCGTGCAGCACGTCCCAGCCCCACCATTACAGCTGCCGGGGTAGCCAGGCCCATGGCACAGGGACAGGCTATCACCAGCACGGCTACGCTGCGCATCATAGCTGTAGCCAACGTAGTATGTCCGATGAAATACCAACCTGTAAAAGTAATCACAGCAATACCGAGTACCAGGGGAACGAATATAGCGCTGATGCGGTCGGCCAGCTTTTGCATGGGCGGTTTATCGGCCTGGGCTTGTTTTACCAGGTCTATAATATAGGATAGTACCGTATCCTTGCCTGTAGCGGTGATATACACCTTTATGCTGCCATCTTCCAGTATAGTACCGCCTATTACCTTATCCTTTTCTTTTTTACTGACAGGGGTGCTTTCGCCGGTAATCATCGATTCATTAATATGCCCGCTCCCCCAGTAGATGGTGCCATCCATGGGTATTTTGTCACCCGTATTTACCAGTACACAATCGCCTGTACGGAGGGTACGGTTATCTACTTCGTGGATATGTTCATGTCCGTGATCTGTGTTAATAAGTCTTGCAGTGGTGATTTGCATACGGGCCAGCTCAGAAATGGCCGTGGTAGTTTGTTTTACAGATCGCTCTTCCAGCATATTCCCCAGGAATACCAGGGTAATAATGGCGGCCGTAGTTTCATAAAACATATAATCGGGGTTGCCATATACGACGGTGCCTACAAAACTATATACAAAGGCAGCCGTGGCTCCTAATGTTACCAGCACATCCATATTGGCCATACGGTTGATCAGGGATCTGACCGCACTCTTCCCAAAATGCCACATCCCGGTAACATATACCGGCAGGGTAAGCCCAAACTGTACCCAGGGCTGGTGCAGCCAGGGCCAGCTCACCCACATATGTAATAACAGGGGTGCCGTAAATATGGCGCAAAAAATAAATTTGAATGTAAGAGTGGTATAAGACTTCCGTTCGGTGGGCTTGTCTTCCGGCAATACCACGCGATAACCCATCTGGGCAATCCCTTCCAGCGCTTCCTTGGAATCGGCTCCTGACGGGGCTGTAAAGCTCACTTCTTCTGTTGCAAAACTGACATTTACATCCTGCATCCCTTTTTTTTCCAGGTATTTGGAAACGCTGAGTGCACAACTGGTGCAATGCATCCCTTCAACCTTGCAATTTACTGGTGTCATCTGAGATGTTCCTCCAGTTTACAAAGTTATTGGCTGAGGCAATAAACCGGGAAAATATTAATGCAACGGGGAGTCATTTGGATGAGCGATTTACGCCAGGGTAGCAGGTTTACCTTCTTCTTACCGATGAGCAGGTATTAATGCAACAAAGCAGCATTTTGGGGTTATTTATGTAAATTCGTGCATGCAATGGACATTTACGCTGGACCAACTACCAGCAACCGCCCGGCAATTCTGGGAATATTTTGCTGACAAACAGGTATTTACATTAGACGGCCCGATGGGAGCAGGTAAAACCACACTGGTAAAGGCTTTATGCACAGCCAAAGGTGTAAAGGACGCCACCGCCAGCCCCACTTTTTCCATTATCAACGAATATGGCTATACTGATGCCGAAGGCCAGCCCCGGCGTATCTTCCACCTGGATTTGTACCGGCTCCGGGATGAAGATGACGCCATCAGTGCCGGTGTGGAGGACACGCTTTACCAGGACGCCATTTGTTTTGTGGAATGGCCCGAAGTGGTAGCCCCTCTTTTACCCCCCGGTACCATACATCTGCAACTGGAAGTGCAGGCCGACCAAAAAAGGGTGCTACGTGAAATCGCTTCCTCTCTCAAATGATGTATCTTTGAATACTTCGATTTATAAAAACTGAACACCGCATATGGAGCAGAGGCAAAAACCTGTAGTAAGTGCTGGATTTACCTATTCACCACTCGAGGAGACGCTGGACATTCCGCAGAAAAATTCCCGTTTGTTTATAGGTATTCCCAAAGAGACGTCTTTCCAGGAGAACCGAATTGCCCTTACGCCCGATGCAGTCAGCATTTTAGCGGCACATGGACACCACATTGTGGTAGAACATAAAGCGGGCGATGGATCGCACTATTATGATACTGACTACTCCGAAGCGGGGGCAGAAATAGTATACGATAAAAAAGAAGTCTTTAAAGCGGAGATTATCGTAAAATCGGCCCCCCTGAACGATGAAGAAATAGAACTCCTGCACGCTCACCAGATCGTTATTTCCCCCATTCACCTGGCAGCCCTGAAAGCGCTACAGGTACAGAAAATGATGGATAAGCGTATCACCCTGTTATCGTTCGAAAATCTGAAAGACGATGCCGGCACCTACCCGATTGTAAGGGCCATGAGTGAAATTGCAGGCGGTGCCTGTATGCTGATTGCCGGTCAGTATTTGAGCAACGATAACAAAGGCAAGGGCATCCTCCTGGGAGGCGTTACGGGTATCCCACCTACCAAGGTGGTGATCATAGGCGCCGGTATTGTGGGCGAATTTGCTGCCCGTACCGCGCTGGCCCTGGGATCTTCCGTAAAAGTATTCGATAACAACATTTATAAGCTGAAAAGGCTGCAAAACAACATCGGCGTACGGGTATTCACCTCCGTTATCCAGCCCAAAGTACTGGCCGAGCAACTGCGGAATGCCGACGTAGCGGTAGGCGCCCTGTCATCTCAAAGCGGCCGTACCCCGGTGGTAGTAAGCGAATCGATGGTGAGCAACATGAAAGCCGGTTCCGTGATCGTGGATGTGAGCATAGACCGGGGCGGTTGTTTCGAAACCTCTGAAATCACCACCCACGAAAACCCCGTGTTCAAGAAGTATGATGTGGTGCATTACTGTGTACCCAATATCCCTTCCGGTTTTGCCCGCACGGCCTCTGAAGCCATCAGCAATGTATTGATGCCGTTACTGGTAGAAGCTGCCGATGATGGCGGATTTGAGAACCTGGTGTGGATTAAGCGGGGCGTACGTAATGGTATTTACCTGTATAAAGGGGCATTAACCAATTACCATTTGAGCGAGAAATTCAAACTGAAATACACCGACCTGGAACTACTGCTGGCGGTGAAAGGATAGCTCTTTAAGCAGAAAGCAAAAAGCTATTGTGGAGAATGACCAATGCGGTTTTAGATATTCGCTAAGCTCATTCTCCACAATAGCTTTTTGCTTTCTGCTTTATGCCTTCAGCTCACTTTATACTTCGAGAGAATACCCCATCAGGATAGCGGCTATAATAACAAGGCCGATCACAATCCGGTAATATCCCCACATTTTAAATCCGTACTTTTTTACTGCTCCGATAAAGAATTTGATAGCACCCAGGGCTACTACAAATGCTACGACGTTGCCTATCAACAGGAGTTTCAGGTTTTCAGGATGCGCCATCAGCAGCTCTTTCCCTTTCAGGAGTTTGTAGCCTGTAGCTGCTGCCATGGTAGGCACTGCCAGGAAAAAGGAGAATTCTGCGGCCACACTGCGCGATAATTTTTGCTGCATACCTCCAACAATGGATGCCGCACTGCGACTGGTGCCAGGAATAAGGGCCAGGCATTGGTAAAACCCAATGCGAAGGGCAGTAAAAATATTAATCTTTTCTTCTGAGTCGATGGTAGGTTCTTTAAACCAATTATCTACAAAAAGCAATATGATACCGCCTACAAAGAGCGTAATGCCCACTGTTAGCGGGCTTTCCAACATGGCGTCTATTTTTTTGCTGAATAAAAATCCCAAAATCAGCGCGGGGATAACGGCTACGATCAACTTAAAATAGAAGTTAAACCGGTTTTTGTCGAACACCAGGAACTTTCTCCAGTAAAACACCACCACCGCCAGGATAGCGCCCAATTGGATCACTACTTCAAATAGCTTGGTAAATTCATCCTTGCTTATTCCCAGTAATGAACTCACAATGATCATATGACCAGTGGAGGAAATAGGGAGAAACTCTGTCAATCCTTCTACAATGGCAATAATGATAGCCTGTAAAACATTCATCGATTTAATATGGTTAAAAGTTAAAAAAAAAGCGATGAGCAATCATCGCTGTAAGAATACTTTTACGGGCTTACACTATGCGTTGGTCTTAGGACGACGCATAATGGCATATACCTCCACCAACAAACCCAGTACAATTACGATAGGCGCCAGGGTAATACGTTGGAAGCTATATACCTGTTCTGGTTTAAAGGAGTTGGGATCGTTGGAATCGCCTCCCATCATCAGGAGAAAACCCAGTACGATGACAACAATACCTGCCAGCATAAATTTGTAGTTTTCTTTGGGTAAAATAGGGTAGCTGTTGGCCAATGCGTCTTCCTTGGCCTGTACATCCTTTTTGGAACCTGGGTTTATGCTTGTTTTAGCCATAATATTTCGTGTGTGTTATATCTTCAGTTAAAGCAATTAATTAGTACAGATCGTCCAGCTTCAGTCGCAGGTACTTCATCACAGAGCGATGGGTGCTCACCAGGGAAATGCAGATACCGATCAGGATCATGCCTACAAAAAGCAGGGCAATCATCAGGTTGTCTCTTAACCCGGCCAGTTCAGGCAGTAATTTATCTGCAAAAGACATGATACCCACCAGGCCGGCAATGGCAATGGCAGCGCTGATAGCTCCATTGGCAATACTACGCAGGTCGAATGGCTTAGCAATGAACCAGCGGGTAGCGCCCACCATTTGCATGGTTTTAATCAGGAAGCGGTTACTGAACATAGCCAGGCGGATGGTATTATCTATCAGGAAAATAACCACCAGGCATAATAAACCGCTAATGATCAGTATGATCAGCCCTATCCGGTTCACATTTTCATTCAATTTGCTCACCAGCATGCGCTGATAGGAAATTTCCCTTACAATGCTCTGCTGGGAAAGGTTATTTTCAATAATCTTCAGGCTGTCGTTGTTAACGTAGTTGGCGTTAGCCTTGATATTGATGCTGCTGTACAGCGGGTTATATTGTAACAGGGTGATAAAGTCTTCCCCAAAGTCCTTTTTAAACCGCTGGGCGGCCATGTCTTTCGACACGTACTCGATCGACTTCACATACGGCTTATGCGCCATAGAGTCGCGGAGAGCCAGCGCCTGGTTTTCTTTTACATTGTCCCGGAGGATCACCTGTACCTCAATGCTTTCCTTAAAATACTTGCTTAACTTATTAGCATGTATTACCACCAGACCCAGTGTGCCCAATAAAAACAATACCAGTGCCACCCCAATGATGGAATACAGGTAGGATGGTTTCGACTTCTTTGCTGATGATTTCCCGGATTGCGCCATTAATCTGCAGTTTATCGGCGAAAATAATAAAAATTAGTAGTTATGTGTTTAATTTTGCCAACCCGTTCAGGGAATATACCCTATCTGGGCATTAGAATGGCAATATATACAGATGTTGGGGATTGACATTGGTGTATTAATGAATTTAACATTATTTTGCTGAACCGGCATTATTAAAAATTTTTAAACTATAAATGATAACGCCTTTATCATAGGATGTATTGTCATATCCGCTGATAAAGGTCCATCTGCAACCGATATGGAATACAATTTCAGGGCAATCGAAAAAAAATGGCAGCAACAATGGGAGCAATCGCATGCTTACCGTGTGAGCAATGACAGTCCAAAGCCCAAATGTTACGTACTGGACATGTTTCCCTACCCCTCCGGGGCTGGTCTTCACGTAGGACACCCCCTCGGATACATCGCTACAGACATCTACGCGCGTTATAAAAGGCTAAAAGGCTATAATGTGCTTCATACCATGGGATATGACGCCTTTGGGCTGCCGACCGAACAATATGCCCTGGAAACCGGCCAGCACCCTGCAGTCACTACCGAGCAAAATATCAAAGCCTTCCGTGAACAGCTCGATAATATCGGCTTTTGCTACGACTGGAATCGCCAGGTAACCACCAGCGACCCCTCTTATTACAAGTGGACCCAGTGGATTTTCCTGCAGATATTCGAAAGCTGGTATAACCGTACCAGCCAGAAGGCAGAGCCTATCAGCACGCTGACTGCCATTTTTGAGCAGGCAGGCAATACCGGGCATATTTGCCCGGGCGACCGCAGCATCCAGTTTACCGCCAGCGATTGGAAAAATTACAGTGAAAAGGAGCAACGGGACATATTAATGCAATACCGCCTGGCTTACTTGGCCCATGCTGAAGTAAACTGGTGCCCAGCCCTGGGAACCGTGCTGGCCAACGATGAAGTGGTGAACGGCGTGAGCGAACGCGGAGGTTACCCGGTAATCAAGAAGAAGATGAGCCAGTGGTTCCTGCGGATCACCGATTACGCCAACCGCCTGCTGGAAGGCCTGGAAACGGTAGCCTTCAGCGATGCCATGAAAGAAATGCAACGCAACTGGATCGGGAAAAGCCAGGGCGCAGAAATAAAATTTGCCCTGAAAAACTCCAGTGAACACGTAGAAGTATATACCACCCGCCCCGATACCATTTTCGGCGTAGACTTCATGGTGCTGGCGCCAGAACACGACCTGGTACCCCTGATCACCACACCGGAGCAAAAAGCCGCTATCGATAAATACCTCGAATACGTGCAAAGCCGCTCCGAGAGGGAACGTATGGCCGATGTAAAACAAATTACCGGCTGCTTTACCGGCGCATATGCCATCAACCCGTTTGATGGTCGCGAAATACCGGTATGGATTGCGGAATATGTACTGGCAGGCTACGGTACCGGCGCCATCATGGCGGTGCCTTGCGGCGACCAGCGCGACTATGGCTTTGCAAAACATTTCAATATCCCCATCACCAATATCATCGGCGATGCCTTCAATGGCCAGGAAGCCAATCCGACTAAGGATGCGAAACTGCAAAACAGTGGTTTCCTTGATGGCATGGACATGAAACCCGCCATGGACGTGGTGATCAACAAACTGGAAGAAATGGGCATCGGCAAACGCCAGATTAACTATAAAATGCGCGACGCGGGCTTCAGCCGCCAGCGCTACTGGGGTGAGCCGTTCCCGATTGTGTATAAAAATGGCGTTCCCTATGCGATGGACGAAAAAGACCTCCCGCTGGAACTGCCTCATGTAGAAAACTATAAACCCGGCGAAGAAGGTGAAGGCCCCCTGGCCAACATCTCCGACTGGGTAAATGTAGCGCCAGGCGTAAAACGTGAAACCAATACCATGCCCGGCTATGCCGGCAGTAGCTGGTACTTCCTGCGTTACATGGATCCTCATAACAGTCATACCTTCGCCGACCGTAAAGCAACCGACTACTGGAACCAGGTAGACGTGTACGTAGGCGGTACCGAACATGCGGTAGGACACCTGCTCTACTCTCGTATGTGGACCAAAGTGCTGTACGACCTGGGCCATATCGGCTTCGACGAGCCCTTTAAATCCCTGATCAACCAGGGAATGATCGGCGGAAGCTCCCGGCTGGTATACCGTGTTCGCGGCACTCACCAGTACGTATCTTACGGGTTAAAAGACCAATACGAAACAGACGAACTCCATGTGGATGTAAACATCGTAGACGGCGTGGAACTGGATACCGAGGCGTTTAAACGCTGGAAACCAGACTTCACCGATGCCACCTTCCTCCTGGAAGATGGCAAATATATCTGCGGCGTACAGCTGGAAAAAATGAGCAAGCGTTTATTCAATACCGTTAATCCTAACGACCTGGTAGAAAAATACGGCGCCGACACTTTCCGCATGTACGAAATGTTCCTCGGCCCTGTAGAACAGTCCAAACCCTGGGATACCAAAGGTATTGAAGGCGTACACCGTTTCCTTAAAAAGCTGTGGCGCTTATTTGCCGACGAACAAAAAGGTATCCTGGTAAATGAACAGGCGCCTACACCAGAAGAGCTGAAAATTTTGCATAAAACGATCCAGAAGATAGATCACGATACTGCCAGCTTCTCTTATAACACCGCTGTAAGCCAGTTTATGATCTGTGTAAATGAACTGGCTACCCTGCGCTGTCATAAACGCGCTATCCTGGAGCCGTTGCTTATATTGTTAACACCATACGCGCCGCACCTCTGTGAAGAACTGTGGCAATATATGGGGCACAATGAAAGCATCCTGAATGCTATCTTCCCGGTATATGAAGAAAAATACACCAAAGAAACGGCCTTCAACTACCCGGTAGCCATCAACGGTAAAACCCGCTCTGAAATGGGATTCCCGCTGGATGCCGCAGTACCGGATATCGAAAAAGAAGTGCTGGCCAATGAAGTAGTACAGAAATGGCTGGAAGGTAAAGCTCCTAAAAAAGTGATTATCGTAAAAGGTAAGATGATTAACGTAGTGGTGTAAAATCGCTGCCAGTATAATGAAAACGGGCTGTTGTGGAAAACATAACAGCCCGTTTTTGTATGTATCAATGAAATCCCATCCCATTCATAATTAATCCACAGGTGGAAAAGCCCACTAATAATATAACCCCAGCTGACAACAGCAGCACTTTCCCCCAATGCGTGTTAGCTGACAGCAGACAAATAATCCCTATTAAAACATATGCTCCTGCACAAAGCAGCATAGCGATACCTGCCAGAAGAATTCCTTCATCTCCTGTAATGCACATCACCAACATCAGCCCCAGCGGAATCAACGTAGCCATCAACAAATCTTTAAATGTTTTATTCATGGTATAAAAGATTTGATTAAACGAGTGGAGTAAAGGTCCGCTCTGCCTGTAATGTGTTCAGGTATTCCTCTTTCTCATCCCTGTAAAAAAGATTCATTGTTTCAAAAGGAATGATGCGCCCATCTTTGTGTACAATATGTACACATGATTTTTTAATCGCCCTTACATCGAAATCATAAGCATCCAGGAAGCGCATGATAACAATCCGGAATAGATTCGTATAGTCGAGACCAGGAGCTTGTACCTGTGGAAGACAGCAGAGCAGCGATTGCATATCATTTACTGCCGCATCGGTAGAAATCCCTGTACTGAATATTTTCAACACATGTTGATGCAGCCGTTCGTCCTGTTCATATACAATGGTATTCTTAGAATTATTGAGTAACACCGCAGGATCTACATACCGGGTGAGTGGGTACACCTGTCCATCTATCTTAAGTGCATAAGCCATGGCCAGTGCATCGGGGTTGCAGGGCACCGGGATAATATCATTTGCATGCCAGATAGGTGACTGCCGTAATATTTGTTGTCGTACTTCCGTTAACGTGATCCGGTCGGTGGCCGGATCAAAATCATCCGTCCGGCCTGCCACCTGTACCGGTTGGAAGGTAACACCGCGCACACAAGGCTGTTTGACGGCGTAATCGATAATAGCCCCCATTTCGTCGTCGTTTACGCCTTTCTGCAACGTAACCACCAGTGTAGTACTGAGGTTAACGGCGTTCAGGTTGGCCAGTGCCTGCTGGCGCACTTCCGTCAGATCCTTCCCCCGCATACGTTCCAAGGCTGCCGGCTTAAAAGAATCAAACTGGAGGTATACTTCAAAATCGGGCATATAAGTCGCCAGTCTCCGGGTAAATTCCAGGTCTTTGGCAATGCGTACGCCATTGGTATTGATCATCAGGTGCCGGATAGGCTTACGTTTGGCGATATCCAATATCTCAAAAAACTGTGGATGCAGCGTGGGCTCTCCTCCACTCAACTGTACTACATCGGGCTGGCCTTCATTCTCCACGATGATATCTATCATCCGCTCTATCTCTTCCAGTGTGCGGTGCCGGCCATAATGGGGCGACGACATGGCATAACAGGTAGGACAGGTAAGGTTGCACCGGTCCGTTACTTCTATCACGCTCAGGCAGGAATGCTGCTCATGATCTTGACATAGTCCGCAATCATATGGGCACCCATAATGTGTATGAGTATTGGTTTTCAACGGTGCTTCCGACGGCTTGTTATAGTTACGGGTATTCTTGTAGTAGTCGATATCGGTTGCTATTAATACTTTCTCACGTCCATGATGCGGACAATGTTTTATCATGAAAACTTTTCCGTCTTCAAATATCACTTTAGCGTCAACCCGCCGCAGGCAAGTGCTACAGATACTCAATGTAAAATCGTAATAGGTATAATTTTTTTCAGGCATATTGCTTTTGAATTAGGCGTGAGGGGAAAACAATATTGGGTAAATAATAGAGCAATCCTGCCAAACAGGCCAATTGTATAGATCCCAGGCCAAAAACATAACGATAGCCGGGTTTGATAAAGTCGAGCAATAGCCGGAATAGCAGGTATCCTATCATAAACAACTTAAAAGTAGCACCGCTAACCAGGGTATATCTCCTATTGATCATTATTAACAACCCCCACATGACCAGCAGGAAAATAATCTCATAGAGAGATACCGGGTGCCGGTAGATGCCATCGCCCAGCTTCATGCCCCAGGGCAGAGAAGTGGGTATCCCATATGTTTCTTCATAAATACCCATGGAAAAGCAGCCTATCCGGCCTATGATCATGGCAAGCATAAGTGGGTATACAAAGAGGTCGCCGGTAGATTGACGTTCACCAATTACCTTTTTTACCAACTCCACTCCTATCAGTCCGCCCAACAAGCCTCCTACAATAGTTTTACTTTGGTAGATGTATAACAGCATATTACCAGCCTGAAGCAATCCCGGCGGATTCTCCAATGCTCCCAGCAGGCGGCTTCCGAATAGCGCACCAAAAATAGCCCCTATAATGGCCCAAAGCCGGTTTGGCTGATTTACCTGGTCGCCCTGCTGCTTGCGCAGGTAAAGGAAATACCGGAAGCCTATAAACATGCCCAACGTTTCCGTAACCGCATGCAACGGCAGCTGTACAGAAAAAAAATGGATATAAACAGGAAACTGCAATGGGCAATGATTATTTAATACACAAATTAATATTTATATTTAGATGAACTTCAAGTACGCAAAAATATGTTACAAGAGGTATTAAAGAAGTATCAGTCCTCCTTCAAGCCGGTTATTCCGCTGATGGGCGATCATGAACCCCTGCTGGTAATGGATTTCACTGCCAACAACACTACACTCACCAAAAACATCCTGCAGGACATCAACCGGTTTAGCAAATACATTGATACCACATTGGAGCAAAGTGGCTGCCGCCTGGGCATTGGCGGGTATGCCGAACACAGAACGATATATGCAGTGAGCCCTCATTTCGATGCGGGCGAAGAACCCCGGCGCCTTCACCTGGGTATGGATGTATGGGGAGAAACCGGCACACAGTTGTATGTTCCGCTGAATGCGCATGTACATAGTTTCCGGTTTAATGATCATTTCGGGGATTATGGCGCTACTATTATTTTGCAGCACCAGCTTGATGGATACACCTTTTATACCTTGTACGGGCATTTGAGTATTTCCAATTTACAGGGGTTATATGAAAACATGCCTATTGCTGCCGGCCATCAGCTGGCACATTTCGGCACCCCTTCCGAAAATGGCGGATGGCCACCACACCTACATTTTCAGGTCATTGAAGATATGCAAGGTTTCCGTGGCGACTACCCCGGCGTATGCCGCTATAGCGAGAAAGAAAAATACTTATCCAACTGCCCTGATCCGGATATTATTTTGCAACTCAATCAATACACACATTAACTACGCTGCCTGCCAGTACAGAGATGATGAAATAGTAAATTGTTACCGATTCATTAGGATTTATCCGCACAGATGCTATTTTTACGCGTTTAAATCGATTTGGTATGAGAAAACTATTGCTGTCTGGCGTTTGCAGCCTGATAGTTGGCATGGCAACCGCACAGGTACCCTTGAAAGTAATGACCTTCAACATCCGTTATAATAACCCGGATGACGGTCTTAACGCATGGCCTCACCGCAAGGACAAAGTGGCCTCAGAAGTACTGTTCCTGGGAGCACATACATTGGGTGTTCAGGAAGCCCTGAACGATCAGATGCAGGACCTACAACAACAATTACCCCAGTACAAAAGTATTGGCGTAGGCCGGGATGATGGTAAAACCAAGGGAGAATATTCAGCTATCTTTTACGATACTACGCGCTTACAGTTATTGAAAAGTGAAACATTCTGGCTATCTGAAACACCCACAGTAGCAGGAAAAATTGGCTGGGATGGCGCCTGTACCCGTATTGTTACCTGGGGGAAATTTAAGGATAAGAAAACCAATAAGCTCTTCTTCCACTTCAACACCCACTTTGATCATATGGGCAAGATTGCCCGCCGGGAAAGTGCTAAGTTCTTGCTGCAACAGGTACATCATATCGCTGGCAATACCCCTGCTATCATTACGGGCGACTTCAATGCGGTTCCATCCGATGAACCCATCCAGATTATTATGAATCCGAACGATCCATTGCACTTAACAGATAGCAAGGCAATCAGCGAAACGCCTCACTTCGGTCCGATAGGTACTTTCAACGGCTGGCAGATGGCTGAAAGAGAGCCGCAACCTATTGATTACATCTTCCTCAAAGGCAAGTTCCAAATTCTTAAGCATGCCAGTATTTCCCCCACCTGGGAAGGCCGGTATGCTTCTGATCACTTCGCTGTATATACGGAGCTGATGATGAAATAAACAAATGCATAAAAACCCCCGGTCCTGGCATTCATCAACAGGAACCGGGGGCAATTCATTTACGGCAATCAGTCGTGCGTGTGTTCTACAGACATGCTGTTTTCCAGGGCATCTACCACCTTGTTGTGGAGGTCGCCATTTACATCTACACTGATCTTTAACTTACCGTTGGTGAATGAACCGGTAAAGTCGCCGATCTGCAGCTTGGTAAGAATCAGGTCCATTGAAATCTTAAGCGAGCCTTTCCAGTCGATCTTAGAGTCTGTTACCACTACATCCTTTCCGTGAGCCATCAGTTCAATCTTTCCGGAGAGCAGGATTTCCATTGGGATCTTTTTGCCATCCCAGGTAATAAATCCTATCAGTCGTACTGCAGGATCATTCTTGTCTCCTTCTACTCTTGCATACACTTTCACCTGTTGGTAAGTGCCGGTAGGAATTTTAATTGCACCCAGTACAGCAGGTACTTTTTTGAGGTCTACCTGCCTGTCTGTTTTCAATTTAAATTCCACTTCATCTTTTCCGCGTCTTGCATCAAAGCGGATTTCTCTTAAACGTGCCGTTGCAGTGTCCCAGGTGATGTCGAAACTACCAGGAGCTGCTTTTGCCATTGCTGCATCGCCGGTGATAGCAGACAAGCGGCCCGTAGCGTCTGGTGATAACGTGTACGTGGGATTTACTGCCGAAATTTCGTAGTTGACAGTGGCAGCGTTTGCGTTGTCGATGGGTGGTTGACCATCCGGTCCTGCCATATCATTCTTTGAACAAGAAGATAGCAGGATGGTTGCAATGCCAACAGCACCGCAGAATTGTAGGATTCCGGTTTTCATTATCGATATGGTTTTTAATGACTGGGGAAAATTATGGGGTAAATTTAACAAAGAATTTGGGAAAACGAACAGCTTTGGCGTTAATTAAAAAAGAATGATCCGACTAAGCTCGCTTAATCGGATCAATATATGATGCGCGCTGGTACTATTTTTCCAGCTTTTCAATTCGTGTAGGCGTATCCGTTCCATTTACAATGGTTCCAGCGCTGATAGCAATAGCCTGGATAATATCCGTAATATTCCTGGTATCGAGCGTCGTTACTTCATCACTTACGGTATGATAGTATTTATCTTTATCTATCTGGGTGGTAGAAATGGTATGTGCCGGAACGCCCTGCCTGGCCAGTGTGGCATTGTCTGAGCGGTAAAACAGCTGTTGGTCAGGATAAGGATCCGGGTGGAAATTAAAACTGGACCCTTTCAGGTTACGTTGCAGGATAGGCCCAAAATCAGAACGTTCAAACCCGGTGATAAAAGCGCTGTTTCTTCCAAATTTGGACTCCTTACCTATCATCTCGATATTAAACATGGCCACCACCTTATTGGGATCCTGTTTCTCTGAAAAATAGCGGGAACCATAACCGCCCGATTCTTCCGCTGTAAACGCTACAAAAATAACAGAGCGCTCAGGGAGATGGTGCTGAAAATACTTCGAAAGCATGACCACAGCGGTAGTGCCGGAAGCGTCATCATCTGCTCCGTTGGCAATACTATCGCCGGACTCGGCGGGTAAAATGCCCAGGTGATCATAATGGCCGGAAAATACTACATACTCATCAGGCTTGCTTTTTCCCTTGATCATGCCGGCTACATTGGCAAAATGTTGTGTCTCCACTTCTCTTTTCACATGTATTTCCCAGCTGGCAGTATCGGCTACCGGCTGTTCTTCGAACACCAATACCACTTGTTTTTCTGTTGCTCCTTTTGCGGCGACAGCGTCCAGTTGTTCACGGGTATCATAACTATGCTCGGAAAAATTACCGGTAAGCCCACCCAGGTAGCCACTCAGCGCTGAGCCTATCCATACCAGGGTATTTTTCTCCAGCTTTTCCGGGTTCTTTAAAATGCTCATCAGGGCGTGCGGATCATTTACATGCATCACGGCATAGCTGTCGTCTTTTACCCAGTCGAAATTGCTGCCGGCTCCAATCGGCATCACCGGCCAGCGCCGCGGCACGCCATTAACGGTAAGGGATACACTGGTAGCATGCATTTTATACTTGGCAAATGATTGCAGGTAGTTGCTTTCGCCTGGCAGTGGTTGTAGTCCGGCCTTTGCAAACTCGCCGCTGATAAACTGTGCCGCCTTTTCAATGCCTGGCGTTCCCGGGAAGCGGCCCTGCATATCGTCGGCCGCCAATGTAGAGATAATACGCTTTACTTCTTTTTCTTTAATATCCTGCGCCTGGCTGGCTATCGCCATACTCCCGGCTGCAAGGCATAATAATAGTGATTTCTTCATAAAAGGGTTTAGTCTTTTTGCTTGTTGTGAACCTTGATATCAGAGGCTTCTTTATCTTTCTGGGAATAGATATCGCTGTAGGCTTTTAAAATGGCGGCATAATCTGCCCCAAATTGTAATTCCAGCATCTTCCCCTCTGGCGAAACTAATACTTTGGTCGGATAACCAGCCACCTGGTACAATTTTTCTACCTGGCTGTCTGAATGGGCAGCTGCAAACACATAGGCATTGGCTTTAACGAAATCTCTCGCCGTCTCCAGGGTTTCATGGCAGGAAATGGTCAATATCGCATTTCCGGGGTGCTTGCCTTCATTAATTTCGACGGCCAGCTTATTCAGATGTGGTAAATCTTCCCGGCAGGGGGGACACCAGGTCCCCCAGAAGTCGAGCAACAACCACTTACCCCGATAGTCGGCCAGGCGAAAGCGTTCATTATTAATCCCGGTGAGTGCAAAATCAGGAGCATCTTTCCAGTCTTTCAGCAATACATCCCGGAAATAGCCGGCAAAGGATTTCCCCGGGAAATGGTTGTCAAAAAAAGATCTGGCTGAATCCAGCATACCTGGCTCTGTTGTCAGCTGCCGGGACAATACTTTCATAGCCTCTTGCGGCTTCCCTAGGGCATTCAGTTGGGCGGCAAACTCGGCCCGGTAATCCTCCTTCGAATCAAGAAATACACGATCATAAAAGCTTTCATGGGCTTTTTCCCGATTGCTTCCAGGCGAGTTGGCCGCCGCCAGGCCCAGGTAATTCATAGCGGCATCTTTGTCCTGCTTTACGGTTTGCTGATATTTGAGGTAGTAAGCATGCGCCAGGATATTCTTATTGGCATCCTTCTTCTCTTTTAGCTCCGGGTGGGCTCTCCAGAAAGCTGTATCCTGCTGGTTCCTCACCAGGTCGACCAAGGTTTTATCCAGCAATTGACCTGCTACGGCGTTTAACTGCGCATCTTTCAAAATACCTGTAACCATCAGCTGATAACGGGCGGCTTTCCCCAATGTTAATTCGGTAGCGCTCACCTGGCCAAATTGACTGGCAATGTTTTTTAGTGTAGCCGTGTCTGTTGTATGCATTGCCTGATCCCATAAATACATAGGGCGAACCGACGCCTGCAACACACTGTCTTTTTCCCGGGCTAACCGGCTTAATAACACCCTGCTGGCAGCGGGCACTTTTTCTGCTTCTTCAAACAGTTCTGCAATCCTTTTCTCGCTCATGCCACTCTCCCGGAAGTATTTCAGAATAGCCGCAGTATCTTCCTTTTCTTCCCTTCTCTTACGCAACCCCTGGGAAAATGACTGATCCAGCCAGGAATTTAGTATAGGCTGATTTGCGGATAACAGCTTTACTAAAACCACCGCCGTATCAGTATTCCTCCATACAGCATCTCCAAGTTTATTAAACAAATGGTTGGGATTATTGGCTATAAGATCAGATGTCGTTTCTTTTAGCAAGTTGTGGTATAGTTCGTAGATAAATTCGCTTCTCCCCCGATTTAGTAAATTCAGCGTAGCTACCTTAAAGGTCGCATCTAGTCCATATTTCGGCTGATTAATGGCGAGGAAATTCATCAGTTTGGCCGAATCGAGTTCGTTGTTTTTTGTCAGTAATTCATTGCTATATGCAATGCGGATCAGCATATTATAAAAGGCGGTATCTACAGGCGGTACAATTGTAGCAGCCGGCAAACGCTTCACTTGTGTAACTACCTTTGGCGCATTAGCGCTATGCCCCAGCCGGGCTACGGCCGTCAGCGTCAGTACGCTTCCGTTGTCACGGGAAAGCGTATACGAAACTGTAGTCCGCCCTTTCATAGTATCCGGCATTTCCCGGTTTGCTATGCCGCTGATTATTATTCCACTTTTCCGGACGCTGTCTACCCGGTAACTCCAGTAAGTCGTATTCCATTGATAGCCCGGCACTACCTGGGCAGGAAAATGTGCAAACAGATGGTTTATTTCCGTCGCTGCACTCTTCAGCCAGGCGGAATAGGCATTTTCCCATTGGGGTTCCAGTCCCACTTTATTCGCTGCAGCTGTCACCAGCGCGGGGATATTTACTGGCTGGCCAACACTATCATTTGGATGCAGGAAAAACGACAGCGGTTGATAAAGTGCCAACATGGGGAACATGAGATCGGGACTAAGCGGATAAGTTGCGGGTTGGCTACTACTATAGTGGGTGTTTCCCGCGGTGATAGTATATCCCTCCAGGGTGGCGCTGGCCTGTACGGTACCATTTGCCTGGGTACCTGTAATCGCAATACGGTATAGCTTTTCCCGCTGCACAGGCTCCTGCTGAAAACCGGAATCAGTAAATTGTACCAGGTATAACCAGCTATCACCTTTCTTGAATTTCGTTTGGGCAGCTACAGGCATGGTATGATAAAACAGGGCCAACAAAAGCAATAAAAACAGGGACTTTGTCATACGTGGGGATGGGGATTTTAGTAATATTAAAAATAATCAGGGAAAGATGAATATGCAAGCGTTCCTCTTCCTTTGAATATTTGCGTATTTTTGAGGGTATACAATTATGTCCAATCAGCCTTTAAGACCAGAAGAGAACAGGCTCAGCGCCGCTGAGAAAGAGTTCGAGAACAGCATCCGGCCGCGGGAAATCATGGATTTTTCGGGCCAGGATCAAATTATCGAGAACCTGAAGATTTTTATTAAAGCGGCCAAAATGCGTGGGGAAGCGCTCGACCATGTGCTGTTTCACGGACCTCCGGGTTTGGGGAAAACCACTTTGTCGCGTATTGTGGCCAATGAGTTGGGGGTAAATATCCGGGAAACTTCCGGGCCGGTGATTGAAAAGCCCGGCGACTTGGCGGGTTTGCTCACCAACCTGGAGGATAAAGACGTGCTGTTTATTGATGAAATACACCGCCTGAGTACCGTAGTGGAGGAATACCTATATTCCGCCATGGAGGATTACCGCATCGATATTATGATTGATACGGGTCCCAGTGCCCGTGCGATACAAATTAACCTGCAGCCGTTTACGCTGATCGGTGCTACCACGCGCTCTGGGCTGCTCACTGCCCCATTGTTATCGCGTTTCGGCATTAAATCCAGGCTGGAGTACTACAGTGCTGCCACATTGCAAAAGATCATCTGGCGCGCTTCCTCTCTGTTGAATATGAAAATTACTTCTGATGCAGCCAATGAAATAGCCAGGCGTTCCCGGGGTACCCCCCGTATTGCCAATGGGTTGTTGCGCCGCGTGCGCGACTTTGCCCAGGTAATAGGTACCGGCGTGATAGACATGGAAATAGCCCAGTTGAGCCTGAAAGCATTGAACGTAGATGAATACGGGCTGGATGAAATGGATAACCGGATACTGAATGTGATTATCGAAAACTTCAAGGGAGGGCCCGTGGGCATTACTACTATTGCCACCGCAGTAGGAGAAGAAGCAGGCACCCTGGAAGAAGTATATGAGCCTTTCCTGATACAGGAAGGCTTTATTAAGCGAACCCCCAGGGGCCGGGAGGTTACAGAAAAAGCATATATCCATCTAGGTAAGACCTCCTTCAGGGGCGGTTCGAACCTTCTTTTTTAAAGAGCGAAAAGCATAAAGCAAAAAGCTATTAAAGCGAATGATCAATGCGGATATCAAATCTCGTTAATCATTCGCTTTAATAGCTTTTTGCTTTATGCTTTCAGCTTTTCGCTTCCTTCTCAGGCATCTTTCACTACCAGTCTGAACCCATTACCGTGAATATTCACAATTTCAATATTGGGATCATCTTTGAGGTATTTGCGTAATTTGGCAATATATACGTCCATACTACGGCCGTTGAAGTAGGTATCGCTGCCCCATATTTTCTTCAGGGCCAGTTCGCGGGGAAGCAGGTCGTTTTTGTGCTCGCACAACATATGTAACAATTCGTTCTCTTTGGGCGACAACGTGTGTGTTTCATTATTATGCCCGAGGGTACGGAGGCGGGAATTGAAGGTGTAAGAGCCGATCACAAACTCATGTACTTCTTCATCTTTGCTGTTGAGCTCCTGGTTACGTTTCAGGATGGCTTTTATCTTCAGTAGCAGCAGTTCGCTGTCGAATGGTTTGGAGATATAGTCATCCGCACCCAGTTTATACCCTTGTATAATGTCTTCCTTCATGGTTTTGGCCGACAGGAAGAAGAGCGGGATATCAGGGTCCACATCTCTGATTTCTTCTGCCAGTTTAAATCCGTCCATATTGGGCATCATAATATCCAGCAGACAGATGTCAAATTTTTCGCGGCGGAAGGCTGCCAGGGCCAAGATACCATCGCGGCATAATTCCACATCATAATCGTTCAGTTCCAGGTAGTTCTTCAACACCATACCCAGATTGGTATCATCTTCAGCCAGTAATATCTTCGGTTTACGTTCTTCCATAATCATAAAGGGTTGATTATAACAAATATAAAGTTTTTCTGCGGGACGAAAGGTCGTGAAATTTTGACTGTTATCCCTCAAATGAATTGTTAAAACCGGGGTATTACTTCTTGTTCAGCAGCGAGCTAAAGGGATAACGGAGATTGCCGTAATTCACCATATCTACTACGATATTACCTACGGATATGGGGCTTTCAATGCGCAGGGGTACCTTATTGGCATCATCGCTTACCCACACGGTCATTTTTTCCCCACCTTCAAAGATCGTTCCTTTAATCAGCAGGGGCTTGAACTTGATAGCGCGAAATTTGCCGAATTTGGTGTTCACCTCTTCTTTGCCCATGTACCGGATATAGATATTGTATACCTGGTCATCGAGGAACATAGCGAAGGGGATTTTATCACCTACCTGGTATTTATTGAAGTCGATATTGCGGGCGTAGTAGATGGCGCTGATCACGTCCTGTACACAGGGCGGCACCGTGAAGGTTCCGTTGGTGCTGATAGCCTGGTGAGCGGCCTGGTTAAATACTACGTTGTTATAGATCTTATAACCGCCTTCATTTACATTACGGAGAAATTTGAGTGGTTGCATGGTGGCGGTGTCGATAAAGCTCTCGTATTTATCACGTACTTTAAAGATCCAGTCGTATGCCCGGTAGGTTTTCCCATCGCCGATAACATGGTATACTACGCGGTTGGCGAAGTTTTCAAGCACCACGTTAAAGGTAGCTTCACCAGCCCCTACATACATTTTGCCAAGGTTATAGAATACTTTCAGGGTGATACTTTCACCAGCGTTAAAACTGGTGTTGCGGATGGAGCAAAAGTCGTTTTGTGCTTCAACGGGCTGAAAACAGGAAAGCCATAAGATGATCAGTAGAAGATACTTCATTGATGGAAGCTATTTTTCCTTAAAAATTTTTACCCCTAACAATAACACACTTCCCAAAACGGCTGGTAGTACCAGGTTGATCAGCCAGATGCCTACCGTGGCGGCAATGATAGCCATGGTATTGGAGCTTAGCAAACCCAGAAAAAAGATACTTACTTTTCCGCGTACTCCAAGTTCTGCGATAGCAATGGTCGGAACTCCTGCCATAACGAGGTAGATTACGCTATTAAGGAGGAAAGCCTGCCACCACAAAAACTCCATGCCCAGCGCGTCCAACAAAATCAAATACTGTGCCGAGAAGACTATGTACCGGAAGGCTGAAAGCAGCAACAGGTAACGTAAATCGCCCGATGAGTATTTCACAATTATCTGCACGAAAACCTTCACTTTACGAAGAAAAGGCACCTTTTCAAATACAGCCAGAATGATTTGTAACCGAAAATATAACAATATCGTCAGGCCGCAAATAAGTATACCGGCTGCCAGCACTAATTTTTGCCACATACCGGCACTGAGGAATGCGCTTTGCGCTGCCAGCGCATAGTTGTTGATATAATATAGTAAACCAATTAACCCAAAGATAATAGTGACGATCAGCTGGCTGAAACTACCCACGATCGTTGCTGCTATTGCTTTTAGTTTATTATGATTTTTGAGATAAAGGATGCGCCCACCGTATTCGCCTACACGATTTGGGGTATTGATGGAAAGGGAAACGCCGGACATAATGGCGCTAAAAGCCCTGAGAAAAGAGACTTCTTCCAGCGGGGCTACCAGTTTCTGCCACTTACGGGCTTCCAGTCCCCAGTTGAATAACATTAATACCAGTACCAGGAAAATACCTACCCAACCTCTTTCCTGTAAGGATTCCCACATGTGTTTAACAGACAACTGTAAATTATCGCGATGGATGATTTGCGAGTAAATAGAGTATGCCAGCCACGTAAAAAGCCCTGCCCCTAATAAGTAATTGAGAATTATTTTGGTACTTTTGTTCAGATAGTCAAATTTTGGCAAAAATAAACTGTGGTTGGCAAACAAGTCAAAAATAATTCTCGGCATTGACCCCGGTACCCTCGTAATGGGCTATGGGCTTATACGTATTGAAGGAAAAAAAGCCAGTCTGCTCGGGATGGATGTGCTTAAACTGTCCAAATTCAAAGATCATTACGAGCGGCTGCAACAGATTCACTGCCGGGTACAAAGCCTGATCCGGGAACATAAACCCACCAGTTTTGCTATTGAAGCCCCGTTTTATGGTAAGAACGTACAAAGTATGCTGAAGCTGGGACGAGCCCAGGGAGTAGCCATCGCAGCGGCTATCCAGGAAGGCTTGTCTGTCACGGAGTACTCCCCCAAAAAAGTAAAGCAATCTGTTACAGGCAATGGTAATGCAGACAAAGAGCAAGTCTGGCAAATGTTGCAACGCACACTCAATATACCGGAGCGCCCTGATTACCTCGATGCTACGGATGCCCTGGCAGTAGCGGTTTGTCATTTTTACCAGGAAAGTAACCCCTTAGCTGGTATTACCAGCTCCAAAGGCTGGGAAAAGTTCCTGCAACAGCATCCCGAGAGGATTGTCAGATAAAAAACATCGGGAGAGAAGGTTATTCAATAAATCCGTAAATTGTAGTCACTTTGGTTAAAATTCATGAACCCAATTACAACTGCTACACGGCCATATACCGTTTTTAACAGCTTGACTATGAAAAGTGACCATCAATTGCTATACACAAGTTTTATAACAGCTTTTTTATATTAATCAGCATCAGGCAGATATGAAAGCAAGAATCCTATTGGTGGAAGATGATCAAAATGTTGGTGCGGCTACAAAGAAACGACTGGAAGAAGCGGGCTATGATGTAGTGCATAGTATAGATGGCCAGGCCGCATGGGAACAGTTCCAGTTACGCTCATTCGACATTTGCCTACTGGACGTGATGATGCCTAAAAAAGACGGCCTGCAGCTGGCACAGCAAATCCGCGAGCTGAATGACCATGTCCCCATATTATTCCTCACTTCTAAAAATGAAAAAGAAGATCGGATAGCCGGTCTCCAAACCGGTGCTGACGACTATATCAGTAAACCATTCAATATGCAGGAACTTATCCTGCGTATAGAAGTGTTCCTGAAACGGACCATGAGCAGGGGGAAAGACAAATCAAACCTGTTTACGATTGGTCAGCTTACCTTTGATTACGACGACCTTCGCCTCTATACCGCCGATGGGGAAGTGTCTATTTCTGTCACACAAAAGGAAGCCGACCTGCTCAAATACTTCTGTAATAATCCCAATAAAACACTCAAAAGAGAAGATATCCTTTCTAATGTGTGGGGAAAAGATGACTACTTCCTGGGCCGTAGCATGGATGTTTTTATTACCAAGCTTCGAAAACATTTCAAATCGGATCCGCAAATAAAGCTGGAAACTGTGCATGGAGTGGGATTCCGGTTCAATATTCCCCCCAGGTAAGCTCATTTATAAGGCGGCAACAATCTGCGCCTGTATCTCCTTAAATTCCTCTACTGACAGCTTTAGCTTACTACGGGAAAAATTCATATCATCGGCCGAGTTAATTGGAATCAGGTGCATGTGCGCATGCGGGACCTCCAAGCCAACTACACTAACGCCTATACGATTACAAGGCACTACCCGTTCAATAGCCTTCGCAATAGGCTTGGAAAATAACAGCCACTCTTTCAACAACTCATCTGATACGTCAAAAAACTTATCTGTTTCCGTTTTGCAGATAACCAGTGTATGCCCCTTTACCAATGGAAAAATATCCAGGAAAGCATAGAAGTGTTCATTCTCCGCTATTTTATAGCTGGGGATCTCCCCATTAATGATTTTTGTGAAGATGGTCATAGTAGATAGCTTAATCCAAGGTAAAAATAAAAAAGGGCTGCAAATGAATGCAACCCTGCAAATATCATGAAAAAGTATCAGTAGCGCTTATGCAGTAATACTGTCAATCTTAAATTTAATCTGTCCGTTAGGAGCCTGTACCTCCGCTATTTCACCTACATGCTTGCCCAATAAGCCCTTGCCAATAGGAGAAGTAATGGATATCTTACCCGCTTTCAGATCGGCTTCGGTTTCCGAAACCAGCTGGTAGGTAACGGTTTTCTTATTAGCCATATTAGTAATGGTGACTTTACAAAGGATAGATACCTTGGAAGTATCAATGGCAGCTGCACTTACTATACGGGATGTGGCAATAGCGTTCTCCAGCGTGGCAATTTTAGCTTCATGTATGCCCTGCGCTTCTTTGGCGGCATCATATTCGGCATTTTCCTTCAAGTCACCCTTTTCTCTCGCTTCTGCAATTGCACGCGCAATTTCCGCTCTCCCCTTGGTTTTAAGTATGGAAAGCTCACTCATCATTTGGTCCAGGGTTTCTTTCGTAACGTAATTTATGCCAGACATAACCTGCTGTGTTTTTTTGGTTATAAGAAAAAAAAATCAACGCCTCCATTTTCACAGAAGCGTTGTTTACTGGTGTTATCGCAAATATAATGAATTTATTATAAAGAAAAAACCCCTTCTCCCGGAATTAAATAAATTGAAAATCAATCATTTATTCCGGAATCACCACCTGTTTGACAGGCTTATAAAATGTTTAATTTTTCTAATACAATGCGGGCCATTTTAATGCTCGCCTGGTGTGAATAGCCAGCTATATGCGGTGTTATCACTACATTAGGTGCTTTCAGCAGCCAGGCTAACTGGGCCTTCTCGTCTTCACTATAAGTATTTAATTTTTCATTCTCCAATACATCCAGGCAGGCACCGGCAATAACGCCTCCTTCTAAAGCCCCGATCAGGTCCGGGATATTTACCAGCTTTCCCCTGGCCGTATTCATGAACCACACCGGCCGGGCAAAAGATTCAAAAAAAGCAGTATTACCAATATGTTTCGTTTCCGCCGTCAGCGGGAGATGCAGGCTTACTACCTCCGCTTCCTGGAAAATTTGCTCCAGCGTAGCTTCTTTCACTTCATTGGTACCAAATCCTTTCTTATACTTATCATACGCCAGGATATTTACATCAAAACCCTGTAGCTTATGTGCAAACGTGCTCCCGGTATTACCATAGCCTATGATGCCAACGGTTTTTCCATTCAGCTCGTATCCCCGGTTACCATCGCGTTCCCAAATCCCTTCTCTCAATTCCAAGTTGCTTTTCAGTACATTATTCAACAGGCAGAGCAACATACCTACTGCCTGCTCTCCTACCGCATCACGATTGCCCTCCGGGCTGCTCACGCAGTGAATTCCCTTGCTTTCTGCGTATGGAACGTCGATCAGTTCCATGCCGGATCCCAGACGGCCTATCCACTGTAATTCCCGGGCATGGTCAATAATATACTTATCTACCCGGATACGGGTAGTTACAATCAGTCCTACACAATCGCCAATGGCGCTATATACCTCATCATAGGAAATAGCCGGTTGATAAATGACTTCAAAGCCTTTTTCTTCCAGCTGTTCAACCAAATACGGATGCGTTTTCGCGGTAATTAATACTTTCCTGCTCATATCATCTTATGGGATAATGCTGCAAAATCAGCCACACTCAGTTCTTCTGCTCTTTTTGAAAAAATAGGATCCTGTGCTAACAGTTCCTTATTGAACATGGTTTTCAGCGGATTGCGCAGCTGCTTACGGCGCTGGCCAAAGGCTGTTTTTACCAGCACAAAAAATTTACGTTCAGAGGCAATATCTGCCGGCTGCTCCAGCCGGGTAAGGCGAATAACGGCAGATTTTACTTTAGGCGGCGGATTGAAGCAGTTTTCATGTACTTCAAACAAATATTCTATCTTATAAAAGGCCTGTAACAACACACTCAGGATACCATACTCCTTGTTGCCATGCGGAGCGGCAATACGCTGGGCTACTTCCTTCTGGAACATACCCACCACTACATCTACCTGCTGGCGCCAATCCAGCACCTTAAACATAATCTGGGTGGAAATATTGTAAGGAAAATTGCCGATCATCCGGAACGGCCCTTCAAAAGGCAGTTCAGCATCCAGTATGCTTACGTTGATCAACTTCCCCCGGATATCGGGGTAGGTTTTTTCGAGGTATTGTACCTTTTCGGTATCCAGCTCTATCGCTTTAAAGTGAATACCTGGCAGTTGCAACAGGTACTTCGTAATGGCTCCCCCTCCGGGGCCCACTTCCAGCACTTGCTGGCCTTCTGTTACAGGTAACGACGCCACTATTTGCCGGGAGATGTTTTCATCCTTAAGGAAATGCTGGCCGAGTGATTTTTTTAGTGTATACATTGTGCAGCGCAAAGATAAAGCATTTATTAGCTTTTATTTTCCCTGCTTTTAACAGGTCCTCCTGCCAACTAAAAGGGGGAAAGCTATAGCCTAAAAGCGTATATTTGCCATTCATTGAGGCAATACAGCATGAGTACCACCCAGCACAACAAACCGGTAATAGGCATCACCATTGGTGATATCAACAGCATTGGCGCAGAAATTATCATCAAAACGTTTATGGACACGCGTATGATGGAATTTTGCACGCCGGTAATTTTTGCATCTAACAAAACCATCAACTTCTACCGGAAGCTGATGAATGAAAATAATTTCAACTACCAGAGCATCAAAGACTTCACCCGCCTGAACCACAAGCAGGTGAATGTATACAACTGCTGGGAGGAAGAAGTGCAGATTACCCCCGGAGTGTTGAACGAAACCGGTGGAAAATATGCCGCCCGGGCACTGGAAGTGGCTATTAAAGCTATGAAGGATGGCTTCATCAGTGGGTTGGTTACTGCGCCTATCCACAAAAACAATATCCAGAGCGCCAACTTCAACTATACCGGCCATACCCCCTACCTGCGCGATGCCTTCAACGCCAAAGACGTTTTAATGTTTATGACCGCCGACAACATGCGCGTGGGACTCCTCACAGAACATGTGCCCCTGGCGGATGTAAGTAAATATGTTACCAAAGAAAATATTCTCGGCAAATTAGCGCTGATGAGAGATAGCCTGGTAAAGGATTTCGGTATAGACAAACCTCGTATCGCCGTGCTGGGCCTCAATCCGCATGCCGGTGATGAAGGTTTGATAGGCCGGGAAGAAATAGAACAAATCACCCCAGCTATTAAGCATGCAAAAGGTAATGGCATCCTGTGCTTCGGGCCTTATAGCGCCGATGCCTTCTTTGCTCGCGAAATGTTTAAACAATTTGATGGCGTGCTGGCTATGTACCACGATCAGGGTTTAATTCCCTTCAAATCGCTGGCCAGCGGCAACGGTATCAACTATACTGCCGGATTAGGCATTGTACGCACCTCTCCCGATCATGGCACCGCCTTCGATATAGCCGGTAAAAATGTTGCAGATCCTGAGTCTTTCAGACAAGCTATCTTTACCTGCCTCGACATCCTGGAGCAACGCGAAACTTATGCGGAAAATACCCGTAACCCACTGAAGAAAACAGAACTGGCATCTGAATAGCGGAAAGCAAAAAGCTATTATAGCGGATTAACGTCGCGAATATTAAAATTGCATTGGTCATTCGCTATAATAGCTTTTTGCTTTATGCTTTATGCCTTATGATTTCCGCTTTCCTGCGTTCAGGTAAGACTGTATAGAGGCAACATAGTCACTAAAGGCCTTTTTCCCCGTAGCGGTAATCTTACAGATCGTTTGCGGATAATTCTCTTTAAACTGCTTTAGCACAGTAATATAAGCTGCATCACGTAATTTATTAATCTGTACGCTCAGGTTACCTGCCGTAGCATTCGTCTTCTCTTTCAACAGCATAAATTCTGCTTCTTCCTCACTGACCAATATCGACATAATAGCTAGCCGCAATTGTGAATGTAGTACCGGGTCCAGATCTTTGAAGTCCATGTGCATAATTTTCTTATATAGCTACTTAGATATACCTGCAACGGGAACAAAATAACTAAATATCCAAAGAATTAAAACCTTAGATTAATTGCTGGCTTTAGTCAACAGCGTGCGAGTATATGGTTCGCCCCAATGTGGCGCAATATTGCTTTCTGGCTTAAAGGCCGCAAACTTTGTCAACGCCAGTTCCAGGGCTGTCTTTGCACCCGACTTACTGCCACCCCATTGTTCCGGTGTGAACAATAATGATTGTCCCTGCAGCATGTAAATACGCGGGTTTTCCGGGTTGTACTCCTTCGCTTGTTGCAATTGCTTGGCCGCTTCTGCGCCATACATCTGACCACGGGTCATAGGATCTACCGTTAATCTTGCAGTAGCCACCAGGGAACGGATACAGGCAATTTCAGAGTTCTTTGGGCTCAACGACTCCGCCTTGTCAAGATTCACCTCTGCTCTATCGATCAGTGGATCCAGCTGACTTTTATCCTTCAGCATAAATCCCTGCATTACCTGCATATAGGCAGCATAATAATAGGGCAGCCATTGGCTTTGCTCTGCATTGGCAATACGCTCAAAGGTGTTGCCTTTTTCCAGCAGATGATCAGGGGTAAAAGTGCTGCTGCTATCCAGGTCAGCAGTTTGTTTTGTCATCGCATCCATGTATTGCGCACTTTGGGCCATGGCAGCGGTAGCCATGCTACCAGTAAATAAAAATGCTAAAAAGAGACGTTTCATATGTGTGTTATTAGAGGTTATTAAGAACATCCTGTCTTCTGTCGATACCAAAATTCATAAACATACCCAGATAAACAAATCTTGGTACATTGGGTGTAATCTCATTCCGGCGTAATCCATCAGAGGAATAGTGATAACCAAATACCTGCTTGTTGCCAAGTGCATTGCTCACCGACAACACAAATATGGTAAAGGCTTTGCGGATATTGGTGAGATAACTGGCACTCACGCCCACGGCATTATAGGTCATCGTTTTTTCTGACATAAATTTCTCCGCAGGTAAATTAGGATCGTAATACGGACGACCTGTAGCAAAGGTGTATGTTAAACCCAGGTTAGTACTGATTTTAGATAAATAGTGTTTGTATACTAAGCTGGCGGTATGATTGGCTGCAAAATCGGGTTGTACCCGGAATGGATAATTCAGGTAATCCCTTTTAGTATCCAGGTAAGAATATGAAATCCAGTAATCCACGTTCTTAAAGGTTTTGCGGTCGCGCCAAAACACTTCGACGCCCTTGGCATAGCCATCCCCGCTGTTGTTATAGGAAGGCACGGTTTTAACAAGGTCTTTATACTTCTTATAAAACACTTCCGTACGGAAAGTGTAACTATTGGATATCCGCTGGAAGCTGGCAATATAGTGGGTAGCTTTCATATAACCCAGGTAGTTATTGAAACGGAGATACTGTGGTTCTGGCTTCTGGTAATAGTCGCCATAGGCCAATGAAAACTGGCTATAGTTATCGAATTTATAAGCGAGTGATACGCGGGGCGCCAGGTTCATTTTTGCCAGTATAGAAGAATATTCTGCACGTCCACCCAGGCGGCCTACGAGGCTGGGCGTAATGTAGATATCGCCCTCCGCAAAAGCAGCGGTGTAGTTATCCACGTAGTTGGCCGTCCTGTCGTTGAAGGATGAGTTTTCAATAGCATACTGGTATTCTCCGCCAAACCGGATCACAGAAAAGCTGCCCAGGTTTTTGTACAGCATCAGCTTCGACTGGCTCAGGGTAGATCGTACTTTGATCAGGGTAGGCGCAGGGTTCTTCAACAGCGTATCTGTATGAATATTATCCGTATTGATGCTGAAGGAGGCCCCGGCATATACATGCCAATCATGCCCTATGTTTTCACGGTAGGTCAGATTCGTATATACGTTGTTGTTATATACCTTAAAAGACTCCATATAACCGGGATATTCCAGGCTGTTAGTATTGAAGCCCATTTTGGTCCAGTTGCCATATCCATAGAATTTAAGCATCCCGGTGGAAGAAGTCTTCCTGCGGAAGTTGGCAGATGTGCCAATAATTTCGGGTCCCAGGTTGGGTGTTTGTTTAGGCTTTACCACATTAAAGTATGGCGCCAGGTTGGTATAGTCCGCTTCCACGCCGTAAGAGGTCTTTTTATCTTGCGTTAGTTTATCTACGCCGCCGTTTATTCCGATCACGGACAATCCCAGCGAGGAAGAAGAGCGGGTGGGCAGGTCGGTAGATTCCAGTATCAGCGCAGATGACAGGGCCTGGCCATATTGTGCCGAATAACCACCGCTGCTGAAGGTAGTACCTTTAAACAGAAAAGGGGAAAAACGGCCACGGCCCGGAATGTCTGGCAGGCTGGTTGAGAAAGGATTTCTTACCAGCATACCATCTATCAGTGTTTGGGTTTCATAGCCGGTACCGCCGCGTACAAACAGCCCCTCCCGGTCGTTTGTTTGCTGGGCGCCCGGTAATGTTTTGATAGCGTTTACAATATCAGCGCCTGCCCCTGCCGTAGTAACGATGTCCAGGGGTTTTAGCACGGTTCCTTTTTTATCATCGCTGGCTTCAAAGCTACCGGCGGAGATAGTAACTACCCGCAAGGCATTGACATTATTCTTCAATATAATATTTATCGGTTCAAACGCACTTACGTTTGCCTTTAAGTCCATAGGCTGGTAACCGGTAAAGGAGGCAGATATAATTTGGTCGCCGGAGGCGGTGGTGGTAAAGGAAAAGGTGCCGTCTGCTGCGGTGGTAGCGCCATCATAAGTACCTCTGATGGCGATGTTTACACCTGCCAGTGGGTGTTTTTTGCTATCAGTTACCTTACCCGTCACTTTATTTTGTGCCAATGATACCAGCGGAAAGCAAATTAGCAGATATAGATAGAGGTTGAATTTCGACATACCAGGGATTAATTTGATGAAACAAAACTAAACCAGTTTATATTATAAACCAAAATTTCAAAAGAAGATTCACCGAAATTAAAAAGGGCTTTACCGATAATGGTAAAGCCCTTTTATATTTTCAGCAAATGCTTTGCTTATGCGAATCTGTGTTTCAGCTCATTAGCGAGTGTTACCATTTTCTTCAGACCATCTTCCGGCAGATTTCCTTTCTTGAATTCAGCCAGTACATCAGGCAGACGAACATCCATTTCGTTTAGGAAGGCTTCTTCGAAAGCGCGTACCTGTTTAACAGGAACATCACGCAGCAGGCCATTAGTACCGAGGTAGATGATAGCCACTTGTTTTTCAACCGGGAATGGGCTGAACTGTGGTTGCTTCAGGATTTCCACGTTACGGGCACCTTTATCGATAACTGCTTTGGTAGCAGCATCCAGGTCACCACCAAATTTGGAGAAGGCCTCCATTTCGCGGTATTGTGCCTGGTCGAGTTTCAGGGTACCAGATACTTTCTTCATGGATTTGATCTGCGCGTTACCACCCACACGGCTTACAGAGATACCTACGTTGATCGCCGGACGGATACCTGCGTTGAACAGGTTACCTTCCAGGAAGATCTGACCATCCGTGATGGAGATTACGTTGGTAGGGATGTAAGCGGATACATCACTTGCTTGTGTTTCAATGATAGGCAATGCTGTCAGGGAACCGCCACCTTTTACCAGGTGTCTAATAGACTCTGGCAGGTCATTCATTTGCTGGGCGATTGCGTCATTGTTGATAATTTTCGCAGCACGCTCGAGCAAACGGCTATGCAGGTAGAATACGTCACCAGGGTAAGCTTCACGGCCAGGAGGACGTTTCAGCAGCAGAGATACCTCACGGTAAGCAACCGCTTGTTTAGACAGATCATCATATACGATCAGTGCAGGACGGCCTGAGTCACGGAAGAACTCACCGATAGCGGCACCGGCAAATGGAGCGTAGAACTGCAGTGGAGCAGGATCAGCGGCATTTGCAGCTACGATGGTAGTATAAGCCATAGCGCCTGCTTCCTGTAATGTTTTCATTACTCCGGCAACAGTAGATGCTTTCTGACCAATCGCTACATATATACAATACACAGGTTTACCTGCGTCAAAAAATTCTTTCTGGTTGATGATGGTGTCGATACAGATAGCTGTTTTACCTGTTTGACGGTCACCGATTACCAGCTCACGTTGACCACGGCCTACGGGGATCATCGCATCGATCGCTTTCACACCTGTTTGCAGCGGTTCTTTTACCGGCTCACGGAACAATACTCCTGGTGCTTTACGCTCCAGTGGCATTTCGTACAATTCACCTTTGATTGGGCCTTTACCATCAACTGGTTCACCCAGTGTATTGATAACGCGACCAATCACACCTTCACCCACGTTAATGGATGCGATTTGTTTGGTACGACGTACTTTATCACCTTCTTTAATCCCTGATGAAGCACCCATCAATACCACACCCACGTTATCTTCTTCCAGGTTCAGCGCAATTGCTTTTACACCATTGCTGAATTCAACGAGTTCACCGTAACCAACGTTACCCAAACCGTAAATGCGGGCAATACCATCACCCACTGACAATACAGTACCTACCTCTTCCAGGTCGGCAGAAGCATTGAAGTTGCTTAACTGCTGGCGTAATATCGCCGAAATTTCATCAGGTTTAATATCAACCATAATTATGATTTTAAAAAAAGTCGTTAGATAAATTTAGTATAACGACAACAGCTTTGCGTGTACGCAGCGGCTGCTGTATAATTAACGTATCTCAGATACGTAAATGTTCTTGGTAAATTGTTGTTTGATATCCTTCAGATCGCGCAGGATAGAAGCATCAAACAATTTATCATTGGTTTCCAGCACGAAGCCACCAATCAGATCGGCGTTTACAGCTGTTTCCAGCGCTACCTGCTGAGGAACTTCACTGGCTATCCTGGATTTGATTACATCCAGTGTAGCATTGTCCAGTGCCACGGCAGTAGTGATTTTTACAGCACTGATGTTTTTCAGTGCGTTGTACTGGCGCTGAAACTCGGTAACGATTTCAGGCAATGCGCTTTCGCGGCCTTTGTTTACCAGGAGGTTCAGGAAACTCAGTGTAGTTGCACTTACCCGTCCTTCCAGCACTGCTGCCAGGATCTTCTGCTTTTTATCAGCCTTAATGATGGGGCTCTTCAGCAAACTCACCACATCCGGGTTGCTTTTCATCACCTGTTGTAAGTACTGCATGTCGGTATGTACAGCTTCCACCTGGTTCAGTTCCTGTACCAGGTCTATCAATGATTTTGCATACCGGGATGCTAAACGGGGATTCTGCATATTTAAAAAAGCTTTTAGCCGTTAACTCTTTGCTGTTACCAGCATTCAGTTAATCTCTTAGTTCAATTTGATTTCTTCTGCCAGTTGTTTCACGTAACCTTCCTGTGCTGTTTTATCAGCCAGTTCTCTTCTCAGTACTTTTTCAGCTACTTCGATTACGAGGGTACCTACCTGGTTCTTTACATCCGTTAACGCAGCCATTTTCTGGTTTTCGATAGCGGTGTAAGCCTCACTGATGATTTTCTTAGCTTCAGCTTGTGCCTGAGTTTTTGCTTCGCTGATAATCATGTCCTTCGCGTCTTTTGCTTCCTTCAGGATCTTACTTCTTTCAGCTTTAGCTTCCGCCAGCACATGTTCGTGCTCAGCTTTCATCTGTGCCATTTCTTCTTTCACTCTTTCAGCGGTAGTAATGGAATCAGTGATTGAATCTTCCCTTTCTTTCAGAGTAGCAAGGATCGGTTTCCAGGCAAATTTCTTCAGTATCAGGAAAACGATAACGAAAACGATAAACGAAAAAGCAAACAGGCCTAACGCGGGTTGCAACAGATCCATATAATTAGGATTTTATGATATTGTTATGTTGATATTTACAGATGTTGAATGAGCTGTGTTCAGCATAAAAATTTACTGCATCCATTGCCCTGTGCGCCGGATGCAGTAAGAAGTTTTGCTTACATAACTACCGCCAACAGACCAGCGATAACGCCGAAGAGGGCAACACCCTCAACCAGCGCAGCAGCCAGGATCATGTTTGCACGGATGTCGTTAGCAGCTTCTGGTTGACGAGCGATAGACTCCAGAGCGCTCTTACCGATGTTACCAACACCGATACCAGCAGCGATAGCAGCGATACCAGCACCAACAGCACCACCAGCTTTAGCCAGACCAGATGCAGCAGCAGCCTGCAATAAAATAGACAAAAGTGCCATAATGAATATGTATTTGAATTTAAAAAATTTCGTTTGTTCGTAAAAACTGCAGTAAGCTACTCTTCACTTTCAATCATTCCTGATTAAAAGAGACTAGTGGTGATGTCCATCTTCATGATGCGCACCTTCCATCGCCTGGCCAATAAACACCGCAGTCAGGTTGGCAAAGATAAATGCCTGGATAAAGGCTACCAGCAATTCCAGCATCATCATTACCAGGTTGAAGGCAATAGATACCGGCATAAAGCCATAACCAATTCCACGGTTCATAGAACCAAAAATGAATACCAGGCTGATAATACTCAGGATGATAATGTGACCTGCCAGGATGTTGGCAAACAACCTGATCATCAGGGAGATAGGTTTAGTAAATACCCCAATCAACTCCACCGGAGCCAGGATCAGCTTTACGCCAAATGGTGCCGGAGGATTGAAGATATGACCCCAAAAATGCTTGTTGGTGCTGAACATAGTAGCAATAAAGCTGATAAGCGCCAGTGCCGCAGTTACCGCAATGTTACCGGTTACGTTGGCAGAACCAGGCAACAGTCCCAACAGGTTGTTGATCAGAATGAAAAAGAATACAGTGAGAATAAAAGGAGTGTATTTAGCGCTCCGGTGACCAGGAATATTTGGTTTTACCACCTCATCACGCATAAAGATGATAACCGGCTCTATGAGGCTCTGTAAACCTTTAGGCGCTTTCTTGGCGCCACGGGTTTTGTAAGCCGCTGCTACCGTGAGCATGATCCAGGTCAGCAGGATGGCAGCAATCAGCATAGAGGTGATATTCTTGGTCATAGACAAATCGTATACCTTCTCATTGGTCGGCATACCATTATCATCTACCGCAATTACTTTATTGTTAGGATAGGCGGCTTCATCCAGCCCCTTCTCCGCACGATAATGCGCATTTACCAGCTGGTAACCCGCATATGGCTGATGGCCGTGCTCAAAACGGGACGACATGAACGCTGTAACACCATGCGCCGGAGAATACATAATTACCGGTAAAGGAATAACCACCGGGGTATGTTCACCCAGATCAAACAGATGCCAGTCATGTGCATCGGAAATGTGTCCGAAGAGCACCTCCTTAATATCAATCTTCTTGGACTCACCTGCTTCAGCGTGCTTTTCTTCACCTGATACAGCAGCTGCTGCATGTTCAGGGTGCGCCTCCTCAGCGTAGGAAAAATTACTAAAACTGTGAAGGCCTAAAACCATCACAAGTGCTACCATTCTATGTTTGAACCAATTGAAAGAAATCACCGTTTTCTGAAATTTTGCGCAAAGATAACCGTTTTTATTTTTAAAATTAAGCGACTACGAAAAAAAAGAACGATATATTGTAATTATATTGATAGCCAAGCCCTTGTAACCGCATATTTCACCCTTTTTCTATAAAAAATTCCCCCGAAAAGCGACTATTGTTAACGGTCATTCATATTTTAAAAATTATAATTTAAATATTTGCCATAACATTCGGTTTAGAATCGATCTTTCCCTGCATATATTAAACAAAAAAGACAGCCATTGGCTGTCTTTATGATAAATGACTAATCATTTTTTAAGAAATATTACGACGAAACAAGATAAGAATGCTTTTCTTCCGAAAGACGGACCGGTACATGCCGGCACGGCGCTATACTTTCGCAGTATTAAACTGCATGCTATGCAGCTTGTAATAGAACCCTTCCAGCTTCAGCAACTCATCATGTGTACCCATTTCCTTCACTTCTCCCTTATCTAGTACAATAATCTTGTCGGCCTTACTGATGGTTGACAAACGATGCGCAATAATGATAGCAGTCCGGTCGGCAATCAGCTTATCGATGGCCTGTTGTATCATCATTTCAGATTCTGTATCGATAGAAGAAGTGGCCTCATCGAGCACCAGGATGGCCGGATCATACAGTAGAGCCCGCACAAAAGAGATCAGCTGCCGCTGTCCGAGCGATAAAGTACTGCCCCTCTCCATGACCTGGTAGTCATATCCTCCCGGCAACTGCATAATAAAGTCGTGGATACCGATCAACCGGGCTGCTTCTTCCACTTTTCCCCGGCTGATACTGCTGTCGTGCAGGGTAATGTTATCGTAAATAGAACCCGCAAACAGGAATACATCCTGTAATACCACACCTATCTTACTCCGCAACGATTCCAGCGAGTAAGCCGGCAACGGAATTCCGTCTATCTTGATACTTCCTTTCTGGATTTCATAGAGGCGGTTAAGAATGCTGATAATAGTGGTTTTACCCGAACCGGTATGCCCTACTATCGCTACCGTATCGCCCGGATTAGCGTGGAAATTGATGTCTTTCAGTACATAACGGTCCTCTACATAGGCAAACGACACATGCTCAAAGCTGATGTCGCCCTTCATCTGATCGGCCTTGTGATGCCCCTTATCCGCTATGTAATCCTGATTATCCAACACTTTGAATACCCGCTCACTGGCTACCATCCCCATTTGCAGGGTATTGAACTTATCCGCCAGCATACGCAGCGGGCGAAACAGCATGTTCAGATACATAATAAACGCGATCATTACGCCCTGGGTCACTTCATAGTTCAATACCTTATTGGCGCCCCACCATACCATCAGCCCCAATGAAATAGCCAGGATAATTTCCACTACCGGAAAAAACACGGAGTAGGCAAAAATAGCGTCGATATTGGCGTTGCGGTGATCTTTGTTGATATGCTTAAAGCGGGCAAACTCCCTTTTTTCTGAAGTAAACGCCTGCACCACTACCATACCGGTAAGGTGCTCCTGTACAAAGGCATTCAGCGCTGATACAGCGTTGCGCACCTTGTAAAAGGATTTATTCACACTTTCCTTAAAAATGTAGGTAGCAAAAATCAGTATAGGAAAGGGCGACAAGCTAATCAGCGTCAGGCGCCAGTCTTCCATAAACATCACCACCAGGATGGCAATGATCATCAACAGGTCAGCTACAATAGAAATAATCCCTTCCGAGAAAACATCGTTAATGGCTTCAATATCGTTGATGGTCCGGGTAGTAAGGGTGCCGATAGGTGTTTTATCAAAAAATGCCAGGTTCAGGTGCACAATCTTCTTATATACCGTTACCCGCAAGTCCTTTACCACCGACTGCCCCAGCCAGTTGGTCAGGTAGGAGAAAAAGAAACGCACCACCGTTTCCAGCAACAGCAATCCTATTTGTACAACGGTGACCAGGATCAGCATCCTCATCAGCTGGCCCGCAATGTATTTATCTACCGTTACCTGGATCAGGTAGGGCCGTAATGGAGATATAGCAGCCAATACAACCGTTAATATCATGGATATGTAGAAGGACCGCTTATAAGGAGCCGCGAACGAGAAGATGCGCCGTAATAAACTAAAATCAAATACTTTCTTTACCGCAAGATTTTCCAATGTGCCGGGTTTGAACTACACTACAAACGTACAACAAAAAGCAGAAAGCATAAGGCTTAAAGCAAAAAGCTATTGTGGAGAAGAACTTAGCAAATATCTAAAATTCGCTTTAATCATTCTCCACAATAGCTTTTTGCTTTAAGCCTTATGCTTTCTGCTTACTTTTTCTCGTCCTTCATCACCTGTTTGTAGGCCTTAATGAAAATGGCGCCCAGGTTTTTATGCGGCGGCACATAATCGCTGAAAAGCTCTTTATTCCGCGCATCTCCTGCAAATCTCTTGGTGAGGGCTGCCCACATCTGCACCCAGTCAACATTTCTACCTGCACGTACCTGGTCTTCCAGGGTGTGGATAATCGGTTCGTTCACAAAACGGGTACCTACCTGTTTGGAAGAAATAATATGCGCTTCGGGTGACTTTTCCAATACGGTAGCCAGGTTATGGTAACCTCCGCAGGAGCCCAGCATCACAATCTTGGCGGAGCTTTGCAGATTATCCAGCGTGGTATTGATATGATAGCTATGGCCCCGGTGAATAAAGATGCTCGGGTGAATATCATTTTCATCCAGGTAGTCCGATAGCTTGGCAATCGCTTCTTTATCGCCCGGTTCATCTATTGGCAAATTCGCATAGATCACCGTAGGCTTGCCTTTAAGAGAAGAAATAGTAGCCCAGTATTTATTCTTGGTTACTCTCCATTCAGAAGACGGGAAATTAGTCATGAAGCTGGAAAACGATTCCTGCCCATCTTTATCTCCATAGAAAAACACCTGCTGGAATACCTTTCCGCTATCACTTTCCAGGCCGTTAAAGGACACGAAGTTGATCGGCGGCAGCTGGAATTTGCTGGCCATATCAGTGGCTTTGGACGAGTCGTTTTCTGTTTTGGATTCTGTTTCAAAGAGACTGCTGAGCAACTGGTAGATAACGGTACCTCGCTTATCTTTATGGCGACTTACATACGCCAGGTTCTTTTTTACTTCGGCCCGCAGGAAGTCGAGCAGTTTCTCATCACGGATACTTCCAAAGGAATTGGCTACATCCACTGCATCTTCCAGGTCCTCAGTTTTCTCCAGGTTCTGCACATATTTCTGCATCAGGTAATTGGAGTTTTCCGGCGCCATTGATTTCAGGAAATTATCGAGGGTGTTGAATCCCGCTGCCATAGCGATGAATTTCTTAAACCGGTCGAAATTCACCATTACCAGCAGGCTATCTCCACGCGGCGGTTTCATACGCAGCATCATCTGGTCGTATAAGCCGGCGTTGTTATGATTGGTGTAGCTGGAAGTATACAATTCTTCCTGGCCATTGATGATGAGATAATACAGCTCTTCGGGGGTAAAGTTTTTAACGATCGCAAAACGCACCGGGGCAGATTCTTCGTGCAAATCGTTTACCTCGCGGATATACAGCAGTGATTTAGCCTGCATATTTTCCATCATTGCTTTCAGCCCGTAGGGAGTTTTTCCTTCGCTTTTCAATTTCTGCAGGGCGATGGTAGATTTTACCATTTGCTTGTAGTACTGGTAGTCATTGCTGACAATGGGTTCCAGCTTTTCTACTGTAGTAGTGCCGGCCAGCAGTTCGTCCAGGAAAGGCAATATTTTGGTGCTTTGGGGAGATTGACCAATGCGCACAATCTGCTGTACGATAGGATCCTGGTTACGTTTAATGGCGTTGGCCATAGGCGTATAGGAAGTAGCGTAGGTAAGCACCTGGTTGGGATACTTCCGGGCTACAGCAGCCACAATGGAATCGGTGCCAGGGAAGTCCAGGTATTCCGATAGTTTGGGCATAATGGTTTCCAGGTTACCGTAAGCGTATTTGGCAAACACTTCCCCTTTTGCGTCTTTGTAACCAGCATTATCCTGAAATGATTCAATCATTCGTTCAGCCCCGTCGAAGGAAAGGTTCCTTACGTAAGGCGCGATGCTCTGTCCTTTGATATCGGCGTGCATCATATCGCGGAAGGCGGTTACAATGGCAGGTGCTTCTTCCGGATCAATTTTGTGACGGGCGCGTTTTGTATTATAGTCTTTCAGCATTACATAGATGCCGGAAAGGTATTTTACTTTCAGACGGTGATCCAGTGCATCATTATCTTCAATCTCCTGCTGCATGTTGTCTACTTCTTTCAGGAGCGCGTTGGTTACCTGCAGGTTGGTTGTCTGATCGTCTGATACTTTAACAAAATCATCGGCTTTACCATCAAATTTGGCTGCGGCGGCCTGTTCTTTGTCGATGTTATCATGAAACCCCTGTCTGCTGATTGGAATCGAATGATGACTACTCTGAGCCATTAAGGAACTGACTGTGAATACTGCCAGTGCAAAAAATAATAAAAATCGTCTCATACTAAAGTGATCTTTTCCCGTGGGACCAGATAGCAAATTTACAACCAAAATACAGAGTTTGCCAGTAGTGGTCGTTTATCTTTTGTTTTTAAGGAGAAATATATATTAATATTCTATCTATAACTAACATAATTATCTAACGGGGCATATTTAGGTATTCCGGTAGCTTCAAAAATAAAAATACTCCATTTCAATAACAATCACATCCATATAAATGAAAGATAATTTTCATATTGAAGGGAGATTATAAATTCCTGTACCTTGCGGATGATCGCGGAAAACCAGGCTGATACTGAATTAACAATTTCATAATGTTAATTTTCCATTAATCACGGGGATGGCTTTATAATTTTGTCCCGTCTTTTTAAAAGCAAAATTTATGATAGACCAAGCGGTAGCAGGAAAAATACTGGTAGTAGATGACGAATTGGACATTCTGGAAATTATCAGCTACAATCTCAAAACAGCGGGTTATGATACCGTAACCGCCAAAGACGGCAGCGAGGCTATCCAGAAGGCTAAAATATTCAGACCGGATCTGATTATGCTGGATATCATGATGCCCAACAAAAACGGGATTGATACCTGTCGCGAAATCAGGAAGATCCCGGAATTCAAAGACACCATGGTACTGTTCTTGACCGCGCTGAATGATGAAAAATCGGAAGTAGATGGTTTGAACATGGGGGCTGATGATTACATTGCTAAACCCATTAAGCCCAAACTGCTGGTGAGCAGGATCAACGCACTGTTTCGCCGTTTGCACAAACCGGAAGAAACCCGTGTAACCCTCGGAGACCTGATCATTGACCGTGAGAAATTTACGGTTACCTACAAAGGACAGGAAATCATTCTGGCGAAAAAAGAATTTGAGTTATTGCAACTGCTGGCATCCAAACCCGGTCGTGTATTTCTGCGCAATGAAATTCTCAACCAGGTATGGGGAACCGAAGTAATTGTAGGCGACCGCACCATTGATGTGCACATCCGCAAAATCCGCCAGAAAATTGGTATCGACTTAATCACTACCGTTAAAGGAGTAGGATACAAGTTCGAAATGTAAGCTGATGTTATCATTAGCTGTTGGCCTTTACTGTTAGCTGTTAGTATCACTATCAGCTATTGGTTTTTATTGGCCCTCCATCCCACCAAAACATCATCTTCCTGAAAGCTGAAAAGCTACTGGGCTAAACTGATTTCCGTTGGCAAGTAAAAAATTTAAAGTAATTTCCCATTATTATACTAATTACTCACTTTGGAGTATGTTTAAAGCTAAAAACCTATCCCCGCAAAAACTGGCGGGATTTACAGCCCTGATAATATCAGCTGTTATAGCATTGGGAAGCCTGCTAATTGATGGCAACTGGAAGGTGGTATTGGGGGCATTTATACTTACGTTTCTTGTTTCCTACTACCTGTACCTCTACACGTTGCAGAACTTTATTTACCGTAAAATAAAGCTGATCTACAAGTTCATTTACCAAACCAAAGCATCCAAGCGGGAAGAGTTCTTCCAGAAGAATATACTTCCCCTGAAAACCATTGAAGAGGTAAGTGAAGACGTGGAAAAATGGGCCAGCCAGAAAAGAGAAGAACTGGAAAACCTGCGCCGGAACGAAGAATTCCGGAAAGAGTTCCTGCTCAATCTTTCTCATGAATTGAAAACCCCCATCTTCGCCGTACAGGGCTATATTCACACGCTGCTGGATGGCGCGCTGGAAGACCCCAACGTGAACAAATTATTCCTGAAAAACGCCACCAAAAATATTGATCGCCTTTGCCGCCTTATTGATGACCTGGATGAAATATCCAAACTCGAAAGTGGTGAAATGACGATCAACGCAGAAGTATTCGTTATCCAGGACCTGATCAAGGATGTATTTGATACCTTGTCCCTGAAAGCCAATACCAAAGGCATAAAATTCAGCATCAAAAAAGGCTGCGAAGCGCCACAGCCGGTGTTTGCAGATAAAGAGAAAATCAGGCAGGTGCTAATCAACCTGGTAGATAACTCCATCAAATACGGTAAACCTGATGGCCATACCATTGCCAGTATTTACAGCATGGATGGTAAACGGGTACTGGTAGAAATATCTGATGATGGCATCGGTATGGCAGAAGAGCATCTGCCTCGTGTGTTTGAACGTTTTTACCGCACCGACCGTGCCCGCAGCCGCGATATAGGAGGTACAGGTCTTGGCCTGGCTATTGTAAAACATATCGTAGAGGCACACGACCAATCTATTACTGTTCGCAGCAAGCCTGAAATAGGCAGTACTTTCGGCTTCACAATGGAGTCGGGGAGAGAGCAATAAGGACAGCGGATTTGCGGATAGTGATATCCGCAAATCCGTTGATTATTAAAACCGGTACTGCATTCTGCAGGTCAGCACATTATCTTTCAAATCGTTGGTATATCCCTCCAGTGCTGTTTCTTCATTAGTCACCCAGTCATAATAAAACATAAACTTCAGGTGTTCGTTCGCATAATACAGGTAGCCAACTCCCCATGTATTATAACGTATATCCGCCGCCGTTAACCCTGATCCCGGCACACCAATGTCTTTCCCGCTCACCTTTTTATTGGGATCATACCAATCGTATTTTATCACCAGCTGATGTTGCTCACTGGCCAGATTCTGCAGGAAATACAGGTAGGCGCCATCAAAACTGCGGATGTACAGCGGTGCATATTTTCCCTGGGGAGTAAGCGGGATAGCGCCGGGTGTTTCGGTTGTTTGTGCTGTGGCGGTTTGCTGTCCCCGGATATACTCAGCCCTGAACTGGGTACTGCCTTTTCCGGGACCATTCGGAATTTTCACCTGTATATCAGCGCCGTAATAGTGACGGGGCGCAATCTTCCCGGCATTGACTACGCTGGAATCTACCAGATAACCTGGTTTACCGTTTACTGTACCCATAGTATTGATATAGTTCGTAAACTGCTGCATGCCTCCATATAACACCGATACTCCGGCAGATACCAGGGTTTTCGAAGCCCCTATCTGCTGAGGCTTAATGGCAATACGCCCTATAATGTCTTTGTGGCTGTCGAAATCGGTGGTAGCAGTCAGCCCCTGCCCGTTAAAAGCGCCTAAATCAATTTTTAGAAACCGTAATGGATGATCTTTGCGGCGGGGCTCAAAAGAGACCATCGCGCCGAGGTCGCGCTCCGTTTTCATCAGTATCTGCGACATACGCCCTCTCTCCGGGGTTTCGCGGTCGGCCGACGACAGGTTTACCTCATAACCAAAAGGACGGGCAAACATTCCTCCCACCAGTGATAATACATTGAATTTAGTTTCAAAGAAGCGGCCATAGAAATCCCGGATAAACACGCCCCGCTCTGTTCCATCAAATTGGAAAGCAAACTGTACTACGGGCATATCCTGCTTATTATAGCGTTCGTAATCCACACGGATACGGCCACGGCGAAGTGTAAACCGGTTATCAACAGCGGCACCAAAATCGCCGCCTGCGTAACCGACTGCTCCCTTAGACTGTGCCATCTGGAACTGCGGCTGGATATAGCCGCTAAAACGTAGCGCATCATACTTCTGGTAGATGGAAATCATACCCTTTCCCAGCTCAGAGGTGGTATCTATCATATCCATCAGGAATTGCGCCCGGGCGCCCATACTGGATAACAACATCAAAAGAACAACTGGTAATATTCTGGCTATGCGCATCTCGTTTTTGAATTATTGCGCAAAAGTAGATAATTAACTATTATTTAATAGAAGTAGTCAGATGTTAAGCGCTCGTTAATACACCCCCATTTTGCCAGATCCCGCAAACCAGATTATCATTCTGACTACATTAGAATCATCTTCCAAATATGCCAATATGAAAACTTCCACCATTACCCACTGGGAAAAGAAGATTGAGCACGCCATTGCTTTATCGCATGATGATCCTTACGGTGAAAGGGACGTCAGAACTGTAGCTGCAATGATTGCCGAATCATACGACAACTTCTCGCATAAGTTTGTGGAAATGTACGGTGAATCTTATGTTCACTTTGCCAAAAGAAGGCGACTGGAAGCGGGCGCCGGCTACCTGCGGCATAGTGACTTTAGCGTAAAACAGGTTGCGGAAATGTGTGGATATACGCATTCCAGCTTTACCAGGGGCTTCCGGGAACTGTACAACGAATCTCCTGTCAACTTCCGCGACCGGCTGTACTTACCCAATGAAGCGCACACACTGGCAGAAACGTCGAAAGCCACTACGCCCCATAACGATCCACAACATCTCATTTTCTCTACAGACAGAACGCTCAATGTAGGTCTACCGGATTATATCCTGTACTACAACATATTGCCTCAAAACAACAACCCGGTAAAAAGCATGGTGGAGTATATGGACCGGTACCAGCAGCAGCTGCATACTATTAATGCGGTACTGCAACTGTCTGGTGCCATGGTAATTACCGGCACATTGGATGTGGTACCAGTTACCTCTTATAGTAAAATGATGATGTATGCAGGTATTCTCGTGCCCCAGGAAAGTGTCTATGACAGGGCACATCGGCAGATACAGCTCACCTTCCAGGAATCACATGGCCTGTATACCAAAATGATTCCCGGAGGTAGTTATAAAAAATTGCCAGTCCCCATGAGCTTTGTTGCTGCCGGCCTGCCTATGTACCAGTTTATCAATACCAGTTGCAGATCCGGGTACTTTAAAATGAGTGGCAATCATTTCTTTATTTCGCTCACCGGAATCGATCATTGTGAGATCTTCATTCCCTGGCAAAAGCGCTGAATTAAAATTGGAAATAGATCGGAATCATGGGTTGGGTACTCTTTACCTGCACCAACAACCATATGAATACCACCATGATGGCTACACTGCCCACCACTGGCACCCTTCCAAGAAACTTCTCCAGCGAGAATTCTACCCTGGAAGGCAGGAAATGCAATACAAAACCCAGCACCATTACCCAGAACACGGCGGTATACCCCTGGTAGAGTTCTATCGCTATTTCTGGCTGGAAATCGTATGCTACCTGGTGTAACAGCGACCAGGCATCATGGAACGTAGCAGCCTTGAAAAATACCCAGCAGAAACATACAAAGTGGAAAGTAATGAGTACGCCTATTATCTTAAAGAACGTGGCTTTCCAACCAGTTATCACTGTTTTACGTTTTTTCAACCAGTCAATGCGTACCTTATCAATGGCCAGCGCACTGCCATGCATCGCTCCCCAGAATATAAAATTCCAGCTCGCGCCATGCCAGAAGCCACCGATTAACATGGTCAGCGCCAGGTTAATATACTGACGTACTTTTCCTTTACGGTTGCCACCCAATGGGATATAGAGGTAATCGCGCAACCAGCTGGACAATGAAATATGCCAGCGGCGCCAGAACTCTGTAATGGAGGAACTCTGGTAGGGAGAGTCAAAGTTAGGCGGAATCTTAAAGCCGGTCCACCGGGCAATACCCAGCGCCATATCAGAATAACCGGAGAAATCGCAATAGATCACCAGGGCATAGCCATACACGCCTATCAGGCATTCCAGGCCAGTGTGCTTACTGGGGTCATCAAAAATATATTGTACAAAATTCTGGTAGATGAAGTCAGATATCACGATCTTCTTAAACAAACCACCCATAATCAGGTACATCCCCTTCCCGATGTCTTCAGAGGTAAGACGATAAGGCATGGATATTTGCGGAATGAAATCTGCCGCACGCACAATGGGGCCCATCATCAGTTTCGGGAAGAAAGACAGGAAGAAGAGATAATCCATGAAATTGCTTACCGGCTTGATTTCCCCACGATATACGTCGATCGTATAACTCAGGTTCTCAAAGGTATAGAAGGAAATCCCAATCGGCAGGATGAGGCTTAATGGATGAATATGTCCGGCAGTAACATCGTTGATAATACCAATAAAGAAGTTGGTGTACTTGAAATAAAACAGCAATCCTATATTCAGCAGGATGCTAAATATGAGCAACGATTTCTTTACTTTTTTATCACTACTATGGTAGATCCATCGCGATAAATTAAAGTCGACAATGGCCGACAGGATAACCAATCCCACATAATAGCCGCAGGCTTTATAGAAAAAATACAGGGAGAATACTGTATACACCCATACCCTGGCGGTTTTGCTCCTACTGGCCAGCAGGTAACACATCATGAATAAAGCAAAGTAATAAAAGAAGAAACCGCTGTTAAAGAGAACCGGATTTTTCTCGTCGTACAACAGTTCTGACAACAACTCATTAATGCTGATCATTGGAGATAACTGGATTTTTCTTGGTTTGCTGTAAGTAATGCGTGTAAGATTGCTGCAGGGCTTCGTATAGTAACTGGCCCTGTTGCTGGTATCCTCTCACATTAAAATGAATATGGTCTGGCGCCCATGCCCCTGCAAATCTATCCTTCTGCGCTTTATTTACCGCATTAAAATTCCAACAGGCAATGCCGTGTTGCCGGGCATATCCCATAATCTGCTGGGTAACCATTGAAATATATGGGTTGGGGTAATATACCGTATGATATATCGTCTTATATTTTCTTTTCCCTACTTTCTTTCTCACTCCTTTCCTCCCGGCGCGCATACAATCGGGCGGTGTGGTAAGGAGAATACGGGCAGCAGGATTTTGTTCCCCGATCAGGGTTACCATTCTTTCTATTTCATCTCTGAAGGCCAGCGGATCCATCCTGCCCCCATATGCTTCATTTGTACCCAGGGAGATGATAACCAGCTGTGGTTTCAGCACTGCCATCTGTGCCAAAAGCGTGTTATCAAACTCGTTGTATTGCTGGTACATGGCGCCATTAATTCCAATGCTATGGTATAGTATGCCCGGACGACCGTTTTTCATGACCGCACCAAAAAAGCGGAATGGCCCATTACCTGTACCTTCCCACCTTACCTGGAATGAGTTGACCGCTTGCGGGAAATGAAGGGTAGCCATACTGATGGTTGGCGAGCCTGGAAATGGAGCGGGGGTCACCGTAACTGTAGCATCAGGCGCCACCACGGTATTGTTGGTATTCCCGGCATCATACAACAGTTCTGCCTCGCGGAAGTTATTATCCATACTCCCGTCTGGTTTTCCGGAGAAAGCCAGGTTAGGTGCATCATTGAGGGAAGTGATCACAATGGCGCCAGGGCCAAGGACACTGGACTTATTCCGGTCTACCACTCTCTCCGACGACCATCTTACCGTACTGTTCCATCTGAAGTCTTCCGGGCCGTTGGTGCCTGCAAGGCTATAAGGGAATACATATCCCCTGCCGGCATATCCAAACTGTTGTTGCAGCAGCGAAGCCGTGGCCAACGGAAAATAGCCTGCCTGCACATGGGAATCGCCCAGGTGAAGAATAGATATTACACTACTGTCTGCAGCGGAAAGGGAATGAAAAACGCTAAACAGTGCAGTATCCTGCTGAATATTGTTAACGTTTACCTGCTGTGCATAAGTTGTTGTAATACCGGCGAGCAACAGCGAAAGCACTGCCACCCATGTTTTGTTAAGGTTGTGCCAGCCTGTATTCATTCATAATAGCTTTATAAAGCAGCGCTCCTACTTTGGCTGCTCCTGTTCTGTTAAAGTGTGTATAGTCTTTATTGGCCATGACGGTATCGCCCTCTACCCACTTTACCATAGAACCGTCGCCACCCATGGCGGCGTATAGGTTCCAGTAGGCGGTACCATGGCTTGCAGCCAGGTCGTGCTGCACCTGCAGCAATGCAGGCACTCCTGGTGCAGTGATATATTTATCGGCTTTGCGGTAAGATTTATCTGCTGTACCAATGATGAGGAAAGAAGTACCTGGCAGGTCGTTGCGCAAGGAATCCATTACCTTCTTCATCGGGCGCTCGTACCAGCTGTAATCTGTCAGTTCCGGGCGAAATAGTACGTTGGCGCCATAGTGCATCACGATGAGGTCATAAGGACGTTCCTGTTGCATACGACGTACCATTTCGGCCGACAGATGGCCCAGTTCTACTCCGCTGATTCCTCTGAAGGAGTAGTTGTCTACATAAATGCCATTCCCATTTTCAAAACAAACACCATAGAAAGGCATGGCGCTGCCACTATAACGCAACATCAGCGAAGGTTGCGCAGTATCCTGCGCCAGGTCCAGCCTGTTCACTGTTTCATTACCAGAAAGCGTATAGGTTTTGTCGTTAATGGTAACGGTGCTGGAAGCTACAGGCCCATATAACAGGGATATATCCTGGAATTTGTCGAGCAACGGCTTTTTCACAGGCGAGTATTTCACCCAGCTGTTTCCACCCGGGTAAAAGGTATGCCCCGACAGGCCCAGCGTGATATTAGAAGGGGGAGAATTTTTATAATGATAGTCCTTCCAGTCGGTAGAAAAGGTATGTGTGATAGTGGTTCTGAAAGAAGCCACCACGGAGGTAACTGGTACAAATCCTACACCAGCGCCACCGAAGAAGTGTTGCAGGCTGTCGCGCAGGTCACCAGTGATCAGGTCCCCTTCAATCATAGAGTCGCCGAAATAGGCAATCCGTACTTTACGGCGCTTACCGGATTTCAGTTCGCGAAGCGCGTTAAAGAAATGCTGCATACCAGCGGAGCTATCTCCGGGAACAGGGGAAGGATATTCCATAATCCCGGTATACGACATGAAGTCATGAGCATGATCGGGATTGGGTACTTGGGGGTTGGCAGCTCCGGCGCTGCTGTCTAAACCAGAAAGCTTACTGTTGCCTCTACCGGCAGCAGTAAGCTTTTGATTGTTTGTGGAAGCTGAATCTGTTCTTAGATCTGACAACAAATCCAGTTTCCTGAATTGAAAGTCTTTATATGATAAGCGGTAGTTCAGTTGTGACAGTCCTACCAGGCATGCGAGCGTTCCAATAATGATATAAAACGGGTAGGCAGACTTATTTTTGCCGGACATAGTTTATAATAGGTTAGCGCATCACTGTTCGCCTGCTGGCGGCATGCCTACGGTTAACCATTGCTTGGAGTCCGTTGCCACGCTATCCATGCTTGCGTCCAGCTTATACAATTTATAGCGGTTAATAATATTTGTCACTCTTCTGATCCATTCATGGCCGGCGGAAGAATAACCGCTATGGTTCATTTTTTTGAGCCAGGCGGAAAATTCGGGGTTTCCTTTCATTTGACCGAACCATTTTTTACTGGCCAACAGCTCCGCAAAATGCTCGTAGGAAGCCAGGTCAGTAACATATTGTTTGTATACGGAGCGGTGTCCGGACTTGGTCTTTGCCAGGTCGTTCTTACCTACAATACCAAAGTGGTTATGCAGCAATTTAGCATTTCTGCTGGTACCGGTGCCAGATTCCAGCATAGCAATTCCGAGGATAACGCTTGCCGGTATACCGGTTTCCTGCATAATTTCTACGGATACTGGTTTAAATTTCTTCAAATAATTGGTTGTCGATTGTTGAGCAAACCCAACATTGCTGAGCATGAGCAATATTAACACCGCACCTGACCATACTGTCCGCTTCAAGAATGTAGAAATTCTCATGGTAGTATTTTTTGTTGGTGATAGTTTTTTCTTTGTTTTCAGCATCATTTCTTCCTCACATATCAACGATGATCACATCGCAATATTACTTTAAAAAATTTAATAATATCTCTTCTCTCTGTTTCTTTACTCTCGTTAATCTCTTGTTAAAAAATATTGTCCCTATATTAGTGCTAATCCCCTTTGATGCAGCAAATTGCCATATCAAAGGGGATTTTTAGCTACGAAGCCCTCTTCTTGCAAAGACTATGCCGGTAAGTCCGTTTCTACGGCAGAGGCTGTTACGGTTTAGTTAAACCCGCCCCTGGAAATCACTTAACCAGGCTGATCCTTAACTCATTAAGCTGCGCTTGATCAATTTCACTAGGAGCATCCATCATTACGTCGCGACCCGAGTTATTTTTCGGGAATGCGATAAAGTCACGAATGCTTTCACTGCCACCTAACAGCGCACACAGGCGGTCAAATCCGAGTGCGATACCTCCATGCGGTGGTGCACCATATTCAAATGCACCCAACAGGAAGCCAAATTTGCGTTCTGCCTCTTCATTAGTCATTCCCAGAGCGGCGAACATCTTCTGTTGCAGATCGCGCTGGAAAATACGGATAGAACCACCACCGACTTCTGTACCATTTAAAACTATATCGTAGGCGTTTGCCTTAATTTTAGCGTATTGTGAAGGATCATCCATCAGGGCAATCTGCTCTGGCTTTGGTGACGTAAACGGATGGTGACGGGCCACCCATCGTTTTTCTTCTTCGGCGTACTCAAAAAGCGGAAAGTCTATTACCCACAACGGTTTAAACTCGTTTTTGTTGCGTAACCCAAGCCGTTCTCCCATTTCAAGGCGGAGCTCGCTGGCGGCTTTACGAGTGCGCTCTTCCTTGCCAGCCAGCACCAGGATAAGATCTCCAGGTTGCGCCTGACATTTTTGCGCCCATAATGCCAATTGCGATTCATCAAAAAATTTATCCACAGAGCTCTTTAGCGTGCCATCCGCATTATATTTAACATAGATGAGACCGCTCATGCCAATCTGCGGACGCTTTACCCAGTCTGTTAATTCATCCAGTTGTTTACGGGTATATTCGGCGCAGCCCTTGGCAGCAATAGCCACTACCAGTTCTGCCTCGTCAAATACCTTAAAACCCTTGCCTTTTACGGTATCATTCAGGTTTACCAGCTTCATCTCAAAGCGGATATCCGGTTTATCGTTACCATAATATTCCATGGCATCGTCGAAAGTCATTCTAGGGAATGGCTCATTAAACTCAAGACCTTTGATCTCTTTGAAGATATATTTCAACATCGCTTCAAAAGTGGTCAAGATATCTTCTTGTTCTACAAAGCTCATCTCACAGTCGATCTGCGTAAATTCTGGCTGACGATCTGCACGCAAATCCTCATCCCTGAAGCACTTTACGATCTGGTAGTAACGATCGTACCCACTCACCATCAACAATTGCTTGAAAGTTTGGGGCGACTGTGGTAGTCCATAGAACTGGTTTGGATTCATACGGCTGGGCACCACGAAATCGCGTGCGCCTTCAGGGGTAGAGTTAATCAGGAAAGGTGTTTCCACATCCATGAAACCGGCGGTGTGCAGATAATTACGTGCTGCACGGCCAACCTGGTAGCGGAGCTCCAGGTTCTGTCTTACCGCATTGCGGCGCAGATCAAGGAAACGGTACTTCATACGCAGCTCATCACCACCATCGGTATCATCCTGGATGGTAAACGGCGGTGTTTTAGCCGCGTTGAGGATCGTGAAGTCGCTTACCGTGATTTCTATATCTCCTGTCGGAATATTCTTATTCTTATTGGAACGCTCTGTTACGGTACCTTTTACCTGGATAACAAACTCACGGCCCAGGGGCTGTGCATCCAGTTTTGCATTCAGGCTTTCGCCGAACAACAATTGCGTAATACCATACCGGTCTCGCAGATCAAAGAAATTGATACTGCCAAACTTTCTTACTGTCTGTATCCATCCGGCCAATGTTACTTCCTGGCCCACCTGTTCCATTCGTAATTCCCCGCAAGTGTGCGTCCTGTACATGCGCAAATAATTGATTTAGTTAGTTTTATGGTTGACATACGGAATAAGCTGTCTGCAAATGGCGACCACTATCCAGTTGTGCACTTACACCCATAAGGGGGGCAAAGATACGGTTTGCATCGGGCATTTTATCCCGGGAGTATGTTAAAAATATCTGTGCAAGTCTACTTCCTGCATCAGTGGGGCATTTGCAACAAGCACTTCCTTAAAATGCGCTGCCATAAAAGGCGCCAGCGAGCAACCCTTGGTTCCAAGCCCGTTAAATATACCTATGGCGGGATACTCCGGATGAAAACCAATAATAGGCCGGCGGTCGTTTCCGGAAGGCCGTACAGCCGATAACTGATCGACCACCTCATATGGTACCTTAAGCAACTGTTGCAGACTCTTTTCCAATACTTCCCGCTGCTTCATTGTAGGCCGATCGTCTGTATAATCCCATACAAAAGAAGACCCCGCCCAATACAATCCATCTTCCTGGGGCACGAGGGTAATGCTCTTCTTCAGAATATCATTGGTTACTAATCCCGGTATCTTCACCAGCAGTACCTCCCCTTTATTGGGCAAAAATTTTACGTTTTTAAAGAAAGGTCTACTGGTAGTCCCCACTCCATCGCAGCAAATCACTTTGCCGGCACTGACGTCCTTATACGTTATACCGGAAGCTGTTATTTCCAGGGCTGCTGTGTCGAAATGTTCTTCCAGCAAAGCATCCTGTTCTGCCAGGTAACGACGATAAGCGGGCAACAAGGCCCGGAGATTTACGGTAGCTCCCTGCACAATGGCAGCGCCATACGGCTGGTCCAGGAATGCATCATATTTCAGGGTAGTTGGCAGCTCCGTATATTCATTACCGGTAGTCTTGTTCAGGAAAGCGTCTCTCATTTGGGACGAGGGGAATACCGTCCATAGCTCACGTTCGGTAAAAACCGGTACCTGCAGCAAAGCCGAAAGCTGCAGATAGGTAGCTTTTGCAAACGGATAAATAGTATCATACATCCAGGCTGGCTCAAAACGACGGCCAGATACCGGGTTAATAATGCCTGCAGCCACCCGCGAAGCACTGTTGGGTTTGGCATCGTCGATAACAATTATCTTTTTCCCTGCCTGTAGTAAGAACCAACTCAGCATGGTTCCCGCAATTCCCTGCCCTATAATAAGGTAATCTGCTTTCCTCATGATGCTGCGAAGATATAAAAAGGAGATTTTACGGAAAACCGCAAAATCCCCTTTCCTGTATTTTGTGTTGACTTTACTCTGTCACTTTCACATTCAACCCTTCGCTATGCGCTGTAAACTCCGGTGCATACATGCATTGCGCCTCACTGATGCCGTTCGAATACCGGCCCTCATGTGTTACAAATAAGGCGTATTCAAATACATATGTACCTTTGGGCAAATAGCTGAAGAAGAAATCTGTAGATGCATCTTTGGTACTTTCATAATAACTCATACCATTCTGCCATTTGCTGGTACTGATTACATTGGTTGGCTCAAAACAAGCTGCCCGCATATCTTTCAGGTGAATGTATTCCATGGTCCTGTCGGCACGCAGCACAATGCGTACTTTCACTTTATCTCCCACTTTCAGTTCGTTGCCATCTGTAATCCTGGTGAGTACCGGGCCTTTGTCGCTGTTCACTTCTTTGTACAGTTCTTTTTCCAGCACCAATGGCGTTTTAGCCGTGGTAATCTTATCCAGCTCTTCAAAATACTGCCAGTACACGGCTCCCCAGGAAGGTTGTCCCTTGCTGTCTTGTACGGTTACACTGATATGTCCCATATCCGGCTTTACCGCTTTGCCATCTATTTTTTCCTTGAAGTAGCCAGTGCCTGCTTCGGTGGCCACAGGCTGTATGGTTTGTGTACCCAGTTGCAACGTAACCTGCGGATTGGCAGCCAGCCAGTTACTACCCTGCAGAAGCATGGCGTAGCAGGCATCGGCGGTAGCTTTGGTGGTAGACCAGTTATTGGTTTGTTTGTTTTTCAACAACCAGGTCTTCATATCGGCTACTGCTTTCTCATCTTTACCAATCAGTTGGAATGCTTCTATCAGCAATGCCTGTGTTTCAATAGGCGCCTGCTGCCAGCCATAGCCAGCAACCACATCTTTCCAATACATCCCCATTTCCGGGCTGGTTATCGCATTTTCTTTCAGCGATTTCAATATAGCCGCCGGCGTTACCTTATCTCCTTTCCTGAATTGGGTCAGGGCTATCATGCCTTGTGCATAGCGTTCCTGCTTTGTCCACACCATTTTTTCCTGGGCGTAAAAGAAGTCGAAAGACTTTTTCATCGCGTCTGGCACGGGCTTATCGAAGAAGCTGCGGGCGTAGAGGTAGTGGATTTGCAGGTAGTTGATCTGTGGTGTTTTCAGATCCGCTTTTCTTTTGATAAGCTCATAGTAATCTTTATCCAATAGTCTATCCAGGTAATCAATGGCTTTATTAGCCATATTTGTGGTTACCGGGTCTTTTACCGCCGCCAGTTGTTGCAGGTGGCCAATACCCGCCACAATATACTGTGTAATAAATCTATCTTCCCACATGCCGGTAAACCAGGGGAAAGCGCCGCTGGGCAATTGTTTGGCAGCCAGTTTATCCAGGGAAGATTTGCTTTCCTGTTTCATGCGTTGCAGATCAAACAACAAGGCGATATTTTTCTTCTGTTGCGCTTCGTTCTTTGCTTCCAGCACCCAGGGTGTTTGTTGCAGCAATACTGCTTTCAGTTCTTCATTCTTCTGCAGGTTGCTCTGCAATGCGGTGGTGTCGGTAGTTTTCCATTTTTCAAATACCGACTTTAAGCCTGGCGTAGCACCAGTAATATAGGTGGCAAGTGCGTTGGCGTAATAACGGTTAAACACCTGTTCTGCACATTCATACGGGAACTCCATCAGGTAGGGCAATGCCTGTACCGCATACCAGGCAGGGTTGCTGGTATATTCTACTGTAACGGCATGTTGCACCAGTGTTTGGGAAGCATCGCTATGCAGCAGTTTCTCAAAAGTAAAATCATGTTTTCCATCTCCTCTTACCGGCAAAGGCATCGCTTCTGTTACCAACATCCGGTTAGTGAGCACCGGCAGGGCGTTTTCCTCTCCATCGCTGAAGTTGCCTGCCTGCGCGGTTACACGATATATCAACGCACTTTGGAAACCATGAGGAATCTGTAAAGGAAAACTTACCACAGTGCTTTGCCCCGGTTTAGCTGTGAAATGTTGCACAGGGAAGATATTCTGGAACCATCCGTCAACTGGCTGCATAGTTGTTGCATCCAGCAATTCCAGGTGGGCCTGGCCTATCTGCAGGGTATCAGACAGGTTGCTCACTTTAGCAGTGAAGGTTATTTTATCGCCTTCACGTACAAAGCGGGGCGCATTAGGCTGCACCATCAGCATTTTCTGTGTAACGATGCTGGCACTTGTGGTGCCGAATGCCAGCTCTTTGGTATGTGCCAGCGCCTGGAAGTTCCATTTGGTAAGGGCTTCCGGCACGGTGAACTCGAAAGAAATATTGCCGTCTTTGTCGGTATGAAGATCGGGGAAGAAAAAGGCCGTTTCCTGGAAGTTTTTACGGACGGAGGCAACAGGAGCTTCGCCCGCCGGGGCCTCGGCGGTATCCGTTTTTTTCTTAGTTCCATATCCTACTTCTACTATCTCATTTAATTGAGCATTTTTAGCAAGGCCTATTGCAGAAGCCGATGCGGGCGCCGGAGCCATCATTTTAGCATCTTCCGCCAGCACTAAGCCTGGAACTCTTCCGGCTAAAGCTTTTCTACGTATATTTCCGCCAGGGCCTGCTCCCATCCAACCTCCGCCATCTGCCATGTTCCAATCAAACAGGTTCAACTCATCATACTCTTTTGACTCAGATGGATAAGATTTATCCGGACGGATATACAGCCCGGTAGATACTTCCATTTTAAAGTTTTCGCTGCCGTTGAAAGCAGAGGGCCTGGAAGCATATGGATAAATACCGGGTATGGACCAGGCACTATGGGCAAAGGCATCCAGCGAAGCATCGTACATGGCAGCCAGCATTTCTGCAGCTACTTTCTCACCTTTATTGCCGGAAATTTGAACTGTCCACTTTTCTTTTTCGCCGGGTAACAACTTGTCGCGGTGAGTGCCGAGTTTCACTTGCAGGTCCTTATTGCTCCAGGGAACAACAATGCCTGCTTCTGTAGTGAATATGCGATTATCTTTTACAAAAATATAGTTGATCTGTTTACCGCCTCTTTCTTTTTCTGTGATAGAATATTCCAGCTTTTTCACCCCACCGAGATCCACGCTGGTATGTACATCACCATCCTCCACGGTTTGCGTGGATTGTAATATATTCAAGGGGCCTGCGCTGGTACCGAATAGGATGCTGGCGGTATTGCCCGGTTCTACAGTGGCTTCAGGCTGATAAGTCCACAAATAGGCAGGAGCCGGCAATACTTTGGCATTTGGGTCTACCAGCTCAAAGGTGGTTTTCTGTGTTACTGTATCATTGTTTTTATCAATGGTACTTACTTCCAGTTCGTAAAAACCAGGTTTCAACTTTTGGGTATTGAGGGTTACCCGGCCATCGGGATTGCTTTTCACGGTTTCCTGCATCACTGGCGACAGACGGGGCCAGGCAGCGGTTTCATCTTCATTTTTATAAATGTCTACCGGGAAAGTGCTGACATAGGCTGTTTCGTCCATTACAAACTGATCTGGTTTTTCCCAGTAGCGGGGACGTATCAGGCGTTTGTTGGGTGTAAGCGGCTTCAGTTGTACCTGAAGTGTAGCCGGTTCATAGCCACCATTCAGGTTCTTGGAAATAATCCTGATATCCGCCAATTCCTTTTGCTGCATGCGCTCTGCGGCACGCAGCTCTATTTCCATGGATTGGTAACCTACGCTCACAGATTGGCCTGCACTGCGGGTTTCACCGTTCAGATCTGTTACATCTGCATGTACGTAGTAACTAAAAATAGGCTTGTTGGCCGGGTCTACTGTTTTATCACTCAGCGCCGGGAATTTTACAGTAAATGCGCCATTGGCATCCGTGGTGGTTTCACCGTGTGCAATTTCACGGGAAGCATAATAAGGTATAGGTTTCCGGTAAAACATCCATAAGTAGGGATAACGCACCTGGCGTTCTACCCGGTACTTTACTTTTGCCCCATCGATGTTGTTTCCTGCATAGGCGAGTGCTTTGGCGGTGGCAGTAACAGTGTCGCCTAAACGATAGCTTTCCTTCACGGAATCAAAGGCAACATAAAACTTAGGTCGTTTATATTCTTCCACGCGGACAGCCAGGTTTCCTTTCCCTTTGGCTTCTTTCAGGGAGAAAATACCGTTCATTCGCCCCTCGGGCAAAACAAACTTCCCGGAGTAAGTTCCATATTCGTTGGTGGTCAATTTCAGGGAGTCTACTTTGGTACCGTTGGCATCATATAAATAGATATTGGATTGATAGCCTGGTTGCAGCTGACTTTGTACCTCCTTGGCATTTTGCTTTATGACAATCCCTTTAAAGTAAACAGTTTGACCCGGGCGATAAATCCCCCGGTCGGCGAAGAGGTAGTGATAGATGCCGTCAGTATTGTTGTTGTAAGTATTATTATAGAAATACTTGTACTCATCTATATACAGTTCATCTGCACCATTTTTCCAGTGAGTACGGATCTGTTGGCCATTATTAGCATACTTGACTTTTACATTACCATTTTTATCGGTCACCAGGCTTTGCAATAATGTCCAGTTATCCTGGTCATCGCGGTAGTTGCCTTTATATATATCTACCGTTACTCCTGGTAAAGCCTTACCAGTAGTGCGGTCCAGCGCATAGTATTCGCTGTTCCCGCTGATATAGCTAATATTTGACACCCAGGTCAACTGCATGGCCATGGGGTTATTGTTCAGCGCAAATGCAGGATCTACGCTGGACAGCAGCATGTAATGTCCTGCCGGTAATGCATCAACTTTAATCTCCGCCTTATGTAAGAGGTAGTCGTTGGGGTTGGGCAGGGCTTGTTCCCATGATTTCAGCGCTGGCCGCGCCAACGCTAGTTTCCAGTAAGAATTTTCATCGTTCCGGTAATTCTGCTGCGCTTTGCGTAGCTGTTTAAGGAATGCTTCATCCACCTTTACCATGCGGAGGTAGATCTTATTGATGTTCTTGTATTTAACCAGGGTTCTAAAGGGCAACGCTGGTACGTTTACTGCTTCCGTGGTCAGTTCCAGCGATTTTTCGTTCACCTGGTCCAGCATCTGGGCGCAGGCTACGCCACCGGCCGATTGAGGCGCCAGTTGTATGGCTTTCTCACAAATTTCCTTTGCTTTTTTGATAGCAGCTGCATTGGGCGCCTCTTCATGTAGGCCTTCCTGGAGGTAGTGAGCGGCCTGTAGTTGCAGGATGGCTGTTACTTCTGGTTGGCCGGTATAGGTTTGGGTCATCTGGTCCAGGGCTTGCAGGTAAAGGTCGTCCTTGTTGTCTATCACCGCTACCTGGTTCATATAGGTAATTCTTTCTGCGTCGATATCCAGCAGGGCTGCTTTGTCTCCGGCATGCAGGCGAATAAGCTCCTGTAGGATTAACAAGGCATGATATTGCAAAGAGGCGCTATCCGTGGTAGTAAAGCGATGGGCTGCGAAGGTGGCTGCGGGGGCAAAAGCTGCTGCATCTGTCAGCTCAAACTGGTTAACCGGGTTGGTGATAGCCGACTCGCCGGATTTAAAATACTCCAGGGCGCGATGGGCCAGCAAATCGTATAGTGTGGGCCGTAATGCGCGGGTATTGCCAGGTATGATAATAGGATCAAACTCACGGAGCGCAGTCTTTTCCAATAATAATTTATCAGACAAAGAGGACTCGTAAGCGTCAGTAATTTCCCGGTGTAGTTTTTCCATGCCCCAGGTAGTGATATCTGTGCCTTCATCGCCGGCGATAGCGGTGCGGTTGTACAGCTGGTAGCGGTGATACTGAAAATACCGGAGCAGCATTTCTGCCTTGATGCTTTGCAGAACCGCTTTTTGAGCGCCGGAGGCAGCAGCTATCTGCTTATCGATGCGTTGCATGTTTTCCAGGGTGCTGCTGTCTTTGATCTGGGTATTGTATTTCATTTGGTAGATCAATGCTTTGATCTCCTGTACCGTTGCTTTGTCTTTTACAGCATGGGCGTAAATATCGTTTGCCACTTCCAGTGCCGATTTAGGTAATCCCTTTTCTTCGAGGGTGGTTACTTTTTTCCAGGAGTTATCATAATTAAACTGGGCCATTATCTGAATGCTGCTAAAGATTAAAACAATGAATATTCCGATGAATAAACGCATAAAACCGTTATTTACATGAAGTAAGATACTTTTTAAAGAGATGCGGGTTTCAGTAAGGTTTCCATAAATGGGGGATAAAAAAAGGTGAAAAGTGATGGGATGATACCGCCTCACTTTTCACCTTTATATATTTTACCTGCAGATAATTATGCCAGGGCTGCTTTCTTGCTCAGTACTTCTGCCATGGTTTTACCGATGTTGGCAGGGCTTTCTACAACGTGCACACCGCATTCCGCCATGATCTTCATTTTAGCGGCGGCGGTATCGTCTGCACCACCGATGATAGCACCGGCGTGGCCCATACGGCGTCCCGGAGGAGCGGTTTGACCAGCGATGAAGCCTACAACCGGCTTAGTACCAAATTCTTTGATCCATTTAGCGGCATCTGCTTCCATGCTACCACCAATTTCACCGATCATGATGATGCCTTCTGTTTCAGGATCGTTCATCAGCAACTCTACTGCATCTTTCGTAGGTGTACCGATGATAGGGTCGCCACCAATACCGATAGCGGTAGAAACGCCTAAACCAGCTTTTACTACCTGGTCAGCTGCTTCGTAAGTGAGGGTACCGGATTTGGAAACGATACCGATGTTACCTTTTTTGAAGATAAAGCCAGGCATGATACCTACCTTAGCTTCTTCTGCGGTGATAACACCAGGACAGTTAGGCCCGATGAGGCGGGTAGTAGTTCCCTGCAGGAAATTCTTCGCTTTGATCATATCCTGAACAGGAATACCTTCGGTGATACATACCACCAGGGCAATACCAGCTTCGGTAGCTTCCATGATTGCATCTGCTGCGAATGCTGGCGGTACAAAAATGATAGAAACATCTGCACCTGTTGCTTTTACTGCATCCGCTACTGTATTGAATACCGGGCGCTCCAGATGCGTAGTGCCACCCTTACCAGGGGTAACCCCACCCACTACCTGGGTACCATATTCAATCATCTGCGTAGCATGGAATGTACCCTCAGTACCGGTAAATCCCTGAACAATCACTTTACTATCCTTATTAACTAAAACACTCATCGCGCTTGTTTTATTGGTTTAATATTATATATCTGATTCTTCTGGACGGCAAAAATAAGCCGATTTCCATAATTCTGCAATTTATCGCCTTTAAGATAAAGCTACCAATCGCCCGGGAAAATAATTTAAGGAACATCTCTCCGTATATATATTTATACTAATGTATAACATACTATTTTCTATTTCCCGTCCTGTTCTTTTTTCAGCTGATCCCGCCACTTTCCATCCTTAAACATTTCTAACTGCCGCATTTCTTTGGCTTCCCGGAGGAACTCAGACGCGAAAATAAAGTCGTTTAATTTCTGATCCTTGCTGAATACAATGTCTTTATTACTTCCCTCCCATTGCTTCTGACCCTGGTACATATATACAATGTGGTCGCCACTTTCCATTACTGTATTCATGTCATGGGTATTGATCACAGTAGTGATATTATATTCTTTGGTAAGCTCGGTAATCAGTTTATCGATGAGCAGGGAGGTTTGCGGATCCAGGCCGGAGTTGGGTTCATCGCAGAATAGATACTTTGGATTCAGCACAATGGCGCGGGCAATACCTACTCTTTTCTTCATACCACCGCTGATTTCAGCAGGATATTTTTTAGCGGCTTCTTTAAGCTGTACCCTTTCCAGACATTCGTCTACACGGGCTTTCTTTTCTTTATGGGTGCCAGCACCAAACATTTCCAGGGGAAACATTACATTCTGCTCCACCGTCATACTGTCAAATAGGGCAGATCCCTGGAACAACATGCCTATTTCCTGGCGGATGCCTTTTTTCTCTTTATCGTCCATACTGGTAAAGTCCTGGTTATCATACAGTACCTTACCACTGTCTACGCCCATCAATCCCACAATGCATTTCATCAATACGGTTTTGCCACTACCACTGGCGCCAATGATCAGGTTTACCTTACCGGGCTCCATTGTTGTAGACACGCCTTTCAATATTTCCTTATCCCCAAAGCTCTTTCTTATGTCTTTCAGTTCAATCATGATTACAGTAATATAGCCGTTAATGCGTAGTCCATGAATAATACCAACACACAACTTACCACGACGGCCGTGGTGCTGGCTTTACCGATTTCCAATGCGCCACCGGTAACATTATAGCCGTAGTAGGCAGATACGCTGGCAATAATAAATCCGAAAGTGTAGGATTTAGCCATCGCAAAAAATACGTTGTATGCTTTAAACTCCTGTCGTAATCCCTGCATAAATTGTTCGCCAGACAGTACTCCAGACAGCTCCCCCGCTTCCTTACCACCCCAGATACCCAGGAAACCCGCAATGGCAACCAGGACTGGTATCATCAGTACGGCAGCCAGGATTTTAGGGGCTATAAGGTATCCTTTGGTATTGATACCCATAATTTCCAGGGCGTCAATTTGCTCGGATATCCGCATATTACCCAATTCCGACGCTATTTTTGAGCCGACCACACCGGCCAGTACAATACTGGTCAAGGTTGGAGCAAACTCAAGGATAATGGTATCACGTACCACCTGTGCAATGGTACTCTTGGGTATGATAGGGCTTACAAGCTGATAGGCTGTTTGCAGCGTCGTTACACCACCCATGAACAGGGAAATAATAAAGACTATCCCAAACGACCCTACGCCGATATCCACGCATTGCTGCATAAATTGTTTCCAGTACATCTTCATGTTTTCCGGGCGGGAAAACATGCCCTTTAACATTAGCAGGAAATTTCCGAAATGATAGAAGAATTTGAACTCCATAACTGATCAAAGATAGGAAGGATTTTTTCAAACCTGTCTTAATTTAAGATTTAATACCAGGCTTACCGTAAGCTGCTCACCAGCAAACGTTTTAAACTACGTTCTATAATTTCCCCCATGGTCTTGCAACGCGAGAAAACGGCATCATGATAATATTCGGCCAACTCATTCCCTAACTGCTGTATTTTTTCAGGGAAAGACACCCGGTCGGTCATGATCACATCCCGCAGATCCTTGATCCGGTGGCGGTGTGCTTTGATACGGCGGGCAATTACGGCACGTTCCTCCTGTTGATATTGTTTCACTACTTCCGCATTCAGGTGCTTAATCGCCAGATCTACAAACACCCTGTTTTCCTTGAAATACTGCGGCATGTAGAGTGTACGCCGGCCTTCGTAAAACTGCTGGTCGAAGTCTATAGCCCGTATTCTGAACTGCACATCATCAAAATCAGGCGTGATATCGAACACGAAGTTATATGAACGCATATCACCCAATAATCGTACAAAGCAGCGTTCATTGAATTTCACAAACTCTTTGGCGATACGCTTCGGGTTAAACTCAGGCCTGTTCAGGTAATGCGAAATGAACTGATCACCAGGTACACCTGCAATATGTTCTTCTACCAGGGTATTACCATCTATCAGGAAGTTCATCCAGTAGGGAGATAAGATATGCTCCAGTTCCAGGCCATAAATACGGGAAGCATCGGCTATCTTAATATAAAAATAGTCGTATACTTCATTGTAGTTATTGACGATTTTAATACGAAAAGGATGAGAATTTCCGAAAGTGCAGTAATCGATCCGTTCTATATGTAGGTGCTCCTCTGCGGTTTGATCCCCACCCGCCTTCAAAATAGAATATATCCGCTTTAGCCCTGCGTGAATGGATCCAACCATGCTCTGGGGATAGAAAACGGTTTCCCATAGCGTGTCTTTTCCCTCTTTATCATACACGGAAATAGATTGATCATAATACCGCAGTTCCTCGTAGGATATAGGCAACTTCAACTCCCGCTCATATAATTTGAGGTAATTGCGGAAGGCCGAGTTGATAGGGAAAAATATTTTCTTACGGGAAATAGTTTGCATGGTTAAATATAGGAAAAAGCGGAAAGCAAAAAGCTATTGCAGAGAATGAGGATAGCGGATATTAAAAATCGCTTCGGTCATCTCCGCAATAGCTTTTGCTATGCTTTATCGTTTACTTTTTCTTTTTCTCTTTCTTTCTTTTTTCCTCTTCACTAGCCTGACGGCAGCATTTCTCCTGCGCATCTACCACTGCGATATTCACCATGTTTACTATTTGGCGCACAGTACTACCCAATTGCAGGATATGCACTGGCTTTTTCATGCCCAACAGGATGGGGCCAATAGCATCAAATCCGGCTACTTCCTGTAAGAGGTTATAGGCGATATTACCCGCTGCCAGGTTAGGGAAGATGAGGGTATTTACTTCTTCTCCCAACAGTTCCGTAAACGGATAGTTATCTTTCAGAATTTCCTTGTTAAAGGCCATTGCAGCCTGTATTTCACCATCTACAATGAGCGACGGATCGCGTTGTTTTACGATTTCGCGCGCCTTACTCATTGTTTGCGCCTCGGGCGTCTGGCTACTGCCAAAGTTGGAATAAGACAGCATCGCAATGCGGGGCGTGATATTGAAGTTTTTCACTTCCTTAGCCACCATCATGGTAATATCGGCCAGTTCTTCTGCCGTAGGATTGAAGTTTACGGTGGTATCTGCCAGGAACAACGGTCCGCGTTTGGTTTGGATAATGTACATACCAGCTACGCGTTTGGCGCCATCTTCCATACCTATTACCTGCAGCGCAGGACGGATCGTATCCGGGTATTTGCGGGTAAGACCGGAAATCAGCGCATCTGCTTCGCCGGTTTCCACCATCATACAGCCGAAATAGTTACGCTCACGCATAATTTTACGGGCTTCGTACTGGTTGAGTCCTTTGCGCTGGCGCTTCTTGAAGAAAAGATCTCCGAAGCGATGACGCATTTCCTTCATTTCTTCACTCTTCGGATCAATGATCACTACATTTTCAATGTCGATGGCATTTTCCAGCATCAGTTCACGGATACGGGTTTCATTACCCAGCAGGATGGGGTGGGCAATACCTTCGTCGTTCACTACCTGGGCAGCTTTCAGCACTTTCAGATTATCTGCTTCCGCAAATACAACCTTTCTTGGATCACGGCGCGCTTTCGTACCTATTACGCGGAACAGCTGGTTATCCAGTCCCAGTCGATGATTCAGCTCATTCCTGTAAGCTTCCCAATCGGTAATGGGCCGGTGGGCAACACCGCTTTCCATGGCGGCCTTAGCTACTGCAGGCGCTACGGTGCTCAATAAGCGGGGATCCAGTGGTTTAGGAATAATGTATTTAGGTCCGAAGAAAATATTTCTTTCGTTATAGGCCAGGTTAACGATATCCGGTACCGGCGATTTGGCCATTTCTGCCAGGGCTCTTACGGCTGCCAGTTTCATGGCTTCGTTAATCTGTGTGGCCCGCACATCGAGTGCGCCACGGAAAATGTATGGGAAGCCCAATACGTTGTTTACCTGGTTGGGATAATCAGAACGGCCGGTAGCCATTATGATATCCGGGCGGGCGGCAATAGCGGTTTCGTAAGCTATCTCCGGGTCAGGATTTGCCATGGCAAACACAATAGGGTTCTTAGCCATGCTCTTGATCATGTCGGTAGAAACCACGTTGCCCACTGATAATCCCAGGAACACATCCGCTCCTTTCATGGCTTCTGCCAATGTAGTTATTTTGGTATTGGTAACAAATTGCTTATGCCTGTCGGATAAGTCCTTGCGGTCTTTGTTCAACACACCATCCTTATCAAACATGATGAAATTTTCCGATTTGGCGCCCAGGGCTACATACAGCTTTACACAGGCCATGGCAGCGGCGCCCGCGCCGTTTACCACAATTCTCACCTTCTCTATCTTCTTTTTAACCAGTTCCAGCGCATTCAGTAAAGCGGCGGAAGAAATGATGGCCGTACCATGCTGATCATCATGCATGATCGGAATTTTCAGTTCTTTTCTCAGCCTGTCTTCAATTTCGAAACATTCCGGGCTTTTGATATCTTCCAGATTAATACCACCAAAGGTGGGCTCCAGGGCCTTTACAGCCGCTACGAAGGTATCCGGATCTTTAGCGTCCAGCTCTATATCAAATACATCTATATCGGCAAATATTTTAAATAATACGGCTTTACCTTCCATTACCGGTTTGCCGGCTTCAGGACCTATATCTCCTAATCCCAGTACAGCGGTGCCATTGCTGATAACGCCCACCAGGTTACCTTTCGCGGTATATTTATAAACGTTTTCTACGTCGTTGTAAATTTCTTTACAAGGTTCTGCTACTCCGGGAGAGTATGCGAGTGACAGATCCCATTGTGATTTAGTGTCTTTTGTAGGTATGACTTCAATTTTACCCGGCCTGCCCATTGCATGATAGTCTAACGCATCCTGCTTATTCAGTTTCTTTGCCATATAAATATAAGATTGTTATTGGGCGTGCAATATACGAAGTATTCAAATAGCGCATCCAACACAATAGTGGGATACCTGCCTATTATTAACGATACTAACCATTAAAATTACTTACTTTTACAGCGTTAAACATTCGCAAATATCATGATACAACGCATCCAGAGTCTCTATCTGCTATTGGCTGCCGCCGCAGGCGCTGCTGCTTTATCTTTTAACCTGTGGAAAGCTACCCTGACCAACAACCCTAACCCGGTGTATGTGAACGCTTCCAGCAACTATCTCCTGTTTGTACTGTATGTGGTGATTATACTGCTGAGTGCAGTGACTATTTTCCTCTTTAAGAAGCGTAAACTACAGTTCCGGCTGACAATATTTAACATTCTTTTTGCTTTTGGCGCCCTGGCTTACCAATATTATGTGGTGCAGCAAACTGCTAATAAATTAAGTACCGGTGGCGTAGCCATCACATCCGCGTCTTATCAGATCGCCTCATTTTTACCCATTGTGATCATCATTTTGCTAGTCTTGGCGGTAAGAGGCATTTATAAAGATGAGAAACTGATTAAATCTCTCGACCGACTCCGATAACCAGGCATTTACCTACAAAATTTTCAGGGCCGCCACCTCCAGGTGCGGCCCTTTTTTATTGAGCAACTGTTAGCATCGCTGACCGCTTTCACAAAAAAAAGGTGTATCACAACCGATACACCTTTCTAACTTTATTTTTGATGCCCTCGTTACAGGAACTTCCCGGTATAGCTTTCGGCTACTTTCTTTAACCCGTCTGGAACACCCGCGTACAGCAGGTTGCCACCGCCAGCGCCGCCCTCGGGTCCTAAATCGATTACCCAATCGGCGCTCCTGATCACATCGAGGTTATGTTCGATCACCAGCACCGTATGGCCTTGATCGATTAGCGCATTAAAGGAGTCCAGCAACTTCCTGATATCATGGAAATGCAAGCCAGTAGTAGGCTCATCGAAGATAAAGAGGATATGTCCCTGGGCTTTCCCTTTTCCGAGGAAAGACGCCAGTTTCACACGTTGCGCCTCTCCACCACTGAGCGTATCGCTGCTTTGTCCGAGTTTCACATAGCCCAATCCCACACTGCTCAAAGGCCGTATTTTATTGCATACTTCTTTTTCATCTTTGAAGAAGTCCAGCGCCTCATCTACGCCCATTTCCAGTACTTCATAGATATTTTTCCCTTTATAGGTAACTTCCAGCACTTCGTCTTTAAACCTTTTACCACCGCAGCTTTCGCAGGTAAGGTGTACATCTGCCAGGAACTGCATCTCCACAATTACCTCTCCTTCTCCCTTGCAGGCATCACAACGGCCGCCATCTACGTTAAAAGAAAAATGTTTGGGCTGGAAGCCACGCATCTTACTCAGCTGTTGTTTGGAATACAGATCCCTGATTTCGTCATAGGCTTTGATGTAGGTAACGGGATTGGAGCGCGACGATTTACCAATTGGGTTCTGGTCAATCATTTCCACCTGTGTAATATCATCCATAGCGCCTTTCAGGGCTTTGTGGTTACCCACTCTTTCTGCAAACTCGCCCTTTAGCTTCATCAGCGCGGGGTAGAGAATCTGTTTTACGAGGGTGGTTTTTCCGGAGCCGCTCACACCGCTGATAACGGTGAGTACCTGCAACGGAAAATCAACAGTGATATTTTTCAGGTTATGTTGCCGGGCGCCTTCCACGGTAATGGCTTTTTTCCATTTGCGCACCTTCGCCGGAGGATCGATGGTAAATTGTCCGCTGAGATACTTACCAGTAAGGCTTTTGCCATCTTTCAGGATCTGTGGATAAGTACCTGCGAAAATGACTTCCCCTCCCAGGTGGCTGGCTAGTGGCCCCATATCGATGATATAGTCGGCTTCTTCCATCATCTGTTCATCATGTTCTACTACTACCACCGTATTGCCAAGATCACGCAGTTCTTTCAATACGGCGATAAGGCGATGGGTATCACGTGCATGCAAACCGATACTGGGTTCATCCAGTATGTACATGGAGTTAGTAAGGTTACTGCCCAGCGTGCGCGTCAGTTGGATACGCTGACTTTCGCCACCACTCAGGGTGTTGGCTACCCTGTTGAGCGTAAGATATCCGAGACCTACATCCAGTAAGGTTTTGATACGATGATTTATTTCAATAAGAATACGTTTGGCGATCTGCTGATCATATTCGTTGAGATCGAGTTCATCGAACCATTTTTTCAGGTCTGATACGGGCAAATCCACCAACTCCGCGATATTCCGGTTGCCCACTTTGATGTAGAGGGCTTCTTTGCGCAAACGTCCGCCGCCGCACTCGGGGCATATGGTGCGACCGCGATAGCGGGCTTGCAATACACGGTATTGCACCTTATACAGGTTCTGCTCTACCATCTTAAAGAATTCGTTCAGCCCATAGAAATGTTCGTTGCCGGTCCAGAGCAATTTCACCTGTTCATCCGTTAATTCGGCGATAGGCTTATGTACGGGGAAATTGAATTTACGTGCTACTTTAATGAGCGCATCTTTGTACTCCCCCATTTTCTCACCCCGCCAGGGTGCGATAGCGCCTTCAAAAACGCTCAGCCGCTTGTCGGGTATCACCAGGTCGGCGTCGAGGCCGAGTACCTGCCCGAATCCTTCACAAGTGGGGCAGGCGCCGTAGGGGTTATTAAAAGAAAACAGGTTAGGTACAGGTTCTTCGAACGTAATACCATCCAGCTCAAAGCGGTTGGCAAAGTGCTGGATATCTTTTCCATCTACTTCTACAAAGCAATCACCCTCACTTTCATAAAATGCCGTTTGTACGCTATCGGCTATACGGTGTTTATCATCGTCTTCAAAATCCTTTACCACCAAGCGATCTATCAATACCCAGGCATCAGCGGGTACGGTAATCTTTTTTTGTTCCAGCAGCTCCTCTATCCGTAACAGGCCGTTACCATCGCCACCGGGTACGTATAAACGGGAAAATCCTTTCTGCTGCAGTATGCCCAGTTCCTCCTTGGACTCTCTTTTTGCATGGCGACGGAAAGGCACCAGCAGCAATACTTTACTGCCATTTTTTAGTTTCGTGATAAAGTCTACCACGTCACTTACCTCATGTTTTTTTACCAGTTTTCCGGAGATGGGGGAATAGGTTTTACCCACTCTTCCAAATAAAAGCCGGAGATAATCATAAATTTCCGTCATAGATCCCACAGTAGAGCGGGGAGTACGGGTAATTACTTTCTGTTCGATAGCGATGGCCGGGCAAATTCCCTTGATATAGTCGACATCCGGCTTATTCATTCGCATCAGGAACTGACGGGCATAGGAGCTTAAGCTTTCCGCATACCGGCGCTGGCCTTCGGCATAGAGGGTATCCATGGTCAGGGAGGATTTTCCCGAACCGGACACACCAGTCACTACCACGAGTTTGCTACGGGGGATGGATACGCTTACATTCTTGAGATTGTGTACCCTGGCTCCTTTTATGAAAATATGGTCCTGCGGGCTAACTTCCTGAGGATCAATTGCGCTTGTTTCTTTCTTTACTTTTGTTGCCATGACAGAACAAATTTAAGGGAAAAGATGTTAGTTCAATAGTTAGCTTTTGGGCGGTGCGTCGAATCCGCTCAAAGCCTTTATTTTAGCCTCCCAAAACCTATTTTAATATTATTTGTTTTATTGAACTATTCTGTTATATTTGCATAAGACCAGAGTCTATCTCGCTGGCATTTCAGGCATCAATCTTTAACTAAAAACTGCTCATTATCGCATAAACTCTACTTAATTAAAACAACCAAACTGGCTGTAAAGTCTGTAATTTATTTACTAACCCGCCTAGTTGTAGAAGTTTATGCAAGTAATGTACAAATTGTGCGATGAGCAGTTGATTACCCTCTTTAAAAAGGGACATTCTTCCGCATTAGAAGAGTTGGTGCACCGTCATAAAGACAAGGTGTTCACTTCCATCCTGCTACTGGTAAAAGATTCCTTCCTCGCAGAAGATATCTTCCAGGATACTTTTATTAAAATCATTGATACGATTAGAGCTGAACGTTATACAGAAAAAGGAAAGTTTCTTCCCTGGGCCATGCGTATTGCGCATAACCTCTGTGTAGATCATTTCCGGAAAATTAAGCGTACGCCAATGATCAGAACAGGCGATGACAAAGACATCTTCGATGTATTAGGTTTCAGCGACAGTTGTGCGGAAGACAAGCTAATTACCCGTCAAAGTCATGACCGCGTTCGAAGGATGTTGGATATGCTGCCGGAAGAACAACGGGAAGTGATTATCCTGCGCCACTATGCAGAATTAAGTTTTAAAGAAATAGCAGATCTCACGCAAGTGAGTATTAATACAGCATTGGGTCGGATGCGTTATGGTCTGATCAATCTTCGGAAAATGATGACGGAGAAACAAATCTGTCTATGATGAACCCTTTTTTTTGCTTGCCAGCAACGAGCGGCCGGATGTAATGTCCGACCGCTCGCTATTTTAGGACAGTCCTACGCTTATATTTTTTCGAAGATAATCGCTGCTCCCTGCCCAACGCCCACGCACATGCTAGCCAACCCATATTTAGCCCCAGGTCTGCGTTTCATTTCATGTAACAAAGTAGCTGTAATACGTGCGCCGCTGCAACCCAGTGGATGCCCGATCGCAATGGCGCCCCCATTTACATTTACCAGCTCGGGGTCCAGGCCCAGGTCACGTATACAGGCCAACGATTGCGCTGCAAAGGCTTCATTGAGTTCTACCAGGTGCAATTGATCCACCGTGAGCCCGGCACGTTGCAAGGCCTTATTAGAAGCGGGTACAGGGCCGATACCCATAATGGAAGGATCTACGCCCGCTACCGCTATACTTTTGATCTGTGCCAGCGGCCGGAGGTTAAATTGTTTCAATGCTTTTTCCGACACAATAAGCACCGCGGCAGCGCCATCGTTGATGCCAGAGGAATTGCCTGCCGTAACAGATCCATTTTTAGCAAAAGCAGGGCGCAAAGCAGCCAGCTTCTCCAGGGTAGTAGCCCGCGGATGCTCATCTTCAGCAAACAGTATTTTTTCGTCTTTCCCCTGGATAATTTCTACCGGTATAATTTCCTGTTGCCATCTACCGGCTTCTAATGCCTGCCGGTAAAGGGTTTGGCTACGCAATGCAAAAATATCCTGCTCTTCTCTTCCTATCTTCCACTGGTTAGCCACATTTTCGGCTGTTTCCCCCATCGCATAGGGATGGTACATGTCGGCCAGCTGTGGGTTAGTGAAACGCCAGCCTATCGTGGTATCATACATCTCTGCTTTGCGGCTGAAAGCAGTATCCGACTTGCCCACTACAAAGGGGGCACGGGTCATGCTTTCTACACCTCCGGCCACGTATACATCACCTTCTCCGCACATCACAGCCCGGGCTGCATCCATAATTGCCTGCATACCGGAAGCGCATAAACGATTTACAGTATTACCGGCTACGGTGACCGGTAGCCCTGCCAGTAGTGCCGCCATCCGTGCCACATTCCGGTTATCTTCCCCCGCCTGGTTGGCAGCGCCTGCAATCACATCTTCTATGGCAGCAGGATCCAGGGAACTATTTCTTTTCACTAACGCTTTGATCAGATGCGCCAGCAAATCATCCGGGCGGATGGTGCTCAGTGCGCCACCATAGCGGCCTATGGGAGTACGTACCGCATCTACTATGTAAGCAACTTGCATGTGATTGTTTTGGTTTAACTGCAATATAAAGCATCCCCATTAAATCGCCTCGTCACCTGCAAGCTACCCGTAAAACACCGCCAATTATAATGTTATTCCCGCCTTTTAGTAAATACCATTTGGCCAACTTTTACAGAACCGTAGTTTTGCCCCCGATTATTATTCATCGTTAAAAAACCCCAAGAATGAAGTACTTACGTATCCTATTGTGCTTGGCAGGCCTCTTTCCCGTGATGACCAACGCACAGCAACCTGTCGGAGAAAACGACGCCAATCTCTCGGAATTACTTTACAGGCCTATCAAACCCGTTGCCCCTATTAAGGAAGGCATAGAACCTTCCCGGCAACACCCGGTAGCACCAGGCCGCAACCTGAATGTACAGCGCCTGTCGCCAGCCCCCAAATGGAACATGGTCATTAACAGCAAAACCGCTTTCATTGGCATCGACAATGGTCCTGTTACGGTAAAAAAGCTAAATACACCGGCCTTTTGTACCACCCCTACTGTTACCATTGGTTGCTGCAGCTATAACATCAAAGATGAAGCAGCTAATAAAAACCAGCTATACGCATCTCCTGCAGCCATTTTCAGCACTGAAAACGATGCTCGGACCTACGCGGAAAGCCTTACTCCCAAAGTACCTTTCTTCCTCCCCTTCACTAACAGCAAGGTATATCCCGGGGGCGCCTGGAAGTATGATAATGGCAGTGGCCATGGTTCGGTAGACTTTTCCAAAACATCAGATGCTTACGGCCCCGGTATAGATCCTACTTTTGGCGTATACGCCAGTGCTGCAGGTAAGGTAGTTACCGCCATGTGGGATCCTTTCTTCGGTAATGTGGTGATCATAGAACATATTGCCCAGGACGGCACCTCGTACCGCACTGGCTACTTCCACCTCCGCGGCGGGTTTGATCATGATATAGCTAACGCAAAAGTGATCCCCGTCAGTGATCCCGGTAACCTGGATGCGCGGGATACCAAGTATAAGAAATTCGCGAACCTGCCCAATCCTTCCCAACTGCTTTGGGGCACCAACGATCAAAAACTGAAGGTAAAGGCCGGCGACAAAGTATATGCAGGCCAGCAGATTGCCTGGTCGGGCAATACGGGCTTTGGTGGCGCAGGATGGGGACTTAACCAGGATGGTACGCCCACCAATCCTTATACCGCCAATAACCACCTGCATTTTATGCTATGGATCAAGAGTCCGGGTACCGGGGCCGACTGGATGGAGGTAGATCCCTACGGTGTTTACTCCACTTCCGAGACCAGCAACGCCTCCTGTTATGAAATCGGCGCCACCGGGGCGTTCAACCGTTTCTTTGCCCCTTTCTACCCTTCTTTCCACAATGTGCCGGTGCAGCATATCACCCAGTATTGGGGCTATTATACCGGTATGGGCATGGCTTTGCAAACATTGAGCGTACACAAAGCCGGTAATCAATACCTGGCATCCGGCTCATTCCAATACGGTCTGCCCTCGCAGTGGTATTGCCGTATCAATATGAATTCCACCCAGTATCAACAATACTTTGATGAGTATTATGCCAAAGGCTTTATTCCCCGCCAAATTTCCGTGGCAAACGATGCCGGAGGCAACCCCTTATTTACAGTCATATGGAAACTCCGCGGCAATGAAAACTTTGTAGCAATACACAATGCTACCGATGATGTGTGGAATGCCAAATGGAAAACCTGCGTTGACCAGCAAAAAATGCGGGTTACCGAACATGTGGTATACTATGCGGGGGGCAAACGTTATCATGCCGGGGTATTTGGCAGCAACAACCCTGGAGGATTTTACATGTATTATGGCATGAATACCAATGATTTTACCAAAAAATTCGACGAGCTTAATAAAGCCGGATTGATGACGGTGAACGTCAATGTGGAGGAAAACGGCAGCCAAAACAATGTTGGAGGCCTATGGTGGCCAAGGAATAAGGCCTATTACTCTTACATGAACATGAGCCCGGCCGATTACCAGGCCAAGTTTACCGACTTAACCGCCCAGGGATACCAGCTGTACCGGGTACAGGGGTATGACAATTCTTCCCGGTTTGCGGCCATATGGATGAAATAAATACTATACATAACTGCAGCCATGCCACAGCTGGAAACGGCTGTGGCATGGCCTTTTAGGCTACATTCTGTCAGTATCCCAATATTACGTATCTTTGCCGTTACTTTTCGACTGCCGGAAGGCAGCCAATTGCTCAAACAACGGTCAAATAATGAAGTCTGACAATAAAAATATCCGGCATTTAAGCCTGCCGGCCTTACAGGAATATTTCGGGTCAATAGGTGAAAAACCTTTCCGCGCGAAACAGGTATACGAGTGGCTTTGGCTACGTCATGCCGATAGTTTTGAAGCGATGACCAATCTCTCAAAAGAACTAAGACAAAAACTCACCGAGCATTTCACCCTTCCGGCCATAAAAGTAGATGCCGTACAGCAGAGTAATGACGGCACCATTAAGAGTCGTTTTCGCCTGCACGATAATCACCTGGTGGAAGGTGTACTGATACCTACCGATAGCCGTCAAACGGCCTGTGTATCCTCCCAGGTAGGCTGTAGCCTGAGCTGTAAATTCTGTGCTACCGGCTATATGGACCGTAAGCGCAACCTCGATTTTGATGAAATCTATGATGAAGTAGCGCTCATCAATGAGCAGGCCATGACTTCTTATGGCAAAAAGTTAAGCAATATTGTGTTTATGGGTATGGGCGAACCTTTGCTCAACTATAAGAACGTACTGCAGGCCATTGAGCGGATTACCGCCCCCGACGGACTGGGCATGTCGCCTAAACGTATTACGGTGTCTACTGCGGGTGTAGCCAAAATGATCCGGCAGCTGGGAGATGATAAAGTAAGATTTAACCTGGCTTTATCTTTACACGCAGCAAATGATAAAAAACGCAGCGAAATCATGCCGATCAACGATTCCAACAACCTGAAAGAGTTGATTGCAGCGCTGAACTACTTCTACAAGGCCACTGAAAACGAAATTTCCTTCGAATACATTCTCTTCAAGGATTTTAACGATGCCAAAGAAGATGCCGATGAATTGATTAAAATTTACCGGCAGGTACCGGCCGACCTGGTGAATATTATCGAGTACAACCCAATTGGTATGGCCCGTTTCCAAAAGCCTGATGCCCAAACAGCAGAAGAGTTTATGGAATACCTGGCTAAAAACAAGGTGAATGCAAGGCTGCGCCGTAGTCGTGGTAAAGATATTGATGCTGCCTGCGGACAATTGGCCAACAAAGGCTAACTATTAACATGCATATTCTTATTGGTCATGCATCCATGATCATCAATCAATGATAATTTATGAAGAAAAAACAACCTGCTAAAAAAGGGTTTGGTCCATCCAGGGACAATAAGTTGGGTAAAAGCGACAAACCAGCAGGCAACCGCAACCGCTTTTCCGTTGACGGCGAAAGGCCAGGAAGAGCCTCTGCAAAAGATAGCGGCCATACAGAAGGCAAACCGTCTTTCCGTTCCTCCCGTTTTGAAGGTGGGAAAACCGGGGACGAAAAACCTGCATTCCGCAAACGTACTTTCGATAATAACGAACGCCCTGCCCGTAAACCAGGTTTCTCTGCCGATGGCCGCAAGCCTGGCTTCGGCGCCGGTAACGATAAACCGAAACGCAGCTTTGGTGAAAGAGGAGATGATAAACCCAGGCGCAACTTCGGCGAACGAGGCGACGATAAGCCTAAACGCAATTTTGGAGAAAGAACTGAGGATAAGCCTAAGCGCAGTTTTGGAGAGAGAAGTGAAGATAGACCTAAGCGTAGTTTTGGTGAAAAGAGCGAAGATAAACGTGGCGGCGGCTTCAAGCGCGACGACAGGCCCGCATTTGGTAAACGCACTGGCAGCGAAGACAAACCATTACGTAAACGTACCTACGGCATTACCAAAAAGAACGATGACAGTGCCTTCCATTTTCATGGCGACAGTAAAAAAGGCGGCAAATCTGCAGATAGAGAAACTCCCAGCGGATTTAACCGAAAAAAATTCTTTGATAAAACCAATGAACGTTTTGCCGACAAACAAGACCGGAAAAAACGTATTAAGGTAAGAGATGGTAACCACCCGTCTGATGCAAAACCTGCTACAAAAGACAGCGACGAAAACAAGCAAAGTATCTTTGGCCCCGGCGAAATGCCATTGAACAAATTTGTGGCGCACTGCGGTCTTTGCTCTCGCAGGAAGGCGGTAGACCTGATCAAAGAAGGTAAGGTAACGGTGAATGGCAAAGTAGTTACGGAGCCTGCTACGAAAGTAACCAGCAGCGATCACGTGACGATGCAGGATAAAAAAATTACCCCTACCAAAAACCTGATTTATATCCTGTTGAATAAACCCAAAGGTTATATTACTACTACTGATGATCCCGAAGGCCGCAAAACCGTAATGGACCTGATCCAGGACGCTGCAGAAAATGAAAGAGTGTACCCGGTAGGCCGTTTGGACCGTAACACGTCTGGATTACTGTTACTCACCAATGATGGAGAACTGGCGCAGCGATTGGCACATCCTAAACACAATATCAAAAAGATTTACCAGGTAGAACTGGATAAGCCGCTTACCAAGGGCGACTTTGACAAAATTATTGACGGCGTAACCCTGGAAGATGGTGTAGCTGTTGTAGATGCACTAGGCTATGTTGATCCAAAGGACAAAAAGCAGGTAGGAATTGAGATCCACAGTGGCAAGAACCGTATCGTACGTCGTATTTTTGAACACCTGGAATATACCGTTGAAAAATTGGATCGGGTAATGTATGCAGGACTGACCAAAAAAACGTTGAACCGGGGTCAATGGCGCTTTCTCACAGAGAAAGAGGTTATCCTGTTGAAACATTTTAAAAAATAACTGCCAAATAGCCTGATGCGATTAGTAGATCATATTATACTGGAAACACCTGATTTTGTTATCGTGAACAAGCCTGCCGGTATGCTCACGCTACCAGACCGTCATGACAATGAGTTAAGCTCATTAATTGCCATCATGAAGAAAGCGTATGGTGAAGTATTCACCGTACATCGGCTGGACCGCGAAACCAGCGGTATTATCCTCTTTGCCCGCAATGAAGCTGCTCACAAATATTTCTCCCAGCTGTTTGAAAGCCGGGACGTGAAAAAATTCTACCTGGGCCTGGTTAGCGGTCAGCTTACCACTAAACAGGGGAATGTGAGTGAGGGTATCATGGAACATCCCGTGCAAAAGGGAAAGATGGTGACCAACCGTAAGGGTAAGCCTTCTTCAACCGACTATGAAGTACTGGAAGAATTTGGTTTGTACAGCCTGGTCAGGATGCAGATTCATACGGGGCGTACACATCAGATCAGGGTACACATGAAGTTTCTGGGTCATCCGATTGCGGTAGACGAGTTTTATGGCAGCGCGCAGCCCATACTTTTGTCGGCCATCAAGAAGAAATTTAAGCTGGGTAAACATACGGAAGAAGAGCGTCCGTTATTGAGCCGGTTAGCGTTGCATGCGTCGATGCTGGTGTTTAAGGATCAATACGGAAAGGAATATACTATAGAGGCGCCACTGCCTAAAGATATGAGTGCCCTGCTGACGCAATTGCGGAAGCATCGGGGCAAGCAGCCTGCCATTGGGGAAGGGCTGTCTGCCGAATAGGGACTGTTATAAAGAATGTTGTTTTGTTTGATTTTTAGGGATTAGGGGAAACGGAAGCAGGAAGCTGTTTTTGTTTTCCCTAATCTTTTTTAATGCCGGCTCCTGGGAGTCCTATCTATATGGGGAGATGGTTAACAGGCATCAAAAGGGTATAAAAAAAACGGGGAGAAATCCCCGTTTCGTAAAAATCAAAAACCAACCATTAAAAAATCTTTATAAGTAAAGCCTTTCGCCGGCTACTTCGTCATTATTTGTTGGGCTGAGGTGTTGTTCTCAGGTAAGGCTTGATAATTTTGTGGCCTTTCGGAAAACGGGCAGGAATATCTGCCGTGGGCACCGCTGCGGTAACGATCACATCTTCTCCATCTTTCCAGTCGGCTGGTGTAGCTACGCTATATTTAGCAGTAAGCTGCAGGGAATCCAGCACGCGCAGCACTTCATGGAAGTTTCTGCCGGTAGAGGCCGGATAAGTGATGATCAGTTTCACTTTTTTGTCCGGTCCAATGATAAACAAGGATCTAACGGTAAACGTTTCAGAGGCGTTTGGGTGAATCATGTCATACAAATTCGCTACTGTCTTGTTTTCATCTGCAATAATAGGAAAAGTTACGTCACACTGTTGTGTTTCGTTAATATCATTTATCCAGCTCAGGTGTTTATCCAACGGATCTACACTGACAGCCAGCACTTTAGTATTACGTTTCGCGAACTCATCTTTCAGAAGGGCAGTTTTACCAAGCTCGGTAGTACATACCGGGGTAAAGTCTGCCGGGTGAGAAAATAAGATTCCCCATCCATCACCAAGAAATTCATAAAAATCTATCTCTCCTAAAGTGGTATTAGCCTTAAAGTTTGGAGCAACATCGCCCAGTCTTAAACTCATAGTTCTGCGATTTTATTGACCAAAAATAACCTTTTCCTACAAAATTTATAGACTTCTAGGGATTTTTTTCTCAGTTTTGCCGTTTTTTTTTCCGGCGGAAGGGGAATTGGGGCTAACAAACAATGTTTAACAGGGTTCAATCAACGGATAGAAGGGGTACATACAACAGCTGAAAGGGGTTATTCAACAGATAAAAATATGGCTAACAGGGGTTTAAATATTTGAGGTATGTAGCTGCCAGGCATAATAAGCCATGCTGAACTTATAGTCATTTTCCAGACCGGCCTTCATTCTGGCAGCTTCATCCCCGAGTTCAATCTCAATAAATCCAAGGTATAGGTTATAGGCATCATGAAGTAATTGGATACAATACTCCATTTTCTCGTTATCTTCTCCCTGCAGGCGGGCAGCGGGTGGTAAGGTGGGCGGTACCGGCACTATGGGCATTTGTATCACCCGTTCTATATAATAGCACTCTTCATCCGCATAAGCTTCCCAGTTATCGTCCTGCTGCAGGCATGGACGGCGCATATAAAAAATAAGATTGTCAAAAACTACGGCGGTTCCCAATTCGGCCTCCAGGTCAATAATATCCGGGATACGACGCATATCTTCCAGTTTTTTCACAATGGTCATCTGTACCGCATCGTGTTTATCCTGGCCGAAACGCAGCATGGTATTCATGACTTCATAGGTAGTTACAAAATCACAGGGATACCACACATCATCCTGTAGCACCTGGCCCCAGAGTGTCAGGTAATTGGAATCATCCATGATGATTTGCCCAATTGAAATTGCCTGCATTTGTGTAATGGCTGTAGTTGTATTTACTTGATTCATAACCATTCCGTTTTGATAACAATACAAATCTAGCAGGGCTGCACGCATGGAATTTGCGTAGTGATCTTTTCGCTATATTTTTTTTATCCTTATTTGCAAAAGCAGGAATTGCTTATTTTTATTATCTAAATTTTATCTATTGCCAAAGAACAAAGATGCGGTGTCGCGCTACCGTTGGATCGATGAGCGACTGCGCAGCAAACAGAAACCCAAACCTACCCTGGACAACCTGATTGAATATGTATCTGATAAAATGGGAACGGGTATCTCCGTCCGTACCATACAGAAAGATTTACAGGACATGCGACAGGACCCGGAATTAAACTACATGGCGCCTATCGTATACGACCGCAGCAGTGGCACCTATCGGTACGCAGATGAAAGTTTTTCCATCAGTAATTCCCCTATAGAAGAAGCAGATCTCCAGGGGCTGGAAATCGCTATTGGGATATTGGAACAATTCCGCAGTTTGCCTGTAGTACAACAATTTGAAGACGCTATCCTCAAAATAGCCGCCAGCCTGAAAATGAACCGGGAAGCGCTGCAACATAAAGGGTTGATTAAATTTGCCCGCGCCTCTCAATACAAAGGCGCTGAACATATTCCTGAAATTGTAGATGCCATTAAAAACCTGGAAGTGATCCGGATTGCCTACCAGAGCTTTGAACGCGACGAACCCAAGGAACACTGGGTAGAGCCCTATCACCTGCGGGAATATCAACACCGCTTTTATCTGATCGGCAAAAGCCAGCAGACCCGTGGCGGCGCTGTTATTACCTTTGCGTTGGACAGAATTGTGAAACTCTGGCCTACCATGAAACATTTTGATGAAAAGAATTTTGATGATGCCAGCTATTTTAAGCATGCTGTTGGCATCACTGTACATGATGGGGAACCCGAACATGTTTTGCTGAGCTTTGCTCCTAAACAGGGCAAGTATGTTAAATCACAGCCCATACACGCTTCCCAGGAAGTAGTGGAAGATAATGACCAGGAATGTCGTATATCCCTTAACGTTGTCATCAACCCTGAGCTCACCATGACCTTGCTCAGCTATGGCGCCCAGGTAAAAGTGTTGCAGCCAGCTCACCTGGCACAAAAAATGGCCGAAGAGGCAAAAGCCATGGCCAAATTGTATAAATAATATTTGTACATAGAAGGTATACGCTGGCGGGCCTGTCAATCTACATTCCACCAGCGTATATCCGTTATCCTTATTGTGGTTTAGCAAACAGCGTATCTACCACCGGTGTATTCACATCTACTTTCGACACATTTATTTTAACATCGCCCGGTGTTTGCGTAGTAGTAGCCGCATAGGCATAGCCTTCCGGCGTTTTCTTGTAATCAGACATCATCAATACCAGCTCCAGCGACTGCCCCTTGATGTTAATATTATTCACTGTTTTTACAATCAGGAAAGTATTAGCATCTATATAAACATCCCCTGTAGCGCCGTTCTCCCCGGTCACTTTCAGCTTATAGGCCGGTGTGCCATTCACATCTTCCTTACCTGCTAACGCTATCCTTTTTCCTTTGTTTTTATAATCATACAGCTCTCCTCTCAGATCCAGCTGCGCTTGCATGATTTTTAGGGTAGCACTATCCATATCCTGGGGCGCTGTTTGCATCATCACCGGCATCAGGCTCCAACCGGTAGACCGGGTTACTACCTGTACATTGTTGCTTCCCATTACATTGAATTCCAGTCGCATGCCTTCATTCTGCTTTACCCATTTTTTGATCGGCACAGACTGCCCCTGCACTTCCATATTTCCCTCTACATATTGGGTTTTCAGGTCTTTTAATTTTGCTTCCCCGCCCATTGCAGCAGTATTCTTTGCAATAATTTCATCCGCAGTCTGGGCGTAAGTGCTGATTCCTGTTATCAAAAAGGCAGCCAGCAGCGCGTAAGATTTAATCCTTGTCATAAATACGTTTTTGATATTCGTTTCTTTGGTAACTAAAGATAACCAAAAAACATCTCCCCAAACATTTTACCAAAAAATACGCCAGGACCGAAAATGCCGCCTATTCCTTAGCTTTACGGCATGAATACATTCCAGATATCGGGCAACCTGGTGGATATCCTGCAAGCCGAAATTTACCCTGCTACCTTGCATATAGAAAACGGCCGCATAGCCAGGATTACACGCGATAGCCAATCTTACTCCAGCTACCTGCTGCCGGGCTTTACAGACGCGCATGTACATGTGGAAAGCGCGATGCTCATTCCTTCCGAATTTGCGCGGATGGCCGTTGTCCACGGCACCATTGCCACGGTTAGCGATCCGCATGAAATAGCCAATGTGATGGGCGTTGCCGGCGTTAACTATATGCTGGAAAACGGCAAACAGGTTCCCTTCCGGTTCAACTTTGGCGCCCCTTCCTGTGTGCCTGCCACCACTTTTGAAACTGCGGGCGCCACCATTACAGTGGCCGATATTGAAGCCCTGCTGGAAAGATCCGATATCAGGTATCTCACGGAAATGATGAATTTCCCGGGCGTACTGCATAAAGACCCGGAAGTGATGGCCAAAATTGCCGCTGCAAAAAAAGCGGGTAAACCTGTCGACGGCCATGCACCGGGACTTAGAGGCGACGCCGCCCGCGACTATATTGCCGCAGGCATCAGCACTGACCACGAATGTTTTACTATTGAAGAAGCGTTAGATAAACTGAAGTACGGCATGCATATCCTTATCCGGGAAGGAAGTGCTGCCAAAAATTTTGAGGCATTATATCCATTACTGAATAACTATACCGACCATATTATGTTTTGCAGTGATGATAAACATCCTGATAACCTGGAGGAAGGGCATATTAACCTGCTGGTAAAGAGAGCGCTGGCACATGGTATAGACCTCTTTAAAGTATTACGTGCTGCGTGCATCAACCCGGTAGTACATTACAAGCTGGATAACGGCCTGCTGAAGGAAAATGATCCGGCCGATTTTATCGTGGTAGATAACCTGGAAGACTTCAACATACTGGCCACTTATATTGATGGGATGAAAGTAGCAGAAAATGGACGTACGCTCATACCCAGCATTGCCTCGGCCCCTGTAAACAATTTCATATGTAATCCTGTAAAGGCGACCGACTTTTGTATTCCGGCCAATAGCGCCGAAGTAAGCGCCAAAGTGATAGCAGCGCTCGATGGTCAGCTGATTACTAATGCGCTACAGGAAATACTCCCGGTAGCTGAAGGGAACGTACAAAACAGTATACCGAAAGATGTGCTGAAACTGGCCGTCGTAAACCGTTACCGGCCGGCAGCTCCCGCAATGGCATTTATCCATGGGTTTGGATTGCAGCGTGGCGCCATTGCCTCTTCGGTAGCGCACGACAGTCATAATATCATTGCTGTAGGTACCGACGACGAAAGCCTCGCGGCTGCTATCAACGCAGTAATAGCCGAGCGAGGCGGTATCAGCGTGGTAAATGGCGCCGATACCGCTGTATTGCCCCTGCCAGTAGCAGGTTTGATGAGTAACCTCGACGGCTATACGGTAGCTGCACAATACAGCGCCCTCGATAAAGCAGCCAAAGCCCTGGGATCCCGGCTGGCATCACCATTCATGACATTATCCTTCATGGCATTATTGGTTATTCCTCATTTGAAACTAAGCGATCTTGGCTTGTTTGATGGAGATAAATTCCAGCTCCTCGACAACAATTTTTAATATATTGCTTACCGGCTCGTCCAGAGTGCTCCATTGATAGAGTCTCTTGATGCGCCGGTAACCCCGCTTAAGACATTATCTTCCTGTCTCCAGCGCAAAGTGCCTATCAACGCCATAATCAAGGCTTCTTTAAAATTAACAGTCAGTGCATCGGGCACTTCTACGGTAACTCCTAATGGCTCCAGCTGTTGTTGTATGGTATTTACCAGGAAGGTATTGAATGCGCCGCCGCCGGTAACAAGCATTTTACCAGGTCCTTCCGGCATGTTTTCTTTCAATGCTTTTACGGCCTGCGCTACCTGTGCTGCAATATGTTCTACATAGGTGCGCAACTTACCTTGTACTGAAATACGCAAAGGCGCTATCATAGGCAGGATAGTATCGGTACCGAAGTCGTTGGCGAGCGACTTAGGCCATGAAGCAGCGTAATAAGGCAGGCTGTTCAGCTGATTCAACAACACTACATCTGCAACGCCACCGGCCGCCAGGGCGCCTCCGTCGTCGTAAGGCTTATTCAGCGCCGCTGCCAGGGAGTTCAGCACACGGTTGGCAGGACAAATATCAAATGCTACAAATTGATCCGGCAACTGGGCTGAAACATTAGCAATGCCTCCCAGGTTCAACCAGTATTGATATCCCGGCAATAGGTATTTTTCACCAATAGGCACAATAGGCGCTCCCTGACCACCCAATGCCACATCTACTGCCCGCAGATCCGTAATCACCGGTAATCCCGTTACTGCAGTAATAGCCGCTCCATCGCCCAGTTGGGCCGTTGTTTTAGCAGAAGGTATATGAAAAGTGGTATGACCATGTGAGGCAATAAAATGTACTTTATGATCCAGCTGGTTCTTTTCTATGAAAGACAGGATACGGTGTCCGGTATAATGCCCATAGGCCGTATGCAGCAGCAGGTAGTCCCGGGCTGATAAGGTGGTGGCCCCGGCCAGTTTCTCCACCCATTCCGGCTCATAAGGCAGGCTTTCGGAGGCTTTAATAGCATAGGTCCATTGTCCGCGTATTTCGGTCAGTTCTGCAAAAACTATATCCAGTCCGTCTAATGAGCTACCAGACATGGTGCCAATCACATTATATACCATCTCAAAAAATTTCAGCAAAGGTAGTTTTAAAATATTTTTTTTCCTGATTTATGGAAACGGCCACATGGATGCCATCCTATTGGCAGAAAACAATATCGCCATGAAAAAATATCTTGCTCTGCTATTACTCCACTGCCTAGTAGCGCTCACCGTATCCGCCCGGCAGCCTCGCACTATCACTGGTACCGTAAAAGAAAGCGCAGGTAATCAGCCTGTAGCCAATGCTGTAGTCCGGATAAAAAATACAGATGTGATGACAGCTTCTGATGCCAAAGGGCATTTTAGCCTGAAAGTCCCTGTGGGAAAAGTTACGCTGGAAATCAGCGCCACTAATTACAAAGTAGTAACACTCACTGTAAGCGACAAACAGACCGCTGTCAATGTTACCCTCCATCTGCTGCAACGGCTAGCGAAAGACAGGAGCCGGTATATAATGCAGGATGCGGTCATCTGTGGAGAGCCGCCAGCACCGCCCCCGGCGCCTACCGTTAAATTTACTGCTCCCAAACGTAATATGGTGGCTGCGCAGAATTATGAGATGGTGATATCGGGTGTAGCCGCCGGTAGTGCCCGCGTTTCATATCCATCTTCCAACACAGAAGCTTACAGCCCTATCAACGAAAATATCTTCCATGCGGTAACAGATCAGCCATTGAGCACCTTCAGTATAGATGTGGACCGGGCTTCTTACAGCAATTTGCGCCGTTTCCTTAACAACGGCGAAATGCCACCACCGGATGCGGTCAGAGTAGAAGAAATGATCAATTACTTCGATTACGGCTACAAAGCTCCTACCGGCAAAGACCCGGTGGCCATTTACACCGATATGGCCATCTGTCCCTGGAATACCGGTCACCAGCTGGTGCGCGTGGCCCTGAAAAGCAAACAGGTAGATACTAAAGATCTTCCTCCCACCAACCTTGTGTTCCTGCTGGATGTTTCGGGATCTATGGATGAAGAAAATAAGCTTCCATTGGTTAAAAAAGCCTTCCGGGTATTGACAGAACAATTACGCCCGCAGGACAAAGTAGCCATTGTGGTATATGCAGGCGCTGCCGGCGTGGTATTGCCGCCTACCAGCGGCAACAACAAGCAACGTATACTGTCGGCCCTCGATGAACTACAGGCTGGCGGCTCTACTGCCGGTGGCGCCGGCATACAACTAGCCTATGACATTGCAGGGAAGCTTCGCAAAGAAAACAGCAATACCCGGGTAATATTGGCTACAGACGGCGATTTCAACGTGGGTATCTCCAGTGAGGGAGCATTGACCCGCCTGATAGAAAATGAAAGGCAGAAAGGAATCTTCTTGTCTGTACTCGGTTTTGGCATGGGTAATTTAAAAGATAACACCATGGAACTGCTGGCCGACAAAGGCAACGGCAACTATGCATATATTGATAATTTCGAGGAAGCCCGCAGAACGTTTGTAACCGAGTTTGGAGGTACCCTGTTTACCGTGGCCAAAGACGTAAAACTGCAGGTTGAATTCAATCCCAGCTTCGTGCAGGCTTACCGGTTAGTAGGTTATGAAAACAGGATATTGCAGAACGAAGATTTTAACAACGATAAGAAAGATGCCGGCGATATGGGCGTGGGGCACACCGTGACCGCACTGTATGAGCTGATACCTACCGGTAAGAAAGGGGAAAACGTGAACTGGGTAGATCCGTTGAAATACCAGCAAGGTAAGATAGTAGGTAACCAGAAAGAGGTGTTGACCGTAAAATTACGCTACAAAGAGCCTACTGCAGAAAAGAGCCAGTTAATGGAAAAGGTGCTGCCTTATGATAACCAGGAAATTGGCGCTGCACCGGAAGACTTCCGGATGGCTAGCGCAGTAGCCGCTTTTGGCCAGTTGCTGAGGCGTTCTGCCTTTGCAGGTACGGCTACCTACGACCAGGTGTTGTCGTGGGCGGGCACCGCGCGGGGAGAGGACAAAGAAGGATACCGGGCTGAATTTATACAGCTGGTAAAGAAAGCCAAATTACTGGACAAGGACGAGCAAGAGTAGTTCACTATTTTTCGGTAATTTGCGGCCTCAAAGGGATTGCTCATGATTATCAATTTAAGTGAAACCAATTCGTTGGTTGGAGAATGGTTAAGCGAGATCAGGAATGTGGAGGTTCAAACAGACCGTATGCGCTTCCGGCGTAATTTGGAGCGACTAGGGGAAGTGGCGGCTTATGAGATCAGTAAAACGCTGGATTACGAAGACAAGGAGGTGACTACCCCAATGGGTATTGCTACCTGTCGAATACTGAAGGCGCAGCCGGTACTGGCCACTATTTTACGCGCAGGCTTGGCCCTGCATCAGGGATTACTGCATTATTTCGACAAGGCAGATCATGCGTTTATCTCAGCTTACCGTAAACATAACCACGATGGCTCTTTTGATATCAGCCTGGAATATGTTAGTACCCCATCTATCGACGGGCAGGTGCTAATTCTTTCAGATCCCATGCTGGCTACCGGCGCCTCGCTGGTAAAAACCATCGAGCACCTGGAAGCCATTGGGAAACCCAGTCATATTCACCTGGTGGTGGCTATTGCCTGTACTGTGGGGATAGAATATGTGCTGCGTAATACGAACGCTAATCTGACCATCTGGGCAGGTGATATTGACGATGAACTGACCGCCAAGGGGTATATCGTACCAGGTCTTGGAGATGCAGGCGATCTGGCCTTCGGAAATAAATTGCAACAATAGTCACAATAAAATCGTTTTGCGAATAGCAGTTTTGTATCTTTAATGGGTACTGCTGCTATTCGCTTTTTTATGTCAGCGGCTTTTTATACATGAATTTAATTTGCGATATGAACTAATTAATGTACCTTCACCGACATTGCATAACTACCCTATGCTTTAAGCTTTACTACTATGAAAAGAGCTTTACTATTCTTGACCATATTACTTTATTTTAATCCTTTAAGGGCGCAAGATCCGCACTTTTCGCAATTTTTTGCCTCACCGCTTACGCTTAACCCAGCATTTACCGGCTTATTTTCAGGAGATTACCGCTTATCCGGCAACTACCGGTCCCAATGGAGCAGTATTGCCTCTCCTTTCATTACCGGGACAGCTGCCATTGATTTCGGGATACTTAAGAACGTTATTTCCTATACAGATATCTGGGGCGTTGGGCTCCAGGCCATGTATGACAGAAGCGGTGGCGGGGCATTAACTTCTACTTATCTTTCGTTCAGCACAGCCTATCATAAGGGCCTGGATCCAGAAGGTAATCATACCCTTGCCATAGGTTTGCAGGGAACGCTAGTGCAGAAAAGGATTGATAATACTAAATTACAATTTGAGAATCAAATAGATAACAACGGTTATAACCCGTCTATTCCAAGTAATGAAACGCTGGTAAATCCGAAAATTTCCTATTTCGATCCCAACGTGGGGATCCTGTACAACGGTTTAATCGGGGAATCGTCCAATATTTACCTGGGCGCCTCCTATTATCATATTACCCAGCCTACCGAGTCGTTCATGAACCTGACCCAGAACCGGCTCAGCTATCGCTGGACCGTGCATGGCGGGGGGTCTGTACCGGTAAACGGGAAAGACCGCTTTCATACCAGTATTCTGTACATGAAACAAAGCACAGCTACTGAATTTACGTTTGGCGGCGCTTATGGCTTCTCCCTCAGCGATGTGGATGATCAGCCTACTACTTTTTACGTAGGTAGCTGGTACCGTCTTAAAGACGCCGTTATTCCCTATGTGGGCCTGGAATACAAGGGTTTCCAGCTGGGGCTCACTTATGATACCAACGTTTCTACCCTGAAACCAGCCTCCAATTACAGGGGAGGCTTCGAGATTTCACTGATCTATATTCACACCAGGAACGAAAATAACAAGTATAAGACGCTTTGTCCGCGCTTCTAAGAGCCGGAAGCGCAAAGCAAAAAGCTATTATGGAGAATGACTGCTGCGATATTGTTAAATATTCGCCAATATCATTCTCCATAATAGCTTTTTGCTTTGTGCCTGCAGCTTTATGCTCACATTTAAAATATTTTTGCCTTAGTTTCGTTGCTCTTTCATAAAACATTTAGTTACACTAAAAAATTCAGGCGTTGTTTTCATTCAGAGAAGTACTGTCGGCTGTTCAATCATATGGAAAGGCCCACCAGTTTATCATGCAGCATAAATTATGGAAATGGATACTGATACCGGGCATTATTTACTGCTTGCTTTTTTTTACGGGGTTTTACTTTGTATGGGGATATTCCGGGGATTTTGTAGAGTACCTGACCAAATTGCTGCATATCACCGAGTGGGTACAGGACCTGGAAAGCAGTTGGATTAGTTTTCTTTTTATCCTCGTAGCTTTTTCTGTGAGGATAGTCTTTGTATTCTGGTATTTCTCTTACTTCAAATACTTGTTTTTGATAGTGGCCTCACCGGTATTCTCTTATTTATCAGAAAAAACAGAGGCCATCCTGGAATACAAAGAGTTTCCATTCAGCTGGTCACAGCTGGGCCAGGATATCATCCGGGGCGTTAAGATGTCGTGCCGTAACATCGTTTACCAAACTGCTGCGATCCTGGTATTGCTGCTGGTATCTTTTATTCCGGTTGTAGGCTGGTTGATCCCCATGATCAGTTTTTTTGTAGAGAGCTATTTTTACGGCTTTGCCATGATGGATTATAGTTGTGAAAGACATCGCTTAAATATGTCACAAAGCATTGCATTTATACGCCAGCACAGGGGCATGGCCATTGGTAATGGCATGGTGTTTTACCTGTTTATGCTGATCCCGGTGGTGGGCTGGATGCTGGCGCCGTCGTACGCTGTAATTGCCGCCACTATTGACTTACAAAATAAAAAACTGCGATAAATGAATACTCCTGGCAATGTGTACCTTGTTCCTACCGTGTTGAGTCCTGATGCCTTATTCAGCATCCCGGCCTATGTAACAGTGATTGTACAGCGGCTATCGGTTTTTTATGTAGAAAATGAACGTACTGCCCGGCGCTATTTAAAAGCGCTCGACAGAAATATTAATATAGATGCCCTCCAACTGCTGATCATGAATGAAAATCAGCCACCAGATGTAACCATTGGCCGGAAATTACTGTTGGAAGGTAAAGATATCGGGATACTAAGTGAGGCGGGATGCCCTGCCATTGCGGATCCCGGACACCTGGTAGTGCAAATGGCCCACAGCATCGATGCCCGGATCATCCCGATGATCGGGCCCAACTCTATGCTGCTGGCGCTAATGGCCTCCGGTATGAATGGGCAAAACTTTCAGTTTGTAGGCTACCTGCCTGTTAAGGGTCCTGAGAGAATCAAAACCATCCGGGAGCTGGAAACCACCTCTGAACGGAAGCAACAAACCCAACTCTTTATTGAAGCGCCTTACCGTAATAACCAGCTGTTGAAGGATATAGTAGATAACTGTAAAGACGGGACCCGCGTATGCGTGGCGGCGGATATTACCGCACCTACAGAATACATCAAGACCAAGACCGTGAAAGAATGGAAAAAACAATTACCAGATCTCCATAAAAGACCTGCTATATTCCTTATACAGGCGGGATAGGGCGCAATGCATTCCTGCTCGCCCAAAAAAAATGCTGCAGCCATGAAATGAGCTGCAGCATTTTTTTTGGGTGATATTTTTATTTTAAGGAACCAGGTTCTGAGGGCCCGGGTTGGTGATAGAAATAATACTATCTACAATAAAGGGGCTGTAGCCTCTCCAGGGAATAGCGCCCAGGTATTCTTTATAGTGCAGCTCTACCACTTTGCCGCTGGCGGTCATTAACTGCTGGGCAATACGTTCGCTGGCCACCGAAAACTGAAATTCATTGGACTGAATAGTTCCTGCTACTTTACCACGATAACCAGACTGGATCAATTTGCCCTCGTAGGTTTTAAAGACATATCCTTTCTGCACAAAATAATTAAGCTCGCCTGCCTTTACTCCCTGTCCGAAAACGAAATAGTATTTATAGAAGAATATGCCTCCCAATACCAGTATAATAATAGAAACAACAATAAAGACAAAACGACCCATAAGTATATTTTAGTAGTGGATAATCAGAAATTCAGATCTACAAGGTAAATTAAAGCAGCCATACCAAAAGCACCTAGCTCCAGTTCCCTTTTATTCACGTTTTCGAATACATCATTAGCTGCATGATGAATATCGAAATAACGCTGCGAATCAGGAGAAAGTTCAGCCATCGGTGTTCCTAATGCTTCGTGCAATTGTCCCACATCTACGCCCCCACCGGGTTCTTCAAAATCGTATATGCCATAGGGTGCAAATAAGGGTTTCCAGCTATCCATCTTTGCTTTTTCGGCAGCATCCATCGTAGTGGTAAAGCCACGTGGCGTAAAGCCGCCTGCATCGCTTTCCAACGCGAAGATATGTTTTTCCTGGCGTGCTTTGGCTACTTCCGCGTACTTACGGCCACCCCGCGTTCCGTTTTCTTCATTGGCAAATAATACTACCCGAAGGGTACGTTCCGGTTTTATTCCTGTTGCTTTGAAAGCACGCAGCACTTCTATAGACTGCACACAGCCGGTGCCATCGTCGTGGGCGCCTTCCGCCACGTCCCAGGAATCAAGATGGCCGCCTACCGTGATGTACTGATCAGGATACTTACTACCCCGTAGTTCCCCGATTACGTTATGGCCAATAGTATCTTTCAGCATCACGCAATTGGTACGCAGGAACACCTTCGCATCAACATCATCTTTCAGCCGCTGACTCAAACGGTCGGCATCTTCCAGTCCGATAGCCACCGCCGGGATCTTAGGGTAGGCACTATCATATGCCATAGCGCCTGTGTGGGGGAAATTATTGGCTGCATGGCTCATAGAACGAACAATGACAGCAACTGCACCGTATTTAGCTGCACGGCTGGCGCCCTGGCCACGATATTGTACGGCGTCCCTATAGGAATGGAACGTTTTGATAAAAGTGGGATTGAAATGATAGTTATAAAAAACAATCTTCCCTTTAACCTGGTCTTTTTTGGCCTCCAGGTCATCGAAAGAAGCTACTTCCAGCACTTCGGCTGTTACACCGGAAGGTCCGCTGCCTACGGAATTTCCCAAAGCCAGTACATTCAGCGGGGGAATGAAATCGCGCCGCTTCGATATAATACGGGCTTCTTCGGCAGCGCCTCTTACCCAATGAGGCACCATGCATTCCTGGAGATATACGGTATCTGCTCCGGCAGCCTTCAAGGCTTTCACGCCCCATTGTTCGGCTTTTACCATCTGGGAGGATCCTGCCAGGCGGCCACCTACCTTCTTGGTTAAGGTGTGCAGGTTGTCGTATGCTGTACTATGCGTGAGTACTTCATCCGCCAGCCTTCTTAATGTGAGGGAGTCCTTTTCCTGGCTCTGGGCAACAACAGGAAGGGAAAAGGCCACTAAAATCGGCATTATAAACTTTTTCATGCAGCAGGTTAATTTATCGTTAAAACTACTAAAAAAGCCGCAGGAGTAAAGCATAAAGCTATCGAGGTGAGGCCGGCAATAGCCGATTGCCTATCCCTGCATCCCGGCTGGCTTTGGCCTATGCTGTATCCTTTCTGCTTTTTAGTACCTTTGCGGAATGCAAAAAAACATCTCATGCGCATAGGAATAGTATGTTACCCTACCTACGGTGGTAGTGGTGTATTGGCAACCGAACTGGGTAAGGCCCTGGCAGATAAGGGCCACATGGTACATTTTATCACCTACCAGCAACCAGTAAGGCTTAACGCGTTTCACGCTAATATATATTATCACGAAGTACAGGTCCCTACATATCCGCTTTTTGATTTTCCTCCCTATGAATCTGCTCTCAGCAGTACTATGGTGGATGTGATTATTAACCAGAAACTGGATCTGTTGCATGTACACTACGCCATCCCACATGCATCTACCGCATATATGGCCAAACAAATCGTGAAAAAACATGGCAGAACAGTGCCTTTTATTACTACGCTTCACGGTACAGACATTACCCTGGTGGGCAAGGACAAAACCTATGAACCGGTAGTTACCTTCTCCATCAATGAATCCGACGCTATTACCGCCGTTTCGGAAAACCTGCGGGATGAAACCTATAAGTCTTTCCCTATTGAAAAGGACATATCGGTGATCTACAACTTTGTGGATACCCAACGTTTCAGCCGCCGGGAACTGCCTCATTTCAGGCAGGCAATTGCCCCTAATGGCGAAAAAATATTACTGCACGTGTCCAACTTCCGTAAAGTGAAGCGGGTACCGGATGTCGTGAAAGTATTTGCCCGGGTGCGCCAGGAAATTCCTGCTAAACTGTTGTTGGTAGGTGATGGCCCTGACAGACCTTCTATAGAATGCCTTTGCCGTGAGTTAGGCATCTGCGAGGATGTAAGGTTTGTCGGAAAACAGGAACAATTAGAAGATGTGATGTCGATCAGCGACCTGTTTTTGCTGCCTTCAGAATATGAAAGCTTCGGGTTGGCCGCATTGGAAGCCATGGCGGCACAAGTACCAGTAATCTCCTCCAACGCAGGCGGGTTGCCTGAAATCAATATCCCCGGACAAACCGGCTATATGAGCAATGTGGGCGATGTAGAAGGCATGGCTGCACACGCTATCCGGTTGCTGAAAGATGAAAACCTCCTGAAGCAGGTAAGGCAGGGGGCATGGGAACAGGCCCAACGTTTTCATATCGACAATATCATACCAAGGTATGAGGCGCTATATGAAGAAGTGCTGCAAAAACAGGTGCAATTACTTTAACGGGAACGTATCCAGCGTTCTGGGTTCTGTTTTATAGTATTCCGGTATATCTGCAATTCTATTTCACCACCGCTGCCGGCGCCACCGGTAGCAGCAACACCCAGGGTTTGACCACGTTTTACAGTAGCGCCCTTGCTGACACGTACATCCAGTAGTCTCACGTAATTGGTAAAATACTTTCCATGGCGCAGGGTAACCATATATCCTGCGCCTGGAATCATAAATACCATAATCACCTCTCCATCAAAAATGGCTTTGACAGCCGCTCCTTTGCTGGTAGCAATGATAACACCGTTGTGGTCCACTTCAATTTTTCCTATTTTGCCTGCCCCAAAGTGGCCCGTGATTCGTCCGGCGTCTACCGGCCAGGGTAAGCGCCCCCGGTTAGATTCAAAATCACGCGACAGGGAGAGTGCTTCAGGCGTGGCCGCCAGTACATCTTCGGCTGATGTTTTTACCGGTGGTAGATCATCGTCAGCTTCTTCTTTCTCTTCTTCCACAGGTTTTACAGGCAGCTTCTTATGCGCCTTTTTCGCGGCAGCTAATGCGGCTTTCCTCCTGGCCTCCCTGGCAGCAGCCAGTTGCCTACGTTTGGCCTCCGCTGCTTTCTTCCTGGCCAATGCCTGGGCAGCTGCTTTTTTCTGCGCGGCGATAATTTCGCGGCGGATCGCTTCCTGGATGGCCCGGTCAACCTGTTTAGCTTCGGCTTTACTTTTATTGATTTGTCGCTGTAAGTCCTGTTCCTGGCCTTTCAGCTGGGCAATTGTTTGATCTGTTTCCTTTTTATCCGCCAGCAGATTAACCCGCTGTTGCTGCTCCTGGTGCAGGCTTCCTGCCTTTTCTGCTCGTTTTTGCTGGAGCACTACTAATTTCTGGCCCAGTAGTTCCCTGGTAGATAAGAGGTTTTCTGCCTGCCGGCGGCGGTTTTCACGATATTGCTGCAGGTACTGGTACCGGCGTATGGCATCGTTGAAACTGGTGGCCGAAAAAAGAAAGCTGAGTACATTGTATGAGTCGCGGGTTTTATACGCATATACCACCAGCTGGGCATAACGTGCCCTTAAAGAGTCTACTTCCTTTTCCAGCGTGTGTACGTTATTGTTAGTATTGCTGATATCGCCTTCTATTAAGCTGATTTCTTTATTAATGCTAACGATCTGCTGATTGCGGCTGGCAATTTTCTGCTCCAGTTCCCGCTGTAGGGAGAGGTTCTGCCGCGTTGACTTCCTGGTTTGCTGCAGGGCTTTATTTGCTGCTTCTATTTCTTTTAGCAGCTCCTGTTTACGGTTTTCCAATACGGTGCGCGACTGTACCTTACTCCGTTGTGCCAACAACGGTGCAGGTAATAGCCACAGCGCCATCAGAAGAGGGATCAACTTTCTCAAAAAAAAAGCATTTGGTTAGTAAGCGAAAAGCTGAAAGCACTCAAAAGTGCTTTCAGCTTCATCGTATAGTTTCAGTTAGTTAAGCTCAAATATCTATCTTCTTCTTATCCACTGCTCAGGATTCTGCTTGTTAATGCCTTTCCATATCTGCAGTTCTACTTCACCGGTGTTTTCAATATCATTGGTACTGGCGGTACCTATTACCTGCCCTGTCTTAACCATATCTCCTTTTTTCACCTTCGTTGTCTGCAAACGCACATACGTGGTGAAGTATTGTCCATGACGAATAATAATTACATAGCCGGATCCTGGCATCACTACTACGGATTTCACTTCTCCATCAAAAATGGATTTAACGGCGCCGCCCTTATTGGTGGCGATCACAATACCATCAGAAGGTACCTGGATATGTTCCATTACCGCATGTTGGTGAATACCAAAGTGCTCGATAATGTTACCTGCATCTACCGGCCATGGGAGCTTTCCGCGGTTAGCTTCAAAACTTTCAGATAAGGCCAACGCTTCTGGTGTGGCCTCCAGTACGTTCTCCGTACGGGCGGCTGGTTTTTCCGGTTCCGGAGTAGGTTCCGGTGGTTTCACTGGCGGAGGTACCGGTTTTTCAGGAACTGGTTTATTGGCGGCGGCGGCATCCGCTTTTGCTTTTTCAGCGGCAGCCAGTGCGGCTTTGCGGACTTCCTCGTCTCTCCGGCGTTTTTCTTCTGCAGCCTTACGACGGGCAGCTTCTTCCTCTATAGCTTTACGGCGCGCCTCTTCTATTTCCCGGCGGATTACTGCCCGGATAGCTGCCTGTACTTTCTGTGCATCTTTGTTACGCTGATTAATATCCGCTACCAACTCTTTCTCACGTCCTTTCAGCTTACTCAACACCTCATCTTTTTCCTTCTTATCTTCTTCCAGCGTAGCTCTTTGATCCTGTTCCGTTTTCAGCACATCCGAACGCTTTACCCGCTGGTTTTCCAGGTTTTGAATTTTATGATTCAGCTGTTCCTGGGTAGTCACAATATTATCGGCCTGCCGGCGACGGTATTCACGATATTGCTTTAAATATTGAAACCGCTTTACGGCGTCATTAAAACTCTGTGCTGAAAACACAAAGTTCATCATATCGTAAGAGGAGCGGTTCTTATAGGCGTAAACAACCAGTTGAGCATATTGGGCTTTCAGGGTATCTAGGTCTTTCTGTAGTGTTTTTACATCCCGCATCGCGGTATTGATATCCCCGTTAATAAAGTTGATTTCTTCATTAATGTTATTGATCAGCCGGGAACGCAGGGTGATTTTATCACGCAGGGCGCGCAATTGCCCGAGGCTTTCCCGGGTAGATTTCTTGGTTTCCTTCAGTTGTTCGTTGGCATCATCTATTTCTTTCTGCAGTTCCCTTTTCCTACGCTCAAGTTCCTCCCGCGATTGTTGCTGCCCATTATTCTGGGCTGCCAACATAGCTGGCACTAACCATAGCATCAATACAAACGGGATAATCTTCTTCAAATACAACATGACTAGTTTTAGTAACTGCAAATTAAATAAATATACAACGTTTATTAGTTTAATAAAGACGACATTTTACGCAATGTTCATTTTACATGCGCTTATAGCTGGAAGGCATGCTAAAAGGAAAGCTCAGCGGCGTATCAAAATCGTACCGCGTAAAGTCAAGCGCTACCTTGGTTACATTTTTTTCTTCCACATAAATACGACGGGTGGTAGGGAATTTACGCCCGGCCACCGTTGTATAGTCGCCATAAGTGAGCTCGCAGGAACGTTTGATAGCACTGATGCTGTCTTTGTCCATGACCTTGCTCTGCTGTAATCCGTAGTCATCCGCAAACACATTAAACAGGCTCACAAACTTCGCATGATCGCAGCTAAAAGAGATGATAGATGGCGTTTTTACCACCTGGTATACGGAGTCGGTGAGATATACCGGGTTACCAATCAGCATATCCTGCAGAGTCGAGAAATCAAATGGTATATTAAGTAACTCCTCTGCATCCGACATCTTTCGGAGGAATAATTGTTTATCCAACCGGTTATACATTTTAAGGCTATCCGGCGTAATTACTGCCCTGATCACTTCGTCTACAATAGGCGCCGAAATAGAAATCCAAATGATACTATCCTTTTTGATACGGAAGGTAGCATTCAGGTTATTGTGGCTTTTTTTATCTGTTTCAAATGCCAGCTTCATCTTACCGGAAAAAGTGGTAAAATCGATATGATTGGCATGTATTCCCTTCAGCATGTCACTGGTAAACCTGGCTAACTCCTCATTAGAAGAGCTATCCCTGGCAACGGTTACCTTAGTAGTATCCGCGGCTGGGAAAGTGTTTCTTGCCAGTTTCTTGGGATGACGGCAGGCCATCATACCCATACCAATGGATGCAATTAAAAGTGTGACGATAATGTTTCTCTTCATTGATCAATACTTGTAGCTAAAAGCCTATTGAATATATCTTTTTTCAGCAATTTTACGGACCAGGTCTACAGAGGATGCTCCTTTGTCTTTAGCCATCTGCCAGTACTCTACTGCCTTTGTAACTTCTTTCAGGTTAAACAGAATGTCTCCATAATGTTCCAGTACATTCGGATTTTTCTGTGCCTCCGGATACTGCAGGGCTTTTTCAATCCATTGCCTGGCCTCTGTAAACTTCTCCTGACGGAAAAGTATCCAGGCGTAGGTATCCATGTAAGTTGGGCTATCGGGTTCTATCTCCAGCGACTGCTTTGACATTTCCGCCGCCCTGTCCAGGTTTTCTCCCCGTAGCGACAGGTAGTAGCTGTAATTATTCATGATCAGCGCATCTTTTGGACGCAACAGCAAAGCGCGTTCATAGCTGCTGTCTGACTGTTTATGCTGTCCTGTTGCATGGTAAGCATCTCCCAGCAGCGAATAAATATCTCCTAAAAATTTCTTTTCCCCATTTCCTATCTCCAATGCAGTATTCAATGAGTTGATTGCATTAGGATATTGTTGTAACAAGAAGCTGGCCACCCCTTTAAAATAATAGCCCATAAATTCCTTAGGGAATTTGGTGGTAACATTATTACTGAGGGTAAGCAATGCCGTTGGATCATCTTTGCGGGAGTAAATCCACATTAGTTGGTACCATACTGAAAAGCGGGTATCGTCGAGGCTGATCGCCTTTTTATAACTCACTTCTGCACTGTCAATCATATCGGCCTGGGAAAACATATCCCCTTGTAATGCGTAGGCTTTGGCATCCTGGGGATGTGCCCGGATAATCAGGGCAGTAAGGCGCAATCCTTCGTCCAGCTTGGCTGTATCGAGGTTCAGCATTTGAAGATATGGATATACGTAGGCAACTTTTTCGTCGATATTATAATTCGGGTTGGCAAAAGCTTTGGTAAGATTAGCCCAATAAGTAGCCATATCATTGTTTTTCCTGGCATATGAAGCCAGGGCAATCAGTGCCCTGGGGTTATCCGGGTCCTTGGTCAGGATGGTATGATATACCGATGCCGCGTCAGGAACGCGGTCATTGGCGTCATAAATTTCTGCCAAAAGGTAATAATAGCGGATTTCCTGAGGATTCTGATCAATCAGTTTCTGTATTTCTGCTGCAGCCTCATCTACCATGCTCATCTTCAGCAGCAATTTTTGTTTTTGGTAGATAAGTTCTTCTACTACGCCTACTTTTTTCTCCAGTTGGTTAAAAGTAGCCAGTGCTGAAGCAGGTTTATTGGCTTTCGCCAGGAGTATGCCTTTATTGTAGAGATAATCTTCATTATCGGGATACCTGTTGGTAAGGCCATCAAACACGTAGGCTGCGCTGTCAAATCTTTGATTAACGGCATACGCATCCGCGAGGGTTACCTGGAACCAATGATTTTGCGGATCGAGGGCTGCGGCCCTGCGAGCAAAAATCAGGGCGTTCTCTGCATGCTGCGTCTCCATGAACAAGCGAGCCAGCTCATAGTTAACTGTTGCATTATTTTTATTCAGCCGTAAATAGTCTATGTACTGGGTAATGGCCGTGCTGTAATCGCCCAGCATTTTGGAACGCTGTGCGGCAAAAAAAAGACTATCAGCCCGTTGTGCAAGCACAACGGCATTTTTGCTGGATGCGTTTTTTCGCGACGCCGTTTGCCTGGCGCCACTACAAGCTCCCATTAACAAAATGCCAGCCAGTCCTATAACGGTGAAGTATATCCGCATTTATCAGGATTTACCGGTATGTCCAAACCCACCTTCTCCCCTAACGGTTTCTGTCAATACGGTTACTGGCTGAACAACCACCTGTACAAAGGGGGTCACTACCATTTGAGCGATACGGTCGCCCGGGTGAATAGTTTGCGGTTCGTTAGACAAATTGATGATGATTATTTTTACTTCTCCGCGATAGTCCGCATCTATCGTGCCGGGTGTATTCAGGACGGTGAGTCCCTGTTTAACAGCCAGTCCACTGCGTGGGCGGATCTGCGCCTCATAACCAGTTGGCAGCTCCATAAATAAACCAGTAGGAATCAGTACTCTTTCCAGCGACTGCAGCGTTACCGCTGTTTCCAGGTGTGCCCGGAGATCCATTCCTGCCGCATCCGCCGTAGCATAGGCCGGTAATTCGTTACCGGACTTATTAATAATTTTTACAATAATATCCGCCATTGAACAAAGATATTTTAAAATACTAAGGAATGGTAATTACTGGGTAATATGCTCCAGTAATACCACTGCATGGGCCGTAACGCCCTCTTCACGGCCTACAAATCCCATTTTTTCTGTGGTAGTTGCCTTTACGGATACATCTTCTGTGCTGATATGTAAGATAGATGCAATAACTGCCTGCATAGCCGGTACATAAGATTTGATTTTGGGCGCCTCCAGGCAAAGGGTACTGTCTACATTCACTACCTGGTAACCTTTTTCTCCAATGAGCTGCGCACAACGGGCTAATAATATCTTACTGTCGATATTCTTATAGGTATTATCTGTATCGGGAAAATGCACGCCGATGTCCCCCAACGAAAGGGCACCGAGCATAGCATCGCAGATGGCATGCAACAACACATCGGCATCGCTGTGTCCCAAGGCACCTTTGTGATGTGGTACCAATACTCCTCCCAACCAGAATTCGCGGCCTTCCACCAATTGGTGAAAGTCTACCCCTAATCCAATACGTATCCTACTCATATTTGTAATTATTTAATCATTATGCCAATCCGCAAGGTAAGGCATTAAATATAAAAATCCCCCCGTCTAGCGGAGGGATTCAACCGTTTAACCAGTTAGTTATTTTACGGGTATATCGTTACCAGCCGGTACGACTCTCTTCATCTCTCGGGCCCAGGTCGAAGGTCAGTGTAAACCTCAGGGTATTCGACAGCGGGTTACGCTGAATACCGGTTCCGGAAGGCACCAGGTAAGAAAAATTCAGTCCGAAAATATCATACTTGACACCGATACCAGCAGTAAAGTATTTACGATTTCCCTTGTATTTGTTTTCGTTGAAATAACCTGCTCTAACGGCAAACTGCTGGTTATACCAATATTCCGCACCTACAGAATACATTAGCTCCTGCATTTCTTCTTTAAATCCTCCCGGCGCATCTGTAAAAGAGCTAAACATGCCCTGCAGGGTGCCTTTCTCTTTATAGGCTCCTGATGAATCCGGCGTAGGCACCATCAGTTTATTAATATCCAGCGCAAAAGTCAGCTGGTTGCTCTCATCCAGGGAAATGGTATAAGCCGTTCCGATACCCAGGTTGGTAGGCAGGAAATCTTTGTTGGCAGCAGAACCCAGGTAGGAAATCTTGGTTCCGATATTGGAAATGGCCATCCCGATATTCAGCCGGTTTACCAGCCCATCAGACTTTTCAAACTCTTTGGTATAAAATCCGGACAGATCTACCGCAAAAGATTTACCTGCCTTGATAATACCATCGTTGGTACTCTGGCCTCCTGCGAGGTTAGAGTAAATATAGTGGCCGGTTAACCCGATAGAGAAGTGGTCAGACAGCTTACGGGCATAACCTGCATCCAACGCAAACTCCCGCGGGTGGAAATCGCCATTGGGATTACCGGTTAAGTCCGTGAAATTGATGGTTCCCAGGGAAAAATAACGCAAAGACCCCGATATGGCTTCTTTATCGTTTAGTTTAGTATACCCGGTAAGACTCGCCAGGAAAACGTCATTCACCAGTTCTTTCAACCAGGGTGTATAGGTAACTGCAAGCCCCGCATTCTTTTCTGCGAATGGCAGTTTGGAAAGGTTATTATAAATAGAATATGCATCCGGTGAGAGTGCTACGCCCACATCGCCCATAGCACCACTTCGTGCATCCGGTGTAATTCTCAGAAAAGGGACGGCGGTATTAACAGCATTAGTACGGCCATCTGTCTGCCCCGGATTGGTGATTTGCGCTGAAACGTTAAAACTTATGAAAGTACCGTAAATGAACACAAGGCCCATTGTTACCTTTCGGATCATGCAGATTTTGTATTTGATAAGGATGTAAAAATAATCTTATTTATTAATATAACATAGAAAGGGGTTTATTTGGGATATTGGTCAAAATACTACGCACTTTACACGGACTACCATAATACCAGTTTACCGCCTTTTGTCTGCGTTCTTTTCGTGGTCTTGATAATTAACCTGTACACGTACAAACCTGGAGATAGTTTTACTCCCGCATCATCACAACCATCCCAGGGTATGCCATCATAACGACCAGTGACAGAAATTATTGTGCTGCGTAATGTTTTCACCAAGCGCCCCCCTACTGTATATACCTGCAAAGTCAGTTGTAATTCTTCTCCCTGCTGGTTATGCAAAAAGGTAAAACGTGTTGCATCATGAAAGGGATTTGGATAATTCCTCACCTCTTCTACTGCCAGTGCTCCTTGTTCTGCTACCTTAAAATAGATCGTAGTAGTGCCAGCGTTGTTATAAGTGTCCCATGCTTTAATAGTAATCCTATGCTCTCCGACGGGCAATCCACCCAAAGGAAATAGTATACTTCCTTTCTTATAACTGTCCAAAGATGCCGCAAAATAATCATTTAACACAAAATATTCTGAACTATCCAGAACGGCCACAAGGCGATAGCTGTCATTGTTCCCGGAAATATCGATTCCACTGCTGTCAGCCAGGTCTATCAGCAATACCGGCGATGGCCCGGTAATATCGCCATTTTTGAAGCGCCGGTTATCCAACCAGGCCGTTATTGCCGGTCCGGATACATCCCGGGCAGGATTGGCTGCAAGGCCGTTGGTAATGAAATGATCGAAGTAGCCATTACCATCCTGCCGGTCGTTACTCACATAATAACTCATCTTTCCCTTACCTGTACCATCCCGGATGTCCCGGGGCGCTACAAATGTAAATGAAAACTTCCCCTGTGTCACCGTTTGCGTTCCCTGGAAGAGTACATTTTGCTGTAGGGCAAAAGCTGCCGGCTGGCTGCCGGGATCATTTCCCCGCGTTTTTAGTTGGGCTGGCTGATCGTATACAGTAGTGTTCAGCGTACCACTGTAAGCATCCAGGGACTTTCCTTGCGCATCGGTAATATGTCCTTTGATGGTGTAAGTACCCAGCCCTTTTATCGTATCCACCGTACCATTCACTGCTTTCCCGTTAATGGAATCGGTTACCACCCGGCAGGCAGGAAAAGCCAGCGTGAGGGCAGGATCGCCAAGTAATTGGAACTTGCGGTTATTAATTACATCACTGGAGCTGCTGTTAGTCTGCTTTTTAGCCAGCATAGCTGCCATGCCCAGGGTAGGCATAGCACCATCGGCCAATGGCGTAAAGGCAACCTCCAGGTAATTTGCATTCATTAATCGGTTAGAGGCGGCAAAAACGGCCCTGGTAGTAGTCATTAAGGCAATAGCCCCTCCGGAATGCTGTAACAGCACACGATGCCCGAGGGAGGTAATCCCTGGGTCGTCGTATGGAGCAAAGTCGCAGGTAGCCGTGATAAATAAGGGAAGCTGCTGATCATTGTGCCAGTCATTAATGCTGGTAGCGTCCATGATATTTTCTGCAGCCAGCCGGGAATTGCTGCCATGCCCCGAATAGTTGAATACCAGGGTACCTTTGTTGATACGCCTGGCAATAGCAGCATTAACCGCCGGAATAACAGGACCGGCACTACTGGATTCCTGGGGCCAAGCATCCAGGTATATTTTATCTATATCGAGCTGTTGCGCGCTACCTGCTATGACGGTTCCCATTTTCTCGGCATCTTCAAAATGCAGGTTATCATCTTCGTCATCTGCTACCAGGGTTACCTGGTTACGCCAAGGGCCAAAAGCTGCCGGTTGCCGATAGCGGATAATTTTATCCACTGCCAGGGAAGCTTCCCCTATCGTGCGGGCTGGGATACGCCCGATACCCATTTCCGGCAAATCTGGTATATCCATGCGGTTAATATCTGCCCCATCTTTTAAAATCCCAAAATAATCATCAGTTACGTAAGACCGGATAGCATCCAGGGACGCCATACTTTCCCAGGAGGGAACGTCATTCGTATTATTCTTTACCCGCCAGCGGTAGTCGTAGGAGGCCGCACCGAACAATAACAGGTAGCGGGGCGCGGGCCCTCGGTCATAAAACATCTTTATGTAATCGCGCAACGCGGTAGGGTCGGGAGTACCCGCTCCAAACTCGTTGTACACCTGGTCAATGGTAGTTACCTGCACTTTCAGCTGATCCATATCCTGGTGCAGCGCTGCCAGTCTTTCAGCAGCCCCTTTCAATGGCGCGGTGGTAATAACAATCATATCGGCAGCCTCATTTCCATGAAGGTCCTGGTTGGGAACGGTCCCCACCAGCATGGGAGTCATGGCAGCTGTTTCGTTAAAAGCGATGTATTCACGGAGACGATCATTTTTCCGGTTAAACAGCAGGGAATCGCCCTGCAGTAGAGCGTTTACAGCCACGGGATGTATGGGATCGGTAACATCCCATATTTTCGTTTGATCACCAGCATTGTGGAGGACAAGGGGGGTATAGGGAAAAGCCCCCGCCGTAGTGTTGCGAAAATCCAGCATACCATTGGACGGCAGTACTAGCGGGCAACGGGCCTGCACCTCCAGGTAATCCAGCCATCCCCGGTCGTTGAGATTGCCCGGTACAAAGGTCACTCCTATTTCCACCTCGGACTGGGCCGCCGGAGCAGTGCCCGAGCCCGTGGCCACGGTAGCCACCCCATCAAATATATTGTCCGTTACCGGCAACAGGTATAGGCTATTAATGGCGCTTGCCTGGTTAACCGTGGCATTAAAGGTACTTCCGCTCCCCCCACTGCGGGCGGCCGCCCGCATGGTCAGCGTTACCGGCCCGGTAGGCGCCGCAGGCAGTATGAAACGGTAGTTTCGCGACAGCCCTACTACTTTACTGAACTCCTGTCCCCACCATTGCTTCCCGCTGTTCAGGAAGTTAATGCTGTCCCGTTCGTAAAAGGCATGGTAATCGAAGGTATTTTCCGGAATGCCGGGTTGTAAAGGTGTGTTATCGGATGTTATACGGAGGCCATTGTCCATGGCTGTAATAAAATACCAGGCAGTGTCGGCATACAGGTTATGCTGATGGCTGAAGATACCGGACCCAGGGTTGAACTTCCAGCTATGTGGACCGGGAGCATAAAAAAGCAGGTAGTCATCGTCATCCAGGTAGCCATCTCCGCTATCCTGCGCATAAAGCGCTACCTCGGGCAAATCGTCATAACGGGGAGAGCTGGTGGCTTCGTCCAGCATCTGCCCACCGGTGCCAAACAAGCGGATAGTCCCTGTGGGCAGACGGGCGGTCATGCCCATACTTTTTAGCAGGGAGCCGCTAATTTTATAGACGCCAGGTTCGCTGACCGCCAGTTTATACCAGCTGCCGCCGGCCAGCACGGAATTTTTTTTATACTGCCTTGGGCTTTGCTGGGCAGATGTTCTTGTTTCTCCCAGCAAAAAAATCAGGAACATCCCTATAAAAATATAATTGAGTTTCATTATCTTAATCGCCGTTTTTCGGCCTTCTGGTTTAGCAGACCCTTTATCAGCGGGGACGATTGGCAGCAAATTACAAATTAATTTTTTTCGCCATAAAATAAAAAAGAGTACATTTGCGTTTACTGTAAATATACTAGACAAAAGCTGTATCGCATGCGTAGATTAACCTCTTTATCATTGCTCGTAGGTACCAGCGTAATGCTATCCATGAGTGCCTGTCACAAAGACGGCGGGGGACTTTTCGGTAAGAAGAAGTCGGCTTCTTCTGCTACCGGCTGGAACTATAACGACCAGAAAATGGGCGGTTTCAGCGTAGCAAAAAATGTAAACCAGCAAACAGGTCCTGGTCTTGTTTTCGTACAGGGCGGTACCTTTGCCATGGGAGCAACGGAACAGGATGTAATGGGCGACTGGAACAATATTCCACGTCGTATTACTGTTTCCTCCTTTTACATCGACGAATCGGAAGTAGCCAACATACACTACCGCGAATATCTCTACTGGTTGAACCGCGTTTACGGCGAGTCATTCCCGGATGTATACCGCAACGCGTTGCCAGATACCCTGGTATGGCGTAGTGAACTGGCCTACAACGAGCCACTGGTAGAATATTATTTCCGACACCCGGCATATAATGACTATCCGGTAGTAGGCGTTACCTGGAAACAGGCAACCGACTATTGTAAATGGCGTTCCAACCGCGTAAACGAAAAATTGCTGATGGACAAAGGCCTGCTCTCCAAAGCAGACGTAAATAACCAGTCAGACGATAATACGTTCGACACCAAGTCATATACTGCCGGTTTATACGAAGGTACTCCCGGTAAAATGTCTAAAGGAACCAAGGGCCAGTTCAAAAATGCGGACGGAACTCCCCGTAACGCTGCCTTTGAAGATGGTATCATGTTGCCTAATTACCGTCTCCCGACGGAAGCTGAGTGGGAATACGCAGCACTGGGTTACATTGGTCAAAACCCCGGTCCTTCCAAAAAAGAAGGTAAACACGGGGAAGAGCTGATCATGAACAAACAGGTATATTCCTGGGGAACCAATACCAGCGGTTTACGTGATATCCGCCGCGGTACCATGCAAGGACAGTTCCTGGCCAACTTCAAGCGTGGTTCCGGTGATAACATGGGTGTGGCTGGTGGTTTGAACGACCGGGCTTCTATCCCTGGTCCCATCCGCTCTTTCTATCCAAACACTTTCGGTATCTACAATATGTCGGGTAACGTAGCAGAGTGGGTACTCGACGTATACAGACCACTGAACCCGATCGATGGAGAAGACTTCAACTACTATCGTGGTAATAAGTTCCAGACTGTTTACCAGAACGAAAATAAAGAGTTCGAAAAGGACAGCTTAGGGCACCTGAAAATGCGTGATGTAACAGACGAAGAAAGTGCTAACCGTCTTAACTATCAAAAAGGTGATGTAATCAACTATCTTGATGGTGACTCGCTCTCTCAGGTAGAATATGGTTACGGTATCACTTCCCTCATCAACGATAAATCACACGTGGTGAAAGGTGGTAGCTGGAATGACCGTGCTTACTGGCTTTCGCCGGGTACACGCCGCTACATGCAGGAAGATATGGCCACAAATACGGTTGGTTTCCGTTGCGCCATGGACCGTGTAGGTAGTCCGGAAGGTAACAAGTTTAAAACAGGTAACCTGTTTAAGAAACAACGCCAGAAAAGATAATACTTAATATAAGCGATAAAAAAAGAGCGAAGATGAAATCATCTTCGCTCTTTTTTTATCGCTTATATCAACGGGTTATTTCCACAGTTCCAGGATTTCTTCCGTATGATTTTTAGTGTCCGGCTTTTTGATAATATGTGCAATCTCGCCTTTTTCATCAATAAGGAAAGTGGTGCGATGAGTCCCATCGTACACTTTTCCCATCATTTGTTTTTCGCCCCACACGCCGTACTGGTTAACAATCTTCCTATCTTCATCGGCCAGTAAGGTAAATGGCAGCTCATATTTTTCAATGAACTTCTGGTGACTTTGTTCGCTGTCGGTGCTCACACCCACTACTACATATCCTTTTTTCAACAATAATGTATAGTTGTCGCGCAGATTGCATGCCTGGGTAGTACATCCCGGTGTCATGTCTTTCGGATAAAAATATAACACCACCCGTTTTCCTTTAAAATCCGTTAGTGAAATGGTTTTGCCATGTTGATCTTTTCCTTTAAAAACGGGGGCTTTATCGCCTTCTTTTAAGTTTCCCACCATATATAAGAGTTTAGGTTTCCAGTGTTCAATTATCTTTTAAAAGACAACCGGTAAGTGCCTTCATTTCCGGCCACGTCGGTCACTTTCATCACCAGTACGTGTGTTCCTGGCTGGCAATGCTCGTCAAACGTATAAGTAAGCACGTTACCTCTGCGTGAAAACAGCAACCATTTGCCATCCAGCTCTGCGCGATAGCTTTGAATACCACTGGCGTCGTTCATAGCGAAGGCTATCTTCGTTGCTTTGGCGAGGTTAGCGCCAGGCTTTATGCCCAGTGGCGTTACCTTGGGTGCAATAGTATCCACTTCCAGGTGGAAATTGCCAAAATCGCGGAAAGTGCCTTTATACCAGCCATTTTCCAGTGTGGTACCGGAAGTGCTGCTTCCCATACCTTCCCGCACCATTACTACCTTTGACTGCAGGTGTTCAGGCACTATTTTCGATGGGCGCATACGTACGCCAAAGAAATCGTGTATGGGCACCAGTGGCGTATGCAGGTGAAAAATATTGGAATAAGCCTTGGGGTTTGTTGCCGGTGTTTCCTGGTAGTTGAAACAAATTTTATCGTACAATGCGTCTTCATCCAGGTAAAACTCCACCTGGTTGTTTTCAAATATGTTCCGGGAATCGGGGTACATCGTATTGGCGCAAGGTTTGTCTGCCGGCTCCGGGCCACCCTGCTGCAAGGCCAGTTTCACGGTGGAGGTATTGCCATAGGCATCTTTCACCAGCAATTTCACATCATGTACAGCGCCATCTTCCAATGAAATGGTACCATCTCCCTTTACATCGTGATAGATATCCAGTTTGTTGCCCGGCAAAGAAAAGAGCAGCTGGTAGTATGGACCTCCGCCTTTCTTTATTTTATAATCGATATGTGCATTCAGGTAACGGGTTTCATCATATCCGATATTATCCAGCTGGAAGTCGATATCCGGCTCATTGCGCTGGTAAAGGGTTACCTCATAAATACCGTAAATATTGCCGGTATTCATGCGGTCTACCGCGCTAATGCCCAATGCTGCTTTGCTGGCGTTCAGCTTAATGACAGGTTGTGTCGTAACATACTCGCCTCCGACTTTCTTTACTGCCAGCGTAATAGGTTGTTGTTCGTAGATACTTTTCTCCCGGTCGTACACAGCAATGCGGTATACGTCAGGGGCTTTCGTATCTGCAATATCAAAACCGAACAGCAGCGGGTTTAGCGGTTTTTCGGTTTGGGTATTTCTGATTTCAAAATGAAGATGCGGACCGGCCGAACCTCCGGTGTTGCCGCTCCACGCCACGAAGTCGCCTTTCTTTACGGGAAACATGCCGGGCGGGATAACAAGGTCACTGGCCCAGCTTTCGGCCTGGTACTGCTGCTTTTTCACGTATTGCTGCAGGGCCGGAAAAAAGGCGTTCAGGTGAGCATACACTGTCGTATATCCATTAGGGTGAGTAATGTATAATACATTACCAAACCCGGTATGTGAAACACCGATGCGGCTTACGTATCCATCTGCTGCCGCATGAACCGGCAGGTTTTCCCTTTGTTGGGTTTTGATATCCATTCCCGAATGGAAGTGATTAGGTCGCAGTTCTCCAAAGTTACCAGCCAGTTCAATGGGAATATTCAAAGGATTTCTGAAATAACCCTGCGGGTAGTCTTTTACCGGAATAGATTGCGCCTGTAACAGTTGCGGTAGCAAACAAAATAGGCCGATGACTCTCTTCATAATATGCAAATGTAGGAAAAAGGGAAAAGGTTATGTGTCCTTCACAGTTACCAATTACTGCCGGCGGGTGAAGCAGCTTGCTGCTGCTGCATATGCGGGGGCTTTATACTTTATCCTCTTTTTATAGTACATTAGTTGCCGCAAAACGTGCAAGCATACATGTCTATCCAGGTATCAGAACTCAGTAAAGTATACGGCGAACAACGGGCGGTAGATGCCATTTCCTTTACGCTTAAAAAAGGGGAAATTACCGGCTTCCTGGGACCAAATGGCGCGGGGAAATCTACTACCATGAAAATGATTACCGGCTTTTTGCCGCCTACCAGCGGGAAAGCCAGTGTATGTGGATTTGATATCGTTACCGAATCGCTGGAAGTACGTAAAAGAGTAGGTTACCTGCCAGAGTCTAATCCCCTGTATTATGATATGTATATCAGGGAATTCCTGGAATTCGTGGCCGGCATCCATCAGCTGGGCAAGGCAGGTGCGCAGCGGATAATGGAGGTAATCCGGTTAACGGGCCTCCAGCCGGAACAACACAAGAAAATCGGCGCTTTATCCAATGGATATAAACAACGGGTTGGGCTTGCACAGGCGCTCTTACATGATCCGGAGGTGCTGATACTGGATGAACCCACTACAGGACTGGATCCTAACCAGCTGGCAGATATCCGCCGGTTGATCAGGGAATTGGGCGCCAACAAGACGGTCATCCTCTCTACCCACATTATGCAAGAGGTAGAAGCGCTCTGTGACCGGGTTATCATCATCAACAAAGGGAAAATTATTGCCGATGACAAGTTATCCCTCTTACAGCAGCAAAATGGCTCCCAGGGTTATTTAATGGTTACATTTGGCGAATCCGTTACGGAAGCCGAACTGATGACGATAGGCGGCATTAGCCGCGTGGTGGCCAGGGAAGACCAAAGCTGGCAGTTATTTACCGGGGAAGTGGATGAGGTGAGAAAAAACCTCTTACAATTTGCTTTGATTAATAACCGGAACATACTTTCTTTGCAGAGCAATTCACAAAGCCTGGAAACCATATTCCGGGAACTAACGAAAAGTGCTTAGCCCTTGGTCGCTTTTAGCCCTGGTCTTACTCGCCCGCTAAAGCGCTAAGCGCTGAGAACCAAATAAATAGCTAACAATAACAACTTTCGAATTATGAGTACTATTTCAGAAATCCATGCCAGGCAGATCCTCGACAGCCGCGGTAATCCTACAATTGAGGTTGATGTAACCACCGAAGACGGACATTTTGGCCGTGCAGCAGTACCATCCGGTGCTTCTACAGGTAAGCACGAAGCGGTAGAGCTGCGCGACAACGATAAGGCTGTTTACATGGGCAAAGGCGTATTACAGGCTGTAAGCAACGTAAATGATATTATTGCGGAAGAACTGATTGGCTGGGAAGTAACAGATCAGGCTGGTATCGATAAAATGCTGATCCAGCTCGATGGTACTCCTAATAAAGCTAAACTGGGCGCTAACGCTACCCTGGCGGTGAGCATGGCGGTAGCTAAAGCTGCTGCTGAAGAAAGCAATCAGCCACTTTACCGTTACCTCGGTGGTGTGAACGCTTTGACCCTGCCTATTCCTTTAATGAACATCATCAACGGTGGTGCTCACGCAGATAATAAAATCGACTTCCAGGAATTCATGATCGTACCGGTGGGCGCTCCTTCTTTTTCTGAAGGTTTACGCTGGGGCGTGGAAATTTTCCATCACCTGAAATCTGTACTGAAAAAGAAAGGATACAGCACCAACGTAGGTGATGAAGGTGGTTTTGCTCCTGAAATCCAAAGCAACGAAGAAGCTATTGAAACTGTACTGGAAGCTATCAAAGCCGCTGGTTACGAACCAGGTACCCAGGTTGCTATCGCCCTGGATGCTGCCAGCAGCGAAATGTACGACGAAGCTACCAAGAGCTACAAATTCTACAAGAGCTCCCAAAAAGTAATCAGCAGCGATGAAATGGTGGCTTACTGGACAGAATGGGTAAACAAATATCCTATCGTTTCTATCGAAGACGGTATGGCAGAAGATGATTGGGATGGTTGGAAAAAACTGACAGATGCCGTAGGCAAACGTGTACAGCTGGTAGGCGACGATCTGTTCGTTACCAACGTACTGCGCCTGAAAGAAGGTATCGATAAAGGTATTGCCAACAGTATCCTGATTAAAGTAAACCAGATCGGTACCGTTACTGAAACCATCGATGCAGTTAACATGGCACATAAAGCCGGTTATACTTCTATCATGAGCCACCGTTCCGGCGAAACCGAAGATACCACTATTGCTGACCTCGCTGTTGCATTGAACTGCGGTCAGATCAAAACCGGTTCTGCTTCCCGTACTGACCGTATGGCGAAATACAACCAGTTACTGCGTATCGAAGAAGCACTGGGCGAAGTAGCGATCTATCCTACTAACGCTATCGGTGTTAAAAAATAATCCTCCGGGAGCAATCATATTACGAATTACAAAGGGCGTATTACTGTAAATACGTCATTTGTAATTCGTAATTCTTTAGTAAATTGCCTTATGTCCAGGTTTAAATCCATAAAAGTGCCGGCTTTTCTGAAGAACAAGTTCTTCATAGCATTCGCGGCATTTGTTATCTGGATATCCTTCCTGGACAAAACCAACCTCATGTCGCAGTACCAGTTTCAGTCTGAGGTAAATAAACTGGAAGAACAGAAAGCCTTTTTTATCCAGGAAATCAAACAAACCCGGGAAGAACAACAGGAACTCCTTTCCAGCCCCGAAAAACTGGAGAAATTTGCCCGCGAAAAATATTATATGAAAAAAGATAATGAAGACCTTTTCATTATCACCCCCGCCCCACAACAATAGCCCTGGCGCCCTCTTGCATTTCTTAAAAATTTATCTTAAATTAACAATAGATTCCACTTTATCTCCGTTATAAAATAGAACCTATTCTTTTTACTAAAACAATAATGCATGAGTAATTTTACACTTTCTGTACTGTCTACCCTGTGTCTGGTTACAAAAAGCGACCTAAAACATCACCAGGAGGAACTTTCCTTAACCCAGGAAGAACAAGCCCGCTTTAAAGACACCGCAGCAGCACTGAATACAGTATGCTATACTCCCCGGCCATCTACCCTCCAGCTGATCTTTGATTATGCCAGCAACAAGCAAACTGAAAAAAAGTAGCCCGCTGCTTACTTTTTTCATTTTTCCTATCTTTAGGGCATGACTCAAAAAGAGCGCTATGCGTTTGTTCTCAAGTACTTTGAGGAACATGCGCCCAATGCCGAAACAGAACTGATCTACGACAATCCATACCAATTACTGGTAGCTGTTATCCTGTCTGCGCAATGCACAGATAAACGTGTAAATATGACCACCCCGGCCATCTTTGAGCAATATCCGGACGTATACGCCCTCAGTAAAGCCACGTTCGATGATCTGTTCCCACTTATCCGCAGCATCAGCTATCCCAATAATAAAACGAAACACCTGATTGGCATGGCCAACATGGTGGTAGAGGACTTTAATGGAGAAATCCCTGCCACGGTACCAGAACTGGTGAAATTACCCGGCGTAGGACGGAAAACCGCCAATGTTATTACTTCCGTGGTACACCAGCAACCCAATATGGCTGTGGATACCCATGTATTCCGGGTATCGGCACGCATTGGCCTGACTACCAACGCCAAAACACCCCTGCAAACCGAACTACAACTCATTAAACATATACCCAAAGAAAAGGTGTACATCGCCCACCACTGGCTTATCCTGCATGGCCGCTATATTTGCGTGGCCAGAAATCCCAAATGCGGAGAATGCGGGCTTCGCCCGGCCTGTAAGTATTACGCCAAACTTGTAAAAGCCAGTTAATCATGCGCCCGTTCCTTACCGCTGCCTGGAAAAAGCTGTTGATGATCAATTTTGAAGCTGATCCGGCAGTGCTCCGCCACTGGCTGCCAGCACATACAGAACTCGACACCTGGAATAACACCCACTATATCAGCCTGGTAGGATTTCTCTTCGAAAATACCCGGGTAAGAGGCTTCAGTTTACCTGGCCATCGTACTTTTGAAGAGGTTAATCTTCGTTTCTACGTTCGCTACAAGGAAAGCGGTACCTGGAAAAGAGGAGTGGTATTTGTAAAAGAACTGGTTCCCAAACCACTTATCACCCTGGTAGCCAACAGCATTTACCGCGAAAGGTATGCTACCTACGAAATGAGTCATAGCTGGCAATATCCCGATGCACACAGCCTCAAGGTTAGCTACCGGTGGAAAGTTGAAAATGAATGGAACCATTTATCTGCTACCGCGCTACAGGCCACCCAATCCATATTGCCGGGCAGCGAAGCCGAATTTATTACTGAACATTACTGGGGATATACCCAGCTGAACGCATACAGCACCAGCGAATACCAGGTCACGCATCCTCAATGGGAAATTCATCCCGTAACCGATTTTGCATATCATTGTAATGCCTGTGCTTTGTATGGCAATAGCCTCGAACCCATGTTGCAGCAACAGCCACTAGGTGCTCTGCTGGCCGTGGGCTCGGACATTGCTGTCATGCCAGGCAAAACAATCAGACGGGGTACGCTGTAAACAACGAAAGTTTCTTTTATCCATCATTAATTTCAACTATAACTATCATTTTTTATTTATCTTAAATGGTTCATTAAGATGCAATAAATTAAGTATTAGTCGTTATGAGATTAGCTGTTAGGGTACAACTATCGTTTATGATGTTCCTCGAATTCTTTATTTGGGGAGCATGGTTTGTTACACTGGGCACCTTCGTGCTGAAAAACCTGCAAGGCACCACCGACAGCCAGGTGGGAGTAGCGTTTCTGACCCAATCTATTGGTGCAGTGATAGCACCATTCATTGTAGGTATTATTGCCGACCGTTTTATCGCCGCACAAATTATCCTGGGCGTAATCCACCTGCTGGGAGCTGCGCTGTTATGGACCTGTTCGGGCATGACGAGCTTCGATACTTTTTACCCCTTGCTGCTGGCATATATGATCCTGTATATGCCTACGCTGGCGCTGGTAAATTCTATTTCTTTCCGGCAAATGCGTGATCCCAGCAAGGAGTTTTCCTTTATTCGTGTATTTGGCACCGCGGGATGGATCATTGCGGGCCTGCTGATCGGTTGGCTAAATTGGGAAAAGAACAGTTCTCTCGACCTCACCTTTAAAATGGCGGCCGCTGCTTCGCTATTATTGGGAGCGTTTAGCTTTACCCTGCCCAAAACACCGCCGTCAAAGAAAGGCACGGAAATTTCTGTAAGGGAAATCCTGGGATTAGATGCTATCCGCATGCTGAAAAACCGTTCTTACCTGCTGTTTTTTCTATCCTCCATCGCCATCTGTATACCACTGGCATTCTATTATAATTTCACCAATCCGTTTTTAAACGAGATAGGTATGAATGCCGCTGCCGGCAAGCAATCTATGGGCCAGATGTCGGAGTTCCTGTTTATGCTGGTAATGCCCCTGTTCTTTGCGCGCCTGGGCGTAAAGAAGATGCTGGGATTAGGTATGCTGGCCTGGGTAATCCGGTATACCCTGTTTGCCTATGGAAATATTGATGCCAATTACTGGATGTTGATTATAGGTATTGTGCTCCATGGCATCTGTTATGACTTCTTCTTTGTAACTGGTCAGATTTATACTGATAAGATAGCGGGAGAAGAATTCAAGAGCTCTGCCCAGGGCTTTGTGACGCTGGCCACTTACGGCGTGGGGATGCTTATCGGATTTTTAATTTCCGGTCCTATTGTAGCGTCCTATAAAACCGCTAATGGTCACAACTGGCAGAGTATCTGGTTAATTCCTGCAGGTATTGCCGCTGTGGTGCTGGTGTTATTTATGTTATTTTTCAGAGATAGCAGGCAGAGTAAGTAGCTGCATACATAATCATTGAGCAAAGCGTTCAGATTTCTATAAAGCAAAAGGGCTATGTGATCATACAGCCCTTTTGCTTTATAGAAATGCTTTGTATTTAACTTACTTTTACGAATATGGCTTTACCGAAGGAATGATTTACCTCTACCAGTACCAGGGTACCGTTTTCATATTTATATACATTCTTTCTTCCTTCTGGTAAAATCAGTTCATACATGCCTCCGCCTATTGACTTTACCGGCAGGAATAGCCCTAAGGTTTCAGAGAATACCCGGCTCAGCTGCTTGGGTTCTGCAAAATAGAGATCCGCCACACAGGCTTCTATTTCGGCATTATCCAGCGTCGACTTTTCACCATTGACTATAATTGTATATTCTTTCCCGTTACGACGGGTAAGTGTTTGCTTATCTTCCCCGTTTTTAGTGATCCGGGAAGATTTGGCCGTATTGAGCACGTTATTGCTGTATTCATTTATGATGTCGCTGTTTACCTTAGATAACATCACCTGTATACGTGTTTTTATAACGATGCTTTTTGTTTGCCCGTTTACTTTCCTGTTGGCTTCTATGGTGCCAACCGGATGGTTAGCTACGCGTACTTCGAAAGTATTGGTTTGTGCATATACCTCCGCATGCAATACAGCTGATGTTATAACGGTAAACACTACACGAAAAAGGCTATTCATAATACCTAGCTTGATCAAAAAATATTTTTTATGGAGCGCTGCAGCTGTAAATCCTCTCCCCATATAGGAAAATACAAAAAATCCTGTCACGATGGACAGGATTTTTTATTGTGTGCTATAAATAATATCTGATGGCTGGCAGACTAGGCCAGCATTTCTTTGATCTTGGTAACCAGCTCGCCCTTGGTGATGGGGACGCCCATGATTTTATTATAACCATGTGCATCGATCAGGAACTGGTCGCGGATAATTTTGATTAATTGACCATTATTGATTTCCGGGATCAGTACTTTATCGTAGCTGTGCAGGATTTCGCCCAGGTTTTTGGGGAAGGGACGGATATGGCGGATATGTGCATGTGCCACTTCGTGTCCTTCGGCCAGCAGGTCCAATACAGCACTCTTGATGGCGCCATAGGTTGATCCCCAGCCCAGTACGAGTACCTTACCTTTTTGGGGCCCCAGCTCTATCTTCTGCAGTGGAATATGTTCTGCTATTTTATCTACTTTCTCCTGGCGGATTTTCACCATCAGCTGATGGTTTTCCGGATCGTAGCTTACATTACCGGTGATATTTTGCTTTTCAAGCCCTCCGATGCGGTGTTCCAGGCCGGGAGTACCGGGCACGGCCCAGGGGCGTACCAGGTTCTCGTCGCGGTGGTAAGGCAGGAACTGCTCCTCTCCTTCTGCCAGTTCTCTTTTGAACTTCACTGCAATCTTTGGCAGATCGGCTGCTTGGGGAAAGCGCCAGGGTTCAGAACCGTTGGCAATATATCCATCGCTAAGGAAAATAACCGGTGTCATGTGCTGTACGGCAATACGGAATGCTTCAAAAACAGCGTCGAAGCAATCTGCCGGCGTAGATGCCGAGATCACGGGCATCGGACATTCGCCGTTACGGCCATAATAAGCCTGTAAAAGGTCAGATTGCTCTGTTTTGGTAGGTAAGCCGGTAGAAGGTCCTCCGCGTTGAATGTCAACAATTAAAAGCGGAATTTCGAGCATCACCGCCAGGCCCATGGCTTCACCTTTCAGTGCCATGCCCGGACCGGAAGTAGTGGTTACTCCCATATGTCCGCCATAGGAAGCGCCAATAGCGGAAGTAATTCCGGCTATCTCATCTTCCGCCTGGAAGGTACGGATACCAAAATTCTTGAAGCGGCTCAATTCGTGCAGGATATCGGAAGCCGGTGTAATGGGGTAAGTACCCAGGAACAGCGGCAAGTCGGCTTTTTGTGAAGCGGCCACGAGGCCGTAGGCCAGCGCCGTATTCCCTGTAATACTGCGGTAGGTACCTGGTTCCATGCGGGCTTTTTCCACGCGATAGCGGGTGGTAAAGGCTTCTACAGTGTCGGCAAAGTTGTAGCCGGCGTGCAGAACTTTCAGGTTACTTTCCAGGATTTCTGGTTTTTTACCGAATTTCTCTTTGAGGAAGGCTTCGGTATTTTCCATGTTACGGTCGTACAGCCAGTAGAGAAAGCCCAGTACAAACATATTTTTGGCGCGGTCTTTCTCTTTCATCCCAAGGGAAGAGTCTTTCAGGGCTTCCCTGGTCATTTTGGTAACGTCCATGGTGTGCAGCTGGTAAGCTGCCAGTGAACCATCTTCCAGCGGATTTACTCCTTCCGGATAATTGGCAAGACGGAGGTTTTTTGCATCAAAGCCATCGGTGTTGGCCAGGATGATGCCTCCTTTTTTAAGTCCCTTGAGGTTAGCTTTCAGCGCAGCCGCATTCATCGCTACGAGCACATCGCAGGCGTCTCCCGGGGTGAATATCCTGTTAGATGAAAAATGTAGCTGGAAACCACTCACACCTGGCAAGGTTCCTATTGGGGCACGTATTTCGGCCGGAAAATCCGGGAATGTGCTGAGGTCATTACCAAATAAAGCGGTATTATTTGAAAACTGGGTACCTGTTAACTGCATCCCATCTCCACTGTCGCCCGCAAATTTTATCACTACATCCTCCAGCTGTTGAATCGAAGTATTAGGCATCTATTTATTCTTTTAAAGGTATTCTTTATTTAAAGATGTAAATTTAGGTAATCGGCCGGTGTTATTGCGCTATGAGGCAATATTATTCCCGATCCGATTACAAAAGTACACAACTTTAGTAGACTATTATGACTTAAAGCTGGCCTGCTCATTACTTATTGTTATGGGTGATAACATGAAGTTATTGGTTATAAAAATGCTAATTTTGGCCGGATTTGGGGGATATAAGGGCCCTGGTATTAAATCAAATCGTATTTTTAACCCATAAATTTAAACTATACTTTATGGCACTATTTCAATCGAATAACCCTGTACTGAAACAAAGTGTATTTGACAAAGCTCCTCATTTGGCGGGAGAAACCATGACTATCCGTGGTACTGTTAACAAAATGTCTTTCATGTTGCTTTTGCTGATGGCAGCGGCAGTTTTTTCCTGGGGTCAATTTTTCAGAAACGGCAGCTCCGTGATGCCGCTGGCTATAGGTGGCGCTATTGGTGGGTTCGTACTGGCTATGGTGATTATTTTCAAAAAAGAATGGGCTGGCTACCTGGCTCCCGCCTATGCATTGGCAGAAGGATTATTCCTGGGTGCTATTTCCGCAATTTTTGAAGCACAGTGGCATGGTATTGTGTTGCAGGCGGTTGGACTTACCTTCGGTACTTTTATCGCTATGCTGGTACTATACCGCACAGGCGTGATCCGCGCTACCGAACGTTTTAAAGCTATTGTAATGACAGCTACCCTGGGTATTGCTGTTTTCTATCTGATAGCGCTGGTATTGCGTTTATTCCATATAGAAATGCCGTTAATCCACAGCAGTGGTACTTTCGGCATCCTGTTTTCACTCGTTGTCGTGGGTATCGCAGCGCTGAACCTGATTCTCGACTTTGATATGATTGAACAGGGAGCAGCACAAGGTGCACCTAAATATTTCGAATGGTATGCATCTTTCGGGTTAATGGTAACCCTGGTTTGGTTATACCTGGAAATACTGCGCCTGCTGAGTAAGTTGAACAGAAGATAATCACCTTTTTCGATAAGCTCAAAAGCCGTCACCATCCGTGTGACGGCTTTTTTATTTGCGGATAATCGATCACGTTATTTTGTTAATATCTTCCAAAAGATATGTTAAATGCAGGAGCTTGAAATATTATGGCACCGTAATTGCAAAATCGATCCATAACATCAGGTACTTTACATCTTGAGGAGCAGGAAGCAAAGACTTTGAATAAGCCTACAACTGTTACTACCAGTGTAAATTAACTGAGAACGATATTCAACAAGAGCAATAGTTTGTTTTCATAGGGGTTAATCAAAAAGCCGGTTCCGTACGTCTGTACGGCCGGCTTATTTCTTTTATATGGACGATCATCACCTCTGCTCATTTCTCTCCTTTCTTATTTAGCTGTTCGGGGAAATTTAACTGCGCCATAGGGGTATTGGTGTTGGTATACGTCATTTTTTAAATCGCCCCTTAAAACAGCAATTATGAAGAAGCAGTTTATTATCACATATACCAGCTTAAGTATCGGATGGCTACTGTTAATGATAGTGATCTTCAGTATTATACTGTCCAGCTGCAACAAGGACAATATTTCCGGATCTGGCAATGTAGTGAAGGAAACCCGCAGTGTGGGTGCCTTTACAGATTTGGAGGTATCGGGGCCTTTTGAAGTGCGGCTAATACAGGAAGGCAATGGCGCCGTAGAGATTCGAGCAGAAGACAATATTATTGGCGTGATAGAAACGGGCATCCGCAACAACAGTTTGTTTGTGCGTTTGCGTAACCGGGTAAACCTGCGCCGTCATTTGCCCATAAAGATATACGTGCACAATTCCATTTTTCAGCGGGTGAAATTTGATGGCAGTGGTTCTTTAGATAATAAGGATACCATACATACTTCGCTTTTCAAGTACGAGCTGAACGGCAGTGGAGATGCTTCGTTGTTGCTGAATACAGGGGATCTGAACACCACTGTTAATGGGTCGGGGAATATTGGGTTGAAGGGGTTGGCGACTACTTTAAGCAGTGAGATCAATGGGAGCGGAAAGATAGCAGCGATGGACCTGGAGGCGCAGAATGCGATTATTACTATCCGGGGTTCTGGCGATCATGCCGTGTATGTGCATAAAAACCTGGAAGCGAGGATTTATGGAAGCGGGAATATTTTCTACACTGGGGAAGCCAGGTTGATAGCCGATGTAAAAGGTTCCGGAAAAATTATCAAGCAATAATTTCGTATAGCCTACATAGTTATACTGTCTGTGTTTATAACGAAAAAGGCCCCCGCATCTGCGGAGGCCTTTGTTATTTGAGGATGGATCCTTTATCAGGCGCCACCTAATTTGCATTTCTGCAGCACTTCCCATGATTTTCCGTTGTGACGGAGGAAGTAGAGGTTATTTACCTTAAAGGTAGCCTCGTATTCCTTGTTTTCATATTCGGGCCATGCTTTATTAAACTGTTCATCTTCCAGGTCTTTAAAGGCCACGGTAACGTGTGGCGTAAATCCTGTACGTGCCAGCATGGTACTAAAGCCAAATTCCTTACGCAGGAAGTTGATTAATTGACGGTGCATGGCCGACATGGTTTCACTCTTTTCCACGTTGATGAAGAGTACACGGTTTTGTTTGTTCGGGAAAGTACCGAAGCCTTTCAGAGACACTTCAAAAGGAGCCTGTGTTTTGGCAAACTCTGTCAGTTCGTCGCAGAAAGCTTTTTCCAATGCCGGATCAGCCGTGAAAGGTACCTGCAGGGTAATATGCGGTAACACTTTCAGTGCGTACATAGGACCGTATTGTTCTGCAAATTCCTGTTTGATCTTTATAATTTCTTTACCTACTTCTGCAGTTGGCAGGAGGGCGATAAAGTAAATTTTATTATCTGGTTTAGGTTCGAAGCGTTGAGGTCTTCCGCCCTGTCTTGGGCTTCCGCCGCCGCGATTGTAACCACCACCGCCACCGCGATTGTAGCCACCGCCACCACCGCCACCGCGATTGTAGCCACCGCCACCGCCGCCACGGTTGTAACCACCGCCGCCACCGCCGCGATCATAGCCACCACCGCCGCCGCCACGGTTGTATCCACCGCCGCCACCGCGATCATAGCCGCCGCCGCCACCGCCGCGATTGTATCCACCGCCGCCGCCGCGATCATAGCCGCCGCCGCCACCTTCACGGTTGTAGCCACCGCCGCCGCGATCGTAACCGCCGCCGCCTTCACGGTTGTAGCCGCCGCCACCGCGATCGTAACCGCCACCACCGCCTTCACGGTTGTAGCCACCACCACCACCGCGATCGTAACCGCCGCCACCGCCTTCACGGTTGTAGCCGCCGCCACCGCGATCGTAACCGCCACCACGGTCATATCCACCGCCGCTGCGATCATATCCGCCGCCACGGTTGTAGCCACCACCACGATCGTAACCACCACCGCCGCGGTCATACCCGCCGCCTTCACGGTTGTAGCCACCATCACGGTTATAGCCGCCATCACGATTGTAATCTGTACGCGGACGATATCCGCCTTCACGATTGTAACCAGGGCGCCCTTCAGAGCTGCCACTGTTGTAGTCGGGTTTGCCGCCTTCCCGCTCGTTGTTTAAGTTGGGTTTGTCATCGCCTTTCTCCTTATTGGGATCATTCTCTTTGTTGGTATCAGGAGAATAAGGCCTGCGGGGGCGTTCGTTTCTCTCAAAATTCATCTTACTTAATTAAGCGTTTGAAGCAATATTTGCTATGATTTCATAAAAATGAAATACGTCCTGATAGGAATTATACAGGGGTGCCGGTGATACCCTGATAACTCCAGGCTCTCGCCAGTCAACGATTATACCGGCATCGGTCATCCGTTGATGTATTTCTTTACCGCTGTTGATAAACAGCAAAGATAGTTGAGCGCCGCGTTCATTACAATTTTCCGGTGTTATAATCTGGAAGTTTATGCCTTTTAACTGTTGCAACAGGAACGCAAGATAACCAGTCATTCCTATGCTTTTGCTACGTAAAGCGCCGATACCGGCCGCTTCAAATAATTCCAGGGATGCTTTCAGGCTTACCATATTAAACACCTGAGCGGTGCTTTGTTGCCATCCTTCAGCTTCTTTTTTAGGCACAAACCCCTTTTCCATTTTAAAACGTGCACTCTCTTCATTGCCCCACCAGCCTCCTAATCTAAGAAAATCACGGTTGCTGGCGTGTTTCTCATGCACAAATGCGCCTCCTACTGCGCCAGGACCGCCATTCAGGTACTTATAAGAGCACCAAACGGCAAAATCTACGTCCCAATTGTGCAATTCTACCGGTATATTTCCAGCTACATGTGCCAGGTCGAAACCTGCGTAAGCACCTGCCTTGTGAGCAGCAACTGTTATAGCGGGGATATCAAAAAACTGTCCGGTATAGTAATTTATACCTCCAAATAAAACCAGCGCTAAGCTATCACTTTCCCGGTTAATAATCTCCAAAATATCTTCTAATCTTATCAAACGTTCTCCTGGTCGGGGAGAAACTTCTATCACTGCAGTTTTCGGATCAAATCCAAAGAGCTTTACCTGCGTTTCAACTGCGTATTGGTCGCTTGGAAATGCTCCTGCTTCCATTAACACTTTAAACCGCTGTTTGTTTGGCCGGTAAAAACTTAGCATCATTAAATGCAGGTTCACCGTCAGCGTATTCATTACTGTCAACTCCTGCTGGCTAGCTCCTAATAAGCCCATCAACGGTTTACTGCAGTATTGCTGATAATATAACCAAGGATTTTTAGCTTTCCAATAACCTTCCACCGCACATTGCTGCCAATCCGCCAGTTCCTGTTCTATAGCCGCTTTCACGTTCTTTGGCTGTAATCCGAGCGAGTTACCACATAAATAAATCGCATCCTTCCCGTTACGCTGTGGAAAATAAAATTGATCTCTGAATTTATGTAGAGGATCCTGTTGGTCCCTTTCTCTGGCAAAAGCCAACGTCGCTACGTACTCCATGGTCTTCCAATCTTACGCCTTAGTATTCTCTCTTAATGGCGGTTCTTTGGTTTGTCAAGTTTATCCCCTATACTATTATTGTAATATATCTATCTCTCATTACAGGCTAAATGGCCTAACCAACTATTTAAAACAGACTGTCTTTTAATATTTTATTGCTTAATTATCATATGGCATATAAGGCTAAGGCTGTATATGGCTAGTAACGTGTCAATTGTCTGTGGGTCAAAAGTAATAAAGGCTATTCAAATGCCACTCATTCCAAATGTTAAAATTTGTTAATGAAAGGAAAAATCTAAATCCAGCCCGAATATACAAAAAAAATCCGTCCCGAAGAATCGGGACGGAGACTGTTAACCTACAACTGTTACACTGTATTGAAAAAAAACTTAATTCACGGAAATGCCATCTACCTTTTTCTTACCCCGTACTTCCTCTACGGTAGCTTCAGGCTCGGGGAAGAAATGATAGGGCTTGGGCGACAGATACTTAGGATCATGCATCTTCCTCACTTCATCGCGCTTCATAAATATCTTTATCACGAGCACCAGGAAAGGCACATATTTGAGCCACCGGGGCAGATTGTACCGATCCAGTACATCGATAGACCTTTTGTTCATGGCATACATCACCGGTACCAGTATCAGGGTCAGGAATGTGGCAAACACGAGCCCGAATACCATGGTCCAGGCTAAAGGTCCCCAAAACGCCACGTTATCTCCCCCAAAGAAAATATGCGGATTAAACTCGCTGAACAGGGAAGCAAAGTCAATATTAAAGCCCACAGCCAAAGGAATCAGCCCTAATATAGCCGCTATGGCGGTCAATATTACCGGCGTCATACGGGTTTTACCTGCTTCCACCACCGCATCATATACCGGCATCTTCTGCTGGATCAGCAAATCGGTAAACTCTACCAACACGATACCATTACGTACCACAATCCCTGCCAGGGCCATAATACCTACCCCGGTCATTACTATTGAAATGCTCATCTTAAAGATGGAAAACCCAAGGAATACCCCTATGATACTGAATAATATTTCCATAAAAATGACCATCGGGCGGCCAATCGAGTTAAACTGGGTTACCATGATCATTAAAATCAACCCAAAAGCTCCCAACATTGCCATCATCAGGAAGTTCATGGTTTCCTGCTGGTCTTCCTGCTCACCGGTCATCTTAATCAATACAGAAGCCGGGTGACTGAAATCATGCAACGATGTTTCGATATGCTGCACTACTTCATTGGCATTAAAGCCGGTCAACACGTTGGAATACAGTGTAATCACCCTTTTCTGGTCGATACGTTTGATACCTGCATAGGTATTTGAATAATGGATATCCGCTACTGCCGACAAAGGTACCTGGCGAACGACGCCTCCCATATTCATATCCCGGTAAACCAGGTTCAGGTTCATCAGGTTGTTAATGTTATTACGCTGATCTTCCCTTAATCGTACCATGATCTTGTATTCGTCTTTCGCATCGCGAATCTTGGATGCTTCGAACCCGAACAAGGCCGTACGTAAAGCGCCTCCGATCTGGCGGGTAGAAATCCCCTGGGCATTAGCCCGTTCCCGGTCGATGTTCACTACGATTTCTGGTTTATTGGCTTCAAAGTCGCTTTTCAGCTCTTCCACGCCACCAATCTGCAGGGAGTCGAGGTAACGTTTAAGCCGGAACGAGGTGCTGGTGAGCTCATCGAAGTTATCCCCACTGATTTCGATATTGATCGGCTTACCAGTTGGCGGTCCGCCCTGCTCCTGTTCTACCGTGATATTGGTTCCGGGGATACCTTTTACCGCTTCACGGATCTTATCCAGGTACTGCACAGTAGATTGCCCGTTCCTGGCGCTAAATTCCACGAAGGCCACCGTAACCTTACCTTTCTGCGGCTGTACGCTCAGGTCCATCTGGGAAGGATCTCCGGCGCCTTTAGCCACATTGGAAATAATAGATTCAACGATCGGATTCCTGGCTCCTACTACCTTGGTAATGCGGCTTTCCACGATACTGGTAATGGAATCTGTGTATTTCTGATCGGTACCATTCGGCAACTCTATATAAGTATAAATGAAGTTAGGATCGGCCTGCGGGAAGAACACTACCTTTGGATTTCGTATAGCCGTTAACATGATACTGAAAATCAGTAATCCGAAAGTAGCTATTACAATCCATACCGGGCGCCATCCTAATAAACACCACTTCAAAATACGTTTGTAACGTTCCTGTACCCTGGGCCAGAAGTTGTGCTGGAAGCGGCGCGCTACGCCACCCAGCCAGAAACGTTCCAGTACAATCATCAGGTACACGAATATGACAAAGTTGCCCGTGCCCACGCTGCCATTCGCATATCCCATCAGGGCAATAAAGGCAAATACGCCGGAAAGGATGGCAAACTTCTTATCGAACCTGGGTTTAGGATGATTTTCGCCTTCATGCCTGTCCATGAAATCTACTGCAAATACCGGGTTAATGATATAAGCCACAATCAGGGAGGCTCCCAGCGTAGTGATGAGGGTTACCGGCAGGTAGAACATGAACTTACCGATTACCCCGGGCCAGAAAAGCAGGGGGAAGAAAGGCGCCAGTACTGTAAGAGTACCCGAAAACACTGGTAGGAACACCTCTCCCGCCGCTATCTTGGCGGCTCTCACAATACCCAGGTCCCTTCGCTCATTATAAATACGGTGTACGTTTTCTATCACCACAATCGCGTCATCCACCACGATACCCAATGCCAGCAGGAAAGAGAACAACACCATCATATTGAGCGTAAACCCATACATCGGCATCAGCAGGAAGGCGATGAACATGGATATAGGCACCGACAAAGCAACGAAGATCGCATTCACGGCTCCCATGAAAAACATGAGGATCACTGTTACCAGCAGGAAGCCGATAATGATAGTATTAATCAGGTCGTGCAGGGTTACGCGTGTGGATTTGGACTGATCAGCCGTGATGGTCACTTCCAGGTTTTTAGGAAAATAATTTTCCTTCATATCCTTGGTGATAGCCTGGATCTTATCAGATGCGTCGATCAGGTTCTTTCCGCTCTGTTTAATAACGTTGAGGGTGATTACATTCTTTCCCCGGAGGCGGGCATAGCTTTCCTGTTCCAGGAAGCCATCAACCACCGTAGCTACATCTTTCAGGTAAACGGTGGCGCCGGATTGTCCGCGTACAATAATATTTCCAATCTTGCCCGGGTCTTTATATTCGCCTTTTACACTGAGCGTACGTTTCTGGCCATCCATGGCTACCAGGCCACCGGAGATAGTAATATTTTCGCCCTGTATAGCGCCGATGATGTCGTCAAAGCTGATCTGGGCCGCATCCATCTTGTATTTGTCCACATTGATCTGGATTTCGCGTTCCAGTTCACCTACCAGGTCCACACGGGTAATTTCATTAAGCGCCTCGATACGGTCTTTCATATCATCTGCATACTTTTTCAGGGTTTGCAGATCGAAATCGCCCGACAGGTTCACGTTCATGATAGGAATTTGCGATACGTCGATCTTCACGATCTGCGGCTCCTGTGTGAGGTTCTGCGGCAGGTCTTTCTTGGCATCATCTACTTTTTCACGCACCTGCTGACGGGCTGCTTCTATATCTTCATTGGCATTGAACTCGATGGTGATCGCAGAAAAGTCCTGCATAGAAGTACTCTTGATCTTCTTTACACCGGAGATGCCGTTGAGTTGTTTTTCGATAGGTTTGGTAACCGTCGTTTCCATATCTTCCGGAGAAGTACCGGCGTTAATGGTGTTGATATAGAACTGCGGGAATACCACCTCGGGAAACTGTTCCTTTGGCAGGCTATTATAGGTAAGAATACCGGCAAGTGCAATGATAATAGTGGCAACGTATACGCTTACCTTATTATCAATGGCCCAGCTGGTAGGCTTAAATTCTTTATGGAGATTATCTTGCATACACTTGGTTTTAGCCGTTATCGCCAGCTTTATAATTTAATCAGGTCGTTATCATTCAGCCCCTGAAAACCGGTAGTCACAATTTTATCACCGTTGACCAGTCCACTTTTCACTTCTGCCTTATCGTTGTACGTGCGGCCCATTTCGATACTTTTGCGTTGAGCGATCATTTTGCCATTGGTGCTCTGCGCTATGATTACGTATGGTTTTCCGGCAGTATACTGGATAACGCTCACCGGGATTACCACCGCATTTTTGGCGGTGTAGTCAACAATCCGGATGTGTGCAATCATGTTAGGACGCAGAACATTATCAGGTTTCAGTGGTACTTCAATCTTGATGGTCCGGCTCAGCGGGTCGATGGTCCGGGAGGCGAAGCCGATATTGCTCCGTATTTCCCGGTTAACATCCGGGAAGGCGATAATAACGGCATCTCCTGTCTTTAAAAAGCCGGCATAGGCTTCCGCCACGTTGGCGGTTACTTTCAGGTTGTTAGCATTTACCACGCGGAACGCAGGTGCACCCGGGGCAGCGTTATCTCCTACTTTAGCGATCACTGCGTCTACCGTACCGCTGATAGGAGCAATGATGCGGGTTTGCGCCAGTTGATCCTGCAGGGTGGCCATTTTCCTTTCCAAGCTTTCCTTTTGGTTTTTAGCGTTCAGGTATTGTACTTCAGAACCTATTTTCTGTGCCCAGAGGTTCTTTTGCTTTTCGAAAAGGGTGTTGGCCAGGTCCATCTGGGTGCGAAGTTCGGCCATATTTGCTCTCAGTACCTGGTCATCTACCTGCGCCAGTGTTTGTCCTTTGGCTACCTGCTGGCCTTCTTTTACGAGGATGCTGGTAATCACACCTGGTACCCGGGCAGAAACGTTTACGTTTTCACGGGCGTCTACGCTACCCTGTACATCGATATAGTGTTCGAATAAGGTATCTTTCACTTCTGATACCGTTACATCTTTCATTTTGAGTACGGTATCTTTCACGCCTACTTCTTTTTCAAGTGCGGCAATCTTCTTGTCGATATCTTCATTATACTTCACTTTCTCCTGTTTCAACTGTTGCAGTTTTGCTGCTTTATTCTCGCCACCACCACAGGCAGCCAGTACCAAAGCGAGGAAGGGAACCAGGAAAGAATATCTTGTTGTCATATGAGTTGTAGTGAATAGTGATTGTAATGGATTAAGCTATAGTTTGCCGTATGATTTCAGCAGGTCTATTTTTGCAACGATGGCGTTGAACAGAGCGGTGAAATAGTTATTCTGCGCGGTGAGCAGATCATTTTCCGCGGTGGTCATTTCCAGGCTGGAACCTACGCCCTCCCTGTATTTCACCTGTGTGGTGTGGTATACATCCTGTGCCAGTTGCATATTCTTTTCCTGTGCTTCCAGCGTCAGTACGTTGTTGCGGAAGGTAGAGGAAGATTGTTCTCTTTCGAGGTCGATTCCCAGCTTGGTATTTTCAATCGCCACTTCACTTTTCTTGACTGCCAGCCATGCCTGGTCTACCTGGCGTTTGCGCTGTAGGCCGGTGAAGATGGGGACAGATAGGTTCAGTCCTGTATTCACATACCCGTACCAAACCTGGCTCTGGAAGTAGTCGAATTTATCGCTGCCACGGAGCGCACCGGTGGCGCCAAACAGTTGCAGGGATGGCAATGCTTTCATCCTATATCTTTTCAGATCATATTCATTCGCTTTCTTCTGGGTTTGGAGCAACTGGTATTCTATTCGTTGGGAATAGTCGAATTTGTCCATATCCAGCACATCGGCTACGATCTTTTCTGTAGAGAGTGTATCCGTTAGCGTTATAGGTTGTTTCAACGGCATGCCCATCTGGTATTTCAGCGAGGCGGTACCCAGTTCAACCAGGTTGCGGAGCTTGGTTTGTTCCGTCTGGAGGTTGGTGTATTGTACTACCAGCCTGTCTACATCCAGTTTTTCCGCCATCCCGTTTTTATAAATCTCTTTGGTCTCGCCGAGGATTTTTTCCAGGGAGGTAATATTTTCAGACAGAATAGCCAATGCTTTATTGGCAGAGAGTACATTATAATAGGCTTTGTATACGGTAGATTTTACATCTATTTCCGCTTTTGTGACATTTTGCGCCACCAGTATTTCCAGTGTTTTACGGGCCTGCAGGGCTACGAGTACGCTGGGATCGAAGAGTGTTTGGGTTACCCGGAGCTCTCCAAGCAGGTTGTTTTTGAGCTGGAATGATACGGCCGTAAAGGAATCGATAGGTGCACCAAAGTTCCGGGTATTGAACAATTGTTTCTGAACGATTGGGTTGTACTGATAGGAGCCGGTTCCTGCAACGGATGGCAGTGCCAGGCCGGCCACCTCTTTGTTTTTGGCCAGTTGAATCAGTTCGTCCAGTTTAGCGGTTTTGACGGAGCTCTGGTTAGCCAGCGCATAGTCTACCGCTTGTTTGGCAGACAGGCTGATGGGCTCCGGGTTTACCTGCTGCTGGGCAATGGCGGCAGTACCCGTAAACAGCAGCCATCCGACAAAAGCCATACTGGTGAGCCTTTTGATTGATAGCATAGTATTATTTATTTTGCGATAGTTGTTTATATTTTTCAATAAGCTGGTATCCCTCTAAAGAAGCCACCCCGTATAAAAAATTTTCCAACAATACTTTCTGCACTTTCATCATATCATAACCTGCGGGGAAGACTTCGGGTTGAAAACAAATCATGCAGGCATGGATCCGGTACTGTGTTAATATTTTAATGTCCAGGTCCGGACGGTACACCTTTTCACGGATCCCTCTTTCCAGGTTTTCGCGGATCATGGTGGAAAGTGTATTATTCTGGTAGTCCAGGAACAGTTGATAGGCTTTTGAATGAAACTTTTGCAGATCGAGGATAATAACCGGGTTCATATTACGTATCCGGCGATCCAGCATGTCCATTACCAGGAACAGTTCCTGTATAGCGTCTTTAGACTGTTGCCGGTCTGTAAGACACTCCTCTTTCACTTGTACAATGAACCTGTCAATGGTTTGGGTAACCATATCGTTTTTATCGGTGAAATGAGCATACAGTGTTTTTTTGGAGATGCCCATTCTTTCGGCGATATCGTCCATGGTGATAGAGCGGGTACCAAATTGACGAAACAGGCCAAAAGCCGTGTCCATAATGCGTTCCTGTACTTCCATACTTGTTTCAGGATAACCTTTGTTATGCTGCACAAAACTATGGAAACTTTACAAACTTCCAAAGTTTCCAGTAATTATTTTTTACATGTGGTAACATTCATTTAAGCGGTGGTAGCTTTCCGCTTTGCGCTTTATTGTCTAATTTGCAGTCTAATTTTGAACCATGTCGCCAAAGCTTAGATTTAAAGTATTTGCATCGAGACTGTTGCGTTACTTCTTCCAGGGATTACTCATCCTGGCGCCGATAGGGATTACGGCGTTAACCTTATACTGGGCTTTCGTTACCATCGACAATATTATACCCAAGGAGATCATCCCGGAGGATGCCTCCTTCAGTTTCCTGAAATATAAGGGGGTGGGATTTGTGCTGGTATTGCTGTTGATCGTTGTGGTGGGGTATCTCAGCTCTTCATTTATTATCGGGCGGATCTTTGATTTGTTTGATCATTTACTGGAGCGCACACCATTCATAAAATACATTTATACCTCCATCAAGGATGTTTTTGATGCTTTTGTGGGTGAGAAGAAAAAATTTGATCACCCGGTATTGGTGCAGATTTACGGGATAGATGTATGGGAAATGGGGTTCATTACCCAGAGCGATGTCAGCAACCTGGGCCTGGAAGGCTATATGGCCGTGTATGTACCTCATGCGTATGCCATTACCGGTAAAGTTTTTATGGTCCCGAAAGAAAGGGTAAAACCGTTGACCAACATCTCTGCGGGCGAAGCGATGAAGTTTGCCGTAAGCGGAGGTGTGACAAATATTTAATTATTCCCGTATTCAACGGGTAGCATTAAATAACGCGACGCCGTTGGATATTCGGACAGGTAAAATGGCTATATTCGTGTACCCAAAAATATAGCTATATGTTAACCCAATCCCGTTTACGTATTACCGTAATCTTTAGTGTAATAATATTATCATGTACCGATGCGGGTGCATGGGGCTTTTTCGCGCATCAGCGTATTAACCGGCTGGCGGTATTTTGTTTGCCGCCGGAGATGATGATATTGTATAAGCCGCAGCTGGAGTACCTGACCACCCATGCTACTGACCCTGATAAGCGCCGGTATGCAGTAGCGGCAGAGGCGCCGCGGCATTTCATAGACATCGATTTATTTGACGCGCCGCCGTACAATAATATACCCAGGAACTGGGCTGATGCGGTAGCGCGGTACACGGCCGATACGCTGCATCGCAATGGCATACTGCCCTGGCATCTTGAAAAGATGATGGCTTTGCTCACGGGCGCGTTCCGTGAGGGGGACCAGCAGCGTATCCTGCGGTTGTCGGCCGAGTTGGGCCATTACATGGCAGATGCGCATGTGCCCCTGCATGCCTGTTCCAATCACAATGGGCAACTGACAGGGCAAACTGGTATCCACGGCTTGTGGGAGTCGCGCATCCCCGAATTGCTGGCCGACGAGGAATTCAGCTATTGGGCGGGGAAAGCCATGTATATTGCGGAGCCGCGGAAATATATATGGGATGTGATACGGGTAAGTGGCATGGCGGCAGATACGGTGCTAAGATGTGAGAAACAGCTGAGCCAGGCGTTTCCGGCGGCGCGTCGGTTTGCTTACGAAAGCCGCAACGGCGTGTTGGTACGTACTTACGCCGACGACTATACGAAGGCATATTCACGGTCTATGGGCGACATGGTAGAGCGCCGCATGCGCCAGGCCATTGGGGCGGTAGCCGCCGCCTGGTACACCGCCTGGGTCAATGCGGGGCAGCCATCCCTGCAGGCATTAACCCATACAACCCTTACCCCATCGGAGTTACAGGCATTTGAACAGTTGCAACAGCAATGGGGGAAAGGGAATTTAACCGTCAGAGAAGAGTAAGTGCGCTAAAATATTTATAGTAATTCTAAATAATTAGAAAAGAAATTTTATCTTTGCCCATACCATCTTTTAGCCTATCCTACACCACGCGCCTTACAGGTTTTAAAACACCCGTGCCGTTTTTTTTCCGTTTCCTTAGAAAAACCAAAACAAAGTGGAAAGATCAAAAAATGAATTTAATCTGAATCGCAACATGAAGGTGCATAATTTTAACGCAGGTCCTTCTGTATTACCCAACGAGGTATTGTACAAAGCCAGTAAAGCGCTGATTGACTTTGAAGGGTCGGGCATGTCGATACTGGAAATTGGTCACAGAACGGAACCGTTTATCGCGGTGATGGACGAGGCGCGCAACCTGGTGAGGGAATTGATGCAGCTTGATGACGACTTTGAGGTGCTCTTCTTACATGGAGGAGCTACCACGCAGTTTATGCAGGTGCCAATGAATCTGCTGGAAAGCAGTGAAACAGCGGCATATGTAGATACCGGCGTATGGTCTAACAAAGCCATCAAAGAAGCCAAAGTGTTTGGTTACGTTGACGTAGTAGCCAGCTCCAAAGAAAGCAACTATAATCACATCCCCAAACAGTTCACCATTCCGCCGCAGGCCAGCTACCTGCATATCACTACCAACAATACTATTTATGGTACCCAATGGCATATGACCCCGGTGACCGACGTACCCCTGGTAGCTGATATGAGTAGCGACATCATGAGCCGCAGCATGGACTTTAACAAGTACTCGCTGATTTATGCCGGTGTACAGAAAAACATGGGCGCCGCAGGTGCTACCATGGTGGCAGTACGCAAGAGCATATTGGGCAAAGTGAATTCCCGCAAGATACCCGGTATCATGGATTACCGCAACCATATTGAAAATGGTTCCATGCTCAACACCCCTCCCGTTTTTGCTGTATACATCAGCATGCTTACACTGCGCTGGCTGAAGGAACAGGGCGGTATTCCTGCCATTGAAAAAATCAATGATAAAAAAGCAGCCTTGCTGTACGATGAAATTGACCATAACCCGCTGTTCCGTGGCACCGTGGTGAAAGAAGACCGTAGCAAGATGAACGCCTGCTTCATCATGGATAAACCGGAAATGGAGGACGAATTCCTGAAGTTCTGTAAGAAGGAAGACATTGTTGGGATCAAAGGACACCGTCTCTCCGGCGGCTTCCGCGTATCCATGTATAATGCCCTGCCTTATGAAAGTGTAGAAGTGATGGTAGAAGCCATGAAATATTTCTCCCTGAAAAAGGCCTGATAAAAAATAAAGATATCTCTGTTTACGGAGTTGCGGATAGTTATTTTACAGATAACTCCCCGTAACTCCGTAATTCGTTAGGGATAAATCGTTATTTTTATTATAACATTTACCCTCAAAAATTATATATCTATATCATGGCTATTATCAGACCTTTTAATGGATTAAGACCCAAAGAAGCATTGGCCGCCCAGGTAGCAGCAAGACCCTACGACGTACTCAGTTCGGACGAGGCAAGAACCGCTGCAACCGGTAACCCGTATTCATATTATCATGTTTCTAAATCTGAAATAGATTTACCCGAAAGCATTGATACCCATAGCCAGCAGGTATATGACAAGGCTGCAGAAAACCTTCATCGACTGGTACAGGAAGGTGTACTTTTCGCAGAAGCACAACCCGCCTATTATATTTATAAGCTGGTGATGAACGGCCGCGCCCAAACAGGACTGGTATGCGTTTCCTCCATTGCCGACTACAACAACGGCATCATTAAAAAACACGAATTTACCCGTCCCGACAAAGAACTGGACCGGATTAATCATATTAAAACCACCAAGGCACAAACCGGGAACGTATTCCTGGCCTACAACGATGTACCGGAATTAAATGCCCTGATAGACCGCTGGCAGGAGCATAACAAACCGGTATACGATTTCAAGGCCGACGATGGCATCCAGCACACGGTTTGGGTGGTAAATACGCCTTCAGCTGTCCAGGAAATCACGACCCTCTTTGCGGAGAAAGTGCCCTGTACTTACATTGCCGACGGGCATCACCGCGCCGCCTCCGCCAGCCTGGTACAAAAAGAATTTGAAGCCGCCGGTAAAATCACGTCTATAGAAAATCCGATCAACTACTTCCTCACCACTATATTCCCAGCCAGCCAGCTGGCTATCCTGGACTACAACCGGGTGGTAAAAGACCTCAACGGCTTGAGCAAAGAAGAGCTGCTGTCCCGCCTCGATTACGATTTCACGGTGGAAGAAATCGGCCATTTGCCACAACAGCCCACCATGCTGCATGAATTCAGCATGTACCTGGAAGGCAAATGGTACCGCCTCGTAGCCAAAGAGGGCACTTATACTACCGACCCAATCGGCATCCTGGATGTAACCATCCTTTCTAACAATGTGCTCGACAAACTGCTGGGCATCAAAGACCAACGCACTGATAAACGCATCGACTTTGTGGGAGGTATCCGCGGACTCGGGGAACTGGTGAAACGTGTAGACAGTGGGGAAATGAAAGTTGCCTTTGCCCTGTACCCGGTTACCATTCAGCAATTATTTGATATTGCCGACAGTGGTAATGTAATGCCGCCCAAAAGTACCTGGTTTGAGCCGAAGCTGCGTGATGGCCTGATTACCCATACTATTTAATATCATCAGTTCTTCTCCCCGCTTTCAGCGGGGAGAGACAGTTTATCTCCCTATCACCCAAATTATAATTTAAAATAATATAAACCTGGCATTTTCTTTGCCTACCTGCGGATCGATTGATTGGCGGCACATTACCCCATTTTCCTTACTTTTACAACAAACGACAGACAAGGAATGAATAAGCGGTCTTCTTTATTGAAAGCATTTATAGTTGCAGGAGTTTTATTTTCGCAGGTAGTAGTGGCGCAGGATGCCAAGGAATTGTACAATACAGCCAGCGGCTTTATACGTACCGGAGATTATTCCAATGCTATACTGGTGTTGAACCAGGCCTTACAACTGGAGCCGGACAATTTTGAATATAAAAAGCAGCTGGGCTTTACCTTCTACCTGAAAGGAGACCTTGTAAAAGCCAAGAGTGTGATAGAACCTTTGCTGAACAGCAAAGAGGCAGACGTACAGACATTCCAGATAGCTGGTAATATTTTTATAGGACGGGAAGAATGGAAAGCAGCGCAACGTATCTACGAACGTGGCATCCGCAAATTCCCCAACAGCGGGGAGCTGTACAATGACAACGGCAATATGCAGATGAACTTCAAGATGTATGATGCAGCATTGAAGAGCTGGATTAAAGGTATTGAGCAGGATCCGGGATTTCCGGGCAACTACTACAATGCCACCAAAACATACAGCTACAGTAACAATCCGCTTTGGTGCATATTGTATGGCGAAACCTTCATGAATATGGAAAGTTTCACCACCCGTACCGCAGAGATCAGGAATATAGTACTGGAATCCTATAAGAAATTATTCAATGATCCGTCGCTGTTCGAAAGTGCGCTGACCGACGATAAAAAGGGAAAAAGAGGTGGTGGAAGCGACTTCGTAGAGGCCTATAAAGCCTGTATGGGTAAACAGATCAGCGTAGTAACGGGCGGAATAGATCCCGATGCTTTGATAATGGTACGTACCCGTTTTCTGCTCGACTGGTTTAATTTTTATGGTATGAAGTATCCGTATGCGCTCTTCGACTTTCAGCGTAAACTGTTGCAGGAAGGAATGTTTGACTCTTACAACCAGTGGTTATTTGGCCCAGCCTCCAACCAGGCCAACTATAAAGCCTGGGTAGGATTACACAAACAGGATTACGATGCCTTCCAGAAGTTTCAACGCAGCTACCCATTAAAGCCAAGACCGGATGAGTATTACAACGATGGGAAGTTTACGCTGATTAATTCGGGGTACTAGTATTTGGATATTTTTTGGATTTACCCGTATAGTCATTTAGTTGCTGTAGCAACTGAATGACTAAATCCGTAAATTGTAAATCTCAAAATCTGAATATGCTCGTTACCAAACACCAAAACACCATCAACAACGCGGTAAAGGCGAACCACGAAAGAACTTTTTACTCGCAATACCCGGAGCACCCCAAAGCTTACGGTGAAGAAGCCCATGCAAAGGGCGTTCAGAGTTACCAGCAACTGCTGGGCAAGCCCTTCAAACAGTTATTGCAAACCGGAGAAACAGGCTGGAGCGGTGAAGAGGTATCTCCCTACACCCAGGAAGTTTTAGGCGTGAGTTATCCCATTTTTGCGGTCAGTGATTTACTTAGCAAAGCTGCCGAGGCGGGAAAAAGCTGGGGCAAGTTACCAGTAGCAGAAAGAGCCGGCGCCCTCACCGAAACCCTGGAGCGTATCAAAGATTATTTCTTCGACATCGCCAATGCCACCATGCATACTACCGGGCAAAGTTTCATGATGAGCTTCCAGGCTTCCGGTCCGCATGCCAACGATCGTGCCCTCGAAGCCATTGCCACTGGTTACCACGAGTTGCAACGCTACCCTCCCCACCTGGAATGGGAAAAGCCAATGGGCAAAACTAACATCCGGCTTTATAAAACCTTTAAGCCTATTCCCAAAGGCACCGGCGCGGTCATTGGCTGCTCTACTTTCCCTGTATGGAATACCCTGCCTGGTGTATATGCCGATCTGATTACCGGCAACCCGGTCATTGTAAAACCACATCCCAAAGCTGTTCTTCCCATAGCTATCGCCGTTAGCGCCATACAACAGGCTTTGCGGGACAATGGCTATGATCCTCATATCTGCCAACTGGCAGCCGATAGCTCAGATCACCTGATTACCAAGGAGCTATGCGAACATCCGGATGTCAGACTCATTGACTACACCGGCGGCAGCGCCTTCGGCAACTATATAGAATCCCTTCCGGGAAAGACCGTATTTACGGAGAAAGCTGGCGTTAATTCCGTTATAATGGATAGCGTAAAAGAATTAGGTCCCGTTATTGAGAACCTTGCTTTTTCCATTAGCCTGTATTCCGGGCAGATGTGTACCGCGCCACAGAACTTCTTTATCCCCGAAAATGGGATCAATACCGCCAGTGGGCATGTATCTTTTAATGAAGTGGTACAACAGTTAAGGGATGCCGTGGTGGGCCTGGTCAACCATCCTAAAATGGGGGCCGGCACCCTGGGCGCCATACAAAACGACCAAACCCTGGCGAGGGCCAAAGAAGCCCGGCACCTGGGCGGAAAGGTAATACTGGAAGGCGGTCCAATAGCCAACGAAGAATTTAACAAAGCCAGGATATGCTCTCCTACAATACTGGAAGTGAGTAGCGCCGATACAGCTATTTACGAGAAAGAGCTATTCGGCCCTGTTATCCTGATCATTAAAACCAGGGATACAGACCATAGCATTCAACTGGCCAAACAGATGGCGGTTAAATATGGCGCTATCACCTGTGCCGCCTATGCTACGGACAAACCTACCAAAGACAAAATAGAAGAAGAAATGAACAGCGTATTCACCCCTGTATCCTTTAATCTTACCGGGTTTATCTGGGTGAATCAACATGCTGCATTTTCCGACTTCCATGTTACCGGTGGTAATCCGGCAGGAAACGCCAGCTTTACCAACCAGGAGTTTATTGTGAAGCGATTTGTGTGGGTGGGCAACCGGGAACTGGCTGAATAACAAAAACATTGGCAAGCGTCCCGGAATCAAGGGGCGCTTGTTGTTTAAAGCCTATATGTATTTATGAGAAAACTGCTATCTGTCATTTTCGTTACTACCTGCTATACCATAGCATGTGAGCAGGCGCCCAAAGCTGATAAAGCTACGATTACCGAAGCACAGACCGTGCAACCCGGAACGGGCAATGCTTATCTGCCTGACACGGCCGCCAGCCAGGTGGAGTGGATCGGTACCAAACCTACCGGCAAACATCATGGCACCCTGAAACTGGCAGGTGGAGCGCTCTATGCACAAGACTCCGTTATTACAGGCGGACAGCTTATCATCAACATGAATTCCCTGCAAGATGTTGACCTGGCAGGTGATACCGCCATGCAACACAAACTGGAAAATGAACTGAAAGGGCAAATGTTTTTCGATGTCAAAAAATATCCCCGTGCCACCTTTGAAATTACCCGCGTAACGCCTTTTCAGCCGGCAGTGGGTGATTTACCTACTTTAAAAAATGCCACCCATACCATTAACGGCAACCTGACGTTGAAAGACTCTACCAAAAATATTTCCTTCCCGGCCATTATCACTTTTACGAAGCACCAGATCAGGGCCATTGCCAACTTCAATATAGACCGCACCCAATGGGGAATCAGTTACCGGGCCGACAAATCGCTGCAGGATAAACTGATCAACTCACAGGTAAATATTTCCTTCGATATCAGTGCTACCCGTTAAGTTCGCTTTTCGTTTTTTTCTGCGCGAAGCCAATAAAATATTTTAAATTTAGTATCACCACTACTATCTAAAACTGACTGCGATGGAAACTTCCCAAGAACGAGACGAGCGACTATGGCGCATAGCGAAAGCCAGGGCCAGGTTTAAATCTCATCTCATTATTTACCTTGTTATTAACCTGGGATTATGGGCCGTTTGGTTTCTGACAGACAGTAACAAAATGCATGGTACTCCCTGGCCAGTGTGGATGTCGCTGGGATGGGGTATTGCACTCGCTTTTCAATATTTTAATGCTTACCATAAAGACCCTTATGGCGATGCGCTGAAAGAATATGAAAAGCTCCAGGAGCAACAACACACGCGACCCTGATATCATTGAATTAAAACGAAATTCGACAGTTATATGGATCTACCGCAGCGACTATTTGACGTGATTGCTTACCAACTCTCCAACTATCCCAAAGCAGATATGTTGGCCGGTAAAGAAAATGGGGAATGGAGAAAATACAGCACAAAGGAAGTAGCGGACATTACCCTCCGGTTTAGTTCAGGCCTGCTCAAACTAGGCATCAGGGCGGGCATTAAACATAATGAAGAAAAAGATAAAATAGCCGTCATTTCACCTAACCGGCCGGAATGGCTGCTCACCGACCTGGCGGTACAACAGCTGGGCGCAGTACTCACTCCCATCTATCCTACTATCAGTGAACACGAACTGGCCTATGTACTCAATGACGCAGAAGCGCGCATTCTCTTTGTAAGCGATAAAGACCTGCTCGATAAAGTAACCGCATTGCGTGATAAATTTCCAACCATCCGGGAGATCTTCACCTTCAACAAAATAGAAGGCGCCCGCCACTGGACGGAAATACTTGACATGGGCAATGAAGCGGATTTTGCACAGATAGAGGAAGGGAAGAAAAATATTTCACACGAAGAACTGGTCACCATCATCTATACCTCCGGGACCACGGGCACCCCCAAAGGCGTGATGCTAAGCCATCACAATATCATGAGTAATGTGCTGGCCTGTAAGCCCTACCTGCCGGTAAACAAGGACGCCAAAGCCCTGAGCTTCCTTCCCCTAAACCATATTTTTGAAAGAATGGTGACTTACCTATATCTCACCACCGGTGTACCTATTTACTATGCCGAAAGTATGGACACCATTGGAGATAATCTGAAAGAAGTTAAACCGACCATTTTTACCACTGTGCCCCGGCTGCTGGAAAAAGTATATGAGCGGATTATGGCCACCGGCCTGGAGCTCAAAGGCATTAAACGGGCGCTGTTTTTCTGGGCGGTTGACTTAGGCAAACGGTACGAAATCAATAAAGACCAGGGCGCCTGGTATAACCTACAGCTAAAACTAGCTAACAAACTGGTTTTCAGCAAATGGAGGGCTGCTTTGGGAGGTAATATCCAGGCTATCGTGAGCGGTGCTGCAGCCTGCCAGGTGCGCCTACTCAAAATCTTTACTGCCGGCGGTATTCCCATTATGGAGGGCTATGGCCTTACCGAAACATCGCCGGTCATCAGCGTTAACCGCATTACCGTGGAAGACCGTATGTTTGGCACGGTAGGCCCCATTATCAGCGGCATTGAAGTAAAACTCGCAGAAGATGGGGAAATTCTCTGTAAAGGGCCTAATATTACCATTGGTTATTACAAACGCCCCGATCTTACCGCTGATGCCATCAAAGATGGCTGGTTCCATACCGGCGACATAGGCGTACTCATTGATAACAAGTTCCTGAAGATTACCGATCGCAAAAAAGAACTTTTCAAAACCTCTGGTGGCAAGTTTGTAGCGCCTCAGCCTATTGAAAATAAGTTCAAGGAGTCGCCCTACATAGAACAAATCATGGTAGTAGGCGAAGACCGCAAGTTTACCGCCGCCCTGATCGTTCCTTCCTTCTCCAATTTGAAGAACTGGGCCCAGAAACGCGGCATTACGGCCAATTCCAACGAAGAGCTGCTGAAACACCCCGATGTGCAGGACCTTTTCAAACAGGCAGTAGAGAAGTACAACCAATTCTTCAACCACATTGAGCAGGTAAAGAAATTTGTACTGCTACCCAAAGAATGGACCGTGGACGGCGGGGAACTAACCCCCACCCTAAAGGCCAAACGAAAGGTGGTACTGGAGAAATACAAAGCGGAAATTGATGGTATTTATGCCCCCGCCAATGGGAAAGTAGATATAGAAAGTCTTTAAATATTAATTTAAAACCCTTACTTTTGCCACCCGATCCCTAAATCGGGCGGTAGAATGGCCTCATAGTTCAATGGATAGAATAGAAGTTTCCTAAACTTTAGATACAGGTTCGATCCCTGTTGAGGCTACGAAAAAGCCTTACAATTTATGAATTGTGAGGCTTTTTTATTTACAGATAAACGGGAAGCATATTGTTGACATGACTTAATTTCGCTCTCATCATGAAAACACAATCCTTCAAACTCTCCGTCTCTCCTTCCATAGGTACGGTTTCAGCCAAATACATCGCACCGGATAAACCTACCTGCGTTTTCACACTCGCACATGGAGCAGGAGCAGGAATGGACCATTCATTTATGGAAACATTGGCCCATGCTCTTGCCGAAGCAGGCATTGCTACCTTGCGGTTTAACTTCCCCTTCGCTGAAGGTAAAAAAGGCCGGCCTGATTCTCCGGCGGTAGCTCATGAAACAATAGCGGCGGCGATTGCAAAGGCCCAGGAATTACATCCTAAGTTGCCGCTGTTTGCTGCCGGTAAATCTTTCGGAGGAAGAATGAGCTCCCAGTACCTTGCCATGCATCCGGAAAGCGTTGTTAAGGGCATTGTTTTCTATGGATTTCCGCTTCATCCATCCGGTAAACCTGGTACTGAACGCGCGGAACACCTGAAGGCACTCAAAATCCCTATGCTTTTTCTACAGGGCAGCAAAGATACACTGGCTACCTGGGAACTAATTGAAACCGTATGCCGGTCTTTGCGAAAAGCTACGCTGGTAAAGCTGGAAGGAGCCGATCATTCTTTTAAGGCCGGGAAGAAAGATGTGATGTCGTTGTTAGTAAGTGAAACCAAACAGTGGGTGGAGAAGGTGTTGAGGTAATTATCGCTTCGTCAACTTCCGCACCGGTACGCCTGTATACACGCCCTCTTCCAAAATATCTTTCACCACTATGCCTCCCATGCCGATGGTTACGTTGTCTGTAATCTTCACTTTCTGTCGTACGGCGGCGTTGGTACCCAAATACACCCCACTCCCAAAATGGCAGTTGCCGCTGATATTTACGCCCGGCGCGGTGGTAAAGAAATCGCCCACTACACAGTCGTGGCCCAGGGTGGTATGGTGATTTAAGTGCGCGTGCTTCCCAATTTTTGCATTCAGACTAACGATGGCGCCGGGAGTGACGATGCTGCCTTCTCCGATTTCTACCTGTTGAGAAATATAGGCGGCGGGATGAATGATGGTGGCATACGTGGTATCAGCCGGGAGCTTGTCTACTATCCCTTTCCTTACTGCTGGATCAGCGATGGCGATCACCACATCATACCATGAGGCATCAAAAGCAGAAAACGGGATGACGGTTACGCCCATTAAGGTGGCGACTGTATAGTATTCATCATCTACCATGAAGCAGGCCATATCTGTTATCGCCCGTGTTTTATCCATAATATCCATAATGTAACAGAGTACTTCCCTGCCAAATCCGCCTGCACCCACAATGCATATTTTCTTGTTGTTGCCCGTCATACGTTTCCTGTTGGTATGATAACTGAAGATATTTTAGGATTTAAATGTAGGAAAATTGCAGAACAGTAACTACATCCATTAAATCAATAATTTATATATGAATATCTTCCACTACCCGTATTTTATATACAATCTTTGTACCTTCACTCTTCCCGATAATTATAAATTCGAGGGATTTGTAATATAAGCCAGATGATACCAGTAACTAAACCCTTTCTTCCGCCGAGAGAAGAATACAATAAGTATCTCAACGATATATGGGACCGGCAATGGCTCACTAACCACGGACCTTTGGTAAATGAGCTGGAGAGCAGCCTTAAAAGATTCCTGCATGCATCGAACCTGCTGTTTCTTTCCAACGGCACCATTGCTATTCAAATAGCCATTAAAGCACTCGATTTAAGCGGGGAAGTAATTACAACACCTTTTTCCTATGTGGCTACCACCAGCACTATTGTTTGGGAGAACTGTAAACCGGTGTTTGCGGATATTGATCCGCTTACTTTCAACATCGACCCCGACAAGATAGAAGCTGCTATCACAGAAAAAACAACCGCCATCCTGGCGACCCATGTTTTTGGTAATGCCTGCAACATAGACCAGATACAAGCCATCGCAAAAAAGCACCGGCTGAAAGTTATTTATGATGCCGCTCATTGCTTTGGAAGTCTTTACAATGGCAAATCTGTTTTTGAATACGGCGATATCAGTACCTGCAGCTTTCACGCCACCAAAATCTTTCATACGGTAGAAGGAGGCGCGGTATTTACTACCCAACCAGAGCTGATTGACCGCATGGGGTTACTGCGGAATTTTGGCCATACCTCTCCCGTTACTTTTGATGGTATCGGCATTAATGCGAAAAATTCCGAATTCCATGCTGCCATGGGACTGTGCTGCCTCGAGCATATGAATGAAATTTTCAAAACACGTAAAGCTCAATGGCATCGGTACCAGGCGGCCTTACAGGAATCCAATAAAGTGCAGTTGTTAACCATCACCAAAGGATGCGATTTCAACTGTGCCTATTTCCCTGTAGTATTTGAAAGTGAGGCCGTATTGTTGAAAGTGATGGCAGCACTCAATTTGCAATATATACAGCCAAGAAGATATTTCTTTCCATCGCTCAATACTATCAATTATGTAGATAACAGTAGCTGTCCAAACGCTGAGTCGATTGCGCAAAGGGTATTGTGCTTACCTCTCTATCACACCCTGCGAAAGGAAGACCAGGACCTGATTTTGAAAGTAGTCCTGAAAAACATATAAAGGGAAGATCAAAGTGCCGGCCACTTTGATCTTTTTTATGATGCTGCCGTTAAAAATAACCAGGTGGCCAATACCGACCTACCTGGTTATACGGGCGCTGCTATTCTCTGATGGTATGTTTATCTGCCAGGGCCATTTTTGCAATTTCATCTTTCCGTTTAAAGCTTACGCCTGCATGTTGTTTCATATAGGTAAACAACTCACTGGTGGCCTTCACCATTTGAGGCGATCCTCCTATACGATCATGAAAACTGATAGACATCATTCGGCGGCGATGAGCAGCTTCTTCGTACAATTGATCAAACTCCATTTTTACCTGCTGTAAAAACTGGTCGGTCGAAAACCATTGCCCGGTGATCAATTGAATATCATTACAGCGTAGCGTGTAGGGCACCACTGCAAAATCGACGTTATTCACTTTCGTTATAAATGGTTCATCGCGACTGAGATCATCTATGTGATACAAAAACCCCAGTTCCTGCAGAATGGTGAGCGTATTATCGCCACGCCGCAACCAGTTGGCATTGTAGCCTACCGGCACTACGCCGGTAGCTTTCTTCACCGCTTCCACCCCATCTTTAATGAATCGTTTTTCTTCTTCATAAGACAACATATACTGCGACGACCAATCGCGGCCATGCGCTGCGGCCTCATGTCCACGCTGCACAATTTCCCTGGCAAGCGCCGGATTCTTTTCCACCGCACTGCCCACCATGTGGGAAGTTACCTTAATGCCGTGCTTATCCCAGTTATCCAGCATACGGGGAATACCTTCTTTGTAGCCGTATTCATACCAGGTATTAGCGGGCCAGTCTTTATAGCCTTTCAGCATGTTCTGCGGAAAAGGGCTTTCCGGATGTTCTGGTTGTCCGCCTGCTTCAAACTGCATGGATACGGATACTACCAGGCGGGAGCCGTCGGCCCAGCCAGAGCGCTGTTCGCGTTGAGGCGTTGTGGTGACAGCCATCATACTAACTGGATTTACCATACTGGCCAATCCAACCAGGCCGGCTGTTTTCAGGAATTCTTTTCTTGTAGCCATTATTTTTTAATGAGATGATCAACTGCGATGGTGTTGTATTGGATGAAGGCGAGCAATATGCCGAAGAATGCGGCATGAATAAGTTGAGAAGGCAAGGCTTCCCAATTTTCTATCATAGCGGTGCCAAAGATCAGCAGCACCATTACCAGGCCTCCACCAATCAGCGATACGCGGGTAAACAGGCCCAGGATGAGCAGCAATCCTATCACAAATTCAGCGATGGGTAATGCATAACTGAAGGGTACCACCATTACCTCGGGCAACATGGATTTCTCAAAACTTTTTACCATCCAGGCGCTGAAACCATTTAACTTAGGGAACCTTACCAAACCGTGTCCAAACATACTGGCAGCAACGGCCAGGCGGAGCAAAAAGAATACGATAGCGTTATTTTCCATTTGTGTGCGTTTATACCACAAAGATCAGCTACCGCCCTGGGAAATAATTTGTACATTTTTAGGATCATTCTGTACTTTTGCAAGTATGCTACAAGAGAACTTATATCAACCTTTCGAGATAGAATACCGGGAGTGCACGGAGTGTCCGATAGATCCGCACAAGCATAATTTTTTCGAACTGGTATATATCGTAGAAGGCAGTGGGATACAGTGCGTCAACAAAAACCAGCTACCTTACAGCCAGGGGAAGCTGTTCCTGGTATTTCCGCAGGACTGTCACTCTTTTGAAGTGCAGGAAAGCACCAAATTCTTCTTTATCCGCTTCAATAACATCTACCTGCAAAATCAGCATAAAGATTGGATTCAGCAACTGGAGTTTATTTTCCAGAATCATAACCACCTGCCTGGCTGTATTCTGAAGAACAGGAATGATAAACCGCTGGTAAAAGCACTGGTAGAGGCACTGATACGTGAATTAGTGAATCAACAGGCTTATCACCGGGAAATGGCGCAGCAAATTGTGAACACCATCATTATGGTGATAGCGCGGAATATATTGCTGCAGATGCCCGAACAGCCTAAACATCCGGCCAGGAATGAGGCGTCGCTTAATATCCTGCACTACATACATGAGCATATTTACGCGCCGGAAAAGTTAAGGGCCGACCAGATTGCGGCACATTTCAATATCTCACCCACCTATCTCAGCGAGTATTTTAAACGTAATAATGGTGATACGCTACAACAGTATATTATGCAGTATAAGCTCAAGCTGGTAGAAACAAGGCTGCAGTACAGCAGTATGCGGGTAGGTGAAATTGCAGATGAGCTGGGCTTTACAGACGAAAGTCACCTCAACAGGATGTTTAAAAAATATAAGGGGATCAACCCTTCCGCCTTCAGGAAGGAATTGGCTGCGCAGGCGAATTAAGTGCATATAAAAAGCGGCACCTCCTTGGATGGTGCCGCTTTTTACCGTTCATTGTTACTATTCTTCGTCCTCTTCTTCTTCGCCATCATCTTCCAGCCACTCCATGTAGGAGTAGTACCAGTCTTCCAGCTGTTCCAGCAGTTCCTGTTTCTTTTCCGGCGCATTTTTGTAGAACTCTTCTACATTGTCGATTTCATGAATAATATCAATGTAGGCAGTTTCTTCATCTTCCTCTACACGTTTGGCGAAGAAGCGGGGTTTTTCGGTATGAAAAATATATTCATTTTCCGGATCTGTTACAGGATCATCTGCAATCAGAAATTTAGGTAACTGTGCCATAAAGGAGTTATTTTTTTTATGATGTTGTACTCTTCTCAAGAAATACAAAATTATTGATAATTACCTAATAAAAAACATGCAGTGAGAATGAATAAAATTATTGATAAAATTTCACATCTTTATAGTCGTTAAAACCCATACCATATGCAGCAATATTGGATCAGATGGGAGAACTGGATGACTCAGCATGCCCCCAGACTGCTCAATCTCCTTCGTCCCGGGGCTTCTTTCGAGGCGGTGGAATCGCTTGAAAAACTTATCGGAACGGCATTACCGCCCGCTTTCAAAACCTTTTATGCTATTCATGATGGCCAGCAAAAGGCCAGGGCCGGCCTGGTAGATGCTGATCAGCTGCTCGGCATGGAAGATATTACTGCCCAGTGGTATCACTGGAAAGATCAGCTGGACTCCGGAAGTTTTACCTGGCGCGATGAACCTATTCAATCTACGCCGGATACCGGTATCAAAAACGACTGGTGGAATCCACTATGGATCCCCTTCACCAGCGATGGCTTCGGCAATCATCTCTGTATTGACCTGGACCCGGCCCCCGGTGGCAAACATGGACAGATCATCACCCTCTGGCACGACGACAGCCACCGCGCTATTTTAGCGCCATCCTTTGAAGCCTGGCTGGATGACTATCTCACCGCACTGGAAAAAGGAGAGTATATTTTCGTTAAAAAATGGGGAATTGTACATAAAGACACATTCCTGAACTACAACGACTGATAATTAACCGGAGTACTACCCGTCCACCGTTTAAAAGCCCTTGTAAACGCACTCAACTCATTATAGCCAAGCATCCAGGAAATATCTTTCAGCGGATAATTACCAGAAGAAATATAATAAACTGCCAGTGAACGCCTTACCGCATCTGCAATATCCTGGTATTTCACTCCTTCCTCTTTCAGCTTACGCTGCAGACTACGCGGACTTACATTGAAGTTGGCAGCGATATCGTCGAGCGAAGAAACCCCCAGGTATGAGTTAGCTATCAGGTAATTATAAATTCTTGTTTGCAGGTTTTGGGAATCAGGTACCGGTTGTGGCATACTGCTTACTTTCTTCAATAAGAGCTCCTGCAGCTCATAATTAGCCGTTAACAGCGGTTCCTCCCAATACTTGATATCAAATACCAGCGCATACTCTCCATGGCGTTTCAGGGGCTTACACCTGAACACCCGTTCATATTCAGCCTGATCGGGCACTGTATAGGCCAGGCGCACACCTTCAGGCGTAATTTTTTCCAGCAACAGCCCATCCAGTTCATGGATGACCATAACCATCAGCAAGTCAATCAACTGCCGGAAAGCAAAGGGCGGCGTGGCGCCATAATCCTGTGCAGGTATCAGCTTTACCGTAAATGCCTTATTACTGCGGTTTATCTCCATGCGTACCTGGTCTGTTACCAGGTGAGTAAGGGCCGCTGCATGCGTAATGGCCTCTCCCACTGTGGCGCTGCTCTGGATGATTTGTCCTACTATGCCCAAAGCTGCAGGCTTCAGGGATTCGCCAAAGTGCAGCCCAAATAAGGGATCGTTGGTAAGCCGGCTTGCATTCAACCACAAGTCCTGTAGCTGCTGCGCAGATACAGTCGCGGATTGCTGCTTTTTTAGGGCCGCTACGTCAATGCCCGACAGCTTGCATAGCTGCACCGCGTCTACGTCCCGTTGTACGGCATAGGCAATCATACTTAATACTAACTGTTTCATGCTGTAAAGGTATTTATCTCCCTGCTCACAAAAATCAGGTTGTCGTTAAATGGTAAGTAATTGTCGTGTAAAGGTAAGTGATACGCCTGCTCCGGGAGGTAGCTTTGCATTATCAATTCATCAACAACTAAAAACTATAAAAATGGAAAAGCAAACATTACAGGTAGTCACAGAATTTGTGCAGGCAGTACAGCAGTTGAATTTTGAAAAACTGGACGCGTTATTACATCCTGACATCAGCTGGGAACAACCAGGCAGCAACCGTTTTTCTGGTACAAAAAAGTCCAGCGGCGCCGTATTTGAAATGGTGGGCGGTATGTTTAGCGTATCAGAAAATACCATGTCACTGGCCGATGTAAAGACGATTGCCATTAATGGTGATCAGGCCTCCGTAGTGCTTACCTGGAAAGCCAGCCGGCCGGGCGCCACATTACACACCGACAACGTGGACGTATATACGGTAAAAGACGGCCAGATTGTAGCGGCTAAAATATTTGCAGCAGATATCCAGCAGGAAGACTTCTTCTGGGGCAATTAAACTATTAGGCAACAGCATGGGTAACACCTTCCGGGCTACGGGCAGCCTGGAAGGTGTTGCTATTTAAAAAAGAGGAAGCGTTTTTTCTTTTTTTCCTCTTGAGCAGGCGCCTGCTGCTCATTGCCACGCAGGGATATACTCCTTCCAGAATAGTACATCGGCTCGTTTTCCTGCTTAGGCGGCTTAATGGTTGCGCCTTCGATTACACAAACAGCACCGGTAACGCTAGATGTTTTCCTGGTAGCGTATGATGTCACCACTACCTCCGGCAACTGCTTTATTTTCGCATTGGGCAGGGCAGAATCTTTAGCGGCGGGCACAATTCCGACTTCTACCCTTTCCAGCTCCCTGGATTCGGTATGCCCCGTGGTAACAATACCAAGGGTAAGCCCGGCGCTCAGGAGCATGGCGGGCACCGAATAATGACGGGCAGGCACGCCCGGCATTATTGCTCTTTCCAGCTGTGATGGCACAAAATGGCCACAAACAGTTCCTTTACTGTTAGTAATAACAGCAAAAATTTCAGCATCTGATAATAAGGAGAAGTCGACTACCGTTTTTTGACAGCTGCCACAGCGGCGTCCATCTGCAGACAGGGGCATGTCATTCCAATTCTCCTCGCAAGGTGTAGGAACAGATAGATACAGACCTTTTTTCGATGATTTCACGGGCATAACAATATCGTAGATGAATATACGAAGAATAAAGCGATCAGATACGGGGAAAATCCCCAGTATGCCATCTCAACAAATCAACTACTCATCCATAAAAGGGCGTATTTTAATGAACAAACAATATGGCATTATTGTTGAAAATACGCCTATTGAGGAAACAATTTTTTAAACATTAATAGTACTCATAACATGAAAGCTCCAAAACATATCGCCGCCTATCTGTTTGCAGCCGTTACAGCCGCCGCTCTTTCCTTCGCCAGCCATACCACTGAAGCGCAGGGTATCAAAAAAACGGCTGAAAAAGTCGGGAATAAAACCGCTTCTATCGCTGTGAAAGGGACCTCAGCAGTTACAGACAAAATTTATAAAGGCAAGGAAGGGCCCAATGGCGAAACGGTATACATCGATAAAAAAGACAGGAAGTTTATCGTAGACGACAAAGGGAAAAAGGTATACTTGAAAAAATCGCAGATACATAACAAGAAAAAAGACTAATTACTAAACCTATAATTTGAGCCGGACAGGGAAACCTTCCGGCTTTTTTTATCTCGCAAACATACACCCGGCGGGAATTACCGCATTGCGTTTGTCCGTGGCCGGTACAACAAAAATGCAATTAACAGATGATAATTTTATCTTCGCCGGCTGCCAATTGTTCCGTAAATTCATAGTGCCGTAAATCCCTTTTTATGCAATTGAAACCAGGCAGCTGTTACAGGATCAATGCACACGCCATTGCCCGGCTGCAATCATTTGGCAACTATGAATTTATTGTCACAGTAATCCATGCCAATGACACCTCTGACAGCGTTGTATTTGAGTTCAGGAAGATCATTGGGAAGGCTACCCGCCTGCAGGAAATTGCTACCCGGCAAATAGTGGAAATGCACGCCGATGGCACCTCACTGGAAGATATTACCGGCGCCCCCCTTAACCTGGCACCGTTTGAAAAGGAAAGTGCCTTTCAACAATGGATAGCCACCGGGATTGCCGCGCTGTGCGACTGCGATGCCTGATACAGTTATTCATACCGCAATGCTTCAATGGGATCTAACCGCGACGCTGCCTGTGCCGGGTAATAACCAAAGAATACTCCTGTAAAAGCACATACAACAAACGACAACACGATAGATGACTGCGATACCACCGTAGGCCATCCCAGTGCGAGGGTAATTACTTTAGCAGTAGTAATCCCCAATACTACGCCTATCAGCCCGCCGGTAACACTAATAATAATTGCTTCAACCAGGAACTGTAACAGGATATCCAGCTCCCGGGCGCCTATCGACATACGCAGCCCTATTTCACGGGTACGCTCTGTTACCGATACATACATAATGTTCATGATGCCGATACCGCCTATCACCAGCGATATGCCGGCAATAGCGGTGAGCAGGATGGTTAACAGGCTGCTGGTAGAGCTCAATGTTTTGATCAGTTCCTCCATCGTTCTTACCTGAAAATCGTTTTCATCGGCCGGCCGCAAACGGTGCGTTCCCCGCAGGATATCTATTATTTCATCGGTGGCCTGGGCTGATGTTGTTTCACTCACCGCCGATGCATAAATGCTCTGGAAATAAATAGTAGCCAGGATGCGCTTTTGTACAGTAGTATAGGGCGTAAGTATAATATCGTCCTGGTCTTGCCCGAAAGAACTCTGTCCTTTGGGAGCCAGGGTACCGATTACCTGCAATGGGATGGAATTCAGGCGTATTACCTTCCCCACCGGACTTTCCCCGCTGGGAAACAAGTTGGAGATCACTGTTTGCCCCAGCACACACACCTTTGCCGCCGTAGCTACATCGGCATCGGAAAAGGCGATGCCATCACTGATTGTTAACTTGCGGATATCAAAATAAGAGGGCGCCACGCCCTGCAATGTGGTAGGCCAGTTCAACGCGCCAAAGATCGCCTGCCCTTTAGTAGACGATACCGGTGATACCGCACTTACATGCTCAGCTCCCCGTTGTATAGCCAACACATCTGGCAGTGTCAACGACTGATAACTGGCCCCTCCTATTCTTACGCCGCCAGCCACATTACTGGCCGGTAAAACAGTAATCATATTGGAGCCCATGCTACTAAGCTGTGATTGTATACTTTCTTTAGACCCTTCTCCTATGGCCACCATAGCAATTACTGCGGCCACCCCTATAATGATACCCAACATGGTCAGGAATGCGCGAAGCTTGTTTCGCTGCAAGGCTCTTAATGCTATGAGAATGAGGTTGAGTGTACTCATACTTACTGATTAATAATCATCAGCCGGAGGCAATGCTGCCAGTGCTTCTTTGGCCGACCGGACATTTTCATTTTTACTGTCCTTAACTACCTTCCCATCTCTCAGCATGACCGTTCGGCTGCTAAACGCGGCTATATCTGGCTCATGTGTTACAAATATGATTGTTTTGCCTTCCTGCTGATTTAGTTCCTGCATTAATGCCATGATTTCGTAGGATGTACGGGTATCCAGGTTACCGGTGGCTTCATCGGCCAATATCATCACCGGCTGATTCACCAGCGCCCTCGCAATGGCTACTCTTTGTTGCTGACCGCCCGAAAGCTGGCTGGGCGTATGATCTTCCCGGTCCACCAGTTTCACGGACGCCAGGGCGCCCATTGCCCGCTCACGACGCTCCCGGGTAGTCAATTCGGGATTATAGAATAATGGTAGCTCCACATTCTCCAACGCCGATGTGCGGGGTAGCAGATTATACGATTGAAATACAAAGCCTATTTTATGATTACGTAGCCGGGCCAGCTCATTGCGCGATAACTTACTTACATTGACCCCGTCCAGCAAGTAATCGCCGCCAGTGGGCTTATCCAGGCAGCCCAGGATATTTAACAGAGTGGTTTTCCCCGAACCACTGCTCCCCATAATAGTGACAAACTCCCCCGAAAACACGTCAAAAGACACGCCCTTTAATGCACGAACGGTCTCCGTACCCATCACAAATTCACGCTTGATCTGCTGTAATTCTAATATCTTGCTGCTGCTCATCGTCTACGCCCTCCTCCCATTTTTGGTAAAAACGGACTGCTGGTACCTCCCTTCGCGGCCACCACACCGCCGGCATTAACACCGAGAACAACGATATCGCTTTCCTTTAATCCCGATAATACTTCAATGTGTGTATTATCATTCAGTCCTGTTCTGATATGCTTTTGCACCAATGTATCACCGCGCAATAACCATACATAGTTTGAAGACCCAATACGGGCAGTGCTTTTGAAGCTTCTGCCAGTGGTATCTTTCCGCTGTGCAGGACTTTTATATACTGCACTCTGGATGATATAATCCTTTAGCTGTACACTATCCGGTTTGAATTTCAACGCCTTTACCGGCAATAACAATGCTGAATCTTTTTCTGCCGTATAAATTGTAACATTAGCCGTCATACCGGGCTTCAGCTTCATATTATCATTGGGCGCATTGATGATCGTATTATAAGTCACCACATTAGAAGATACGGAAGGTTGCAGCCTGATTTCTTGTACCTGCCCGGAAAACACATCTTCCAGGTAAGCATCTACGGTAAAGCTTACCCGTTGCGAATCTGCCACATTGCCAATATCAGCCTCATCTACACTGGCTTCTACCTGCATTTTAGTAATATCCTTGGCAATGACAAATAAGGTAGGGGTATTAAAGCTCGCTGCCACAGTTTGCCCTACACTTACATTCCTGTTTAATATCACCCCATTTATCGGGGAATGAATTTCTGTAAAGGAGAAATTTTTCAAAGCCGACTGCAACTGTGCCGTTACACTGGCCACATTGGCTTTTCCCTGCTCCAGTGTATTCCTGGCTACATCGTAGTCTGCTTTACTGATAGCACCGGTTTTATACAACAGTTCCTGGCGTTGAAAATTATTTTGCTGATAATTATAGTTTGCCTGGGATACCTGCAGGTTCGCTCTCAGCTGATCTACCTGCGCCTGGAATAAATCTTTATCCAGTTCCCCCAACAGCTGTCCTTTCTTTACCTGGCTGTTGAAGTCAACATACAGGTATTTGAGTGTACCGGAAACCTGCGTACCCACAGCCACAGTATCTACCGGCTGAATTCTGCCGGTAGCGGTAACACTGGTAGCAATATGTCCATAGGCCGGGTGGGTAGTATCAAAAGATATAGGCACTGGTTTCTTTCTGATAAATAAATACCAGATAGCCGCTAACAATAGTATAATTACTAAGGTGATGATGATTCTTTTATATTTTCTCATACCTCCATTGCGTTTATAGTTTTACCGGTGTCCCCCTGTAAAAATCATATATCCTAATATTCAATGCGGCATTGTATTTAGCCTGTATATATGACTGTAGTGCCTGTATGTATAGATTTTTTTGTTGCAGGAACACAACGATATTGGCGGCCCCTACTTTTAACTGTTCTGTAGCGATACGGTATCCTTCTTGTGAATATTTAAGTTGTTCTACTGCTGCATCATACTGGGCCTGCGCATTCAATACGTTGATATACGATTGCTCTATTGTTTGGGAGAGGTTTGTCCGTGTATCCTTTAACGTAAGCTTCGATTGATCCACTTCTATCTTTGCTTTTTCTACGTTGGTTTTCACCACGCGACGGGTGAAGATAGGCACGGACAACGTGAGCCCTATCTGCTGGTAAAAATTATTATCCAGCTGTTTAAAATAGCTGGAGCTGGCGGATCCTCCATTATAGGAAGAGCCCAGGCCACCACCGGCTGTAAGCGTAGGCAGGTAGCCTGTTTTAGCTTTAGCCAGGTTAAATGAAGATACCTCCACCCCTAATTCACTGCTCTTCACTTCCGGTCTGTTAGCCAACGCCGAGTCTTGTACTTCCTGCAAAGCGTATAGATGGGTGCTACTGATCAGGGTATCGGGACTGACTATTTCAAAATCGTAATTACTGGGTAATTGCAACAATTGTTTGAGTACCAGTTTATTTTGCCGGTACTGGTTTTGCGCGGTGGTAAGCAGGTACCGGTCGTTGGATAATTGGGCCTGCAGTTGTACCAGTCCTATCAGTGCAATGGTTCCTACATCGTATTGTTGTTGCCCTTGTTTTACCTGGGCTTCGGAGGTAGTCACCACATCTTTTACGTAAACGATATTTTCCCCGGCCAGCAGGATATTAAGATAAGCCTGTGTGATCAGCACGGTGATGTCATTCATTTGGGTGGCTACATTCAAGCCTGCTACTTGTGTTTGCAGCGATTTTTGTTTGATATCGTAGTTGAGGTATCCTCCCTGGTAAAGGGTTACGTTGGAATTAACGCCATAGGCGCCGGATGGTGTAATTTCATAACTGCCGATGCCCCCGCCGGCGCTCACAGATTTTCCGCCATTGATATTCTGTGTGGCCGTTCCATTGAGGTTAGGCAGTTTCGCTGCCCTTGATAAAAGCAAATCCTGTTCAGCGCTTAAACGGCTAAGCCGCAAGCTATTTAACTGGATGTTGTTTTTCATGGCGTAGTCGAAGCATTGTTGGAGGGTCCATTGGACAGGCAACCCTGCTGTGGTAGTATCCTGCGCTTTCAGCAGGAGCGGCAGGAAAAGAAGGAGTATCAGGCAATGTAAAACAATAACCAATTGTTTACCCATGCATAACAATATTGATAAAAAAAATACGGACCCAGAAATAATAACCCCTGAATCCGCATTTTGTTATCAATATTCCCTAAAAAATTTACATCGCTCCTTTAAAGGTGGCATTTGCACGGCCGGTACCTTCCGGTGGGCCCTTATGCCAGTCATTATCGTAATACACAAAGAAAGCCATCCATATGGTGCGGGACCAGCGCATGAGCAACGGTTGCAGGATCAGCAATAATACGGCATTTACACCCAGCCACCAGAAAATGCGATTATCGTAGATAGAAAAGCCGATAAACAACCACCATGCAATGAGACTGGCTACGCATACGGCGATAGACAGGGCGTAACTCACATAGCCGGTACCGTAGTAAAAGCCTACTTCTACTTCTACTTGCTGACCGCATACGGGACATCTATCCGGCATCTTCAAGCAGTTTTTCAGATCGTAGGGATTTTTGGTGGTATAAATAGATCCGCGTCTGCAACGGGCACACTTGTTCCCCAACAGACTTTTCAGCAGGTTGGGCTTTTCATGGTTTTTATCTGCACACATGTTTTGAAGATTTTATCAGGAGATGTTCTTTCGGAATTCTTCCGGTGTTACCCCTGTATATTTTTTAAAAAATTTGGTGAAGTAAGAATTATCGGCAAAGTTGAGCTGCCAGGCAATGGTGGCTATACTCATATCTGCATTGATCAGTAATCTTTTAGCTTCCAGCAATACCCGGTCGCGGATAATTTCCCCGGCCGATTTTCCCAGCATATGCCGGCAAAAAGCATTCAGGTAATTCGGTGTTACATATAGCAGGGCGGCGTAATCTTTCGGTAACCGCAACTGCATGTGATGCTGGTCTACCAGTTTGCGGAAATTGCGCAGCAACATGTAGTTGTGCGGTGGTTCCTGTCCGGATGGCGCCTGCCCGGTATTTCGGGTTACCTGGATAAACAGTTCCAGTACCAGCAAGCGGAGCATGTCCTGACTGTATCCCTGTGGATGCTTCATTTCCTGTAGCATTGCTTCCAGCAGCCGGCTAGCTACCGGGATAGCTGCCTGGGGCAATTGTACTACACCTTCGGCGCTCACTCCGCTGAAAAACGGGAACCGTTCCAGATATGCCGGGTCCTGCAAGAAAGCATTAAAGAAACCAGCGGATACGTTCATGACATATCCATCTATCTTCCCGGAAAAAAACCAGCTATGTACCTGGCCGGGTACCATGAAATAAAACTGTCCCGGTTTTACAGGAAATGTCTCAAAGTCAATGGTATGTGTTCCTTCGCCAGCAGTAAAAAGTGCCAGATGGTAAAAAGAGTGCCGGTGGGGGAAATGAATATGCTGATGTGCCTCGAGGTAATCCGGGAAACGGGCAACCAGTAAGTCTTCGGTGACTTGCACTCCCATTGACAGAGAACAAATATCGTATGTGGGAATGTGTGCCTTTGACATCATGGCACAAAGGTACTAAGGAACGGAGAAAGCAGGTTGTGGTATTAGGGGCTTTAATGGTACTTTTTACTTATTGGTAGTTTCTGAGGTAAAAGGATTTGCGGGAATAATACCTCGCAAATCCTTTTACATAATTATTATTTTACATATTTCATCAGCCATTCGTCCATTTCCCACAGCATGTGCAACACGCTTTCTTTGGCGGCGTAGCCATGGCTCTCCTGGGGTAGGAATACCAGGCGGGCGGTACCGCCGTTACCTTTTAGGGCATTATACAGCCTTTCGCTCTGGATAGGGAAAGTACCGGAGTTATTATCAGCTTCCCCATGAATCATGAGGAGTGGTGTTTTAATCTTGTCGGCATAAGAAAACGGCGACATGTTATAATATACCTCCGGTGCCTGCCAGTAAGTACGTTGTTCATTCTGGAAACCGAACGGCGTAAGCGTACGGTTATAGGCGCCGCTGCGGGCGATGCCGGCCTTAAACAAATTCGTATGTGCCAGCAGGTTAGACGTCATAAAAGCGCCATATGAGTGTCCGCCTACGGCGATGCGGTTTTTATCGCCTATCCCCATTTCTGTAATTTTATTTACCGCCGCTTCTGCATTCATCACCAGTTGTTCTATAAAGGTATCATTTGGTTCCTTATCGCCTTCGCCCACAATTGGCATTTCCGTAGCATCCATTACGGCGAAACCACGGGTAACCCAGAAAATAGCGGAGCCGGAGGTAACACGGGTAAACCTGTATGCAGAGCCACGCACCTGTGCAGCATCGCTGGCAGATTTATATTCCCGTGGATAGGCCCACATGAATACTGGTAAACGGCCATCTTTTGCCGGATCATATCCTTCCGGCAGGTACAGCATGGCGGTGAGATCTACCCCATCTTTGCGCTTATATTTCAGCAGTTGTTTTTGTACGCCCTTTAGTTGTGGTTGCGGATGCGGAAAGTCTGTTAATGCTACCGTTGTTTTCTTTTTCAGGTCCTGCAGGTAGTAGTTTACGGGAGAAGTAACTGACTCACGGGCGGTTACCACTACAAGCTTAGCCGGATCTATTACTTTTGCTACCTGCTCATAATAAGGAGCGGCGGAACGCCAGAGGATACATTGTTTGCTATTATCGAGATGGAAGGTGGCCAGGAACGGGCGATCTCCTTCCGGCGAAGCGCCGGGGGCGGTCATCAACAATTCGCGGGAAGGTGATATATACAGCACGGATTTATTGAACCGGTTCTTCACCATTACCGCATCGCCAGGATCGTTATAACGGTCGTTCTCAGAGCGATCGATGATGGTCACCGGCGCTTTTTCGGGATGAGAAGGATCAATGCGGCTTACGCGGGTACGCTGTTGGGTGCTGTTGGCATCTGTTACCAGTGCCAGCTGGTTATCTGCCCAGCTGATGCCGGCAAAGCGATTCACGGTTTTCACCAGCTCCGTTGGTGCAGCGGTAAAAGGCGCTGCCAGCATATTTACCACATCGCGGAAGGGAACTTCTTTTTTTGGATCACCACCATCCAGTGCCTGTACCCAGGTAATTGTAGCCGGTGCATCATTGCGCCAGGAGAAATGACGGGGGTAGTTGCTGGTAGCATCAAATCCTTTGGGTCTTACCTCATCCAGCGGGTTGCTGGCCAGCTTTTTTACTTCTTCCCCGTTTAATTTCCAGATGGCCACTTCTGTTGGAAAGCGGGAAGCGCCTACCAGGTAGGAGTACGGACGATGCAGGGTTTCCACCAGCAGATATTGGTTATCCGGCGAAGGTGTGGCGTTTACATAAATAGCGGTTTTGCCGATTGTCTGTTCGCCTGTGCTGCTGATGATAAGCGGTTCAGACTGAAAATAATAATCGAATAGCTGTTCATCGTATGGATTTTTCAGCATATCCTGGTAAGTAGCGGCGGGTGCAGCTTTTCCACTGGTTTGCTGTACGGTGGGGCCTTCCGGCGCTGCCGGCTTTACTGGTGCATTGCCGATGCCTGCGGGTACAGCTAATGCCAGTATGCGGTTATCATCTATCCAGGTAAATACAGGTCCTGCAATATCATTGAGTGCCCGTGCACTGAGCCGGGTAGCGGCTCCGGAGGCGACGTCGGCCTTCCACAACGTAATCTGGCGATTATCTGTAACCGTGAAAGCTATGCTTTTTTGCGAGGGCGACCAGGTGACATGGCTGATGCGCGCATTGGCAGGTAGTCCTGTCACTGCGTATTCCCGCTTATCGCGGATAGATTTGATACGGATGCCTGTTACATAACTGGCGCGGCTGGGACCAAAATTAGCCGGGTTGATACGCATCCCTGCGAGGCGGTATTCCGGTTGTGACAATTCTTCGATGGTTGGGTAGCTGGTGCGGTCCATTACCAGCATAATCTCCCCTTTACTATTAAAATCTGTTAATGGCGAAGGTGCTGCCATGGCCAACTCCATAATACTTGCAGGAGGCGTTTGGTACTTCAGCGCATCCTGGGCATAGGAACGAAAAGTGATGAATAAGGATAATGATAAAATTAATTTTCTCATAAAGCAGTTGGTATTAGTTCGCAATCTGGCAAAATAAACTTTATGAGAGACAGCGCAAAATAGAATTGATGAGTGCTATCAATGGTTTTCGCGGAATGTATGAAAGAAACGATCCCAGATACTGGTGTAAAAACCGAAGTTACATTGCTCATCCCGGTGATGGGCATGATGAAAAGTAGACGTACCCAGGTACTTCAACACCCGCCACTGACGTATCTTTTCAGGCACCGGCTCCATACCGAGGTGTCCGGCCATACCAAATATAACATTGATAACCAGGTAGGTGATCACGCCATAAATATTCACGTCAAACAGTAATAACAAAAACAGCCACAGCGCGCCAAAGCTCAGTGTTTCGAGCGGATGAAGTACAAACAAGTCTATCGGTTCGGGATCGGCGGCTTCATGATGTAAGCGATGCAGTGCTTTATACAAGGGGGTTTTGTGGATCAGGTAATGGAACACATACATTAGGAAATCCATCGCCAGGAAGAGAAACAGTGCGTCTATTAACACCTGAACAGAAAGATCAGTTGAAAGACTGATATACCGCTTTGTCCACAACCAATAGCCGAGGTAAGTAACCAGTGTATTCAACAACGTGGTAACCCAGGCCATGCGCCACTGATGGCGGCTATAGCAAAACATCACCGCCGCCGGCTTGCGTTGCAGGCGGTTTCCCCATACCAATACTCCCAGCATAATGGCAGCATTTTCCGCCAGGAAAAAAATGTACAACGCCCAAAGTGGCCAGGATTGTATGTTTTGAAGAAATAAGTCCATCATTCGGTCAACAATCTTCAGAAAAAAATATCAAAATCAAAAAAATATTGGAAAAGGACATTACCTTTACAGTCATCAGATGATATGACGAATATACATACTTCTCCTTTAAAACGACTCAGCTTAGCAGAGGAAGTGGCAGACAGGCTGCAGGAATTGATTGCTTCGGGCAAGTACCAGGTGGGACAAAAACTACCTACGGAGCCGGAGTTGATGACACAGTTTTCCGTAGGGCGTTCCAGCATCCGGGAAGCGGTAAAGATACTGTCGCACAGGGGACTGGTGCGGGTACAACAGGGCCTGGGCACCTTTGTATTATCGTTATCAGGTACGGGGGAGCCGCTATCACAGCGGCTGCAGCGGGCTGATTTTGACGACTTGGTGGAAGTACGTTTTTTACTGGAGGTGAAGATTGCGGAGAAAGCTGCCATGCACCGCAATAACAAAGATGTGGAAAAGATGAAAAGCGTTTTGAAGAAGCGTTTTGAATATGCGTCGGCCAATCAGCTGGAACCTTGTATACAGGCAGATATTAATTTTCATATGGCCATTGCGGAAGCGGGCAAAAATGAAATTATGCGTGACCTCTATAAAATAGTGGCGGAACATCTGAAAAAATCTTTCCTGTTGCGCTATCAGAATACCGATAGCTTTATCCATACGCAGCATTACCATGATGCCTTGCTGCAAAGTATTGTGGACAAGGATCCCAAGAAGGCGCTGGTTTGGGCGACAAAAATAAGTGACCAGCCTAAGTAATTTTTTTACCTATAAACATCAGATGATCTGATCTTAAAAGAAGAAAAATGGAAACAACGTTACAAGAACAGTCGAAAGCCGCCCAGCAGGTAGCGCAGCAAACTGTATTTTCTATCCTATTGGCCCTGAGTTTTACCCACTTCCTGAACGACACTATGCAGTCGCTCATTCCTGCGATATACCCGGTACTCAAGGATTCTCTCAAATTAAACTTCACACAGGTGGGGCTCATTACCCTTACCTTCCAGATGTCGGCTTCATTGCTGCAACCGTTGGTAGGCCTGTACACCGATAAAAAGCCACAGCCCTATTCACTGGCCATTGGGATGGGTTTTACGCTAATAGGACTTATCAGTTTATCCCTGGCGCATAACTTCCCGATGGTATTGGTATCTGTGGGCCTGGTGGGTGTGGGTTCTGCGGTATTCCATCCCGAAGCATCCAGGCTGGCGCATATGGCTTCCGGCGGCAAGCATGGCATGGCGCAATCGTTGTTCCAGGTTGGAGGCAACGCCGGTAGTTCACTGGGGCCATTGCTGGCTGCCATGATCATTGTTCCCTTCGGGCAGTTTCATGTTATCTGGTTCTCCCTGGCCGCTTTGCTGGCCATTGTCGTGATGCTCAATATCAGTAAGTGGTACCTGGGTAATACCCATCGTATTAAGCCTAAAAAAGCGGCCCTTCAACTGGATCAGCCCCGCTTGTCCAATACAAGGGTTATTTTCTCGCTGGGCATCCTGCTAGTATTGATCTTTTCAAAATACTTCTATATGGCCAGTATGACCAGCTACTATACTTTTTACCTGATAGATCGTTTCCATATATCCGTGCAGAGCGCACAGGTATACCTGTTTATCTTCCTGTTTGCAGTGGCTGCCGGCACTTTCATCGGTGGGCCGGTAGGTGATCGTATTGGCCGTAAATATGTGATCTGGATCTCCATCCTGGGTGTGGCGCCGTTTTCGTTGTTATTGCCGCATGCCTCGCTGATGTGGACCGCCATTCTCAGTGTATTCATTGGCGTTATTCTCTCCTCCGCTTTTTCTGCCATCCTGGTTTATGCACAGGAGCTGGTGCCTGGCAAGGTGGGCATGATTGCAGGATTGTTTTTCGGTCTTGCTTTTGGCATGGCCGGCGTGGGATCTGCGCTGCTGGGCCGCCTTGCCGATGCTACCAGTATCGCCTATGTTTACCAGGTGTGCGCTTACCTTCCGTTAATAGGACTCCTTACCGGGCTGCTGCCTAACCTGGAGAGAAAGAAGTAACTGTTTGTTTTACCCGGTGCAAAACCGGGTAAAACAAATTCCCCTACATTCGCACCCTAAAAAGTTGTTATGTGGAAAGGCATTCTGCTGGTGCTGTTGGGCGCCTGTAGTTTTGGAATATTATCAACCATCGTAAAATCGGGTTACCACCAGGGATATACGTTGGGGGAATTGTGCAGTGTACAGGCAGGTTTTGGGATGATTGCCTTATGGATGATCCATTTATTTTCCGGTCGTGCTACCTACGGTCTTGCCAACAAGGATGCCCGCAGTTGTTTTATACTGGGTAGTTCTACCGGTTTGGTGAGCGTTACCTATTATCAGAGCGTACAATATATTCCTGCCAGCGTAGCCATTATACTACTGATGCAGTTTACCTGGATGAGTATGCTGGCAGAGTGGATGATTTATAAAAAGCGTCCAACAGCGGTGCAATGGCTGGCAGTGGGTTGTATCCTGGGAGGCACTTTACTGGCTGGAGGCATTTTCAACAATGGGGAGACGCCGCTCAACTGGAAAGGTATTGGCTTTGGTATGCTGGCCGCTCTTTGTTATACCGTATTTATTGTAGTAAGCGGAAGAGTGGCAGCTTCACTGGGGCCGGTATTAAAAAGTGCCTGGATTGTTACCGGGGCTTTTGTCATTATTACCTTGTTATTCCCGCCTGTTTACCTGGTCAACGGGCGCTTCATAGGTTCCGGCTTATGGGTATGGGGTATTCCCCTGGCCGCTTTTGGCACTGTGTTGCCACCCTTCCTGTTTTCCAAAGGCATGCCCCAGACGGGAGTATCGCTCGGAGCTATCCTCAGTGCAGCCGAATTGCCGGTAGCGATGCTGGCTGCCACCATCTTCCTGCATGAGTCAGTATCGGGGCTGCAAATACTGGGCGTAGTGATCATATTAAGCGCTATTGTGATGGCAAATTTGAAACGCCGGAAATGAAAACCCATGAGGTGTTTTTTTTATTTATCTTTGCACCCTTAATAGTGATTTACGAACTGTTTTTTCATGAAAGCATTTAATTTTTTTATTCTATATCGCCTTCCGATCGGAATCGTATTATTAGCCGGCGGTATTGTTCTGGGCCTGACTATAGGCTGGTGGGAAGCCACTATCGTGCTGGTGCTGGCGCTGATATGTCTGGTGACACACGTGATGTTCGGTCCCATGAGATTAGTACAAGAAGCGGTTGAAGCAGGAGATATCGAAAGAGCTACTGCCCTGATGAACCAGGTAAAATTCCCCAAACTGTTATACAAACCCATCCGCTCTGTATATTATTTTATGCAAAGTAATATGGCGATGTATTCCAATGATCTTGATAAGGCAGAATCTACTATTCGCCAGAGTATCAATTCCGGCAGTCCTATGAAGGAATATGAAGGTATGCAGTATTTTCAGCTGGGTACCATTGCCTACCAGAAGAATGATTTAAAAACAGCCGATCAGAACCTGAAAATCGCTATGCGTAAGGGACTGCCTGATAAAGAAAACACTGCTGCGGCGCTCTTAACACTGGCCTCTATTGCCATGACCCGCCGAGACTTCAAATCTGCAAAGGAATATTTCCGCAGAGCTAAAGCCCAGAAGCCTACTACAGCGCAGATCGTGAACCAGATTAAAGAAATGGACAAATATATTTCCCGGATGCCGGGGTGAGTTGACGGCCTGCAGGCAGCAACCTACATGTATTGAAGCGGAGAAGAAAAGCGAACATTAAAAATTCGCTTGGTCTCCGCTTCAATCGTTTCGTGCCTTTTTATAAAAAAATAGCTAATAACTAACCAAAACTCTAGTTCGAGATGCAATTAAAATGCTACCCTTTTATCCTTTTAACGTTGGCTTACACGGCAGCTATGGCGCAAGACAGCAGTCGCACCAGCCAATTGAATGAAGTTACCGTTACAGCGTCCAAAGGACCACAAAAAGCCGGGGAAACCGGCAAGGTGGTCACCATCCTTTCCCATGAATACCTGGAGCAAAACAGTGGTAAAACCATTGCAGGCATCCTCAATCAACAACCCGGCCTGGTGATCAATGGTGCAGAAAATAACCGGGGTACTACTCCTAACGTATATATGCGGGGAGCCTCCAATGGCAATACCCTGATCCTGGTAGACGGGTTACCGGTAAACGATGCCTCCCAGATCAACAATACCTTCGATCTTAATTTTATTACACCCGACCAGGTAGAAAGAATTGAAATACTCCGCGGCAGCCAGTCTACACTCTATGGCTCCAATGCCGTGGCTGGCGTTATCAATATTATTACCCGCAAAACCGGCGATAAAAAGCTGGGAGTGGGCGCTAATATTGGCTATGGCAGCTACCGCGATTTCCAGGGGAGTGTAAATGTGCATGGCAATATTCAACGCTTCTCTTACCTGGTAAGCTATAAACATGAGAAGGCCAGGGGCTTTTCTGATGCCTACGATTCTACCCACCGCGCAGGGTTTGATAATGACGGTTTCCGCCAAAATACCCTGTTTGCCAAACTAGGTATGACTGCCGGAAAACGGTGGCAGTTTCAGTATATCACTAACTGGACCAACAACCGGCACGACCTGGATGAAGGCGGCTTTGTTGATGATAAAGATTATACGGGTACTTCCAAATACCTACTGCAGGGCATTAGCAGTGAGTATAAGTTTAAAAATGGGTCCTGGCATGTACTTGCCAGCTACCAGCATACCAGTCGTGATATCCTGAATGATTCCAATTCAGTATCCAAATCGGCCTATGCAAAATTTGACAGCTCCGTATTTGTAGCCAAAACAGCCCAGGTAGAATCTTATGTAAACTGGGACTTCACCCGTCAGATCAAACTGGTGGGCGGCGCCGCATTTACCTTTTCAGATACCCGCCAGTACGATCATCTGCTGAGTACTTACAGCCCTGTATTCCAGGATACCGAGTTATCGCCTGATAGCTCCCGTACCAATCAAACCAGTGTATATGCAGCACTCCTGTTTCATAACCTGAGCGGCTTTAACCTGGAATTGGGCGGACGCCTTAATCATCACAGCCTCTATGGCAACAACGGTACCTTTACCTTTAACCCTTCTTACCTGATTGGCCAACATCATAAAGTATTTGTTAATATATCTTCTGCGTACAATGTTCCTACCTTATACCAGCTGTATGCGGCAGGTTATGGAAACAAATCACTGAAACCGGAAAATACAATCAGTTATGAAGCCGGTTACCAGGCCGACCTGGCACAGAGCCGGGTAGGCTTCCGGGCCACTGGTTTCAGGCGGGATACCCGCGACCTGGTTATATTTTACTTTGACCCGGTTACCTATTTCAGCCAATACCAGAATGCCAATAAACAAAAGGCTTATGGAGTGGAATTTGAGGGCAACTGGACCATCAGCAAGGGCCTGGTACTTACCGCTAACTATACTTATGTAGACGGTAAGGTAACCATGCAGCAAAATAACAAAGACACCTCCTACTATAACCTGTACCGGGTACCCAAACACCTGGTTAACGCCAGCTTGGGTTACCAGATGAACAAGGCGCTGTTTGTATCGGTAACGGGTAAATATGTAGGTCAACGCTTCGAGCAAACCAAACCTTTAGGGGATTATTATACCCTGGATTTATATGGTGAATATAAATTTGGTAACTTGCTTAAGATTTTCGCCGGGTTTAGGAATATCACAGATTATAAATATTTTGATATTTCCGGTTATAATTCACGCCGGTTTAACTTTAATACCGGTATTTCCTTTAATTTGTAAACATTAAAACCAGCATAATGTCATTAAAGAATCTTAATCCGCGATTTAGTGTATTGCTGCTCTTCATACTGGCAGCAGGTATCCTTCGCATCGTGTTGGGAGCTGATACCGCCATGTCACCAATAGCCATGTTTTCTCCTGTTGGCGCGATGGCCTTATTTGGCGGTGCTTCATTTTCGCAAAAGTGGAAATCTTATGCATTTCCTTTACTAGCCTTATTTATCAGTGATATTGTACTGATGCAGTTTTTCCACAGACAATATGCGGAGGGCTTGCTCTACAAGGGCTGGATGTGGAATTATGCCAGCTTTATACTGATCGTATTATTGGGTCAGCTGGTTATTAAAAAAGCGAGTGTAGGTAATATATTAATCAGTGCCGTAGGTGCTGCTTTTATTCACTTCCTGGTGTCTAACTTCGGCGTATGGATCAGCGGTTCTACCAACATGCTAACCGGACAGCCTTACACCAAGGACCTGGCAGGTATCAGCAGCTGCTACATCCAGGCTATTCCTTACATGAAATATGCGCTGGTGGGCAATCTTATCTACTGCACTATTTTCTTTGGCAGCTTTGAACTGGTAAAACGCCGCATGCGTTTCGCTCAATAAGCGTGATACATTTGTTTTTAGAGATTTAGAGATCAGGCAAATGCGTACATTTGCCGGGCTCTAAATCTCTAAATTATTATAGGGGGCGCCTCTCCTGCATCAGCATTCTGTTCCAGCACTATTTCACGGTAACATTTGTACGAAAACAAGAAGTAAAATACATACTTAACATGCGCAGCATTACACGCAAATTTCAACTTTCTCTTACTGTAGCAGCATTCACCATAGCAGGTCTGGCATCCTGTAGCAAAACTAACGATGCCGATGTAGTGGTACCACAGATTGTGAGTCCTGGTTTAAAAAACGGTAAAGACACCATTTATGTAGGCGACACCCGGTTATTAAGTCCCCAATTGGCAGATGTTAAAAACCCCACTTTCCAATGGCTGGTAAATGGCGTACAGGTAAGCTCAGACTCCCTGTATACGTTCAAGCCCATTGAAAGAGGTGATTACACGATCTCCTATAAAATTATTTCTGGTAACGCTATCTCTTCCTATTACTACCAAATTAAGGTAATGGGTAAGTTCGATAATGGTTTTTTCCTGGTGAATGAAGGCTGGTTTGGACATGAACCCGGCGATGTCAACTTTTACCGTAACGGAGAAGATTCTGTTTACCAATACGTATTTCAGCGCAACAACCCGGGCAAAACACTGGGTACTACTACCGATTTTGGCGCGATGTTCAACAACAGGTTGTACCTGGTTTCCAAATCGGGCGCCTTTGTGGTAGCAGATGCCTCTACTATGAAAGAAACGGGCCGTGTAGATCAGTTACCTGCCACTGGTAATTCCTTCTGTGGTATAACACCTGGTCAGGGCCTGATAGGCACTTCCGATGGAGTTTATCCCGTTAACCTGCAGTCACTCGCGTTGGGCAGCAAATTAAGCACCGTAACCGGGCAAATAGGCGGCATCATCAAATCCGGTGCTTATGTGCTGGTAATGTCTCAAACGGATGGTATCGTGGTTTTAAACAGCAGCGATTTCAGTGTAGCGAAGAAGCTGGGTCCAGCAGATGTGGGCTTTGCACAAACTCCCGATGGCAGGATATGGGCAGCTAAAGGCCAATCGCTCTTTGGCATTAACCCGCAAACGCTGGCAGTGGATACCGTTAGTGTGCCGTTTGATGTATATGGATCCTGGGGCGCGTGGAATGCGGGTATGCTGAGTGCCTCCACCACAGAAAATGCCCTGTTTATCGGAAAAACCAATGCGTGGGGCGCTGGTGGCAGAGAAATCTACAAATATGCAACGGGCAATCCTAACTCGCTGCAGGCACCATTTATTACTATTCCTGCCGGCCGCGAACTGTATGGCGCAGCAGTAAGATATAATCCAGGTAATAACACCGTGGTAGTGACCGATGTTAAATCCGGCTACGGCCAGAACTACGCCAATAACGCATTGTATATTTACGATGCCGGCACCGGCGCTTTAAAGAAGACGGTGTCTTACACCGGCTACTTCTTCCCGGCTATCCCTGTATTTAACTAAGTATATAGCTCCCGGTATCATAGATACCGGGAGTTTTGTTTAATACAACCGCCATGATCTATCTAATTACCGGCGGAGCCAGATCCGGCAAAAGCAGGTACGCGCAGGAACTGGCGCTGTCGCAGAGCTCACAGCCAGTATATGTGGCTACTGCCAAAATATGGGACGATGATTTTGCCCAACGTATCGAACGTCATCGGGCAGAACGAGGAGCCGCCTGGATCAATTACGAGGAAGAACTGCATATCAGTAAACTGCCACTACAGGGCCATACGGTGGTGATAGATTGTATCACCTTATGGCTCACCAATTTTTTCGTGCAAACGGAATACGATACCGATCGTACTTTACACGCCATACAGGCAGAAATAGATCACCTGCATCGGCAGCCAGGCACCTTCATCATTGTTACCAATGAAATAGGAATGGGCGTGCATGCTGAAACAGCAGCGGGACGTAAGTTTACAGATCTGCAAGGCTGGATAAATCAATACATTGCCCGTATAGCCGACAACGTAGTATTGATGGTATCCGGCATACCCGTCATTATTAAACAAGCAACGTCATAAATTCATCGTATGAGCAATATCCGGATAACACCTGTATCACAGGAATTGAAAGCCGCATTACAGGATAAGATAGACCAGAAGACCAAGCCACCCGGATCGCTGGGTAAACTGGAAGGAATTGCTTTACAGGCCGGACTTATACAGAACACACTCACTCCCGTTATTCAACAGCCTTCCATTATTGTGTTCGCCGGTGATCACGGTATTGCTGCCGACGGACAGGTAAACCCGTTTCCACAGGCCGTTACCGCGCAGATGGTCTACAACTTTTTACAGGGAGGCGCTGCGATCAATGTATTTTGCCGGCAGCATCAGCTGCAGCTCAGGGTGGTAGATGCGGGCGTAAACCATGTTTTTGCACCCCATCCACTCCTGAAAGACCGCAAAATGGGGATGGGTACGCAGAACTTTCTGCATATGCCTGCTATGTCGTTAGACCAGTGTAAGCTGGCTATGCAGGCCGGCGCGGAAGAAGTGATTCTATTACATCAACAGGGATGCAATACCATCGGTTTTGGAGAAATGGGTATCGGTAATACCTCCGCCGCCGCGCTGTTGATGAGCCACTTTACGGGGATACCTGTGGCGGAATGCACCGGTATAGGCACCGGCAGTAATGCACAACAGCTGGCACAAAAGCGGGCTATATTGCAACAGGTGATGGCCAAACATGCCAGGCCGGCATCGCCCGAACAGGCGCTGGCCGCCTTTGGCGGATTTGAAATTGCCATGATTTGCGGCGCTATCCAACAGGCAGCTGCGCTGCAAATGCTGGTGGTGATAGATGGTTTTATTGTTACCGCCGCCCTGCTGGCAGCGGTCAACATGCAACCCGCCGTGAAAGATTATTGTGTGTTTGCGCATTGCTCGGAGGAAAATGGCCATAAAGCCATGTTGAAACACCTGGAGGTATCGCCCCTGCTACAAATGGATATGCGTTTAGGAGAAGGAACCGGCGCAGCATTGGCCATACCACTTATCCAGAGTGCCGTAGCATTTCTCGGTGACATGGCCAGCTTTAATAGTGCACAGGTATCAAATCGGACGATATGAAAAAACAGTGGCAGCTGTTGCTTACCGCTATCATGTTTTATACGCGTTTACCCGTTCCCGTTAATACGCCTTATCACCCGGATATGCTCAACCAGGCAACCCGCTATCTTCCGCTTGTTGGCTGGATCGTGGCAGGTTGCATGATAGCCGTACTATATCTACTATCTAATATCGCCCCTCCCATGGTCAGCATCCTGCTGGCACTTATTACGGGTATTTGGGCTACCGGCGCCTTTCACGAAGATGGGTTTGCCGATATGTGCGATGGCTTTGGCGGTGGATGGACCCAAGAAAAGATACTCGATATCATGAAAGACAGCCGCATTGGCACCTATGGTATGCTAGGGCTCCTGCTACTGATGGCGCTCAAATTCCTCTGCTTGCGGGAACTACCGATATTCGGTGTAATGCTGGCTATCCTGGCGGCACAGCCGCTAAGTCGCTTCATGGCGGTAACGGTAGTATATACCCACCAATACGTTCGTGAAAATGAAGATAGTAAAGCCAAACCCATTGCGAAAGGAATTAGCTCAATAGGGCTGATCATAGCAGGCATATGGGGATGCGTACCTTTTATTGCCATCCTGCTATACCTGCAGAATTATACCTTGCTGCTCACGATACCGGCCTTGTTATTGGCGCGTTGGTACCTGGTGCGTCTCATGAAAAAATGGATTGGCGGTTATACAGGCGACTGTCTCGGTGCGGTACAACAGGTATCAGAAGTGGTTATTTATTTATGCTTTTGTATTCTCACATGGAAATATATTTAATCCGGCATACCACGCCGGCAATAGAAAGTGGTGTTTGCTATGGTGCCTCCGATGTGGACGTAGCGGCAAGTTTTGATACGGAAGTAGCCAGGATAAAGCCATTACTCCCTGCTAAGCCACTGGAAGTATATACCAGCCCGCTGCAGCGTTGCGAAAAGCTGGCAGCCGCCTTATTTGGCGATGTATACACTAAAGACGGCCGGCTGAAAGAGATGAACTTTGGTGACTGGGAAATGCTGCCCTGGGATAATATCAGCCGCACTGCTTTACGCAAATGGGCTGATAACGTGGTCTTTGAACATATTCCGGGAGGTGAAAGCTATGAAGAATTATATGTTCGTAGTATACAGCTATTGGAAGAAGTAATGGCCCAGGGAAAGGACGCTGTTTTGGTGACCCATGGCGGGGTGATCCGCTGTATACTGGCGCATGTGACCGATACTGCCCTCGTGGATGCGTTCGACATTTCGGTGGATTATGGCCGTATTTCTCACTTACAGGTAGAGAATGAGGAGATAAAAGTGATATTTTCTAATTTATAAGTAATTGCGAACAAGTCAATTATATTAAAATTTTTAAATATCTCCCTAAAAAACAAAAAAACTGGTATTTCGTGCTAACTTTATGTTTGCATATACCTTAAATAAAAGAACACAATTTAAAACTGTTATAATGACAACATCTTTTCTGAATATCCCGCTTTTGTTTTTGCAGGAAATAGGTATCAAAGAATTGCTGCTGATAGCATTAGTAGTACTGTTATTGTTTGGTGGTAAGAAGATACCTGAGCTGATGCGTGGTTTGGGTAGCGGCATACGTGAATTTAAAGATGCCAAAGATGAACCAACAAAAAAAGGAAGCAGCGCTGATGCTGATGCAAAAAGCTAATTAGATTCCTGTTATAAAGACATAAAAGGCAAACCGCTCATATGATATGAGCGATTTGCCTTTTTTAATCTTCCATTGTTTAAGCCGCCATCCGCACTTCTTTGCTAAATCCCGGGGTGCTTTTATTGTTCACTGATTCATATCTTTTCTTAAAATACCAGGCGGCTATCATCATCATTACAATACCGGTAACGGATATACTGATTACTGCATCTATGAAAAACTGGCTCCAGGACAAGGATACGCCACTGAAATTTTTAAATAGCATCACGGTTACGCTTCCCAGGTAGCCAAAAGAATCGGCTACATAAATAACAAAGCCCACGTTACTCACATATCTGAACACGGCTATCAACCGCTCGAAAAAAATACAGTTGAAGGGAATATATCCCATATAAAGTCCCAATCCCGTCAGGGTCATCCACCAAACCGGATCTAACCGGTGCTGACGGAACATCAGGGTGCTTATCAATGCAATAAGAAAGCCGGTGATCACGATGATGTGATTCAGCATAAAGGCATGGAAATTATTCCTGACAAATACCAGCAAACTCATAATCAGGATAATAGCGATAGAAATAGGAATTTCCGTTTGAGTAAAAATTCCGGCCTCAGAGCCGTAGCCCAGGTCTTTCCAGATATCGGCGGCAAAATTATCACGCATATCTCTCAATATCGTTAATAACACATAAGCCGCGATCAGCAATACCAACCCAGGTAAAAATGCCTGTAAAAAGCTTTTACGCTCCTGTTTATTCATAGGCGCCCGCCTGGTTCTGAGCTGTTCGTCTGCTGCCGTTGGCGGTGGGATTTGCTCTAACAACACCACGAAAATTACGATCGGTACAATGAATACCAGCCCGGTCACAAAAGGCATCCAATATTCTGTTACATGCCAGTCTACTACAGTCATCTTCCCTACTGACTTTACAAAGCCAGAAGAGAAAATAAAGCTGATAGACAACACAGCTCCCATAAACTCTGTACTGCGCCGCCCTTCCAGGTAACTGAATACCAGCCCCCAGATCATTCCCAGGGGAAAGCCGTTGATGAATAAAAACGCAATATTATAGGGAGTAGGCGCCAGGGCAAAACCCAGCAATGCCAGCCATGAAATAGCAATCAGTAATAAAATACTCTGTGCACGCTTGTTACCTTTCATTTCTGCAATGAAACGAATACCATAAAACTTACTGCAGGCATAGCCAATTGTTTGCGTGATCACCAACCATATCTTATAATCTATCCCCAGGAAAGTGGCCCCTTCAAAAATCCCGGATGTAAAGGGTTTCCGAAAGGCATACATACAGGAATAAGTGCCAAAAGCCACCAGTGCCGCATACAATGAAAACGTAAGATGATGGGCATTTTGCAACCGCTTCCGCAACCAGGAAATATTCAGCATCGTAACAAATGGTTTGGGACAAAGATGCGGGTCCAATGTAAACGGAATGTTAACAAACACTGAACTTAATGTTAAGTATTATTAAACATCCATTAAATGAAGAAGGCTATGGATATTCCATAGCCATTCTTCGTTTTGAAACAACGAGTTTTTTATTTCAGCAGCCACATGCTGCCGTTGATATCGTCGGTAGTACCTCCAAACTGGCTTTGCAGCGCGGCGGTCCAGTTAATGGTATTAGATGAACGCTCTGCATCAGGATATTTAAAGCGCTTGGGAATGACACCACTATTGCCGGTACCCGTACCTACTGTAAAGGTGGGCACACCGGTTCTTCTCCAGTTGTTATAAGCCTCCCATCCGGAATTTTCGAAGAAGGCCAGGTACTTCTGTGTCAGGATCTGGGCTAGTCCTTGCGCATTATCACCTTTGTACATTACAGCAGCTTGCTTATAGTATACATTTTCGAAATCAAACGGAATCTCATAACGTTTACCACCATATGTTTTCACCACGGCGCCTGGCGCTTCAGCAGGAATACCATAGAAACCCAAAGAAGCCTTGATACCTTTCTTATACCATGTTTCGGCATTACCACTGATCCACCCGCGATTAATCGCCTCTGCCATATTAAAACATAATTCCGGGAATCCCAGTAGCACACCCGGTTCTGCAGCATAGTTACTGTAATAACGACTCCGACTGCGCACGGAATATTCTGCCGTATCAACGTTAGACATGCCGGAAGACATCACTGATTGGCTGATACCCGGATCGGCGCCCATATAGGCGGTAATATCAGCCGGTGTTTTACCCAGCTTATTCAACTGTTTAGTAGCTGGTTCAGCAGTGATATACGCGCGTGGGTCGTTTAGGGTCACCAGGGTATTCAGGTAGGTGGCTGACATATTATAACGGGTAGCATCAAAGCCCAGGTTATCCGGGTTAGATGGGTACTTGTTAATATTGTTATAAATGAACTGCAGGTTCTGATCCATTGACTCTATTATGGGATACTTAGTAGGATTGCTAACGATATCCTTAAACTGCTGAGCTATCTTCAGGTCCGTATCTGCTGTTTTCCGGCTCAGGGCAATCAATACCCGCAAACGCAAGGTGTTTACTGCGCGTTGCCATTTGCTCATATCATTCCCATAGTAGAAATCGCCTTTCAGCAGTTGTCCTTCTGCCGTAGCACTTTTGTCAGGATTAGCAATCTGTTGTGCCAGTTGGGTGTTGGCATCTTCCAGCCATTGCAGGATCTGTATAAAAACGGCTTTCTGGTTGTCATATACCGGGGTAAGGTTTGTTTTTCCCTGCAAAGCAGCTTTCATTGGCAGATCTCCCACCAGGTTAGTTAAGCGGTAAAAGAACCAAGCGCGGAAAAACTTACCCAGCGCGGTGTATGGATTCACGGCCTGGCCACCTAAACGCAACGCTTCGCTCTCCATTTGCTGCACGTTACTCATAGAATAATAACTGTTAAAATCAGCACCGCCCCAATCATAGCGTTGATCGCCATAATAGTTATAGTTACAGCAATCAAACTGGTTCCAGCGCATTACGTTGCTCCAGGGTTTATCGGAATTCATGTCCGACAATACGCCACCTAATACGAGGCTGGGCGGAGTTTGAGATGGTTTATTCGTATTGATAGCATAGTCTTCAAATTGCTTATTACAACCGCTCACCACAGCACCAGTGATTGCAACGAAGGCTAATATTTTAAATGATTTCATACAAAGCTTGTTTAATAAATGAGCGTGATCAGAATGTGAGATTTACGTTGAAGCCATAACGTTTAGTCGTAGGCGACTGCAGGGTAGATATTCCCTGTGTACCAGGATACTGGTCGATATCCACATCTTTGTTCTTAGCAAAGTACAAGAGGTTTCTGCCTACGAAAGAGATATTTGCACCACGGATAAACGTTCCTTTCAGCATGTTGGCAGGCAAAGCATAACCGATCGTTACTTCGCGCAGTTTTGCAAATGTTTTGCTGATCAGGTTGGCTTCATTGGTTTTATAGTACACGCTGATATAATCCTGCAGAAATGCTTTGGTAGTATTCGGAGCATACTGCAACTTATCGTAGTTGGTTACATTTCCGTTATTATCATACTGGATAGGCACGCCATTGCTCACCACTACGCCGTCGCCCTGGTATGATTTCACACCTTTATAATCCTGGTAACGGGCATCTCCCATAGCACCTTGTGTGGTAAGGATATTACGGCCACCACGGAAAGTTTGCTGTTGAATGTAATCGATCATGCTACCACCTACGCGGCCATCGAACTGGAAGCTGAGGCTCACACCTTTATAGCTGAAGCTGTTGTTTACGCCCCAAACCCAGTCCGGATTGGCATATCCCAGGAACTGCGGAGTAGAATTCACTACCGGACGTCCATCATCCCCATTGATAATTTGTCCACTCTGGTTTCTTACAAACTTGCTACCGTAGATTTTATCCACCCTGTCGCCCACACCGGTATAAGCATCCAGCTTAGTTTCACCATCATAAATGCTGATATACTTTTCCTGGAAGGTAGACCAGTTGGCAGTTATATTCCAGTTCAGGCCATTGGGATTCCTGAGTGGACTACCATTCAGGGTAAACTCATATCCTACTTTGCGGGTGTTCACACCATTGATACGGTTTTTCGCAAACCCGGTAGAGCCGGGGATAATCACGTCATAGATCTGCGGACCGTTCTTGCTGGTAAAGTAAGTAGCGTCGATACCTATGCGGTTTTTGAGGAAGCGGATATCCAATCCGGTTTCAAACACCTTGGTAGCAAATGGTTTCAGGTCAGGATTAGCAATTGTTTGGGAAACATAAGCACCCGCCTGGTTCTGGTATACGGGGAGAACATTGTAAAATTTGGTATTGAAAATCGGACCATCGTAGGAAGACTGGTACTCTGCACCATATCCCAACGGATAACTGGCCAGCGGCGTAGCGCCTATAGTAGCCTGGGTGAATCCTCCTTTTACGTTGGCATAAGATCCTCTCAGTTTCAGGAAGGATACCACTTCTGGCAGTTGCACATAATCAGATACTACAGTACTGATAGCCACAGAAGGATAGGAATATACGTTGTTGTGAGGAGGCAAACTGGAGTTTTTATCGAAACGATCTGTGAGCGAGATAGTCGCGTACTTACCCAGGTCAATATCTACATAACCATATGCGCTCAATACCAGCATCTGGGCCGAATAGTTGGTAGCAAACAGTGGATCGCGGCTATTGGCAAAGCCATACCATCCGGGCGCATTCAGGTAGTTGGTGGTTACAAAGCTGGAATTATACCGGTATGAACGGGCGTTAGCGCCAACAGAGGCATGAATCCCTATTTTACGGGGGAATACATTGGTATAAGATAACAACACATCGGTATTGTTTTCAAACAACGAGCGTTTGTCTTCCCGGTAGTTACCTTTACCTTCTTCCATGCCATAAGGGTGCGCAGAGAAAGGTACTTTTTCATTTCTCATCAGGTCGTAGGTAGTCACCTGTGTACGGGCGAGCAGCTCCAATTTATCGTTGAACTTATAATTCAGTTTGGCATAACCGTTTACATCTGTTTTGTAATGCCCGCGTAACCATTCGTAGGTCATAAACCATGGGTTATGATAGCGTTGGTATTCGGCATATATCGACTGGATGCCTTCTTTACCTGGTTGCCAGTAGTTGCGCATATCATCCATGCTCCAGTCGGCGCCGGCCCAGATCAGGGTATTATAAATGATACTGTTGGGGCCATAAGTTACATCCGGGAAGTTGTTGGTGTACTGGCGGTTGTAATTCATGTAGGCATCCAGGCGCAGGCGTGGGCTGAAGTTATAGCCTGCAGAGATGTTGAAGTTGGTAATGTTTAGAGAAGTATTGGGCACAATTCCTTTCTGGTAGGAATGTGACAGGGAGAAGCGCAAATCGGCTTTTTCCGTGTGAGAGGAAACGGCGATGTTGTTGGTGCTAAGCATGCCTGTTTGCAGGAAGCGCTGCAGGTTGTTTTTACCGCGTGCTACCCATGGGGTGCCGGTGCGTTTACCGGTAGCTGGATCCACGGGACTATCGTATTGAGGAATTAATTGTCCTTCAAACTTTGGTCCCCATACATCGTAGTCGCCATCGTTGGTTCCGTTTCCTTTACCGTCTACAAACGCGTATTTACCATGGTCGCCGGGGCCATACTCATCCTGTACTTTAGGGATGGCATTGAATCCTTTTTCGAACATGGTGCTGGAGTTAAAGTCGATGGACAGGCCACGCTTGTCTTTAGTTCCTTTTTTGGTGGTGATCATGATGGCGCCGTTCAGGCCACGGGAGCCGTACAACGCGGAGGCGGTAACGCCTTTCAGTACGGTATAGCTTTCAATATCATCGGGTGAAATGTTCCAGGTGTCGGAGTTAATAGGTACGCCATCTACTACATAGAGCCCGATATTATTGCCTCTTAATAATACCTGTGGAGCGGCCAATAACTCAGCGGAAGCACCTACGGTGAGGCCGGCTACTTTTCCGACTAATCCGTTAACCGGATTAGGTTCACGGGCTTTTACCAGGTCGGCGCCTTTTACTTCCTGAACGGCATACCCTACCCGTTTTACTTCTTTTCGTATACCCAGTGCCGTAACTACTACTTCATCCAATGCTTTTTTGTCAGGTTGTAGGGCAATAGTAATGTCTGTAGCTCCTTTGAGCGGAAATTGCTGCGGAAGGAAACCAATAAAAGTGATTTCGAGTACTCCATTGCCCGGGGCAGAGAGGGCAAAGTTACCGTTGGCATCTGTTACCGCTCCGCGGTTGGCGCCCAACACTTTAACCGTAGCGCCGATAACGGGCTGGCGGTCATCGCCTGAGATAACCTTTCCGGTGATGGCTTGTTGTGCGAAAACTGATGAGCTGATAAGCAACAGCAATAGCAGAGCGCGTAGCTGCCTTTTGAGCGCACGACGTAGATTTGATTGCATGTAAAGTAGGTTTGGGTAAAATTTTATTTACATGCAAAGGTGATGGTCCAATATGACCGAACTGTTAAGTTATACTAAATTTAATGTTAAGTATTTGTATATTCTATTTCTCTGAATCCAGGAAGAAATATACCACGAGGATCTGGGCGTTATCGGGGCCAATATTACGGGGTTTATGTCCCAGGCGGCCGTCGAAGAAGAGAGAATCACCTTCTTCGAGAATGTATTTTTCATTATCGATGAGGTATTCTACCGTGCCTTTAATGATATATTTATATTCATAGGCATCGGTTTTCACAGTTTGGGTACGATGGGCTCCTTTCTTTAATTCCAGCAGTACGATGTCTACCGGGAAGTTTTTCACATTTTTAGTCAGCACCCGTTTGTATACAAATCCTTTGGCCGGTTCTTTTTCAAACTCCTGGTAAGCGGCTTTCTGCTTGATTATTACTTTGGCGCATTGCGTTTGCTGGTCTATTTCGTTGAAGAACTCGTTCATATCGAGGCGTAGTGCCCGGATAATATTGATCAGTACGAGCAGGGACGGCACAGTTCTGTTATTTTCAATCTGGGAGATCAGTCCTTTGCTCACTTCAGCCCTATCGGCCAACTCCTGGATGGTGATTCCTTTGCTCTTTCTCTTTTCCTTGATCTTATTACTGATCTGAATAATAATATCCTCCGTCATAAAATAGCAGTATTCAACAAATATAAGCAGAATGGGGCTAGGATAAAACCCAGGCCATTCTGACTATATTTACACAAAATAGCACACATGTTCAGTATCGACCAAATTTTGGCTATTACCTTTACGTTATTCGCAGTTATCGACATTGTAGGATCTATCCCTGTATTGGTATCCCTGAAGGAAAAGCTGGGACATATAGATGCCGGCAAAGCAACGCTGGCTTCGGGTTTCCTGATGATACTGTTTCTGCTGGTGGGCGAGCCCTTCCTGAAATTGCTGAGCGTTGATGTGCACTCCTTTGCTGTAGCGGGTTCCATCGTTATTTTCGTGATAGGACTGGAAATGATCCTGGGCCTCGAACTTTTCAAGACAGACCCCGACGCCAAAGCTGGCAGTGTAGTGCCCATTGCCTTTCCCCTGATAGCCGGCTCCGGCACCCTGACCACCATTATGTCGCTGAAAGCCGACTTCGGACAGTATAATATCCTCGCAGGCATCTGCCTCAACCTGGTCATCGTATACATTGTATTACGCTGCCTGAATTACATAGAACGCTTGCTGGGCAAGGCGGGGCTGATGGTATTACGTAAATTTTTCGGGGTTATCCTGCTGGCTATTGCGGTCAAAATCTTTAAAAGTAATATTAATCTTTAACCTGATTTGGGATTGTACAACAGAAAATGTAGTTTTGCGTTCTTTCCGGCCTCGTAGTACAATGGATAGTATAAGAGTTTCCGAAGCTCCAGATTCAAGTTCGATTCTTGACGAGGCTACTACCTGATATCTGCAAATAAATTATTTGCAGATATTTTTTTTATATTACTGTCGTGTTTTGTTAACTGAATAAATTTTCCATAAAACCTCTATTCTTTATCTATGAGAAAAAAGCTATTGTCCCTGTTAATCTCAGGTACTATTCCATTTACATTATCCGCACAGGATACTGCTTACATCAAAAATCAGGCGCTGTCAGCCCAAAATGCAAATGCATGGATCAGCGGAAAATTTACTTCTGGTTTTATGCAAACTTTCCAGGGCACCAGCACCGGCGGGACGAGGCATTATGATTTTTTTGGTGGGTCGGCCACTCCAGCGGGCGCCAATTTAAGATGGAGCTTTGTATTACAGGGCCAGGAAACAGGAAGTAACGCGGGAACGGATTTCAAGATATGGAGTTATGCGGATAACGGTACTTTTTTGAACAACCCTTTCTCCATTTCAAGGGCATCTGGCGTAGTGAGTATTGGCACCGCCCTGGCAGCCACCATTATCAACACTAATAATCCCAATGTTGCCCTGAGTATTTCTGGTGGCACCAGGGATGCCAATGGCTACCGGGGAGCTGAAATAGGGCTCCGTGGTGGCAGCTACAGTACTACGCCGGGTGAAATGAGCTTCCATACGGGATTGGGAGGTGGTGGCACCGCCCAGCCAGAAAGGATGCGCATAGATGCCAATGGACTGGTGACTATGGGTTACGGCTTAAGATTAAATAATGCCACCTCCAATAACATCAGTTTTGACCCTGTTGGATTGGGTGGTCCCACCTTTACTACCAGGAGCGTTGGCACCCGGATCACCCTGCATCCTGCATTAGGCAGCGCATCGGGAGATTATGCCATTGGTATCGAGCCTCAGCACATGTGGTTTGGTATCAATGTTAGAAATGTTGCCAATGGTTTCAAATTTTACGCAGGTACCAACCAGATAGGAAGAATCGATGGCTTTGGGGCCACCGACTGGGAGGGGCAAGGCCGTTTTAAAGGATGGTATAATGCCAACGGAACCGGTCCAGCCGCAGAAATAGGGGTATCAAATGGCACAGCAGTGCTTATTGGCTACGACAGAACTCCAGGGGCTACACGGTATATTCCATTAGCTCTCTCAGGTGGAACTACCAGCAGTAATCAAACGAATATTACTATTAATGAAATTGGCGTAGGCGTTGGTACCAACACCTTCTTCGGTAAATTCAATATATATGATCCGGTTAATAATAAAGCTTCTATTACCATGCAGTCTAATGGTGACAGCAGGTTCTGGATCAATGAAGGCGACAATGCCCTTAAACTTGGCGGAGTAGGCGGTAGCACCCCTCCTGCCCAAGGCGTATTAAACATTACCAACCAAGGTCTGGTAGGTATCGGTACCCTGGCTCCCCAATCCGAACTTTCCGTGAAAGGCACGATCACCGCGCAACGCGTTAAAGTAACGCAAACAGGCTGGGCCGATTATGTATTTCATAAAGACTATCCCCTTTCTCCATTAGCAGCTGTTGAAAAATATGTAACCACATATCAGCACCTGGAAGGTATTCCCTCTGCGGTAGAAGTAGCAAAAGAGGGTATCGACGTAGGAGAGATGAACAAAAAGTTGTTGGAAAAAGTGGAAGAATTAACGCTTTACCTAATTGAGCAAAATAAAAAAATAGTGGCACTGGAAGAGTGGAAAAAGCAACAAGAAAGCAGGCAGCATTAGTGTCCTCCCGATAATTTATAATAAAACAAAGTGAAATATTCACAACTTAATCTGACAAAAGGGGATTAACTTTAAGTTATCACACTATTAGTTAATCCCCGTTTGACCTTGAACTGTTAGAAATGAAAAGCTATGAAATTGATCCCCACACACTCAATGAACAATCCTATGTGTAATTCTTCAATGAAAGCTTTAGAGGTGAATTCCTAAATGCCCATTGGTTTCTTTTGATTTCTTAAATTCCTTGGGCCCTCTCTACCTCTGCTAAAGCATTTGTATTTAGCCGAGCTGGTACAATAACATTTTTTCTTAGGAAAAGTAATCTCTTATACCAATCTTTTTGCATGCACGGCCTCTCTACGACGATAAAGAACAAGCAACTCGCACCCAATGTTATGAGGGAAAATACCACTGAGATAATAAGATAGTTTATCGGGGACCACTTACTAAATTGATACTTTAACAAGTAGTTCGCCACAATTGAAATAATAGGACCGTGGATTAAGTAAATGGTATAGCACATGCCACCAATGACTACCAAGAACTTTTTGCTGAAAATATTCTTCCAGAATATTGTGAATAATGCGAGATAATATAATACAAATATCATTACCGGAAGCGCAACGCCCCACCCGACTTTCCATAAGAATGGATCTCTCGCCTCTGGCCGGTATAACCAAATACCAAATAAACTTAATGCCCCCGAAATAATAGCGCTCCATTTTGATACCTGAAGATTGAGCGGTTCCACATATAAGTCAGCGAGAAGAAATCCTAATAAAAAAAACTGCATTTGATCATACAGCCATCTAAATTTAAAAACATATAGTTGCTGTATCACAATAAATACTAAAATTGCTGAGATAATCTTTATCCTCCTGGCATACGCATTATGCGACTTAAAAAAGAAAGCAGCCAGCAATGGAGCCAGTATATAGAACTGTACTTCTATCTCTAGTGTCCAGGCCACAGGATTGACAATAGGTAATATATCCGCACCGTAAAAAAAATTATGTGAATAGGTCAGGGAAGCCAGCAAACTGGGTAACAGCTGATTAAACGTATATTTATGTTGCAAGAAAACAATATACACAAAAAGCAATATCATTATCAGGATATATGGCGGCTCCAGCCTGGTTAATCTTCTTAAAAAATATTGCTTCATAACGGGCTGCTTAGCTCCAGCCAGGTAGTGCTGTACAAAAGGGAGCGCCAGAATAAAACCGCTGATAGCAAAAAAAAGCTGTACACCGTATCCGCCGTGAGAAATATAGGTTTTCCATATGCTATTAGCACACATAGCATCATAATAAATTGATTTGTCCTTCACATTCAGGATTTCACTAACATGAAAAATGAAAACCGAAAAGATTGCGATAAAGCGTAACCCATCAATTTGAGGAATAAATTTTCCCGAAGACGTACTCTCCGAAGCTGGGCATAAACACGTTGGTTTAAATTTCTAAGCATACAATACAAATGGATAATAAGGGGATAATAAGGGGATAATGACAGAATAATAAGGTATAGTAAAAATAAAAAAATAGTACGAGGGCTACAAATTTAGTTCACTGAGTTCCAGCCACCGCATGCCTTTATCATCGAGTAATTGGATGATCTCCCCAATGCGATGTGTCATGGGTTCTATCTTATCGAAGCTAAGTTCACCACTGGATAACGCCGTTTCAATGGTTTTCTTTTCTGTTTCCAATTGTTCGATTTCTTTCTCCAGCAATTCCAACTCACGCTTCTCTTTAAAAGACATTTTACGGGCTTTGCTTTCCGTAGGTAGTGTAGCCATTACCGTTGGTTCAGGCATTACTTCCTTCTTAGGCGCAGCTGTTTTCTTTTTATCTTCTTCCTTCTGCCATTCGCGGTACTGGGTATAGTTACCCGGGAAATCACGTATTTCACCATCCCCTTCAAAAACAAGCAGGTGATCTACCAGTTTGTCCATGAAATAACGGTCGTGGCTCACAATGATCACACATCCCTGGAAGTCCTGCAGGAAGCTCTCCAGGATGCTTAGCGTGGGCAAATCCAGGTCATTGGTAGGTTCATCCAATACCAGGAAGTTGGGATTACGGAATAAAATAGACAGCAGGTGTAGTCTTCTTTTTTCCCCACCGCTCAGCTTAGAAATATAGGTGTATTGTTTCTCTGCGGGAAACAGGAATAATTCGAGGAATTGTGCAGCGCTTACTTTGGTTCCGTCAGCCAGGGGGAAATTTTCAGCAATATTCTTTACGAACTCAATTACCCGCATATCTTCTTTCACCACCAGGCCTGACTGGGAATAGTTACCAAACACAATGGTTTCACCCACATTGATTTTTCCGGAGTCGGGTTGTTCTGTGCCCAACAGCATATTCAGGAAAGTAGACTTTCCCACGCCGTTTTTACCCACAATACCTACGCGCTCTCCCCTTTTGAAAGTATAGTCCATCCCTTTCAGGATTGTCAGATCTCCGTATGACTTATAAACTTTCTTCAGCTCCAGGATTTTTCCACCCAGGCGGGTCATTTTAACATTAAGTTCCAACTGTTGATCGGCTACTCTTTGGCTGGCTTTCTCTTTTACTTCGTAAAAATTATCCTGCCTGGCTTTAGATTTGGTGGTGCGGGCTTTGGGCTGTTTTCGCATCCATTCCAATTCTTTCCGGTACAGGTTTCGGGCCTTGTCTACGCTTGCTTTTTCACTTTCTTCCCTGGCAGCTTTCTTTTCCAAGTAATTTTCATAGTCTCCCTTATAGATAAACAGTTGTTCCTGGTCCAGCTCCATTATTTCGTTACATACGCTGTCGAGGAAGTAGCGGTCGTGGGTTACCAACAGTAAGGTAACCCGTTCCTGGTCCAGGTAGTTTTCCAACCATTCGATCATACTCACATCCAGGTGGTTAGTGGGCTCGTCCATGATCAGCAGCACATGCTTGTGTTCAAAGCCAATTTCAATCAGGACCTTAGCGAGTGCCACCCGTTTTTGTTGTCCGCCGGATAGGGAACCAACGGGCTGGTCGAGGTTGTGTATATTAAGTTTTCCTAATATCTGTTTTACTTTAGCATCGAAATGCCAGGCATTTAGCTCATCCATTTTAGCAATGGAGGCTGTCAATTTATCTAGGTCAGGCTCTCCGTGGCCCTCTTCTGTGAGCAGTTCATATTCTTTGATAGCGTTCAGTACAGGGTTATCGTGGTTAAAGATGTTTTCGATAACGGATTTGGTCATATCAAAACCGGACTGTTGCTCCAGCATGACTACAGTAACATCCTTATGGATCCAGACTTTACCAGCGTCTGGCACATCCTTTCCGCATAAAATCCGCAACAGCGTGGATTTTCCGGTCCCGTTGAGCGCCACCAGCGCTATTTTATCCCCTTCTTCGATGTGAAAAGAAATGTCTTTAAATAATGGTTTGGTGCCAAAAGATTTGGTAAGCCCTTCTACTGAAACGTAATGCATAGTGCAAAGTTATAAATTATCGGGAACACTGGGTGATGGAGTCAGTGATGATTTTTTCGTATACTCAGCATAGGATAAACAGGGTTTCCCGTTATCTGACTATTTCTTATTAACAGGCATTATTTCGGCCTTTGTCCATTATTATCCTCCCCTCTTTGCGTATTAAAAACATGCAAGCCCTTCTGCGCTGGCAGAAGGGCTTGCATGTTTTTATAAGAAACTATTAAAAGTCGTAGTAGAACTGACGGAAAGTACTGCGCAGGCCAAAACTGAATATCAGATCTGTGCTTTTATCAATGTCGTTACTCAGCTTTCTTGCTGCCAGGGAGGCTTCCAGGCGAAGATTATACTTGGGATTCACAACATATGCGATAGTACCCTGTGCATATAGCAGATTAGTTTTAACACCTTGCCCTATCCAGTTACCATATTCATTGGGGTGGGTAGTATACGGTTTGGATATATCATGGCCGTAATTGGTTTTAACATCGGGGTCGTCACCATATTTTGAATACATCAGTTCTCCTCTGCCATACCATCTTTTATAACGATAAGTAGCAATACCCAATAACTCCTGGAAATTGGCGCCCAAAGGATGCGCCAGCGATTGGTTGTAATGCTCATAGTTAATCATGGTACTTTTGTAACTATAAGTATATGGTCTTACTGCATTGTATTCTCCCTGGAGGTCCAGATTTTTCACCTTAAAGATGTCAAATGACCGGAATCCCAATTGCCAGCTTTGCTTATTGGCCCACCAGCCTCTACCTCCAAAAACTTCCTTCAGCTTAAATTCATCCAATACCAGTTGACCATATATAGTTGTTTTTGGAAATAATTTAAACTTCGCATTCATACCGACCAGGGCATTATCTGAAGAACCTTCAGAAAACTCTGCTGACCGCAGGAATATAATCGGGTTCATGTAACTCCAGTCAAAGCCACGTTTACGGCCTGAAGAATCGGCATCTGGCCAGATAACTGCGTCAAATAGCCCAATAGTTAATTTTTTATTGACATTCCAATCGAGGAAATGAAATACGCCCCATTTTTTATAATATCCAAGATCATCATATGCGCTGGCAAAACTTTTACTATGTTTATCCATAAATTGGGCCCACATCGCTGTATACTGAACGTTGCCCAAGTTGCCGGTTAATTTGAGGTAAGGATAACTAAACTGTATATCAGAGAATATCAGAGAACGATAACCATCACCTATAAAATTAGTGCCATAACCAGCTGTTACATTAAGATATTTATTAGGGGTATAAGATAGTAAAGCACTGGCATAGTTATAATCGAAAGCCTTGCCATTACTATAATCCTTAATTCCTCCTTGTCCCGGCACAATCTGATTTTTTCTTATATATTGATCTAAATACTCAGGAAATTTTCCCTGGTTCTCAAAAAAGTAAGATTCGAAATAAAATTTAGTCCCAATATTAGCCTGAATGCTGGCTCCGCGGGTATTCAACCAAGTAGTTCTGCTACCGGTTCTTGATTTGCCTACCTGGAAATCAGGCAGGAAGTCAACAAAAACATTATAGTCTTTATTTCGGAATTCCAATAAATGTTCATCAAATAGCTTCCGATGAAACAAACTATGTTTGGCCGTATCGGATTGGATATACATAGCGCTGGTATCTTCATGAAGAGCAGGCTTAAAAGCAGTGTGATGATTGTTGGTATCCATGTATAGTTCCCGAACATTCTGATAATTATAGGGCGCTATCACTGGCAATTTTTCTTGTGCATAAACTGCACCGGACAGCAGCGTTACTGCTATCATCCAAACGGAATGTTTCATTGATTTTTGTTTGTTTCGTTCAAATACACACGCAAACAGGTGCCACAAACACATTACATACCACTTTCAAAAGCGAATATAACTACAACTGCGGGTTATCGATACACAAAGATACTCTTTTCGCTAAATGCCCGTATCGTCAAATCGTTTTTCAACTTTATAAACGCAGGATTAACGCCATAAATTACAAATAATGGGATTGATTTCCTGATTTAAGCTTCTCAGTAATTTTTTTAATTTCCTGCTCTGCTTGTTTAGGATATATTAATAAAACATTGCTATCATCCACTATAATATAATCTTTTAATCCTCTTATCACAGCGAGCTTTTCCGCAGGCAAATGAATAATACAGTTTTCTGTTCCTTCCAGTTGGATATTCTGAGCAGAAATAGCATTGTTCGCTTCTTTTTTCTCTGTCACTTCGTAAAGCGACGCCCATGTGCCAAGGTCGCTCCAGCCAAAGTTTGCGGGAACAGTAAACACGTTATCCGCCTTCTCCATAATAGCATAGTCTATAGATATATTAGGGGATTGCGGATAGTATTCATCGATAAAATTCTGTTCTCTGGAAGTATTATAGCTACTCTTTCCTTTCTCAAACAGCGCATATATTTCCGGAGCAAATTGCTGGAAGGCATTTAAAGCACTCTGTACATTCCAAATAAAAATTCCTCCATTCCATACAAAATCTCCACTGGCAACAAACTCTTTTGCTTTCTCCAAAGGAGGCTTCTCAGTAAAACGGTTCACCTTGTGTATGCCATCTTTACCTGCTTTATCAAAATTAATATAGCCATATCCGGTGTCCGGTCTTGTTGGGGTAATTCCTAAAGTAAGCAATACAGGCTCTTCTTCAGCTCTCTTCAGTGTTAACTTTATTTTTTCTATAAATACATCCTCGTAGAGAATAAAGTGATCGGATGGGGATACTACCATGTTTGCATTGGGATCTTTAGCCGCGAGCTTAAATGCAGCATAAGCTATACAGGGTGCAGTATTGTTCCGTGATGGCTCACAGAGGATATTATTTTCAGTAATATCGGCCAATTGTTGTTTTACCAATGCTTTGTATTGCTTATTGGTAACAATATAAATATTCTCTGCCGAACAAAGCTTTAAAAACCGGTTATAAGTAATCTGTAATAAGGATTGCCCTGTACCAAGAATATCTATAAACTGTTTGGGATATTCATTTCTGCTTTTGGGCCAGAAGCGGCTTCCTACGCCTCCTGCCATAATAAAAACGTGCGTATTGTTATTGTTCATATTTATGCTGACCAATTGTTATTTTTAACATTGTTATAAACCTCTCTGATACCTTCTTCCAGGGGAATGGTAGCTTTCCAGCCCTGGTTATGAAGCTTAGTCACATCCATCAATTTACGTGGAGTACCATCAGGTTTGGTGGTATCAAACACCAACTCTCCCTCATACCCTACAATTTCCCGGATAAGCGTTGCCAAATCTCTAATGCTAATATCCTCTCCTACTCCAATATTTACCAAACCTTGAGCATCATAATTTTTCATAAGAAAGAAACAGGCGTCAGCCAAATCATCAACATGAAGAAACTCACGTTTAGGCATTCCCGTTCCCCAAATAGTTACCTGGGGTTTATTATTTATCTTAGCTTCATGCATTTTCCTCAGTATAGCGGGGAGCACATGCGAGCTGGAGAGATCGTAGTTATCGTTAGGGCCATACAAATTTGTAGGCATGACCGAAATAAAATTGCTCCCATATTGAGTACGGTAAGCATCGCACATTTCGATGCCAGCAATTTTCGCGATGGCATACGGTTCGTTGGTCGGCTCTAATGGCCCTGTTAACAAATACTCTTCCTTCAACGGCTGTGGTGCCTTCTTAGGATAAATACAAGAGGATCCAAGAAACATCAATTTGCGTACGCCAGTAACATGTGCCTGATGAATAACGTTGCTCTGGATCATGAGATTTTCATAAATAAACTGCCCCCGGTATGTATTATTAGCAAGTATACCTCCTACCTTTGCCGCTGCCAAAAAAACATACTCTGGCTGCTCTTGCTCAAAAAATGCCGCCACCGCCGCCTGATCAAGCAAATTCAATTCTTTAGAAGTACGTGTAACTATATTCGCAAATCCAGCCTTCTGGAGCCGTCTGACAATAGCTGATCCCACCATTCCTCGGTGACCCGCCACGTAAATTTTATCTTTGAGATTCATGCTATTCAAATTGATTCAATACTTTATATCCTGCATCTTTTAGCAACTTTTCACGGCGGAAAAGCTCTACATCGGCAGCTACCATTTCCTTTATCAATGCAGATAAATCATATTTAGGGATCCATCCCAATTTTGTTTTGGCTTTAGTGGGATCACCTATCAATAACTCAACTTCGGTGGGTCGAAAATATCTGGGATCAACTGCCACTACTTCCTGACCTGGCTGCAGCGGACACGTGTTATCCACGCAACTTTTGACATACCCCTTTTCTTCCACTCCTTCTCCTCTGAATTCAAGCACCACTCCCACCTCTTCAAAAGCTTGGGTAATAAAGTCCCTTACCGTAGTAGTTATACCTGTGGCAATCACAAAGTCTTCCGGTTTTTCTTGCTGCAGAATCAACCACATCGCTTCTACATAGTCTTTTGCATGTCCCCAGTCGCGCTTTGCATCCAGGTTTCCCATATAAAGTTTGTCTTGCAATCCTAAAAACATCTTTGCAATGGCACGTGTAATTTTCCGTGTAACAAACGTTTCACCGCGCAAAGGGCTTTCATGATTAAACAGTATACCATTACATGCAAACATATGGTAAGCCTCCCTGTAGTTGACAGTAATCCAGAATGCATACATCTTTGCCACAGCGTAGGGAGAACGAGGATAAAAGGGGGTCTTTTCTGATTGAGGTACCTCTTGTACCAAGCCGTAGAGTTCAGAGGTAGAAGCCTGATAAATCTTTGTTTTTCCAGTCAGCCCTAGCAGCCTCACTGCCTCCAGGATGCGTAACGTACCTACGCCATCAACATCTGCCGTGTATTCTGGTGCCTCAAAACTCACCTGTACATGGCTCATTGCACCTAAATTATATATTTCATCGGGCTGCACCTCCTGGATGATGCGAATTAAATTTGTACTATCGGATAAATCTCCGTAATGCAATTTGAAATTCACATTTTTCTCATGAGGATCCTGATACAAATGATCAATACGATCTGTATTGAAAAGGGAAGTCCTTCGTTTGATGCCGTGTACCTCATACCCTTTCTTCAGAAGCAACTGTGCCAAATAGGCGCCGTCCTGTCCTGTTATACCCGTAATTAAGGCTATTCTCATAATTCTTTTTAATATGAATTCTTAGTAAAAATAAGTAATTCCACATTATGATATATATAATATATAAAATATACATATATAACAAAATGCACAATATGAAAACAAATGGGAGAATTAGCAAGATAGGCGGCTAAGTCGAATTAGCTTTCCTGTAAGATTCCCCACCAAGATTAGTTTTCAGAACGTATGAATATTATTAGTGGTTTTCATACAGCTCGATAAAAGACCCTACCATTTTATCTGCCGTGAAATAGGTTTGATACCTTACTTGCGCATTCCCGGCACATTGGTCATATAACTGCTGATCTGATATTAATCTGGTAATCTGGTTTGCGAGTGATACTGCATCTTCTATATTAGCGTTTAATCCGGTTACACCATGCTGATTCACCCAATTAACACCAGAACCTTCTATATTGGTAGCAACAATAGGTTTTCCATAAAACATTGCTTCTAATAAAACTACGCCGAATGCTTCGGATCTTTTGTTCGATGGAAGACAAAAAACCTTGCATAACCTGAAATATGCACTTAATTGGTCTTGTGGAATTCTACCAACCAGGAAAACTTTATTATCCAATCCCAGCTCCTTAATGAGCAACCGGTAAGCTGGTGTCAACTGTCCTTCACCTCCTATTAATATTACAGTATTATCATCCAATAATGCCGCAGCCCTGATCAGATGCTCGAATCCCTTATAATATACATGCCGGCCTAAACTGAATACCACTTTTTTACCATGGAATTTATGAGTCATCTCGGCCAGCAGTTTATCATCATCAGATTGAAAATGAGATACATCAATCCCTATTGGAATAATAACACACTTATCGACAAACTGCGACAATTCAGTGGATGCGTCCATATAGGGCTTCGTAGTACAAACAATCGCCTCTGCCCTCTTAAGCAACCAGTTCTGCAAAGGACGATACAATGGCAATACCAGCATTTGCTTGGCATTCACTATATCACTATGCCAATGTACTATCACCTTCTTTCCTTCCAAGTTACTGCGAAATAGCGCAAGATTAGCCAGAGGATCAGGCAAATGCACATGGATAATGTCATACTGCCCCACTATCTTTTTCAATAACCTAACATAGTCGGGCGAAATGGATGTAGACAGTAGCTTAGCAGCCCGGGCAGCCCGGTGAACTTTATATCCATTAATTTCAGTTAATTCATACCTGTTAGTAGTATTAGCGCAAAGTACATCACAAGATATTCCCCGTTTGTTCATCCCCTCGGTAATATCGAACATCACCGTTTCAATTCCACCTTTCTCGGGATAATAATATTTGCCTACTTGCAAAACTTTCATATATAAACTCCTCTTGTATAAGATACAAACTTTTATGCTACTGTTGCTAACAGAGTAAAATATATTAGACCCATCAAGGTGCCGACAAGTTAATTAGTTGCTTTCTCAATAAGTTTTCTTCCTTGTTGGCTAACATTTGAATTCATAAAATTCAGACTTGCTTTGGTACCATTGGCGTGAACATCTCCACCTCCGGAAAACCGGGAATTCATAATTACAAATTTATTCTTTCCCGAATTTGAGAAAAATGAAGCGCCTGCTCCACCAAAATTCTGAAAGGTACATCCGTCAAATGTAACATTTGAATCTGCAAAATAGAAATTCTTATTATTGGCATTGATAATACAATCTTTAAGCAGTTTAAGTCCAACCACACTTTGATAGGTTCGTTGTGCAGAATTGGAATAATCAAGGGTACTTTTATAAACAGAAATGGTTGGCATACCGTACATTGATAAAAAAACCAACGCACTTCCATTATCTTTCCCATCGGAAAGCCCTACTGTAAAAGTACAATTATAAAAATTCATCGTAGCATTATCGCGGATATTCGCTATCGCATAATTAAAGTCAGCGAATTTGCATTGATTAATATTAAAAGTAGAGTTATTTTTCTCTTCTATGTGTATGCACTTGGCATAACCTCTCACATCACATCCCTTAATGTTGGCATTATAGTTACTGGATGAATATTCAAAGGTAATACCAACCCGACTTCTCATATTACCACTTTTAATACCAGTCATTGTACATGAAGCAATACTTACACTGGCGTTTTCACGCAAGGATGAAATATAAATCGCATCTCCAAAGGCATCAAAATCTACTTTATCTGCGCTAGGTGTTTTACCTCGTCCTCCTACCCTGGCAAAATTGGTGCTGTTTACATTTAGCGTAGAAGCCCCATGCAATCTTATGCCATAACCAAAAATATTCTGAAAGGTACAATTACTTACATTGATATTCTGAGCAGATACTTGTAAAGCGATAGCAATGTCAGCATCATTTTTCGGAGGAAGGGAAACAACTTGAAAAGCCCGTCCATCGAAACATAATCCTTTAACGTTTACACTTACACCGTCATTATTAACAAACGCCTTATGCACATCACTGGAGGCCTCTCTTGGACCTAATGATAAAAACACATGTTCAGGATAGGAAGTAATATTATAAATACTTTCATTTTTCACCATACCGATAGGTCTGATAGTAGCCCCATCCGAATTAATAGTGATCTTGTCATTCGCATTTAATGACAGTCTTATTGTTTTTGAGATATTGTAAAATCTGGTCGTTTTAGGAATATAACAAACGCTGTTGGTTTTTACAGCCTGCGTTAATGCTTGAATTATGGCATCTGCATCATCTGTAACTCCGTCTCCTTTTGCTCCGAAATCCTTCACATTAATGATACTCTGGGAAGGCTTAATCCGTTTTTGACCAGCAGTACTTTTTATCGAAAAAACAATGAAAAAAGAGGTCATAAAAAAGGCAAAATATCTTGTCATAAAAAAACATTTAACTACTTATTAAACCCGCTGATATTAAAAAAGTTTAAAGCCAAGGTCCCTATTCCATATTTAACAACATATTTACGTTGGCTCAAAACAGCTATTTTAAAGAAAGCAAACTCCGACGTAAAAATTTTAAGAATGAAAAGCAGCTGGCAGCAATAAAAAGTGGGAAAGAGATATATCCTTTATTTCGTAATACCTGATAGTTATCCAGCTCCCCTTTTTCCATGGCCCATAAATACCTGGATAATCCTGAATGACCAAAAGCCGGCTTGTTAAAATAATTCCAGGCCAATTTCTGCATGACCAGAACCGCCTTATGACTGTATATGATATGCAGCCATAAATAGTAGTCTTCAGAGAATTTCTTCGCACTATTGAAGGAGACCTGCTCAGATATTACACTCTTCCTTATTATTACACAGGGTGTAATAAAGTAGTTCTTGAATAACATCTGCTTAAACGAGATCACAGCACTCCCTCCTTTCTCCTCTATATTTCCGTTTCCATATAGAGCACCCACTATTGCCACCTCCGTATCATCAAAAAAGGGTAGCTGACAATGCAACTTGTCTTTCGCCCATATATCATCTGCATCCAGGAATGCAATCAGCTCCCCCGAGGCACGTGAAATACCATTATTACGTGCTACTGATGGTCCGCTATTCTGCTGTTCTATCACCATTACCTGTTGGTAGTTATGCGCATTGACATATGCTAACACCTTAGCGGAAGTATCATCCGACGATCCGTCATTTACAACAATAACTTCTTCAACAGCATAGGATTGCTTCATTACAGATTCCAGACACGGAATGATAGTAGCAGACGCATTAAACGCCGGAATAACTACAGATACAGTATGCTTTCTCCTACTATTAGCTATCATACGAATATTTCTCTTTCGGTTAACTGACGAGCAAATTCCTGTCCTAACGCCTCATTGGAAAAATTCCGCTTAAAAGCCTTCATATTCTCTACAAAAGTATTGTACTGGAGATCTCCGGCTCTCAAGATCCTAACAATCATTTCCTCCATTTCTTCCAATGAATCACACAGATATCCAATAGCACCCGCCTTATCAAATATCTCACTGAAATAATCATTCCTCAAGGATATAATTGGCTTCTCAAAATTGACTGCGTCAAAAATTGCACCACTACTACACAACTGGTAATAGCTATTATCATAAAAATATATCGCGTAATCAATCTGATTAATACGCTTCTCAAACTCCTCTCTTTCCAGTAGCTCTTCTGACTTATCGCTCTTTACCCATTCATTCACATAAGGCAAAATAGATTTATGCAAAGAACCAACTATGGTGAATTCGATTTTGTTATTTATTACCTTCTCTTTGAGTGTTTCTGCCAGGCGATAAATCAAATGCGATTTCTTATATACAGCCATTAAACCAATAGCAGCCAGTCGGATAGGCCTATCTTTTCCAGCAGTCACCTGTTCCTTTGGGCTACGGCTGTAAAAATACGGGTGTATAAGGGTAAGAATTTGTTCCTGATTTATAGGAACCGTGTTCAGTAAATTGTGCTTTATGCTATCACCTAATACCAGATAGTGGGTGTTATTGTGCTTTTTAAGCAATCCTCTTAATAACAGTTTCTGTAAGACGCCCCCCGCTTTTTCCTTCAACAGCTCCAGCTCTCCATGAAGCGTAATGATAATTTTCTGATCAGGAAAAAATCTCCGGAGAATGGTATTCAAAAAATATATGCTTGTAGGAAACATGGAACAAAAGAAAACCAGTGGGGCGTTTGCTTTTCTAGCTTTTTGCATCACTCTCAGGGTATTCCACCACTCAAATGTAATTCGTGGAATCCAATAAAGCCTGTTAATATGGTTTGAATAGGACACCTTTACGTTACGTGTAGTCAAGTTATTAACAGCTGCCTGTTCACGGGAAAGCGTGGTCAGTATGTATTCCTGATGATATCTATCTGCAACAAAACAAACTTTTCCGAATCGAACAATACGCAAGAATATCGACAGGATAGATGCGTTATATTGTATATGAGCCTGCTTTGTATGATTCAATTCAGCGATGATTATCATAGAAAATTAATAGCGGTTAATATTCTTGGTATCAAAAACACTATAGTAAGGAATATAGAGATCCTTATATCCCGAGAAGCCATAGTAGAACTTCGTAAAGGCAAAAAGAAATATGAACATATAAGCCAATGACCTGACTGTTTTTTGTTGAATATTTTTCACCACCAAAACAATCAGTAAAATTTCATAAACAAAGAAGTAGGTGGAAATTCGCTGCAATGCCACAAAGTTTCCAGTAAGAAAATAAAGGCAGGTCCCCATAACCAATAGATTCAGATAGCCATTATATACCTTGGTCTCATCAGCACTTATTTTATTTCTGAACCAGAAGAAGAATGGAAATATAATCGCACGCTTTAAGATTCCCAGTACCAATACCATCCCTTTACTAACCCCCATTCCAAAAGTCTGGTCTTCCCCTCCCTGGAGATATTCTGTCATTTTATTGTTGAGGTATTCATTAAAGCCCAGATAACCAGATATCAGTTGCAGCATACGTATATCAAGATCTATTATTCTGCAAACAACACTGGCAAGTAATAAAAGAATTAAAAACTTATTCGATATTTTGAGATTAAATATAAAATAACTGAAGATGAATAGTATAGCCGATCCATGAAACAGGCTGGCTATGTAGACAAATAATGCGAATAACAGCAGCTTTCTTTCTATAATATACTTTGTACTGAGCAGTGTAAAGGTGATAGCTATTGATTGGCGCACAAAGAATATATCACAGAAAAAGTAGGCGTAGTAAAGGAATATAGCCAATAGGGGCAATGCAGTATATTTACCAAAAAACTTAAATTTTCCAGGAATAATCAGAATTGCTGATATCAACAACAGTATTGTATAGTTGGAAGTAACATTCCGTACAAATAAATTCAAGTAGCTGAACCCTGCTTCAAAGGTATTCATTGGGGTTCCAAAAACAGTCTGAACACTAGAAAAGTAGTCGTAATAGGTTCCCCAATCCGTCCCAGTTTTCCATCTCAATCCTGCTACTAAAACAAAGAATAATCCAAATATAAAAATAAGGAACTTCTTAAGAGCGGAAATATCCTTTACATAGTCGAATACGCAAAATAGAAAAAGAACAATAAAAATTGTTAAATAAAAAAGCATTCATCCTCCCTTTTATAGTTAAATCTGCATTTTCTCTTAACTATGTTCCTTTATTGCCCTTTGAAGCGCTTCCAGATAATCTCTTCCAAACTTGACATCCGGTTCCATATAATTACCTTCTGCCCACTCATTCCATGATTTCAGCAAGATAATTTTATTTTTCTTGTTCTTATTAATATGCAATACTTCTTTTACGTGTTCATAAAAATCCTCAGGACTGGAATCTGTCAAGATCATTGCTCTATTTCCAGAACGTGGAGAATTATCCCAACCTGGAATAATAGAGGGATAGCATTCTTCCCTACGCTCCAGCTCCCCAATAAACAGCCGGGAAGCCTTTTTGTAATCCATTATAAATGGGCGTTTCAGCACTTTTCTTTTGACTTTGGAGAAAAAAGAGGCTGTAGAAGGCAGATTTGCCAACCTGTTTGGCCCTACTGCACTAAAACCCTTCTTTAACAGGTCATCTGTTTCCGCGTCCGGATTATTGCTAAGCGCAATAAAATGTATGCCATTAAAGCCATCTTTAATGGCCAGTTCATTCCAATAATTGATGAAGTTGGCAACTCCAGGGACATTATTAGGCCTGTACAACATGAAAATCGGGCAATTGTCGACTTTCATATACCGGTTATCCAGAAACGCTGTCCTCGCAAATTCATAATGCCTTAAGTAATCTTCCCTTCCTGGATATGATTGCTCAATTAATACTTTACCCGGATTCCCATGCCAGATGCCGCTCCAGGTTTCATTAGCCCAGGCAAGACAGAAAGGGAAATCAGGCTTTCCGCTATATAAAACTTCATTAAAAGGGCGCTCAAGAATGCGTTTTCCTCCAAACCAGTAGTGCCAATAGGCAAACCCGTCTACTCCATATTCAGTGGCCATTTTTGCCTGAGCAATTCGGGTCTCTTCGAGTCTTAAATCGTAATATCCTAACTCACCGGGGATATGTGGCTGATAATGGTTTCTGAACATCGGCCTGGCTTTGCCAACGTTCGTCCATTCAGTAAAGCCCCTCCCCCACCACTCGTCATTTTCTGGGATTGGATGAAACTGGGGTAAATAAAACGCAATTATTCGATTCTTATTAACGTCCATTATATTTGACAATCAATGCTTTTTTGTTATTAATTTCGTAAATATCCCTTTAAAAAAATCCTGTATATATTTATCCGTTAACCAATAAATTCCCATTGCACCGATCACTGTCCCTCCATAACAGGCTACGCTGATGATTAGACTGTGTATCCCCTTTTCAGGGGTGAACTGCCTTGTCACTAATAAACTAGTAAGCCCGATAAAGATAATTGGCAAAATTAAATGTTTCAAATACGTAATTAAAAAATTATATAATGAAATATGGAAATATTTTAATGTGATAAATAACAGGTAGACCACATTTACATATATGGAAATTACTTTAAATAAAGCATATGATAAAACGCCCAAGTAATGCTGGGTTAAGAGTACCCCTGCAAAGAAAATCAGGGGTAATGTTATCGCGTTTACGTATAAACTACGAAGTTGTACTCTCGCTGTCAGCAACCCACCCGCCGGATAAGTAATAAATCCAAATAAAGCAGATGCTGTTAATAACCGCACTATATTCACGGAACTATCATAGTCCCTACCTACCCAAGATATGATAATGGGAGATGACAAAGCTATCATAGTCAGTAGTGGCAATACCACGATCGGGACGCCTATTTTTAAGAGGATATGATACAGTTCTTTTAACCCTTCAGCATTTCCAGTTCCAACGAAATGGTTAAACCTAACCATAAATGGATAATAAAAAGTACCATAAGCGTCTCTGAAGAAGGTGAGTACAGTAAATCCAATGGCGTAATGTGCCACAGCATTCTTCCCAAGGAAGAAACCAATATAGACTAAATCCAATTCAAAATAGAGAATCCACGAAAAAGCCAATGCAAGGGAGTTAAATGCCAGCGCCGAAGTCTTATCATACATATCCTTCGAGAACCTGAAACTCTTCAACAACAAGATAAAATCATACTTGTATCGTTTTCTGGCAATATAAACACTACAACAAAGAGAAATAAGACTCAGGCAATTGTAAAAAAGAAAGTATTCAAACAATTCGTATTTGCCATTACCAAAAAAATAGAAAACAGATACAATACGCAATATAGCAGCGACCAGATTAATACGTTGAGGATAGTAGTCTTCCAATCTGACAGAAAAAATAATCTGTACAATTCGCTGTAATACTAATATTGGAGCGAAACAAAAGAGAGTAAATAATAGATGGGAGGATAACTTCCATTCATCTGCCGAAGTACTAATTCCTTTTATAATAAATTCAGGATGAAATGAAATGAATAACATTCCCAGGTTAACTGGAATAATAAAGAGAATAAACATAAAACAGGAAAACCCGGTTACTCTAATCTCATTTTTCAAATCTTTCTTTCCAAAAAACTCTGAAGCATATTTTTGGGCAGCATTTATAAATCCTAAGTCAGCGTACTGAAAAAAAATATTCAAGGACATGCAAAATGCAAAAATCCCGTATAGAGCTGGCGAACTAGTAATTCTTGGAGTTACAAGCCCTAAAGATGCAAAACTTGCAAAGTATCCAATAAACTTCCAAAAATATATTTTGAAATAATTTTTTGTATAACTTACTGACATTTAACTTATCTTAACAAAACAAATGTTGAATAGCTGTAATATCAAAGGGAGCCAAATAGGTATTGACTAACTCTGGGTTGACAGATTCTTTATTTTTTAGCATCCGCAGGAGCTCACTATCGGTAAAGGCGACTGGTATATTATCATCACTTCCATCAAAAGGAGGTACAAGTGTATAGCCAGTCAGATCTTTTCCTTCGAAAACAGGTTCAAATATAGTGTAATTAACTCCATGAAACACTGATTCCAATAATACTGTTGACGTGGGACCAACTACCAGGGATGACCGCTGCAGAGAAGCTGGAAGAGGTTGCGTATCCACAGTGAAGAAGTCATCACCTAAAAAACTCAATAGCCAATCCACACTCATGGTAGGATGTGGTCGCAACCGGGCACGCTTTACACCCAGGGATTGCAATACCTCCTTAATACGAAGCAAATAAATAACCAATACCCCCCGATCACATACTATAGGAGAATAGGAGTGTTGGTGCGCTGATACCGCTTTCGCCAATACCAAGACATCAGATAAATCAAATCTTAATGTCTGTTGAGTATAATTGCGTTGTTGATATGCCGGATGCCCGGAAACTAAAATTTTTTCCTCACTGAAACCTGCCTTTATATAATTTTCCTTTATCTTGTTTCCCCACACCATTAGATAGTCTGCTTTACTATCAATATATGAAGAATAAATACCAGGTAGACCATGCGACAAAATAAATGAGGGCCTATTCTGCTGTTTAAATGCTTTTATACTCACCTTTGCCTGAAAATATTGATCTGTATACAAAAACAGCGCCTGATAGGGTTGCTCCTGTAGAAAAGTGCTAATCAATTCCTGGTAATCCTTTATCTCCTGCTGAAAGGATGTACTGATCAACTGTTGAAAGGAAGCATTTTTTAATGTAGCGGTAATGCCTCTCACCGACCTTATAATAGCCGCATTCCCGGCAACTTTTTTCCCCATGGGAGCCCAATAGGGCGAAACAGGATTTATACCTGCTTTCTTTAAAGCATCATTGAAAAAGGGAAAATAAACAGATGACAATACATTTTTTTTATTGGAGTCGCAGTGATTGTTTCGGAGAGCCGCATAAATATTATATAGTTTTATTATTTTTTTTCGAATCGAAAATCCACCACGGACCTCATTTCGTTTCAAGGCAAAGTGTTCTCCATAATGATATATATGCCAATCAAGCTCTAGTTTTATTAAATTAATATGATCCTTAAAATAACCCTCTGTATCGGATTCAATTAAATAATTTAAAAGATAGCATTGCTCCTCTAAACTCATTATTATTTATATTAACATTTTAAGTATCATGATTAGATAACAGCATTTTAACTGGTATGTATGCGTACTTACCAGCAAAATAAAGGGCAGTCATACAAGTCGTCGATACCCTTAAATTTTTTGAATTGACCTGATGCTAATGAAATAAAACAATATCCCCGATAAGGAAACCAGGTGGAGAAAAATATGGATGTATCTTCTAATGGTTGATATACTTCACCAAAAGGAAAATGATCATCATAAATCCGATGATCACCTATTTGACTCCATTTCCTTCAATCCGAAGCCTAACCACACAAATAAAACGCGAAGTTACATAATCATTCCCATTTAGGAGGGGATTAATTGATTTTATACCTACTCAAATAGATGGCCCTATAAGCGTGAGTATCTTCTGAATAATACGAAATGTATAAAGTACCATCATCATAATATAGGCCAGGATAACCGGTATCATATCCGGAAGGTAATACAGTCAACTCCTTCAGCTGCTTTTTTCCCAGGTCCAGTTTAAATAATGCAGTTCTGTCTTCTGGATTGTAAATTCGCCCGGCAACATAAATATCCTGACCTACCTGAATCATATTGGGAGATTGAAGTACAATATTCAAGCTGGTCCACTGGATAGAATCATAAGGGTAAGAAGCTATCCCGAGCATTGTTGCTCTATTCTCACAGTCCCTTCTCGTTATTGTGACCATAGACCTGTCATCCAAAAAAAGAAAAGCGCTTTCTGTTGGACAACCGCCACATGGAAAATCCTTTCTGGCAAGCCTGAAGTTTGGAAATGACTGCCTGTTACTTGTATAAAGAGATATCGTGCTGATAGCCGTAGGCGTTCTCCTAAAATTATATCCTAAGGAGAAAAGCTCTTCCCCGTTTAGCTTCATCTTCCATAGCCAATCTGAGGAAACATCACTTTTAATATATCCGGTCCAGATAGCTCCCGCAGAAGCTAACTTCCACATTATATTGCTGATCTGGGTTTCCTTCATCCCGCAATATATAATAAGCTCACCATCCAACCCGACCACAAATTTAGGATCCCGCAAATCTGTCCCGGGAATACGCAACACGGTATCTACCTCCCACTCCTCTGTATCAGTAGAAGTCATTACACGCAACACCCCATCACCACTAACGTGAGATGTCCCTTCCCTGAAAACACAGTACCATTTGTTATCAAATTTAATTATATCTGTAAAAGCGGCATAGCTTTTATTCGACCATATTTTTTGCACACCACGATATATATCAGCTTTCTTTCCACAACTGGTGCCAGTAAACATAATAAAACCAATCAAGAACAGAACAAAAAGTTTCTGCATACATTCAAATTTAGGCATAAGTAAATAGGAACATTAGATTTTGACAGTTCTGACAACCAACATAATAGCTACTCTCATATATTCAATTGTAAATCTATCTGCACATCATTCCAACATTTTAGATATTTTGGAATACTTAAATACTTTCCTCTGATGCGCCTAAACTGTCTATTGTTCTAATTAGTATCACAATATAAACGCCGTAATAGTCTCTCCCCTCTAGAAAATAAGATTAATAACAGATTAAAGATGTAGATCTCGGATTTAACAGTTTGTTCTCTGGCTGCTCCATTACAAACCTGGGTATTCTGATGCACAATCAATCCTCGGAAGGGCACTTAACACAGATTTGTCACCTATGCGTTGGGAAAAACGCCTGACTATATCAGCTTTTGTTTTGCAACGGATATGCTGCAATAATCCGTTATGATCAGTTTTAAAAAACATGTCTTTGACAAGTTACGGGTAATTGAGTATCGCATATGCTTATTATTCCGGCATTCAGGATACCGAAAGGGGTTTATACCTGTCTTGCTAACCAAGCATTTATCTAGGGATAATTACACCAACTGCTACATTAAACCAAGAAATAACTCAACACCATTTATTGATGATCGACGCTATCTTGCAACGGGCTTTACACCGTTGCAAGATAGTTATTGATTTCATTAATTACATAGCTTTGTTGCTCATCAGAAAGCGATGGGTACATAGGTAAGCTCAAACATCTACTATAATAGTTTTCCGCCACAGGAAAGTCGCCTGGCTTCCATCCAAACTGACGATAGTAAGGCATTAGATGAGTTGGAAAATAATGTACTTGAGCAAATATATTCTTTGTTCTAAGGTAATTATACAAACCTAACCTGTCATTCACCTCAATCACATATAAATGGTAGGCATTCTCAAAATTATTTTCAGTAAGCTGTATACCCTGAGATTTTACTTTCGGGTGGTGCTGGAATGCATTATCGTAATTTTTTGCTATTTCCAGACGACGCTTTAACCCCATATCTGCCCTTTTTAACTGGCTTAAGCCAAGCGCAGCTTGAAAATCGGTTAATCTGTAGTTAAATCCCAACTCCTGCATTTCCATATACCATCCCGGAAATACGCTCTCATTGTTAGTTGGGTAGCCATTAGCTATAGCCACAGAATTACTGAAATCATCTGTCTTCCTGGTAATACCATGCGTACGTAGTAGCAGTAACTGTTCATATAATTCCTTCTTATTTGTAGTAATCATTCCTCCCTCTCCAGCTGCGATATGCTTTACCGGGTGGAAGGAATATATAGCCAGGTCAGTATATACTCCATTACCACTATATTGTTTGTTACCCTTACTATCAGTAAACCAAGCGCCAGGCGCATGACATGCATCCTCTATAATCCATAGATTATATTCATCTGCTAATTGCCTGAATGCTTCCATATTCACTGGATATCCGGCAAAATCAACGGGGATAATACCCTTAAAAGTATTCTTCGGGTGTTGTTCCAGCAGTGCTCTTACTTTATTGAGATCCAATAGAAATGTATTGGCATCAATATCTGCAAATACAACCTCCCCTCCACAATACCGAACACAGTTAGCTGATGCTGCAAAGGTGATAGGAGTTGTAATGACCTTATCTCCTGGCTTGATATTAATTGTCATAGCCGCTAAATGAAGTGCTGCAGTGCCATTCGATACTGCAACAGCATATTTTACACCTATGTAGTTTGCGAACGCATCTTCAAATTCTTTAATAGCAGGCCCCTGGGTAAGGTAGTCCGACTGTAAAACTGATACTACTGCCTCAATATCAGACGATGTTATTTCCTGTTTACCGTATGGTATTATTTTCATCTTCGGTTATTAAATGGTAAATGTTGGATCTACATGCTTAACAATAAGTTCACGGATATCCTCTACCGACACCCATTCGCTGTTTTCACCTGAATTATACCTGAATCCCTGTGCAACAGGTTTTGCATCAAATGCAATTATATAGTCCCCCAGTTTAAAATTAGGATGCTGGGGTAAGATAGCATAATATGGCCCCAGGTCGTAGGTACTGAAAGAATCCGAAGAGGTAATCATTTCCTCATGAATTTTCTCTCCAGGACGTATTCCTACCACTTTATGCTCACAATCAGGCCCAATAGCTGTAGCAACGTCTGTTATTTTATAAGATGCAATTTTAGGCACAAAAATTTCCCCTCCCCAGGCTGTTTCCAAGGCATGCAATACCATTTCCACACCTTCGGTGAGTGTAATATTAAAACGAGTCATGGTGGAATCAGTAATCGGTAAGATACCTTCCTTCCTTTTGTTTAGGAAAAAAGGAATTACTGATCCATTAGATCCCATAACATTACCATATCTTACTACTGAAAAGTTAATCGGATTAGTTCCCCGAATATTATTAGCCGCAACAAACAATTTGTCAGAAGCCAGTTTAGTAGCTCCATATAAGTTGATGGGGGCAGCAGCTTTGTCTGTAGATAACGCTACCACTTTTTGTACGCCCGTTTCCAAACAAGCGTTGATCACATTTTCCGCTCCTATGATATTGGTCTTAATACACTCCATTGGATTATATTCGGCGATAGGTACATGTTTCATCGCAGCTGCATGAATTACATAGTCGATGCCTTTCAATCCTCTTCTAAGCCGATCATAGTCTCTGACATCTCCGATAAAAAATCGGACCTGTGGATATTTGGATTCCGGGAATTCCATCGCCATTTGAAATTGCTTTTGTTCATCTCTGGAATAAATTACAAGGCGTTTTATCTGGGGCCAACGCTCCAAAATGATTTTGGTGAAAGCTTTTCCGAAAGAACCAGTACCACCGGTTATAAAGATACTTTTGTTATTTAAGTCCAACATTTCTTACTTTTTAAATTTCTTATATATCTGAAATGGATATATTCAATAATTTTATCAATTAACCAAATGATTCGTCCTGAATATATCACTAAAAATTTTCCTTAAAATCAGTACTAAAATTGTTATAAATCCTAATGCTATTCCTCCGATCAATAGTCCCTTCATTTTTCCAAGCTTTTTCTTAGGCAGTGGATAAATTGGTCGATCCACAATTTGGATGACTGGCGTTTCCTGGGACATGGCGATTTTACTTAATTCAAGATTTCTTACAATCTCACCATACATTGTTTGCAACACAGCTTTGTCTCTCATTTCAACCTCTACCCCGACACCTGCTACCTGACGGGCAGGATTCAGATTAATATCTTGTGTCGCCGCTACTGCATAAGTCTTTTTATTCAGCAATGTCCTCAGTGAATCTGATTGTCCCTGCAACCGATCAATATTTGATTTTGCCTTTTGAGTTTTTGTGCTAATGTAAAAGAGAATTGCTTCTTTAACAAGTTGCTCAACGAATTGCTTGGAAAAGACCTCATTTGGGGAGGTACATTTCGCAGAAATAAAACTTAGCTTTTTGTCTGGTTTATCTACCGACAAATATTCATTCAATATCTTTTGATGGATTCGGTCTAAAATGCTGTCCTGCAAACGGGTAAAATTTTCTCGGCTTTCACCAACCAGAAATCTAACATTCTTCAACTCCGGTTTTGTTTCCCATTCCTTACGCACTTCATTGATCTCAATGAATAGCTCTGCCAGCGTTTTCTTGTTAGCATCTGGTCCTTTTACAGGAGACATTAATGCTTGTTCAACCATCAACCTGGATTTAAGGAACTCCATGATATTGTCGCCCTCAAATACACCACCAGATCCCCCCATGTTCAAGCCAAATTGGCTGGCTAGCCCCATATATGCTGAAAGGGGGTTCTGATCCTGCCCTTCAACAACAAAAGTTATTTCTGCTTCATATCTGGGTTCCGAAAGAAAAGCTAAACATACTCCAAGGGCTGCACCCACAAAAGAAACAGGAATGATTACCCATTTTTTCTTCCATAAATACACCCACCATTCCTGTATATTAAGTAGCAATTCTTTAAAGGAAATCTGATCAGAATTTTTATCCATATCTATTTAATGACTTATCGAAGCTCTCTTATATTTTGATGCCTTAATAAAACGCGACTCTCCTGTTACTTAACACGTGTTAGTATGGTCACTACTATCAGTGCAATTGACGCAATTCCAGAGCTCAAACCTATTACCTCTTGTCCAGACAATCCTCTCCGTTCTCTCTTCGTAGGCACATATATTTCTGATCCCGCCTTTACCTTAGGATATTTATTAAAGAAAAATATCTTCCGGGTACTTTTTACTTCTCCATTTGGATAAACTACATAAGTACGTCTTTTCAACGCTGAGGAAGTAAATCCACCTGCACCACGGATATAATCTCTGAAAGTGATGTTATCTTCGTAACGAATCTTCTTTGGGAAATAAATTTCCCCAAATGTCTGAACTGTTTGCAGCTTCTTCGGTATCTTCAAAACATCACCTTCCTCTAACAGGATGTCATATTTTGATCCGGGCCGCTTTATGATATCAGCCAGGTTGATACCCAGTAACTGATACTTTCGCTCCATCATATTTTTAACACTGTTAATACTCGTACTATCTTCCAGTTTATTATAGAACAATGCCAGTTTATAGCTTAATAATGAGCTGTCGGAACTATTGATATATGTTTTTCTCAACAATACAGCTCCTTCAGGGAAGGCTTCCGATTTAAGTCCACCGGCTCTTGCGATGAGGTCAGAAATATGTTCTTTTTTATTTACAATAACATACTTCCCTGGATATACCACCTCTCCTTCAAGCATTATATTTGATTGTTCGCTGTAGGCTGGTGATTTCCGGATAACTACTTCATCAAAAGGTTCTAATATCAATTGCTGATCTTTTATGCTACTGAGATCAGCACTTATATCAAATTGCTTGATAATAGCTTTCAGGCTATCGCCACTATTATAGTCCCCCTTTCTGATTCTCCGGGAAACTTCTACATGTTTGAGTGAAGCCGCATCGCGAAGTCCGCCGGCCAATAAAACCAAGTCCTCCAGACGCATACTATCTGCATAAGGAAACACGCCAGGCTTGTTTACCTCTCCACCAATTGTCACCTCGAATTGTGGTCTCAGGTCTAACTTGGAGAATACCACTACGCTGTCTTCTTTTTTTAACTCTAGGGTAACTTTCCCGCTCAATATATCTTGTACATTAAAATTAATAATTGCTGGTGAAAAGTCGTCTTGTAAACGCCTGATCAATCCACGATTTAATAAGGCTTCTTCTCTTACCCCATCCGCTTTTTTAATAAGGTCCACAACTGTCATTCCCCGCTCCATGCCATAACTACCAGGGTGAAAGACAGCTCCACTGATGGTAACCCGGTTGCTAAAGCGGTTCAGGATAGAATCTATAAAAAACTGATCGCCTGATTTAAGTTTAAAAGACGCAATCTGATCAGCAGGTACATTAATGACTTCTCTTTCCTTACTATTGATACGATAGCCAGTTATATTGTCTTTAAAAGATCCGTCTGTATACCCTCCTGCATAATCAAGCATGTTTTGCAAGGTTTCATTGTCCTTCGCCTCGAAAATTGCAGGGCGTTTTACTTCGCCAATGAGCTCGATTCTGGTCTTATAAGGATTAACTTTTACGATATCCTGATCCTGTAAAACGATATTGTTGGTAAGATCTCCCTTTGCTATAAAATCATATAGGTCAAAGGTGGTGATAACCTGTCCATTCCTCATTACTTGAATATTACGAAACGATCCGTTCTCATCCGGACCACCAGATACATACAAAGCATTAGCAACCGTAGCCAGGGAAGGCAATGTATAAGTACCGGGACGTTGAATTTCCCCTATCAGCAATACCCTAATGCTACGTATATTTCCCAGTGAAATCTGTACAAAGGTCTTACCAGTCGCAATAGTGGAATAAATAGTTGACAATTGTTTAGTTATCCTGTTCTTAGCTTCTTCCATGGTAAGACCATTTACATAAACAGGACCGAGATTGGGAATCCTTATATAACCTTCTGAAGTAACTGTCAGTTTATATTGCACTTCGGAATAACCATATACATCAATCATTACCTGGTCATCTGCTGCCAATCTATAATTGCTAGGAGTAGGCATTCTCAGATTGGGCTCAAATGTCAGGTTCTTGTTAGTGAAGAGCTCTGCCCCAAACACCTTACGTCGTTTCACGTCAGAAGGATCCGTACCCTGTCTGAACAAGTCCACTTTACTGGTATCAGCATTATTAAATGACCTGCCGGAATATTGATTGTCTTGTTGAAACAGTTCCGTGCTCTTCTTTGCCTCCAAAGATTTATCGAGTCCCATCATTACTATCCGGCTCTTCAATTTTTCAGCTTCCGAGGCGGGCACCCCCTTCTGTTCCGCATATGAATCAATATCAGACATTGTCATATTGTTTTGCTTCATTTCGGCAACTATTCTCTTGATCTGGTCATCCGACATATTATCAACATTCACCTGCCTGATCTGAGCCTGGGAAGATATTGGAGCCAGCATACACAAACCCACAAATAGGAACAGTTGGACCAACAATAATTTTCTAAACATGTATAATAGGATATAAACTTTCTCAAATACCTTTTTTGGAAACAATTTTATCTGGATTTTCGCCAAATAAAGGTGCAAATCTATTAAAAATAACATATAAATGTTAGGTCTACGAGAATTCCTAACATTTTTAAGCTTAAATCATTAGAATCCATTAAATGCGTGTTCAAACATAAAAATTAGAAGTAAACTCCAGTTTAAGCAAATATGCATCCAGTTATATATTTTACATAAAATAACAAAAAATTCATATTCATAAATCAATTGAGATCAAGTAATATACGCTTAATATATTATATAACTATTTGCTTGCTCAGATAAAAATGCTTTAGTTCTACTGCTATAAAATGTTGAGCAACTCACTTTCTGCAGCGTTCGGTATCTGACAGTCGCATTCCCTTGACAATCAATTTAGTTGGTAAAAATGTATCCTATTTGGGTATTAATCTACTATTCAACCTTTAATCACCATTATTATGGGTTAAACCTTGTTCTTTCCTGTCTTTCTGTGAATTATTATAAATAGTATGGTACCAGTGGCTCTGACAGAGGGTTATGGTCAGCGTATTCCGGGGGACTTTGGGTACAATTATAGTAATACGCGTTGCGGGCAATATGGTTTATGGCAGCTATAAACAATTGCTAGTTTGTCTGGCCGGTTTGCCCAGCCGGGCAAACCGGTTACCTATCATTAGTGACTATCCTTGACCGCATAATAATACCTATTGTGTTCAACAGTCATCTTATCACACAATCTCCCATGATAACGGGGTCCCTTTTTTAAGGTCGTCTTTTGCCACCCGCCCCAGTAATTTTTCATAATTACGGGGATGCAGTCCATCACCTGGTCTGATAACACGAATATTCTCAGTTGTAAATACTTCTCCTTTCTCAATATCCTTCGCTACATAAATAGAACGCTTGTGAAGCAAACTTTTCTTTTCAGATTCCTGCACACCATATTGGACCTCTCCTAAAGCAAGAAAAGCCCGCTCTGTTTCTATCACAAGGGATTTAAATTCTTCCGGCTCCAAAGAAAATGCGCTATCAACACCTCCTTCAGCTCTACTTAAACAAAAATGCTTCTCAATCACCCTAGCGCCCAAAGCCACAGCGCCCACAGCCGCACCTACTCCCATGGTGTGGTCTGACAGCCCTACTTCACATTTGAACATTTCTCTCATGTGTGGAATAGTCCGGAGATTCGTATTCTCAGGTGTTGCTGGATAATTGCTGGTGCATTTCAATAAAACAATATTTTTACATCCATTCTCACGTAACACCTTTAGGCTCTCTTCAATGTCCGCTAACGTGGAAGCCCCTGAAGATATGATTACTGGCTTACTCGTTGCCGCCACTTTCTTTAACAATGGATGGTGTATATTCTCAAAAGAAGCTATTTTATAACAGGGAGCTCCCAGCTCTTCCAACAAATCAACAGCTGTTTCATCAAATGGTGTAGAAAAACAGATAATCCCCAATTCACGGGCATATTCAAATATTGGTTTATGCCACTCGTAGGGGGTCATTGCTTCCTGGTAAAGTTCATACAGATTTTTACCATTCCAAAGTGATTTCGGATCAGTAATTTCAAATAACCCTCCTCTATGATCAATTGTGATAGTATCCGCAGTATAGGTTTGCAACTTAATTGCATGCGCACCGGCAGCAGCAGCAGCTTTTACGATCTGTAAAGCACGCTCCAACGATTGGTTATGGTTACCACTCATTTCTGCAATGATAAACGGCTTATTATTTGCGCCAATGGCAAAATTGTCGATATAAAATACTCCTTGGTCTTCCATAAAAAACTATAATTTTTCGAAATCTATCTCGGTTAAACTTTCCACTAATTTATCCGCTTCATATTCTGCGGTAAGACGGTAATCTTTAAACATGCCCCTTCGAACACGCACGGTCTTGAAACCCAGCTTCTTGATTTCTACGAAGTCCTTTTTGGGATTATCACCGATATACACAACGTCCTCTGGCTTCACTTTTTCAAGGTCACATATTTTAAGGAAACAATAAGGGTTAGGCTTTTCCCTATCAATACCATACCTGCGTGTAATAAATACTTTATTGAATTCGTGGTATAAATCCAAAGCAGTGACTTTATTGTGCTGGACATGTTTGTTACCATCCGTTACCAGGTATTTAGCGCGGTTCTTACATTGAGTTAGTACCTTTCTGGCATCATCAAACAATGATATATCCGGCTTATGTGAACGATATACCTGCAGACATTGCCCCAATCTCTCTTTGGTGCTTAAGTTCCATTTTTCCAATGCTCTGTCAAATACCTTTCCCCGTCCATTAGCTTCAAGTTCCGCAAGCATTACTCCCATACTGTCCTCTGCCGAAACCCGGTAAGTTGTGTGAAGATACTTAGCTACTGCCCTGAAACCACTTTCTACAAATGTAATCTCAGGGTATAGCGTATCATCCAAATCAAAAACAAGTATCATTGAATCGTTCTAAAGTTTTTATCAGGCATGTACCAATTTATCGGCAGCAAATCTGATTTGCTTAATTACTGTAGCTCTGGGAATAAATGGGTAAGAAGATAAGTCATTGTCTAATACTTCCAGCAGCGCCCAGTAAAAACTATCCAAACCAGCAGCAACACTTAATGTGGAAGCTCCTCCAAATCTAGCATTGCATTCGATGATGTGGAAATTACCAGCGTCGTCTTCCAATACCTGTAGAACGATATGCCCAGTCACCTGTAGCGCTGTTACCAGTTTGTTGCACAACTCTTCCAGTTGCGGTTTCTGTTCTGTCACTGTAATCTGAGATTCACCATTCACAACCTTCACTCTTGCTCTGGTTACTACTCCTTTCAGCCTTCCTGTCTTCGTAATAAAAGCATCCACACTGTACTCTTTTCCTTTTACAAACGGCTGAAAGATAGGCGCTGATAAATCTCTGGCATGGGTAGCAGCAGCATCTTTACTGAGGTTTATACCAATATTAAGTGCTCCCGCACCATAACGCTCTTTCACTACAAAACTATCAGCTTTAATATCTTCCTGGTTTTCGGATGTATAAATAGCAGGTAACTGTTGCTTCTGAAGCACTTCAAAGAAACGAAGCTTATCTAGTGTATTCTCGATGGCTTTTTCCCCCGACACCATAATACTAATGCCTTTATCCAGGAATAATTGTTTATGCAGGGCCCAGAAAGCCAGCTCTCCATCCCGGGTCGGGATAATAAGCCTGATATTGTTAGATGTGCAGTAGTAAATGATATCATTTATCAACTCATCTTTCAAACGAGGCATATTCCAGAACTCATCCACAAAATACTTACCAATTGGTTCGCTGTCAACATCCCCACCAAAAAGCTTACTTCCACTTCCCAGCTTATGCATAGCATGCTTTACACTTTGCAGCAAAGGTACTTTTTTTGAGATGCTGGTCACCAGCACATTAATTCCTTGTAATTGCTGATGATTGTAAATTCCACCCCGTTGTTCTTCAAAATCCACAATCGCATTTACACTTTGTTCCAATGTATATTCGGGAGACCATCCTGTAAAATGCTTCAACAAAGTATTATCAGATTGAGATGCTTCGTATGGAATATCCTCTGCGGCTTCATTCTCCACATAAGTCATCTTAGGAAACCGGGTTTGGAGGATCGCCAATACGTCAGCTACTCGCCTAGATTTTCCGGTACCTAAGTTTATGATACCTTCTGCTTGTTCACTGGCAGCAAGCCGGAGTAATCCTTCAGCAGAATCTTCTGAGAAGATATAATCAAACATGCCTTCTTTTCTGTAAACAGTAAGGGAGGCCGATTCATCATTAATTAACGTTCTTGCCCAACGGGAAATAATATCCCTGGAGTTAAGTCCATGCCCTCGATAAATGCGGGCAGAAACTATTTTATATTGATTCTTTTTAAATTCGTTAATGAATCTCAGTTCTATCTCGTGCGAAAGTTTAGCCACCCCTGTCAAGTTACGTGGATAGATAGGATCTGTTTCTTTCAGAGAGTAAGGAGTTGAAGCAGGAGTATCAAACTGATAAAGAGCGGGATCGTAAATAAGATAACTGGAAGCAAACACTACCTTTTTTAAAGAAGGACAATCTTTGAGGCAACTCATCAAATGATTACTTAGCTTCACATTATGCTGAAAATTCTCATCCCAGAAAGAATAAGATTCTGCCGAGCGTTCAAAGGTGGCAGCCAGATGAAAAAAATACTCAGGGGCAAAGTTCTCTAACTCCTCTTTTGTAATAAAATTCAGATCGCCCTGACGATAAAGCACCTCTTTAGGTAAATCTACAGGTCTTGCTTTCAAATCGCCGGTAAATACCACTGCACCCTGTTCATGCAACTTTCTAACTAAACAGTTGCCAATAACACCATTTCCACCACTAATAAATACTCTTTTCCCTTTAAACATTTCTATACTCTTTTAAAAAACCGTGAATCAATGAATCGCAAAAATTTCCATTCATAAATATATGTTGTTTCATTCTCCCTTCCAGTAAAAATCCATTGTTCTCTAGCACCCCAATATGAAACGGGCGAATGTCATAAGTTTCTGTAAATAATCGATTAAATTTCAGGTCGTCAAAGGCAACCTTCTTCATAAAATCAAGAAATATAGAAAATTCCTTCCTATATTGTTCATTGTCACTTAATCTATTATTGTCAAGTAGAAAGGAAATTTCACCTCGTTTATCTGCCCAGGTTATATGTACCAGCCCTCCATAACCAATACAAACATTTTTATATAGGAAAGAAAATAATATCTGCTGAGGAAATTCCTGGGTAAACAAAGGGGCGATTACATTAGTAAAATACTTTGATTGATCCTCGATTGTCAAAACTCTATTCTGGCGCAGGACATCCATTTGTGCATTGCGCCAATTCATAATATCCTGTTTATCAATGAGTCTAAGCGGCAAAATAGTATAATCATCGAAATTATAAACCTGCTTTGTCAAGCAGGCGTAACTACTGTTATCCATTTATTTTTTTTTCGAGAAATTGCCTTATGGACTTATTTCTCAAGTAAATCCATAAGGCCGCAATTATTAAAATAAGTGTTGTAAAAATAGTACTTCTTTGATTACCTGATATGAAAACGTTTTTTTTTTGCGTTAAAAAATTATATATTATATAAATTATATATATCTTCTAAAGACAGGAGCAGTTGGATCTCCCACTAAATGCTGGGAATAATCCGCATTCAAGGCCTCCTGATACGTGTTCAGCGCACTATCAAAAGCCGCTGCAAAAAAGTCAACATCCTCGTGCTGATGACTAAAACAAGGTATAAAAGCTCCCTGAAATAAAACACCACGGGCAATCATCTCTTGCATCATCAATGTTCGCATTCCTGGAGAAACAGCCTTATCCTTATCTTTAAAGGTAAATATTGGCATCCAATCACAATTTGCCATTTCAATGTAATCACCTAAGGACGCTTTATTTATAATCGAGTTGAGGCTCTCTATAAAATACCTGCCTACAGCGTGATTATGCGCGACTACCTGTTTATTCCGAAATTCAGCTATGGTAGCCAATCCTGCTGCCAGAGCATGCGTTTCACCGCCGTGAGTGGTGGAAATTAGAAATACCTTTTCACTACCTTTTTGCTTTATTCCACCCAATTCCATAACCTCTTTCTTCCCCGTTAAGGCACAAAATGCAAATCCGTTAGCAATCCCCTTTCCCCAGGTAGCCATATCGGGCTCTACGTTATACTTTTTAATAGATCCCGGAAAGTCCGTTTTAAAACCAGTTACCATTTCATCAACTATGTACAAGGCTCCATGTTGATGAGCGAGGTCAATCGCTTTCTTCAGGTATGCTTCTGGTATACCGGCATTCTTTTCAGGCTCGGAGATCACGCAGGCTATCTGTCCGGGATACTTTTCGAAAAGGACCGTAAGTGATTCCAGATTGTCCGCTTTATAAGTGACCGAAAGATTTTTAATAGCTTCAGGAACTCCTCTGTTACAGGCTGTTTGAGAAATAAACCAATCATCGTAAGAATAAAAAGGATGCTCCTGTGGAAATGCGACTAAATTTCTTCCAGTAAATGCCCGAGCAAGTTTAACTGCTGCCGTGGTAACAGTTGATCCATTTTTGGCAAATTTAATCATCTGGTGACAGGGAACAAGCCCCAGGAAGGTTTCTGCCATTTCCAATTCAATGACTGACGGGCGTTGAAAATTAACTCCTCGCTCAAGTTCTTTTCTGACCCGCTCTAAAACAGGCTCATAGGCATGTCCTAAACTTACAGAAGATAATCCCATTGAACAATCCAGAAATTTATTACCGTCTATGTCCCAAACATAGGCACCCTTTCCATAATCAATCGCTGCAGGAGCCAATGCCGGGAATTGATCATCCCCTTTTGAATAAGTATGTGCCCCACCGGGAATCAACTGATGTATCCTACTTCTATACTGTTCTGATTTCTGAAAATTCCTAATCATATGATTACTTGATGTCTTTATTGATAGAGTTGATGTATCCCTCATTATGAATAATATGCTGATTCATTCTTTGTATCTCTGGATGAGTCTTTACATAATCTGCATATTCCTTCCAGGATGAATTAAGGCCCAGTTGGCCTATCAGTAACTGAATTAAATCAAAATCTACCTGCTCATCCACAGTCAAACGTAAGGCTCCATAATCCCCTCCGCTAGACACATTATCTGCAACAAATAAAGCTCCGCCTTTAAATGAGGAGTTGCGCCAGATATAGGGGGTTACATGCTCTCTATCCGAACGCAGCGCTGCTTCGGTCCAGGCTTGCTTCAATGCCTTCATGGTAAATACCTCTACGTCCATACCATCAGGAAAAGTAGGCAACAACGTATTGGAAACATAGTCTAGCTGATGGGCAACAGTGAAGTCAATTACTTCGTCTATCACTTGCGGATCTATCAGTGGACAATCGGAAGTAATGCGTACAACATAATCTGGGTGCTCATCAATGACACATTGATAGTAGCGATCCAGCACATCGTCCGTTGAGCCACAATAACTATCGAGCCCAAGTGCCGAAGCAATATTGCAAATACTTGCGGCCTCTGATTCTAATGTGGTAGCTACTTTTAACTTATCAATCCTCCGGGATTTTAAAATTCTTTCAAGGTGAATCTGAAGTAGCGTAATACCATCGATTTCGCGTAATACCTTTCCTGGTAGCCGTGAAGACCCTACCCGGGCCTGGGTTACTGCAATTATTCTCATTTCCAATTAACGGGATTTAATAACGGCGTTTCTTGCACCTTAATTTTGTCAATTTCCTTAAAAATAGCCTTATCCAATGGGGCGCTCAATGCACTAATATTCTCAGTTAACTGTTCAACTGAATCAACACCAATAAGCATCTTATCAATATGTTCATTCTCTGCTATGTATTGCAGAGCAAGACTTTCTAAATTGACAGCCGCTTCCTCTGCCAACGCCTTTATCTTACTGAGATATGGTTCCAATGGACGGAGATAAGCTGGGATTAAACTCGATTCCATGAAAAATAGCCCCTGTAAATAAACAGATCTTACATGAATCTCTTTTCCCAGTTCCTTCGCCTTTTCAAGTAAATAACCTTTTTGCGTAAAATTATCAAGTAAATTGAAAGGAATCTGAATAATATCACATTGCCGATCCGTGATCGCAGCGGCAATCTGTTCATTGGAGTAGACAGAAACGCCTATCTTCTTGACCCAGCCACGTTCCTTAAGTCCGACCAACGCCGTTAGCAATTCCGGAGAATTTCTATACATTTGGTAGTTATGGAACAAATAGCCTTCCAAAATATGAAGTTTCAGTACTGACAAGGAGTCTAGCAGATGGCCTTCTATCGAGCCTCCAACAAAACCATGCGAAATCTTGGATATTACCTCAAATCTATCGCCCAGATCGTGGTTGGCATGATAGTCCCCTATTATTTGTTGGGCAGTCCCATAATCTTCTGCAGTGTCCAGATTTACAACTCCAGCGTTCCTGGCAACATCGAATATTTTAAAAACACTTGAAGCTGTGGGTTGGCCAGCCTGATTATTAATGCCATATCTTGTACCGAACTGGACGGTCCCCAAAATTAGCTTACTCACACGGGTTAAATGGTTCATTACAATTATTAATTTACGCGTCGTCGTACTACGCCGCGTATTATTAACGCCGTAAAAGTAAATGCCCCCTAAATTTGGCATTAGTATGAGCTTAATAATTAATTAAAAATAGCAGTGGAATGTACTTAAGAGAGAACAAGATTAAATTGAGATTAAATTACCAATAAGTGGCAACATCCTGGATGGAAGGAATTAGTGGGTTAACAAAACACTTATTTTTTGTGCGTCGCATTGTCGCATAATACCATCTTACAAGTTGAATAGATAGCAATCCCTCTGTACCAATGGGCAAATAACTTTAACTTGAATATTTCAGCTTCCATTTTATTTCGGCCATTCTCCAGTCTTCCTCATTATCAATATCCTGAAACTCAAGGGGGCTAAACTCTAGAACGCCCGAATTGGGAGTGAAAAAGGATTTATGCTTATAAAACTCGATAATATTTGCCCAATAAAACTGCCCACAATCGTGAAAAGCGGGAGGAATATCCTGGCTGCGGGTTGTTAAATACTCTGGCCAAATCATAGATACACAATTTGTTTCAGGATCTTTCTTCAATGCACGCATAATTGGGTAAGAGAACTGGCTTACAGGAAAAACTGACGCGAACTTTTGTTCCACCATTAAGTTGAGTGCTTCCTCTAAGCGCTTGGGAGTGGCTAAAGGTGCAGTTGCAAATATACAGCAAACATTATCATATTCTTCCTGTTTTACGACCTTATATTGCTGCAATACTTCAGTCACCACATCGGTTATCGTAGCAAAGTCATCTGCATTACGGGCAGTTCGCATAAAAGGTACCTTGGCACCTCCCGCTAACGCCAAAGTAGCAATCTCCTCATCATCTGTAGAAACCATTACTTCGTCAAATAACCCTGATGTTAACGCCGCATCAATAGAATAGTGAATAATAGGTTTACCCCAAAAAGACTTGATGTTTTTCTTAAAAATACGTTTACTACCGCCTCTCGCAGGAATTATGGCTATGTTTTTCATATAGTATGCCTAGCTCAGTTAAATATCAATATATAATCAAAATACTATCAATTACCTACATATTAGTATACCTAATTTTTAATAATCCGTTACTTATTGGCTAAAACATTGGGACTGTTATCAATCTCGTGAAAGACAGCATCAGATCTGTGGAAATAAATCTGATCAGGTGTATCCTCTGTTTTAAGACAGCTGTGTAAGTTCGGTTGACAGTTGACCACTTGCTGCATTGTGGGCAAATCTAACAAAAATAACCTATAAACCTATATCTGACTGTCTTCAATCTTACAAGGTTATTATAATAAATTTCATTACAGATTGTATCTGTAACATATAGAACAAGTTGTTGTAGGTAATACAAAAATCACTATGTTACCAAATCCTTTCATCCACATTTTACGTTAATCTAATCAGAGTCGTTCTGTGTTACCTGTTTGAAAAATCTATATCATACTTAAACTACCACCTGTTTTATCGATCTAAGAATTGGCATAAGATCAATTGCTTGAGAATCAATTTTTTACGAGAAAAAGTCATGTATTAGCCACCCACCTGGCTCCGTCTGAATACTTAAGTACCCCTTTGTTTAAATCAATTAAGGCAAAACTTAAACATTATGTCGTCTGTTGAATTTAACACCTTACTTATCGGAAACGCAGATTTCCTGAAACCCTTTGCTTTTACCCTTACTAAAGATGCCGAACAAGCAAAAGACCTTTACCAGGAAACCCTTTTCAGAGCCTTATCTAACCAGGAAAAATACCTGGAAGGCACCAATATCCGCGCCTGGCTATTCACCATTATGCGGAATATTTTCATTAATCACTATCGTAAAAGATTGAAACACAGGATGATCGCAGAACCAAATGCCAGCGATTTCTTTATTAATTACCAGCAGAATGCGGTAAGTAACAAAGCGGCCTCTAACTTACAAATGAAAGATATCCATGTGGCGGTATATCACCTCCCCAGTATCTTTAAAAAGCCGTTTATGTTATATTATGAAGGGTACAAATATTTCGAGATCGCCAATATTCTTCAAGAACCCCTGGGCACCATCAAAAGTAGGATACATTTTGCCCGGAAAATATTGAAATCTCAAGTTCCCAGGCAATAAGAGTAAATTATACCGATTTTAAGCCAGCTCGAATAGAGTCTGGGCCAGCCCATTTTTTTATGATCTGGGATAGCCATATACCAACCGCAGATAACGCTCCTTTAAATGCGACTGGAAATAAAAGGCCATGATCATGATAATAGCTGCGGCACAAAGGAACCCTGCATGCGGCCATATATAATAACCCGCCAGGCACAACACCAGATACCGGGCATACTCCAGGTAAAATACCCATTTCTTTTGCTCCATAATAGCACCACAGTTGATTAGGGTCAATAATATCAGGAACGTAATACATACCTGGATAAAAACCGGCACATAATATTCCAGTAACAGGAAGGAAAACAATACTAACAGGGTGGCAATGATTTGCCACAATACATACCGGATCAACCTGGGCGCTTCTGCCTGTGGATTCCTTAAAAGAAACGCTTCTTCCAACACCCTCCTGGCGTCCGGATCCACGTAATCGGGCTTACCAAATATAATACGCAACTTATTGCGCCAGCCACTGGTCCTCCGCACCGAATACAACATTTCCAGGATAAAATGAAAATGCTGCCACAGGAAACTGTTACTCTCCAAAGGCTTGGTAAGCCCATACACCGGCTCTTCTTCCTCTTTCACAAAAGTCCCGAACAACTTATCCCAGATAATAAATACATCTCCATAATTCTTATCAAGGTATTGCGGATTACTGGCATGATGCACCCGGTGATGCGAGGGCGTTACCAGTATATATTCCAATATCCCCAGTTTCCCGATTGTACGGGTATGAATAAAAAACGGGTACAACCCATGCACCAGCAACATACTGGTGATCATCGCCGGCGGAAAACCAATTACCGGCAATATGGCCCAGAAACCCGTACGTATAAATGCCTGGAATACGGTAATCCTGGCGGATACGGTGTAGTTAAACTCCTCACTCTGGTGATGCACCACATGCGCACACCAAAATACCGTTACCTCATGTGCCAACCGGTGATACCAATACCATACAAAATCAGTACACATCAACAAGGCCACCCACAACAATACACTGCTCTTAATATCAAAAATGGCAAAGTGACGGTATAACCAGTCGTATACAAAATAAAAAAGCCCCACCGTAAAGGTATCCAGTAACCGCTCCGCGATACCTACACTCAGGTTGGTAATAGAATCGTTAAACTTAAAATATTTCTTTCCCTGTTTACCCGCTACCAGGTATTCCAACCCAATAAACGTCAGGAAAAAAGGAACAGCCAATGCCAGGTAGTTTAGATGCACGTTGTAATTTTTTAAATCCGGAATAATAGCGCGACACAGGTCTTCCTACATGGTGCCAGCCCATGCAAGGAATTTAGATAAATAAATGGTGGTGGTAAATTATCTATCGCAATAATAAGTAATAAAATTCAATTATCCTACCAAACAAGTAGACTAATAAAAATACGAAAAGCGAAAAACAACTTCGGTTGTCTTCCGCCTTCGCTTCATTGCATCTCTTTTTTATTAATCTTCCGGAGGTCCTCCATCGGCCATCCTGACCACTTTTGGAATAAACCGGCCAATTACTTCTACCAGCTCTGTTTGCGATGCCATCACCGTACTGATATCCTTGTACGCACCCGGCGCTTCATCCAGTCCACCGCCGATCAGCGTTACCCCATGTTCCTGTAACATGGCATTCAGCTCCTGTGGAGTAATAGATGCCAGCGCTTTGGTACGCGACATTTGCCGGCCAGCCCCGTGGGAAGCCGAATGCAAACTACGCTCCTCTCCCTTTCCTCTCACAATAAATCCAGGAGCGGTCATAGAGCCAGGAATAATACCCAGCACACCCTTACCGGCAGGCGTAGCGCCCTTACGGTGTACAATCACTTCCTTTCCCTCGTACATTTCCTGCCAGGCAAAATTATGATGGTTCTCCACCCTCGCCAGCAAAGTAGCACCGGTGGCCTTGATCAGCCGCTTATGTATCAGGTGGTGACAGGCCGACGCATAGTCCCCCGCCAGGTTCATAGCCAGCCAATACTCCTGCCCTGCTTCTGTATCCAGGTCCAGGTAAGCCAAGTGCTGTACCTCTTTAGGCAATGGACACAACTCTTTGGCCAATTGGGTATAGTGACCGGCTATCTGTGCCCCCATTCCACGGGAACCGGAATGCGACAACAAGCCGACATAATTACCCGGCGCCAGGTTCCATTCATTATTAACATCTGTAATGCTTACAACTCCCCACTCCACAAAATGATTCCCTGAGCCGGAAGTACCCAATTGTCCCGCTGCTTTATCCAACAGGTTACGCACAAACCGGATATCCCTAAATTCCGTTCTTTCCAGTATCGGGTCAGCTTCCCGCTTTTTCCATTCGGCGCCAGCGCCAAACTTGGTATGACTGGTCAGTTCCTTTACATATGCCGCCTCATTGGTATATAGCGAATGTTCGGGCAAATCCAGTATACTTAAACACATACGGCAACCGATGTCTACTCCAACACCATAAGGGATGACAGCATTTTCCGCAGCCAGCACCCCGCCAATCGGCAGCCCATACCCCTGGTGCGCATCTGGCATCAGGGAACCAGCTACGGCAACGGGCAAACGAACTGCATTATTGATCTGCCGGATAGCACCTTCTTCTATATAATCTTTTCCATAAACAGTATATGGAACAGGCGTAGCTCTCAGTTCAATTTCTGGCGGCGCCACAGGTTGTAACAGCTGCTCAGCAATAGTTCCCAATACCGGATCCCCCACGTATGCAGCCGGGTTTGCCAATATCTTCTTCAATAATTCAATTGCTTCTTCCTGGCTCAGGTGACTGAAATCTGCTTCCATTACGCGCATGGCGATACGAAATACAGGCGTCTGCGGGTAACCTATCTCCAATAATGTTTTGCCTCCGATTTTAGTGTGTGCCATATGAGGTTAATTTTTATCAAACCATTCGTCCTGCAATATTTGCTGCAGGGTACGATGCGGATGTTTATATTTTTTTTTATCCGTGAAAATCCAATGCCTTTTGCCGGAACTTTTACTTCGGGTTAATTTAAAAATTCTGTGTTGTAACTGACGACGTTTTATGTAGTTGTCCAGTTGATCCATCTGAGAAAGCAGTTCCGGTATAATCATCCTTGTTTGCGTGATCATATTGGGCCTTACTCTCAGAACAAATCTCCAGGGCTCTTTAAACACATAGCGCTTCACGGGTTCCTTACATCTTCCGATAAAAATAAACCGCTCTTCAAAACAAGCCGCTTCTTTATCTGAAAATTGTAACCGTTTAAAGTGTGCTGCATCCGGGTGCAATAACGCCTGTGGCTTCTCCACCAGCTTCTTCCTGCCATGCGATCGCTTCTTTACTTTAAAATCGCGCCGGTGGCTGTATTCGAAAGTATTGATTTTTTGTAATAATTGCCTGTAAAAATCGGCCATACGGCTTCTCTCCACATCGTCCCTCAAAACAAAAAAACGTTTATAGCCTTTCGTTACCGGTGGTTCCAGCGGTACATATCCCCGCTGGTTCCATGCTCTCCTTAATTCGAACTCCTGCCTGTTTAAAGAAAGCAATGTTTTATCATACTGTGTTTTCGCATCGCGCAGTCTGCGCCTCGCAGTTCTTATCCGTGATGATGCGATGTATTCATCAATGTCAGTGTGTATTTGATTGTCCATAAACAATAGTGACTTCGCCTGATCAATACCTCTGCGCTGAGGCGGAGGTTGTTTACTATGCGGTATTGTATGGACATAAATTCTTTTCTCATAACTGTTATTGTTTATTTGGGGTGATAAATATGTTATGCAATTTCTCCAAGTGATGCTCTTCTGAAACCAATCACATGTTGCTTAGTTTCAAAAGATGGCTCATGTTGATTGGCAATCTCAGCGACTGTCATGGGCTTATCGATAATGTTATCAAATCCCATATGCCGGGAAAGTTGCTGCGCTTTTCCTACCGGCAGGCGCTTAAATTCATACTTGGCAATGAGCCGGCCCTTACGCAGCAAAGCACTATCGATGGATGACAAATCGCTGTTGAAAGAGCATACCAGCTGTATATTCAGGCAGTCTGCCAGCAGCCCGTCAGATAAATTGAGCAGGTTGGAAACGGATGAATTCCCGGTAAACTTGCGGTCCATGATCACATTTTCTGCATCTTCAATCACCACTACACAATTCGGATTGTCGATCAACAGCTCCATGAACTCGGGGTTCATAATATTACTGGCCAGATCGGGGGAAACAAATAATACCCGCTTCTTAATCTTTCCAATCAGGTAGCGCAGGTAAGTGGTTTTACCTGTTCCTGGCAGGCCGTGCAATAGCACAATACCTTTATCTTTATCTTTCTTCAGCCGTTGCTGTATGATTTTGTCCACCTCTTTAAAATCGTCATCATACAACATCCCGATATCCAGCCGGGTACGTTTTATTTCGAGGCTTTTTAACTCTAATCCCCTGCGACCGCTGGTAATCAGGTTGATTTCATGCGGTTCCCGGCGTTGTTTTTCCTTAAACCGGGTAACCATCTCCGTTACCTCCGATATAAAATCTGGCACTGATCCATCGTGCAGTATTTCACAAATCGACATCCAGAAAGATACTACACAATGATTGTTTAGCACCATCACCGTTCGATTATGTTTGTACTTTTTCTTCTTGTTGTCATAATCGGTATAGCGATGGGTATGGAGTATACTGGCGTGGTATGTTTTGGTAAACAACGCAGCTGCTTTATCACCATCTATTTCATAAATGTTATTGATATCCGGGATGGCATTAAAATGGAAGGTATATACCCCTTTCGCGTCAAAATGATCTCCATCAGTGATATCTATCTGCTTAACTATATGCTTCATGTTATGATCTTCTTTTTGTTTAATTCCCGTTTGATAAAGGTTTACCAGGACCGCTGCGGGTCCTGGGTAAATCCAATTTATCATGGGGGAAATACAGGTTATCCTTATGATAGCCTGGTGATTGGGGTTAAATGGCAAACAGAGACGAAAAAAATATCTTCTTTATAAGGAGTGAGGCGGAGCAGGATTACTCCACCTGCCTGTTTATGATGTACCTCCTCAAATAATCTCTTGCCTGGCAATACAAAAAAACCCGGTCTGTTTTCACGGACCGGGCTACTAACGTTAACGCATATACTACGTTAAGGCATAACTTGTCCGTTTAGCATTCCATGCTGGCATGCTATCCTGAAACCATTTGCTGCGGCGGATTTGAATCCTTTTTGTATCTGCTGGTAAATTCATTATCAGTGTACAGTGATAACAAAAAAACCCGGATCCATGGACCCGGGCTTCTGTTATACTTACAAATATTATTAAGCTACCTGTAACCATAAAACGCCCGGAACCCTCGATCCTCTTGCGCTAAGCAAGGGATGGAGCTGCCGATATTTAGATTAAAGCGTTTCATGTTTATAAGTTTGTTCTATTATTAATTTTTAACGATGCAAAGATAACAGGATATATTTTGATATTGCAAATTTTTAACAAAATATTTCAAAAAATATTTTTATACTATCCTTATCCCATGGCATTTCGGCTATTAATAAAACAGTCTAAAAACGGCTGTGGTATTATATATAATCACCAATCTCTCTTTTATAAAGTTTTCTTGTTTTCTTTAGATTCAGACAGCACCTCAACAACTATCGTCAACGTATATACGACAAAAGAAGTTATTCTTATATAGCACTCCAAACTATTTTCATACTGCATTTTAGCACTAAAAAGGCCGGCGCATGAATGCCCGGCCTTAATAACTATCAGGATTAACAAAAACGGAAGTTGGTGGTCGACCTAAATTATATTAATACTGCATCCTCTTCGTACTCCTTCTGTAGACGCTGCATTTGACGGATATGCCGTTCAATATGCTTGGTGAGAAAGTAGATGTATTGATAAATATCCAGTTTACCGAGTTGGTTAACAGACATATTGGTAAATACGAGTACCCCTTCTCCGTTTTTCAGTAAAGACAGGTTATACATGCACTGTGCATATTGCTGTTTCAGGAGGGCTTTTATTTCCGCTATATCTTTAAACCCGGTAGGTTCCATATGCTCTGGTCTTACCCAGCCAAAGGATTTGCTGCCTATCACATCTATCTGGTCAAATTTATCCTGGTAATCGGCTGGCAATATCACCGTATGGCCGGTTTTCTTACGCTCCAGTGCACGGCGGGTGCTCTTGTTAATGATCAGCAGGAGGAAATAATTGGTCAACGCAATGTGCTCCAATACTTCGCGGATGTTCCATTGATCACGGTCTGGTTTGAAGTGCAGTAATGCCTGGTCTTTTTCAAACCACTGATCTAACTCCCTGAAATTGGTGAGTAAGGCCTCTCTTACAACCTGGATAACGTTTCTGTTTCTCATCATCTAACGTTTTTGGGATTATGCACTTTACTTATTGCTAATCGAATGGGTTAGCGCATAACATCATTTAAAAAATATTTGTTCCATTTTCATGCCGGATTGGCCACAAAAAAACCCGGCCGCATTTACGGACCGGGCTAATAATGATGAGCGTTATCTCACACTATCGCATACCTTGTCCGTATGGCTTTCTTAAGGCAAAGCCATCCCGTTTACGCCATGAGGCGCATTTTTCTTGCATTATAGTTATCGCTTGAAATTCTTTCAATGTCGTCATTTCATTACTGCTTCTAAAGCAAAAAGTCCCACACTTTTATTTAGTGCGGGACTTTTGTTTATATCGTTTGATAACTTCTTCTATCGTTAACAATCGGTGCAACATGCCCGCAATCTGGCCTTGACCTGCTTTTGCTTGCAGGCCATCGCTGAAAACTCGTATGTTGATATAAGTTGCACAGTTATTTTTGTTCTTTCAACAAAGATAATTTTTATTTTTTTTATTACACAAAAAAATACCTTACTTTTTTCGCGGACTTAACAATTAGTTCAAACTGCAAGGATCTTTAGGGAGCTGTCAGAACAAACTTAACTGGGCATTTGGCCGGCGAAACGCGTCTGTATTGAATTCGAAGCGTTCCTGATTCATCCCGTTCTTCTTTGTATGAATTTTAAATTGCTGCTTAATCAAATCGGCAATATTACCTGTTCCCCTCATCCTTCTGCCAAATTCGCTGTCATTCACCGTTCCGCCATGCATACCTTCTATATGATGCCATACCTTGTCGGCCCGGTCAGGAAAGTTTTTATAGAGCCAGTCGTTGAAAATGATCTTCACTGCATCATTGAGCCTGACTACCGTATACCCTGCATACTTAGCGCCATTGGCCGCAGACGCCTCCAGGAGCCGGGGAATTTCATGATCGTTTAATCCCGGGATGATAGGCGCCGTCATAACGCCAACGGGTATACCCACTTCACTGAGTTCCTTTACTACCTTTAAACGCTGTGCTGCCGTGGCAGTCCGGGGCTCCATCTTCTGGCGCAGCTCCTCATCAAGCGTAGTGATAGACACGTATACGCAAACCAGGTTATCTTGTGCCAGCTGCTGTAACAGGTAACGGTCCCGCAGCACCAGCGAGTTTTTGGTGATGATTCCCACCGGCTGTTTATATTCCAGCGCCACCTCCAGCAACTGCCGGGTAAGCCACATCTTGCGCTCCACGGGTTGATAACAATCGGTATTCCCTGATAACGAAATGGGCTTGGGCACCCAGTTCTTATTATCCAGGAATTTCCGCAATAGCTCCGGCGCATTATGCTTTACAATGATTTTCCGTTCAAAATCAAGACCGGCACTGAGCCCCCAGTACTGATGCGTATTACGCGCATAACAGTAAATACAACCATGTTCGCAGCCCTGGTAGGGATTCATGGAAAACCACATCCCCACATCCGGACTATCCACTTTATTGACCAGCGTTTTTGCATGCTCTTCAAATACCTGGGTTGGTACATCTGCCTGCCACCACTCGTCAATACCTTCCGCGTGCTCCTGGGCATATTCATCTGCCAGGAACCTGTTCTTAGGGTTTATCTGCGCACCACGGCCCTTATAATACTGAGGCGCAGATTCCCCTTCCTGGAATGGCAAAGTCATAACTAAATATTTTAGTAAAACTACTAAAATATTTAGTTATTCAAATAATTTGTTTTATGGAGGCCATCTAAATAATCTCCATCTGCTTCATCAGGAAGGTAGCATTCTTGTTGCGGGCGATGCCCTGCTGTATACAGTAGTCGAAATACAGGTGATCGTCCTGGATGGTGCTTTCGAAGCAGTAGTTCCGGATCTGACCGGGGTAGTTATCTTCCAGGTGGCCGAGCTCCAGGTCGTGCGTGGCAATCATTCCCAGGCAGTTATACTGCAGAAAATGCTCTATCAGGCTGCGGGAGCCAGACAGCTTGTCTTCCGAGTTGGTCCCTTTCAAAATTTCGTCCAGCAGGATAAATACCCGTTCCCCGGCCTTTAGCTGGAGTATAATATGCTGCAGGCGCAGCAACTCCGCCTGGAAATAAGAAGTATGACTGGCAATGGAATCCTTGATCCGCATGGATGTCATCAAACGCATGGGAGTAAACCGCATCTCCGCTGCACACACCGGCGCCCCGCACATAGCCATCAGCAGGTTGGTGCCCACGCTACGTAAAAAGGTACTCTTACCCGACATATTGGAACCGGTGATAATCAGAAAGCTATCTTTCTCCCCAACGGCCCCGTCATTTTTTACACAGTCGGAAACTGGTATCAGTGGGTGACCCAGGGCAACAGCCTCCATTACGCGCCCTTCCGATTGAGGTGTTGGCCAGGTAAATTCCGGATGATTATAGGCATAGGTGGCCAGGCTATTCCACACCTCCAGCCGTGTAACTACATCAAACCATTTAGTGATATGCTCCCGGTGCTTTAATTTCCAGCGCTCCAGGCGAAGGATGCAATGAAAATCATACAGCACCACGGAATTCAACACAATGCCCACCAATAGGTTCAAACGCTGGTCGAAGGCGCCACTCACACGTGATAACTGCCGTAAGGCCACATCGGCCTCCTCGGCGGTTTCCTGCTGCTGCAAGAGTAACCGCGACGCACCAAAGGCACCTTTCCTGATCAATTGCAATAAAATGGAAAACTTATCCAGTATCCTTTCTTTATGCGCTATCAACACATATTGCGACATAATTTTCTTTTGATTGGCCCCCAGCAACAACCAGTTGATCATGATCAATATCAGTAACGGGTAAAAATGGCCTGTCAGGATATTTACCACAATCGCTCCTGTGACCAACAACGGGCTTGCCCAGATGGCCACTTTCACTACCCGGTTATTCAGAAACTGGATGGGCATATCCAACCAGGCATAAATTTCCCGGCGATCGCCTGCTTCTTCCTTGGCCAGCAAAGCATTAGCGGTGAGCAGTTGCCGGAATTCCAATTCCGGGGCCAATACCTTCAATGCTTCCTGTGTGGCAGCTATTCCCGCTGTGTTCTGTAACGGCTGCCGCAGCGCCTGTGCCAACTCCTGTTTGCCCGACAGCGTCCCGGTGCGGTTGATATGCTGATAAATCGAAGAAGGACCGAATACGTCCAGGTCACTGCTGAAATCATGCTGGTCATCCACAAACTCATTACCACTGTCAAACCCTGATTGCCCGGTGGTAACCAGCTCTTTTTCTTTCTCATTAAGATCCAGTAAAGTGTTGTACAACTGCAGCCGTTGCTGCGATTTTGAATAACGTACCAGGAAAAAAACAAAAGCCACCAGTCCTATGGCAGACAACAACAGCCACGTGCCCTCCCTACCATTCCGGAAAAACAACACCACGCCCGCCAATGCCACGAGGAAGGATGCCAGCCTGCACCATGCCAGGGTAGACGTTAATCGCTTTTCCTTCCTAATGGCCTCCCGGAATTGTACGATTCTCTGCTGGTATATTGCTGCTACGGTCATCGATATAGTATTACTAATAAAAAAGGGATTTTGAAGTTTACGTTCACAATTTATTGAACATAAACCACAAAATCCCTGGTTTCAGTTGACCTGGATTATTTAAGCATACTGTCTTTTCAGTAAGTCAGGGTATTCCTGGCTCACTTTCAATATAAGTTCACCAAATAAAGTATTTACCCAGGCAAACCATGGACGGGTATATTTAGTTGGATCGTCCTTTTGATAAGATTCGTGAATAAAACCAGTGTCACCGTCGGTATTACGCAGGGTCTTAATGCAGGCGGCTATCTCTTCTTTATCATGACTGGTCAGCGCTTTAATAATAATGCTCATTGGCCAGATATAACCATCGCCGGTATGAGGACTACCTACCCCATCACCATATTTACCGCGGTAAAACCAGGGCTGGAAATTACTCCATACAAAGTGACGGGAAGCCTGGTACAGCGGATCATCTACGCCGGTATAGCCCAGGTAAGGGATCGACAGCAGGCTTGGAACGTTGGTATCATCGAGGAACAAACGGTTACCGAAGCCATCTACTTCAAAACCGTACATCATGCCCAATTTAGGGTGTTCCACGATAGCGTGGGCCTTGATGGCACGGTCTACTTCGTCGGCCAGCGCCGTACACTCTGCTGCAAAGGCATTGTCTTTATAGATACTTTCACTGATTTCGGCCAGTTGGCGCAGGGATACTACGGCAAACATGTTGGACGGAATCAGGAATGGGAATACGGTAGCATCGTCCGATGGGCGGAAAATAGACACGATCAGTCCCACCGGGGAAATGGGGTTACCCCATCCGCCATTGGCCACCGTATCTGATTGTACCGCCGATACCCGCTGGAATTTGTAAGGCCCCTTTCCTTCTTTACGCTGTTGTTCCTTGAACGTTTTCACGATCAGCTGCGCTGCCTGCTTGTATTTAGCATCGAATGGAGTATTGTCGCCACTGATCTTCCAGTAGTTATAAGACAACCGTACCGGGTAACACAGGGAATCGATCTCCCATTTCCGCTCATGCAGCTCTGGCTTCATCTGCGTAAGGTCTTTCTCCCATTCGCTGCCGGTAGGCCCTTCATTGAAAGCGTTGGCATATGGATCAATGAGGATGCATTTAGTCTGCCGGTTAATGACCCCCACCACCATATCTTTCAACTTCGTGTCTTCCTTCACCAATGGCAGGTAAGGCCAAACCTGGGCTGAGGAATCACGCAGCCACATAGCATTGATATCACCGGTGATCACGAAGGTATCCGGCTTACCATTGTCCATTTTAAAGCTCACCGTGGTATCGAGCGTATTAGGAAAGCAGTTTTCAAATAACCATCCCAATTTTGTATCTGCAATCTGAGATTTCACCTTCACGATGGTCTTTTCTACGGCTTCGCTGGTGAATTTCCGCTTTGCCAGTGGTGGGCGCTGGGAAGTATACCCTGCCCATCCAAATACTGTTTTGGGCAGTCCCAGCCCAACAGCGCCTGCTACAAGTGCACTGTTTTTAAGAAAATCTCTCCTTGCAACCATAACGTTTTTTGAATTTAGGAAGCCCTAAAATAGAAAAGTTTCCCGGATTTGCTTAATCGATTTATCAATCGTCCTCTTCTTCGGCAGCCTGTAACTTCACAAAAGCGCTTCTCCGGGGCGCCGGCATTACCGCATGTTCGCCATGGACGGCCTTCCACACCACTTCATTCAATTCCAGGTCCGGTACCCGGTCTTCATGCGCCAGGTCAAAATTAGCAGAACGGCGGGCGCTTTCATTCCAGGCCATATTTCTTTCATGAATATCTACCTGGGCTGGCAATACTGTATAAGGCGTCAGGTCCGGTGTGGCGGTAAACAGCTCCCACATAGGAGTGGCTGCCGCGTCGTACTGGCTCATAGGAGGTAAACCCAGGATCAGCTCCATAGTGCGCAACATACCGGAAGTGGAGTACATATTATGGTTTACTGACTTTCTTTTTATATAGGGACTGATAACATAGGCCGTAGAGCGATGTGCATCGATATGATCAGGACCATTTTGGGCGTCATCTTCCAGGATAAAAATGGCGCTTTCCTTCCATATCTTACTATGGGAGATGTAGTCCACCAGCTGCCCTACCGCCAGATCGTTGTCTGCCACGGCAGCATAAGGAGAATAGGCCCCCTTCCTCATACCGCTGGTATGGTCATTGCCCAGACGGATACTATTAAAGCGAGGCACCGCGTCGATAGCCAGCAGGGAATCAAAATCACGTTGCCATATTTGCTGGCGGGCTATATCCTGGACACCCAGGTCGAAAGAAGGATAATCAGTACAGAAGTTATTTTCCAATGATTTTAGCGACGCCTTTCCCTTCCCTGCAAATTCTCCATAAGTACGGTAGCTGATACCCGCACGATTACAGTAGTCCCAGATAAATCCTTTTTTGGGATACGCTATTTTCCGGCTACCTTCATAGTCATAGGTACCACCACGGCCACCATAGCTGGTGGGCCAGGTCTTTTCCACATAGTCTGTAGCATAGGCGGCTGTGCTCCAGTTATGGCCATCGGCGCTTACTTCCGCATCTACATAAAAATTATCTAACAATACAAAATTCTTTACCAGGCTATGCTGATTAGGGGTAATCCTGTCGGGGAAAATACACAGGCTGCTATCACCATTTCCTGCTGCTATATCGCCCAGTACCTGGTCGTAAGTACGGTTTTCTTTAATGATGTAGAAAACATATTTAATAGGAGAACTTTGTCCTGCTTCCCTGGGAACAGGATTGCCCGTTTCTCCGGCGGCCGTGCGTTCTTTGTCTTTGTTGTAAGGAGTGTTTTCATACACCAGCCGCGACCAACGGGCCAGCAGGGCATCATCCGGTGCATTAAAAACAGACAGGGTACCTTTAAACAACCCGCCAATATACTGTACAGGCCTGTCTTTCCGGGTATTGCCCTGATGTGAGCCACTCTCATCTTTTTTGCTTACAGGATTAGGTCCATCGGGATTGGCCATCGACGTAAATCCTTTACCGTTCGCTACCCATAACTTGCGTCCTATCATCCGCACGCAGGTGGGATACCAGCCCACTGGAATAAAGCCTTTGGAACGGCTTTTACAAGGATTGGATACATCAAAAACAGCCAGGCAGTTGTTGTCGGCATTGGCAATGTACAGTTGTTGGTTGTTGGCAGATAACGCCAGGCCATTTGTAGTGGAGCCGGCGGGAGCATCCGGATAAAGTGCTGTTTGCAGGGTTTCTATCACCTTCTGATCCGCCGTGCGGATCACCGATACTGCATTATCGTTGGCATTGGCCACATAGAGGTATTTCCCATTGCCGGACAGTATCATTTCATTAGGATGACTCCCTACAGCAATAGAGTGCTGGAGTTTTTCGGCCTTCAGATCAAATACGGCCACTTCATCTTTACCCCACAGGGAAATATATAACCGGCTTTTATCCTTAGATAGTACTACCGTGTAAGCTTCTGCGGGTAATGGAATACGGGAATTTACCTTATTCGTTTGCAGATCGATAATATACAAGCTATTATCTTCTTTCGTAACTACGTATAGCCGGTTACGTGAGTAATCGGCTACCATTCCGGTGGGGCATATTTTTTCCTTTGGCCAGCTCAAACCCAACCGGATACTGTCTGTTACCTGCAAATGATTATTATTAATGGAATATTGCCAGATCACGTTATCGTTGGCGCCGGAGGCATACAGTTTTTGCTCATCTTTACTGAAAGCCAGTCCTAACCAGGCTTTGGGGATGGTTACTTCATCCAGTTGCCCTTCATTTTTCGCGTCGAGCAGCTGGATGGTTTGCTTACTTTGCCCATTATTGGTAACAGCTACATATTTCCCGGAAGGCGATACCACCATATTCAGGGGCAAATCGCCCAATGGCAATGAGTGCCCTACCGGGGATAAAGACCAGCCATTAGGCAGTACTACACGCTTTGCTACTGTGTCAGTTGATTGCCCGTTTACCTGCAAGGCGGCCAGCAATAGCACGCCCCAACATAATTTTTTCATAGCGATTTCAATAAGTGAAGCGGTAAAAATAAAATGAACAGCCGGGTCGTCGTCCTGTCTTACCAAAAAGTAATACTAAGATAATATAAAGCAAAAAGCTGAAAGCCTTCAGCTCTCTATTACATGTTCCTTCTGTACTGCCCTCCAACTTCATACAGGGCATGGGTAATCTGGCCAAGGGAGCAGTGCTTCACTGTTTCCATTAATTCGGCGAAGAGGTTCCCATTGTTTACGGCTACCTGTTGCAAATGCTTCAGGGCTGCTTCGCTTTTGTGCTCATGCCTGCGCTGGAAGGCTTCCAGGGTGTGGATCTGAAATTCTTTTTCTTCGGTGGTAGAGCGGATTACTTCTGCCGGGATGATGGTAGGCGAGCCATTTTTATTCAGGAAGGTATTTACGCCTACTATAGGGAACTCACCGGTATGTTTCAGCGACTCGTAGTACAGGCTTTCTTCCTGTATTTTATTTCGCTGGTACATCCTTTCCATGGCGCCCAAAACGCCACCACGTTCGGTAATACGGTTAAATTCCGCCAGTACGGCTTCTTCCACCAGGTCGGTCAGTTCTTCAATGAAGAAGGAACCTTGCACGGGGTTTTCATTTTTAGCAGTACCCAATTCCCGGTTGATGATCAGCTGAATAGCCATTGCCCTTCTCACGCTCTCTTCTGTAGGAGTAGTGATGGCCTCATCGTACGCGTTGGTATGCAGCGAATTACAGTTATCGTAAATGGCGTACAATGCCTGTAGTGTAGTACGGATATCGTTAAAATCGATTTCTTGCGCGTGTAAACTGCGGCCGGAAGTCTGGATATGATATTTCAATTTCTGGGAGCGGTCGTTGCCTTTGTATTTATACTTAATGGCTTTGGCCCAGATGCGGCGGGCAACACGACCTATCACCGCATACTCAGGGTCCATACCGTTGCTGAAGAAGAACGACAGGTTAGGTGCAAAGTCATCGATGTTCATGCCCCTGCTCAGGTAGTATTCTACATAGGTAAATCCATTGGCCAGTGTAAATGCAAGCTGGGTAATGGGATTGGCGCCTGCTTCTGCAATATGATAACCCGAAATACTTACTGAGTAGAAGTTGCGTACTTTCTGGGTGATGAAATATTCCTGCACATCGCCCATCAGCTTCAACGCAAATTCGGTGGAGAAGATACAGGTATTCTGCGCCTGGTCTTCTTTCAGGATATCTGCCTGTACAGTACCACGTACCGTACTGAGGGCATGGGCTTTAATTTTCTCATATACTTCACGGTCCAATACTTCTTCTCCCGAAATACCTAGTAGCTGCAGGCCAAGGCCATCATTGCCGGCGGGCAGATCCCCGTTGTAATGTGGCAACGGATGGTCTTTGAACTTTTGGGCTATCAGGGATTTTACTTTTTCGGTAAGTCCCTGTTCCCTGATATATTTCTCGCATTGCTGATCAATGGCGGCATTCATGAAAAACGCCAGCAGTATAGGCGCAGGGCCATTGATGGTCATGGATACCGAGGTTTTGGGATCACAGAGATCAAAACCACTGTATAGTTTTTTAGCATCATCCACGGTGGCGATGCTTACGCCGGAGTTACCCACTTTACCGTAGATATCGGGTCTTACCGCAGGATCTTCCCCGTACAGTGTAACGCTGTCGAAAGCGGTAGACAGGCGCTTTGCTGGCTGGTCGAGCGATACGTAGTGAAAACGTTTATTCGTTCTTTCCGGGCCGCCTTCACCGGCAAACATACGGGTAGGATCTTCGCCTTCCCTTTTCAGCGGGAATACACCGGCGGCATAAGGGAATTCTCCGGGCAGGTTTTCTGTGAGCTGCCAGCGAAGAATATCGCCCCAGTCGTTGTATTTGGGCAGGCTCACCTTGGGAATCCTGCTGTGGCTCAGGCTTTCGGAATACAGTGGAAGCTTGATCACTTTATCCCTTACCTGGAATTCGTAAAAATCGGCGGTGTATTTTTTCACCAGAGCGGGCCATTCTTCTACCAGTTTTTTACATTCCGGGTGCAGGGCCTTTTCCAGGTGTGCTTTGATATCAGCCAGCGCAGCGGACTGTGAAGCTTGCAGGGCTGCCACGCCGGCTACCTGGTACAATTGGGTAGCCAGTTTGCATTGTTCGTTTACCCAGTTGCCATAGTCGACGATAGCTTCTGCTATCTCAGCCAGGTAGCGCACGCGGGCTGGCGGTATGATCTGCGATTTAGTGGCAGTAGATTTAATGCTTTCATGTGGCATAGGACCGAAGCTGATACCGGCTTTCTCCGTTACCTTCTCCATTACCTTTTCATAGAGCAGGTTGATCCCGGCATCGTTGAACTGGGAGGCAATAGAGCCTACTACCGGCAGTTCTTCTTCTTTCGCATTCCAAAGGTTATGGTTGCGTTTATATTGCTTGCGTACATCGTGCAATGCATCGAGTGCGCCGGCTTTATCAAATTTATTGATGGCAATCACATCAGCATAGTCGAGCATGTTGATTTTCTCCAGCTGGGAAGCGGCGCCATATTCCGGTGTCATCACGTACAGGGACACATCGCAGTAGTCGGTGATAGCGGTATCGCTCTGGCCAATGCCCGATGTTTCGAGGATGATAAAATCGTAGGCAGCCAGCTTACAGATATCGATGGCTTCCTGTATATGTTCGCTGATGGCCTTATCGCTTTCGCGGGTAGCAAGAGAGCGCATATAGGCACGCGGGTGATGGATGGAGTTCATCCGGATACGGTCGCCCAACAAGGCGCCCCCTGTTTTCTTTTTAGAGGGATCTACCGAAATAACGGCAACGGTTTTATCGGTGGTATGATTCAGGAAACGGCGTACCAATTCATCTGTTACGCTACTTTTACCAGCACCTCCGGTGCCGGTGATACCCAGTACCGGTGATCTTTCGGGTTCCCCTGCGGTAGATGTGATCCGCGCACCGGCTGCTTCATCTATGGTTACCGCAGTGCGGGCTTTTTGTCCGCTGAGCAGTGCTACCGGGATATCGTTTTCTGCCAGGCTGATAGCACGGGCAATAATTTTCGGGTTTTTATCTTTCCGGAGCTGCGGGATGTCTTCCACGTTGCTGCCGGCAGGCAAAGGCTTAATGGTTATATCACATTGGCGGATTAGGTCTTCAATCATGCCTTCCAGGCCCATTTGTCTACCATCATCAGGTGAGTAAAGGCGCGCAATACCATAGGCATGCAGCTCTTCTATTTCTACAGGGAGAATGGTTCCTCCGCCACCGCCAAATATCTTTATATGTCCGCAACCTTTTTGCTGGAGCAGGTCATACATATACTTGAAAAACTCCACATGACCACCCTGGTAGGAAGTCACGGCTATGCCCTGTGCATCTTCCTGTATGGCACAGTCAACAATTTCCGCAGCAGAGCGGTTGTGCCCGAGGTGAATAACCTCGGCGCCCTTTGCCTGCATGATGCGCCGCATAATGTTAATGGCGGCATCATGGCCGTCGAATAAAGCGGCCGCTGTTACAATGCGCACCTTATTTTGTGGTGTATAAGACATATCAATAACCGGTTTTTGTTACGCAAAGGAGCAATGGAGCAAAGGAGCATAAGTGCTTTGCATCGCTGCACCGCTGTTGCTTTGCGTGAGACATGCAAGTTACGGAAAAACCGGCTGAACTGCCGGTATGGCGCGGGTTTTATCAGAATTAGAATAGATTGAACACCTACCTCATCTTGTTGCAAAATTTTTAACTGATACCAAAATGAGTTAGTATTTCCCTAAAACAACTTTCCCCTGTACAAAGCCTGTACAAGGGAAAGTGTAAAGTTAAGACACAAGGCATTAATGCTTAGCAGTCTTATGTTTCATAACGTGGAACTATAAAATCAAACTATTGATCAAATGATTTTGTAGTCTTTCAAACTTATTAAATGGAATTTTTCTACATACGGCAAAAAACAAAAAAAAAAATTTAGAGCGAACTCGTCTTAGATCCTGGTGATATACTGATATTAAGTCGTTTTATAGGATGTGTACATCTTACACAATCTTACTTAAAATTTTGTTAAAAACAAACTTTTTTTTCACGGCCGATATAAAATTAACAGTGCAATTTTTATGCAGGTACACATCACCCCAAACCCTTACTGAAAAAGGATTTTAGCGGTATAAATTTTGACAGAAATAAAAAATATTTAACAACCCCGTGCTAAAAAAGTACCAGAAACAGGGTTAGAAGCCAATACCCAGGTAGCGCTTCTTGCGTTGGTCGTACTTGTCGAAATTAAACTTATACAGTTTGGCAGGACGATGAGGCACATCTTCCTCTTCCTCGTTCAGATCCATCAGTAAATCCATCGACAAGAACTTCTTCCGGAAATTACGCCGGTCGAGCTCCATATCCAGGATAGCTTCGTAAAGGTTTTGCAGTTCGCGGAGGGAAAACTTGCGGGGTAATAAGTTAAAGCCAATAGGCTGCACCAGCACCTGCTGTTTGAGCCGCTCATGGCAGGTATCCAGTATCTGTTTATGGTCGAATGCCATTTCATGCAGGTCTTTTACGCTATGCCAGTGCAGTTCATTGTTATGCAGCTTTAGTTCTACGTGCTCAATGTTGACCAGGGAGTAATAGGCTACGGTAATGACTCTCCCGGCGGGATGGCGGTGAATGGCACCAAAGGTTTGTACCTGTTCCATGTATACATCATCCAGTCCTGTACGTTCTTTTAGCACGCGATAGGCTGCTTCATCCAGCTCCTCATCAGGCCGGACGATATCTCCCAGCAATGACCATTTACCTTTGAATTCTTTAAGGTCAGATTCTATCAGTAATACTTTCAGCTCATCATCATTAAAACCGAAAATGACACAATCTACCGAAATAGCTACCTTGAAATAATCCTTAATTTCAACAAGGTGCGTGTTGATGTTCTTGGTGTGCATAGACATCATAATGAACGTGGAATTACAGCTATTGGTTATTTTAAATAACGTGCGGAATTATAATCAAATGAAAGAAAAAAAAAGCATATTTAAAACAAAATGGGTCGAATTTTTTGAACAGCTATCCCTATCCTGAAAGATAAGTTTAAATTTACGTTTCAGTATCATACATTATGTACACAAAGGAGATAGAAATAACCCTGGCGCAGTTGGCCAAAGACCTGCTAAGCCACTTGCAGCAACAACGGCTGCTGGATTCCGTTGACAATACCCTGGAAGCTTTACGCCGCGTGATCGCTTACAACGACTGGCGTTATTATGTGCAAAGCGAACCTGTTATCAGTGATTATGAGTATGACCAGCTATTTGCCTGGTTAAAGAAGCTGGAACAGGAGAACCCACACCTGATCAGTGCCGACTCTCCCACCCAACGGGTGGCCCTGGGGCTTACCAAGGAATTTGTAACGGTGCCTCACCTGGTACCCATGCTCAGCCTGGAAAACTCCTATAATGCAGATGATCTGCTCGACTGGGACCGTAAAGCCCGGGAAAGTGCAGGCCTGGCCGAAATTGAATATTGTATAGAACCCAAGTTCGATGGCGCCAGTATCTCCCTGATATATGAAGACGACCGACTTACCCGCGGCGCCACCCGCGGCGATGGCGTAGCCGGTGAGGATATCACCACCAACATAAAGCAGATCCGCTCCATTCCACTATCCGCCAGCTTCTCCAAATATGGGATTCATCAAATCGAGATCCGCGGAGAAGTGTTGATCAATAAAAACACCTTTAAAGCTTTCAATGATAAACGCATTGCCGAAAACTTGCCACCACTGGCCAATCCGCGCAATGCCGCTTCCGGCTCCCTGCGCATGGTAGATCCCAACGAAGTAGCTAAACGCGGGCTGGAAGCGTTTCTGTATCATATGAGCTACCATACCATGAACCCCGGGCAACAGGAACCGGCCGCGCTGCAAACACACAGCGGGACGCTGGAGCTATTGTCAACATTGGGCTTCCGCAGCCCCGCCAAAGAAAAAAAAGTGGTAAAAGGTATACAGGCAGTGATCGACTATTGCCTTTTCTTTGAAACAGAGCGTGATAATCTCCCCTACGAAATTGATGGTATGGTGATCAAAGTCAATGACTATGATCTCCAGGATGAATTGGGTATGACCACCCATCATCCCCGCTGGGCCATTGCCTATAAATTTAAAGCAAGGCAGGCCACCAGTAAGCTGCGTAGCGTGGAATTCCAGGTAGGCCGTACCGGTTCTATTACCCCTGTTGCTAAAATTGACCCGGTACCTATTGGTGGCGTTACGGTAGGATCTATTTCTCTTTTTAATGAAGAAGTGATCAAAGAAAAAGACCTGAAACTGGGCGACACAGTGCTGGTAGAAAGAGCCGGCGATGTAATCCCTTATATCGTAAAATCGGTAGCTGACCTGAGGGATGGCAGCGAGCGGGAAATTGTATTCCCTACCCATTGCCCGGTATGCGGCGATAAACTGGTAAAGCCGGCAGAAGAAAGTGTATGGCGTTGTACCAATATCAACTGTGAAGCACAGGTGGTAGAAAGAATGATACATTTTGTGAGTAAAGACGCCATGGATATCAAGAGCTTTGGAGAAAGCAATGTGCGCAAATTCTTTGCAGCCGGCCTGATGCATGATATCCCCGGCATCTATGAACTCGACTTCGGGAAGATTGCCGCCATGGAAGGATTTGGTAAAAAGTCCCTCACCAACCTGCAATCCGCTATAGAACAATCTAAAACGCAGCCGCTGCACCGGTTGATATTCGGGCTGGGCATACGTTATGTAGGCGAAACCACCGCCAAAACACTGGCCAATGCAGTGATCAATATTATGGACCTCCAGCATTGGACGGAGGAACAAATACTAGCGTTGGAAGATATAGGGCCTAAAGTAGCCGGATCTATCCGTTCATTTTTTGCCAATGCCGATAATATAGCCATGTTACATAAACTTGCTTCACTGGGGATTAACATGGAAAACACCAAAAAATCGACGGTGACATCGGGTAACCTCAATGGGCAAACGTTTTTATTTACCGGCACCCTTCATAAACTGAAACGCAGTGAAGCTGAAGAGCTGGTAGAGCAGGAAGGCGGTAAAATAGTGAGTGGCGTAAGCAGTAAACTCAACTACCTGGTAGTAGGCGAAGAGGCTGGCAGTAAACTGGAAAAAGCCAAAAAAATAAATACCATCAAAATATTGACAGAAGACGAGTTTCTCGTGCTGATCAACAAATAATCATACCTGCAACGCCTGCTGTTGCCGGCAGGTGTTGCTATTGACAGCTAATGAGCAAGTGATATGACCGATGAACATTTTATGCGACAGGCCCTGCAGGAGGCCCGGAAGGCCTTTGAAGAAGGGGAAGTTCCCATTGGAGCAGTAGTAGTAATGAACAATCGCATTATTGGCCGGGGATATAATCATGTAGAACGATTGAATGATTGCACTGCCCATGCTGAAATGATAGCATTGACTGCGGCATTCAATACGCTGGGAAGTAAATATTTAATGGATGCAACGCTATACGTAACAGTAGAACCTTGCCTGATGTGTGCGGGCGCCCTTTACTGGAGTAAGATTGGCAGGATTGTATATGCTGCAGCGGATGATAAGAACAGCTACCGCCGGGCTACCGGCGACCGGTCCCCGTTTCATCCTAAAACAAAACTGGAAGCCGGTCCGTGCCGCGAAGAAAGTTTACAGTTGATGAAAACGTTCTTTGAACAAAGGAGATAAATTATTTTTTTGCCGCCTCCGTTATTTTATTCAGTCCCATCATCTGTTTCATGGTATGGTCCATCCCTTCGGAAGAGCCATCCAGGAAGATAACGTTGCCTTTTGAATTTTCTGCAAAGTGCTTAATGGCTTCTGTCCACATGGAGAATAAGATAACAGAGGTATCCAGGTTAGCCTGCTGCATCTCTTTGGCGGCCATCGTCATACCTTTTGCTACCTCTTCCCTGAACAGGGCCACGCCCATACCACGCAGCTGGGCAGCCTGGCGTTCTGCTTCGGCAGCAATCTTGATGGCATTACCATCTGCTTCGGCAGCCTTTGTCTTTGTAATCAGTAATGCCTGCCCTTCGTTTTCTGCCGCAGCTTTCAGGTTATTGGAGGCGACCACCTGGGCCATGGATTTCATGATCACCTCATCAAAAGTGATGTCATTCATTTGAAGGTCTAACAGGTGAAAACCCCATTCTTCCAGGGTTTTGTCGATCTGTTCCTTTACATGCTCCGTAATGTCCTTACGTAATCCCAGTACTTCTGCCTGTCTTTTAGTAGCTACAAATCCACGGATAGAGCCTTCAATAGTACGTACCAGCGCCTGCATGAAACTTCTTTCATCCATGAATTTAAACGCCACATTTTTCAGCGTTTCTTCTTCCTGGTTCCATACTGCATATAAGAGCATGGCTTTAAAATAAACGTTGGCCTGGTCAATAGTGATGGCCTGGAATTCCAGTTCTACTGACCGGTTCTGAACAGATATTTTCTTGAAAACTTTTTCAATGATGGGTATCTTAAAGTTCAATCCGGGAAAAAGCACCCGGTTGTACTTCCCGAAAATGGTGGTGATGGCGATGTTTCCCTGTTGAACGGTAACAAAGCTGGAAAGTATGACTACAGCAGCCAATACCAACAGAATAATCCAGATAACATTCATAGAGCGATTGTTTAGGTAGGGTTTAAGCACCTAAATATAGCAAAATAAAGTCAATGGGGAGGACAGGCATAGATTTCCTATCACATACACAGGCAGATTTATCTTGTAGCGTAACGACAAAAAAAAGAAGAAACAATGGATGAGCCACTGAGCTTAAAAACACAACGAATGAATATTACAAAAAGCTTAGTTCGTGCTCTCTTTCTATATTCTTTGTCTTCTTCTGAAATATATAAATACGTCGTCTAACTCTATTTGTTTTAACTGGTAGGCCAACCGTGTTCTCAAATCTTCTGTTTCGTCTTTTATTCTCCTGTATTGATCTTTCAGTACTTCGTAACGGGCCACAATTTCCTCCGCCGTAGCGGTATCCTCCAGTTGTAAAATATTAAAGGCTCTTTCCTCGGTTATCATAGTCATAGGGGTGTTTCAGCTAGTAATCATATCGGATGTTTAAATAACATACGTAATATTTAATTCACTAAATTAGTGGAGTTTAAAAGACGAGCAAATACCCAAGATTGGGTATTTTTCCCAAAATGTGATTTTTTTAGCAAACTTTTAGCAACTTTCTTCTCATTTTGAATACTGATTACCAATTAAATACAGTTTAATAATTACGGTGCTCTTTTTCTGCAGGCATAGAAGTTAACAATGGGTAAACCGGTATTTCAGCAGCAGGCAACACTAATACTTTTTTTAGCCGCTTATTCAAATCCAATCTTTCGGGCAATAGTAATCAGTTCAGAAGTATTGCGGACTTTCAGTTTCAGGCGGATATTCTTACGATGCGTTTCAACGGTATAACGGCTAAGGTTCAACGAATGTGCAATCTCCTTGTTATTCAGGCCTTTCACGGCCATAGCCAATACATCTTTCTCCCGGGAGGTAAGTTTATTAAACAGGCTTTCATGTTGGCGGCGCATAATGGCATTCAGCGCTTCCGACAGTTGTACATTGGTATCAATAGCATTAGTAAGATCGAGGAAAGCACAGATGATTTCTACCACCCTGCCATTTTTATCATGGGTAAAAGGCACCTCTAATCCCAATAGCCAGCGGTAATCTACCTCTCCTTTTTTCCGTATACGGGCCAGCCCTCCAAACTGCTCTTTGTTATTGAGGAAAGATTGCTGGGCTACCGCCGCCAGTTTAAAATCGTCAGGGTGCATGATATGCCGGAAAAACTCCATGCCCATACCGGTCATTTCAGCAGGGGTGAAGCCCACTGTTTCCGCCAGCCTATCGTTGCACCAGGTGACAGATTTGTTATTGTTATCGTAACTGTAAATCATGGCAGGCACATGATGTAGAATACTTTCCAGCCAATGTATACGATTTCTTAATTGCTCATTTTCCTTTTGCAAAACATTGAGGGAAAAACTTTGCCCTGTATCCGAGCCTGTCTGCATACTATACGTTTTAAACAAACAATAGGTAAACAACAACCGGGCACGCTAAGATGCCTATGGGATGTCTTGTTAAACCGACTACCCGTAAATTTAAAATAATTTCCCATATGATCAAGTCCGCTTTTCCGACTCGCTTCGGGATTTCGCGCCTTAGTTGCCCGGTTTTTCAACCAGACGCGATTACTTAACCTAAATATCTAAATAAGTAAATAATTAAATGGCTAAATTTTAACGGATTGGCAGTAAATTTGGCGACTATCAAGAAATCATATTTTCAAACCCATAAAACTTTGAGTTATGGCATTTACACTTCCGAGCTTACCCTACGCAACTGATGCGTTAGAGCCGAATTTCGATAAACTGACAATGGAAATTCACCATGGTAAGCACCACCAGGCTTACGTAGATAATCTGAACAAGGCAATTGCAGGTACAGAAAATGAGAACAAATCATTAGAAGAGCTGATTGCCAACGCTGGTAAAATCAGCCCGGCTGTAAGAAACAATGGTGGTGGTCACTGGAATCACAGTTTCTTCTGGACAAGCCTCGCTCCAAACGCAGGCGGCGCTCCAACCGGCAAACTGGCTGATGCTATCAACAGTACTTTTGGCTCTTTCGAAGCCTTCCAGGAAAAATTCACGAACGCCGGCATTACCCGCTTCGGTTCTGGTTGGGCCTGGCTGCTGGTAAAAGACGGTAAACTGGAAGTTACTTCTACTCCTAACCAGGATAACCCGCTGATGGATGTAGCTGAAGTAAAAGGTACACCCATCCTCGGTGTAGACGTATGGGAACACGCGTACTACCTGAAGTACCAAAACCGCCGTCCGGAATACCTGAAAGCATTCTGGAATGTAATTGACTGGAACGCTATCAGCAAACGCTATGAAGCAGCTGTCAAATAAGCACTAAGCCAATAGCTATAAAGGAAAAGGCCCCGCGTTGTAACGCGGGGCCTTTTCCTTTATAGTCCAGGAATTACTTATTTACCAATTTCAGATTTTTCGGATCCCAGTGGATGATCTTATTATCGAAGTAGCTTTCATTACACAGTAATGCCGGAGCCGCTGCACGGAAACCAAACGTAGGATCTTCCGCTACTTTACCACCTGTACGCATGGCGTTGAACAGGTTGTAGAAGTGGTCAAAATGGGCTCCCTTATACCCTTTCTCTGCCTCATACTCCATTTTCTCCTGCGGCAATATATCGGCACGGTGATAGGCATACGATTTTCCGGTATTGGATGCAGCCGCGTTGGCAGCCGCTAACGGGTCATTTTCATCTACGTGTACGCTATTACGGTATAAGGTTACTTTGTCCCATTCTACCGTCATAGATCCTTCGCTACCCACCATACGCAAGTAGTTGGTACCACCGGTACCATCCACAAAATTTACACGGAGCGACAGGTTAAAGGCCGGGTGTATTTCTGTTTCCGGGTAATCAAACATACCCAGCATAACATCCGGTACTTCCCTGCCATCTTTCCAATAACGTAGGCCACCGGTAGCCATTATTTTATTTGGACCGAGGGAACCGGTTACCAGGTGCAGGCTTGAGAACAGGTGCACGAATAAATCGCCGGAAACGCCGGTACCATAATCGCGGTAATTGCGCCAGCGGAAAAAGCGCAGTGGGTCAAAAGCACGCTTGGGCGCGTTCTTGAGATAAGCCTCCCAATCTACTGTTTTGGTAGAAGCATCTGCAGGAATAGGATATTGCCATGCGCCGGTGGGCGACATACGTGCCCAGAAACCTTCTGCATAGTTGAGTTTACCAATGGCGCCATCTTTCAGAAGCTGGCGCGCCTTTTCATTTCCCAGGGAGCTCATACCCTGGCTGCCTACCTGGTAAACCACTTTTCCATTGCGTTGCTGCGCTTCCACTACGGCAGGAGCTTCACTGATATCATGTACCATTGGTTTCTCGCAGTATACCGACTTCCCTTTATTCATGGCGGCTACTGAGATATCCTTATGCCAGAAGTCCGGCACCGCAATGATAACGGCATCAATGTCTTTACGCTCCAGGATTTCCTGGTAGCTACGGGTAGTATAAATGTCATTTCCCCATTTCTTTTTAGCATCCGCCAAACGGCCATCGTACAGGTCGCAGGCAGCTACCAGCTTTACACCAGGAACGGTAATGGCTGTATTTGCATCGGCCGTACCCATTCCCCCGGCGCCTATCAATGCTACCTGGATCTGATCATTGGCGCTATATTTCTCCTTGAGGCGGGAAAGTGACTCAATATTTCTTTTCTTGTCTGCAGCGGTTAGAATATTGGGCAGCAGGGAAGCTCCTACTACCCCCTTTGCAACTTTGCTGATAAAGCTCCTGCGGGAAGCTTCATTGGAATTTACTGGCATGATTACCCTTTTAGGTTGAAAAATGATAACGGTTTATTATTCACTGAGATTCTCAAAATATAAACAATAAATCGGAATTCATAATTTAAGAAAAACAGTTCTAGTAATTAAATAATGGAAGATAAATAATCTTCCGGGCTGTCACAGGCAGCAAACGCCAACAAAAAGGGCCGGCCAGTGGCCAGCCCCAACATATGGTAATAAGTATCTATTTCGCCTGTAAGGGAATTACAACAGCTTTTTCAAAGGTGTATACCATCATTACCTTGCGATAGTCAGCAACTGTTTATATTTAGCCTGGTTATGCAGGATGTCTGCCGCGGTATTCACTTCGTTATCCCATTCCAGCGACCTCGCAATACGCCCTTTCTGCAGGTAATAACGATTTACAATTTCTTCTTCCAGCAAACGTTTTATTTCTGTTTTATTCTTCAACAGGTCCTGCTTTTTATCATGCTTCATTTTTGCTTCGAGCGTTTCCAGCTCGTTAGCAATGGCATCATAGTACTTTTCTTTCCTGGCAGTGCTTTTGAAAGAATCCAGCGCCTCCTCACTACGGGTTTTGTAGCTGTAATCTTTATTCTCGAGATAACGTTCAAAGTCGGCAAATTCAGCATCACTCAGTGAAAATGCGGCGGGCGCCGTTATTTTCGGGTGACTGTAATAATAGGTAGTAGCGTAGTCGAAGATAAATTGCTTACGGAGCAGTGTAATCGCTACCTGGCTGATATAAGAGGGATCTACCTTGGCGTCTGGCTCAATGCCTCCTCCATCTTTTACAGCGCGGCCTCCGGCGGTTGTAAATGATTTACGCAGGGAATCAGGTACATAATCCACGCTACCATCATCATTGCGGTGTGAGTAGTCAATGGCCTGTATGCAACGTCCGCTGGGAGTATAGTATCGCGCGGTAGTGACCTTTAATTTGGTATTGTAGGGAAGTTGGCGGGTAGTTTGTACCAGGCCTTTACCGTAAGAGCGCTGTCCTATTACCACGCCACGGTCCAGGTCCTGCATACTACCGGCCACTATTTCAGAAGCGGAAGCAGAAGAATGATTGGTGAGCACGGTCAGTGGGAGATGTACATCTACTGGCTGGTCGGTGGTTTCATAGCTCCGGTCCCAATTCTTTACCTTGCCCCGGGTGCTTACAATCAGCCTGTTTTTATCCACGAAAATATTAGCTACTATCACGGCTTCATCCAGTAATCCACCAGGATTGCTGCGAAGGTCCAGGATAATTCCTTTCAGGCCCGGGTTGGACTGTTTCAGCTGTTCTACCGACTTACGTACCATGGCGCCGCTGTTTTCGGTAAACTGCGTCATCTTGATATAGCCAATATCGTTTTTCACGATCCCTGCATAGCTAACAGGCTTTACATTGATTTCTTCCCGTACTATTTTCCTGGGTGTTTCCACGCCAGTCAAAGGATTACGGAATACCATGTCGAGCGAAGTACCGGCCGCTCCTTTCAGTTGTCGGCTGATTTCTTCCTGGGCTACATTCTTCACAGATTTGCCATCCATGCTCACAATAATATCACCGGGCTTTACGCCTGCTTTGTCCATCGGACTGCCTTCATATACGTCAGTAATGGTGGTCCAGTCACCGTTGGTATTGATTGAAGCACCTACGCCGCCATACTTGCCTGTGGCCATAAACTTGAGGTCATCCAGGTTTTCTTCTGAAACAAAATCCGTGAAAGGGTCTGTTTCTTCCAACATGGCTTCAATGCCTTTATGCATTATTTTTTCGGGGGGCAGATCATCTACATAATAGGTATTCAGCTCCCGGTAAAAAGCAGCGAAGATGTCCAGGTTTTTAGCGATCTGGAAGTATTTATCATTTTCATTAAAAGCAAAAACGCCGGCTGCGATGATAATCAACAACAGGGCGGTTATCAGCTTCTTTTTCCTATTAAAAAATGCACGCATGCAGCAGAGTATATAAGATGAGTGATAAAGTTGGCGGCCGGCAGCCTTACTCAGGGTACCGGATCATATCCGTGACCACCCCAGGGATGGCAGGACAAGATACGCTTTATGGTGAGATAGCCGCCTTTGAAAGGTCCATATTTTTTAAATGCTTCCAACCCATACTGTGAGCAGGTGGGCGTATAGCGGCATTTACTGCCCAACAGGGGCGAGATAAACCATTGATAGATTTTTATCAGGAGGATAAAAGGATAACTCAACCAGCGAACTACACGATTCATAATCAACTTTTTGCGGTCAGCTTGTAGCCATTAAAAAAGTATTTGACTAACAGGTTGCAATCAGCCGGAAAGCTAACCGCTAAAGGCTAAATGCTGTTTTGCAACTTCTTTAAAATTACTGAAATTTTGTCTTGCAGGGTCGAAAAATCGGCTATTTTTTTGTCGGTATAGATGAGGAAAACAGCGAGCTGCTGCGAGTGTAACCGGAGATGGTCGTATAATGTATGCTTCTGGAGGCGCCAGGCTTCGCGCCCCAGGCGTTTGATGCGGTTACGATCTACCGCATGGGGGAATCTGCGGGTAGTAGCGCTAAAACCTACCTGCACGGGGTATTTACATGGCGTTTTAAGGGGCATGTAAACCACGCGGTATGGAAAAACAGAAAACGCTTTTCCTTCACGAAAAAGCGTTTCAATAAGTTTTCTGCTTTTTAACCTTTCTTCCTTGCTAAAAGAATAAGTTTTTATGGCAAATAGTATTTAGCTACTATAATTATTTCAGCTTACGCTCGTCGGAAACAGTCAGCTTCTTACGACCTTTTGCTCTACGGGAAGCCAATACCTTACGGCCATTAGCAGTTTCCATTCTCTTTCTGAAGCCGTGAACGCTCTTTCTGCGTCTGTTATGCGGTTGAAAAGTACGTTTCATTTCTTTTTTTTGTTTTTACCTGTACTACTAAAAGTCCCGGATTAAAGGATTGTTTTTTAAAACGGAAGGCAAAGGTAGCAGAAAATATTTGAAAAGTAAAATTAAAATACGAATTCTTAAATGTAAAGGTGGAATGCAGTTTTCACCACATTCCACCTTTAATATTAAAAAATTAAATTATTTAATACCCAGTTTAACCTTTACAGGGGCCAGGATATCATCTGCTGCAGGAGAAACCAGCAACATACCAGAAGAACTGTCGATTACATAACCATAACCTTTTTCTTTTGCCACATCTTCGATCGCTTTACGGGCTTTATCGTAGATAGGTTTCAGGAGCTCAGACTGTTTAGCCTGTACTTTCTGTTCAGCTGCTTCACGGTAGTCCTGGATACGTTTCTGTGCATCCTGGATTTCACGACCTTTGATTTCTTTTATGTTGTCGGTCATTGTAGCCGCCTTGTCATCAAATTCCTTCATTTTCTTAGTATACTCGTCTACCAGCGCTTTACCATCAGCTTCCAGGCTCTGTGCATAAGTCTGCAAATCAGTTTCTGCCTTTTTAGCTTCTGGCATGCTGGCCACCAGTGCCTGTGCATTGATATGCGCTACTTTGGATTGTGCCATTGCATTCACGCTGAACAAACCGGTAACCGCCACAAAAGCAATAATTACGTACTTCTTCATGATGTTGTCTGTGTTTAAAAAAATTTAAATACTTATAGTTAAAAAATAGGTATACGCCTTACTTCTTCACTCCGAGAGACTTTAAGATCTCTTCGCTCTTATCAATCTTGGGATCATAGAATATAACAGTAGCTCCGCTCGCCTTATCCAGTACAAAGTCGTACATCCTGCTGGCAGACAGCTTCTGTACAGCATTGTAAATCCTGTCCTGGATAGGTTTTACCAATTCCTCCCGCTTCTTGAAAAGATCGCCCTCGTAACCGAAACGCTTCTTCTGCAAATCCTTTGCCTCTTTTTCTCTGGCTACGATCTCGTCTTCTCTTTTACGCTTTAATTCTTCTGTCAGCATCACCTGCTCCGCCTGGTAAGACTTATACATCTTATCCACTTCCTGGAACTTGGCGTCAATCTCCTTCTGCCATTGGTCAGCAACGGCATCCAGTTTCTTCTGGGAGTCCTTATACTCAGGAATACTCTCCAGTATATACTTTGTATCTATCACACAATAGCGCTGTGCACTTGCTGCACCGCCCATAGCCAATATTATAGCGGCCGTAATAAATATTTTTTTCATGCTACAATGGATTTTTTGCAAAACCAAAACAACGGTTAAACTTGCAATATATAATTTATTTTCACATTATTCTGGTTCGAAACCGAGCATAAAGGTAAACTTAGCAGCATCCTTCAGGCCACCTCCGGGTGTAAGACGGTCGAACCCAATACCATAGTCAAATCCAAGCAATCCAAACATAGGCAGGTAGAAACGCATACCGATACCGGCAGATCTACGCAGCCTGAACGGATTGTACTCATTCAGATCCTTATAACCATTGGCTGCCTCCAGGAATGCCAACCCAAAGATGGTAGAACTTGGGTTCAGGCTGAATGGATAACGCAACTCCATTACGAATTTGTTAAATACTGTAAACCCGGAATAGTTCGCTGGCTGGCCATTTTCAGGATTCACGCTCGGATCGGAAGTATAATACACCGGATACCCTCTCTGGGAAATGATATCACGATCATAAATAGCGAAGTTACTCAGACCATCACCACCCAACTCAAACCGGCCAAACGGCGACAACGTAGTACGGTTATTATAACGTCCAATATAACCAAATTTAGCGGCTACTTTCAATACAAACGTCTTATTATCGCTACCCATCGGACGGCTTAATGGCACATACCATTCTGCATTGAAGCGATACTTCTGGTACTCAATGAAGTTAAATTGTTTGGATGCCGGCTCCTTGCTGTAGTCCTTGTCAGGATTAAACAGGGAGTAAGGCGGCGTGTACTGGGCAGACAGCATAAAGTTGGAACCACTGCGCGGGAATATCTGCTGATCCACAGAAGAGCGCGCCAGCGTAAGCTTTACGTTGACGTTGTTGGATGTACCGTTCTCAAATCCGGCAATACCAAAGTAGTTATAGTTCTTCAGTTTGTACTGCTGGTAGTTCAGCGAGTAAATCAGGGTGAAATAGTCATCCGGCCATTTCAATTGTTTACCCAGGGATACGGAAGCTCCCAATACCTTAAAGTGACCATCTACAGACGTGCTGGTATCTCCGGGCAGCTTGTAATAGTTACTATAGGCATATGGATTCTGGTAACTGCTATAGAAGCTCACAGAAAACTGGTTTCTTTTCTTACCACCCAGCCACGGCTCAGTGAAAGAGAAGTTATAAGAACGGTAGGCCTTACCATTGGAAGATACACGCACAGATAATTTCTGGCCATCTCCACTTGGTAACGGATCCCAGGTTTCTTTCCTGAAGATGTTGCGAAGGGAGAAGTTGTTAAACGTAACCCCGAGTGTACCGGTTAAACCGATATATCCACCCCAACCGGCGGATAATTCCAGCTGGTCGTTGGCTTTTTCTTCTACTGTATAGTCAATGTCCACTGTACCATCCTGCACATTAGGTACCGGGTTCATTCCGATCTTTTCCGGGTTGAAGAAGCCGAGGTTGGCAATTTCACGGTTAGAACGGATCAGGTCTGTACGGCTGAATTTTTCACCGGGAATGGTGCGCAGCTCACGGCGGATAACGTGTTCATTGGTTTTTTCGTTACCGGCAATGCGTACTTCCTTGATCGTTGCCTGCGGACCTTCACGCAAACGGATTTCGTAGTCGATGGTATCACCACGGATACCAATTTCTACCGGGTCGATCTGGAAAAACAGGTAGCCATAATCCATGTAGTAGCCACTGATATCGCCGCCTTCCTGTGACATCTGCTTACCGATTCTTTTTTCCAGCAACTCCAGGTTATACACATCTCCCTTCTTAATACCCAGGAGGCGCGTTAACACTGAGTCGGAATAACGGGTATTACCTTTCCAGGTGATATCCCCGAAATAATATTTTTTACCCTCAGAGATCTGCATATCAATATTCAGATTCTGAGAACGGGTTTTATAAACGGTATCTCTTACGATTACCGCATCGCGATAACCTTTGGAGTTATAGAGACTTACTACTTTACCTTTATCTTCCAGGTATTTATTTTCATTAAACTTAGCAGAGCTGAAGAGTTTAAAGCGGAAATAGGGATCCAGCTTTTCCAGCGCCCTTGTGGGCTGGAGGAAGCCATAGGTTTGCCAGAAGTCATCTTCCTGGGCCAGTGAGTCAACGTATACATGTTCAATATCCGGATGAAGGGTAAAGCGGGAACGCTCTTTCGTACCCTTCATTCTTTTCTTGATCTTACTATCTGCTACATTATAGTTACCTACGATATTGATATTTTCGGTACGTACCTTACTCCCTTTGGTTACGTTGAACACTACGTGGCGGGAGTTGACGGTGGAGCTATCAGCTCTCTCTTCTATTTTAACAGTAGCGTTACCAAACCCTTTATCAGCATAGAATTTATGTACGACGCCGATCACATTTTGTTTCAGGGCCTGGGTAATTACCGTTCCTTTACGGATACCGGCTTTGGTAGTAATATCGTCGGCTTCTGCTTTCTTAATTCCTTTGAAGGAGAAGGAGGACATACGGGGCATTTCTGTTAACCCGATTTCCAGCCAGATTTTATCGTTTTCGATTTTAGTTACGTAGATGGTAACATCTGCGAATAAACGTTGTGACCAGAGGCTTTGAATGGCCTTGGTAAATTGATCGCCCCCCGGATAGGTTACCTTATCGCCTACACTGAGGCCCGAAAGCGACAGCAGTAATGATTTGTCCAGGTATTGGGTACCTACAACGGTGATTTCGGCAATTTCGTACTGTTGCGGATTACCCATATTAATGGGAGCAACTGCCGGCGGATTAGCAGGTGGCTGCGTTGGAGGCACCGTATCTTTCTGCTGAGCGGATACACGTATGCCTGCACTGCAACATAATGCTATAGCCAGTAGGCCCTTAGGAAATAATTTCTTCATTCTGCTGAATTTGTTCGCTTGTTTTGCCAAAGCGCCGTTCTCTGGTTTGGTAATTTAAGATGGCCTGGTAAAGATGTTCATTGCGGAAATCCGGCCAGCGGGTGTCTGTAAAGTACAGCTCCGCATAGGCCAGTTGATATAGTAGGAAGTTACTGATCCTGCATTCTCCACTGGTACGAATCATTAATTCAGGGTCCGGCAGGCCGGTGGTACAGAGATATTTTTCCCATACCTCAGGCGTCACAGCTGCAGGGTCCAGGGCTCCATTTTTCACATCCAGGGCAATTTTCCTGGCTGCATTCACGATTTCCCATCTTGCACTGTAGCTAAGAGCCATAATGAGATTCAGGCCAGTATTTTGGCTGGTTAGGGCGATGGCCTCTTCCATTTCTCGCTGCGCTTGGGGAGGCAGCATGTTCATATCGCCAATTACGCTCAGACGGATATTATTTTTAGACAGCGTAGTCACCTCCTGCCGGATGGTGTTTACGAGCAATTCCATGATACCAGTCACCTCATAAACCGGGCGGTCCCAGTTTTCGGTAGAAAATGCATATAGCGTAAGATAGCCGATTCCAAGTTCTGCACAGGTTTCCACTATGTTGCGCACGCTTTCTACCCCTTCATGGTGCCCGTACAGCCTGTCTTGCCCACGCTCCTTTGCCCAACGGCCATTTCCATCCATAATAATGGCAATATGGCGTGGTAACCGTTGCAAGTCCAATTTATCCTTCAAACTCATTTGTGTCAGGCGTATTATAACAGATTATAACAGATTCTAAAAGGGTGCAAAGATACAAAAATAGAGTAATGACTTTTTTAGCAAAGCCCAAGAAGGTCTTTTAACGTAGTTTTAACAGCGAAATCAATACCAGTGGGGATTTTAGCAAATTCGACGAACTTTCCGGGTGGTTCGCAGGTATCTAATGGCTGCCCGTAGAAAGTATTTTCCCGGTAAATTAAAATTTACAGTGATAGGAAGTAAAAAGAATACTAATGGTCAGCTCAATGGTCAGAAACTGGTCCTTATCCCGGCTATTACCCCGCTGACGGCCAGTTACCCCTATAGGGGCGCCATAAACGCCAGATCTGTCCTGCAGCTGGGCCGCCACCGTGGGCTGTCCGCCAGGCAATGTTGGAAATGCCGCCGGACCTGCGTAAGTGGTACTTACATCATCCAGGTAATCGGTTTGGGTATACCGGTAAAGAGCCTCCAGCCCCACATTTACTTTTTTGGAGAGATTATACTTAAAGCCACCCCCGATTAACCAGGCATAGGAAACGAGGCTGTAAGGCTTACGCTCAGGATACAGGGCACTTCCCTGCCCCTCCGTACGCAATGGCTGTAAAAAATATTTAGTCCCGTTCAGGTAAGTATATGGATTGAAATAAAAAAGGCTGGCGCCCCCTGTCAGATATGGAGAAAAACGTTCATATAAACTACCCGGTTCAAACCGGAAGAAATTAAAATCTCCTTGTAGCGACAGTTCCCATAAATTAGTATTGAAACTGAGGTTGCGCAGCTTCTGAAATTCGTTTTTACTGTACACATCCGAATAACCGAGTTGCATAAAACGGCCATGGGCTCTCACTCCCACGTAATCGTTCATATATTTCCGGTAATAGATCCCAATGGCAGGCTTAATAGTATTTAGTGCTCCACGGGTATTCAGGTCCCCGAAGTATTGGGCGCCTCCGATCGACAAACCCAGCTCCCCTACATATTGCAGTTCATTTTGCGCGGAAACACGCCCGGCAAATAAGCTACCAGCCGTTACCAGCAGGGAAAAGAGGATATATTTAGGATATAAAAAAGATTTCAGCATAAATCAGTCCTACTTAAACGCTAAAATGCCGGATTTATTTAATGTATAGCTGACGATTATGCTAACTGGCGAGACGCTCCTAGTCCTCATGGGGCATAATTTGTGTTACAATCAGCAGACAACGTATTTGTAAATGTAGCAATATAATTTATATTTCTATATTTTAATCGTATTACGGGCATCAATACCCCATAATAGCTTATTACGTAAGGTATGCAGGAAGTTGCTGTCATCCAGCCGCAGCAGGCTCAGTTTAAACTGTTCTTTTTTTATGGCCAGCTGCACCGTACTGTCAATTGTTTCCATCCGGCTATCGAGGGTACACAGAAACTGGTCGCTGCGCCCTTCCACTTCAAAGGAAATGATATTGTCGTTGGGCACAATAATAGGCCGCACATTGAGATTGTGGGGCGCCACCGGTGTGATCACAAAATTACCGGCATCCGGGAATACAATGGGGCCACCACAACTCAGTGAATAACCGGTAGAACCAGTGGGGGTGGATACAATTAACCCATCTGCCCAGTAAGTATTGAGAAACTCGCCATTAAGGTAGGTATGGATCTTTACCATAGCCGAGGTATCTTTCTTATGGATCGTAAATTCGTTCAGGGCATAAGGCACTTCTCCAAATAAGGGAATATTAGCGTCAAGATGCAACAGCGAACGCTGGTCTACCACATAGGTGCGGTTCAGGAGTGCCTGCACCAGCGCATGGATTTCGTCTTTACCAATGCTCGCCAGGAATCCAAGGCGGCCAAAATTAATACCGATCACCGGTATATTGGTATCCCTAACATAACATACCGTGTCCAGCAGCGTACCGTCGCCACCCAAACTCATTAAGAAGTCGATTTTTCCTGGTAAATCCTCCGCACTGGAAAACAGTACCGGGGTCGTTTCAAAAGGGACATGTTGCTGTAATACCCGGAAAAACGGCTCATAAATCATTGCTTCAATCTCTGCCCGCTCCAATTCCTCCAGCAATAAGCGGATGTTTGCGATGTCTTCAGTAATAAATCCCCTGCTATAAAGTGCTACCTGCATAATTTATTAAGCTTTCAGCGGCCCGTTACCTGCCTGTTGACAGACCAACGCTATCAGGGCAATTGGGCACTACATGTCTATGCTTGTGTGTAAAAATAGTCCTTTTTGCCCTAACTGGTTAAAGCTATACTCGATCCGCAGGCAGGTATCATAGAAAGAAACGATGTCGATGCCCAGCCCGCCGGTATATAGCATACGGTTGTTGAGGAAGCTGGTGCCCGGAAATTTATTGTAAGAATAACCTGCATCGCCATAGGCTTTGGCAAAAATGCGTATAGGTACCTGGCTGAATTTCTTAGGTACGATGGGCAGCTTTATTTTCACCGACAATAATTCCTGCCGGAGTGTCGACTTCAGGATAGCGAAGCTGGTACCATCTACCACATAATATTCTAATCCTCTCAGGTAGTCATCGTTATATCCCAATGCCTGTTGATTGATGTATGGTTGTTCATTTGAAAACTTCGCCATTCCGCGGAAGCCAAGGGCTGCAAAGGTTTTAGGCCGTAGTTCCCAATACCTGGCTACGTTTAGCCTGAAATGAATATCATCAATATCATTCCAGGGGCCTATACCTCTTTTTCCTACTTCGGCTAATATACTCATTCCTTTAAGAGGATATACCCAGCTATCCGCTTTGATGTAGGTCATCCGGTAGCTGATATCCAGGAAGCTTACACTGGTACGGCCTTTTCCGAGGTAATTAGGATTGATGATTGCTACAGAGTCGGCTACTTTCTCATAGTTATAATTTACAAATACCTGGTGCCTGGTATTTATAGCCTTGCGATAGCTGTAGCTCAGCCCTACCTGGTAGATCTGGCGAAGGAAATCTTCTTTGCGGAAAAACTGTTGTTTATTGCCTTTGGTGCTGTCGTTTACTTCTCGGTTACGTTTATAGATGGCGATTATACCCAACCCGTGATGAAAATGTTTATCAATGTAAGGAAGATTATACTGGAGGGCAAATCGTTGGGTATACCCAAACTGCAAGGAAGCATTCAACTCGTCGTTGCGTCCGGTAAGATTTCCCTGGGTTCCGCTGAGGCCAATATTTACCCGGCTAAGGCTATGATTTTTTTCCACCCACCACTGGTTAAAATTGCGGTCAGCCAGCTTAAAGATGGGAAAAGCAAACGTGTACCAACGTTCCCACACTTCGAAGACCAGGTCGGCATTGTTGCCCTCCCAGTTTTTTACATTAGCGGTGGCATTGAGAAAAAGAGACGTATTAAGCAGTTGTTTACGTGTTCTTTCGAGCACGTCTCCCAGGTCCCGGAAATAGATGGTATCTCCGGGCACCGTACTGATTTCCCGCACGATAACAGAGGTACGGGTTTTCTTATTTCCCAGTATAACAATGTTACGCACTACCAGATAGCTGCTATCCTTTGCAGGTACAGATTGTCCTTCAGCAGTTCCGGGTAACACCAATCCCAACAGGCAAATCATGGCCAGCAGGCAGTAACAGCATCTCAGCATGTAGGTCCTGTAAAAATTTTTAAAAGCGTTGACAATAGTCAAATATAATAAAAAGCCGAAAGGATAAAGCGGAAAGCAAAAAAGCTATTATGTAGAAGAATTTAGCGAATATTTAAAATTCGCCGTGATTATTCTACACAATAGCTTTTTTGCTTTTAGCTTTATGCTTTTAGCGCTCCTACATCCCGATATAGTTCATCAGGAGATCGTAGTTCTTTTTAAGAAGTTCTTCTTCCGGCTCTTCCGCAAAAACGTATTTAATTACATAATTGAAGCGCTCGAAAGTAGCCAGCAGTCCCTGTAATTCCTGCCGGTTAGTTTTCAGCACCACTTCCATCTTACCTGTGGCAGGGTTGCTGAGGGTATTTACGCTCAGGAGGGTGACATCGTTTGATTCGGCGATCCGGGCAATTTCGCTCAGCGCGAAATCGCGGGGCTCCACTTCGAAGGCGATGATACCTCCCGGTTCCTTTACTGCGTTGTAGGCAGCGAAAGCGTTAACCAGGTTATCTTTGGTAATGATACCCAGGTATTCGTTTTCCTTGGTAACTACCGGGAGCGCAGATAATTTAAAGTCGTAGAATAATTTCAGCGCCTCAAACAGATGAGCATATTCCATGACAGCCGGGCGGGCACCACTGTATTCCATAGATTCCAGGGGTACGTCCAGGTCTTCGATATCCATGATATCGTCTTCCTCCACCAGGGCCAGGTATTTGCTATCCACTACCATAGGTAGTTGCGTCAGATGATATTCATTCATCAGACGCAGCGCCTTTGCTCCTGTATCGGAAGGATGCAGAGCAGGTACTGACGATATGAGTTCTCTGGCAATCATGTTAGTGTATTCTTATACAATAATAGTAAAGAATATGCCAACAGAAAAAGAAATTACATGTACGCGAAAACGCTGCACATTTCAGTACAGTCGGAAGCGGCCAGGAAAGCGCCGGTTTAACTGACAGGCTGGTGCTTCAGTTTCTCCAGAAAAGCGTGCAAAATTTTGTTGAATTCATCAGGGACTTCCATCATAGGTGCATGTCCACATTTGTCGATAAACTGCAGTTCAGAATTAGGTATCAGTTTTTTAAATTCTTCACCAACCATTGGGGGCGTAACGGTATCATTCATACCCCAGATCAGTAAAGTTGGTTGCTTAATATCCTGCAGTTCATCGCCCAGGTTGTGACGGATAGCTGATTTTGCCAGGGTGATAATTTTAATCACTTTCAGGCGATTATTTACAATTTCGAACATTTCATCTACCAGTTCTTTGGTAGCGACTTTCGGATCGTAAAAAGTAAGTTCTGCTTTTTTGCGGATATATTCATAATCCCCGCGTTTAGGATAGGTTTCGCCCATGCCGTTTTCAAACAAGCCGGAGCTGCCGGTCAGGATCAGCGATTTCACAGGTGCTTCAGGATGTTTGAGGAGGTATACCAATGCTACGTGGCCTCCCAGTGAATTGCCCAGCAGATGCACATTTTTGTACCCCCTGGCTTCAATAAACTTGTGCACATATTTGGCTAATCCACCTACCGATGTTTCCAGGATGTTTAAATCATACAGGGGTAACATCGGAATCACAACCTTGTTATACTGCCGGAAATATTCGATCATGTGCGAGAAATTGCTCAAAGCACCAAAAAGTCCATGCAATAATACCAGCGGCTCTCCCTCTCCTTCTTCTATAAAATTAAACTTACCCTGTGTTTTGATTTCGTAATCCATTGCCAAATCTTGAAAGTCAATTTTACGCTAAAATAATTCTTTTTATTAATCTAAAAACCCCCGGAACAAGTTAACCATGTTGAATATGCTGCGCTGCCTGCTCGAAAAATGTCTGCAACTGAGAGAACATATTCTTAAAAACCGGTATCACTCCTCCGATATGATCTAACACCCACGGGCCGACGTTCTCAATATAAGGATATACTACCGACTGTAGCTTCGTTTCAGGGCTTAACCAATATACCTGGTTGGCCATCCACAACACTACACTATAAATTATTATAAATATAACGCTATACAATAGTATTCCCCCCAATTTATTCAGCCAACCTAGCATCACCATTTCCACCAGCTTCTGCAATATGCCGGCTCCCAACCGGACCAGTAGTATCACCCCGAGGAACAAACCGACGAAGCAAATGACTGGTATCCAACGGGAATGCATATCCCAATGCTGCTGTACATACAATGCAGTAACAGCCGATAATTTGAGGGCTGCTGCCAACCCCAGCATCACTGCCACCAACGAAAACACTGCTACTATTAACCCACGCGTGTAGCCCCGGTAAATGGCAAACACCATGATAATAGCAAAAATAATATCTATAGACATGTTAGAAATATGGGTATTTACAAATGTTGGAATTTTTTGACGGGAGAAAAACTCCCCCGGCGAAAAATTCCAATATTTATAAATCTGGCCCTACTACTTGCTCAGCAGTTCCTTTACCAGCGCGGAAATAGCCTTTCCATCGGCTTTACCGGCCAGTTGTTTGGTAGCAACGCCCATTACTTTTCCCATATCAGCAGGGGAACTGGCGCCAGTGGAGGTAATAATATCAGTAATGGCCGTACGTAATTCGGCCTCGCTCATCTGTTTAGGAAGAAAACGCTCAATCACTTCCAGCTCTTCCTGCTCTTTTACAGCCAGGTCTTCGCGGTTCTGGGCCCTGAAAATTTCGAGGGAGTCCTTTCTTTGCTTGGCCAGCTTCTGCAGCAATTTGCTTTCATCGGCTTCTGTCAACTCAGCACTGGCTCCTTCTGCGGTTTTAGCCACCAGGATGGCCGCTTTAATAGCACGCAGGGCGCGCAATTCTGCTTCTTTTTTACCCAGCATCGCAGCCTTAATGCCTGCGTTGATATCTAATTCTAATGACATATGGTTAGGTTTAATGGATTATTGTCCTTCAGCAGCCTGCTTTTCCTGGAATTTCTTAAAGAAATCCTTTGCAAAAGCACGCATTTCATCGGCCTGATCTTTATAAGGCGTAGCCCTTGCATAGGTATCTGCCATGGTCATCATTGTCTGAAAGAAGAAGTCAGCCATTTCATCTACCATCATATCTTTCGTCCACAAGTCTATACGCAGGGCAGCTCTTTCTGCCGGGTCCCAGAAGGATACGATCATCCCCTTGGCCTTCATTAATTTATCATCCTTATTGTCGGTAGCACTCCAGGCTATTGATTCCGGCACCTTCTGATCGTCCAGTCCTACCTGGATCTTTATAGTAGATATTGTACTCATGTCTATCAATTAAAGCGCAAAAATAGCCATCCTTGGTGATTTTGAGAAACTCCTATCTGGTCAGGCACTTCCACCACTGCAAAGCCGCCTGTTCCCAGCCGGAAGAAAGCTTCACTGGCGGCGTTTTTGAGAGCAACCGGCTCCTCAGCTGCTCATCTTTGTATAAGAGACTCATTTTTTCGGACAAATCGTCCAGGCTGGCCGGATCAGCATATAATACCGCATCCCCGCCTGCTTCCCGGGCCGCCGCACTATCCAGGGCAATCACAGGCACCTCGCAGCGCTGTGCCGCATAAATGGGTAAAGCCAATCCCTCAAACCTCGACGGATATACGAGTGCATAAGCGGCGCCTGTTAGCCGGGCCAGCGTAGCCTCATCGGCTGCTTCCAGGCAAACCACATCCTGGCGGAATTTATAGCTCTGCAAGGAAGCGGCAATATCTGCGCCGGCCGGTGTAATACTCCCTGCCAGTACCAATTTTATATTACTCCGCTGCCGCTTCTTCAAAGCTGAAAATGCTTTTAGCACAGGCATTATATTATTCCGGGGATGCACGCTTCCTGTTACCAGGAAATACTCTGCTCCTCCGGCAAATTCTTTCTTTACCGCCTCCCGCTGCTCCCATTCCAGCGGCCGGTAGGCATCGCTCAAACCTATATCCAGGGTCACCAGTCTGTCCGTTACCCCAGGGGCATATCGCACTACTTCCTCATTGGTAGTAGCTGATACTACACCTACACACCTCGCTTGTGCGAGATATTGGCGCATATTGTTTTTGAGCGACCGCTGCTGTACTTCCGGCTGTAGCCCCGCTTCTTTCAGAAACGACAGGTCCCTGACCAGCAAGCCGGCGGGGACTTTACTACGCAAAGGCAGCGTTCCGTCTAATCCCAGGTAAAAATCCGGCCGGGAAGATTTCATAGCCTTCACCAGCTGCCATTCCAGCCACCAGTAGTAATGCCAGGACTTATTGCCTTTACGGGGCAATATCACAGTGGTTACATTGGCGGGCAGCGACAACCCTTGCGGAATCTCCCCATCAAAATAGAAGGTGAATTGATGTCCCGGTTGTTGCCGGCACATCGCCAGTATGATATCAGCAGCCACCCTTCCGGTATCGGCAGGCATGTCCTGTCTTAAACAAGCGGCATTAACAGCAATTTGCATAAACGAATCCTTTGTCTGCGAGCATGCAAACCTACACAATTTTAGATTCGGGAAGCAGGATTTCGGGATTCCCGCTATTGATCCGACTTATTGGTAATATAAAATACCTGGTGGGTAGTTACGTTGGCGGTGTTGCCCAGGGAAGACAGCCACACCGTTACCTCGTAAGTCTTCAATGGCTTCAAATGACGCAGGTTGATGGTAAATTGCGGCGTTTTAGTGTCCGGCACCGGATCCTGTGACAAAGGAATGCTACCGGTTTCTGTAGCCACGCTCAACATCACCTTTATGCCGGCATCCGGCATTTTGGAAGTGACATTTACTTTCAGGGCATAACTGCTGTCCATCGCCATATTATACTTGCCCAGTTGTATGTCTGGGAGGGTAAACGCCAGTGTTTCCTCCTGTACATTGGGAGCAGGATTATCACTCTTCTTCTTTTTACAGGAGACGAAAGTCAGCACAACAAAAGCTAATAATACAGGGAAACAGTTTTTCAATAGCATATTTCAAGTATATATGGGACTCTGAAATTAGTTTTTTTTTACATGCAAATCAAATTTTACTTCGTACATCCATAGCATCGCGTAAACCGTTCCCCAACAGATTGAAAGCCAGTACCAGTAACATGATAGCAATGCCTGGCGCCAGGGCCAGCAAGGGATTATGGGTAATAATAAAGTTATAGTTTTCCTTTATCATCAATCCCCAGGAAGGTTGCGGAGGCTGTACGCCCACGCCCAGGAAGCTAAGTCCCGCTTCTACCACGATCGCCGTTGCAAAGTTACCTGCTGCTACTACCATCACCGGCCCAAGGATATTAGGTAATATGTGTTTTACAATGATCCGGACATGGCTATATCCCAGCGCCCTTGCGGCTTCTACATACTCCAGCTCCCGGATAGCCAGCACCTGTCCGCGGATAATGCGGGCCACGCCCACCCACATCGTTAGCCCCACCGCAATGAATACCTGCCAGAAGCCCTTGCCCAACGCCAGGGTAAGTGCAAACACCAACAGCAACGTAGGCATCGACCATACTACATTTACCAGCCACATCACCACATCATCGGTACGGCCCTTAAAATAACCGGCTACAGCGCCCAGTAACACGCCTATGCTCAGGGAAATAACCACGGCAATACATCCTACTCCCAGGCTCACCCGGGTACCCACCAACAGCCGGCTTAAAATATCCCGGCCAAACTTATCCGTACCCAGCCAATAAGTAGCGGTAAAAATCCGCGTCTTCCGGACTTCCTGCTGCAACTCCGCCAACGACGCCGTAGCAACAGGTTTGCCGTATAGTACAGTAGTAAGCGGATATACTTCTTCCCTGCCGGTAGATTCATCTACATAACGTTGTATAACAATCGCGCTGTCTTTAAATTGCCAGGAACGCAGCGGAATCCAGGTCATATCCGGTTCCTGCCCGTATAAAAGCCGCTCCCATAAAGGTACTGCGGCCACCGGCCTATCTTTCTTCACGGCCAGCATGGTAATCCGGAATCCTGGGTGTTGCCCCTCTATTTCCAGGATCATTCTATTGGCATCCGGCGTGTTGTCCGGCGCCAAAGCATAAGCCAGCACACTGATGAGCACCGACAGGGCAATTACCAGCAAACCGGCCACTGCCCCCTTATTACGGTATAATCGTTTCCAGGAAGATTGCATACTTGATAAAAGACGATGTATTTAGTTAACCGTGCGGCCTTTCCACTGATAGCTGCCAAACTTACCCAGCCAGCCGGCAACAACAATATAAGGAATATGAAACACCTGACCGGGAATAAACCATAGTAACAATTCCGTTTTGTTGAAAAATTTTGCTACGGGTAACAGGAAATACAGCTCGAGCGTTATTTTAAACAATAACACGATCAGGAACCAGGGCCACCATACCGGGAAAAATAAGACCATCACTCCCATAATCAACAGGCCCAGGTTAAACAGGTATACCAGCAACAATACCCAGGTAAGTCGTTTGTCTTCGTATTTATCGGCTTTGGACGACCAACGGATACGTTGATTCATAAAATCCTTCAACGTATCTACAGCGAGGGTGCGTACAATGGCATCTTCATTTTTCAGGTATCTTACGCTATCGGGATAAGCACTGTATATCTTGTACATCAGCAACATATCATCACCGGAAGCAATGTTGTCAATTCCGGCGAAACCGCCCACTTCATGAAATGTTTTCCTCTCATAGGCCAGGTTAGCCCCATTACACATAGTACCAGAGGCTAATTGCGCGGCAGCTCCGGTAATGCCTTGCATGGTCATAAAATCGAGCGATTGCAAGCGTTTAAAGAAATTATGCTCTTTGTAGAAGCTAACCGGTGCCGCTATAAATTTGGGGAGATGATGTTCATAGAATTGTACCATCGTTTCAATCCAGCGCGGTCCCATCACACAATCAGCATCCGTGGTAACAATAAGATCTCCACTGGCTTTGGCGATGGCGATTTCAATAGCTTTCTTTTTATAGGAATTCAATCGCTGTTCTTCATCCAGGTATTGTCTCAGTTCCAGCAAGTGAATATTATCTGCCGGGAAATGCCGGATAATATCGGCAGTATTATCTGTAGAAAAATCATCGATAATAATCACCTCCAGTAAAGTGGTTGGATAAGTTTGGCGCCGGAGCGCTTCCAGCAAAGCCGGTAGGTTAGCGGCTTCATTCCGGGCGGGAATAATAACCGTTACGGCAGTATGGCCGGCCCCTTGCCCTACAGTGGAAAATTTCTTCAACCGCTTCCAACCCAGGCTATACCACAGCATTAGTACACCATAGCCAAGCGACAGCACAATCAATATAATTACAAAAAACTGCATCCAGGTTAAAGATTTTCATTGATGATAAGGCCCAGCTGCGCGGATATCAGCTGATGCCCTTTGTCTAATACCAATATTTTAGAGGGAAATGAACCATCCGCAAAGCGGGTACCCAATACAGGAGGAATAACGCGATCATATTTTCCGAAGATCAACAGCGTTAAAACGTTATATTGAGATAATAATTGTTTACACTTCTTTTTGTCCGGCATCATATGCCGTAAGTTGGTCCATACATTGTATACCAATGCTCTTTTCGATTGTTCATTCATCCGGTGCAATGCAAACTTATATACACTCTGATTCAGCAGACCCAATTTACGCCAGGTATACAGCAGCATAAAGAATAAACGGGGATGGTAGGTATTATATTTGAATATCCGGTTGCCTACACCGGTTTGTGTAACAAACATATGCCATGGATTGTTTCGCAAACCGTCTGCAGCAGCTAATACCAGGTAATCTATCCTGGCCGCCATCTTTTCTACCAGGCAAAGTGATAGCCGGCCACCCATACTATATCCTATCAGGGAAAACCTGTCTTTTCCCTGTTGTTGCAATACCATAAGCACAATGGCTACCAGGTCTTCCTTTTCGAAAGCTCTCTCTTCGCGCCACACCGTGCTGCCGTGCAGTGGCATGTCCAGCGCTACGATAGTAAAACGCTGTCCCAGCGTAGCTGTGAGCGGCTGAAAGTGTGCGGCGCTTTCCCCAAAGCCATGTAAGCATATCAATAACGCTCCTCCCGTACCCTCACAGGTACCGTGAAACTGGCTTTTCAAATATGAGAGATAAAAATCAGACATAAAAGGGGGACAATGATAGTGAATAAAGCGCAAAGGAGAAAGTTAGCCACTGATTGACTTTCTGCCAGTTTATTTTTTGTTAAAAATAAACCAATGCAGGTTTCAGTAGGCGAATTGGTTTAAATTCAGTGAAAAAACAGCATCAGCGTGTTTAGCTAAACCAGATCAAAACCCACGCAGCTTTATGCTTTTTTCAGTAAATTACAGAACTACCAAAAATTCAGTAACATGGACGCAACAGTTGAAAATAAGACTGCGCTGAAAGGCGCAGAATTCCTGGTAAAGGAAAGCGCTCCGGAGGATGTTTTTACCCCGGAAGACTTTTCAGAAGAACAGCTGATGATCAAAGACATGGCAGACCAGTTCATCAGCAAGGAGGTAACCCCGATTGTAGAACGCCTGGATAAACAGGAAGAAGGTTTGATGCAATCGCTGCTGGAAAAAGCGGGTGAACAAGGCTTGCTGGGAGCTTCCTTCCCGGAAGAATATGGCGGACTGGGTAAAGATTTTGTAACCGCTACGATCATCAACGAAGGACTCGGCGCCGGACACTCCTTTTCTGTTGCCATGGCTGCACATACAGGTATTGGTTCCTTACCGATCCTCTATTTTGGTACCAACGAACAAAAAGAAAAATATATTCCCAAGCTGGCCACTGGTGAAATGAAGGGAGCTTATGCCCTTACGGAGCCAGATTCCGGCTCCGATGCCCTTGGTGCTAAAACTACCGCCAAGCTCACAGAAGACGGCAAATTCTATGTACTGAATGGCCAGAAAAGCTGGATCACCAACTCCGGTTTTGCAGACGTGTTTACAGTATTTGCCAAAATTGATGGCGACAAATTCACTGCATTTATTGTTGAAAAAGGCACACCCGGATTTACCCTGGGCGCTGAAGAACATAAAATGGGGATCAAGGGTTCTTCTACCCGCCAGATCTATTTCCAGGATGCCAAAGTACCGGCAGAAAATGTGCTGGGTGTAATAGGTAAAGGTCACCTGATTGCCTTCAACATCCTCAACATTGGCCGTCTGAAGCTATGCGCCGCTGCGCTGGGCGCCGCCAAAAAATGTATCAATACTTCCGTACAATACGCAAATACCCGCACCCAGTTTAAACAACCGATCGCCAACTTCGGCGCTATCAAGCATAAACTCGCGGAAATGGCTATACGTACCTGGACTTCCGAATCGGCCCTGTTTCGCACTGCTCAACTGATAGACGAGAAAGAAAAAGAACTGCTGGCCGCCGGCAAACCTTTTAATGAAGCGCTGCTGGGCGCCGCTGAAGAATACGCAGTAGAATGCGCCATCCTCAAGGTAAACGGTTCCGAAGTGCTGGACTTCGTAGTGGATGAAGGCGTACAAATTCACGGTGGCAACGGCTTTAGCGATGAATATATCATCTCAAAAGCTTACCGCGATTCCCGTATCAACCGCATTTTTGAAGGTACTAATGAAATCAACCGGCTGCTTACACTCGACATGACCCTGAAACGTGCCATGAAGGGGAAGCTTGACCTGATGACACCAGCCATGAATGTGATGAAAGAGCTGATGAGTATACCTGATTTTGGGAGCGATGATGAAACGGCCTTCAGCAAGGAAAAGAAGATGATCTCCAATTTCAAGAAAGCCATCCTCATGGCTGCCGGCGCCGCTGCGCAGAAACTGATGATGAAACTGGAAAATGAACAGGAAATCCTCATGGACATTGCTGATATGGCCATCGAAACGTTTGTGGCAGAAAGCGCCTTACTCCGCTTAATTAAACTCACCGGCAGCAAAGGCGAAGCCGCCGCTTCTTTCCAGACTGATATTGTTCGCACCTTCATTTACGATGCAGCAGACCGTATCAACAAATCCGGTAAGGATGCTATCAACGCCTTCGCCGAAGGCGACGAACAACGCATGATGCTGTTAGGTCTCAAACGCTTTACCAAAGCGGAACCATTTAACGCAAAAGATGCCCGCAGAAGAATTGCGGATAAACTGATTGCCGACAATAAATACAGCTTCTAATAACATATAAAGCTTTTAGCTGTTAGCAACCCTGGCAGCTAAAAGCTTTTCTCCTATTCCCCTCTCCTGCTTATCTTTACACTCTTTCATAGATATTGATGACAGGTTATTATGCTATCGTTGAAGTTTTTTCCTCCAATTTTTATTGCACTTTGTATCCCCTTCTTAGCCAGCAGCCAGGCTACTCTGCGTCTTAGCCAGCCGTCAAGGGATCAGAATAATGTGAACACGGCAAAACAATTTATCGCCGGCCGCACCTGCGTGGGTTGTACCGTCACTATCAATAATGATTCAGTACACGTATACTCCACCGGTACCTTTGCCGCCAAATATGAACTATCTACCGGGCGTAACAGTTTTTCCGTTACCACTACAGCCCCTAACGGTGAAACCTATACTAAAAATGTAGTGTTCTATTACAGCACGCCACCAGCACCCGTTGCTACCAGCATTTTTCGTATAGACTATATAGATATATCTCCTTCTGGTAACCTGGACCTAATGGAGGGCGATACCCTGCGGATAAAAATGAAGGGATACCCCGGCGAAACAGCCAGCTGGTTTAATGACAGCCCGCTCAGGGAAATGCCAACCTCGCAAACCGGCGGTGTGGCGGGTTACTACACCGGCACCTATATCATACAACCCGGTGACTCGCTACTGAACGGAAAAATAATGGTGCACCTGCGTAAACGCAATGGCGAAACAGCGGTACTGGCCAGTCCCAACCACTACCGCGTTATGCGCAATGAGCTGCCCTTCACCGGCCGCACCATCGATAACATGACCTACCTCACTTCCAGTCCGCATGGCGATCGCCTGGGACCCGATAAAATTGGCTATCTCGATAAAGACGTATTGCTGCATATTGTAGGCAGGCAGGGCGATTATAACAAAGTAAGGCTGTCTTCCAAACAAACGGCCTTTATCCCCGAGCCCCTGGTAGATACTGAAATTCCCCAGGAACAGCTCTCCGTGAGCATTGCAGACGATGCCAAAATATGGGGAGACGATAAATATGATTATGTTTCCGTGGCCTTGTCTGACAAACTACCCTATACCACCACCCAGCTCGTGTCTTCCAAAAAAATTATTGTAGACATACATGGCGCTTATGCCGAAAAAGGATTAAGCACGCTGTTGCAGAACACGAAAGAAATTACTTCCGTTGCCTGGGGCCAGCCTTCCCACGATGTGTGCCGTATGGTTATATCCCTGCAACATGCACCCTGGGGATACCAGATATACTATGAAAATAATCGTATAACAGTAAAGGTTAAACGTGTACCGGCCAACCTCTCATTGAAAAACCTGGTGATTGGGTTAGATCCCGGCCATGGCGGAAGTAATCCCGGCGCTACCGGGCTAACCGGCGCGGTAGAAAAGCAAATGACCCTGGTAATTGCGCTACAGCTCAAAAATCTGCTGGAAAGAGAAGGCGCCACAGTGATCATGTCGCGCACTACTGAAAAGTTTGTGGCCAATGAAGACCGGCTGTCTTTTTTCCGCCGGGCTAATCCTGACCTGCTATTGAGCATTCATTTCAACTCTTCTGTAAACCCTGTGGATGTGTATGGTACGGCTACTTACTACAAACAGCCTTTCTGTGAGCCACTCAATGCGGCTATCCATGAGCGTTTGCTACAAACTGGCCTAAATGATTTCGGGAATAACGACAACTTTAATTTCATCCTCAATAATCCTACAGAGTTCCCCGATGCGCTGATTGAAACGTTATTTATCAGCAACCCGGGCGATGAGGAAAAGATATTACAACCGGCATTTCAGCAATTCATTGTTACCAAAATTGTGGATGGGGTAAAGGATTATCTGAAAGAAGCAGCGGTTAGCCGGTAAGGCCACTGCTGCATAAAAGCTATAATCCATTTAAGTGTGCAGTAAGTCGGTTGAGAGCCGCTGCCACGATGAAAATTTGTTCCTGGGCTTCTGTCCACCGCCGCTGTTCAATCGCTTCTCTTACACCTGGAATTGTTTTTACTCCATACCCTGTATAAAAGCCGGGAGCATACAAAGTATGTTTATACCAGCTGCGGGCAGGCAATCCTTTGCCGTATAAGAGCTGTTGTTCCGCCTGGTACAACGCTTTGTCATAGGCGGGGCCTATATGACTTTTCCGGGAAGACAGGGCTTGCGTGGTGGTATCGAGCGCTACGAGCGCATTTTGCAGGACTGAAAAATTAAGGTAGGGAACTTCTGCTTTAGGCGATGGTGGCAATAGATGTTTGGCGGTATCTGTTACCAGCTGGTATTTCTGCTCTTCGATTAACTGGTTTTCGATGGACGTTGTTTCGCGCATACTGGTTGCCAGTTCTGTAAGCTCATTCACATATCCGTTCACTGTTTCATACAGCCGTCGAAAATCGAAAGGCAGGTTAACGGCGTCGGCCACACGCAAAACAGTATGGCCGGCAGCTTCGGAGAGAGCGACGCCATATTGAAAGCCGGGATCTTTAAACCGGCGGTAATCGTCGTAAGAATCGTAGATAGAATGGTATTCGCCGCCGGCATCCTCTCCTCCAAAGCCATAATCCAGGGAAGGAATGCCCAGGTGTTGCAGGAAGGAAGAATAGTCAGACCCCGATCCCATAGCGCCGATGGCCAGGCTCTTTTTTGCCAGCCGTTCTTTTTTCAGTTTGGCAGTCGGTGCTTTCAATGCGTCTGCTGCCTGCTTGCGGGCCAGTATGCTCGCATTGGTTTGAGGGTCGGTGATATCACGGGCTACATCGTTGACCAGCGTTTCCAGTGCATGGGAGCCGCTGGCGTTGAAAAAGCCCCTTCCATTGTTGTCGGTGTTAAGGTATAACACTGCTTTTTCCTGTAATTCGGCCGCATGGTCTTCCACCCATTCAGTGGAGCCCAGCAGCCCTGGCTCTTCGCCATCCCATGCACAATACACCAGTGTGCGCCGGGGCGTATATCCCTCGCGATGCAGCGCTCCTATTGCCCTGGCTTCTTCCAGCAGGGCGGCCAGCCCGCTGACGGGATCCGCCGCGCCATTTACCCAGGCATCGTGGTGGTTGCCACGGATTACCCACTGGTCGGGCAATTCACTACCTTTTAATTTGGCGATTACATTATGGCAAGGGCGTATTTGCCAGTCGAATTGCAGCTTCAGGTGTACGAGGGCTTTTCCGTTGCCGATATGATAGGTAAACGGTAATGCACCCCGCCATTCCTCTGGAGCTACAGGGCCTTCGAGGGATTTGAGCAGCGGTGCAGCATCGTGATAACTGATGGGTAATACTGGTATTTTAAGCAGATTAGGGGCCTGGAGCCTGTCCAACCGCTGTGCGTTGGCAGTAGCGCCAATATTGGGGGTCAGCGGGTCGCCGGGATAAATAACGATATCCATCACCGAGCCTCTTTGTACGCCGTATTCATTTTTAAAGGCTCCTTTCGGGTAAACATCTCCCGCATAATACCCATCATCTTTAGGGTCGGAGTAAATAATACAGCCAATGGCCCCATGTTCCTGTGCTACCTTAGGTTTGCTGCCTCGCCAGGAGCGGCCATATTTGGCGATCACTATTTTACCCTTTACGCTGATACCGGCACGCTCCAGGTATTCATAATCATCCGGAAGACCATAATTCACAAATACCAACGGCCCCTCCACGTCGCCATCGGCGCTCCAGGCGTTGTAGGTGGGTAACTGGCCGGCCTGCCCGGAGGTGGCGTCTTCTTTCAGCGCCGGTTCTTTCAGCAGGGCTTTATAGCTGGTGGGACTCTTCAGTTCCAATACCCGCTCTTTGGGCGTGGGAAACAGTACCTGGTAGGTAACTATTTCTGCATCCCAACCGTAGCTTTTAAAGCGTTGCAGGATATCTTCCGCTACAGCTTTTCCCCTAGCGGAACCAATATGGTGTGGTTGGGAGGACAGCGATTGAATCGTTTCACCTATGTGGGAGCTGTTCAGCTGTTTATCGAAACGTTGTTCCAGCTGGCGTTGCTGGTTGCCCCCAGCGGAGCTTTGGTCCTGGCCCCGGGTAATCCCGGGCCAACAGAAAGCCAGGGCCAGCAGGCAGATATAATGATTGGTCATAAGCAATATGGCGCTTGTTGATAAAAAGGGTTTATTAGCTGAATATACGAATAGTCTATAATATCTATGGACTAATTTAACGGAATATATTCCCCAGCATAACTTTTGGTTATGATCCATAAATACAGGTTATAGGCGAAATAGTCTACTCAGTCAGTAGATTAATCTATATTTGTAAATCCTTTCATAGCTTTATTGTGTGAAAAGATCTTGATAATATCATAAACAGCAGTTATATGGCGAATGCGATTCAGGAGTTTAACGACTACCGCGCTAAAATGAATGAGGTAATATTGGGCAAACAGAATAAAGTGATCAACCGCCTTTTTAACCTGGACACCAATACTTATGCAGAGGGAGCACTGAGTACCAAAACAAAGGAGATGCTGGGATTGGTGGCATCTATGGTACTCCGTTGTGATGATTGCATCAAATATCACCTCGGAAAAGCACATGAGCAAGGTGTTACCACAGACGAGATGTATGAAATCTTTGCAGTAGCCAACATTGTCGGTGGCACTATTGTAATTCCCCATACCCGCCGGGCGGCAGAATATTGGGAGGAATTACAGGCCCAGTGACCTTAATTTACAGGTATCTATCGTAACTTTACAGACTCAATAATACATATAAATCAAACTAATGTCAACAGCAACTATAGCTCCGCAGGCAGCCCTCACGGCAAAAGACTTTGCAACGGACCAGGAAGTACGCTGGTGCCCTGGCTGCGGCGACTACTCTATACTTAAACAGGTACAAACGATTATGCCTACGCTGGGTGTTCCCCGCGAAAATATTGTAATTGTTTCTGGTATCGGATGCTCCTCGCGTTTTCCGTATTACATGAATACTTATGGTATGCACTCGATCCATGGCCGTGCTACCGCCATCGCTTCCGGTTTGAAAGCTACCCGCCCGGAACTGAGCGTATGGATTGTAACCGGTGATGGCGATGGCCTTTCTATTGGCGGTAACCATACCATTCACCTGCTGCGCCGCAACTTTGATGTAAACGTAATGCTGTTCAACAACCAGATTTATGGCTTAACAAAAGGACAGTACTCTCCTACTTCTGAAGAAAATAAAGTGACCAAATCTACCCCCATGGGTAGTATCGACCATCCGTTTAATCCCCTGGCCCTGGCCCTGGGTGCAGATGCCACTTTTATTGCCCGCAGTATGGACCGCGATCCGAAGCACTTACAGGAAATGCTGAAACGCAGCCATGCGCATAAAGGCGCCTCCTTCCTGGAAATCTACCAGAACTGTAACATCTTCAACGACGGTGCTTTCGAAGCCTTCACTGAAAAAAGCACCAAGGCAGATGAAACTATCTTTGTAGAACAAGGTAAACCACTGGTATTTGGAGCTGCCAAAAATAAAGGCATCCGCCTCGACGGTCTGAAACCGGTAGTCGTAGAGCTGGGTACCGATTTCTCTGAAAGCGATCTGTGGATACACGATGAAAATGATTTCTATAAGGCGCAGCTGCTCACTCGCATGTTCGATGATACCCGTATCGAAGGACACTTACCGCGGCCGTTTGGTATATTCTACCAGGCTTTCCGTCCTACTTATGAAGACATCATGCAGTTCCAGCTGACCGACGCCGTAGCGAAGAAAGGCCCTGGCGACCTGGATAAGATGCTGGCTGGCAATGAAACCTGGACGATTAAAGCATAATAGCCTTACCTTATAAACTAGAAAGCCTTCCGTGCAATACGGAAGGCTTTCTAGTTTATAAAAAAATTAATGCCCTAAGTTCCCTACATTAAACAGCACCTCATACAACAATACCACCCCAAAGATGATCATACTTACGCCGGCAATGCGGTTCAGCCATTCGACATTGGTGAGGGTAAGCTTATGACGGATTTTATCGGAAACAAATACTTTAAGGATATCCGCCGATAACACCAGGCTTAAACATACAGCGTACATCACGAGCCGGTGGCCTACGCTAGTGGCGCTGTTGGCAACACATACCCCCAGCCAGAAAATAATCACTCCCGGGTTCAGGGTGTTCATCAGAAAACCTGCGAGCCATATTTTGAGATAATCGTGGGTCCGGAACATCTCTGGTTTTTCATCGCCGGTGCTGATTTTCACCTTCTTGAACAATAGTCCGTAGATACCCATGCCTATCAGTAAAAAACCGCCACAGGTACCTATCGTTCTTTTATATTCTTCCAGACCGGTAATAAAAGAAGCGGCGAGGTTGCCGGTCAATACAAACATGATATCGCTGAAAGACACGCCCAGCGCAAAGCTGATACCTGCCTTAAAGCCATTATTAATACTGTATTTTATAATCGCGAAAATTACCGGGCCTACCGATAAAGAAAGAAATAATCCCAGTCCCAGTCCCGCTACAATTGATGCTATCATGCTTATAATTTCCGAATCACAGGTGCTACTTAGTTCTTAACGGTTTTACCAACCAGGAATTTCTCCCAGTCTTTTAGTTTCTCACCTTTCATTACGCGTGGAAACTTATTCATGGCGCCTTCCTTACCCTTACAACGGAGGTAATCGATGAATACATCATTCGGCAATATTTCTACAAATACTTCTTTCAGGGCGGCAGAACGTTCTACGGCATAATCGTCATTCACTTCGCTGAGCGTTTGATCGATGATTTCCCGAACTTTTCCCGCATCTACCCCGGGAGTATCCGTACCTATATACCAGCGATGTGCAAACAGGTTCTCATAAGGGAAACCAGCTACAGTAAACTCCCTGATGGTGATACCCATTTTCTTCTGAACATTGTCTATTGCCTTGTTCATGTTGTCAATACTCATGTGCTCCCCGCAAAGGCTGAGGAACTGCTTGGTACGGCCTACAATCACAATTTCATGTTCTTTCACGGAAGTAAACTTCACCACATCTCCAATCAGGTAGCGCCAGGCGCCGGCGCAGGTCGACAGCATTACCGCGTATTCCACATCTTCCACCACTTCGTTGACCATGTATGATTTAGGATTGGGTTTCACCTCTCCTTCCCCATCAAAATTTTCCTCATTAAAAGGAATGAATTCGAAGAAGATACCAGCATTCAGCACCAGTTTAATGCCCCGGGTACCGGGACGAGCCTGGAACCCGAAAGATCCCTCCGACGCCATATACGTTTCAATGAACGCAATGGGTTTTCCGAGCAGTTTCTGAAAACTATCACGGTAAGGTTCGAAAGATACCCCTCCATGGATATATACAGCCAGGTTAGGCCATATTTCATGGATATTCTTTACGCCATGGTATTTAATGATTTCTTCCAGTACGATCTGCACCCAGGCAGGTACGCCGCAAACGGTACCTACATCCCACTCCCGGGCCTTGCGTACGATCAGTTTAATACGTTGTTCCCAGTTGGGTTTACGTGATATTTTGCCTCCGGGCTTATAGAACCGTCGGAACCATTTCGGGATATTTTTGGCCTGGATGCCGCTCATATCCCCCTCGTAATAGTCGCCCTTCTCGAATAGCGAAGTAGTTCCCCCCAGCATCAGGATCCCTTTCTCAAAGGACCGGGGCGGTATATTGAAGTTAGCCATGGAATACAGCTGCTTAACCCCTACTTTCTTCACGGTTTTCAGCATGGCCTTGGTAACCGGTATATGCTTGCTCGCCGATTCTGAGGTACCTGAACTCAGGGCGAAATATTTAATTTTCTCGGGCCAGCTTACGTTAGCTTCACCTTCCAGGCAACGATACCACCATTCCTTATGCATTTTGGAATAGTTATGTACAGGTATCTTTTCACGGTATTGTCCTATAAAATTGGGACTGTCCAGAATATCCTGAAACTGGTAGTGGCGACCAAACTCTGTCTCCTTAGCCTTCTCCAGCAAACGATGCAGCACCTGCAACTGGTATTGGCGAGGTGTTCCTAATTTAAACGTGAACTTCTTCCTGATGCGTAGTGACCTGGAAATAAGATTACCTATGATGGCCATTAACTTTCCCTCTCTTTAAAATGAACTACAAAAATAAGTGGAATATTGAATATTACGGGTCTGATAATTTAGAATTACAGTTTATGTATTATCAATAAGTTGTCTATACATACAAAATATAACAAAGATGTAGGCTATAATTCGCAATTCATAATTCGTAATTCGTAATTACCTTTGCGGCATGTTAAAAACTACTTTACTCAAAGCTACTGAAGCCAGCGGAAAAATACTGCAACAATATTTCGACGGTCCTTTCGAGGTGAGCAGTAAAAGTACCGTGAATGACCTCGTAACAGAGGTGGATAAAAAATCTGAAACAGCCATCATCGCTACAATCAGGGAAAGTTATCCAGATCATTTTATCTTGAGTGAAGAAGTTGGGGAGATAAAGACTAGCTCGGCCATTAAATGGATCATTGATCCTATCGACGGAACTGTCAACTATGCCAATGGCATCCCGATTTGTTGCGTATCTATAGGTGTGGAACAGGACGGGGAAATGATACTGGGCGCAGTGTATAACCCCTTCATGAACGAATTGTTTGTCGCAGAAAAAGGAAAAGGCGCCACCCTGAACAATAAACCTATTTATGTTTCCACCAAAAGCGAGGTGGCAAAGTCGTGCCTGGTGACCGGTTTTCCCTATAAATGGGAAGAAAGCACCAATAACCCCGCGGTGGTTTTTGAACGTATCATTAAACAAGGGATCCCGGTACGCCGTTTGGGCTCCGCAGCCATAGACCTTTGCTGGGTAGCCTGTGGCAGGTTTGACGGGTTTTACGAACATCACCTGCAAGCCTGGGACGCCGCTGCAGGCTTCCTGATCGTGGAAGAAGCAGGCGGAAAAGTAACCGACTACTCCGGTAACCGGTACTCTCCTTATCAAAAAGAATTACTGGCCACCAATGGCCATATCCATAGTGCATTACAAGATCTTGTTAACGGAAAATAATGGAACAGGAAAGAACTGAAATACAGGACCTGGGCGAGTTTGGCTTAATAGACTACCTCACCAGGAACATAGAAATACAAAATGCCAGCACCGTATTAGGTGTAGGCGATGATGCCGCCGTAATTGATCATTTCGGCAAACAAACCGTGATCAGCACGGATATGCTGGTAGAAGGCATTCACTTCGACCTGATGTATACCCCACTGAAACACCTGGGCTATAAATCGGTAGTGGTAAACCTGTCGGACATTTACGCCATGAATGCCACCCCTACCCAGATCACCATTAGCATTGCCTTCTCTAACCGTTTTTCCCTGGAAGCGCTCAACGAATTCTATGAAGGCGTATACGCCGCCTGCGAAAAATACGGAGTAGACCTGGTAGGGGGCGACACGAGTAACTCCCAGAAAGGGTTTATTATCAGCGTAACGGCTATCGGAGAAGTGACGCCCGACCAGTTTGTAAAAAGATCTACCGCACAAAAAGGCGACTTATTGTGCGTAACCGGCGATCTCGGAGCCGCCTACCTGGGCCTTACTCTCCTCGAAAGAGAGAAAAAGATTTACCTCGAAAGCCCCGACGTAAAGCCCGACCTGGAAGGCCAGACTTATATTATAGGCCGGCAACTGAAGCCGGAAGCCCGTAAAGATATTATTGAGTTCCTTCAGCAGGAAGAAATTATACCTACTGCCATGATGGATGTAAGCGATGGGCTCAGCTCTGAAATACTCCATATTGCCAAACAAAGCAACCTGGGAGTAGTGCTCTATGAAGAAAAAATTCCCATTGCCCAGGAAAGCAAGGAAATAGCCATGAAGTTTGGCCTCGATCCCACTGCCTGCGCATTGAGCGGCGGAGAAGACTATGAACTGCTGTTCACCATGAAACAACAGGATTACGATAAAATTGTACTTAACGAGCAAATCAGCGTGATAGGCTATATGGCCGATATCTCAGAAGGTGCGCATATCCTCACCAAAGGCGGTAACAAATTCAAGTTGGTAGCCCAGGGTTGGAATGCTTTCAAACAGTAAGTTTACATCAGTACCATAAACAGATAAGGCGCACCGTTGGTGTGCCTTATCTGTTTATTTCTCTACTATTACCGGTATCACGGGACTATTATGGGTAGGAGGCAGATCTCCTGCAAACACCGAAAACTTCAGTTGGTAATGTCCCGGCTTATCCGGCATCACCACCTCCAGGTTTATTAAGCGGCGCAACACCGCCCTTTCAAGCGTCATAGCCGATTTAACCGGTGGTAAATCTTCGTCTTTAGTAGTAAAGCCATATCCTAACACCGGCTCATTGGTACGATCCAACCGGATGGGCTGATGATAATCATTATTAGGCTGCAACATCACATTAATATGCTCTCCCCGCTTTGCCTTGATCTGCTTCAATGCCGGCTTTAACTGTATCAGTGAATAAGAATAATAAGCAGGCACCATATCGTAGTCCCACACGCCATAAATCGTACGCACACTATCCGTAACAGGAATGCCTGATCCCGGGTCAAATACTATCATAGCGGGCTTTCCCCACAACTGTACTTCTGTATCCCAGAAATTATACTGGCTACGACGGGAATAGCGGCTATTGAGGCTATAAGACAACTGCCCGGTATAAAACATATATTTAGATGGCAGCTGGTAGCTGTTCAGAAAAACTACCGGGCGCCCCTGTGCCCGGGCCGCCACCTGCGAAGTCCATTCTTTGTTGTGATGGATTTCCGGCCTGATTTCTACTCCCGGCATAAAGTCCCAGATCATGTACACCCTGGTAGCCAATACCAGCAACAGCGTAACCGGCAAAGTATATAACAACCATTTCTGTGACCAGCCCTTTCTTACAATCGCCTGGTGGGCCAGGATCACCGTTGGCGTAAACAGCATCACCGTCCAGTTGGCCTCTACTCTTCCCTTGAAGGTGCTGAGCAGGAAAAATGCCAACACGCCTATCACACAGAACTTCAGCGCCCGCTCAAATGAGTTCTGGATAGGACTCCGGAAAGCATAATACAGGATCAGCCACCCCAGCAAAGGCCCGAACAACAACAATTGCCCTCCCAGGTAGTCGAGCGTATAACTGATATCATAAGAAGAGGCATTACGTTCTACCAGGTGATATTGCAGGGACGGGAAGCCATGGGTATACTGCCAGTAAATATGTGGAAAAAACAGGATTGTTGTAATGATCACTGCCACATAAAACTTGAAAACTTTGATGAGATTGATATTGGATAGGAAGGTAAAAAACACCAGTAACACGCCATGGTACTTACTATAAAACATCAATGCCATGGAAACGCCCAGCAACAGGGTATTCTTCCAGGTTTGTTCATTCACAAAATTACGGTATACCCAGAAGTAAACAGCTGCAAAAAAGATCAATGGTACATCCGGCACCGCCAGTATCCCACCAATCTGCATTGCGCCCATGGCGCCTATCAGCAGGTAAAACAGTTTATTATCCTTTGAAGCAATGAGCCTGGCGGTTATCCACAGCGTGAGCGTATTGACGATTGCGATCAACAACCTCACTCCCAACTCATTATGAAAGATGCCGTAGCCTATCTTGATGAGTAACGCAATCATAGGCGGGTGATCAAAATACCCCCAATCCAGGTGGCGTGAATACACCCAATAGTATGCCTCATCATCCCACAGCTCCGAGAAGCAGGCCTGTAACAAGCCTAAGATCAGCCAGGAAAGCAGGAACAGATTTTTATACTGGTCTTTTTTAAAAAACTGAGGTAGTGCACTCATGTGGATATACAGTATGATTAATCCTGCGAAGATAGGGCTATTAACAGTATACTGTTGTACTCCAATTTGAGTGGATGGCTACCAGCGCCGCATCATAGCCTACGGCAATGCGTCCAAGCTCCTGTTCCCGGCCTATTGCCCGTGCCGGGTACAGCGACCCCATTCTCAGGGCTTCTTCCAGCGGAATGCCTACCTTCTCTACACAGTTACGCACGGCCTGGGTCATTGTCAAACAGGAGCCTGACAGCACCCCGGTAGCACTTACAAAACGATCCTTCTCCCGGATATATATGTAGCCACCAGCCCTATTCTCTTCTACCGCATCGGTAATCAGGAATAAGCGCTCCTTCATCATCTTTTTGCTGATGCGGATAGATGCAAAATCCACATGTATACCATCAGCCACAATGCTGGCGCATACCTGGGGATGATCGTAAATAGCACCTACTATTCCCGGAGCCCGGCTTTCCATCGGCGACATGGCATTAAAAAGGTGGGTAGCATGATGGATACCATTATTGAAAGCGGTATAGGCCTGGTTGTAAGTAGCATTGCTGTGTCCTGCAAATACTACGATACCTGCCGCCTCAAGCTGTCTCACCAGCTCCGGATCACAGCATTCGGGCGCAAGGGTAATGATCTTCACTACATCCCGTCCGTTATCCAGGATCCAGTTGATGTCTTCCTGGGTAGGCGGATGAATATATTGTTCCAGGTGGGCGCCTTTCTTGGCCGGGTTAATAAATGGTCCTTCCAGGTGCAGTCCCAACACACCCGTTCCCCCCTGCTGCCAATAGGCCCTTACCGCTCTCATGGCCTCCAGCATGATTTCGGGACCAATAGTAGCAACTGTTGGCATAAGCCATGCGGCGCCACCAGCGCGGCTATAAGCCACGGTACCAGCGAGCGACGCGATGGACGGGTACATGGAAAACACCTCTCCATTTCCGCCATATATCTGTAAGTCAATGAATGCCGGCGCCAGCAAAGCCCCCTGTAAGTCCGTTTCATGGCCGCTAACCTGGTATTCCGCTGCAGGCACTATGGTTGTTATCTTTCCCTGGTGGGTGGTCAGTACGTGATTATCCAGTATTTCTTCACCAGTAAAGATCCTGGCGTTGACGAAGGTAACAGACATACAATATCATTTACAGGTGTGAAACAACTTCATATAACTCTAAAGGCAGCCCATCAGGGTCTGTAAAAAATGTAAAACGTTGTTGGGTATGCGGGTCAATGCGGACGGGTTCTGTAGTCACCCCCTTTTGTAGTAGTTGTTGTACTGCAACAGTAATATCTGCCACGGCAAAGGCCAGGTGTCGCAGACCACAAGCCTCCGGGCGACTTACCCGCGGGGGAGGGTTCGGGAACGAAAATAATTCGATAATGTACTGGTTACCCAGTGCCAGATCCAGCTTCCAGGAGTCCCGTTCTTCCCGGTATACTTCCCGGATTACCTGCAGGCCCAGCACATCGGTATAAAAGACTTTACTACGGTTGTAATCAGCACAGATAATAGCGATGTGATGGACTGCCTGTAATAACATATGTTTTATTTTAGCCGCGGCTAGGTTATCCTTTCGGTAAAATCGTGAATGCGTCTGCGTCTTTCAGGAAGGGGATATTTTTCCTCACTTCATCCAGCCGCTCACGTTGAAGCGTATACGTAAATACATCTTCATCGTGCGATTTGCGGTAAATAATTTCTCCCATTGGATCTATCAGGCTGGTTTCTCCACTGTGATAGATATTGTTCCCATCATTACCTACCCGGTTTACACCGATGGCAAAGCATTGATTTTCAATAGCTCTTGCTTGTAACAGGGTGGTCCAGGCTGTTTTACGCCTTTCCGGCCAGTTAGCAACATATACCAGCAGGTCGTAAGCCGCTTCATTGGTATCGGCTTGTATTGTATTGCGGGCCCATACCGGGAAACGCATATCATAACAGATATTCAGGTTAATTTTCCATCCCTTTACCTGTGCAATCAGGCGCTTGTTGCCGGGAGTATAATGTTCATTTTCACCTGCATATCCAAACAGGTGACGCTTATCATAGGTACCATAGGTACCGTTGGGCAACATCCAGATCAGGCGGTTCAGATATTCGCCTTGTTCTTCGATAATTAAACTACCAGTAATGATAATATTCTTCTCAGCCGCCTTTCGTTTCATCCACTGAACAGCAGTTCCGTCCATCGTTTCAGCAAGCTGCGCGGACTTCATACTGAACCCGGTGCTAAACATTTCCGGTAAAAAAACCACTTCCGTCCTTTCGGTAATGCTGTTGATTTTTTCATCAAACATGCGCAAGTTGGCTTCCCTATCTTCCCAGTGCAATTGCGACTGTATAAGTGTTACTTTCAGATCTGACATTATCGGTTATTGTGATCACAAAATTAAGTCGTGGCCAGTTAGAAACTTTTCAAATTATTGCCCTGTTAAGCGTCGTTCTTTGCGATTTGTTCAAGTGCCTCCTGGATTAACTCCGATTCGAACCCTCTTTGCAAGAGGTATTGCATTGTTTTATACCGGCGCTTCATGGCTGTTTCATTGCGGAGCGACTGGTATTTCTTATCCGCCAGCTTTAACAATACGGCGGCATAATCATCCGGATCTATCTCCTCCATTCCTTTCTTAATGCAATAGGCCGATACCTGCTTCTGTTTTAGCTCCATCTGGATTTTCTTCCGGCCCCACTGCTTGATGCGAAACTTTCCGCCAGCATAGGCCCTGGCAAACCGCTCTTCGTTGAGGAAGTTTTCGGCCACCAGTTCTGCAATGGCTTCTTCTACTTCCTCCCCCCTTAAGCCCAGCTCGAGGCACTTATACCTGGTTTCCTGGTGGCTTCTCTCCTGGTAAGCGCAAAACTGCCTGAGTTTTAATATGGCTGATAGCATGTAGCTGTTAGCTTTAAATGTAGTTCACCTGCCGTACGCCGCTATTTCACAATTCTCAGCTTGGCATAATTCAGCATTATTTTCTTTTCGCCACCTCCTTTAGGGAACAGGATCGTAGCAATCCTGTTGTTCGGCGCGCCTTCCATAGCGGTGATGGTACCAAAGCCGAACTTCTGGTGCTCTACCTGCATACCGGGCACCATACCCGCCGGGTCATCTGGAGCAAAATCGGCCGAAGGTACATGGGTAGTAGCTCCGGAAAAAGTAGGCTTGGGCGCTGGCTTCTGTACTGGCTGCTGTTGCTGCTGTCCAGGTGTTTTCCGTTGCATGCGGTCAAACATATTGCCGCTATTGCTCCAACCGGAAGTGTTACCTCCGCCAAAAGCATTACGTACACTACCTCCGCCGGCATAGCTGCGGTCTATAAATTTCTCCGGCATCTCTTCCAGGAAGCGGCTAGGCTCATTTTGCACCAGGTTACCGAAGCGGTAACGGCTGTTGGCATAAGTAAGCCACAAACGCGCCTTAGCGCGGGTGATAGCTACATAAAACAAACGCCTTTCCTCTTCCAGTTCCTCGCGGGTGTTGATAGACATCCCACTGGGAAACAGGGTTTCTTCCAGTCCTACGGTAAACACTACCGGGAACTCCAGCCCTTTGGCAGCGTGAATGGTCATCAGTTTTACTACATCGCTGTCTTCATCATTACCCTGATCTGCATCGGTCAGCAGGGTAATTTGCTGCAAGTAGGAGCCCATGCTCTTATCCAGCAGCTCGCCTTCCTCATCGGGAGTTTCAGTAAATTCCTTGATGGAGTTCAGGAGTTCCTGCACGTTTTCATAACGGGCAAGCCCCTCCGTAGTTTTATCGTTAAAGAGTTCTTTTACCAGGTTGGTCGATTTGCCCACAGCCACCGCCACATCATAGGCATTATGTGTGGTCAGCAATGCCTGGAAGCTCTTAATCATCACCACAAAAGCCTCAATAGCCTCCACTGTACCGCCTTTGAATCCAAATTCACGGGCTCTTTCCAGCACTTCCCACATGGTAATGTTGTGCTCATTACTCAGCACAATGGTTTTTTCGATCGTTGTTTTACCTATTCCACGTACCGGGTAATTAATTACCCGCTTCAAACTTTCCTCATCACGGGTATTCATGGTAATGCGGAGATAGGCCACAAAATCCTTAATTTCTTTACGCTGGTAGAAAGAAAGGCCTCCGAAAATGCGGTATGGAATGGCTTTCCGGCGTAAGCTTTCCTCGAAAGAACGGCTCTGGGCGTTGGTACGGTACAGGATTACAAAATCGCGGTTGTCGTAATGATTCCGCAACTTTTGTTCTGCGATGGTATCTGCCACAAATTTACCTTCTTCGTTATCTGTCATGGTGCGTACCAGTTTAATGGTATCGCCTTCCGTGTTATCAGTCCAGAGATTTTTCTCAATTTGTCCTTTATTGTGGGCAATCACTTCATTGGCCACATTCAGTATGGACTTGGTACTGCGGTAATTCTGTTCCAGTTTTACCACTTTCACATCGTCATAGTCTTTTTCAAACTGGAGGATATTCTGAATGGTAGCGCCGCGGAAGGAGTAGATACTTTGGGCATCATCTCCCACCACACAAATATTTTCATTGACAGCACCCAGTAATTTGATGATTTCATACTGTGCAGGGTTAGTATCCTGGTACTCGTCGATCATGATATATTTAAACTTATGCTGGTATTTATGCAGTACTTCCGGAAAGGATTTAAGCAGTACATACATTTTAAACAGCAGGTCGTCAAAGTCCATCGCACCATTCTTGAAAGTACGTTTGGCGTACATATCGTAAATTTTACCTATCAGGGGCCGGTTGGCGCGCATATCTTCGGTTTGCACCAGGTTGTCCATGAGGTATTCTTCCGGCGCCATGAGGCTGTTTTTGGCAGCGGAAATACGGTTGTAAACGAAGCTGGGTTTATAGTGTTTATCATCGAGATTTAGCTCGTTGATAATTGTTTTGATCACGCTTTTGGCATCGTCGGTATCGTAAATGGTAAAATCGCTGGGATAACCAAGCCGGTGAGCTTCTCCACGCAGGAGGCGGGCAAATACCGAGTGAAAGGTACCGATGTAAAGATTACGGGCTTCGCTGCCGCCTAAAATCTTTTCCACACGCTCTTTCATCTCGCGGGCAGCTTTATTGGTAAAGGTGAGTGACAAAATATTAAACGCATCCACTCCATTCCGCATCAGGTGTGCAATCCGGGTGGTAAGCACCTTGGTTTTTCCCGAACCGGCGCCTGCTACAATCATCAAAGGGCCGTTGATATGTATTACTGCTTCCCGCTGTTGCTCGTTAAGCTCGTCTAAATAGTTTGCCTTCATCACGACTGCTGTTTATATTTTATATATGTAGAAAGATATGTATTTCAGAAGGGTGTAAAAGTACGAAAAAGGAGCTAAGGAATAAACTGACAAGTGGGGTTTTCGCGTATCAATGTTAACTTTTTACAAAAACAGCGAAGAACAATCCGTTATTTGTTCTTCGCTGTTCCCTGGCGACCGTTATAGGTCAATATCTTATGGCTTTGCGCCTAGTGCTTTCATAAAACGGAAATGAGATACCACCGCTCCCTGCATAGTGGGAATACAATTGTAGGGCAAATTATGCTCTGCACATTTGGCCGCCACAATTTTACTGAGCGCCGGATAATGTATATGGCTGATCCGTGGAAAAAGGTGATGTTCCACCTGGTAGTTCAGTCCACCTAAGAACCAGGAAATCGTTTTATGGTCCGGGGCAAAGTTGGAGGTAGTTTTTACCTGGTGAATAGCCCATTCGTTTTCAATCACTTTGGCATCATCTCCTACCGCTTCAAATTCCGTTTCTTCCACCACGTGCGCCAATTGGAATACAATAGCGAGGGTGAAACCCATTACCGCATGCATTACTGCAAATCCGGCAGCCCAGGCTTTCCAGCCCAGGAGCACGATAGGCAGTACGATATAAAAGCCAATATATAAAACTTTACTTCCCCAGAACACCATATGATCAGTTATTTTCATGGGTTGCAGGGGAGTTCTGTAGACTTTACGCCCCAGGTATTTCACAAAATCCATAATAAATACCCATGCGAAGGATGAAATAGCATATATCAATACCACATACAGGTGTTGAATACGATGCATGGGCACCCATTTTTGAGAGCTGCACTGGCGCATCAGCGGACTTTTTGCGATGTCGTCGTCCAGGCCGTCTACATTCGTGTAAGTATGATGAATAATATTGTGCTTTTGTTTCCAGATGAAGGCATTGCCTCCCAGGGCATTGAGGGTAAGCCCAAAAGTATCGTTCACCCAGCTATTGGTAGAATAGCTGCCATGGCAGGCATCATGCATGACATTAAACCCGATACTGGCCAGTACAAAACCCAGAACGGCGCAGCAAGTCAATGCAAACAGGCCCGACATGGGAATGAACAGTACGGCTATATACAGCGCGATGGCTACGGGAATGAGGATAGCCGTTTTAAGGTATAGCTTCCAATTGCCGGTTTTTGCGATGTTGTTAGACTTAAAATACTCTTCCACAGCCGATTTGAGCGCCGGAAAAAACAAAGCATTCTTGTTGTTGAAAGTAACTCTTGGCATAATAAGCATTGTTGAGCCGGCGTACAGTAATAGTAGGAAAGCTGCAGATGATTGAATCGTGTTGCTAAGTAACGGTTTAAAACCGGTAGTTGTATATTATTCTCCCCGGGAACCGATTATTTAACAAAGAATTGTGCTTATTGCCTGGAGGGTATTGAAAACAGGTAACAGAAATCTGCAAACCGGCGTACAGCAGATACCTCGCTTATCTGAAGGGAATTCAGATATGGGTACAACATAACAATCGTTTAGTCCTTGCTACGGGTTGTTCACAGACCCCTAGCAGCGCTAATCATGGTATTGTTGAGGGTTTGCAGACTTCTGTTATCCAAAAGCCTGAATGGGTTTATTCATCCTTCCGGTTGCGGTCATTAATGCCTGGTAATGCGCGTTTTCAGCATTTTCCGGGCAAAATGGATCCGGCTTTTCACCGTTCCCAGGGGTTCATTGAGAATGGCGGCAATTTCATAATACTTATAACCTTCAAAGTAGAGCAGGAAAGGCTGTTTGAAAATTACAGGCAAGTTGTACACTGCCATCTGTACATCTTTCACCCGCAGGTCGGACTCTGCGAAATTTCCGATGGCAGAGGGCTGGTGACTCAACAGGTAATCGCCGACCGCATTATCGAGCAACCGGTATTGCCGGTTACCACGACGGTAGTTATTTATAAAAATGTTCCGCATAATGGTGTAGAGCCAGGCGCGGATGTTAGTGCCGGCCAGGTATTTATCGCGATTAGATAACGCGCGGAACAGTGTTTCCTGGTAAAGGTCCTTGGCAGATTCTGAATCTTTCGTCAAGGTCACTGCATAGGGCCGCAGGAAATCGGCATTTCCAAGTAATAAGCTATTGAATTCGGTGGATGACATAACGGTTAACTTTAAGTGATTCACAATTACTACAGTAACAGCCGTTAAACGGCCGGGAGACAACATAAGGCAGCATGGTAAACATCGGGCTCCCTCCGGTTTGCTACCGGCACCTGTGGCGCTTTATTCACAGGGCGGTATCAACACCCTGAAACAGCAAAACAGGTGCCTTAATCAGGTGTGGCGGTTATCATCAGGAATAGTTTTAGTGAAAAAATAAACTTGCATATGGGGTATTTTAAATCGTAAACAGCGTATTGGATCATTGGATCTTCTATTTCTACTATTGTTCAAAGCCTGCCACCTCCTGCTATATACTATCCTTCTCCTGTAAACATTCTCCTCAGCCTGATAGTGCTAATTAATTCAAATACGCCGGCTATCATGGCCCAAAATGCTACCAGGTAGATCAGCGCAGTTCCTGTAGCAAACGGATTGTGAAGTAAGGAAACCTAATATAACGCCAGCAATCCCGAAAGTAAGAATATGCTACGGTTTTCACTTATCTTGCGCGCCGCGATCGCTCCCACTATTGCTAATAATTCTCCGATAAAAAGATACGCGCCAAAGAAGACAATCAACGTAGCCAAAGTAGCATCAGGCCATCCTACTTCCAGTCCCCCTAATACCAAAGCAAAAATCCCTCTTAATAAAAAGATCCACCAATAAGCGTTATAAAAGTCATGCATGCATTTGCAGTTTAAGGTTTCACGATAGTAACTGTTAAATGGCAGGGTTTATCAATTGCGTGCAATAAGCATTTTCCGTTTTAATGTGCTGAACAACCAGGAAATAATAACAAGGTTTTAGTAATGCATGTACTTAAGTGTTTTTGCAACAACATCGGTGTCTCACCATTACACATGGCTGCCTTATGGAGTAGTAATGTTCTGAAGCAAAGGTGGCACGTGCTTCCATACTGGTAAGTTTATTGGTTACAGATAGCGGAACATCGCATAACAACACTCTGCCTGCTATAGCATCCGCATGATCCTATAAATACCGATTGAACAACAACAGCTTAAAAATTTCGGTGGGGCCCGACTCTCAAAAATAAAGGTCTGATATACTCACTTGCAAATCCCTACATTCCTTTTATGCAAATCAAAAGACCACGTAATGATTGCTCTACACACAATTTAAAAAATTTTGTTAAAATAAACAAAAAGGTTTTTACTTATCCTGTAAAGCAATGCAGTAGCGGAAATATAGGGAGCTCATCTGCAATAAAATTATCTCTCATGACGGTCTACCACTAACCGGTGTTCGCGATTGGCAATCTCCCAGGCTGTGTAAAAAACCAATTGTGCCCGCTTGGCGAGCAGGTCATAATTGATTTTATCTACCGTATCAGTAGGCGCATGGTAATCGGCATGCGTACCATTGAAGTAAAAAATGATGGGAATACCGTGTCGGGCAAACATATAGTGATCTGACCGGTAATAGAAGCCCTCAGGATCGTCGGGATCGTTGTACTTATAATCCAGTTTTAAACGGGTGTAGGTATCGTTAGCCCGTTCATTAATAGGTCGCAGGGCCGAACTGAGCTTATTATCGCCAATAATATACAGGTAGTTGGTATCTTTTTCATGTGCCGGATCTATACGCCCAATCATGTCGATATTCAGATCGGTAACTGTTTGCTGCAAGGGGTAAATGGGATGTTCGGTGTAGTATTGCGATCCGAGCAGGCCTTTTTCTTCGCCTGAGACAGTCATAAATACCATACTTCTACGTGGGCCATGACCGGCTTGTTTAGCCCGGGCGAAGGCGGCGGCTATCTCTAATACTGCGCAGGTACCGGACCCGTCGTCATCGGCGCCATAAAAAATCTCGTCACCCTGTTTTCCCAGGTGATCGTAATGCGCTGTTACGAAAACCAATTCTTCTTTTTTATCGGTGCCCTCCAGGTAAGCCAGTACATTAGATGGATGGAAGATAGTGGCGGCTTTATCAAATACAATACGTACCGGCGTTTTGATCAGGGAAGGTATCTTAAGGCCTTTATCTATCTCCTCCGGCAAACGGTCGTTACTATCTATCCCAATAATGGCTGCAGCAAGCGTGGGCGTAATGAAATATACATTGGGATGAGCGGTCGTATCCTTCTGGGAATAAAGGCCCGTCATGCGGATCCTCTGTTGATTCAGCGACCGGTAACGGCCGGCAGACGGCGAAATCACCAGTACTGCCAGCGCTCCCCTGGCTTTAGCGGCTGCAATACGTTCGTCCAGGTTGCCTTTATCCCGGTATGCGCCACGTTTTACCATTTCGCGGATCATCACCACCTGTCCTTTTACATCGAGGTTATGATAGTCATTGTATTCTCCCGTTACAATTCCCTGATCGGCATATATTATCTGAGAGATGTTGATATCCTGGTTCTCTCCCGCGCGGAGATCGGAAAGAAAGTCTTGCCCATATAAAAAGGTTTGGTTCCGGACGGTGATGCTGCTGTTTACCAGGCTATCAGAATATAACGGATAATATTGCTGCCATTGACCATTAGCGCCTGGTTTAAGCCCTGCAGCGGCAAACTGGTCCACTATATAGGCTGCAGCTCTTTCCTGCCCCGCTGTGGTGGTTTCCCGCCCTTCCATGCCCGGACCTGCAATAATATGCAGCTGTTTGCTCAGCTTCTCCGCGGTAATGGTTTGACCATATTTTTTCGCGACGGGGTTATCCACCGGAGTAGCAGTATTTTCTACCTGCGCCTGCACAGTAGCAAAAAAGAAGAAGCAAATAACAGTAGCTGCAACCCGCATGAACATGATTTTATTGAACAATCACCTGGATACTAAAATAAAAAGAGCCGGTTGAAAGCCGGCTCTTTAATATTACCACATTTTCGTGTATTCGTTACAGTAAAAAATGATATATGGCGTTAAACCGTTACAGGCAGGCCATTTTGCGTACCCTGTCCTGGTGGCGGCCACCTTCGAAAGAGGTGCCCATAAATACTTCCACCATTTGCGTAGCTACGGGAATATCTACAAAACGGGCTGGTATACACAGCACATTGGCATTGTTATGAGAGCGTGCGAGCCTCGACAATTCCTCTCCCCAGCAGATAGCTGCCCTGATGCCCTGATGCTTATTGGCTGTGATAGCTACACCATTGGCACTGCCACAAACCAGGATACCAAATGCAGCCTGTTCTCTCTCCACGGCAGTAGCTACCGGGTGCGCGTAGTCAGGGTAATCCACAGAATCTTTGGAGTAGGTACCATAATCTTTTACCTGCAGACCTTTGGATTCAAGGAAAGAAATTATCTCTTCTTTATACTCAAACCCTGCGTGATCTGAGCCAATTGCTACAGGCAGAGCAAGATTAAATATCGTGTTTTCCATTTCAGTTACTTTGTTTACAGTTATAGATAATTAAGACCACTCTTCCACCTCTGTTTTCGCCAATTTATCTTCACGATCTCTCATCGCCTTTTTGGATATAAAGATACTGATTTCATACAGACAGTATAAAGGCGTAAATACGATCAGCTGATCCACCAGGTCGGGCGGGGTAATAATGGCCGCCAGGATCAGGATAACCACAATAGCATGGCGCCTGTAGGCCCGGAGAAAATCTGGTGTAAGAATACCAATCTTGGTGAGGAAAAATACCAGCACCGGTAATTCAAACAGTAATCCCATACCTAATACAATCTGTGTCATCAGGTCCATGTAATCATCTATAAAAAACTGGTTAACAGCTTTTGTTGTCACGGTGTAGGAAGCGAGGAAGTTAATGGTAAACGGCGCCATCAGAAAATAGGCAAAAGCGATACCCAGGAAGAACTGGAAGGATACCCAGAAGATCACTCCCCTGGCGCCCCTTAATTCTCTTTCCTTCAACGCTGGTTTTACGAAACGCCAGAATTCCCAGAAGATGTACGGAAAGGCGCAAACAAAACCAATAATAAATGCCATTCTGAATTGCAGCATAATTTGCCCTACCATCTTATAGTTCAGGAATGTCACTTTTACCGGCGTAATACACAGTTGGTTGCCCAGCCCAACCCAGTGTCCCAGCTTGCAGAGGGCGATATAGGAAGGGAAGTTAGCGTTGGTAGGCCCAAAAATAACGTTGTCAATAATTTCCTGGGTATATACAAAGCCAAATATGCTGAATGCCACGAGTGCCAAAGCCGATCTGACGAGGTGCCACCTTAAGTCTTCCAGGTGGTCGAAAAAAGACATTTCTGCCTTGTCCTCATTGCTTGAGAAAAATTTCTTTAACATACTTTATATGATCGAACGATATTGAAAACTGTTTGCTATTAAGGATCACAAATATAGCGGTTGGATACTACAAATTAGAGTAGCGTCGGCATTTTAATGCTGCTTTAAGTAATTGATCGGGTAAAATGCGAGAGAAAAAATAAAGTGTAGGAAGATAAAGGGAAAACAGAGGGAAAAGTAGATAAAAAAAAGAGCCAGCCCGAGAAGAATCAAGAGCCGGCCTTTCATCCATTGTTTGTTAACCCCAAAAAAGTTGAATTCGAGAATGTCTTTAGCTTCCAGTTAAACTACTTACCCAATTGATGGCAAGCGTTCAGTATAAGTAAGAATTCCTGGTTGCGTTTTATTTTGTAATACAAAAATAACAAGAATTATTTTATTATCAATGTTGGAACACTTTTTTTACAACCTTTTAACAAAAATCAAATCATTGTGTTACATCATCTAGAGCAAATGTATACAATCCGTGTTAAATTCCTACTACTTTTTTTTAAAACGTTTTAGCTAATTTGTTATTGACTCGTTAATATTAGTATTAAATAAATAATTATATCATATTAATATCTGATAAGTCAACCTGATTCACAGTAACCCCTATACTAACATTTTCATCTTCACCATTTCAATCCGGGTATCTGTAACATTCAGAATATCAAACTCATAGTCATCGATAATGATGCGTTCTTTGATCTTCGGAATGGTTTCGTGGTGATTGATTATATACCCCGATAACGTTTCGCTTTCGTCTTCCGGGAAGTCCAGACCATATCTTTCATTCAAGTAATCGAGCTCCAATCTGCCGGAAAAAATATATTCTTTCTCGGCAATCTGCTTCTCCACAAACTCTTCTTCATCATGTTCATCCTTTATATCGCCGAATATTTCTTCCAACACATCTTCAATCGTAACAATTCCGGCTGTTCCGCCGAATTCATCCACTACCCAGGCAATGCTTCTACGCTCCTTATTGAATTTGCTCAACAGGTCGATAGCGCTCATCGTTTCAGGCACGGCCAGGATAGGATGGATAATGGAACTGATATCCTTCGGATTTTTGAACATATCTAACTGGTGGATATAACCGAGGATATTATCGATGGAACCTTCATAGATGATAATCTTTGAGAGCTTGGTATCCATGAATTTTTTCTGCGCATCACCAATAGGGCGATGAATTTCCATGGCTTCAATCTCCTTGCGTGGAATAAGGCAACCACGGATTTTTACATGTGCAAGGGACAAGGCATTTTCAAACAGTTCTGTATTCAGGTCCTGGTTGTTTTCCCCGAAGTGTTGTTGCGACTGCCTGATAAAATGCTCTACATCCACGCGGGTAAAGGATTCACCGTTTTCGAGCAATCTTACATTAAACAGGTATTTAAGCATCCACTCAGATATAGATACGAGAACGTTACCTATTACATAGAGTGGTTTCGCAATCAATGAAATGGGCAGTGCAAAAAAGCTGAGCAGTGCTTCCGGCCTGGACCGGAATAGGGCCCTGGGAATAAAGAAACCCAGGAAAAGCATGATCAGGCTGGCCAGTATTACCTCAATGAAAATAACAAATGGCTGCAGGCCGGCAGCTTCAGATTTGCCCATGAAAGAATCCCAGGCGGGCTGAAAGACGCCTGCCACCATAATACCGTAGATGACTACAGTAATAGTAAATCCCACCAGGCTGGTTGCCAGGAAACGACTAGGATTTTCATTCAGACTGGCCAATATCTTACCAGTAGCCCGTCCCTGCTTCTTTTTCAGCTCAATGCTCAATTTATTCACATTGGCGAAGGCGGCTTCTATACCAGAAAAGAAACCCGCCAGCAGTACGAGAAAAACTAAAATAATAATTGTGTATCCATCCATCCTAACAAAAATAAGGAATTAGGAAAACCAACGATCAAACCGCTATTTTATATTTAAAAAATCTGTTACCAGCTTTTTTACTTCTTCATATGCCTTTTCCAGTTCATCGTTCACCACAATCTGGTCAAATTCATGTGAGAAGGATAATTCATAGCGCGCTTTGGCCAAACGCTCCTCCAGGGAAGCCTGCGTTTCGGTACCGCGCTCGCTGAGCCGCACTCGTAGCGCTTCTAACGATGGCGGTTGTATGAAAATAGTCAGCGCATTTTCATGATACTTCTCCTTAATAGATAATGCGCCCTTCACGTCAATATCCACCATGGGGATCTGCTCGTTACTCCAGATACGTTCCAGCTCACTTTTGAGGGTGCCATAATACTTACCGGCATATACCATTTCATATTCCGCAAAAGCATGGTTGTCGATATGCTGATGAAATTCATCTGCAGACATAAAATAATAGTCTTTCCCATTTACTTCACTGGCCCTTGGTGTGCGGGTACTGGCGGAAATAGAAAAAGCCAGCACAGGCAGGTTAGCCAATAACTTTTTAACGATGGTGGTTTTACCAGCGCCAGAGGGAGCGGTAACGATAATGATCTTTTTTTCCATTAGTAATGATAAAGTAGATGTAGCTGACTATGCCAAATGCAAAACCCAAAAACCAGTAAAAAAGTATTGCTGGTATTTGGGTTTGTAAATAGCGGCTGCTACTATGATAGCTTAAATAGCGTGCAGCTCTTATACTCGTTTAATATCCGCGCCCAGTTTTCTCAACCTCTCATCGATATATTGGTAACCGCGGTCTATCTGGTCTATGTTCTGAATAGTACTCTTTCCTTCTGCGCTGAGAGCGGCAATGAGCAAGGATACCCCTGCACGTATATCGGGAGACGACATGGTAATACCGCGTAGCGGATGCTGACGGCCCAGGCCAATCACAACTGCCCGGTGAGGATCACACAACACGATCTGCGCCCCCATGTCTATCAGCTTGTCGACAAAGAACAGGCGGCTTTCAAACATTTTCTGGTGAATCATGACACTGCCTTTTGCCTGCGTAGCTACTACCAGCACAATACTGAGCAGATCGGGCGTAAAACCGGGCCAGGGATGGTCTGAAATAGTCAGTATTGATCCATCCAGGAAAGTTTGTATTTCGTAGGAATCCTGTGAAGGAATGTAGATATCGTTGCCCCGAATCTCCATCTGGATACCGAGTTGACGGAATTTTTCCGGGATGATGCCCAGGTGTTCGATACCGGCATTTTTGATGGTGATTTCACTTTGCGTCATTGCCGCCAGTCCTATAAAGGAGCCGATTTCTATCATATCCGGCAGCATGCTGTGTTCACAGCCACCCAGCTGCGTTACCCCTTCAATAGTGAGCAGGTTGGACCCTACCCCACTGATACGGGCGCCCATGCGGTTCAGCATTTTGCAAAGCTGCTGCAGGTATGGCTCGCAGGCCGCGTTATAAATAGTGGTAGTTCCTTCCGCCATTACAGCTGCCATCACAATGTTGGCAGTACCTGTTACGCTGGGTTCATCGAGGAGCATATAGGTGCCTTTCAACCCACCCGCTGTTTCCAGGCGGAAGTAGTTATCGTCAGCATCATATACAAACCGGGCTCCCAGCTTTTCAAAACCGATAATATGGGTATCGAGTCGGCGACGGCCTATTTTATCGCCACCTGGTTTGGGAATGAAAGCACGTCCAAACCTTGCCAGCAAAGGCCCTGCAATCATCACAGAGCCACGGAGACGGCCGGACTTCTTTTTAAATTCGGGACTTTCCAGGTATTTCAGATCTACATTATCGGCCTGAAACTCGCAGGTATCGCGACTTATACGGTTTATTTTTACACCTGCATCTCCTAACAACTCTATCAGCAGATTTACATCTACTATATCGGGAATATTTGTGATAGTAACCTTTTCGGGGGTTAGCATCACGGCACTGATGATTTGTAAAGCTTCGTTTTTGGCACCCTGGGGTATAATTTCCCCTTTTAAGCGGTTGCCGCCTCTTACTTCAAAAGCACTACTCACTTGTTCCTGTTTTTGTTGTATTTATTATTGTGCTTATTGCTACTTCCGCCGCTTTTATTTCCACCGCTGTTGCTGCTTTTGAATTTATTCTGCTGGAAATTTTTACGTTTGTTGCTGGAACGGAATTGCTCACCGCCACCAGCTACATTTCCGCCGCCACCAGGGAAGTTAGCGGGAGCTGTTGCAGTACCGCTGCTATGGCCCGGATGGTATTCCAGCTGACCATTTGTGATGGCCAGTAATTCGGCCTTAATGGCGTCATCATGTACACTTTCCTTATGCCAGTTAGTGTAAGCCAGCTTCATATAATTGCCGATACATTGGGTAAACCCTTCTTTCATTTCGGGGTTTTCTTCATGTACCGCTTTATCTATGATCATTTCCAGGTTTTTTCCGAAGTGACGGTTCCTGGGATATTTTTTAGGGTAAGGCAGTCTATCTGGTTTAGCCCTCAACTTTTCAATAGTAGGAATCGGGTAAGGTGATTCCACTTTTAGGGTGAAGCCGGAGATATTAAAGATATGGTCCCATAATTTATGCCTGAAGTCCTCCACATTCCGTAAATGCGGGTTCAGTGTACCCATAAGCTCTATTACGGCCATGGCATTACGCTGACGCTCCTCGTCGTCTTCTATGGTTCCCAGGTATTCCACCATTTTCTGGATATTCCTGCCATACTCCTTCATTATCAGGTAATTACGCGTGGTATTGTATTCCATTACTAGTATTTAAAAAAACATGATTTGATGATGGGACATCTTAAGTGAAGAAAATTAATCGGCAACATCTATGCAAACATAATAAAAAAATATGAGGAACATTTCATCCGCCGGTATTGTTTATAAGAGCAAAATGTTTGTTATGGAAGTACTGAAAAACAAGGTAGCACTGGTAACAGGCGCCGGATCGGGGATTGGCAAATGCGTGGCAGAACTCTATGCCAGGAACGGGGCGAGCGTAGTGATCAGCGACATCGATGAAAAGGGCGGAGAAGCGGTTGCCAAAGCCATTCAGCAGACCGGTGGCAAAGCTATCTTTGTAAAATCAGATAGCAGCAATCCTGGCGACTGTGAGCAACTGGTAGTCAAAGCGCTGTCGGAATTTAACCAGCTGGACATTGCCTGTAATAATGCCGGCATTGGAGGTGCAGCAGCTCCAACGGGCGAGTACAAACTGGAAGAATGGCAAAAAGTTATCAATATCAACCTCAGTGGCGTCTTTTACGGCATGCGTTACCAGTTACCAGCCATGGAAAGGGCCGGTGGCGGGGTAATTGTCAATATGGCATCTATTCTGGGCGCCGTAGGCTTTGCCGGTTCCTGCGCTTATGTAGCCGCCAAACATGGGGTGGTAGGACTTACACAGGCAGCGGCGGTAGAATATTCTGCCAAAGGCATCCGGATTAATGCAGTAGGGCCCGGCTTTATAGAAACGCCTTTATTAACCAAACACCTGAGCCAGGAGCAAATGCAGGCCCTGGTAGGATTACATCCGATTGGCAGGTTAGGGCAGCCGGAGGAGGTGGCGGAAATGGTATTGTGGCTGAGCAGTCCTCAATCGTCCTTCGTCACTGGTGGCTATTATCCCATTGATGGCGCTTACCTGGCCAGATAAGCTTTTTGCTTCTTAAAAAATGTTTGCTAGTTTTAGTCAATGCAAACAAATAAGCTCCCCATACTTTTTTTACACGGCGCATTGGGCGCTGCCTCTCAATTTCAGCCATTAGCTGCCGGGTTATCAGAACATTATGAGGTACATCAGCTTAATTTCAGCGGCCACGGCGACGTACCCTTTTCCGAGCAGGGATTCAGTATACAGGTATTTGCCGCAGAAGTATTATCCTATCTGGAAAGTAAGGCACTTGACTTCGTACATGTTTTTGGATACAGCATGGGCGGGTATGTAGCCATGTACCTGGCCAGACACTATCCAGAAAAAATTGGCCGCGTTATTACACTCGCCACCAAGTATAACTGGAATGAAGCTACTGCCGGCAAGGAGGTAAAACAGCTGGATCCAGTAGTAATAGAGGAAAAGGTACCTGCTTTTGCGAAGCTGCTGGCCGAGCGGCATACGGCCGGCGACTGGAAAACGGTGGTATCCCGTACTGCCCAGCTGATAGAAGAACTGGGACACCAGGCATTACTGAAGCCCCGCGATTATGCGCAGATCGTTACTCCGTGCATGCTGATGATGGGCGACCGTGATAATATGGTATCCTTCCAGGAAACCATTGAGGTATATAAGGCCTTGCCACTGGCCCAGCTCACAGTATTGCCCGACACGGCGCACCCCCTAGAAAAGGCAGATGTACCTCTACTGGCCTATTATATCAGGCGTTTTACAACCCAAAATATTTGAGGTATTATTAGTGGTGGCCCATGGCCAGCTTTCCCCAGTTATCAAGGTCCGCTTCGGTCCATAGCCCGGGGAAGAAGACGATGCGTTTATTTTTCGGCGGCAGGTATTGTTGCCAGTTGGTGCCACCGGTAGCAGCAATGTCTTCAGGGGTTTTGTGGAGATATCTTACAGCTGATTTATAATGTACTAGGGGCCAGCGTACGTTTACATTCAGATCGTATTCTTTTAATAAGGGCGCCACGATGGCCTGATCGGCCGGAGAAAGCTGCTGGTAACGAGCTTCCAGGTGGCGGTGCTCATATAGGGTAGCCATCTGGAGAAAATCATCCATATACTTTAGCTCAAACTGCCGCAGGGTAAGTGTTTTCTTGCCAGTAGCCAGTTCTGTGGCGCCACTGCGCCAATAAATACTCTCCAATACATCCTTCAGGGGCGCTTCCTTCAATGGAGGGCGCATAGGTTCATATACCAGGTTGATTAACCGGGTAGAACCTATTTCTATCATCCTGAACTGGCCGCTCTGAAAGCCGCTGGCAGGCAGTAATGCCATGCGAAATTGCAGGAACTGTTCCTTATCCATCCCATCTACCATTATTTCAAATGAGCTGATAAGGCTATGGAAATAGCTGTTAATCCGTTTGAGCTGGGTAACAAATATTTCAGCCGACAGAACAGGCGTCAGCGCTATTTGTGCGATGGCCTGCAATGATAATTTAAAATACAATTCCGTGATCTGGTGATAAATGATGAAAATTCTTTCATCAGGAATCTGCGTGCGCGGGTGTTGCAGGTTGAGCAACACATCCAGCTGAATATAATCCCAATAGGTAAGGTAGTCCGCGTACAGTAAGCCATCCAGGTAAGCCGACAGGTTTTGGCCCATAGCGGCATACTTCTCCTCCAGCTGTCGGATTTTCTCGGCGATTTCTGGTGTAACCATACTGGAATTTAACGATTAAGCGTGAAAATTTAACCGCGCTGTTCCATTCCGGTCACTATTCCACAACGTTGATTGTTCGGTAAAAGCTCTCTTCCAGGGAAATCAAGGTTTCAGTTCTTTCAATGCCTTTTATTTTCTGTAATTCATCATGGAGGATACGGCGAAGCTGGGTAATGTCTTTACAGATAATTTCAGCAAACATGCTGTAACTGCCTGTGGTATAATTAAGGCGCACCATTTCGGGAATTTTCCTTAATTCTTTGGCTACCGTGTCGTACATGGAGCTTTTTTCCAAATAAATACCAATAAAGGCAATTACATCGTAGCCAATCATTTTTAAATCTACATGTAATTTAGTACCTTTAACTACACCCAGTTCTTGTAATTTCTTCATTCTCACGTGGATAGTCCCGCCGGAAACGAACAATTTCTTCCCCAGGTCGGCGTAAGAGATCTCAGCATTAGACATCATTTCGCTGATAATCTGCAAATCGAGTTTGTCAATATTCAAATTGTGGCTCATTTTTACAATTTGTTTTTGAATGTATTAAAGTTATATGCAAATATTTAAAAAATATCGAAAATTCCAAAATTTCTCTTAAAAAATTTGCAAGAAACTACCCTTCTCTTTAGATTTGCATCATAATCATTACACAAACGGCTAACGACAAGCAATAGCAGGTAATGATATAAACACACTGTGGGATGATGAAATTGGCAGACATGCCCTCTTGTCTCGGGGGTGGGGATCACAGGATAAACGTAGTATAATTGGGTTGACCACTAATCTTATTTGTGCTATGGCTAACTGCCCCGTGGAGGTTCGACTCCTCCTCCTACAGCTTAATTGGTTTAAAGAGCTCGTAAGTTATTATGCTTACGGGCTTTTTTTTTGAGCAAAAAGCGGAAGGTGGAAAGCAAAAAGCCATTGAGATGATTGATCAAAGCGAATTGATATTATTTAATATCTTCTTGCAAACGGGTCAATAGCTTTTTGCTTTCCACCTTCTGCTTTCTGCTTTTTCTTATTTTTGCCGCAAATGGGACAAAAAAAATTACAACGATTTGCTGAAATTGAAACCTTCCCCAACGTATTGATTTACCCGGAAGGTATGCAGGGAAAATGGAATGAATTTTTTAAAAACAACCACCCTGTTACATTAGAACTGGCCTGTGGCAAAGGGGATTATACCCTGGGCATGGCCCGGCTGTATCCGGATCAGAACTTTATCGGAGTAGACCTGAAAGGCAACCGTATCTGGAGGGGGGCAAAAACAGCTCTGGAGGAACCGCTTCCCAACGCTGCCTTCCTGCGCACCCAGATCGACAAACTCAACAACTATTTTGCGCCGGGAGAAATTAAGGATATCTGGATTACCTTTCCGGATCCATTCCTCCGCCAATCCAAATCAAAGAAAAGGTTAACGCACCCTAAGTTCCTTCAGCTGTTTCAGCCACTGCTGGCGCCAGGTGCTACCATTAACCTGAAAACAGACTCTCCTCAGCTGTATGCTTTTACACAGGAAGTGATCAGCGCAGCGGGATGTACCCTGATAGAAGATATTGCTGATGTATATGCTTTACCCGAAGTGCCGCCATTATTGAAAATACAGACCTATTATGAGGGCATGCACCTGGCTGATGGCAGAACCATCCGTTATCTGAAATTTCAATTGCCTGCTGCTCCGCTGAACTGGCAAAGCATAAAACTGCCGTCAGATGAAGCAACCGTTGGTGGAGAAGATTGACTTCTATTATAACGCCGAGGGCTATATGGTATTTACGGAAAAGTTCCATGTAGACCGGGGGTATTGTTGTGGTAATGGCTGCAAGCACTGTCCTTTTGATTATGAAAAAGTACCTGAACCCAAAAGAGCTGCCCTCCTTGCCCGTAGACGGGAAGAAGGAGAAAAAGGAAAAGAAGACCAGTAAATCGGATTCTTTTTTTAAAACCGTATTTAAAATAGCCCGCACCATTCCACGCGGCAGGGTCACCTCGTATGGCGCCATTGCGGATGCCTCGGGGTTGAAGCTGACCGGCCGTATGGTTGGCTGGGCTATGAATGCAGCCGGCAGCGCCAAACCGGCCGTACCCGCCCACCGGGTTGTCAACAGCAAAGGAGAACTCAGTGGCAGAAGCCACTTTGCCACTCCCACCCTCATGCAGGAGCTGCTGGAACAGGAGGGCGTGGTAGTAAAAGCAGATAAAGTGCAGGATTTCAAAACCGTTTTTTGGGATCCCGCTAATCCTTCGGAAAAAAGCCGCAAAAAGAAAAAGTAGATTTTTTCAATATCCAGACTGGATGTACCGTTACTTTTCTATATGACAATACTCAAGTTAAAGCTGGACCAGGAGCAATTGGTGGAGGATTTCTTTGAAAACACCCACCTGATCGGGATTGCATCTTCTGCGAGAGATTACCAGTTGTGCTGGCATATTAACCGCCAGCTGCATACTAATTTCCGGGTAAACAATAACCTGGAAATCACGCTCTCCAAGAGAAGCAGGTCTTTTCATTTTCCTGTACTTGAGTTCCTTGAACCCACCAACTCTGTAGCACACTACTTTTACAACAATCACTGCCAAGCAGAATTTCTTCTGCCTGAACTCAAACAGATCCATTTTCTATGGATGATCAAGGGCGATTATTACCAACCCCATGATGTAAAAAAATTATTGGAAGAATTACGCATTGTTCCGCTCGTACAATTAGTATCTTTACTGGACATCAGGGAAATCAAAAACAAGATGAACCTTATTTTTTAAGACAGGCACTACACAATAACACCTGATAATATTTAACCAGATTCGAAGAAAGACCCCTTGTTTTACCTTTTAAACCCCTGAGTTATGTGGGAAGAAAGAAACAAACAGCTTTACCGGGCATTTGAATTTAAAGATTTTCGGGATGCGTTTGCATTTATGACCAAAGTGGCGATGGTAGCTGAAAAAATGGACCATCACCCAAACTGGCGTAACGTTTATAACAAAGTGGAAATATATCTGAGCACACATGATGCAGGGGATGTTATCACCGCCAAAGATGAAGCATTAGCCAGCGCCATTGATAAATTGCTATAACTAACTATATATAAGACACTTTGTGAAGCGCATTATTTTAATGCTGCTGTTGTACTGTTACACTGCAGAATCCTTTGCCAACGTCGATCGTACGCCCGTAGATACATTGATCACCGATGCCGCATTTGCTCCCGCAAGTATGGATCTGAGGCCTTATATCAATATTATTTCCGACGAACAGCAACAACTCACCATTGCACAAGTCAGCCGACTTACCTTTCACCATGATGAAAACGTATTTCATAATTATCCCAAAAACAACGGACAGGTAAACAACTGCTGGCTGAAACTGATGGTAAAAAATCAATACAGTAAGCCCCTGTCATACCGCCTTTTTTCCGGCTGGCATGACTTTATGTATTGGTATAGCCAGGCTCCCGGCGGTTCCCCCCAGCTACTGATGCAAACCGGATTAATGCTGGACAATGGTGGTGTAGAGCGGTGGCATCATTATGCCTTTAATGTGCAGGTCCCTCCCGGGGAAGTGCGCATCTTTTACCTGCATATCATCAATAAATCCTACAATGAAAATGCGCTGATGCCCCTCCTTTTCAGCACAGAAGGCTACGCCGTTTTCCGCGACCAGCAGCTGGATATCTATCGCAAAGAGGCCGTTGTGATACAGGTGCTACTGGGTATGCTGATGGTATTCTTCAGTATTTCTATTATTAATTATATACAACTCCCCGATAAATCGTATATCTACTTTGCCGCTTATGTGCTGGGGCTCATTCTCTTTTTTGCTTTGCGGCTGGAGAGCAAGCCTTATCAGCTCTCTTTCTTCCATCGCTGGCCTATGCTGAAATATTACTGGGATATACCCGGTTTACTGTTCTGCTTTTACCTGATGTACCTGCTGTTCGGAAACGCATTCCTGAACCTTACCGAGCGATATCCTTTTATGGAGCGGGTATTTACCTGGGTAGCGGCTGTTGTAGGGGGATTGATCATTTTCTGCATGTATTGTATCCTGGAGGAACAATATCATTTACCCACGATTATTTACAGCTATGTATACTTTTTAACGCTGATCCCTTTGCTGGCGGTATTTGTGGCGTTGGCCCGGCGTTCCCGGCACCATCCGCTGGTAAGGTTCTTCCTCTATGGCTCCGTTTGCCTGTACCTGGCCTGTTTCGGCTCTTTCCTCATGCACGTACGGCCATTGGGGTTACTCAGCGCGCTGGGAGAACTCGCGGCTCCTACTATGCTGTTAATTGGCGGCGTACTGTTACAGGCTATGTTTTTCCTGGCAGGACTCAGCTACCGGAACAAGCTGGTGCACCTGGAACGCACCCGCACCCAGGAGCTGCTGATCAAACAGTTAAATAAAAATAAAGAGCTACAACATAAGCTCAATGAGCAACTGGAAGAACTGGTAAAAGAACAGACCACGGAAATATTGCGTAAAAAACAGGAACTGGAAGAACAACGAAAGATACAACTGGAAACAGAATACGATAAAAAGCTGACGGAGATTGAGTTAAAGGCCATCCGCGCTCAGATAAATCCACACTTCATTTTTAACTGCCTCAACTCCATACAGCTGTTCGTCATGCAGCGCGATTATGAGTATGCGCAGAAATACCTGTCTGATTTTTCTTACCTGATCCGCAAAACACTCGACTTCTCCCGGCGTAATTTCATATCCCTGGCCGATGAAATTACTTATCTCAACACCTACCTGGGATTGGAGAAAATGCGCTTTGAGAACAGGATGGAATACGAAATTGTGGTAGATCCGGTAATCGCCACGGCTGAATTGGAAATTCCTGCCATGCTGTTACAGCCTTATGTGGAAAATGCAGTGAAACATGGCATGACGAACCCCAAGCAGCCAACCGGACAGCTATCTATTTATTTTAACCAGGTAGCTTCTGATATGCTGGAATGTATTATCGCCGACAATGGTATTGGCATTGCCCGTTCAAAATCCCTGCGTATGCTGCCCAAACATCACCAGTCGTCAGGTATGGAAATCAGCCAGAACAGGGCGGAATTGCTGAATAAAATGTATAACACCGAAATCCATATAGAAATTATTGATAGATCATCTGATGATGATTCAGATAGCGGTACAACAGTTAAAATACTGATCCCTCAGTTATAATTCAGTATATCCGTTAATGTTACTTATATGATAAAGGCTATTATTATAGATGATGAGAGGAACAGCCGGGACATTATTGCATTAATGCTGGAGAAATATTGCCCCGGGATTACCATTGCCGACACAGCGTCTGACTGCGCTGATGGTATCGAAAAAATCAAGAAGCATCGCCCCGACCTGGTATTCCTTGACCTGGAAATGCCTGATGGGACGGGATTTGACGTACTTTCAGGCACCCTGCCGGACATCCCGTTTGAAGCGGTGTTTGTAACCGCGTTTGAAAAGAAGTTTCTCCATGTGATCCGTTTCAGCGATGTAGAGCTGATCCTGAAGCCTATTGACAAAGAAAGCTTGTTGCAGGCGGTGGCGCTGACAACCGGCCGCATTAATGCTGGGGCCCCGAAAGACCGGTACCGCGTATTGCTGGAAAATTTCAACAACAGCAAGCCGGTCGCCTGGAAGTTGTTGATCCCCGCCACTAATGGTGAGGCCTATACTATACAGCTTCCGGCTATCGAATACCTGGAAGCACAAGGCGACAACTGCCTGTTTTACCTGAACAATGGAACAAATATCACGGCCCTCCAGTCTTTCCGTTACTATGCCGACCTGTTTGCCACCCTGCGCTTTTACCAGATTAATAATAGCCAGATGATACAGCTGGCCAATGTGAGTCATTTAGATGCTTCATCCAGTAAAGTAGTGCTGAAAAGCGGCGTGGTACTGGAAATTACAGAGCGGAGGCAACGCGACCTGGTACATAAACTGTCACATTCCTAAACGGCCAGCTTCGTATATCCATTTCCGGTAATTTTAAATTTTCAATTTTTCCGGAGTCTCCTTTTTGATTTGTTTAAAGTATTGCCAACGTTTTTGTTAACGAAACGTGTTTACCCGGCATTTCTGTGCATTTTGATATCATGCGCGAAGAGTACGTAACAATTTCTTAACAAAAAAATTTGGTGAAATAACTTTTGGTTGTACATTTGACCCGCAAAACAAAATAGTCAAACAGTCAATTTTGCATTTGCGCCCAACCTACACCTTATGGCAGAACAGGACCAGAAACGTATTATGATTCTGGAAGCGGCACTAAAGCGCTTCAAGCGGTTTGGCTTATCTAAAACTACCATGGAGGAGATAGCGAGGGATCTGGAAATATCCAAAGGCTCTTTATATTATTATTTTTCTGACAAGGAATCCATATATGTAGCAGTTGTGGAGCGAATGATAGCTGATTGTTTTCTGGACATGTCAGCCTATGTAGAAACCGCCCCAACTATCACTGCTATTATAGACCGTTACCTGGCATTGAAAGAAAAAATGTTGCTGGAATATCATTTTCTGTTTGGCGTAAATGAATGGATTAAAGATGTCCCTTCCAGTTTGATGCGTCAAACGATAGAGTTACTGCAGCAGGTAGAAATTTCTTTCCTTTCCGCCACCATTGCTAAAGGCGTGGAAAATGGGGAGCTGCATGAGGGCACGGATCCTGAATTAACGGCGCAGTTGCTGGTAAACGTATTATTCGGTTTATGGGTAATATGGTGCAAGTGGCAGGCAGCAGGCTTTGATCCTCATGATAAGGATGGGCTGAAATGCTTTATGAACCGTGAACGTCAGGTATTGAATATATTTTTTAATGGATTAAGATATCGACCAAACATCAACAAGAATTGCTAGCAAGTATGTAGAAGAATCAAGACACAGGAATAGTTTTAATGAATATTTAAATTTAACGACAGATGAAAAAGTTGATTGTAATGGCCGCAGTAGCACTGTTCGGCACACAAGTAGCAAAGGCTCAGTTATCGAAAGGCGATTTTATTTTAGGAGGTAATCTGAATGTTTCTACTACCACTGACAAACAAAAAGGTACTGATAACAAAACCACCAACACCACCTTCGGTATCAGCCCTAAAGTAGGTATGGCACTGAACTCTAACTGGGTAGTAGGTGTATTTGCCAACACTGAATTCGGTACCAAAAAAGTGAATGGCTTAAAAACTACTAACACCAGCGTAACTCCAGGCCTGTTCGTTCGTAACTACCACATGATTGGTCAAAGCAAATTTGCATTCTTCGCTGAAGGTAATGCAGGTTACCACTTTGGTACAGACAAAACAGACGGTAACAAAACCTATACTTACAATGGTTTCTCCGTTAAAGTATTACCTGGTATCACTTACTTCGTGAGCAAACACTTCATGCTGGAAGGCGCTTTCGGTGGTCTGAGCTATGCTTATGACCAGAGAAAGACAGAAGCAACCGGTGTTAAAAATAACACCAGCGCGTTCAGCTTCGATTTCCCTAAAGAATTTCAAGTGGGTGTAAACTGGATATTCTAATAAGCATCTGATGATGTTTTATGTAAGATAGTTATAAGGTTAGATAGATTGGATAATCCCGCCATAGTATTACTCTGGCGGGATTTTTGCATGATAAGAAGATCACTCATTTAACATCTGTCATGAAAAAAATAGTACTCCTTTTATGTGGGCTGTCGGTTGTATTCTGCTATAGTTGCGTAACGCCTGTATATACAGAAACAGGCAATCCACACGGATTACCGCCAGGACAACAAAAGAAAATTTACGGCACCAAGTCGGCGAAACCGTTTGCGCCAGGACAACAGAAAAAACAATACAATCAATACTAAAGTAAAAGGCCCGTTACGATGATCGTAACGGGCCTTTTACTTTATCGTAGTCCTGCTCTAGCTGTTCATAGAAATCAGGAATTCTTCGTTGTTTTTAGTACCACGCATATGTTGCAGCATAAAGTGCATAGACTCATCTGTGTTCATATCGCCAAGGTGGTTACGGAGAATATGGATACGTTTGAGAGAATCTTTATCCAGCAGCAGGTCATCGCGACGGGTAGACGATGCAGAAACATCGATAGCCGGGAAGATACGTTTGTTAGCCAGTTTACGATCCAGTAACAGTTCCATGTTACCGGTACCTTTAAATTCTTCAAAGATCACCTCATCCATTTTAGAACCGGTATCAATCAGGGCGGTAGCCAGGATGGTTAATGAACCACCGTGTTCAATTTTACGGGCCGCACCGAAGAATTGTTTTGGTTTCTGCATGGCGTTAGCTTCCACACCACCGCTCAATACTTTACCGGAAGCAGGAGCCACGGTATTGTGAGCTCTTGCCAGACGGGTAATAGAGTCGAGCAGGATCACCACATCATGTCCGCATTCTACCAGGCGTTTTGCTTTCTGTAATGCGATGGCAGATACTTTTACGTGTTTCTCTGCAGGCTCGTCGAAAGTGGAGGCAATTACTTCTGCCTTTACGCTGCGTTCCATATCTGTTACCTCTTCCGGACGCTCATCAATCAGTACTACCATCAGGTATATTTCAGGATGGTTGGTAGCGATTGCGTTGGCTACTTCTTTCAGTAACATGGTTTTACCTACTTTGGGTTGGGCAACGATTAGTCCGCGTTGTCCTTTACCGATAGGCGTAAACATATCCATGATACGGGTAGAGTAGTTATTGGAAGTGGTTGTTAACCTGAGTTTTTCGAAAGGAAACAGTGGCGTCAGGTAATCGAATGGCACGCGGTCGCGTACTTCTTCCGGCGACTTATTATTAATCGTTTCTACTTTCAATAAAGCAAAGTACTTTTCCCCTTCTTTAGGTGGGCGTACAGAGCCTTTCACGGTATCCCCGGTTTTCAGGCCGAAGAGTTTTATTTGAGAAGGCGATACATAAATATCATCGGGGGAGCTGAGATAGTTATAGTCAGAAGAACGGAGGAAACCATAGCCATCCGGCATCATTTCCAATACGCCTTCACTCACGATAACGCCATCGAACTCTATGTTGAAAACGGGTTCTTTCTTATTTGGAAAACGGTTTTTCTGTGCCGCGGGCGTTACTGGTATTTCTCCAGGTACTACAAAGTCATCGTCATCCAGTTCATCTTCTACCGGCGGTATTACTACTACTTCTTCTTCCTCTTCTTCCGGTTCTTCATCTTCCGTAAAAGAAGGGATAATAATATCATCATCGTCGTCGAAAGTAAGGGAAGGAATGCTATCCAAGTCTATTTCGAAATCTTTTACTTTAGGCTTGGCAGAAGCGGCTGCAGGAGCTTCGTGTTCGTCGTGTTCTTTAGTTTTTGTTCCGGTGCTTTTCTTTGCTGCTGCTTTTTTCGCAGCTGGTTTTTCTTCAGCGTGCGCAGGTTCTTCGGCCGGGTGGCTAGCTTCGTCTTTCTTTACAGGTTTGCGTTTCCGTGCTTTTTTCTCGTCTCCGTTGGCTTGGTTATCTTCTGAGGCTAATACTGCTTGTTTATCAAGAATTTTGTAGATAAGGTCCTGTTTGTTCAGTTTTTTTGCGTTGGGAACGTCCAGTTTCTCTGCAATATCAAGCAGCTCAGGAACGAGCATGTCGTTCAGTTGTAAGATGTCGTACATCATCTGTGTTGTCAAATTTTAGAAGTGTTGTGAGGCGGGTACCACTGCATACCAACATACACCAATTACAAATAATTGTTTTGAGTCAATAAATTTAATTAGCTTATTAAATTTGATAGGGAATGTTGAGTTTAGGAACTGCTGATGAAGATGGAAAATGAACTTAATCAGGCAGAATATACCGCAAGATTAAAACAACTTTTACTATTATCCAAAAATTTTTAGGCACCAAATGCCCCAAAGTAGCCCCTATTCTGTTCTTGTGCGGGGCAAACCGGCCACCGGACTGGCATTCCGAGCCCCCAGCCGGGGCTTGCCCCTGTTCCACTGCTATTTTTAACATTTTGTTGGCACCCTGGGAAAGGAAAAAAGGCGGTTACCGGTATTATATACTATGAAGATTTACGCTTATTTTTGCAATCCTAAAAATTAAATATATATGAGCCAAAGGGTAAAAGTCAAGCAGATCTTGTCCGATGACAAGGCGCATTACGAAGTTACAGTTAAGGGTTGGGTGCGTTCATTTCGCAACAATCAGTTTATAGCTTTGAACGATGGCTCTACCAATAATAATTTACAGATCGTTATAAACGCCGAAAATACTGATGCCGCGCTGATCAAGCGTATTACCACCGGTGCCGCTATCAGTGCTACCGGCGAAATTATACCTTCCCTCGGTAAGGGTCAGAAAGTAGAGCTGAAAGCCAGCTCCCTGGAAATACTGGGTGATTGCGATCCTGAAAAGTATCCGCTCCAGCTGAAAAACAAGCCCAGCCTGGAATATCTCCGTGAAATTGCGCACCTGCGTTTCCGCACCAACACATTTGGCGCCATTTTCCGCGTACGCCACGCCCTGGCATTTGCGGTACACCGCTTCTTCAATGAGCGGGGTTTTGTATACCTGCATACGCCTATCATTACAGCTTCTGATGCGGAAGGCGCCGGTGAAATGTTCCGGGTAACCACGCTGGACGTGAAAAATCCGCCGCGTACCGACAGCGGGGACATTGATTTCAAAGAAGATTTCTTTGGTAAATCTACCAACCTCACTGTTTCCGGGCAGCTGGAAGGCGAATTGGGCGCTATGGCTTTTGGTGACATCTACACCTTCGGCCCAACTTTCCGTGCAGAAAACTCCAACACCGCCCGTCACCTGGCGGAGTTCTGGATGATAGAACCAGAAATGGCTTTCTATGAGCTGGAAGATAACATGGACCTGGCAGAAGCTTTTATCAAGTCGGTAATAGGCTATGTACTGGATAATAACCGCGATGATCTTGATTTCCTCGCGAACCGCCTGGTGGAAGAAGATAAGCAAAAGCCCCAGCAGGAACGCAGCGAAATGGGCCTGATAGAAAAACTGGAGTTTGTATTGCACAACGAGTTCGTACGCATTACCTATACAGAAGCGATCGACATTCTTAAAAACAGCAAACACAATAAGAATAAGAAGTTCCAGTACCTGATTGAAGGCTGGGGCGCTGACCTGCAGAGTGAGCACGAGCGCTACCTGGTAGAAAAACACTTTAAGAAGCCGGTTATCTTAACTGATTATCCTAAAGAGATCAAGTCTTTCTACATGAAACTCAACGACGACAATAAAACCGTAAGGGCAATGGATATCCTGTTCCCGGGTATCGGTGAAATGGTAGGCGGTTCACAGCGTGAAGAAAACTATGACAAGCTGGTAAAGCGTATGGAAGAAATGCATGTTCCGGTAGAAGAGTTGAGCTGGTACCTGGATACCCGCCGCTTTGGAACCGCTCCTCACGCCGGCTTTGGCCTCGGCTTTGAGCGCCTGATGCTGTTTGTAACCGGCATGTCTAACATCCGCGATGTGATTGCATTCCCGAGAACACCGAAGAGTGCGGAGTTTTAAACAAATCATTAAATAGATTTTTCCCGGAAAGGGCGTTCAGATTGAACGCCCTTTCTTTTTGCATTTATGGAAAAAATCCGCTGCCGCATCTAATAGCTGAAAGCGCTTTCAATCATTTTCGTATACCCTAAACCGTTAGTTATGGCTGAAATGAATACTGCTGCTCCCAAAGGGGGCCACGGCACCCGTAGCAATAAAAAGTCGACCCGCGTGGATATGACACCCATGGTAGACCTGGGCTTCCTGCTAATTACCTTCTTTATGCTGACCACCACCATGACAAAACCCAAAACCATGGACCTGGTGATGCCCCGGGAGGATGGAGAGCCGATGTCGCTCCCGGCAAAGAAGGCATTAACCGTAATACTAGGGCCCGATAACCGTATTGCCTGGTATGAAGGCATAGGCAACGACCCCGCCCAGCCGCCACAGGTGCACTACTCCAGCTATGCCAATCACGCTGGCATCCGGGATGTAATTATTGATAAAAAAGCGGCTGTGATGGACGCGTTTCATAAAAATGATCTGATGGTACTGATCAAAGCAGATAAAAGGGCGAACTACAAGAATATGGTCGATATCATGGATGAAATGCTGATCAGCAAGATAGCCCGGTACGCTGTGGTAGACATCACCCATGAGGAGGAACAATATTTCCGGTAAGGGCCGCCGGCCAGGGGGATTTGGCCGGTAACCCGATAGCTTTTCTGCTGCCCATAGTGCTATTTTCGCTACCTTTATCGCTCCAAAACAATAATATAAGATATGGCAACCACCCACTCAATCCCCTCAGTGGACCTTGCGGACTTCACATCCGGAGACGCAGGGCGAAAAGCAGCATTTGTGCAGCAGTTAGGTAAGGCTTATGAAGAAGTTGGTTTTGTAGCAGTAAAGAATCATGGGATTCCTGACGAACTGATTGCTGACCTCTACAAGTACGTGCAGGAATTTTTTAAGCTCCCTTTTGATACCAAACACCAATACGAGATTCCGGAGCTGGCCGGCCAGCGGGGTTACACTTCGTTTGGGAAAGAGCATGCCAAGGGATACGAAGCCCCGGATCTGAAAGAGTTTTTCCAGTTTGGACAAACCGTAGAAGATAACGATCCTATCGGGGCAGAATACCCGGATAATGTACAGGTGGCGGAAGTACCTGCATTCACACCCACCTTTTTCAAGGCATACCGCGGATTTGAACAATCCGGTAAGTACCTGTTACAAGCCATTGCCTTGTTCCTGGGGCTGGACGAGCATTATTTCGATAATAAAATCCATAATGGTAATTCCATCCTGAGAGCCATTCACTACCCTCCTATTACGCAGGAGCCTAAATCGGCCATCAGGGCAGAACAGCACGAAGATATCAACCTGATTACCCTGTTGGTGGGTGCGTCGGCCGACGGACTGCAAATTCTTGACAAGCAGAACAACTGGGTACCGGTGACCTCACTGCCAGAACAGATTGTGGTAAATGTGGGAGACATGCTGCAACGCTTAACCAACAACCGTTTGAAGTCGACCACGCACCGGGTGGTAAACCCTCCCCGGGAAATGTGGAATACTTCCCGTTACTCTATTCCCTTCTTCCTGCATCCTAAGTCAGCCATGAAGCTGGACGCACTGGAAAGCTGTGTTACAGCCAACAACCCGCTGGCTTATGAGCCGATCACTGCAGGTGAATACCTGGATGAACGTTTACGTGAAATAGGTCTTAAAAAATAAGGTGCTATAAAACTCAAAGTCCCGGCAACTCATCGTTCCGGGACTTTATAAATATCCTGCGTATAAGCAAGTCATTCTTTAATGGTTCCTCAATATGGTTATTCTTTAGGTCCGAACATCTCAGACATTGGTGGGATATTAACCAGGCTAGTATCGAAACTATCACAACGGACAAAAGGCCATATTCGTTATAATGGGGCCAATATTACAAGTATTGTGCCTTTATTATTTTGAGGGGTTACCAATATTGGCAACGCGGTTGTATTTTGTCAGGATATTTGATTACCTTATTGCTTCGTCCAATCGGAATTCACTAAAAAACACTGTGCTTCTACGTCATATTCCTTTCTTAAAAGCTGTGCTATTACATAGCATTACCGCCTATGGAGGCCCGCAGGGTCATCTGGCGATGATGATGAAAACGTTTGTACAGCAACGTAAGGATGTTACCGAGCAAGAGTTGATGGAATATAATGCTTTCTGTCAGTTATTACCCGGCGCCTCCTCCTCCCAAACCCTTACCCTGATTGGCTATAAACGGGGAGGAGTAATCCTGGCCGTTATTACGCTGCTGATATGGATTTCTCCGGCTTGCCTGATCATGGGGTCCCTGAGTTTCCTGTTACAGTATTTTGGTAAGAATGCCCTTAGAACAGATATTTTCAAGTATGTGCAGCCGATGGCCGTGGGTTTCCTTGCCTATGGCGGCATTCGGGCTTTTCGCATCAGTATCAACAACCTGGCTACCGGCGCCATCATGGTGGTAGCCATGTTTACCGCATTTTACCTGAAATCGCCCTGGACCTTTCCGGCGCTGATCATATTAGGTGGCATCGTATCTAACTTCAGTAATAAACGTATTCCCGGGAATGCGGAAAAGCCCCGGAAAATACAATGGGGAAATATCTGGCTGTTTGCTTCTATATTCATCCTGGCGGGAGTTTTATCTGAAATGGCGCGTACCCACGAGTGGATTACCCGTCGTCCGTTCAACCTCTTCGAAAACTTTTACCGTTTCGGTAGCCTGGTATTTGGAGGCGGCGATATCCTGATAGCGATGATGCTGGAACAATATGTAACCCGCGCCAAATCGCAATATCTTTCTGCAGAAGAGTTGCTGACAGGCGCCGGTATCATGCGCGCACTTCCCGGTCCTACCTTCTCCATATCTGCTTATGTAGGCGGTATGGCTATGCGTAACCTGGGTATGGGTTACCAATTCCTGGGCTGTATGCTGGCGCCAATTGCCATTTTTCTGCCGAGCTTGCTACTGGTATTGTTCTTTTTCCCTATCTGGAACAACCTCAAAAAATATGTAGTGATTTACCGCGCCCTGGAAGGTATCAATGCCGTAGTGGTAGGGATTATGTGGGCAGCCACCTTTATCCTGTTCTTTGCCATACCGATCAACTGGTACAACTTGTTGATCATGGCCAGTACGCTGGCGTTATTATGCCTAACCAGGCTACCCTCTCCATTTATCGTACTGGCGTGCCTGTTACTCGGATGGCTGTTATAAGGCAGTAATATTGTATTCTTTTATCTTGTTATAGAGCGTAGTTAAGCCTATTTCCATCAATTCTGCGGCCTTGGTCTTATTGCCTTTGGCGTGTGCCAGCACCCGGATAATATGTTTCTTTTCCATGTCGGCCAGGCGGAGAGATGTGTTTTCTTCGGAGCTGCCTTGCTGAAAATCCAGGGGAAGTACCGGCGTATCCAGTATATCCGTATCCGTTAAAATGGCGGCCCGCTCAATCACATTACGCAATTCACGTATATTTCCTTTCCAGCTGTGTTGCTGCAGCGCCTGCAGGAAAGCTGGTGTCATACCAGTAATCCGCCTGTTTATTTTAGGTGCTATCTGTTGTAGGAACCAGTTAGCCAGCAGTGGAATGTCTTTGCGGCGCTCATTGAGGGATGGCAGCGAAATCTGGAAGGCGGATAACCGGTAGAACAGGTCCGCACGGAAATGCCCCGCCGCAATTTCCTGCTCCAGGTTACGGTTGGTAGCTGCTATGATGCGCACATTGGTTTTAGTGGGTTTAGATTCCCCCACTTTATAAAACTCCTGGTTTTCCAGCACACGCAACATTTTCGCCTGTAGTTCAATAGGCATTTCCCCTATTTCATCCAGGAAAATAGTGCCGCCCCGGGCTTCCTCGAAAAATCCTTTCTTATCTTTTACTGCGCCGGTAAAGGCGCCAGCCACGTGGCCAAACAGCTCACTTTCCAGGATATCTTTTCCGAAAGCGCTGCAATTCACTGCTACAAAAGGTTGTTGTTTACGTTGGCTTCCCTGGTGAATGGCGTGGGCAAATACTTCTTTACCAGCACCGGTTTCACCCAGCAGCATCACCGTCATATCTGAAGGCGCTACCTTTTCTGCCAGGGCAATGGCAGCACGGATTTCCGGCGAATCGCCAAGTATGTTGCCAAAGCTGTACTTACCTCCTATCTTCTTTTCCAGGTCACGGATTCGGAATTGCAGATGTGCCTTGTCCATGGCTTTGCTCACCAGGGGAAGAATACGGTTGTTGTCATCTCCCTTGGTAATATAATCGAATGCGCCGTTTTTAATGGCTTGTACGCCATCGGCAATGTTGCCGTAAGCCGTCAGTACAATCGTTTCTATTTCCGGATATTTGACATGTATCTGCTGTACCTGGTCTACTCCATTGCCATCGGGCAACTTTACATCGGAAAGAATAACATGTATTTCTTCCTTCTCCAGGATTTTCATAGCCGCCCTCAGATTGGGGGCTTCATGGAGGGTATATCCTTCCAGGGCCAGCAGCCTGCTTAATAGCTTGCGCAGCTGGTCTTCGTCATCAATGATTAAAATATGGCCTTTAGACATAGCCCTGCAAAGATAATAGTTCCTTTGCCTCCGGGAACGGGTTGTTTTGCGCAGGCATAAAATCGGCTATTGTCCTTCCATCTCCCCGATGATTTTACGCAAATCGTTTTTTACTTTATTGATATCCTGCCATATGTCGCCGGTTTCGTTTAGCCGGTCCAGTGAGTTATGGATATCAAAATCGCTCATGCGCAGGTCGTCATTCAATTCCTTCCAATCTATCGGCATAGACACCGTAGCGCCAGGCTTGGGCCTTACCGAATAAGGCGCAGCCACAGTTTGTCCGCGGCTGTTCTGGAGGTAGTCGATGTATACCCGTTTGTCCCGGGATGCCTTTGCCCGGATAACACTGGTGGTACGGGGAAGTTCTGCGTTTACGTGCCGGGCAATATACTCTGCAAAAAGGCGGCTGGTGTCATAACTTACTTTGGCACCGGTGGGAATGTAAATGTGCAAGCCGGTAGACCCGGAAGTTTTACAGAAAGCCTGTACCTTAAACCGGTCCAATGCAGCTTTAATATGTACCGCCGTCTCCACTACATAACGAAAATCTATATGCTCGGGATCAAGGTCCAGTACAATGAAATCAGGATTCTCCAGGCTGTTTAAACGCGACAGCCAGGGATTGATTTCAATGCAGCCCAGGTTGATCATATAAGCCAGCGACGCTTCGTTGTTGCATACCAAGTAGTCCACGTCTTTACCCGTAGAACCTGAATGCAGGGGGATAGTCTTGATCCAGTCGGGCGTTTGTTCCAGGTCCAGATCTTTCTGATAAAAAGATGGTTTGTCGATACCGTTAGGGAAACGATGCAATGATTCTGGCCTGTCTTTCAGGTGAGGTAGTATATAGTTGGCCACGGACAAATAATAGTCGATCAACTGACCTTTTGTTATCTTCTCTTTCGTCCAGTACAATTTCGACTGGTTGGTTAATGTTACCTTTTTGCTGTTTAACGTAAGGATACGCTGGTTTTCAGTTGTTGTCATGGTCAACGGTTTTGCTATTTCCGGCTGTACTTCCTTTGCAGGCTTATCTTCCCGCAGCCCCAGGAAAATAGGTTGCCGCATAATTTTGTCGCTGGTCCATTCCTGGAACTTTACTTCGCACACCAGTACAGGCTTCACCCAGGTAACGGGCATATTGGTGACTACCTTTTCCGCAAAGGGGGTAGTTTTGGTAACGAGTGGCTGCAGGCGGTTGTATAGCTCGCCAATAGTGGTGTCATTGAGCCCGCCTCCGCAGTGGCCTATGTACTTCAGTTTTTTATTTTCATAGATGCCCAGGACCAGCGCTCCTATTTTCTTGCGGCTGCCACGTGGGGCCGTATAACCACAGATCAGCGCCTCCTGTTCATTGACTATTTTTATTTTGAGCCATGACATGCCCCTCCTGCCCTCTTCGTAGGCGCTGTCTGTTTTTTTGGCGATAATGCCTTCCCACTGCAGCTTCCGGGCTTTCTCAAAGAACTTAACCCCGTTTTTCAGTACATGTTCCGAAAAGCGAACGGTATCATCGTTGAGTGTCGATAACAGGTCTTTTAATAAACTTTTCCGTTCCAGCAGGGATAGATGTTGCAGCTCATGTCCGTCGAGGTGCAGGAGATCGAACACCATATACACGATGTGGCCTTTGCCGGTAGTGGTATAGTGCTGTAAGGTTTGAAAGTCAGCCCGATTCTTATTATCCAGCACCATAATTTCCCCATCCAGTACGGCCGTATGCGAAATTTTTTCCACGGCGGCTACTACTGGTGGGTAGTCTTTTAAAAAAGATTTATCATTCCGGGAGTATAAACGCACTTTGTTATTCTCCACTGCGGCGATGGCGCGGTAGCCGTCCCATTTTGTTTCAAACAACCACTCTTCCCCATCGAAGGCATCATTTACCAGGGTAGCCAGCATGGGCTTGTAACGATTCTTTACCGGGTGGCCGCCGGTTATTTTCTTTTGTTTGGCCGGCGCAGCGGTGGGTGCTGCTTTTACCCGTATTACGGGCTTCTTTTTCCCGGCCTGCTTCATAGCCGCTTTTTCTTTTACCCCCTGGGTTTTTACTTTTTCCGGCGTATAGTCTTCGCTGTTATACTCCGGCACGGCATATTTATCTTTGTGTTTCAGCAGCAGCCAGGCATTATCTTCTTTACCTTTCATTTTTACCAGCGCGAATTCTCCCTTTAGTTTCTTTCCTCTCATCACTATTTTCAGATCGCCGGATTTTATTTCGCGGAGTGCTTCTTTGTCGAAGCTGTCACCATTGGGATGGAGCAATTCGAAGGTACCTTTATCCCAGATATAGACGGTGCCTGCGCCGTAGTTACCGGCCGGAATAGTGCCTTCAAAATCCTTATAATCGTAAGGATGGTCCTCTACTTCCATCGCCAGTCTTTTATCGGCCGGGTTCATAGAAGGACCTTTGGGTACGGCCCAGCTTTTAAGCACGCCATCTACCTCCAGGCGAAAGTCGTAATGCAGCCTGGATGCATGGTGGCGTTGTACCACGAAAATATGCGAGGTGGCTTTTCCCTTCTTACCGGATTCAGGTTCACTGGTCTTGGAGAAATTACGTTTTTGCTTATATTTTACAAGGCTCATGAGGCGCGTTTTTTAGCAGCAGGCTTGTTGAGGCTGGCCTTCAGCTGATCAAACAAATCATCGCTCTTGGTATGTACCACGCGCATTTTCTTTACTACCGGCTTCTTGCCACTGGCTTTGGCTTTTATTATTTTGAGCAGTTCTGCTTTATATTCATCTTTATACTGCGTGATATCAAATTTGGCGGTATATTGTTTCACCAGCTCCATGGCCATGTCTAGCTCTCTTTTAGACAGTTTTACGCTGGAAGGGAGGGACAGGTCTGCCGATGATCTTACTTCTTCTTCAAAGCGCAATTGCTGAAGCAACAGGTAATTTTCCCGGGGCCTGATTACGGCCAGGTGCTCCTGGGATCGGAGTACGAACCGGCTCAGCCCTGCTTTGCCGCTTTTTTCCAGCGATTGCTGGAGTAAGGCATATGCTTTTTCGCCTCCTTTTGCGGGCTCTACGAAGTAGGCAGATTCAAAATAGATATCATCTATATCTGTTTCTTCTACAAACGATTCTATTTCTATGATCTTATTCTTCTTGGGGCTGGCGGCTTCAAAATCTTCTTCTTCCAATACCACATATTCATCTTTATAGAGATATCCTTTCACAATCTGGTCCCAGGGTACTTCTTTGCCGGTATTTTCATTTACACGCAGGAACCTGATATGAGCGAGCGTTTTGCTGTCGAGCATATCGAGGTCTAACCGGCTGTCCTGGGTTGCGCTGTATAGTTTTATGGGAATATTTACTAACCCGAATCCAATAGATCCTGACCATATTGCACGCATAGTATGAAGGTTTTGATATGTAAAAAAGTAAACACAAATAGTACCACTATGTTAAAACATCGCGGCATAACTTTTGGTTTTTTGAGGTTAACTAAAACCTTTTCTTATGGAAAAACCAGGTGAAATGACAACTTTATCCAGGGTATTGGAAAGACTACATGAGCGCGGATTTGACCATGAACTAAAAATGAGTGATCACGGTAGGTTACAGAATACGGAGGCACAAAAAATTTATAATCCGGAAGATCTGACCATTATTAAAACTTACCGCTTTGAAGGAGAATCTGACCCTTCTGATTCCTCTGTACTGTATGTGCTGGAAGATAAGGACGGAGAAAAGGGATATGTACTGGATGCTTATGGCGCCTACAGTTCGCACGAAGAAGCGGGATTTGACGAGTTTATCAAGAAAATAAAGGTAGAAGACCGGGAGGAACAACTCCTGTTTGCATAACGGGCTTAGCCTTTATGGTTTTCTTTGGGAAAATGCAATGCACATTACTTATTGTACCCCTCCGCCGTAAGCGGAGGGGTATTTATTTACGGCTATTCATCAATCTGTTGTAGATATTCCCCGATGTTGCCGTCATAATAAGGGCTCCCCACTTAGAGGAGCCCTGGTAACATTCCGTTTAACGTATTTTATTACTCATTATTACTCGGCCAATGCTGCTTCATTTACAGTTGATTCGGCTATTTCAGTAAGTAAGCTGTCTGCATTTTTTTCTTCCTGTAAAGTTTGTTCCAGTATTTTGGCTACGTCGGTATGTCCCATGGTATTGGCCAGTGTACACAAGCTGCCATAGGCTGCTATCTCATAGTGTTCAACTTTCTGGGAGGAGATGATAATCCCCGCATCTCTTACGGCGGTATCTTCCTCTGTGTCTCCCAGCAGTTCCTGTGCTTCTGCGATCAGGCCTTCCATGGCTTCGCATTTTTTTGCCCGGGCTTTTTTACCCAATAGCTCAAACACCTGCTCCAACCGGGTTACATGCCCTTTCGTTTGCTCCAGGTGGTCAGCTATACAATTACGCAAATCGTCTGACGAAGCTGCATTTTGCATTTTAGGTAATGCTTTCACCAAATTTTTTTCGGCCCAGTAGATATCTTCCAACTCTTCCAGGAATAGTTCATGGAATTTTGAATGTTCCATTTTGTCACTGGTGCTTTTTCTGGTATTGCCGTTACCGGCTGATTTACTAGTAGGCATTGTAACAGATTTTTAATTTAAAAAAATGGTTATGTTATTGGTGATTGTTTATCAAAGGCTTGTCCCTGTGGGTCTGCCGGTTTATGTGGCTTCTCCCGCCCGGGCAATTCCTCCGGAATGGGATCTAGTTCGGGCTTATCCGGAGGTGGTTGTACAGGCGGCGGTTGTACCGGCGTAGGCTCTTCTTTTCCGGGCTGTTGTTTGCCAGGTATTCCAGGATCTGGTGTTGGTTCTGCATTTCTTTCCGGCTTATTCATAGTCTGATTTTTTAGGTGAACGTAATGATATGGGAGATGGCCCAAAGTTCATTCCAGCCATGCATAGTTCACCGCCGTATATGCCTCCTGGTAGATCAAATGCTCTACTGCAGCGGGATAATAAATAATCCTACCTCAGCATTAAACGGCGGTTGCCTAAGTTTGCTGAGCTCGTAGAATTATAAAACACTCTGTGGAATATGTTGCTCAGTGGGTGATTTGAGGCAAAAAAGATATTTTAATCCGGAATTCCGTGTATAAATAGTAACTTCAAATGCTTTCTCAACAGCCCTTAAAGTCAGATGCATTTTTCAGTACACAAAAAGATACGACTCGGCTTTTTTATTGCATTTACCGTAATTATAGCAGCCTCGGTGTTTTCCTACCTTGTGGCTAAAAACCTGCTCGACAATGCAGGACGCCTTAATCATGCCATAGAGGTATCTAAAAGGCTGGAGGTAATTACCCGTCAACTGAAGGAAGCAGAAGCAGCCATCAGGGGCTACAATCTCACTAAAGATAGTTCATTCCTGGACCCCAGTATGGCCGAACGCAGTAACAGGATTGAGAAAGAATACCAATTGTTAAGAAAAATAACCGCCGACAACTCCGTACAGCAGCGGCATTTGGATACCCTTCGGCAGCTGCTGGCCATTAAATATCAGCAACTAAAATTAGGCGGAGAAAAATCGGCCCAGCTGAACCAGCTCTCCTCCGTAAAAGAGGGCGAACGCTCCATGGACCTCATCGACAACAAAGTGAGGGATATGATCAAAATTGAGGAAAACCTTGTACAGGAGAAATCCGAGCTGTTCCATTTTTTTGCGGTTATGTGGGTACCCATGATCTTTATATCGTCCCTGGTAGCCATTATAATCGGCATCTATTCCTATATCACGCTTACCCGGGAGTTCAGGCTGCAACTGTATATAGAAAGCAGGATGAAGTCGTATCAGCGGGATTTACAGCAGAACATTTCCCTGCTGAATAAAACCAACCAGGAGCTGGAGCAATTTGCTTATGTGGCCTCCCATGACCTCCAGGAGCCCCTGCGGAAGATATCAACATTTAGTGACCGGCTCCAGATGAAATATAAAGAACAGCTGCCTCCCGATGCCAGCCAACTGATAGAGCGTATGGTATCGGCTGTTTCCCGCATGCGGGTATTGATCAATGATTTGCTGATTTTTTCCAGGGCCGGGCGTATTACCCCTGAGAGTATTACCCGGGTAGATATGAACCAGTTACTACAAGAAGTGCTCAGCGACCTGGAAGTGACGTTGGAAGAAAAGAATGCCCTGGTAAAATATGACCAGCTGCCGGTAATTGAAGGGAGCGATACCTCTTTTCATCAACTGTTTCAAAACCTGTTGGCCAATTCTATTAAGTTTGCCAGCCCCGACAGGCGGTTGGAGATACAGATACACCATCAGCTCTTAATGGGTAAAGAATTAGGTATGGTAAAAGAAAGTCAATGGGATGATACTTTTTGCCGTATCAGCCTGGAAGATAACGGTATTGGCTTTGACCAGGCTTATGCCGAACGTATTTTCCTCATCTTCCAGCGCCTGCACGGTATCAGCGAATACACCGGCACCGGTATAGGACTCGCTATTTGTAAAAAGATTGTAGATAGTCATAACGGGTTTATCCAGGCTTATGGTATCCCCAATGAAGGCGCAACCTTTGTTGTAACACTACCGTTGAAACAAAAGCAAGCCCACCCCGATCTAAAAGCCTAGCATCTTTATTGCGGGTAAATTTGTCTTTAATTGCAAACACGCTAATCTACGCCAATGAGTGAGCGCCTAATCCGAATTTTAATGATAGATGATGATGAGGACGATTTCTTCCTGGTCACACAGCTATTACAAGACATCTCACCCGGCCAATATGAGATCGAATGGGCACCGTCCTATCAGAAAGGAATTGCCGCCCTTGAAAGCGATGTCCACGACGTGTACCTGGTCGATTATCGCCTGGGACCTAATACCGGTATTGATGTGTTACGCCGGGTACAGGAAATGCCTAACCAGTTGCCTGTAATTATGCTTACCGGTAAAGGCGACTACCACATTGACCGGGAAGCCATGCTAGCAGGCGCGTACGACTACCTGGTAAAAGGGGAAATCACCGCCGACCTGCTGGAAAGGTCTATCCGTTACGCCCTGGATGAATACAATCACCGCCGTACAATTGAAGAAAGTGAAAAAAAATATTACGGCATCTTCGAAAAAGCCCATGACCTGATTATACTGGCGGATTGCGACAGGAATATTATTGACGCTAATCCTGCTGCATTAAAAGCATTTGGATATAACCGGGAACAGATATTAGCACTGCACCTGCGGGATCTTTTTCTTTCTAAAGATGAAAGTGAATCGTTTTTAAACAATATCTGTCATGATGGCTATACCTTTACACCGGAATATGAATTTAAAACCGCTATCAACAAAAAGATGGTGGTACATATCAATGCAGTAATGCTGGATGAAGCAGCTCAGATATTCCTCTGTGTTATACAGGACATTACAGAGAAGAAAAGAGAAGAACAAGAAAAACAACACCGGGAAAAATTTGTCATTACCGGTCGTATTGCCAGGGTGATTGCGCATGAAGTAAGAAACCCACTCACAAATATCCTGCTGGCAGTAAGCCAATTCAAGGAAGAAGATTCTATTGTAACCAGCGACGATGCCGTGTTATACACAGATATCATAGAGCGCAACTGTACAAGGATTAATCAATTGATTACAGAGCTGCTGCATAGCACGCGAATGATAGAATTACATACGGACCCCCATGGTATTAATGAATTGATAGAAAAAGCATTATCGTTGTCGCATGACCGGTTGCAGCTCAACGACATACAGGTAGACCGCAAACTGGTATCTCCGGATATCATTGTCAATGCAGATGAGGAAAAAGTGGTGATTGCCTTCCTGAATATCATTATCAATGCCATAGAGGCAATGGTATCAGGGAAAGGAATACTAACGGTGACGACCACACGCACCCAGGAAAACAGGGCCAGGCTACAGATTGCTGATAATGGAATTGGTATCCCATCGGATAAACTGGGACGGTTGTTTGATCCGTTTTATACCAACAAAGCCAAAGGCACCGGCCTTGGCCTTACCAGCACCCAAAATATACTGCTTAATCACAAAGGAACTATTAACGTGGAGAGCGAACCAGGTAAAGGAACTGCATTTTCCATTACCATGCCGCTTTTTGAGCCCAAAGCATAAAGCTATTGTGGAGAATGATCTTAGCGAATATTATAAAATCGCTTTGGTCATTCTCCACAATAGCTTTATGTTTTGGGCTTAGTAATTAATATTTAACAAGCGCAATTTGTTGTACAGTGTTTTACGATCGATGTTCAGCACCTGGGCAGCTTTGGTTTTATTGTACTTCACTTCTTTCAGCACATTAATGATCTTGTTGTACTCTGCTTGCAGCGCTACTGTTTTCAGGTCGTTATCATTGGAAAGCAGGGCCAGTTCGCCGGAGATCTGCACATCTTCCGGTGTTTGGATAAATGCTTCTTTCATTTCGAGTGGCAATGCCGACATGGTAATATCTTCCATTTCGGGTGTCAGCAGGCAGGCCCTTCTGATCACATTTTTCAGCTCGCGGATATTACCTGGCCAGTTGTATTGTTTGAAGCAATCCCACACTTCCGGGGAGATCTTACCGCAGGACTTATCCAGTTCTCTTTCCACCTGGTTTACGAAGGCAGAAGTAAAGAGTGGCAGGTCTTCGCGACGTTCTCTCAATGGCGGAATATAAATGGTAAACTCGTTCAGGCGATGAAAAAGATCTTCCCTGAATTTGCCCCGTTGTACAGACTCAGAGAGCTTTTCATTAGAGGCTACAATGATGCGTACATCGATGGGAATTTCTTTCAGGCTGCCTACGCGGCGGATCACTTTTTCCTGCAATACCCGGAGCAGGGCTACCTGGATATCGTAAGACAGGTTCGAAATCTCATCGAGAAATAAAGTACCACCCTGTGCTTGTTCGAATGCACCGATCTTGGTATTAATAGCGCCGGTAAAGGAGCCTTTTTCGTGACCAAATAGTTCACTGGCGGCCAGTTCTTTCGACAGGCTTCCGCAATCCAGCGCAACAAAGGGTTGTTGGCTTCTCTTACTATGATGGTGGATCAGGTGAGCAACCGATTCCTTGCCCGTGCCGGTTTCCCCAAAGATGATCACACTATAGTCCGTAGGCGCAACCAGTTTAATCTGGCGGAATAACTCCTTGGCGCCCAGGCTTTCGCCATACACGTATTTATCATTCTTATCGCTTTGGTTACGGGAAAGCAAGGTTTCCCGCACTTCCGGTTCCGACCCTGATTCTACGGGCCTTACGGCTTGTCTTTCCTGTTCCGCTTCTTTATGCGCAAAAGCTTTATGTACCAGGTTTAAAATTTCATCAGGGTACAGTGGTTTGGAAAGATAGTCATAGGCGCCGTTTTTCACCATTTCCACGGCCACTCTTACATCGGTATAACCGGTGATAATAATAACGATGGTAGAGGGGTTGATCTGGTGTATATCTTGCAGCAACTGGGCGCCATCTGTGTCTTTGAGCCGGTAATCGCAAAGTACCAGGTCATAGGCTTTCTCTTTCATCATTTTCAATGCGGCGCCGCCGGTCATGGTAGTATCCACATCAAATCCATGCTTCCCGAGGAATTTACTCAGGAGGGTACAGATATTAATTTCATCATCTATAATCAGGATATTTTTCATACTTCTTTAATATGTGGTAATTGGCAACAGAATAGCTAGATAAAATTACTAATTAAAACTAAGTGGCATTTCATCAGCATTTGATATTGTCTATTAGTTCATCAACATGTTTTACGCTAAAAGGTTTAGCGAGGAAAAAAGCAGCGCCGGCATTTAACGCTGTTTGCTTTTCCATGGCATTGTCGTATGCACTGATGGTAATAACGGGTAAGGATGGGCATTTTTCCTTAATTATAGGCAATGCCTCCAGTCCCGATCCATCCGGGAGGTGTATATCGAGGAAAAGGAGATCCGGCTGATGCTTAAAGATCGATTGCAATCCTTCCCCCAGTTCGTGTACATACCTGACTGTATATCCATGGCGGACAAGGGTAAGCTGCAACAATCTACAAATATCCGGCTCGTCATCAATAATCAGAATACTAGGATACTTCATTGTACTATCAGTTGAACCCGAGTCGGGCGGGCTCCAGGTTCTTTTGTCTCGTTGTAACATATTTATGTTTATTCCACTGTTCCATCAAAAGTCTGGCGATCAGGTAACAAACGGTTGATTCGGCGCCCTGGTTCTGGTTAATATTATTTTTTTCCAGGCCATCATAACAACCGTAAGTTAGTGGATTATATACGAGTTGTTTTAGATGATTATTTCCAAGGTACCAACTGAATGCCAGACGCATTTTTTCCAGGTATGAATTGTTTTTTGTGATATTATAAAATGTATTCAGTGCCAACATAGTATAGGCCACTTCTATGGATTGCTCTCCGCCTTCTTCCAGCGGCAGCTGGGTGTCGCGATGATACCAGGTTTTATTGCTGATCACCTTCATATGGCTATCCGTGAAGGTTTTACTGCAAAGGAAGGTGAGGCTGTCTTCAGCCGTTTTACGCCAGGCATCTACTCCGGTTACATGATAAGCCATCATCATTGCTTCTGGTAATACGGCGTTGCCGTAGGTTAATGAGGATTCATACCAATGCCAGGCATCATCTGCTTCTCCTTGGTAATAGCCGTATAGTTTGGACGCCAGATTTTCCAGTAATTCGGCGGCTCTTCCGCCGGGCTTGTATTGCAGGAAATAGTATAACCCCTTAATGATAAAAGCGATAGCCCTGGGCGACCGAACTTCTGGTATCCAGTGGAAGCATTGGCGGAACCGCGACAATACTTCCTGGACGGTTTCAAACGGGAGATGTTGGTGGTAGGCCATGGTGTATCCCAGGGCCCAAACTGCCCGGCCATTGGCATCTTCCAGGTTTACCTCGTCGTTCATGGAAGAAAAGTGACCGTGGATATCAACATAATTCCGGAATTTCCCGGAGGGTTTCTGGCAATAGCCTATAAAATCGATGTATTTGCGGCACAATGAATTCACAAAAGTGCTGGGTCTTAATTCCATGCTATACATACACATGGCGATGAGCGCCCGGGCATTATCATCCAGCGTATAGCCATATTCAGGATCGGGCACATCGTGTTTGGAAAACTGGAGCATCCCAAATTCGTCCGTCATGCGATCAATATGATCGAGGTATGGAGGGGGCAGGTTAGGCAATATCTTGTCTTCTGCCAAGATTTCGCTGATGATGCTCATATGGGTAAGGGCTACGTTTTCCCATATAGAGCTGCGTGTTTTTTCGATGGCCGACTGGCTCATTTGCAGGCGCAGCTCCGGGTTGCCCAGCAACTGCAATGCGGCAGACGCCAGCTGTTCCGGGTTATTAAAATCTACCAGGCAGCCCACGCCGTCTTCCAGCATTTCAGTGGCTTGTACAAAAGAGGTGGAAATAACCGCGCAACCGGCGCTCATGGCGTATACAAAAGTACCACTCACTGCCTGGTGCGGGTCTTTAGACGTAAACAGGTAAATATCCGTTAATGACAGGTAATCGAGCAAGGTTTTGAGGGAGAGATAGGCATTTACGAATCTCACATTATTTTCCAGGTTCAATTCTTTTACCAACTGTTCCAGGGAATTGCGGTAGGCTTCTCCTTCCCTGGCACAAACCACCGGGTGCGTTTTTCCCAGTACCAGGTAAATGGCATCCGGATACTGCTTTACAATTTCTTTCATGGCCCGGATGCCTGTTTCAATGCCTTTATTTTCGCTGAGCAGACCAAAGGTACTGAGCACCATTTTACCCTCCAGCTGGTACTGTTTTTTCAGCGTTGGTATGTCCTCTACAATATGTGCATGGGTGCCATGTGGTATGTGCACAATTTTATCGGAGGGCACATGATATACACGGCGTAGCAGTTCAGCCGAAGAACGGGTCATTACAATTACCTTTGCCGCCAGTTCGCTGATAAGGCTTACCACCTTCATGCATTTAAGGTCGGGATAAGGTAATACGGTATGAAAGCGTACAATAAAAGGCTTATCCAGCAGCGAGAGCATGGCCAGGAGGTTATGCCCATATTCACCGCCATAGAGCCCAAATTCATGTTCAAAACATACCAGGTCTATTTTATCGTTCTCATTAATCTGCTGGGCGAAATCGATACAATTGTCAATATCGAAGGGATTAACAGTATAGTTAACAGGCGGCTGTATTACATTGGCCACTTTGCCGGCTTCTTCAAGCGCCGCTATTTCAATCTGCAGGTTGCCAGCGAAATTTTTATTCATTGCATTTACCAGGTCTTGTGCAAACGTCGCAATACCACACTCACGTGGTGGGTAAGAAGTAACAAAAAGCAAGGTTCTACTCTTCATGGTAAAAAATTTTAGCTAAACCAGTTATCAAGTTGCCTGTTTTTCCTTCCGGATCGGGACTTTGGATGTTTCAAATATCAATCCAACGCCGTCCCCACACGGTTAGCGCCGCATTTGACCACTAGAACCGTAGAATTAATTCCACACTTTTTTCCCCATTTTTTGACAATTCAAGCCATAATACCGCAGGGATATTTACATTTAATTAACAGTATCTATAAACATAATTAATTACAATTGTAATATTATTCAATCCACTAGCACCTATATTTAGCACAAATGACATTATTTAACCAACATATCAGCAACAAAAATGCCCACTTGTCCATTTCAGCTTATTTTAGCTGCAGTAAGCATTCCGGGCTGCCATTAAAATACACTGGTCTACCATTCCTTTTTTCATTTAAACCCAAGGCGCTATGAGAAATATTGCATGTACATTTAATGTAGATGGGGTACCTACCAAAATCAATTTGAGGAAGTTGCCGAAGCAACGCAGATTTCAGGCTATTATAGACCGTAACATCACGGAATACATTATTTCAGATGAGACCAATGAGATCGAATACTACGAGGGGCCGGTACTAAATGAATATCTTTCTACGCGTATAGCCACGCTGATAAAACAGTATTTTCCTAATGTACGGGCTATTATAAAAATTGGGGAAGATAACTACGAGGATTACGACGATTTTTAGTCACATTTCCGTTCCGCCCCGCGGTTCCGCAGGGTGGAACAAGAAATAATCAGGATTAGATAAACCCTTTCTCCAGCGACAGGAATGCTTCTGAAGGATGTACCTGTTGCCATAAAATGGCATATACCGCCTGTGCTATCGGCATATAAGCGCCTATCTCTCTGTTCATTTCGTACATACACTTACTTGCGTAATAACCTTCCGCCACCATATTCAGTTCCAGTTGGGCAGCCTTTACGCTGTAGCCCTTTCCGATCATATTACCGAAGGTACGGTTACGGCTATGTAACGAATAGCAGGTAACCAGCAGATCGCCCAGGTAAGCGCTGGCGCTGTAATTATGCACCATCTGGGGTGTTCCGGCCACCGCTGCTTTTTGCTCTTCATATTTTTCCAGGAAGCTTTGCATTTCCCGGAAACAGTTGGTGATAAACACACTCAGGAAGTTATCTCCATATTCCAGTCCATGGGCAATACCGGCGCCCAAGGCGTAAATATTCTTTAATACCGCTGCCAGCTGCACACCCACCACGTCTGTGTTGACGATCGTTTGCAGGAAGCTGCCGGTAAATTTGTCTGCAATCGCCTGGGTATCTTCTAATGAAGCACCTGAAAAAGTGAGATAAGATAATTTTTCATTGGCCACTTCTTCTGCATGGCAAGGGCCTGTAATAGTAAAATACTGATTGGCCGGCAATGCAAATTGTTTGTTCAGGTACTGTCCAATCAGGTCATTATTGCTGGGCACCAGCCCTTTAATGGCAGATATGATTTTCTTATTATGCAGCGCATCCGGAGACAACAGGCCTAATACATCTTCCAGGAAAGCCGAAGGCACAGCCAGCACCAATTCGTCGCACGCAGCTACCATGGCTGGCAGATCGCTGCTGAGCGATAACAGGCTGGTATCAAAATATACAGAGGTGAGGTAATGCTTATTATGATGACGCAGCTGCATATGGCGGATGGTTTCATCATTCCTTATCCACCAATGTATCGGGTGCCCGTTATCTGTCAGAATTTTTGCCAGTGCGGTAGCCCAGCTTCCGCTGCCAATAATGCCAATGCTCTTGCTCACGATGCTTTTTTTGTGCAATATAAGGAGAATGCGGAAAGCAAAACGCTATTGAGGCGAATGACCCGGGCGGTTTTTCCGGATCATTCGCCTCAACAAAGACATGTATGATATGTTTTATCCTACTTACTCTGACCTTCAAACAATTCAGACTTAGGTACTATCTTCACTTTTTTACCATTCTCCAATGTCCTGGAAATCGCCGTATAAGGTGCGCTGATCACCTGGTCGCCTTCATTAATCCCTGAGAGGATCTGAATCCAGGCATCATCCTGTACGCCTGTTTTTACAGTTACCATTTTCACGGTACCATCCTTTTGCAATACAAACACCACTTCGTTGACCGCCACCTTGGTGTTGGCAGAAGAACCGGGCGTAGTATCATCCTGTTTCTTTTTATCCTTATCCCCATGGGTATTGGATGAATCCCTGGTGGATACGGAGTTGATAGGAATAGCCAATACATTGTTGACATGCCTTGTCTGGATATTGACGCTGGCGCTCATGCCCGGGCGGAACGGAAATGTTCTGCTACCTGCCAGGATCAGATCCTGGTAACTTTCCGGCAGGATGCGGATATGTACGATATAACTGGTTACCTGTTCTGCCGAAGAAGCGGTGGTAACGGTAGCAGTAGCTGCCCCCTTGCTGGAGCTGGCAATTTGTGTTACGATTCCTTTAAACTGGCGGTTGTTATAAGCATCTACCTCAATAATGGCGGTATCACCATATTTTACTTTGGGGATATCGTTTTCGCCTACATCTACCTGTACTTCCATGGTACTCATGTTAGCGATACGCAGCATTTCGGTACCGGTCATTTGTGCAGTACCCACTACGCGTTCGCCTTTCTTTACAGAGAGCAGGGAAATAATTCCGCTCATGGGTGCTGAGATCGTAGTACGGCCGAGATTTTTGTTGGCTTCATTCAGATCGGCCTTTGCACTTTGGATGGCAAATCTATTACCGTTGATTTGCTGCAGGGCTGCGTTATAGTCTGCCTGGGTAGCCAGGTAAGTAGCTTCTGCGGTTTCAAATTCTGATCTTGAGATCACTTTCTGGCTAAGCAGTTCTTTGTTCCTGTCGTATGCTGCTTTACTCTGGGCCAGTTTGGCTTTATAAGAGTTTAAAGCGGCCGTGGTATTGGCCAGCTGGGCCTGTTGCTGACTTACAGAGGCGGCGGCCTTGTCTACCATTGATCCATAGATATCTGCGTATATGCGGGCCAGTACCTGGCCTTTTTTAACAGAATCGCCCTCCTGTACCAGGAGATCGGTGATTTCACCAGATACATCGGAACTTACCTTTACCTCTATTTCGGGATAAATTTTTCCGCTGGCAGTCACCACTTCTATGATGTTCCTGTTGGCAGCCTTTTCAACAGCAACTTTAATCCCTTCTTCCTTACCAATCACTCCGGACGCTTTCAGTACCATGAGTAAAATAACGAGTGAACCAAGTATGCCTATGAGCCAATAAAGTGTCTTTTTCTTCATAAAGCAATTTAATTTCCTGGCATTGCTACAGTGATATTTTTTGATCCCTGTAGAATTCCAGTAACTTCATTTTAAATATATAATCGTATTGCGCGGTTACTTTATCTACCTGTGCTTTGTACAATTTACTTTGTGTGGTAATATAGTCGATGGTGTTCATCAGCCCGAGATTGAACCGTTTGGTAGCAAAATCGTAGGCTTTCTGTGCGGCCATCACCCCGGTAACAGAGGCATTAAACTTCTGCAAGGCGGCTACTGCATTGGCATGCGCCGTATAAATGTCCTGTTTCAGCTTCTGGTGATCCAGGTCACGGGTCAGTTCCAGGTTATAAACATTCACTTTTGCTTTGGCCACATTGGTACGCTGCTGCCAGCCATTGAAAATCGGTACATTCAGGGTTAAACCGATTGATTTCCTATAGGTATTATCAATCTGGTCTTTAAACGGCAACAGCTTCCCGGTCAGATCGTAGTAATTGTTGGCGTAAGTGGTATATAAACTACCTCCCAGGCTGAGGTTAGGATACAATTGTGATTTGGTGGCCTGGTATGCCTTGGCTGCACTGCGGATCTTCAGCTCATCTGCTTTTACCAGCGGGTAAGTCGTTAAAGCTGTACTATATACCATTTCCGGCGCCATTTCCTGCAGGGGTGCCAGTGGCAAAGACGTAATATTTTCCGGTACTTCCGGCTCAAACGGAATCTCGAACCCGAGGTTGAGGTACGCCTTAATCTGGAGTATAGACAAGATCACATTATTCTGGGCGGTTACCAGGTTGGTACTGTCCTGTGCCAGCTGGGCTTCCAGGTCGGCCTGGTTGCTTTCCGGAACAGAACCGGCTATTACGAGTTTCTTGGTATTTTCCAGGTTAGAGTTGGTGAGCTTAACATTTTCCTCATTCACTTTTACTGTCTGGATATTCAATAAAATCTGAAGGAAGGCCGTAGCCACGTTGAAGGCAGCATCATTCCTGGCTTTTTCCAAAAGGAAACTATTGGCCTGTACGTCCAACCGGTTGGCGGCAATCGTTCTTTGCTGGTAAAACCAGCTAAAAAGATTGCTTTGCATGTTCAGGTTTCCACTGGCGGAGAACACCGTTTGGTTCACGTACTGGTTATTTCCCAAACTAGGGGTCCTACCATCTGAGTATCCTCCCTGTACCTGTCCGCTAAAGCCGGGGATCATTTGTAAACGGCTTTGTTGCAAGGTAAGGTCGGATAAGCGCTTTTGTACCTCCTGCTGTTTAATAGTCAGGTTGTGTTGCAGGGCATAATCCACACAGCGTTGTAAACTCCACGTATCCTGTGCTACAGCGGCTGATATGTTAGCAAACAATAAGATCAGGATTGCTCCTGCTATTCGGGATGTTCTCATAACATTCCAAAAATATAATAATTGTGAGATTACTTTTCCACCCTTCTTGATAGAAGGTAAAAATTTAGTAGGTATGGCTGTATACCTGACTAATTGAGAGTACAACATAGTCTTTTTTTTACATAATTCTTAAAAGCCGCCGGTTTATGGCAAAATATTACCATCCCGGAGCTGAATAATGCGGTTGCCGTAGGTGGCATTCACATCGGAATGGGTTACTTGTACAATGGTGATTTTATCCTGTTCATTCAGGTGTTTGAACAGTTGCATAATCACCTTTGCCTGGTCGGAATGCAAGTTGCCGGTAGGTTCGTCGGCCAGGATCACCCGGGGTTCGGCTACTATAGCCCTGGCAATACCCACCAGCTGTTGCTGCCCGCCAGACAATTGATTGGGGAACAGGTCTTTCTTTGCTACCATATTAAAACGATCCAATACGTCCGCAACCCGGCTCTTTCTTTCAGAAGAGGGTATGTTTTTATATAGTAAAGGGGTTTCAATGTTTTCATATACTGTTAATTCATCGATGAGATGATAGGCCTGGAAAACAAACCCGATAGCGCCACGGTGCAATTGGGTACGTTTCTTCTCATTCATCTTATCTACCCTTTCGCCTTCAAAAAGGTACTGTCCTTCGGAAGGCTCTTCCAGCAATCCCAGGATATGCAGCAATGTAGATTTTCCAGAACCGGAAGGCCCCATAATAGATACAAACTCTCCTTCGTTAATAGTGAGGTCCACATCTTTCAAAATATAATTCTTTCCGAATCCTACCGGGTAATGCCTGGAAATTTTCTGCAATTGTATCATGATCAGTTAATTTTTAGATAAATATTGATATTGCTGCATTTCGGCAAAGCAATATAATTAAAAGTAATGCCTCATTTTATTCGGATCGTAAACTTTTTACCGGGTTGGCCAATGCCGCTTTCACCGACTGCATGCTTACCGTCAGCAACGCTATAACAATAGCCAGCATTCCTGCCAACAGGAAAGTCCATACACTCAATGTGGCATGATAAGCAAATGCTTCCAGCCAGTGATGCATAGTATACCAGGCCAATGGCGCCGCTATACAAAGTGCCCATAATACCAGCCTGATAAAATCTTTCGACAACAGCATTACTACGCTGCCTGCGGAAGCTCCCAATACTTTACGGATACCCACTTCCCGGGTACGTTGTTCGGCTGTAAATGCCGCTAGTCCCAGTAATCCCATACAAGACACCAGTATTACTATAGTAGAAAATGTGCGTAAAATGTTACTGGTGTTAAATTCTGCTTTATACAACTGGTTAAAGTCTTCGTCCATAAAATGATATTCGAAAGGAACTCCCGGCTGGTACTGATTCCACAGGTTTTCTATCGCCGCAACTACCTGCTGATTATTACCCCCGGAGGTCTTGAGCAATACCTGTCCAAAGTAATTATACTCGGGAAAAACAATGATCGGTGCTATCTGATCCTTCATGGAGGCAAAATGGAAGTCTTTCATCACTCCTTTTACACTGCCTTCCCGGCCATTTAATAAGAGGCGCTTGCCCACAGCCTCCTCTGGTCTGATCCCCAGCTTGTAAACAGCCGTTTCATTCAGGAAGAAGTGATTAGTTTGCATGCTGTCTTTCCTTAAAACATCTTGTATATCTGCATTCGTCAGATCGGCGCCGGCTACCAGCCTGATCCCCATAGTGCGCAGATAATCTTTTTCCACAGGGATGGCAGTAATATTCATGCTGTAATCTGCCGGCTTACCCTCAAACGCTGAAATCGAATACCCGCCTCCTACTGCTACCGGTGAATCGTAGGAAGCGCTTACCTCCTTAATGCCGGTTTGTTGTAATAACCTGCTCTTAAATAAGGCCAGCTGGTCAGGGGTAAAACCATCGCCTCGTAACACCAGCACCTGTGCCCTGTCCAGCCCTAATTTCTTATGTTGAATATAATAAAGCTGCTGTCCTACTACCAACGTACAGATGATAAAGAAAACAGAAGCGGCAAATTGAAATACCACCAGCGTTCTACGGATATTTCCTCCCTTTGCAAGCATAATCCTACCCTTCAGTACCTGCACCGGACGAAAACCGGAAAGGAACAATGCAGGGTAAGTACCTGCGAGAAAAGTAGTGCCCATAAACACGGCCCCCAGCAAGATATACAGCGTATACCCATTCGTAAAGCGTAATCCTCCACCAGTCATGTTATTAAAATACGGCAGCAACACCGCCGCCAGCAAAACCCCCACTCCCATCGCACAAAAGGTGATCAGGCATGACTCCGCAATAAACTGCCAGAATAACTGCCCCCGTACAGCCCCCAACGCCTTGCGCACACCTATTTCCAGGCTGCGATCGGCCGAGCGGGCTGTTGCCAGGTTCATAAAGTTGATACAGGCTATCAATAACAGTAAAATCGATACTGCGGTGAGTATGTAGTTGTAACGGATATCTCCTCCGGGTTCGATGGAATTTCCTGCAATGGAATGCAAGTGAATAGCTGGCACAGATTCCGGCACAAAATCAAGCGTAGCACCACTTCGTGTCCGTCCCTTCATCATCTCCTGTATAAGGTTACCCAGTCTCTTATGAAGTGCATCTGCGGTGACTTTATCGGTCAATTGCACATAGGTGAAATAATTAGGTGCATTCCAGCTGTCCTTTTTCCCCATAGAGGCATAACTGGCCACAAAATCGAACTTTAAGTGCGTATTAGACGGAGGATCAATAGATACGCCGGTAACCTGGTAACTTTTTTCATTATTAATGGTCAGCGTTTTGCCTACTACATCGGTGGTTCCGAAATATTTCCGGGCCATAGTAGCAGTTAGTACTACCATATTGGGCCCATTTAATACTGTAGCTGTATTTCCCGATAGCAGCGGAAAAGAAAACATCTGGAAAAAAGCCGGATCGGCGTAAATGAACTTTTTTTCATTCATGATCTTGTCTCCTACCTTTACGGTAGTGCCCTCCGGATATACCCTCGACATGTACTTTACCTCTGGGAAGTCTTTCACCACCGGGCCCAGTCCACTGGGATTCATGGCCGTGTGGGTAACCGGCTGATCTCTTTCGCCATAGTCGAGCCTGATGCGGTATAATTCATTGGCATGAGTATGAAATTGGTCGTAGGTCCATTCATTCTGCAGATAAAGGGTTAGCAATATAAAGCTGGCAATGCCTGCCGCTAAACCAAATACATTAATTACAGTATATAGTTTACGCCTTCCCAGATTTCTCAATGCCGTCTTCAGATAGTTGCGCCACATCATGTTATGTTTGTTAATAGATGAAATGATTAATTATTGCTAAGACTTTTTACCGGGTTGGCCAATGCCGCTTTCACCGACTGCATACTTACCGTGATAAATGCAATACACACCGCCAGTAAACCAGTCAGCACAAATACCCACCAATGGATATTGACATGATACTGGAAACGTTCCAGCCAGCGGTCCATAAAATACCAGGCTGCCGGCGCGGCGATCACAACAGCAATCAAAACAAGCCGGAGGAAATCTTTCGATAATAACAGCACAATACCGCTTACAGAAGCGCCTAACACTTTACGAATCCCTATTTCCTTCTGGCGTTGGGTCATCACCATTACAGCAATGGCAAATAACCCCATACAAGAGATAATGACTGCCAGTACTGCACCAGTCATAAATATGCGGGAGAAGCGCTGTTCCTGCTGGTACATACGCTGGGTATTTTCATCCAGGAAGGAAGCTGCATTTTCTGCCAGCGGGTTAATATCTTTCCATATAGCGCTTATCTTACTGATGGTGCTAACAGAATTGGGAGTTTCTACCTTTACAAAAATATAATTCAGCGCTGTGGGCTCATTAATAACCATTACCAACGGCTCTATTCCTTTACGCAGCGATTCATAATGGTAATCTTTTACTACACCAATCACATGCAGTGGTTTACCCTCATCCATAGAAAACTGCGTCCCTACCGGATCTGCAACATCCAGCAACTTAGCCATTTTTTCGTTAATCACCACTGCGGTACTATCGGTACCATAGTCTCTTGAAAAATCGCGCCCAGACAACATCTTCAAATCCAGTGTTTTAATATAATCATAATCCACAACCAGGCACTGTGTTGTAATCTGTTTATTCTTATATCCGAAACCGCGGGTCCAGTTACCAGAGGAGCCGTCTTTTCCCATTCCCAGGTTGAGCATACTGGCCGTAACACTTTTAACCTCCGGCAGCTCTGCCAGGCGGCTCCGCATAGCAGCCATATTTGCGGAAGTAGCATTATCCAGCGGGATACTGATGACCTGTGTGGCGTTATAGCCTAACGGGGCCGACTGTATGAAATTTAGTTGCTGCCATATAATAGAAGTACAGCTGATAAGCACTACTGCCACCACAAACTGGATGATGATAAGGCCATTGCGCAGCGCGCTGCTCTTTCCCATTGCCAGCTTACCCTTCAGCACTTCCAAAATATTGAGCCGGGCTACCTTCCAGGCAGGTAATCCTCCGGCCAGTAAAGTAACCAGGAAGAATCCTGCCACCACACCCAACAGCACCGAAATATGCCGGAAAATATGTAAAGAGATATTATGCCCAAAAGTCCGGTTATAATATGGAAGCAATGCCAGCATCATTCCTATACTAAGCAGGAATGCAAAGAAACATAACAGGAAAGACTCTGCCCAGAACTGCAGCAGCAACTGCCGGTCCATGGCGCCGAGAGATTTGCGCAATCCTATTTCCCCGCTGCGTCCAAGGGAACGGGCTATAGAAAGGTTAATGAAGTTGATGCCGGCAATGCTGATAATGAGTACCGCCAGGATAATCATCAGCCAGGGATAAAATTTATTCAGGCCACTGTAAAAATTGCTGCGTTCATCCAGGTGAAAGTCCTTCATGCGCAACGCTTTCATCAAAAACACTTCTTGTCCTTTGGCGCTGGCGCCAGCCTGTTTCTGCATATCTTCTATCTTCCCCTTATAGTACTTATGTAGCAGGGGGATGATATTCCTTTCCAGGGAAGCCTTATTAACGCCGGGCTCCAGCTGAACAAACAGCGGAAAATTGGAAGAGTTCCAATCGTTTTTATAGGTAGCATAGTCCGGTTCATTTTCAAACCGGGTAAGCAGTTCGAAGCTTATTCCTGAGTTATCGGGCAAATTAGCCGCCACCGCACTTACAATGAAAGGCTGCCATTTACCAGAGAGGTTCAGCTCAATGGTCTTGCCAATGGGATCTTCCTGTTTAAAAATTGCGGCAACAGCGTTTTCCGTGAGTACTACTTCATTGAGTTGTTGAAGCGCAGTTTGTTTATTGCCTTTTACCAGGGGGAAGGTAAACATCTGGAGAAAACTGGCATTTACCTTCTCCGTACTGAGATAAAAATGTTTATCACCATATCTCACCGGCACGTTGTATCCAGCCATAAAAGTAACAGCCTTTACGCCTGGTATCTCTTTCTGGATGGCGGCCGACAATGGTACGGATATGCTGGAAGTTGTTCTTATATTGCCACTATTATTTTCTTCGCTCACGATCTGGTAGATATGAGCCCCATTTTCATGGAAATTATCGAAAGTCCATTCCCGGTAGGCGGTAACTGATAACAGCAAAGCTGCGCAGAGGGCTGTACTCATGCCTGCAATGTTAACCGCTGCAAACACTTTCTGTTTACGCAAATTCCTCCAGGCGATTTTTAAATAACTAATTAACATGCTGGTATCTTTAAAAATGAATAAAAAAGCAGGGTGCGTAGACACGCTCTCTGATTTGCTGTTCACTTGTTATTCTCTTTTTAATGATATTACCGGGTTACTGATGGCTGCCTTTAGGGTTTGTACTCCAATGGCAGCCAGCGCGGCGCCGGTCACAATAAAGGCCGACAGCACAAACATCCATGGCTGCATATCGATGTGGTAAGCAAATTGCTGCAGCCACTGCTGCATCAGGTACCATGCCACCGGTGCGGCCATTACCAGCGATATCAAAATTAACTTTATAAAATCTTTCGACAATAGTGCAGTGATTTGCGCTATGCTAGCCCCCAACACTTTACGGATGCCTACTTCGCGCATACGCTGTTCAGTTGAAAATGCCGCGAGGCCTAATAGGCCCAGTGCAGCTATCAATATCGTTAAGGCCGTAAAGCCACCGAAGATAGTGGACAAATGGTCTTCTGCAGTATACATACGTCCAAATTCGTCATCAAGGAAACTATATTGAAATGGCGTTTGGGCATCGTAGTGGGCATATATCTCCTTGATCTGCTGTATCAGGGCCGGTATATTTTGCCGGGCAGCCACCTTTACATATAAGCAACCCGGGCCTCCTGTACCCCATTTGGGCGAATCACTTTTAGATACCGCCAATGCCAATGGGGACATCGCCTCATGTAACGATTTAAAGTGGAAATTCTTTAGAATACCTATTACCGCCACTTGCCGGTTCCCCATATTTAAAGTTTTACCTATGGGAGACGGGATAAGATTGAAGTCTTCTGCTGCTTTTTCATTCAGGACGATGGTTCCATCCACGCCCAGCTGGTGCATATCTGCCGGCGGAAGCTTCCACTGGAGGCCTGCTAACATGATCAATGATTCGTCCACCTCTAACTGTGTCAGGCTCCTGGGCGGATGTTCCTCATCGCCGCCCACAAACCAGATACTATACATGCCGCTGTACAAGGAATAACGGACTGTACCCGTTTGTAATACGCCTTTAAGGCCGTCTACCTGTTGACGATAAGCCTGGTAATGCGTGCCTATAGAGGTACGGAATGGCAACACCAATACATTTTCTTTATCAATACCCGTAGCCGTATGCCGGAAAAAATGCAGTTGCCGGTTAATTACCATACTACAGATAATCAATGCTGCCGCCGTACCAAACTGTAGCACCGTCAATACTTTCCGTACCCTCGCGCCTCCGCTCACCGGGCTCATTTTGCCCGACAATACGGTAACAGGGTTATAACGTGAAAGTACAAACGAAGGATAACTGCCCGCCACCAGAATGGTTATAAGTAACAGGGCTGCATACATTGCCATGACGGCGGGATGATACAGGAAACTGCTATCTATCTTCAGGTCCAACAGGTTGAAAAACCAATTACGCAACAAAAGGTATAGTCCTATCCCAAGTACAAACGCCAGGATAGCATATAAAGCAGATTCTATATAAAATTGTTGGGCAATGCCTTTGTGATCTGCGCCCATCACTTTCCTCACCCCTATTTCCTTCGATCTTACGGTGGCCCTGGCTGTAGATAAGCTCATATAGTTAATAAGGGCCATCAACAATATCAATGCGGCTACCAGCGAAATTAACTTCAGGTAGCGGAGGGCGCTCCCATCACCGAAATAGCCTTGCCGGTGTTTATCTACCAATAGTGTTAACACGGCGCGTCCGGGCTCTTTCTTTGAAGCAGAAAGCTGGTCGATATGCTGCGCCACGGTAGGTGCATGGTCCGCATTATCCAGCTTCAGGTACAAGCGGAAAGCACCACCAAAAGTTTCCAGTTGAGTAACCGCCTGGCGTGTTTCCTGCATCCCTGCTGCACTGGCATTCGACAAAAGAAAATCTGCCTTAATGCTGGAATTGGATGGTGCATCTGCCATTACGCCAGATACTACGAAAACATATTGGTCATTATAACGCAACTGCTTGCCCAGGGCCTCTTCATTACCAAAGTATTTCTTTGCCATGGAAGCGGAAATAACCGTTGTAAAAGGTTGCTGAAGTACCGTCGCGGTGTCGCCCTCCAATAAAACAAAAGAGAAAAAACTAAAGTAATTGGCATCTGCAAACCAAATAGAAGCTTCCTCATCGCGGATAGCAGGATTGGCTACGTTCTGTATCACCGCTGGTTCGGACGATAATTTCCCCATGCGCACAAAACCAGTTACAGCTGCATCCTGGTTAGCAATAGCCGGTCCGGTAGCGTAGTTAAAGCAATCTAACTGCAAGGTGTCGTGCGCCATTTTCATTCGCTGTACCAGCGAAAAAATCCGGGAACTGTCTTTATGGAAACGATCGTAACTCAATTCATGCACTACATACAACATAATCAGCATGCACACGCAAAGTCCCGCTGCCAGCCCGCCAATATTGATGATACTATACAGCTTTCGCTTGCAGATATTACGCCACGCCAGTTTTATGTAGTTGGATAATAACATACCTGTTAGTCGTTTCTTAGGTTATCTGCTGGGTTGATGCCTACCGCCCGCCAGGTTTGTGAAAAAATCGTGATCAGGGCCAGCAGTGCAAGGGCAAGGAAGCCTCCTAGCAATTGTAAGATGCCTATACTTACCCGGTAAGCGAATATCTGCAGGAAGAACATACTTCCCAGGTATCCTATGGGCAGGGCTATACAACCGGCAATGATAATTAACCGTATATAGTTTTTAGACAACAGCATCAGCAGGCCGGGCGCAGTAGCTCCCAATACCTTGCGGATACTGATTTCCTTCCTGCGGGTAAAAGAGGTATATGCTACAATGCCCAACAAGCCCAGGGCGGAAATCAAGGTAGAAATAAATACCAGGAAACCCAGCATGGATATTACCTCCCGTCCATTGCGGCTGGCCAGTTGTTCATCCATCCATTCGGCCGAAAACGTTTCGCCGGGATGTAGTTCCTGCCATACCCTTTTTACGCCTGCCATTTCCTGTTCCTTATCACCCGCTACCATAGCCATTTGCAGTTGGTTAAATTCTGCCGGCCGGTACCGGAGCGCCATAGGACCTATATTTACTTCCATAGGCTGGTAGTTAAAATCCTGCACTACCCCTATGATACTCATAGAAGTAGAATCGTTCATCCACAATGTTTTACCGATTGCATCAGTAGCAGACTTAATACCCATTACCTGCAAGGCCCGCTCATTCACGATTAGGTACTGTTCCTGGTCTCTGGAAGCCGCCGCCGGGAACGTCGTACCAGCCACTAGTTTCAGGTGCATTACCTTAATAAAATCGGCATCTGCGGCGTAGTATCCAAATTGAATTTTATCCTTGCTTTCATTTGTCTTCAGCTCAAAGAAACGGCAATCGCGGGGCATCCCCAGGGTGCCGGAGCTCGCGGTAGCGATACTCACCCCCTTTAATTGCTCCATCCGCTCCTTCATCCGTTGGAAGTCTACATCCGCTAACGGTACATTCAATATATCTTTTCTGTAAAAGCCCATATCCATGGTAGCCTTATAGCTGAATTGACGATACACGGTTACCAGGAAAAGCATGGCCGCAATGGATAAGGTAAACTGTACAACTATCAGGGATTTCCTCAATCCAAGGCCACCAAACAATTTAATATCTACCAGGTTCTTGAGCACTTTTGCCGGCTGGAAAGCGGATAATGCCCAGGCAGGGATGATTCCCGCTACAGCGCCCGTAATGATACTAAACGCCAGGAACCAGAGCAGCAGATGCCAATCCAAAAGGTTTACATCCGGTACGGGCAATGCATTGAAGTGAGTGGATTGCATTACCAGCAGCAGCAAAACCGCCAGTATAAGCGACAATAAACACATGAACACAGATTCCACAATAAATTGTACAAAGATCTGCCAGCGATGCGCCCCATTTACTTTACGCACCCCTACTTCTTTTGCCCGTTGTAAGGAACGTACAATGGATAAATTTGTATAGTTAAAGCAGGCACATATCAACAGGCCCAGGGCTACTCCCAATTCTGCCAATATTTTACCCCATGGAGGGCCGCCACCAAAGTCGTCATATAATTCGCGTGAAGGCGTTATCTTCGACAATGCCTGCGGTTCAAAAGCAAGGCTTCCTTTTCCTTTCCCAGGCAGCTCATCATATCGATGGCCGATATCAGCAATGGCAGCTTCTAGTACCGACTTTCCCTCCCCCGGGCGCATTTTCACATAGGTATAACTTCCCTGCACAACATCCCAGTTCTGCGTACGGCCTTCCAGCGCTTTGGACTGCTCCAGCCCCGGAACGGAAGACAAGGAACCCAATGCATCGAAATCAATATGGGAAAGCGAGGGCGCAGGTTGTAATACGCCGCTTACAATATAGCTTCCCAGCTTATCAAACCGGATTACTTTACCAATAGGATCTGCGGTACCAAAAAAGCGCTGCGCCGTTTCTGCACTCAGCACAATGTTATTAGGCGCCGAAAGCGCTGTTTCCGGATTGCCGGCTGCCAGCTTAAAGCCGAATACACCGAAAAAGGCTGAAGTAGTAAAAGTACCCCTGACATTCAATTTCTTTTGATCTGTTTTTCCTTCCCCAAAAAGAGCATTGTATAAAGGAACGGTTTGCTCAATGCCCGTATAATTATTTTTCAGCGCGTCTGCCATAGGCAACGGTGTACTGGCCATATGAAATTTACGGCCATCCGGCGTTACTACCCTGGTAGTTATCCGCCAGATCCGCGAGATATCTGGATGAAAATTATCGTAAGACAGGTTAGTCCGGGTAGATATCAGTACTATCAGGCATACGGCCATGCTTACTGCCAGTCCGGCAATATTAATGAAGGTAAACAACCGCTGCTTCTTCAGGTTCCGTAATGTGATAATGATATAACGCTTAAACATATATGCTTAATTATTCCGCTTTTAATGAATGTACCGGATTAGCCAATGCGGCCTTCACCGATTGATAGCTCACCGTCGCCATAGCGATCAATACAGCCATTACGCCAGCTGCAATAAAAATCCAGGCCGATAAATCCGCATGATAAGCAAACCCTGACAACCAATTATTCATCAGGTACCAGCTAATCGGTGCTGCCACCAAAATACCCAGCAGGACCAGTAACAGGAATTCCCGGGAAAGCAACGTGGTCACACTTATGACAGATGCACCCAATACTTTGCGAATACCAATTTCTTTCTTACGCTGCTCGGCCGTGAAAACAGATAATCCAAACAAACCAAGGCAGGAAATCAGCACCGCTACGATAGCAAATACTCGCGCCAGCTTTTGCAGCATGGTTTCCGATTGATACATACTGTCGAATGCTTCGTCCATGAAATGATATTCTACCGGGTAGCCTGGATTCATCATGTCAAAGATCTTCTCTATTGATGCTACCTGTGAGGTCACATCTCCCTTGGCTAATCTTACCATCAGGAAGCTGTTAACAGGTGTTAGCATCATTACCAGTGGCTTAATATTCTCATGTAGGGAACTGAAATGGAAATCCTTCACTACACCTATGATCTTTCCATCACCATTCCAGAAGGAAATTTTCCGGCCTACCGGATTTGTCATATTCATAATACGGGCGGCCGTTTCATTGATAACATAAGCGCCGCTGTCGGTCGGAAAATCCTTTGAGAAAAACCGGCCTTCTTTCATACTCATTCCCATGGTAGCCGGGTAATCATATCCTACCTGGAGCGGTGCGGTACCCAGTACCAGCTTTTCAGGTTTACCTTCCCAACTCAGGTCGGCACTGGTGCCACCAATGGTGATAGGCAGGGAACTGCTGTAGGTAAATGACTTCACTTGGGGCAATTGCGACAGGGATTGCTCAATCACTTTTTGTTTACCGAGGAAGCTCTCTTCCAGGGGTACATATAAAATATTTTCCCGTGCTACGCCTATATTGCGATGGTAGATATACCGCATCTGGTTATAAATCACCAGGCTGCTTACAATGAAAATAAAAGAGAGCACAAACTGCAATACCACCAGGTTTTTACGGAACAGTGTAGCGCCACCGCCGGTACTTACATCGCCCTTCAGCACTTTTACCGGTAAAAAGCGGGATAAAACAAAGGCAGGATAACTACCGGCCATCAGCCCGGTAACCACAATGACCAACAACAATAACAACAGGTATTGGCCTGCAACAGGCAGGGTAAACGTAATATGTTTGCCTGTAAAGTTGTTAAAGACAGGCATCAACAGCCATACCACCACTGCTGCCGAAATTGCGGCAATAACACACATCAATATTGCTTCGCCGGTAAATTGCAGGACCAGGGAAATCCGGGTAGCACCCATAGATTTACGTACCCCTACTTCGCGGGCCCGTTTGGAAGCCTGCGCAGTGGAGAGATTCATAAAGTTGATACAGGCAATAGCCAGTACTATCAGCGCTGTAATCAGGAACAAGCGTACATATTCGATACGTCCGCCGCTTACTTTTCCATTGTCATATTTCCCATACAGGTAAGTGTCTTCAAAAGGTTGTAACCAAAGCTGGTTGGTATTATCTTTATTTTTGCTTCTATAGTATTGCTGCATCTTTTCCGTTAGCTGTGCTGCATCAGCTCCGGGTTTCAGTACCATATAATTGCTTATGGAATAACTGCCTGGCTTCAGCAGCCATGGATCAGCCTGTATAGTCAATGCCATCGGCAGCACATAATCGAACCGAATGGAAGAATTAACCGGCGCATCTTTAGCTACCCCCGTAATCTGCAAACTTCGGCCATCTTCGAGGGTGATCATTTTCCCTATTGGGTCTTCTTTAGCGAAATACCGACCAGCAACAGCCTCCGAAATCACAATAGCATTGGGTTGCGAAAGCACTGTACGTTTATCTCCCGATACCAGCGGGAAATCAAACTCGGTAAACAGGTTACCGGTGGCATATATAACATGCTTCCCCTTTACTTTATTTGTTCCTGTTCTATACAGCAGGTTATCGTACGACTCTCTTACCTGTACATTGGCGGTTACTTCAGGAAAGGCATGACTCAAGTCTTCTCCCAGCACAACCGGCGTGGTGGTGAGGGTACGTACACCTCCCCAATCGGCATTTACCGCTAGTAAATAAATATCTTTTCCCTTCTTGTGGAACTTATCGAAGCTATACTCATCCAGCACCCAGCAAAGCAGAAACATACTTACCGCCATACCAAAGGCCAGCCCCGCAATATTGAGGGTGGCAAAAAACCGGCTTCTCGTCAGGTTTCTCCAGGCTACGCGGAAATAGTTCTTAATCATGATTATTCAGATCTAAGTGATTTTACAGGATTCATTAATGCAGCGCTTACCGACTGGAGGCTTACCGTACACAAGGCAATCAATACCACTGTAATAGCGGTACTGGCAAATACCCACCATTCCAGGTATATTCGGAAGGCAAAATGCTGTAACCATTTTTCCATACCATACCACGCAATGGGAGAGGCAATGCAGATACCAATTAATACCAGGGTGAGAAAATCTTTCGATAACAACAGGGAAATATTGGCCACGGAGGCACCCAACACTTTCCGTATGCCAATTTCTTTGGTGCGCTGGCGGGAAATAAGCATGGATAAACCCAGCAAACCCATACAGGCAATGAAGATAGCCAGGCCGGAAAAGATCCCAAACAGCTTTCCGAGTACACGTTCACTGGTATATTGCGCTTGTATATCTTTCTCAACGAAGGTATAGTTCAGGGGTTCGTCAGGAACCATACTGCTCCACACTTCGTCTACATGTTTGAGTACTGCCTGCTGGTCGCCGGGAGCCAGGCGCAGGGTAATGATAGGAGCCTCCGTTGGCTTTACCATGTAAATAATGGGGTCTACCGGGGTGCGCAGGTTGCGGAAATTAAAATCCTCCACCACTCCTACAATAGTACCATGCCGCGAAGTATAACCGGGCCTCCATTCAATTCTTTTGCCAACAACATCGCCTTTAAAGCCCAGCCGCCGGGCAGCGGCCATATTTATAATAAAAGCATCGGCCGAATCTGTAGCCATTGCCGGGTTAAAATCACGGCCAGCCACCAGTTTTATACCGGTAGTTTTAAGGAGATCAAAATCAGACTGGATGATTCCCGCCAGAAAAGCTTCTTTGTCGTTGCCTCCTTCATGCACAACCGGGTTATTGTTAAATACGCCGCTACCCATGAGGATATTATGCCTGGAAGCACCCTGTATTCCAGACAATCGTAGAAAGGAGGACTTCAACAGCTCCGCTTTGGGCAAATCGGTATCCGACAGATATACATTCACCAGTTGCTCTTTATCGAAGCCCAGGTTCTTCTTCTGCCAAAAACGTAGCTGCGAGTATACAACTACGGTGGCTATAATCAGCGCCACCGCTATGGCAAACTGTGCTACCACCAGGCTCCTTCTGATTAATATTCTGGATCCGGTGGCAATGAAATTTCCTTTCAGCACCTTCACCGGGATAAGCCCCGACAGGTACAAGGCCGGATAACTGCCGGCAATCAAACCTACCACCAGCACCAGCAATACCAGGGCTATATATACCACCGAATCGGCGGCATTGAACAACGACAGGCTTTTCCCGGTAACGCTGTTAAAGGTAGGCATCAGCATTGCCGCCGCCAACAAAGCCAGCAGGAAAGATATAGCTGTAATCAGTAATGATTCGGTGAGAAATTGATAAATAAGACTCTTTCTTTCTGCACCCAGTGCCTTGCGTAATCCTACTTCCCTGGCTCTCTCATGCGCGCGGGCAGTAGTCAGGTTCATAAAGTTGATACAGGCAATTAATACCAGGAAAGCAGCGATAACAATATATAACCAGATCAACGGCGTTTCGTCCACAGTTCCCATATCGCCACGCGGGTGCAGATGTACATTTTTCAAGGGTTGTAAATGCAGGGAAAATTCAATTCCTTTTTTGGCCAGTAAGCCACTGAGGTAATGGTTTACAAAATTTTTCAACTCAGGCGCCAGCCTGGCAGGATCTGTATGGTCCGCCAGTTGTACATAGGTAACAGTATTGCTGAACATAAACCATTGATGCTCTATGTCGTCGCCCACCTTATTGGATTCCGCTACCAGGGTCGCAAACGACATCACCATCTCCATCTTCAGATCGGTATTGGCCGGCATATCTTTCGCTACACCGGTAACCGTACAAACGAAATTAGCTACCTTCATTGGTTTGCCCAAAGGCGACTCATTTCCAAAGTACTTCCTGGCCGCCGACTGGGTGAGTACAATACTATAGGGTTCCTTCAGTACAGTGGCTGCGCTGCCCTCTATCAAAGGATAGTTAAAAACCTGGAAAAAACCTGCATCTGCATAGCCTGCACTTTCATCCCAGATCTTCTTATCCCCAACGGTGACCAATAAACTTCCGGGAGCGTTAATACGCACGGCCTCCCTGATACTACTGATGTCTTTTTTCAGATTAGGCGCCAACGGAAACTGGGTAGTGGCATCATAATCTGTGGTGCCGGTGCTGGAACGGGTGATTTCTGTGGTAACCCTGTAAATATTTTCAGGATGATGATGGAATATATCAAAACTCAACTCATCACGCACATACAGTACAATCAGCATACAACAAGCCATGCCAACGGTTAACCCGGCAACATTGATGACTGTAATAAATTTGTGACGCTGCAAGTGACGGACAGCGATTTTGAAATAACTCCGAAGCATTATAATGTGGTTTTAGAATGGCGAAAAAAAATCACACGTGAAATTGCTCCTTGATATTTTCTGTTACTACTCTTCCATCAAACAGGTTGATAATACGGTGGGCAAATCCTGCGTCGTAGGGAGAGTGCGTTACCATGATCAAAGTAGTACCCGCATTGTTCAACTCCTGCAACAATTTCATTACCTCTTCCCCATTGGTGGAATCCAGGTTACCTGTGGGCTCATCCGCCAGTATCAGGTTAGGTTTAGCTACTACCGCACGGGCTATAGCTACCCTTTGTTGCTGACCACCCGACAGTTGCTGCGGGAAGTGATTGCGGCGATGCATAATGTTCATTCGCTCCAGCACTTCTTCTACTTTTCCCTTTCTTTCTGCTGCCGGCACTTTCAGATATAATAGTGGTAACTCCACATTTTCGTAAACTGTTAACTCATCGATCAGGTTAAAGCTCTGGAATACAAAGCCAATAGAGCCTTTGCGAAGCTGCGCCCTTTGCCGTTCACTCATACGCGCTACTTCTTTATCCCAGAAGTGGTATTCTCCATCACTCGGGTTGTCCAATAAACCTAAAATATTCAATAAAGTAGATTTACCACATCCGGATGGCCCCATGATGGCAACAAATTCGCCATCCTGTATTTCCATGTTAATACCATTGAGGGCAGTGGTTTCTACCTCTTCTGTTGTAAACAGCTTCTGCAAGTTAACAGTACGTATCATACCTGTAGTTTGTTTTTTTAATACTAGTTTATGTAAAATGGATGATGCTTAAAAAGATAAAACGTCTTTATTACCAAAGTTTTCGTAGGATGAAGTGATTACCTGGTCGCCAGGTTGTAATCCTTCCAATACCTCAAAATACAAAGGATTTTTTCTGCCAAGTGAAATATTCCGTTTTACGGCACGCTTACCGCTTTTGTCTACTACATACACCCAGTTACCACCGGTGTCGGAGAAGAAACCTCCCAGCGGTAACAGTGTAGCTTCTGCAGACTTGCCCAGCACTAGGCGGATGGGAGAGGATTGCCCACGGCGGATACCTTCAGGTGTATTTTTTTCAAAATTCATATCAGCCTGAAAACGACCACTTTTTACTTCCGGATATACTTTAGTGACCACCATATCATAGGTTTTTCCATCAAATTCGAAAGAAGCTTTCAAACCGGCAAATACCTGGGAAACATAATGTTCATCGATATCCGCGCGCAGCTTAAACCCGTTCAGGTCGTCGATCTGACCAATATTCTGGCCGGCCGTAATACTGGACCCTACTTCCACATCGATAGAAGATAATTGTCCTGATACAGGAGCCCTTACAATCAGGCTGTTCAGGTTTTCTCTCATCAGCTCCAGGTTGTGCTGGGTACGGGCCAGGGTACCTTCCAGCTGCGTAATCTGCATCTTGGCATTGTCTTGCTGGTATTTCTGTGACTGTAACTGGATATCTTTCTGGCGCAGTAGGCCTTCCAGCTCAAATTTGTTCTTATTAAACTCCTGGCGGGCTACTATCTTTTCTTCTACCAGCTGTTTGTTACGATCATATAAATCCTGTGCAGCAGCGATTTTCGCGTCTATATCGGAAATTGTTTGTTGCATGGTAAATTCCTGTTGACGGATATTTAACCGGGTATTCTGCAGTTCATTACGTAAACGGTAGATCTCTGTTTCATGGTTAACAAAGTCCATCATCATATGCTGGTTGTCCAGCCGTAAAATAGAGTCCCCTTCCTTTACCATACTACCACCATCCAGGTACTTACGGCTTACATACCCGCCCTCAATGGCATCCAGGCGGATGGTTTTCAATGGCATTACTACCGCAGTAACTGCAATATATACATCGAAAGTGCCTTTTTTTACTGCAGAGATAGTGATCTTGTCTTTTTCCACATTGAGGGTAGCGCGGTGGTCGGCAAAAATCAGCGTATATAATAGCAACATAGCTACCGCTGCTCCACCACCAATCATCATGATGCGCTTTTTATTCCAAAACTTCTTTTCTATTTTTCTGTCCATGTTATTTTAGCGAAAAGTTTGCTGAACCCAGAAAGTCAATCCACATGCCAAAGCGCAAAACGCTTTACCAGCAATGGATTCGTGGAATACCCCTTAAAAAAAACGTCCTTTGTCGGACAAGGGGTGTCCATAATCGGACACTTTTAAAAGTTCATGAAATTAGCTGTGGCTTTGAAAGAATCTTTGTTTAATATTGTTACCTATTCACTTACGCATATGACTACCATGCAACCAGCTAAGATTTTAATTGTAGATGATGATGTAGACGTTTTACGTGCCGCACGCCTGTTATTGAAAAGACACTTTGAACAGGTTGATTTTGAGAAGAATCCGCAAAAAATCCCCTACCTCGTATCCAATTTTGACTACGATGTCATATTGCTTGATATGAACTTCACCCGCGACCTTAGCAGCGGGAAAGAAGGTTTCGAGTGGCTGGACCGGATACTGGATATCAAACCAGAAACGGCCGTGGTATTGTTTACCGCCTACGGTGATGTGGAAATGGCCGTGAGGGCTATTAAAGCCGGGGCCGTCGACTTTGTACTCAAGCCCTGGGAGAATGAAAAGTTACTGGCCACCATTCAGAACGCCTACAATAAAAGAATAACAGGACAAGACAAACCGGCTGCCGCCCTTCACCATTCCGGTAACCAGATCATCGGCAAAAGTCCTGCTATGCTGGCCGTGTTTGATACAGTGTCCAGGGTAGCCGCCACCGATGCCAATATCCTGATCCTGGGTGAAAATGGCACCGGGAAAGATATGCTGGCCCGCCAAATACACGCACAATCCAATCGCAATAATAAACCCTTCGTTAGCGTAGACCTCGGCGCCATCAGCGAAACCCTCTTTGAAAGTGAATTGTTTGGCCACGTAAAAGGAGCCTTCACCGATGCCCGCGAAGATCGCAATGGCCGCTTCGAAGAAGCCAACGGAGGAACTATCTTCCTCGATGAAATCGGGAATGTCTCTATCCCCTTCCAGGCCAAACTGCTGACCGTTTTACAAAACCGGTCTGTTACCAAAGTAGGCTCTAATAAAAATATACCCATAGACGTTAGACTCGTCTGCGCTACCAACCGCAACATACAGCACATGGCAGCCCAACACCTGTTCAGACAGGATTTGCTCTATCGCATCAACACTATCGAAATACATCTGCCCCCACTGAGAGAACGCGTGGAAGATATTATTCCATTGGCAGAACATTTTATGCAATTGTACCGCGACAAATACAAACGCCCGGTCAATAGTATGCATGACTCACTGCTTACCCAGCTGCAGCGATACGACTGGCCCGGTAATATCCGTGAATTACAACATGCCATTGAAAGAGCCGTTATTCTCTCCCAGGGAAAAACATTACAACCCAAAGATGTATTTGTAAAAAATAACAATAATACCGATCAAGCCATGGACACCGGCTACAACCTGGAAGAAATGGAACGCAATATCATTTCCCAGGCCATGAAAAAATGTAATGGTAATATTACAGAAGCAGCCAGGGAACTGGGACTAAGCAGGGCCGCACTCTATAGAAGACTTGAAAAATATAATATTTAGCGACAAGCAGAAAGCGGAAAAGCAAAAAGCTCCCGCGAAGTATGCCCATTTTATATTCGCTTTCTGTATCGCTTAAATCAATCGCTCAGATGGCTTTTTGCTTTTCGCTTTACGCTTTAAGCCTTTTCTCATGAATCGCTTCAGCATCAATATCGGGTTAAGGGTCATCCTGCTGGCCATTTCCATAGCAGGGGCCATCTGGCTGTATATGCACAATATGCAGCCCTTATCTTTTTTGTTGACGCCCCTCATATTACTGCAGTTATATGGCATTTACTATTACCTGAACAGGATTAACCGAAAGCTGACCCTGTTTCTGGAATCTATCCGCTACGAAGATTTTTCTATCCGCTTCAGCGCCGATAATAAGCTGGGCAAAAGCTTCAGCATGCTAAATCACCAGTTTAATGAGGTACTGGAAGCCTTTCGTCAAACAAGGGCGGAAAAAGAGGCCAACCTCAAATACATCGACACCATTGTACAACACATCAGCATCGGCGTATTGTCTTTCGACACAGAAGGCAAAATAGAACTGATTAATCCCGCCGCCTTCCGGCTAATGGGTATCTACCGGCTTAGGAATATCCATGAACTGAAAACCGTACATCCCGGGCTGGCAGAACTCTTGATGGAGTTGCCCTCGGGCAATAAAACCCTGTATGCCACCAGACAGGAACAACAGCTGTCGATACACGCGGCTACCGTGCGGTTACAAGGGCGGCTGGTAAAGCTTATCTCTATACAAAACATTCATTCTGAACTGCAGAAAAAAGAACTGGAAGCCTGGCAAAACCTGACAAAAATATTACGGCATGAAATCATGAACTCCGTGACGCCTATTGTATCCTTAATTGGTACCATGCAGGAAATCGTCGACCTGGACATTGCCCCTGGCTCACAACACCAGGAAGGTATCTCAGACTTACGGGAAGCCCTGCAAACCGTTGAAAGCCGTAGTAAGGGTATTATGAACTTTGTGAATGCCTACCGCGATTATACCACACTACCACAACCGCAATTCACCAGCGTAAATGTAAAAACGCTGATTACCTCCGTGGGTAGTCTTTTCCAGGCAGACATGAAACAGGCCGGCATTCAGTTTAACGTAGAAATAGACGCCGAAAACCTGGAGCTGCATGCCGATGTATCCCAGCTGCAAATGGTACTGATCAACCTTGTTAAAAATGCTATGGACGCGCTGGAACATACATCCAATGGCAGCATCAACCTGAAATTGTATCAGAACACCATCCAACAGATCTGTATAGAAATTACCGACAATGGCCCCGGCATTGATGAAGACGCCATGAATAAAATCTTTATTCCCTTTTTCACGACCAAAAAGAAAGGATCGGGTATTGGCCTGAGCTTATCCCAACAAATCATACAAATGCATGGCGGCCAGCTAAAAGCCATCAGTCCGGGAGCTAACGGCAACGGCACTACGTTTTATATTTTGCTCAATACTTAGCCCGATATTCCTTACATTTAGCAACAGGTAACTTTGTTATTATGTTTCGTACGGGAAGCTTCATTATCTATTTTTTGGTGTTACTGGTTGATATCCTGTTCATTGCAACGGATCATGCATCACTGCGGTTTTTCAGTAAGCCCTTGTTAATGCTGTTACTGATTATATACGTGCTGTACGCTCCTGTGAAAATCCCCCGTGATTATCGCATCCCTTTGCTACTGGCGCTCTTTTTCTCTTCTGTAGGCGATGACCTGTTGCTATTCAACAATCTTTTTTTACCCGGGCTGGGAAGCTTCCTGCTGGCACATGTGATGTATATTATTTTCTTTCTGAAAATACGCTATAGCAATCCCCCGGTTCCGTACTGCAAATATCCGCTGATTTTCCTCCATGCGGCGATCGTTATTTCCTTCATTTTATACCTGGCACCCCACTTGGGCAGTTTAGCCGTTGCAGTTATTATCTACGCACTCACCATTTCTGTAACGGTGCAAAGTGTGCTGCATGCCTTTCACTTCCGGCGTCAGCCGGCAGCCTGGTATTGCATCATTGGCGCCCTATTATTTATGCTCTCCGATTCGCTCATTGCGGTGGGTAAATTTGTCCATCCCCTGTGGGGCGGCGATATCCTGGTAATGCTTACCTATGGCACTGCGCAATGGGGATTGGTAACCGGTAGCACAGAATATTTTGCTGGAAAAAACCGCCCCTTACAAGTAAGCCCCGAGGGATTGATAGCGCCATAATACCTTCCCTATCCTGCATGTTGCTAAATCGTAATTTTTAATTCCTATTGATTACTTTTGTCTTACTATGCAACAAACAGATTTTCTTGTCATCGGTTCAGGGATTGCAGGGCTCACTTATGCGCTCAAAGTCTCACAGCAATACCCGGATAAAAAGATAACTATCATAACCAAAAGCAGGGAGGATGAAACCAATACCAAATACGCCCAGGGCGGCGTGGCGGTAGTGAACGACCTGGAAAACGATAGTTTCGAAAAACATATTGAGGACACCCTCATTGCCGGTGACGGGCTCTGTAACGAACAGATTGTAAAAATAGTAGTGACCGAAGGCCCGGAAAGGGTTAATGAAATTATTGAATGGGGAGCCAACTTCGACAAAAACGCAGCGGGCGATTTTTCCCTCGGCCGTGAAGGCGGACACTCCGTATTCCGGGTTATCCACCATAAAGATGTTACCGGTAAGGAAATAGAACGAGCCCTGCTCGAAGCCATTCATGCCCGGCCCAATATTGAACTGGTAACTCATTGCTTTGTAGTAGATCTCATTACACAGCACCACCTGGGCTACCTGGTCACCAAATCTACGCCGGATATCGAATGCTATGGCGTATACGTACTCAATCTTGCTACCAATCAAATAGAAAAAATACTGTCTAAGGTAACGTTGCTGGCTACAGGCGGTAACGGGCAGGTTTATCGCACCACTACCAACCCCAATATCGCCACTGGCGATGGCGTGGCCATGGTATACCGTGCCAAGGGCCGCATCGAAAACATGGAGTTTATCCAGTTTCACCCTACCGCTCTTTATGAGCCAGGCGTAAGCCCTTCTTTCCTGATTACAGAAGCAGTACGGGGCGACGGCGGTATTTTAAGGAATATTCACGGGGAAGATTTCATGCATAAATACGATCCCCGCCTGTCGCTCGCTCCACGCGATATCGTGGCCAGAGCTATCGATAGCGAAATGAAGATTACCGGTACAGAACATGTGTACCTCGACTGCCGGCATATGGATATGGAGAAATTCATTCATCATTTCCCCAATATCTACGAAACCTGTAAGGCGGCAGGTATTGACATCAGCACCCAAATGATCCCGGTAGCTCCCGCTGCACACTACAGTTGCGGAGGTATCAAAACCAACGAGTGGGGACTTACCTCCATCCGTAACCTGTATGCCTGTGGCGAATGCGCCAGCACCGGCCTTCATGGCGCTAACCGCCTCGCGTCCAACTCCCTGCTCGAAGCCATGGTATTTGCGCACCGCTGTTTTATGGATGCTACCAGCAAAATAGACTTGCTCGATTTTAAAGAGAATGTCCCTGACTGGGTAGCCACCGGTACTACGGCGCCCAAAGAAATGATTCTCATCACACAAAGCCTGAAAGAACTCAAGCAGATCATGAGCGATTATGTAGGGATTGTAAGAACAGATGTACGTTTGCAAAGAGCATTACGCCGTCTGGATATCCTGCACGAAGAAACAGAAGACCTCTACGAAAAAACCACCGTATCTCCCCAGTTGTGCGAATTGCGCAATCTGATTACAGTGGGCTATCTGATCGTAAAAGGTGCTGCCTTCCGCAAAGAAAGCAGGGGACTTCATTACAATACCGATTATCCGTTTAAATGCGAGCTGGTGCAGAACATCGTCCTGTAAGCTAAACGGCTGTATTTCATTACCTTTGCGTCGGATTTACAACAATCAGGCATATGTACTATCTGCTACTGGCTTTTTGCAATAGTCTTTCCATATTACCACTTCCGGTACTATACCTTCTCAGTGATGCACTGTATGTGTTAGTGTACCATATCATCGGCTATCGCAAAAAAGTAGTGATGGCGAATTTAGCCCAGGCATTCCCTGATAAGTCGAAGGAGGAAATTACTGCGATCGCCAAAAAATACTATCATAATCTTACCGACATGATGGTGGAAACCATCAAGCTGCTGACTATGAGCAAAGCGCAGTTACAAAAGCGCTTTCGCTGCGATCTGACCGTGCTGCATAAATTATATGCAGCAGGTAAGAGCTGTCAGTTACACCTCGGACATAACTTCAACTGGGAATGGGCGAACCTGTTCTGCATGCAGGGGGTCAACTTTCCTTTCCTGGTGGTATATATGCCGTTAACCAGCAAACCGGCAGACCGCATGTTCCGCCATTTCCGGGAAAAATTCGGCACCATTCTCATTCCCGCCAATGATATGGGCAATAGCATGAAAGCCTGGCTCAACAAGCAATATCTGATTGCACTTGTGGCCGATCAAAATCCCGGAAACCCCCGCAGCTGCTATTGGTATCCTTTCCTCAATAAGATGACGCCCTTCTATAAGGGACCGGAAATGGGCGCCAAAAGAAGCAATATCCCCGTGGTATTTGTAGATATCCGCAAAGTAAAAAGAGGTTATTACAACGCTACCTTAACCCTGGCTTTCGAAAATCCACAAGAAGAACCCGAAGGAAAAATTACGGAAGCATTTGTCCGCTACCTGGAAAAGAACATTCATGAACAGCCTGAAGTATGGGTATGGAGCCATCGGCGCTGGAAACATACGTATCCAGGCCCGAAGAATGGTCATTAAAAGAGGTCGCTTATTTCCCTTTTACATGGCTGACAACTTTCTTATTGGAAGCCTGCTGTGCCATCTTTACGACTTTGCGTAGCTGCTTCCTTTTTACAGTGCCGTCCAACGTTATTTCTCCTGCGGAAATAGTAACAGTAATATCGGTAAATCCATTGGCGGCATAAACGGAATCTAATTTCCTTTTGAGCAGCTGATCCGGATCAGCTGTAACGGTAGTTTGCGGCGCCGGAGTTGCGGGCAGTGGCGCTTTCACAGTGATGTTGTCCTGTACCGACTTAATCCCTTTTACACCCCGGAGCGCATCTTCTGCAGCGGATTTGGCAACTTCATCGCTCACTTCCCCACTCAGGATAACCGTTCCGTTTTTTACATCCGCGGTGATGCCCGGTACCAGGCTTAGTCTTTCATTTACTTCTTTCTGAAGAGCCGAATCGGAAGGCTGACAGGCGAACAAACATACGCCCAAACATAACGAGGCTATCAGGCTTTTGTTAGTCATTCCCAAACATTTTATTCCAGAAGTTAACAAATAGACGGGGAATAGCCAAAAAAGAGGAGCGGCAACCTGGTGGTCACCGCTCCTGCGCTTGATAATATATAACGATTAGTTGAGTACTGTTTTTTCCTGTACGACCTGCAATCCTTTCTGGTCTTTCATTTTAGCGAAGCCACCTTCTACATTACGCAGATTGTGGATTCCTTCTCTTTTCATGATAGAGCAGGCGATAATACTCCGGTAACCACCCTGGCAATGCACGTACAGGTTATGGTTATCTTCAAAATCCGCGATCTTACCAGGATCCACCATGTCGCCCAGGGAAATATTGATGGCATTTTTGATATGGCCATCTGCAAACTCAATGGGTTTACGAACGTCTATGATCACCAGGTTGGGATCGTGCGGAATATCCATGGCCAATTCATCTGCTTCTACCGTGATGATCATGTCGATGGCTTCTCCGGAGGCAGCCCAGGCAGGATAACCACCTTCCAGGTAACCTACTACATTGTCGAAGCCCACTCTCGCCATTCTTACTACCGTTTCTTCTTCCTGGCCGATGGGGGCTACCAGAATAATATCCTGGTCAAATGGCAACAGGCTACCGGCCCATTCAGCGAAGCGGCCTTCCAGGCCAATGCTGATAGAGCCAGGTACAAATCCATCACCAAATTCTTTCGCGGGTCGGGTATCCAGGATCAGGGCGCCAGCTTTTGCTTTCGCTTTAAATGCGGCAGGATCTAATGGCTGCATAGCCTTTTCCATCACGGCTTTCAGCGCATCATAACCTTCTTTGTTGATCTTTGCGTTAATCGGGAAATAAGAAGGAGGTGTACTTAAGCCACTGGTCACCTGGTCTATAAACTCCTGCTTATCAGTTGCCAGTAATGCGTAGTTCGTCGCCTTTTCATCACCAATAGTGCTGAAAGTATTTGGTCCCAGATTCTTACCGCAGGCAGACCCAGGGCCATGCGCCGGATATACAATTACGTTATCCGGCAAAGTTTTGATTTTACTGTTGAGAGAATCAAACAAGTAGTCGGCCAGTTCTTCTTTGGTTAAATTACCACTGAACAAATCCGGGCGACCAACATCCCCTACGAATAAGGTATCTCCGGTGAATACGGCATAAGGCTGTTGCTTTTCATCAGACAACAGGTAGCAGGAAGATTCCAGGGTGTGACCAGGTGTATGCAGCACTTTCATTGTTACTGCCCCGATGTTGAAAACTTCGTTGTCGTTGGCAACATACGTTTCGAAGTTGGTTACTGCGCCGGGACCATAAACGATTTTGGCACCCGTAGCAGCAGCGAGTTCCAGGTGTCCTGAAACAAAGTCCGCGTGAAAATGCGTTTCAAAAATGTATTGAATGGTTGCGTTGTGTTCTTTTGCCAGATCAAGATAAACCTCGATATCTCGTAACGGGTCTATCACAACCGCTACTCCTTCAGATGCAATGAAGTAAGCAGCTTCTGACAAACAGTTGGTGTACAATTGTTTTACGAACATGGTTTTTGATTTTGACAAATTTACAACTTCTCCGGCGCTCCACTTATGGATAAAATCTATACCAAAATAAAAAAGTAGCCATAAAGGCTACTTTTTTATATAATGTTTTCCGTATGTGATACGGACCAATACTTTTAACCAACAAGTTCTTCCACGAACTTCGCCACCTCAGCAATACGTTGCTTGTTGATGGTGTAGTGAATAAACTTACCATCTCTTTCTGTAATTACAATGCCTGCACGCCTTAAAATGGCCAGGTGCTGTGATGCTACCGATTGTTCCAGACGCAATTTCACATAAATCTCTGTCACAGTCATTTTCTTGTGGTCTTCCAACAGCTTAATCATCTGCTGGCGCAGCTTATGGTTGATAGCACGCAAAACCATAGCGGCTTTCTTAACGGCAATGTAATCCAATTTGATCTGGTCTTTTTCATTGGTACCTCTAGAAATAATAAGAGTATTAGAAGAGGTAGTTAATAATGTTTTTTCCATCGCATAATAGTTTTAAAAAAATGATGAAATGAAAGGGATCAACGGACAGTACTCGCAAACAGTTAGACAACAATTGCGGTTATCGATTTATACAAAAATATAATATCTATCACAATAAAAAAAATTTCCATACCTTATTTTATCATATATAACCCCCGGATACTTGCAAATTAGATGTAATTTGACTGTTTCATGACAAATCAAACATATGTGTTAGGGTTTTGGAGGAGAAAAGAAGGGTTTCAGGTAAAAAGGGCTGAAATAAGCCAGATCAACGAACTGTTTTTTCTCGAACGCCTGCGCTGAAAGCGGAGCCATATGCGCGGCATTTATCACATATTTTGCAAAAATAGCATTTCTAGGCGAAGATAACATCACCTCCCATTTTGGGCTACCATCTCCAAAGAAATAAATTTTCTTTTCTGCCAATGAAGCTTCTAATAAATGAGGCTCCAGGATCATCGCCTGTGGCGCCATCACCTCCTGCAATTGGGCATCATAAAGCGCCATGAATACCTCCTGCCTGCGGGCATCCAGCATTGGACAATACCAGGCAGTAGCATCTTTTACTTCCGCTAATAATCCCTGCGCCATCATCTGTAGCGTGGAAATAGCCAGCAGCGGCTTATTCCAGGCATAGCATAATCCTTTGGCCGTAGCCACGCCCACACGTAAACCCGTATACGAACCCGGACCCGCACTCACCGCTACAGCATCCAACTCCTGCGCACTAATACCCTGGTCCTTTAATATCTGTTGTACAAACAGGATCATAGCAGCAGCATGATCCTGCTGCTTTTCGTTTACCAAGGTCTGTATCGCTTGCCCATCGCGGGAAAGACTTACTGAGCCAACAGTAGTAGCTGTATCAATATTTAATATAAGTGCCATGGAAAAAATTAAATTGCTTCGTATGCTGTCTGCAGCGCCCCTGCCACGGTATAACGGTCATCGCCGGTAATATCGTGTACTGCTTTTAATACTTCATATACATGCCTAATCCCAATCCGCTCGCTCCACTCAAAAGGACCATATGGGTAATTGGTCCCCAGACGCATGGAAGTATCTATATCTTCCCGGGAAGCAGTACCCTCTTCCAGGGCCAGGTAGGCTTCATTAATAATCATACATATTACCCGGGGAGTAACCATTCCGATAGCATCCGCTACCAGGGCATATTCCCAGCCCAACTCGTGCATAAGATCATCTACCGTTTCCTGCTGCCCTTCATCCATTACCGACACTTCTGTTACCGGCATGCTCACAAAACCAGGCAGAAAATTGCAGCCCATAATATTGAAACCCTGCTCAAACGCATACTGGTTCATCACTTCAGCCAGCGAAGTTTTTACCATTCCCGCCAGTACCGGCACCGCCGGGTTCTTTGCATATACCCCGGCATGCTCTGGCCTGTCATCGAAAATAAGATCCAGCACCAGGTCGAATACTTTCAGCGACAAAACCTCTTCCAGGCTCGTTTTCCACTGTACTTCATGATGCTTGGCTATTCCTTTCTGCTGCAATTCTTCAAACCGTTGCGCATCTGCTATTACCAGGATATTCATGCGTTAAATTTCGGCAAACCTAATAAAGAATCATTAATTAACGTACATCTGCCCCCACAGACGTTTGTACGTTCTTATTTATTATTTACTTTCGTTTATATGGAAAAGCAAATTATTAATACTCCCAATGCGCCCGCTCCTATCGGGCCTTATAACCAGTCTGTAAAAGTGGGGAATACCCTCTATGTATCCGGACAAATTCCCCTGGACCCGGCTTCAGGTAACCTCGTTACTTCAGGAATCTCAGATGAAACCCATCAGGCGATGAAGAACCTGGCAGCAGTACTTACTGCCGCGGGTATGGGTTTTCAAAATGTGGTCAAAACCACCATCTTTATAACAGATATGCAAACTTTCCCACAAGTGAATGAAGCATATGGCAGCTATTTTACGAGCGACTTCCCCGCCCGGGAAACAGTCCAGGTAGCAGCGCTGCCCAAAGGCGTAAATGTGGAAATATCTGTAATAGCGGTAGACTAATTAAAGCATAAAGCCATTGTAGTGAATGATCAATGCAATGGCTTTATACTTTATGCTTTCAGCGCTATCTACCAAATAACGCAGCCGCCAGTTTCTGGTCGTGGCCATATACATCATCCCTGAAATTCAGCTGACCATTGTGGTCCACAAAGGCAGTGAAATAAACGATAAATACCGGCACCTTATCTTTCACTGTCACAAATTTTTCTTTCCCGGCATTCATTAAGTCATCTATCTTCTGGGACGTCCAGGAAGAATCATCGCGTAGCAACCATTCTGCCAGGTGTTTAGGCTCTGAAACCCTGATGCACCCGTGGCTGAAAGAACGTTTGTTTTCTCCAAACAAATAACGCGCAGGGGTATCATGCAGGTAAATATTATACTCGTTGGGAAACAGGAATTTCACTTTGCCCAGGGAGTTTTTGCCACCGGGCTTCTGACGCACCACATAAGGGAAATTTCCGCCGGAATACTTGCTGAAATTGATGGATCCGGGAGCCACCACCTTGCCGCTGGCGCCTACTATCTCCATGTTTTGCCTGGCCAGGTAGCTACCAGCACTACGTTTTAAACCCGGTAATACTTCTTTTGACAAGATACCCGGAGGTACATTCCAATAGGGGCTAAACACGATATAGCGCAACTCTTTAGTAAATATCACGGTATTAGCCCCGGGCTTACCCACCACTACATTTGCACTCCAGGCTAGTTTGCCTTTTTCATATGCATGCATTTTAAACTGCGGGATGTTAACCAGGATGTAGTCTGTAACAGGCTCTATAGGTACCCAGCGTAAGCGCTCCATATTCAGCAGTATTTTCCGGATACGATCTTCTACAGGCACATTCAGCGCATCGAGTACACTTTTATTGATAAGGCCATCTATTTTTATTCCCATCCGGTCCTGGAACCCCCTAACAGCCGTGTCCAGTGCAGCAGTGAAGCGTTGGCTGCTATCCGTTCCCGGCAAATCGCCAAAGGCTTCCAGTCTGTATTTTACCTGGGCAATTACTTCAGCTGAATCCCCCTTTTTAAAGCTTTTGGCACTTGCCCGGATAGAGTCCCATTTATTACCTGTAGCTATCTTAGCTAGTTTTTTCAGCTGTTGACGCAGGAGAATATACTGTCTGTTTACCGGTTCATCATCTTCAAAGGCATTATTCTTCTTAGCCACCATGGAGTCCAGCAGGCTTTCCATATCAATCTTCTTACGCGGAATAAACCATTCCAGGTCCTTGGTAGAATCGGCGGTCAACCCGCCCCAGACCTTATTACCATAGGCAAAGAATTGAGCGGTGAGCATCATTTCTATACGCGGAATGGCAGTATCGCCGGGCTTCAGCCCCGAATCGCTTACCAGCATGGTATCCGTCAGCTGCTGCAGATCGGGCGTCATCAGGCTACTGTCTTTAATTCCATAAGCGGCGTCATTTTTCATCATATTGATGAAGTTGCCCGCCTGCTCTGTTAAACCGTTTTTATCGATCCAGGCATAATGGAAATCGCGTTTGCGGTAGAAATTACGGATATATTCGTCGTAGGCATCATAGGAGGTATTGGCTGTCAGAAACTGGTTCACATAATTGCTGTCAAGCGTCTGATCAATATAGTCCTGCCTGGTATAGTGGGTGGTATCCCTTGTTCTTGTTTTCTTACGGGTCCCGCTCTGCTGCTGGCAGGCAGCGAAAATAATCAGGGATAATAAAGCCAGTGAGGTGTAAAGGCGTATAGTCATATGCGTAATGGATGTATATTTTAATTACTTAAAAACAATCATGACAATAATATAAATGGGGATAATAGGGTAAATGTATGAAATATATAGTTTTAGAAGCGCAGTACACAAAATGATAAAACTATTAAACGAATCGCCCCCGCGGTTGCGGGGGCGATTCGTTTAATAGTTTTATAGGTTCCTTTTTCTTACAACTTTATTTCTTCATCGTTGGCGTCGAAAAAGCGATATTCAGTAAGATGGTAGTTAGCATCTGCTTTTAATTTGATCCATTTTTTATACTGGAAATACCATTTCCATTGTTTGGATCCCAGGAATCCCTTAGTTAGGTAAGCATGTAGTATAGGATGTACGCGGATGGTTAGTCCTTTATGCTGGTGGTTCAGCAGGTATTGCAGATTTTTTTCAATGTCTTCAAGAATCAGCATGGAGGCGCCGATTTTACCTGTTCCCCGGCAGGTAGGACAATCTTCCGCAACAGATATCGTGATCTCAGGTTTTACCCGCTGGCGGGTAATCTGCATGAGCCCAAATTTCGATATAGGTAAGATAGTGTGTTTAGCCCGGTCTTGCGCCATGAACTTTTCCATGGCTTCAAAGATGGCTTTTTTGTTTTCCGGCAGTTTCATATCAATGAAGTCAATGATAATGATACCGCCGAGGTCTCGCAATCTCAGTTGCCGGGCAATTTCTGCGGCGGCTTCCAGGTTGGAGGCGAGAGCATTTTGTTCCTGGTTATTACTGGAACTTTTATAGCCGCTATTCACGTCTACTACGTGCAGGGCTTCAGTGGCTTCAATAATAAGATATACACCGCTATCGAGGTTAACGGTTTTACCGAAGGAGGCTTTTACCTGCCGGGTAATGCCGAAATTGTCGAAAATGGGCGATCCGTTATTATAGTAGTTAACGATATCGGACTTTTCCGGAGCAATTTTCTGGATATATGTTTTAGCGTCTGTATATATATTTTTGTCGTTGACTACGATACGGTTAAAGCTCTCGTTCAGCAGATCCCGGAGAATACTGGTTGTTTTGGTTTGTTCACTGAGAATCTTCTGCGGAGCCTGGCCGCCATTGAGATTAGCCTGGATATTTTTCCAGGTTTGAACGAGGGTTGTCAGGTCTTCGTGTAATTCTGCTGTTTTCTTTCCTTCAGCGGCGGTGCGAACGATTACGCCAAAGTTGGGCGCTTTGATCGCTTCCACGATTTTCTGCAATCTTTTTCTTTCTTCGGAAGAGTGGATTTTCTTTGAAACCGCAACAATATCATTAAAGGGTGTTAACACGATAAATCTTCCGGGTAAAGAGATTTCGCAGCTAAGGCGTGGGCCTTTAGAAGAAATGGGTTCTTTCAGAATTTGTACGAGGATATTGGGTTTTCCTCCCAGTACGTCCGTAATTTTACCGGTCTTTACTATTTCCGGTTCATTTTTAAATTTAGTGAAGTCAAAACCATCGGGCGTTTTATCGCTGATGGCCATGGCAGTAAATTTAAGAATAGAGCGGATATAGGGGCTTAGATCCGTATAATGTAAAAAGGCATCTTTTTCGAAGCCTACGTCGACAAATGCAGCATTTAAGCCGGGTATCAGCTTTTTGACTTTACCCAGGTACAAATCGCCTACTGCGAAGTTAGGATTGCCACTTTCGTGATGTAATTCAACTAGCTTCTTATCTTCCAGTAACGCAATTTCCACCCCTGTGGGAGCCGCATTTATAATAAGTTCCTTATTCAAGCGTCCAAAATTTTAACCTTTAAAACTTCACCTTTATGTTATGCACACGGCTATTAAGAACAGCTTACTGCATACCAAAACAATAGCTCACCATAAAGTTAGCGTATTTCTTCACGTTCGTGATGATGGATTGCTTAAGGGTTCAGCGATCACTGCAGGCAATGTCCGGAGAGTTCAATTGCGGGATCTATGGAAACAACCTGCATGACTATAGCAATTTAAGAAGTAAATGCTAGAATCATGCAGGATATATGAAAATTTTTATCCGACCACCGCGCCGGGAAAATACCTGATTAGTATAAATGGCGGGAAACTGGAGTAATTATTTCTTCTTACTTTTATGCCGGTTCTTTCTCAGTCTTTTTTTACGCTTGTGAGTGGCAATTTTATGTCTTTTTCTTTTCTTACCGCAAGGCATACGCTGATACGTTTTTAAATGATTGAAAAATAATATTATTTAATGCTCTTAATGTAGCTATCTACTTCTTTCTTCAGTTCCGGATCATTCATGAATTGCTTGCTTTTTTCAAACAATTCAATCGCCTTTTGCTTATCTCCTTTACTTCTATACGATTCTGCCAGTACAAATAACACTTTTGCGTTATCGGGATGCGTTTTCAGGACCCCTTCCAGTCTTTCGATAGCTTTGTCGTACTGACCTGATGTAATGGCCAGATTAGCTAAAGTAACCTGTGCATCGATGTTATCAGGATGAGCAGCAACAACTTCCCTCAGCTTGGCTACTCCTGTCATAGGCTCACCGGTATTCATATATACCATAGCCTGTGATATTTTCAGCGTGTCATTAGCTGGGTTCAGCTGTATGGCCTGATCAAACAAAGCGATTGCCTGCCCGGCCTCCCATTTTGCAATACGCGGATCTTCTGCGTGCTGCAGGTGGGCTAAAAATAAATTGGCTGCAAAGGTGAGGCTTTTTTCGGAATTTTCCAATTTCGCGGCTTCGCCAAGATAATATGCAGCTACGGGCAGCTGATTCAAGCTGTCCCATGTGCTGTATAATTGCTGGTATGCAGCAATCTTCTGGGTTTTTACATCCCCACGAACAACATTGGTTTCAATGGTATTGACCTGTAGAAGTTTATCAGCAGGAATTTTCCCTTTTGCTGTAGCCAGCAGTTCGGAGAAGGCAATAGGTTCCACATCCTGACCACCCTGCATAGGGGCAGCAGATGACATAGGTTTCTTTTCTGACCGGGGCACAGTGCGGCCAAAGGCGAATAATATCACCAATAGTGCTACCGCAGCACTCACCAGAAGAACTTGTGATTTTTGCATCGCCTAAAATATTAGGCTGCAAAACTAAGAACTTTTGAGCTTCTTTACTTCAGCAACAAATTCTTTCGAAGGTTTGAATGCCGGAATAAAATGCTCGGGGATCTCCACAGCTACGTTCTTCTTGATGTTACGCCCAATCTTGGCGGCTCTTTTCTTTGTGATAAAGCTACCAAAGCCACGGATATAAATATGTTCTCCGTTAGCAAGTGCTTCTTTCACCTCCTTGAACATGGCCTCAAGAGTGACTAACACGTCTACTTTGGGGATGCCGGTTTTTTCAGCAATGTTGTTTATTAAATCAGCTTTTCTCATATGAAAGCGAGAGGATTACTTTACTCTCAAAGTTAATTTAAAAATTCTAATTGCTGAATTTTAAGCAAATAAATTTTATCATTTTTTCTTATAACTGGTATTGGCGATAATTTATATTTATTTGCATGCCCGGAAACGGGTATCTGTTGTACCTTATAGGGTTTTGTACAGCATTTGCCATATCAATATACTAAATAATTTTATTAAAATAATATATAAATGATATCAGACCGACATTTTTTTACCGAAAAATTACTGGAGTGGAATCGGGACACCAATACCCGCAACATGCCCTGGAAAGGTGAAAAAAATCCATATAAGATCTGGCTATCGGAAATCATTCTCCAGCAAACCCGTGTGGAACAAGGCTGGCCGTACTATGAACGGTTTATTCAACACTACCCCACCGTTAAAAAACTGGCTGCAGCGCCCGATGAGGAGGTATTCCGCCTCTGGCAGGGCCTCGGCTACTACGCCCGCTGTAAAAATATGCTCGCTGCCGCCCGCCAAATTACCAACATCCACCAGGGAAAATTCCCCGATCAATATGATCAGATTAAAGCACTCAAAGGCATCGGCCCCTATACCGCCGCTGCCATCGCCTCCTTTGCTTTCCATCTCCCCTACGCCGTACTGGATGGCAATGTATTCAGAGTGCTGGCCCGCTACTTCGGCATAGATACACCGATTGACAGCACCGCCGGAAAAAAACAATTTGATACCCTGGCACAGGAACTACTCCCCAAAGCACATTCCGCCGAATATAATCAAAGCATTATGGATTTCGGAGCCGTCGTATGCAAGCCACAGCAGCCCGCCTGCGATGATTGCCCCCTTCGCAAGAAATGTGTGGCGCGTCATCAGCAATTAGTCTCCCTCCTCCCGGTAAAAACAAAAAAATTACAGATCAAAAAAAGATATTTCAATTACCTGCTGCTCCATTACAAGAATGATATTTTTATCCGGAAGAGAATAGGTAACGATATCTGGCAGAATTTGCACGAGTTCATCCTTATTGAAACTCCCGGCCCTTCAGATGCTACAGCACTCCTGGCGTCCACCGCTTTTAAAACCATATTGGGCAACATACCCTTTGAGCTGGAAGAGGTGTCTGCTCCACTTAAACAACAACTCACCCATCAAACTATTCATAGCCAGTTCATCAGCCTGGTAGTTAAGCAACGGCCCAATCTACCGGATTATATGCTGGTACCAGGAAACAGCCTGCACAAATATGCTTTTCCGAAAACCATTACTACTTTCCTGGAAAGTCACCATCTTCAATTATTTTAGTCCACACGCATAGAGATAAAAAATATACATTAAACATTCAATCACTTCTGCAATAGCCCGTAATAATAAAATCCGGCTCCATCCGCCGCCAGTAAGAAATTTTTAGGTATCGATTGGAAAAAAATATTAACTTTAAGAAGGTTGTTTATTTATCGAAGAAGAACTCTTTAACAATAGACTAAAAAAACCTACAACTATGAGAGGTGTTAATAAAGTAATCCTGATAGGCAATTTGGGCAGAGATCCGGATGTACAATTTCTGGAAGGGAATATCGCAGTAGCCAAATTTTCACTGGCCACTACTGAAACATTTAAAGACAGAGCAGGCAAGCTCATTTCACAAACAGAATGGCATACGGTAGTGCTATGGCGTGGGCTGGCCGAACTAGCGCAGAAATACCTGCACAAAGGCAGCCTGGTTTACATCGAAGGTCGTTTACGTACCCGCAGCTGGGAAGACAAAGAAGGCAATAAAAAATTTGCTACCGAAGTTGTAGGAGATAACCTGGTTATGCTGGATAAACGCATGGACCTCAACAACCAAGATCACCCCATACCTCACCATAGCAGCAGCGGTTCCGGTGCGGGCGACAATTTCCCGGGAATGGAAATTCCCCCCTCCCTGAATGAACCCGCAGACGATCTGCCGTTTTAGTTGCAAAAAAATATTAAGTTTTTAATGTACGTAATCCCATATAGGGACATTACTTATATTTGCGTGCAGGGAAAGCGATTCCGTGAATTACTTTCCCCTTATTTTTGATTTTTTACATCAAAGTTGAACATTTTGGGCATCCTTTCGGCAAGCAACGTATCCTATCTTTTACAAGCCAGCACTCCTATTGGCACCCCTAACGTGGTGGTGTTCCTGCTTGTTATATTTGTGCTGCTGCTGCTTACCTTTATCGTATCCGGCGCAGAGGTAGCTTTCTTTTCCTTGAATTATAAGGACCTGAATGTACTTAAAACCCGGCAAAACGCTTCCGGCAAGCTCATTACCAAACTGCTGGAAAAGCCCAAATCCCTCCTGGCCTCCCTGCAAATAGCCGGGGTATTGCTGATGATCGCCTTTATTATGATCACCAACTATCTCGTAACCCAAATGGAGGACCTGCAAACACTGCCCGTAGTTTCACTTGTGGTACGCATTTCCGCTATCTGTCTCATATTATTGTTTTTCGGACAAATCCTCCCCCGCGTTTGGGCAGCCCAGAATAATATCCGGTTTGCTACCTATTTCGCCTGGTTTGTAAGCCTCATCCATGCCACCATGGAACCAGTAAGCGACTTCTTTGTAAGCCTGAGCGGAAGCCTGGAAGCCAGCCTCTTTCATCGCGGCGCCGGCCCCGTCAACTACCAGGAAATTGACGAAGCCATCGAAATGAGCGTAGATCCTACAGCTTCCCAGGAAGAAAAAAATATCCTGAAAGGCATCCTTAAATTCGGAAACATCACCGTAAAACAGATTATGCGCGGTCGCCTCGACGTTAACGGCGTAGAATACGACAACTCCTTTTCCGACATCATCAAAAGGGTGGCCGACCTCCACTACTCAAGGTTACCCGTATATAAAGATAATCTCGACAACATCGTTGGCGTTATCCATACCAAAGACCTACTGCCTCACCTCGATAAAGGCGACAGCTTTGACTGGCACGAAGTAATGCGCCAGCCTTTCTTTGTACATGGCCACAAATTAATTGAAGACCTGCTCTCTGAATTTCAGAGCAGACGCATGCACTTTGCCGTAGTGGTAGACGAATTTGGCGGTACCTCCGGTATTGTTACCCTGGAGGATATCATGGAAGAAGTAATTGGCGATATCAAAGACGAATTCGATGAAGAAGAATTCAACTACAGCAAAGTAGATAACTTCACCTACGTATTTGAAGGCAAAACCATGCTCAACGATGCCTGCCGCATCATGAACATTACACCCGAAACCTTCGAAGCAGTAAAAGGCGAAAGCGACTCCCTTGGCGGCCTCATATTAGAGCTGGCCGGAAAATTTCCGGAAGAAAACAGCGTTATTAACTACAACAACTTTGATTTTACTGTACTGGAAGTGAATAAAATGCGCATCCAGAAAGTACAGGTCACCATCAGGCCGGACGCCGCTGAATAAGTATAACCGCCTGTTAAATAAGCCTAAAATGCCAGATGTAAAAGGAAGGGCCCTCGCCCTGGTTTCCCTGTTCATATTACTGTTTACCGCCTGTGAAAATGTGCCCACACCTAAGCCCAGGGGCTATTTCCTGATAAAATTGCCGGAAAGACAGTACCGCAAATTTGATATGCCAGGATACCCCTATACATTTGAATATCCTGCATACGCCAATATCGTAAAGGACACCTCCTTCTTTGGAGAAGCTCCGGAAAATCCTTACTGGATCAATGTAGACTTTCCCTCCCTCAATGGAAAAATTTACCTGAGCTATAAAATTATCGGGCCAGGCAATAATACCTTCCGTAAACTGGTAGATGATGCCTTTAAAATGACCTATAAACACACCTACAAGGCCGAATACATTGACGAAAACGCGATTCATACACCCAACCATGTCAATGGCACCTTCTATGAAGTAGGTGGTAATGCCGCCTCGTCCAAACAGTTTTTTGCCACCGATTCCGTCCATCACTTCCTCCGGGGAGCCCTCTATTTCGATGCCACCCCCAATGCCGACTCCCTCGCCCCCGTTTACAAATTCCTGGAACAGGATATGTGGCACATGGTGGAAACCCTCCGCTGGAGATAAGCCCGTAATACTGTAACTTTGTGGTCTTATTAAGATTGTCTGTTACACAATTCAGGCAAAAGACCATTTCCCGATGATCATCATTGACGATAAATACATAAGTGACGAAGTAATTGAAGAGCAATTTGTTTGCAATCTCTCCGCCTGTAAAGGCGCCTGTTGTGTAGCGGGTGACTGCGGCGCCCCACTCGATAAAACGGAAGTTAAAACACTGAAGAAAATTTACCCGCAAATTAAATCCTACCTGCGGGCAGAAGGAATACAGGAAATTGAACATACCGGCACAAATACTACCGATGACGAATACGGATACGTAACGCCCATTGTTAACAAAGGCATCTGCGCTTATGCTACCATAGACGATCATGGCATTGTTGGTTGCGGTATAGAAAAAGCATATAACGATGGCGTGGTGGACTTTAAAAAGCCTATCTCCTGCCACCTCTACCCCATTCGTATTAAAAAATACGAAACCTTTGAAGCCGTAAATTACGACCGCTGGGATGTTTGCAAACCAGCCTGCAAAAACGGTAAAACCTTACAGGTACCTGTATACCGGTTCCTCAAAGATGCTTTGATCAGAAAATACGGCACGGAATTTTATGAAGTGCTGGACAAAATTGCAAGAAAAGAACACGAGTAAATCATTTTGAGATTTAACTATCTTTAATCAGGAATATTGCTTGCTTATGCATCAAATAGCATCTACTTTTCTCGAAGAAAGTGATAAAAAAGCGGCTGATCTGGGCCACCGGCAGACGATCAATTTCAATATAGGCAAATATAATACAGCCGTAAAAGCGGGTAAACAACAGTTTGCAGACCTGGCCATTGCGCGCGAAAGAGCTAAAAATATAAAGTGGAGAGCGATCGAGCATCTGGATAATCTCCTGGAAGAATTTGAACAAAACTTCACCCGGCGTGGCGGCAAAGTGATATGGGCTGAAACTGCAGAACAGGCACAACAGGAAATCCTGGCCATCTGTCAGGCCAAACAATGCAAAAGCATTGTGAAGAGCAAGTCCATGGCCACCGAAGAGGTACATCTCAACGCCTTTATGGAAAGCAACGGGATTGAATGTGTGGAAACAGACCTGGGCGAATACATCCAACAACTCGACGGAGAACCTCCTTATCATATCGTTACACCGGCCATGCATAAGAGCAAGGAAGATGTCGCCCGCCTTTTTGCAGAAAAACTGGGCACTGATCCGGGTCTTACGCCAGAGCAACTCACCTTGGTAGCCCGCGATAAACTCCGCCACAAATACCTGGAAGCAGAAATTGGCATCACCGGCGCCAACTTTATCCTGGCTGATACCGGTTCTGTGGCCGTCACAGAAAATGAAGGTAATGCACGCCTCACTACTGCGTTTCCCAAAACACATATTGTATTGGTGGGCATCGAAAAAGTATTGCCTTCCATCGCCGACCTGGGCCTCTTCTGGCCTTTACTGGCCACCTATGGAACCGGGCAACAGGTGACCGCCTATAACAGCATTTTCAGTGGCCCCCGCCAGGAAGGAGAAACCGACGGTCCCGAAGAAATGTATGTGATCCTGATGGACAACGGCCGTACCAATATCCTCCAGGATACTACCGCCCGCGAAAGCCTGTATTGTATTCGCTGCGGCTCCTGTCTGAATGCTTGTCCCGTTTATAAAAACATTGGCGGTCATACTTATGCCGCCACCTATAGCGGTCCTATTGGCGCTGTTATTACGCCCCATCTGAAAGGGATGGATTCCTATATCCATCTGAGCTTTGCCTCTTCCCTTTGTGGCAATTGCACAGAAGTATGCCCGGTACGTATCAACCTGCATGAACTCTTGCTGCATAACCGGCAAAAAGCAGTGGAGGAAAATTATACTTCCGGCGGGGAAAAATTTGCCTGGTATCTATGGAAACAGGGCTGTGGCAGTCGGAAAATGATGAATATGGCCAGCGGAAAAATGAAGAATTTCCTATTACGTCGTTTTTTTGCCAAGAGCTGGGGAGATAACCGGGAACTGCCGGTATTTGCCGCTAAATCTTTCAATCAGCAATGGAAAGAGCGGAATAAAGGCTAATCTTTTTTTGCGCTGAATTTCACACTTACCTTTACTTTGGCTGGTTTCCCGTCTGATGCCGGCGTCCACGACGGCCCTTCTTTAATGACCCTGATAGCCTCTGCATCACAGGCCTCATTTAAATGACGCAGTATCTTAAAGTGCTGCAACGACCCATCGGGCATAACAGTAAAGGCTACACGTACAATGCCATGGTATTTATTTTCCGGGTTAGCGGTTTTGGTACGCAGGTAGTTCTCAAAAGCAGTAAGGCCTGTTACCGGCGAAGGTGCGCGGTAGGTCGGGTCTTCCGCATTTTCACTACGGCCAAATCCAACTACCACCACATCATTAAGCGCGTTCGATTCCCGCTCAATAGCCACTCTGGCTACCTTCCCCTGCAGCGCTCCCTGTAAACCTGAATCCGGGCTAATGCCACGAATCATCAGCTTAGCGGATGCTGATTCCTTTTTCTGCGCGCCATATCCTACCACCACTGCCTCATTCAGCGCTTTGTCTTTATTGTCTAACAAGGCTACATTGCCCGATAAAGAGGTATCTGTCTGTTGCTTTCTTTTGTATAAGTTAGAAGATACGACCACCTGATCACCTTCGCTACGGCCAGTTGGCTTCGCGGGAGGCGCTCCAGGCGTCAAGCTAGCCGGACTGGCTGATTTTAATACTGGTGCTGCTACAGGCGCCGGTGCAGCGGTCACCGTGGGAGGTGGAGGTGTTACCGCAGGTGCAGCTTCCTGCACTTCGTCTTGAGTGGATGACAGTTCAGCAGGTGGCGCATTTTTCCTGTTTTTAGATAACACTTGCGGCGCCCGGGACGTTTCCGGGGCAATTTTTTCGGCATTAGCTAATTTATCTGTACCGGGCACCGGCGCAGGTACCGCTGAATCTGCTGCCGGCGTGGGCGCAGCAGGGATACCTGCAATCGGAGGAGCTGCTTGTTGCTGATTCCAGAGGAACCACCCGGCTGAAAACATAAGGAACAAGATAGCGGCGGCAGCGGCCCATCGATAGTATAGTGTCCTGATTCCCCCCTTCTCCGGGGCTATCCGCCGGGCCAGTCTGGCTGTAAGATCGGCCTGTTGCGCCTGTTGATCCGCTGAATGCTGGGCGTACCCATCCAGGGCATCGGCCAGGAACGGGTCGTCAAGCGCCTGCCGCTCCAGGTTATGCATAGCTTTATCATCCAGCTCTCCCTCCAGGTATTGGCGGATTAAGCCAGCCAGCTCTTCCGGTTTTATATGTTGACGCTTGTCAGACATTTTGTTGTTCCATACATATTTTCAGGTTACGCTTTCCGTTCTGGATATAGCTTTTCACCTTGTTCATTTCGTAACCAGTAATAATACTTACTTCCCGGTAGCTTTTTTCCTGAAGATAAAACAGGTCTACACTCCGCTTCTGTTCTTCCGGCAAAGTCTCCAGGCACTTTTCCATGCTCTGGAGATTGTCCTCCAGCGTTATTCCGTTCACATGATGCCCTATTTCCTCATTTTCCACAACTGGGTGGGCATCTATAGACACCTGCCGGGATTCCTTGTTTTTCATGGCTCTCAGCTTCATCAGGCAGTGGTTACGGCTCAGCACATGCAACCAGCTTTTGAAATTCTGTACCTCATGAACCTTCAACTTATCGATTAGTTCTTCAAATATCTGCATTACCGCATCCTTACTGGCTTCTTCATCAAAATATTTCAGGCATACCCCATATACCAGGTTCATATAACGCTGGTAAAGGGCTGCAAGAAAATCCAGTTTGCCGGAGGCTTTATACTCCCGGATCAAATCTGCATCTGCTGCATCTTGCATGATATTTTGCTGAATAAAGGGCATTGGGTAGCCGCTGGCTTTCGCCGCTTAGCGGTAGCATACTATTGGTTTACAAAGCAACAATACTATTATTTTTTTTCGAATATTAAGCTATTAAAACCGGAAAGCGCCGGAGAATTCCGGCGCTTTCCAAGCTATTGCTTTGTATACGTTTATTAGTGTCTGAAATGACGCATCCCCGTCATTACCATCACCATATCGTGTTCTTTGCAGAATTCAACGGAATCATTATCCCTTACTGAGCCACCAGGCTGAATCACCGCGTTAATACCCTGTTCATGCGCAATGCTTACGCAGTCGTTGAATGGGAAGAAAGCGTCGGACGCCATTACAGCGCCTTTCAGATCAAAGTTGAACTGTCCTGCCTTTTCGATGGCGTGACGTAAAGCATCGATACGGGAAGTCTGGCCACAGCCTTTACCAATCAGTTGTTTATCCTTTACCAGCGCGATAGCGTTTGATTTCAGGTGTTTACATACGATGTTGGCAAATTCCAGGTCAGATTTCTCTGCTTCAGTAGCCGGACGAGCACCTACTTCATTCCATTCTTTGTAGTTGCCATTATCGCTGTCCTGTAGTAATACACCGTTCAGTACATTTTTGAACATGTATTTACTCTTCACTGGTTGCTTTTGTTCGAGTAAGATGCGGTTCTTTTTGGCTTGCAATACGGTTAGTGCATCGGCATCAAAGCCAGGTGCGATCAGGATTTCAAAGAATATTTCGCTGATAGATTCCGCGGTGGTTTTATCAATGATTTTATTGGTTACCAGTACGCCCCCAAAAGCACTTTCCTTATCGCCTGCCAGCGCTGCTTCCCAGGCTTCCTTCAGCGTGGTACGGGAGGCAATACCGCATACGTTGGTATGTTTGATAACAGCAAAAGTGGTGGCTTCAAACTCCTGGATCAGCTGGCATGCGGCATCTACGTCTACCAGGTTGTTGAAGGATAATTCCTTACCATGCAGTTTATTAAATATTTCGTTAAGGTTGCCGTAGAAAACACCGCGTTGATGAGGGTTTTCACCATAACGGTTTACCTGCCCTTCAGGAACAGACAGCTGGAAGTTAGCCCCTGGCTCGTTGTTCAGGAAATATTGGGAAATGGCTACATCATAGTGGGCACAGATCTCAAATGCCTTGGCTGCAAAGCCTCTGCGTTCTTCAACAGAGGTAGCTCCGTTGTTATCGGTTAATACCTTTTCCAGGTCGGCATACTGATCTTTGGAAGCTACAATCACTACATCTTTGTAGTTTTTGCCAGCTGCACGGATCAGTGAAACACCCCCTATATCAATTTTCTCAATGATTGTTTGTTCTACGCTGGTACTCTTTACAGTTTCCTCAAAAGGGTACAGGTCTACTATTACCAGGTCTATTTCCGGTATCTGGTATTCCTTCAGCTGCTCCAAGTCCTGCGGGTTATCGCGACGGGCCAGAATACCACCAAACACTTTAGGGTGCAGGGTTTTTACACGTCCCCCTAAAATAGAAGGGTAAGCGGTCAGGTCTTCAACTGCTACGCATTTCACACCCAGGTCCTCAATAAATTTTTGCGTACCGCCGGTAGAGTAGATGGTAACACCTTGTTCACCTAACTTTTTAACAATGTTCTCCAGGTTATCTTTATAGAAAACGGAGATCAAAGCTGATTTAATTTGCTTTTGCATGAATGGAAAACATTAGAAATTAATAACATAGGTCCCCTGGTCTGGAACCGAAAAGAAGCGCAAAGTTAACACGTAACAATCATTTTTCCATTCTTCTACCCCGTAGAAATAGAATCTGACGCTAAAAAATCACAAAAAAATGTGGGTAACTTATTCGTTGATAACTGCTTAGATACCCATAAAGTTTATATCTTGGTTTCACTGTAGCCCGTTTGTACCCGTTTAAAACAACTCCCTATATGAAAAACATCCTCTTATTGTTTTTCCTTACATGCATACTTTCTGGCCTAAAGGCTCAGATCTTTTGTGATACCGTAGTTACGTATGCCCGAGGCTCCAATCCGACTAATGGGGTTAAGATTAAAACTAATTTACCATTTAGTAATGGTGTGGAAATGCCTACGATAATCCTGGAGGGTTATAACTATGGCACATCATCGCCTATTGGGCTGATCATTAACTTCTATGTTTATGACAATATCTTCCAGAGCGTACGGGCCTCGTCATTTGGAGCTTATACTCCACGCTTGTACCTAGCCAATGAAAATGGCAAGGTGATAATTTTCATTGATAGTAAAGATTATTTTCAACGCTTTGCTATCAGGGCTTTTGCAAAGGGTCTGCCGATGGACGTTCCATCCAGTTACCAGGGATGGAGCTTGTTAGATGAGGCCATTTCCGCTTCTGCTACGCAGAAAACCGAAATCACTTACTATAACAAATTTGGCGGCACTGTTTCATTCCCCGGAAATGGCATCTGGGCACAATCGGGGCGTGTTGGGATCAACAACGGCTCGCCCCGGGCGCCTTTAGATGTTGTTGCTACCGCTACCGACACGGCTAATGGAATTAAACTGGCAGCTGTTCTTGGCAACGCATATAATGAATGGACCACTTTTGGTGCTCCAACCGGGGGAAGAATCCGGGGTAGTAACGAAGGTTATCTTGTGCTCGAAACCAATTCTGCCGGCACTGATAACAAACTATATATGAATACCGCTTCTACAGGCAACATTATTATGGCAACCGGCGGTGGCAGTGTTGGCATAGGAACCGTTAATCCAGGTGCTTGTAAATTGGCCGTAGAAGGGCTACTTGGTGCAAGAAAAATAAAAGTTACCCAATCTCCCACCTGGGCAGATTATGTATTCCATGATGACTACACCATTATGCCGCTTTACGACACGGAAAAATTCATCAAAGCGAATAAACATCTTCCCGGTATCCCTACGGCCAAAGAAGTGGCCGAAAACGGATATGATGTTGGAGAGATGAACAGGTTGTTACTGGAAAAAGTAGAGGAAATGACCTTGCACCTGATTCGTATGCAGAAGAAAATTGACGAGTTGGAAAGCAAGCTGCAAACAACGCTGTAAAAGGCCAGCTATAGACCAACAAGACATATGTCAGCCAATGCATGAGTGACGAAATTCTGCATCGCATGCATTGGCTGACAGCTATCCGGGGTTGTATTCCTTTATCTTATCTCTGCTACGAATGCCCCTTGCTCGCCAACAACGTAATAAGGATGCCCTATCGCTTCGCAAGCCTGCTTCCAGCGCAATATCCGTTTAGCATAATTGTTGGCAGCAAAAATGACTAGCCGGTAGTCATACAAACTATCCAGCTGGCTGATATCAACCCTGGGATTATGGGTAAGCAAGATATAATCGGTCTGCAACTTTCTGCCAGTCACTTTCTGTGGCAAGATACTATCGATGATCAACAGGCTTCTTCCATAAAAGCAACTGTAATGCCCGTGCTGTAGAAAGCCATTTGGAACACCTGCATGTATACCCATCTCATTCCTTGCGGCCAGCAAAGCCTGGGCGCTGGCAGCTTGCCAGATGCTGTCATCGCCAATAAACCGGGCCTGCCGTCCATATATACAGTCAATTGCCGTATAGGCGGATACGTTATACACAACAATTTTAGATTGTTGCTGCACCCGTGCGAGCCATACAGCCCGCGTAACCAGGCATCCCCACAGGCTCAATGCGGCCAGCCAGGCACCCGGCCGCCAGCCGCTAAGCCACCATAGAGTAATTCCTGCCAGCAGCGAGTACAAACATATCATGAGTAACAGCGAACAATGGATATTCATGACAAGCGCATGGGGTAGCGTTCCTAACCACCTTACACAACTATTCATAGCAAAAATAAGGAACCGGATAACCAGTCCTGCGAACGCGGCTAATACCGGAAATGGAGAAAGCCCCAATAGTATCACTTCTCCATAAATAATAACAGTAGATAATGGCACTGCCACGAGATTAGCTAATAAAAAGTAATTGGGAAACTGGTGAAAGTAAAACAGGCTCACCGGAGTAGTCATTAACTGTGCGGCCAGCGATACCGACATCATTTGCCAGAGTATTATCATCCACTTCCGCTTAATGTTCCACAATTCGTACAAGGGCTGATAGAAAAGCAATATGCTGAGTACTGCCAAATATGACAACTGAAAGCCGGCATCTATAGCCAGATATGGCTGATAGGCTAATAACAAAAACGCGGATGCAGCCAGGGTATTATAAATGCTGCTGTAACGCTCCAGTATAAAACGGCCAAGCGTAATGCCGGTAAACATCACCGCGGAACGGAGCACAGAAGCCGATGCCCCGGTAAGCAGTGCAAATCCCCATAGCACTCCCAAAATAAGAATCGCTTTCAATGCACCTGCCCATTTGCCGGGCGGCAACCAGCGCAAACACCAGAGGAGCGTACCATACAACAGCGCCAGGTGCATCCCGGAAATAGCGATAATGTGCACAATACCAGTGTTACTATAGTCTTGCACCACTGCCTTATCCAGATCCTGTCGGTACCCTATCAGCAATGCTTCTGCCATTCCGGCTTCCGGCCCTGCCCCAATATATCTCCTAAAACAGGATAAACAGTAATCTCTCGCATGCAACAACCAACGATTTATGACACTGCCACCCGTGCCGGATAATTTGTAATAATCGGTAGCCTGTAAATACAGCTGCTGATAAAGCTGTTGAGATTCACAATATTGCAGATAGTTGAAGCCTCCGGGATTGCCGTTGTTCCTGATCAATTCTGGCTTTTTACGGACAACGAGCCGGTTGCCATACGTAAGCAGCGGAGGCATAGTATCCCGGGCAATATAAAGCAGCAAATTGCCTTTTGCGGGCACCCACCGGTGTTGTATAAATAGCGCTATCACCCTGGCAATGGATTTAAATGATCTTGCTTTCGGTTGCAACGGCTCTTCTATCTGCAATAAAACCAGGGATGTATCCGTTCTGTTATCCTGGAAAAAGCCCTGTTGATGCCGGGTATCTGCTTTATATAAAACCAGGGCCCCACTTCCGGCCACGCTTATCTGTAACAGCATACCTGGCAACCACGCCTGTTTAAACCGCCATTGTACAGGCAGATAGCGAAACTGCCATGCACAACAGGTACAAACAACCACTGTACATAGCCACAAAAGTGGCGGCAACGCTGTATAAAATTGTATACTTATCCCCGCCAGGAAGGGTAAAATAAGGCGTAAGAATGGTGCTTGTTTCCAGCACATCACAGTAAATGCTGTAGACTCAAAATGCATGTGGGGTTAACTTTTATCAAAAACAAACCTAACTTTTAACATCCTGTAAAGTGTTTCAAAAATGTTAAAAATGGGTTTAGTTAATAGATAATATCTTTATATGATGTCTTGAAAACTTCTCCTTATAATGAGAAAAATGGCTGAAATCGGTAACAAATGTCTCTTGTCTAGACAATTAATAATCAATTATTAAAATATTATATATTATTTCATCTGTTATTGATTAGTTAACATCTCTTTTAAATATAATATTATTTGTAAACTGCATTACCGGTCACGCTATATGAATTGTATCAAGATTCAATAGTCGTGTCTTTAATGGTTATTTTGAGGGAAAAGAAGGAGCCTGATTTTTATCAGGCTCTGTTTTTTTGACAACCTTACTTTATATAAAAAGCCCTCCCCGCTATAGCGAGGAGGGCTTTTCGTTAACACTTAGCTAACAATATTATTTACTCAGGTACATACTCTTTTCTTTGAAGAGTTGTCTGAAATATGGATCGCGCAGATCTTTGATAAAGCGTATTGCTTCTCCGGTTGATTTCATTTCAGGTCCGAGTTCCTTGTTTACCCCCGGGAACTTGTTGAAAGAGAATACAGGCTCCTTGATAGCAAAACCGGTAAGTTTCTTTTCAATGGTAAAGTCTTTCAGCTTTTTGGCGCCAATCATCACTTTGGTAGCAATGTTCAGGTAAGGCACCTGGTAGGCTTTAGCAATAAACGGTGTAGTACGGGAAGCACGCGGATTCGCTTCAATCACATATACATTGCCATCTTTAATTGCAAACTGGATATTAATTAAGCCCTGGATATTCAGTGCACGCGCAATCTTTTCTGCATAGTATTCCATGGTAGTTACTTCGATCGGCGACAAGTTGAAAGCTGGTAACAACGCATGACTATCGCCACTGTGGATACCCGCCGGCTCAATATGCTCCATCACACCCATTACATGGAAATCAGTACCATCAAAGATGCCATCTATTTCTGCTTCCTGGCAGCGATCCAGGAAGTGATCGATCAATATCTTGTTACCAGGCAAGTGTCTTAACAGGCTCAGTACAGATTCTTCCAGCTCCTCTTCATTGATAACGATTCTCATACGCTGCCCCCCTAATACATAGGAAGGACGCACCAATACCGGGTAACCTACTTCTTTCGCCACTTCTATCGCGTCGTCTGTATTGTAAGCAGTGCCATATTTAGGATAAGGAATACCCAGTTCTTTCAGCATATCGGAGAAACGACCGCGGTCTTCTGCAATATCCATGTTGTCGAAAGAGGTACCGATGATTTTCACCCCTTTCTCTTCCAGCCGTTTGGCCAGCTTCAACGCGGTTTGTCCACCCAACTGCACAATCACGCCTTCCGGTTTTTCCAACTCAATGATCTCCCAGAGATTTTCCCAGAATACCGGCTCGAAGTATAGTTTATCGGCCATGTCGAAGTCGGTGGAAACCGTTTCAGGATTACAATTCACCATGATAGCTTCATAACCGCAATCCTGGATCGCCTGTAAACCGTGTGTACAGCAGTAGTCGAACTCAATACCCTGCCCGATTCTGTTAGGACCGGACCCCAATACAATGATCTTCTTTTTATCGGTTACCTTGCTTTCATTTTCGGTATCGAACGTAGAGTAGAAGTAAGGTGTTTTTGCTTCAAACTCCGCGCTACAGGTATCTACCATTTTGAAAGTCCGGGTAATGCCCAGTTCCTTACGCTTAGCGTATACTTCGTCTTCATCGCAATCACCAAACAGAATCGCCAGTTGCTTGTCAGAGAAGCCCATTTTCTTGGCATCTTTCAGCATTTCTACTGAAACGCTCTGCAGATCAAGCTCCAGCAATTGTTTTTCCAGGTTTACGATGTCCTGGATCTGGTGCAGAAACCAGCGGTCGATATAAGTGAGCTGGTGAATATGCTTTACGGAAACTCCTGCCATCAAAGCATCTTTGATGCGGAAAATACGATCCCAGGTAGGACGTTTTAATTTCTCGATCAGTTGCTCACTCTTCAGGAGAGACTTACCATAGTAGCCGAGGCCGAGTGCATCATTTTCGAGACTCTGACAGGCTTTCTGTAATGCTTCAGGGAAAGTACGTCCGATAGACATTACTTCTCCCACTGATTTCATTTGCAGGCCCAGGGTATCATCGGCTCCTTTAAATTTATCGAAGTTCCAGCGCGGCATTTTTACGATCACGTAGTCCAGTGCTGGTTCAAAGAATGCGGAAGTAGTTTTGGTGATCTGGTTTTCCAGTTCATCCAGTGTATAACCAATAGCCAGTTTGGCAGCAATTTTCGCAATCGGGTAACCCGTTGCTTTAGAGGCCAATGCAGAGGAACGGCTCACACGAGGGTTGATTTCGATAGCAATCAGCTCTTCTGTTTCCGGGTTCAGCGAAAACTGTACGTTACAACCACCGGCAAAATTGCCCAGGTCGCGCATCATCATCATCGCTTTGTTACGCATCTCCTGGAAAGCCGTATCGCTCAGGGTCATTGCTGGCGCCACCGTAATGGAATCACCTGTGTGGATACCCATCGGGTCGAGGTTCTCCACAGTACAAATGATTACTACGTTATCATTCTTGTCGCGCAACAGTTCCAGTTCATATTCTTTCCATCCGAGTACCGCTTTTTCTACCAGCACTTCATGGATAGGAGAAGCTTTCAAACCGCGGTCCAGCGCTTCATCCAGGTCGTCTTTGCTGTGTACAAATCCACCACCGGTACCACCTAGGGTAAAGGAAGGACGGATTACCAGCGGGAAACCTATTTCCTGTGCAAATTCTTTTCCTTCGAGGAAAGAGTTAGCTGTTCTGGCGGGCGCCACCGGGATACCCAGTTGGATCATCCACTGACGGAATTGTTCACGATCTTCTGCTTTATCAATCGCTTTAATGTCTACCCCGATCAGGCGAACATTGTTCTTTTCCCAGATGCCCAGTTCGTCTACTTCTTTACAAAGGTTCAGCGCAGTTTGGCCGCCCATGGTGGGTAATACGGCATCTATCTGGTTTTCTTCCAGGATCTGCTCAATGCTTTCCACGGTCAATGGCAGCAAATAAACCTTATCGGCCATCATTGGATCCGTCATGATGGTAGCCGGGTTGGAATTAATCAATATCACTTTAATTCCTTCTTCCCGCAGCGAACGCGCTGCCTGAGATCCGGAATAATCAAATTCGCAAGCCTGACCAATAATAATGGGTCCAGAACCGATAATGAGAACAGATTTGATAGATGAGTCTTTTGGCATTTGTGTAATCTATTGAAAATGAAAAACCAAATTGATCTTTATGCCGTGTGAGGGACCAAAAAAATCGTGCAAAGTTACGTGATTAGAATCTTTTTAGCGCAAAAAATTTAAAAAAATGGAAGTTTTTTTTGACGATAGTCTAATAACTAATATAGATTTAATTACTAATATCTACTCCGGTCGGCCTAACGTAGTTTTGACCGGCATCCACTTTCCGTATAAATACTTATCGAGATATTCATTTATTCTCCTAACTTTATGGTACAGCATTCTCAAAAGACTGGCGCAACGAATACAAGAGCTTCTACCCCAAAGAATCGTTTTCGTTTTTTACACATACATTTTACACCCCAAAAATCAAACGTCATGCGTACAGCTGAAGTTCATTACGGCGCAAATGGTCATATCGACCTCACCGTTCCCAAAGGCACTAAACTGGAAGACGTCACCAAATTACAAGCATTGGTGCTGAGACAAATTAACCCCCGCGGTTGCCAGGCCTGCCTGTCTGGCGTACACTTCAATATCCGGGAAAAACTGGAAGAAGTGATTAACGTAGACCTGGAAAAAATGGCTATTACCAAGGCAGCCGTTGCGCAACATTAATCCGGTGATACCGTCCTGGCCTGTGCCAGGACGGTATTTAAATGTTCCTGTCATGTTACAAGTAATATCACCTGCCCGTACAACCCAGCTGTACCAACAAACTATTCCCCGGCTAGGCGTAGGGCTGCTATACAACCCCTCCCTGGAGCTATACCTGGAAGCTTGTCCGGGGATTTGCGATTATGTGGAAATCATTCCCGACATGTTCTGGACAGATCGTGGAAACCGCCAGCAGGAACGGTTTGAAGAGATTGAATCCTGGATGATTGTGCTGGATAAGATAGCCGCTACCTACCCATTAACCGCTCATAACATATCTTACTCGCTTGGCAGCGCCGGCATTTTTGATAAAACATACCTTCAGAAAATGCAGGAATGGCACCAGCGTTACGCATTTAAATGGCATAGTGATCACCTGTCTTTTGTAAAAGTACATAACGATCAACAGGAAGAACATAATGCAGGACTCGCAGTACCGGTGCCGTACGACTATGAAGTGCTGGATATGATCAGCGGCCGTATCAATGCCATCGAAAGGGCTATCAGTACCCCTTTCCTGGTAGAGAACAATGTATACTTTATCGATTTGCCGGAGCAGGAACTCAGCGAAACGGCTTTCCTGAATGAGTTATCAGATCGTACCTCCTGTGGGCTGCTACTCGATATTCACAACGTATATACTAATGCCGTTAATCATCATTTTGATCCCAAGGAATTTATCAACCAGCTACAGTTGGATAAAGTGATCGAAATCCATATAGCCGGCGGCAACGAGATGGCTGGCATGTACACTGATTCTCATGCAGGCCCTTGTCCACCGGAGGTATGGGACTTGCTCGATTATACATTACCGTTAGTGCATAACCTATGCGGCATTACCTTTGAATTTCATGAATCTTACTTTCACCTGTTGCAGTTTGAGGGTATTACCCGCGAACTAAACCGGGCGAAAGCTACCTGGAACCTTTATCATACCTGATGATATGTCATTACTCTCTTTCCAGAAAGCGATCACAGATCTAATTGCCTCCCCGCAATTGTGCCTGGCGTTACGGGAGCAGCCGGCGGAAATTCTCTCCCGGTATGATCTTACCCCCCGCGAGCAAATGCGTTTGCAAACGGTAGTACGCCAACCGGGCATGTCAGTGAGTTGTACCTTATATCGTGTAAACAGGATCACCCCTATCTATACGATGCTTCCCTATACCTGTTTTTTATTAGGCACATCATTGATGCCGCTTGTAGAAGCATTCTGGCGTATTTGCTATAAATCCGATTTGCAGTTTAAGCGGGAGATCAATGTATTTGGTGATTTTTTACTTGAGAAGATAGCTGCGGGGGCCCTTGAAAACCCATATTTGCAGGAGATTTTGTTAATGGAACTAGCCATTAATGACCTGAAATTTTTGCCTAAAGAAGCTTTACTGCATACACCTGCGGAAGAAGAAGCACTACACCCATTAATAAGACTGGTTCCTTTTGATCATTCACCGGAGCCTTTACTGACAGCCCTTGCCGGCATGCAACTGCCGCCGGCTCTTCCTGCCACCGGGGAATTTTTACTGTTAGTAGATTACCGCGGAGAGGAACTCTCCTTCAGCACACTGCCCCGCAAAAGCGGCGCAGTGGCAGTGTAAGTTTATAATTTTATCCTGGCAGACATTACGGCGATAGCTGCTCCCATTACAGCAATCATGGTGAAGGCAACTCCCAGGTTAGTAGCTTGGGCCACAAATCCAATCAGTGGCGGGCCAAAGAGGAATCCCAGGTAACCGATAGTGGATACGGTAGCCAACGCCATACCGGGAGATAGTGTTTTTGATTTGCCGGCAGCACTGTATACCAGCGGTACTACGGCTGATACGCCGGCGCCTACCAACATAAAGCCAAACATTGCTGTGTAGAAATAAGGGAAAATAACGGCTACCAGTAACCCTGCTGCGGTAAGGCTTCCGCTGATCAGCAGCATCTTCTTTACACCCAGCCTGGTGGTAAGCCGATCGGCAATAAATCGTCCGGACGCCATAGTGCTCATAAACGCAGCATAGCCTGCACCGGATAAACCATCCTTCACGGCTATCACTCTACGGAAATATACACCGCTCCAGTCGAACATTGTTCCCTCACAAATCATAGAACACATGGCAATGATACCCAACGTAATCAGGAAAGCATCAGGTTTTCCAAATAGAGAAGGTGCATTATTTTCGTTGGGCACGGTAGTTACCAGCTTATTCATGGTTAATACAATCAGCGTCCAGGCGATACCGGCAATGATTAAGAAGTGATATACCGGTGCCAGGTGTAGCCCAGACATGCCGGCTCCTATGGCGGCGCCTGTAAACCCCGCTACGCTCCACAAGCCGTGGAAGGAAGCCATAATAGACCGTCCATATATTACCTCTACACCTACTGCCTGTGTGTTTACCGCTATATTGGCAATGTTGCCGCAGAAGCCGAACAATACCAGGAAAATACTCAGCTCCCATGCATGCTGGGCCAGGCCAAGGGCAGGTAATACGGCGGCATAGGCTACACCGGCAATCAATAATACCTGCCGGCTGCCGTATTTTGATACCAGTAGTCCCGCCACCGGGAGGGAAATCAGGGATCCTACCGGCAATGCCAGTAACAGGCTACCCAGTCCTGCGTCATTTAAGCCCAGGGCTTGCTGGATATCCGGTATCCGGGAGGCCCAGCTGGAAAAACATAAACCAGTAAGGAAAAATAAAGCGCTGACGGCAATACGCGTTGCTCTCTTATTCGTCGCCACCATCGATAGATCCTGTAACATCTTTGTTAAGATAAAAATTTAAATAATCAGATCACCTGGATTCCCAGGTTGATATAGGGCTTTAATGAAGGCAGGTCGGGATTATCGGTAATAATAGTATCCAAACCTGTAATATCACATACTTTAAAAGGCTCCGCCGTACCCATTTTATCGCTGGTGGCCAGTGCAATGGCCTTGTTGGCCGATTCCACCATCACGCTTTTAACATCTGCCTCTCCAAGATCCAGACCGGTTACGCCGGCAACAGGATGGAGACTGCAAATACCGAGGAAGCAAATGTCGGCCCGCAATTTCTCGAGCATACGAATGGTATCCATTCCACCGGAGGTCTGCGAGTTCTTGCCAATTAATCCGCCGGTAAAGATCAGTTCAATACCTGGATGATCCATCAACTGCGAAACAATCGGAACGCTGTTGGTAATGACCGTCAGGTGCAGGTTTGCGGGAATTAATTTGGCCAACATTAACGTGGAAGTACCTCCATCAAGCATAATGGTTTGTCCATTACGCAAGAATGACAAGGCTTTGGTGGCAATATGTTTTTTATCTTCTTCGTGATATTGTATGCGTTCCTTGAACGAATAAGGGTTGGGAGAATGGGGAATAGCCCCTCCCCGTACTTTAATCAATTGCCCGTTTTGGGCAAGAGATTCGAGGTCTCTCCTTACCGTATCTTCCGACACCTGCAAATCGCTGCTGAGTTCTGCCTGCAGTACTTTATGATCTGTTTGCAGCTTCTTCAGGATATATTCCAGCCTTTCTTCCTTTAACATCATTTGCCGTTTTGTGCAAAATTATGAAAGATTATGCAATAATCTGCAACATACTGCATAACTTTGCAAAAAACAGCAAATTATGGCAAGAATAGCAATTGACATGGACAATGTAATGGCAGACCTGCAACAACATGTATTAGCCGTGTACGCTAAGGAATACGGGGAAGTAATAGATCCCAGGCGTTTGGATAATGTGCCGGAAGGCAGCGTGTTCCCTGAAGGAGTAATGGCAGAAATGTTGAATACACCCGGCTTTTTTAGGAACATCCCGGTGATGAAAGGTAGCCAGGAAGTGGTAAAAGCCCTGGCAGCGCAACATGAAGTATTTATTGTTTCTGCGGCGATGGAATTCCCTTTTTCACTAGCGGAGAAACTGGCCTGGCTAAATGAGCACTTCCCGTTTATCCACTGGCGGAATATTGTGTTCTGCGGCTCAAAAACTATTGTAGAGGCGGATTACATGATAGATGATCACGACAAAAACCTGCGTTCATTCAAGGGCACTCCCTTATTATTTAGCGCTCCGCATAATTTACCATTGACTGGTTACAAACGTTTAAACAACTGGGAAGAAGTAGCAACATTTTTTGAATTAAGTGAAGTAGCCGCCTAACGGTGTCCCAGTACAGGTTAGCTATTAAAGAAACCCCGCTTTATAATGAATATTATTATAGTGACCGGTGTATTTCTTTAATCTTTTTGTTTACGCAGTGTGGTTATTTCTTTTTTCACCTGTAACAACTCATCTTTTATGGTGGCATAGCTTTTCAGTAACTGGGTATGCTCTTCAAGCAATTTGTAATACTTCTCCCTCATCAACATCATTTCTTCACTGTCAGTAACTCTTGACTCCTGTACCGTACCTGGATTCAGGAAGCCTTCTACGGTCATGTCCAATCCTTTGGCGACACGCTCCAGCTCATCGGGCGAGAAGCTTTCCTTTTCGAAGAGATTGTACATGGTACGACGGCTCATATCCAGGCGGCCGGCCAGTTTACTCTTATTAAGGCCTTTTTCAGCAATAATCTGCTGTAAGCGGTCGCCGTGGTGAATATTTTTGCCCTGGCTAAGTTGCATAGCGCCATTCCACCGCATAAACTCGTCGGGAGTAATATCTATTAATGTGCAGAAACGCTCCATGGTAGCACGTTTCATATCATTTTTGCGTAAATGATAATGGGCTATCTGGTTGGTAAAACCGGCCATGGCAGCAAAGTCTACGATCTTTATCTTCTTTTGCTTCAATATCTGCTTCAAGCGGTGTCCCATGTGTATCAGGCTCGACTGCATCCTTTATGTTTTAAATTATGATGCTACAGACAGGATGGCCCCTGTTGTATTATCGTATAATTTAACAATTAATATTTCATTTTGTAAATAAATATATCAATTTAACAAAAAAATATACACCTGTCGGCAGCATTAATCAACCATAACAATTATATAACGGTAACGTATATACGCAATATGGTAACAACAAACATTTATCAATATGACAACATAAAAATCGTAGTGATAATCACAATAAAATGACTGATAATTATTGTGTAAACGATACACATCAACTAACCTTTACAAACAGCCTCAAACCGTTTACCACACTATATTACATGGGGCATTATTTTTTTTAAAGAAAGTAATGTTTTATCATTATAAATTGCACGATTATGAATATATTTGTTTACACATAAAATATTGTTTTATATGCTTAAAATAATCGTCAATCTTTTTGTTAACCATAACCAATAATTAGAAAATAATACCCATTATGAGCAAAGAATCACTGAATGTTCTGCTTGACATTCACACAAAACTCTCCGGACTCCCGGTGGCCTTTAGAGAAAGAGTGTGTGAAGAATGCAATTGGAGTACACCTACTTTTTATCGTAAAATGCGCGGTAAAGACAAACCAAATCCTAATGAGAAAGGCAAGATTATTCCTGCACTTAGCAACGCTGAAAAGCAAAAAATCATCGAAGTAATGGACGAGGTGTACGCATTGGGACAAGAGTACTTCGAAAAGTACCAGCGATCTTCTAAATAATATGAGGTAATATTTCTTTCGCTGTCTGTAGAAACTTACTCCTAAATGGCATCCTCATATAATAAAGCCTTGTACCCCTACCCGGGATTACAAGGCTTTTTTATTTACTTATCTTTATCAACTAAGTTTTTCTTTTTAAAACTAAATTCTTAGTTTTAAAAAGAAAAACGATATTTATGTACACCATTTTAACCCGCGGCCTAGCGCTGCTACTGCTGCTATGTTCTTTAGAAACGGTACTGGGCCAGCAGCCCATTGACCGCGATCAACTGATGGAATACCTGCAGCACCAGGAATACGACCAGGCCATCGGCTACCTGCAACCAAGGGTACAGGAAAACAATATTTCGCAATTATCGTTACTCGCCTACACTTACTATCTCTCCGGGAAAACAAAGGATGCCGGCGCCACCTATGAAAAAGTACTACAGTTGGATAGCAACAGTCTCACCGCACATCAGTACCTGGCCAGTATTGCCATGCAAATGGAAAATCCCCTGGCGGCTATCAGCCATTACCGGTACATTGCCAGCATACAACCTAATAACGCCATTGCCTGTAAACAACTTAGCTTTGCCTGCTATGCCGTCCAGCAGTTCGATACCGCCTTTGTATGGCTCCTGAAGGCATATCATCTCAATCCTTCCGACCCCAAAGTAGCAGCCCGTCTGGCCGAAGAGTGGCTGGGGAAGGAAAATTACCAGCAAGCTGATAGTATCACCTGCGCCTTTATGGCCTCCGACTCCCTGCAACCACCTGTGATAATGACCGCCATCCGGGCCGCCTGGTTCCTGAAAGATTATACCCGCTGCACTACATTGGGCACGCAATTAATGAACATGAAAATTGTTTCACCCAATACCTTCAGTATAGTAGCCGCCGCCTGGTATACCCTTAAAAAATACCAGGAGTGCATCGGCATACATGAATATATGACCGCCAACAGGGGACAGTCGGAAAACATTATGTACTACGCGGCCCTCTCCTATACCGCGCTAAAAAATTACACTGCCAGCAATGAGCTGCTACAAACGTGTATTGACCTCGCCATGTCCCAAAGCCTGGATAGCTATTTCAGTGGTAAATCGGTCAATTATGAAGGATTGCAGCAATATAAAACAGCCATTGCCCAACTGGATACGGCGTATTATCTTTCCCGCAAACCGCTGCGCCAGTATAGCATTGGCCGTATCTACGACATGCATCTCCACAATAAACCACTGGCTACGAAATACTATAAACGCTACCTGCAGCTAAGCACACCCGGCAACCCCGCAGCGCCAGAGATTTACAAATACCTGAAGTCTTACGTTGAAAAATAATCCGCTTTTAACATGTTTTTTTAGATTATTTCTATTAAACCACCTGGTTTTTCTTAAATTTAAACCCCGTTAGGAAAATGCTTGTACTTAACCAATAAACAAATACGGTGCTATGTCGTACCCATACCAGATTAAGAGTATCGAAGATTATCAACAGGCTTATCAACAAAGTGTCATTGACCCCGAGGGCTTTTGGGCCAATGTAGCAGACCATTTTTACTGGCGTCGCAAGTGGGATAAGGTTTTGGACTGGAATTTCAAAGAGCCGGATATCAAATGGTTTACCGGTGCTAAACTGAACATTACGGAAAACTGTCTGGACCGCCACCTGGGTACATTAGGCAACACTCCGGCCATTATCTGGGAGCCCAACGATCCGGAAGAACGCCACCGCATTATTACTTACCGCGACTTATACAATAAAGTTTGCCAGTTTGCGAATGTGCTAAAGAACAATGGGGTTAAGAAAGGTGATCGCGTATGTATTTACATGGGAATGATTCCTGAACTGGCTATTGCCATACTGGCCTGCGCCCGCATCGGTGCTGTACACTCCGTAGTATTCGGAGGATTCAGCGCTCAATCGATCGCCGACAGGATCCAGGATGCCCAGTGCAGCCTCGTTATCACCTGTGATGGCGCTTATCGCGGTGCTAAAGATATTCCGCTGAAATCGGTAATGGACGACGCCCTTATGGCCTGTCCGTCTGTAAAGAAAGTAATTGTTTGTACACGTACCCGCACCCCGGTTAGCATGCTGAAAGGCAGAGACGTTTGGTGGGAAGATGAAATCAAGCAAGTAGAAACCATGGGAAATCCTCCCTGCCCGGCAGAAGAAATGGATGCAGAAGACCTGCTGTTCATTCTCTATACTTCCGGTTCTACCGGCAAGCCTAAAGGCGTGGTACATACCTGTGCAGGCTATATGGTATATGCCAACTATACCTTCGTAAATACCTTCCAGTATCAACCCGGCGAAGTATACTTCTGTACTGCAGATATCGGCTGGATCACCGGCCACAGTTACATCGCCTATGGCCCGCTCAGTGCAGGGGCTACCACTCTCATGTTTGAAGGAGTACCTACCTATCCCGATGCAGGGAGATTGTGGGAAATTGTAGATAAATTCCGTGTAAACATCTTATATACTGCTCCTACAGCTATACGCAGCCTGATGAGCTATGGCCTCGGCCCTGTAAATCATAAAGACCTCAGCTCACTCCGTAAACTGGGTAGCGTAGGTGAACCTATTAATGAAGAGGCCTGGCATTGGTTTAAAGACAACATTGGTAAAGGCAAGTGCCCGATTGTAGATACCTGGTGGCAAACTGAAACCGGTGGTATCATGATTACCCCAATAGCCGGCATTACCAAAGAAAAACCAGGCTATGCTACCCTGCCTCTTCCCGGCGTACAGCCTGTGCTGGTAGACGAAAACGGCAAGGAGCTCAACGGAAATGGCGTAAGCGGCAATCTCTGCATCAAGTTCCCATGGCCTGGTATGCTCCGCAGCACATACGGCGATCATGAGCGTTTCCGTAAAACTTATTTCTCTACCTACGAAAACATGTACTTCACGGGCGATGGCTGCTTAAGAGATGAGGACGGATACTATAGAATTACCGGCCGTGTAGATGATGTACTCAACGTTAGTGGTCACCGTATTGGTACCGCAGAAGTAGAGAACGCTATCAATATGCACGCCGGCGTGGTGGAAAGCGCTGTAGTGGGCTATCCGCACGATATTAAAGGTCAGGGCATTTATGCATATGTGATCATGGAACGCTTAACGCACGATGCGGAACTCACTAAAAAAGATATCGCACAAACCGTTAGTCGTATTATTGGTCCTATCGCCAAACCAGACAAAATACAGATTGTAGGCGGTTTACCCAAAACGCGTTCCGGTAAAATCATGCGCCGTATCCTGCGCAAGATAGCCGAAAATGACCTGGATAACCTGGGCGATACTTCTACCCTGCTGGATCCGGCTGTAGTAGATGAAATCAAAAGAGGCAGACTATAAGTCATTTTTAATATTTTCAGAGAAGGGGTGCAGAAGTGGTTTTTCTGCATCCCTTCGTTATAAGACGGACCCATGAAACGTTTTTTCAAAAAGGCTGGCTGGACGTTGCTCTGCCTCTTTATACTCCTCAATATCGTCGGCGCCTTCCATGCATGGAAGTTTACCCATTTCTACGATGATGGCGGCAAAAAGAATAAGCTACCGGAGCAGATGAGCGCCGGAGAAAAGCTAGGTATCGTCCTGTTTGGCGTCCGGATCTCCAAATCTGCCACCACCCAATATCCTACAGTTCCTTATGATACAGTGCACCTTCATACCACCAACGGATTATCCCTGGAAGGCTGGTGGATACCCGCCCCAAATCCTGTAGGCACGGTGGTCCTGTTTCATGGCTATAATGGCAATAAAGGCTCGCTATTACCCGAAGCCGATCGATTCAGATCACTCGGCTATAACACTTTTCTACTCGATTTCCGAGGGCATGGCAACAGTGAGGGTACTACCTGCAGTGTAGGATTTAAAGAAGCGGAAGATGTAAAGCTGGCATGGGAGTATGTAAAACAAAAAACAACCCAGCCAGTTGTACTCTGGGGAGTGAGCATGGGCGCAGCCGCCATTCTGAAGGCCGTCCCTGAATATGGGCTTACCCCGCAAAAGCTGATCATCCAATGCCCTTTTTCCACGCTGACAGATGCCGTAAAAAGTCGTATGAGAGCTGTACACCTGCCTGCATTTCCCTTATCACAAATCCTTACCTTCTGGGGCGGAATAGAGCAGGGATTCTGGGGAGCTGGGTTTAAGCCTGAAAGCTATGCCCGCCGGATACATATGCCCGTATTATATTTTTACGGTCAAAAAGACATCCGGGTAATGCCCCATGAAACTAACGAGGTATTTTCTCACCTCGGCACCACCCAAAAGAAATTATATGTATTTCCCAATGCAGGCCACCAGTCGTTTTGCGGGAAAGACAACGATGCCTGGATGAGAGAGGTAAGCGCCTTCTTGCAATAAAAAAGCGTGCACCATACGAGTGGAGCACGCTCTTCACAGGATCCTACCCGCCATTTTATATTGGAATCATGACGTGGATTTACCGCGTCACTAGATGCAATCTCTTATAAGCAATCGTTACAAATTTATATTAGCTGGCTGCCACCAGGAGACACCTTACCGGTAAACAGCAAAATCTTACCTACGTATTACAACAGGCGTACCTACTTTCAGCACATCATATAATTCGTTGACATCGGCGTTTTTCATACTGATACAACCGAGGGTCCAGTTGATCCTGTTATCTACATAATTATCCCTGATACCGGAAGCATATTCCACACCATGAATACCAATTGCCCCACCAATTGTGGCAGTGGCAGATACCAGCCCATCCGATTGCCGCTGGTGGAACTTAGCCCAGGAACTCTCATTGGGATAATCCAGCAACATAAAACGGCTCCAGCTTTTATCTACTCTTTTCGTTAAAATATGAAAGGTGCCTTCAGGCGTTCTGCGATCGCCTTCGGTTTGTTTATCCGTTTGGTCACGGTTACCAAATACTACTTTGTAGATCTTTCTCAACGTAACATCTTCATAAACATACAAGCGGTAGTCGCTTTTATCTATCAGCAGGAAAACTTTATCCGGATCGACGTTGGCAGCATTTAACCTTACATTATATAAATCTGGTTCGTTGATAAATCCACTTAATGGCAACAGCAACAGGATAACTGTCAGCCAGTAATAACAACACTTCTTCATAGGAGTAATAAATATGCAGATAACGTAACGGAATAAAGATTTATTGTCTTGTTACATCCTATAAAAACTAAAGGCACAAAGCGTTATGCCTTGTGCCTTTAGTTCCGTATGGATAATAAGTGGATACTATTAGTAGCCGAAAATCTCCTCCAGGGAGAGTTTCTTCACTTCTCCATATTTCTTCAGCTCTTCGCCCACTTTCTTCTCAGATGCAACGATGCAATAAGTATATGGTTTATGAGCGAGATATTCATCATGGAATTTCTTCACTTCATCAAAGTTCATTTTATCGATAGACTCATACACCTGCTTACGGATATCTGTGTTCAGCCCCAGCTTTTGTGCGGCCAGGTAGCTAAAAATAATACCATCGTTGGTGATACGTTCTGTTTCGATATCTTGTTTCATGCTTTCCTTAGCTGTTTCCAGCAGTTTATCGGAACGAGGAATATCATTCAGTAATTCGTTCATACCAGTAATCGCATCATTCATTTTGTCGGCCTGGCTACCTACGTAAGCGATGGCAGAATAACGTTCGCTCTTCCTATCTGGCGATGCCAGGAATGCATAAGTTGAGTAAGCCAATGCCTTAGATTCACGGATAGTCTGGAATACTACGGAACCCATTCCACCCCCAAAGTAGCTGTTAAACAGCGTTACAATACCGGTTTTAGCAGGATCGTACACATCGGCATTTCTCAACCAGTTTACTTCTGTTTGTACCATATCGTAGTCAGCAAACAGTACCTGGTTTTGAGCCTGGTTGTCCTTTACAAACTTAACGGCTGCCGGTGCTGCCTTAAAGCTGGCGGGCAGTGTATGTAGTTTTTTCACATCAGCAGCAGCTGTTTCCAGTGGCTGAGGTCCCCAATAAATGATCGTATGTTTATAGGTAGGCAGTTCGTGCAGCATATCAGTCAACTCAGCAGCAGTGATTGCATCCAGTTCTGCCTGGCTTAATTGGTTATTGAACGGGTTTTTAGCGCCATACATGGCATAGTTTACCACACCTTTCATGATAGCGCCTTTATTCAATTTACTATCTGCACGGGCTTTCTGTAAACGGCCTTTCAGCGCGGCCAAAGCAGCTTCGTCTGGCTTACAGTTAGCAATTACATGTTCAAATAAAGCAACGGCTTTATCGAAGTTATCCTGCAAACCCGAGATGGAAATAGTGGTATTGTCTGTAGAGGCTGATATATTGAAGTTACAAGCGATGTTATAAAACTCTTTGCTGATCTGCTCGGAAGTGTATTTATCCGTACGCAGGAATTGCAGGTATTGCGCTGCCAGCGGGAGTTTTTTGTTATTCCAGCTCCCCATATCGAAACGATAGTATAGGTGGAACAGACCATTGTCTTTGTTCTGCACATACATCATATCGGTATTACCAACAGTGGTTTTCTGGATATCTTTTTCATAATCCAGCCACTGTGGCTTTACTGGAGTAGCAGGCATAGCAGCCACCTGTTTCAGGAATGCAGATTGTGCTTCCCTGTTTACTTCTACCGGTGTAATAGCAGGCTTCTCTACTTTCTGGATATTTTTATCTTCGCCTTTGCGTTTGTAGATGATCACATAATTATCGTTGAGGTATTTATTGGCATAGTCAACGATTTGTTTTTTGGTAACAGTACCCATATCATCTACATAGGCTACATCATGTGCCCAGTCCTGTGCCCGGCTTTTAATAAAAGCATCCATCAGGGAGGTAGCGCGATTATTGTTGTTTTCCAGTCCCTGGAGCTCGCTCAGCTTGGCGTTGTTAACGATGGCTTTTACCAGGGTTTCATCAAATTCGCCTTTTTTCAGGATTTCCAGCTGGCCCAGTAACAGTGCTTTTACGTCTTCCAGGGTTTGGCCTTGTTTGGCTTTACCGCTGAGAGAGAAGATAGAGTAATCTTTCAGGCTCATTACACCTGCGCTGGCATTCAACACCTTTTGTTGTTTGTTGATATTCAGGTCGAGCAGGCCCGCTTTTCCATTTTGGAGGATAGCACCCATTACGCCCAATACGAGGTTAGATTTAGTATCCAGCGCACCGGGCATTCTGAAGGCGATATCTACGCTTTCAGCATCGGGACCCAACACTTCCTTTACAACGGGCGATTTGATAGGCGCTTCCGGTGCAGGCTTATATTCCTTTACCGGCTTAGCTTTCATGTAAGCGAACTTTTGATCAATCAATTTGATTACATAATCCGGGTCGAAGTCACCCGCCATTACTACCGCCATATTGTTAGGTACATAGTATTCATTGTAGAACTGGCGAATCGCCTTCAGGTTGGGATTCTTGAGGTGTTCAATGGTACCTATGGTAGATTGCTGGCCGTAGTTATGTGTTGGAAACAAGGCAGCAAGCATAGTTTCATATACTTTGCGGCCATCATTATCCAGTCCACGGTTCTTTTCTTCGTACACGGCTTCCAGCTCTGTATGGAACAGGCGGAAAACGGGGTCGCGGAAGCGTTCTGCCTGAACGGTCAGGTACTTATCGATGGCGTTGGATGGGATGTCTTCTTCATAGATGGTTTCTTCCACCCAGGTGTGGGCATTGGTGCCCTGGGCGCCCATACCGGTCATCATTTTATCGTATTCGTTGGCAATCGCATATTTGGCGGCGATACCGGATACGCTGTCGATTTCATGATAAACAGCTTTGCGGGCAGCTGGATCCACCGTTTTGTTGTACTTATCGTACAAATCGGAGATTTTGCCGATCAGTGGTTTTTCTTTTACCCAATCAAGGGAACCGTATTGCTGGGTACCTTTAAACAGCAAGTGCTCCAGATAATGGGCCAGTCCTGTATGATCTTTCGGATCATTATCGCTACCCGCGCGGGTTCCGATCAGGGTCTGGATTCTGGGGTCTTTTTTGTTGACACTCAGGATAACGGTCAATCCGTTTTTCAACGTGTAAAAACGGGCCTTCATCGGGTCATTGGAGATGTACTTATAGGTGTATCCACCAGAAGTACCCTCTTTCCATTGATATTTTTCCTGGGCTCCTGCGGTTTGTAGGGTGCAGGCAAACAGGAATAGTGATACGACTCTTTTAAGACTCATACAATAGTTGGTTTTTTGAAATTTGTCTGTCAAATATACCGGAAGTGAAAAATAAATAAATATAAAAAAGGGGAGAATTGTATGAGCGGTAGACAAAACGAGGGGGCAACCGATTGTTAAACCGGTCATTATCTTAACAAGTGGATGATTTCAGGGATAATTTCAGGGAATATTGTTGTTATACAAGGAATATTTTCCTTTGGCCAGGGCCTGGCGAAACAACAGGGAATCAAATGCTTTGGGAGCGTGATCGGGCTTTTTAGCGCGGCTCCTGATCCTGGAAGGATTTGCTGGCAGGGTAACAAGGCTAGCCGCATGGGCAATATAATTAACAGGTTTGGCCGGAGCCTCCATCGTTACATATATCTCTGGTGAAGGAGTTACCTTATTTTCGTTATTTTTTTCAAGTCTTACACCCAAAAGGCGCTTCTCACAGGAATGAATCCATGCAATGCAGACAATACATGTCATCAGAGCAACAAAAGAACGCATAAATACAATTTTGGACTGGCTAAAATAGAGCTTAGAAGCCGTTCAACCGGATACCGATTGAGAACGGATATTGCTGTAACCCATAATCATGCAACGGCGTGAGGGCAAAATTTGCATACAACTTCACAGGACCATAGCCCAACTCACTGGTTAAACCGAAACGCCATTTGTTGAGATTAAAGTCATCGGTTTTCCTTACTTTACCTCTTTCCTGGCTGATTTGTTTTGTCCGGGATTTGAGCAGATAACCACCAGAGACACCAAAGCTCGCCTGGAACGCGCGGCTCGGGCGGGCGGGGTTAGAATTAAAATTAAGCATTACCGGTACGGATATATATTCGGCGAATAGCTTATTCTTTGAAAATTCTACGGTATCCCGGATTATTTGTGTAGGATAGCCCGGCAGATATGTAATACTGCGGGCAAACCTATAGTTATTCATTTCTAATCCTAAAGCGTATAACAAGTTTAGTTTGTGTTTTGTTATATTAAGTCGCTGTTCAAACAACCAGATATTAAAATTGATCGATTTTCCGGTGATAAGTTTAAATTCAGATGGTGTTAAAGGTTCACTTGCTTCCCGGGGAGCAAAGGTAGCCAGTCCGGCTGCAGAGTAATCGTATGACCGCTGGACCGCGGCGTTCATGGCCACAGCGCCATTATAATAATTGCTGTTATTGGGATAATAATTGATAAAGCTGGCGCCTGTATAATCGCTGCGATCGATATAGTTATTGAACCCCAGGTCAAATACAAACCATTTGGTTTGCAGGTTTTTCTTCAGCTTATGCCGGGTATAGGCGGTATCATTATAAAACTTATAACTGGTACGCCCCTTATCATTCTTCCCTTTTATGATGATGAGTCCTTTTATCTGTATGGTATCCGGGGTAGCCGGGGTGTTTTTTGTATCTGCCTTTTGCGCATGAGCCCATTCGCCACATAATACCAGTAACAAAATGAGTAAAATTTTATGCTTCATATGCTATGACCATGATTTATTGTTTGTTCCGTTTACGGGAGAAAAACTTTGCTACGTTGGTTACTTTGTCGAGTAATTTACTGTCGCTGCCGCTTACAGACATAATCAGCTCACCCTGAATGGGCTGTGGTGCTTCAGCGGGCGCTATTTTATTAATACCGGCGCTATTAGGAATTTTAGTGTTGGCAGCCAGCATGGGTTCGTTACTCACTTCCGGATGAATGGCCGTCGAAATAGGTGTATTATCTGTTTGTTGCCTGTGCTGTGCCACTACTTCTTCCACTGAATTACGTTGTGGAGGTAGCTGCGACATAACCGGCGCATCTGTTTTTGAAGTTGCGGCGATGGCCTGCTCTTGTGGTGTCTTTACAGCAGTGGTTGTTTTTCTTTCCCGGGTAGCCAATTTTTTATGATTGGTAGCCAATAGCGGTGACGGGGTTGAAGAGGTAGGTGTTGCTACCGGCGGGGCTGTTACGGGAGTTTCAGCGATTGGCGTGGCTGTTGGAGCTGTGACAACCGGCTTAGGAGCCGTTATGGTTCCTTTATCTGCCAGGGTAGGCACTCCGGCAGGGTGATTGCCTGTTGGCAGCAGCCAGATAACCAGGCCGGCTACCACCGCGGCGGCAGCTGCTACCCATCCCAGGCGGCGATAAATGGGTGCTGTTTTGTGCCCGCTGCTCCGATAGAGGGACGTTTTATCTGTAAATACCAGGCCGGTATCAGGTGTTAATTTGGTAGCCTGCAGCAATGCCAGCTCTTTCCGGGCGGCCGGATGTTGTTCCAGGTATTCCTGCAATGCTTTCTCTTCTTCCGCTGTCAATTCTCCGTCGATATAGCCCAGCATGAGTTCTTCTATGTCAGGCAATGCCGGAACTCCGGTTCTGTATAAAGCAGATTTATTACTAAAGGAAATCGCTTCATCCGGAACCAACCGCGTGCCTTCCAGCAATTCCAGTTCCTGCCGGAATTGAGGATGCTCCTGGAGAAAAAGTTCCAGGGCTGCCTGTTCTGCCTCATTCAACTCGCCATCGATATAGCTGAGCAGAAAGGACTCATAATTTGATATGTTAATCTCGTTTGACAAGATTCTTATTTATTATCAATATTTTATAAAATAAAAATAATTATATTACATTTTCCATCTTTACCAGGTAATTTTTAAGATGAATCCTGGCTCGATGCAGGTACACTTTTACCTGGGATGGGTTTAAACCCATCATTTCTCCAATTTCGTCGTAAGAGTATCCTTCATAATCCTTCAGCATTACGAGGGAGCGCTGCACTTCACTCAATTTGGACAAAGCTTTTTCAATCACTTCCTTGGCATTGTGCACTTTATGATCCGATATTTTCTCTTCGTCTTTAAATTGTTCTACCAGTGTAACCCGCTTAACCTTACGTACATGGTCGATCATATTGTGGTAGCCCACTGTAAACAGGTATGACTTTGCCTTTTCGAAAGGCACATCCTGACAGTGTTTCCACAATATTTCGAATGAATTCTGTACTACGTCCCTGGCGTCTTCCGCATGTTCCAGATTTTTAACGATAAAGCGGAACAGGTTGTCTGAATACAGATCCACGCATTTATTGTACTCCTTTTCCGTCATTCCGGTGGTGCGGGATTTTAGTGCTAAGATCCGACAAATACTTTAATACCCATCATTGACAAATCCATCGTAGTTACCCACACCAGCTCTAAAGTCCGAAAATTCATTCCTCCACAGTTGTAGTAACATCATTTAAACTAATAATCAACCCTTTATCCAATATGCTCTTTTAGCATTTCTTTGCGGGAAGTCGTTTATCAGTTTTTCATTTCATGGCATTTATAATCATGATAGTACTATGACGCAGTGCAACGGCTAAATGTTACACCTGGGTCAAACTTTTTGGTTATCCACCCGTTACTCATTTACGCGAGCAATTATCGTAATACATTTATTGCTAGATTCAATCTAAATATTGGAATTTTTATGAACGAGCAGTTTATCACCCGTTTACGGGAAGAACTCGGCGATATTAACAAAGCCGGCCTGTATAAGAGAGAACGTATTATTACATCAGAACAGGGAGCTGAAATACAGGTGGGAGGTAAAACGGTGCTGAATTTCTGTGCCAACAACTACCTGGGGCTGTCTTCTCATCCGGCGGTTATCAAAGCAGCCAAGGACGCAATTGATACTCACGGCTATGGAATGAGTAGCGTACGCTTCATTTGCGGTACACAGGATATTCACCGGGAACTGGAAGAAAAGATTTCTAAATTCCTGGGTACAGAAGATACTATTTTATATGTATCCGCTTTCGATGCCAATGGAGGTGTATTTGAACCCCTGTTTAACGAACAGGATGCCATTATATCTGATGCTTTGAACCACGCCTCCATTATCGACGGGGTGCGCCTGTGTAAAGCACAGCGTTTTCGTTACGAGCACAACAATATGGCCGACCTGGAGACGAAACTCCAGGAAGCTAAAGATTGTCGTAGCCGTATCATCGTAACAGACGGATCTTTCAGCATGGACGGCACCATAGCCCAGCTGGATAAGATCTGTGAACTGGCCGATAAATATAATGCCATTGTCATGTCTGATGAAAGCCACTCCTCCGGCTTCCTGGGCAAAACAGGCCGTGGCACCCATGAATACAGAGGCGTAATGGGTCGCGTAGATATCATTACTGGTACTTTGGGTAAGGCTCTCGGTGGAGCTTCCGGTGGATTTACCAGCGGTCGCAAAGAGGTGATAGACATCCTGCGCCAACGTAGCCGTCCTTATCTCTTTTCAAATTCCGTGGCGCCCTGCATAGTAGGGGCCTCCATTGCAGTGCTGGATATGCTGAGCGAAACCACCGCCCTGCGTGATAAGCTGGAATATAACACCAAATATTTCCGCACTAAAATGACGGAAGCTGGCTTTGATATTAAACCCGGCGATCACCCGATTGTGCCGGTAATGCTGTATGATGCCGTATTAAGTGCCCAGTTTGCCGACAAACTGCTGCAAGAAGGCATTTACGTTATAGGCTTCTTCTTCCCGGTGGTCCCTAAAGGTCAGGCACGTATTCGTGTACAGCTGAGTGCGGGCCACGAACAGGAACACCTCGACAGGGCCATTGCCGCCTTCACCAAAGTGGGCAAGGAACTGGGAGTTATTAAATAAGGGAAAAACTGAAAGCATAAAGCAAAAAGCTACTGAGGCGAAGCATCTCTGCGGGTATTAAAGTCGCGCTGGTCATTCACCTCAGTAGCTTTTTGCTTTATGCTTTCAGCTTTTTGCTACTTTTGCAGCTCATAATTCAATCATTTATGCTGATGAAACGGTTTGGCTGGATGTTATTAGCGATAGGTTTGTCGCTCGCGGCCTGCGCGCCCAATAACGTAAAAGAAGAAAAAGGCTGGGAAAAATACTTCGCCCAATACAAGGTAGAAGGCACTTTTATGTTATTTAACAATAGCCAGGGCACCTTCCAGGTATACAATCTAGAAAGAGCCCAGAAACGCTTTCAGCCAGCTGCATCTTTCGATATATTCACTTCGCTTATAGGCGTACATACCGGTGCTATCAAGGATACCAACATGGTGATCCAGGACCTGAGCATGGCTCAGGCTTTTAAACAGTCGAACGTTCCTTATTTTCAGGAAGTGGCCCGCCGTATTGGTCAGCCGACCCTGAAAATGTGGCTGGATTCTATCAAATATGGTAACATGAAAATCAGCCGGGTAGATACTTTCTGGTTGGACAACTCCCTGCTGGTATCTGCGGATGAAGAACTGGGTTTTGCCAAAAAGCTGTATTTCGATCAGCTGCCGTTCGCTAAAACCACGATGAAAACCGTGCGGGATGTGATGCTTATGGAAAAAACGCCGAAATATGAACTGTCCTATAAAACCGGGTGGGATAGCGCCGATGTAAAAAAGCTGGGCTGGATAGTAGGTTGGATAGAAGAAAACAGGCACCCTTCGTTCTTTATACTGAATATAGAAACAGAAGATCCCAAAGTGGATATCCCTGCCGTACGCATGGCTATCCTCAAAGATATCCTGACAGATGCCGGATATTTTAAAGGAGAAATGTAATTTTTTATACTATAGTGGTTTGCAGGCAACAAGACCTGCAAACCACCACCAGGTTCCCCGCTCCCACACTGCCGATCGTTAAAAAAACGATAAAACCCCACCCCAACGGCTTGCAATACGTGACAAAAAAATTATTTTTGATACCTTACCAGGTTTACTACCGGTAACGGATATCTTAAAATCGAATATGTTACGATTTCAGCATAGTGAGTATTTATGGGCTTTGATACTGCTACTGGTACTGCAGGTGGCCTTTTTGGGTGTATCCTGGTGGAAACGCCGTTCCATACGCCGCATTGGCGACCAGGCACTGGTAGAAAAGCTTTTTACCGGCTATTCCCGCAAACTCTTTGTAGTAAAGTTTCTGCTTATCTTCCTGGCCTTCTTCTTTGGAGTTGTGGGTCTTGCCAACCTGCAGAAAGGCAGCCGTATGGAAAAGATCACCCGTAAGGGCGTAGATGTGATGATAGCCCTGGATGTGAGTAAAAGTATGCTGGCTACAGATGTGCAACCTGATCGTCTCACCCGTGCCCGTCAGCTCGTTAGCAAGTTAATGGACAAACTGGATAATGACCGGATTGGGCTGGTAGTATTTGCCGGCAACGCTTATCTCCAGATGCCGCTGACGGTAGATTATTCGGCCGCGAAAATGTATCTCAGTACCGTATCTCCAGAAATGATTCCCTCACAGGGAACCGCTATCGGGCAGGCCATACAGGTAGCAGATGATGCTTTCAATAAAAAGGAACGCAAACATAAAGCCCTCATTATCATATCAGATGGGGAAGATCATGATGAAACCGCCATCCAACATACCAAAGCTGCCTTCGAAAACGGAGCAGTTACCAACACCATCGGCATTGGCTCTCCATCCGGATCCCCGCTGCCCGACCCGGAAACCGGCGGTTATAAAAAAGACAGGGAAGGCAAAACCGTTATTTCCAAACTGAATGAAACGGAACTCAAATCTATTGCGGCCGCAGGTAAAGGCATCTATCAACATCTGGATAATAATACAGATGATGTAGTAGCCACGCTGGTGAACAAGATAGATAGCATGGAGCAGAAAGAATTTGGAGAAAACGTTTTCACTGACTACAATAGCTATTTTCAATATTTTCTGGGCGTATGCCTGGCACTGCTGCTGATAGAATTTTTTATACCTGAAGTACGGCGCAAACGTACTACTGATACTACCTCAGCAGCTTAATTATAATAATGGCTCATGAAAATTATTTTTTTAAAATATTGTTTTATTACCACGGTAGCCTTGCTTTCCAGTGTTAGCCTGTTTGCACAAAACGGCGCCAATAAATACATTCGCAAGGGAAATGAACTGTATCAAAAACAACAGTTCTCCGATGCTGAAGCAGCCTATAAAAAAGCGGTAGAACAAAATACACAATCGCCTATAGGGAGCTATAACCTCGGAAATTCATTGTACCAGCAAAAACGCTACGATGATGCCCGTACCCAATACGCCAACAGCCTGAAACTGGGCAACAAGCAGGGCCTTAAATCCGATGCCGATTACAACATCGGCAACACTTACATGGAAGGGAAAAAATGGGAGGAAAGTATTAAATCCTACAAACAAGCATTGAAACTCAACCCTTCTGATGAAGATGCCAGGTATAACCTGGCGTACGCTCAGGCTATGCTAAAAAAACAACAGCAAGGCGGCGGCGGTAACGATAAAAACAAAGACAAGAATAAAGACAAGAACAAGGATAAAAATAAGGACCAGGACAAAAAAGATCAAAACAAAGACCAGGACAAAAAAGACAAAAACAAAGATCAACAGGATAAAGACAAAAACAAAGACCAGAATAAAGATCAGAACAAAGACCAGCAGAATAAAGATAAAGAAGATCAGGAGCAGCAGAAACCGCAGCCACAGCCCAGCAAAATGAGCAAACAGGAAGCGGAACGCTTATTACAGGCATTGTCGCAGGAAGAAAAGAAATTGCAAGATAAAGCCAAGAAAGTAAAAGGACAACCGATGCAGGCGGAAAAAGACTGGTAATTGGTAATAGCGTCAAATGATATCAACCTCCCGGAGTATTTCTTTGGGAGGTTTTATTTTTTACAAAAGGGTAAGTAATAAAAAACCGGAATAAGACTATTCCGGCCGTTTTACCTAAACCTACAACTGTTACCCGTTGGTAACAATTCTCTTTGCTTGTGGTTTAAAGCAACAGCGCCTCCTTTTACAGAAGCGCTGATAGCTCATTCATCAGGGAAATAGTTTGCCTGCTATAGGTCACTCTTTACATTACCGTATATAGGCCGATTTATTGATGCTTCATTATTGATCCGTTTAACCATTGTATTGATTCATCTACCAAATTGATTCATCTGTTCACAAACTATTCCCTTCCTTAAACACACACATTATTTTGCTATCACCTGCAAAGGTGTTCCGTCTTTTATTTCATCACTACCGTTTTGCACCAGCTGATCATTGTCCGATAGATCACCAAATACTTCTACCTTCCCGTTCGATTCGTTACCGCATTTCACCGGTGTCCATACAGCCTTATTCATTACTGATTTAATTACAAATACTTTCTCTGAATTGCTTACCACGGCAGACTTAGGCACCACATAGACGTCTTTTTTCCCTGGCAGCGGCATTTGTACTTCTGCATACATACCCGGTAATAATCTGGCGCTTTTGTTGGCCACATCCATCTCAAGGGTTTCAGAGCGCAGTTTCACATCCAGGCTACCGGCTACACGGCTCACCTTTGCGGTAAAAGTATCGCCTGGCAGGGATTTTACCGTAAAGCGAACATTTTCTGCCTGATGCGCCTCTTCTGTATATACTTCTGGAACGGCAATGGATAAACGTAGTTTTTGCTGTTCTTCTATGCGAAACAGCGGCTTGTCTGATCCTTTGCCTGCAGGGCCTACATAAGTTCCGGGGTGTACGTTACGCTGACTGATAACGCCACTGAAAGGCGCCCGGATCACCAGGTAGCCCAGCATTTGCTGTACCTCGTGATAAGAGGAACGGGCAGACAACAGCTCGGCGCTGTCGGCGCTCATCTTTTCAAAGGCCATATCCAGGTCGTTGGGAGAAATAGTTCCAGGCACCTTGCTCGTTTTCAGTAAACGCTCGTAGGTGGCCCTGCTGGCGCGGAACATGGCTTCTTTGGTATGAAGGCGGGACTGCGCTTCCAGCAGCTGTGTATTCATTTCCGGCGCATCGAGGGTAGCCAGTACCTGTCCTGCTGTTACCTGGCTTCCCAGGTCTACATTCACATTCTTCACATAGCTATTCACTTTGGCATACAGGTCGGCAAACTGGAAAGGCTTTATTTCACCCGGCAGCCGGAGGGAAGCGTCCAACTGGCTTTTCTGCAAATGAATCACTTTTACCTGCACACTATGACTCTCAGTGCCGGATTCATCTTCTGCATGGGAGCTGTGGCAGGATGCGAAAAATAATCCAAGGGGCAGCAATGCAGCAGCCGTCATTACAGTATACGACAGGCTGTATTTATTTATGTTCATGATATTGATATGTCGTTTAGTCATTATAGTTATACTCATTAAACGCGCGAAGCGCCGGGCACATAATACTCGCTATTTTCATCTTCCGGATCGAGCGACACTGACTTTACGCTGGTTTTCTGTTGTACCCAGGAGAAGATCAGTGGCAGAATAAACAGGGAAGCCATGGTACTGGCAATTAAGCCGCCAATAACCGCGCGTCCCAGCGGAGCGGTCTGATCGCCGGCCTCACCCAGGCCGGAGGCCATTGGAATCATACCGGCTACCATTGCAATACTGGTCATCAGGATAGGACGCAAACGGATAGACGTTCCTTCCAGCGCTGATCTTCGGGCATCATGGTTTTCAAGTCGCAATTTCTCTGCGTTGGTAATCAACAGGATTGCATTGGCTACCGACACGCCCACCGACATGATAATACCCATATACGATTGCAGGTTCAATGTGGATCCCGTAACCAGCAACATAATTAAAGATCCCGCCAATACTGCAGGGATGGTAGACACTACCACCAGCGCTACTTTAAACGACTGGAAGTTGGCTGCCAGGAGTAGCAGGATCACCACGATAGCTACCAGCAAACCAGATTGCAGGCTGTCCAAAGTTTCATTCAACAGGTTCATTAAACCGCGTTTCTCCACGGAAATGCCACGGGGAGGCTCACCGGCTCTTTTTATTGCTGCTGCTACCGCTTCAGATGCCTTGCCCAAATCTTTCTTATGAATATTAGCGCCGATAGATACAATCCTTACCGGGCCAATACGGTCATACTCTCCCACTACCGTATCAGGTGTTAAGGTGGCCACATCTCCCAGGGAAGGACGGGTTTTATCCTTGCTGACAGGAATGGCTGCCATATCACTGATAGAAGTCATTTCATTTTCAGGCACCGATATCTGTACAAAATACGAAGTGGCATTACGTTCATCCAACCAGTTATTTTTTTCTGTAAAGCGGCTGGATGAAGTAGAGGCTGTTAATGACTTGGCAATATCTGTAATACTTACCCCCAGCTGACCAGCCCTCTCGCGATCAATGTTGATACGGATAGCAGGGTAGTTCATAGGCTGGTTGATTTGTACATCCCGCAGATAAGGAATCTTCTTCATTTCTTCCATTACTCGTTCTGCGTAGGGTACACTTTCTTTCAGGTTTTTGCCCATTACTGCAATTTCAATAGGAGTAGACGCTCCCTGGCTCATCACTTTATCTGTGAGGTCTATCGGCTCAAAACTCATTTTCACTTCCGGCATTTGTTCATGGATACGCTTACGCAGCTTTTCCTTGAATTCGTCCATATTCACCTTGTAATCTTCCTTCAGATTTACCTGCAATACGGCTTCGTTAGGGGTAGCCATAAACAGGTAGATGGGATTGGTGGAATAGGACGATGGGTGGGTACCGATGAAGGAGGAGGTGATATCGATATTCTTTTCGCCCACCAACTCCTTCAGGATATCCGTTGATTTTATAACCATGGTTTCCGTCCGTTCCAGCCGGGTACCAGTTGGCTGCCGGAGACGCAACTGGAATTGCCCGTTATTCAGTTTAGGTAATATATCACGGCCTATAACGCTTATACATAATACTACAATGGCGATAACACCAATAAAATAAGCGCCTATTACCAGTTTGCGTCTTTTCAGTAATGTTTCCAGCCAGCCTATGAAACGCAACTTAAACCGGTCGAAGCCTGAAATGGTTTGTTGGTGCTGCTTTTCATCGGCAATCTCTGTTTCAATATAGCTGGCGGTTTTATGTGGATCACCGCTGTGTACATGTGGCCGGGCATGATGCTGGAATTTTTCTGTTTTCAGCATCCAGTTAGCCAGGATGGGTACCAATGTTTGCGATAGCAAGTAAGAAGCGATCATGGAAAAACCGATGGCCAGCGACAATGGCATAAACATCGACCTGGGCACACCCACCATCGTAAAGGAAGGTGCAAATACCGCCAGGATACAAAACAGGATCAGCAGCTTTGGGAAAGCTATTTCCTGGCAGGCATGCCACACCGCCTGGGCCTTGGTTTTGCCCATTTCCAGGTGTTGGTGAATATTTTCAATGGTTACTGTTGACTCATCTACCAGGATACCAATAGCCAGCGCTAATCCGCTCAACGTCATAATGTTGATGGTTTGCCCGGCCAATCTCAGGCACATTACTCCAACGATGATGGAAACCGGGATGGTAATGATAACGATATAGGCGCTGCGGCGGTCACCCAAAAACAGGAGCACCATTAAAGCCGTCAATACCGCCCCTATAACCCCTTCACTGATCAGGCTTTTTACCGCATTGATCACATACACACTCTGGTCAAATACGAAAGATATCTTCACGTCTTCCGGCAGCAGTTTCTGGATATTCGGCAACGCCGCTTTCAGATTATTTACCACCGTCCAGGTAGAGGCATCTGCGGTTTTAATTACGGGGAGATAAACAGAGCGTTTCCCGTTGATTACTGCGTAGCTGGTGGTTACGTCTGCCGCATCTTCGACCTTCGCCACATCTCTTACAAACACGGTAGGTCCATCTCCCATGATCAGCGGAATATTTTCAAATTCCTTTACTGTACGGATAACGGTATTGGTGGGTGTGAGGTAGGTAATATCACCGATACGTACGTTACCTGCGGGAGATATCTGGTTATTGTCTTTGATAGCAGCTACTACCTGGTCGGCTGTAAGATGGTGACTACGCATCTGCTCAGGGTCCACATGAATTACAATGGTACGGGAGTTTCCTCCAAATGGCGCCGGGGAGGTAAGTCCTGCGATACGGCTGAAAGACGGGCGTACCACGGTCATCGCCAGATCCTGCAGTTCGTTGTTAGAGCGCTTGGGACTACTGAGCGCCAGCTGCCCGATGGGTAAAGTAGAAGCATCAAAACGGATAATGAAAGGCGGTTGTGTACCAGCTGGCATAGCAGAAAACGCACGATTGGCCATGGCGGTAACTTCTGCGGCTGCCTGCGCCATATTGGTCCCTTCGTAAAAAGAAATCTTGATCATGGTGAGGCCCTGTATGTTCTTGGCCTCAATATCTTTTACCCCGGTTACATACAGGAACAGGTTCTGGTAGTTGGTAGCAATAAACCCTTCCATCTGCTGTGGCGACATACCACCATAAGGCTGTGATACGTAAATGGCAGGCAGGTTGAGGTCGGGGAAAATATCTATCTTAATATCCCGCGTAGCTTTAATACCAAAAAACAATAATCCCATCACGACTACGATGACGGCTATTGGTTTTTGTAAGGCGGTTTTAATCAGGTTCATAAATACTCGTTCAAAAAATGATGATTGGCTGTTTAACGCTCACTTTCACTCCCACTCAAAGCTGGTTCAGAAACAACTGCAAATCTCCTACGGTAGCAGACTTATACAGGATGGCCTGCCATACGCCGTTGTAGGCAATATCACGGTCTGTTTCTGCACGATTAATATTATAAAGGGCCTGGGCCAGGTCTGCGATATTGGATAACCCGTTTTCATACAGCGTACTTTTCTGTAGGAAAGCGTCACTAGCGGCTTTCAGACCAACGGGGGCTTCCCGGTATTTCTTCACTGCATTTTCTATTTGTTGTTCCGACAATTGCAGCTGGTGTTGCAGGCGATTATATGTTTGGTTGTATTCGTTCTTAAGTCCTTCTGTTGTGTAATGCTGACGGGCTACCTGTGCATGGGTGCGCCACAGGTCGGTCACTGTCCAGGAAAGATTCAGCCCAACCAGATAGTTGGCTACCTGTGGCTTTATGCCTGACCAATACCCCTGGCTGAAATGCGAAGGGTTAGCAACCCCGTAGTCGTAATCAAAGCCAGAGCCACGGGTTTGCATGACGCCCATAAATGACAGGCGGGGCATGGCATTTTTGCTAAGCAGCTGCTGATTGGCTTCGCTCAATGATATCCTGGAGCCAAATAAACGGAGCAGGGGTTGTGCCTTTAGCGACACAGTATCCTCCGCTGATACAGTTTCCAGCAGCTGATTAGGTATTTTGATCACGAAAGTAGTATCCAGTGTAAAATCCTGGTCGGGTATATCCATCATTTCCGCAAGCTTATTGCGTTGCGCATTTTCATAGTTCACGGCATCTATAAGCGTTAGCTGTGCTTTGGATACTTCTGCATTGGCGATAGAGCTGTCTACTCCGGCAGTGAGACCATTCAAAGCCCTAGAAACGATCAGGCGCCGAAGGTCTTCCGCCCTTTTGAGGTTAGACTCCATAGACCCTCTGAGCCGCTGTGCAGCCAGCAGGTTGAGATAGGCGCCGGCGATACGTACCTGTTGTTCAAATTTTTCCTGTTCCAGGTCGGCCTGGCTGGTGTTCAGTTGTTCTTTAGCGGCCAATACTTTGGCATGTTGACGTCCGAATGTAATCACATCCCAGCTGATATTGGCCAGGTATAGCCCGCCGAAGGCGGCATTCCAGTTTTGTGACGGCATAGCCGGGCCGGAAGCGCCGGTAGTCCAGCCTTTATATCCCCAGGTGGGGCCATTTTCTCCATTTACGGTACCATAACTATTCTGTGCGGCGAGATTCAGATCAGGTAGATATTCCCTTTTAACTGCGCTGATGTTTTCTGTAGCTGCTTTAGCATAGTTTTCTTTAGCCTTAATGGACTGATAATTTTTCAGGCCTGTTTGTAATGCTTCCTGCAGGGTTAGCGGGCGGGTTTGACCCATCACAGCCGCTGTACTGCAACCTGCCGACAATGCCAGCAGGAAAAGCGGTTTCCAGATGTTCATATATTAATCTATAGCGTCTAAAAATTGCCGTTGATAAGGGTTGGCAAATAAGTACGCAAATATACCCCGGGGTAAAAGGAGGGTGTTAGGACTATTTATCCATTGACTTGGACTATTTGAACATCATGTCCCGGAAATCCTGTGGAGAGATCCCTGTATTATTTTTAAAAAAACGGCTAAAGTAAGCAGGGTCCTCAAATCCAAGCTCATAGCAGATCTCCTTGACACTTTTATGACTAAAGGCCAGATTACGTTTGGATTCGAGTACAATACGATCGTGAAGTAGTTCGGTAACGGTGCGGCCCGCCGTTTCTTTAGTGATTTCGTTTAGTCTTTTAGGCGTGAGTGCAAAGGCGTTGGCGTAAAAAGCCACCTGGTGCTCCGTTCTGTAATGTTGTTCGAGCAAGCGGCGTAATTGCACTACGCGGGCGTCGTGGGTAAAAGGCATCATCGTTTCTGCCGCATTGCGCTTTTTCTCCCGTTCAATAAGCAACAGAAAGGCGTTGAGGTAATGCTTTACAATCCCCTGGCTACAATGAGGCGCGGTAGTTTTCTCCTGCGCCATGAGCGAGATCAGGCCGTGCAATGATGTTGAGGTATGATTACTGATGGTAATAGGAGCATATCCATGCCAGTTGTCGAACAAGTTGGTAAAATCGTAGAGCGTTTCCTTATCATGCTTATTGGTAAAATAAAACTGCTCGGTGAAGTACAGGAAATGGCCTTCCCGTTCGCAGTCCAGCTGATGTACCTGTCCCGGACGGAGCAGAAAAATCATATTGTCCTCTACTTCATACCAAACAAAATCCACCATATGCCTGCCTTTGCCCCTGGTTATCCAGATAATCTGGAAATGATCATGGCGATGGGGCTGGTCGGTGAGCTCATTGCGGAATATACCCAATGGTGCTACATTGAACTGCCCTTTGAAAGGTAGTTGCTGATAAGGAATATCTATGCTTTTATTCACTAACATATGGAAGTCCGAAATTACGCCTTTATCCCCTATTTCCTGTCCCCTGCTTCTGCCGTTCGTGGAATTTAATGTAGCTTTAAGCCGTAGCGGTAATTGCCGGCTTTCGGAGCGCCATTTTAGCAAATTTTTACCCTACATGTTTACTAACTTTGCTCCGCAGGAAAACAAAAATGTATGCAACTCTATTGCAACTCTTTAACAGAATATAAGCGACTGGCCACCCTGGAAGTAAAGGTGGGAGATCTGATCATTGGTAACTTTAACCCGGTGCGCATTCAAACGATGACCACCACCGATACCATGGATACTGCGGCCACTGTAGCCCAAACCATCCGCTGTATTGAAGCAGGGGCTGAGCTGGTAAGAATTACCGCTCCCAGTAAGAAAGAAGCGGATAACTTATTGGTTATCAAGAACGAACTTCGTAAACAAGGATATACAACTCCCCTGGTAGCCGATATTCACTTTACTCCCAATGCCGCGGAAATTGCTGCCCGTATCGTGGAAAAAGTGCGTGTAAACCCCGGGAATTATGTAGATAAAAAGAAATTTGAACAGATTGATTATACCGACAGCGAATACCAGGAAGAGATAGACCGTATCCGGGAGCGTTTTTCCCCGCTGGTAAAGATCTGTAAAGAATACGGTACCGCTATGCGCATAGGCACCAACCATGGTTCCCTTAGCGATCGCATCATGAGCCGCTATGGCGATACCCCCATGGGTATGGTGGAAAGCGCCATGGAGTTCTTACGTATCGCGGAAGATCTGCACTACCGCAACATAGTGTTGAGCATGAAAGCCAGCAATCCGCAGGTAATGGTACAGGCGTACCGCCTGCTGGTACAAACCATGCAACAGGAGCTGGGACATTGCTACCCGCTGCACCTGGGCGTTACAGAAGCCGGCGATGGTGAAGATGGCCGTATTAAATCGGCTATCGGCATCGGTACCCTGCTCGAAGATGGTGTTGGCGATACTATCCGCGTATCTCTCACAGAAGATCCTGAATTTGAACTCCCGGTATGTAAGGATATCGTGAAACGCTATGCCAACCGCCAGGACACTATTGCGCTCCAACCGGTTACACAGGTGCCCTATTCCCCGTTTGAATACCAACGCCGGGAAAGTGTGGCCGTAGAAAATACCGGCGAAAAACAAGTACCGGTGGTAGTGGCTGATTACAGCCAGCAGGCCGCACTTGAACCCGAACACCTGCAAGCTATCGGCTACGTTTACGATGTCCCCAGCGATAAATGGAACATCGGAGATGCAGCCGCAGACTACCTGTATACCGGCAAACAAGTTCCTGGCTTCGGCTTACCGGGCACCCTTCGCGTGGTAGTAGATGCCGACCACTGGCAGCGCACAGCTTCTTCCACTGAGATAGTGCCTTACTTTACCGCCGCACAATACGTACTAGCCCTGGCCAATGGCCAAACCGCGCCGGTGAACTTTGTACAATACAACTGTAACAACAGTGACGCTTACCAGCAGGAGCTACTCCACCAATTGCAACAACCAGCCGTTGCCGCCAATACCGTACTGGTGGCCACTGCCACCGGCAGCAATGCGATGGCTGCCATTAGGCGTTTATTTATTTCCCTGCTCACCGACAATATCAAAGTACCGGTAATCATACAAAGTATCAGTCAACAGCCGACGGCCGATGAACACCTCATCCACCATGCTACCGAAGCTGGCGCTCTCCTGCTGGATGGCTTCGGCGATGGCATATGGCTGACCAACCAGGCGCCTGTTGCCGGCGAAAATGCTACGCTCAACAATATTGCCTTTGGTATCTTGCAGGCTACCCGTACCCGTATTTCCAAAACAGAATATATTTCCTGCCCTTCCTGCGGCCGCACCTTATTTGACTTACAGGAAACCACTGCCAGAATACGGGCGGTAACCCATCACCTGAAAGGCGTTAAAATTGCCATCATGGGTTGTATTGTAAATGGACCAGGCGAAATGGCCGATGCCGATTTTGGATACGTGGGAAGCGGTGTAGGTAAAATTACCCTGTACAGAGGGAAAGAAATCGTGAAAAGAGGCCTTAACAGCGAGGTAGCAGTGAATGAACTTATTAACCTGATCCGCGAAAACGGCATGTGGGTAGATAAAAATTAATTATTAAATATTGCTTAAAAATAAAGCCTGGCGGATACAGCAATGGAGAAAAAAGCTTAAATTTTCATAAAACATATTTGATCATGAAAAAGCTCCTCACCGGATTACTGGCCATGTTTATGGGTTTCACCGTAATGGCACAGGCACCTGCAACTGCAGCAAAAAAAGAAGTAAAGGCAACCAAGGCTAAAACTGAGAAGGTTGAAAAGAAAGCTGAAAAAGTAGAGAAGAAGGCCACTGCTGCTACTCCGGCAACTCCCGCTGTTCCTGCTGGTCCTACCAAGAAAGATGGTACTCCTGATAAGCGCTTTAAAGCCAACAAAGCTGCTGCCGCTCCAGCAGGTCCAACTAAAAAAGACGGTACTCCTGACATGCGTTACAAATCAAACAACAAGAACGCAGGCAAGAAAAAAGCATAACCTGGTCGTCTGACTAACGCTAAATATTTAATTTCCAGAGCCCCGTACAGTTGTTGCTGTACGGGGTTTTCTTTTAAAAATATTTTTACTTATTTTTATCGCTTCACGTTTTTATTACCTGGTGTCTATAACTAAATGTTATCAGTAATAGTTATTAGTTATTTGACATCGCTTTGGGGGACGGCTACCTTTGTAGCATCATTCCACCAACCTGTAATTTCAAATGGAAGCCAGAAAAGTTCAACGTTATAAGCGGGTCTTATCCGGAGCCCTGATATGCCTGCTTATTTTAGCATTATTGGTAGGTATAGAAACCTATTTGTTATCCGTTCGTCCACTTATGCATTTGGGCCCGGCGGCCGGCGTACCAGAGCCGGCGGCTACACCCTGGCAACCGCCCGCCGCCAACACCCTGCCCAACGGCGAAGCCGGTATCACCGTGCTTTATGGGCAGGCACTGATTCGCGAAACAGCCACTTTCTTTGGCCCTAACGGGAGTATACGCCCGCTCACCAATGGTATGAATTGTCAGAACTGCCACCTGCAGGCCGGCACCAAACCATTTGGTAATAACTACAGCACCACCGCCCGCTCCTACCCTAAATTCAGGGCTAGGTCCAACAGTGTAGAAACGCTGAACAAGCGTATCAGCGACTGTTTTGAACGCAGCTTAAACGGTACTGCACCAGATACCAATTCACGGGAAATAGGCGCCATCAGGGCCTATATCGAATGGCTGGGCACCGGAGTATCCCCCGGTGAAAAACCAACCGGTAGCGGCATTCCCAAACTGGCGTTGCTGTCGCGCGCAGCCAACCCGGAAAAAGGCGCTAAAGTATATACGCAGCAATGCAAAACCTGCCATGGCAACCAGGGAGAAGGCGTAAAGAATCCCGATAGTGTCACCTACGTATATCCGCCGCTATGGGGCCCTCACAGCTACAATGATGGCGCCGGCCTATATCGCCTGAGCACCTTTGCAGGTTATGTAAAATACAATATGCCTTTTGGCGTAGATTACAACAGCACCCGGCTTACCGATGAAGAAGCCTGGGATGTAGCCGCATTTATTAACTCACAACCAAGGCCGCATAAAGATCAGTCGGCCGATTGGAAGGACATAAAACAAAAACCTATTGATTTTCCATTTGGTCCGTATGCAGATGCATACTCCGAAACACAGCATAAATACGGGCCTTATACTTCCATGCAACATTAATCGTAAACATTTAAACGCCTTATGAAGAAGCTAATTTTTCTCCTTTGTGTTTTTAGCCTGCTGGGTACACAGTATGCCATGAGCCAGCACAGATCGAAGTACAAAGCTGTTTATCAGCTCAACAGTGACGATGACAAAGTAATTCGCAATACGTTACGTAACATAAAAAATGCCTTGGAAGATCCCCGGTTGCAGAACAAAGTAACCATAGAACTGGTAGCCCACGGCGGCGGCGTTACTGCCTATAAAAAAGATAAGCCTTATGAATCGCTGTTGCAAGACCTGCTGAATAAAGGTGTTATCTTGGTAGAATGCGAAAACACCATGCGGGAAAGGAATATCACCAAAGACGAACTTTTTCCTTTTGTTCAATATACGCCCAGCGGTAATGGTGAATTAATTATCAAACAGTCTGAAGGCTGGCATTACGTACACCCATAAACGAAAATACATGAAGTACTTTGCAACATGGCTGATAGTAATGGTATTATTGGCCGGGGAAATATATGCCCAGGATCACCGGTTCGACCCACCCTGGAATACACCACTGGCTGCTGGTGTATCGTTTACCGTACCTGGCATCGATAATGCGCCCGATCTATATGGCGATATCATAGACCCGCAGCTGGTAATCTTCTTTGCCGGTAACCAGTTTATGGTGATAGACTCGCTCATCCATGATTTCAAACAGGCGTATCCTCAGTACCAACGGGTATTTGCGGAAACACTGCCACCAGGTATACTGGCGCAGCAAATCCTTACCGGCTCCCTGGTAATGGGAAATCTTCGTATAGCCATACGGCCAGATATTTATACCGCTGGCAAAAGTCGCATTGATCAGCTGAAAGACAGCTTTTCCCTGGTAAGGAACTATGCTGACAACATGCTGGCCATTATGGTACAAAAGGGCAATCCAAAAAAGATTAACGGGTTGAAAGACCTGGGCCGCAAGGATATACAGGTGGCCATGCCCAACCCTGCCTGGGAAGGCATTGGCAAACGTATAGAAGAAGCCTATGTGAAGGCCGGCGGCCCCTCCCTGAAGGAAGCTATCATGAAAGATAAGACCGCCCAAGGCAGTACTTATCTGACTAAAATTCATCACCGGGAAACCCCGCTGCGCATCCTGTATAAACAGGCAGATGCCGGCCCCGTATGGTTTACCGAAGCCTGGTACCAGCAAATGATCGGGCATCCCATAAGCCTGGTTAAGATCCCTGAAAAAGAAAATATCAGGGCTACTTATTGGGCGGGTATTCTTAAATCAGCCCCTCATCCGCAGGCCGCAAAAGATTTTATGGATTTCCTGATGGGAACACGAGGGCAACAGATTTATAAACACTTTGGCTTTGCCCCGCCTGAGTTGTAAGGTTATTTTGTACTTTTATTGCATGTTCGATTTCAGACTCAGGGTATTTCATACCGTCGCCAAACGCCTAAGCTTTACCAAAGCTGCAGAGGAGTTATATATTTCCCAACCTGCTGTGACCAAGCATATTCATGAGCTGGAGCAACAACTGGGAATGGCTCTCTTTGAAAGGATAGGCAACAAAATTAAATTAACCCGCGCCGGTATGCTGGTCATGCATCACGCAGAAATCATTTTTACCGACTACCGGAACCTGGAATACGACGTTAATCAGTTAAAACATATGCAGGGTGGTTTGCTGCCCATAGGAGCCAGCACCACCATTGCCCAATACCTCATACCGCCGCTGCTGGCTAAGTTCAACCAACGGTACCCGGATGTAAAAACATCATTAACCAACGGTAATACGGAGCAGATTGAGCAGGCGCTGTTTGAAAAAACGATACAGCTGGGTATCATAGAAGGTAGTTCCAAAAATCCATTATTGAAGTACGTGGAGTTTGCGAAAGATGAAATTGTGCTGGTAGGGAATGTAAAGCACCGTTATGGCAATGGAGAACCCCTTACCGCTGCCGACCTCAAAACCATTCCCCTGCTGATGCGGGAACATGGCTCCGGTACGCTGGAGGTAATTACCGAAGAGCTGAAACGGTTAAAGTTAAAGATCACCGATCTGAATGTAGCCATGTATATGGGTAGTACGGAAAGCATCAAATCATACCTTCACCATTCACCCTGTGCCGCCTTTATTTCCCTGCAGGCGGTGCAACGTGAGCTGGAACTGGGAGAGTTTACCATTTTGCCGGTAAAAAACTTCAAGCTGGTGAGAAAGCTCCATTTTACGTACCTGCAGGGCTTACAGGATAAACTTTGCCAGCTTTTTATCCGGTTTGCGCGGCAAAATATGACGGAATAACGTACATACCCCTACGCTATTTATTAAACAGGTGCCAGTGTAACATTTCTCCAGAAGTCATGGTTTCTTTCATTCCCAGATGTTGTAATATTTTCCTGGAAGATGTATTGGTAATATCGCATTCTGCTATCAGTTTCCTGACATGGGGTTGCTGGAATGCCCATGCTACCAGTGCAGTAGCGGCTTCCTTCATATAACCTTGTCCCCGGTGAGGAGGTAACAGGGCGTATCCTATTTCCACGACTCCGTTTTTATCTGGCCGTCCTTTAAATCCAATATCTCCGAGCACTATTTTATCGGCTTTGGACACAATAATCCAGAGCATCCAGGGATAAGAGGCCGGGTCGTGTTGCAGCAGCTCAATAAAGTGCGGCAATTGCTCCCTCAGATCTTGCTGTGGCCATTCGTCCGGAATGTTTGCTTGTATTACCTCTCCGGCATCCGGATGCCGGAGATAGATCTGCGTCAGCAAGGGCAAACGGCAGGGATATATTAATAAGCGTGCAGTATCAAGGGGTAACATAATTCTTATTTAATCATTTCTATAGCTAATGGTTTCCTGGTTTCACTACAAAAGTGTCCAGTGTTTCTCCTGGTTTGAGTGCATGAATGACCAGGCGTTCAATGTCTTCTGTCAATGCTTTCAATTTCTCTGGCGTACCGGTTAAGGTAGACATGGTACCATAGTGACAGGGAATAACATGTTTTACTTTCAGCAGCCGAATTGCAAACGCTGCTTCCAGCGGCCCCATGGTATATCTGTCGCCTATTGGTAAAATAGCAATATCTGGTTCATATATCTCTCCTAATAATTCCATATCGGCAAACACGGAGGTATCGCCGGAGTAATACACAGAAATATCGTCACTCATCCAGATAATAAATCCATTGGTAGTATGTGGATAGCCGATTTTTCCATCTGGCAGGTTCACCTGGGCAAAATGAAAGGCATTCGTCATGGTAATTTTAAGATCCATAACGGATATGGTGCCGCCGGCATTCATTTGTTCAAAAGTATGTTCAGGTACTCCCTGTTCCTGCAGGTAATAGCGAACAATAGGATTGGCAATTACTTTCGGTGATTTGGTACGGATCAGCTCTATAATGTTACGGTCCAGGTGGTCGCGGTGGCCATGCGTAATCAGGATCAGGTCTACCCGTTCCGGGATAGTGATATCTGTTGGTAAAAATGGATTGTTGGTATACCAGGGATCTACCAGGATAACGCGACCTTCGGGGGTATTGATCCGGAAGCTGGCATGGGCCAGGAACTGAATTTGAGAATGCTGCGTGCTCATCATATGGCGCTTTATGGTTCCTTTCTAAATATAACATTAATAGCACACAATGGAGGAAGCTAAAAAGCAGAAAGCTAAAAGCAAAAAAGCTATGAGAGTGAATGATCTGTGCGGATATTAAAGATCGCATTCGGCATTCGCTTCCATAGCTTTTTTGCTTTTAGCTTTCTGCTTTTAGCTTTTATTTTATATTACTTCCTTTGCAGTGTATAGATAATAGCGGCATTGTTACCTTCAAAATTCACATTTGCTCTCCAGGTCATAATGCTTCCTGCGCCGGTTACTTCCATGCGATATCCTTCTGTTACATTTTTAGCTTTATCGCCGGAGTAGAGCTTTTTGAAGCCAAACAAGGTAACGCCGTTAGATTTGGTGAGCGTCCAGGCAATTTTCTGTGTAACGGGGCTGCAACCGTTTTCTGTGGAAGAAAGTGCGTAGGAACCGCCTGCCCAGTTATCAGGGAGTGTCCATTGACTACCGATAAAGCATTTTGCGCTGGCTTCATCGAATACAGTTACCTTGGCGTTATCCGGAATACCTTCATATTTAACATCGGTCAGCACCCAGTTACCCTTTACGGAACTTTTGGTAATGTCTTGTGTTACGCCTTGTTTAGGGGAACAGGAAGATGCAAAAACGGCCACGATAGCCATCAGTAATGCTGCAAATGAAAATTTTCTCATGGGAAATTAATTTGTGTGTTTAAATGCCATAGTATTCAACACGCAGTTATCAAATAAGGTTTATAACAGCACGAATACGGCGGCAAGTTCTGCATTTACAATAAACGTACCAAATGAAACCAGGTTATTAATGGGTTATGTCGGTGGAGTGAGTGATGGCGGCCACTTTGAGCTTTATTAATACCTCTTCCAGTTGCTGGGCGCGCTGGTGAAAGTACCAGGTGCTGGCGGCCAATGACATAGTAAGTACTGCCATGGCGATAAACCCGCATCTCCACCAGATACTTACAGTAATTCGGCGGTTCCAGAAAGGCTCGAGGTGTACATAAGTATTACCGGGATTCGTAGGTCTATGGGTGTTATAGTTCCGCCAGGCCTGTTCTTCCTTTCTCTTGTCGGTTCGGAAACGTTGTAAAACCAGGGTTCTCAGCTCATCAGGCGGTACTTGTCCCTCTTCCTGTAATTTATCTTCAATCCTTAGTTCAGCCGCAGTAATTTCGATATCCAGCAGTGGATAAATAAGGCGCAGGTGTAACAGCTCTTCTTCCTGGTCTGGTGAAGTGAGGCCGAGCACGTAACGCTCTATAATGCCACTTTCGATATAGTCGCTAATGTTCAAACCCTTAGTTTACAAAAATCAGCCACCATAAATATGATTAATTAATACCATATCTATAAATACGGTAAATCACCCTGGGTGGATTGCCAAATTTATATTTTTTTTTAAATAACGATTCGCGGAGGTAAAAATTACAACACCCGGCTTTGTACTTGCTCCTGTTGATAACGTGGATGCAGTAAATTGCTGTGCTGTTGTTCCTGTGACTGGCGGTATTTGAGATAATAGAAAATGGCCAGGAACAGGAAAACCTTGGACATAATAAAGAAGATGATAAAGAAGATTTTCCACCAACGATGCACCGTAATATGATCACCGTCTTTAGGTTGGATATTGATAAAGGTATAGTTGGAGTTGTTGTCTCCGAAGTGGCCGCCATTATTGTGGTCCCAGCGGATTTTCTGCAATATACGATCGCGGATTTCCACAGGAGGCAAAACGGGCTCATCAAATGCAGCCCTTTCCAGCCTGCGCTCAACGAATTCCACCTCCGTATTGAGTTCCGGATAAAGCCTTCTCATATGTTGCAGCTCTTCCACTTCTGCTTCAGAAGCAAGGCCCAACACGAAGGACTCAATAATACCGCTTTCTATGTAGAATTTTAGTTCCAAGTATCTTTTAGGAATTGTCTGAAAGATCTCATAGCATCTCCCAGGATGTCATTTATTTGCTCGTCCGGCAAAGCCAGTAAACGAGCTATCGTTGTGATTGATAATCCTTTAAAATAAGAAAGCCTGAACACTTGCTGCTGATCTGCTGGCAGCACCAGGTAAAACCGTTGCAAAATACCTTCTTCCTGTCTTATTAGTTCTGTGCCGGTTAACGCGGTTTCCGGTACAACTTCTTTAATGGCGAATTCTCTTGCTTTGCGCATCAGCCATGCAAACAGTGTTTGGTAGCCGGATGAATGAAACGTTCCAATGTGATGAAAGGCCCAGTTAAATACTTTTACAATGACTTCGTTTGCTCTGTGTTTAACGGGTACCAATTGCAGTACCATATTGTATAGCGCTCCTGCATACCGGTCATACAATAATTCTCTCGCCGCTGGGTCTTCTACCAATAAGCGTTCGATAAGCTGCTGCTCACTTATATGTGCCAAACCTCGCCGCAAAGATGTTGTGTACCGGGTTTTAGATCGCTAATATAGATCAAATATCCCATCTAAGTGTCATAACATATGATCAATATTTATCCACCGATTGAGCTAAAATGGATAACGTTTCAAGAGAGACCCATATAATATAGCCAGTATTGCTGGCCTAAAATAGGCTCCAGCTCCCGTGCTACCCTAAAGCCCAGCTGCTCATACAGGTGCCTGGCATCGGGCATAATAGTACTGGTATGTAACCCCAGGTGCTGTTCCCCGTTTATACGTGCCTGTTGAATAGCCATTTCCACTAAGCGGCGTCCGATTCCACATCCCCTGAAACGGGAATCTACTCCCAAACGACGGATATAGGCCCATTCTGCCGGACAAGGATAGGCAGGGCATCCGGAAGGTGTAAGGAACAATACTCCTGCCAGTTGGTCATCGACCTCGCATACCAAGGTGGCCGAAGTGCGCATCAGCTCCTGTAATTTGGCATCATCTGACAGGCTATGCTTCATTTGAGCCCAATACTCCGGCGCCAGCACTGCTTCAAACTGCCCGTAACTTAATAAAGTAACGTCTGTAATGGCCGCCGCATCGTGTCTGTCTACCCAACGATAGTTTAGTATGCCCATATCCGTTATTTAAGCGCCCGGTCCAACAAATTACCTGGTTATTTGTTGACATGCAAACAAATGACAAGAATCAAAACTACAATATGACTTTACTCATATTTACTTTTTTTTCCGCACGATAATTTTGCAGCAAACTAACAGATAATGTCCTACACAACTATCTCAAACGCAGTATCACTTATACAATCAGGGCACACCGTATTCCTTCACTCTGCTGCCGCTACGCCAAGGGAACTGGTAAAAGCCATGACCGCCCGCAGCCATGAACTGCAGAAAGTACGCCTGGTGAGCATTCATACCGAATGGGAAGCTACCTATGCTGAACCTGAGCATGTACATGCTTTTTATGTAGATACCTTCTTTGTAGGTAAAAATATCCGCAAAGCCGTTAATGAAGGACGGGCCAATTATATTCCCATGTTTCTCAGCGAAATACCCCGGTATTTCCGAAGCAACGAACTTCCCATCGATGTGGCGATGATTGCTGTATCCCCTCCCGACAAAAACGGTTATTGCACCCTCGGCGTATCTTGCGATGTCACCAAGGCGGCTATTGATATGGCCAAGATCATCATTGCCGAGGTGAATCCTCATATGCCCCGCGTACTGGGCGACGGCGTTATCCATATTTCCCGGATCGATGCGGCAGTGGAGGTAGATTACCCTATTTTTGCCCAGCAGATAAACCCACCCAGCGATACAGAATTAGCCATAGGCCACCATGTAGCTTCCCTGATAGAAGACCGGGCCACCTTACAGATGGGTATTGGCGGTATCCCTAATGCAGTATTGCAATGTCTCTCTACTCATAAGGACCTGGGCCTGCATACGGAAATGTTTTCGGATGGCGTAATAGACCTGGTGAAAAAAGGCGTTATCACCGGCAAATATAAATCTGTACATCCCGGGCTCCTCATTTCCAGCTTTGCCATCGGCAGTCAACGCTTGTACGATTTTATGGATACCAATCTCATTATGCGGCTGATGGATGTAGAATACGTGAATAATCCTGCTACGATCCGGAAAAATCCCCGGGTAACTGCTATCAACAGTGCAATAGAAATAGATATTTTTGGGCAGGTATGCGCCGATTCAATTGGGTTCCGGCAATATAGCGGTGTGGGCGGACAAATGGACTTTATGCGGGGGGCAGCCCTCTCCGAAAGGGGGAAACCCATTATCGCCATTCCATCCATTACGTCTAACGGTATGTCCCGGATTGTATCCCGGCTACAACCCGGCGCCAGCGTGGTAACCACCCGGGCACATGTACACTATGTGGTAACAGAATATGGTATCGCACACCTGCTGGGGAAAAACCTTCAACAACGTGCGCACGCCCTGATCAATATTGCCCATCCCGATCATAGGGAACAATTACAGAAGGATGCATTCGAAATATTCAAGGTATTCTGATAGCAACTAAACAATAACGGACATACGAAGATAACGGTCTCTTAACATGCAGGGTGGCTGTTAATCTCCATCTCCCGAAAAACTATTCCCGGTAATGAATGTTATTACAAGTAATAAATATCATCCTCCATGTACATTAAAATTACACTATTGGCAGGCTCTTTATTGGCTATTATCTCCTGCGCCGGCAATAATAAAAATGCAGGAAATGATACCGACACTACCCTGTCGGTGCAGCCCATTAATTCCAGTCAATTGGAAGTAAAGCCACTTTCCGGCTACTTCCTGAAAAATACGATCAAGGTAACGGATAGTCTTACTTTTTGGATAATTGATAACCAGGCATCTTTTGACAGCTTGTTTGGTGTGGCCAAAACCATGAACAACTCCATTGACCAGCCTGATTTTGGTACCCAGGTGGTGGTGGCCGCCACTATGCCCGCAACCTACTACGATACCCAAATACAGCTGGAGTCGGCTACCTCAGACGATATGACCAACAATGCAGAAATGCACTTTGTTGCCACCTCCAGCCCGGATAAAAACAGTGCTGCCATCGTACCCCTGTGGCTGGGGGCCATTCCCAAAACAGGGAAAAGCACTTTTAAGCTGTTTACCGGCGACAACCTGACTAAAACAATTACCACACAACAATAACAGGCCTTCTTTCCAGGAGGTTACCTTAACGCCAACTGTATGAAATGCCGTATCATTTGGTTACTGCTCTGTGTCTTAGCTGAAACAGCACAGGCACAGGTTATGCAGGATGCTACCAAACAGATACGGATATACGAGGATGATGATTACTTTAATTTATGGGGGCGGGGCACCGACCGGGCCTATAGCAATGGGCTCGCTATCGGCTACTGCTATATGAAAAAAAAACCATCAGTATTTCTTGATAAATGGATATTGCGGGAAGCCGGTCCAAATGCCATTAACGTATTTAGCTGGCAGGTGACGCAGGTAACGATGACACCGAATGACATTTCTGCTACCACTTACCAACCCGATGATTTCTATTATGCTGGAGGCCTCTTTGCAAGCCATGGGCTTACTTCCTATAATCCGGACCGGAAACATAGCTTCCATACCGAATTTCTATTTGGAGTGATGGGTCCCTGGGCACTATCGAAAGAAGGACAGACGCTGGTACACAATGTTATCAGTTATCAGCGTCCCAAAGGCTGGAGTAATCAGCTGCCCAATGCTCCATTATTCAACTACAACTTCACTTATGAAGCGATGTTGTGGAATCCGCTCAAGAGTTTTGAAGTGATCGGTGGCGGTACCGCCAGGCTGGGATTGATGGTAAACAGCGTAACGGCTTCCCTGTGTTTACGGTATGGGTTGATTAACCCCTACTTTGGCCACCAGGACCTCGCCACAGCCACCCGTCGTAAATTTCAGCTATATATAATGGCCAGGCCTCAGCTGAACTTTGTTGCTTACAATGCCCTGTTACAGGGAGGGCTTTTCAGTAGTACAGATAGCCAGTTTGCCGCACAAAAAGCCGAGCAGCGCACACATATGCGGATGTTGGTGGCGGGCGTGGATTATGGCGTGGGGATCGTGATAAAACGGACGACTATCCGATACACTCAGCGGTCTTCCACTGAATGGATGGCTGGCACCCATAAACATTCGGTAGGTAATTTTACCTTTTTGATACCGATATCCCGTCAAAGAACGGTTCATCGCACTCCTGCTTTATAAAACCGGTGGGCCAAAGATCTTTTCAACGGTTTTATACCGGTATTCAAACAGCGCTACCAGCTGTTGTTTTACAAACAGGCGATGCGCCAACTTTCCAAGCCATCCCAGGGGCAGCCGGTAATGCACCAGGTCGGTCATCTTAACGCCACCGGGTACCTGCTCAAAGTGGTGCTCATGGTGCCAGATATGATAGGGCCCTACTCTTTGTTCATCTACGAAATAAGAAAGGTAAGATACATGCGTAATTTCCGTCATCCACTCCAGCGGAATGCCCGCCAATGGTGATATCTTATAGGTAATCACCTGCCCTGGATACACCTGGCCGGTGTAAGGGGTGGAAGTAACCGTAAAACGCATCGCCGCAGGCGTAATATGCTGCAGGTTAGCCGGGTTGGAAAAATAGTTCCATACCTCCTCGAGCGGAGCGGGAATTACCTGGGTGCGTTGTAATAAATAAATGCTGGCCATGTATAAGATTAAGGAAAAATAGATAGATCTGCCGGCCGGAAGGTAGCAAATTCGTAATTCTTTAAATGAGTTCGTAAGTTTGTAGCCTACTTAATACGACCAGGTACATGAATCAATATATCAGGAGCTGGATTTTCTGGCTGATGTTTATTATCGTTTCCATTACATTTACACGGTGTGCCAACATTGTGCCGCCCAGTGGCGGTCCCAGGGATAGCTTACCCCCCGTGTTGCTACAGGTAACGCCGCGGGACTCTTCCCTTCATTTCAAGAGTAAAAAAGTGTCCTTTATTTTTGATGAATATGTAGAGCTGGACAATGTAAACGATAAGCTGATCGTTTCCCCCACCCTAAAGGCAACGCCCATCGTAATAGCTAAGCTGCATACCGTTACCCTTGAAATCAAGGATACGTTGCAACCCAATACCACCTATACTTTCAACTTTGCCGATGCCATCCGGGATATTAATGAGCGTAACGTTGCCCAGGATTTTCAATACGTGGTATCTACCGGCGACTACCTGGACAGCTTGCAGGTATCCGGTCACCTTATAGATGCTGAGAATGGTAAAGTGGACAGTAACATTGCGGTGATGTTATACCGTGACCTAAGCGACTCGGTGGTATCCAAGGAAAAGCCGGTGTATTACGCCAAAACCAAGGGGGATGGCTCCTTCCGGTTTAAAAATATTGCCCCTGGTGCCTATAAGATTTTTGCGCTGAAAGAGGAAGACCGCGACCTGCAATACAACCAACCCAGCGAGTTAATCGCCTTTGTAGAGGCCCCTGTAGTATTAAAGGAAAACAATGTATCGGATGTAAATATGCTCCTGTTTATGGAAACAGATAGCACAATTAAGCCGCCACCAGAGCCGATAGATTCTACTGACCTTCAGCAGGAAGAAGATAAGGATAAGAAAAAGAAAAAGCTGCCCAAACTCACAGCTACCGCCGTTTTGGATGGCGGTATGCAGGAATTGCCGGCGCCGTTGAAAATAACCTTCTCACTGCCCCTAAGAAACCTGGACAGTAACCGGACGATATTGGGAGAAGACAGTGCCTACAACAGCGTACCATTTACCAGTAACATGGATTCGACCCGGACACAGCTAACCATTACCCATACGTGGAAGGAAGGCACTCCCTACCGGTTTATTATTCCTAAAGATGCACCTACGGATACAGCGGGGCAACAGCTTGTCAGAGCCGACACCATTAGCTTCCGAACGAAAAAAGTGGCAGATTATGCCATTTTTACGGTCACGGAACTTACTATCAGTGATAGTACCCGGGAAGCGATCAATGATAGCAGTATGCATTATGTGGTGCAGCTGGTGCAGGATAAAACCATTAAATATTCGGGGACTATTGTGAATGGCAAATGGAGCCAGCGCTTTATTACGCCTGGCGAGTACCAGATCAGGCTGTTGCTGGATACCAACGGCAATGGTAAGTGGGACCGGGGAAACTATTATACCCAGCCAAAGAAACAGCCGGAACGGGTTATTGTGATCGACAAAGTAAATCTTAAGGCTTACTGGACTGTGCCGAAGAAAATAAGTATTTAATCTGATCGTATCGGAGGGAGCGCTGCTGTTCCCTCCGCTGCAATATTCCTACCTTTGCACCATGATATTTTCCTCTGCACTGATAGAAAACGCGGTAAATGAATTTGCAAAACTGCCTGGTATCGGCAAAAAAACGGCCTTACGCCTGGTATTGCACCTGTTAAAGCAGGAAACAGCCCAGGTGGAGCAGTTTGGAGAAGCTATTGCCAGGATGCGGCAGCAGATCCAGTTTTGTAAAGTGTGCCATAATGTGTCAGATGCTGAAGTATGCAGTATTTGCAGCAGCCATTCGCGGCAAAAGCAGGTGGTATGTGTAGTAGAGAGCATCCGGGATGTGATGGCGATAGAGAACACGCAGCAATTCAATGGCTTATATCATGTATTGGGAGGCATCATCTCTCCCATTGATGGCATTGGCCCCGATCAGCTAAACATACATTCACTCGTAGAGCGGGTGCAGCACCAGGGAGTAGAAGAGGTAATTATGGCGGTAAGTCCGACGATTGAAGGAGATACCACCATTTACTATCTCTCCAAAAAGTTACAGGCATTTCCGGTAAAAATTACCACAATAGCCCGTGGTATTGCCTTTGGCGGAGAGCTGGAATATGCCGATGAGATGACGCTGGCACGTTCTATCAGCAACCGCTTACCGCTGGAGAGCTATGTGCAAAACAAATAAGTGAGAACATAAACAGCTGAAAATAAATACGGGTGCTCAACAGCACCCGTCTTCGTTTAACCTGTAATTCCACGTTATGAAAAAGTTATTTGACAGTACCCCTGGCAGGGCTGTCTGGTAATATTTTATGATTGGTTTCTGATGTTTGTTGCTCTTGCAAGGCTTTCCAGCGCTGCATTTCATGTTTATTTAAGAAACATACCTTGAATACTTCCGATTGTGAATCGTTTGACTGGGGCACAGGTTGTAAACCAAGGCTGGCCAGATGTTTATGCAGGGTATGGATATGTTCTGAGATAGTCATGACTGACGATTTTGTTGTTGTAATAAAAAAATGGGAGAACTAATGACGAATATGTTAGCGGCAACAGCAGCTACACGAGTTGCAGGTAAAGGACTGGTGGGTGGCCAGGGCTGGTAAATTCACACTGTTTCTATCATTTCGTTGCATGATATCATTTATTACTCCACAAATATAGTAGACTTTGTAGACTTCTGCCAAATTAAATTTATAATATAATCAAAATCTATATTTAATAGCAACATTATAAGCATATCTCAAAACCTGTTTAAAGGCTGATTACTTCTTATTTCCCGTAAATACACAAATCAAGAAAATAGCTGGGAAAAGGTTATATTTGTGGCACTTTTACGGGGTGGATTTGTTTATTGTTCGACCCCGTTATCATTTCTTAACTGTAACTAATAAACGCCTTAACAGATATGAAATCTTTACAGGACTGCGCTGATGAGCGCATACTCATTATCGATGGTGCAATGGGCACCATGATTCAACGCTACCAACTCCAGGAATCAGACTACAGGGGCGCCCGATTTGCCGACTATCCCAGCGACCTTAAAGGGAACAATGACCTGCTGAATCTTACCCAGCCTCAGATTATCGAAGCCATTCACAAGGAGTACCTGGAAGCAGGCGCTGACATTATTGAAACTAATACCTTCAGCAGTACTTCCATTGCCATGGCCGATTACGACATGCAGGAACTGGCGTATGAGCTAAATGTAGCCGCCGCCAGGATTGCGAAGAAAGCAGCGGCGGAATACACTGCCAAAAATCCCGATAAGCCACGCTTTGTAGCCGGCGCCATAGGGCCCATGAACAAAACCCTGTCGCTGTCGCCAGACGTTAACAACCCCGGCTTTCGCTCCGTTTACTTCGATGAAGTAGCAACAGCTTATGAAGAGCAGATCAGGGGCCTGTACGAGGGCGGTGTAGATATTTTACTGATAGAAACTATTTTCGATACCCTGAACTGTAAGGCGGCCATTTACGCCATCAAAAAGTATTTCAGGGAATCCGGCAACCCAGAGTTGCCTGTCATGATTTCCGGTACTATTACCGATGCTTCCGGCAGAACCCTGAGCGGACAAACGCTGGAAGCATTCTACATTTCCGTGATGCACGCCAATCCATTTTCAGTTGGCCTCAACTGTGCACTGGGCGGACAACAAATGCGTCCTTATGTAGAGGAATTATCCAACATTGCCAGCTGCTATGTAAGCTGCTATCCCAATGCAGGCTTGCCTAATGCCTTTGGAGAATATGACGAAGAACCGGAAGATACTGCCTGTATTATAGAAGATTTTGCTGCATCGGGCTTTGTGAACGTGGTAGGTGGCTGTTGTGGGACGACCCCGGATCATATACGCCACATTGCGGAACACGTAAAACATATTCAACCACGCAGTAGGCCTGTATTAGCCGAAACGCTGGCATAACCTATCTCTGGACAGTTTTTTATTAAACACCACCAACAGCAACAATGAGCGAAGCTATTATCAATAATACCGACATCAGTGAACCAATTGCCAGTGAAGGTCAACGGGTTATCAAACCCTATCTGCGCCTGAGTGGATTGGAACCGCTGGTGGTCAGACCTGAAACCAACTTTATCAACGTAGGGGAACGTACCAACGTAACCGGTTCAAAGAAATTTGCCCGTCTTATCAGGGAAGGACATTTCGAAGAAGCCCTGTCTGTTGCCCGTCAACAGGTAGAAAGCGGAGCCCAGATCCTGGACGTAAACATGGACGACGCCCTCCTCGATGGCGAAACAGCCATGACTACTTTCCTGAACCTGCTCGCAGCAGAACCGGATATTTCCCGCATCCCGATCATGATCGACTCCAGTAAGTTTTCCGTGATCGAAGCAGGGTTGAAATGTGTACAGGGAAAGTGTATTGTAAACTCCATCAGTTTAAAAGAAGGAGAAGCCAAATTCATTGAACAGGCCCATATCTGCAGAAGTTATGGCGCCGCCGTAGTGGTAATGGCTTTTGATGAGCATGGACAAGCCGATACAGAAGAAAAGAGGGTGCAGTTCAGTCATCGTGCCTATAAGATCCTGACTGAAGTTGTAGGCTATGAACCACAGGATATCATATTCGATCCCAATATATTTGCCATTGCTACTGGTATTGAAGAGCATAACAACTACGCCGTAGAATTTATCAGCGCTACCCGCCGCATCAAAGAACTGATGCCTCTGGCAAAAGTGAGTGGCGGGGTCAGTAACGTATCCTTCTCATTCCGCGGTAATGAAACCGTGCGGGAGGCTATGCACTCCGTATTCTTGTTTCATGCCATCAAAGCGGGCATGGACATGGGTATTGTAAATGCCGGGATGTTGCAGATTTATGACGACATAGAACCACAGCTCCGCGAATTATGTGAGGATGCCATACTAAACAGGCGGGATGACGCTACAGAAAGATTGATACAGTTTGCCGAAACCGTAAAGGCCAAAGGCAAGGTAGTGGAGAAAGATGAAACCTGGCGCACGGGTACCGTAGAAGAAAGATTAAGTCATGCACTGGTAAACGGTATTACCGACTATATAGATGGAGATACTGAAGAGGCCCGTCAGAAATATCCTCGTCCACTGGATGTAATTGAAGGCCCGCTGATGGCGGGAATGAACATAGTGGGCGACCTATTTGGCAGTGGTAAAATGTTCCTGCCGCAGGTAGTAAAAAGCGCCCGTGTAATGAAAAAGTCCGTAGCCATCCTCACCCCTTATATTGAGGAAGAAAAGGCCCGGATCCAGGCTGAACAAGGCGGCGAAATAAAGAATGCCGGTAAAATACTGCTAGCCACCGTAAAAGGCGATGTACACGACATCGGTAAAAATATTGTGGGTGTAGTACTGGCCTGTAACGGCTATGAAATTATTGACCTGGGTGTAATGGTGCCGGCAGAGAAAATCCTGCAAACGGCCCGCCAGGAAAATGTGGATATTATTGGTCTCAGCGGCCTGATTACCCCCAGCCTGGATGAAATGGTGCACGTAGCCCGTGAACTGAAAAGACAGGATTTCAACATTCCGCTCATCATTGGCGGTGCTACCACCAGCCGTACCCATACTGCCGTGAAGATAGCGCAGGAATACGGGCATGGAGTAGTACACGTACTGGATGCTTCCCGCAGTGTAACCGTTACGGGCAGTTTGCTCAACAAAGCCCTGAAACCCGGTTTCCTGGCTGGTATTAAAAGCGAATATGAGAAGCTGAGCGAGGCATTCAAGAATAAAAAACAAACCAAACAATTTCTCCCCATTGCCGCAGCCCAGGAAAACAAAACGGTGATAGACTGGCCGGCTTTCACCCCTGTAAAGCCCAAAATGACCGGTATCCGGAAATTTGAGCAATACGACCTGGGAGAAATTGCAAAATATATTGACTGGCAGCCATTCTTCATTGCCTGGGAACTACATGGTAAATTCCCCCAGATCCTGAGTGATGAGATAGTAGGGGTAGAAGCCACCCGCCTGTACAAGGATGCACAGGAGCTGTTGAAAAAAATTGTTGCAGAAAAATGGCTGACGGCCAATGCAGTAATAGGCATTTTCCCGGCTAATCGTGTGGCTCCGGACTCTGTGAAAGTAACGCCCGAGCAGCCGGACATTCCCCCTGTACAGCTGGAATTCCTGCGTCAACAGGTGAAGAAGGCGCCGGGCCAGGCAAACTTGTCACTCGCGGATTTCATTGCCCCGGTGGAAACCGGCAAAACCGACTATATTGGCGGCTTCGCCGTAACAGCTGGCATTGGCATTGAACAGTGGCTGGAAAAATTTAAAGCCGAGCATGACGACTATAACAGTATAATGCTGAAAGCACTGGCAGACAGGCTGGCAGAGGCTTTTGCGGAACTGATGCACGAGCGGGTTCGTAAAGAGTTCTGGGGATATGCCTCTGAAGAACATCTTACCAATGAACAGCTGATTAAAGAAGAATATGCCGGTATACGTCCGGCCCCGGGTTATCCTGCCTGCCCAGACCATACCGAAAAGTACAAGCTGTTTGACCTCCTGAATGCCACCGAAAATACCGGCATTACCTTAACCGAATCGCTTGCGATGTACCCTGCATCCAGCGTTAGCGGCTGGTATTTTGCCAACCCGGAAGGCAAATACTTCGGACTTGGAAAAATAGAAAAAGACCAGGTAACAGACTATGCAGCCCGTAAAGGCTGGACAGTAGAGGAAGCAGAACAATGGCTCCGCCCCAACCTGGAATACGATATCTAAATAAAGTAATAGCTGGTGTTGGGCCGCGCATACTCCCCTATGCTACTTGTCGCTAAACACCGGCTATTCAAAGTTTACAGCGCATGAGAATCATATCTTACAACGTTAATGGCCTGAGATCGGCCATGACCAAAGGATTTACCGAATGGTTACAATCTGATCCTGCCGATATTATCTGCCTCCAGGAAATAAAAGCCCACCAGGAAAACGTCGACTTTCAGCAATTTGAGCAACTGGGATATGAACATTACTGGTTTCCGGCCCAAAAGAAGGGCTACAGCGGCGTGGCCGTGTTGACCCGTATCAAACCGGATTTTGTTCAATATGGCAACGGCCATGCGCAGAGCGACCAGGAAGGCCGCTTTATACGGCTGGATTTTGGCGATATTACGCTGATCAATACCTATTTCCCCTCCGGCACCAGCGGAGAGGACAGGCAAACCTATAAATACCAGTGGCTGGAGGAGTTTTTCCAGTACCTGGATGTTCTGAAGAAAACCCGTCCAAACGTAGTAGTATGCGGTGATTACAACATTTGTCACAAGCCCATTGACATCCACGACCCGGTAAGCAATAAAAATTCGACTGGCTTTTTACCTGAAGAACGGGCCTGGATGGACCGCTTCTTTGAAAGTGGCTTTGTAGACAGTTTCCGTCATTTCAATCCCGAACCACACCAGTACAGCTGGTGGAGCTTCCGGGCCAATGCCAGGAACAACAATAAAGGCTGGCGTATTGACTATATTAACGTAACATCTCCTCTAAAAGACCGGCTTAAACATGCCTCCATTTACCAGCAGGTAAAGCACTCCGACCATTGTCCGGTGTTCGTGGAGCTGGCCCTTTAAACCTTATAAACGGAAGGTATGATCATATATAATGTAACCACAAAAGTGGCCACAGAACTAAGTTTTCAGTGGCTACAGTGGATGAGGGAGGAGCAAATTCCGGCTATCATGTCTACCGGGCTATTCCGGGAATACCGTATAAGTAGGTTATTGGAGCAAGACGATGAAGAGGGACCTACCTATGTTGTGCAATACCTCGCCGATAGCCTGGAGGAATATAATCTGTTCGTAACGCAGCATCAACAAGCCCTGCGGCAGCGTGCCTACACCATCTTCGGCGATAGTTTTGTGGCGTTTAATACCGTCATGGAGGTCATTTAAGTAAGGGGTCTTGACTAAACTTATCCACAGGAAATCCACTATTTTCAAGGCATCCGGACTTTGGTACAATACTTGGTCCATAGCCGCGTTAATAGTAAAAAAACGGGTAAACATGCTTCCACAAAGGGTTTCATGGAATTATGCTAAAGTCGGGCACTTTAGCATATTATAGCCTAATCAGCTGTAACCGTTACCAGTAGCGTTTTTCAGCCGATAAAATTTTCTATAAAAAAGTTGTAAAAAATTTGGTAATCTGATAAAACGCGCTATATTTGCTCACATCAAACATTTTTTCACTAGTTAAATCTTACTAACTATGAACAAAGCCGAATTAATCGACAAGCTTGCTAAAGATGCAGGCATTACCAAAACCCAAGCTAACGAAGCTCTGGATTCTTTCACCAAAGCTGTTGCTGATACCCTGAAAAAAGGTGGTAAAGTAACTTTGGTTGGTTTCGGTACTTTCTCCGTTTCTAAACGTGCTGCACGTAACGGTAGAAACCCACAAACCGGTCAGATCATTAAGATCAAGGCTAAGAAAGTTGCTAAATTCAAAGCTGGTAAAGCTTTATCTGACAAGCTCTAATCAGTTAGCACAACTTATTCAAGCAAGGAACAATCATGTTTCTTGCTTTTTTTTTATATCAAAGGGCCAGCACTACACTATTTCATCGAATTACAGTAATTTGCAGGCTGATAACATCATATTTAAACAACAAACTTCAAATTATTCGTTATGGGTAGAGGAGATATTAAAACCAAAAGAGGTAAAATCTTCAGTAAATCTTTCGGCAAAGTAAGATCTGCTAAAACCAGAAAAAATTCTGCAGCTAAAGCAGCAGCGCCAAAAGCGTAAGAAGCTGAAAGCTTGAAGCATAAAGCAAAAAGCTATTGAGGCGAATGAACAGAGCGATTTCATCATATCCGCTTTGATCATTCGCCTCAATAGCTTTTTGCTTTCGTCTTTATGCTTTTTAAGGGGCCAGTCGCTCTATCTTCCAGCTGCCTTCGGCGGTCAATGTATACAGGATTCTATCATGCAGGCGGTTACTTCTGCCCTGCCAGAATTCAATGACCTGTGGCTTCACCAGGTATCCACCCCAGTAATCGGGTCTTTGGGGGTCTTCCTGCGTATATTTTGAAGCTACCTGGTCTACCTGTTCTTCCAGGAAAGATCGGTCAGGAATGACCTTACTCTGGGGCGAGGCAATAGCTCCTATCCTGCTTCCTAATGGCCTGCTGTTATAATATTCGTTACTGACAGCCATTGGGGCTTTACTCACCGTACCTTCTACGCGTACCTGCCTTTCCAGTTCCCGCCAGAAAAACAACAACGTTACATGCGGATTGGCGGCCAGCTCTTGTCCTTTGCGGCTTTCGTAGTTGGTAAAAAACAGAAAACCTTCTTCATCAAAACTTTTCAGTAATACAATACGCGCAGAGGGATGCCCGTCAGGCGTGCTGGTAGCCAATGTCATGGCATTAGGCTCATCTATTTCACTATGGATAGCATCCTTCCACCATTTATCGAACTGGGATAATGGGTAAGACGCTACTTCGCTTTCATCCAGGGAAGCCAACTTATAATCTTTCCTTAAATCCGCTATTTTCTGGTTCAACATGCGCAGTTAATTTTATTGGTTCAAACGGGTCCTCAAAGGTATGGAAGGATAATAGTAATTTTGAGCTACCTGATATAAATCATACTATGAAAAGAGCTTCATTTCTGCTGTTGATATTTGCGGCTGCCCTGTTTTCCTGTCACTCGCGCAATGGCAACGGTAACACCGGCCCTGGCGATACCACTAACGTTATTGTTCCGTTGGCGTCTACCCCTCTCTTTTATACACAGCTGAAAGGGAAACTAGGCGACAAGGAAATTACCATGCAGCTGTTAAAAACAGCACCGCACTTGTTTCGTGGCTACTATTGCGACGACAGCACCGGCAGGCCGGTGGGTTTATGGGGAACGTTGGACTCAGGCCTGGTAAATCTTTACGAAGAAACCAATAATAGTACAGAAGACCGCCTGTTCAGCGGATACCTTTCCGACGAAGGGAATTTTAAAGGAGTCTGGCATGGCAATGGTACCTCCTATCATTTTAATTTTCATACCGACCTGAAAAAGGCGGTGCCTTTGCAGGTATATTACCAGATAGATTCTGCGAGTTTAATTCCGTCCTTTCCGAAATCACCTATTGGAACCGTTTCCAGCAGCATTATCTGGCCGGATTCGCTGGTAGATAGCACTACGGCCAATTTTATCATCCAGCAGGTAACCGGCAGCACTGCGTTGCGGAACCCGCAGCAATATATACGGAGGGGTATTGATTCATTTATTATGAGTTACCGGGTATCCGCCAAAGATGCCGATAGCAGCGAGTTTAACGATGCTTCCGCTGCCTTGTCCTGGAATTGGACCACCGACAATGATATGAAAGTAGTATACAATACCTGGCCGTTGCTGGTAATCGAAAAGTATGCATATGACTTTACTGGTGGTGCACATGGCAATTGGGGAGCTATTTATAAAACCCTGGATCTCTCTAAGAAGAAGGTACTCACCCCGGATGATATTTTCAAGCCGGGATATAAGGAAACGCTGAGTACTTTGCTGGATAAGGCTTTCAAAGACCGGTTTCATATGAGTGAAGAAGAAGCGCTGGATCAGAACCTGCTGGTAAAAAGCATTCCGCCTAATAATAACTTTATAATTACCAATAAAGGGGTTGCCTTCAGTTATGTTCCATATGAAATAGGGCCTTATGCATTGGGACAAGTAACCTTGTTTATACCGTTTACAGCGATGAAGAATATACTCCGCTAGGGAGCAGAAAGGATAAAGCGAAAAGCATAAAGCTATTGAGGCGAATGACCTTAGCGATTTTTAATATTCGCTTTGATCATTCGCCTCAATAGCTTTATGCTTCCCGCTTTTCGCCTTGTGCTTATCCTTGCACCAGTGTTCCTACATTTTTCCCCATGATCACGTTCAGGAGGTTGCCCTGGCGGTTCATATCGAATACGATGATAGGCAGCTTATTTTCCTGGCAAAGGGTAAAAGCTGTCATATCCATTACGTTGAGGGATTTCTGGTATACTTCAGAGAAGGTAATTGTTTCGAAGCGGGTGGCTGATTTATCTTTTTCCGGATCGGCGGTGTAGATACCATCTACACGGGTACCTTTCAGGATAACATCTGCTTGTATTTCGATGGCCCGTAAAGAAGCAGCGGTGTCGGTAGTGAAGTATGGGTTACCGGTACCGCCACCAAATATTACAACACGACCTTTTTCCACGTGGCGGATAGCGCGGCGACGGATATAAGGTTCAGCGATTTGTTCCATTTTAATGGCAGACTGCAGGCGGGTATATAAACCTACTTTTTCCAGTCCACTCTGGAGGGCCATTCCGTTAATCACTGTTGCCAGCATTCCCATATAGTCCCCCTGTGCTCTTTCAATGCCGGTTTCGGCTTCGTTCATACCGCGGTAGATATTTCCTCCACCGATTACGATGGCTACCTGTACCCCGAGGTCAGTAACGGCCTTGATATCGTAGGCATACTGAGTTATCACCTTCGGATCAATACCATAATTTGCATCCCCCATGAGGGCCTCACCGCTCAATTTGAGCAAAATACGCTTATACTTTGGCAACATGACGCTATAAAATATTGTAAGATTGTGATTTCCTAATCTGGTTACGGTATTCTAATATACAACTTAAAGGCAGAAAGAAGGAAAAAAGTGCTTTTTCTTGTTACTGTTCCCGATAGATTTAAGTGTATGATTAGTTATGCACAAAAAAAAGGAGAGAAACGATTTCTCTCCTTTTTTTTAATGCGGTGATATTAACCTAAAGCGATTCGCTTAAAGCCAGCCACTTTCAGGTCAGCATCTACTGATTTCAGGTAATCGGCTACAGACTTGTTATTGTCTTTTACGAATGCCTGTTGCAGCAGGGTGCTTTCTTTGAAGAATTTATTTACTTTACCTGCAGCGATTTTTTCCGCCATTTCAGCAGGTTTACCTTCTGCCTTCACTTGTTCAACAGCGATTTCTCTTTCACGGGCAATCAGGTCAGCAGGAACGCTATCAGCATCTACTGCGATAGGGCTCATTGCTGCAATCTGCATAGCGATGTCTTTACCTACTTCTTCAGAAACAGGTTTAGAGAAAGCTACCAGTACACCCATGCGGTAGTTACCGTGGATATAGGAAGTTACGCCACCTGCTTCAACGAATTCGAATTTATTGAGGGTGATTTTTTCACCGATTTTTGCTACCTGGTCGTTTACTTTATCAGCAACGGTAGCACCATCCAATTGAGCTGCATTCAGGTCTTCAACAGTTTTGATGCCATTAGCCAGAGCCAGGTCAACGATTGCCTGAGCAAATTTTACGAAGTCTTCGTTTTTAGCTACGAAGTCAGTTTCACAACCCAGACCTACGATCACACCGGATTTACCATCAGCTGAAGTTTTAGCGATGATAACGCCTTCTTTGGTTTCACGGTCAGAGCGTAATGCAGCCACTTTCTGGCCTTTCTTACGCAGGTAGTCTACTGCTTTTTCAAAATCACCATCACTTTCTACCAGTGCCTTTCTGCAATCCATCATACCAGCACCAGTTTGCTGACGCAGTTTATTTACATCAGCTGCTGTAATTGTTGCCATGAGCTATAATTAGTTTAATTGTTGTAAAAATTATTGCAATACTATCACCAGCTTTCAACTATTAGCCTCTAGCGGTTAACAGATGCTGCGAAGATAGGAATCATCAACTGCTGCATCTATTAAGCGCTAAAGGCTAATAGCTTATAGCTAATAAATTATCTTCCGCCGCCTGGTTTTCTTGGACCATTGCTGCCAGCACCAGATGGACGACGTTGTCCACCCTGAGCACCACCGCCACGGTTAGCGCCACCACCACGGTTAGCACCACCGCCCTGGCCACCTGGGCCACGACCGCTGCCGCCACGGTTAGCACCGCCGCCTTGACCGCCCTGACCACGACCACCGCCTTGAGCACCTGGTTTACGACCTCTTTCGCGATCTTCACCGCCTTCAACGTCGAACTTACGTGCCTTATCGTCTGCTTCTTCTTCTTCCTCTACTTCTTCATTTTTCTCTGTAGCTCTTTCAGACAGACCTTCAGCGATAGCTGCGCAGATGTAGCTGGTAACGATAGCGATAGATTTAGTAGCGTCATCGTTCGCAGGAATCGCGAAATCTACTTTAGTAGGATCGGAGTTGGTATCCACCATACCGAAAGTAGAAATACCCAGACGTTTAGCCTCTGCCAGTGCAATGTGTTCGTGGCTGATATCTACCATGAACAGCGCAGCTGGTACACGTGCCAGTTGAGCGATACCACCCAGCACTTTCTCCATTTTCTCTTTATCGCGGCTTAAAGTCAGACGTTCTTTCTTAGTGATGTTGTCGAATGTGCCGTCCTGCAGCATTTTTTCGATGCTCTGCATTTTCTTTACACTCTTACGGATAGTAGCGAAGTTAGTGAGCATACCACCTAACCACCTTTCAGTAACGTAAGGCATGTTGATGTTACGCGCAGCATCTGCTACGATTTCTTTCGCTTGCTTTTTAGTAGCAACGAACATGATCTTTTTACCGCTCTTAGCGATAGATTTCAGGGCAGCTGCTGCTTCCTGTAATCCTTCTACGGTTTTGTTCAGATCAATGATATGAATACCTTTCTTTTCTGCGAAAATATAAGGCAGCATCTTGGGATTCCACTTTTTCTTCAGGTGACCGAAGTGAACACCTGCCTCCAGTAACTGCTGCTGCAATGAGGTATTATTTTCCATGTTTATATTACTCAATTAAAAGGATCAAATAATGTTTAGCTTTTAGCATCCGGCGAATTAGCCAGTAGCTAATAGCCAATAGCTCAAAAATATTAGCGTTTAGAGAACTGGAAGCTTCTTCTTGCTTTCGCTTTACCTGGTTTCTTACGTTCAACGCCACGTGGATCACGTTTCAGCAGACCAGCAGCTTTCAGTGCCGGACGGAACTCAATGTTCACTTCGCAAAGCGCACGGGCAATACCCAGCTTAATTGCTTCTGCCTGACCTTTGATACCACCACCCTGTGCATTGATTTTCACATCAAACTTATCGAGTGCATCAATCGTTTTGAAAGGCAGTTCCACCTGGTTTTGCAGGTAGATCAGAGAAAAGTAGTTTTTATAATCTTTGTCGTTTACAGTAATGTTACCGGTACCCTTGTTGATATACACGCGGGCAACAGCTTCCTTACGACGACCTATTGTATTTTTTTGCTTTTCCATGTATCAGAGAAAAATTAGAAAGTTAAAGGTTGTGGTTTCTGCGCTGCATGAGGATGTTCAGCACCGGCATATACAAATAATTTTTTGTACATAGCACGGCCCAGGCGGTTTTTAGGCAACATACCTTTAACAGCCTTTTCGATCAATACCTCAGGACGACGACGGATCAGGTCCTTAGCCAATTCAATTCTCTGACCACCGGGGAAGCCAGTGTAGTGCATATATTCCTTTTCAGCCATTTTGTTGCCGGTTAAAGCAATCTTTTCGGCGTTGATTACGATGATATAATCACCACAATCAGTATGAGGCGTATAGTAAGGCTTGTTCTTACCTCTCAGGATAGCAGCCATTTTGGAAGCAACCCTACCAAGTGTCAGGTTAGTCGCATCTACTATATGCCAGTCACGCTTTACGTAAGCGTCGTTAGCGGATTTAGTTTTGAAACTTAATGTATTCATTGTTGTATACGATAAAAATTACGTCTTGTAAACAATTCCCTATTATGAGGAGTGCAAAGGTACATTGCTACTGTTGAATAACCATACATTTTGCACACTTTTTTACATGACACCTTTATAATTAATTGGTTTTCAATAAAAAATTTGTATTAAAGTTATTAACAGCACAAAATCCCACCGTGAATAACTGCTTTTCAGGCTATTTTACAAAGATGGAAACGGGGAAAGACCCTGGCACTTACCAATCTCTGCCAGGATATGATAGTAAAACAAAAGGCGCACCCTCCCGGGTACGCCGCAGGTTATTATATAGTATGTGTGTTTATCTTCTATCCCTGGCGCCCATATATATTAATATATACTGGAACAAAGTGGCTAAAGAAGCCAAAGCCGCTACCACATAAGTCATCGCCGCCCACCAGAGGGCATTTTTAGCCTTATCATGCTCTGCCGGCCTCATCACCTGGCTGTTATCCAGCCAAATCAGCGCCCGGCGCGAAGCATCAAACTCCACTGGCAGCGTCACCAGGGCAAATACCGTAGTAATGGCAAAAAGAATAATACCTGCCAGGAGCAGCTGCGGGAAGGTGTTAATCAGTAGAATACCACCCAGCAACACCCAGGATACAATATTGGAAGTGAATTGCATGGCCGGCACCAGCCGGGACCTCAATCCCAACCAGGGATATGCGGCGGCATGCTGTACAGCGTGTCCGCATTCATGGGCCGCTACGGCCGCTGCCGCCACATTGGCGCCATTATATACATCAGGACTCAGGTTTACCGTCCTGCTTGTTGGATCATAGTGGTCAGACAAGAAACCCTCGGCCAGCCTTACCTGTACTCCGTAAATCTGGTTATCTCTCAACATTTTCTCGGCTATTTCTTTGCCAGACAAACCGGAGGAAGTGGGTATTTCACTGTAAGCCCGGAACTTACTTTTCAGCACCGAACTTACCAGCAAGCTGATCCCCACAAAAATCAGCGAAACGAACATAATTCCAGGTGTCATTTTTCATTAATTAAGTTGCCTAACCGGCACAAATATCTTTCCAGTCAACCTACTTTAAGTTATATTTAGCATTTACCTGTCATCCCTTCTTTTTGCCGCCAAATTATAAATTTAACACTGTCATTATGGCGTAAAAAATATTTTTTTGCGTAAAAAGGCGCCTGTTTGTCATTTACAAAAAAGTATTTTATTAGTATTTTTTCATATACAAAAATGATCGACATCAAGCCTATTTATCAACATTTTACGAGTGCCCAATGAAAGTAATATTGGATAAAAACATGCGCTGAAACAAGCGATGGCAGCCACTTTGTTTGATCTGACAGATAGCTCAAAAGTTATTCACATCAATTAAATAAACTTTTTTATTCTGAAGCCATTTTGTAATTTAGACCTGAATTTAATGGGTTAGTAAGTAGAAAGAGTCAGCGGAATCTTCCGTTTGGCTCTTTTCTCTTTTACACCTTTTTACCTCCCCTTTTTCATACCCACTTTTTATCATTTCGATGCAATAAGTATAAAACCATTTACTTTGTATGCATCCTGTTTTTAAAAATTATGAGTAAAATAAGAACTGCTTTTTTCTGTCAGAATTGTGGATACGAATCAGCTAAATGGAATGGAAAATGTCCGAGTTGTGGAGAATGGAATACTTTTGTTGAGGAGAGAGTACAGAAAGATATTCCACAGAAGCAACAAGAATGGAAAAATAATGATACTCCCTCTCCCCGCACCCAAAAAATAATTAACCTTTCAGAAGTCGTTACCCGGGAAGATGAAAAAATACTGACTCCCGATAATGAATTGAATCGCGTGCTGGGAGGCGGTATAGTAGCGGGTTCCCTGGTATTGGTAGGTGGAGAGCCCGGCATCGGGAAATCGACCCTCTTCCTGCAAAATGCATTGCAGCTGAAAAATATAAAAACACTATACATCAGTGGAGAAGAAAGCGAGCAACAGATAAAAATGCGGGCCGACCGCATCCAGAATTCCAATGAGCAGTTTTACCTACTCACTGAAACATCTACGCAAACCATTTTCCAGGAAATCAGGAAACTACAGCCTCAACTGGTGATTGTTGACTCCATCCAAACGCTGCATTCTCCTTTTATAGAATCTGCGCCAGGCAGCGTTTCCCAAATCAGGGAAACCACTGCTGAGCTGCAACGTTTCGCTAAAGAAAGCAATATCCCCGTTTTCCTCATCGGCCACATCACAAAAGATGGTTCAATTGCCGGCCCTAAAGTGCTGGAGCATATGGTGGATACCGTATTGCAATTTGAAGGTGATCAACATTACGCCTACCGCATTTTACGCACGATCAAAAACAGGTTTGGCTCCACTGCCGAACTGGGTATTTATGAAATGACCGGCACCGGGCTGCGACAGGTAACCAACCCCTCTGAAATTCTTATCTCGCAACGGGAAGATCTCCTGAGCGGAGTAGCAATAGCCGCTACTATGGAAGGAATGCGCCCATTACTGGTAGAAGTGCAGGCGCTCGTTACCCAATCTGTTTATGGTACGCCTCAACGTACCGCTACGGGTTTTGATTTGCGCAGGTTGCAGCTGCTGCTGGCCGTACTGGAAAAACGCGGCGGCTTCCATTTCGGCGTAAAAGATGTATTCCTTAATATTGCCGGCGGTATTCGGGTGGAAGATCCGGCCATCGACCTGGCAGTTTTGTGTGCCTTGTTATCTTCTTATGAAGACACCGCTATTTCACCCAAAATATGTTTTTCTGGAGAAGTAGGACTGAGTGGAGAGATAAGAGCTGTAAACCGCATTGAACAAAGAATTGCAGAAGCGGAAAAACTGGGCTTCGAAAAAATTTTTATCTCCCGTTATAACAAAAAAGGAATTGATTTCAGTAAATTCCATATTGAAGTTATTCCTGTAGGAAGAGTGGAAGAAGTATACCAGCGACTCTTTTAACCCCTTTTAAAACATACTTTCATGCTTACCCGTTTGTTATCCCCCCTGGTTCATTTATTTTATCCGCATTGCTGCGAGCTGTGTGGTACAGATCTGCCGGCAACCGGCGATCTTCTATGTTTACGTTGCTGGCAAACATTACCTGTCACCGGTTTTCACCGTTACCCTGATAATCCGGTGGCTAACATTTTCAATGGCCGTGTAACCGTACAACAAGCTACTGCCACCTATTATTACACCCAGTCATCCGGTGTACAACAACTCATTCACCGGTTCAAGTACCGGCAACGGCCCGATATTGCCGTGTCACTGGGAAAACAAACCGGGTATCAATTATCTGAAAGTACCTGGATACCAGGCATTGACTTCCTCGTACCGGTTCCACTGTTTCCACACAAAGAAAAGTTACGTGGCTACAATCAGGCCACTCAGCTGGCTAATGGCATTGCACAGGTAATCGCATTGCCGGTATATCCCAAAACACTGAGCCGGCTGCAGTTTACCGCTACTCAAACCAGGAAAGGGCGGGCTGCCCGTTGGCAAAATGTAGCCGCCGCTTTCCAGGTAAATGGCAACCAGGTAAACGGATCACACGTATTACTGGTAGACGATGTGATTACCACCGGCGCTACTACCGAAGCTTGCTGCACGGCCCTGGTACACGCCGGCGCCAGGGTAAGCGTATGTTGTATTGCTTTCGCCTGGAGCTAAATACCATAACGATTAAATACTGTTAAATACCTGACAGGCAGCTCATTAACACGGTTAAAAAAGATGCCGTTTTTTCGCCCGGGAATATTAACTTTACAAACATCTGCAATCATTTAATCAGTCTTTATAAAAACTACGATATGTTCCGTTTAGCAATCTTGTCAATAATGATGTTTTTTGCTTCTTCTCACCTTTACGACTTTAAAGTAGATGCAGTGGATGGCGGGAAAATAGATTTTTCCAAATACAAAGGAAAAAAAGTGTTGATCGTAAATACCGCTTCTCTTTGCGGTAACACCCCACAATACGAAGGTTTAGAAAAGCTTTATAAGAAATACCAGAATAAGCTGGTGATTGTAGGATTTCCGGCTAATAATTTTGGTTCCCAGGAACCAGGCAGCAACAAGGAAATCCAGGAGTTCTGCACAAAAAAATATGCAGTGACCTTTCCCATGGCAGCCAAAATATCTGTAAAGGGCACCGACATTCACCCCTTGTATAAATGGCTGTTGGAAGAAAGTAAAGCCAAACACTTTGAACCAGCCGAAGTAACCTGGAACTTCCAGAAGTACCTGCTGGATGAAAAGGGAAACCTGGTGGCGGTATTTTCCCCAAAAACGCAGCCTGAGTCTGCGGAAGTAATTGCAGCTATAGAAAAATAAAATATAGATAAGGCATTTCGCCTGTTGCCAACTTTGTGTTTAAACTTTTTTATGCAGACGCCTGCTTAAACGTGTATTCGTTTAAGTGAGTGCCTGTCATTTACTGTTCACAATCGGCAACTATATTCATGAAACAACCAATCACCTACAGACGAACACTGCTGCTGACTGCGGCCCTATACGCTTTCATTATTGGTTTCACCGCCTGCCAGCATCCCATCGATGATCCTTCTTTTTCATGCCCTGACATGGACATGACAGCTTCTCTAAATGGCCAAACGCGCAAAATGATGCAGACCAACAGTATTCTCTTCCGGCAGGAAACTGATTCGGGGGGGCTTAAATACTGGAGCATGGAATCAATTTCCGATTCCTTTAAGATAGTGCTGAATGTGACTGATGGCATGTTTAATCAAAACGCCATTAAAAATGATACGATTCATCTGGATACCTTTACATTCCGGCGAGGCAGCACCAATCCGATACACAAAGGGCTGGTGATGGCAGGGATTTACAACGCTAACGGCAGCTATGATTTCTTTAATACCGACTCTTCTGCTATCATTATCCGTTGGATAAATACCAAACGTCAGGTAATAGCTGGTAACTTTTTCTTTACAGCCGACAATAAAAGGGTTATGGGGAGCGGTACCTTCAACAGTGCCTGTTATGTGACACAGTGAACAAGAGCGCTTCTCCGCCCCGTCCTGATTAGCCCCTTTTTATTATCTTGCGTCCATGCTATTTTCAGATATCATAGGACAAGCAGACATTAAGCAACAACTCATCCTGTCTGTTCAACATAACCGGCTCAGTCATGCCATGATATTGCTGGCACCAGAGGGAGCTGGTGGTCTTCCCCTGGCCCTGGCCTTTACCCAATACCTGGTTTGTGAAAACAAGCAGGAGCAGGATGCCTGTGGACAATGCGCGGCCTGTACCAAGGCTGCCCAGTTTGTGCACCCGGATATCCACTACTCCTATCCTGTTATTCCGCGTAAAGCGGGAGACAAGCCGGTAAGTACGGATTATATCAGCGAATGGCGGGAATTTGTGACCACGCATCCTTATGGTAATGCTTATGACTGGCTCCAGTTTATAGGAGCAGAAAACAAACAGGGCAATATCACGGCCACCGAATGCCAGGATATCATTCATAAACTGAACCTGAAAAGCTTCGAAAGCGGATATAAGATACTGGTGATGTGGATGCCGGAATACCTCGGCAATGAAGGCAACCGTTTATTAAAACTGATTGAAGAACCACCCGCCAATACCCTTTTCATCCTGGTAGCAGAAAACCAGGAACAGATCCTGGCCACTATCTTATCCAGGACCCACCTGATAAGAATAAATGCCCTGGCCAAGCAGGACCTGGTAAAAGCTTTGGAAGAACAAAACAACGTGCCGGCTGCCAGGGCACAGCAAATTGCCACGATTACCGCGGGCAATTACCGGGAGGCACTATATCTCTTACAACATTCCGACGACGATTACCATGAATTGCTTCGTAACTGGCTCAATCATCTGTTTACTGGTAACCGGGTAGCCCTCCAGGAATGGATTGAAGGGATTTCCAGTGCCAAAACCGGCAGGGAAAACCAAAAGCAGTTTCTTCGCTATTTCATTAACCTGCTGGAACACACCATCAGGTTGCAGTATATCGATCGGAGCCTGCTAGCCTTTTCGGAGGAAGAAATGGATTTTGCGGCCAAACTGGCTAAACTGGCCAACCTGGAGCAAATGCAACAAATTGCCGATGCACTGAATAATGCCAGCTATTATATTGAGCGGAATGCAAACGGAAAAATGCTATTTCATGCATTGTCACTCAAGCTCCAATATATATTTAAAAAGAAACCTTTACCGGTTCTGTAATTAGCTTCGGAGTGCTAAGGGGCTTATCGACTGCTTTTCCCTATCTTTGTTGCTTCCGGCCTTTTGTTTTTCTGGAAGGAAAAACGTATTTTGAAGAACTGGAATAACCTGAAATGCTTATTTATAAAATTTAAACTAATTAATAATATGGCTTGTGCCGGATGTGGTACGGGTGTGGATGGGAAGCCGTCAGGATGCAAGAGTAATGGAGGATGCAGCACAGGAGGTTGTAACAGACTGAATGTATTTGATTGGCTGTCCAATATTCCCCTTGGTGATAGCTTAGCACCATTTGACATTATAGAGGTAAGTTTTAACAATGGCAGCCGCAAAGACTTTTTCCGGAATGTGACCAAACAACTCTTTGATAAAGGAGAAATGGTAACAGTGGAAGGAGTGAGCGGATTTGACGTTGGCACAGTGAGCCTGACAGGCGAACTGGTAAAACTCCAGATGAAGAAGCGACGCGCGGAAGATACACCCGAAGTAAAAAAAATTCTCCGTCGTTCTACCAACGATGACCTGCAACGAATGAGTGACAACAAGGCCCGCGAGAAGGAAGCCCTCATTAAATCGAGAGCGCTTGCCCGTAACCTGGGGCTTGAAATGAAACTCGCAGAAGTGGAAATACAGGCCGATGGCCGTAAAGCCACCTTCTTCTACACCGCAGATGATCGCGTTGATTTCCGTGAACTCATTAAAGTGTATGCCTCCGAATTCAGGGCCAAAGTGGAAATGCGCCAGATAGGCGCCCGCCAGGAAGCCGGAAAAGTAGGAGGTATCGGCAGCTGTGGCCGGGAGCTCTGTTGCTCTACCTGGCTATCAGATTTCAAAAGCGTAAATACCACTGCCGCCCGTTATCAGAACTTGTCTATTAACCAGGCAAAGTTATCCGGGCAATGCGGCCGCCTGAAATGCTGCCTCAACTATGAACTGGACACCTACCTGGATGCCCTGAAAGACTTCCCCGAAGATGCCGATAATATCGAAACTGCCGGTGGGGTAGCTCATCTCCAAAAAAGAGATATCTTCAAAAGCCTCATGTGGTACTCCTACGAAGGCAGTAACAAACAATATCCACTTACTATTTCCAGGGCCAAAGAAATACGCCTGCTCAATAAACAGGGTATTAAACCGGATGATCTGAAACCAGTGGAAGTGGTAACAGCCAAACCTAAGGAAGCGGATCTGGGGTATGCAGATGTGGTGGGACAAATCAGTCTTAAATCTCTCGAGAAGACCGCCCAGAAGCGTAAACAAAAAGATAAAGACAAACAAAAACAACAGCGGGGCGAACAAAAGCCCGCCTCACAAGGACAACCTAAAAGCGATCAGCCCAAAGGTGGTCAGAAGCCAGACAACCGGCAACAACAATCGGAGCGCAGATCCAGACAGGAGAACCGTCCGCAGCAACAACAACGGCAGCAAGGCCAGGGAGGACAGCCCAGGCAGGGACGCGAGCAACAGCCTCGTCCTGAACAACAGGCCCGCCCCGATCAGGGAAGAGAACAAAGGGAACCAAGGCAGCAGGGGCCTAAACAGCAACAACCTGCCCAGGGCCAGGGACCTAAGCAAGACAAACGGCCGCCCAGGCACCATCATAAAAAGCCTGGCCAGCAAAGCAAGAACAGCAATCCCGAAAAGGGAGCCTAAATAACAAATAAAAAAGACAACCATGATGGTTGTCTTTTTTATTGCCTGTTCCTGGCAGCATGCATTTTAAAAATAAAAGGCCGCCCAGACGAGGCAGCCTTTGTTAACAATTGGTTTTTGCTTATGAGAAAATTGTAAATATGCTATCTTATCCCTCTTCACAAAATCAACCGCACAGCTGCCCTTAGTGTCTGCTACACCTGTCTACGCCTCATTTTCAAATAATAGCTTATAATAGTTCATGTTGGTCGCCTCATCAAATCCCCGCTCTATCATTTCACGATTCCCATGAATATATATATGAAAATTCTTATCTAATTTCAATATGCTCTTAAATACTTTCTGCTGTTTCTTAACAGCAGGTGCAGATATCTCAAACTCATCAGGGATGTCTTGCTGAAAGTGGTTTGCATATTCATTCCGGTATTCCTTGAAAGAAGCAATGGCATCAGGGTGTCCTAAAACTTCTTTGGCAAAATCGTCCAGCTGAAATTGCTCTTTCTCTTTAAAATAAGCAGCCGATTTATTTAACAAATCTACCTGGTCTACCCTATCCATTTCATACTCTGTTGGCAGCTTATTGTGTATAAACTGTTTGCACATGTCCACTGCTGTTTCTGTTTGCAGGTAGCTATCTTCCCGGCGCTGTACCTGTAAAAAGGCATCCTTCCAGTACACCGCCTCGGTTTGTTTACTGTTGCTGTCTACAATACTTACTTTAAAACCTTCAGATTCTTCGGTGTTAAAAACCAGGCAGCCTTTATCCAGCTTATTAATATTTATTCCATCCTCGTAATTAACCTGGTAGTTCTCGTCTGACAGAAATACTTTCAAATAGGTATCGCGATTCTCAGATTTAAAAATGCCTATGGCTTCCACTTCTTCACCATCCACAAGACACTTGCTAAAGTAGGCTATATAAAGCTCGCCCCCTTTGATTTTAGGATGGGTGGAATGTTTATATAGATGTTTGGCAATATTGATCGACTGCTCCTGGAAGTCGTTCTGGTCAGTAAATATACGCCGACAATATTGAAAAATTTCATTCAATTCCAGATCTGCATCATGCCGGAACCTGAAATATTCTGCTGCGTTGGCAAATGGTTGAATAAAATACGTGATCAATAACTGGCTGATCGTTTCATCCTCCAGCTGCAGTGGCGCCTTAGAACACAGTAGCGCCTCATCATTGGAGGAGTTTCCTACCTTGTGAATCGTCAGCTGCGCCAAATCTTTAAACTCCGAAACATGGATCATGGGCGCAAAATTAATAAATTAGTTGACAGGCCACCGATTCGTTTATAACGGTAATTATTTCTTGATAATTTCATTACACAACAACCCATCTCTCCGTACTCCTCCCGTAAAATTCTGAAATTGTTTTTTAATTTAAAGCTCCAAAACCAATAATACATGAAAATACAGATATGCCTCCTCGCAATGCTGACTGCGTGGGGATTACCCGTGCTAGCACAACAAAAAACAAGTAACCTGCCGGTGTTTGAAGCCCACGACCTGACTGCAGAAAATATGTTCTCGGTCAATATCGAAGGACCCAACTTTGACAAATCAGGTAATTTTTATGTCGTTAATTTCAAACAGGATGGTACTGTAGGAAAGATCAATACCAAAACCGGTACCGGCGAAATATTCGTGACACTGCCCGATAGCAGCGTTGCCAATGGTATTCACTTCAATAGCAAAGGTACCATGTTCCTGCCCGACTTCATCCGCCACAATGTATTAACGGTGGATATGAAGACCAAAAAAACAGCTGTATTTGTGCACTCCGATAAATTCAACCAACCTAACGACCTGTGTATCAATAGCAAGGACCAGATCTTTGTAACAGATCCCAAATGGGCCGACAATACCGGGCAACTCTGGCGCATAGATCCTAAAAATCGTCAGCTTGTTTTACTAGAAGGCAATATGGGTACCACCAATGGAATAGAACTAAGTCCCGACGAAAAAACACTGTATGTGAATGAAAGCGTGCAGCGGAAAATATGGAAGTACCGGGTAGACAAAGCGGGAAACATCTCCCACAAAACCCTCTTCGCGTCTTTCGCCGACTACGGTTTTGATGGCATGAAATGCGATAAAGTAGGTAATCTTTATATAGCCCGCTGGGGTAAAGGGGTAATTGCGGTGCTATCTCCCAAAGGAAAATTAATACAGGAAATACCCTTGAAAGGAAAGCAATGCAGCAACCTGGTATTTGGCGACAAAGACGGGAAAACCGTGTATGTTACCCTGCAGGACAGGAAGTGCGTAGAAATATTCCGGGTAAATATACCGGGAAGAAAATTTGAGTAAGTAATTCACGCAAAGAAACAAAGGAGCAAAGACGCTAAGGTTATAGATAACTTAACGTCTTTGCTCCTTTGTTTCTTTGCGTGATAATTTCTATTTAATAATTAACAGCCATCCTTTATTTTTTGGTACCGGGATGCTGGCATCCTTGCCAAAAACCTGGCCCCGCTGGAAATTACGTATATCCGGCGCCGTAATCGTTGCCCGGACGGGGTCTATCCCCAGGGCTTTCCAGTCGATACTCAGTTTAACAGCCACGTCTTCCGGCGCCCAACTGGCTATAGATACCAGTACTCCCCCATCTTTCCGGTAAATCGTAGCCGGCACCAACGGATTATTGGTCTTCACCGGATTATTATCTACCCAGTACCCAATCATTTTACTTCCCTGTATGCCAAAATCGTCCCATACTTTCCAGATTGGACGGGGATCTGAGTTTTCCGTCCATGGCATACGGTTAGTCATGCCGTAAATCATACCTCTCCACTGGTTGCCGCCGTCCTGCAACATTTCGCCCATTAGGCCAAATGGAATACCACTCACTTCGGTGAGGAAGAAATCAGGACTATTTTGCTCATAATCGAAATATTCGCCGAACCAAAGCCGGTTCAGGTAAGGGAAATGCTCCATATACAACACTGCGCTGTTAATAAACCCATCGGATTTATTGTACTGGTTAGCAGAGTGTAAATCGATAATCCCAGGGTGATTATCTTTTGTCAGCACCCTTTTTACCCGCTTCATAGTTACCCGGTCGAAAGCCACATCATCAAGATAAATACCGTCGATACCTACGTTTTGTACCAGCCAGTTCATGCCTTCTACATAGTAATTATGCCAGCGATTCATCCCACTGTTAATGATGGCAGCGTCTTTGAATTCCGGCACAAACCAGGCAGCAATATAGTCTTTGGCGATATGCTCCTGCAACCAGGAAAAGCCGCCTCCATTACCAGGGCTGTATACTTCATGCCCCAGGCTCCGCAATGGGAAAGTTTCCCAGGCATGGTTAGACAGCTCTCTGACCGTATTATAAATTTTCACTTTGAGTCCTTTGCTATGGGCCTCCTCTATATAATCCTTCATTTTCTTCCACTCAATAAATGGGTAGTTGATCCAGGGATTAATATCGTTGCCATGGTGGATATTCACTACGGTTGCTCCGGTAGCTTTAATGCTATCCAGGTTGTGATACCTGTGATAGAAGCGGGTAGCCCATTGAAAGTCGGTATTAATTGGGTGAAAGGGTGTTATGATGAGGTGGAAGTTATAGTACAACACGTCTCCTTTGTGCATAGTTCTTTCTCCGCTGTAGCTGTTTACCAGTATAGCGGTTCCTTTTTCGCCAATAGTAATACCGCCTTTGTTGCCATTCCCCCAGGAAGTGGGTAACAGTAAAGGTTTCTGGAGGTAAAAATTTGTATTTAATGGACGCACATAGTTTTCATCGCGGAGATTGAACTGGATACCGGCGTTCACATCTCCAATCCAGGCGCCGTCCTGGTTTTTATGTGCCACATCCCATTTCCAGTCGATCTTTTCGGGGCGTAGGCCACCTTTCTGGTTAAGGCCCATCATATACCTGGCAGCACCTTTATCGAACGGCAGGTGCATGGTAATTTCTTTCAGGGCTACATCCTCCAGGGCCGTTACTTTTACGGTATAGTCGAGGAAACCATCAAATTCGAGTGCTGCATTTACCTCCATTTGCAGGCCAGTAGCGGTATTGATGGCTTTCCAGCTGATTTTACCGGCTTCCCGGGAAGTAAGCTGCCAGCCTTGACGAGCCCATATCAAATCCTTGCCTGTAGCAGCAGAGATAAAGTGAAAGTGTACCGGTTCTGTAAATATGTTCTTGGGCTGCGTGGTGAGCGATGTCATTTCAGGCGTAAAAAACGTTTGTATCTGTGCCGGGAAACCATCTTTATTGATACCGATTTTGCGGCCCAATAAGCTGATCACGCTATCTTTCATTTCCAGCGGCGTATAAGGTGCAATCACGGTGTTATCCTGTGCCAGCGTGGAGTTGAGCCATTTCAACCGGGTTTGTTTCCAGGGCTCATTAAAGCCTCCGTTCACCGCCAGTTTATTCGTTACCGTGATAGTGAGGCGGATAGGCATATCGGGCATGTCGGCCGCCTTTAAAACGGCGACTCCTTTATAAATGCCCGGTGCTGCATTCTCTGGTACATCAATCCCGCACCACAGGGCCTGTACTTTACCGGCAGGAATATTTACGGTGGCGCTAAACGGCCTGGCATCATAGGTAGTGCCATTGGTATTAATACAATTCAGCTGGGCCGCTGGAATGGTTTTGCCATTACCGGCGCTCAGGTCACCAAACGTAACCTGTACATCCTTCATGTCCCGGCGGGCATAAATGCCCAGCTGAAAGGCATAGTACTCTCCTTTATCGGCTATTCCGGCGAAAATCTGTGAAGGTCCTTTCTTTATCCAGCGCTGGGGTAGGTCGTCGGTCATTTTAATGGGAAACTGGCGGTCTTCCGGGAATACCATATATCCGCCCCCCGGATGTTTGAGCTTCAGCTGCTGCATTTCGGCAGCAGTAGCAATCACTTCCATGGGATAAAAAGAGTTGAAGGTATCTATCGACTCCAGCTCTTTCACCGTGGTATTGGGTTTTATGCCATCCGAAACTGTTTGCAACCAGGTATTATCGGCAGTTTGTTCCGGCGCCAGGTACACGCCTTTCGGATAGTTATTCCTGCCTTCATTTTTGGAAGGCAGGTAGTATATATAGTATTCGCCTTTACCGGAAGTAGGTTCAAAGCAGATGTCGCCCTGCTCACGGGTAAGCGCCAACGTTTTTACATTGGCTACTTTCTGTTTTGTTTTTGCATCCTCTATGATGATGCGTTTTGCTTCGGGATGTTCATCGCGCCGGCGCCATGGGATTACCACGCGGGCCACATTGGCTGCTCCGTTAAAAGTAACTACCGCCCGGTGGTTACCTAGCGAATCCGCATTCCAGTTATTATTTCCGGAGGTATACTTCAGCTCCTGGGCCTGTGCGGCGGTAAGAAAGCAGAAGGCAAATCCTGCCAGTAACAATCCTTTTCTGTAATGGCGGAAATGATGGCTGTACTGATACATGTAGACTAAGAATTTTTTAAATGTTCACCGGTTATAAATTTACTACTGTTGGCTCTTCTTTTCCGGATTATTTTATAAAAGCGAAAGCCCCATTCAAGGGGCTTTCATCAGGTATTTTATTGTATTGGGTTCTGTACCAGGTTGGGGTCCAGCAATATTTCCTGTTGTGGGATGAAGTGTACTACCCTGGCATCGGTATAAGAAACTGTTTGCGGATTGGTTTGTACACCCGGGTAATTACGGTATACATTTCTGTTGTTGCGGAACAGGTCAAACACACGATGTGTTTCAAAAGCCAGCTCCAGGCGGCGTTCATCCAGTACTACGTCCAGCACCGAAGCGTAGCCTTTCAGATCGGTGGGCGTAAATAATGCAGCGCCGCTCAGGCCAGCCCGCTGGCGGATTATGTTCACATCTGCGATGGCAGCAGCATTGTTGCCCAGCTTGGCATTGGCCTCTGCCCGGACCAGGTACATTTCTGCCAAACGCAATACTACCGGGGAACTAAGTGTAGGTACGTTATCCTGGTTAGAGTATTTGAGAATATACCATTTAGGCACACCATTGCGGGTGGCCAGCACTTTATTCCCGTTGGCATCGGTCGTATATACAGCTTGTACAAATTTATTTCTTACATCTTCCGGATGTTTATGCAACAGATCGAGGTAGGACTGGGATGCATAAATTTCGCCATAGCCCATACCACCGGGCGACATATAATACATAGAACCGATAGAGCTCCAGGTACGGTCGTCCTGTAAAGTGTGGTGAATGGCAAAGATAGTTTCCTTGTTATTCTCGTTACTCTTGGTATAATAACCGGGTAAATCAGATGTAGATACCAGGGAATAATTACCAGAGGTAATCACGGAATCGGCATAGATACGTGCCGAGTCATTTTTACCCATATAGAGATATACCCTTGCCAACAGCGCCATAGCAGCACTTTTGGAGGCATAGCTATTGGTATTGGAATTATCCATCAGGCCAGTGCCCTTCTTTAAATCGGCAACTATTTGCCCGTATACATCCTTCACTGTATTGCGCGCAGGCAAAGCGTTGATATCAAACTTAGTAATAACAGGTATGCCTGGATTAGTTTCGGGGCTTTGTGTATAAGGACGACCGAAGCTCCGTACCAGGCCAAAGTGAACAAAGGCGCGAATGAAAAGGTTTTCACCAATCATTTCATTAATAGCAGCCGATTTCCCTTCGGGCATTACTGCCAGGAGTTTGTTGGCGCCATTGATGGCTTTATAGCCCATACGCCAGATCTGCAGCGTGTTTCCCTGGTTGGTCAGGTGGCCGTAGGTATAAGAGTAAAACAGCGGATCGGTGGTGGCACCGCTGAGTGCTACATCATCACTGGGAAACTCTCCCATCTGGAAATAATTGCGTGTAAAATTTTCCTCCTTCAACAACGCATAGTTTCCTGCAGTAGCCGCCGGCCACTTGGTTTCATCATTCAGGATGTTGGAATCCGGTAATGCACTATATGGGTCTTTCTTCAATGAACAGGAAGTTGCCATTGATAGCAGCAACAGGCCTGCAAAATATTTTGACATGTGTTTCATGATAATCTCTTTTAGCTCCTGTTAAAAATTAATTTCAAGGCCTGCAAACCACTTGGTGCTGGATGGGTACTTAATGGAGTTGATACCGCGATCATCTACTTCAGGATCCAGACCAGAGAATTTGGTTAATGTCCACAGGTTATCACCGCCGATAGAAATTCTGGCGTTGCCAATATGCACGCGGTCCAGCCAGGCTTTAGGCAATGCATAGCTCAGGTTAACATTTCTTAAACGCAGGTAGCTACCGTCTTCCAGGAAGCGGGAAGATGGTTTATGTGAATTTTTGTTACCCTTGATTTTAAATAATGGGTGGGTGGCATTGTCCCCGGGCTTCTGCCAACGGCTCCAGCCATTATCCAGCTCCATCATATTATAGGTATAGTAAGCGCCGTCGTTGTCCATCAGCTCCCGGGTGCTGTTATACACCTGGTTACCCGAAACAAAGGCCAGGAAGGCACTCAACTGAAAGTTTTTGTAGGAGAAAGTATTACGCATACCTCCGAAGAACTTCGGCGTAGCAGAACCTACAATTTGCAGAGAGGCATCGTTGTAATTATTAGTCGTGGTTTTACCGGTTACTTTACCATCGGCATCCGTAATCAGCTTTTCCCATAGTGGGTCACCATTAGACGGATCTACGCCGGCCCATTTACGCATATAGAAGCTGCGCATGTCTTGTCCCTGGCGTAATACAAAATAACCGTTGATAGGATCTATGATCTGGTCTTTACCACCGTATAATTCTGTTACCCTGTTTTTGTTGAAGCCAATATTGAAATCGGTGCTCCATTTAAACGCACCCACCAGGTTATCGGTACTAAGGCTGATTTCAATTCCCTTATTACGTACGGACCCAACGTTCTGTGAAATGTAGCTATAGCCGGCGGTTCCGGGCAGAGGTACATTAAACAGCAGGTCTTTGTTATCTTTCTGATAAAGTTCCAGTGTCAGGTTAATCCGGTTGAATAAACCCAGGTCGATACCGATGTTGGAATTGTACGCTTTTTCCCAGGAAAGATTCGGTACATTATAAATGCTTTGGTAAGCGCCGGGAAATCCATTGTACTGGGTATTGATGGCATAGGCGCCAATAGCGCTATAGTCGCCTATTTCGGCATTACCGGTAGTACCATAACTGGCTCTCAGTTTCAGGTTGGTAATGGCTTTGATCTGCTTGATGAAGTTTTCTTCGGAGATAGCCCAGGAAGCACCAAACGCATAGAAGTTACCATATTGCTGGTTAGCACCGAATTTGGAAGAGCCATCTCTTCTAAAGGAAGAGGTGAAATAATATTTATAATCGTAGTTATAGTTGGCCTGAACAAAGTAGGAATTGAAGGCGCGATCTATCTTAGAGCCTCCGATAGACATTGGGGCAGAAGTACCATCCAGTACACTTACCCCTTGTATAATACCTTTGCCTTTTGCGTTAATATCATTTAGGTGAGTTTGCTGGAATTCAGCGCCTACCAGTCCATCCAGGTTATGTTTCTTGTTGATGGTATATCTTGCCCTTAACAGGTTGGAGCTGATATAGCTGGAAGTATCCTGGTAGTAGTTGTACAGGTTACCACGATCGTCGGAACCGGCGGATGTTCTTACATCCCCATTGCTTTCCTGGTTAAAATGATAATATTGTGCGCGGTTGGTCGTACTGAAAGACAACCATTTGGTAATGTCGTATTCCAGCTTCACCAATGCTTCGAGCGACTGCCTTTTATTTTTGGTATAGTTATATTGTTGGTCATACAGGAAGTTAGTCATATCCCTTCCGTACCAGTTGTCTGCCGTGAGTGGGTTTACCGGCTTGCCTTGTGCATCGTAGGCCTTATCCCAGGGCAGGTTGGTATAGTATTGATACAACGAACCGTTGGAATTATCTTTATCAGATGTTTGGGTTCCGGCCACGTTAAAGGTAACGCGGAATTTATCGGTAATGTTGTGGTCGAGGTTGAGGCGTGTGCTGAAGCGCTCTACACCTGTACCTTTCAGGATACCATCTTCTTTATAGTAGTTACCGCCGAGGTAGAATTTAGTTTTTTCATTTCCGCCGCTGGTAGATAGTTCGTAGTTCTGATTGGAGGCATTCTGGAAGGCCAGTTTTTGCCAGTTTGTATTTATATTCCGGAGAGATGGATCTAACTTGGCTCCTGCGGCGGTTTGCAGGTCATACAGTTCGGTACCGTTCATCAGGTGAAAGTGTCCGGTATTGAGGTGGGCCGTTCCTACATTGGTGCGGAAGTTGACCTGTGTTTTACCGGCTTTACCTCTTTTAGTAGTGATAACCATTACGCCATTGGCTGCGCGGGCGCCATATAGCGTGGTAGCTGCCGCATCTTTCAGGATGGTCACACTTTCGATGTCGCTGGGGTTGGGTAATCCGCCGATGATTCCATCTACCACTACCAGCGGAGAGTTACCGGCAGTTAATGTACCGTTACCACGGATACGGATGGCTGGCGCTGCTGCCGGGTCGCCGGAGCTGTTACCGACAAATACGCCACTCACTTTACCCTGGAGCATTTTGTCCATGCTGCCGGCGGTAACATCTTTCAGTTTGGCGCCGCTTACCGCTTGTGCAGCCCCGGTGAGGTTTTTGGTGGTAGTAGTGGTGTAGCCCATTACTACTACTTCTTCCAGTTTTTTGGTATCTCCGTCCAGTTTTACATTAATTTCCTGCCGGCTGCCCACCACTAATTTTTGTGGTGTATAGCCGATAAAGGAAAACACCAGTACGCTACTTTCGGAAGGCGCCGTAATAGTATATTTCCCCGTAGCATCTGTTACTGCACCAATGGTAGTTCCTTCTACGGCTACGGTTACGCCAGGCAGCGGTTCTTTTGTAACAGCATCTGTTACATAACCGGTTACTTTTACTTGTGCGGTATTGATGGGAGTAATCACTACCAGGTTGTTTTCCAATACCCGGTAAGTTACGTTGGTACTGTTAATGAGCAGCTTCAGGATATCATTGATCTTTTTGTCCTTTACATCAATAGTGACCGTCTTATTTAAATCCGTGAAGTTCTCGTTATAGAAGAAGCGATAATTGCTGCTGTTTTCAATGAGCTTAAATACTTCTTTTACACTAGTATTTTCAGCGTGTAGTTCTTTTATTTTATCCTGCGCAAAAGCGCCAGCAGATACTTGTAAAAAACTTCCGAAAATCAGCAGCCCCGTCAATTTTGTCATGAGCAAGAATTTTCGCCCGGGGCAAAAAAATGCCGCCAGGTTTGCAGTGGATTTCATAAACTTGTATAGATTTTAGTTAAACGAATGATTACGGTGGATGCCCGTCGCAAAGGCATTTCACCATCAAGTGATGTTCGTTGATTGGGGTAAGTCGCATTACCCCAATTTTTTTAGTTGTTCATACCGTACATGTAAGTTGATTTTACAGGTTATTGAATAATACTTCTTCCTATATTCACCGGTAATTTTACCGGTCTAAAATGCTTTTAAATATTTGTTTTTCAATTCGTTATCTAGCTGCAGCGTCACTACTCCGTTATCAATGGAATATTTTAGCGGCGCGGTTAACTTCAGGATATTTAATACCTGTTCAAGGGTCTCCTGGCGGAAGGTGCCACTGAACCGGTATTCTTTTAGTTCCTGATCTTTAAAAATCACCTTTACATTAAACCTGCGTTCCATGGTGATGGCCAGTTCGTCCAGGGTTTGAGCGGCCACCATCCAGTTGCCGTCTTTCCAGGAGGTGTATATTTCTGTATCTTTTACCTCCTGGCTCTCTATTGGGGTAGCGGTGCTGCTATCTCCCGGGTTATTGATCTTTTTCTGTTGTTCACCTTTGTTGATAGATATGGTTTTGTTATACACCACATGCTGGTGAGGCTTCATCATGATTCCGAAAGGCGTTTTAGTGTTGCTCCCATCAATTTTCACTTCCCCTTCTACCAGGGTGGTTACCACCGTTTTATCTTCCGGGTAAGCCTTCACGTTGAAAGAGGTGCCGAGTGCGAGTATCCGCAGATCCGAAGCCTTTACCGTAAAGGGTTTCTGCGCATTGGTATGTACTTTAAAAAATGCTTCTCCTTCCAGTTTTACTTCACGGCCGCGAACATTGTAAGATTGTGCGTATTGCAACTTACTGCCTGCATTCAGCCATACTTCCGTGCCGTCAGACAATTCAATTTTGGTGGTAGCCCCTTTGGGGCTGATCACGGTTACGATCGCGTTATTGCTATCGTTCTTCCGGGATACAGACCAGGCATATACCAGCCCTCCGCCAATCAGGAACGGCAGTGTATAGGATGCTGCTATCCGGAGATAATTTTTCCATTTGCTCACTTTTACCACCGGTGTTATGCTCATACTTTGCTGCACACTATCCCAGGCGGCGAGAGTATCATAATTCCCTGGTTGTGCCGTCATTTGCCAGGCATCCCTCAGTTGCAGGAAATAAGCCTGGTTTGCTGGCGTTTCATTGATCCACTGCTCCAGTATTTCTTGTGCATCCCCGGAAATATTACCGGACAAAAAGTGCGCGATCAGGTCATCTACCTGCTCCTGTGTATAGTTAAGCCCCATAATCTCTGTAAACAGATACTAAGACAACATTCCGGAACAAACAGGGTGACAAGCGTAAAAAAAATTCTTTTCAGTTTAATCGTTCACTTTCAGCAGGGGGAGTAGCTCATCCCGCAATCGTTGCAGCGCGCGGGTCATTTGGGTTTTAACGGTATTGACAGAGATGCCCAGGTGGCGGGATATTTCGGGATAACTCAATTGTTCGAAGCGACTGAGGCGAAACACATCCTGGCATTGCGGGGGCAGTTTCCGGATGGCTTTCTCCGCCAGTATTTCCAGCTCAGCGTGTTCCAGCTTTTCAACGGGCGAATGGGTAGACGCCATACTGAGCAGGGAGATACGGGATTCCACCTGTTGCAGTAATTCGTTACTATACCTCGCTCTTACCTTATGTTGTTTAATATAATTAAGACAGTTATTTTGTACAGCCCTGTATAGATATGCCTTTTCAGACACCTGGATATCCAGGTCGTCAAACTTCTCCCATATTTTCATGAAGGTGTCCTGTACAATTTCCTCCGCTAATTCATGCCTGTTTACAAAATCATAAGCAAATGTGCAGAGCGCGGGGTAATACTTCTTGAATAACGATTCAAAAGTGGGCATTCGATGTTGTTGCTGGGCAATATTTTTACTTCGTTCCTCCAAAATCTATAGTCATCCTCACCATGTTCACTGTGCCGAAAAGATACGGAAACTAGCCCCAATAAAAAAACGCGGGTTTATAGCCCGCGTTTTTCTACTATTTAATTAATTGAATTACATACACAAACCACCGCAAGCGCTGATCGTTTGGCCGGTTACATAGCTGCTCATATCGGAAGCCAGGAACAGGCATACATTGGCGATATCTTCAGGTGTACCAAAGCGGGCCAATGGAATTTGCTGAATATAGTTGGCTGCCCCTTCTCCTTCTTTGAGGTATTGGGTCATATCTGTTTCCACGAAGCCCGGCGCCACCGCATTACAACGGATGTTACGGCTACCCAGTTCCTGCGCAATGGATTTGGAGAATCCGATAATACCGGCTTTCGAAGCGGCATAGCTGCTCTGCCCGGCATTACCCATGATACCTATCACAGAGCTCATGTTAATGATGCTGCCGCTCTTTGCCTTCATCATAGGGCGTATTACCTGCTTGGTCATATTGTATACGCTCTTCAGGTTGATGTTCATTACATCATCCCATTGATCTGGGCTCATGCGGAGCAGGAGATTATCTTTGGAGATACCAGCGTTATTAACACAGATATCTATTTTGCCGAATTCTTTCAGTACATCTGCTACCAGTGTTTCGCACTCTTCGTATACGCCGGCATTGGATTTATATGCTTTGGCTTTAACACCCAAAGCAGTCAGTTTTGCTTCAAGGGCTTTGGCTTTCTCATCAGAGCTTACATAGGTAAATGCTACGTCAGCTCCCTGTGCTGCAAATTTTAAAGCAATGGCTTCTCCGATACCACGGCTGGCGCCTGTAACTATCGCTACTTTGTTCTCCAGTAATTTCATGTTATAGTTGATAGGTTTTAAGCATTCATGTTATCAGCCGCAAATTTCAGAATTTCTTCCAGGTAATTACGGTCATTGTTTAAACGAGGCACTTTATGTTGTCCACCAAGTTTACCTTTACTTTTCAGGAACTCACAAAAAGTACCGGCCGGCAATACATGTATCAACGGCATATGGAGGGCAATATCTTTATACCTCTTGGCTTCGTAATCAGAATTGATGGCTTTGAGCGTATTGTCCAATACCGTGGTAAACCGGCTAATATCATCCGGCGCTACTTCAAATTCCACCAACCATTCATGTCCACCATTACCATGATCACTGAAGTACACAGGGGCTGCAGTATAATCATTTACCACAGCGCCGGTAGCTTCCGCAGCTTTCGCAATAGCGGTGTCAGAATTTTCCACGATCACTTCCTCTCCAAAAGCATTGATAAATGATTTGGTTCTGCCGCTTACTTTAATGCGATAAGGAATCAGGGATGTAAACTGGATGGTGTCTCCCACCATATAGCGCCATAAGCCACCATTGGTGCTGATTACCAGCGCATAGTTCTTACCCAGTTCCACTTCCTGTAACTGGAGCGTACGTGGCTCTTCTTTACCCAATTCCTCCATGGGCATGAACTCGTAAAAGATGCCATGGTTAAGAAACAGGAGCAACCCATCTTCTCCAATCACGTCCTGTGCAGCAAAGAAGCCTTCTGATGCATTATAAGTTTCCTGGTAATGCATCAGGGGTTTGCGGATCAGTTTTCTGAACTGTTCGCGGTAGGGCGTAAAGCTTACGCCACCGTGCATATATAACTCCAGGTTGGGCCATACGTCAGCCAGGTTGTCTGTACCGGTGAGTTCAAAAATACGTTTAATCAATACGATGGTCCAGGTAGGTACCCCTGCGATAGAGGTTACATTTTCATGGATAACCGCATTGGCCATACGTTCTATCTTTTCTTCCCATTCATCCATGAGAGCTATTTCCAGGTCGGGGGTACGGATCATATTACCGTAGAACGGCATATTCTGCAGCATTACCGCACTCAGATCCCCAAAATAGGAGTCGCTGTTTTCCGACAGTTTGTTTACCTGGTGACTGCCGCCGATGACCAGTGATTTACCGGTAAACACATCGGAGTCAGGGAAGTTATTATAATAGAGAGAAATTACATCGCGGCCCGAGCGGTAGTGGCATTCATCGAGACTTTCCACCGTTACGGGAATAAACTTGCTTTTATCGGCCGTAGTTCCGCTCGATTTAGCAAACCATTTGATGGGAGTATTCCAGAGCACATTCTGTTGTCCTTCCATCGTGCGTTGTATATAAGGCTTGATGGTATCATAAGTATGAATGGGAACGCGCTGCTTATATTCTTCTATCTTATAAATTTTCGAAAAGCCGTATTGTTTACCAAATTCGGTATACTGAGCGGCACTAATAAGGTTTTGGAATACCTGCTGCTGCACCTGCACGGGATACTGCATAAAATATGCAATACGCCCCATGCGCAATCTTGCCAGTTGTGATATTGCAGGACTTAAAATTCTCATATAGGATGCTGTAGAATTATTTTTACTGTTTTGCTGCTTCGTCGAGGTAATCTTTCCGGCGCAGGATAAAATTCTGGCCAAGATACACTTTTCTTACCTGTTCGTCAGCCGCTAGCTCTTCCGCCGTCCCGGATTTAAGGATTTTACCTTCAAACAGCAGGTAAGCCCGGTCAGTGATAGAGAGCGTTTCCTGTACGTTGTGGTCTGTGATCAGGATACCGATATTCTTATATTTCAGTTTGGCTACAATTCCCTGTATATCTTCCACCGCAATAGGGTCGATACCGGCGAAAGGTTCATCCAGCAAGATAAATTTTGGATCCACGGCCAGGGCCCGGGCTATCTCAGTACGACGGCGTTCTCCCCCGCTCAGTACATCTCCGGGGCTTTTGCGCACATGAGTAAGCCTGAATTCGGCCAACAGGCTCTCCAGTTTTTCTTTTTGTTCTGCTTTTTTCAGCTTTGTCATTTCCAATACGGCAGCGATGTTGTCTTCCACGCTGAGTTTCCTGAATACCGAAGCTTCCTGCGGGAGATAGCCAATACCCATTTGTGCCCTCTTGTACATGGGCAGCTTGGTAATGTTCTGGTCATCCAGGTACACGTTACCTTCGTCTGGCTTGATAAGCCCTACCACCATATAGAAAGAGGTTGTTTTACCTGCTCCATTAGGGCCCAGCAGCCCTACTATCTCACCCTGAGACACCTCCACAGATACATGGTTTACCACCGTTCTGTTGCCGTAACGCTTTACCAGCTGGTCTGTATGTATTCTTAATGCCATATGATCAAACTTAGCAAAAATAAGCAATTCATTCACTTAGCCTAGTTATAGTTGAGATAAGATTAAAATTGATCTGATTATAATTAGGGGATATCTTATTTTTGCCCGCGTATTTTTAGCTGGAATAAGGGTACCCCATTCCTTAAAGACGATAACTTTATGAAAGTAACTGAACATATTGCGCAGGCAAAAGACACGCTGATTTCTTTTGAAATCCTTCCCCCGCTGAAAGGAAAGAGCATTGAGTCGATCTACGATCACCTGGACCCCCTGATGGAGTTCAAGCCGGCTTTTATCAATGTTACCTACCATCGCAGCGAGCATATGTTCAAGAAGAAGGCAGATGGTTCGTTTGAAAAGGTAGAAATCCGTAAACGCCCCGGTACAGTAGGCATTTGTGCGGCCATTATGAATCATTATACTGTGGATGCGGTACCTCACCTTATCTGTGGCGGCTTTAGCCGGGAAGAAACAGAAAATGCCCTGATAGACCTCAATTTCCTCGGAATTGATAACGTGTTGGTATTACGTGGCGATGCACCCAAAAATGAAACTTTCTTCGAACCAGATCCCCATGGACATAGCTATGCCATTGAATTACTGGACCAGGTGGCCCATATGAATAATGGCGTATACCTCGAAGACGACCTGCAGGGAGGCGTTAAAACCAATTTCTGCATCGGGGTTGCCGGCTACCCGGAGAAGCATTTTGAAGCACCCAATATGCAAACAGATCTCGCCCACCTGAAGCGTAAAGTGGAAAATGGCGCTGATTATATCGTTACACAAATGTTTTTCGACAACCAGAAATTCTTTGATTTCGTCACCAAATGCCGGGAAATGGGTATTACAGTACCTATCATTCCGGGGTTAAAACCATTGACCAGCCGTAAACAAATGACCATGCTCCCCAGGATCTTCCACGTGGATATTCCGGCGGATCTGTCTACAGAAATCCTGAAATGTAAGACTGATAAGGATGTTGAGTTGGTAGGAACCGAATGGCTAATTGCCCAATCAAAGGAATTAAAAGCATTTGGCGTTCCGGTGCTCCATTATTATACCCTTGGTAAACCAAAGGTGATCCAGAAAGCGGTGGCAGCAATCATGTAATCATCTGATAAATAACTGACAATGAAATAAGGGAAGGACAGAAGTCTTTCCCTTTTTTGCTGTCTTTCATATTAAAAAAATGCCATCACGTAGATACGTAGTGGCATATCCCTATAACTGTCACACTTTTAATTATAACTGTCCAATGATCGATGTCACCTGCTGGTGATATCTTTCGGTAATAAGACGCAGTAAACAGACCTCTCCCCTATCCATCTCTAAAAAAAATAAGAAAGACCACCCCGGAAGGCGGTCTTTCTTACAAATAATGTAGTTGGCTGGCCCTACCAGTCTTCCCTGTCAAACAGAAAACCCAGGCTTACTCCCCAATAACGGTTTTTAAATTCATTGTTCGCTGATTTGTCTATATCCACCATACCATAACCATAGGTGGCTTTCAGCGTAAGAAAACAATTGAACTCCAGCCCGGCGGTGAAGTTCAGTCCTGCATCCCATCGCTGCAGGTTCATGTCAGTACCAAAAATGTTGGGAGATGCATTGAAATCCAGCGAATGCGAGGAAGATTGCACCTCTTTACCATTGGTATAAATGGATAGATCGTACTTGCCGCTCAGGCAGTAGGCTGCATAAGGCCCGGCGCCAATCGTAAACTTGCCGATACCTATCGGCACTTTATAAACCATGTTCACTGGCAACTCAAGGTATCTCAGTTTCATCCGGGAGGTGCCTGAAGTAAATACTTCCGCCGGATGCGATATGGTGTAATCCCACTGGGCGCCCTTCACAATATAATCGAGGCCCGGTGTCAGGTACCCATTCTTAAAGAGGGGTACATTAAAATAAACTCCCGCATGCCAGCTGTTCATCGTTGTAGGTTTCGAGGAAATACTCTTGCCGGCCGACTCCAGCCCGCTGTTAATGTATCCTCCACGGATCCCTAAACTCACCTGCGCATGGGAATTCAGTACAATCACTACAATCGCAGTAGAAAACAGTGTAAAGAACTTCATCAGTGGTTCGGTAAATAATAAATAATAATGAAAACCTCGACGCTTATTTTGGGGAAATATTGCTATAACTAAATTGGTTACTGGTTTATGGGTGCTAAAATAAACAAAGGTTTCGATATATAATAAAAAACCACCCGGGAATCCCGGGTGGTTAATAAAAAAATCATATAGCAACAGCGCTATTTTCCGCCGAATTTATATCCAACGGATACACCAAAAGAAGTGTTTTTAAAGCTAGCATCATTGGCTGTGTTCTTCATCGCATTTACCAGGCCCAAATCAGTATTCAGACCAAAGAATAAACCTGCCGGCAGCTCGTAACCAACGTTAACGCCTACACCGGCATCAAAACGTTTTAATTGCAAGAGGCCAGCTTCATCTTCAAACGCCTTTCTTTCTCCAATTACCGGAATATCTTTATACTTTCCGCCTACACCATAAGCTACATAAGGACCTGCAGCCAATACCAGCCGGCCACTACCTACTTCTGGCTTAAACATGAAATTAACAGGGAGCTCCAGGTAAGATAAACTGGTTTTCATATCGGAGTTCTTATCTTTTCCTCCTTTACCTGAGTATAATAACCCGGTTCCAATATAAAATTCATCTGCCAGTGGAATATCTACGGTAACGCCCGCTCTGACACTGGTTAGTATTTTACTGGTTTCTTTACTGGAATTCGCAGATTTTGTGGTTACGCTTGAAAATTGCGGACCAGCAACAATCCCCCATTGCACCTGTGCGAAAGTCATACTTGCGATCAGCAAGGCTGCAACGGATAAAACTAATTTTTTCATACAATTTTGTTTTACAATGGTTAAAAGCGGTGCCCAACAGGCAAAAGCACCGCTAACTTTTTGTTTGCCAGCTTTTAAATAGCAACCCTGTTTTTTGCTTGCCAGGTATTATTAGCTGAGTACCCTTATTGTTTGATAGGCACACAGCACTTCCTGACTTCATGCCCTCCTAGCCAAAGACTATGCCAAAGGAATGTTAAAACAAGATAACTTACTGACAATCAGCACACCATTGTCTGGCAAATATCCGACAGATCAATGCTTTTGCGCCTCACTCCTGGCCATATTTCGGTCTAGAAACTCCTGTAATTGCTCCACTCCTAATTTTTTTGCCACAATTTTCTTTTTGTCGTCCAATAGGTAGATCATAGGCGTACTATATACATCATAAAGACGGCGATAGTTAGTGGCTGCCTGCGGATCCGTGCCATGCACCCATCCGCTGAGATGATGCTCGTTAATAAACTGCAGCCATTCTTCACGGGTTCCTTCCGTTTTCACACCTACCATGGTGACCCCTTTGCTTTTCCAGTTGGCCCGGTACGCTGAATCCAGCCGGGGAAGCTCTGTTTTACAATGTCCGCAGGTAGGATCCCAGAAAACCAATATGGTATATTTGGCGGGCGTTTTATACAGGGAAAGCATGTTATTGGAAGAATCCTTAAACTCCAGCGGAGCAGCTTGCTTTCCAATCAGATTGGGCGCTATGGTATAAGCCCGGTCAACAATTTTGTTGAGCTGTTCGTTGCTCAGCCAAAATGCTTCTCCTGGTACATAATATTTTTCTACCAGGTGCACAAAAACCGCATCCATGCCCATGTAAGGAGAGCTTTCATAATTATAGGTAAGCCACCATAAAACAAATTTGAAAGCTTCCCTGCTCTTACGCGTGCGGGCAATCACTTCGTCGCAGTCTACCATAATAGAGTCCGGGTTAGCCACCACCAGCTGGGTAAAGTATTTTTTTAGTTTCCCTTCCAGGATGGGCGTTCTCACCAGGCGGTCGCTACTCAGGTCCACCTGGTCCCAGTAGTGGCTCTTGAAATAGCGCCAGGCGAAGGACGAATCTGCTCCTGCAGGCTGTTGCGGTACTTCCGGCTCCTTCATGGCCAGGAAAATAGTACTGAGAATGGTGCCCGGATGTTGCGCAATAAAGTCGTTACGGAAATGCTCTATTTTCTTTCCCAGCTCCTTTTGCAAAGGCAACACCTTTGCGGAATCCGCGGCACTTCTGGCGGTTTGTAACTGTGTTTGTATGCTCCTGCTCAGCGATTCCTGCTGAAACAGGAATTTGTTATACCCCAGGAACAGGTCGTTGTCGGGACTACCTTTATAAACCGTTTTATTAACCAGGTCCGCTGTATCTATGCTCACATTGAACACCTGTTGCCGGTCGATCAGCGTTTCGATGTATTGTTGTTTACCGGGTAATACCAGGAGATAGATCCCGGGCAGCAGTTGCTCCTTTCCCTTCAACACCGCGTCGCCGGAGGCACTTACATCTGCCGAATCTGCCAGGTAGGTAGTCCTGCCCATGTAGTGAGCCAGGAAAAACTTTCCGCCGGTATAATTTTTCAGCTTAACGGTAATCTGATACCCCTGTGCGGCGGCATACAATGGGCCTAAAAGAGCGGCTATCAGTATAACAAATAATTTACGCATAACATTTGACAACAATATGTAAATGTAAGCGGAAAAAAGCAAAAACAGAAAGCGGTGTGGTAAGCGGTAAATACATGAATTCCTATGTTGGATTCAGCATTTCCAATTACCTTTGCAGCCGTGAGGAAAAAAAATGTTGTTTTAGAAAATGTACCCGTTACTGCCTATGCGGCAGAGGGTAAAGCCCTGGCCCGGCATGACGGGAAAGTAATTTTTATTGAAGGCGGCGTAGTGCCCGGCGACGTGGTGGATGTGCAGCTGAGTAAAAATAAAAAGGACTGGGCAGAAGGAAAGGCGGTCCACTTTCATAGCTATTCCGATAAAAGAGTGGCGCCATTTTGCCAGCATTTCGGCACCTGTGGCGGATGTAAGTGGCAAATGCTACCCTATTCCCAGCAGTTGGCCTATAAGCAACAACAGGTAGCTGATCACCTTCAACGGATTGGCAAACTGGTATTACCTCCGATGGAACCTATTCTTGGTAGTGTTCATACCGAACATTACCGCAACAAGCTGGAGTTTACCTTCAGCAACAAGGCCTATCTTACCAATGAGGAAGTAAAAGCCCTGAATGGTGAAATACCTGTGAGGCCGGCACTGGGCTTCCATGTACCCAAACTTTTCGACAAGGTATTGAATATAGATACTTGTTACCTGATGCAGGAACCTGTTAATCTCATCCGCAATTCCATCCGGGAATATGCAGTGGCGCACGGACTTACATTTTACGATATCCGTGCCCAGCAGGGCTGGCTGCGCAACCTGGTTATCCGGCTGTGTACCACCGGGGAAATTATGGTGAACCTGGTCATTCATCATGAAGACAAAGAAAACAGGATCGCTTTACTGGATCACTTGCTGAAAACAGTACCGGCTATTACCACCGTGCTGTATACCGTTAACCCGAAAGGAAACGATTCTATTTTTGACCTGGAACCGAAAACCTATTTTGGCAAAGGATATGCAGAAGAGAAACTCGAAGACTTTGTGTTTAAAATAGGGCCCAAATCTTTTTTCCAGACCAATACCTACCAGGGAGAAGTATTATACAAGGTTACCCGGGATTTTGCTGGATTGACCGGGTCGGAAATTGTATACGATTTATATTGCGGTACCGGCAGCATTGGCATTTTTGTTTCCCGCAATGCCGGCAAAGTAGTGGGTATTGAGCTAATCAAGGAAGCAATAGATGATGCACGGGAAAATGCTGCCCGGAATAATGTTACAAACGCCACTTTTTTTGCAGGCGATGTAGTGGATATTTGTGATGATGCCTTTTTTGCGCATCACGGACAACCGGATGTCGTCATTACAGATCCTCCACGGGCAGGAATGCACGAAAAACTGGTTAATAAGCTGCTTGAAATTGCGGCACCTAAAATTGTATATGTTAGCTGTAACCCCGCTACACAAGCCAGGGACCTGGCATTGCTGGATGCACTTTATACAGTGGAAAAGGTACAGCCGGTAGATATGTTTCCACATACACACCATATTGAAAATGTGGTGTTGTTGAAAAAAAGAGTAAATAACTAAGCTACAATGAACGAGTACAGGCCTGGAAAATTTCAATACCTGCCAATGGTGATCAAAAACCTGATGATCATTAATGGCCTGGTTTGGTTAGTGCAGATTACGCTGCTGAACAGATACGGTTACGATTTGAGTCGTTTGTTTGCCCTGCATTACTGGGGCTCTGAACTATTCAGACCACATCAGTTCATCACTCACCTTTTCCTGCACGATCCGAAAAGCATTACGCATGTGCTCTTTAATATGTTTACGTTGTGGATGTTCGGGGCCACGCTGGAAAACCTCTGGGGGCCAAAGCGGTTCCTGATTTTCTACATGGTGTGCGGGCTGGGAGCGGCTTTATGTCATATGGGGGTTCTTACATACGAAAATATGAACCTGACCCATTATGCCAATAATTTCCTTAACGACCCGTCCTTTAGCAATTTTGCCTTGCTGGATAGCAAATTCGACCTGGGTAATGGTACAGACAGTATGGAAAGTCTGAAAACCGCCCTGGCCAACCACGATCCGCAGGCTGTTGATATTGCCCGCCTATATGTCAGGGATTATGTGCACATGTACCGTAGCGGTGCTACGCTGGGTGCCTCCGGGGCTGTATATGGTATCCTGTTCGCATTCGGCTACCTGTTTCCCAATACGTATATGTACATCTACTTCATGTTTCCGGTTAAAGCGAAATATATAGTAGGGTTTATGATACTGGCCGAATTGTGGTCTGGTATTCAGAATTCCGCCGGCGATAATGTGGCGCATTTTGCGCATCTCGGCGGAGCACTTTTTGCCTACCTCCTACTGCGGGGCTGGTCTAAAAGGCGCTCAGATTTTTATTAATACAACTGTATTAAAGCCGTAAATTTGTACTGAAAAATATTTGTACCATGCATGCGTTGGAAAAGGAGAAATTACCCCGCCTCTCTTTAGGAGAAGGAAGAAATATGGTAACACAATTATTGGTGGCTAATCTTACCATCTTTATTTTTCTGCTTTTTACCCTGGTTATCTATAAGATGGAAGATGTGGGCGAACCCAGATTTCACCAGGATATTATGACCTGGTTGAGGCTTCCCGGCAATCCGGCTAAATTATTAACACGTCCGTGGACACTGGTTACTTCGCTGTTTACACATATCGGTGTTTGGCAGGTATTTACCAATATGGTGTGGCTGTGGTGTTTCGGCACATTTATGCAGCACCTGGCAGGCTACCAGCGGATATTGCCCTTATATCTCTTTGGAGGCATTTGCGGCAACCTCTTTTATGTGGCAGCTATGCAGCTGATCCCTTCTTTTCACACACTGGCTGGTAATGAATACTTCCTGGGCGCTTCCGGCAGCATTATGGCTATTGCTATTGGTGTTACCACCATTGCGCCCCGCTACCGGATATTCCCATTGCTGGGAGGAGGTATTTCCCTGTGGATAGTAACGCTGCTCTTTATTTCGCTTTCCATTAGCACCTTATTAATGACATCTTCCTATGGTTATACTTACCTTCCTGTATTGGCAGGCGGAGGATTTGCCGGCTGGTTATATATGTGGCAGTGGAAAAAGGGAAGCGACTGGGGCGCCGGCTTCAACAGGCTCACCTTTAAACTCACACATGTATTTCATCCTGCCTCCCAACAGATAAACCCCGACGATCTCAAAAAAAAGATCACCGTAACTGAAGCAGAACAACCCTTTAGACGCATTGGCAAAGTACCGGAACAAAAGCTGAATGAAATTCTTGATAAAATAAACGAAAACGGACTGGCATCCCTATCTCCTGAAGAAAGGGAAACCTTGCTGAGAGCCAGCCGTACTGAGTAGTTAAGAGCTGAAAAATTTTTTAAGGAGATACATCATTTGTGTCTCCTTTTTTATGTTGTATTTTAGCCAATATCACCATAAATTGCTTGTTCCCCTATGCTCATCATCATATTTAAACGCTGTTTACAGTGGCTGAACCTGTTGCTGACAACAGCCCTTTTATTAAGTACCTGGCTTCCTTACCTCAACCCCGGTAAATGCTGGATAGTTGGCTTTGCGGGCCTGTTCTTTCCGTTTCTTTTTCTCGCCTGCATATTCTTTATCCCCCTCTGTTGGTGGTATAAAAACAAAAAGTACCTGATGGCAAATGTGATCGCTGTATTGTGTGGCATACCAGCCGCACTGGATACCTGGGGCCTGCATGTGTTCCCGCGGACGGCGAAACCTACCAGTGGTCAATTTACACTGATGACGTATAACTGCAGCAGTATGGGACTCCACGCATACCAAACCGATACCGCCAGAACCAGGGCTATTTATGACGTATTGGAAAAGGCCAGTCCGGATATGCTTTGCATACAGGAGTTTTATACAAACGACGAGCGGGAAAAGGGACAGCATCTGGAAAATATCCGTTTGAGCGGTCGTTATTCCCATCACTTCTTTACACAGGATAAGATACACTGGAATACCTGGCATTATGGCATTGTATTGTTTTCCCGTTACCCGATTATAGCGGCTACCAGCATCCCCTGTGGAGAAAGCAAAGCGGGCAGCGGCAGTACTTTTCTACAGGCCGATGTAGCGATAGCGGGCGACACTGTCCGGGTGTTTTCGGTACAGTTAACGTCGTATATGTTCAACAGTGAGGATTATCAACAAATGAAAACCCTGCCGGGGAAAGGCCTGTTGTATAAAATGCGGCATGCGGTTGAAAAAAGAGCTGCCCAGGCTGTTCAATTAGCAGGTCTTGTGGCCACCAGTCCATATCCCACCATTGTTTGCGGCGATTTCAACGATACGCCGGCATCATTTACCTATAAAACGGTTGGCCGGCATTTACAGGATGTGTTCCTGGCAACAGGCAGTGGCTGGGGGCGCACCCTATCCTACCTATCGCCTTCCCTGCGGATAGACTACATTTTACCGCAGCCTTCCTTTGAAATCCATGGCGGACAGGTTTTCCCGGTAACACCATCGGAGCATTTCCCGGTTATGGCCTGTCTGTCGTTGAAAAAACACTAACTTTAGTACTTCAACAAAGTATGACGCGGTGCGATTTTTAAGACTATTTACGAAAGGATTTTTTCTGACTATCAACTTCGCCGTAGTATTACTTTTCCTGGGTGCTTGTTTGGCGCCCTATATTTCACCGGCATGGTTCTGGCCTATCAGCTTTTTAACACTGGCGTTCCCGTTCCTGCTGGCATTGCTGGTAATATTCCTTTTAGGATGGCTATTTTTTAATTATCGCTATGCCTTATTATCACTGATCGCCCTGTTGCTGGGGTGGAAATCTATCAGCGCTTTTGTGGCTTTTCACATGCCTTCGGGTAATAAGCCTGTTGCCGACAGCAGCAGCCTCACCGTGATGAGCTATAATGTAAGCCAGTTTGGCCTATACCGTGAGAAGGACAGTAAATACAACCGGCAGGCAATGTTTGCCATGATCAAAAAACAGGAGCTGGATATTGCCTGCTTTCAGGACTTTTATACCTCGGAAAGAAAGAACGATTTCAATAACCGGGAAGATATTTCGCGGGAAATGGCATTGCCTTATCGCTATTTTTCCAGCGATTTTAACCGCAATGGCATGCAACACTGGGGATCTATTATTTATTCCCGCTTCCCGATCATCGCGTCCGATAAGGTGAAGATGAGTATGGGCCCCCGTAGCGAAAGCCTGATATATGCCGACATTGTAAAAGGAGTCGACACTATCCGCATTATTAACATGCACCTGGAATCTTATCGCTTCAATGAACGGGATTACTCCGATATCAGGAAAATCAAGAACCAGGAAGATACCGGCCTGAAAGCCACTAAAAATATCATCCAGAAAATGAGAGAGGCGTATATCCGCCGCAGTCAACAGGCCGATATTGTAGGAGGTTTTATTCGTCAGAGCCCCTACCCGGTGATTGTTTGTGGCGATTTCAATGATACCCCCGCCTCATACACCTATTTTACCATTAAAGGAGACCTGCAGGATGCTTTTCTGCAAAAAGGTTTGGGAATAGGACGTACTTTTACAGGGCTGGCACCTACATTACGCATTGATTATGTTTTTGTAAGCAACTATTTTAAAGTGAATAGCTTCCGGAAAATCACGTCAGACCTGTCTGACCATTATCCTGTAATCGCCAATATGAGCTTAATCGGCAGTGGTAAAACGGAAGTCCAGGTAAATAAATAATCACACACATTATGAAAATGAATTATGTTTTTATGGCTGACCGATGTTGTTGCCCGAGTTTTACTATACCCGGAAAACAATTTTTATCTTTGCCATCCATCAATAAAAAATAAGATGTCAGCCTGTTTAAGTCCGTTGACATCTGTCATTTACAGCATATGTCAGAACTAAGGATATATAATTCATTACACCGTCAAAAAGAAGTATTTACATCATTAACACCCGGTCACGTAGGCATGTATGTATGCGGACCTACCGTATCCGGGGAATCGCACCTGGGCCATGCCCGCCCCTATATTACCTTTGATGTGGTATACCGCTATTTACAGCATCTGGGCTACAAAGTGCGTTATGTACGTAACATTACCGATGCCGGCCACTTTGAAGAAGAAGGCCGCGCTGCAGAAGACAAAATCTCCAAATTTGCCACACTGGAAAAGCTGGAGCCCATGGAACTGGTACAGAAATATACCAACCTGTTTCACTGGGCCATGCTGCAATTCGGCAACCTGGAACCCAGCATAGAACCTACCGCTACCGGTCATATCATTGAGCAGATTGAAATGATTAAAACGATCATGGAAAAAGGCTATGCTTATGAAGCAGATGGCAGCGTATATTTCGACGTAAAAAAATATGCCGCCAGTTATGATTATGGTATCCTGAGCGGACGCGTACTGGAAGACATGCTGGAAACCACGAGGGAACTGGAAGGCCAAGACGACAAGCAAAACAAAGCCGATTTCGCTTTGTGGAAAAAAGCCCCGCCCGAACATATTATGCGCTGGCCAAGCCCCTGGGGCGAGGGTTTCCCCGGATGGCACATTGAGTGCTCTGCCATGAGTTCCAAATATCTGGGTAACCAGTTCGATATCCACGGCGGCGGAATGGACCTTCAGTTCCCACACCATGAATGTGAGATTGCACAAAGCGAAATTGCACATGGCGATATGATGGCCCGCTACTGGATGCACAATAACATGATTACCATCAACGGCCGTAAAATGGGTAAAGCTTATGGCAATACCATTAAGCTTACGGAGATGTTTACCGGCGATAACCCCCAGCTGGAGAAGGCATATAGCCCCATGACCATCCGCTTCTTTGTGTTGCAAACGCATTACCGCAGTACACTGGATTTCTCCAATGAAGCCCTGCAGGCCGCCGAAAAGGGCTTACAGCGCTTATGGGCAGCCTATGAAACCTTGCAGAAGCTTTCCTACAACGCAACTGCCGGTCAACCGCTCAATGAAGAACTGGACAAGCAGGTACGCCAATGGTGCCTGGAATGCGCCGAATTCATGAACGATGACTTCAATACAGCAAAAGTATTGGCCAACCTATTTGAAACAACTTCGGTAGTGAACTCCCTGAAAGGTGGACAGATAAAAATGCACGAAATCAGCGAAACTACTTTCCGCCTGTTGCAGGAAACCTGGAAAACTTACCTGGTAAATATCCTGGGTATACGCCAGGAAACGATTACCGGAGAAGACAATAAACTGGATGGAGTATTACAGATGCTGATCGAGATGCGCAAAGAAGCCAAGAGCCGCAAGGACTACGCAACTTCCGACAAAATCCGGAATGAGCTGCTGGCCATCGGCGTACAGTTGAAAGATGAGAAAGACGGTACCGTTTCCTACAGTCTTCAATAATATTAAAAATACACCTGAAATAATGCGTAAAGCTCTTATTGCACTGACAGCGCTGGCCATAACGGCCAGCGCTTGCCAGCAGAATAGCCAGACTACTGATAACAACAACGACAGCACCGGCGCCGGCAAAGTAGCCAAAATAGATGTGCCGGTGCCAGTCTTCCAGGCCGATTCTGCCTATGCTTATACTGCCAAACAGGTAAGCTTCGGGCCAAGAATCCCCAATACACCAGCACAGGAGAAATGTGCCAGTTGGCTGATCAGCAGCCTACGCCCCTGGGCAGATACCGTATACGTACAGCGTACCACGGTTATTGGCCCCAAAAAAGAAAAACTTCCCTGTATTAATATTGTTGCCAGCTTCAATCCTGCTGCCAAACAACGTATCCTGTTGCTGGCACACTGGGATACCCGTCCCTGGGCTGATGAAGATGCTTTCGATAAAACCAAAAAGCTGGATGGAGCCGATGATGGCGCCAGCGGCGTAGCAGTTTTGATGGAAGTAGCCCGGCAAATGCGGCAGCAGAAACCAGAAGCAGGTGTAGATATCCTGCTGGTAGATGTGGAAGATTATGGCGCGAAGAGCGATGAAAATTCCTTTTGCCTGGGTACCCAATACTGGGCGCACAATCCCCACATACCTGGCTACAAAGCTAACTACGGCATTTTGCTCGACATGGTAGGCGGTCGCAATTCGCAGTTCTACATGGAAGGTTCTTCCAAACAATATGCCCCTGCACAAATGAAAATGTTCTGGGATGTGGCTAACAAGTTGGGCTACTCTGATATGTTCCGCTACGAAAATAACGGGGCTTTCATTACCGACGATCACATCGCGGTTAATACGATTGCTAACATTCCTACATTCGATATCATTGCATTACAGGCCAATAACGACTTTGCGCCACACTGGCACACACAGAATGATAATATGGATGTGATAGACCGCAAAACACTGAAAGCAGTGGGTCAAACCCTGCTCCAGGTTATCTATACACAGCCTTTCAGTTATTGATAACCCGGCCGATGCGCCGGAGTTGTGGATGTTAGGACGTATCAACTAAAACACAGTTTTATGCCCAGGTCAAACGGCACTCCGGCAGCCGAGCCGGTTCATTACCAGGTACATCTCAGTAAGGATAAGAAACTGCAAAAGATTATTACCGGTCCTCTGTCAACCTTACCTATACGAAAAAACATTGCGCTCAAACTGATTGGCTCCATTATGAGCCAGCAGCTATCTACCAAGGTAGCAGATGTTATCTACGCCCGCTTTTTAAATCTTTATGCGGGTGAAGAACCCACCGCTCAGCAGATCCTCGACACGCCGGCACTTACCCTCCGGGGTATAGGACTATCCAATGCTAAAGTAACCTACGTACATAATGTAGCGGCTTTTGTGATCGCTGAAAAATTAACAGATGCGAAGCTCCGGAAAATGAGCGATGAGGACGTGATCACGTATCTTACCCAAATCAAAGGAGTAGGCCGCTGGACAGTAGAAATGCTGCTCATGTTTTTCCTGGGCAGAGACGATATATTTTCCCTGGACGACTGGGGACTGCAACAGGCCATGATAAAGCTTTACAAGCTGGACCGGGACGATAAAAAAGCCTTTCGCGATCAGCTGCGCCGGATATCGGCGAAATGGTCGCCCTACCGCACTCATGCCTGCCGCTACCTGTGGGCCTGGAAAGATAACACCCCGGATAAGTAACATCACATATACATTGCGTAGCACGTCGGTATATTTATACCCTGAACGTACCGGAACACCATCAGTTGCGGCTACTGGCCATAGTTTGCAATTGAAAAATTGAAAAGAACCGACCCTGTTTTGCTGATTTAACCACCCTAAAAAGAATGCATCTACTATGAAAAACCTTGTTTTATTAATCGGAAACGACATTAACAACATCTCCCGGGGACAAAGCTGGAAGGACCTGCTGGGAGATATCATCTCCTTCTGCCATGCCAATGATACCGTAGTATTGGATGAGAAAAAACCCTTTCCCCTACTATATGAGGAAATTTTCCTGACAGCCAGTAAAAACCACCGGATACGGGAAAAAGATCTGAAATCCTTTATCGCCATTAAGGCCGCGGAAATCAAGGGCAACGGCATCCATAGCGCCATCCGGGCACTAAAGCCTGCACATATCCTCACCACCAACTATGAATTTACACTGGAAGGAATTACGCCGTTAGAGAATACCAGTATTATCAATGAAAAGTTTTACAGCATTTTCAGAAAATATAGCGTTAACGACATCAATTACTGGCATATACATGGCGACTGCCTGAATCCTATGAGCATTAATCTAGGCTTCGAGCACTATGGCGGCCAGTTACAGCTCATGCGTAATTACGTAGTCAGCGGTACTGTATATACGTCTAAAGAAGTTCCAAAGCCTTCTTTACTCAAACGTATTCATACCAGGCAGGTATATTTCCATTCCTGGATAGACCTGTTCTTTACGGAAGATATCCACATTTTTGGCTTATCACTCGACTTTGTGGAAACTGACCTCTGGTGGCTGCTTACTTACCGGGCCAGGCAGAAGTTCCATCACAAGAATGTACCGGTGCCTAATAAAATTTATTACTATATCCCGAACGACTATGTGCCAGCTTCAAAATATAAACTGGATTTGCTGAAAGCAAATGACGTTACCGTTGTCAGCTTACCGGCTCCCGATAAGGCGACGTATTATGAATCTATTATACAATTACTGGGAACGCCCAGTCAAATAGCCCACCATGGCTCCCTGAGCCAATAAGAGGTGGCCAACGGCCAGACTGGCAGCGTTTTTGCAAAATATAGCGCAATCTAACAAAAGGCAAAACCTGATGGCTCCTTTTGTTGTTAATTATTAAAATCTATATTTTATGCTATTTGAACTAGCGATTACGTTCGCCACTACTATTCTGGCCCCGGTACAGCAAAAGCAACCCAGCACCAAAACACAGATTATCTATGTAAAAGAATCTAAAGAACCCTGTACCGGAGTAGCTCCTATGGAATGCCTGCAAGTAAAAGAATCCGCCAACGCAGATTGGTCTAACTTTTACACGAACATTAACGGATTTAAATATACGCCAGGCTACCGATACAAATTGAGGGTAAGGGTTACTCCTGTCAAAAATCCACCAGCAGACGCCCCCAACGTAAAATACACATTGGTGAAAGTGCTGGAGAAAAAAAGAGTGCGTGTTAGTACTACCAACGGCCAGTGGGCAAACATTGCCGGTAAGAAATGGATCTTGTCAAAAATGGATAATGCCGACCAGCCGGATGAGGCAATATGGGTGGAATTTGATACAGACAAGCAACGTATCCATGGAAGAAGTGGCTGCAATAACCTCATGGGAGGCTTCTCTACATCCGGCAACAGCATCACTTTTTCCAAAGTTGCCGGTACCCTGATGGCCTGTGAATCAAGCCTGATGCGCCGGGAAGGTTCGTTCCTCAAACAATTGGGAGATCATACCTTCAAATACCAGGTAACTGGTCAACAAGTGCACCTCCTGCAAAATGGTAAACCTGTATTGCAATTCAAATTGCAGGATAAAGATGCCGGGCAGGAGCAGGTCAGCAATGGCAACACCGACTGGGCCAGCATCAGCGGCAAAAAGTGGGTAATGACGCGTTTAAACGAAGCCAGTATCAGCAATTCCGGCATATGGCTGGAATTTGACCCCGCCAGGAACCGCTTCTATGGTAAAGGAGGATGTAACAACATTTCCGGTGGCTATTCTACCGCCAACAATGCGATTACTTTCACACAGGCGGTAAGCACTTTCATGGCTTGCCCCGATGCCGGCGTAATGAGCCGGGAAGCAGATTTTCTGAAAACACTCGGTGGCCATACATTCAAATACACCCTTACAGATGGTACCATTAACCTTTTTGAAAACGATCATCTCATTATGCAATTTGCCATGGAAGATAAATCCGCCGGTGCCGCAAATCCTAACCCGTGGTCGTTTATCGGCAGCAAAAAATGGAATGTCATTAAGCTCAATGATGCCACGCTGACTGATTCCGGGATTTGGATTGAATTTGATACAGAAAAAAATCGCTTTCATGGCAAAGGCGGATGTAATAGTATTTCCGGAGGGTATAACGCTACTGGCGACCAGATTAAGTTCGCACAGGCTGTCAGCACCCGCATGGCTTGCCCCGACCCTGCCGTGATGCGCCGGGAAGCAGATTTTCTGAAATTACTCAGTGAAACTTCTTATCGCTATGATGTAGCCGATCAAACGCTGAACCTGTATAAAGACGGGAAAATTATAGTGATGTTTGGCATGCAGGATAAATAACTGTCTTCACTGAATTTAAAAGCCTGGCTCATCGTACCTCCGTATACGTTAGTCAGGCTTTTCTTTGGCACTATCTTACAATGGCAGTACTATATCGCCCTGTTCATTCAATTCCCAGAAAGGATTATGCGCTACCTCCACCAGGTGGCCATCCGGATCGCGAAAGTAGCCACTATAGCCGCCCCAGAACACTTCCTGCGCCGGCTTCGCAATCTGCGCACCCGCGCTGCGCGCCTGTTCCAACACCGCATCTACTTCAGCGCGGTCGATGGCATTGTAAGATAGTGTAAGCCCTCCAAAGCCGCTGCCTCTGGCAGGAATGCCCACATCTTCTGCCAGGCGTTCCCTGGAATAAAGCGCCAGCACCATACCTCCCAATGGGAAGAACGCAATCTCCCCTTCGCTGGCAGGTGATTTTTTCCACCCCAACCCCTGTTCATAAAACCGTATTGCACGTGAAAGGTCCTGCACTCCCAGCGTGATTAATGTTAATTTCTGTCGCATAACAGCTGAATTGAATAGTAAATTAAATTCCAGGAGGTAAGCATATTACCGCCAGCAGCTGGGATTATCGCCGCCCAATAATTTAAATTCACGGGTGAAGTGCGCATGATCATAAAAACCATGCTCCAACGCCAGCGATAATAAAGTAGACGTCCTTTCCTTTTTCAACGCACGACGGATGCTCACAAACCGTACGATTCGCGAAAACGTTTTAGGAGATACACCTACCATCTGCAAAAAATTCCTTTCAAAAGTACGGGGACTCATAAACGCTTTACCTGCCAGCATTGCAGGTGCTATATTACCGTTCGACTGACGGATATGGTGAATGCTTTCCTGGATTTTATTTGCAACAATATTATTCGCAGGCAGTCGCTGCAATAAGAAATTCTCCAGGCAGTTAACTTTTTCCGAAAGCGATGGCGTTTTTTCCAACAAAGGCTCCAGCATGGTATGCCAGTCGTGGGTAATATCGGTGAGCAGAAGATGCTCGTCGGTGGCCAGCTGCAATGGCAGTGCCGTAAATGCATGAAGTCCTCCGGGTTTAAAACGGATTCCTAACATACTAGTATTCCCTTGCCTGGCAATATCACGAAAAGCGGTCATCGTACCTACTACGAATGCCGTATTCGGCGCTATCCATATAGCATTATTACCAGCAGTAACCGGCTGGTCACTGATATTAAAAATGATATCAGCACAGGTATCCGGCAAAATTCGCTGTTGCGAAAATTGCGTAGCCCTGCTTACCCAGTATGCATCCACATAAGCAGTCAATAAAGGATGTGGCTGGAAAGTGCTGTACATACTGCAAGTGTAGCAAAAAAAACGCACTTAAAAGGCAATGGGTAGATGATCTGAAAAGACCTCCACCCACTGCTTTTAATTTAATTGTTTTTAAAATTTAGAAGCTACCAGTTTGCCATGGTAGGCAAACAACATCGCGTTGGATACATTATCTCCAACTGTAACCATTACAGGCACTGTAGCAGCAGATTGTACTGGCACCTGTACCACCAGGCTATTGGCATTGGCACTCAGCACCTTCGCGGTTACGTTGCCAAAAACCACCTTATTCTGGTTTCTGTTTTCACTAAAACCATGTCCTTTGATAATCAGGAAATTACCTGCTTGTCCTTCTACGGTAACTACTTCTTTTGTGTTTTCTTTGGGATTGAGGTTACAAGCCACCATAGCTACCATAAGCAGCAGGGCTACCACAAACATTTTACAATGTGTCATCTTGTTATTTTCTTTTTTGGGGGGTCGGTCACAAACCCTTTTTACTAAAAATTCACCGGGGTTAACACTATTGCGATTGCAACTCGGATAGCAACAGCATATATTCGGTATTCAAACGGATGCAAATTTACAACCTATTTTTTAAATAAACATCGATGCAGGAAAATATCTTACAAAATAGGTAGTACTACGTATATGCTTATAGGAAAGGAGTGCGCTATTTTTTCAGTATCTGTGCTTTGTTGTATTCATAGTTCATCCGGGCAATATGCAATACAGAAATTTGTTGCGGGCATTCGACCTCACAGGCTTCCGTATTACTGCAGTGGCCAAAGCCTTCCTTGTCCATCTGGTTTACCATATTTCTTACCCGTGTTTGTGCTTCTATCTGCCCCTGGGGCAGCAATGCCAGGTGCGCTATTTTTGCACTGGTAAACAATGCTGCGCTGGAATTTTTACACACTGCCACACAGGCGCCGCAACCAATACAAGCTGCAGCATCAAAAGCAGCTTCTACCTCAGGCGAACCAATAGGAATGCTATTGGCTTCCGGCGCCTGTCCTGTGTTCACTGCAATAAATCCGCCGGATTGTATGACCCTGTCAAATGCAGAACGATCTATTTTTAAATCACATTTTACCGGAAAAGCACTTGCGCGAAACGGCTCTATAATGATCTCTTCATTATCCGTAAAAGTACGCATATGCAACTGGCAGGTAGTCGTATTTTTTAAGGGGCCATGTGCCCGGCCATTGATCATTATCCCGCATTGTCCGCATATTCCTTCCCGGCAATCGTGATCAAATTCTACCGGGCGGGTGCCATCTTTCAACAGCTGCTCATTCAGGGTATCCAGCATTTCCAGGAAAGACATATGCGGGTTGATATCTTCCAGTGTGTAACTCATCATTTTCCCAGGTTCATGCTCATTTTCCTGGCGCCATATTTTTAATCGTATACGCATAGCCGTTATTTTTTTATTTATAGCTTCTCACTGTAGGCGTAACAAATTCGAAATGCAAAGGCTCTTTGTGCAACAGTGGCGATTTGCCCGCTCCAGTCCATTCCCACGCTGAAATAAACGAAAAGTCCTGGTCGTTACGCATCGCCTCTCCTTCCGGCGTTTGATATTCTGTGCGGAAATGCGCACCGCAGGATTCGTTACGGGTAAGGGCATCATAACACATCAATTCTCCTAGCTCCAGGTAATCTGCTACTCTTCCTGCTTTTTCCAATTCGCTGTTGATAGCGTATCCCCCCGGCACATATAATCGTTGCCAGAATTCCTCCCGCAAGGCAACAATATCGCTAATAGCCTTTTCCAGTCCGTCTTTCGATCGACTTAACCCACACTTATCGTACAATATTTTACCCAGTGCTTTATGAAAATGATCTGCACTTAAATTGCCCTGTATGCCCATCAAGAGATGTAATTGCTGCTGTACATTTTCTTCTGCGGCAGCAAAGGCTGCATGGCGTACATCTATTGGGCCCGCTTTTATTTCATCTGCCAGATAATTGGCCATGGTATAAGGCGCTATAAAATAACCATCGATACTCGCTTGCAGGAGAGAATTAGCCCCTAAGCGGTTAGCCCCATGATCTGCGAAGTTAGCTTCTCCCAAAGCAAACAAACCAGGGATGGTAGTCATTAGTTCATAATCCACCCATAGGCCTCCCATAGAAAAATGGGCGGCAGGTGAAATTCTCATAGGCTCCAGGTAAGCATTTACCCCGGTAATTTTTTCGTACATGCGAAACAGGTTGCCATACTTCTTCCGGATCTTATCTTCCCCCTGGTCTTTTATCGCTCTGGAAAAATCCAGGTATACGGCGTTCTTCAGCGGGCCTATTCCAAAACCTGCATCAATACGTTCTTTGGCTGCTCTTGATGCAATATCACGGGGCGATAAATTACCGAATGCGGGATATCTCCGTTCCAGATAGTAATCCCTCTCTTCTTCGGGAATCTGGTTAGGCTCTCGTTGTTCGTCTTTATTTACCGGCACCCAAATACGGCCATCATTACGCAGCGATTCCGACATCAATGTAAGCTTAGACTGGTACTCCCCTGATTGTGGCAAACTGGTAGGATGTATCTGTGTCCAGCTGGGATTGGCCATAAAAGCGCCTCGTTTGTGTGCCCTCCAGATGGCCGAACCATTGCACCCCATCGCCAGGGTAGACAGGTAGTATATTTTACCAAATCCGCCGGTTGCCAGCACTACAGCATGCGCCCCATGACGTTCTAGCGCGCCTGTATCCATGTTGCGTACAATAATCCCTCTCGCCTTTTTTTCTATCACTACCAGGTCCAGCATTTCATGCCGGGCAAACAATTGGACATTACCAGCCCCCACCTGCCGCATCAGCGCCTGGTAAGCACCCTGCAATAACTGTTGCCCGGTTTGACCTCTCGCATAAAAAGTACGGGATACCTGCACCCCGCCAAAGGAACGGTTGTTCAGGTATCCGCCGTATTCCCGTCCAAAAGGCACGCCCTGCGCCACCGCCTGATCAATCAGGCTGGCACTGCACGCTGCCAACCGGTATACATTTCCCTCCCTCGCACGAAAGTCACCGCCTTTAATCGTATCGTAAAACATTCGGTATACACTGTCGCCGTCATTCTTATAGTTCTTGCAGGCATTCACACCTCCCTGTGCTGCCACGGAGTGGGCACGGCGGGGCGTATCCTGGAAACAGAAACATTTTACATTATATCCCATTTCTCCAAGCGAAGCTGCAATAGAACTGCCCGCCAGCCCTGCTCCAACCACAATCACATCCAGTTTTCTCCTGTTGGCGGGATTTACCAGCTTTGCATGAGTTTTGTAATAGTTCCACTTCTCTTCCAGTGGTCCCGCAGGTATTTTTGCATCCAGCATAATCAACTATTTTAAGCAATAAACATACAATGGTATCGCAGCAAATCCGCTACAGATAACTATGCTGAATACCCAACCAAAAACCCTGACCGCGTGTGTATAACGTGGATGATATAATCCCAATGTCCTCGCGGCACTAAAAAATCCATGCAGCAGGTGATAGCAGAGTGCGACCATACAAATCACATACAGTATCACATACCACAACTCGCCGTAAACGCTTACCACTAATAGGTAGAGATCTTTGTGCCCATCCGCGTCCATTGGCAAACGCCCAAATTTGTAGACATACCAGAAATCACGCAGGTGTATCACCAGGAAAATAAAAATAATGGTCCCCAATAAGCCCATATTGCGGCTATACCACTTACTGGCAGCTCCCCTTCGGTCGTAATGATACCTGATCTTTCTTGCCCGGTTATTGGCCACTGTAATGATAATGGCGTACACCACGTGACCAATGATACAGGCAAAAAGGATATAGGAAATTGCCTTAATGATAAGGTTACCCGACAGGATATGCGAATAGAGGTTAAACTGCCGGTGTGCCCGTTCTGCCGGCAAAAATAATTGCAGGTTGCCCGCCAGGTGTATCACCAGGTAAAGGCAGAGAAACAGCCCTGTAAAAGCCATCCAGTTTTTCCTGGATAAAGTTTGTTGCTTCCATTGACCCATAATATCTTTTTTACCCAATGTTTACCAGATACCGATTACCTTCCACCAGCCGCCACCAACGCCCATCCAGATGATAATCAGTGCAATACTCAGTATAAACCCACATTTCCACCAGTCTTTCAGATCTACATAGGTACTTCCGAAAAATACTGGCGCAGGACCATGTCCATAATGCGTGAGCGTTCCGAAAATGCCACCGCAAAAACCCAACACCAACGCCAGCAAAGTACCCGGAATGCCTACGGAAATACCCACGCCTAAAAAGGCGGAATACATGGCCGCCACATGGGCAGTAGCGCTCGCAAAAATGTAATGACTATAAAAATATACCAGCACAATTATCGGAAAAGCTACCGTCCATTGCAAGCCCCCCACCTGCTGTTTAATCAGGTCGCTGAACCAGGGAATAAAGCCCAGGGTATTCAGGAAACTCGCCATCATTACCAGGGCAGAAAACCATACGATCGTATCCCAGGCGCCTTTTTCCGACTTTACATCTTCCCAGGTGAGTACCTGTGATATCAACAGGAATATGAGCCCTATCAATGCTGTAGTAGTAGCATCAATACCAAACAAATCACCGGTAATCCACAAGAATAACAGGATCACAAAGGCCAATAACATCAGCCACTCATTCCGGTGAACGGGTCCCATCTCTTTAAGCTTCTCTGCTGCCATCGCCGGTGCATCGCCGGTAGATTTGATCTCGGGTGGATATATTTTATACAGTATCCAGGGAACGGCAATAACAGAGAGCAATGCGGGCACTATGGCCGCTGTAAACCAGGACATCCAGGTAATATCGATGCCCATATTTTTGGCAAACTTCTGACACATCGGGTTGCTGGCGGTACCGGTTAAAAACAGGGACGAAGTGATGAGGTTCATATTGTAACTGTTCAATGTGAGATAGGCGCCCAGCTTACGATGGGTGGCAGGATCTTCCGGAACAGAACCAAAGTTCATGGCCATCGACTTCATAATAGGATAAATAATTCCTCCTCCCCTGGCGGTGTTGCTGGGCACTGCCGGCGCCAGCACCAGGTCGGCCAACCCCAGCCCATAAGCCAGGCCCAATGAGCTGCGACCAAATACACGAATAAACAGGTAGGCTATCCGTTTCCCCAGGCCGGTTTTTATGAATCCACGGGCAATGAAAAAGGAAATGCCTATCAGCCATATTACTTTATCTCCAAAGCTGCTCAGCGCCAGTGTAATGGATTTAGAAGGGTTTCCCGGCGCCAGCACGCCGGTAACCGCAACCAGCGTAATAGCGATCATAGACATAGTGCCCATGCTGGCCGCTTTCATAATAATACCGACAATGGTCGCCAGGAAAATAGCCAACAGGTGCCAGGCCTCTTCCTTTACGCCCGCCGGCGCAGGAATAAACCAGACGATCAGGCCAAATGCCAATGTAATCAACAATTGCGGATACTTGATTTCTTTCATAATAACGGGCTTTAAAATCTGCATTGGACCTGTGCTATCAACAGGTTACTGTTATGTGTTTTGGTACCTGGTATATCGCGGTTATATTGATCTATCTGCATTCCTAACTGGATACGGCCGCCATAATCTTTCAGGAAGGCCAGGCTCACCATAGGAATATACGATTGCCGCACGGTACCATCGTGCTTTTGGTCGTCTTTAAAATATTCATAACGCATTGATACTTCGATAGACGTGAGCTTATGGAAGTTAATCTTGTAGCGGAAATTGGGAAGAATATACACGCCGTTCATAATATACCGGCTAACCGGTTCTTTACGCAAACTATCCGGCAGAGCATAATAGTGCTGATGGTTATTGCCCTGCTTATATTCCGACTGCAATTGCAGATCCCATTTTGGCGCCAGTGGGATTACGCCGCTAACATCCACGCCTAATGCATATACGCTTTGCCGCTTTACGGCGCCAAAGCCGCCGTTGAGGCCCAGCGACAGCTTATTCATATCGCCCAGCTCCAACCGGGCAGTTCCCAACTTACCATTATCATTGTCCGATACCTGGTTGCGGTTATTACCATTCACTACAGAGAGAGCATATTTCATAGGCACTTTGCTGTCTTTATTGAAGGCGCCAAACATGGATACGCCTATCTGGAAACTCTGCCAGCCGTTGCTGCCAAAGGCATAGTACTGGTTAGAGAAATCCATCGACTGTATAATATCTACTGGGTATAGGTCCTCCAGGCCAAAAGAGGGCCTGAATTGCCCGATAGTGAAGTTGAGGGCATCATTCCATCGGTAAGATACGTAGGCGTTTTCCAGCACCTTCCCTTTAGTGTCGCCGGAAAACTCCGCGAGATTAATCAATACTGCCGCAGTGAAGCGATCGCTTACCTGCGCCTTGGCCTGTAAGCGGGCCCGTTTGATACTGAAACTATTCCGTACCACTTCTTCTGCATCCGGCTGATGTACCCCATTTACATCCACATCTTTTACCAGGGAGCCGGTATAACGGGCCTGGAAGACGCCTCCAAATGAAATTTTCTTTATAAATCCCGGAAGCAGGCGGGCAGTATCCTTCGCCGTACTATCGCGTATGGCCGGCAACGAAAGTGCGGCAGAAGCAGGACATGCAATCAGACAGCATACAAGTAAGGTGGCAACGCGTAAAAATCGTTTATGCATGCAGGGGAGTTATAAGGTTTTCGATAATGAACAGCAACAGCCTTACTCCGGATAACACCGCTTAACAAAAAAGGTTCGATACGCTATCTATAGAAAGTGGGGCTGACCAAAAAGGTCGGCCCTTTTCTTTGCAGAGAAAGGGCCGATTAGTAATTTTAATTACCACATTGAAATTACTATGGCCAAAACTAAGACTAAACAGGTATTTAAACAATATACGCCTAA
>NZ_JABAOB010000005.1 GCF_012726295.1 Chitinophaga sp. Ak27 | reverse complement strand
CTGTCCTAAAATCACACTTTTAGACATTTAAACATCCCGACAATCAAATCAAGATCTAAAAGCTGAAAATTTATCACTTAAAAAAAAGGCCGACCAAAAAGCCTTATTTTACTTTTTGGTCAGCCCCCCCATTTATAAATTATAATTATTTAACGCCTAATTTTTTCGCTATATCTGCTGGTAATGCTTTTTTGTTTACCATGAAACAGGTGGTTTTATAAGCGAAGTAAGGTACAGAGGCATAGAAATAGCCCTGACCAGGATTGTCGGTACCCCAGGAATTTTTAACGCGGAAGTACTTATTGCCGTTCTGGTCTTTTGCGAGGCCCACAATGTGCATACCGTGATCGTCCTGTGTTTCGTAGTTGTCAAATGCTTGCTGGCGCAGTTCCGGTGTGATTGTTTTTTCTTTACCGGGTTCCAGGAAAGCATTTCTCTTCTCTTCGGCAGACATATCAGCCCAGTCTTTTTCAGGAACGATGGCCAGGCCTTCTTTAAAGTTGAAGCCTTTTTCGCTCACATCAGCAGCCCATGCGATAGAATAGCCGTTCATAACAGCATTTTCCGCGATGTTGGTAAAGTCAGCCAGGTTTACATTATATACTCTTTCCCAGTTCCAGTTGTCTGGTACTTCCAGCACGAATTGTGAATTGTAAGGGTGGTGGGTGAAAGAAGAAATCAGTACATAGTCATCGGCGTTGAGTCCCAGTTCTTTAGCGAAAGACTGTGGCGTGTATGTTTTGCCGTTATACTGGAATTTTTCCGGAGCGTCGCCCATATAGGCGTTCAATACACCGTCGAACGCTTTAGACCAGTCGGGGTTGACAGTGCCTTGTGCGTTACCTATTTTGTTTACCATGCCTTCCAGCAGGCTTTCCATTTCTGCGTGGTTATACATTTTTCCTTTGTTGCCATCGTATACACTCTGGGGTACCAGGCCGTATTCGCGGAGGCATAACAGATCATCCGGGAAACCGCCGCCTTCACCGAAGTTGGCTTTGCCGTGCATACGTACATAATTAGCAGCTTTCAGCGGGTACATTTTGCGCACTACAAACATTTCGCTCAGGTTCAGACCTTTGCTTTTGCCGGAGCGCAATAGCTCAGATTCAAAGAAAGACAGGCCGGAAAAAGACCAGCAGGTGCCGGTGCGCCCCTGGTTCTGTACATCTCCTGCATCGAGGTTTTTTAACGTGGTGAACTGGTATTTGCTGCCCTCTACGTTGGTGCTGTTTTGTGCAAACGCTCCGATGCTATACAGCATGGTTGCACACATGATCCATTTCTTCATGGTGTATAATGATAAGTTTTAAAAACAAGGACCAAAAATAAGGGAAAGCAGGTACTTGACCCTTGAAAAGATGGATGAACGGAACCAGCTACAGTGGTTACCAGAAGGAATTACAGCATACAGGTTACTTTTCTTCATATTGACTCCGAGTAATTTCCCATTCCCAGAGGTCTTCATTTTCTTTATTTTTTATGGTGCCTACAAATCGCATCCCCGCTTTTTGCAGAATTTTTACCGAGGCATTATACTCTTCTTCTGTATGGGCAATTACGCGATGGACATAGGAATGGCCAAAAGCAAACCGGATCAGTGCCTCTGCCATTTCAGTGCCCAGCCCCTGTTCACGGTAATCTTCGGTTATTTCATAGCCCATTTCCACCAGCCCATCTCCATTGGGTTTACCTTTAAACCCACCGGCGCCAATGAGACGCTTGTCTTCGCGGTGGATGACCAGGTAGAAGAACCAACCCAGCATAGCCGGATCATTCCGTAATTTATCGTATGCTACCAGAACCATTTCGGGATACTCTGTCCATCCTTCCTGAATAGAAATACCAAGCAGGTCGGCCAGATGATCGTTGCCCTGTAATAGCAATTCAAAATGCTCAAGGGAGCACGGCAACAATTGTAGTCGAGGTGTTTGGATCATATTTGAAAACTAGTAAACTGTTTTGGGAAAAGCAAGCGTAGTTTCCCTGGCTTTTAGACTTATATGATTAGCATTTAGTAAATGCTATATTTACCAAATACTAATCATATAAGCCGGAAGTGTTGATTAATGGGCTTCCAGCCAGTTCTTGCCAGTGCCCATTTCCGCCTCCACAGGGACGGCTAATGGCAAGGCATTACGCATAAGATCTAATATAAGGGGTTTAATTATTTCCAGTTCTGAAAGATGCGCGTCAAATACCAATTCGTCATGTACCTGCAACAGCATGCGTGATTTGAGGTTTCTTTCCTTGAATGCCTTATGAATAGCAATCATGGCCAGTTTGATCATATCCGCAGCGGTGCCCTGGATAGGCATATTGATGGCGTTTCTTTCGGCAAAGCCACGTACTACGGCGTTGGAAGAATTGATGTCTTTTAACCAGCGTTTTCTTCCCAGCAGCGTTTGTACATAGCCTTTTTCCTGTGCAAACTTTACCTGGTCTTCCATGTATTTTTTAATAGATGGATACTGGGCAAAATAGTTGTCGATCAGGGTTTTGGCCTCTGAACGCGGGATGCCCAGGTTTTCTGATAACCCAAATGCGCTAACGCCATAAATGATACCAAAGTTTACGCTCTTGGCATTACGGCGCATTTCCGGCGTAACGGCATCCAGGGCAACATTGTACACCTTAGCAGCTGTAGCTGCGTGAATGTCGGTCCCCGACCTGAATGCAGCCATCATTTCTGTATCTTCACTAATAGCTGCAATGATACGTAATTCTATCTGTGAATAGTCGGCCGACAGCAGTACATATTCCTCATTGCGCGGGATGAAGGCTTTACGGATTTCCCGGCCTCTGTCAGTACGAATGGGAATGTTCTGAAGGTTCGGATTATTTGAGCTTAAACGACCTGTTACCGCTACCGCCTGGTTATAGGAAGTATGTATCCGGTTCGTGCGTTTATTCAGCAATAACGGTAACGAATCTACGTAAGTAGATTTGAGTTTGCTGAGTTCGCGGAAAATGAGAATATCTTCTACGATTTTATGTTTGCTGGAAAGCTTTTGCAGCACATCTTCCCCCGTGGCGTATTGCCCGGTTCGTGTTTTCTTCGCTTTGGGATCCAGCTGTAATTTTTCAAACAGCACTTCGCCCAATTGCTTGGGGGATGCCAGTTTAAACCTTACGCCAGCCTGCTCATACACACTTTCCTCGGCGCGCTTGATTTCTATTTCCAGTTCCCTGGAATAGTCGGCCAGCGCATTAATATCGAGGGCAATGCCTTCATACTCCATGTCGGTGAGTACTTTTACCAATGGGTTTTCTATCTCATAAAATACTTTGTCTACCGCTTTTTCGGGCAGCAGCGGGGCAAATTTATCTTTCAACTGGAGGGTAATATCGGCATCTTCAGCGGCGTATTCCTTGATTTTTTCAATTTCTACATCGCGCATATTGCCCTGTCCTTTCCCTTTTTTTCCAATGAGCGTTTCTATGGAAACCGGTTCGTATTGCAGGTACTGGGCACTTAATACATCCATGCCCCGGCGGCCTTCCGGTTCTATCAGGTAATGGGCCAGCATGGTGTCAAATACGCTGGTGGTAACATCCACGCCGTACCATTTCAGGATTAGCATATCATACTTGATATTTTGCCCTACCAGGGTAATGCTATTGTGATGAAACAGCGGGGTAAACTCATGGATAATAGCCCGCGCGGCGCTGTGGTCAGCCGGCATGGGAATATACCAGCCTTCGCCTTTTTTGACAGAGAAGCTCATGCCTACAATGTCTACTTCGTTGGCATCCGTGCCAGTGGTTTCGGTATCAAAAGCTACTTCTTTTTGTTGCAATAATTGCTGCAACAAATCGGCTCTTTTTTCCGGTGTATCGGCGAGGTAGTAAGTATGCGGTGTGTTGTTGATATTTTTATCTGCCAGCAGGATGTTGGGGCTGTCGATAGTTTCTTCCGTTGGAGCAGTGGCTTCTTCCGCGATCGGCGTACCGAAAAGATCTGTCTGTACTACTTTTGGTCTGGCTTCTGCGGCAGCGCTGCTACCACCAAAAGTATCGCCGAGGATTCGTTTACCCAGGGTTTTAAATTCCAGCTCTGTGAAGATATCGGTGAGCTTCGCCTTATCGCTTTCCTTGATGCAGAAATCTTCTTCATGAAAGGTAACCGGAACATCTGTGATAATAGTGGCAAGTTCTTTGGAGAGCAGGGCATTGTCGCGACCTGCTTTTATCTTCTCTCCCATTTTTCCGCCAATGTTATCTGCATTTTCCAGTACGTTTTCGAGGGAATGGTATTGTGCCAGCAGTTTCATGGCTGTTTTTTCGCCGATGCCGGCAATACCGGGGATATTATCTACGGCATCGCCCATGAGGCCCAGGATATCGATCACCTGGTGTACATCTTTGATTTGCCATTTCTCACACACCTCTTTGGGGCCCATAATTTCTTCTTTATTGCCCATATAGGGAGGCTTGTAGATAAATACATTATCTCTTACCAGCTGGCCATAGTCTTTGTCCGGTGTTACCATGTATACGGTATAACCGGCATCGGCGGCCTGCCAGGCGAGGGTACCTATCACGTCATCGGCTTCGTAGCCGTCCAGCTCTACTACCGGAATATTAAAGCCCTCTATGATACGCTTGATATCAGGTAATGCATCCAGGAGGTCTTCCGGTGCATCTTCACGATTGGCTTTATAGTCGGTATAAGTGGTGTGGCGTTCGGTGGGGGCGTGCGTATCAAACGCAACAGCCATATGGGTGGGCTTTTCTTTATTGATAAGGTCCAGCAAAGTAGTAGTAAACCCAAATTGCGCATTGGTGTTTCTACCCGCACTAGTGATGCGTGGATTCCTGATCAGGGCGTAGTAAGCCCTGTAAATGAGGGCCATCGCGTCCAGTAAAAATAATTTCTTTTCCATCGCTAAACCTACAAGATTTAATTTGAATCTGCAAAATTAAGATAGTAGTATGATATACGGTGAGGATGTAACTTTAGGGTGGAAAAAAATAAAAAGGATGAATAAAATCTATCATTTGTCAACCTGTGGTACTTGTAAGAAAATACTGACAGAAACGAATGCAAAAGAACGGGGATTTATTTTGCAGGACATCAAAAAAGAAAAAATAACACCGGAGCAGCTGGAAGAGATGCATGCGCTATCAGGCAGTTATGAATCACTGTTCAGCAGAAGGTCCCAACAATATCGCCCTATGGGATTACATGAAAAAGAGCTAACAGAATCAGATTACAGGGAGTTGATCTTACAGGAGTATTCTTTCCTGAAACGCCCCGTTGCTATTGTCGGCAAGAAGATCTATACCGGGTCAGACGTTAAGAATATTTAAATACCAGGGACGCAAGGCATCCCTGGCTTATTACAAGTTCATTTAGCCGTTTAGATGGACTGTACAAAATGCTGCACCACCTGTTTGTACTGTTCCATGTCCTGGTCGTGGTGAAATGACCGGAAAGGAAAGCGGGAAGCCTCTTCCAGCGCTGTTTTTAAGTTAAATTCTTCCTGCGGAAGAGAATAAAAGTATCCTTTTTCCATCAGGTATTCGCCCAGGTATACCTGTTCTGATTGCCCGGGAGTGGGAATGAGGATGGCTTTTTTATTCAGTTTGGCCAGATCCATCAGGGTTGTGTAGCCGGAGCGGCTTAGTACCATATCGGAGGCCAGCATAGCATCGTTTAGTTCACTGGCGTTCAGGTGGTTAACCTGGGTTATGCCGGGAGCGATTGTTTCATGCTGGGGGCTGCCGGGTTTGCCGCTTACAATGAGGGCGGTAACTGACAATGATTTGATCTGATCTACTATCAGTTTCTCCAGGTTGGATCTTTGTGGTTCGGGTCCGGAGATCAATACCAGCAGATCATATTTTTTTGTTACACCAGGCTTAGGTACAAACCTGCTCAGGCAGCCTATATAGTTGATGTGACCGGGTAATTTACCCGGGTGGGCCAATTCGCCGGAAAGGTTATTATTACCGGAAAAATCGGGTACCCAACAGGCGCTGTATTTGTTAATGAAACGATAATTTATTTTCTGCAGGGTTCGCTCTATCCATCCGCCGAAAGGTGTTTTGATGAGTAGCTGATGTGTAATAAAAACAGTAGGAATATCTTTATGATACAGGCCGAACCGGTTGTCGGAAATCACTGCATTTATTTGATAATCAGCTACTATCTTCTTTAGCCAGCGTTGTTCATGCTTTACAGCCCGGTAAATTTTAGGGATTTGCTGAATAATTTTCAGCCCGAAAAACTGCCCTTTTTGTGCGTACTGGATACGGTATCCCGGCAGCGGAAAAATGGTTACCTGTGGGAATTCCTGTTGCAACAAAGCAGCGTGTTTGCCTTCTGCTGCAATAAAAACCTGACAACCTGCGTTTTGCATTTCATGGATGAGGGGAATATCCCGGGTGGCATGTCCAAGGCCCCAGTCCAGCGGAACTACAAGAATTTTACGTGAGGAACGAATTGTGGACAAATATTTTAATATTTTTTACGAATTTAGCTTAAATTACAAAAGAGCATTGTTAAGAAAAGGTAAACACTTAAGATAGGTTTTAATCATAGCCAAGTATATTAAACTGCAGTATGAAAAGTATAAAATGGATTGTAGTCTTTTTTCTTTGTGGATGTTTAGTGATGGAAGGTTGTAAAGTTTTTAAGAAAAACGATTGCGGTTGTCCTACCATGAATAAGAAAAGAATGCACTAATAACGATCTGTTTGACAACTAAAGACGACTTTAACTACGATTGACAGCAAACAATTTTTACCTTATCTTTTTGAACTATCCTTTGATACCTGGCCAAACAATATTTCGGGGAACAGTCAAATTTTTTATTCATGAAACCTGTAGATAGAGATTTATTAATCTTGCTACATGAAGATAGGTACACGGAGCAGCAGATCCAGTCTGCAGTTAGACAAATCAGTGAAATGCTTTCGCTGATTGAAACGATGGATTATCTCTGTGCAGTTATGGAAGTGATGGATTGTAACAAGAGTCGGATTACCAGCAAACGATCGGTGCTGGAAAAAGCAATTTCACGCAAGTCGCATAAGCCATTCGAATTTATTATTCACAAGAACTAGTAGCATTACCTCTACAAGATTCCCGTTATAGTAATTTTGACCCGCTGCCTTTCTGCCTGGTTTTTGCTTTTTTTTGTACGTTTGCCATCAACTAAATCCAATTAAGTGATGGCAGATTTTTCGCACCTGCAGGATTTTTTGCGTCCTGTTTCCAAAGCTGTATTAAACGATGATCAGGAGTATGACCCATTCCAGGTAGGGGGTGTGATCGACGTGTACGAAGAGCACCATCAACCGGATATAGAGTTGGCCGATATTATTTTGCTGGGTGTGGGAGAAGAAAGAGGGAGTGCATCCGGCAAAACTAGCACCAATGGGCCAGACGCTGTACGCCGCGAATTTTTCCGCCTCTACAACTGGCATCGTGATATTAAGCTGGCTGATATCGGCAATCTTCAGTCAGGCGCTTTTCTCGCAGATGCCTATGCTGCCATGAAGACTGTGATAGCAGAATTATTGGCCATCAACAAAACCGTTATCATTCTGGGAGGATCTCACGATCTCACCTATCCGCAATATAAAGCCTACGCTTCACAGCAATTAATTATTGAAGCTACCGTAGCCGATGCCCTGATAGATCTGAAAGAAGAGTCGTCTGTACGCAGCGAACGCTTTTTAATGGATATCCTGACAGAACAACCTAATTATCTCCGGCATTATAATCATATCGGGTTCCAAAGTTATTTCGTACATCCGCGCATGTTAGAAACGCTGGATAAGCTGCGTTTCGATTGTTTCCGGTTAGGACGTATCCGCGAAAACATGGAAGAGGCAGAACCTGTTCTGCGGCACTCTGATCTGTTTAGCCTGGATATCAATATCATCCGGCATACAGACGCTCCAGCCAATCAGCTCTCTCCCAATGGTTTTAGTGGAGAAGAAGCCTGTTCCCTGGCGAGATACGCCGGGATGAGCAGCCGCCTCTCCTCCTTTGGTATTTATGGATATCGCCCCGAAAAAGATAAAGAGCAGCTGACCGCCCGGCAAATTTCACAAATGATGTGGTATTTTATGGATGGCCGGGCTGTAAGGAATCGTGAAGCCCTACTGGAAGACCGTGATGCATTCTGGGAATTTCATATAGCCTTCTCCGATATAGAAACTGTTTTCCTGAAAAGTAAGAAAACAGGCCGCTGGTGGATGCAATTGCCCGACCGGGAATTTGTTCCCTGCGCTTATAACGACTATCTCATGGCTAGTAATAATGAAATGCCGGAGCGGTGGCTACGCCACCAGGAAAGGCTGTAAGAAGCATAAAGCGGAAAGCATAAAGCTATTGTGAAGACTAACCAAAGCGATTTATAAATATTCGCGAAGATCGTCTTCACAATAGCTTTATGCTTTCCGCTTTAGCCTCTTAAGCTAAATATTAAGTAGTGTGGTCAGTCGTTGTTTGATAAAAGAAGCTTTATTATCCGTCGATATCATATCGTCATCCAGTCCTTCCATGGTGCGTTTATGCATCTTTTCCACCCGTTCGTCTATTTTCTTGAAATACTCTTCTTTTTTTTCTTCCCAAGCCGATTGTTCGGCTTGCAGCTGTTGTTGCCTGCCAGGATTAAGGCTGGAATATAAATGTTGCAGGGTGTTGTGCAACAGGCTGTCCAGCTGTTTGTAATAAATCACGGCGCAATTATACATCTGGTGGCTGTTACTCAGGCATTGCTGGTAATGAATTTCCAATGTATCCAGCGCCGCTTTGGATGTTTGGGAATAGGCGCTGGTGCACAGGAATAGCGGTAAAATGAGGATAAGGTTTCGCATAGGCTCACTGTGAGCAACAAATATACGAAACAATATTAAAATTTATAATAATATTAATGATCCTGTTTATCTCCTATGGAGCCGCTACAAACATCGCCTTGTGGGAGGCCGTTGAGCCACACCCGCAGTGCCTCAGTACGTTGATGGGTAAGCTCTGTCAGGTAGTTGGCCTTGCACATGGGGAACACGCTGCCATAGGTTTTAGCGGCAGCAGGATACATGGCTTTCACCTGTGCGTCGCGGAACTGGATCCAGATACGCTGTGCTTCTTTCAGGTTTTGAATGAATGTCTTATTGGCAGCATAGTCTTTGATGATCAGCTGATAGATTTCATTTAGTTTTTTGTCGGCGTCTTTATATTCCTGCCCTGCCTGTTTGTTCATCTCTCCCTGGGATTGTGCAAAAGCAGCAGCGCTGCTGATTATCAGCAAAAGAAAAATAAAAATAGATTTCATGCTATAAAGGTTTAAAGAATTTGAATGCATATACCATTGGTAGCTTTCCTTCCATTCCCTGAATATAAAACCGGCCGTTTTTTTCTATTGTATTATTAAAGCAATTATAAGGAGAATAATCAAATTCCCGGAATACCTGTAACTGCAATCCTTGCGCCGTTAGTGCCATAATAATATCACTTAGCGGATGGTTCCAGGAATAAGAGGTGCTTTTGATGTTACTGTTGCGATCTGTGTAAGTGCCAGAGGTTTCTTCCACCAGGGCTTCGGTATTGAAATAAGAATAGAAAACAGTTTTAAAGTAATCATCAAACATCCATACTACCGGGTGAAAATCGGCCATCACGAAGTGCCCGCCGGGTTTTAGAAAATGCTCGATTACGGCGGCCCATTTATCCAGGTCCGGGAGCCAGCCAATGGTACCGTAAGAGGTAAATACCGTATCAAAGCGGTCATTGATATGCGCCGGGGCGCTATATACATCACAACAAACGAAGCTGGCCTGGCTGGTCAGCTGTATTTGTGCTGCCAGGGCATTGGCCTGTGCAATAGCGGTATCTGAGAGGTCTACGCCGGTCACCCGGGCTCCCATCCTGGCCAGAGATAAGGTGTCTTGTCCGAAATGACACTGGAGATGGAGCAGGGTGGTGTTAGCCACATCGCCTAACAGGGATAATTCTATTTCCTTGAGCGGGTTATTACCGGCCAGGAAGCCCGGAACATCGTAAAATGCTGAGTTAACGTGTATGTCTGTCCGTTTATTCCAGAGTACTTTATTGGCGGTTAAATAGTCGTTTTTGGGTTCCATGATGCTACTATTTAGATGAAAAGATATTTCTTCATTTTTCAGTTGTACGCCGAAGGGTATTTAAATATAGAACATTGAGGATAAGTTCTTTAGAAAAGAAAAAAGTTTCCATTAATGGAAACTTTTTTCTTTTCTAAAGAACTTATTTTTTTAAATCACGACCAGCTCATAAAAGTCACCGGGCGTAAAGTATTGCTTAGCCAGTTGTTGTAATTCTTCTGCACTGATTGTTTTAATGACTTGTATATTATTATAAAAATAATTCTCATCTAAATCATTTAAAATCAAATTTTTCCAGCGTTGTATTAATTGAAAAGCACCATCGAGGTCGCCCAGGATGGAACCGATCATATAGTTTCGAACGAGGTCCAGTTCTTCCTTGGGAACCGGCTCATTCTGGAGGTTCGTGAGTTCTTTATATACTTCTTCTATAGTAGCCTCACATACATCGCGGCCTGCCTCTGTTTGTATATTCAGCGCACTGGTTTGACGGAAGTTGTATAGCTGGGAGAAGATACCATAGGTATATCCTTTTTCTTCCCGGATATTACTCATCAAACGGGAGCCAAAATATCCACCGAAGATGGTGTTTAACACCAGCATCTTCGGAAAATCAGGATGGTAGCGGTTAGGAAAATGCCTGGCTATGCGGATAGCGCCCTGTACGCCATTTTCGTCATTGAAGATCCGGAATTTTTTCTCTTCAGCGGCCTGGATCGGCATGTCGAGCTTTACCAGGTTGCTTTCGCCATTCCATGGCGTGCTGCCAAAATACTTATTCAACAACGTGATGATATTGGCGGGCATGTTACCAGCCACAAATATTTTGCAGTTGTTGTAGGTGTAATGCTTCTTGTAAAAGGCTTTGAGTCCCTCTGCCTGTAAGGCATCGTAGGCCATCATGGTGCTTACGCGACCATAAGGGTGAAAGTCGCCAAAGAGATATTTGTCAATAAAGCGGTTGGCTACAAAATCGCATTTCAGCAGGTTTACAGCCAGCTTTTGCTTTTGATTTTGTTTATACAGACTCAGCTCCTCTTCAGGGAAAATGGGATCAAGGATCACTTCCTGCAACATAGGCAGCAGCACTTCCGTATGTTTAGAGAGACAGTGCAGCGTATAAGTCGCATTTTCATGGTAAGCATTCCGGTTAAGGTAGGCGCCATGATAGTCTATATTTTCATTGATCTCCTGTGCGGTATGTTTACTGGTACCATTTCTCATCAGGAAGTTAGTGGCAGCGGCTTCCAGGCTTTCTGTCTCATACCAGCTTCCTGCCGGAAATACAAGTTCCAGCTGTAAGGTTTCCTGCTCATCCGACTTCATTGTATACACCGGAATGCCATTGTCCAGTGTAAACAGTTCATATGGTTTCAGCTTTATATCAAATTCCACTGCATCTTTAATGGGAGGGGAAATAGTTCTGTTCATCGTATCTTATTTAAACGGTGATGGCTGTAAACAAGCCATAGGGTTAGCTTGCTGCGTAATAATAAATGGTATTCGAATTCTTTTCATCAAAAAGCAATTTTGCTTCTTCATGTAATTCGGAGGTCGTTACTGCTTCGTAATTTTCAAATTCGCGGTTCATGAGGGCGGCGTCGCCTAGCAGTTCATAAAATGCCAGGTTGTTAGCACGATTTAATAAACTCATGTCTTCGAATGCCAGTAAGCTTTCCACGCGGTTTTTTACTTTTTGCAGCTCTCTTTCAGAGATCGCTTCCTGCTGAATTTTTTCCAATTCCAGCTGTATGCCTTTTTCAGCATCTTTCATTTTTACGCCCTTTACCAGTTTACCTTCTATCGTGAGTAAGCCAGCATCGAGGCTGCCAAAGTGATAACAGTCGATATTGCTGAATAGTTTCTTTTCTTTCACCAGTACCTGGTGCAGGCGAGAGGAGCTACCACCACCCAGTACATCGGAAATCAGGTCAGCAGCATAATAGCGCTTGTCAGTTCGGGCGTACATGTGGTAGCATTTGTACAGCGCATCGAGCGGTACATTGGCTTTTACTTCCAGTTTATGAGCGGCTGTTTGTGGTGGCTCTACTGGTAGTTGGCGCTGGTATTTTTCCCCCGAAGGAATATCGCCGAACCACTTTTCCGCCAGGGCTTTAACCTGGTCTGTAGTAATGTTGCCGGCTACAGAAAGGATCGCGTTTACCGGCCGGTAGTATTTGAAGAAAAATGCTTTTACATCTTCCAGTTTTGCATTTTCTATGTGAGATAATTCCTTGCCTATGGTCATCCAGCGATAAGGATGGGTGCTGTAGGATAGTTCGCGCATTTTATGCCATACATCGCCATAGGGCTTGTTGATGTAATGTTCCTTGAACTCTTCAGATACTACCTTACGTTGTACATCCAGGCTTTTTTCATCAAAAGCCAGCGACAGCATTCGGTCGCTTTCCAGCCAGAAGGCGGTTTCAATATTTTCAGCAGGAAGCTGTATGTAATAGTTCGTCAGATCGCTGGTTGTGTAAGCATTGTTTTCTCCTCCGGCCATTTGCAGGGGCTCATCATACGTCGGAATATTGATAGAGCCACCAAACATCAGGTGTTCAAAGAGGTGAGCAAAGCCGGTTTGCTCTGGGTTTTCATCCCTTGCGCCTACATCGTACAAAACATTTACCACCGCCATGGGCGTGGTGTGATCTTCATGAACAACTACTCTCAGTCCGTTTGCCAGCGTAAATTTATTATAATGAATCATATCTTTTTATTAGTCAATATGGTAAAAATAGGGAATTACGCGAAGCATTCCGCGTTTTCTCCTGCTTTCTGGTTTTTCCTGCCGGGTATTATTCCAGGTACAGCTCTTTTTTATCGTAGTTGATAGTGAGCGTAAAATCCTTCCAGACATCGTAGCCAATGGAGCCAGCTACTTCTGTAAATACGCCAAGGTCGTCGATATCTTTGCTATAGCTGATGGGTACATTTTTTATGCTGTGCCCTCCTACTTCCAGTAAGGGTATGGTGCTGTTGATATAATACAGCACTTTAACCATGTCCTGCACCCGGTCGGTATTGGTAGTGGGTAAAGTATTGAGCTTGTTCTTATCTACATAAGGCCAGTTAAAAAGAATACCGTAATCGCCGCCAGTAGTGATGTGGTAATGGCCGGCGAGGCGGGTACCATTGGGTAGTTGTATGGAGGCATCGATAATGGGAGTAGTAAAGTTGAGCTGAAAATGCAGCAACCTACCGGTATTACCTATGGGCGTTTTGCCAGGTCTGTAGAGGAGTAATTGTTGGTGTTGATAATCCAGTTTTACGATAAATGACTTCATGAGGGCTACACCAATGATACCGTCTACCCGCCCCACATCGGTGAGATTTTCCAGGTAAACCTTCAGGTAAGGGAGGCGTTGTTCCTGGAGATAGAGGGCATTGATGGTAGTAACGGCTGTTTTAACCATGGCGTTGTTGGTGCCTGTCATATAGGCTTCTCCGCTATGTTTAAGGTGTAATTTTTCAGCGGTGGGCATATGCAGGATGGTTACTTCCGCCCCACTGTCGAATATAAAACGAAGGGTATCAGTACTGCCCGACAGCAGTACAGGAATGATCACATGTTTATCCACCAGTTGAAAAGGGATCACTGCTACCGGGTTCCTGTTGTCATCCGTTGTTGCAGCCTGGCTTTTACGCTGTGCATAGGCCGGCAGCAGCGAACAACAGGAAAATACGGTTACTATCCATAAAAAACGCCACATGACACAAATAACGTCAAAGAATACTTTTTATTGGCAATTTTTTGAGCATCAGCTCATTATCCCGGTTAATCAGGCAGACAGCACGAGTGCCAATGTTTTTTAATATATCGCGAAATAACTGGAGGTTAGGCCCCAGGTTATTGTTGATGGCCAAGATAATATCGCCTTTTTTAAAGCCGGCTTTTTCTGCCGGCGACCCCTTGATAATATCGGTAACTTCTACCCGGCCATTGATCAGGTAAATAACCAGGCCGGTATAGGAGTAGTCGAACATATCCCGGAAGTGTGAATTGGGCACCATATAAATTTCTTTCTTCGCATAGTTGAGGGTAATGTTAAAGCGGCGTAGCAGGTCGTTGCCGATCATGCCTCCCAGGAACGGATAGGCGGTAACGTTACTTTGATCGTCGAAGATGTACGTGGGTACATTCTTGAAGGTATAGTTGCCAATCCGGAATTCGTTGATGGTAGTCAGCGACATGCTCATTTTGCCTCCCAGCCCCTGCGCCTCGGTTTGTATAATTTTTCTGCCACGGCGTCTTCTCTTTTCCAGCAGGCTGCTATCATTTACGAATTGTTGTGATAACAGCAAGCACATACCCGCGCCGGTATCAAAATAATAGCGGTTGTTGACCGTTCTGACATCGTTTCTCAGGGGGGCCGATATCAGTGGAATTTGTGTAAGAGAGGGCCGTAATAACTGCCCTCCTCTCGGGTAATTGAATTTTCCTTTGGAGTAGATAATAATTTCTTCGGTATCATAGTCTACCGTAACGATATACCGGTTTAAGAGGCTATATCCCATAATCCCGTCTACCTGGATCCCATATACCTGGCTGATAAGTTCATAATCGTTGATATGAAAATCGAGGCTGTCTACTTTTAATCCAGGTAATACCAGCGAATGATGCCTGGCAAAAGACACGGGTTTGGAACTTCCTAACCCCTTAATGATCCGGTCCGACGGCTCCATTTTGATGCCCATTCTCAGGCAGGTAGCGGTGTCGAGTGAAATGCCTGCGCTACCAGTGTCGAGGATAAACTGGAGGGTATCGGGGTGGTCATCGAGCAGGGCTTGTACAACCACTACCCCGCCGTAGTATTGCTTAAAATGAAAACGGGTGATCAGTGCGGCGTCGGGGGTGCTATCGGTGACAAAAGAGGTGTTTCGGGCCTGGACATTGGTTGCTCCGGCAATTATTGCCAGTAATAACACAACGTGTAACAGAATTGGTTTAAGCATACTGGGGACTGCAGGAATGTGTATGATGCTAAATTTAACATTAAAAAGTGTTTGTATAAAATATTTTTAATACAAGCGGTTAACTGCCTAAACACTACCTTTGTCGAAGTTTTTCCCGGTTAGAAATATAGCACATGGAACTTCAGGATTTATACAAAAAGGCGCAGCATTTCGAGTTTCTGACAGCTGCAGAAGGAGTTTACCTCTTTGAAAATGCACCGCTGGCAGAGTTGATGGAAATAGCCAACGAGTTACGGAAACAGCAGGTACCTCATGGAAAGGTAACCTGGCAGATAGACAGGAACGTAAATACCACCAATGTATGTACGGCCAACTGTAAGTTTTGCAATTTTTACCGCATTCCTGGCCACAAAGAGGCCTATATTACACCTATTGAAGAGTACAAAAAGAAGATTGAAGAAACGTTGAAGTACGGCGGCGACCAGCTGCTGTTGCAGGGGGGGCACCACCCTGAGCTGGGACTGGCTTTTTATGTGAACCTCTTCAAAGAGTTAAAACAATTATATCCGGAGCTGAAACTCCATACACTCGGGCCCCCCGAAGTAGCACACATCACCAAGCTGGAAAAAAGTACACATATTGAAGTATTGCGTGCTTTGAAAGAAGCTGGTATGGACAGCTTACCCGGGGCTGGCGCAGAAATACTGAATGACCGGGTACGCCGGTTGATTTCCAAAGGGAAATGTGGGGCACAGGAATGGCTGGACGTAATGCGGGCTGCACATAAACTGAACATTGCCTCCTCTGCTACTATGATGTTTGGTCACGTAGAAACCGTAATGGAGCGCTTTGAGCACCTGGTGGATATCCGTCAGGTACAGAGTGAAAAGCCGGAAGGCCACTATGGTTTCACCGCATTTATCCCTTGGACATTCCAGGATGTAGACACCTTACTGGCTAAGATCCGCGGAGTGCATAATATGACTACGGCGGAAGAATACATCCGTATGATTGCCCTCAGCCGTATTATGTTGCCGAATATTAAGAACATCCAGGCATCCTGGTTAACCGTAGGTAAGCAGGTAGCACAGCTCTGTTTGCATGCCGGCGCCAACGACTTTGGTTCGATTATGATTGAGGAAAACGTGGTAAGCGCTGCAGGTGCGCCACACCGGTTCACCTATTTATCCATGCAGGAGGCCATCCGTGAGGCTGGTTTCGAACCGCAACTGCGTACACAGCTTTACCAGTTCAGGGAACTTCCGGCATCGATTGAAGAGCAGGTAATTAATTATTAAGCGGAAAGCAAAAAGCTATCGTAGCGAGTGATTATAGCGGATAACTATCCGCATAGATCATCCGCTACGATAGCTTTTTGCTTTCTGCTTTCCGCTTTCAAAAAGAATTGTTAAAACTTCCATGTGGGTGTTACAAATGGCTGCTTTCTACGTCTAACAGGTAGAATTTTAATCAAACTAAAGGAGGGAATATGAAAAAGCTGGGTCTTATCATGGCAGGATTAGCAATCATGACCATGGCAGCCTGCTCAAGCACCAAAGTAACGTCTTCCTGGCGTTCCAATAATGCTCCGCAGCTGCAAAAGGATAACAAAATTATGGTGATGGCATTGGTACCTCAAAAAGATCGTACACTCCGTAGCCAGATGGAAAATTATACGGTATCTGAACTGAGAAGGAAAGGATATAACGCGGTATCTGCCTTACAGACTTATGGTCCACAGGAAATGGGAAAAATGACCGAAAAGCAGGTAGTTCAGCAATTGCAGGGAAGTGACGTAAACCAGGTCATGACTATTGTAATGCTGGATAAAGGCAGAGAAAGGACTTTTGTTCCCAACTACTCCCCATATGGTTATTATGGGTTTTGGCCTTATTACTCCATGTGGTATTCGAGGATGTACGCCCCGGGATATTTTACCTACAATATGAAATACCAGTGGGAAGGTAACTTGTATGATCTGAAAAGCGGACAATTGTTATACTCCGTGCAATCACAGTCTTTTGATCCACCAACAACAGAAAGGATGGCCATTTTGTATGCACAACGTGTAGTAAAGGATATGGCCAAACAGCAGTTATTGGCGAAACAATAACAGGGCTATTTATATAGCCTCTGAGAGATGCAGCAAGCAGGAGTTCCCTGCCTGCTGCATTTTTTTTATCGTCTATAACTAAATGCTGGTTGGATTTTACGTGAAATCGATGTATGTTTAACGCCCTTTATAAATCCAGCTATGTTCGAAGTCACGATCAATGAAAACATGTATCTGCGGCAACTGCAGGTACAAGATGCTTCCCTGGTGTATAAGCAGCTGGATGTATCCCGGAAAAGCCTAAGGAAATTTTTGCCCTGGGTGGACTATAATACCAATGAAGAACACTCTCTGCGTTTTATACAATTAATGCTGCGTAAGGCGGAAGAGCAAGAGGCGGTGGCGCTAGGCATATGGTATCAGCAGCAGCTTTGTGGTGTAATTGACTTGCATGGCTGGGATCATCAGCTACAAAAAGCTGAAATAGGTTATTGGATCGGGGAGTCCTTCCAGGGCAAAGGTATTGCCACGGCCGCCTGTAAAGGGCTTATATCTTTCGCGTTCAAGAAACTGCACCTGAATAAAATAGAAATCCGCTTTGTACTGCAAAATGAAAAAAGCGGGCAAATCCCAATCAAGCTGGGATTTGCCAAAGAAGGTATTTTGCGTCATAGCGCCAAACTCCACGGACAATATGTAGATATGGTGGTGATGGGAATTCTGCGCCAGGACTGGAAATATTAGCTTTTTGTACTTTGTCGCACCTTACTGTGCTTCTTCCCGTAAAACTGGTAAATAACCATGCCTATGGCCATCCAGATGATGAGCCGGAGCCATGTATCCCATGGTAAGAAGGCCATCATCACCGCACAGGTAAGGATTCCCATGATGGGAACGAAAGGTACCCACGGCGTTTTGAAAGCGCGCGGCGCATCGGGCATAGAATGCCGCATCATCCATACGCCACCGCATACAATTACAAAAGCCAGTAAAGTCCCGATGCTGGTCATCTCCCCTACTACCCTGATAGGTACCAGGGCTGCGAATAAGCTCACGAAAATACAGAAGAGAATATTCGATTTCCAGGGCGTGCGGTAACGGGGATGTACCTCAGAAAATATTTTCGGTAGCAATCCATCTTTAGACATGGAGTAGAATACCCGCGACTGGCCCCATAAATCCACCAGGATAACGGAGGTATACCCCACGATAATTGCTAATATAATCATCTGACCCAGCCATTTATACGGCGTATGCGCAATAGCGATAGCCACCGGCGCAGCGCTGTTTTTAAACGCCTGATAAGGGGCCAGGCCAGTAAGCACATGCGCAAAAAGAATGAATAGCACCGTACATACCGCCAGCGATCCCAGGATACCAATAGGCATATTGCGTCTTGGATTTTTGGTTTCCTGTGCGGCCGTACTTACAATATCAAAGCCCAGGTACACAAAGAAAATCACCCCGGCCCCTCTCAGGATGCCTGACACGCCAAATTCACCGAAAGTGCCGGTATTTTTAGGAATATAGGGAGTGAGGTTTGCTGGCTGTATGTATTTCCAGCCAAGGATAATGAAAACGAGTACCACACCAACCTTCAGCGATACTACCACTGCATTCCACAGGGCGGAGCCCTTGCTGCCTCGCATTAGTATCAACGACATCAGTATTACGACCAATGCCGCCGGCAGATTAAAATAGCCGTGCGTAGTGACGCCATTGGCCAGGGTAACGGTTTCAAAGGGTGAATGTACCAGTTGCGCCGGAAGATAGATCTGGTAGCGCGACAGAAATTCCACGAGGTAGTTCGACCAGCTGATAGCCACTGTAGCCGCTCCTACGGAAAATTCCAGCACCAGGTCCCAGCCTATAATCCAGGCTAGTTGCTCTCCCATAGTAGTATAGGCGTAAGTATATGCACTACCGGCTACGGGTATCATAGAGGCAAATTCGGCATAACAGAGGCCTGCAAAGGCACAGCCAACGCCCGCCACAATAAAGGAAAGGGTAACTGCCGGGCCTGCGTTGTTGCCGGCTGCTGGCCCGGTAAGGGAAAATAACCCGGCGCCAATGATTACGCCCAGCCCCAGCATTAAAAGCTGAAACCCATTCAGCGAACGCTTCAGGGTATGTGTGTTTTCACTGGCCGATTCGTCGAGCAGCCAGGACAGAGGTTTCTTGTAGTATTGCTTCATTATATTATCCTACTATTTTAGTGGACTAGTGCGCAAAAGTAGGATATTATTTATGAATTTACGGCTTTTGGATGCCGGCGTGTTAATTCCGCATCCAAAAGCCGTTATTCTCATATACTTATGCGATATCGCAGATTTCAATAGCCTGTGAAAGAGAGGCAATCTGGTCTTTATGTGCAGGGATAAACTCCTGTGCTACGTGACCTTTAAAACCCGTGTCATAGATTGCTTTCATGATGGCAGGGTAGTATAGTTCCTGGGTTTCGTCGATTTCATGGCGGCCTGGAACTCCCCCGGTATGGTAGTGGGCAATATATTCGTGGTGGTCGCGGATATTGCGGATAACATCTCCTTCCATGATCTGCATATGATAGATGTCGTAGAGTAACTTGAAGTTTGCAGAACCCACTGATTTACAAAGCGCTACGCCCCAAGCAGTATGGTCGCATTGGTAATCAGGGTGGTTTACTTTACTATTGAGCAGCTCCATTACCAGGGTCACTTTTTTCTTTTCGGCATAGCCGATGACCCGTTGCAGTCCTTTTGTACAGTTTTCAAGGCCTTGTTCATCACTCATTCCATTACGGTTACCGGAGAAGCAAATCAAATTGGTGAAGCCAGCTTTAGCGGTTTCATCGATATAGTGTTTGAAGTATTCTTCCAATTTGTCGTGGTGGGCAGGATTGTTAAACCCTTTCGTGATACCCCATTCAGGTCCGTTACTCGCCACCATGGCGGTAATCATGTCATTTTTCTTCAGAATGCTGAAATCTTTCGGGTCTACCAGGTCAATAGAGGGGATACCGATTTTTTTCGCGGCCTTGCACAGGTCGTCCAGTGGAATATTGTAACACCAGGCGCATACCGAGTGGTTGATTTTACCTTTCAACTTGTAATCAACTGCCTGCTCATGGGCAGATACCCTGTTGGACAGGGATGATAACGCGGTGGATGCTAAGGCCATGGAGGCAACTTTTTTGATCATATCGCGGCGTGAGTTTTCCTGGTGCATAAAAATGGTTTGCTTTTAAAGAGCCATCAATGTAGTCGAAATAATGCTTATTTGCAAGCCCCTGTTATCTTTTGGGGTGGAAAGGGAAAAATACGCATTTTGCTTTTTGCGTAGAACCAACGGCTGTTCTCCCACGTAAATATGATAACTTACAGATAGTATTCAAAATTGGTAAGTAATTTGTTTAAAATAGAGAAAAGCGGAGGTTGAAAATGCAAAAAAAGTATACTCCAAGTTTGTGGGTCTGCATATTGCTGGATTTAATAGGATGTGCCAGTTACGCGGTCCCGGTGTTGGGTGAGGCCAGTGATTTTATCTGGGCTCCTATTTCTGCTATTATTTTTTACCGTATGTTTGGCGGTTCTCCCCTTGCTACTTTTGGTAGTGTTTTTAACTTTATCGAGGAACTATTTCCGGGAACCGACTTTATCCCCACATTTACCATTGCGTGGGTATTGAAGCGGGTGATGGCCGGAAGGAGAACTACCGTTTCAACGCAATAGATGATTCACTAAAATAACTAAGGGCTTTCATTTTGCGGCTACCGCCACAAGGTGAAAGCCCTTCGCTCTTGGTGGGGGATTGCTTAGAAGCCGCCTCTCTGGCGGAATCCGCCGCCCCGTCCACCCGGGAAATTCATCATACGGGGACCTCTATCCCCCATTTTACCGTTATTGCCACCAAACTTATTCAGGAAGTAGGTGAAGCTGATCATGAAATATTGCTGCAGCACATTGCTTTGAGTATCCTGGATATAGTTGTCGGAAACGGAACGCGATACGCTGATATATTGTCTCAGTAAATCAAATCCCTGCACTTTAATCATCCCCTGCTTTTTAGGGAATACATACTTCGATACATTGGCGTTCCACATGGTAGAAGTAAGGTTATATCCTGCCTGGCGGCCACGGCTCATGGTACAGGTAACATCGGTGCCTATCATAAAGCCCAGCGGCAGGTTGATGTTGAAGTCGGTATTGATATTATAATCCAGGTAGCGGGTATCGCTCAGCGTGGATGCAGTTTTCTGCGTATAGCTGGTAGCGTTATAGTTTACACTACCACCCAGCGATACATCGAATAATTCCTTATACATATAGTTTACGTTGGCCGACTGCGACAACTGCAGTGTGTTGGTATAGCTGATCACGTTATTGCTGGCAATTACGTCGCGGCTGTAACTCACGGTAGTTCCGGTGTTCAGGTTCTGTCCGGGCGTTTTCGACAAGGGGATAGAATTATGCACCATTCCCCTGATGTTAAAATAGCCGTTGACGTTAATTGGCTTTACGGTCTGTTTCCCTGTTTTAGGATCCAGTGTAGTAGCGTTGATGATCCTGTTTACCGCATATGATCCGCTCAGGGAAGCAAACATACCCCGGAAAGTAATATTGTTAAACTGGTTATAATTAACGTTGAGGGAGTTGTTGAAAGTAGGCTTCAGATCAGGATTTCCCAATTGTACATACAACGGGTTACTGTTGTCTGGTACCGGCGCCAGCTGCTGAACTGAAGGTTGCTGGGTGCTGCCATTATAGTTGATTCGTAACCGTTTGTTTTTTGCAAACATATAGTTGAAAGACGCCTGAGGAGCGAAGTTGACGGTATGCTGCCTGATCAGGCTATCCTTACCGGTGCGGAAGGAGTGCGTCATATTATCAAGGTCGTTAAACAATACGTTTAGCCCAAATGAATAGTCATATTTTAGTTTGTTGGTGCGGAGCGACAAGCCAGCCTGCTGATTCACTGTATTGTTGGTGAAAGCGTTGCTGAGCGAGTCATTCATGATATTATAGTCGCCCTTACCTTCATCATAATCGTATGTATATTTTGTACTCTTGCTGTTGTATTTAGTGATACCGTAATTGGCTTCTACGTAACGGTCTTTTCCAACCGGCTCTGTATAGGTAACGTTTACACCTTCATTCCAGCTATCGGTATTGATATCATTACGCTGATTAAATGTTACTACGCTATCCGGGTTGAAATAGGTGATGCTCGATTTATTGAAATTCTGTTGTTGATTATTGCTGTTGCTATAGTTGAAATTGGCGCTGAGTGTACGGCCTGTCTTTTTAAATTTTTTACGGAAAAGCAGCGACCCGCCTATATTCTGGTTATTTCCTTGTCCGTCGTTATAGGTAATTCCCTTGTTGATGGTATCGTTTAAATTGTTGAGTAGCGATACGTTTTGTGTAACGCTGTAGCTATTCCCGTTAGTAAGCGAATAAGTAGGCGAAAAGATCAGGGAATGCAGGCTGTCGATGGTGTATTCCACGCGGGCAGAGAAGCGGTTATTGCTATTGTCTGTGAGCGAGGAAGAGTTGTTGTTATCGTAATTGGTATTAGGGTTTTTCAAGGAATCGACGGTAAATGTTTGCCTGGCTGTTTTCTGTTCTACGTTCAGTTTGGTATCATTAAAGAAATAGCTGCCATTTACGACCAGGTTTTTGCCAAAATCCTGGTTGAAGTTAAGTCCGGTGTTCCAGTTGCGGGTAATACCGGCATTGTTGCTGCTGCCGCCCAGGCCTTGTACCATCATACGCATACCTCCGCCTCCGCGGCCCCCTCCACGGCCTCCTCCGCCACCGGCAGAACTGAAGCTCATCTGGTCTTGCTGGGTATATCCCATGTTGTTAACGTTGTTGCCGCCGCCTAATAGTGACAGCTGTTGATTTTCCCGGAAGCGGTTTAAGCTGAGGGAAACACCGAAGCGGTCATCGGTACCGTAGCCTGCGGTGGCACGGCCAAACATGCCTTTCTTCTTATCTTTTTTAATAGTGATGTTGATTGTTTTCTCGGTTTGTCCGTCATCGATGCCGGTAAACTGTGCCTGATCAGACTTTTTATCGATCAGCTGTACTTTGTCGATGATATTAGCGGGCAGGTTCTTTGTCGCTAGTTTGGGATCGCTGCCGAAGAACGGTTTACCATCTACCAGCACTTTGGTAACGGTTTCGCCCTGGGCAGTGATGGCGCCGTCTTTGTCTACTGTAACGCCGGGCAGCTTTTTAAACAAGTCTTCCACCACAGCATTTTCGCGGGTTTTGAAGGCGTCGGCATTAAATTCGAGTGTATCTTTTTTTACTACAATAGGCGGCTTCTCGTCTACTATTTCTACGGTATTCAGGTTTACGCCTTTGCGTACCATGGGTATATTTCCCAGCGTAAGTTGTTGATGGTCGGTATTGATCTGTATGAATTTATTAACAGGCTTATAGCCCAGGAAGCTTACGTACAGGCGGTATGCGCCATTGGAGATATTGGTGATTTCAAAGTTTCCTTTGGTATCTGTCATCGAAGTACTAGCAACACTGGAGTCTTTTGCATTTAACAGTACAACGGTTGCGGCGGGCATGGCTTCCCTGGAAGTAGAATCAGTTAGTTGGCCTTTAATCTTTCCTTGTTGCGACTGAGCATGGGCATGAAGAATGCCCAAACTCAGTATCAACAAGAGTTGTAGAAGTTTTTTCATAAATGATATTAACAGGACAGGGGTAAGTTAGGATGAAAATTTACAATTGTGGTTGCCGCTTACGTAATTTCTCCATCTCTTGTCTCCTGATGTCTCTCATCTGTTCCTGGCTTACTTTTTCAGCACTGGCCGGCACGCCCAGGTCGGTGTCTGTAATGGGTTTCAGGCTAATGTTTTTGGCTGTAAATGCCCGTCTGCTGCCTTCGGCAGATAGAACAACTGCGTTACTATCGGGCAGTAACCCGTTTATTGGAGAGAATGCAAATGGCAATTCAGTGGTATACCAAACGGTGTAGGTATCGTCTTTTAGCTGGATGGTAGCCTTTTTACAGGTATAGCCGGCGATCTTTTTTGTTTTGTCGGTGGATTTGTTATTAGCGGTATAGATAAAATCTTCTTCGGTATAATATGTTTTCTTATCATCTCCGAAGGTGGTAAATACCTGGTCATATTTTTTGTTCGCCAGGTCTATGTATTGGGCATTATTACCCCGGAAGCCCATACCCCCGCCCATGCCTGGTCTGCGGAAATTGCGGGAGCTGGTATCTCCTTCCGGCCGTCGTCTGCCTGCGCCGCCAAAGTCGGGCCTTTCGGTGGTGAGTTTACCGAGGTTGTTGTTAAAAGTAAAGGTTTGTTTAAAGGTAATGACATCTGGGATTTGTGGTGCCTCGTTGCCATCCTCGCCGCCGCGCTGGAAGCCACGCATGCGTTCGGGGTCAGTTTTTGCGGTTACTTCGTATTCAATCGTGCCTGATTGCTGTGCCAATACGGGGCTGGCGGCAGATAGCAGCGTAGCTGCAAAGAATAAACGGATAGTTTGGTTCATACCTGGTTGTTTTTGTTGTACAAATGTGGTCGTTCGCTTTCATTTTTTGGGTTAAAAAGCTTTATTTACTGTTATTTACTGTTAAGGTCGAAGGGCAAGCGTTAATCTTCCTTATTTACTGTTAATTACTGTTAAGGAGTTGGCGGGTATTAGACCGCGATTGGATAGTTTTGTAAGGAGCTTAAAATTTTTCATGCGACAAAGAATCAGAAATATCCTCATCCTTATGTCTGTTTGTATACTGGGCATATTTCTGTTCCAGGGATACTGGTTGTATAACTCTTACAAACTAAGGGAAGAGCAGTTCAATAAAGAGATCAATGAATCGCTGAGAATGGCGGTGTTTAATAAGCAGTTTTCTGACGTGCGCCGCTATATCCGGTATTTTGGCAAGGATAAAGACTCCTTGAATTCGCCGATGCGGGGGGTAGCCGAGCAATTGGAGGAAATAGGTATGCCCAGGGGCAAGCGGTTTAAAGGCCATGCATTTTATCCGGGTCCGCCCCCTCCCCCTGAAGCCTTCCATGGCGACTCTAATGTGCGGGTATATGCCGATACCCTGGCCCGGCAAATTTCTGAGATCCTCATTACCAGCAACTTACATGACGATAGTACGAACATGAAGAAGCTGGATTCAGTATTCCGGGTGGAGCTGGCCAACCGGCAAATTGCAACTCCCTACAAGCTGGATACCTTCCATTACAGTTTTACCGGGCTGGGCCGGGAAACTTTCAGAGACAGTATCCGGCGCCGGGAGCCAAGGCAAACGGCAAAAATCCCTTTTAATCCTGCCAGCAACCTGTTTGTTCAGGCTACATTCGACTCTCCCCTGCAGTTTATATTACAGAAGATGATCTGGACCCTGCTCTCCTCCGTGGTGCTGCTGGTGCTGACCACACTCTGTTTTACCTATATGCTGAGAACCATCCTCAAACAAAAGAAGTTATCCGAGGTAAAGAGTGATTTTATCAACAACATGACGCATGAGCTGAAAACCCCGATTGCTACAGTATCAGCGGCAGTTGAGGCCATGCTTAACTTCAATGCTTTAAATGATCAGCGTAAAACCCAAACGTATCTCGACATTTCTAAAAATGAGCTGCAACGCTTGTCAGACCTGGTAGAGAAAGTGTTGCATATTGCCGCGGAAGAGAAGGAGGATATAGAACTTTTCCTGGAAGAAACCGACCTGAATGAAGTCATAGATAATATCTTATCGAATCATCAGCTGAAAGCGGGTAAGCAGCTGCAGCTACGCTATGACAACAACCTGGCCGGAAAGCTGGTGTATGTAGACAAGACGCATCTGGCTAATGCTATCAATAACCTGGTAGATAATGCCATCAAGTACTCCGGAGAACATGTACAGCTATATATTCAGACCAGCCTGGAAAACGGTATCCTGAAGATCCGGGTAAAAGACAATGGTATCGGCATTCCTAAAGTATACCAGGGTAGTATCTTTGATAAATTTTTCAGGGTGCCTACCGGCAACTTGCATAATGTAAAAGGATTTGGCTTAGGGTTGAGCTATGTGCAAAAAATAGTGGAAATGCATGGAGGCAGCATCCATGTGCAGAGCGAGCCGGAGAAAGGCAGTGAGTTTACGATTATTATTCCATCTGCATAGTATTAAATAGAGATTTATGGCAAAAGTATTATTGATAGAAGATGAAGTACAACTGGGACAAATAGTAAAAGACAGCCTGGAAATACGTGGATTTGAGATGTTGTATGCTGCCGATGGACGGGAAGGGCTTCGCTTGTATCAGCAGGAACATCCTGATGTGGTAGTACTGGATATTATGATGCCCAATATGGATGGATTTACTGTTACGGCGGAAATCCGTAAACAGGATAAGCTCACTCCCATCATCTTCCTGACGGCCAAATCCCAAACGGCTGATGTGGTGAAAGGCTTTGAGCTGGGAGGTAACGATTACCTGAAGAAGCCCTTCAGTATGGATGAGCTGATCGTTCGTATTACCGCGTTGCTGAAGCGTTTTGGAGATAACCCGGCAGGTCGTGAACTGGAAGAAGGTGCCGTGACTATAGGACAGTATGTATTTAATTATACCAAGCAAACCCTTGCCCGCAATAATTCCATCGAGTTTTTGTCGCACCGTGAAGCGGCTATCCTGCGCCGGTTGTATGATAACAAAAACGAAGTAATGGAGCGTAAAGCGGTGCTACTGGATCTCTGGGGCGATGATAACTTCTTTAATGCCCGCAGTATGGACGTTTTTATTACCAAACTTCGCCGGTATCTCAAAGATGATTCCCGTGTGCAGATCGTGAATATCCGCGGCGTGGGGTATAAGCTTATATTCTAGTGAACAGCTGTCATAGCAGGAGCTACTTCAAAGGTGATAAATACCCGGGTGCCCTTTACCGTATTTTCTTCTCCCGGGAGGTCAGTAATTTCAATATCAAACTGGGTGTGATACATAGATCTGTACAGTGTAGCCCTTTCCATGCATATTTCCATCCCCCTGGAATGGTGATTATTTGTTTTCAGTCCATCATGATGATATTGCAGGGCTTGTACCCGGCCTATACCGTTGTCGGTAACTTCGCAGGCGTAAAGGTTTGATTGCAGTTGTATCCACTGGATATGGAGTTGTCGGTCGGTTTCTTTATGCATTAGTCCGTGCCAGATAGCATTTTCCACAAAGGGTTGTACCAGCATACAGGGAACAGGCAGGGTGGCCGGGGAAATCCGGGGATCGGTTTTGAGAGTATACACAAAACCGTTATTGGTGCGGAGTTGCTCGAGTTTGAGGTATAGATCCAACATATCTGCTTCTTCCTGTAGAGAGATAAAGTTTTTGTCGGCCAGCATAAGTACTTTCCTGAGCAGTATGGCAAAACGGGAAATATATTCCTGTGCCAGGGAGGTTTCGCCGGTCATCAGCGCCGTGTAAATACCATTGAGGCAATTGAACAGAAAATGTGGATTTACCTGTGATTTGAGGCCGGATAATTTAAGTTCTGATAGTTGGCGACCCAACTGCAGCAGTTCATTTTCCTGTTGATTTATAAGGCGGGTAATGACAGCTTCGTTGCTTTTAAGAAGCAGGTAGCGGGAGCGGTAGCGCAGAAAAAGGAGAAAACAAACCGCCGCCACGGTTGCAGCCAGCAACAGCGTAGTTGTGTGAATGGTTATAGGCATAAAGCTCCTCAATTTGCTAGTGAAATTTACGCCTTTTCCGGGAAAATAAGCGTAGTGTTTAAACACGGGAGAATCGCTTATCTTTGTCGTTTATGGAACAGTTAGTACAGCAAATAGCAGCCTACAAAGAAGAAATTGCGGCTTTTACGCCTGCGGGCGCAGCGGATCTGGAACAGTACCGCATAAAATTCCTGGGTACAAAAGGTATCGTAAAAGCTCTTTTCGGGGAGATGAAGCAGGTACCGAATGACCGTAAGAAAGAATTTGGCCAGATATTAAACGAATTTAAACAACTCGCGGAATCCCGCTATGAGCAGTTCAGTGACCTGAAGGAATCTACCGGCGCGGACCAGGGCGATACAGACTATACTTTGCCGGCGGCGCCTCACCGGCTTGGTACCAGGCACCCTATCAGCCTGGTGCGCAATAAAATCATCCGGATTTTTGAGCGGCTTGGCTTTACCATTGCCGAGGGACCGGAAATTGAAGACGACTGGCACAACTTTACCGCGCTTAATTTGCCGGAGAACCACCCGGCCCGCGATATGCAGGATACTTTCTTCATCAGCAAGAATCCGGACTGGTTACTGCGTACCCAAACGTCTTCTGCCCAGGTAAGGGTAATGGAAGAAGGAAAGCTGCCTATCCGTATCATCAGCCCGGGAAGGGTATACCGTAACGAAACTATTTCTGCCCGTGCACACTGTTTCTTCCACCAGGTAGAGGGGTTGTACATAGACGAAAACGTTTCTTTTGCAGACCTTAAGCAAACACTGTATCATTTTGTACAGGAAATGTTTGGTGAAAATACCGGTATCCGTTTTCGTCCCTCCTACTTCCCATTTACAGAGCCCAGCGCTGAGATGGATATTGTATGCTTCATTTGCGGTGGTACCGGCTGCCCGGTATGTAAACAAACCGGCTGGGTAGAAATTCTCGGCTGCGGGATGGTACATCCAAAAGTGTTGGCCAACTGCGGTATTGACCCTGAAAAGTATACCGGCTTTGCTTTCGGGATGGGAATAGAACGTATTACCATGCTGAAATATCAGATTAAAGACTTACGCCTGTTTTCTGAAAACGATACCCGTTTCCTGGAACAGTTTGAAGGAGCGATATAGCTTTTAATAATAAGGCAACATGCAAAAAGGGGAAAGCACCAGGCTATTGTGGTGGATGATAAAGCAAAAATTATGATCTAAACAAGGGCCTTGCGTTTTCCCTTTCTGTTTGCCAGAAAATCTTCCGATGTGATTCAATCTATTGTAGTATGCGGCGCCGGTACTATGGGCGCCGGGATAGCACAAATAGCTGCCTATAGCGGATTTAATACGGTATTATTTGACATACAGCAGGAAGGCCTTCGCAAAGCCAGGACGCAGATAGAAAAGAGTCTGCATGCTGCGGTGGAAAAAGGAAAGCTGACGGAAGCAGATAAGCAGGTTGTATTGCAGAGGATCCGTTTCACCACCGATATGGAAGATTGTGTAGCCGACATGATCATAGAGGCCATCGTAGAAAAGGCCGCCGCCAAAACCACCCTATTTAACCAGTTGGCGGCCATTAATACTCCCGATACCATCTTCGCAACCAATACTTCTTCCCTGTCAATTTCCGAAATAGCTGAAACAGTAAACCATCCTTCGAGGGTGGTGGGCATGCATTTCTTTAACCCCGCCCACCTGATGAAGCTGGTGGAGGTGGTGAGTGGAAAACATACTGCTCCGGAAGTAGCCAACACGGTATTTGAGTTGGCCCTTAAAATGGGGAAGGTGCCGGTTAGAGTAAAAGATGCGCCGGGTTTTATAGTAAACAGGGTTGCCAGGCTTTATTACCTGGAGTCGATGCACCTGGCGGAGCAAGGGTTGGCGGATTTCAGTACGATTGATCAATTGCTGGAAAGCGCCGGCTTTAAAATGGGGCCTTTTGCATTAATGGACCTGATAGGCAATGATGTAAACCTGGCCGTTACACAATCGCTTTACGATGCCTTTCATCATGCGCCCCGCTTTAAACCAAATGTGCTGCAAGAGCAAAGGGTAAAAGACGGTAAGCTGGGACGCAAAACAGGATTGGGTTTTTACAGGTACGAACAATAGTTTGTTTTAGTATTTTTGGGCCTCTTTAGTAATAGAATTTAATCTTCATGATCTTAGTTACCGGTGGTACAGGTTTTTTAGGCAGTTATTTAATTCGGGCATTGGTGGCTGAAGGGAAACCTGTCAGGGCTTTGTACCGGCAACAACCTTCTCCCCGGTTGCAGGATCTTTCCGGCAAGATAGAATGGGTACAGGGCGACATACTGGATGTATGTTCACTGGAAGATGCGATGGCAGGTGTTAGCCAGGTATATCATTGTGCGGCAGTGGTATCCTTCCAGGCGGGGGATAAAGACCGGCTGATGAAGATTAACGTAGAAGGTACGGCCAACGTTGTAAATATGGCGCTGGATGCTGGCGTTAAAAAGTTGCTGTATGTAAGTTCTGTGGCTGCGATTGGAAGAGCAAAGGAAAACGCCGCGGTAAACGAGGAATGTGAATGGGAAGAGAGTAAAAACAATTCCCGTTACAGCGTCAGCAAGTTCCAGGGTGAGATGGAAATATGGAGAGGTATTGCAGAGGGATTGGATGCAGTGATTGTAAATCCGTCGATTATCCTGGGCGCGGGTTTCTGGAACGATGGTTCCGGGGCCCTTCTGAAGAATGCCTGGAAAGAATTTCCCTATTATACTGCCGGCGTAAATGGTTTTGTAGATGTAGAAGATGTGGTGGAGGTAATGATACGGTTGATGGACAGTGATATCAGCGAGGAGCGGTTTATTCTTTCTGCCGATAACTGGAGCTATCAGCAATTATTTACCACCATGGCCAGGGAATTGGGAAAGAAGCCCCCCCATATAGCTGCTAAGCCCTGGATGGCCGAGGTAGTATGGCGGATTGAGAAGATAAAGGGAATGCTCACAGGGAAGCATCCGCTGGTTACCAAAGAAACGGCACGTACTGCTCAGATGAAGGTTTATTATGAAAACAGGAAGGTATTAGACGCGTTGCCGGGGTTTCAGTTCCGGCCACTGGAAGATACCATTCAACATATTGCTGCCGCTTTTTTACAGGAGCGTACCGCTGCTCAATAACTTTATTGGAACAGGAAGGCGGCGATAGCAGCGGCCAGGGTTTTAGACATTTCTGTTTCCACATCCCGGCCTACCCATACCCGGGGTTTATCGCCAGGAATGACAGCCGCCACGAGTTGTCCGCGATATTGGAATTCATAGCATATATTTTCGTACGAATTTACCTTTCCGAAGCGCGAATGGGCGGTGACGCGTATATCCGTATCGGCACACCGGAGGATACCCACTGGTTTATCGTCGTTTAGTTCCAGGTAGTGAGGCGCTTTAACAATCATTTCCCAGCGTTTTAAAGGCTCATTTTTGGTGCCGTTGATCAGGGTGTAACGAATATCAGTACTACCCGGTAAACTGTTGAGCCAGCCCGGCAAATTGCGATTGCTGAAGGAAATGGCCGACGTGTTCATGGTTTGGATCAGGAGGTGTTCGCCGTTGCCGTTCAGGTAGAAATTAAAGGCGTTTTTCGGGTCTTTGATGAAGGTAGCTTCCGCTACTCCGTTTTTCCGGGAGGTGGTGGAATAAAGGCCAAAAGAGATGGTTTTAGCCGTTAGCCATCCATCTTTTATCTTGGTGGCCCATTCCTGGTCGTTGGTGTATAGTGAAGAGGTAGTTTGGGTCTTTTTGGTGGTAGTGCAGCTCCAAAGCAGCAAGGGGATAAAAACAGCGAGTAATTGCTTCATGAAGTGGGAGGTTTAAATTTTTGCGGGTCAATTTTCCGGAGATTTGTTTATCTGTATCACTGCGGATAAACAAATCTCCGGAGAGGGCTTACCTGATATCTTTTACTTTTTCCCATATTTCGGGAATGCGTTTGATCCAGCTGATTTCTTTCTTTTTTTCACGGGCATCGACTGCCGGGTAGCCGAAGTATACTTTACCGCCTTCCAGGGAAGAAGGTACCCCGCTTTGCGCCATTACCACGGCGCCTTTTCCGATGGTGAGATCTTTATTCACACCTACCTGTCCCCAAAGGATCACATTGTCTTCAATTTTGGCTTTACCAGCAATACCCACCTGGGCAGCGATCAGGCAGTTTCTGCCTACCACGGTGCCATGTCCGATGTGGATCATGTTATCCAGTTTAGTACCGCGGCCAATGATGGTGTCGCCACTTACGCCTTTGTCGATGGTACAGCCGGCGCCTATTTCTACATCGTCTTCGATGATAACTCTGCCGCAGCTTTCCAGCTTGTCATAAATCACTTCCCGGTCGGCCCTTTTCTTGAAGTAAAATGCATCCGCGCCCAGCACCGTTCCCGCGTGGATAATTACATTATCGCCGATCACAGCATGGTCGTAGATGGTTACACCGGGATGAATAAGACAGTTACGTCCTATCCGTACATGGTTGCCAACAAATACGTTGGGCTGCACAATGGTCCCCTCTCCTATCACTGCTGTGTCGCTGATGGCTTTGGTAGCCGGCTCAAATGGTCTGAATTTTTTCACCAGTTTTACATAGGCACTGAACGGGTCGTCCAATACTAAAAGTGCTTTTCCTTCCGGGCACTCTACCTTCTTGTTGATGATGATAATGGTAGCTGCTGATTGTAAGCTGGCGTTATAGTATTTTTCAAAGTCAACGAAGGAGATATCTCCCGGTGTTACCTTGTGTATTTCGTTGAGACCAGTAGCCATTAATTGGTCGTTGCCAACCAGCTCTGCGCCTATATATGCTGCTATTTCAGTTACTGCAACAGGTGCTTCGAACTTCATATACTCTGAATTATTGAATAATGTTAAAGAGCAACAAAGGTAGTAAATCAACAATTGCTTCCATCAAAATATGGAGGGATGATGACGATAAAAAAGGTGTTTTTGATAACCGTTATCCACAATTATTTTAGTAGTGTGAATAAAATTTTTTGTAAATTTTTTCTTTTGTGATGAAATTCTTTTTAATATTGTGTAGGGAATTTTGTTTCCCTGTACTTACTAACCCATTCACATAATAAGAAAGTCTGATTGTTAAAGCAGTCAGACTTTTTTTATTGCCTTTGAAATCCGCATGAATAAAGCGTTACAGCGAATTGCTATTTTCACTCACGCAAATCCATCTCCTTTTCATCATTACTTTTTTACCATTTTCCGGGGATGAAACCCGAGGTAGCATTACCGGTTAGTTTTATGTTTTTGGAAGATTCCACCCCCTTCCGGGGAAAAAATGTGCCGGGACCGGCCGATTATTTTATCACCATAACGGGTGTTTCGTAGTTTGAGTAATAGCCGAATGACGCAGGTGTCGTTTTACTTCAGATATTTTCAATTTTATACCACTCCACACCCCGTTATGATGATGCATATCAGCATGGAATCCGGACCCCTATATTGCTTTGCTAAATAATTGTGAATGTGGTACTTGTCGCCACAGCCGGGCGTCGAAAGCCATGCATATGTTGCGTATAAATGGCTTGCCTTTGGCAGTTACCTGTACTTTTTGGGGAGTTACTAATACCAGCTCGTCCCGCTCCAGTTCCTGCAATCTTTGCAGGCCATCTATTACGGCGTCGCATTGCGTATCTTCCCGGCGCCAGGTGGTTTCAAAGTGGCACATCAGGTTGTGAATATGTTTCCTCAGGAGCAGGTCTTCGTCGCTCAGTATATGTCCGCGTACTATCGGAAACTCACCTTTGTTAACCAGCTCCTCATAGGCGTTTACCTGTTTCTCATTTTGTACATACGCGTACCAGTTATCACCAATGGAAGAGGCGCCCAGCCCTATCAGCAGCGATGTATGGGAAACGGTATACCCCATGAAGTTGCGATGCAGGTTTCCCTGTTCAAAAGCTTTGTGCAGGGCTTCGCCAGGCAGGGCAAAATGATCCATTCCTATCTCTGTATATCCATTACTGTCGAAAAGCAACTTGCCCAGTTCATACAGTTGGCGTTTCTCTTCATCCTTGGGTAAATCGTCTTCTGTATATCTACGCTGTCCGGTTCCCTTAATCCAGGGTACGTGTGCATAGCTGTAGAAAGAGATCCTGTCGGGCCGTAGCCGCACCACCTTATCAATGGTGTGCTGCATGCTTGTAAGAGTCTGTAATGGCAGTCCATAGATAAGATCGAAGTTGATGGAGGTGAAACCGATCTTCCTGGCGTTCTCTACTACAGAGGCTACCATGCCGAATGGTTGCAAACGGTTGATGATTTCCTGTACCCGCATATCGAAGTCCTGGATGCCCAGGCTGATTCTGCGAAACCCCAGGTTGTATAACGATTGTAAATGTTCCGGTGTAGTATTGCCCGGGTGTCCTTCAAAGCTCAGGCAGGCATCGGGTAGTAATTCAGCCTGGCTGTAGATGCCATTCAGCAGTGTGGTTAAATGTCCGGCACTAAAGAAGGTAGGCGTACCTCCGCCCAGGTGAATCTCGCGGATGCGGGGCTTGCTGCCGAAGGTGCTTACGTACAGTTGCCATTCCTTCAGTAACGCTTCGATATAAGGACCTTCCACCGCATGGTTTACCGTAATGTATTTATTACAGCCACAATAGGTGCACAGGCTTTCGCAGAACGGCAGGTGTATGTAAATGCTGATACCGTCCCGGTGATTAGACTCCTGGAAAGATTTTTTTAGCAATGCTTTCCATTTGTCGGCGTCAAAGCTGCTTTCTTCCCAATAAGGAACCGTAGGATAGCTGGTATATCGCGGTGCGGCTACATTATATTTAGTGATGAGGCTCATGATAGCTTAAGATTTATGACAACAATTATGAACAACATGTTCGGTACCGGGAGACATTTCGGGACTGATATAAGGGATGCCCAGGTTCAGGCCGCGAAGGATCAGCAGTACACCCATGATGCTGATGACCACCGGGATCAGGCTACGCATGCGGTTACGCACAGCAAGGGTAACCAGGTGACTGAACCAGGTAACGCCGGCCATTGCCGGAAGCGTGCCCGCTCCAAAGGCCGCCATAAACAATGCTCCCTGCAGTACTCCACCGGTTGCGATGGCACCGGCTATAGCCAGGTACACTAATCCGCATGGCAGGAGTCCGTTCAAAAAGCCGATAGCAAATAACGTCCGGAATCGCTGTTGCCGGAGCAGCGTGCCCAGGGCAGATTTTATTTTGCTGGTAAATATGGAGGGAAGCGCTCCTCCTCTTCTCCACCCGGTACGGGTATATTTCACCAGGACCGCGAGTAACAAAACAATACCGGTAATAACAGACAGCCATTGCTGCAAGCCACCGAGATACAACTGCTTGCCCAGCCAGCCGAAAATGATGCCCAGTAGCGCATAGGCAGTAATGCGGCCTGCATTGTACAGCAGCATACCGGCCAACTTTTTCCCGCCTGTCAGATGCTGTACGGGTAACGTTAGGGCAATTGGCCCGCACATCCCGATACAGTGAAAGCTGCCAATGAAACCCAACATAAAAGAGGCGATCATAATGTTAGTTTTAGATGGATGATTAGTAAATATGCACGGGTGTTTCCTGGTAGAAAGGCTGGTCGTTCATGGTCCACTGTACCTTTACCTGGTATTGCCCTTTGCTGAACAACTGTCGCTTGATCAGCTGATGTCCTGATGGATCAGGTTGAAGGGCTAACCGGATATCTTTATGGGAGTCTGAGGGCCGGTAAAAGGTAAGTTGGCCAGTTATTGCTTTGCCTTGCAGTTCCGGTGGAAAGGTGATCATTATCCCTTCTTCGGGTTGTGCAATAGTAATGGGGGCAGACAGCTTGCCGGCATTTTGCTTGCCGTCAATTACCTGCTGATATTTCAGTTCTTCGCCATAGTAATCAGGCGTTACCATATCTACCCTGGTGCGCATGCTTTTGGTAACCAATGTGAGGATGCCGGCAGCAAACACTACAAATACGATGATAATCTTGTGTCCCCAGTTCATGATAATCGGTTTAATCGGTTTATATAGCTTCGTTTATTGTACTGGTCCCAGGAAGGTGGTACGTAAACGGGTAATTCTTTCGTTATTTTCATACAGGCCGATATAAAGGGTCGACTTGCGTTTATGCACTGCAGTTTTGGGCAATACCACAAAGAAGGTTCCTTCTCCCTGTCCTTCTGCCTTTACATGGATCAGGGTATTCCCGGCCATGGATATAACGCCGGCTTCATCTTCCAATCGTAGCTCCAGCGGAATGTCTTTTGTTGTTTTGTTGATTAGCTTAATGCGGTAGAGGTTTGTAAGGCTATCGGCGCCTCTTTCCTGGTACAGCATCCCGGCGGTACGCATGATGGTGCCGCTTACCGGTTTGCGGCTTCCCAGCATAGCGCCAATGGCGATGAGGAGTAATGTCAGTACGCTGGTGTATACTCGTAGCCGGGGGGTAAAATGCAATTTTTTCTTTTGTGCAATGCCGTTTTCGGAGGCATAGCGTATGAGCCCTTTGGGCCGGCCGGTTTGCTCCATCATGAAATCGCAGGCATCTATACAGGCGGTGCAGTTCACACATTCCAGCTGGGTACCGTTCCGTATATCTATTCCCGTGGGGCAAACTTTTACACATTGCATACAATCTATGCAGTCGCCCTGTGCCCGGGAGGCATCTTTACGGAACTTTCCGCGGGGTTCTCCCCGCTCATAGTCGTAAGCTACCAGTATGGAGTCTTTATCGAGTAAAACGCCCTGTAAACGGCCATAAGGGCAAACAATGGTACATATCTGTTCCCTCATAAAGGCAAACACGCCATAGAACACACCCGAAAATACCAGGATGGCAATGAAGCCGCCGGCATGCTCCGACAAGGGCTCGGTGATGATACGGCCCAGGGCTTTAGCTCCGATGATATAGGCCAGGAAGATGTTGGCAATGAGGAAAGACAAGGCGTAAAAGGCCAGGTGTTTCCCCGTTTTGCGAATAATTTTATTGGTATTCCAGGGCGATTGCTGTAGTAGTTTTTGTGCCGCCGCATCCCCTTCAATCCAATACTCCAGCCTGCGGAATAACATTTCCATGAAAATAGTCTGAGGGCACATCCATCCGCAGAAGAGCCGCCCGAAAGCCATTGTAAATACAACAATAAAGAGGATAAACGCCATCATCGCAAGGACGAAGATGAAGAAGTCCTGTGGCCAGAAGATAGCGCCAAACAGGATAAACTTCCCTTCTATCACATTCAGCATAAATAAGGGCCTGCCACTTATGGAAATAAACGGCAGGCTGACAAAAACACTAAAATAAAAGAGGCTTACCCAACTACGGATATTATACCAGCGCCCTTTGGGCTGTTTGGCAAATATCCAGTTGCGCTTGCCTTGCTTATCAACTGTGGCTATAGAATCTCTGAATGTATGGTCGCTCATGATATATACTTTATCCCGGTAATCTGTTCCTATTCTTTTTGTCCCTGTGGCTCTTTGGCGTTGGGAGGATTGCTACCGTGTATTGACTTGATAAAGCTGGCCAGTTGTGCCAGTTGTTTGGGCGAAAAGTCTTCCTGCCAGGACTTCATCCCTTTGTCGGCAACGCCGTATTTAATGGTTTTAAACACTTCATTGATCTTGCCTCCGTGCAACCAATAGTCGTCTGTAAGGTTGGGGCCTACAACGCCCTGTCCTTGTGGACCGTGGCAGGGAGCACAGTTGGAAATAAACATCTTTTGCCCTGCGGCAACATCACCTGCATCGGTGAGGAGTGTAACGTTATTTTCATCGATCTTGTTGGCCGCTTTTTTTAGGTATTCCGCTTTGCTTTCGGCTGCCTGGGCTTCTGCAGCAGCCAGTTCTTCCAGCTGACCCGGAGCCGAATGAGAAATTTCGGTACGCCAGAAGTAGACAATACCAAAGCAGATGGTAAAGGCGAAGCCCCATTTCCACCAGGGCGGCGTAGGATTATTCAGTTCCCGGATGCCATCGAAATTGTGACCCATATCCTCGTTTTCTTCTGAGGCGGCGTCCACAGTTTTGGTATTGTTGAGCTTTTCCATCCAGGATACCTTCGGTTTTCCAGGTACCGCTGCTTTCGCTGGTTTGCGTTTACGCTGAATGCCTACCAGGAAACGCAGGACAAATAAGAGGCTGATGACTACAGCCAACTCCAGTACGATCACAGATACCAGTATATAAAAAGACGTCTGCGACAGATGAGAGAAATAAGGATTAGCTGCGGGAGGAGCAGTAGCCGCCGTTTGCGCGAAGGCGGAGCTACTCATGAGTGTCATCACGACAATACCTATTGCCAGCAATATTTTCCCGGCATCCTTCTTCATCTTTTCCCTGAAAATATCCATAGCTCCCAGTACTGCATTTCCCAGCACGGCGATGGCAAGTAACAGTCCTCCGATTACGACCAGCAACACCAGCGCTACCGGGTCAGATAATTCTGAAGGGGCATTAGCACCACCCTCTGCAAAAGCGGGAATGCTGCATAGTAAGCTGCCGGCCAATAGTTTTATACACTGTTTATTCATCATTATACTTTTATAGAGAATGATCGTCATTATTATCTAATGGAATACGGCTGATATGATCTACCATTTTTTTATCGGCTTTAAAAGCCCACAGCGAAGCACCTACGAAGAAGGTGAACAGCAGCAGTAGCGAGGCCATAGGGTAAACGCTGATGCCGGCTATAGATTCCAGGTAATTAATGAATTTCATGATCTGAAGATTTAAAATGCTGCGTTATCGGTTTGAGCTACAGGTTTTGGCGCTGACTTGATATCTTTCCCCATCCTTTGCAGGTAGGCGATTAAAGCGATAATTTCACGGTCGGCCTTAATGGGCAGCTTATCCTTCTGTAGCCTGTCAGCTATTTCCTGCGCCTGTTTATCCAGGTCCGTATTGGCACGTACTTCATAACCGTCGGCATAAGGAACGCCCAGTTTCCGCATTACGCTGATCATAGCAGGTGTTTTACTTTTATCTACCCTTTCTTCAAACAGCCATGGATAAGAGGGCATGATAGATCCGGGAGACATAGATGAAGGATCCAGCATGTGATTAAAGTGCCAGGAGTCGGGATATTTCCCACCTATGCGGGCCAGGTCCGGACCTGTGCGTTTGGAGCCCCACTGGAAAGGATGGTCATATACAAACTCTCCTGCTTTGGAATATTCGCCATAGCGGGCCACTTCGTCGCGGAAGGGACGTATCATCTGGGAGTGACAGGTATAACAGCCTTCTCTCACGTAGATATCACGGCCATGGAGCTCTAGTGGCGTATATGGTTTTACGCTGCTGATGGTAGGGATATTACTGCGTATCAGGAAAGTAGGCATCATTTCCAGCAAACCGCCTATGGCTACTACTACCAGGCTGAATACCACCAGCTGAATGGGCCGGCGTTCGATCCAATTGTGCCAGTGGGCTTTACCATGGGTAACGATTACTTTTGGCAGAGCCGGTGCCTCGGCAGCTTCGTTGGCAATGAAGGCGCCTTTACGGATGGTTTTAGTCAGGTTGACAGCCATCAGTATTACGCCACTGATGTATAATAATCCTCCTAAGGCACGTAGCGCATACATGGGGACGATGGTGGTAACGGTTTCCAGGAACTGGTATTTCAATTGTCCTTCTTCTGTAAACTGTTTCCACATCATACTTTGTGTAAAGGCGGCCCAGTAAAGTGGGATTACATAGAAGATAATACCCAGCGTACCAATCCAGAAATGGGTATTGGCCCATTTGCGGGAATGTAAGGCAGTACCGAACAGTCGTGGAATCAGCCAGTAAAGGATACCAAAAGTGAGGAATCCATTCCAGCCCAGGGCGCCTACGTGTACGTGTGCAATGGTCCAGTCGGTATAGTGGCTGATAGCATTTACATTTTTCAGCGACAGCATCGGACCTTCAAAGGTGGCCATACCATAGCATGTCAGCGCTACGACGAAGAATTTTAGGATGGCATCTTCTCTTACCCTATCCCATGCACCACGGAGTGTGAGCAACCCGTTGAGCATACCTCCCCAGGATGGCGCTATCAGCATTACGCTGAAGGCCGTACCCAGTGACTGTGCCCATTCAGGTAAAGCTGTATATAGCAGGTGGTGCGGGCCGGCCCAGATGTATATAAATATCAACGACCAGAAGTGAATGATAGACCAGCGATAAGAATACACAGGCCTGTTGGCTGCTTTGGGAACAAAGTAGTACATAAGCCCCAGGTAAGGCGTGGTCAGGAAAAATGCCACGGCATTGTGTCCATACCACCACTGTACCAGTGCATCCTGCACGCCCGCATACCAGCTATAGCTCTTGAACAGGGATAAAGGAAATTCGAAGGAATTAATAATATGCAACATCGCAATAGCTACCCAGGTACCGATATAGAACCAGATGGCTACATACAGATGAGATTCACGCCTGCGTAGAATAGTACCCAGCATATTAGCGCCAAATACCAGCCAGATAAGGGTGATGGCGATGTCGAAGGGCCATTCCAGTTCTGCATATTCTTTACCGGTAGTATAACCCAGGAAGAGGGTGAGCGCGCCACCGGCAATGATGGACTGCCATCCCCAGAAATGGATTTTACTCAGCAGGTCGCTGAACATACGGGCTTTACACAATCGCTGTAACGAATAATACACACCCATGAAAATGCCATTGCCCACAAAAGCAAAGATGACCGCATTGGTATGCACAGGACGGAGCCTACCAAAAGTAATGGGGGCAAAACCCGCGTTAAGACCGGGGATTACCAGCTCCAGTGCGGCCCACAAACCGGCTAGCATGCCTATCAGTCCCCAGAATACACAAGCATAGGCAAACCATTTCACCGGTCGGTTGTCGTAATAAAATTTTTCGAGTGACATAATGGTATTTAATGGTGTTTATAAATGCGTTTAATCGTTAACGTTATCTTTCTTATCTTCAAAGAGAATGCGGTGTGCCGGAGAGAAATCATCTTCGAACTGCCCGTTTTTGACAGACCAGATAAAGGCCCCCAGGAACCCTAATGCTACCAGTAAACTGACTCCGAGTAAAATGACGATAACGCTCATGGTATAGTTATTTAATGAGAATAAAGCGTGTTGTTTCCAATGCCTGTAAGGCATGTAGCTCATTGGCGCCGAAAGAAAATACATCTCCCGTTTCCAGGATGGTTACTTCTTCATTCAACATAAATGCAATCTTTCCTTCCAGTATCAGTATCATGGCGTTGGCGGGGGAAGTATGCGGAGGAATCTGATATCCCTGCTGCACGATCAGCAGCGTGGCGTCGAAGCGTTGGGTTTTAAGAATAGCACAGCTCTTCACTTTTTCATTCCCCGACTCCTGCATTACGTTTATACCTTTCATTTGCTAGTTTGTTGATTTTCCGGCATGCCTTACCCGCAGCGTGTAAACAGTACTTTGTTGACTGTTTACACGCCCATTTCATGCGGGCTTGGAATGGGGGTAGCTTAGATTAACTATGTATCGTGTCGTGGCAAAGGTAGTATCACTATGCAGCAGCGGCAATGACTTTACTCAGTCGGGAGTATGACTTTGCTCAACCAGGAACATGATATTTGTCAGGCATTTTGCTGTAATACTTTAGCAGAAAGCTTCTTGCCCTGCCATTCGCTGCATCCGAAAGTGATCAGGATAATACTGATAGAGCTGGCCGGCATTAATATCGCGGCTACCAGCGGAGATAGAATACCCTGTACGGCAAAATATAGCCCCGTAATATTGTAGAGCACAGATAAAGCAAAGCTGGCGAGGATAATGCGCTTGTTGGCCTTGCACAATTGTATAAAAGAAAACAATACTGGCAACTGTTTGGCGTCCATGATGCCATCGCTGGCGGGTGTAAAGTTATTACTGTCTTCGGTCAGCGAAATACCAATATCGCTTTGCTTGAGGGCCCCTGCATCATTGAGGCCATCTCCTATCATCATCACCTTTTCCCCTTGTTGTTGCAGGGAGATGATATAGGCGAGTTTATCTGCCGGTTTTTGCTCGAAAAGCAGGGTGGCCTTGTTGCCCATCAATTTTTGTAGCTTGTCGGCGGTATGATTATTATCTCCTGAAAGTACAGACAGCGAATACTGTGTCTGTAATTGCTGCATAAGCTGTCGCAGGCCGCTGCGATAGGTATTCCGGATAGTGAATAAGCCGGAGAGTTTTTCGTTGATCGCAACATATACTACGCTGCCTTCCTGTTCATTTTTTTTATGGGCGCCGGTGAAGTCGGCATTACCCAGGCGGATAAAGTGACCATCTACCCAGCCGCACACTCCTTTGCCGGTAAAGTTCTGAAAGTCTTGAACAGCAAGGGGCGCGGGCGTTCCGCAATAAGCTACAATGGCCTTACTCAGCGGGTGGGTGGACTGGGCTGCCAGCGTAGCCACCAGTACTTCCTGTCCCGGGGTGAGTGAAGTACCATAATAAACAACTGAGCTGCCGGTTTTCCCGGTAAGTGTACCGGTTTTATCAAAAACAATGTGCGTTGCATTGGCCATATTTTCAATAGCCTGCGCATTGCGCAGGTACAGCTGATGCCGGCTGAGAATACGGAGAATATGCCCGTTGGTAAAGGAGGATGCCAGTAACAGGGCGCAGGGACAGGCGATGATCAGGATAGCCGTAACCGCCGGCCATATACGCGCAGGCTCATGGATTGCCCAATAGCCCGCGGTGATAGCAGCAATAAACAATACCATCCACGTAAAGTAGCGGCTCAGCAGGTGTACAAATGATACCTCTTTTTCCTCCTTGTGTTTTAACTCATCACGATTCCATAAGCTTGTCAGGTAGCTTTGTGCCACCTCCTTAATGGTGAGAATTTCCAGGCTGCCATCTAATTGCCGCCCGCCGGCGTAAATAATTTCCCCAATAGATTTAGTAACCGGGGCAGATTCGCCAGTTACAAAACTATAGTCGATCAGTGCTTTTCCCCGCACAATAATGCCATCGGCGGGCACCAGTTCGTTATGATGAATACGGATGGTGTCACCTGTTTTCAGGTCAGGAAGTGTAGTGGGGACTTCTTTGTCTTCCTTTAATACGGTAACGGCTATAGGAAAATAAGCGGTATAGTCCCGGTCGAAGGATAGCCCCTGGTAGGTTTTATCTTGCAGGATGCGTCCGATGAGCATGAAGAAAACGATACCGGTCATAGAATCGAAATAGCCAGCTTGTCCCTGCCATACTTCTGACAGGCTACGGATAAAGGTGACAAAAATCGCCAGCACGATTGGCACATCAATATTGAGAAACCCATGTTTAAGCCCGCCCCAGGCGGATTTATAAAATGCCTGCGCACTATACAACAATACAGGCAGGGCCAGTATGAGATTCATATATCGGAACAGGCGGTTGAAGCTTTCATCGAGCCCTCCGGCACCGGCGAAATAATCAGGAAAGCTGAGCAACATAATGTTGCCAAAACAAAAGCCCGCTACACCCAGCTGGTATACCAGCTGGCGGTTGGTCCGCGGTTTTTTATGCTGTAAATCCTGTAAGCTGATATAAGGTTCATAACCAATTGCGGTGAGTATTTCAGCGACTCTTCGCAAGGAGGTTTGTGTGTGTGAAAAAACAACGAGCACTTCTTTCTTACTGAAGTTAACGGTTACACGCAGTACGCCCGGTTCCAGCTTGTGTAAATTTTCCAAGAGCCATAGGCAGGAGCTGCAATGGATCTGTGGAATGTAAAAATTTACGTGGGTTTGAGCATCGTCTTTAAACAGGTATAACTGCTGAGCAATTTTTTCATCGTCCAGGAACGCAAACTTATCATTCCTCGCTGTAATACGTTGATTTATACCGGGTTTGCTGTTCAGGTCATAGTACTCGCAGAGGTCGTACTGGTTAAGTATTTCGTATACCATTTTACAACCCTGGCAGCAAAACACTTTATCCTCTATGGTAATATCGGTATCGAAACAGTCCTCTCCGCAGTGGTAACAGGAGGTAAGTGTATTGGTACGTGAAGAAACAGCCATGCCGTTGGTATTTTGTGTATTTGCAAAAGTACCGGTCGTGCTCCCGGTGGGCAATGACATGTATCAAGGAAGAATATGATATTTGTCAGGGTTATTCCTGTAGGTTGGCCGTCCTGATAATTTCGGGCATATCGAGCAGGCGGATTTTTTTACCTTCCAGCTCTATCATACCATCTTTCTTAAATTCAGAAAGCAGGCGTATAGCCGATTCGGTGGCAGTACCTACCAGGTTGGCAATCTCTTCACGGGATAGGCGAACGCTGAGGGTGTGCCCGTCGGCTTCCAGTCCGTAAGTTTCTTTGATGAAGAGCAGGGTTTCTGCCAGACGTTCCCGTACGGGTTTTTGCGCCAGGTGGGTAATTTTCAGTTCGGCCTTGCGGAGTTCACTCGACAAGATGCGCATCATTTCAAAGGAAAGAGAAGCGTCTTTTTGTAATATGTTGAGAAACAAATCTTTAGGAACAAAGCAAATAGAAGAGTCTTCCAGGGCGGTGGCTGTAGCCGTATATCTTTCATTGCTCAACAGGGCTTTATACCCCATGATATCGCCGGCTTTAACCAGGCGTACAATTTGCTCCCGACCGTCGTCGCCGCTGTGTGACAGCTTTATTTTACCATCGTTGATACAGTAAACACCGAATGGATAAGCACCTTCATGGAAGATGACCTGTCCTTTTTTATAAACAGAACACACCTTTGCCTCTGAAAGAAGATCCAGATTACATTGGTCCGCCTTGCAAAATATAGAAGAAAAGCGGTCCTTGCAGTTTTGACAGGAAGGATTGTGAATCGGTGTTGCCATAATCAATTTGCAAAAGTACTAATTTACACGGCCTTAACCAAAGCAAAAGTATTAGTGGGACTTTATTATTATATTATTTATAAGCCATATGAGGTGCTAACGAGATTTACTCCGGAAGGGAATAAAGCTTGCCTGGCCGACTATTTTAAAGTACCGGGAGATGTATACCCGGTGGGGCGACTGGACTATGACAGTGAAGGGTTGTTGATCCTGACCAATGACAAGGCGCTGAATGAAAGGTTATTATCGCCTCAATATGCACATGAGCGGGAGTATTGGGTACAGGTAGACGGGGCCATTACGCCAGAGGCAGCGCAGCGGCTGGAAGCTGGGGTCCGGATCAATGTGGATGGAAAGGAATATCTTACCCGCCGTTGCAGAGCAGAGATACTGGCCACAGAACCGGTTTTGCCACCCCGCAACCCGCCTATCCGGTTCCGCAAGAGCATTCCTGCTCCCTGGATAAGGCTGGTTTTAGCTGAGGGGAAAAACCGTCAGGTAAGGCGTATGACCGCTGCCGTTGGGTTTCCTACGTTGAGGCTTGTCCGTTACCGGATAGAGGATATTACCATTGCGGGTATGCAGTCTGGCGCCATCCGGCAGTTGAGCCGGGAAGAAATTTACCGGGGACTGAAGATAAAAGCCCCTAAAGACGGGCGCTGAGCGCTTTTGCACATCCTATGGCCTAAAATCGTGCTTACCACTCCTCCATTGCTTTCAGCTTGGGCTTTATCCTTTCAGCTTTTTTAACTAGGTTTGTCACCTACAAATTTCTATTATGCTGAAATCAATGACCGGCTTCGGAAGGGCAGAAAGTACCAAAGGCGAAACAAGTATCGTGGTGGAGATCAAATCGCTGAATGGGAAGCAGTTTGAAGTGAATCTGAAGTTTTCTCCTTTGTTAAAACCCTATGAGTTTGACATCCGCGCTCTTATGCAGCAAACGTTGCAGAGAGGTACCCTGGATGCTACTATTAATATTCGCCAGAACGGCGCCACCCGTCCGGTTGTGATTAATACTGATCTTGCCAAATATTATTACCAGTCTATTACCGCGCTGTCAAATGAATTGGAGCTGCCACAGACTGATATGCTGAATGTGCTGATGAAGCTCCCGGAAGTAGTAACACCGGCAACAGAGCAAATCACAGAAGAAGAATGGAAAGATGTGGAGACCACTCTGCGCCAGGCCCTGGCCGACCTCGACCATCATCGTATCGATGAAGGTCAGATGCTGGAAGCCGACCTGCAGCAGCGTATCGACAATATAGATGCTTCTATGCAAAAAGTGCGCGAACTGGATCCGCTTCGCAAAGACCGTATCCGTCAGCGCCTGGAAAGCTTATTGGCCGAACACGTAGGAAAAGACAATGTGGATGCCAACCGCCTGGAACAAGAGCTGATCTTTTACCTGGAGAAACTCGATATCTCAGAAGAGTTGTCCCGACTGGAGAATCACCTCCGCTATTTCCGGGAAATCCTGAAAGATGCCGACGCCGCCAAAGGAAAGAAACTGGGTTTTGTATTACAGGAAATAGGCCGCGAAATCAATACCACAGGTTCCAAAGCCAATGACGCCGGGATTCAACAATGGGTAGTGCTGATGAAAGATGAATTGGAAAAAGCCAAAGAACAAGTTTTAAACGTTTTATAGTAAGGCACATCACCGTATGAAGCAACTTTTTCTGGCCACCGCAGGCTTATTATTGCTGGCAACAGCTTGTAAGCCTCCTAAAATGGATACTTACGAGAAAAACCTGGAAGTGCCGGGGCATGAGTGGTCCTATGATTACAAACCTACTTTTGAAGTAAACATACATCCGGAGGATACTGCTTACCTGTATAATATCTGTGTAAATATCAGGCATACCGATGCTTATCCGTACAGCAACATATGGGTGCTGGTGGGAACGCAATACCCGGGCGACAGTATACCTAAAGAACAACGGGTAGAACTGCCACTGGCAGACATCACCGGTAAATGGTCTGGTTCTGGTCTGGATGATATTTATGAACACCGTATCTTCATCCAGGAGAAGGCCATCTTCAATAAGCCCGGCACCTACAAATTCACCTTTGAACAGAATATGCGGCAAAATCCGCTCCCCCATGTGATGAATGTTGGCTTGCGGATTGAGAAAGCCGGTACCAGGCAATGATGAAAAGATTTTTCAATAAAATGCAGGAAGGGAAATCGGTTTCCTTCGTTTACTTCCTGGTGATGGCTTACACCATAGCTGCACTGGTATGGTGGGGCATTTTATTGTTCAGGCAAAGCGAACAAATCAAAGGCTTCGAACAACAAAACCTGTACCTCCGGGTCGATAGCCTTGCACAACCGGTAGAACATCAGCTGGAGCTGCAAAGGATTAACAAAGAGGAGCATATGCGCTCTTTTAAGTACCTGGGAGAAGGGATCATTTTCCTGGGCATTATCTTGCTGGGCGCCGTATTTGTATACCGGGCCGTTTGGAAATACATGAAGCTCAGCCGGCAACAGCAGAACTTTATGATGGCGGTAACGCACGAGTTGAAATCACCTATAGCAGTAGCCAAGCTAAACCTGGAAACGATCCGTAAACATAAGCTGGATGAGGAAACGCAGTTGAAGCTGCTCAATAACACGATCCGTGAAACGAACCGCCTCGACCAGCTATGCAATAACATTTTGCTGGCCGCGCAGCTGGAAACGCATAACTACCGGTTGTTTAAGGAGCCACTCGACTTTTCCTCGCTGGTATTCGGTAGCATTAAAGACCTCGATGGCCGTATAGGTACCCACCAGATCAATGCGGAAGTAATGCCGGATATATGGCTGGAGGGAGATAAGCTTACCCTGCAGATTATTGTGAACAACCTCGTGGAGAATGCCGCTAAATATGCCCCCAAGAACACTACTATCCTTGTAAAACTCTTTGAGAGCAACAAGGAGCTGAAATTACAGGTAATTGATGAAGGACCAGGTATCCCCGATGAAGAGAAAGGCCGCATCTTCCTGAAATTTTACCGGGTAGGCAACGAAAATACCCGCAAAGCAAAGGGCTCTGGCCTGGGACTGTTCCTCACCGCGAAGATTGTAGAACAACATGGCGGTAGTATCGAAGTAAAGGATAATGTGCCGGTTGGTAGTTGTTTTGAAATAACCTTGCCTGAATATTCCATTCAAACAGCGTAAATTAGATGAAGGATTGGTGAATATCAATAACCCGGATTCGATGTAAAATCAAACATTAACACATGAAGGAAGCGACAAAGGCATCAATACTGCTGGTGGAAGATGAAGAAAATCTCCAGGAAGCACTGAAGCTGAACCTGGAGCTGGAAGGATATGAAGTAACGGCAGTAGACAACGGTACAGCTGCGCTGAAAGCAGTTAAAAACGAATATTTCGACCTTATTATATTGGACATTATGTTGCCCGAAATGGATGGTATTGCTGTATGCGAAAACATACGCATTCAGAATAATGAAATACCCATCCTTTTCCTCAGCGCCAAAAACAGTAGCGCCGACCGTGTACTGGGGCTCAAGAAAGGGGGCGACGACTATATGACCAAGCCCTTTAACCTGGAAGAGTTATTACTGCGGGTAGAGAAGCTGATCGTTAAAAATAAGAAGATCCAGGACAAAGACAGTGTACCCAATGTATATCGCTTCGGTGATAATACCATTGACTTTGCAGCACAGGAGTGCATTGGCAAAGACGGCAAACACTATGAACTGAGCAAGAAGGAAGCTATGCTCCTGAAGCTGCTTATCGAAAATAAAGGCGAAGTAGTTACCCGTGAAAAGATATTACAGGTAGTATGGGGATACAACGTATACCCTACCACCCGTACTATTGATAACTTTATTCTCAATTTCCGTAAGTATTTTGAAGAAGATAGCCGCAATTCCCGCTATTTCCACTCTGTAAGAGGCGTTGGATATAAATTTACAGAAGCATAGCCAGTTGGTTTTTCTGCCTTATGCCTATCATGGGCATAAGGCAGAAAGCAAAATGCTTTTAGCCACTTTTCATCTCAATCTCCCCACTTTCCCCTGAAATTCTACCTCGTAGTAAATCTCACTTTCCCGTGGGCCCGAATTAGCCGATATTTAACCTGCTTATATGAGATGAAGTGCATCCTGTAAACCTAATTTGTGGCACAACATTATACGTACATAGTCTTTGCTGCGGAGTGGCCATTCTGGCTGTTTTTTTTGTTAAGTCTCGTTGCCCTAATAGTATTTTTTGCCCTGCGGGAAAGAAAAATCAGGAGAGCTTCAGCGAAAGAAATAACCAAACATCAGGCGCTGGTTAACCTGGAACTACATGCCTTCCAGGCGCAGATGGACCCTCATTTTATTTTTAATAGCCTCAACGCTATTCATCATTATATCCTTACTACCAGTACGGACATGGCCTCGCTATATCTTACCCGTTTTTCCCGTTTGATGCGCCTGATGATCGGGAATTTCAATAAGGAATGGATTTCCCTGCAGGATGAGCTGGACGCGCTGGAACTATACATACAGCTGGAACAACTGCGCTTCGATGAGCAGTTCGACTACCAGATAAACGTACTGCCAGATGTAAATAAACAATTTACGTTAATACCTCCACTGATTATTCAGCCTTACGTGCAATATGCTATCTGGCACCGCCTGTTGTTAAGGCCCCAGAAGTCAGGCGGACAGCTGCTGGTCACCATCTGTAAGGAAAAAGACCGCCTGTTTATACAGCTGGAAGATAATGGGGTATTGATTACAGAGATACTGGATGGTACCGGTGAGCGCCAGGCATCTGGGATTGACATTGCCTCAGAACGTTTGTATATGATGAGTGAAAAATATCATATGCAAGCCAGTATTAAAGCGTTGCAGGTATATGACGCCTCACAGGCACCCACTGCTAATAGATTGATTATCAGTATGCAGCACGTTGGGGCGCGCCAATCTCTGGCAGGCTGAGTCTTTAATTGGGCCATATGCCATTAATTCCTTAATTTTTATATGAATTTTTAGGCTCAATGACCATATAAACTTCATCTCAGCGCAAACCTGTAATCATAATCTTATTTTATGCGTACCATCATTGTAGATGATGAGAAACATAGTCGGGATGCACTACAAATAATGTTGGAAAGGTATTGTCCGCATGTTGTCTTACAAGCGGTTTGTGGTAATGGCCTTGAAGCTATTCACGCGATTAATGACTTGCATCCTCAACTAGTTTTCCTGGATGTGGAAATGCCCGGTATAGACGGTTTCCAGGTACTTGAAGCCTGTAATCACCGCGATTTCGCTGTCATTTTCATCACAGCCTATGATCAATATGCCTTGCAGGCTATTCATCACAGTGCGCTCGACTACCTGCTCAAACCGATAGATTCGAAAGAGTTGCGGCTGGCAGTAGAAAAAGCCGGTTTGCAAACGCATGCCGACAAAACAGAAAAGTTGGATAACCTGTTGCAGTTCCTGCAACAACAACTTAGCCAGGATGAAAGAATGGCATTGCCCACCCTGGATGGGTTGCAAATGGTGACTGCCAGGAATATTATTTATTGCAGATCCATTGGCGGGCAAACCCGGTTGTATTTACAGCTGCCGGAAAAACCAGTGCTGGTATATCGCAGCCTGCCCGAAATGGAAGCCTGGCTATCCGATAAGGGGTTCTTCCGGGTACATAACAGCTTCCTGATAAACCTATCGTTTATGGATAAGTATATTAAGGGAGATGGGGGAGAAATAATTATGAGTGACGGCTATAGTGTACCAGTAGCCCGCGAAAAGAAACACGACTTTTTACTACGGATAGAGCGACTATGAGTATTACAGTCGCTTAATATACGAACAGCTTATCCAGCCGCTCTTGCCATCCGCCAATTCTATCTTGCAGAAATCGGCAGTAGCGTCTGTGATATGTACTTTCATACCCTCTCCTACTTCAAAGGCATCACGGCTGTTTTCATCCGGAGCCGTTTTCGCTTTAATATTGGCGTTCATGACGATACCTGTTTGATGATTGTTGGAAGAAAGATAGGTATCTACTGCCATGAGCAGGTAAAGTACACATAAGGCCCCCAACACATAGGTGCCCCATTTTACAAAACGATTTCTCCATCCGGGTGTATATACATTCAGGATGATGCCGGCTATCAGTAGCCAGAAAAGCACTACAGTGCCTATTGCCCAGCCATTGGCTTTGTGCAGGTGCTGCAACTGTAACCACCATTGCTGGAAAAACACCAACGGTAATTCGTCTACATAGCCATTCACCTTTTGGTTTACCAGGTCGAGGTTATGTTTCACTGCGGCGTCGTTGGGAGACAGCTCTAACGCCTTCTCGTAATTGTATACTGCCAGACCGGTTTTACCGGCTTTATACCAGGCATTGCCTGCATTAAAATAAAGTGCTTTTTGCGTATGGCCTTCATCCAGCAGTGACTGGTAAGCCCTGGCGGCCTCGGTATATTTGCTTTGATTAAAAAGCAGGTTAGCCTCTTCAAAGCGATGCTGTGGATTAGCGCTGGCAGCAGATTGGCCCCGGCCAACCGAAAATGTGAACAACAATGCTATCGCTAAAAACGTTGGCTTAATATGTTGATGATAGTTCAGCATGGTTAAATTAATTCTTTAACGCCTGTTCCAGGTTACTGATAATGGTCACAGCTTGTTCGTAGGTGCCCTGCATTTTACGATTATCCTGACCTGGTGCATACAGGGCTACTTCACAGTTGTCGATCAAGCTAAACAGATCGTGGGTATTGCTACCATTGATGTGGCGCACATTTAGTTTTTCCTGTACCAGCTGCTTGCTCAGATCGGCCATGGGTATTTTCAGTTTGGTACTGAGATATCCCCAAACGGCGCGGGAAGTTTCTTCATAAAATGCTTTATCCTTTCCTTCCTTCAGGTAGCGGGCGGCCAATTCCAGTCGCTTTAGGGCTACCTTGTTGGCATAGCGGAGTTTCAGAGCTGCGGCGTTGGTAGTATTATAGTCTTTTCTACGTTTATTCAGGATAATACCGGCGGCTGCAAGTAATGGCAGCAGCAGTAAGATATAAAACCACGGACTGAGGATAAACCAGCTATGATTGCGGGTCCAGTCGAGTACACTGGTATCATTTTTCACCAGTTCATTCTTGGCCACGCCAAAGTCCTGTTTATCTTGTTTTATATGTTTACCCTGGGCTACATGAATATTGAATGGCTCGGAGCGTAGGGTTTTAAAGCTATTGGCTTCCGGGTCGAAATAAGAAAATTCTACTGCCGGGATGGTATGATCGCCTGCTTCCTGGGGCATCAGTACATATTCAAAAGTACGTTTGCCAGAGAGCGGGTTGCTGTTCTTTTCGATATCGTCGGTAACCTTAGGATCGTATTTGTCGAAACCTGCAGGGACGTCTATTTTGGGAGAGTTGAGCAGGTTTACATTGCCCTGACCGCTAATGGTTACTTTAAGCGTAAGTGCATCATCTGTGGTGAGTTTGTTTTTATCCACCACAGCGGTCATATTGAACTTACCTACTGCGCCGTTATAGCTAAGGGGGCGTCCATCTACAGGTACTGGTTTTACTGTAATGCTGATAGGATTGCTCTGTATTTTGTATGGAACATCCTGATATTCAACTTCCGGACGGTTAAAGAAGTCATCAAAGAAAGGATCTTTAAAGGCCGGATCGTTGAAGAAATCTTCAAATGGATCTTTGCCTCGTCCGCTGTTATTACGTTTGTTGCTCACCATTTTTACGAGCCTTACCTGGTTGTCTACTTCTACCGGGTCCAGCTCCAGGGTACCTGATTGCAGGGGGAACAGTAATGTTTTGCGGATGGTAAACACTTTATAGGGAATGCCATTCACCCGTTCCTCGGTGGCCTGAGGTGGGTTGGGCAATTCAATATCTTTTGCTGAGAAGCCTTTAAAGGCAGGTACTTTGGTAACGCTGGAATTAGTTGGGAGCCTGGTGTACAGTTTATACGTTGCCGTTAGTTGCTGTCCTTCATATAAATTGGTTTTATCCACATCTACTTTCAGGAAAATATTTTTCTTCAGCTTTTCGTTGATGTCTTCTCCCTTTTTCAGGAATCCTTCGGGAAGGTCTTCCCCACCCTGGCCGCGGTGGGATGGATAAGCGCCGGCAGATGCAGGCGGCTGCTGTTGTTGCTGCTGCGCATTGCCTTTTCTGACTTCAATCAATACGGGGTTTGATTTTACAACGTTCCCATTTACGCGGGCCTGTGCGCCGGCAATGGTGAAGCTGCCTACGTGTTTGGGTTGAAGGAGATAGCTCAGCGCTACGTATTCAGAACGTTTACCATTAAAAATAGATTGCCCCTGCATTTGTGAAGGGCCCTGGAGGACTTCAAAATCTTTAAAGCTGGGTGGTGTAAAGCTCGTCACATTGGTTCCGTTTTCCAGCATAAACTGAATCTGGAACGGTTCATCCTGCGTCACGGTGTTATTGCTCACAGTAGTCGTAAAGCGGAACTCCTGCGCGAACGCGCTGGCTGCTAGTCCCAGGCAAAACAAGATGGAGTAAATACACTTCCCTATGCTAATTCTGTACATCATAAATTATGTCAACAAATTTAACCAAAGCCGCGCTGGAAGCGAGGCAAGCGCCGTTAAAAGTTAGTTAAAACATTTTAATATGTTCTAAATTTATTATTCAGATCTTTTACGTTGCTGTCATTATCCGAATAACTAAAATTGCTCATGTGATAAAAGGGTCAGATGTCTCCCAGCATGGGTCTGAGGAGGATTTCCTCCACTACCGTTTGTTTAGCGAGCGACCAGGCCGACCAGATCACACTGGCTATATCTTCCGGGGGCATCATCCTGTCGGCGGGTGCCTCGAAGCCGTCCCAGGACGCGGTTAAGGTAGGACCCGGACTTACTGAAGTTACCTTGATATGATGAGGGATCAGTTCTTCTCTTAGATTTTTGCTGAAACCCAGTAGGGCATGTTTGGTAATACCGTAAGACCCGCCATTCGGATAGGCTTTATAGCTGGCCGTAGAGCAGAGATTGAAGATATGTCCATTGCGATGAGGGATCATGGCTGGCAACAACGCCCGGGTGAGGTGGTAGGCACTGTATACGTTCACCGCCATCAACTTTTCCAGTAGCCCCTCTTCTTCTTTTTGCAGGGCGCCGGGGATAAAGATGCCGGCATTATTTACCAGGATATCAATACGGGGAAAAGTGGTCATCACTTTACGGGCAAAGGCCAGTACCTGTGATTTATCTCCCATATCTACACTTTCTGCCAGTATGGTAGCGTTCGGATTCTTTTGCTGGATAGCTGCTTTGGCATCGGCTAATGCGCCGGCATGTCTTGCGCAAATAGCCACGTTACATCCTTCCTGAGCCAGTTTCACGGCAATGGCCTTTCCAATGCCCTTGCTGGCGCCTGTTATAACTGCGTTCATATTTTTTTCCTCATTGATGCAGTAAAATAGTGAATTTACTTTGAATGCCCTTGCCTACGTCGGTCCATCTGGGCAGTATTTAGTACCTTTGCGGTGCCATGAAGTATAAACATCTTTTCTTTGACCTGGACCATACACTCTGGGACTTTGAAACCAATGAACAGGAGACTCTGCAGGAGCTGTACACTAACCACGCTTTAGAGCAGAGAGGAATACCAACTTTTGAGGCGTTTTCCGTTTCTTATGTAGATCATAATGAGCGTTTGTGGGACAGGTTCCGCAAAGGATTTATCACCCGCCACGAATTGCGCGACAAGCGCTTCCGCCTTACATTACTGGATTTCAAAATCGGGGATGAAGCATTGACCCAAAAACTCAGCGAACAATTCCTGGAAATATTACCTGCCAAGAAGGCATTATTCCCAGAAACCAGGGAAACGCTGGATTACCTGGCAGCAAAAGGCTATCCCATGCACATGATCACCAACGGGTTTGAAGAAACCCAGTTGCTGAAGATGAGAAATTCAGGAATTGACCACTATTTCACCCATATCATTACTTCTGAGCTGGCAGGCAGCTTAAAGCCTTACCGCGAAATTTTTGATTTCGCGATGGGCCGGGCGGCGACCAGCGCTACAGAAAGTATCATGATCGGCGATGCGATGGAGCTGGATATTAAAGGCGCCCATGGCGTAGGCATGGACCAGGTATACTTTAACCCCGCTAAGCCACCGGTAGACTTCCGGCCTACTTATGTCATTAATCACCTGTGTGAGCTGAGAAATATTTTATAAGTGCCGGAAAGGCATAAAAAAGCGAAGCATTCCATGAATGCTTCGCTTTTTTATTATGTTTCACCTGCCCTTCACTTGAGGGCCAGCTTTTATTGTGCTTTTGCTTTCGTCTTGTTAACGGCTGCCAATCTCAGGTTGGCGGTTTTAGACGGTTGCTGACAGCAACTTTTACCTTTGGCGCTAGGACAGTTAGCTGCTGTACAATCCTTTTTAGCGACTGGTTTGTTCTTGGTTTTCTCCTGGGCCAGTGCCACGCAGGCTACCAGCAGGAAGGCCGCAACACCGGTAAAGGCTTTCTTTATCATATGATAACCGTTTATCTTTTAAAGATACTAGATTTTAGCAATAACGGAAATCCCGCCCTGTACCACTTGTTCCAGCTGTACGGCTACTTCTGTACCGATAGGCAGGTAAAGGTCTACCCGGGAGCCGAACTTAATAAAGCCCATTTCCTCATTCTGTTTCACCTCCATACCCGGTTTCAGGTAATTTACAATCCTGCGGGCCAGTGCGCCGGCAATTTGTCTTACCAGGATATCTGTTTTACCGTTACCGATCACAACAGAATGTCTTTCATTTTCAGTAGAAGATTTGGGATGCCAGGCCACCAGGTACTTACCCGGGTGGTATTGCGACAGTTTTACCGTACCAGCAATAGGATTACGGTTTACGTGTACGTTAGCCGGGCTCATGAAGATAGACACCTGCAGGCGTTTATCTTTAAAATACTCTGGTTCATACACTTCTTCAATTACCACTACTTTACCATCGCAGGGTGAAACAACGAGCGAGTCACCGGTTGTATATTGTCTGGAAGGAATACGAAAGAATGAAACGATGAACAGGAAGAACACCAGGGAAATAATGGCCACAGTCCAGCACAAGCCGGTGGCAGCGCCAAACCAATAACATACTGCTCCGTTAATTAACGCCAGTACCAGGAATACAAGGGAGATGGTAGCAAATCCTTCACGATGGATCTTCATTGTTTTTTTATTAGATGATTGATGTATGTGTTTAGTTTTGCTGCGAAGTTACTTCAATTCAATTTTTTTAGCATACGAAATTATGTCAGGCCATCATAAAGAACTGAACATAAATCCAGGCAAAGGGAGCGGCCAGGAGCAGCGAATCGAACCGGTCCAGGAAGCCGCCATGGCCGGGCATGATATTACCGGAATCCTTTACACCAGCCATCCTTTTGAGCTTAGACTCAATCAGGTCGCCGATAGTGCCGAAAATGGCAGCAATGAGAGCCAATACTATCCAGTGCTGCAACGCCAGGTATTCACCTCCCCAGAAGCGGCCGTAAACGCCAGCAGTAGCTACTGCCAGGATCATTCCACCCACAGTGCCTTCTATAGTTTTTTTCGGAGAAATTGCGGGCGCAAAAGGAGTTCGTCCTATAAGGGAGCCTACGATATAGGCCATGGTATCATTAATCCAGATGAAAATGATGAGTAACAGGGGGATCAGCCATCCGGGGGCTGTTCCTACATTATCGGCGGTATAGTGAATATTGATGGCGTTTAAGCGGATATTGATCAGCAGCCCGAAAGGGATGATGGTATATAGCAGGCCAATAGCCGAGTAGCCAATATTCTTTAAAGAGAAGTCCTTACTCATTAATACTTCTCCCAGGGGCATTACCAGCAGGAATATAACGGCGGTCCACCAGCCAATGAGCCCGGTAGGGATATGCGCCATGCTGAAATTATTGCCTGTAAAGGTGAGCAGAATAGCTGCTCCGGCAATGGTGGCGCCCCACTTATGCCAGGAAGTAATACCGGCATAATCTGCATCGATATGGCGTATCAGCTTAAAATACTCCTGGAGCGCACAACAGCCTACCAGGAAGAAAAGTAGGAAAAAGGTATAGTCGGCCCATAAAATACCCCCCAGCATTACTGCCACAAACACAAGCGCTGAGGCAGTGCGGGTGAAAAAAGTTTTCATTATATGTTGTCTGTTGATTAGAATGTACCCGCAAAAGTGGACAAATTTACGGGACGAAGCAAATTTCCACACTGGAGTCCTGGCCCCGGTGTGCTGCCGTGTCTCTCCTATTCAGTATCTACCTGATTGGGGTCGCCGGTGGGCAAGTTGTTGTGATTATGCACCAGGCTTTTGGCCGTTTCTTCCTGCGATTGGTGTACGTAAAGTTCTGCCTGGCCGGGCAGGGTGATATTATAGGAAGAGGATTGCCGGTTCAGTAAAACAGCATCAATTCCGTTTTCCAGCAACATTCCCTTTACAATTTCCGCCTCAAAGGGCCGGTCGCTCGAAAATATTTTAACCCAGTCTTTTTCCATAATACAGCGTTTAAGTCTTGTTAAGATTACAAATTTCCGTCCTTTCTTATCTCATCTACTTCACCAACGGCGCTTTTATTTTCCCCGGTTATCATGACTCCGGCGGGCGACTTTTGCTTCAATGCCCAAAACAGGCCAATGGTTACAGGAATACTCAAAGCTACGTAATACCATTCGATGTGGCTGTCGGCCTGGGGATCCTCTTTTACCATGCCATGCTGGAAAAAGTACAGCATCACCACCTGTAAGCCATTATTCAATATGTGGGCGCCAATAGCCAGCCAGAGGTTACCGCTGATGACATAAATAGCCCCCAGTGCGAATCCCAGCAGCACCCGGGGTACAAAGGCCAATATTTCCATGTGGATAGCGCTGAAGATCACAGCAGTGATAAATATACTCAGCCATACTTTTCCGGTGGCATTGATGATCAGCCGTTGTAAAACGCCCCGGAAAAACAGCTCTTCCCCGATCGCCGGTATGATCGCCACCAGTATAAGGTTTATAAACAAGTCCTTTATAGTAGGCATTTTGAGCATAACGCCCAGCAGCTTTTCAGCCAACGCCTCCATATCCTTAATGGATTGCGGTACCTGCCAGGTTTGGTTCCACTCGCCCAGGGCGCCTGATAGCGGTAATACGCCGAACATTGCCAGGAGGGCTAAAACCCATAGAATGGCTTTGGAAGGGAGCTTTAAGCCCAGGTAAGATATGGGATAAGGCTGCCACAGGTAGGCAAAAATGGCCGCGGGCACCAGAAAGGCGATGATGGTATAAGCCAGTTGTATTATTTTCAGATAGCCGACAAAGTTAGGATCCAGGGTTCTTTGGAGTGCGTCCAGGCTTTGACCGGTGATGGTGGGTGTCAACGATTGGATACCCACTACATACAAAGCAGAGAAGCCAAAGAAAAAGCCAAAGAAGGTAAGGAACTGTAATAAAATGGGTGATTGTTTCAGATAACCAATCATAAGAGAATACTGTATTAAAATTGCGTAAATTTACAGCGCGAAATTCACTTTGCAGTCAGCCTCCTGGTAACGACAGCTGCCCTCTTTCAGGCCATCACTGCAAAAAATCCTGCTTGTAAAAGAAATAGTATATAAAATATTAAAATAATAACTACCGCAAAACCTGCTGTGGTTATATAAATTATGGTGAAGATAGGAAATATTGAACTGGGAGAATTCCCTTTATTACTGGCGCCCATGGAAGATGTGAGCGATCCGCCTTTTCGTGCGGTGTGCAAGGATAATGGGGCTGATCTGATGTACACGGAGTTTATATCTTCTGAAGGATTGATCCGGGACGCCATTAAAAGCCGGAAGAAGCTGGACATCTTTGATTACGAACGCCCTGTAGGAATACAGATTTTTGGGGGAGATGAAGAGTCGCTGTCGATGGCTGCCCAGATCGTAGAGGCCACCAACCCCGATTTGCTGGACATTAACTTTGGCTGCCCGGTAAAGAAAGTGGCCTGTAAAGGCGCCGGAGCAGGTATCTTAAAAGATATCCCTAAAATGGTGAAACTGACGGCTGCCGTAGTAAAGGCAACCAGGCTGCCGGTAACCATCAAAACCCGCCTGGGCTGGGATGAGGAAACCAAGAATATAGAAGATGTAGCGGAAAGGTTGCAGGATGTAGGTATTAAAGCCCTCACCATTCACGGCCGTACCCGCACCCAGATGTATAAAGGAAGTGCTGACTGGACCCTGATCGGAAAAGTAAAAAATAATCCACGCATACAAATTCCTATCTTTGGTAACGGTGACATATGTACGCCGGAGCAGGCAATAGCCGCCAGGGCGAAATATGGGGTGGATGGTGTGATGATTGGCCGTGCTGCTATTGGTTATCCCTGGATTTTCCGGGAGATCAAGCATTTTATGAAGACTGGCGAACATTTGCCCTTACCAACTGTTTTAGAAAGAGTAGAAGTTTGTAAAAAGCACCTTCACCACTCTGTTACCTGGAAGGGAGAGGTAGTAGGTATACTTGAAATGCGCCGGCACTACACGAACTATCTCAAAGGATTACCGCATATAAAGGAATTCAGACAACAATTAGTAACTTACAATACATTAGCTCAGATAGAGGAAGTACTAGACGCGGTTGTGTTACAATACAAAGACCATATATTCGAAAGGGCTGCTCCCCAGTTAGCTGCACACGATTTTCTGCCAGCTGATAATGAAATGGCTGGTTGTAACGTTTACGGATAAACGGATAACCCCAGGATATAAAAAAATAAAAATTGCTTTCACATGACCACAATTAAAAATCTGAAAAACGAAGTCTGGAAAGACTTACAGATTAAAAACAAATCTGCCCTGCGTAAAAAATACGCTGTATCCAACATGGGGAGAGTGATCAGTTATCATGAAAGTACCGAAGATGGCAAGCTGCTCACGGGGTCTACCGTGGAAGGCTATACGGTATTGAACGTAAAGCCGGCCGACAGCTACCAGTCACTCTACCTGCACCGGGAGGTGGCCAAACTTTTCAGTAAGAAAGCAGGACGGTCACATAAATATGTGATCCACCTGGACTACGATAAAAAGAATAACAAAGCATCCAACCTCAAATGGGCCACCAAAGAGGAAATGGAAGAACATCAGCAAAAAAGCCCTGCCAAGCTGGCCTATAAGGAAAAACAGCGTAACCGCATCAAAGGGCTGAAACTGAATGTTTCTAAAGTAAAAAGCATTAAACGCCTGCTGAATAAACCTGGTAAAAAAACAATGAAGCAAATTGCTGAACAGTTTGATATCAGTGAAATGCAGCTTTACCGCATTAAAAGCGGTGAAAACTGGGCACATGTAACACTGGATTAAAGCCTGGTTAGCCAGGAATGATCATATATGATGTTGTCTGAACGATGGCCATACCACGTGTATGGCCATCGTTATTTGCGGGCGCCTTACAGCACTCCCCTACTCATATCTGCCAACATACGGCAGTAATGCACACTATCTTTTAGAACCGGCTCGTGACCAAGGATAATCACCTGTTTTCGGGCGCGCGATAACGTTACCAACAATTTACGGTCTACTTCTATGTGCTCCTCCTCCCAGTTAAACTGCCCCAGGCACTGCAGCGTTTGTACCTGCGCGGCATGATATACCGCCAGCGAAACAATAATAATATCGTTTTCAGATCCCTGAAAACGCTCTACCGTGTCTATATTGATGTCCTGCAGGGTATCATCGTCTGCTATCAGCTCCCGGATAAGGCTGATTTGTGTTCGCCAGGGAGTTACCACGCCCACCGTATCTTTACTAAAGCTAGTTCCATAGCGGGTTTTCAGATGCTGTAGCAAAGAGGCCACCCAGCGGGCTTCTGTTTTGTTCATCTTGGAAGTGGCTTCATAAGGGCTGGGAATAAATATTTTTCTCCCGAGAGATAATACCCGCTCCCAGCCTATACTTTCATAGGCGGGCGCCGGGTCGAATGCGGCCTGTTGCGCTGCTCTTCCCGACGACAGCTGGCCGGCATAGTAATGATTTACCAATGCCGCAATGCTGTCGTGCATCCTGAAATGGGTATTGAGCATGCCCCAGGCATGCCGCCAATGGTTGGTTTTACAACGTAGTATCAGCCGCTCAAAGATAGACGTACGCAGGTCCCGTATGCCCAGGTCCAACAGGCAGGGAGCTTTCACCTGGCAGAAGTGCTCCTCCTGCGCTACCACAGGGGGCAGCTGATTCTGGTCGCCTATCAGGATAAATTTGCGGAAAGGCATCAATAGCCCCAGGAGCTGGGGTTCTGTCAGCTGCGAGGCTTCATCTACAACCAGTGTATCGGTAGGAATCCCCATCATTACTAACTGTTCCAGCCGGGTAGCCATGGTAGCTACGGTAGCTACAAATACCCGGTGCCCGGTAATATAACGGCGGGCTTCATCCAGGGAGCCTTCCAGGCAATATTGTTTCAGGATAAGTGCCGCCTCGGAACTGCGGCCACCCATGCGTAAATGGTCAATGCCTTTAGCACTGAGCTTATGACATATTTCCTCTACTGCCTTGTTGGTAAAGGCCACAATAATTACGTAGGTATCCTGCTTAACCATTTCGCCCACCATGGTCGTAAGCAGCGAGGAGGTTTTGCCCGTACCGGGAGGCCCCTGTAACAGGTAGTAGTCCTGCGCCTCCAATGCCTGTTTTACAATCTGTTCTTGGTTAGCATTGAACATTGCAGGAGAGGTGTGTTGTAAAGGGTACCAGCGTGGCGTACCCATGCCCAGCAGCATATTGGCGCGCTCCCGGTACAAGGGGGAAATCATGTAAAACAGGGATGCAGTGGCCGTCCAATAATTAGATTCGTAAATGTCGTGCTCAATAATCCATTCATCAAATTGCCGGAAGAAGTCGAGCGTCATTTGCCGGTTATTCAACGAAAAGGCCAGCTGGTCTTTGCCCAGCTCTTCTATCCTGCCCTTCAGCAGTTGCTGTTGCATGGGCTGGAGTTCAGTGCTGGTACGGGGATAGATAATAGCGGTATCGCCTTTCCTGAAGTTGTGGCTAACGGGAACGACTATGTCAAACAGCACGGAACTATTCACCGTGTCAAATTCCCGGAACCGCAGTCCCGGGATAATATTGAAGCGGGATAATTTATCTTTTTCGGGTTGCAGCCATAGTGCGGCAAAGCCGTCGGCATCATCTTCCCGGTTAATTTCCGAAAACATACCACATTTGGCTTGCAGGTATTCCCGGAGCATAAAGGCGAGGAATTCATGGTAGTAGGCTTTATGCACCGGCGGTGCCGTTAGCCAGGCCCGTTCAAAGGCGGTGAAATGCGCGGCACTGAATGAAGGTAGTCCAATAGCGGCGGCAGTAGTAATGGCCGACAGTATTTCTGCCTCGCCTCCTGCCAGGCGGAGCAACATGGCTACTACTTCATTACGGAGTTGTAACAGGTCGTTTTCCGTCAGATGGGTACTGGTCACATTTCGCAGCGGAGTGGTGGTAGCAGCCGAATACAGGATGGCCGAACTACCTTTGCGATGCCTCCCAAAAGTAGATTTCAGCAACAGGTTATATCCTACTACCTGCATTTCATGATTTTTCCAGGTGTGATAGTCGGGACATTTGCCACTTTTCAGCTCAAATATTTCTTTGCGGTATTCGTCGTGATCGTCTTCGGCCATCAGGTCCAGGCGTCCTTGCAGCCCGTATTGAGCAGAAAAAAAGGTAGGCTCTATCCGGACAGGCTGCTCCTGCAATTCTTTTACGGTATTATGCAGATTGCCCCAGTGTTGTTGCCGGATATCACGAAACATGTCATTGATTTTTTCACGGCCGTAGGCGGCAGCTTGCAGTACATTTTCGGCGACGGCTTCCACAAAGGAGGTTTTAAAATTGATGTCTTTGTTGCGCAGCATCTCATCCAGCAGGGCATTCACGAGATTTCCCTTGAAGGCGGCGGGGCTGGATTGCTGCGGGGTGAGTTTTTTCACTAGGTAGAGCAGCCGGTTGGCGCCTTTATGGGTAAAGCATTCTGCCAGGTCGCTGATATCTATCAGCAGGTCGGGTTCGAGTACTACCTGGCTTTCAGCGGTGGTAGCGTATTCGTGCCCGGAGGCGCCCTGGCGGCAGTGAAGTACGTTGATGGTATCGTAGGGGCGCAATAGATCCTGCAGGGAGGCGATGGTAGCCGGTTCCAGATGTTCGAGCAGCAGCTGAAAGTCGCCTTGTTCATCGTTTTTGGCAGAGAGCAGCAGGGTATACTTTCCTTGCGCCGTGGTGGTGAGCGTGCCCACAGCAGTGACCATGCACTTTACCAGGGCGAGATCGCCGGCACGGTATTGCCAGGCCAGCGATAGCTTATGTACGCCGGCGGAAGCATAAAAGGCGGTGAGTTCATCAGGAGGCTGTACCTGGTAGCACCAGGCCACAGATTCAGTGAGGGCCTTGATGCAAAGCACATGCTCTGCTTCCTGGAGGGGAAACATGCCCCGTGTGGCCTTGTTCGTTAGTATGCGCAGGGCAGTCAGCTGCTGATGGATATCCGGGGGAACCAATTGCCGGTCGAAGAAGAACTGCATGCGGGCAAACAAATTACCGAAAGTGCGGGTTTCTTTCCGGGTTAACTCCCGGAAGAGGATTTCCAGGATCTGTTTATAATGACGGACTTTGTCCTCCGTATTTTGAATGCTATGTACTTCCTTTATTCTGGCGTAAAACGCGGCTGCTGTTTGTAATGCCTGCATATCTGCAAGGTAAGAAATTCGTTGCCGTTTGCATGGATGCGGCTTTTGTTATACCTTTCTCAGGATTTATAGTGTAAACATTTTTTTATGTCAGCCAAAAAAATAGCCATTATAGGTGGAGGAAATCTGGGATCGGCCATTGCCCAGGGATTGCTGAAGAGCGGTTTTTCGAAGGCCGCAGATATTACGGTTACCAAGCGTAACACGCGTACGCTGGCGGCCTTAAAAGATGCAGGAGTACGGATAGAAACCGACAATGATATCGCGATCCGCGAAGCGGAAGTGATTGTAGTGGCATTGAAGCCCTACAATGTGCGGGAGGTATTACAGGAGTTTAAAGCTTCTTTTGACCCGTCCCGCCATATTTTAATCAGTGTGGTTACCGGTGTCAGTATAGATGACCTGGAGCATGTACTACCGGGAATGCCGGTGGTAAGGGCCATGCCTAATACCGCTATTGCTATCCAGGAATCTATTACCTGTATTGCCCACAAACATGCTACAGAAGAGCAGATGCGCTATGTAAAGACAATGTTTGACCAGTTGGGAGCTACTGTGAGTATTGATGAAAAGCTAATGGATGCAGCTACTGTATTGGGTGCCTGTGGTATTGCCTATGCGCTGCGTTATATTCGCGCTAATATTCAGGGAGGCATTGAAATAGGTTTTGATGCACGTACGGCCAGCCTGATTGCGGCACAAACCGTGAAGGGGGCAGCAGAGTTACTGATTCGCGAGAACCGTCATCCGGAGGAAGAAATTGATAAGGTAACGACGCCTAAAGGATGCACCATTGCCGGGCTCAATGAAATGGAGCACCAGGGATTCAGTTCCTCCCTGATCAAGGGGATCACTGCTTCCTATAATAAAATAGTGAAGGACTAATCGTCTTTTCGCGGGTATTCGAAGAAAAGGAACTTTTTCCTGGCCATGTCAAAGTCTTTCCAGCTTTGAGTATCGGCCTGTATGGCAAAAATGCCCGTAGTCGGTACATTATCTATCCTGATTTCTTCCGTCAGATAATTAGCAAAATCGGTAATCCCGGGGTTATGGGCAAAAATGGCGACGGCGCCGAAATCATCATCAATTTTGGTGATTACTTTGAGGAAAGTGGCTGCATAGCAGAGGTAAAGTTCTTCTTCCAATAGAATAGCCTGTTTAGGATATTTCCATTCACTGGCCATCATTTTGGCGGTCGTTCTGGCCCTTTTGGCCGGACTGGAAATGATCAGCTCCGGCACCATTCCCCGAGAAATCAGTCGCTGCGCCATTTCCGGCGCATTTTGTTTGCCCCGTTTGTTGAGCGGCCGGTCAAAATCATCCATGTCCGGATCGTTCCAGCTGGATTTAGCATGACGTATGAGCAGTAATGTTTTCATGGGCTGAAAACCAATAGTTAACTGAGACGAAAATACAGATTTTACAGGAAGTTAACTTCTTAGAATTATACTGTCAGCCACCATGGCGTTATTTAAGATAAAATTAACATGGGAAGAAAAGGTTATTTGAAAGAGCAAAAAGCTTAAAGCGGAAAGCAAAAAGCTATTGTAGTGAATGTTTAATGCGATTTTTGATATTCGCAAAGATCATCCGCTTCAATAGCTTTTTGCTTTATGCTTTAAGCCTTTGGCTTAACTAGTATCCTCTTTCGTTTTTACCTTCCATGTAGTTCATGAAGGCCTTATTTACTACGCGGTTACCGCCCGGAGTGGGGTAATTACCGGTAAAGTACCAGTCGCCCAGGTTATTGGGACAGGCAGCGTGTAAACTTTCGATAGATTGATAAATAACTTCCACTTCAGCACCAATACCTTTTGGTGTGAGGATTTCTGCAATTTTTGCTGAAATCTGCTCAGGTGTAAAGGGTTTATAAACATTCTTTACTACGTTCTGGGCATGCAGGGTGTTGGTACGCGCCAGTTCTTTACAGAGGCCGTAGGCTTCCTGCAGGATATGTTCCTTGCCGTGGTCTTTCAGGAGAGCAATGGCTGCCTGGAAAGCCACAAAATCGCCCATTTTGCTCATATCGATACCATAGCAGTCGGGGTAACGGATCTGCGGAGCAGAGGATACCACGATGATTTTTTTAGGGCCTAAGCGGTCCAGCATCTTGATGATACTTTCCTTGAGGGTGGTACCACGAACAATAGAGTCGTCAATAACCACGAGGGTATCGATACCTGGTCTTACCTTACCGTAGGTGATGTCATATACGTGTTGTACCATCTCATTACGGCTGGAGTCTTCAGTGATGAAGGTCCTCATTTTCACATCCTTGGTCGCTATTTTGTCAATACGGATGCGGCGGTTAATCATTTCGCTGAGTTTTTCCTCGTCATAGTCATTTCCCCAGGAAAGAATACGTTCTACCTTTATCTTATTCAGATACGCTTCCAGTCCCTTTACCAGGCCGTAGAAGGCTACTTCAGCGGTATTGGGTATGAAAGAGAAGATGGTATTACGGAGGTCGTTATCGATGGCTTTCAAAACGGTGCCAGATAGGTGACGGCCGAGATCTGTACGTTCCCGGTATATTTTTTCATCGTTCCCGCGGGAGAAGTAAATCCTTTCGAAACTGCAGGCTTTACGTTCTTTGGGTTCGAGGATTTGTTCAATGGAGTAGTCGCCATTATTTTTAACGATGAGGGCATTTCCCGGCATCAGTTCCAGTACTTCATTTTCGCCAACGTTGAAGGTAGTGCGGATCGCAGCTCTTTCGGAGGCGGCTACAATCACATCGTCGTTGATGTAGTAATAGGAAGGGCGGATACCATGGGGATCGCGGATTACGAATGCATCGCCGGAACCGATGAGGCCACAGGTGTGGTAACCACCATCGAACATGGAAAAGGCTTGTTGAAGTATCCTTTTAACGTCGAGTTCTTTCGTGCCATCGCTATCTTCCTTCGCCAGGAAATGGTGTACCACTTCCAGCATGGCGGCGAGGTCACTGTTTTTGTGCACATCACCAGGCTCAGCCTTAGAGAATGCAAACAGTTCGTCGGTGTTGATCAGGTTAAAGTTACCCGCCATAGTCAGGTTACGGGCGGGGATGGTATTGTAGCGAACGAAAGGATGGCAGAGCTCTACGTTGTTCTTACCCTGGGTAGCATAGCGGATATGTCCCATCATCAGTTCTCCGAGGAAGCGCACGTGTCCTTTCATTAAGCCGGGGTATTTGGTGATTTCCGGCTGATATTTTTCTATTTCCTGTATCTCATCGCGTATTTTGGCAAACACATCGCCTATGGCCTGCGGCGCCGCGCTACGGATGCGGTGCATAAAAGGTACACCGGGTTCGGTGTTCAGTTTTACGGTAGCCACCCCAGCGCCGTCCTGGCCTCTGTTGTGTTGTTTTTCCATGAGCAGGTAAAGTTTGTTTAGCCCATAAAAAACGCTCCCATATTTTTGTTGGTAGTAGGAAAACGGTTTTCTTAATCTTATAAATGCCAGACCGCATTCATGTTTGATCGCATCACTCATGGCAGAAAATTGAAGTCGCAAAGGTACGCCAAAAAAGGAGAAAACCAGAAAGCTATAAGGATTTAGCCATGAGGCTAAAATCAGAAAGCGGAGATAAAAGTTTTTCGCTCTTATCTCCGCTTTACTAATTATTCATAGCCAGGGGGCTACGGTAGCTTTATTGTTTGGCCAGTGACGACATCCACTGGCTGATTCGGTTACAGTTTTTGTATTCATCGTCAACGTGTACATAGAACGTTGGGATCTTTTCCGTGAGCCATTTGTTGATAGCTTCGGCGCGTTTGATATCGAGGGTACGTTGCTGGATACGGGAATAGTCATCAGTCAGATTTTCCCGGTGTGGCTGCGTACGGGTTTTCAGGTACACGATGCGAACGGAGGTACGGCCATTTTCATCGGTAAACTGCACGGGAGCTGATATTTGTCCTGGTTTCAGGGTATCGAGCATCAGTACGATATCTTTTTCGCTTGGATCGTCGAGTTGGTCAATAGTGATCAGGGTGCTACCATCGCCGGTTTTGGATTGGAGCATACCACCATCGAATTTCGCTGAAGGAGCATCGCTGTACTTTGCTACGGCTTCGGAGAAAGTGTATTTATTGGCCAAGATACCACTGCGGATGGAGTCCAGCTTGGCGATATTGGCTGCCAGGTCGGATTTGGTTACCGCTGCGCGCAATACGATATGTTGTACGGTTACGTTATCACCGGAGCGTTTCACCATTTGGATGAGGTGATATCCAAACTGGGTTTTCACCGGGGAAGAAATTTCACCTTCTTTCAAACGGAAGGAGGCAGCTACAAATTCGGGATCGTAGGTGGTTTTATCATTACGGTTTAATACGTAAATACCTTTGTTGTCTTTTACGCCTGGATCTTCAGAGTACAAGAGAGCGAGGGAGCCGAAGTCAGATTCTTTATTCAGTACTCGTTTTTTGAAATCGAGGAGCCGGTCAATGGCGTATTGGTCCATTTCGCGGGTAGCTTTGGGCTGCAGCACGAGGGTACCGATTTCCATTTCAGACTCGTAGAACTTGAGGCTATCTTTCGGGATGGCGTCGAAGAAGCGTTTTACTTCTGACGGCGTCACTTTTACCGGTTCAATGATTTTATTACGCATGGCCTGGGCCAGTAATCCTTCTTTAATAGGTGTACGGAAACGTTCGCGCAGTTGGTAGATGGAGTAGCCGGTAATTTCTTTCATTTTTTCCTTACTACCGTACATCGATTCAAAGTAACGGATACGGTTTTCCATTTGCGCTTCCACGTCGCCATCGCTTACGGGTAAGCTATCTCTTTCCGCCTGTAGCACCATTACTTTCTGGGAAATCAGCATTTCCAGGGTTTTGCAGGCAGCATCGGGCTTCAGGATTCCATCGGGGGAATTGTGTTGCTGATCGGCGAGAGCGCCGTCCATATCGGATTTGAGGATAATCTTATCCCCTACTACGCCGATAATCTTATCTGCCACAAGTTTTTGCTGGGCCGTAGATGCTTGCCATAGCAGTAAAGCACCTGCGGATAATGCTAAAAGTTTCTTCATACAAAAACGGTAAAAATCAAAAATAACCATTTAAAGGTCAGTAGCATAGGGAATGTCGACGGATTTAACAAAAGTTTAGATGAATCCCTGGTGGGGATGGAAACGGCAAAGGCGCCAAGGATATTATGATATAATTTAATCCTTAACGCCTTTGTGTTTTTTGTGTGAGATATTATTAGAGAGTTCTCTTTACTTCTACTTCTTCGAAACCTTCGATGTTGTCGTTAGGTCTGAGGTCGCTATAGCCGCGAACGCTCAATCCGCATTCCATGTTGGCGGCTACTTCCTTCACATCATCTTTATAACGTTTCAGGGAGCCGAGTTCGCCGGTAAATACCACGATACCATCGCGTACCACGTTGATACGGGTGTTCCTGGTCAACTTGCCATCGACCACGAAGCAACCAGCCACTGTAACCTTTTCGAATTTGTAGGTTTCGCGCACCTGAACGTTGCACACCACTTTCTTTTCGATTTTTGGTTCCAGCATCCCTTCCATGGCGCTTTTGATTTCGTCGATTGCGTCATAGATGATGGAGTAGTTACGGATTTCGATGTTTTCTTTCTCTGCCAGTTTAGCTGCCTGAGAAGAAGGACGTACCTGGAATCCGAGGATGATGGCATCAGAAGCGGTAGCCAGCAATACATCGGATTCGGTGATCTGACCTACTGCTTTGTGAACGATACTGATAACGATTTCTTCGGTAGACAGTTTCTGGAGGGAGTCGCTCAATGCTTCTACGGAACCATCAAAGTCGGCTTTGATGATGAGGTTCAGCTGTTTGAAGTTACCCAGTGCCAGACGGCGACCGATTTCATCCAGGGTGATATGTTTCTTGGTACGGATACCTTGTTCGCGAACGATCTGGGCTCTGCGGTTGGCCACTTCTTTTGCTTCAGATTCGTCGGTATACATCTTGAATTTCTCACCAGCCTGAGGGGCACCGTTTAAGCCGAGCACTTGTACTGGCATAGAAGGACCTGCTTCGTCCATTTTCTGGCCACGTTCGTTGAACATAGCTTTGATTTTACCGAAGAAGGAGCCGGATACGATGGTATCGCCCTGACGGAGGGTACCATTTTGTACCAGCAGGGAAGCGACATAACCGCGACCTTTGTCCAGCGTAGCTTCCACGATACTACCGGAGGCTTCACGGTCTGGATTGGCTTTCAATTCCAGCAGTTCTGCTTCCAGCAATATTTTTTCGAGGAGCACATCGATATTCAAGCCGCTTTTGGCGGATATTTCCTGGCTTTGGTATTTACCGCCCCAGTCTTCTACCAGGAGGTTCATGCCGGCCAGTTGTTCTTTAATTTTTTCCGGGTTGGCGCCTTCTTTATCCACTTTATTGATAGCGAATACCATTGGCAGTCCAGCCGCTTGGGAGTGGGAGATCGCTTCACGGGTTTGAGGCATGATAGCGTCATCTGCTGCGATTACGATAACAGCGATATCTGCTGCTTTGGCACCACGGGCACGCATCGCGGTAAACGCTTCGTGACCGGGGGTATCCAGGAAGGTAATTTTCTTACCACTGGCGGTAGTTACCTGGTAAGCACCGATGTGCTGGGTAATACCACCGGCTTCACCGGCTACCACATTCGCGTTACGGATGTAATCGAGGAGGGAGGTTTTACCATGGTCAACGTGACCCATGATGGTAACGATTGGGGCGCGAGGCAGCAGATCTGCGGGATCATCTACTTCGTCTTCCTCATCGTTTTCCTCTGCATCTTCCAGACCAATGAATTCCACTTCGTATCCGAATTCGCCGGCAACAAGTTCTATTACTTCCGCGTCGAGGCGTTGGTTGATAGATACCATGATACCGAGGCCCATACATTTCGAGATTACTTCGGCGAAGCTTACATCCATTAGGTTAGCCAGTTCGGATACAGAAACGAACTCAGTTACCTGGAGTTTGTTGTCTGCGCCTCCTTCTTTTTCCTTGAGGTTAGCTCTTTCTTCGCGTTTTTCTCTACGATGTTTCGCCTTCACGTTCTTACCGCGGCCAACGCTGAGTTTGGCCATGGTTTCCTTGATCTTATTCTGGATCTCGTTCTTATCGATTTCTTTTTCTTCAGTAGTACGTTTGTCTTCACCGCGGTGTTGGCCGGGTCTGTTGAAGTTGCCACCTTGTCCTGGCCGGTTAAAGTTACCGCCCTGACCGGGTCTGTTGCCTCCACCCTGGTGTCCGCCCTGACCGGAGCGGTTATATCCGCCGCCTTGTCCAGGGGGTCTGTTACCACCACCTTGTCCGCCTTGACCACCGGGTCTGTTATAACCCCCTTGTCCGCCCTGACCTTGTCCGGCAGGTCTGTTGTAGCCACCACCGGTTCCGGTGTTGGTGCCACCTGGGCGGTTGCGGTTATCGCCTTGCGGGCGGTTGCCGCCCTGGTGCCCACCGCGGTTATCGCCATGGTGAGGGCGATTGCCGCCTTGTCCGCCATGTTGATGAGGACGGTGTTCGCCCGGGGCGCCGCCTTCTTTGCGGTCACCTTCTTTAAAGTCTTTAGGCTGAACGGGTTCAGGTTTCTTTTCTACGATGATACGCTTGCGTTTGCGTTTCTCGTCCCTGTTAAAGTTGCTTTTATTGTTATCGCGTCTGTCAGACTGAACTGGCAGTTCGATTTTACCGATTACTTTCGGGCCGGTTAATTTTTCGGCCTGGATGTTTTCGATTACTGCGGGGCCAGCATCTTCCTGGGCCTGAGGGGCGGCAGGAGGGGGTGTTGGTATGTTTTCGGCAGTATTATCGGGTTTGCGATTTTCCGATTTTACGACTTGCTTAACAGGAATGTGCGCCGGTTCTTTGGCTGCAGCCGGTTTAGCCTCTTGTAATACTTCTTCCACTTTTTTAACTACAGGTTTATCTTCAACCGGTGCGGCTTTTTCCGTTTTTTCTGTCGTATCGGTCTTATCTGTTTTCGCTACTTTGTCAGCCGGAGTAGTGGTTTCACCTTTAGGGGCTTGTTCCGTTTTATCGGCTTTCTCAACTGGTTTTTCAGTTGGTGCAGCAGTTGCTTCCGGAGCAGGAGCTGGTTTGGGTTCCGGTTGTTTTTCCGCAGCTGGAGCAGGAGTTACCGGTTTTTCTTCTTTCACCGGAGGTTTTACTGCTTCAGGAGTGGAGGCCGGAGCCTTGTCCTGTTCGGGTTTTTGTGCAACTGGTTTTTTGCGGTTCAGGGCATCCAGGTCGATGGTTGTAATTACTTTAGGGCCATTGATTTTCGGCGTTTCTGCTTTTACAACTTCTGGTTCTGCCGGAGGTGGCGTTACCGGGGCTTTAGGAACTTCCGCAACAGGGGGAGCTGTAACAGCGGTTGGTTCTGGCTTAGGTTCAGCTTTTTCCTTTGCGGGAGGCGGAGGTGTTACCGGGGTAACATTCGCCTGTGGTGTTGGTTCCGGTTTAGGGGTTTCCTTTACTGGTTCCGGTTGAGGTGTTGGTTTAGCTTCCTGTTTAGGAGCTTCTGCTACCGGGGCAGCAGTTGTTGCCTCATTTTCTTTAGTGGTATTCTTTTTAGCCGCCGCTTCCGCTTCCTCCTTCTCTTTCTTCTTCATCGTTTCTAACACGCTTCCTTTGGGCAGGGCTATCTGGTCGCTTTTGCGCTTGTTAGCCTTGTCCTGTTGGAATTCCGACTGCAGTGCTGCGTACATAACAGCCGTAAGGCGGGCATTGGGAGAACCAAAGCCGCCCATGTCGAAGCCTTTATTGCCAAGGAAATCGATGAGGGTTTCCTTACCAATATTAAACTCTTTGGCTGCAGCCAGCAGTCGTGGTGTGTTGTTTGTTGTTTCAGGCATATCGTATTTCGGGCCTCCCCTGTTTCCCGTTTCTTCAAAACGGGATGTTTTTTTACGTTTAAACAATAACTCGAAAAAATCAATTCCCTTTCTAATAAGGCCTTTACCTGGGAAGGGTTGTGGCTCGGCTTTATTCTTTGTCAAACTCTTCCTGTAATATTCTTCTTACATCCTGCACTGTCTCTTCTTCCAGATCAGACCGGCGAACCAGTTCTTCGACTGTCAGCTCCAATACGCTGCGGGCAGTGTCACAACCTATTCGCTTCAGTTCATCTATTATCCATTCTTCGATTTCATCCGAGAATTCTTCCAGATCGATATCAAATTCAGACTGTTCCTGTGCTTCATCACGGAATACATCAATCTCATAACCAGTCAGTTCGCATGCCAGCTTAATGTTTACGCCTTTTTTACCGATGGCCAGTGATACCTGGTCAGGGTTGAGGTAAACGGAAGCATATTTATTTTCGTTATCTACTTCCATGCGACTGATTCTGGCGGGAGTCAAGGAGCGTTGGATCAACAGCTGAATGTTGGTCGTATAGTTGATGATATCAATATTTTCGTTTCTCAGTTCGCGTACAATACCGTGTATGCGGCTACCTTTCATACCTACGCAGGCGCCTACCGGGTCGATACGGTCATCGTAGGATTCTACGGCAACTTTGGCTCTTTCGCCGGGTTCGCGAACTATTTTCTTGATAACAATAAGCCCGTCAAAGATCTCAGGCACCTCAATTTCCAGCAATTTAGCCAGGAAGGATGGATGTGTGCGGGAAAGAATGATGAGTGGCGCGTTGTTCTTCATTTCTACTTTCTTCACCACCGCTCTTACGTTCTCTCCTTTCTTGAAATAATCTGTGGGGATTTGTTCAGATTTAGGCAAAATTAACTCATTCCCTTCATCATCAAGCAATAAAACTTCTTTTTTCCAAACCTGGTATACTTCTCCGTTCACAATTTCGCCTGCTTTATCGGCGTATTTCTTCACCAGGATGTTCTTTTTCAAATCGCCGATACGGGCGGATAAAGTCTGCTTAGCAGCCAGGATGGCCCGGCGGCCAAAGTCCATGATCTCTACTTCTTCATATAAATCTTCACCTACCTGGTAATCCGGTTCTACGAGAATAGCTTCGGAATAGGCGATTTGTGCGTTATCATCTTCTACTTCCCCATCATTAACGATGGTTCGACGGCGTAATATTTCAAGGTCACCTTTTTCGGTATTTACAATCACGTCAAAATTCTCATCTGAGCCATATTTTTTCCGCAGCAGTGTTTTGAACACATCTTCGAGGACCTTCATCAATGTAGGACGGTCAATGTTTTCCGCCTCCTTGAACTCGGTAAATGACTCAATCAAGTTAATACTAGCCATGTTTAGTTGTTATATTTTAAAACACGATGCACACCTTTGTGTGCTTTATTTCATTAAGTTTTAAATCTGTTGATTTTTTTTCTTTCTTTTTGCCTACCAGCTCTTCAATGTTGATAGCATCTTCTGTTACCGCCAGCAGGGTACCTTCCTTTACGGAACCATCGAGGAGGGTTACTTCCACCTTACGGCCAATATTTTTAAGGTATTGTCTGTGCAGTTTGAGCGGTTCATCCAGGCCCGGAGACGATACTTCCAGAGAGAAATCGTTGTTAGGGAACAGTTCAGCCGCTTCCAGCAAGGGATATAACTGGCGGTTGAATGAAACCAGCGTAGCCACCGGTACACCTTTGTCGCCGTCCAGAAAGAGCTTTATATTGTTAGTGGGCTTAATCCTGATGTCTACCAAAAAATTGTCGGGATCATTAACCAGCAGTCCTTCTGCGATTTCCCGGATCGTTTTTATCACGTGTTCGTTTGCCATACAAAAAGCGCGAAGGGGACAATATCTCGTCCCCTTCGTTTGAATCATTTTTCCTCACACAAAATTATGATTTTATTTTGATTGAAAAACTATTTCTTTAACTTGTATGTAAATATTTGCATGAGACGCGCTGCCATCATTCATATGTGTTTTTAAAATATTTGACGTGCGAACCACTTTCTGGCAAAAAATTAACATAGAGTTGATGGCTTGGCCACTGGGTCTTATCCTTTTATATATAATGAAACCCGACCCCAAGTCGGAGAGCCTATGTTTGTTAAAGCGGGCAGGCATTCCCTTCTGTCCGGGTTGTGGCCTGGGTCATGGCATTCATTATTTCCTGCATGGCCAATGGAATGCTGCTATCCAGCATCACTGGCTATCACCGCTGGTAGTAGTGGTACTGCTATATAGAACCATACAATTAGCCCGATTACAATATACAGACCTTAAACAACTATAAATCTACCGCTATGAGCGATTTTTCATTTGCCATGCTCCCGGGAATTGAAACCGAAGAGATGCTATGGCTTCAGGAACTTACCAAAGGTTACTCAGCAGAGAATAAACAACGCTTCCTGGCTGTTTATCAGAGCCGGCGCAAAGACCCTCAAACAATCCTGATCTGCAGCCTGATCGGATTTCTGGGCCCTGCAGGTATTCAACGCTTTCTGCTCAACCAGATCGCCATGGGAATCATCTACCTGATCACCCTGGGCTTTTGCTTCATCGGCACCATCATCGATGCCGTAAATTATCGTAAAATGACCTGGGAATTCAACAAAAAGGAAGCCCTGGCATCAGCAGCATTACTGGGCATCTAGCCAGCATGGAAAGTTAAAAAAAACTTAAAATGAGGTGATTTTCAAGGCCGCGGAAAGTATATTCCGCTAACTTCGCATCATTATGTTGAAATTTTTCTTTTCCATATTTATTGCGTGGTTGCTCTATAAACTGGTATTTGACCTGCTCATACCGGGGTATAAGGTAACCAAACAGGTGCGCAGACAAATGAGTGATATGCAGGAACATATGCGTCAGCAGTATGAAAGCCAGCAAACCGGCTCTCAGCAGTCATCCGCCCCTAATCCTCCCCCACCGAAGAAAGTGGACAAAGGTGATTATATTGATTTTGAAGAAGTAAAATAAGAAAGGGCCGGTGACTCACCGGCCTTTTTTATACCGCACTCTTAGGGCGGAAAACATCCATGATCGTTTTAGGCGACTGTAAATGAATCGTCTGCAAGCCCACTGCCTTAGCCCCTTCTATATTAGGCAATGTATCATCAATAAATAAAGTTTCCTCTGCCACCAGTCCATTTTCATCCAGCACCACCTGGTAACATTCCTTATCCGGCTTACGATAGCCCATTACATGAGAGTAATAAGCCCGGTCGAAGAAACCTCCCAGTGATGGAATCCCTCTACTCTCCTGCAAAATCCGGTTGAAGGCCTCCAGGTGAATGGCATTGGTGTTACTCAGTAAATAAAGGCCATAATGCTGCCGTAACTGCTGCAGGAGCTGTAGCCGCTGCAACGGAAAGTCGAGCAGCATAGCATTCCAGGCTGCAACGATCTGCTGGTCGGTTACCGTTGCCGGCACATGCTGGTGCATAGCTGCCAGGAATTCTTCCGTAGACACATGCCCCGTTTCCAGGGAGTTGAATAAATCGGAACCATGAAATTGTGAATAAAGAGAATTAAAATCTTTTACTCCCAATGCCTCAAAAGCCGTCCTGGTAAGCTGATAATTGATATTCAGGATAACACCTCCCAGGTCGAAAATGATATTTTTAATGCCTTGCATATGATCAGAAATAGGGCTCAAATGTATTAAAGTATAGGCGTAAGCGTTGGAAGAAAAAAATAATTTAGGATTTTTCAATAAAATAATTACTTTTGCCCTCCCTTGAAAAAGGGAATTCGTTCTTCGGAACAGGTCCTATAGCTCAGTTGGTTAGAGCACCTGACTCATAATCAGGGGGTCCCAGGATCATGCCCTGGTGGGACCACAAGACTAGAAAGGCTTTCAGCGGATTGGCGCGGAAAGCCTTTTTTCATTTGATACATGTTTTGATACATATGACGTCATCCTCAAAGTATAAAAATATTTTTGTATCTTAACCACAATACAATTGTATAACCTATACCGTTTTATGAAATTACTATTTGTAGCCCTTCTTTCTTTATTTGCCTGTATTACTGCAAGCGCCCAAAATGCCCTGCCCGCTGCCAATGGCTATGTAGGCATAGGTACTGTCACTCCGACGAGTCGACTTCACGTATTGGATAATGGCCGAAATTATTATGTGGATAGGGGGATTCCGGGAATGTCGGATGATAACGTCACCGAAAACTATATCTTATTACATGTTATCTATACAGGTACTATTTTGCCTACTGATAATTATGTAATGGGCCGGTTTACTGCAATACGCGGTAGTTCTGTCGGATCTAACCGGAAATGGATAGTTGATGTAAATACAGCTTCTGCTTACATGGGAAATAGAGGAACTTTAATGTCTTTTAGTGATCGGGCTTCACTGGTTACTTTGACGTACAACGCTGTGGCATATTTAGCGGTTTCAATTCCCCAGACATCTTCACTTTTTAATTTTTCCTTTACAGGATATGCTCAAAACGATTCATTTAAAATCGTGCGGGGGAGTGAAGTTTCGGATGTAAGTACTTTTAATGCTACCGAAGAAGTAGGGGTACAGGGTGCCGTAGTTATAAAGAATGCAGCTACTTCTAATAGGTTGGTTCTCGCGGGTACTGATTCAACCTATTCTAACTTAATAGCAATCACCCACGGAGCCCTCACCAACTCGCAAATGTATATTGGAAACACGAATTCCACTTATCCGGTAATTTCTCAACGTAATTCCAATATTATTGAAAGTTATAGGGATCTCCACATTGGAGCTGCGCTTAGTGGTAAAATTATTTTTGAGATTGGCAGAACGGGGACATCAGTTGGATCTTCAATGGTCATTGCCAACAACAAAAATGTTGGAATCGGCGTCGATAACCCGAGCTACAAGCTTACGGTGGATGGTACTATTGGGGCAAGGCGGGTAAAAGTTACCCAGGAACAGTGGGCTGATTACGTTTTTCATCCCGATTATAAACTCCCCACATTGGCCACAGTAGCACAGTTTATTAAAGACAATAAACACTTGCCCGATATTCCATCTGAAAAAGAAGTAAAAGAAACAGGCGTAGACCTAGGTGAAATGAACAAATTGTATCTTCAGAAAATAGAAGAGCTGACACTTTACATTATCGACTTGCAGCGACAGGTAGATGCATTGAAGGAAAATACAGCTAAGTTAATGAAGTAAAATAACCATTAAGCCTCCGCCGCAATATTGTCCAGTGCTCTATGTGAGTGCTGGACAATGCTTCACTAACGGTTAGCGTATGGCTGTAATCGCCATCCTCTCCCCTGTCACCAAGTAAATAATCTCCTCTATCTTCTTATCCATATCCGCTTTATTTAAAAACGGATACTTCCTCCGGATTGCCTCGATTACTCCGAGCTCTTTCAATAGCGATATTTTATCAAATGGTATATTAGCCTCCTCCTGGCCAGGTACATTCTTTTTTAATAGCTGTATATACTCCCCATACATAATCCCCTGTGCATACAGGTACAACTCTATTATTTTTTTCCTTTTAGGAGCAATAACGGGCATGCCATGAGCGCTAAAGTCAGTAAGCCCTTTCAGGAATACCAATGCAAACTGGGTGTTTAGGCGTCTCCTGTTATCACAGGATACCTTTCTTTTCAGTATAACGAGCATTTCATTCACGGAAGCCAGCATTGTTTTGACAGGTGTTTTGCTTTCGCCGATCAGTGCCAGTTCCTGCTGTATTTTTTGCTTCAACTGAGTATCGGCCTGAAGAAACCGGGAGATGATATAGTTATTGAAAGTAGCATAGTGTGCAGGACCTGGTTTGATACTGAAGGTGTAATGCTCTCTTTCGAAAAAGAAAGTCTTTTGTAATGATTCACTATTCTTTCGCTCTATGCGCAAGAGGTTTTCAAATTGCTGCAGGTAGTCTTCTGAAAAAAAGGTAAACAGGTTTGTTTCGAAATCGGGGAGTGTAAACGGTAAGATGTTAAAGTGGTTATCGTAGAACTTAAGCCTTTCTTCATATTTGTCAACGCTATAGAATTTTAGAAAGAGCTCATTTATTTCGGGTTGTGTATAATTCATTGTAGTATCATTTACATGCCGCTGAGGGGTAGAAAGCGCCGGTATATTGTATACCGGCGCTTTCGGTAAAAGACAAGGTTATTTATTTTTCCCACCAGGCTTTATAGGTGGTGATTTCTTTTCCTCCCATTTGCTGTACTTCCGCAGCATAATTTTTACTGTTGATCGTTTGTTCAGATGTTGGGTAGAGGAAGCGGGTGGGAATCATACCGTTGTTCATATTGGCAGCATCGCCTGTTTGGAAGGCGGGATAGCCTGTACGGCGGAACTCAATCCATCCTTCAAAGCCATTGTTGATATTGGCCAGCCATTTTTGTGTAATAATTTGCTGCATAGCGCTGCTTTGAGAGGAGTTGTCGAGTGGCACCCCGGTGTGCGCCAGGTAGCTGGTAGCCGTAGCGGCATTGATTCCAATTTCTGCGAATGCGCCTATTACGCCGTTGTTGTAATGCGCCAGCGCAATGGCGTTGCCGCCGTTGATATATCCTTTCAGGGCAGCTTCTGCCAGGATAAACTCCTGTTCTGCATAAGTAATCAGCCTTGCTTTAATTAAAGCGGGGTTGGTGCCCTTGGTGAAGCTGGGATTGAAGTTAGACGCCTGCTTGCTCTGCGCTTCCGTGGCATCTACCACCATAGGCATGCCTCCATAATTATTGAAATTGAATGGGGTTCCGGCAGGAGCTGTTGCGTTGGTAGTGAAATACGCCGTGATACGGGCAGTGTCCTGGGTGGCCTGCAGTTGATTGTACAGGGTGCTATTCATGTATTTAACGGCAAAGTCACCGGAACGTTCGGTCAGGCTCACAAAATTATAGGGTGTTACTGTGGGTAAAGCCAATGTGCCACTCTGGGAGGAGCTCTGCATCAATGCTGCATCATTCACAATACTTTGCATTTCAGCAGCAACACTTGCTTTGCCAGCCACTCTTAACAGGTAACGTAAGCGCAAAGCATTGATAAATGACCGCCAGGAGCCGGTGTTAGAACTGTATAATACATCGCCTTCTATCAGTCCGGAAGGGTTAGCTTTTAACAGGCTGTCGGCTCTTCTCAGGCTGGGAATAATACCTTGTCCGGCGTCCATGTAAACGGTTTGCTGGGAGTCATATGACGGCGTATACACACCTGTATTTCCTTTCAGTGCCTGAAGAAAGGGAATATCTCCCCATAACTCTGTTAACTGGGCAAAAGCATAGGACCGCAGCGTAAGGGCGGCCGCTTGCAATAGCGGATTGTTTTTCGCCTGCGCCAATGTGTATAAAGTATTGGCATCACGGGCTGCTTCATACATAGGAATCCAGTATGGCTCGTTGGTTACGGGCGAATAACGGGTAGGCTGGTCGTAGTAAGACTGGCTAAAGGTCATATACTGATTATATCCATTACCCAGGGTCCATACAATGTTGGCATTGCTGTAAAACTCTGTAACAATTGTATTGGATAATAAGGTGGTGGCATCTGGCTTCTCTAACGCATTAGGATTGGTATTCACCTGTTTCAGTTCTTTGGAACAAGCGCCCAGTGTAATGCTTATTATAATGATAGCCAGGAAATAGCTGTTCTTTTTCATGATGAAGAGTTAGGTATTTACATTAAAAATTAAGACCAAGAGAGAATCCCATACTTTTGGTAGATGGAATGCTCAGGAATTCTGTTCCAGGCAGGATTTGCTGTCCACGCAGCGCCAGGGTCTCCGGATCAACGTCCTTATTCTTGGTAAATTCGAGGATATTTCTACCTATCAGGGAAACATTCAGCTTGCTGTTAGACAGTTTGCCAAAGATGTTTTTGAAGGTATAGCCAATACGCAGCTCTCTTAGTTTGAGATAAGAAGCGTCGTACATGAAGGCTTCGTTGTTGGAAGCATTGTAATATCCATTGTAATAGGTAGCGGCATCTACTTTTACTGTGTTAGGTACATATTTACCGGAGGCAGCATCCATCATCACACCCTGACCGACGATACCGGTTTCCCTGCCAGGCAATGTTTCTACCGACATGCCGCCTGCTAATACGCCTAATTCAGTATAGGAAAAGAACTTACCACCCTGGTGCCAATCCCACAGGAAGCTCATGGTGAAGTTTTTATAGCTCAATTCATTTGACCAGGCCAACACGAAGTCAGGGTTATAGTTGCCCAGCAAGGAATTTTGGGTGCTTGTAAATTGTGGTACGCCATTTTTATAAACGATATTACCCTGTGGGTCTCTCACAAAGGCATTGCCATACATATTACCCAGACGTTGCCCTACCTTGGCATCATACTGTATTGCCCTGTAGTAGCGGTCGTATTGGGTAACCTGTGCATATACATAGGTGTTGATACCATCCGGGAGGGATACTACCTTTCCTATGTTGTGACTGAAATTGAAGCTCATATCCCAGTTGAAACCGTTGGCAGCATGGGAGCGGAATGGTGTACCTGTCAGCATGATCTCTACCCCTTTGTTGTTGATCTTTCCGCCATTTACATAAGCATTGGTATAACCAGAAGATACTGCGATGGGCAATTGCACCACCTCGTCTTTGGTATTTGACTGGTAGATGGTGGCATCGAGGCCTACCCTGTTTTTCAAGAACCGCACTTCGATACCAGCTTCGGTAGTAGTGGTAGAAGAAGGTTTCAGGCTGTTATTGGCCAACACGTTATTGCCGGTAGTTAATGGCGTACCATTAAATGGCGTGTTGGTAATAAACGTGTTGTTGATAGAATAAGGATCTGCGTCGCGGCCTACCTGGGCGGCGGAAGCCCTCACCTTCAGGAAGGATATGGCCTGCGGTAGATGCACCATATCTGAAATGATAGCGCTCAATGATGCTGAGGGATAGAAATAGGAGTTATTGCCGGCAGGTAAAGTGCTGGATCGGTCATTGCGGCCAGTTACGTTTAAGAAGACCAGGTTTTTGTAATCGAAATCGGCGAACGCATATAAACTGTATACCACTTTGTCAAACTTTTGATACAGTGTGGGTAACTGGTTTTGGGCGTTGGAGAAGTTATACAAGCCGGGAGTAATCAGCGCATTGGCAATATTCCTGGTGTAAGTGATATTCTGCATGAAGCGGTTGCCACCCAGCGACGCATTGACGTTGAATAAATGACTGGGTTTTTTATGATAACTTACCAGGAAGTCGGTGTTATTCTCGAAGTAGTTGACATTATCTGTTCTGAAACCACCGGTCGGAAAACGAACGCTGGTGAAGGCTCTGTGTCCTTCCCTATTGTCTGCATAGAAATCGGAGCCTGTTCTTAGCATCACAGTCCACTGGTCGTTTACGGCGTATTTCAGAGAGGCATTACCCAATACCCTGTTTTTGGTGAAGCTGTTGGTATTGTCGTTGAGTGTTACGTAAGGATTGTCGTGGTTATTCCAGTAGCGAAACTGGTTTTGCTGATCTCTGCCGGTTTGCCACTCTTTCTTCAATGAATTAATATCAATGTTTATCGGCATACCATACACCCCGAAGAAGGTATACATCACGCTTTCTGAGCCATAACCGATATTAGGACGGTTACTACTTCCACTGTTAATATAATTGATAAAGAAATCTGTGCTGAGCTTGTCGGTAAAGTGGTGGTCGGCACGGAGTGCAATACCATAACGTTTCAGGTCGGTGCCGGGAAGGATACCTTTGTTGTATAACTGGTCAACTGCAAAATGGTAACTTCCTTTATCGGTAGTACCACCGAAACCGATGCTATTTTGTGTAGTTAAGCCTGTTTGGAGAAATTGTTTAAAGTGATCAGCATGTCCTACCCAGGGAGTGGGTGTTACGGTGAGACCTGGATTAATACCTCTCGCCACTAAATCACCGGCCAGGTAGCCATCTCCTGCCGGGCTGTCGAATTGAACTACTTTTACAGAAGGATCGAATTTGAGACCCCAGTTGGGAATATTGTTTTCGCTGGCTCCTGCCCCGTTTACAAAAGAATACGTATTAGGTGTACCGGACAGCGGATAAGCATTTACGCCGGCGCCATATTCATTTTGCAGGCGAGGCAATTTTAAAGGCGATTCGAAAGTAGTGGTGGTATTGAAAGTAACACCCATTTTGCCTTTTTCTGTATTGCCTTTTTCTGTAGTAAGGACTACCGCGCCGTTAGCAGCGCGAGAACCATAGAGGGCGGCGGCGGTAGAACCTTTAAGCACAGTTATTTTAGCAATGTTATTTGGGTTGATTTCTGCAGCCCCGTTTCCCCAGTCTACTTCTGCCCAGGTGCCCTGGTTCGAAGAATTTTCGATGGCGTTGTTGAAGAAAGTTTCATTGTTGATAGGAACACCATCTACCACAAACAGTGGCTGATTAGAGCCGTTGAACGAGTTTTCTCCCCGGATCACAATACGGGAGGTTGATCCTACGCCGGCGCCACCATTAGTAATTACCACGCCGGCTACTTTGCCACCCAGGTTATTAATCAGGTTGGGGTCTGGCGCTTGTGTAAGTTGTTTGGTGTTAACGGTTTGCACGGCATATCCCAAAGCTTTGGACTGTTTGTTGATACCCAGCGCAGTGACCACCACTTCATTCAACGCTTTATTGTCTTTCTGTAATGGGATAGTTAAGGTAAGCTGCGTACCGATAATTATACTAGACGACTTATATCCTATGAAGCTAATATTTAGCGTGCTATTGGCTGGGGCATTGATTTTGAAGTTACCTTCTGCATCAGTTACAGCTCCTTTAGCGGAATTTTTTACGGTAATTACCGCACCTATAATAGGTGATTGATCTTCTGCATCTACTACTTTTCCGGAGATAAGCCCGGCAGTTTGTGCCTGTGTGATACCTGTATTTAACAGCGACACCAGGAATAGAGATAATATAAATAGCAAAGAGGAAAGCTTTCGCATAATTCTGATTTGATTGAAACAAATTGCTGAGACAATAAACTGCCTGCGCATAACGAATGATATCGTTTGCGGCATGAATAAACAGTCATACAAAAGGAATATATAGCGCCATAATATGCGCTGTGGAACCCGATGTCAGCAAGAAATCAAATGCGAAGCACGCAATGCCTTATAAAAAGAGGAGATAAATAATAGGTATAGTGATAGCTGGGAATGATGGTCACAACATCTGTGAGCGATAACCATCTCTTTATGATGCGTAGTAAGCCAGCTAAATTTCGTTGAACTTCGGAAGACGATTCACAAACAATGCTTTCATGGAGTACCGCGTCATCGGTAGCGCTGGATCTTCTCTTATGTAAACGTACCTGTTCAAAGGCTCTTTCGGGGTGTTGCAGATGCTGTACGTTATAACTATACCATATCGGGGAAAAGAATACCCTAATAAAAAGTAGCGTAATAAGTATGGTAAAACGCGCATACATGATATAACAAAGCTATAGCATGGCGTGAATGCTTTGTTAATATTCATGTTAACTTATAATGAATTAAACGTTAACGATGTTAACACATTTGTTGCCGGGGTTGCATCATCCCTATATTATTTTAATAAAGCCATCCAGTTTTTACCTGCTTCATATACCAGATATAAAGAAGACCCCCCGGAAAATCCAGGGGAGCCGTTCTTTTTATTACAAATCCACGTTAATGAGCTGATTACCATTCTCAAAAGTGGCCTGTAGCACGGAACAACGCTCTGCAGGGTTAAAAAATCCCTGTGGATCAAAGCGTGAAATAGGTGATAGGAAAGCGTATCCATTCGCCTGCAATGCCAGGGGACTACCATTAACGGATATACTTTTTTGCTCATCAAAACCGTGGAGTAATAGCTGGATATGATGGAATTTGGAGGGATAGGTTCCATTGACTTTGTCCAGCACTATTTTTTTATCTGCCGGTGAATAAGTAATCGTACGTTGATAAAAGACACCTTTTTCGTTGTCAAAGCTTTCGCCATCATCTTCATAATAAACAAAGGTGTTGGATTTATTGCCCTTGTAAATATGCAGGAATAAGGTATCTGTGGGCTTCTCAGCTGTCGACTGTATCAGCGATTGCATCGGAATAATGCTGCTTTCTTTTACATACACCGGCAGCGTCTTTATGTTCAACGGCGTAATGACTTCCTGGTGCCCGTTGACCACCGCATCGGTGTAAAGGTTATACCATTTTCCTTCAGGAAAGTAAATTTGTCCAAATTCTTTGGTGCTCTCAAAAGGAGCAATCATAAAGGCGGGACCATAGCCATATTGGTTCTGGTAGCGCGCGTCATACACATTCGCATCGAAGGTGTTGGTGAGTGCCAGCGTACGCATCACAGGCATACCTGTGCGGGTAGCTTCATACATGGAGCTATACAGATAAGGTAGCAACTCGTAGCGCAGATTCACGTAGTTGCGGGTAATTTCCAGTACTTCTTCTCCATAAGCCCAGGGCTCGGAAGATTTGGTATTAACACCGGTATGATTGCGGAAGTAAGGAATAAAGGCGCCTATCTGCATCCAGCGGGCATATAAACTAACGGTAGGATTGCCGGTGAAGCCGCCTATATCCATCCCGGAAAAGGCCATGCCGCTTACTCCCAAACTATTCAGCAGTCGAATGCCCAGCAGCATATGATCTTCTTCAGCCCGGTTGTCGCCCGTCCAGATAGCACTATAACGCTGAGAGCCCGAATAGGCTGCCCTGGTTAAAAGAAAAGGACGTTTCTTCAATTCCTCCCGCGTACCTTCGTAACTGGCGCGTACCATTTGCAACCCGTAAATATTATGTGCCTGTTGATGAGTAACCGGATGCCCCTCATATCCGAAGACCACATTGTTAGGCATTTTCTGTCCCCAGGTGGCTATTTCGTTCATATCATTCCAAATGCCCCGCACACCGTCGTGGATATATGGTTTTAATTGGCCTTTCCACCAGTCGCGTCCCTTGGATGTGGTGAAGTCTGGAAAGTGGCACCAGCCGGGCCATACCTGGCCGGTATAGTTTTGGCCATCACTGTATTTTATGAAGATGTTTTCCTTTTTTCCGTTTTCATAAGCGGCATATCCATCTTCTACTTTAATACCCGGATCTACGATAACCGTGAGCTTAAAGCCCATATTATCCAGCTGTTTGGTAAGTTGAGCAGGATTGGGAAAACGGGATTTGTTCCAGGTAAAGAGTTTATAGGCATCCATGTAATGGATGTCGAGGGTAATGCCGTCTGCAGGAATCTTTTTCTCCCGGAGCGTTTGCGCAATGCGCAGTACTTCAGTATCCGGATAGTAGCTGTAGCGGTTTTGCTGGTAGCCCAGGCTCCAGAGAGGAGGCATGGGCATACGGCCGGTAAGGCTTGTATAAGAAGTAATAATATCGGCCATCTGTGGGTGATAGATGAAATAGTAGTTCATCTCCCCATTCCTGGCGCCAAAAGATGAGAAGCGATTGTTGCTGGCGCCGAAGTTGAAGTCGCTTTGAAAAGTATTATCGAAGAAAATGCCGTAATTAAGATGATGGTGAATGCCGATGTAGAATGGAATGGTGGCATAAATTGGATCCTGGTTGGTGGCATAGCCGAATTTGTCAGAATTCCAGTTCGTATAGCCTTCACCTTTACGATCCAGATTACCTGTTTTTTCTCCCAGGCCAATAAACCGTTCGCCTTCCTGCATTTTTTTATAAGTGGTTACTTCGTCACCAATCCAGGAGGTAGTAAGGCCTGCTTCATCTTCGTTAATCACTTCCCCGGAAGGTGTCAGAAAATGAAGTGCAAAAGGATTTTTATCGATCCGCAGTTGGAGCGAGTCGGTGATAATATTAACAGCATCGTTGTTTTGAGTGGTCTGTATATGGGTGGTCGCCGGCTTGGCAACTACCGCATACGAAAAGTCGGTAGTCAATGGCCGCTGGTCCATTCTTACCCGGATAATCGCCGGACTGTATACCGTAATTTCGGCATAGGCATTTTCTGCGCTTATAGCGATTTGCTGACCTGAGATATGGACAGTATTTACTTTACCAATCTTCTTTACCTGGTTTTGTGCCTGGGCCGACAGGCAGGAAAGCAGGAGTATCCACCCGGAACACCTTAACAGAGCTTTTATATACATATGAGCGATTAATTTTCCACGCAAAACTTCCCCTGGCGCATAATTTACGTAATGCGCTGTGGTAATGAGATAGCGGGTAGTGGGAGATTAAACAGGTGCAGGCATGGCATTGCCCGCACCCGTTTAAAGCATATGATTAGTAACCTGGATTTTGTACCAGGTTTTTATTGACAGCAAGATCGCTGGTAGGAATCGGGAACAGCAAGTACTTAGGATCGCTGGCTGGTTTCAATTGCCATGCGTTGAGGAATTTGCCAAAGCGGATCAGGTCTTGCCTTCTCCAGCCTTCCCAGTACAATTCACGTCCTCTTTCAGCCAACATCTGGTTGAGATCCAGTGTGGTCAAAGGCGTTGCGCCGCGTTTAACGCGAAGGTCATTTACGAGCAGCAATGCTGCAGCAGCATTATTGGTTCTCAGTAATGCTTCGGCCTTCATCAGCACAGCGTCGGCATAACGGAAGAATACGAAATCGTTGGATGCTTCGCTACCATTGGAGCCCATATCCGGTGGGTATTTTACTACCCTGATACCGGCCATTTCCACCTGGTCGCCGGTAGCCCTGAGTTCCACTTCCCGGGTGAAGATGAGCGGGCGTTTGCTTCTGTCAAGGATCTTATTACCGTTTTGATCGTATTGCTGTCCGATAAGGAAGCCTACTTTCAGACCGGAAACGTTGGTTACGCCGGGATAACTGCCGCCTCTGCGGGTATCCACTGCTTCAAACGTATCATAGAAATCAGACAGGGTGGTAAAACCATTCCAGCCACTCGGATTCTGGCTATAGTGCAGGGTGCACATCCAACGGCAGTATACGTTGTTGCCATTGCGGATATTACTGATACCAGGACCATTTTGCTGTGTGAAAATGTTTTCCTGGGATTTTACATCGTTATCCTTGGCGAAATTATCGAAGTAGTTAGGTTGAATAATATAGCCGCTGGCTTTCAGCTCGTCTGCCAGGGATATTACTTTCTGCATATCGGCGGCATCGAAGGTGGGTGCGGCCCTGTTGAGGAAGGCGCCTTTGTTCAGGTATATTTTCATCAGCAGGAACCTTGCGGCATCTTTATTGGCTACATAGGCTTGTCCGGCAGTGGCTCTATCGGGCAGGTTAGCCATGATGGCGTTCAGTTCGGAGATGATGAAGTCGATGCCTTCAGCGGCTTTATACACTTTAGGCGCTTCCAGCAGGTTATCTCCCGGATTACGGAAGGGCACCTGGCCGTACAGGTCAATTACCGAAAACATGGAGAAGGCGCGCAGGAAGCGGGCTTCAGCCTCTTGTCTCGGCGTAGGGCGAAAGTTGAGTACGTTGGTAGCGCTGAATTGTTCCAACAGCAGGGCATTGAAGGTATTCTGTACATGAGCGTGATCGGGGGTCCACTGATGTTGATGCAGGGCACGCCATACGCCGTTATCGTCCCAGTCGCCGCCGCGGGTGGGGCCAAGCGCTTCATCGGTACTGATTTCACTCATCCCCCATGTCTGTGAAAAGTCCTGGTAGGCATTCTGAAGATTGTCATAAGCCGTTCCCAGCAGTTGAGGTGCTTTAATGAGGGAGTCGGCCTGAGATTTATTCAGGTTACTGCCCAGGTCTTCTTTCAGGCTGCAGGCGGTGAATCCCAGGCTGCAGGCTATTACCATAGCGGTTTTAAGTATATGTTGAGTCGTCATTGTGGTCAATTTTTAGCGGTAGATTATAAAGTAAACTGTACACCCAGCATAAAGGTCCGGGCAGTTGGGTATGGAGCGTACTCGATACCAAAGGAGCTTACGCCATTTACATTTTTGTCGGTATTTACCTCCGGATCAAAGCCGGTATACTTGGTGATCACGAACAGGTTTTGACCGGTAAGCGATACAGCAGCGCCTTTAAATACTTTACCTACAGCGCCCAGGTTGTAGATGAGGGTGAGGTTGTCCAGTTTCAGGAAGTTACCGTTTTCCAGGTAGCGGGAAGAAACGGCCGGAGAGTTCGTTTGTGCTTCTCCGTTACCCACCAGCGATTTCGCGATATTCCTGGAGCCGAGGTTACCGATAGGTAATACGGTGTTGGCGGTGTTGTTATACACCTGGAATCCGAAAGCGCCATGGGAGCTGGCAGACAGGGTCCATTTTTTGTAGTTGACTTCTGTATTGATACCCAGCAGCACTTTAGGATTTGGGTTGGTCATATAGTAGCGGGTAAGGCCATTGTCGGCATATATACTCATACCCTTGTCATCGAAGCCTTCAAATTTAAGCAGGTAGAAGGTGTTCAACGGGTAGCCATTGGCCAGACGTTGGGACGTGGCACCGGATACCCCTTGTCCGTCGATAGAGCCAGTATTCACCGTCGGTCCGGAATAGCCCGACATTTCGTTTTTCAGCCAGGTACCATTTACGCCCATGCTCCATCTCCAGTTTTTGGTTTGTATGATTTCGCCTCTGAGCGACAGTTCCACCCCGGTGTTCATTACCTTACCAGGTAAGTTGATCCAGTAGTTGGAAGCTGGGGCTGGTTGAATGGCAGGGAAGCTGAATAACAGGTTGGTGGTATTTTTCAGGAAGTAGTCGAGGGTACCACTTAACCTGTTTTTCAGGATAGCGAAGTCCACTCCTACGTTGAGTTGTTTGGAGCTTTCCCATTTCAGGTCGGGGTTAGGTACATTGATCAGGCTGGCTTTACCGCCGGAAGCAAGGCCATATTGGGCTTGTGCTGCTCCCGCAGGGAATTCCTGGTTACCGGTAACACCGTAGCCTGCTCTTAGTCCCAGGTTATTAAAGAAGGTATTGCCTCTCATGAAATCTTCATTGGAAATATTCCATTTGGCGGCAAAAGAAGGAAAATAACCATAGCGATTGTTGGCGCCGAATTTACTGGAACCGTCTGCCCTCATGGTAGCCGTAAGGATGTATTTGTCTTTGGCATTTACGGTTACCCTGCCGAAGAAGGACTGTAGTTCTGAGCTCGGATTCCGGAAAGAGCTGATGTTAGTATTTACCTGGGTGGGTGTCTGGAAGATGTCGGTATAGTCAACGGCATTGGTAGGAAAGCCCTTGGCGCCGATGCCTACGCCGGAATAAGCGAATTTCTGGTATTCATACCCTACCATGGCGCTAAGGTTCCAGTTGCCAGACAGTTGCTTGTTATAGCTCAGGGTATTATTGAATAACTGGGTATTGAGTTCAGCGGTATTATATGCCGCGATACCTACGCCCATCACCTGGTCGATGTTGATAGAGGAGTCGAGAGACGCCCTGCGTTGTCCTACCTGGTGATTCACGCTATACATCATGCGATATTCCCAGTTATCGTTGAATTTAAAGTAAGGAGAAATGCTGGCGAGGACATAGCTGATATTCGCTTTATCATTATATCCCTGGGACATATTCATAGGGTTGATGGCCTGGTTTTTAGCAAGGATGTTGAGAGAACCGTCGGGATTGGTCAGGGATACAGTGGGATTCCATTGTAAAGCCTGGCCAATGAGGCTACCGGTAAAGCCGGCGTTGTTGGAAATAGGCGCCAGTTGTTCGGAGGTTTGTGCTGCCATGATATTGTAGTCGATACCCAGCTGTTTGCTTTCCAGGAATTTACTCTGGCCGCTAAGGGAGGCAGTGTATTTTTTCAGGCCGGTTTTCTTCACAATACCCTGTTGGTCCATCATACCGAAGGAAGCGCGGTACCGGCTGGTTTCGTTGCCGCCGCTCATCGATACGCCGATGTTGTGAGTAACGCCAGTTCTGAGAATGGAGCCGAGTCCATCAGAGCTGGAGCCTCCATCGCCGGTAAGCTTGTATTCTTTTAAGGCGGCACGGTATTCATCTGCATTTAATACATTCAACTTTTTCATGATGTTGCTCATGCCTACGGAGTAGTTGACATCTACCGTTGCAGGGCCTGCCGAACCTTTTTTAGTGTTGATGATAATCACCCCGTTAGAACCGCGGGAGCCATAGATGGCGGTAGCGGAGGCATCTTTCAGTACCTCCATGGTAGCGATATCGTTGTTGTTAATAAAGTTCAGCGGGTTGGCATCCGGTGTTTGTCCCAGACCTGTAAGGTTGAGAGAAGGACGGGCTACACGGCCGTCCAGGGGAACGCCATCTACCACGTACAGCGGCTGGTTGCCGGTACGTACAGAAGATACACCTCTGATTCTTACGGTGGCGGAGGCACCGGGTGCTCCGTTGTTATTGAGAATCATTAAACCCGATACCTTACCCTGGATCAGTTGGTCGGGGGCGCTGGTAATACCTTTATTGAAGTCGGCTGCCTTTACCTGGGCAATGGCGCCTGTTAAATCCTTTTTGCGGGAGGTACCATATCCCACTACTACCACATCGGTCAGGGTAGTGTTTTCCTGGGATAATTGTACGCTTACATTTGTTTTACCAGCAATGCTCACTTCCTGCGGAGTATACCCGATGAAGCTGATTATCAATGCGGTGGCTCCGGGGGCAACAGATACCTTAAAAGTACCTTCCGCATCTGCAGTGGTACCACTTTTAGTTCCTTTGATCTGAACGGAGGCACCAGGGATGGCGGTGCCGTTCTTATCCGTAATTTTCCCGGTAACGGTCTTGTTCTGTGCAGCTACGATGCCATGTATGGCAAACAATAGCATACCCAGAAAAAGATGTTTGATGAATCTTGTTTTAAGCATAAAGTGGATTTTTTAAGCAGTTTTGGTTGTGCTGCTACGTGGATTAAATATGTTTCGTTAAGTGAACGGAATAACGCGTTGCTCGCAGGGATGCTCCCGGCAGTTTTGTCAACGTGGATGTTTTTGTTTTTCTGGAAACTTAGTTTTCTTTAAATGGTTTTAAACGTCAAGTTAGATTTTTGGCTTTCTTCTTTTCTACTGATGAATCAAAGTAAAAACTCAATCAGCAGGGCAACAACTTTTACAATCAAAATATAGAAAATAAAGGCGAATAATCCAATATTAGCTATTTATGTGTATTGATAATCAGATAGTTAATATTATATATAAATTATATTAATATAAATGAATTGAGAGCAAAAAAAGGACTTTTTACAATGCTTTAATGTTCATAATTTGGTTTTCAAAGTCTTCACTGGGCACTAAAGACCGCTTCTTAATTTTGGTTTTATAGGCGTAAATCGTATTGACAGAATATTCGAGTATCCGGGCTATTTTCTCATTATCTGTAATCCCGATACGGATCAGTGCAAAGATCCGGAGATCGGTATTCAGTAATTCATTTTCTTTAAGGACTACCTGGTTTTCTTTATCAAACAGCTGGTTAAACGCCGCTACGAAATGAGGGAATATTTTCAGGAATACCCGGTCAAAATTGGTAAAAAGCTCTTCCCGCTCCTGGCGGATATTAATGTTATTAACGAGAAACTTTAACTCACCGGGCTTGTTGTCGGCAATTTTTAGCTCCAGGGTTTGTTTTAGCTTTTCTATCTTTCCAATATAGGTTGCATTGATATTAAAGCAATAACCCACATATTCTTCTTTTATTTTATTGGCTTCCAATAATTGATTATTGATTTCAGTTTGTTTCAGGTGGGCAGCAGTAATAATACGCTGGGCTGATTTGAGTTTCTGTACCTGCCGAAAAACAGTGACCGCCAGGATCACTACTGCCACCAGTAGTAAAGTAACAATGGTGGCATAAATCAGTAATGATTTGGTTCTTTCTTCAGCGGTTATGATCCTTTCATGCTCGATAATGGGTAAAATACTACTTACCATTACCTTTCGCTGGCGGGCGCCATAAAATACAGCTTCGCCAATAGCCCGTTCGATACAATGGGAGGCGTTTTTTACATCGCCCTTTTCAAACAATAAGGTGGCCAGGCTGTAACTGGCCATTGTTTCTTTGGTCGACGACCGGATGTCCGCTATAGCGGATCGCATCATGAGGATGATAGCCGTATCTGTATGGTGTGAGGCTTCATAAATGGCGCCCAACGTACAGGCCGAAATGGCCAGCTGCCGGTCACTCACTCCTGGCTGGTCCAGGTTAGGATAAATGGCCAGCGCTCCTGGAATGTTTCCCATCTTGAACAACTGCAGGCCTTTGTTGTACCGGTACTCAAAAGAGCCGGGCGGAATCAGCTGGAGGGCGGAATCTATATATGTACTGGCCTGTTTAATATAAGTAGGGGTATAGTATTTATCCTGGTTGTAGTCTGCCAGGTCGAAGTACAGGCGACTCTTCATCAGGTAAAACTCTATTTTAATACTATCAGGCGCACCTGTGGCATCAATACCGTTTACAAAGGCAGCGGTTTCAGTAAACATGCCAGACGACAGCAATACATACCCTAATTTGATTTTCGCCTCTGTAGTACGTACCGGGTCATGCAGCTGGGTGGCCAGCTGTTGTAGCCTTTGGGCGTAAGCAAAGGCCGAATCAAAGTTAAAGACCTTATAGGCATTATATAATTGCAGGCAGATTTGGTATTGACTGGCCGGATCGCTGGCTGCCGGCAATCTACGTTTAATGCTGTCAATATTCCTAAGCTTTACCGCATCATAGGAGGCTGATTGCTCCATAGCTTTGTTCAGCTCCCGGAGCAAGCTATCTGTGGGAGCAACGCCATAGGCATAAATCGTACATAGCAAGCATAAAACCAGGTAGCCCAGAATTCGATTCATAGCATGATAAAATGATAAAAAATCACAGGTCACCGCTAAATTTAAGCGACTTTTTTGATATAATACAAAGAGCCGGTTTATTTTAAACCGGCTCTTTGTATTATATCAGGAATTATTATAAAACCTTTTTCAGGGTATAATTATTATTACCTGCAATTTCCCTCATATCCCCGTCCAGCATTTTTAGTTCATTTTTGTCTACCTGCTGAAAATAACGTTGCAGGTTTTTGTCCTTATCAGGATTGAGCAGAATAACTGTAGCGCCGGGATCGGCAGTTGTGCCATGTTGAATACTGTAATTTCCTTCACTGGGAAAGGTTTGGCTCTTACCCTGGTAGGTCTCCTTTAAAGTAAACCGTAGCTCGGGCTGTCGGTGAAGCGACAGTTCCATCATAATACCATTGCAGTCTGCACAGGGGATGGTACCGGTATAGGTTACCCAGGTGGCGGTATCGGCGTCGCTGGATTCCGTCGCCGAATGTTCCCCCTGGCTGGCTTTGGTGCCGGTATGCTGACAACCAGCCAATACGGCAAATACGAACAATAGCGGGAGGTATTTCATATAAGCAGGTTTTTTGTTGTTAACAACTATGGATGATTATTGTTTTTCAGGGCACTATTTCAAACACAGGCGGGAAGTTACGCCTTCCATGTTATCAATATATTTCCCCGGACGGAAAAATCTGGATAACAACGATTTGGTAACAAGCTTTGCCGGTTTACCGGTAAGAGAGGAATAAAAAAGGCGGGTTAAGTGGGAGTAGTCAGGGAGTCAGTCACAAAACGCCCGGGTTAACCATCGTTAACCCGGGCGTTGAAAGAGATGGGTTGGTATTTACACGGCTCTACCCCTGATGATATTGACGAGTATGGCAATAATAGCCAGCACAAGCAACGCGTGAATGAGTGATCCGGCTGAGTATACAAAGAATCCCAGTATCCATCCTATAATGAGTATGATTGCTATTACATAAAGAAGGCTGTTCATGTCGTAAGGATTTGATTCAGGAATTATACTAAAAAATTTATGCCAACACCTTAACTTGCCTGTTCACAGCCTTGTATAGGCCGGCAGTGATGATTTTTGTGGAAGCTTCTCCACCATACGAGAAAAAAAAGGACCGGAATTTAGCCCTTCTCCGGCTGAAAATAGTTCCTGCAAAAGGCTTTACTATTATGGATGGATTTTTGAAAACCTGTAACGGTAATGCAGGGACTTATTTTTTAACCACAAATTTTTGATCATGTTACAGGAAGATAAATTGGTGACCCTATTAAACGATCTTGTGAAAATCAATAATGACAGGATAGAAGGATATAAGAAGGCAAAGGCAGCTACTGATAATGCTGATGTGAAAGCGTTGTTTCAGCATATGATAAATGATAGTATTAAGTATGTGGGAGAGCTAAACCATCAGTTATTGGAGCTGGGAGCCGATACTGGCAACCAAGATACAACGCTCGGTGGTAAGATTTACCGCACCTGGATGGCTATTAAAACCACCTTAACTGGCACCGACCGGTACTCGCTTTTTTCTGCCTGTGAATATGGAGAAGACGCTGTGCAGCGTGCCTATGCTGATGCATTGAGCATCGACGTGCCTATGTCTTACCATATCAGGGAAGTACTTGGCAATCAGCGGGCACGATTAAAAGAAGCACATGATACAATTAAAAGCTACCGGGATGTAGTGAGTCAGTAGCATTTTGTGCATTCGGTATACCCTTGTTCTTTTTGTTCATCTCATGGCAGAAAGTGGTTGTTCACCTTAGCCATATTACATTTGAATTCATGAGATTCCAATCATACTTATATTAATAAGTAATATGGCAACTACGGGATTTTCGGTACAGGGCTGCTTCTCCTTATCAGAAGCAGCCCTTTTTAATGCTCGCCACCGCCTTCAAAAACAGTAAAAAACGGGTAAATATGAAGAATAAAGGCCCGGTTTGTTCACTTGGTTCCCGGCTGTTCATTTTATTCAGTTTGCTTTCGCCCTTTTTAGTTTCTCCAGGCTACACTAACTTTAGCGTGATTGAGAGAAGTACTCCTTGTAATACATTTTAACCTCCCCCATGAAAAACAACAATAACTAGTCAGGTGGTCTAACCAGCCACCTTTTTTATTTCCCCTGAAAATGCAGGATCCCAATCTTTCCATACTGCCTCATACCCTTGCTGCTTCAGCATAGCCGCTATAGCCGCTGCACTGCGATCATCCGAAATTTCAAACTGTTCCAGTGACTGCGGATCAACTGTATAGCCACCGGGATTAGTTTTAGACGCGGCGCTCATGGACGTAATCCCCAGGGGAACAATATGATCCCGAAACACTTCATCTTCCCGGGTTGATAAGCTCAACTCTACCTCCTGGTTAAATAGCCGGTAGGCGCAAATCAGTTGTACCAGCTCCCGGTTGCTCATCTCAACCTTGGGCGTTAAACCACCGGAAAATGGCCGCAGCCGGGGAAAAGAAATGCTGTATTTGGTTTGCCAGTACTGCTTTTCCAGGTAGCTCAAGTGTAATGCGGTATAGAAACTATCGGTCCGCCAGTCTTCCAGTCCTATTAACACGCCCAGGCCCATTTTGTGTATGCCCGCTTTCCCGAGCCGGTCAGGTGTTTCGAGGCGGTAGTCAAAATTAGACTTACGCCCTTTCGGATGATGTTTTTTATAATCTTCCTGGTGATAAGTTTCCTGGTATACCAGCACAGTATGTAAGCCCTGCGCCGATAATTCCCGGTAATCGGCTTCATCGAGGGGTTGTACCTCCATGGAAATGTTGGCGAAATGCGGACGGAGTAAGTGCAGCACCTTTTTGAAATAATCGACTCCTACCAACTGGCTGGCTTCACCGGTTACCAGCAACACATGTTCAAAGCCCATTTCTTTGATAGCTGCTGTTTCCATTAATATTTCCGCGGAAGAAAGGGTTTTCCGCCTGATTTTGTTATCCAGGCTAAACCCGCAATAGGTGCAAATGTTCTGGCATTCGTTAGACAGGTACATGGGAATATATAGCTGCATCGTATTGCCAAATCGCTGCCGGGTAAGGGCATGGCTGATGGCCGCCATCTGGCCAAGGTAAGGTGCTGCTGCCGGAGAAATAAGCGCCGCAAAATCATCGAGGGTACGGCGTTGGTGATGAAGCGCCTGCTCCACATCCCGGGATGTTTTAGCATAGATACTGGCTTTCACTTCCTCCCAATCATACTGATCAAATATGCTTTTAAACATGATATAGCGTTAAAGAGATGATGAAATAGGTCAGGCCTCATCCAGGAAGGCAATCAACGGGCTGGAAGCCACTGCATGCTGACTACTGCCTGCCAGTCCGGCTTCATAGGCCATGCGCCCCGCTTCTACTGCGGCCTTGAAAGCCATCGCCATTTGCACCGGGTTACGGGCCACTGCAATGGCCGTATTGACCAATACGGCGCTGGCACCCATCTCCATCGCCTGGGCTGCATGTGAAGGGCTACCGATGCCGGCATCTACAATAACGGGTACATTGCTTTGTGCAATAATAATTTCCAGGAAGTCGAATGTTTTCAGTCCCTTGTTGCTGCCAATAGGCGCGCCCAAGGGCATGACGGCGGCTGTTCCCACTGCTTCTAGGCGCTTGCAGAGCACCGGGTCGGCATGCACGTAAGGCAATACTACAAACCCCAGCTTTACCAGCTCCGCAGCCGCTTGCAGTGTTTCCACCGGATCGGGCATCAGGTAACGGGGATCTGGATGTATTTCTAGTTTTATCCAGTTGGTTTCCATGGCTTCCCGGGCCAGTTGGGCGGCATATACCGCCTCCCTGGCAGTACGTACGCCCGAGGTGTTGGGAAGCAAATTGAGCCTGGCATGGGCGAGATGCTGCAGCATGTCATCAGATTTATTATCCATGTCTACCCGCTTCATAGCTACGGTTATCAGTTCGCTGCCGGACGCCAGCAAGGCACTTTCCATAACTTTGGGTGAAGAAAACTTCCCGGTGCCGGTAAATAGCCGGGAACTGAACGATTTGTCGGCTAAGAGGAATGGTTCCATGTGGCTGTTTGATTTAGTTGTGCCTGAATATGATGTACTACCGCGCGTTTATCCATGGCAGCGGAAATCAGTCCGCTTACCGCTATTCCATGTATACCCGTTTCCAGCAGGGCGGGGATATCTTCTGACAGAATACCTCCGATGGCAATAACGGGAATGGATATATTTCTTTCTCTCAGCTGCTGCATAATGGACTGATAGCCTTGCAGCCCCAGTATGGGACTGAGATTTTGTTTGGTGGTGGTAAACCGGAATGGCCCCACTCCTACGTAGCTGGCGCCATCCTGTACGTGTTGCAGGATGTCTTCCAACGTATTAGCTGTGCCGCCGATAATGAGCTCAGGCCCTGCAATATCCCGTGCCGCAGCCACAGACATATCCAGCTTGCCTACATGTACGCCGGCGGCGTCTACTGCAATGGCAATCTGGGGATAGTCGTTAATAATCAGCCGGGCCTGGTAGCGATCGCAGATGACTTTCGCTGCTTCGGCTACCGGCAAAACAGTTGCGGGCGATTCATTTTTAATACGCAGCTGTATCCATTTGCAGCCGGCATCACATGCCGCCTTGATATGGTCGATATGTGGTGTTTGTGATATGTAATGTAAGTAGCTGATCATATGTAATGATATCCTGTTAGTGATGAATGACTGGCTAATAATTTTTCCGTATATACTTTTCCGTTATAGCATGCTTCTGATAGCGGTAATCCATTGGCTAGCCCGGCGGTGATAGCGGCCGATAGTACGCACCCGGAGCCATGTTTGGGATATACCGATGTCAGCACCGGAGGAAAGGTATGTATCACATCGCCTGTGTATAGCATATCATACCCGGGCTTGTCTTTATGATGGCCTCCTTTCAGCAATATGGTACAGCGTTCTGCCAGGGTTCTGGCGGCTGCTTCCCCATCGTTAAGCCCGGATAATAACAATGCTTCATCGTAGTTGGGAGTCAGCAGAAAGATGTCTGATAACAGCTCCAACCAGGCTTGTTGTTGTATACTACTATGGAAAGAATGGCCGGCAGAGGCTTTCAGTACCGGGTCCAGTATGATGCGGATGCCGGGAACCAATAGTTTTACCTGCCGGACCAGTTCCTGCATCGACTGGATATCTGCCACGATACCAATTTTGCAGTAGCTGGGCTGATGCAATGCCAGCAATGGCCTGGCCTGCGCCAGCACCTGCGAAACAGGCAGCCATTCTACCGATACAAATTGTTCGGCGGTTTGTACGGTAATGGCAGTACAGGCCCCCAATCCGTATACCCTGTGTTGTTCAAATGTTTTGATGTCTGCCAGTAAACCTGCGCCCCCGCTGGGATCCAGGCCGGCAATACTCATCACATAAGGTCGCTCTTGTTCCATAATTGCTGAATGCGGGAGTAATGCTCCACTGCCTTTTCCGGCGTTCTCCAGATGCTTCCCAGCAGGGCTGCACCGGAAAAATGCCATTGTTTTAATAAATGTATATTGGTATGATCCACACCTCCCAACGCTAATACTGTTCTGCTGTTATTGACAGGAATCGCCTGGTGCCGGCCGGTATAGCCCGGTTTGGAAATGCTGTCGAATACCGGGCTAAGTAACAGTGTATTGTAACGTATGTCCGTCGACGTTATTTCATTTACCGTGTGGATACCGATGCTATTCTCCCTGGTGGTTACCATCGTATTTTTATTGATGGTGGCCCGCATTCCGCTCCAGTGAACGCCAGCGAGGCCGTAGATACCTGCCAGTAAAGCATGATCACGGATCAGAATGCGGGGATAGAATACCGGGTCGATATGTGCCAACAAGCCAATGTATTGCTCCATGGTCCATCCCGGCTTTCGGATCAATACCCGCGAAACACCGGCCTGTAGTAGTTCGCCGATTATGATACCTTCGCCCGGTACAGCATCAGGAGAGGTGATCACCCAAATCATAAGTAAATTTCTCCTCCCTGTGCAGCAAACGCGGCGGCTTTTTCCTGCATACCGGCTGTTATCGCTGCTGTTTCTTCAACCCCCTCCCTGGCGGCGAAATCTCTTACTTCCTGGGTAATCTTCATGGAGCAGAAGTTGGGTCCGCACATAGAGCAGAAGTGCGCTATTTTAGCGCCTTCGGCAGGAAGCGTTTCATCATGATAAGCCCTGGCTGTTTCAGGATCGAGCGATAAATTAAATTGGTCTTCCCAGCGGAATTCGAAACGGGCTTTGCTGAGGGCATTATCCCTGTGTTGCGCGCCGGGATGGCCTTTGGCCAGGTCGGCCGCATGCGCGGCGATTTTATAGGTAATAACTCCCTGCCGCACATCTTCTTTATTGGGTAATCCCAGGTGTTCTTTAGGTGTGACGTAACAGAGCATGGCTGTACCAAACCAGCCAATCATAGCGGCGCCTATGCCCGAAGTAATATGATCATATCCAGGAGCAATATCGGTGGTGAGGGGGCCCAGCGTATAAAAAGGCGCTTCATGGCAATGTTGCAGTTGCTTGTCCATATTGGCTTTGATGAGGTGCATGGGCACATGACCGGGTCCTTCAATCATCACCTGTACTTGGTGTTTCCAGGCTATTTTGGTGAGTTCGCCCAGGGTTTCAAGTTCGGCAAACTGCGCCGCATCATTTGCATCGGCGATGCTGCCGGGGCGTAGTCCATCTCCCAGGGAAAATGCTACATCATAGGCTTTCATGATCTCGCATATTTCTTCAAAGTGGGTATACAGGAAGTTTTCCTGGTGGTGCGCCAGGCACCATTTGGCCATGATGGAGCCTCCACGGGATACAATTCCCGTGGTTCGTTTGGCCGTTAACGGTATATATCTTAATAATACGCCTGCGTGGATGGTGAAATAGTCAACGCCTTGCTCAGCCTGTTCTATTAACGTATCGCGGAAAATTTCCCAGGTAAGGGCTTCCGCTTTCCCATTTACCTTTTCCAGCGCCTGGTAAATGGGCACGGTGCCGATAGGCACAGGAGAATTGCGGATAATCCACTCACGGGTTTCGTGAATATTTTTTCCGGTGCTGAGGTCCATGATGGTGTCGGCACCCCATCTGCAGGCCCATACGGATTTTTCGACTTCTTCTTCAATGCTGGAGCTCACGGCAGAGTTGCCGATATTGGCATTTATTTTTACCAGGAAGTTGCGTCCAATAATCATGGGCTCACTTTCGGGGTGATTGATATTGGAAGGAATAATGGCTCTGCCGGCAGCTATTTCCTGGCGTACGAATTCCGGTGTAATGTATTTAACAGGGGTGTTGGCGCCAAAGCTGTGGCCGGGATGTTGTTGCCAGAGTGCGTTATTTTCTTCGTATAATTTATCAGCGCATTGATTTTCCCGGATGGCGATATATTCCATTTCCGGGGTAATAATGCCCTGTTGCGCATAGTATAACTGGCTTACATTGTGGCCGGCTTTGGCGCGCAGCGGGCGGTGGGTATGGCTCATGAGCGGCATTTTACCACCTTCCTTCATCAGGCTCCGTACAAAGGGGCTGTTGTATTCTGGTAGTTGTTCCACGTCGTTCCGTTGGGTGATCCACTGTTCGCGGATACGGGGAATACCGGTACTCACATCAATGTCAATGGCCGGGTCTGAAAAGGCGCCACTGGTATCATATACAATAACGGGCGCGTTGGGAACCGCTGTAGCAGTCTTTCCGTGAATACGTGTATCCGTTAACGTTATTTTACGCATAGCTACTTTTATAGGGTGTAGCTGACCATCGACATAAATTTTTTCTGACGCAGGGAAAGGAGTGCGGCTCAAAGCCGCAGGCTTATTTTGCATGATCGGTATATTTTTAGAGATAGCAATGCCCATTCCGAAGTTGCTACTACGGAAAAGGATATACGAAAATGAATATGTAGTGTTTATCCGCCTTGTGTGGCCCTGATAATGGTGATGTTATCGGCAGCAGACAAGGATTGGTTTTCCCAATGACTTTTAGGAATTACCTGGTTGTTGATGGCTACTGCGATGCCTTTTTGAGCGGAAATTTGAATAAACTGTAAGAGTGCAGCGATGGTTGTTCCTGGCTGCACCGCATAAAGTTTATTGTTTACATGCACTTCCATGTTGATTTGGAATTTAGGTGAAACAATAAACTTTAAGGATGTGGAAAGATGAGAAAGGTTCAGTTACTTTTCCCTACGGCAGTATGAGCTGCTTCAGGTACTGAGGGTATCATCTCAGTTTATCCGGGTATTGGCCGGATAAACACCCCTAAAGTGTGGGCGTAAAAGTAAATAAAAAAACAGGAAATGCGAATTAGAATTTGATAGAAGCCAGTAATTCGTATTTTTAATTTATGGGAAGAATCTATTTAGGGTGTTTATTGATACTGGTTATTGCCTGTAACGGTGCCAAGCAACATGCGGAAGCGGAGGAATTGCAGGGAGATAGTAGTTTGATAAGTATCGTAGACAGCAGTAATGCCGGCATTACTGACAGCATTACCGCTGTGGCAGATACAACGCTGCGGGTGAATGCAGCTAAGCTCATAGGAAAGTGGATACAGCCTGTAGCAGGCCTGGACAAGGAGATGCAGGGTTTTCAATTAAGAAAGAACGGAACGGCCAGGTCTATTAACATGTACACTTTGGTATACGAAAAATGGGAACTGGCGCACGACACCTTGTTGTTATGGAATCATTCCGAAGGTGTAAAAGATACTTCTACGATTGTTGATACAACCATTATTAAAGAGCTAACAGATACTTCCCTGATATTATTCCCGGTAAAGGCCGCCGAGGGCTACAGAGAAAAGTACCTGAAACGGAACGGGTAGATCTAGTTGTAGATCTGCCAGAGTCCTACCAGGCAGGCTACTACCGACATAAATATACCGGCTGCGGCGAGCTGCATATCATCGATATTTTTTCTTCCTATAAATAAGGAAATCAGGCCTATAATAATGGCTACACAACCGGCGCTTACCGCATATGCTGGTGTTTTGGTAGAGAATGCAAATGCGGCGGATAATACCCCGATGATGAGAGCTGAGATACAGGCTGTCTTTGTTGCGGTTGTTGAGTGTTGCATATATATTCAAGTTTTGAAAAACAGGTGAAGGAATAAATATTCGTCTATAGCTTGTCGTGTTAACTACTTACCTTTTCTTTAACGGTCGCCGCATGTTCCCAGGGAACTTTTAAAAGTGTGCCTACTTCCTGGTAACGGGCGTCCTGGTATTCATCCAATCCATATTTGATTGCGAGTGTGTCTGGTACTTTTACGAAGGTGCCAAAGAGCCGGTCCCAGATAGAGAATATATTGGCGTAATTAGCGTCTGTTTCCGGTTGGTAACGGCTGTGATGTACCTTGTGCATGTCTGGTGATACAATGACCCAGCTCAGCGCGTTATCCAACCATTGTGGCAGGTGGATATTGGCGTGGTTAAACTGGGAGAGGAAGGCTGACAGGCTTTGATAGAGCATCACCATCCAGAAAGGTACTCCCATGGTAATAATGGCCACAAAGAGGGCAATGACCCGCCAGAGGCTTTCTACCGGGTGATGCCGTAGAGCGGTGGTAGCATCTATCTGGGTATCTATATGATGAATTTTATGGAATTGCCATAGCCAGGCAGTTTTATGTTGTACCCAGTGAATGACCCAGGCGCCGATAAAGTCGAGCATCAGCAAGGCAAGGATGGTATGTAGCCAAAGTGGAAGTGGTACCTGGTAAAGTGCCCCAAAATGAGTTTCGCCGGTCCACCGGGAAGCTTTTACGATGAGGAATGCCAACCCTGTATTTACAATTACCGTAGTTAGTGTAAAAAACAGGTTGGTGCCGGCATGGCGGTAGCGGTTGGCGCCAAAGCGGAATCTTGGAGCGATCCCTTCTATTATCCACAGCAATACCAGTCCACTTACGAGTATAGCGGTACGCCAGGCGGAAGGAATATGTTCAAAAAAGCTTACCATAACTGGTAAAGTATATGTTGTTGAAATATTATGCTACGCTTATGTTGGTTTTCATGACCAGGCGAACAAAATCAATACGGGTGGATATGGGGAGCGATCTGACTAATTATAATACACAGTACATTATAAGTGACTGTTATTATCCCTGCGTTACTGTCCTGAACCTTTCGGGTGTATTTCCCCGGGTTGATTCCAGGTAAAAATTACAACTATTTGGGCAATAAATAAAGGGCTTTAAGGGCCATGGGTAAAGAAAAAAGCAACCTCTTTGTGAGAGATTGCTTTATGTATAATTTTTTAATTATAAGTATTTTCCTTTTAGCGTTTCGCTAAGAAAGAATACTAGTTATTCAACATCAGCGGCATTACCAGCATGAGCAGGTCTTCATTTTCTTCTTTTTCAGAAGGTCTGAGAATACCGGCTTTCGTAGCGGTGGCCAGGTCGATGGATATTTCATCGCCTTCAGCGGCATTGAGCATTTCGATGAGGAACTTGGCGTTAAAGGCAATCTGCATATCATCGCCGGTGTACTGGCAGCTCATGCGTTCGTTACCTTCAAAGGAGAAGTCCACATCCTGGGCAGATAACTGGAGTTCACTGCCGGTAATGCTGAGGGCTACCTGGTTGGTGCTCTTATTTGCAAATACGCCTACGCGTTTCAAAGCATTCTGGAAGTCGCTTTTCACTACGGTGAGGCGATATGGATTGTCTTTAGGTATTACTACTTTATAGTCGGGGAACCGGGCATCGATGAGGCGGCAGATCATCTGGGCGCCTTCGTGCTGTACGAAAAAGTGGTTCTGGCTATAGGCAATTTTAATTTCGGTATCGTTGTCCGGCAGGGCGGTTTTGAGCAGGTTCAGCGGTTTTTTAGGCACAATGAAGCTGTCGGCCTGCGGGCATTTCACGTCTGTTCTTACATATTTTACCAGGCGATGGGCGTCGGTAGCTACGAAAGTGAGGCTTTCCGGGGCAATTTCGAAAAATACGCCGGTCATAGCGGGGCGCAGATCGTCATTGCTCACTGCGAACAGGGTTTTATTAATCGCCGTTACCAGGCCGGTAGCAGCCATGGTAAAGGAGGTAGTGTCGTCGGCAGCAGGTTCTTTCGGAAAGTTTTCCGGATTTTCACCCATAACCTTGTACTTACCGTTGTCTGAAGTAATTTCTACTGCGTAAGAATTCAGGTCAATATGGAAGGTTAGCGGCTGATCAGGCAGATTTTTCAGGGAGTCCATCAGGATTTTCGCCGGAATACAGATTTTTCCGCTTTCCTTGGCTTCCACCTCCAGCTTCACCCGCATAACAGTTTCCAGGTCAGTAGCAACTACAGTCAGTTCATTTTTGTCAATCAGGAACAGAAAATCCTCCAGTATTGGTAATACTGTGTTGGAATTGATCACCCCGCTGATTTGTTGTAATTGTTTTAATAAAGTAGAGGAAGAAACAATAAATTTCATGATCTATATAAGTTTGCTTATCATTTTTTGGTGATGGGTAACCATAGAGGGACTCGCCTGACTCAAAGCGTTACCTCCCATAAAAGGTCAAATGTACAGTAAACAAAGATAGAAAGTTTCGACATTCGCCCTAATTTCATCACATCTTATACACTAAGATAATGTGGTTTTACACAACGATTTGCAGGCGTTCATATATTTATTTTTAAGATAATACTATGCGTTATTGTTAAAAAGGGCTGTCTTTATTAGACGACATTTAATACTTAGCTGTCATTATTGATGAATGTGAAAAGAATTGGGCTGTTCTTTTAAATTATCTTCAAATCGGTTACTTTTGCCGCGCTGAAAAATTATTCCAAAACCAACAAAAAAAAGCAGGTTATGAAACTGTCTCATTTAGCCGAAACATTGATTGGATCCGAAATCATTAAGTTAGCAGCTGAAATAAAGGAGAAGCAGGCCAAGGGTGAGAAGATTTACAATTTCACGATTGGCGATTTTGACCCGAAGGTATTTCCCATCCCGGTTGAATTTGAACAGGAAATCATAACAGCCTATAAGGAGCACCTGACTAACTATCCTCCTGCAGATGGTATTGCGGAGTTAAGGCAGGCAGTGGGTGGCTTTATAGCTGAACGGGAAGGGCTGACTTACGATCCGGCTAAGGAAATCGTGATTTCCTGCGGTGGTCGACCTATCATTTATGCTACCTTCCGTACCATTGTGGATCGCGGTGAAAAAGTAATATATGCTACACCTTCCTGGAATAACAATCACTACACCCATTTCCTGGAAGCGGAGCACGTAGTGTTGGAAACTACACCGGAAAACGACTTTATGCCTACCGCGGCTGAGTTGAAGCCACTGTTGAAAGGGGCTACCCTCCTGGCGCTTTGCTCCCCGCAAAACCCTACCGGTACTGCCTTCCACAAGCATCAGCTGGAAGAAATCTGTGACCTGGTACTGGCAGAAAACAAAAGCAGGGGCGCCGATGAAAAGCCGCTCTATGTAATGTTTGACCAGATGTACTGGGTGTTGACCTTCGGTGAAACACACCACCACAACCCGGTTTCCCTCCGCCCGGAAATGAAGGATTACACCATTTTCATTGATGGTATGAGTAAAGCCTTTGCTGCTACCGGTGTAAGAGTGGGCTGGGCTTTAGGTCCCGCACACGTAATTGGTAAAATGAAATCCATTCTCTCTCATGTAGGCGCCTGGAGCCCGATGGCAGAACAAAAAGCTGCCGCCCGTTACCTGGTACAGAAAGAAAATGTGGATAAATACCTCCAGCACTTTAAAGGAGAAATCGAAGAAAGACTGGTGAAAATCTATAACGGCTTCGATAAACTGAAAAAAGCTGGTCATAAGGTAGAAGCGATTGCCCCACAGGCGGCCATTTATCTCACCGTTAAATTCGACCTGGTAGGTAAACAAACGGCTGAAGGTACTGTACTGACTGATCAGGCTGCGGTTACTTCCTACATCCTGAATGAAGCCAAACTGGCACTGGTGCCGTTCTACGCATTCGGATCTGCTAAAAACTCACCCTGGTATCGCCTCAGCGTAGGTACCTGTGTGAAGGAAGAAATTCCGGCTATGTTCGAAAAATTACAGAGCGCACTGGAAAAACTGAAATAGAACAGAAAGCATAAGGCATAAAGCATAAAGCTATTGAAGCGAATGATCTAAGCGGATATTCACCCGCCCTGGTCATTCGCTTCAATAGCTTTATGCTTTATGCTTTCTCCTCTTTTTTGACTTTTTGACTTTTGTCATCAAAAAGTTAAATACCTGTTAAAAGGTCAACTCGCGCTACTAATTCAAAAAAACTTTCTAATTTTGACTTTGAAACTAAAAAAGTCAAAAGGTTAATGCATACAGAAGCTAAAGATGAAATGAGGGATAAAATCCTCGAGGCGGCTCTGAAGCGTTTTACTCACTATGGCGCTTCTAAAACAACGATGAACGAGATAGCAGATGATCTTCACTGCTCCAAGGCTTCGCTGTATTATTATTTTCCGGATAAGAAGGCTATGCATGTTGCCGTACTCGAAAAGATTGCGGAAGCATATTTCAGCAAAATGGAAAAAGAAGGGGAACAGTTGACATCCGCCACCCAGGCTTTATATAACATTATAGATCTCCGGAAGGAATTCATCATCAGGTTTTGCCGGCTGGAAATATTTAAGATCCTACAGGACAATACCACCCTCTTTCAACAGGAAAAGCGGAAGGCACGGGAAAGGGAGATACTTCTCCACACCCGTATCATTGAAGCAGGTATTGCCTCAGGAGAGTTTAAGACAGACAACCCTGCACAGGTAGCCGAATTATTGGTGCTGTCGGGGATAGGAATACGTTTCTCACTGATGGACGACCCAAGGGAAGATTTTGAAATGGATGAAGAAGAAATGGATAAGGTGGTAGAAAAACAAAAGCAACTGCTGGATATCTTCATAAAAGGATTACGAGCATAACAACGGAAACCATGGAAATGAGAGAAAGGATACTCGGAACAGCACTGAGAATGTTCAAAACCTACGGTGTCAAAGGAGTAACCATGTTTGATATTGCGCGTGATTGCGGTATTTCCAAGAAAACAGTATACGAGCATTTTGTAGACAAACAGGCGCTGATAGACGAAGGTATGCAGCAGTTGCTTAATAATCACATGGCGTATTTCAACGAATGTATGGCCACCACCAACAATGCGATTGAAGAAATGGTGTGCAATATGAAGTATGTCACCAATATCGCCAAAACGCAGAATCCTGTGATGTTGTATGAAATCCAGAAGTATCACCCCGATACCTGGAAAAGTGTAGAAAATTTTAGAGCTGATGGGGTGCTGTGTAACATCCGGAAAAATTTAGAAAGAGGTATGACGGAAGGCCTATACCGTCAGCATCTTCATACAGATATTGTAGCACGTATGCGCCAGCTGCAGCTGGAAGCAGCATTTGACCCGATCCAGTACCCGGCAGATCAATTTGAAATGCACACGGTAATGGAACAAGTAACCGCCCATTTCATCCTGGGCATTGCTACACTCAAAGGACATAAACTGGCAAACCAGTACCTGCATATTAAAGAAGACGAATAAACTACTACCGCTAACAGATTTATTTTATGAAGCGATTAAAGTTAACGCTTATCCTCCTCGTAGGGATAGGGGTATATAATGGCTATGCCCAAGCGCAGCTTACCTTACAGGAAGCACTGAAGTTTGCCCTGGCAAATAATAAACAACTGGCCAGGACAAAAATGGACGAAGAAATGGGTAAGTACAAAACCCAGGAAGTTCGCTCCCAGGCACTGCCACAGCTTAATGGTAACGCCTCCTATACAGACAACCTGATGCTGCAGAAATCACTGCTTCCAGGCGCCATTTTCGGTAAACCGGATAGCTCCATTTTGGTGGCATTTGGTGTGAAATACAACGCCACCGTAGGCGCAGAGCTCAACCAGCAAATCTTTAACCAGGCAGTATTCACAGGATTGAAAGCGGCGAAGTCGGGCGAAGAATATTACAGGCTGCAAACAGAGCAATCGACTGAAACCGTGATCTACAACGTATCACAGTTGTACTACCAGCTTTTGGTAACACAGGAGAAGATTATTTCCATCAATAGCAATATCGAAAAACTTACAGCGTTGGTAACCGCCACCAAATCACAGTTTGATAATGGCCTGGCAAAGAAGATAGACCTGGACCGTATCCGGGTAAATCTTACCAACAACCTTACGCAGCGCACACAGCTGCAGAATCAATACGCTACGCAAACCAACAACCTGAAGAAGGTGATGGGGATGCCTTTGCAGACGGCCTTCCTGTTACCTCCTGCTTCGCTAAAGGAGATAGAAAACAAAGCTGCCGGCGTATTGCAATACGATGATATGAACTTGAGTAACAGAACTGAATATAAATTATTGAAGAAGCAGGAAGAGCTGCAGCAGTTGCAGAAGAAAGCTTACCTGGCAGAATATTATCCTTCGTTGTCATTGTTTGGAAGATACTCTTACAATGGTATGAGCCAGCAATTTGCTTTTCAGAAAGATCCGTCTAACTCTACCAGCTGGTACGGCGCTGCCGCTATTGGCATTTCCCTGAAGATACCCATCTTTGATGGTTTTGGCCGCCGCTCAAAAGTGAACCAGTCAAATGTAACACTGCGCCAGCTCAACAAACAGCTGGAAGATACCGAGCTATCGCTAAACGCCGACTATGAAAATGCCAAGTTGATGGTGCGTAGTAATCTATCTACCATCCATACTCAAAAAGAGAACGTAGACCTGGCTAACGAAGTGTTCTACTCTACCCAGAACAATTATAAGCTGGGGCTGGCGGGTTTAACAGATCTGCTGAACGCAGAAACGTCGCTGACAGACGCACAAAACAGCTATAACGAGGCCCTGTTGCAGTATAAGCTGGCAGAGCTGGAAATCATAAAAAGCAAAGGGGGACTGAGAGACCTCTTAAACTAAATGTATAAACGAAAACAAGGATAGAACACACAAACTATTTGCAGATGAAAAAGTTTATAATCTGGGGAGTGGTAACGGTAGGTGCAGTAGTACTGATCATGTGGAAGCTCAACGCTAATAAAAAAGCAAACGAAGCCAAAACTGAATTTGTAAAACAAAGTAATATCGGTGATATTCCTGTACTGGTGCAGAAAGTAACCCGCAACGATTTTTCCCAGGGCTTCCTGGCCAACGGAAACTTTACGCCGGTACGCGAACTGTCGTACCTGGCTGAAACCGCCGGTCGCATTACCCGACTGCTTGTAGATGAAGGCAGCGTAGTAAAACAAGGACAAGCCATTGCCTACATTGATGGAGAGATCTTGAATACGGATCTCGCATCTGCAAAAGCTAACCTTAGTCAGCTGAAAGTAGATAAGGAAAGATATGAAAGCGCGTTCCAGACAGGTGGCGTTACCCAGAAGCAAATGGATGATGCCCGGTTACAGTACGAGGTGGCTAAAACCCGCTACGAGGCCGCTAGCCGACGCGTAAGCGATACTTATGTAAAAGCGCCTATCTCCGGAATTATCAATAAAAAATATATAGAACAAGGGGCTTATCTCTCTGTTGGAACAAAAATGTTCGACATCGTAGATGTATCCCGTCTTAAACTGGCGGTTTCTGTTCCTGAAGCACAGGTAGTTGCCCTGAGCAAAGGTCAGAAAGTATCTGTTACCTCCAGCGTGTTTCCCGAAACCACCTACGAAGGTACCATCACCTTTATTGCTGCCAAAGGCGATAACTCCCTGAACTACCCCGTGGAAATGGAAGTTGGCAATATTGCCGGGAAAGACCTGAAAGCAGGGATGTACGGTACTGCCCACTTCGTAGACCCGAAAGCTGATAAGGCTATTTTCATTGCACGTACTGCTTTTATTGGTGGCGTAAACAGTAATGAGGTGTATGTAATGGAAGGCAATGTGGCGAAGAAACGCAAAGTTGTAGCCGGCCGCATTGTGGGCGACCAGGTAGAAGTACGGGAGGGGCTGAATGAGGGTGATACAGTAATTACCAGTGGTCAGATTAACCTGACAGATGGTGCTACTGTAACCGTTCAGCAAACCGTTAAGTAACCGAGGAAATGTATCTGGTGTTTGACCAAATTTTTGCAACATGAAGATTACTGAAGTATCGATTAAGCGACCCACAATAGTGGTGGTAGTATTTACCATCCTCACCCTGCTGGGCGTGATGAGTTATAAATCGTTGAACTACGAGCTGTTGCCTAAGTTCAGCTCCCCCATCGTCACTATTTCTACCATTTATCCGGGAGCTTCTCCCAATGAAGTAGAGAGCAGTGTTACCAAGAAGATTGAAGACGCCGTAGCGTCCATGGAGAAGATCAAAAAGATCACTTCCAAATCGTCCGAAAGTTTGTCTGTTATTACCGTTGAGCTGAATAACGACGCCGATGTGGATATTGCCCTGCAGGATGCACAGCGGAAGGTAAATGCGATCCTGGCCGACCTGCCCGGTGATGCAAAGCCGCCATCGCTGAATAAATTTTCGCTGGATGACTTGCCAATCATGACGTTGTCTGCCACCGCCAAGATGGACGACAAACAATTTTATGACCTGGTAGATAAGAAGCTGCAACCTTTATTATCCCGTTTGCCGGGTGTAGCCCAGGTGTCGCTGATTGGCGGCCAGGAACGTGAAATACAGGTGAACGTAGATCCAAAGAAGCTGGAAGCATTCAATTTATCCATTATGCAGGTGCGCCAGCTGATTACCAATGCCAACCTGGATTTCCCTACCGGTAAGGTAAAAACGGCCAATGAACAGATCCTGATCCGTTTGGCAGGTAAATATAAAAACGTGGATCAGCTCCGCAACCTGGTGTTGAAAACAACGGCGGATGGTACACAGGTACGTCTTACAGACGTTGCTGATGTACAGGATGCACAGAAAGATGCGGATCGTATCGCCCGAGTGGATGGTGTAAGTGCTATTGCCTTACAGGTGCAGAAGCAAACGGATGCCAACGCGGTAACCGTGAGTGAGGAAATGAAGAAGTCTATTGCCCAGATAGAGAAAGATTATGCAGCTAATGATCTCAAAATATTGGTGGCCAATGATTCCTCCGACTTTACGCTGGAATCTGCCGATTCCGTAATACATGACCTTATCCTTGCGGTAGTGCTGGTGGCGGTGGTAATGTTATTGTTCCTGCATAGTGTGCGCAGCGCTTTGTTCGTAATGATCTCTATTCCAGCCTCGCTGATTGCCACGTTCATTGGTATGAAACTGATGGGATTCTCCCTCAATCTAATGTCATTATTAGGTTTGTCGCTGGTGGTAGGTATCCTTGTGGATGACGCCATTGTGGTACTGGAGAACATCTATCGTCATATGGAAATGGGTAAAAACCGTGTGCGTGCAGCATTTGAGGGTGTAAAAGAAATTGGTTTTACCGTTACCTCCATTACCCTGGTAATTGTGGTGGTATTTCTGCCTATCTCTTTAACGAATGAACTGGTATCAAAGATCTTGCGGGAGTTTTGCGTAGTGGTAATGATATCAACGATGTTAAGCTTACTGTCGTCCTTCATGATTGTACCGTTGCTATCTTCCCGCTTTGGTAAACTGGAGCATATTACCGGTAAAAATGTATTTGGGAAATTTATTCTTTGGTTTGAAGCACAGCTCACAAAGTTCACCAACTGGATGACAGGGTTGCTGAAGTGGGCGCTGGCGCATAAGGCCATTACGCTGATTGCAGCCATAGGCCTGTTATTCGCCTCTTTCATGTTGTTGGGCAAAGGCTATATTGGGGGTGAGTTTATCCCAAAAGGTGACCGTGGACAGTTTATTGTAATGCTGGAAATGCCGAAAGATGCGTCTGTGGCGCAAACAAACCTGGCCACCAGAACGGCGGAAAAATATTTGAATAAGAAACCAGAGATCACCCGTTTGATCACGACGGTGGGTCAAACCAGTGAAGATGGATTTGGTAACTCACAGTCTACTGCCTATAAATCAGAGATCACGGTGATGCTGGTGGATCCTGAAAAACGTGCGGATGCTTCAGATATCTATGCTGCAAAGATCAAGAAAGAACTGAAAAACATTCTACCTGGTGTTAAAGTAAAAACGACCGCGGTAAGTATTATGGGGACTGCCGAAAGGGCGCCGGTGGAGTTGATTGTGATGGGTACGGAGCTCGACAGTGTAATGAATTACGCGAAAAGGGCCATGGATACCCTTAAAACCATTAGTGGTGCTACAGAAGTAAAACTGTCGGTAGAAGACGGTAACCCTGAAATCAACGTACAGGTAGACCGTGATAAGATGGCTGCACTGGGGCTTACGCTCGACGGAGTGGGTGGAACTATGCAGACTGCCTTCAGCGGGACTGCCGATGATTCCAAGGTGAAATTCCGCCAGGGAGACTATGAATATGATATCAACATCCGTTTTGATGAGTTCAATAGAAAGAACCTGCAAGATGTTTCTAACATACAGTTTATTAATGATAAAGGTCAGCTCATCAAGTTATCGCAATTTGCTGCGGTAACAGAAGGTTCTGGTCCCAGCCACCTTGAAAGAAGGGATAAAAATACATCCGTATCTGTGCAGGCACAGGTAATGGGACGCCCTTCCGGTACGGTAACGCAGGAGTTTACTGACAAACTGGCAAAAATGGGTAAACCAACGGGCATCAGTTATGTATTTGGTGGAGATGCAGAAAACCAGGGAGATTCCTTTGGCACATTAGGAGCGGCATTGCTGATTTCTATTGTGCTGGTATACCTGATCATGGTGGCGCTGTACGATAACTATATATATCCTTTTGTGGTATTGTTCTCTATTCCGTTGGCGATTATCGGGGCCTTGCTGGCACTGGCGTTGACCAATAATACGCTGAACATCTTTACCATATTGGGTATTATTATGCTGATCGGTTTGGTGGCGAAGAATGCGATTATCCTGGTAGACTTTACCAACCAGATGAAAGAACAGGGCCAAAGTACCTATCAGGCACTGATACATGCCAATAATGCGCGATTACGTCCCATCCTGATGACGACGATCGCCATGGTAATCGGTATGTTACCGATAGCATTGGCAACAGGTGGTGTAGGCGCTATTAAAAATGGATTGGCCTGGGCTATCATCGGAGGGTTGATCAGCTCCATGTTCCTGACTCTGATTGTGGTACCGGTGGTATATATGGTGGTTGATAAGGTGATGGCTAAGTTTGGTATTGGCCGGTTGTCTGCCAAACGCTATATCAGGCAACGGATGGTAGCTTCTTACGAAGAAGTGCCTTTAGATGAAATTCATGTTAATTAAAGATATGTTACTAACAGTGTAACAGTTGTAGGTTTAGGTAATGGCCGGGATAATCATATCCCGGCTTTTTTTTCTTTGATATTAACAATAAGTTCTTTCGTTTCCACAAATGAGATGAAAATGCCGTGGAGTATTTTTGTGGCAAATAACATCTTATGAAGAAGTATTTTCCCGCTTTTCTCTTTTTATTTTCCCCTTTTATCTCCTATGCCCAGCAAAGTATTTCCGGCCTCTCTAATCCCGAAAGTGTGGTGGCGGCTAATGGTGGCTACTTCATATCGGATATAGGTTCAAAGCTGGATCCTGTGGCCAAAGATGGCGATGGCTTTATATCTTACATAGATAACAAGGGTAAATTATCCCTGAAATATTTTGATGATGCGCTTAATGCCCCCAAGGGGTTAGAGGTTATCAACAACGTGCTGTATGTAGCGGATATTGACCATGTGAAGGGCTACGATATATCTACCCGTAAAAAAGTATTTGACCTGAACCTGGAAGAGAAAGCCGCGCTGCTCAATGATCTGAGCCGCGTAGATGACAGCACCTTAGTCATAACAGATTCATTTAAAGACCAGGTGTTGTTGGTAAATATACATACCAGTGACTGGACCGTTCTAAAAGGAAATATTATAACGGCTAATGGCGTGCTGTATGATGCGCATAGCGACAATATTTATGTATGCTCTATGGGGCCTAACCTGGATGGTACAGGTAAAATTTTTGCCAAGAAGCTGCATGACGGAAATGCCGTCTTCGAGCCGGTAGAAGGTACGCCAACCGGGCTTTTTGATGGTATTGTACAGTTAGATGATCATCGTTTGTTGGTATCTGACTGGATCACGATTAAAGATCCGGCAAAAGGAAATTTTTACGTGTATGATATCAACAGTAAGAATTATACGAAAGTGGAATCCATGCGGTCGCCTGCAGATATTGCGTTAGATGCAAAACATCATACGCTGTTGGTTCCTCAATTACTGGATAATAAGTTGGTGCTAGTGCCGCTGAAAAAATTGGGTTTATAACATCCTATATATAGCAATGCCGCAGGCTTGGGCCAGGGGCCTGCGGCAGGCTCATTATTTCCTGGCCATCAGCAGCATATGTGAAACAGGGAAAGGGATAGGTAAAGGTACATCATTATTGCACGGGCGCATTAGTTGTACCTTTCCTTCCAACCTGTTTTTTACAATCCACTCATTTCTCCAGGTAGTGGAAAGGTTGTCTAACCGGAGCCCCGCTTCTTCCAGGGCTGATTTCCAGTCGTTATAATTCCAGAAACAGAAGGTTTCATGCATTTCGCTGAGCCAGTTGTCGTGGTAGTCTTTTTTAAATAAGAACTCACAGGCGTTTTGCATCGACAGCTGGGCGTAAGTTTTCCCGGCTATGCTTACCCATTCGTGTGGTAGTTGAAATCCTTCGTGGTGGCGAAAGTCCTTTGCAAATTGTTTGAACAGCGCCATGGTAGAAAGTTTTCCCAGCCAGGCCGCCAGCCCTTGTGTAGAAGGTTTTTCGGGTATGGGTAGGTCGTTTTCCCCATCTTCATTATTTAACCAGAGTAAGATAGTTTCATCTTTGTTTTCCGGTCCTACTACGTCGCGGTTAATCCATACACCGCCGGGTACTAGTTCGTTATAACGATTACGTATAAACGCAATCAAGTCTTCCCTGCTGCCATAAGATTCTATTTCATGTGTGAGAGAAGAGGTGTGAATGGTATTCATACTACCGGCTTCAAACACGAGGCTGGTGACGGCATTTTTTTGGGAGAAGAATACCGAAGGGTTGGCAAATTCGCCGTTATGTTTCCGTTGCAGACAAATATCGTAGAGGTGGCGGGATACTTCAATGCCGTAGAAGTCGCACTCATGGAGGCGATCGTCTTCGCAGGCTATTTTTATCCACGAGCCTGCCGCGCAGCCTATATCGCCGATATTACCGGGTTGTATATATGGTGCGGTTTCGCGGTATTTCTGTGCTGCGATGTCGTCCATTTGCTTTACGTATACGTTGTAGTCGCGGGTGGCAGTAAGATCACCGTCCGCGCCGATGATAGGGTCTTTAAGGATATGTTGCACCTTCTCTCCTACGCCATATAGCGACCATATTTTAAACGATGCCGGGTGCATCTGGTCGAGGATGGTTTTATTTTTTCGCCAGTCGCCTGCTTGTGCAATGAGCTTTACTACATCCCAGGGCATGGGTTGTGTAAATTGGTTGCTGACAGGGTCCCATTCCGCGGGTAATACCCGGAATCCGTGCTGGAGGTACATTTCCTTTACGCCGGTGGAGCAAATAACAACGGTGTTTTCTGGAGTGAGCGCATGTACGCCTTCGCTGGAGTGACGAATGGTTTTGATGGTATATTCCGGGAAGTCGTTGATAACACCTACATCGTCAATACCATATACGAAGGCCGGTACATCCAATGAATTGGAGAATTCCTGTATGATCATGGCCCGGAGGTAGAATGGAACGGGGTTCCGTTTAGTGCCCAGGTGATTGGCCGAGGTAACGGCAAAGATTACTCCCTGTATATTTTGGGGCACTAACGGCGTGCCATATACGTCTTTTTCGCCATCTAGCTCGCATTTTATAAGGCGGTTTAAATATTTGAATTGAAAGTCAGTCAGCAGGTGATGACGGCCGGGTATGAGTAAATACATGCCATGAAATTAAGAAATCTTAGTAAAGAAAAAAGGTTGTATCGTTTTGATGATACAACCCGCTGAGGTAAACATTTTCTGGAGGAAATAAGGATATTTTTATAAAGTGGCAGCCTGGCGTACCTCGTTGAAGGTGTAGGTATGCACCACCTCCCCGTTTTCAAACACTGTTTGCAGCAGATTGGTTGCCTGGGTGGTGTCGGCTACCGTTTTAAATTCGTTGTTTTCTTTTATCAGGGCCAGTTTACCGGCTTTTGACTTTTTAAAAGAGGTACGGAGTTGACCGTTGGCATCCATTTCTACCGGCATTTTCTGTACATCAATGGGCTGGCCATTTACCACGGCATAGGCGCATTTGAGTGCAAATTCCTGGGTGTCGCGGTTTACCCGTTGGAGTAAGGCGCCGCCCATGCCCAGCACCAGGTTTTCGGCGCTGATACCGGCTTTTTTCAGGGCTTCGAATATACCGGGGATGGAAGAATAGCTGATGCCATCGCCTTGTATGACCCTTACCTGTGGGGGTAATACTTTAAAACCTTTTTCATTGGTGGTATAGCCAAATTTATCCATGAGGATAGAGAATATGCGGAGCAGCGTTTGCACCGGATCGCCGCTATCGGGACGAATCACCAGGGTGCCGTCTCTTTTAAGAATTTTTTCTCTCAACTCAGTACCCCAGTACTCTTCGCAGGCGCGGAAAATATTGTAAGAATCAGACACGCAGGCAATGGTGCCGGTAGGATAGGTATCAAGAATGTGTTTGAAGATGTCCAGTTCTCCTTTTTCACCCAGCAGGGTTACTACAGAGTGCTCTGTTGCGGGGATAGAGAGTCCGGGTGCGGTAGGTGCATTGTAGTATCTTTTGGCAAACAGCGAACCCGGGATGGTGTCGCTACCGGAAAAGCTGACCAGGTGGGCGCTTCCGCCGATACCGGCACTCTCTACGGAGCTGGCGCCCCGGAATCCGAAGTCGTTCAGTACGAAGTCGATGCCTGCGTAAGCTTCTGCGCTGGCGGTTTCATCGTAATATTTTTTTACTATTTTCTTAATTTCTCTTGATACAGAGGCTACGGTACATGGGTACCATACCTGCATGAGCAGTGTTTCGAGGAAGTTGGTAAGCCAGAAGCATTCCGGGTCGGTGTTTTCGATGGTCATCAGCACATTCCGCACAGGTACCACGGTGCCTTCGGGTACAGCTTTGATACGGATAGGCAGTTTGCCGCCATGTTTTTCGATAATATATTCAAAGCGACTGCGGTCAAATATGTCTTTACGTCCGAATACCTCTGTGAGCATGGTTTCGGCTTCGTCCAGCTTTTCTTTGGTAAATACGACACCTGCCAGGTATTCTTTCAGGAAATATTGGAGTCCGTAGAACACGGTTTCTTCAAATTTGCCACCGCGACTTTCCAGGTAAGAATAGATGTACTCGGTACCAGGGATATATAATTTGTGGTGTGAGTATTTATAAGCATCGGCGAGGAGAATGAGGTTTTCCTTTGTCATATCTCAATATTTTAGTCTTAGTTAGTAAGTATATTTTTCAGTGAGTTTAGCCATCAGCGGAAGATGTGTATCTACAATTTCATTCCGGCTGATCATGCCTGGTATATCCTTTACCGTTACCCATTTTACTTCTTCGAGATCGTCGTTGGCGGCGGGATCTCCGAATACCAGGTCAGTGCTGAAGAGAGTCGTAATAATTTTGTTTACTTCCGTGCGATAGCGCCAGTCGTTAACCCGTAAGGAGGCTACATATTCCATCGGGCCTATTTCCAAAGCGCCGCATTCTTCCTGCAATTCCCTGGCAGCGGCCAGTTCGAAACTGTCGTCGGTTGGATCGGAAAACCCGCCCGGGAGACGCCATTCGGCTTCATTTGGTTTGCGGCCCAGCAGCAACTGTGTTTTGTTATTTTTATATAATGCGATATCTACAGTAGCATATACGGATGGAAACAGGTTATAGGTATTATAGATAATGCCGGCACGGAATTCTTCCGTATCAAATACTTTATCTGATATGGCTTCCCGCATGGCGGTAGCATTATAATCTTTTACGGGTGGCAGTGCCGTGGTGGTATAGCGACCGGAGTATGTGCTCATGAAGCTATCGCGGCTGCCGTATAATAAAAAGGTTTCATGGGGAAAATTGTTGTGAAGCAGTTCATCCAGTTTCTGCGACCATACGGTGTCGCTTTTCTGATCGCTCAGGGGTAATACAATGATTTCAGGAAACGCCTGTTTGATCATCCGCTCGCGGGTGTAGTAGTCGAGCGGATTTTTACGGCTGCCTCTCACCGGACTAACGCCAAGGATGATAAGGACGCGGTTATGTTTTTGTTTAACCTGCCGGATCAGCTCCAGGTGGCCTTCATGGAGGGAAGGTGTTTGAAAGCGGGCGATGATCACTCCTGTGGGTTTTGTATTTTGCATGTCCAGTCTATTTTGTGTAATTGTTACACAAATATAGAAAGGAGATTTGAATCGGCAAAATATTTTTTGTAAAAAGTACACAAAATAAAAATGCCATATTAAAATGATAATATATTATGAGTATGTCGTTAAAATATTACCAGTAATATTGGCCGTAACCTATCTACTAAAAGGTAGGAAAAGAACTGTTGCTTTCTTCAGCATTTGTAATGATGGCCTTTGGATACGGGAGCAGGATTTTGTATCCAAAGAGTGCATTCAAGAAATTTCGTAGAGGAATTGTGAGTCACCCTAAAAGGCATTTGGAGTATTATCCTGCCATGAAAATTGGGCGATTAGGCGTATCTAACCAGGTACAGAAAGGAGGTGTTATAAAGGAGATCATCGACTGGATTATTGGCCTGGCTGTTAAGTATAATGATGAATGCGCCTGTGAGCCGATAACGGTTGAGGCCTATGCCAATCATGTTTTAGTCAGCTCTATTCTTCACTCAGATTTTTTTAACTAAAGCAAATCTATATCTCAAACGTCATCCCTTCTTTCTTCAGCTTAAAATACCTCGCCTCATCGAAACTGAACAAATTTGCGGGCCTCCCCTGCGATACTTGTTTTTGTTTTTCGTTATGGGCAATCAATATCCCCAGGTGGTTTATTTTTTTCTGGAAGTTGCGACGGTCTATAGGCCGGTCCAGCAGGGTTTCGTAGAGCTTTTCCAGGTCGGCGATGGGAAACTTTTTATCCAGCAGTTCGAAGCCGATGGGCTCGTAGCGGATTTTATTGCGGAGGCGTTGTACTGCCACATCGATAATGGTTGCGTGATCGAATGCCAGGGATGGTAAATCTTTAATATTGAACCAACTGGCATCTTCGGCATCGGAGCTGGCTGCCAGCTTAAAGTTAGTTGGATTTACCAGGCCGAAGTAGGCTACGGACACTACCCTACCCCTTGGGTCGCGGCCGGGAAGCCCAAAGCTGTACAACTGTTCGAGGTAGTTGATATTTACGCCGGCTTCTGTAAGCAGCTCGCGGGTAACAGCTTCTTCGAGCGATTCGTTATCGAGTACGAAGCCGCCGGGCAGGGCCCAGCTATGCAGATAGGGCTGGATGGTGCGCTTAATGAGCAGGACCACTATCCCTTCTTTGGGAATATATCCAAATACAACCGCATCTACGGTCAGTCTGATGTTTTGTATAATGGGCAAACCTTTCTGATTATTTTGCTTGTATATATTGTTCTATCTGGGCAGTGCCTTTGTGCAAATTTACGAACAAAGGATTTTTTACCGGGTCAAAAACGATAATAGTACTTTGTTCCCAGATATCTTGTGGTGTGGGAAGCTCAATGATTACTTCCTGACCGTTCTGACGATGGAAGAGCAGGCTGTCTTTCCCGGCCATATGAGCCTTGAATTGGTGTTGGTCCAGGTAGTCGGTCAGCTGTTTACGAAGTTGCAGTACGGAGTCGGTCAGAGCGCCGGGAGCGGGTTTAAATTCGCGGTATACGTAACATTTTTCGTTGATAACGTCGTAAGCTGACCGGTCGGTACTTTGTTCCTTGTTGCGGGTGCTGTTACAGGCAAACAGGACTAGGGCCATCGTGAGGAGTGATAATATCTTTTTCATGAGTGCATAAGTTTAATGTTCGTAACAATCATAGTTACGCTGACGGTAAATTTTTCCATCGCGGAATTCTATGATGGTGCAAATAAATGCTTTCATCACCTGGCCTCGGCGGAACTGTCCGGCATCTACGCCTATTTCACCGGTCCATTTGGCTTCTACTACCAGGGTATTCCCTGATTCTACCACTTTCAGCACGCTGAAGTGCTGGGTTTTCAAAATTATTTTATTGGTGGCCATGCTTTCCAGCATGATCTCAAAATTGCGTTGTTTGATCTCATTCGAGAGCTGGTTTGGATATTCAGTCTGAATGATGTTCGGATGAAAAATCCTGGCAAATTCAACGGGATCTGCTGAAAAAGTTTCCAACAGCTGGAAATACCGGTATATAAGCGCCAGTTTCTCTTCCATTTAAAGGGATAAATTGAAATATTACGAATAGCGTATTTATGCGAAAATATACATTTCGCACCTATATGTAACTCTCAAATTTTGAGTGGTTCGTAATTATAGGGTGATTATTGGGCGCTGGTAAAGGCCAGCTTGTCTTTATTGTTCGTTTTATCGATGATGTTATACACCAGTTTAAGGACGTTGAGAGTACCGGTATAATTTATCTTGTCGTCGCTGGTCGTCGTTCCGGTATAGAAGTAAAGTACTGGTATATTTTTTTTGTAGAAAGATGCATGATCGGAGTTGCCGGCCAGGGTGGAATCGTAGGCCAGTGGCAACTCTTTGTTGGTGGCGGCTTCCTGCAGGATGGCGGCCCATCCGGGCGAGGTGCCCGTCCCGCCTATCTGTAAAGCCTTACCGGGGTTGAGCTGCCCGATACCGTCCATGTTAATCATATAGTTTACCTGGGCCAGGTTTACGGTACTATGAGAGGCGAAGTATTTAGACCCATATAGGCCTTGTTCCTTTCCGGAAAAGGCGATGATCACATAGTTATTATTATGAAGACGGGAGCCTGCCAGCAACCGGGCTAATTCCAGTAAGGCGGCCGTTCCGCTTACATTATCATCTGATCTGGCGGTACTTTCCCAGCCGGGAAAATCGTAGTGGGCTCCTACGATGATGGTATGGGGGGCTTTGTTGTCCACATAGCCGATTACGTTAGTACCGGTACGTTTGATGGCTTTAAATGCAATCTGCATATTTACCTGGAAGCTGTTGGCATCGTCGGCGCCCAGCTTTTTGCTGATTTCCCTGCCAACCCATACGGCCGGAATGCCGGTAGTGGCGGGATGTTGATCGAGCCATTGCTGTACTTCGGCAATAGATTCTTTCCCGTTAAAAAATATTACGCCGGTGGCGCCCGATTTTTCAGCGACCTGCGTTTGTTGCAGGTACTGTTCCAGTGGTGTTTTCCTGCTATCGGTATCCATTTCTGCCACGTTGATAAACCAGATATTGTCTGGTTCATTTACGCTGGGCATTACTTCTCCTTTGGCCGATTTTTCTGCACTGAAAGGCAGGGGGAGATATTGTTGGCCGGCTGCCAGTTTATCTCCGTTGATGGTCAGGTGGCAGGTGGTAGCGGGTTCCTTGCTTTCTTTGACGGTAAATTGCTGTAAAAAGCCATCCTCCCCTTTGGGGCTTAGACCAATTTGTTTCATCTGAGCGGAAATATACGCGGCGGCCAGTTGCTCGCCGGGAGCGCCTGTACTGCGGCCTTCCAGCTTATTGCTGCTCAGGTAATTAATATGTAGTTGTAGGTTACCAAGGGTTTTTCTGTCCTCTTTTCTCTGGGCATAAACATGGATGGTAACAACTACCAGTGGTAACAGCCAGGTGATCTTTTTCACAGCAATCTGATTTGGGTGTTGGGGCAAAATTACGAATTACCGTGGTTGAATGGCCAAATCTGCCAGAAGATCTTTTGACTATATCATTGTATTTTAAGTATTTATAATACATTGCTTTCGTCTGAAAACCGTCATTCGCCAAATGGGGTGTAAGGTTGGTAATTCTCAAAATGCTATTTTTGCCCCGTTTTAAAAACAAAGTATGAAAAACACGCCTTTTACTGAGAAACACATTGCGCTAGGCGCCAAGATGGCCGCCTTTGCGGGTTACAACATGCCTATTTCCTACACTGGTATTAACGACGAGCACCAGGCGGTACGTACAAACGCCGGTGTGTTCGATGTGAGCCACATGGGCGAATTTATTTTAAAGGGCGAACATGCACTGGACCTGATCCAGCGCGTTACCAGCAACGATGCCTCCAAACTCACTGCCGGTAAGGCGCAGTATAGCTGCCTGCCCAACAATGAGGGCGGCATCGTAGACGATCTCCTGGTATATTGCATTGAAGAAAACAAAGTATATATGTTGGTGGTAAACGCCAGCAATATTGAAAAAGACTGGAACTGGATCAGCCAGTTCAATACCAACAACGTGGAAATGCACAACATTTCCGACAAAACCTGCCTGCTGGCTATCCAGGGACCTAATGCCACCAGCATGCTCCAGCCACTTACCGACGTGGACCTGGTAAATATGAAATATTACACTTTCGCCAAAGGCACTTTTGCCGGCGTACCTAATGTGGTGATCAGTGCAACAGGCTATACTGGCGCCGGTGGTATCGAAATTTATTTTGAAGATACCGATGGTGCAGCAGATAAGGTATGGGACGCTATTTTTGCCACAGGTGGCCCTAAAGGACTGAAACCTATCGGTTTAGGCGCTCGCGATACCCTCCGCCTGGAAATGGGCTTCTGCCTTTATGGTAATGATATTGACGACACAACTTCCCCTATGGAAGCAGGTTTGGGCTGGATCACCAAATTCACCAAGCCATTCACTTCCAGCGAAATATTTGCAAAGCAAAAGGCTGAAGGCGTTACCAAAAAACTGGTTGGTTTTGAAATGGTAGATAAGGGTATTCCCCGCCACGATTACGAAATCAAGGATGCAGCCGGTAATGTAATTGGCCGCGTAACCTCTGGTACACAGTCTCCTTCTATGCAGAAAGCCATCGGTTTGGGCTATGTAAATACGCCATTTGCAGCACAGGATACTGAAATATTTATTGCGGTAAGGGACAAGGCCCTGAAAGCAAAAGTGGTAAAAGTACCTTTCCTGAGCTAGGAATAGTAGGAATAGCCGGCTAAAAGTTGTTAATTTCGGTGCCTGAAAGTTTTCGGAGCACCGAAATTTTTATATTTACTACCATATCTATGCCTACTATCCATTTAACTACCGTTATCCATGCTCCGCTGGAGCGGGTCTTTGACCTGAGCAGGAGTATTACGCTGCACAAGAAAAGCATGTCGCACCGGCAGGAGGAAGCGATTAAAGGTCGCACCAACGGTCTGATTGCTTATAACGAAACCGTGACCTGGCGGGCCAAGCACCTTGGGAAGATGAGGGAGTTGACCACCAAAATCACTGCAATGCGACAGCATGAGTTTTTCAGTGATGAAATGACCGATGGCGACTTTACCCATATGAGCCATGAGCATCATTTTAAGGAAATCGGCAACGGTACCGTGATGATCGATATCATGGATTTTGGTACGCCTTATGGCTGGTTTGGAAGAGTATTTGAAAAGATTTATCTGCAAAAATATATGACCAAGCTACTGCAGGAGCGAAATAATACTATTAAGGAGTTTGCCGAAAGCGAGAAGTGGCGGGTGATCCTTGATTAAAGTTAAAAGCATTTGAATGACAGAAAGCAATAAACCCAGCCTGGAAGTATGTTTATCCCCGGCATTGTTACACTTATTTGATGTGAAAAGCAGCATAGTCGTTATTATCGATGTGTTGCGAGCTACTTCTACCATCTGTACAGCCTTGTACAATGGCGCCGCCCGGGTAATCCCGGTAGCCAGCGTGGAAGAATGTGTGAATATTGGTCGCGCTATTGATGGCATTACTGCTGGTGAAAGAGATGGTAAAATAGCTGAAGGGCTGGTACACGGCAACTCTCCTTTCGAGTATCCGCGCGGGTTTATAGAAAATAAAACCCTGGTACTCACTACTACCAACGGTACCAAGCTATTGCATATGGCCAAAGATGCGGTGCAGATCATTACCGGATCTTTCCCCAATATCAGCGCGGTATGCGAGTACCTGGTGGCGCAAAAACAAAATGTTATCCTGGGGTGTGCCGCCTGGAAAGACCGTGTCAATATGGAAGATACCCTCTTTGCCGGGGCCGTGGTGAACCGTATTAAGGCACATTTTGACGTTAACTGCGATTCCGCCATTGCCGCCGAAGCCCTCTATATTTCCGCCAAAGACGATATTTATACCTTTATGAAACAGGCCTCCCACTACCAGCGACTAGCGAAGTACGGGCTGGAAAAAGATATACATTACTGCCTCACGCCAGATGGCGCCAATGTGCTGCCGTTGTTTAGGGATGGGGAACTGATTGCAGGATAAGCAAAACGCTTGAGGGCTCAAGCCAAAAGCTATTGAAGCGAATGAATAATTTGCTTCAATGGCTTTTTTTTATCGGTCTTGCTCCTGCTCCCGGAATTGCTGGGGGGCGATACCCATATTTTTCTTAAAGAACCGGTTGAAATAGGCCGGATCATCAAAGCCAAGCAGGTAGGCAATTTCCTTTATACTGAGGTTGTCAAGGAACAGCAGGCGTTTTGCTTCCAGCAGTATTCTTTCTTTAATCATGGCGCCGGCATTTTTGCCGGTAAGTTTTTGTGTGAGGGCATTGAGCTGTCGCGGACTGATATGCATTGCGTTGGCATAATCCTGTACTTCATGCTGCTCGTGGAAATGTTGGTGTAATAGGTGTTTAAATGCCAACAGCTGCGATTGTTGGAGGCCCGGTTGCAGATGTACTTCCTGGAACCGTTGCCGGCGAATGCGGAGTATTTCCATGAGTATCACCCGGATATAGGAAAACAGGATATCACCGGTGCCATTGCCGGCGTTGTCGTATTCCTGCAGGGTGAGCGTGAGCAAAGCATTCAGCCGTACATATTCTTCCGGTTGCAGGGCAATAACCGGATAGCCCTGCAGGTTGTCGAACAGGAAATGGGCATACAGCTGTTTATCGGGATCATTGCCACTGCTAAAGAAGGGGGCGTTGAATTTGAGCGTAAAGCCCTTACTGCCTCTATCACGTACCAACAGATGTACCTGTTCGGGCGACAACATAAATACCACGGGGCCTTTGAAGGGGAAAGGCGTAAAATCGATATACTGAATACCTTCTCCCTCCGCCAGGAGTGATATTTCGTAATAGTCGTGGCGATGCGGATATTGCCGTTCCATTATTTTTCCTTCATCATTGATAGCTGCCACCAGCACCTCTTTCAGCTGGGTGGGGATATTGACAGTAACGCCATCAGTGATATGGTGGGATGGAATATGTTTTCGCTGCATGTCTAAAAGTACAAGTAATTGTCGGGTATGTCTATTGAGCCAGCTACGGGCTAGCGGTAGTTTTGCAGGTAAAAATAAGCATTATGTCAACAGATAACACGAGAAGGATCTGGATAAAACAGAGTGCCCTGGCCTTGATGGGAATGCCTGCTTTATTTAAAAATAGCTATATTCTACCAGCAAAAGTGAATGATATGACACATTATCTATGCAGTACCTGTGGGGTACAATATGAAGCCAGTAAGGAGGCGCCGGCGCACTGCCCGATTTGTGAAGATGAACGGCAATATGTGCATCCGGGAGGGCAAAGCTGGACAACCCTTGAGCAAGTGCAGAAAACGCATAAAAACATTATAGAACTGGTGGCGCCAAATCTGTACGCCATTTATACCACACCTGATTTTGCTATTGGCCAGCGGGCGCACCTGCTGGTTACGCCGGAAGGCAATATCTTATGGGATTGTATTGCTAACCTCGACGCCTCTACGATAGATATTATTCAGCGATTAGGCGGTATCCGCGCGATAGCTATTTCCCATCCGCATTATTTTTCCACGATCGTGGAGTGGAGTCATGCCTTTGGAAACGTGCCGGTATATGTGCATGCCTTGGATGCTGAATGGCTACAGCGCCGTGATGAGGTGATTAAGTTCTGGTCGGGCCCTGAACTGGCATTATGGGCGGGTATGAAACTAGTGTTGTGTGGCGGACATTTTGCCGGCGGCAATGTGTTGTATGCGCCGGCGGGTAACGGGTTGTTGCTGGTAGGCGACATTATCCAGGTGTCGTCCGACCGGAAAACGGTATCGGTGATGTACAGTTATCCCAATAATATTCCCTTGTCGGCCCGGGAAATCAATACACTGCATGCCGCAGTAAAGCCGCTGGAATACGATGCCATGTATGGAGCTTTTGGAAGATATATCAAAACAGGCGCAGTTGCGGCAGTAGATTTTTCATTGGAACGATATCTAAGACATATTCGTTGACCTATTTTAACCGCTTGATAAACAAGCATCTATATTTATAAAAAAAGATGTTGGAAAATAGCTGCTTCCCGGCCATGGTAAACGGGAAGCGGTTAATCAGTTCTTAATGTGTGGACTGCGGGTTATTAGGAATTTTCTGCTTACTTTTGTGGATTGCCTTTTTATCAGCTGTTAAGTTTTTTTGATATATCTAGCAACCCTTCGCTGATAATAAAAGCAGGCAACAACGAATAGTATGTCGCTACCCCATTTGCTAAAATATGTTTACAACAACGGCACTGATGAAGTGATCCGCAGGGGGAAGCGTATTTTCTCGACCGGGGGCGTTGAACTCATTGAGGCAGACCCGGTGCTAAAAACAGCTACCTTCCGCGTAAAGAGCGACACACACGCCAATTATTACCGTGTTTCCATCAATAAGTATGGGGAAACCAGCGGTATGTCCATCCGTTGCCAATGTCCGTATAACCTGGGCGATATTTGCCGGCACGAAGCTGCTGCGCTTTTTCAGCTCCAGGAAATGCTGGACAAAAACCATTTTGAAAGCTTCGATACCCAGTTTGACCAGCAGCATACGCTGGTGAAAATGAAATCTATCGATATCAAAAGTATCAAACTGCTTACCTCCGGCGCCATCCTCGCCCAGGCCGAGGAAATTGCCAAAAAGCATCCGGCCCAGATCAAACATGCGAAGGATGAAAAGGTGGAAGCCCTACTGACACTGGATGGACAAGAGTTTCCACTGATTATTCAGCGGAATGAAGAACGCTTTTTTGATACCCATTGCACCTGCGACGAAACAGAACACGCCCTTTGTGTGCATAAAACAGCCCTGTTCCTGCAACTACTGCAGAAACACGGACCGTTTTATTTCGATACGCTGCGCAACTGGGATAAGGAAAAGAATAAATTATTATCGCTATACGGTTATTCCCTGTCTGATGACCTGGAAGGGAAATTTGCCTTTTCCTATATGGATGGCAAGCCGTTCTTAAGAGTACTGGATCCTACCATCAAGCGGGTAGATGGCGCTACTGCCGGCCGGCAGCCGGTAACGGCTCCCCCGCCGCCGGAAGAAACCATTACTATTTCGCAGCGACTGGCCACCGTTTTCAATGCCAATGAAACGCTGTACCCTTACTTTAAAATAGACCTGGTAAGCGGCGAAATTAACGAAGAGCAAACTGCATTTGTATCGCTCGCCAGCAAGCTGGATCTAACTAAATACGTTGACTTTTACCAATACAAGGAAAAAGACAGGGAGCTCATAGCGCCTATACGAAAATTACAGGGCAGCGAAGTGAGTAAGTTCCTCAGCAAAAACTCCCCGTTTGCCGGTATCTGGGAAAATATTACGCATGAAAATGCGGAAGAATTGCCTACCGAAACGAAAGAGTTGATGCTGGAATATCTGCATCCAAAGCTGGCGAAACTGTTCCCACAGCTGGCAGAGCACGGACTGGTATTCGAATTGCCCAACCGACAGGCCTTTAAAACAAAGAACTTACAACAGTTGCAAATTGGCGCCGATCGCCTGAAACTGGTGATCAAAACCACTACCGGAGATACGCACGTTACCGTAAACTGCTATGTGAGTATCGAAGGAGAATTGATAAATGTAGCTGATAACCAATGGGATAGCCCGCTTTTGTTCCTGCATAAACAGGTGATTTATTTGTTTGAAAGCCCACAGGATGCTCTGCACGTAGAGCTTTTCAAACAAAATGGTCAGCTGCGTATCGCCAACAACGAATGGCCTACCTACCTGAAAGATTACCTGTTGCCACTGAGCCGGCAGTATGATATCCAGTTCGATAAAGGATTGCTGGCAGAGGTAAAAGATATTGCCCCAGAACCCCGCGTATTCCTGAAAGAGCTGGGAGAAACATTTATTATACAGCCCGGATTCGCTTATCGCGGCCAGGAGGTAGAATGGAATGACGAAGGCAAGATTACCGTGCAGGAAGGCAATAAGGTGGTGATTATCCACCGGAATAAACCGGCTGAAGAAGAGTTTGTAGCAAAACTCCGCACGTTACATACCAACTTCGCCCAGCACGATAACAATAACTATTTCTACCTGCGGGCAAAAGAAGCGTTGAAGAATAACTGGTTTTTCCTGTTTTTCGATGCGCTGAAAGAAATGAACGTCCGGGTATTTGGATTTGACTCCCTGCGTAATTTCAAATTCAGCTCCCATAAACCGGTTACCAACCTGCAAATCAGCTCTGGCATCGACTGGTTCGACGCCCAGATTGAAGTGCTGTATGGTGATCAGAAAGTAAGTATTAAGGATATCAAAAATGCGCTGGCCAACAAACAGAATTATGTTCAGCTGGCAGATGGCTCCCTGGGGCTGTTGCCGGAAGAATGGCTGCGTAAATATTCCCTGCTGTTTAAAGTAGGGGAAGAAAAGGATAAAGGACTTAAACTCAGCAAATACAATTTCAGCGTTATTGATGAGTTGTATGAGTTTATAGATGATGAAGCGGTAGTGCTGGAACTGGAACAAAAGCGGCGTAAGCTGTTGCAGTTTGATGAAATCCGTAACATCGCCCTGCCGGAAAATTTAAAGGCCAAATTGCGGCCTTACCAGGAGAGCGGATTCCAGTGGCTCAACTACCTCGACGACATTAAATGGGGCGGTATATTGGCAGATGATATGGGTCTTGGTAAAACCATCCAGGCGCTTACCTTCCTGCAATATTACAAGAACAAGAACGGTGGTAAAACCATGGCGTTGATAGTTTGTCCAACTACGCTGATTTACAACTGGGAAAATGAAATCAAGAAGTTTACACCGGATATCCGGCATCATATTCACCATGGCCCGGCGCGATTCAAATCGGCGGAGGAATTGGTAAATTTCGATGCCATCATTACCACCTATGGAACCTTGCGCAGCGATATCCAGCTGCTCATGAAGATAGAATTCGACTATGTGATCCTGGATGAATCACAGGCGATCAAGAACCCACAATCGAAGGTGACCAAGGCAGCACAACTGCTGCAAACACGTAACAGGCTTGCGTTGAGTGGTACGCCAATGCAGAATAATACCTTCGATATCTATGCACAGATGAACTTCCTCAACCCCGGCATGCTGGGCAGCGTGGACTTCTTCCGCAATGAGTTTGCAACGCCTATCGATAAGTTCCAGGATGAAGAAAGGAAAGAGCATCTGCGTAAGCTGATCTATCCGTTTATCCTGCGTCGTACCAAAGAACAGGTGGCGAAAGACCTGCCGGAAAAAATAGAAACCGTAATCTTCTGCGAAATGGATGCGGAGCAAAGGCATATCTATGATGCTTACCGTAATACCTATCGCTCCAAGATTCTCGGGGTGATTGAAGACCAGGGCATGGAACGTTCGCAGCTCACCATCCTGCAAGGGTTGATGAAATTGCGGCAGATCTGCGATTCGCCAGCTATCCTGAACGATACCGAACAATATCCGAATCACTCAGTAAAGCTGCATGAGCTCACCCGTGAAATTTCTGAGAATATCGGCAACCATAAGGTGCTGATCTTTTCCCAATTCCTGGGTATGCTTGGGCTGATCCGCGACCGGATGCAACACTTGAAAATACCTTACGAGTATTTTGATGGTAGCACCTCCACCGTAGATCGTGAAAAAGCCATTCAGAACTTCCAGCATAACGAAGAATGCCGCGTATTCCTGATTTCACTGAAAGCCGGTGGTGTGGGTTTGAACCTCACCGCAGCAGATTATGTGTATATCGTGGATCCATGGTGGAACCCGGCTGTAGAACAGCAAGCTATTGACCGTACTCACCGTATTGGGCAAACGAAAAATATCTTTGCTTACCGCATGATTTGTAAGGATACGGTAGAAGAGAAAATATTGCAGTTGCAGGAAAGAAAGAAATCGCTGGTGAAAGAGATCATTTCGGATGATAGCGGTTTTGTGAAGAAGCTGACGAAGGAAGATGTGTTGTATTTGTTTAGTTAGTGTTGAAGTTTTATAGGTATTAAGTGCTAAATTAGCTTTAGGAAAATTTCGTAACAAGATATCCAAATTATTCAGCATTATTTTGCAGACAAACCTGTGAAAAAGGCCTCCATTTTTTAAACGAAACTATAAGGAGATGTTTTTAAAGAAAACATCTCCTTTTTAATGCACGCGAATTCCAGCAACCCTTTTCATTTTCTGCATACACCCTTCCGTTTCTGCATGGTTTACCCAACTGGCACATTTCACCCCAATACCGTTATTATTTATTAAATAATTGATATTCAATTTTTTATATTCCTGAAAGCGCGTGTTCCCCAACGCTGGCACTCCGCTGGCATTACCCCAATTGTATCAAAACAATTGATCCATATGCTACCAGACTCAAAAATCTCTCAACTGATAGGTTTGCAGATTCCAGGGTTAACATTTCCTGCCGCACAGCAGGAGCCGGTAAGAGGCTCCATTAGTAAGGTGATCCATACTTTTGCGGATTATACCAGCCGGATGATCAGAAGTGAACAATTACACGAGGTAAAACGTTGCTTCACTGTGGCGGGCGTATTATATCATAATGGAAGCAGTGCGTTGCGCAATGCTATTGAAAGCGCTTTCATGTATACCTTATCTCCCCTGCTCTGTGGCAAGCATAAGGAACTACTGCCTTTATCACTGAAGAACATCAGGATTCAGCATTTACAAACAATTGCTATATAAAACAACTTTTATGATGATGACTATTCTCCTGGTATTGGCAGGGATTGCCTGCTTTGCCGTGTTTTTTAAATCGGTAGACTATTTCGAAAAGATCTAATTACAACTACTATGAACGCATTATTTGTTTTATCGCTTTTCGTTTTCGGCTACATGATCTATGTACTGTTGAAACCTGAAAAATTCTGAGTAACAGATTACTCCTACGCCTATACGCAACGCTTTTTTAACTCACTATTGAAATGACAACAGAAATTTTAGGCGTTATAGCCACCTACGGTATTACGCTGTTATTAGCCTGGCCACTGGCGAGGTACATCGTAAAGATATTCCGGGGCGATCGTACCTGGTCCGACTTTATGGCGCCGGTGGAGCGCTTGTTCTTTAAGATATCGGGCATCAATCCCCATGAAGAGATGAACTGGAAACAGCATTTAAAAGCCATGCTGACCATCAACTTAGTATGGTTTGTATATGCCTTTTTTGCGCTGATGTTCCAGGATAAACTGCCGCTGAACCCGGATGGAAATCCGGGGCAGTCGGCCGACCTGGCGTTTAACACCGCTATCAGTTTCGTGGTGAACTGTAACCTGCAGCACTACTCTGGTGAAACCGGCGTTACCTACTTTACACAATTATTTGTACTGGCCTTCCTGCAATTTGTGAGCGCAGCCACCGGTATTGCTGCATTGGTAGTAGTGTTTAAGGCGATGAAGGAAAAAACGACCACGCAACTGGGCAACTTCTGGGACATTTTTCTTAAAACGATCACCCGCATCCTGTTGCCTATCAGTATTGTGATAGCGCTCATCTTCATATTCAATGGCATGCCTGCCAGCTTTGCCGGCAAAGATACGGTAGTGACCATGCAGGGCGATACCGTAAACGTGTCCCGCGGCCCTGTTGCAGGCTTTGTAGCCATCAAGCACCTCGGGACAAATGGTGGTGGTTTCTTTGGCGCCAACTCCGCACATCCACTGGAGAATGTAAATTATATTACCTGGATGACCGAAATGGTAGCACAGGTAGTGATTCCTATTGCGATGGTATTTGCCCTGGGCATGTTTATACAACGAAAGAAATTTGCGTACGTCATTTTCGGGATTATGACGATAGGGATGATCTGTTTGCTGATCCCATCTATGCAGCAGGAAATGGCCGGTAATCCCGAAATAGCCAAGATGGGCATACACCAGGCCACGGGGGCCATGGAGGGAAAGGAAGTGCGGTTTGGCCCTGCCGCCACTGGCTATTGGAGTACGGTAACCACCATTATATCTACCGGTTCTGTGTGCGGCTGGCACGATAGCACCATGCCACTAACTGGCCTGATGCAGTTGCTGGGTATGATGCTCAACTGCTTCTACGGCGGCTGCGGCGTGGGTATCCTTAACTACTACATCTATATCATCATAGCGGTATTTATATCAGGATTGATGGTGGGCCGTACGCCTGAGTTTATGGGGCATAAGCTGGAAGCGAGGGAAGTGAAAATTGCAGCGGTGATTACGTTGTTATCTCCCTTCCTGATCCTGGCAGGTACTGCGTTATCTTCCTGGGTACTGTCGCACCACCCGGATATTAACTGGGCGGTAAAACCTTCGGCCTGGTTGAATAACCCCGGTTATCACGGTTTCTCTGAAATGCTGTATGAATATACGTCTGCCAACGCCAACAACGGTTCTGGTTTTGAAGGCTTAGGAGATGGAAACATATTCTGGAACGTATCTACCGGCTTTGTGTTGATTTTGGGCAGGTTCCTGCCGATTATTGGCCCGGTGGCTATTGCAGGCCTGATGGCATCCAAGAAGTATGTGCCTGAATCTGCCGGTACGCTGAGAACAGATTCACTCACTTTTGGCGCCATGACATTTGCCGTGATTGTTATTCTCACTGCTTTGGCTTATTTCCCTGCCCTGGCATTGGGACCTATCGCAGAGTATTTTTCCCTGTAATTTTTTTAATGACTGACTACCATGAAGCATGATAATAAATTGTTTCCGAGAGAGCAGGTGATGGAAAGCCTGAAGCAGTCTTTCGTGAAGCTACATCCGAAATTGATGATAAAAAACCCGGTGATGTTCACCGTGGAGATAGGCACGGCGGTAATGGCTATCGTTGCCTTGTATACCATTTTTACCGGCAATCGCGAACAGGGCAGTGTAACTTATAACATTGCCATCTTTGCGGTACTTTTCCTTACCGTATTGTTTGCCAACTTTGCAGAAGCTATTGCAGAAGCACGTGGTAAAGCACAAGCAGAGAGCCTGCGTAAAACGCGGGAAGAAACACCTGCCAAAAAGATAGAGCTGATCGGTGAAATATTTACCAATGAAATTAAGATAGTATCCTCCTCTACCCTGCGCAAGGGTGACATCTTTGCCTGTGATCCTGGTGATATCATCCCGGCCGACGGAGAGATTGTACAAGGACTTGCCAGTATCGATGAATCGGCTATTACCGGTGAAAGTGCCCCGGTGATCAGGGAAGCCGGCGGCGATAAGTCGAGTGTGGTAGGCGGTACCAAAGTATTGTCTGATCATATTAAAGTAAGGGTAACCACTGAACCCGGTGAATCCTTCCTGGATAAAATGATAGCCCTGGTAGAAGGCGCCAGCCGCCAGAAAACGCCGAATGAAATAGCGTTAACGATCCTGCTGGCCAGCTTTACCCTGATATTTATTATCGTGTGCGTAACACTGAAACCTTTTGCCGACTATGCACAAACCCCAATTACTATTGCGGCCTTTATTTCGCTGTTTGTTTGCCTGATTCCTACTACCATTGGTGGCTTATTATCTGCCATCGGTATTGCTGGTATGGACCGTGCTTTGCGCGCCAATGTAATTACCAAATCCGGGAAAGCGGTGGAAACAGCCGGAGATATTGATGTGCTGTTGCTTGATAAAACGGGAACTATTACCATTGGTAACCGTAAGGCGACTAACTTCTATGCCACCAATGGCGTTTCTACTGAAGAATTTATCCGCCTCTGTGCATTGAGTTCTTTATCGGACGAAACACCCGAAGGGAAGTCAATTGTAGAGTTGGCAGGAAAAGAAGTAGTAAACAAATTGACCGTAACTGGCGCCAGCCTGGTGAAATTTACCGCCGAAACCCGTAGCAGTGGTATTGACCTGCCAGATGGTAATCGCATTCGTAAAGGCGCTTACGATGCTATCCGCCGGTTAACCGAGAAGGAAGGATTTGTTTTCCCGGAAGAGACCCGCTCCCGGGTGGAAGCCATTGCGAAAGATGGAGGTACCCCACTGGTGGTGGCACTCAACAGTAAAGTACAGGGAGTGATAGAGTTACAGGACATTATCAAACCCGGCATCAGCGAGCGATTCGACCGCCTGCGCAGAATGGGGGTAAAAACGGTGATGGTAACCGGCGACAACCCACTTACAGCCAGATACATTGCTACCAAAGCCGGTGTGGATGACTTCATCGCAGAAGCCAAGCCGGAAGATAAAATGAGTTATATCCGTAAGGAGCAGAACGAAGGCCGCCTGGTAGCCATGATGGGCGATGGTACCAATGATGCGCCGGCATTGGCACAAGCCGATGTGGGAGTAGCGATGAACAGCGGTACACAAGCTGCCAAGGAAGCCGGCAACATGGTGGACCTGGACAATGATCCTACCAAGTTGATTGAGATCGTGGAAATTGGAAAGCAGCTGTTGATGACGCGTGGCACGCTCACTACTTTCTCCATTGCCAACGATGTGGCCAAGTATTTTGCCATTGTTCCTGCGCTGTTTGTGGCATCTATTCCGGCTTTGCAGGGTATTAACATCATGAAACTACATAGTCCTGAAACAGCCATCCTGAGCGCGGTAATTTTCAATGCCATTATTATCCCATTGCTGATACCACTGGCATTAAAAGGGGTGGCCTATAAACCAATCGGCGCCAGTGCCTTGCTGCGCAGGAACCTGCTGATTTATGGCGTAGGTGGTATTATCGCGCCTTTCATTGGCATCAAGCTGATTGATATGGTGATTGCCCTTTTCATGTAATTCTAAATAGAAAAAATTTAAAGAGATGAAAAAATATTTGTGGCCTTCTATAAAACTGACACTGTTGCTGGTGATTGTACTGGGTGGCCTATATCCCCTGTTCCTGGCAGCAGTAGCCAAACTGGCCCCTGGTAAAGGCGATGGTATAACGGTAACGCATAATGGAAGAGTGGTAGGTTATGAGAACATTGCACAGAAATTTACAGACGATAAGTATTTCCAACCACGCCCTTCTACGGTGGATTATAATGCTGCCGGCTCCGGTGGTTCCAATAAATCGGCCGGTAACCCAGACTACCTCAAAACAGTAAAAGATAGAATTGACACCTTTATGGTGCATAATCCGAATGTAAAGAAAGAAGATATTCCTGCTGAACTGGTGACTGCTTCTGCGAGTGGGTTAGATCCCCACTTATCGCCGGAAGCGGCCTATGTGCAGATACCAAGGGTGGCCAAACTGAGGGGGATTCCAGCCGACCGCCTGAAACAACTGGTGGATGCTAATACCAAGGCGCCTGTTTTAGGTGTATTGGGAGTTGCCACTGTAAACGTGTTAAAATTGAACATAGCACTCGACGATTTGAAGTAAGCCGGGTGTAATCCTATTATTCCTTTAACCTGTGATATCCTGTGAAAACCATTGACTGGCAGTCCGTAGCTGCGGATTGCCAGAATTTATTACCATCAGCCTATATTTAAAAGTCAATTTACATGAAGAAAATTTTATTGCTGGGCGGTTTGCTGGCAGCGGCTATTACTATGTATGCCCAGGAAACGCCTACGGCCGAAAAAGAGAAAGGAAAGGTAACCTTTTCAGGATATGCGGAAGCTTATTACAGCTATGATTTTAACAACCCGGCTAATCATCTCAGGCCAGGTTTTTTATACAACTTTAACCGGCATAATGAGCTGAACCTGAACCTGGCGATGGTTAAAGCCAATTATACCAGTGACCGGATAAGAGCAAACGTGGGATTCATGGCCGGTACTTATCCGCAATATAACCTGGCCAGCGAGCCTACCCTGATGCAGTATGTATATGAAGCCAATGTAGGTGTTCGTGTGGGCAAAAACGTATGGATTGATGCGGGTGTAATGCCGTCGCATATTGGGTTTGAAAGCGCTATCGGAAAAGATTGTCCGACCCTTACCAGGAGCATACTGGGCGAAAATTCACCTTATTATGAAACCGGTGTAAAGGTAACCTGGAATCCGAACGACAAATGGACGTTTGCCGCAATGTACCTGAATGGATGGCAAAGAATTAAAAGAGTAGATGGTAATCAAACCCCTGCTTTTGGTACGCAAATTACCTTTAAACCCAGTGACAAAGTACTCCTCAACTGGAGCACTTATGTGGGAAATGATCTCCCGGATAGTATAAGGCAAATGCGTTACTTTAATAATGTTTATGGTACCTTTAATGTAACAGAAAAGTTAAGTGTTATCGCCGGATTTGATTTTGGATTGCAGCAGAAAGCCAGAAGATCTTCTGATCTCAACAGCTGGTATAGCCCTGTTGTGATTGCGAAATATGCTTTTACCAGCAAGTTCGCGATGGCGGGCCGCGTAGAATACTACAACGACCAGCATGGCGTGGTGATCAATACCGGCACTGCCAATGGATTTCAGACAACGGGTTACTCCCTTAATCTTGATTTTACCCCAGTGGATCACGTTATGTTTAGATTGGAAGGAAGAACATTTGATGGTAAAGACAAGACCTTTATGAAAGGAACCCAGATGAAAAATACCAATACAGCGATTACGGCGTCGCTGGCAGTATGGTTCTAAGTATATCTTATGACAGATAAAGAACACTCGGTACAGCATTTTCTTGACCTGGCCAATCGTGCCGGCAGAGGCAAGTTTAAGATATACATCGGCATGAGTGCCGGTGTGGGAAAAACATACCGCATGCTGCAGGAAGCGCATGCCATGTTAAGAAATGGTGTAAATATCCAGATTGGATATATTGAAACACATGGGCGTGCGGAAACGCACGCCCTGCTGGAGGGCTTGCCCCAGATACCCCGCAGAACGGTGTTTTATAAAGGTAAAATGCTGGAGGAGATGGATCTCTCTACCATCCTGCTCCTGTCGCCCGAGTGGGTAGTAGTAGATGAACTGGCGCATACCAATATCCCCGGCTCAAAAAATGAAAAACGCTGGCAGGATGTGGTAGACTTGCTGAATGCAGGGATTAATGTGTTATCGGCTGTTAACATACAGCATATAGAAAGTATCAACCAGGAAGTGAAGTCCATTACCGGTATTGAAGTACAGGAGCGGATTCCGGACCTGGTGTTGCAGATGGCCAATGAAGTGGTGAACATAGATCTTACGGCAGACGAGTTGATTACCCGTTTGAAAGAAGGGAAGATCTACGACCACTCCAAAGTAGAGAGCGCGTTGAGCAACTTCTTCCAGGCTGATAAAATATTACAGCTGAGAGAGTTGGCGTTGAAGGAGGTAACTACCCAGGTAGAAAGAAAAGTAGAATCGGAGATTCCACGTAATTTGCAAATGAGGCATGAAAGCTTCCTGGCATGTATTTCTACCAATGATGAAGTAGCGAGAAAGGTGATCCGCAAAACGGCGAGACTGGCCGCCTATTATCATGCAGACTGGTTTGTGCTATATGTACAAACGCCGCGGGAAAGCGTGGATAAGATTGCACTGGCCGCGCAACGCCATCTCATTAATAATCTGAAACTGGCTACAGAACTGGGTGCGGAAGTGATACAGGAGCATAATGCCAATGTATCGGAAGCGATTATCAAAGCTGCCCTGGATAAGCGGGTGACTACTATTTGTATGGGAAAGCCGCATATCAGCCTTTTCCGTATTATACTACGCACCAACCTGTTTAACCAGCTATTAAAAACGCTTTCTACCAACGACATTGATATTATAATACTATCATGAGTAAGTTCAGATTAAAAACGAAGATTACGCTGGGGGTGTTATTCCTCTACATTATGCTGCTGGTGGTAAGCATTCTGGGTTATTACTATCTGAACCGCCTCAACGAAAAAGCGAAATTTATCCTGAAGGATAACTACGAATCCCTGGAGTACGCCAAAAATATGTTGGTAGCGCTGGAAGATTTGCCGCAGCACCGGGCAGCTGCTATGGAAATGTTTTCTGCCAACCTCCGGAAACAGCAGGCCAACGTTACAGAACGGGGGGAAATGGCTGCTACGGCAGAGGTGGGCCGGATTTTTGAATTGTTGAGAAAGGATTCTACCGCAGATATCAGTGATATTAAAAAGAGTATCTACACTATCATGGATCTCAACATGGCCGCGATTGTGGGGAAGAACGAACTGGTGAAGAAAACGGCCGACAATGCCCTGTTATACATCGCTATCATCAGCGGTGTTTGTTTTTTATTGGGCTTTACGTTTGTATATAATTTCCCAGGATATATTGCCAACCCTATCCATGAACTAACGGAAGGTATCAAGGGAATTGCCAATAAGCAATATGGCAAGCGGCTTTATTTCAAATCGGGAGATGAATTTGGAGAGCTGGCCACGGCTTTTAACGTGATGGCGCAGCGGTTGGATGAATATGAACACAGCAACCTGGCCCGCATCATGTTTGAAAAGCAGCGTGCAGAAGCGGTGATCAGCAGCCTGAAAGATGCTACCATCGGGTTTGATAACAACAACATCATCCTGTTTGCCAACGCACAGGCGCTACAGTTGCTCAGTATGCCGGAGAAAGATGTAATAGGGCAGGCTGCCGAGGCTGCATCTAAAAGAAATGACTTGTTACGGTATTTGATCAATACATCCGAAAATGCCCCGCTTAAAATAGTAGTAGATGGAAAGGAATGTTTCTTTACCCGGGAGACGATCGACATACAACATGAAGAAAAACGTATAGGCTATGTAGTGATACTCCGCAACATTACTACGTTTAAAGAGCAGGATATTGCAAAAACGCATTTTATCGCTACCATTTCACATGAGCTGAAAACCCCTCTGGCAGCATCTGACTTTAGTATTAAGCTACTGGAAGATGAGAGAACCGGCGCGCTGAGTACGGAGCAACGGGAGTTGGTAGATAGCCTGAAACAGGACAACCAGCGTATGATCAAGATTGTAAGTGAGCTACTAGATTTATCGCAGGTGGAAAGCGGGAATATACAACTGCAACCACAGCCGGTAACAGCGCTGAGCATTGTACAATATGCCATGGACACTGTACGGCAGCAGGCTGCCCAGCGGGAAATTGCGATACATACCGCCGTGCCGGATAGCCTGCCCAGGGTGTTGGCAGATGTGGAAAAGACCGCCTGGGTGTTGGTTAACCTGTTGACCAATGCTATCCGGTATTCTGAACATGGCGCCGTTATCGACCTGGCAGTGAGTCCTACGGGCATAGAGATGGTATCATTCGTGGTACAGGACTATGGAAAGGGCATTCCCGCTGCCTTCCGGGACAAGATTTTTGAACGTTTTTTCCAGGTGCCCGGCATGAAAGGGCATCAGGGTAGCGGTCTTGGGTTAGCGATTTCCAAAGAATTTATAGAAGCGCAGGGCGGTGTTATCGGGGTAGAGAGCAGTGAGGGAAAGGGCAGCCGTTTTTATTTTACCTTGCCGGAGGCGCCTGATCAGCATTGATTGATATGCTCCCTGATCAGGGGTACTTTTGAATAGTATATCTTCATTAATTCATCCAGCCGGGAGGCTATAGTGTCTACATTTTCTTCCAACCGGGCATCTCTTTCTATACCCCAGGCAATATCCGATGCGTAGGAAAGGCCAGCCAGGTTGAGGTTGAACTTCATTTGGTGCGCCAGCATATACAGAGATTGCCAGTTTCTATCTATCACCAGTTGATTCATTTCTGAAAATTTCTTTGGGATGCTGGACAATAGTTCTTCCAGCAACACTTTGATGTGCTCAGTCTCGCCGGACATCATGTTATAAACAGCGGTGAAATTGAGGGAGGTATCGTTATCGGGCATATGATGGATAGTTTGTGTGAGCGAAATAGATTCCGGTAGTTGTTCTTCCAGCCCCTTCAATATTTTGAGAAAGAGGTCGGTGCGTTCGAAGGGTTTGGAGATGTAGTCATTCATGCCGGCATTCAAACATCGTTCCCGCTCCCCTTTCAATGCAGAGGCGGTCATTGCGATGACACAGGTCTGGATGCCCCTGTCACGGATCGCCCTGGTAGTTTGATACCCGTCTATTCCCGGCATTTGGATGTCCATGATGATACAATCATATACTTTATGCTGAAGCATTTCAAGAGCTGACTGGCCATTGTTGACCACATCTGTTCTGGCGCCGGCATCATGAAGGGTATAAAATACTACTTGTTGGTTGATTTCGTTATCTTCTACTACTAATATGTTTTTGCCCTGTAATGGTTTTGAAACGTGCGCCAGCTGGTTTTTTTCTACTTTTTCGGTGAGATCGCCATTGTACCGGGTAAAGGGCAACTCAAAATAGAAAGTAGCGCCTTCATTGAGGCTGCTGGTTACCTGGATAGCGCCATCTTGCAGCGCTATCAATTCTTTGCTGATAGCAAGGCCCAGGCCGGTACCGCCATATTTCCGGGTATTATCGGTATGTGTTTGGGAGAAGCTTTTAAAGATGAGGTCATGTTGCTCGGGCGCAATGCCAATGCCGGTATCGGTTATTTCGAAGCCGATCCTTGCTGCGTCCGGATCTTTATTTCCCTTTACCAGTGAGGCTTTGACCGTTATTTTCCCCTCTGGCGTAAATTTAATAGCGTTTTCCACGAGGTTGGTCAATATCTGATTCAGGCGGATGGCATCTCCCAGCAGGGTGGCTGGGACAGCGGCGTCTATTTCATCAACGAACGACAAGCCTTTTTGTTGGGCCTGTAGTCTGAGCGGAAACAAGGCTTTGTCTATTACTTCGTATACATCGAAGGGTTCGCGTTGCAGGTGAAGCTTGCCGGCTTTTATTTTAGAGAAATCCAGTATTTCATTGATGATGACCAACAGGTGATTGGCGGAAGCCTTGATGGCATTGGTATATTCGAGTTGGGCCGGGGACAGTTGGTTTTGTTGTATCAGGAGGTTGGTCATCCCCAGGATACCGTTCATGGGCGTACGAATTTCGTGACTCATATTAGCCAGGAACATTTCCTGTGCGTTGATAGCTTCCTGCGCGGCCTTGCTGGCTTGTTCCATCGCTTTGATATAGTTGGCCTTTTCGGTGAAATCCTGCCCTATACCGCATATGCCGATGATTTCTTCTTCGGTGTTTCTCAATGGAAATTTGGTGATCAGGAAATGGTAGTCCTTACCTCCTACAGTAATCTCATCTTCCAGCTTTACCCGGTTGCCGGTAGCCATCACCTGTTCGTCCAGCTTAGCATAGCGGGGTACCCAATCGTATGGGAGTTCTTCATCTGTTTTGCCGATGATATCTTTTTTATTGATGCCCATGATATCGGTAAAGCGGTTATTAACCAGTAGGTACTTGCCTGGAGCATCTTTTATAAACATCATGGAGGGCATGTAGTCGATAATGGCATCGAGCCGTTTCTGGAGATATTCTGTTTGGCCGGCATCTCTTTTGCGCTTGTCGATATCCCTGACAATACATTGAAACTCCTGTACGCGGCCATTAGAGCCGTAGATAAGAGTTGCGAGTTGTTCTACCCATTTACGGTCGCCTGATTTCGTGGTGATTTCGAATTCCTGGAAGGTATAATCATCGCCGGCTTGCATTTGGTTAGTGTAGAGCGCTTCGAGTTGCTGGTGGGTTTCATCATCGAGAAAGAAGGAGTAATGTTTACCGATCAGCTCTGTATTATTATAGCCTGTGATTTGCGCAGCGTGTTTGCTTACGGAAGTAAAGTACCCGTCGATAGTTGCCCTGAATATGATGAGTTCTGTTTCTTCCGCCAGGCGCATAAAGGATTGTTCTCTTTTAAGGAGGCGGTTGGTATGTATTTTTAATTGGAGGAAGAGGCGGTAGATATAGCGGGATTCTCCCAGCAGCAGGATGAGCATGAACAGGCAGATGAAGATGGTATTCCTGAACAGCAACCGGGTATACTCATTGTTATTTTCCACCTGGGTAACCAGTTTATTGCGGTTGATGTGGATATAGGTGTTGAGATGTTCCAGGATACTTTTTTTAAAGTCGGTGTTTTTAGGTGCGGTGATCAGTTGTTTGGCCAGGGAGGGTTGTTGAGCGGCTGTGTTGAGGATGTCTCGGTTATAATTAAACTTTTCTTCGAGCAGGCTGTGGAGGTCGGCCAGTATCCGGGAGGAGGAGGTATCGTTTTGGGTGATGGTCCGGAGGCCGGAAAGGATATGCCTTATGCTGTCGGGGATGGTGTAGGCTGTGGGTGGAAGGGATACTTTATCGGTCAGCAGCATGTCGCGGATACTATTGGTATAGCTGCCTTCCAGGTTGGTGATGCTTCTGACCATATCGATTTGCTGGTTGGTTTGCACCATCCATTGAGCGGTGCTTTTGCATCTTCTTTGCATATCCCAGGCATAATAAACAAAACCAATGAGCACCATGAGTACTGCAAGGATGAGTACCAGAACAGGATTGACTATTTTTTTCATGCTTTATGTTTCAACGACTCTTTAAAAGCATTGGCAGGGGTTATGGTCCGGGTGATGGATTATATTATTCAAATTAGGAATTTTTGGACCAATATTGCTATTCATCTTGTTCAGTATGAAAGGGGGATCAGGAAAAGAATATGGGTTCAATATCACTTTTTCTGTAACTTTCGGGCTGGGAATGTATAATATGGAGTATGTTTTTGCAATATTTTAACCAATTGTGTTACAATCATTCCATTATATTTGCCTAATATTCTTTTTCCTAAGTATGTATTAATATATGAAGAAAATAATTTTTACCCTGGGTCTGATAGCTGTATCTATTGGAGTTTTTGCGCAGGAAGGTGGCTCTCCGATGAATAAAGCGGTGAATAAGCTTACCCATTCCAACGACTTTTTGATGATTCAGTTATCTTACGATGGCTGGGCTGGTAAGCCGGACAGCTTAAAGAGTGGCCTGAACAGGGGATTCAATATAGCGCTGATGTATGATTTCCCGTTTAAGAAGTCCAAAATGAGTTTGGCGGCTGGTTTGGGTTTCAGCACCAGTGGCGTATATCTGAAAGATCATTATATGGAGATAGGAAAGAATAACAATTCTGTGGCATCGTTCCCCTCCTCTTCTTATAAAAAGAATAAAGTAGCCACTACTTACCTGGAAATTCCGATTGAATTGCGGTACCGTAGCGTGCCAGACAATGCCAATAAAGGCTTTAAAGCAGCTATCGGCGTAAAAGTAGGCGCACTGGTAGATGCACATACGAAGGTAAAATATACCGGGGCTAATGGCAATAAGGAGTTTGATAAAGTATCCAACAAAGGATTCTTTAATCCATGGCGTTTTGCAGCTACTGCCCGTGTAGGTTATGGTAACTTCGCGTTATTTGGTGCTTACTCGCTGAATCCATTATTAAAAGACAATGCTGCCAATAACCTGGACATCAGGCCGTACTCTATCGGTATCGCCCTGAGCGGACTTTAGTTGAGCTGAAAGCATAAAGGCACAAAGCAAAAAGCTATTGAGGCGAATGATCAACGCGATTTTTATATTCGCAGAGATCATTCGCCTCAATAGCTTTTTGCTTTTTGCTTTTTGCCTTTAGCTTTACGCTCCTTTAAACACTGGTTTTCGCTTTTCCAGGAAGGCCTGTATGCCTTCGGCGTTATCTGCTGAGTTGCCGGCTATTTCCTGGCAATAGGCTTCGTAGTCGAGCACGGCATCAAGGTTTTCCGTCATGCCTTTGGTCAGCATTTTTTTCATGAGGGCGATGGCTTTCGTAGGGGCGGCAGCGTAATAGGCAGCTTCTTCCTGTACGGCGGTGTCGAGGTCGCCGGCAGGCACTACTTTGTTGACCAGTCCCATTTGCAGGGCTTCCGCGGCGGTAATTTTCGTGGCTTTGGTGGCCAGTTCAAATGCGCGGTGGTAGCCTACGGTGCGGGGCAGGAAGTAGGAAGAGCCGGTATCCAGTACCAGTGCAATGTTGACGAAGATTTCGATCATGGTAGCTGTTTCGCTGGCGATGATCATATCGCAGGCCAGGGCTATGGAGCATCCGGCGCCAGCTGCCACACCATTAAGCCGGCAAATGACCGGCTTAGGCATGTTGCGGATGGCGCGAATAATGGGATTATAGCGTTTGTGCAGTGATTCGCTGAGATTACGTTTACCTGACTCCATAGATGCTTTGAGGTCCTGGCCACTGCTAAATGCTTTGCCAGCGCCAGTAAGCACCACCACTCTCACAGAAGTATCTTTTTCAGCCTTTTTTAACGCGTCTTGCAGCTCATAGCTGAGCGGGTCATTGAACGCATTGTATACTTCGGGTCTGTTAAGGGTGATGGTAGCAATACCATCCTGAATATCCATCAATAAAGTAGTCATGATACCAGGTTTAACGTTATTTACAGGGTTTCTTTCAGCCAGTTGAAGAATTCACGTTGCCATACAATGGCATTTTGTGGTTTCAGCACCCAGTGATTTTCTTCTGGGAAATAGAGCAGTTTGCTCTTGATGCCTTTTAATTGTGCCAGCTGGAAGGCCTGTAATCCCTGCTCGATAGGTACACGGAAGTCGATGCCTCCCTGGATAATAAGGATGGGCGTATTCCATTTGTTGGCGTATTCGCTGGGGTTGAAATGTTTGTATCCATTGGCATTGGCCGGATCCCAGTAGGCGCCGATATCCCAGTTGGCGAACCAGAGTTCTTCGGTGGTACCATACCAGCTTTTCAGGTCAAACAGGCCATCGTGGGCAATAAATGATTTAAACCGGTTTTCGTGTACACCTGCCAGCATGTATACCGAGTAGCCACCATAGCTGGCGCCTACGGCCCCGCGGCGGTTTTTATCTACATAGCTTTCTTTGCTTACATCGTCTATAGCGCTCAGGTAGTCCTTGATCGGTTGTCCGCCCCAGTCTTTACTGATAGAAGCATTCCATTCCACGCCGTGACCGGGCATCCCTCTCCTGTTGGGCGCAACTACAATATAGCCCTGAGAAGCCATGAGCTGGAAGTTCCAACGGAAGGAGTAAAACTGTGATACGGCCGATTGAGGGCCGCCCTGGCAATACAGGAGGGTAGGATATTTTTTAGCGGGGTCAAAATCCGGCGGATAGATCACCCAGGTGAGCATGTCTTTATTGTCGGTTGTTTTCACCCAGCGCTTTTCTATTTTGCACATACCGATCTTATCGTAGATGGGTTTGTTAATGTTGGTGAGCGGGGTTACTGTGCCTTTCTGGAGGTCTACGGTAAATAGTTCTGCCGCATGGTTCATATCGGTGCGGGATACCACCAGCGTGTTACCTGCTTGAGCAACTATATCGTTGATATCGAAGTCGCCGGTGGTTACCTGGCGAATATGTTTGGCGTTGGTTTGAGCCAGATTTTTCTGGAGTGTTATTTCCAGCAGTTGTTCGGTGCCTTTGATCACGGCTACGAAGTATATTTTTTTACCATCGTTGCTGAAGCGGCAAGAGGCGGCGGTACCGTCCCAATCTTTGGTGAGGTTGGTGATAACGCCGGTGGTACGGTCCATCACGATGACATCATTTTTATCAGACTCATATCCATCGTGGGCCATGCTTAACCAGGTGATGTATTTGCCATCCTGGCTGAAGGAAGGGGCTACATCGTAGCCCATCATGCCTGTAGACAGGTTACGGGTGTTTTTGGTATCCAGGTTGTATTCGTAGATATCGGTATTGGTGCTGAGGGCGTATTCTTTCCCGAATTTTTTCTTACAAACATAGATAATGCTTTTGCCGTCCTGGCTCCAGATCATGTCTTCCGGGCCACCAGCCGGCATTTGAGGGCAGTCGTGCGGCTCTTCTGCCATGATGTCTACCGGGGTACCTACTTCGCCATTATTGTAAGTAGCATAGAATACGTGGGAGAAGTTGCCATCTTCCCAGGTATCCCAGTGGCGGTAGTTGAGATTATCATAGATTTGGACATTGGATTTAGGAAGATCCGGGAAATGATCTGCGCCGGATATCTTTTTCACTTTCACATCTTTCGAAAACAAGATATGCTTACCATCGGGAGAGATGCGGATATTTTGCATACCGCCTTCCACATTGGTTTTTTGTACCGGGTTGGAGCCATCGGCATTCATTTCGTACCATTGTCCTTTCAGGGAAAACCCGATTTTATTGCCGGGGAGGATGGCTACATCTCCTTCTGCACCCGGTGTTTGGGTGATTTGGGTAGCGGCGCCGCCGGCTAATGGAATGGCATAGAGATTTTTTTCATTTTTGTTTTCCGTCATATTGATCTGGGAGACGCCAAAGAAGACGGTTTTCCCATCGGCGCTCAATGCCTCGCCGCTTACACGGCCTAATTGCCATAGCAATTCAGGCGTCATCTTATCCTGGGCTACTGCCATAGTTGAGATTAATAGTCCTGTCAGTAAAAAAGGTTTATACATGGTATCGAAAGGTTGTTTTGGATCGGGTAAATGTAGGAAGAAATAGGGATTTTACGGGGCTCGCTCTGTAGCCGGTAAATTCTGTGTAAATTTGCTGCAAATTCAGAAAAAACTTGATTGAGAAAAAACAAGTCGTACAAAAAGAAGAGAAGGCCGTTATTGTAGGGGTGATCACGAAAGACCAGACAGAGCGCCAGGCTAATGAGTTCCTGGATGAACTGGTATTCCTGGCGGAAACCGCTGGAGCTGCCACTGTAAAGCGTTTTACCCAACGTTTGGCACATCCCGACAGGGCCACTTTTGTGGGAAAGGGAAAGCTGGAAGAAATACATCAGTTTATCGCTGGCCGGGATATTTCACTCGTCATCTTTGACGATGAGTTAACCGGGTCGCAGATTGCCAATATTGAAAAAGTCCTGAAAGTAAAAACGATCGACCGCAGTGACCTTATCCTGGACATCTTTGCCCGCCGTGCCCGTACTGCCCAAGCCAAGGTACAGGTGGAGCTGGCGCAATACCAGTATATCCTGCCCCGTTTGCGTGGGATGTGGAGCCACCTGGAAAGACAGGGAGGCGGTATTGGCAGCAGGGGCCCGGGGGAAACGGAAATCGAAACGGACCGTCGTATCGTAAAGGATAAAATTGCCCTTTTGAGAAAAAGGTTGGAGGAAATTGATAAGCAGTCGCTGACCCAACGCAAAGAGCGCGGCGAATTTGTGCGTGTAGCGCTGGTAGGATATACCAACGTGGGTAAAAGCACGATCATGAACCTCCTCAGCAAAAGTGAAGTATTTGCCGAAAATAAATTGTTTGCCACGCTGGATACCACTACCCGCAAGGTAGTGTTTGAACAAACGCCTTTCCTGCTCAGCGATACCGTAGGATTTATCCGTAAGCTGCCTCACCACCTGGTGGAGAGCTTCAAGTCCACCTTGGATGAGGTGCGCGAAAGCGATATCCTGATCCATGTGGTAGATATTTCGCACCCGCAATATGAAGAGCAGATTGAGGTAGTAAACCGCACCCTGCAGGACCTGAAAGCCTTTGAAAAGCCTACTATCCTGATCTTTAATAAGATGGACCTGTATGAGGCCAACACCTTTGATCAGTGGCTGGAGCCCGAAGTGAAAGCAGATATCCTGAGAGACCTGAAACAGAACTGGGAAACAAAAACTCAGGGTAACTGTGTATTCATTTCTGCTTTAGAGAAAAGGAATATTGAAGAGCTGCGTAAAACCATACTGGACAAGGTATCCAAGCTGTACAAAGAACGTTTTCCCTATAAATCGGAATTTTTCTACTAATGGCCAAATCGTATACCTGGTATAAATTGTCGGAAGGGCATTTGCCGCTGGCGGAAGGAGAGATTACAGAAATAGAGGTAAATGGAAAAAAGATCTGTTGTACCCTGCACCAGGGCCAACTTTTCGCCTTTGCTCATAAATGCCCGCATGCCGGTGGTATTATGTCCGACGGATTCATCGATACTGCCGGCAACGTGGTATGCCCCATACATCGTTATAAGTTCAGCCTAAAAAATGGATACAACTGCAGTGGAGAAGGCTACTACCTGAAAACCTATCCCATAGAGCAGCGGGGAGACGGCCCCTGGCTGGGAATAGAGAAAACCGGGTGGTTCTGGTAGGCAATTATCTTTCTGTTAAAAGTGGCAGGTGAGCTTGACGTAACCGGCATATGCCTGTAACTTTTCGCTATGCTGACTACACCTACAACTATCACACACAGATTTCATCTCCAGGAAAAACAGGTATGGCTGTTGATAACAGCAATGGTAGTCCTGTTGCAATTCAGTGCTTTGTTTGTACCTATACTGGAGCCGGATGGCGCCCTCTATGCCGGTATTGCCAAAACAATGGTATTAAAACACGACTATTGGAATCTTTATGCCGATGGTCATGACTGGCTGGATAAACCTCACTTCCCTTTCTGGATGGCTGCCATCAGCTTCCAGCTCTTCGGTTTTCATACCTGGTCGTATAAACTGCCTGCTATCCTCTTTTTGCTGATGGGCGCCTGGTATACTTACCGCTTTGCCTATGAACTATATGATGAAAAGGTAGCCCGCTGGGCGGTATGCATCCTCCTAACGGCCGAACATCTGGTTATTTCCAATAATGATGTAAGGGCAGAGCCCTACCTTACCGGGTTGATCATTGGAGCGGTATATTATGGTTACCGCCGGAAAATCTTGTTAGGAGCCATTTTTACGGCATGTGCCATCATGACGAAGGGTTTATTCGCCCTTGTGCCTGTTGGCGCCGCTATTGGCGGGCAATTGCTGTTTACCCGCAACTGGAACGAGCTGTTTCATATTCGCTGGCTGTTGGCGCTGCTATTGACAGCCCTATTTATTACGCCTGAGCTATATGCGCTTTACCGGCAATTTGACCTGCATCCCGAGAAGACGGTGTTTAACAGCACGGGTGTATCAGGGCTGCGCTTTTTCTTTTGGGACAGCCAGTTTGGGCGATTTATGAACACCGGCCCTATTAAAGGAAGCGGCGATCCCTTTTTCTTTTTTCATACCGTATTATGGGCGTTTTTACCCTGGTCGGTGATGTTATATGCCGCCGTTATTCTATTTATCCGGAAATGGAAACAGCAAAAGGAATATTACTGTATTTGCGCGTCCATGGCTACTTTCCTGTTATTTTCATTGTCGAGGTTTCAACTTCCTCACTACCTGAATATCATTTTCCCCTTTTTTGCTATACTCACCGCCCGGTATATTTTATCGCTCGAAACGGTGAAAGAATTGAAGTTTTTCCGGATCACCCAGTATACCATCATTATCCTGGTGGCGATAGCTGGCGTGGTGCTGGACCTGCTTTATAAACCCGCCATGCACTATGCCTGGTTGTTGCTGGCGGGGGCATTGTTACTCTTATATGTACTACTGCATTACTGGTTGGATAAATCTAGCCGGCAGGCAATTTTTTATCGCACCATCGCCATCAGTATTCTGTTGAACCTCTACCTGAACACCATCTTGTACCCCGATATGATGCAGTACCAGAGCGGTAGTCAGGCTGCGGCATATGCCAATACTACCCTTCCGGGGCAAAGCATCGGTTTATTCCAGGTTAACTCCTACGCATTTGATTTTTACCTGGATGCGCCTGTAATACGCCAGGATAGCGCCAGCGCGGTAGTGTTTACCTCGAGGGAAGGCCTGGATCTCTTACAAGCCCAGGGACATACCTGCAGCATCATCCGGTCGTTCCCCCACTTTTATGTGAGCAAACTGGATTTACCATTTGTCCGGAAAGTAACCCGGGCAAGTGCTTTGGGAGAAAGATTGCTGGTGGCGGTGAAAAAATAAATTTTTTATTTGTTGTTGAAATGGGCCATGGTGGCTGCATTAGTCGGTGTCTTTTTTTCTTTTTCAGGAAATTTTTTAAAAAAAAGTGAGATAAGATTTTGCGAAAATAAAAATTTGCCTATTTTTGCAATCCCAAATCGCATAAACGATACGGGAAACACTCCTCCTTAGCTCAGTTGGTTAGAGCATCTGACTGTTAATCAGAGGGTCGCTGGTTCAAGTCCAGCAGGGGGAGCAAAAGAAAAAGAAGAAGCCTTATCAGTTCAACCTGATAGGGCTTCTTTGATTTTATACTGGTTTGTTTTTCCCGCCACAACCTCTCTTACAACGATTATTTCCACGACCTTTTAAACAAAGCATATTCGGCCTTTTGAACAAAGCCGGTCGGAAACCACTGCGCTACTTTTGTATCAAACAAAACGAAATTTAAATGATACAGCACAATTATCAGGGAGCGTTACAGCATCCTATTGGCGCAGGATTTTATGCACAGTCCACCACAGCAGATGTTATCAAAGGTGTTGATCTCAGTGGTAAAATTGTTATTGTAACAGGTGGGAACACGGGCATCGGTCTGGAAACAACAAAGACACTCGCCTCCGCCGGCGCTACAGTGATTGTTCCGGCGAGAGACATAGAAAAGGCAAAAAAAAATTTGGCTGGTATTGCCAGCGTGGAGATTGAGCCTATGGATATCATGGATCCTGCGTCAATCGACGCTTTTGCTGGGAGGTTTCTGGCCTCCCACAGGCCTTTGCATTTATTGATAAATAATGCGGGCATTATGTGGGTACCGCTGCGTAGAGATCTACGGGGAATTGAATCACAACTGGCCACCAATTATATCGGGCAGTTTCATTTAACGGCCAGGCTCTGGCCTGCACTTAAAGCGGCCAATGGTGCAAGAGTGGTGAACGTTTCCTCCCTGGGCCATCATATGTCGCCATTCGATTTTGAAGACCCGAATTTTGAGCACCGGGAGTATGAAACGCTATTGGCATATGGTCAATCAAAAACAGCCAGTAACCTTTTTACCCTTGAACTGGATAGTCGCGCACGTGCATATAATGTTCGGGCCTACGCGGTACATCCCGGATCAATTGCCGGTACTGAATTAGGACGGGAGGCATCAATTGAATTATTCCAGAAAATGGGTTTCCTGGACGAAGAAGGAAATATGCGTCCGGATGTATTAGCGAGATTAAAAACAATTCCTCAGGGAGCAGCAACCACCGTTTGGGCAGCTACCAGCAGTCAACTTAATAATATCGGCGGCGTGTACTGTGAAGACGGAGATATCGCGGAACTGTTACTGTCTAATACGACAACACCTACCCACGCCAAACTTCACCAAAGCGGCGTACAGGAATATTCGCTGGACGAACGCCAGGCAAAGCTACTATGGACACTCACAGAAGAAATGACAGGTGTACATTTCCAGGTTAAATAAAAACCTGCTTTCCCGACATTATTTAAAAATAAAAACAATCAAAATGACGACTCTTGAAGGAAAAATTGCACTGATTACTGGTGGAAACAGCGGTCTTGGATACGCTACCGCCAAAGAATTGATGGCACAAGGTGCACAGGTGATCATCACCGGCCGGAGAAAAGAAGCGATAGAGAAAGCCGCCGCCGAGTTGAATGCGACCAGTTTCCTCGCAGATCAAGCGAACCCCGGCGATATTGAAAATCTGGCAGCCAGTGTAAGACAACAGTTTGGTAAAATTGATATCCTGGTAGTGAATGCAGGCATTTCCAAATTAACAACGATAGAAAATGCAACGGAAAAGTTGTTTGACGAAGTGATGGACCTGAATCTAAAAGGGACTTATTTTACTTTAAGCAGGTTTATCCCATTACTGAATGATGGAGCATCTGTAGTACTGTTATCATCTTCCTCCGCATCGAAGTCAATTCCACAGACATCTATCTATGCGGCGAGTAAAGTAGCTGTGAATGCAGTGATGAAAATTGCATCCGTGGAATTGGCGCCGAGAAGGATCCGGGTAAATTCAGTGAGCCCAGGTCCTTTTAACACAGCAATTATGGAAAAAACAGGACTGGCCGATCCGGGAATGCAGGATTTCATTAAAGCTGGCGTTCCCCTGGGCCGGCTGGGAAACCCCTCCGAAGTAGGAAAACTGATTGGCTTCCTGGCTAGCGACGGAGCTGCATTCATTACAGGAGCGGAATACCTGGTAGATGGTGGACAATCCCTGAATAAATAGGGGTACCGCCATCCCAGAGTAAAAGGTCATTATTTCTCTTAAATTTGTAAGAAGCATATTCAATATCAACATGGAATATCGGGCTAAATATATCACAGAAGATATCAAGCTGTCTTGTTACCAGGACAAGTTCTTTAAATCCGATATCATGTTTGAACATCACATGCTGATTTGGTTTATCTCTGGCGAAACCAAAATCATTCGCGCCGAAGGAACCTACCTATTTAAAGAAGGCGATATCTTCTTAATTCCAAGAAATCAGCTGGCCACCATTATCAATTACCCTAAAGACGGTTTGCCACATAAAACAGTTGTAATGCATCTGACAACAGCATGGCTGCGTCGTTTTTACGCAGGGCTTAATATTAAGCCGACAACTGCAAATGTGCATCAGATAAGGCATTATGTAAACCACCCGTTGCTGAAGAGCTGCCTGGCATCGTTGATTCCTTACTTTGAGGTGAAGGATTTGCCCCCAGGCCTGGCTGATTTAAAAATTACGGAAGCCGTCACCATTTTGCGTACTATAGATAGAGATATTGATAATTTACTCGCCAATTTTGAAGAACCAGGGAAAATAGACCTGGCAGATTACATGGAGAGAAATTTCATGTTCAATTTACCCCTGGATAAATTCGGTTACCTTACCGGAAGAAGCCTGACAACCTTTAAGAGAGACTTCAGGAAAACATTTGCTACCACACCACAACGATGGCTGACCAAGAAACGACTGGACCTGGCGCATTATGAGTTTGTGCATAAAAAGAAGAAGCCCGTGGATGTTTGTTATGAGGTAGGATTCGAGAATTTATCACATTTTTCATTCGCATTTAAGAAAGAATTTGGATACGCACCTACCGAGTTACTGGCATCAGGAATATAGCTGATAAAAGCAAGGGCTAAGGGATAGATAAATGTGGGATCTGCCCCGGTTATTTTTTATCTGATCTGTTAAGGTGTTATCACAAGCTTGGTGCTATATTCTCCGCTTTATCCTAAACTGACCAGCTATTTCTTGATTGCCGATGAAATTAAATTAAGCACCACTAACATACTTACACCCAATGGAGATGGTAAGAATGATAAATGGGGGGTAACTCATCCTCCTATTTCCTGGTATATATCCCGGTGAGGCGCTATAGGCGCCTTGCCGGGATATATTGTTTTTAAACCAGCCACTACCGTTTAGCTGATAAAAAGAATAATAAAATGAACATTATACTGCTATGGTTGTTATAGTATCCGATTCTTCCACCATTAAAGAAAAACACGGAATGCAACACAGGATATCCTTCTGTACAGTATGTATGAACAGGACTATACATCTTAAGGAAACCTTTATCCGTAACATCCAGGATAACATGGAGTACGGAAACATTGAATTCATTTTGCTCGACTACGGCTCCAGGGATGATATGTATGAATGGGCACAAACAGCATTGTCATCTTACATCGATGCTGGACTCGTAAGCTACTACCGGACTACCACTCCCCTGTTTTTTCATATGAGCCATTCCAAAAACATGGCGTTCAGGCTGGGCTCTGGCGATATTTTATGTGGTATTGATGCAGATAATTATACCGGTGCCGGTTTTGCAGCTTATGTGAATGAGCAGTTTAACCGGGAAGAGGAAATATTTATGGCGCCACCACGTATTGCCACTGATAGAAAATGGTGGGATGTACAAGGCCGGATATGTGTAAGAAAAGAAGACTTCCATCAACTGAGAGGCTATGACGAAAAGGTGGTGGAATACGGATTTGAAGACCAGGATCTCAAAAGCCGGCTGGAAGCCATAGGACGCAAGAGAGCCACTATTAAAGAAGAACGTTTTTTACACGCAATTACCCATGATAATAGTCTGCGTATTGCCGACAGCTTATCTGGAAAGAGCGGGAAAGACTTGTTCATGGCTTGTATTGGAGAGCAGATGGCGGAGATTATCTATCTCCAGGAAAATAATATCTTTGAAAAATTTCTCGTTGCCAGCGACTCCCTGACAGACAATGATCTGAAACACTCTATGCTGCATCCCAGGAAAAGGGAAACAGGGCTATATCATCAGGATGACCAACAGCTACTACTTTACCGGGAAACCGGGAAGCCTTTCCAGACCCTAACTTACCAAACTCCCGACCACCTGGTGTCAGATAATCAACACCATTTTCATCGGATCAAAGCTGATTTGCAGCGCCAGAACTTTCTTCTGAAAAGGGCCATCTATATGGGTAAAAGGATATTTTCAGATAACAAAAGCAAAAGAAGCCCCGTCAATGAATCCGGTTTTGGCGAGGGGATCATTTATAAGAATTTCGGGAATACCGCTATACACCTCGGAGCGATAAGCGCGCTATCTGAGAATTCTACGGCCTGGTAAGCGATTTGGATTTGCTCCAAACTTTACTAACTTCGCGGAGTTCCTTAACTCAGGTTTTATAATGAAAGAAAGCAATAAGTTTATAGCGGTCGAAGGTTTAGATGGCGCTGGAAAATCAACACAGATAGAGCGTTTAACAGAATACCTGGAATCTAAAAATCAGAAAACAAAATTCGTTCACTTTCCCAGAAGTAGTCAGGGTGTTTTTGGTGAGCTTATTGCTAAGTTTTTACGCGGTGAATTTGGAGATGTTAAACAGGTACATCCCCAGCTGGTAGCGCTCTTGTTTGCGGAAGACCGTAAAGCATTTGCTGCTACGATCAATGAATGGCTCCGTGATGGCTACTTTGTGTTGGTAGACCGGTACGTGCTATCCAACATTGCTTTCCAATGCGCCAAACTTCATACCGACGATGAAAAGGCCTACCTGAGAAAATGGATCCTGGAGTTTGAATACGAGTACAACCAAATCCCTCAACCACAGTTTTCAATATACCTGGACGTTCCCTTTTCTTTTGTAGAAGCAGCATTGTCTAAAAGAAGGGCTAATGAAAGCCGGGAATATCTCCAGGGAAAAGATGACATCCATGAGAAGGACTCCTCCCTGCAGCAGGCTGTAAAGAAAGAATACGAAGCTATGCTTGCAATAGATCATACTATCAACAGCATTCACTGTGCTAACGATACCGGCCAGATGAAGTCCGTAGAAGATATTCATGCAGAAATTGTACAGCTGGTGAATGGTCAGTTACAGCTGTAATAGATTTATACGATAGATAGCCCCCAAAAGTTCGTTGCTTTTGGGGGCTTTTTAATTTTTTTCTTTCCCTGTAAGTAATTCCTCCTCCTAAACCTGTCCTGACTTAATGGATACCTGTGTAAACCCGGTTCCATTGTATACGCATATTGCCTGTACCGACGGGCAATGGCTTTCGTATTGACTGGCCCTGTTTCAACCTGATCTCTTTATTCTACAAAAACAGCAAAAACATGAAAATTCCACATTCCCGCAACAAATGTATGGCGGCCCTATTGCTGGCATTGACTATTTCCGGATGCCAGAAAAAAGAAATGACGCTGAAAGACAGCAGTTCCCTCAGTACTAAAACCACCGGCACGGTAACGATCAACTCCGTACAACCGGTAAAATCGGAGGCACTGCTGGCCATGCAGTGCTACAATAATGCATTTTATCACCAGTATGGCACCTATGGCCCATCCTACAAGGCCTATTACTATTCAGATGTAACGCAAAGTGGCCGCATGGATTTCTGGCGCCAGGCGGAGGCTATCGAAACGCTCATCGACGCCTATACAATTAGCAACGACACAGACCTTAAAAACAAAATGGTATACCTCTATAACGGTATGAGAGATGCCTATGGACTGCTGTGGTCTTCCAATATCTATAACGACGATGTGATCTGGGGCGCCCTGATGTGTATCCGGGCTTTCCAGATTACCAATGATGGCGGGATGAAGGATATGGCAAAAAACAATTTTGATATGGTATGGGCCCGCGCCTGGGATACCAGCCTGGGAGGCGGGTTGTGGTGGACTACCGCCAATAATACCAAGAACGCCTGTGTGAACGCTCCCGCAGCTATTTGCGCGATGTACCTGTACCAGGCTACCGGCGATGCCGGTTATCGCGATAAAGCCAAACTGATTGTGGACTGGATGGTGAGCAAATTATACGTATCCGGTACCGGCGAAGTGAAAGGAGCTATTAATGCCGGAGGCACCATTACAGAAGGCGCCCGTACCTATACCCAGGGAACTTTCATTGGCGCGTGCAATATGCTGCAAGGCGTTTACCCCTCCAATAATTATAAAGCTATGGGAGCTAAAGCGATGGACTATACGAAAAACAGTATGTGTAACGCGCAAGGCTTATTGCCAGACGAATACGACAACGACGACTGCCAGGGATTTAAAGCCATTTTTGCGCGCTGGGCCTGCAAGTTTGTGCATGACCAGGGCTACCAGGGCACCTATGCTTCGTGGCTTAACTATAATGCTGCTGAAGCCTGGAACTATCGCAACTCCAACGGCCTGATGTGGGGGCAGTGGTGGCATCGGACGCCGGATAACTATGTGAACTCCTTTGAAACTACCTGTGGTATTGCCATGATGAATGGCGTATGGCTATTTTAAGCATCCAACCGGCGGCAGTTAATGCTGCTGCCGGTTTATTTTGTTAATAATCTTTCCAGTCGCTGTATTTTGTTGAGTGCAGGCTTGGTGGTATAGAACCCATACCCCGCATTATTCCTTACGCCCCGTACAAAACAATAGATAATCCCGCCAAACTGGCTATGATAGTCAAAATTAGGTAAACGGCTTTCCAGGTATTTCTTCACGGCCACGGTATAAATAAAGTATTGCAGGTGATAATTATTTTCATTCATGGCTGCTGCCAGACCTGTGGCATCATAGTCCGCAATGCTGTTGCCCAGGTAGTTCGACTTCCAGTCGAGAATATAATACTTACCGCCGTGTTCAAAGAACAGGTCAATTTTCCCGTTCATAATGCCTTCCAGCTCCTGGCTGCTATATTCCGAAAAGCGCCGGATGCTTACGCTCACCTCATCGTCCGAAAGCTGGTTGAGTAGGTTGGATTGGAATACAGGCACCGGGAAATCGAATTCAAATTCTGCGAGGCGTTGATTTCGCCCAACGGAAGCCAGCTGGAAGCTGGTGCCTCCTACCTGGATGGTGCTGTACATTACATGCTGTAGCATTTCGTGTAACCGTTCGAGGTATAGTTCTCTATGACCCGGTACAAATCGGCGGATGGCCTCTTCCAGCCAGTATTCCCATTTGCTGCTATCCGCGAAATTGATACTTTCAAAAATGAAGTGCAGCAGGTTTCCTGTTTTAGCACCCCGGCGAAGGGTGGTAAAAATGAAGTTATCGTAAGGATCGGTTTGCTGAAAAGACCTTATCCGGGGCCGATGCTCTGCTTTGGCCGCCAGCATGGTATAACTCATTTTGCGCCAGTTTTGTTCCAGCAGGCGAAAGCTGACCGAAGTGCGGTTCACTGCCAGCTGACCTTTGGTAATTTGCTGGCGATAATTTTCTTCCGGGGCTGTCGGCACAGGGGCGTTTAGGTCAATCAAGCTGGTATCCAGCACGGTAGTAATGCCTGGAATGACCGCCTGCTCCGGGCTGATTTTTTTTAGCTCTTTCAGGAAGATAGCCAGGGAAGAATCGTTGAACCTGGCGTAGCTATTTTTAAACAGGTAACACTTGTACACCGCGCGGGTAATGGCTACGTAAATGAGGCGGCGATTTTCCTGCTCTTGTTGTTGCTGGTAAGCCGCCAGTTGTTCTTCGGAGAGACGGGAACGCTGCGTGCTTAAGTAGTCGCCGGTTACCGGGTCGCGGAAGCTGACCAGCTCTATGTTTTGTTGTTCTACAAAATCCAGGAAAGGCGCCATCACGATCTTGTATTCCAGGCCTTTACTTTTATGGATGGTGACAATATTGACGGCTTCCTCATCGCTTTCCACGCGCTGTGCGTACTCGTCGCCATCGGTGGTCATACCATCTATACCGCGTTTGAGCCAGGAAATGAGGTCACGCATCGACAGGTTCTTGCGGCTCTGTACCTGGTGTACCAGTTCCGACAACTGGTAAAGGTTAGTGATAATGCGTTCGCCGTTTTCTACAGCCCCATCCAGTAATACATGACGTACACTGAAATCGGAGATGAACTCCATGAGGGCGGTGTAGGCGCCGTCGCGTTGCCAGAGGGTACGGTATTTGGCAAACAGGTCCAGCATAATTTCATCGTCCAGCTTCAGGATGGTATGGGCGTTATAGCCAGTGAACGATCCCAACAAGGCACGGTTAATGGATGACCGGTCGGGCGTTTCCATGGCTTCCAACAGGTGTAGCAGCTGTTGCGCTTCTCCCGTTCTCAATACCCTGGCCTCGTCTATCGTTACGGCGGGGATACCCAGCTTCGCCAGTGCGTGCTTGATATCTTTCCCTTCCTGACCGGTACGCACCAATATGCCGATATCTGAAGGGGTGATGGAGCGGGTGCCCTTATCGGTGGTGATGTGATAGTCTTTGTTCAACAAGAGTTGCGCTACCTGGGCTGCTACAGCGGTACAAACACTTTCTTTCTTCTCACAGGTAATGACTGCTATGGGCACTTCTTTGTCTCGGCCTTTAAACAGGTGGCCTTTGCTGTTGTTAGCGGGACTATTCACCTGGATATAGTCGATGCTATTGGCTTCCTGTCCGAAGTGGAAGGTATCGAAATCAGGTGTTGGTTTAAAAAAGAGATTCATGGCGCGGATCAGGTTTTCTGAAGAGCGGAAATTCTGGTCCATGTCGTAGATCTGCTGTACGCCATTACGGGCCTTGAAATAGGTGAAAATGTCGGCTTTACGCCAGGCATAAATGCTTTGCTTGGGATCGCCGATGTAGAACAGGATGGTGTTTTGACCGAACGCCTGGTTAAATATTTCAAACTGTTCACGGTCGGTATCCTGGAACTCATCTACGAAAACCGCCCTGTACTTATTTTGCAGGGAGGCTGCCAATGCAGGATTTTCATTTTTTACCAGCGCTGTGTGGAGATTGTTGATCAGGTCATCGTAACCCATCATGTTGCTGCGTTCCTTAAACAGGCGTACCTGCTCTCCCACTTCTTTGATGGCGGTATAAAAGACCTGCCTGCGTATGGCCTGTTGCTGCAAGGTAAGCTGGTGGCGCATTTCTTCTATCTTGTCCAGTTCTTCCAGTATATCAGGAAAAACGGCCGCTATATATTTCGCATCTTTTTTTTCCAGGATCTTTTTTACCAGTAACTCCGGCTGTGTTACCAGCGCCGGCCAATCTTTTTTGGTATACCGGTTAGCGAGACAAGCAGTTTCTAGTTGCGCACTATGTGCGGTAATCCAGTCGTATAGCGCTTCTATAGCAGTCTGTATTTTCGCTGTTTGTTGTGCTATTTCCTGGAGCCAGTTGTCCTGCTGCGCTTCGCTGATGGTATCGGGAATATCTTCTGTATAGCCGATATATTTCTTACCGCTCAGATGTTCCTGGATTACCTGCTGCATGTCCGGTTTCATCTTTTCATCCCAGATGTTTTCCAGCAGCTCCGTTTTAAGTGTGGTAATATTTCTGCGCCAGAATTTATTCAATTCATTTTCTACGATGGGAGTAAGATCGGGCACCATTTGCGCGCCAAACAGTTGGTTGGTTTCAAAGGCGTACTCATTCAGTGTTTGCTGGCAAAAGCCGTGGATGGTTAATACGGCCGTTTCATCGAGCAGCAGGATCGCATCGCGTAATAGTTGTTGTGTGGGGATCGGATCTTCCGGATCAATCACATCCAGTACCAGGTTGAAGATGGTTTCGTCGGGAATATCTTTACCTAGGCTGGCTTTATAGGCCTGGCGAATAAAAAGGCGGATCCTTTCTTCCAGCTCTGCTACCGCAGCGCGGGTGAAGGTCACCATCAGAATCTCTTTGATGGATAGCTTTTGTTCCAGTATTAGTCGCAGTACCAGGATGGCAATGGAATAGGTTTTACCCGTTCCGGCGCTGGCCTCAATGAGGTTGCTGCCTTCCAGTGGCGCTTTTATGGCATCGAATGGTTTATATATGTTGCTATCGATCATTACTGTTTATCTGGTGTTTCAAAATAAGCGGGCAACAAGATTGCCAGGGGCGTTATCAGCAGCTCATAAATATCGAGAAAGCTGACAAGCGCCGCTTCTCCATCAAAAAAACCCTGTTCATATGCCTGTGCGATGTATGGGTCGGGCGATTCCTGCCTTTCCACCAGGCTGCTCAGCTTTGTGGTGAATTTTTTCAAATCCAACGTGAGCAAGTCTTTGGCGGTAATCTCCAGGTCAGGGTAAAATGCCACCATCTGGTTAAACCCGGTTTTAAATACCCGGATAATGTTAGTCAGCCGGCGAATGGCCTCCTCCTGGGTGATTGCTACCGCCTGGAATGCATCTTCTTTTTTGGTGCCGGAAATAAAGCACAGGTCCGTAGCGATGCCAGCGGCCCTGGCGGCAAGATAACGGAGATAAGCCTCTATGAGGTATTTGCTTTCCCGCTTCGACCAGGATATCTGTAAAACAGTATGATCAAATACCCGGATATTTCCTTTTAGCAGGCTATCGTCTATCATTATTTCAACGGGTAGCCGCCTTTCAGTAGCACCCTGGGTACAGGCTTCGTAGAGATTACGTACCGGCACCACCTGGTCTTCCATCCGGTGAATGGCCACTGAGGCCATATTCCGCAACGGAAGTTTCCCTTTTTTGACCATGCTTCCCTGGAGCGTGCTTTGCACAGGCACTGGCACCGGCAACAGCTCGTTTTTGATCGACCATTGCTGCAGTTTATTCAGGTCGAAGATTTCAGTTTCGCTGAGCAGCAGCTGGTTGTCGTTATACCGGATGCCCAATACCTTGTTGTAATACGCCCTAACAGGGTTTTTAAAGAAGCTGATCAGCTCATCCAGCGTAATTTCTTCGAAGGTTAAAGGGCTGGCGGTTTTATTTTCGTTGAGAAATGATTTGCCAGCAGTTGTTTTGGCGCTCAGATAAGAAAACAGGCGTTCGTCTGTGCCTGCATACTTTCTACTGAAACTTTGAAGTGGTTGCAGCGTTACCAGCCGTTGCCGCACGGTTTCCGGCGAGGGAGTACCGGCCTCGATATAATCTATCAGCTCATCTACCAGGGCCGAAGGTGGAAGGTCCGCATTGTCTTTGGCATTTTTTCCGAGATAGCTGATATACAGGTATTCCCGGGCAGAGAGCAAGGTTTCAAGGAACAGATGTTTATCATTTTCCTTAACATTACGATCGCCTTTCTGCCGGTTTTCTTCCATGAGGTTAAAGCTGGATTTATTTTCCCGGCGGGGAAACTTATCGTAGTTCAATCCCATTAAAGCCACTATCTTAAAGGGAATACTACGCATGGGAATGAGCGAGCAGAAAGTAATGCCGCCGTTTACGAAAAGCCCAGCGCGGGTGCTGCCGGTAAGGGTATCCAGGAAGCTATGGCTAAACACCTCAAAAGTTACCTTTTCACTCATGAACTCATTGAGTGCATTGTAGGTGGTAAGTTGTTTTACCAGCGTGTTATAGTCTTCGTCTATATCTTCAACAGGCTCGAATACCATATTGTGCAGTACTCTTTCTGTATAGGCCACCCATTCTACAATGGTACGGGGACGCCGCCTGTCGAGGATCGACGACATCAGCACCTCTGCAAAGTGGCAGAACCGGATCACGTCATGCGCATCGCTGCCTTCGGTGATATCCAGGGGGAAAAAGCTGTCTTCCCCCATGCCATATTCTTCTTCTCCGCTCATGCAAATGCCGTACATAATGCGTTGTATGCCGTACTGCCAGCTTACAAAATGCGTTTCGTCCTTTTTCTGCCCGTTGATACCAAAGCGGATATTGGCCGCTTCTATAATCCGGCGGATCTGTACCGGATCGGTAAGGTTGAAACGTTTGCGGATATACGAAAAGTCGAGCAACTGCACCACTGCCTCCGACTTAAACGATTCCTCGCTCATGGTGAGGATGGCATGCAGGGCATTGAAGATATTGTCGTTGTCGGTATAGCTTTCGTCGGCAATAGTGTAGCGGAAGGTGTAAGGAGCATTGTTGAATACCGCCTTGATATAGGGGGCATAGGCATCTATATCGCTGACCATCACCACGATATCACGGGGCGACAATGCTTCTTTCCGCTGGGCCACCAGGTGTACCAGGTAATTATACAATACTTCCACTTCCCGGGCAACGGTATAGCAGGCGTTGATAGTGATTGAACCATCTGTGATATTCTGCGCGGTGAGTGGCAGCCGGTCGGAAGGCGCTGCCGCGGAAAAGATATCGTGCTGGATTTTATGCAGCAGGGTATCGGTACCTGGTTCCACCGATTCAATTTCCTCATAGCCATTAATAAAGGCATCATAGGCAAAGAAGAGGCTGAAGCTATCTTGGATAATCCTGCCCCAGCCGGTGAGGAGGGCATTGCCGGCTTTATTGTTATCCAATTCATTGAGTCCTTTCTGACGCCAGCGGGCCAGCTGTTTTTCGTTACGGTCATCAAACCAAAATACGCCTGGCGCAGGGTTGATGATATGGAAATGTACGTCGATATAGGACGACAGCTCGTGCAATATCTTCACGTGATAGGCCGTAATAATGGAGAGGCCAAACAGGTGAATAACGGGCATGCGGCTGGTGAGTGCCGATTTGTTATGGCCGGTATTGTGTAAGGTGTCGAGAATATAGTTGCCCACGATGGTTTTGTCGGGCAGGGCGCCGCCCGAGAGCTGTTTTACCTTTACCCACAGCCAATGCTGCCAGCCTGCGCTGGCAAGTTCAGGGGTATTGGTATAGGTCCATGCCTGGATCATTTCCGGACGGTATACCTGGTACTGGTCAAATAAGTCGGCTACTTTTTCCGCCAGAGCCATGCGTTTCAGGTCACTTTCTCCATTTTGATCGGCATAGTAAGCAGCTACCTTAGGGAATTTAGCCATAAACTCCTCCTGCCCCAGCAGCTTAAATACCAGCCAGCTAAGGTTTTGGGGAGAAAGTACTTCAGAATATGGCCCGCCCAGCAATACATACAGCTGGTACAACAGGTCGTTGGGCTTGAGGAAGCGGCAATTGGCCGCTATACCCAAACGGTCTGCCAACTGGAGTTTGAGCCAGTTGTTCATACCTTCTGTTTGTGTGATAATATAATGAGGTTGAAACACACTGTTGCCCGCATCCTGCAGGTCTTGTGCCAGTCCGGATGATAAGCTGTTCAGTGAATTTGAAACCTTTAAAAACAATGCCATTGATAAGTCCTTTGTTTACACTCCGCCATTCCCGAAGCATGTTATTTAATCTGCATTCTCTGCCACTTCCATGAACCGGGCCGCAATTCCCGAGGCTCTTTCCACGAAACGTTCCGCTGCCATTAGTATTACTTCCGGCGACCCCTGTACGTATACTTTATGCCTGGCCCTGCTCACGGCAGTGTATAATAATTCCCGCGTGAGAATAGGGACATCGGTGGTATCCGGTAATAATACCAATACTTCCCCGAACTCCGACCCCTGACTTTTATGGATGGTCATGGCGAAGGCGGTTTCTGCCTGGGTAAGGTAGCCGGGTAATACGGCTTTCAACGCGCCGGTGCTGTCTTCAAACCAGGCCATGAGCACCCCGTTTTCATCAGCACGGATAATGCCGGTATCGCCGTTGAACAAGCCATGTTCATAATAGTTACGGGTGAGGATCACCGGGCGGTTTTCATAAAACTCGCTGTGTGCGGTAATTAGCTGCTTATCGTATAAATATTTTTCAATTTGCTTGTTAACCGTATAAAGTCCCTGTGGGCCTTCTCTTACGGCGGTAAGTACCCGTTGCGCATTTAATAATTTTAGCGCAGTAGCAATGTCGCGTTCCTGGATAAAAGTGGCGTAGCGGCCTATAAAGTCTTCAAATAATTTTTCATCCGCGCTGGGGTCTATGACTACCTGTTCATCTGCCGAAGGCGGAAAAAAAGACTGGATAACAGGTACCTGGTTAGCGATAATGGCTTTACTGAATTTGCCAATGCCTGTGTTGCCAGTAAAACGATGGCTGCGCCGCAGTTCTACCAGGTGTTGAAACAAGGGATGATGGCTCTCTTGTTGCTCCTGCGCCGCCGGGATATGGCGCTGCTCATCGGCAATAAAGCTATTGATAAAGCGGTGTCTTTCTGTGCTGAAGCCGTTGAGGGACTCCTGTGCCTGGCAAAGATCGCCAAACAAACTACCTGCCTCCACAGAGGCGAGCTGGTCTTTGTCGCCCAATAAAATCAGGCGGGTATCCGGATGGATGGCATCCAGCAGCTTGGCGAACAGTGCTACATCTATCATAGAACATTCGTCTACGATAACAACATCGTAGTTGAGGGGATTGGTTTTATCGTGCCGGAAGTACGGACTGCCACTGATAGATTTCAAGAGACGGTGAATAGTGGCGGGTTGTAGCTGCCTAAATTGCTGACTAATGGAAGCATCTACCTCCAGGTTGGTATTACGGAGACTTTCCGCCATACGGGCGGCAGCTTTACCGGTAGGTGCTGCCAGGGCCACTTTCAGCCGGGGATCGGCAGCAAACAGGATCGCCAGTATTTTAGCTACGGTGGTAGTTTTGCCGGTACCGGGTCCCCCGGTGATAATCGTAAAATTATTCAATACGCCGGTGATAGCAGCGGCCAGTTGCCAGTCGGCAGGATCGCTGCCATCGTTGAGAATGCCGCCGGCAAATAATTTACTGATCAGCGGTTGCTGGTTTTGCAGTAAAGTCATTCTTTCCGGCAGTAGTGTTTTTTCCGTGGCCAGAAATGCTTTGATGCGTTGCAGGAAGTTGGTTTCATACCTGAAATAGCGTTGCAGGTAGAGGCGGTCCTGGTATACCACAAACGGCTGTTTATCGTTGCCCTGAAGCCCGACCAATGGAATACTTTCCAATATTTCTTTCCCGGTTTCTATTTTCTGGTAAGATTCCGGAAGATTTTCCCGTTCTTCTTTTATTTTATCAAGATGAAGACAGATATGGCCTTCGCTGCCTTTTTTTGATAATAAGTAAGCATACGGCTTCAGTGCTGGTATATCGAAATACTCAGCAAATTGTTGGTGTACATCGTTTAGGGTGGATATGTTTCGCATTCTTTCAGGCCACTTGAAAAGATTAAAATACAACTTTTTCTGCTTCATTAGAAAGCGCTGTATATTGCAAAAATACGTAACCTATACACTGTATACAATGTCCCAAAAAATGAAGGCGGTCTGCGCATTATTATTGTTTTCCTGTTTGCGTGTAGCCGCCCAGGAAGAAGGTTGGAGAAAACCGGGTCAATTAAAAGCAAATCTTTCCCTGTTAGGCGTTGGCGCCAATTATGAATTACGATTGTTGAAATATACCACGCTCAACCTGGAAGCAGGCGTTGAACTGGGCCTGGCGTATTCGAGCAATAGTTATAGTTACTTTGAGGATGATCATTGGGCTTATGCGGCCGTACCCGTTTTTTCAGGAGAAGTAAGGCAGTATTATGGTATTGCCCGACGGATAGCCAAAGGGAAGAAAGTAAATAACAATGCGGGAAGCTTTGTAAGCATTACCGCAGGGACGGTAACGGCGCCTCTTTTTTCGAAGAACTTTGCAACAGGCACCTATGGTTTTGTAACACCCGCCTGGGGCATGCAACGCAGCTGGGGAAATCATATCAACTTCGAAGGCCGCTTTGGCTGGATGTTTACGCCACGTAACTATTACAACGATGCTGCTCATTACCTGAGCATACGGCTCAGCGTAGGTTATGTGATATGGTAATTTTGTACATTCGCTGCTTAAATCGTGACATATGTCGTCCAGGATAGTTAAGCAGGTAATTGTGATGCGCAAGGATTTAAACATGCGCAAGGGGAAAATGATTGCCCAGGGGGCGCATGCATCTATTGCCTTTCTTACCCGCCATGCTACCATAGAAGGCTATACGCTGCAAACGAACTTAAGAAACCCCGAAGAGGTGTCGGAATGGATGACGAAAGGGTTTACCAAAATTTGTTTGTCGGTCGATTCAGAAGAAGAGCTGGAGCGGGTGTATCAGCAAGCCGTGGAGGATGGACTGAATGCTACTTTGATAACAGATTCGGGGTTAACGGAATTTGGAGGCGTGCCTACGAAAACCTGTTGTGCTATCGGTCCTAACCTCAATGAGGCGATAGACCGCATCACCAAAGATCTGAAGCTGCTTTAGTCTTCGTCGCCTACTACGTCTGTTTCTACTACCCGGCCTATTTGGCCATCTTCCAGCCGCACTTTAATACCGCGGGAGTGGTAGGCGGCCGAGGTGAGTAAATCTTTCACAATGCCGTAGGTTTTTTTACCGCTGCGTTGGTCTTTTTTCAGGATGATGGCTACTTCCAGTCCTGGATAAATATCTTTTCTATATTGTCCGTCCATAAGGCAAAGTTAGTTTTTTACCCAGAAAGCAAAAAGATAACAAGCGGGCGCATCAAATTTGATGCACCCGTTGTTCTATTTAGGGATAAATATTTGCCTCAATTGATCTATCAGCACGCCGTTTCCGCTCAGGCTGATGCTGTTGATTTTTTCAGCGATCTTTTCCACATACTCCATCTCCTTCAGCTTAAACAGCATGGGGTTGTCTTCCATTAGTTTGGCTGTATTCAGCAAGCTCCTGGTGCTGGCAGTTTCTTCCCGGCGCATGATGATGTTGGCCTGCGCCTTCTTTTCGGCTACCAGTACCTGGTTCATGATTTCCTTCACATCGCCTGGCAGGATGATGTCGCGGATACCGAAGGTATGCAGGGTAATACCCAGGTTTTCAGCCTTGTCGCTTACTGCCTTCATAATGAAAGGCGCCAGGGCATCTTTCTTTTCCAGCAATTCATCGAAATGCAAGGTGGCGATGTATTCTCTCAGCGCGAGCTGGAACAACACATACAGTTGCCTTTCATATTCTTTGTTTTGCAGGATGGCCTTGTTGATATCTGCTACCTGGTATTGTGCCCATGCGTTGATACGCAGGGCAGCTTTGTCTTTGGTCAGGATTTCCTGGCCGTTGATTTCCAGCTGCATCTGCCGCATATCAATTTTGCTGATGGCGATAGAGATATTATTTCTCCACCAGGAATAGATGCCGGGATACAAGGTAGTGGCGTATTTACCATCTACTAACATCACTGCCTGTTCGTAATTTTCTACGTTGAACGTTCTTACGAAAGGTGCTACCAGCCGGTGACTCAAGGTAGACCGGTCTATATTTTCGGTGATGGCGATCTTAGAGATGTCGGCTCTAACAAACTTATAGTCAATCATGTTTTTCCAGAAAGTATATCTTCCGGCGGTCAGTACCTGCTTCAGTAAACCGTTTTCATAGTGCAGCACAATTTCAGTTTCGCTTACTTCCACTACGTGCAAAGCGACTCTGACGTCGCTGTCTTGCAGCAATATGTTTAATTCAATGGGGGCTACAAAAGGTTTGTTGATATCATAGATCTGAGCATCTTCGTTAATCAGCCAGTGACGACCTTCTGTCAGCATTCGCTGGTATACGCCGTTCTTGAATATCAATCCTCTTTCGTAGGCATTGATGGTAACTCTTTTCATTTTTTTGTTTTTTGGGGTTCATTAAAAAAAGCCAGGAGTGTTGTCCGATGAGGGTGCACGGAGGCAGTGATTCAACAGCTATCCCTGCATCAGTTGGGGCGGAAGTGCCAAGTGATGGGAGATAACAGCCGAAGCGATTGCCTGCTGGTGTTTACTCATTTGCCGTTATCATCCTTTTGATGAAGTGGCAGGGCTTACAGCCCTGGCTTTTGTTGGTTGTCTGGATTTCAAGTCCATGTTGTTTTTAAGGATTGTCAGTCCTCTGTTTTGACCTTTCCTATAAAGGAAGACATGTCTATTGCTCTTCCTACTGAGCTACCGCCTATACAGGCGGACAGGAATCGAACCTGCGACCCATAGATGATGGCGAGCATAGTGCCTGTGAAGCAACAGCATACAGCGCGTTACTACGGCTGCACTGCGGGGCTATCTGAAACCCTCGCCTGGTTTGCTTGGTGAAGGCATCGATACTCGTCTTCCCGTGAGGGAAGTTCTTTAGCAAATGCGTTGCATTTACGGAGTGTGAGTAGCAGGATTCGAACCTGCTAAGCCGTTAAGGCGATGGTTTTACAGACCATTGCGACACTCCCACGTCGCCGTACTCACGGTTGGGTGCTGGCGGGGATCGAACCCTGTTCTTCCGGTTCACAGCCGGATATTCTGCCATTGAACTACAAGCACCATGAAAATAGTTGACCAGACCGGATTTGAACCGGTAGCCTGCTGCGTATAAGGCAGTCGCTCTCACCATTGAGCTACTGGTCAGCGTGTGGCCTATGCACACTTTGGGGTCCTCACTATACGAGTGAGTAATGGATGAAGGCCGGGTTTACGTTGGTTAAATTGTCCTATAACCTTTTGCTATATTGACTTTTACCAATTTAGGGGCAATAAAAAAGCCGGTCGTTCGTCACGACCGGCTTTCTGTTCAGCATAACCTTTGGTTAGGTTCGTTGACAACTCGGTCGTTGAAAATAATATGTATACGTGTCTCCTATCGGTAACTGTTGTTTACCGCTGTGGTGACCAAATGATATGTATTGAATGCGCATTTGCATGTTTAAAATCTATTTTAAGCACAAATAAAAAGCCCCGCAATCTCTTGCGGGGCTTGTGTTATATCGAATTCGTTTTATCAACTATTCAGTAGCATAACATGCCCCGCCATTAGCATAGCCCCCTTTGTGGCTAAACCAATTTTTTGTTTGTATATGTATAATTGAGCGGTACATGTTTATGATTTTTTTAACAGTGCAAAGATGAATATATTTTTTTAATATCTCCAAAATTTTTTTAAAATATTTTTTGACTTGATAAATGTGTGGGTGCTTTTTACGTGTACACTTTATCGTTAGGTAGTTACTAAAAGGCTACTAACAGGGATAGCGTATGGCAGATATATGTGAATGAAATGTTTGTTAATTAAGATTAACAAAAAAAGTGCGGGGATATCTATTTGATGCATGTTGTTGCATAAAAAAATATCACCACTATACGTTAGTGAAATACTAACGTTGACGAATCTACTTAAGCATTGTATTAACAAGTTAATTGTTGATGCTAAAACTGTTTACTACTGATGTTTATATCAATAATATGGAATCAGTTTTGAGAGATGCTTTTAAAAATAGTAGTTAAGCATTCAGGTATCCTGCATAATAATTTTTTTCTTTGAAGAATTAAATAATCTGCATTCATGAGAACGCAACATAAAGTATGTTCTAAGCAACATCGCCCAATCAGTACTACAGGTATACCGATATTATCTACTAAATGCTTGCAAATTGTTAATCAAATCTAAATAAACATATGAAGTTAAGAATCCTTCACGCGGATGACGATATCCTATTTAGTGGTATTGTAAGCAGGATCCTTCGTCAGTCCGGTTTTGAGGTGTTTCATGCCGGCGATGGCGAGCAGGCATGGCTGCTTTTTAATGAAATGAGATTTGATTTTTGCTTGCTGGACGTTGTTATGCCTGGTTTAGATGGTATTCAACTGGGGAAACGAATTCGTGCTAAAGACCGGGGAGTACCTATTTGTTTTCTCTCTGGTGAAGACGGCCATTGGCTGGAAATGCAGTTGACAGGTTGTTTGTCTGGCACTGAATTTTTTTGCAAGACATTCAACATCAGAAAATTGTCAGATGTTTTACTACATTATTTTATCACACCTCCAATAATGAATCAAAATGATTCCTATCGGCAGATCTAACTATAACAAGGAAACAAGGGAAATGGCTGGTCCGGAACGGAAAAGGAAACTACCTATTTATTTGCATCGTTTAATAATCTGTTTTCTGACTAATCCCGGAGTGTTAATATCGGAAGCAGAACTTATGCTCATTGTATCGGGAGATATAAAGCGGGTATATAGTTATATATCCCGGATCAATAGGGTGTTGAAAGTGGTGGATGGAACGGTAGTGCTTCGTAATAAATATGGCAATGGGTATAGGTTGACAGAGAAATGAGGATCTTCAAATGATCAGATATTTTTAACAACTGGTTGGTCATCCTTATTAAATATTTTCCTATATTCGATTATTGTTAAGTAAACCCAATAATTGTGTTAACCATATTTTTTACCCAAAAAATCTATTAAATATGAAACTCCATAGAACATTGCACCACCCGGAAGGTGCGCGTTCATTTGCCGAATATGAAATAAGAGAAAATAACGTGTATACTACTGTTCATCACGATAACGGCTCCAGTGCCCTGCCGTGGTTCGAGATACGGGATAATAAGCTATACCCTACCACGCATCATCCGCAAGGGCGGAGCTCATTTCCCTGGTACGAAATCAGCGACAGTGCGGTGCTCACTTCTATCCACCACCCGAAAGGGAAGGATGGAATGCCATGGTTTAAAATCGTATAAGCTGAAAAGGGTTTACTGACGGAGCCTGGCCTGCTGAGCCGGGCTTTTTTATTTAAATGCCAGGATCACTATCAGCAGGTATACTGCCAGGTGCGTTACCCGGTAAATGCGGGTATCCGTTTTATCATCCAGTGTCTCATCTGCTTTTCCAGGCCACCCTACTCCAATGATAAACGCGAGGAACTGCGTAGGTAACACCGCTATCAGCGGAATGAGCCAGATAACCACCGATCCCAGCGCCACGCGCACATAACCTGCATGCAGGTGGATATACAGCAATAAGGTGAGAAAGTAGATAACGTAAATAACCAGGAGTTCGGCAAGTCGTTTTTTCATAGGAACCATAAGATAGGGAAAAATTTCTATTCCCTGGAAGAGATAAAATGAGCATTAACTTTTTTATATAAATATCTTTTTATAGCTTTTTGCAATATATGAGAGTTATTATACTTAGATTGTTGATAAGTATGCTTTAAAAGCGGTTTTATGAGTGATAAAATATTTAATAGGCTAAAGGTAGTATTAGCTGAGCGGCGCAGGCTGTTGACCCCTGTAAACATTTACCCATGCAATACCAGCAAGAAGTAAACTTATTGCGCCAGCAAATCCCAATAGGCCTACGTCATGCCCTCCAATTACTCAATAATACCAACGGCAATATCGACCAGGCGATTCACCAGTTCAAGGCCGAAATGGTAGCTATTGTCGTTGAAAAAGCAGCTGTAGCAACCGAAACAGCCGCGGAGCATTTGACCAAATGCAGTTATGATATCGCTAAAACTTTGGCCAGTATTGAAGAAGAAAGATATACCCTACCTGAAAAGATCTTACGTAGTAAAAAGAACGATAAAGAAGGGGCGTTAACGCTGCTGGCCTATAACCTGGAAAAAGAACAACAACTTCCCCGCAATTACTGGTTATTATTAGACCAGCTGCCAGCTCTCACCCCTGTGCAATATACATTGGCAGTAGTAAATGAATGGCGCGAATACCTTGACTATGAAGGGTTTGACCATGCTATCTATTTCCACCTGGATATAGTAGCACCTCAGCTGGAAACCGCGCTACGACTGCCAGAAATGGCCTACTGTCTGCAGGCTGCCAGGGTACGTAGTGATGAACTTATCGTGCACTATAAGAAAAAGCCTGTGAAGAAGGCGTCAATTCATGTGGCGAATGTAATCAACGCGGATCCCTGGTTCCTTAAGCTGGAAGGGGCCTTTGAAGCGAAGCGAGGATTAATTATAGATAGGTTGTATGAGTTGGTGGCGGCTAATTTACCGAGCCTGTAATTTCGGAGAAGCTTGGATCATTCTCTCCCTCACCATTGCAAATCCCCCCTATTCTCTCTAAATTTACCCTACATGTACACCAAAGAACAATCTCCCATATTCCACCAGCTGAAGTCATTATTTGACCTGCTATACCTGCGTCTGTGCCGATTTGCCGACCTGCTTATCTCCGATTCCGCTATAGCGGAAGATATTGTACAGGAAGTATTTATCCAGTATGCACGCCAAAAGCAAACGATTACCGACTACCCGGCTATTAAAACGTTGTTGTATACAATGGTGAAAAGCGCCTGTCGGCAACAGGAGCAGCATACCGAAACCGCCCTGCTGAAAGCAGAAGTATGGGGAGAGATTTATGGCGCCATAGCCGCATTGCCGGAAAACTGTCAACAGGTATTCCGCCTGGGTTTTATCGAGGGGGAACAAAACGATACCATTGCCAGCAGGTTAAATATCTCTATGGACGCAGTGATGCTGCAGAAGTCGAGGGCCATGGAACTCCTGCGGTTGAAGTTAACGTCAGAAACTTTCCTGGCGTTATATCTTGTTTGTTTATAAAAGTAGGATATGGAACAAGTGTATCATACATCAAGGTTAATTGTTAAGTATTGGAAGAACGCTTTGTCGCATGAAGAGCGAAAAGAGCTGCATCAATGGATGTCTGCCAGTGAGGAGAACCGGGCACTGTTTGAAGAATTAAGCCAGGAGCCAATATTGAAGAAAGAAATGGGGGAAATGGAGCAATATCACCCGCAGCAAGCCTGGCAGCGTATTTCGGGCGAGTTACTGGTAAAAAGAGAAATGCCCTGGGTAAAGGTGATATCAGGTATTGTACTGCTGTTATTGGCCATCGTATTAAAATGGTGGTATACCCACCGGTAGAGAGAATAATAGCCGGCAAACCTTCTGTTTACAGAAAGAGCATTTTATTCTCCTCCATCATATTTTAAAGAACGTTTCCCGACTAGCAAACAATCTATTTATAGCCGGCTGCCTGGAGCTCAAACAGCTCGGCATACCTACCTTTCTTATCCAGTAGTTCCTGGTGGCTCCCGATTTCTACCAGGCTTCCTTTTTCCAATACCAGTATACGGTTGGCCATGCGTACAGTAGAAAAACGGTGAGAAATCAACACGGCAGTTTTATCGCGGGTCAGTTCTGCAAAATGCAGGAATACGTTGTATTCTGCCCTGGCGTCCAGGGCGGAGGTGGGCTCATCGAGTATCAGCAGCTGGGCATCTTTCATGTAAGCCCGCGCCAGCGCTATCTTCTGCCATTCGCCCCCGGAAAGCTCTACACCCTGACTAAAGCGACGACCGAGCATCTGGTCAAAGCCATGGGGCATTTTTTCTATCAACGGATAAGCGAGGCTTTGCCTGGCCGCCTCCTCAATCATAGGCTGGTTGTGACTTTCCGTGATTTTGCCTACGGCAATATTTTGAGAAACAGTCATCTGGTAGCGTTGATAATCCTGGAAAATAACGCCCACCTGTGTACGTAATTCATTGATGTCGTATTCTCTCAAATCTACTCCATCCAGTAAAATCCGGCCTTCTACCGGATCGTATAAACGCGAAAGCAGCTTTACCAGCGTGGTTTTACCGGCGCCGTTTTCTCCTACCAGCGCCAGTTTTTCTCCGGCATGCAGGGTAAAGCTGAGGTGACGGATAGCCCACTTATCGGAATTTACATATTTAAACCCCACGTCTTCAAAAGTAAAACCCGTTTGTATAGGCCGGGGAAATGGCTTAGGACGTGCGACTGCCACCATTTTCGGCTGGATCTCAAAATATTCAAACAGGTCGCGTAAGTACAGCGCGCCCTGGGTTACGCTGGAAAACCGGATCAGGATACCCTGAAAGGTGGTGCGCAGTTGCCGGAAAGAACCTGCCAGGAAAGCCAGGTCGCCAATGCTGAGATGTCCGCGTATGGTTTGCAGGATGATGATCACATAGGCGGCATAGTAGCCGGCCGCGCCCACAAAGGCAAATACAGTACCCCAGATGGAGTCCCTCACCTGCAACACCTTTTTATCGGTATAAAATTTATCGGAAATTGCCCGGAAGCGGTCAATGAGGAAATTGGAGAGGTCAAACACCTTTACCTCTTTGGCTGTTTCATCGCTCGCGCCCAGGTAGCGGATGTAGTCCAGCTCCCGCCGGTCGGAAGTTTGTCCCCAGGCCAGCTTGTAATACAGGTCGTTGAAATGCGACTCATTCAGAAACGCCGGCACTACTGCCAGCAATAGCAACAGGATCAGCCACGGGTTGAAGATCATCAGGCCTGCCGCCAGGAAGGCAACGGTAATTACATCCTGTACCTGGCTCAATACCTGCGCCAGCAGTACTGTTCTTCCACTGGTTTGCTGCCGGGCACGCTCAAGTTTATCGTAAAATTCTGCGTCTTCAAATTGGTCCAGGTCCAACCTGGCCGCATGTTCCATGATTTTTATGGAGGTGTGGTTGGCGAAAAGATCGCCTAACAGCCCATCCAGTAAAGAAATGGCCCGGCTCAGTGCATCAGACACAATAGCCAGCGCAAATTCAATGGCTACCAGCTCCCACAGCCAGGTGGCAGAATGACTGGCATCTTTGCTCAACAGTACTACCTGGTCTATAATCAGTTTGCCTACATACAACAACGACAAAGGCATGGCCGATTGTGCCACCCGCAACAGGGTATTGGCGATGGTTAACCCCGGGCTGGTTTGCCATACCATCCGGAAAAAGGCAGGCAAATTCCGCAGCGCGGCCAGTCGTTCTTTAAAAGTCAATTCCTCGTCCTTACCCGGACGCTTTCTTCTTGCATTCATCTGTGCGCTCATACCCTTAATTTACGAAACTCTGGCGGGAAACCGCGACGTTAGGTCAGTAACAAAAAAAATGTAAATTTGGGTTCATGTGAAAAATTCGAGTGCTATGTTATTGATTATATCTGCCGTACTGATCGTATCCTGCCTGGTAATCGCAGGTACTGTTTATGCTATTAATCTGCAGTCCAGGCAATGGGCGGAATCAGAAAAATAATGTACGCCTGCGATAAGGCGTTTTTTTTCTGGAATGAACAGGTGTTTCATACCTACTGCCACATAAATATCCTCCAGCATAGGGGGGCCTCCTCCTGGCACGCGTTATACAGGCATATTGTAGCTTTAAATGATCACTGATATGCGTGAAAAAAGAAATGTGCTGACTTATTTGGCGGAGAAAGAGTGGCTGATCCTGGGACTCTGGTTTGGACTGGCCTTTCTGGGCGCCGCCCTGGAAATCTCCAGGCATAATATTAATAACTACCTTATATTTAAACAGGTCTTCTTCCATGTGTTGCATCAGCAACCACTATACGCTGCTTACCCGGCAGAATATTTTGACGTTAACCACTATGGTCCCGTATTCAGCTTCCTGATTGCTCCCTTTGCCGGACTCGACGACCGCCTTGGTGCTATGTTATGGGCATTAACCGGCGCGGCCGTACTGTTTTATGCCATCAGGCAACTCCCCCTCAGCCGCATCCAACAAAATATTATCCTGCTCTTATGTGCCCAGGAAATGATGGGCGCCAGCGGCTGGTTCCAGTTAAACCAGTTTATCGGGGCTTTTATCATCCTCACGTTTACCAATACCCTGAAAGGACGGGAAATGTGGGCCACTTTTTTAATCGCATTGGGTACGTTTACCAAGCTATATGGTATCGTGGGATTGGCATTCTTCTTTTTTAGCCCTAATCCCAGGCGCTTTATCGCCGGCTTTTTCCTGTGGAGCGCCGTATTGTTCGTATTGCCAATGGCCATTTCATCGCCGCAATATATTATGCAGGCATACCAGGATTGGTATGTAGAGTTAGTACATAAGAATGAGCAGAACGTAAACACCGCAGCGACCCTCTATCAGGATATTTCCGCCGGAGGATTCATCAAACGGGTATTTCATATTCCTTCGCTGAATGGCGCCATTATACTGATACCAGCTATTGTACTTTTCTTATTACAATATACTCAGCTCAAATACCGATATAACTCACGTTACCGCTTATACATATTATGCTCTACCCTCATGTTCCCGGTGTTGTTCAGCAGCGGCTCCGAGGCTTGCACTTATATCATTGCCTTACCTGCAGTATGTATCTGGTACGTGTTACAACCCGCCACCCGGGCAAATAACATATTCCTCTTTTTCTCCATTTTATTGGTCAGCTTCTCGCATTCCGACCTGGTAACACCCTGGGTAAGGAAAAATATAGCCACGCCATATGCCATCAAAGCCTTGCCCTGCCTGGTGTTGTGGCTGATGATTGTATACCAGGTACTTACCCGTAAGTTTTTAGTGAGAAAGGAACCAGCGCCGATACCCGCGTCTGCCAGGGAATTGCAGCCCGTGAGCCACCTGTAAAAAATTAACAAAAATCCTTTAACATTCTGCCGTAAATTGCCGGGATTATTAAAGGTTTTTGATTATGAAATCGGGATTCAAGATAGGTAGTGCTTTGGCGCTATCTGCTGCATTGCTTCACGGCGTACAGGCAGAGGCGCAGAAGAAAGAAACATTTGTAGAAAGCAAATCTGTTGCTTCAGTAGATCCTTATATCGGCTCGGGAGAGCATGGACACGTATTTGTAGGCGCCAGCGTACCATATGGCGCCATATCTGTAGGTCCTACCAATATCGTGAAAGGATGGGATTGGTGCTCCGGCTACCATTATTCTGACAGCGTGTTGATTGGCTTCTCCCAGCAACACCTCAGCGGAACAGGTATCGGCGACCTGGGCGATGTACTCGTAATGCCCTACACCGGCAAAGTAAGAACCAACAGGGGCACACAGGAAGACCCTACTTCCGGCTACGGCTCTCATTACTCCCATAGCCGCGAAAAAGCCCGCCCAGGCTATTATTCTGTTCAGCTGGATGACTACAACATCCTGGCGGAATTAACGGCATCAGAAAGAGTATCGCTTAACCGCTTTACCTTCCCGAAAAATCAGCCCGCTAATATCATCATCGACCTGAAAGAAGGTATTGGCTGGGACGCTCCGGTAGAAACATTTATCAAACAAGTAGATGAATATACCCTCGAAGGATACCGCTACTCTAAAGGCTGGGCAGAAGACCAACGCCTGTGGTTTGCGATTAAATCTTCTGTACCGGTAAAACAATTTCTCGTTTTTGATGGAGATATCAAACAAACCGGAAACTCGGTAAAATCAAAAGCGGCCAAGGGAGTCATCGTCTTTGATAAATCTCCCGGACAAGTAATGCTGAAAGTAGGTATCTCCCCGGTAAGCAGCGAAAATGCACTCGCCAATATCAAAGCAGAAATACCAGGATGGGACTTTGCCAAAACAGTGAATACTGCCAATGCTAAATGGGATAAGGAATTGTCGAAAGTAAATATCGAAACTAAAGATCTATCCGCCCGCCGCGTATTTTATACTGCCCTCTATCACACCATGATTGATCCGGCTTTATTCAACGATCATGATGGTAGTTACCGCGGCACCGATAAAAAAGTATATGCTAACCCAGGATTCGATAACTATTCCGTTTTCTCTCTCTGGGATATCTACCGTTCCTGCGCACCATTAAGCACCATCCTGCATCCTGAAAAGGTAAACAGCTTCGTAAACTCTATGCTCACCGTTTATAAGCAACAGGGTAAACTGCCGGTGTGGCACCTGATGGGCAATGAAACCAATTGTATGGTTGGTTATCATGCAGTACCTCCTATCGTGGATGCTTACCTCAAAGGCTTTACAGGCTTCAATGCAGAAGAGGCGTTTACAGCGATGAAAGTTACCGCCAACCGCGATGACCTGGGACTCAAATATGTAAAGGAACGGGGCTATATCCCGGCGGATAAAGAATATGAATCTGTTTCCAAAGCACTGGAGTATGCGATCGATGACTGGTGTATAGCCGCTATGGCAAAGAAGTTAGGTAAAACTGCCGACTACGAATACTTTAAAAAACGTGCCGGCTATTACAAAAACTATTTCGATAGCACCATCCGCTTTGTACGCCCGCGTATGAGCGATGGCAGTTTCAAAACACCTTACAATCCGTTTAATTCCATACACGAAAAAGGCGACTTCACCGAAGGTAACGGCTGGCAATACACCTGGCTGGTACCACAGGATGTAGAAGGCCTGATCCAACTCATGGGAGGCGACGATGCATTTACCCGCAAGCTCGACAGCCTCTTTACCGCCAAGGGCGATATGGGCGCCGAAGCCTCCAGCGATATCTCCGGTCTCATAGGCATGTATGCACATGGTAACGAACCTAGTCACCACGTAACTTATATGTATGCTTTCGCAGGTAACCAATGGAAAACAGCAGAGAAAGTAAGACAGGTAATGAAAGACTTTTATTTCGATAAGCCGGAAGGACTTGCCGGTAATGAAGACTGTGGCGCTATGTCATCCTGGTATGTCTTCTCTTCCCTGGGCTTCTACCCCGAAAATCCCGCCAGTGGCGTGTATGTACTAGGTAGCCCGCTGTTTGATAAAGCTACTTTGAAAGTAGGCGGCGGTAAAACATTTACTGTACAAACGATTAATAATAGTCCGGAAAACATCTATATCCAAAGTATTACGCTCAACGGAAAGCCTTACAGCAAAAGCTTTATTACCCACCAGGATGTAGTGAAAGGCGGCACCATGGTGATAAAAATGGGAAACAAACCTAACTATGAGTTTGGTAAACCTGCTGCAGACAGACCTAAAAATGTCTTATAAGATAACAGGAAATGAAAAGGGGCCCCGCGTTACAACGCGGGGCCCCTTTCTATATAAGAAAATTAAGCGCTTTCTCCCAGTATCCGTAATACTTCCGGTGTTACTTCCCCGAAAATAGATACACCTGCCGCTCCGTTTTGAACAGCCAGCCTCACGGCTTCTGCCAGATCGGTATAATTACCGTGAAAGTCAGGCAAATAAAGCCCTGCATATAATGGAAATGCCCCATGTAGCCCCTTCACACCTTCTGCTACTGCATCTCCTATCCACTCCACATTTTCGCGGTAAAAGCCATGATAGATCATAGGACATACGGCGTTCAACGGCCAGTTGGTCCAGTCCTGCCGCACAATACGTTTGGCAATTTCCGGCGTAGGAAATACCGCCGCCGAAATAGGTTTTTTATGTTGCCGCGCTACCGCTGCCAGGTTATTCACTACGTTGGTAATACGATCGTATCGAAACTTACGCCAGGAAGGGCTTTGGTCGGGATGCTCTATCTCCAGCGGATCTATACCCCGTTTTTCTTTATAGGCATTGCGGCATTGTTCGCAATAACAGAAATCATACTCCGGTAATTCTTTCGATTGATCAATACCATAATGGCTCCACAGGTTAACGGGCAATATCACATCGCAAAAACGTACATAGTCCAGGTGAATACCGTCTACATAACTCAGGGAGAGGATCTTTTCTACCTGGTCTTTGAGGTAATTGATTACTTCCGGTTTACTCGGACATAACCACCGGTAGTAGTCTACATAGGGTGGATGATTGGCGCAGGATTCGCCGTTACGATTTTGGGCATACCATTCCGGGTGACTGGCCAACAATTCTTTTTCGCCCCTGTTCATGGTCCACATCCAGCGGTGGGCCCTGATCCCATTGGCTTTGGCGGTTTTGAAGTGCAATTCGCTATCCGCTTCAAACATAATATCGGTAATCCCGGCTTTGCGGTAAGTAGCATACCTGGTTTGCAATACCGCGGTGGTATCTTTATGATCAGGATTAATCCATACCCGGTGTTCAACGCCTGTTTTTTCCAGGCGTGGCGAAGTTGCTGCTACGGCTGCCCGCGCGGGCAACGATGGCTTCACCAGCGCCAGTCCGCCAATACCTAATGACTTAATAAAATGACGTTTATTCATATCCGTTATTTGCTGTTGTAATAAACTTTACCTTCCTGGTCAATGTAGACGGCGCCGGTAAAATCGGTACCGGTGATGTTGGCATTGAACTGGGAAGAGGTGGCCTCCAGGCGGAGCGTATATGTTTGTCCTTTGCTGCCGCGTTGCTTTTCAGGTATTTGGAGCGCAGCCAGGTTATTGGCATAACGTCCATGGGCTTGTCGGTATTGTTGTTGCGCCCAGTATACTTTCCAGAGGTATGGCCTGGCTTCCTCGGCTGCCGGCAGCTGAAAGGCAGTATGCTCCTTTGTAGTGAATAACAGGTAACCCCATCTTTCCGGCGCATGCATATTGATAATGTTTTGAGGCGACCATACCCAGTTATTTTCTGGCTTTCTTTGTTTTACATAGGCGCCATTTTTTATATCGGTATCCCACTCTACCCTTGAAAAATTAATCCGCCATAGTGTGTTGTCGGAAGGCCGTTGAGCTTTATCGAAGAAGCTGAGGGCGCTATAAGGGATCGCCATCTCCACCGTCCATTCTTTATCTGTATCCGAAGGATTGTTGATGGTGCCATTTACATGTACAGCGGTACGTATGCCCTTGGTATCCCAGTTGAGCATAGCCAATCCCCCATTGCGGTAAGGCTTAACCATAAACAGATCCATTACCGTATTGAGAGCGTTGATCTCTATTTCATAATACTGGTGCGTTTTGCCATCCGGATCAATAAATACCTCAAAATCATTATCCTGGAAAATAATAGTATCGTGGTTTAAAAGCGTGCCCCATACGTGTGGCTCCTCTAAAGACGCAGCAATATATAAATACTGGCTATCCCACAGCATTTTTACCCGGGTACGCAGTCGTGGCGCAGGCTTAGCATCGCCTTCAATATCTTTAAAATCTTCCGACCAGGGTGCTTTCTCCCAGGCGCCTTCTGTGATATTGCCATCAATCTGTATACTGTCGGTAGTTTGATAACATACGTAATGACGGGGTACACCCGTAAACGGGCGAAAAGCGTCGGAAAAAATTTGTGCGGAACTGGCCGTTCCGGCTAGCATTAATCCCACCATACCTGCTGCCATCTTGCTGGTCAACGATCTACCTGTCTGCCTCCTGCAGCGAGTTTCATTTTTCATCTTAAACACACCGTTATAGGGCACTAATGTACGATGTGGTGTTGGTTTTTTCATAGCCAGGTCAAAAAGCTAAAAGCAAAAAGCAAAAAGCTATTGAAGCGATAGATGCGAGTATTTAAACATTCGCTAATATCATCCGCTTCAATAGCTTTTTGCTTTATGTCTTCTGCTTTATGTGCTATACCTACCAGATTTTTACCCTGGTACTATCTGCTCTATACATGCCGTTTCCGGGCTGCAGGTCATATACCTCGTAAAACGCGTCTACATCGCTGAATGGGCCGTTCACCCTGAATTTAGCCGGTGAATGTACATCTGTCAGCACCTGCCTGGCCAGCGATTCTTTCTTGGTATGGCTCAACCAGCCCAGGGCATATCCCATGAAATAGCGCTGTGCAGGCGTGTAGCCGGCAATCTTTTCATTTTTCTTGTATTGTCCGGTCGTTTTAAATGCTTCCCATCCCAGTAAGATACCACCCAGGTCTGCGATATTTTCACCCAGGGTAGCTTTCCCATTAATATGTAAGCTGTCTACTACAACATAGCCGTTAAACTGTCTTACCATCACATCGGCGCGGTCATTGAATTTTTTGATGTCCTCTTTGGTCCACCAGTTTTTCAGGTTACCGGCTGCATCAAATTGGCGGCCTTCGTCATCGAAGCCATGGGTAATTTCGTGTCCAATGGTAGAAGCTCCGGCATAGCCATATACAACGGCATCGTCCAGCTCTTCATCGCGCTTACTGGGAACGGTGAAGATGCCTGCCGGTAATACGATTTCATTATTGCTGGGGTTGTAATAGGCATTATAGGTTTGTGGCGTCATATCCCATTCGCTGCGGTCTACCGGTTTACCCAGTTTATTAATCTCATAATTTTGCCACCATTGTTTGGCTGCTACTACGTTCTGGTAATAAGATTGATCCTTGATATCCATAGCGGAAAAGTCTTTCCACTTGTCAGGATAGCCTACTTTCTTGCTGATTTTGGAGAGCTTGTATAATGCTTTTTGTTTAGTGCTGTCGCTCATCCAGTCAAGGTGTTCAATCCTGTTTTTCAATGCAGTACGGATCTCTTCCACCAGGTTTTCATATCTTTTTTTAGCAGTAGCATTGAAGAATTCTTTTACAAACAATTGTCCGAGCGCTTCGCCCATGGCGCCTTCCTCAGCGTCTAATACCCTTTTCCAGCGGGGTTTTTGTTGGTCTTGTCCCCTGAGAAGTTTACCATAAAAAGCAAATTGGGTATTAGCAATGGTATCGCTCAATTGCGGCGCCGCATTGGCAATCACTATCCATTTCAGGTAATTCTTCCAGGTGTCGAGTGGTTGTGATTTGATGGCGCCACTTAAGGCAGTATAAAATTCTGGCTGACCAACAATTACGGTGTCTGCAAATTTGCTGATACCTTGTTGTTTGATAAAACCTGTCCAGTCTATGTTCCCGGCAATTTTATTCAATTGGGTTACTGGCATTTTATGATAGTTGGCTTCCGGGTCACGCAGGGCTTCCAGCTTGCGGCTGGATTTTGCCAGCAGGGTTTCCAGTTGTACAATGCCAGCCGCAGCTTTCTGCGCAGTAGTGGTATCCATGCCGGTAAATGCCAGCATTTTGGCCACATGGCCGGGATAGGCTTGTCTTATTTTAGTAGTACGATCGTCGGTATTAAAATAGTAATCACGGTTCGGTAATCCGAGGCCGCCCTGCCCCAGCTGCACCATAATGGCATCGCTGTTTTTCGCATCCTGCCCTATGTAAATATCACAGGTGCCACCTGCGGTTACGTTCAGTTGAGAGGCCAGCTGTGCCAGTTGTTGTACGTTGGTTATAGCATCAATCTCTTTTAAAGTACCGGCTATAGGCGTAATACCTGCTGCATTGATGCGTGCGGAATCCATACCGCTTTTCCAGAAGGCAGCAATTTTTTTAGAGATGGGATCGGATGGGTTTTCTGCTGCTTTTTCATTGATGATACGCAGGCGTTTATATAATTCTTCCTGTACCAGGTTGCCAATGCCCCAGGAGCTGTATTCTGCGGGAATCGGGTTACGTTTAATCCAGCCTCCGTTCACATAATCAAAAAAGTCGTCTTTGGGATTTACAGTAGTATCTACGTTGGCGGCTACTGCATCGGGGGTGGCGTTTACCTGCTTGTTGGTGTTGGATGGCCCCTGGTTACAGGCTACACAAAAAGCCACGCCGACGCCGGCGAGAAAGAGTTGCTTCATAAGTTGTTTGAGATTTTGTTAGCGGGGGAAAGGTAATTATTTTTTGCCACCTCCAATATTAGAAAGGATAAGAGGAGATCTTGATAAATAAGAATGAAACACAATTTATTATTGTATTTTGTTATTACTTCAACCCTTATTCGTTACCCGTATGATCAACAACCTGAAATCCGGTCGTATTTTATCTATCGATGCATTCCGCGGAATTACTATCCTGATCATGATTTTCGTGAATAGTGTAGCCGGCGTACAGGGCATTCCCGCCTGGATGCAGCATGCACATGCTACGGAAGACCGGATGACATTTGTAGATGTGGTATTCCCTGCATTTCTCTTTATTGTCGGCATGTCTATCCCGTTTGCTATTAATAGCAGGTTGGCTAAGGGAGATAGTTTTTGGAAGTTGCAACAACACATCGGTTGGCGTACCGTGGGACTCTGGGTACTGGGTATTTTCATGGTAAATACAGAAGAGCTGAATGCCGCGGCTACCGGCATGAGCGTAGCATTATGGTCGTTGCTGTTTTATGGTTGTGCTGTCCTGGTGTGGAACGTTTATACGTTTAAACAGTCCTGGATAAGCTGGTGCTTTAAAGGAGCCGGTATGGCAGGGCTGATTATATTGGGCATCATTTATCGTGGCGGCGATGGCAGCGAGCGACTGGCGCCGCAATGGTGGGGCATCCTGGGATTGATCGGCTGGGCTTACCTATACGCCTGTATTTTTTACCAATGGTTTAAAGGCAATGCCAACGCTATTATGCTCATGATAGCCGTTTGCATTGGCTATTATATTTTATGTAAGCAGCCCTTTATGCACAAAGGAGAGTGGAGCTGGATTGCTTCCCAGAGCCGGAACGCGGCGCATGCGTCTATTGTTTTGTCTGGCATGTTGCTCACCTTATTTTATTTTGATCAGGATCTCGACTTGAAAGGACGCAGGCTTTTTTCAAAAGTATGCGGCTTTTTTGTGCTATTAATGATGGGCGCCCTGCTGTTAAGGCCTACGTACCAAATTTCTAAAATACGCGCTACGCCTTCCTGGTGCTTATATAGCGCGGCTATTTGTGTGGCGATATTTTCCCTGCTATATATACTGATAGATGTAAACAAGGTCAGTAAGTGGACTGCCTTCTTCCGCCCGGCAGGATCCAATCCGCTGCTTACCTATATATTGCCCGATATCGTTTATTTCGGTATGATACTGGCCGGCGTGAGCCTGCCCGCAGTATTGAATCAAGGGGTGCCAGGCATCCTATGGTGCGGCATCTTCTCTGTATTGATGTTATTACTGGTAAAAGGATTAAATAAGTTGGGTATTCGTTTACAGTTGTAACAAAGGGATTTTAGCTATCTTAGCGCAGTACGCCATCACAAACGACTGGATATGGTTTAAGGTCTTCCATACACTCGGTTTTATTGGTTACATATTGATCATCAGTGGCCTTGCTTCCTTCTCCCTGTGGGCTATTCACCAGCTTTCCCGTGAAGAAAAAAAAACGGATCAGGCGGTACTATCACCAGGATGAATAGGCAAGCGCGCTGCATAACGATAACTGTATGTCAGACATTTTCACACTTAAATTTGAATACAAAGGTCACCCACATATCGTAGAGGTTACAACAGCGCATCAGCAATTCAAAACGGTATATAAGGTGGTGATCCAGGAACATGAAATCACCTTTGAACCCGATGAAGAAGGTTATGTAAGAGCCGTGTCGAGTACACCCATGCACGATCACTTACATTCGCTGGATGTTGGGCTGTTGCACCATGTAGCCGAATTAATCATTCAGCATATCCGGTAAGTATTATTCTATTTCTCTTTTCTCGCCCCTGATTTCGTCGCGCAGTGATTCAGGATCCCAGCCCTGGCCTTCATCCAGCCAGGTTTTTACGCGATCGGATGAAATGAGCTTTTCCATTTCTTCAATGCGCTCTTTCATGGAAATGATATATTGTTTTTTATCGTCGCGGAGGGCTGATAAGCCTTTCAGCGTACGTTCATCTTGCCGGAAAAAGGTACGGGCGGCCCGCTCGCTTTTATAGGCGCGGTTGCCCAGCATGCGCAAGGCATCTACTCCTACCCGTAACGATGTGTCTATGGTTTCCCGGTAAATATGTAATACACCCAGGTCCATAAGCTCGAAGGTATCTTCGTTATTTTCTGCCCGTACCAATAGCTGCAGGTGCGGAAAATAGCGCTGCGCCATCTTCACAATTTCCAGCGTTTGCTCCGGATGGTCGGTGGCAATGATCAGTATTTTAGCATCGGCCGCACCTGCGGCGGCCAACAAATCATACCGCGAAGCATCTCCATAATATACTTTAATACCCAGGTTGTGCAGGGCATCTACCCGGTCGGAATCCAGGTCCAGGATAGTGGCGTTAATACCGTTGGCCCGAAGGAAACGCCCTGTCATACTGCCAAAGCGGCCAAATCCTGCAATAATCACCGGGTGTTTTTCGGTAATTTCATCGGCTTCCCGCTCCGCTTTCACTTCCGAACGGGTAAAATATGGCTGTATCACTTTTTCATACAACAGCATAATCAGCGGCGTCAACGCCATACTAATAGCCACCACGGCCGTCATCATGGCGGTCATTTCACCACTTAGCAGCTGCGTTTGACTGGTAAAGGACAACAGCACAAAGGCAAATTCTCCAATATCCGCCAGGGCAAAGGCAAACAGCAGGTTCTGGTCTATGTTCAGCTTAAATATCTTACCCAATATAAACAGTATAATGCCTTTGACTGCCATGATACCCACTACCAGCCCCATTATTAGCCAGGGCTGTTCCAATATCAGCTTGAAGTCGATAGAAGCGCCCACCGCAATAAAGAATAAACCCAACAACAATCCTTTGAATGGTTCAATATCACTTTCCAACTCATGGCGGTACTCACTGTTCGCCAGCACTACCCCGCCTAAGAAGGCCCCCAGCGCGGAACTCAGGCCCACCAGGTTCATTAGTACGGCAATGGCTACCACCATTAGCAAGGCGGTGGCGGTAAATAGTTCCCTCACCCGTGTACGGGCGATCACCCGCATAATGGGCCGTACCAGGTACCTGCCGGCAATAATAATGATAGCAACGGCTCCAAGTACCACCAGTGTTTGTCCCCAGCCGGGTAGGTTATCCCGGAGAGAAGGAGTATGCGAAGTCGCCTCTGTGGCCACACTTCCCGCCAATAGCGGAAATATGGCCAGCATAGGGATCACCGCGATATCCTGGAATAATAATACAGAAAACGCACTTTGTCCTGCAGCGGTACCCATCCACCCTTTTTCATTCAGGGTCTGTAATACAATGGCGGTTGATGAAAGCGACAATATCATGCCCAGGGCCAGCGAGCTATTCACCGGTTGCCCCAGCAGTAATGCAATACCAGCAAGGGCAGCGGCGCTCAGTACTACCTGCAGCCCTCCCAGCCCAAGTATGGAGGCCCGCAGCCGCCATAGCAATGCAGGCTCGAGTTCTATACCGATCAGGAACAGCATCATCACCACGCCAAATTCCGCAAAGTGCATGATGTCTTCTCCTTCCGTACCTATAAAACCCAATACCGAAGGGCCTATAATAATACCAGCTAGCAGATAGCCCAATACGGCACCCAATCCCAATTTCTTAGCCAGAGGTACAAATACAATCGCTGCGGCCAGGTATACCATCGCCTGGAATAGTAATGAATGTTGATCCATATTATTGGGTTTGAGCGGGAAGTTGAAGTAATTGCGACAAGTTGCTGAACCCTGTGATGGCACTCAGGTCAAACTCCGGACGCCGTAAGCGTTCCAGCACTTGTACCAGTTTTTGCGTTTCCTCTTTTATATCGGAAATATCTTCTCTGTGTACGCCATAAATTATATAAGGTGCGGCGTAGTGCATATTACAGAGTTTCGCCGTTTGTATAAACGGCAACAGGAAGTCATGTATCGTATGGCCATGATGTCCGTCAGGCTGATAGGCATTCTCTGATCCGCCGGCACTGATAATATTACTGAAGTACTTTCCCTGCAAGGCTTTCCCGGTATGGCCATATGCCCACCCATGTTCCAGCACCAGGTCTATCCACTGCTTTACAATGGCCGGCGCACTATACCAGTAAAAGGGATGCTGCATGAATATAATATCGTGTTGCTCCAGTAAGGTCTGCTCCCGCGCTACATTAATATCAAGATCGGGATATTGCTCGTACAGATCGTTGATAGTAATGCCCGGTATGGTTTTAATGGCACGCAGCAGCTGGGCATGCACCCTCGACTTCTCCAGGGCAGGATGTGCAAAATTGATCAGTACTCTGGCCATTTTTTCTCATTATAATTATAAAAATAGCCAACAAATATGGCTATCCTTCGGAATATTCCTGTAACAGCGACCGGTATTTATTGAGGATACTGGATTTGGAGATAAAACCAACCAGCTGTTTATCCTGTACTACCGGCAGATTCCAGGCTTGCACCTCGTCAAATTTCTTGATCACCAGGTTGATGTTATCTTTCAGGTATACTTCCGCCGGGGGAGCCTTCATCAGTTTTTTCACCATCACCTTATCATATAACTCCGGGTTAAACATGATGGGGCGTATATCGTCGAGGGTAATAATACCTTCAAACCGGTTTTGATCATTTACTACCGCAATAATGTTCCGGTTTCCTTCTTTTATCAATTCAATTAATTCCCGTAAAGTAGCGCCAATATTGATTTGCTGTACATCTTTTTCAATCAGGTCATCCATTTTCAGTAGCAGCAAAATATTGTTGTCGTGGGCCCGGGTAAATATTTTGCCTTCTTTCGCCAGTTGTTTCAACTCCGGGGAAAGTGGCGAAAACCATTTAGCCATCAGGTAAGAAATGGTGGAAACAATCATCAATGGAATAAAAAGATCATACCCAGAGCTGGATTCAGCTATCAGGAAGATGGCAGTTAGCGGGGCATACATCACGCCGGCCATTACCCCCCCCATGCCTACAATCACCAGGTTAGTGACTGGAATATCGGTGATCCCCATTTGCTGGCAAACCATCGCGAAGAAAAAGCCCAGGAAGCCACCCGCGAATAAGGAGGGCGCAAAATTACCGCCATTCCCGCCGCTTTGGATGGTTACAGAGGCGGCCAGTGCTTTCAATAAACAAACGCTCCCTGTAAACACTACAATCATCCAGCTTTGGATAGGAAGGTAACGGAAAAAACTATTTTGCAGAATGGTTTCTCCATTGCCGGAAGCCAGGGATTTCACGCTGGTATAGCCCTCGCCAAACAGCGGCGGCATTGCTACGCAGAGCGCCGATATCACTACTCCTCCCAGGATGGCCCTTTGAAGTGCCGTCCACTTCAACCTATGGAAAAAGTGTTCTATCTTCTGTGAAATCACCACATAGTAACGGGCGTAAAAACCGCTCAATAACCCCAGCGCCAGGTAAAAAGGTACATTATGGTAGTTAAAAGCTACCCGTGACTCAAAATGAAACAGGGCTTCCTCTTGTAAAATAATTTTAGATAACAAACTACCGCATACGGCCGCTACAACCAGCGGCATGAAGTCTGAGAAAACCACCCCCGTGAGCAGAATTTCAAAAGCAAACATCATCCCCGCAATGGGCGCGTTAAAGGCAGCAGCAATCCCGGCGGTAGCGCCGGCGGCCAGCAACAACGTACGTTCTTTATAGCCCAGGTGGTAAGTACGGGCATAATTGGAGCCGAGGGCAGCGCCGGTAACGGCTATCGGGCTTTCTAACCCTGCAGATCCCCCCAGCCCCACCGTAATCGCGCTCTGTACAATCTGCGAGTACATTTTGACTGGCGGAATAAAACTGGAATTTTGGGCTATCTCGTGTAAAATAGCCGGAATCCCTTTCCTGGACTCGCCTTTAAAAAACCAGATGACCATGAGCGTGGTCAGTACAATCCCCAGGAAGGGAAATACCACATAAAAGATTACCTGCGTGCTGAAATGCACTTTATCGGTAATAATATAATGAATGTAATGGACCAGGCTTTTTAAGATAACCCCAGCCAAACCGGCTGTGCAGCCTACTAATATACCCGACAACAAGAGGAACTGGCTGCGGTTCATCCGGGCATGAAGCCAATAGAGCACCAGTTGGTAGCTTTTCACACTTTTAAGACCGTATTGCTCAAAATCTTTTTTAAAGCGAAAGAAACTATGGTATTTCCGGAGGTGGTTAAATTGGCTCATGCCGCAAATTTAACGATCAGAGTTCAATCAGTGCATAAACTTTATCGTTCATATAAGGACCGCCAGGGTGTCGGGCAGTATAGTCGAGGTTGATCCAATACTCCCCTTTCAGCTCATGGTAGTAGATTTCCTTTACGGCTGGCTTCGGGAAAAGCGTGATGATAGCCTGTTTAGTGATTTCAAAATCATTTTTATCGCCACAATACAATTCCGGGTAGGCATGACCTTTCACCAGTACAATACGGCAGCGGGCGCCTATCGACTGCAGGCAGGACATCATTAAGATAGAATGATCATCACAATCGCCCCCAAGACCATTTTGTATGGTTTCCTGCGGAGTGGCAAAATATTCATCTCTTCGGGAATCGAGTACATACTTAAAATGGCCGTTGATATACCGGAATAGCGACAGGAATCGGGTAATTTTTCCATATTTGTAAAAATATTCGTCGTAATAATCCAGAGAATGTTTTACAGAGAAGTTGCGGACAACGGAATCCTGTGAGTTAATTTTTTCCCGCATGCCTCTCACGGTTTTGTCGCGGTAGCTTTCTACTCTCCTGGGATAAAGGCTGAGTATGTCCAGTTGTTTGCTGTCCTTTGCACGGAGATTGCCCTGCACCATTCCTTTGTAATCATTTAAAACATTGGAAAAGGTATACCGGTCAGTAAACTTGTTGATCAACAGTACTCCTGTCATTAATAATACAACCGGAAGAATGAGTGGGCGGAATATCCAGCGGAGGAGATATACTATTAAAAAGCTCACCACCACAGCTGCCAATAGGTCTATATGCCAGCCATTGGCCACCAGTGGTGGTGTGAAACGGTTTATGTAAGGAGCCAGTAACAGTAAGGTCAACAGACTCAATAAGTTGAACCCTATTTTTTGTGCACTGGTATATTTGCTTTCGTCAATAGCCATTATGCTACGCAATAAAGCAAAATTATGCCATAATCACCTCGCAAAATTTGAAACAGCCTGTTTAAAAGAGGTGCTTTTCCGGATGAGTTCTATTTGTTGCACCGTATCATTTTTTTGCTTCTCCATCTGCAGTTGCTGATAGATTTTATTGAGCAGGCCAAAGTTCATCAGGGCGAGCACTTTAAAATCGAGCTTTTGTGCATTCTCTACCGCCATTTCTGCAGTACGGATAGCTTTGTTGAATTCGTGTTCGTGAAAGTATATACCGGCGTACAGCAGTTTTTGAACAGACTCCATATATTTACCGCCAAAATAATCGGATGAATATTTTTTAATCACCTGGTCGGTATGGCGGCAAATCCGGGCCGCAGATGCAGTGTCTCCTAATCCCAGGTAGGCCTGGGCCTGCCAGCAGAGCAGCGTCAAACGCAGTGAATCTGTTTTTCGGTGTTGCAGGGAGGGATAGGTTTCAAATATCCGGGTGGTAAAGCTCAGGAGGTGCTCATGGTCATTCAGCAAGGTAAATACGATGCCCATGTTCCGGAACACCACCTCCTGTGGTTCTGTGATCGGTTTTTTACCACCGCCTGTCCAGTAACGGAAATAATTGTAGATTTTTTCTCTAATATCTTCGTTTATGATGCCAAACTTGAGGAATTCGTAAATGAACAGCTGGATTTCATAGGGAGTTACCCACAGCTCATCTTCAAATTCATCGGGGGCATATATTTTTTTAATATTATTCAGTTCAATTTCACATTGTTCTGCGTCGAGCTGGAGCAATGCCATGGTAAACAGTTTACTCCTGATCTTGAGTTTATCCTCCCGGGCTTCTGCCAATCCCAATAAGGCGGTAAGGACTTTACGTTTCCTGAAATGAATAAATTCATCATTAATAAACGGACCTATCGGATTCTTCTTGAAGAAGCCTGCCGGGAAGATGGATTTGAGTTCACCTTGGTTATTGCCATCGTGCTGGTAGTGAAGTACGAGGTATTCGAGCAGATGGGATTTTTCTATGTTGGATAATGGTAAATGCAGCATTTTGATGATGCCGTCTATCTGGGCATGGTTGATAGCATACCGGAGCAGCCATCTGAATACGCCGATACGATAGGGCGACTGTGGTAAGTGGCCCAGTATAGCCATGAGCAGCTGTTCATTAATTTCCTGGCCATTTTCTTTCAGGTAATGCATGGCTACGAAATATTCCAGCAACATGGTATGGGCAAAGCGCACTTTTACATTGAACATGATCTCCTGGCTTAGGTTCTCTTCTACCAATATATTATCAGCCAGCAATTCTTTGTAGGCAGGAAACAGATCGGCATTCTGGGCCAGCAACAGGTTTTTGTCTGTATAGATGCCCGTTCTGCCAAGATCCAGCAGCGTCAGTAATTTTTCAATGATTTTTATTTTGAACGAATTGCTTTGAGAATTGAATACACGATTTTGAATAAACCGGGAAACAATTTCAAATAAACTGAGGTGTTCATCTACAAACGTCTGATCGGGACCGCTATTCAGCTGGCAGAACAGCTGCAGGTAATAGGGGTACCGCAGTTTTTGCAGGAAGCTTTCAGAAAAGAGCCGCACAGTAGCCGGGTCGAATTGGTGGTTATAAAGGATAGACTTCACCTCCTGTTCAGACAATTGCGGCATATTAATATTGGTTTCCTCATCCATTTCGGCGCCGAGGTACCAATAGCGGCGGAAAGCGGGGTATTGCTGCGAGTGCTGAAATATTTCTGCCCAGGTGCTGCTGCGAATGGAGAGGATCACTTTTACCCAGGGATATAAATCATTGGAATAAACGAAATCTTCCAGTTTGGAGTATAGCAGGCGGAGTTTTTCACCAGCTACGGCAATTTCATCAAAACCGTCTATTATTAATATAAGGCGTCCACCTTTTTTATCGAAGTGGCTGGCGAAGTATTCGCGGAAGTTTTCGCCATTACCGAGGTTCATCTGGTTGTCGAGCCAGGTAGATAGTGAAAATCCCTTCAGGAGGAGGCTTCCAGCTGCGTGTGCGTGGATAAACCAGCAAACGTCCTGTTTATAGCGGGCTTCTTTTCCGAACCAGCAATGTTCTGCCAGGTGTACGAGTGCGAGTGATTTTCCCCAACCGGAAGGCGCAATCAATGCGGTGGCAGCATAGTCGCTTTCCAGGAATTTCTCTATATGTGCGTTGCAGAAGGGTCTGTGCACAGTATAAGGAAATGCAATTCCAGAGCGGTTCTTAAGGGTGAGCATGGTGTAATGGGAAACCGCATCTGCCTTATTTTTAAGGTCAGACCATTTGCCACTGTCCAATGCCGCAGCCGAGCCGGATGTGCCGGAGGACTTTGAAGTAGTATTTAATTTTCTATAGTGATGTTGCTGAAAATCTTCCCAGTCTTTATACTGACAATATTGCGAAAGCGTGTTCAGCGTATATCTGGAGAAGCTGTGTTGAGCAACAGCAAATCCGAATACCCTTTTGAGCGTAGTTTCGCTCACCAGTTTCGTAGTGTCATCCAATATGGACTGAGAGAGATGTTTGCAATCTCCTGGTAGCATGACTTCAACACCGAACCTGCGTAATACTTCATTCTGCAGGGTAATGATGAAGTCATAGGATAGATCAATCATAGGGGACAATAAAATGGATTTTCGAATTGTCGGTACATGTTTAAGTACGTATGCTATTTGCGTTTAGATTTTGGAAAACTCGAATGAACAAAATGAACAGCAAATATTAGTGTGAATTATATATATTGATTTTTGTAATAAAATATTTATATGCTATGATTAATATATGAATATCATATGTTAATATGGTTGCCCCGGTATAATCATGCTATCAGCCCTTCCTATATATAATATTTTTTTATTCTGCGAAATAATTAAATAATTCGAATTTTTTTTGAGAAAACTTGATTTCCCATGCTCCAAGCACCATTTAGCGTTATGAAGCATAAAATCGGTTTAGTTCAAATGAACAAAATGAATAAGATTTTTTGATCTTGAACAAACTGAACCAAATCGCCGGAATGAACAAAAAGAGCCTTCGGTATACCACCCCTTCAGTATACATTCGTAGCGTTTTTGTAACAATACCTTAACAAATCCCGCAAGGAGGTATACTAAAATTTTTATCAACCAGTATCCTTCCCGTAGTATTTCCTAACCAGACTGCCGCCTATAGAGTTTTGTTGTAATGCAATGAAACTGAAAAATTATTGTCCAAATATTTGATGCTATGCATTCAAAAGCTACTCCTAATAGCCCTTTTACAGCCCTTTTTCGCCTTCCTTTCCCCAAGGAACGGCATACTGTTGCAAACCGCAGCGCTTATGCCTGTAGCCGCATTGGTTCGTTGGCCTGGAAAAGCCTCTTATTAACCCTGCTATGTATATTAGGTATAAGTGCCCAGCAAAGCTGGGCGCAAACATATACTACCCGGGTATATGCCAACAGTACGCCTAATCCAGGTGGTACAGCAACTGGTGTCTGTTTGCTCTGCGGTGTGACTAATGGAGCAAATGCGGTGGATAATTCCCTCAGCACAAAAGCTACTATTACTACCACTGTAGCGCTTTTGGGCGCCAAAGTTTCTCAGGATCTCGTTTTCCCGGCTCCTATTACCAACAATACACCTGCTATTGTGAAGATAGGCGCCTCAGGCACCCTGGGTAATCTGGTATCATTAAATCTATTAGGAGGCGTTTATGTACAGGCCTTCAATGGTAGTACTCCCGTGGGTGATACCGCTTTTGCCAGCCAAACTGTGTTGCAGCTTTTGGCCAGTGGTAACCAGGGGGAGGTATTCCTCTCTCCCCCTCCAGGTACCTACGATCGAGTAAGAGTAACGGTGGATGGAGGACTGGCAGGTGTTGCCGGAAGCATTGATGTATACGCAGCTTATTATAATAAACCCGCTACCAGCACCATCGCCTGCGATGCACCCATCGATGTATTATATGGTGTAGCAGGTGCCGTAGGTAGCCTTGGAACAGTTACCAATCCCGCCCAGGCAGGTGATGGTATTATATCAAATTCCAACTATGCAGAACTAAGCAGCGTAGTGGGCGCCCTTGGAAGCAGTGCTGAAGTAACCGCGGTATTCCCCGGGCTTTCAAAAGCCGGCGACTCCGTCCGCATTTATATGTCCAGCCCCGCTTCACTGCTTTCCCCGCAGATACTGGGCTCTGTGCAGATCATTACTTATAATGGATCTACCATTGTTGACAATATTACTGCCTCCAGCAATGTCCTGAAATTGGGCCTGTTGGCAGGGTCTACCACCCTTCAATCATTGTCGTTTCAAGCCTCCGCGCCATTCGATCATGTGGAAGTACTTATTGGCTCCGGCGTTGTCGGAGCCCTTTCTACTATAAGGGTACATGAAATACAACGTTATGCACCCGGACCGGCTACCGGCACCACAGGTCCGATTCGAACCACCTGTCTGAATACTCCTATTACTTTAAGTGTAAGTAATCCTGATCCCGGACTTACTTATACCTGGTTCGACTCTACCCAAACAACAGTAGTGGCCAGCAACGCCACCAGCTACAGCCCCCCGGTAAATGTGGCTGGAAGTTTCCGCTATTACGTTTCGTCCACCAGGCTGAACTGCTCTACAGCATCAGCTCAGTCACTCATCACTGTGATGGTGAATAATTATGCAACAGCTGCAGATATCACCGTTCCCGCAACTACACAATCCTGTACCAATGATACTGTACAGATTACGCCAACTTCAACAACAGTTAACAATAAGCCTGTATTTAAGTGGTATAAAGATGCCGCCAGAACTACAGCAATCACCAACGGCCTGGTTGAAGGCAACGTTAAATATAGTATTGACACCACCGGTAAATTATCTATCACTGGCCTGGCCGCAGGTTCCTATAATTATTACGTTAGTGTTTCCGACAGTAATCACTGCGAAAATGCCGCTAATACACTTAAACAAGCTTCGGTAACGGTAGGTGCTGCTCCGGCTCCGCCCACAGTAGCACCATTCTTCTCCGTAGCCACCGGCCAAACCGTAACGCTTACGGCATCACCGGTAGCCGGCGCCACTATCGAATGGTACAGCGATACTACCCTCGCTCCAATCGGATCTGGTACCAGCTTCCAGGTAGGACCTTTCAACACCCCCGGTAACTATACCTATTTTGCAGGTGTAAGATTAACCGGTGGTTGCGAATCTTACCGCGTACCGGTACTCATCACTGTAACCGGCCCGGTAACCACCGGCGGCTGTAATGTACCTACTTCTCAAAATAGTGGTACTACTCTCGGTTGCGTACTGTGTAGCGTTAGTAATCCAACAAACGATATCGATACAGATCCGGCCAACTTCACCCAACTTAGCATACCGGTAGGCCTGCTCGGAGGTTCTGTTTATCAACAGCTGATCTTCCCAACCGCAGGGGCTGCAACGGATAGCATCCGGTTTGATCTGGGTACCAGTGCACAAATAGCTAATGTAAACCTGTTGGGCGGTATTGTATTAACTGTTGCCAATGGAACAACCGTTATCAGAAGAGATACCGTTTCACAACTGGCAAACGTACAACTGTTGAACAATAACCGTATTGTAGTAACAGTACCTGCTACCGCCGCTTACGACCGCGTACAGATATTACTTACCGGCATAGTCAACCTGCTTAATAATGTACAGATATACGGTGTGAGAGCAGTAGGTGCTAACCCAGCTATTGCTGCCGGTGGCGTAACTACTTGCGTAGGTTCTACCGCTACACTGACCGCCACACCCGCTGCCGGAACTTCTGTAAGATGGTACGCTGATTCTACCGCCGTTACCTCCCTGAGCAACCAAAGTACTTATACTACTCCTACCGCCTTTACCACAGCAGGTACTTATACCTATTATGTACAGGTAGTAGATGGTAATGGTTGCGCTAACCCGGAACGTATACCCGTTGTAGTGACTGTAAATCCGTTAGGGACAGCAGCAGACGTTACACTGGCAGATACCACCGGCGTTTGCGGTGGTGGAACTGCACGTCTGGCTCCAACCGCTGCGGGCGTAACTAATCCGGAATTTAAATGGTATGCAAACGCCAATAAAACTTCTCCAATTATAAATGGTACTGTAATAGGCAGTGCTACTTTCGCCGTTGATACAGCCGGTAACCTGAGTGTTACTGGTCTTACTCCTGGCGATTACACCTATTACGTAAGTGTATCCGGCACCAACCGTTGTGAAAACGCTGCCGGAAATCTGAAAGCTGCTACGATAAAAGTAACCAGCTCACCAGCTCCGCCTACCCTGGTACAAACTTATACTGTAAGCACCGGCTTGCCATTAACATTGGTAGCTTCTCCTGCTCCAGGCAGCACCGTAGTTTGGTACAGCGATACTACCAAAGCATCTATTGGCAGTGGTAATTCTATCACACTGCCACCGTTTACCACACCTGGCGTATATACTTATTTCGCTGGCGACAGCGTAAGCGGAGGTTGTGTATCCAACCGCCTGGCCATCGTTATTACTGTAACTGGTCCCGTAACTCCAACCAGCTGTAATGTACCAACCAGCCAGGTAACAGGTACTACCCTGGGTTGTGTACTGTGTAGTGTATCTAATCCAACAAATGATATTGATAACGATCCAACTAATTTTACCCGCCTGAATATACCGGTAGGATTACTGGGAGGTTCTGTATATCAACAGATGATTTTCCCTGCTGCCGGCGCATCTACCGATAGTATCCGTTTGGATCTGTCCTCACCCGGAGGTCTGGCAGACGTAAGTTTACTGGGTGGTGCAGTGGTAACTGTATATAATGGTACTACTGTGGTAAGCACCAAGACGCTGTCTCAGCTGGCCACCTTAAGATTGTTGAGCGGTACCCGCTATATCGCTACAGTACCGACTGGTGGAGCTTACGACCGTGTAGAGGTAAGACTCACTGGTGTAGCTAACCTGCTGAACTCACTGGATATTTACGGTGCTCGTGCTATAGGCGCTAATCCAACAATCAGCGCAGATAGCGTAACGGTATGTGCCGGTTCAACCGCCGTACTCACCGCAACTCCTGCCGCCGGAACATCCGTAAGATGGTATGCTGATTCAACCACTACTACCTCACTGAGTAACCAGGCCAGCTATACAACAGATACCCTGAAAACAGCTGGTACCTTCAAATATTATGTACAGGTAGTAGATGGTAATGGTTGCGCTAACCCAGAACGTATACCCGTTGTAGTAACTGTTAACGCACCGGGCTCTCCTGTCGATATCACAGTAGCTGATACAACTACCGTTTGTGGCAACAGCACTGCGCTCTTGACGCCAACAGCTGCCGGCGTAACTGCTCCTGTATTTAAATGGTATGCAAATGCCAATAAAACCAGCCCGATTACTAACGGCACTGTAATAGGTAGCGCTACCTTCACGATCGACGCAGCAGGAAATTTGCGCGTTACCGGCCTGACTCCAGGTAATCATACCTACTATGTAAGCGTATCCGGTACTAATCGTTGTGAAAATGCTGCAGGCAACCTGAAAGCTGCAACGATCACAGTGGCCAATGCGCCAGCTCCGCCAACCCTGGTGCAGACTTATGCTATCAGCACAGGTTTGCCATTAACCCTGGTCGCTTCTCCTGCTCCGGGTACTACAATAGCCTGGTACAGCGATACTACCAAGGCAGCCATAGGTACCGGTAATAGTATCACATTACCTCCGTTTACTACACCAGGTGTTTATACTTATTATGCAGGCGATAGCTTGCCGGGAGGTTGTATGTCCAACCGCCTGGCCATCGTTATTACTGTAACAGGTCCGGTTATACCAGTCACCTGTAATGTGCCTACCAGTCAGGTAACCGGTACTACACTGGGTTGCGTACTGTGTAGCGTAACAAACCCAACTTATGATATTGATTCGTCAGCTACCAACTTTACCCGCCTGAATATTCCGGTTGGTTTGTTGGGTGGCTCCGTATACCAACAATTGATCTTCCCGGCTGCCGGTGCTGCCTCAGACAGTATCAGACTGGATCTGTCTTCACCAGGCGGACTGGCAGACGTAAGTTTACTGGGTGGTGCTGTGGTAACCGTATATAACGGTACTACAGTAGTGAGCACTACAACACTGTCACAGCTGGCCACCTTAAGATTACTGAGTGGTACCCGTTACACGGCTACAGTACCAACAGGTGCTGCTTATGACCGCGTAGAAGTTAAACTGACAGGAGTGGCTAATCTCCTTAACTCACTTGATATTTACGGCGTACGGGCAGTAGCGCCAAATCCGACTGTTACAGCCGGAGGAGTTACTGTTTGTGCAGGCCAACCAGCGGTATTAACTGCAACTCCGGCAACAGGAACAACTGTTCGCTGGTACGCAGATTCTACCACAACTGCGATCCTGAGCACTCAGGCATCGTACACTACCGACAGCCTGAAAACAGCAGGCACCTTTACTTACTATGTTCAAACAGTAGGTGCAAATGGTTGTGCAAATCCTGATCGTATTCCTGTGACAGTGGTGGTGAACCCACTGAGCAATGCAGCTAATATTAACCTGGCAGATACTACCGTGGCTTGTACCAACAATCCTGTAGTACTGGGGCCAACAGCAACAGGGGTAACTGCACCAGTATTCAAATGGTATAAAGACGCCAATAAGACCACAGCTATTACAAATGGCCTGACAGAAGGAGCTGTGAAGTATGCTGTGGATACCGCTGGCGTACTCACCATTACTGGCCTAACTGCAGGAAACTATAAATATTATGTAAGCGTATCTGGCAGCAACCAGTGCGAAAACCCGGCCGGCGCGCTGAAAGCAGCTACCGTACAGGTAGTAACCGCTCCTGCTGCTCCCGTGGTAACCGGCGATGTGGTAGTACAAACCGGGGTGAAAGCAACCTTAACTGCCGCTGCTCCTCCAGCTGGTGCTACAATCGTATGGTATAGCGATTCAACTTCCACTACACCACTGGGAACAGGTACCAGCTTCCAGGTAGGACCTTTCAATAATCCCGGAACATATACCTACTTTGGTGCGATCCGCATCACCGGCGCTTGCGAGTCTCCAAGAGTAGCCGTACACGTGGTAGTAACCGGACCAGTTATTCCATCTCCTGATTGTAATGTACCAACTAGCCAGGTATCTGGTACTACGCTGGGTTGTGTACTGTGTAGCGTAAGCGGACCTACCAATGATATCGACAGTATACAAACCAACTACACACGGTTGTCTATGCCGGTTGGCTTATTGGGTGGCGCTGTTTACCAACAGCTGATATTCCCGAATCCGGGTAAAGCAACCGATAGTGTACAGGTTCGTTTCGGTGCTTCTACCGGCCTGGCCGATGTAAGCCTTCTGGGAGGTACAGTAGTTTCCCTGTACAACGGCACTACCCTGGTAAAAGCGGATACCCTGGCAGATTTACTCACCCTGCGCGTAATCAATGGACAACAATTTGCCGCTACACTGGCAGCTTCAGGTGCATTTGACCGCGTAGAAGTAAGATTAACCGGCGTGGCTAATCTGCTGAATTCCCTGGATATTTATGGCGCCCGCATCTTCTATCCAAAAGCAACTGTTAATACTACGAATACAAGCGTATGTATAAATAATAAAGCGACGCTGTCTGTAACACCGGCAGCAGGTACCACTGTACGCTGGTACGCTGATTCTACCAGCACCACCGTATTAAGTACACAGAATACTTACACTACTGATACGCTGAAGACCGCCGGCAAAGTGACTTACTATGTGGCGGTAGTAGGTGGATCTACTAATTGTCCGAATCCAGACAGGATACCAGTTACGGTGAATGTATCTCCGGCACCTCCGGTTCCGGGTGCGCCCACAACGGTTAACATCTGCGCCGGTTCGGATGCATTGCTGCAAGTAACAAACCCAGATCATCAGTATACTTACAACTGGTATAATGTACCAACCGGCGGCACTAAACTGAATGCTGACAGCGGCTTCGTATTCAAGGTGGCAGCCGTTAACCGTGACACTACCTTCTATGTGGAAGCAGTGAGCAGTTGTGGTGCAGCTTCACCAAGACAAGCGATCAGTATTGTGCTGTCTTCTTCCCTGAGTGCACCAACAGTAACACCGAATCCGGACTCTGTTGTAATTGGTACGCAAACAGCGTTGAATGCTACCTCTAATACTGCCAACGCCATTTATAAATGGTATGGTAGTCAAACAGGTACTGACAGCCTGTTTACGGGACCGGTATTTACACCACCAGTTAGCAATACACTGGGTACGGTAACCTATTGGGTAGAAGCATCCCTAGCCAGCGGTGCTACATGTAAATCTATCCGTGTACCGGTACAGGTGATATCCATTGCTCCACCACCATTTACACAAGTACCTTGTGAAGGTGCTACCAGTCAAACAATTGGTGGCAGCGGATTACTCGTCCTGGGTAACGTTTACAACCCGGCCCTGGCAGTAGATAACGACGCCAGCACCGCGTCCTCACTGGTAATTAACCTGGGCGCTCTGAATGCACAGGTATGGCAGAGAGCGAAATTCAATGGCGTATCTTCCATTGGTGATACTGTTAGAGTATTGCTCTCCAACCCAAGCCAGATACTTTCTGCCAGCTTACTGGGTGGAGTACAGTTAACTACTTATAACGGTACCACTCCTGGAGATTCTGTAAATATTAATAGTACACTGGTTAAACTCACCTTATTGAGTAACCAGAAACAAGCAATAGCCGAATTTGTACCAACGAAGGCATTTGATGCAGTGGAAGTGAAACTGAAATCAGGTGTATTGGGTGCATTAACTACAATAGATTTCAACTACGCACAACGTGCCCTGGTAGCACCAACCGTTCAGGCAAGCTCGATAGCAGTTTGCGCAGGCAGCACCGCTACCATCAGCGTAAGCAACCCTGCAGCAGGTGTTACCTACCGCTGGTATAACAGCCAGGGTAACTACCTCACTGGTAAAGATGGTACTACTTTCACTTCCGGTGTACTCAGCAAAGACACTACCTTCTATGTAGAAGCATCCAGAAATGGTTGTGTAAGCAAAGGGCGTACAAAAGTGGATGTAAGCGTAGCTCCTGCACCGGCTGCACCACAGGTACAGGCTACTACCGTAGCAGTATGTGCCGGATCTGATGCTGTACTCGCGGTGGCCAATCCTGTAACAGGCTACACCTATGCCTGGTACAACGTAGCTAACGGAGGAACCAAGCTGAATACAGACAGCGGATTTACCTACAAAGTGGTGAATGTTACAGCTGCAGCTACCTACTATGTGGAAGCGAAGAACGACAGCTGTAATACTGTTTCAGCGACCAGAACAGCGGTAAATGTGAACACCGCTACGGCGCTGGCGTCACCAACTGTAGCTCCGGTGAATGATACCGTAGTAGTAGGTCAGCAAGCTGTGTTTGTAGCTAAAGCTGCTACTGCAAATGCTGAGTTCTACTGGTTCGCTACACCAACAAGTACAGATACACTCTTCAAGGGCAGCACGTTCGCCGCTCCTGCATCTACAGCAATAGGTACTGTTACTTATTGGGTGGAAGCAGCACTGCCTGGAGGAGGCTCTTGTAAGTCTGCAAGAGTGGGTGCTAACGTAATTACTGTTTCAACACCAAATGGACCAGTACCTTGCGAAGGCGCTACTACACAGATTATCGGTGGGTCAGGTCTGTTGATCTCCGGTAATGTATACAACCCGCAACTCGCAATAGATAATAATGTAAACACAGCATCGTCCCTGGTAATAAACCTCGGAGCACTCAACGCTTCAGTGTACCAGAGAGTATCCTTCAACGGCTTGTCTACGCCGGGTGATACTGTAAAAGTGATGTTGTCTAATCCAAGCCAGATACTGTCTGCAGCCGTTCTGGGCAGTATTCAGCTGACTTCTTATAACGGTAACACACCTGGTGATGTGGTACTGGTATCTAACCCAATACTCAACATCAACCTGCTCAGTGGTAACAGAGGTGCAATACTGTCCTTCGTACCAACTCAACCGTTTGATGGAGTACAGGTAACACTGAAATCAGGTGTATTAGGTGCTCTTACAGAAGTAGACCTCAACTACGCACAGCGCGCCATGGTACAACCAACTGTACAGGTGACCAACGCTGTAATCTGTAAAGGAAAACAAGCTACGCTTAACGTAGTAAATCCTGCATCTGGTGTAGTGTATAGCTGGTATAACAGCCTGGGCAACCATCTGCTCGACAGCGTGGCCTTTGTAACACCAACTACACTCGATACCGGCAGATACAGCTACTTTGTAAGAGCCAACAGGAACGGTTGTACCGGTGCAGCGTCTGCACCTGCAGTGGTAACCGTACAGGGAATACCATCTAAACCGATAGCGGTTAATGATAACGTATCCACCTGTCTGAATACACCGGTAACACTCAGCGTGAAGGCGGTAACCGGCGTGCAATTCAACTGGTATGATGCGGCAACTGGAGGTGCTTTACTGATGTCGAACAGTAATACTTACACCACACCGGCTAATCTGCTGGCAGGTACATATAACTTCTACGTGGAAGGAGTGAATACAGGCAACTGTATGAATGACAGCGGACGTACGAAGATTACCCTCACAGTAGACAGTGCGTCTACCGCAGCGGATATACAGGTTGCTGACCAGGTGATCTGTGCCGGTGGTACGGCTGTATTAACGCCAACCAGTGCTACTGTACAGAATCCTGTATTTAAATGGTATGCTAATCCGGATAAGACCGGTCCTATCACACAAGGTGTTAGCGCAACCGGCGTATTAACTATCTCAGGATTAACTGCTGGTACCTACACCTACTATGTAAGTGTAAGCAACGCCGGTAAATGTGAAAATGCAGCAGGCGCACTTAAAGCGGTGAAAGTAACTGTAAATACCACTGCCACAGCAGCTGATATTACAGTGGCTGATACTACTATCTGTGCAAATAGCGCCGTGAAACTGACAGCTACCAGCACTACCATCACTAATCCAACATTCAAATGGTATAGCGATGCTAACCTGACAACATTACTGTTCACAGGAACATCTTATACTACCCAAGCGATAAGCACCACCACCACATATTACGTAACGGTATCTGGTGATAACAAGTGCGCTAACACAGCCGCCGACGCGAAGGCAGTAATGGTAACTGTACGTGATGTACCGGTTCCGATCATCTCTGCTTCTGCTATCAGCATCTGTGTGGGTGATACCGCAACATTAACTGTACAAAATGCAGATAATACACTTACTTATCGCTGGTACAATGCAGCACAAGGTGGAACCTTGTTGTTCACCGGACCAGTATACCAGGCAACCGGTCTTACCGCATCAGCCGACTTCTATGCAGAGGCATCAGCCGGTGGATGTACCAGCGCAACCAGGACTAAAGTATCCATAGGTGTAGGCGTAGCGCCAACTCCGATCCTGGACGCTACTAATGTAACAGTATGTCAGGGTGGAACAGCAGTGCTGAAAGTAACATCTTCTACTAACAATATCACTTACAAGTGGTACACAACCGCTACAGGTGGTACCGCAATATTCACCGGGCCGATTTATACCACAAATGCAATCAATGCTAATACTAAGTTCTATGTAGAAGCTGTTGGTGATACCTCGAATTGTGGTAAACCATCTGCCCGTGCAAGCGTGAGCGTGAATGTGGTACCAGTTCCTGCAGCCCCGGTATTGGTGAATAATGCAGTACAGGGTTGTCAAGGCCAGGGAGCTTCCCTGTCGGTACAAAATCCTGCGGCAGGTACTACTTACCAATGGTTCGATAAAGCAACAGGCGGTACTATGGTATTTGAAGGAGCAGTATTCAACATCACATCTCTGGATACCACCGTCACTTATTATGTACAAGCCCTGGTAAATGGCGGTTGCCCAAGCGCATCCAGGACCAGTGCTACCATTACGGTAAATAGTATACCAGCAGCGCCGGTTGTAAACGCTTCTTCTCTCTTCGTATGTCAGGGAGGAAATGTGACGCTGAGCATTCAAACACCGGCAGCGGGTGCTACTTATCGCTGGTATGATGCACCAACAGCAGGTAACCTGTTGTTTACAGGTACCAGCTATCAGACTGGGCCATTAAGCAGCAACACTGATTTCTATGCAGAAGCCAGCAATGGTAACTGTAGCAGTACTGCAAGGACCAAGATATCTATAGGTGTAGGCCAGGCGCCAACACCGACACTGGAAGCAACAGCCATTACTACCTGTCAGGGTACTGCAGCTACACTCCGTGTAACTTCAGCCACCAATAATATCGCGTACAAATGGTATACACAGGCTGTGGGCGGTACAGCTATATTTACAGGACCAGTATTTACTACAGATCCTTTGAATACTACTACCGACTTCTGGGTGGAAGCAACTGGTACTAGCGGCCAATGTGGTAGCCCATCTGCAAGAGTGAAAGCCACTGTAACAGTGGTAGTAGCTCCAGCGGCACCGGATGTAGTAGCTACATCGCTCAAAACATGTGCTGGTACAGGCGTAACCGTGGCAGTGAAAACAATACAGCCAGGCATTACTTACCAATGGTACGATGCGCCAACAGCAGGTAACCTGCTCTTTACAGGCGCCGTTTATAGTGTACCGGTAGTAACACAGAATACTACTTATTATGTACAGGCTAACCTCGGAGGCGGTTGCTCCAGCTCTACCAGGACCGCGGTAAACGTATCGGTAGATCCGGCTCCGGCTATTCCGACCGTGGCGCAAGACAACGTAGTAACCTGCATTGGCGGCACAGCTACCTTCGCGGTAACTAACCCAGACGCTACGTTCACTTACCGCTGGTACGATGCACCATCAGGTGGAAACCTCCTGGCAACCGGTAATGCATACACTACGGCGCCACTGGCTCAAACCACCACCATCTACCTGGAAGCCCTAAACAGTGCAGGTTGCGGCAGCGTACGTAAAGGATTAACAGCAACAGTGGTAAGCACAATAGATGCGCCACTCGCAGATCCGATCACTGTATGTAGCGGTCAAACCGGCGTGCTGTCCGTGAAATCTAAACAACCTGGTGTTATTTATAAATGGTACAGCGTGGCCAAGGGAGGTGCAGCAGTATTTACAGGTGGCGACTTCACCATCACACCGGTAGCAAATACGACTTACTTCGTGGAAGCTTCTACCAGTGGTGGCTGTATCAGCGCCAGCAGAACATCGGTAAGTGTAACCGTAAATCCATCTCCAACGGCTCCGGCTGTAGCGAATGCTACCCTGCAGGCTTGCCCAGGACAAACCGTTACACTGAATGCACTCAACCCGGATGCAACGCTGACCTATAAATGGTACACCGTACCAACTGGCGGTACCGCGGTAGCTACAGGAGCTTCGTATGTTACTCCAGCTGTAACTGCAAACCAGATGTACTATCTGGAAGCTCAAAACAGTAACGGCTGCGCAAGCCCGACACGTACAGCGGTGAGCGTACAGGCTACACCTGCCCCAGGTGCACCAACAGTAACTGGTAACGACAACGGTGTTTGTCCGGGTAAAACAGCTATGCTGACCGCGGCATCCACTACTACAGGCGTCGACTTCCGCTGGTACACAGTGGCAACAGGCGGCACACCAATATACACGGGTGCAACGTTTGTAACACCTGCCCTGACTACCAATACTACCTATTATGTAGAAGCGGTTACCACCGGCGGTTGTATCAGTGCCGGTCAGAGAACAACGGTTAATGTAAACATTGCACAGCCGCTGCCCGCTCCAGTGGTAACGGTAGATAATACAACAGCTACTACTATCACATTCCGCTGGTCACCAATCACCGGTGCTCAACGCTATGAAGTATCGCTCGATGGTGGTGTAACATTCCTGCCACCAAGTTCAGGACCAAACGGTACTACACATACTGTTGCCGGCCTGCAGCCAAATCAGAGCGCTACTATACAGGTAAGAGCAATCGGGGCTTCAGATTGTGAAACCAGTGCATTGTCTACAGCGGTTACCGGTAAAACAACGAATCCTCAAGGCAATAACATATTCATACCAAACCTCTTCAGTCCGAATGGCGATGGCGTGAATGATATCATGTATGTGTACTCAACATCGATCGCACAACTTGAATTCAGGGTTTATAACCAATGGGGTCAGTTAGTATTCACATCTAAAGATCAGCGTCAGGGATGGGATGGTACGATGAGTGGTGTGAAACAACCGGTAGGCGTTTACGTATACATCGTGAAAGCTACTATGCAGGATGGTACTGTGATCATCAAGAAAGGTAACGTAACACTTATGCGCTAACCCGGATTCATGAGCATAAGTCCAAATCATTATAAAGCCGGGATGCGGTATAGCATCCCGGTTTATTCAGAAAAACTAAAAAGTGTTCCTATGAAAAGGATGTTTATAGTTGCAATAATTTTATGGAGCAGTTTGTTGCCCCGCCTGGCGGTAGCCCAGGTAGATCCACATTTTTCACAATACTATGCCTACCCGCTGTGGTTAAACCCAGCCCTGACGGGAGTGATTGACGGAGATTACCGTATTAGCGGCAATTATCGTAATCAGTGGGCAAACTATGGAAAACCGTTCTCCACGGCCGGTGTTTCAATCGACGCAGCTACGGATAAGAATGTCGGCGTGGGACTCAATGTAATGAACATGTCTGCCGGTGATGCCGGATACAATTATTTCAATGCCATGGCCAGCGTTTCCTATAGTGGAGTGAAATTTGGCCGCACCAAAACCAGTCAAATAGTATTTGGTATAAATGCCGGTTTAATCAATAGAAGATTAGATCCTGCTAAGTTCCAGACCGGTAGCCAGTATCAACCGGTTACGGGTTTTGATCCCAGTATTTTTAACGGAGAAAATGTAAATAAAACCAACTCCAGCCAGTTCGATGCAGGAGCAGGCGCGGTATACTTCGACGGAAATCCCAACCACATGCTCAATCCATTTGTAGGATTTGCCGCCGCTCACCTCACACAGCCAAAGGACTTTTTTGCATCAGACGGAACAGATAGAAGATTACCCGTTCGCTACCTTGTACACGGTGGAACTAAAATAAAACTGAATGAACGGTTAAGCTTTACGCCTACCGGCTTGTATATGAGACAAGGTAACGCTGAAGAAACCGTTGCCGGCGTATATGCCAGCCTGTTGGTAAATCCGGAGTTTGACTTCCTTGTAGGCGGTAACTATCGGTTTAACGATGCGGTTATTCCTTTTGCCGGTTTTCACTTCAAAAACTTTGTATTGGGCTTGAGCTACGATGCCAACACCTCCAATATGCGCCGCCTGGTAAATGGCAGCCAGAGTTTTGAAATATCCCTGTCCTTTATCAGCCGCAAAAGAAGAATGCTGAATGAAGAATACTTTATCTGCCCAAGATTATAAAACTGTCTGAAACCGGAGGAAGAATGGAGGAAAAACTTATACAGAAAAATAGAAATGGAACCCTCATGAAAAAAATTACACTCTGTTTGCTGGTGATTTTTTTAGGAATAATAAACTCCATACAAGCGCAGTATGTGTATGATTACAAACATACGGCGGATGTTTTTTATAACTCAAGGGATTATTATTCTGCTGCCCAATACTACAATAAGGCATTGGGTACCTTTAAGATTAAACCAGAACAGGTTCTGCCCTATACCGTTGGAGGCACCGCTCCAAGTGGTAAACTAAAAGATTATCAGCAGGTGGTTGCCCGCCTGGCGGAATCATACCGCCTCTTCTACGACTATGGTAACGCGGAAACCTGGTACTCCCAACTCGTAGGGTTTAATAACCCTGCTTTTCCGCAGGCACGCTACTGGTACGCTGTTTGTCTGCGCTACAACGGTAAATATCAACAGGCCCTCGACGAGTTCACTAAATTCAAACAAAGCTACACTGCAGCAGATGAACTATCTGTAAGAACCCCGCTGGAAATAGCCTGCTGCCAGTTCGCCCTCTCTGAAGCGAATAAGGAACCCAGGTATACTATCGAAAAGACTGCTGGTAATGTAAATGAAGGAGGAGCTAACTATGCTCCTGTAATATTGAACGCAGGCACCTTGATGTTTACATCTTCCCGCCCCGACAATCCTCCCTTACCAACTCCGGCAACCAATAACCAGGCTGCTGCGAAAAAACAAACAAAGAAAGGAACACCCTATGTAAATGATCTTTACACTGCTATTGGCGCCGATAATACGTATGATAAAAGCAAGAAAGTAAATATACCTGTTACTAAAGGATATGACCAGGGTGTATCGGCTATCACGCCTGATGGCAACACTTTGTATCTTACGAGGTGGTCGGTGAAGGATGGTGTAAAACACGCTGCTATCTATATCAGCACACTTCATAATGGTGAATGGACAGAACCTAAAATACTGGGGGATAATGTAAATGCGCCTGGTTATAATTCCATGCAACCCTATATTACTGCCGATGGTAAATACCTTCTGTTCGCATCCAACAGGCCGGGAGGTATGGGTAAAAATGATTTGTGGTATTGCATTATGACGAACGGTGTACCGGGAGGAGCTCGTAATATGGGAACTACCATCAACACTAAAGATGAAGAACAGGCGCCTTTTTATGATGCAGAAAAGAATCTGCTCGTATTCAGTACCGACGGCCGTGTTGGACTGGGCGGATTAGACTTCTTCCAAAGTGAAGGAGATTTCGGTACCTGGTCTGTACCCGTTAACATGGGCAAACCCTTAAATTCTCCCAAGGATGATATTTACTACACGGCATTAGATAATACCCACCCCTTTGCAGCGGGTTTCATCAGTTCCGACAGAGAATCTATCTGCTGCCTCGAAGTATTCAGCATCAGGCGGATTAAAAAGATGGTAAGTGGCCTGATCATAGATTGCGATACGCAACAGCCGTTAGATGGCGCTACCGTAAGTTTGCTGGATACAGTAAGAAGAAAAACTATTCGCCAGGTTACCCTCGATGCAACCGGCAGATATACATTTGAAGTAGATCCGCAACGCTACTATAAGATAGTAGCAGAGAAGGAAAACTATTTTACAAAGAACATCTACTTTAATACAGCATCACTACAGCAGGTAGATTCTATGGAGAATCCGACGCTCTGCCTTAAACACTATGAAATAGAGAAGCCCATTATCTTAAATAATATCTACTACGATTTTAACAAAGCTACCCTGCGGCCAGAATCGAAAACAGTACTGGATACCGTGGTAGATATGTTGAATGATAATCCTAAGCTGACTATCGAAATGAGTGCTCACACAGACAGCGTTGGTTCTGTGAAATACAACGAGAAATTATCACAGGCCCGGGCTCAATCCTGCGTAGATTATCTCATTAGCAGGGGAATTGCCGCGGATAGGCTGATTGCTAAAGGTTATGGTAAATCAAGACCAATAGCACCCAACTCATTACCTAATCATAAGGATAATCCGGAAGGACGGCAAATGAACCGTAGAACCGAATTCAAAGTATTAAAAAGACAAGTAGCGGTAAAGAATACATATGATACCGATACCGGACAATAATATAGACCCCTACCGAAGCGTTATTGCTTCCATATCCTACAATTACCAAAGCCGTCTCATTGAGGCGGCTTTTTCTTTGTTGTCAACTTAAATGTATCACCCAACAGCATGGGTTTTATTTTGCCGGTAGCTCAATACAGTCAGTCCGGCACCCGCCAGCACTATAATAGCTCCGATCCAGGGAGTAGCATTTAATCCCAGGGAAGGAGTATCTACTACTTTTCCGCCTACAGAAGCACCGATGGCCACTCCCAGGTTAAAAGCGGAAATATTCAGGGCAGAAGAAATATCCTCTGTGCCCGGCAGGTATTTTTCTGCCATTTGCACTACATACAGCTGCAAACCAGGCACCGCAGCGAAGGAGAGCCCGCCCATCAGCAACAGGGTAAGTATTGCGGTAACATGCTGGTGTGAGGAGAAGGTAAACAGGAATAAAACGATTGCCTCATAAATAAAGAGTTTGATGAGAATCTTAGCAGGATTAAAGTTGCTGATCTTTCCTCCAATCATATTTCCCAGCGCGATGGCTACGCCATAAAGTAATAACAGTAAGCTAACGGAGGAGGCGGTGAAACCGCTTATTTTTTCCAATAAAGTGGCCAGGTAAGTAAATACCACGAAGGTGCCTCCATAGCCCAGGGTGGTGATGCCAAGCACCATTACAATATGTTTATTCTTTAATACTCTCAGCTGATCGGCAATGTGTAAGGGAACGCCTTTCTTTAAATCGCCGGGTAATAACAGGAAGGTAGCCATAAAACCAATGCCTCCGAGGATAGCCACTCCAATGAAGGTAGCTCTCCAACCAAAATGTTGACCAATAAAAGTTCCCAGGGGTACGCCCGCAATGATGGCAACGGTAAGCCCCGCAAACATAATAGCGATGGCAGTAGCCTTCTTGTCGGGCGTTACCAGTGTGGCTGCAATGGTAGCGCCTACACCAAAGAATACGGCGTGGGCGAAACCAGAGATGAACCGGGCGGTTAACAACAAGCCAAAATTTGGAGCCACCGCAGCAGCAATATGACCCAATATGAACAATCCCATCATAGACATTAGCAGCGGCTTCCGTGGTAAATGGCTGGTGAAAGCAGTTAAGATGGGGCCTCCTATGGCTACCCCCAGGGCGTATATGCTTACCAATAACCCGGATGAGGAAACGGTAATATGCAAACTTTCTGCTATCGTGGGAAGGATGCCAACGGCTACAAATTCTGTGGTGCCAATAGCGAACGCACTGATAGTCAATGCCCAAAGTGCCGGTGGAATCCTTTTTCCCACTACCCGGGTATTATGTTTTTTATTTAATGTAAGTGCTTGTTCCATGTTGTTTTCTTTTACTGACACAAAATTATTCCAGGAAGCGTTATTATCATAATTAGTTAAATGATACATTTGCATCAGAAAAATAATGGGTTATGCCGATAAATTTCGAATGGTTCCGGACTTTCAAGACAATTTATGAAACCGGATCACTGACAGCCACCGCGCAAGCATTATTCATTTCCCAGCCAGGTGTAAGCCTGCACTTAAATTCGCTGGAGGCATATGTGGGATATAAACTATTTGATAGAACAGCGAGGAAGATGGTGCCCACAGAACGGGCGAAAGTGTTCTATAATTTCATCCTCGAAGCAGTAAACAAACTGGAACAGGCGGAAGAGCACTTTCATAAAAGTGCGGAAGACAACCGGTCAACCATTAGCATTGGTATGTGCCTGGAAACGTTCCAGTTCACGTTGGAACAATATATCGCTACCCTCCCCTTTAATATCAATATCAAATTTGGAGAGTACCCTGATATGCAACAAGACCTTGACCATGGCTTGCTCGACCTGATTATTGCGCCACATAAAAGCAACCAGGCAAACCTGGAATACAAGGCTTTTGCTAAAGAAAAAATTGTGTTGGTGGGTGGTGGCATGCAAGACATTCAACCATTCACCGGCTTAATCCTGGCTAATAAAATTGAAGAAGCGGAGCGGTGGCTAAAGGGGCAAACATGGTATACAACTGCTGCTGATATGGAAAATATGCGCCGATTCTGGTACTTGAATTTTAACAGGCACCCCGATTTCCGCCCAAATTACATTGTGCCCAACAAATGTTCCATTGTTCGTTGCTTAATTGATGGGAAAGGCTTTGCGATTATTCCCGATTTTCTTTGCCGGCATGAACTGGCTACAGGAAAGTTAAAGCTGACCTGGGAAGGAAATAATGTAATGGAAAATACGCTCTACTTTGGCACTCGTAAGAAGACGATGTACAGTAAGGAAATAGGAATGATTGAAGCACTTTTTGAAGAACAGTCTTCTTTGTTTTCTAATGATGAAGTGCTGCAGGGGGCTGTGTAAACTATATTAGTTAGGTATCCTTATATATTATCGGGATGCGCAAAAGCATGCTTCTGCAAGAAGCATGCTTTTATAGTTTTACTGAAACCTTACAACAGTGGTTTCCGTTTATTTGCCAAAGCTGCCGATGGCCAGTGTTTCAGTTCCTGTTGCTGTAGCCACCTTCAGGAATGAAGAAAGCGCCAGTACATCGTCGTATTTAAACTTAATTTCAGTACGTACGTTGTTAGGCTGATACAGTTTGATGGTATTGATTTTATCAACCATGGTGTGAGTAAGGGCTATGCCGGTACCTTTAAAGCTGATTGCTTTTTTCTCCAGGTCTTTGGGTCTGAAAATAGTATCGGTGGTAGGTGCGGCGATGGTACCTTTAATCAGATAAACATTGTATTCTGCGTCTTTGGTGTTCTTGTCGAGGTTTAATACAACGATTACGCTATTCCCAGTGTCAGCGAGGTTTTCCTTGAGTGTTACGGTGCCTATTTTTTTATCCTTGTCATCTCCTGTAGTGCCTTTCAGCTCATAAGTTTTGCTGCGTGGAGTAGGGACAATTGGATCGTTGTTGTCCTTTTTGCAGGAGCTGAAAGATATACCCAATACAGCGGCAGTTACTGCTCCGGTCAGGAGAGTATTCTTGTTGAACATAAGCATTGTTTGTGTTTTATGAAGGTTTTATAAAGGTGATGCTACGTTGTTGGTCGTGTAATTTTCGTTCTTGAATTTTTATGCAATAGGTTCTCAGCGCTGATATGCTATGTTAAACGAGACTTGAAATTAAATGTTACAGGTATCGCAATATATTTTGAATTATTTTTTCTTGTGCCCTGTAATGGCCTGCTGTAAATGGTCTCATCGGAGCGGTTGAGATTCATGGTAAGTATATCAATTTTTCATTTCTTTTATAAGGGATGATTTTTATGGAAAGAAATCATTTACATTTGTAGCTCATCATTCGATGGTAAACTGATAGTAATATGAAAGCTTAAATAGTCGCTGGTACTTCCCGCGAATCTTCTCTCCACATTATTGTTTGAATTTGTGGCACTGTTAGGTGTCATTATCGGTTTATTATTTCAACTTATTATATGTCTATTTTAACGAAAACGTTATTGCGTGTCCGTCATTTTTTTCAGTTATTCAAGATAGCAGTAGCTGGTAGTGAAAAGGAGTTTACCACCGGTAGTATTAACCGGGCGATTTTCCTGCTGGCAGTACCTATGATCCTGGAAATGGCCATGGAATCGCTATTTGCAGTGGTGGATATCTACTTTGTGGGGCATTTAGGAGTAAACGCCATTACTACGGTAGGGCTTACGGAATCTATCCTGATGCTGGTATATACGGTTACAATGGGATTAAGTATGGGCGCCACTGCTATGATAGCGCGTCGTACCGGGGAAAAAGACCCGGATGCTGCAGCACATGCTGCAATGCAGGCGCTGCACATTGGTTTGATCTTATCGCTGTTGGTAACGGTTGTGGGCGTCTTTTTCTCAAAAGATGTTTTGTTAATGATGGGAGCCTCCACGGATGTGGCAGACTACGGTTATATATATACGAAGATATTGCTGTGCGGTAATATTGTCGTCATTTTATTAATACTCATCAATGGTATTTTTCGTGGTGCAGGAGATGCGGCCCTGGCTATGCGTGCCTTATGGATTGCTAATGGCTTGAATATTATTTTATGTCCTCTGCTGATTTCCGGCGCCGGCCCCCTTCCGGCTATGGGGTTGAAAGGCGCAGCCATTGCTACTTTCATCGGAAGAGGTGTTGGCGTGCTATATCAATTGTATCACCTGGTGAAGGGAAGGGATCTGATACGTATTACCCGTAAACACCTGGCGCCTGCCCTACCTATTATCTGGAGCATTCTCAGAATAGCAGTAGGAGCTACCGCCCAGATGCTTATTGCTGCGGCCAGCTGGATTTTCCTGGTGCGTATCATTGCCCATTTTGGAAAAGATGCAGTAGCCGGGTATACGATTACGATCCGGGTGGTGCTTTTTACCATCCTGCCGGCCTGGGGAATGGCCAATGCTGCGGCAGCGCTGGTAGGGCAAAATCTCGGCGCTCAACAGCCAGAGAGAGCCGAGATATCAGCCTGGCGGGCGGCATTTTTTAATATGCTATTTCTGGGCTTCGTAGCTGTTATATTCATTACCGGGGCCCGGCTCATTATAGGCTTTTTTACCACCGACCAGGCGGTATTGGATTATGCAGTGCAATGTATCCGGTTGATGAGTGCAGGATATGTCTTTTATGCCTATGGTATGGTGCTGATCCAGTCGTTCAACGGTGCAGGAGACACCCGTACTCCCCTGCTCATCAATTTGTTCGTGATGTGGACCCTGCAAATGCCCCTGGCTTATGCCCTGGCTATCTGGCTGAAACTTGGTCCCGTGGGGGTATTCTGGGCCATCGCCATTTCTGAATCTACCTCAGCTATCGCCGCAATACTGCTATTCCGCCGCGGTGCCTGGAAAACAGTAAAGATTTAAAGTCGTCTTTCTATTTAAGTAATTACCTTTGCCAGGTTTTGTATTAAATTTTAACATAATAAAAAATAACTGGAATAGCATGTCTCTCACTGTCGTAGGTACAATGGCTTTCGATGAAATCGAAACCCCCTTTGGAAAGTCAGGTAGAATTATAGGTGGATCGGCCACTTACATTGCCTGGGCGGCCTCTAATTTTGTTAAGCCTATCAACCAGGTATCTGTAATAGGTGACGATTTTCCCCAAGCAGAACTGGATGCGCTGAAAAACAAAGGTGTGGCGCTCGATGGAGTACAGGTAAAACAGGGTGAAAAATCTTTTTATTGGTCCGGTAAGTATCACATGGATATGAATACCCGCGACTCGCTGGCTACGGAGTTAAACGTACTGGCAGATTTTAAACCGGTTATCCCTGAAAGTTACCAGGGCAGCGAATTCCTGATCCTGGGTAACCTTACCCCGCAAGTACAGATGAGTGTATTGGATCAGCTGAAAGTACGTCCTAAGCTGATTGTAATGGATACTATGAACTTCTGGATGGAAGTGGCACTCGACGACTTGCTGAAAGTGTTGAAGAAAGTAGATGTGCTTATGGTAAACGACGGAGAAGCACGCCAGCTAAGCGGTGAATATTCACTGGTAAAGGCTGCCCGTAAAATTATGGCTATGGGCCCTCGTTACCTTATTATCAAGAAGGGAGAACATGGCGCCCTGCTGTTCTATGAAAATCATGTATTCTTTGCGCCTGCCATGCCACTGGATGATGTATATGACCCAACCGGCGCCGGAGATACTTTTGCTGGTGGTTTTATAGGTCACCTGGCTAAAACAAAAGACATCTCTTTCGAAAACATGAAAACTGCTATCATCGTAGGGTCTGCAATGGCGTCTTTCTGCGTGGAGAAGTTTGGTACCGAACGCCTCCGGGAAATTACACAGGAAGATATTTCGGCACGCCTGGAGCAGTTTGTACAACTGGTTAATTTCGATATCGACCTGGTATAGGAACGTAAAACATAAAGCTTTAAGCTTAAAGCAAAAAGCTACTATGGAGAATGATTAAAGCGAAGTTTAAATACTCGCTAAGTCCTATTCCATAGTAGCTTTTTGCTTTCGGCCTTCTGCTCTACTTATAAATGCCGTTCAATATAGCGGCCAGTCTCACTCCCCCTTTCAGTAATTGCTGGTTCAGATCTTTCATAAAAACATAGTTATAACGATAGCTGAGCTTGGCATCGGGTTGTGTATAGCTATATACTTTATCGGCCAGCAGGTGCGATTCATACATCCAGTCGGCAATAGACCCTTTTTGCATAGCTTTTACCTCCGCAACAGAAGCGATGTCCAGGGCTTTGGTATACTCGGTATAACTGAGCTGTTGAAAGTCGATCAGGTGCTCGTCCCATACCCGGTGTAAGTTAGAAGGCTTATCAAACCACATGACAGAAATTTTATTGCCACCCATATCTTCATCACGACCTACGTGCAGGGGTTGATGCATGTCGCCCATCATATGTACGAGGAACGTAAGCGCAAACAGCTGTTTGTCTTTGGAAAGAGACCGGTTTTTCAATTCCTTGATCATCGCCTGGGTTTCGGTATAAAGATTTTCATCGGTAGCTGCGGCCAGTAATTCATTAAATTTAGCCCGGTCGATATTGGCCGGAAAATCCAGGTAATGCCATTTGTTGGTATGATCGTATTGATGAGTGGTATCTGATTTAATAAAATCAGGCCAGTTGGCAATCATTGCCATCGGCTGGCGGCCAAGAATTTGGGTGATCGCTTTACGGGCTTGTGGAGTCAGGTGCTGCCAGGCTATTTCGGCAACAATGCGGTGGCCATTGGGGCCCCAGGCGAAAGAGGCAAGGGGAAGCAGGAAGGCGATTAACAGGCCTGTTAAGATTTTTTTTCTCATAAGTCGTCCTTAAATGAGCAGCAAAATTAAAGCATCTTTTTTAACACTTCTCTTCCTGATTCTTTAGTATTTTTACAGACTGCTCAAATACAAATTTCAATATGTCATTTAAGATACAGGCTCCATACGCTCCTGCTGGTGATCAGCCGGAAGCGATTAAACAATTAACCCGAGGAATCAATGACGGTGAACCATTTCAAACCTTGCTGGGGGTGACCGGTTCCGGAAAAACCTTTACTGTTGCCAATGTAATCCAGGAAGTGCAGCGCCCCACCCTGGTGCTTACTCATAATAAAACACTGGTAGCGCAGCTCTATGGTGAACTAAGGCAATTCTTCCCCGATAACGCAGTAGAATACTATGTGTCTTACTACGATTATTATCAGCCGGAAGCTTATATGCCTGTGAGCGATACATATATAGAAAAAGACCTGGCTATTAATGAGGAATTAGATAAGTTGCGACTGAAAGCTACTTCCAACCTGCTTTCTGGTCGCAGGGATATTATTGTGGTAGCCAGCGTGTCTTGTATTTATGGTATTGGTAACCCTACGGAGTATGAAAATGGGATTATCCGCATACAGAAAGGCCAGACCGTAAGCCGTAATACTTTACTGCATGGGCTCGTTAATTCCCTGTACAGTCGTACTACGGGCGATTTTAACCGGGGAAATTTCCGGGTAAAAGGAGACACCGTGGACATTAACCTTCCTTATGTGGATTATGGTTACCGTATTACTTTTTTTGGAGATGAGATTGAGGAAATAGAGACGATTGATGTACAGAATAGTAAACGAATTACCGTGGTGGAAAATGCCGCCATTTTCCCGGCCAATATGTACCTGGCGCCAAAAGAAATGATGCAACAGATCATTTTTGAAATACAGGACGAATTAAAGGCGCAGGTAGAATATTTTAAAGCTAACGGTAAACTGATAGAAGCGCAACGTTTATCAGAAAGGGTGAATTATGATATAGAAATGATCCGTGAGCTGGGTTACTGTAGCGGTATCGAAAACTATTCCCGCTTCCTGGACCGTCGTAAGCCAGGTGCCAGGCCGTTCTGCCTGTTAGATTATTTCCCTAAGGATTTCCTGCTGGTGGTAGATGAAAGCCACGTAACAATTCCCCAGATAGGCGCTATGTATGGAGGCGACCGTTCCCGTAAACTGAACCTGGTGGAATTCGGATTCCGCTTGCCTTCAGCACTGGATAACCGGCCATTGAACTTCCATGAGTTCGAGAATATGCTCAATCAAACCATTTTTGTAAGTGCTACCCCGGGTGACTACGAACTGAAGAAAACAGAAGGAGTGGTGGTAGAGCAGGTAGTACGTCCTACCGGCCTGCTGGAGCCTCCCATTGAGGTACGGCCCAGTGTGAACCAGGTGGACGACTTGCTGGAAGAAATCGATAAGCGGGTGCTGAAGGGCGACCGGGTGCTGGTAACTACCCTGACCAAACGTATGGCAGAAGAAATGGACAAATACCTGGGGCGTATTAATGTTAAGTCGCGGTACATCCACTCCGAAGTAGATACCCTGGAACGTATAGAAATATTGAGAGACCTGCGCCTGGGCAATATCGATGTGTTGGTGGGTGTAAACCTGCTCCGTGAGGGGTTGGACCTGCCAGAGGTATCGCTGGTAGCCATCCTGGATGCCGATAAGGAAGGTTTCCTGAGAGATGAGCGGTCGCTGACCCAAACAGCAGGACGCGCCGCCCGTAACGTAGATGGGTTGGTAATATTTTATGCAGACAAGATCACGGAGAGTATGCAGCGGACTATGGATGAAACAGACCGGCGCCGTGAAAAGCAGCTGGCATTTAATAAAGCACATCATATTACGCCCAAAACGGTTCGTAAGAGCAAGGAACAGATCCTGGGGCAAACGTCTGTACTGGAAATCAAGCACTTTGACGAACATTCACCTATGGCTGTTCATGATGAGGTGCAGCTGGTGGCAGAAGATGCCATGGCTTATGCGAGGTCGTCTGCAGCGGCTGTGAAAACCATCCCGCAAATGGAGAAGTCGATTGCCAAGGTGAAAAAAGATATGGAAAAGGCAGCCCGTGATCTCGACTTTATGGAAGCTGCCCGTTTAAGGGATCAGATGTTTGCTTTAGAGCGCGAATTAGTAGAAATGAAACAATAATTGGGCTGGCTCATTTAAAACATTATATGTATTTATTCTTAATATGTTTGATGGATTTTGAATCATGAATTGATAAATATATAATTTATAATAAATTGTTTGCCAGGTGATTGTATTGCTTTTCGCTCAATTACAGTAGTACATGCACCTGGTAAATTTGAAAATTGTTAACCTTCTGATAATACTCCACTATAAGTATTGATATTCAACAATTTACACCTATTTAAAAGATGTTTAAAAATGTTGCTATAGCAATAATTCGTAATTAATATTATAATTAATTGTTATATAGTTAGCTTAATCCTAAATATCGCACTCACTATTCAAATATTTCTATTTTTAGCGCCTTCTATTTGACGTTTTAAATTTCGGATATACTTTTATTTAAGAAATTTAAAAATAGATCGCTATGAAGAAAATATCATTTCAGGACTATCTCCCCTTCATCTTTCTTGCAATAATTGCAATTGTTGGAGTTTTCATCCCTTCACTTCCAAATTTTGCAGATGCCAGTAAATATAATTCTGCTGACATTGCCTGGATCCTGGTAGCCTCTTCGCTGGTATTTTTAATGACGCCTGGTTTGTCCTTCTTTTATGGAGGTATGGTAAATAAAAAGAATGTGATATCTACCATGATGCAGAGCTTCATTGCCACCGGGTTAATTAGTATAGTATGGGTCGTAGTTGGATTTAGCCTGGCATTTGGTTCTTCTTATCATGGCATCATCGGTGATCCCCGCACATTTTTTATGTTTCAACACGTAGGATCCGGCGGTCCCTGGAGCCTTGCCCCTACTATTCCGCTGTTGTTGTTTGCACTCTTCCAAATGAAGTTTGCCATCATTACCCCGGCGCTGGTGGTAGGTGCCGTAGCAGAAAGGATCCGCTTTACTTCTTATGTGCTTTTCATGGTATTATTTAGCTTATTAGTATATGCGCCAATTGCACACTGGACCTGGCATCCTGATGGTATCCTGTTTAAACTCGGCGTACTCGATTTCGCAGGTGGTACCGTAGTACATATTACAGCAGGTTGCGCAGCCCTGGCCGGAGCCCTGGTATTGAAAAGAAGAAAAGACCATATCGAAAAGAAAGAATTACAGCCTGCAAATATTCCTTTCGTTTTACTGGGTACCGGTTTGCTGTGGTTTGGCTGGTTCGGTTTCAACGCTGGTTCTGCCCTGAGCGCTGGTTCCCTTGCAGCTACTGCCTTTGCTACCACTAACACCGCTACCGCTGCTGCTGGTTTATCATGGGTATTCTTTGATGTAATCCGCGGTAGAAAACCATCTGCGCTCGGTTTCTGCATAGGTGCCGTAGTCGGTCTGGTGGCTATTACGCCTGCTGCAGGCTTTGTTGCGATCCCGCAAAGTGTATTCATCGGGTTTATTGCTGCCATCATTTCTAACGTAGCTGTACACTGGAAATCAAAAACAAGTATCGACGATACACTGGATGTATTCCCCTGTCATGGTTTAGGTGGTATGGTAGGTATGTTGCTTACCGGTATCTTCGCTACTAAAACAATAAACGACGCTGGTAATAATGGTTGGTTTTACGGCAACTTCGAGCTGTTTAAAAACCAGGTGCTGGGATTACTGCTGGTAGTAGGTTACAGCTTCACCGTTTCTTACGGCATCTTCAAACTCATTAACCTGATTCACCCACTGCGTGTATCTGAAGAAGAAGAAGAACTGGGACTCGATGTTACACAGCACAACGAAAATTATCATCCTTCTCTCATCAGCATATCAGACAATGGTTCCCTGAAAGAAGAAGATGAGCTGGTACATTCCTGAAATGTAATATTGGCGGGAGTTCCAAAAGAATGGAACTACTCCGGATACGATCTATATCAACTGTATTAAACATATATTTTATGTTGTAAGAACCTGGAATGGATAATTGGTAGTTAACTAGCTGTAAAGAAGTGAAAAATTGCACCAATCATTGACTACTGATTATCCATTCCTTCTATTCTGATTGTAGCATCATCAGAAGCTCGCGTTATGCACCACCCCTGAAACAATCTGCAAGAAAGGCCGTAGTACTTACCATTTCTCAACCAAATATTTAAGTATGAAAAGAATGTTAACGACCTTATTTGCTATGGGCAGCACTTTGTTTGCCATGTCGCAATCCGCCACAGATACCACGTCTGTACCCGCGTTTAAGCTTTCCGGCTCAGCCGATGTTTATTATAAATATAACCTGAACGGAAATTACACCGACAATAAAACCAGCTTTACCAATTCGCACAATTCATTTGAATTGGGAATGGTATCGCTGAAAGTAGAACATGGATTTAAGAAAGGAAGTATCGTAGCGGACCTGGGGTTTGGAAAAAGAGCAGGAGAATTTTCCTATAACGACCTGCCAGATGGGAAAAACGGCCTGGCCATGGCGATTAAGCAGTTATATGTTTCGTATGAACTCACCCCTAAAATAAAGATCAGCCTGGGTAGCTTTGCCACCCATATTGGTTACGAGCTGGTAGATGCCTACTCCAACAGGAACTATAGCATGAGTTATTTATTCAGCTATGGACCGTTCTTCAATACCGGCGCCAAGGTTGACCTGGCACTCACTTCTTCACTCACCGCCATGGTAGGGGTTTTTAACCCTACCGATTTAAAATCAGTCACCGCAAACAGTCATAAATATATAGGTGCTCAACTGGGCTTTGCACCAGCTGAAACACCCATCAAATTATACCTCAATTACCTGGAAGGAAAAGATACTTCAGGCATACAGAATCACCAGGTAGACCTAGTAGCTACTTACCAGGTGAATAAGGTATTGGGACTTGGTTACAATGCTACCTATAGCACTTACTCCAATACTACCGTGCCTAAGAATATTCGTGAAAATGCCAAATGGTGGGGAAATGCATTGTATGTAAATCTTGATTTTACAAGTAAAGTAGGACTTACAGTACGCGGTGAATATTTTAGTGATAAAGATGGCCTGAAAGTATTTGGCAGCGTACCTGGCGGAGGTAACGTGGTGGAAGGTACAGTTACCTTAAATTATAAGGTAGGAAACCTTACTATCATGCCGGAGTTTAGATTAGACAAAGCTTCAGCTAATATATTCAATAAGTCTGATGGCAAACCATATGATGTTACATCCAATGTTTTGTTAGCCGCCACGTATCATTTCTGATAGGGCATTACAAAAAGAACGATGCAGGGGTGACAGCAGCCCATGACAATGGAAACAAATGGTTAAATCCCTGCATCGTAAATTGATTTGTATTATCTTGCTGTCAAAAAGAAAGAATGTTGCAGCCGTCCACGTTAAAATTTCTGAAGTCACTCAGGCTGAATAATAATAAGGTCTGGTTTGACGAACACAAAACCGAATACCAGGCCGCCAAGGCTGATTTTGAAAGTATGGTACAGCAGCTGATAGATGGGCTGGCGAAACAGGAGCCTTCTATGCAGGGGCTGCAATTAAAAGATTGTGTGTTCCGGATCTACAAAGATGTTCGGTTTTCAAAAGATAAAACGCCCTATAAAGTAAACCTGGCCGCTTCTTTCCAGGCAGGCGGCAAAAAATCTACCCTTGCCGGATATTATTTCCATATGGAACCGGGAGGCAATAGCTTTGCCGGAGGAGGGCTCTGGATGCCAGGTGCTCCTGAACTTAAAAAGCTACGCCAGGAAATAGATTATAATTTCCAGGAATTTGAACAGCTGATTTCCCATAAAGAGTTTATTAAACAGTTTGGGAAAATAGAAGGAGAAGCATTAAAAACAGCTCCACAGGGGTACCAGCCGGATAATCCGGCTATCGCCTACCTGAAATTGAAAAGCTTTGTTGTTTCTCATCCGTTCACTGATGAAGCTTGCACACAACCGGCGCTCGTGAGGGAAATACTTAAAACTTTTGCCATCATGCAGCCCTTTATCCAGTTCATTAACCGTGCTATGGACTAGCCGGAAAGTGTTGATATTAGTTTATCAGATAAATGCGATTATTTAATAATCGCCTGTTACCAGCTTTTGTATGACCATTGCGAATAACAACAAAAACATTAAGCCGCACATAATACCTAATATCCATATAACAATATAGGCGAATATGCTCTTTTGTTCTGAAGGTAAATTCAGGTTATTTTTTGAATCAAGTTCGTATTTAAATGGCCATTTTTTTTTCTTCATCCCATACTTATCTGATAAACTAATATACCACTAGTTCTTGTGAATCAGAAATTCGAATGGACGAGCCTTGCGATTCTTTAGAAGATTTTCTTTGTCAGTACGAGCGTGAGCAAAACGTTGATTATAAACGTTTGCCACTTCGATAATTGGTATGATCCCATCTAAAGTATCCTGCTGATCAACGATGTTCATGATCCTGGATACCTGTGAGGAGAAATTGCTACTCCACTCTTCGGTGAACTTGTGCATTAACAGAAGCTCGCGATTGGTGTTGGTTTTCATAGGACTTAAGGGTGTTTTCTGATTAGAAAATAACGAAAAAAACCGGCATCTCTAAAATTGGACTACTCTCTTCACTTTCAAAGAGTTTTAGTTGGCATAGGATTATTGATTCCAAAATTGGATTTTCTGCCGCACAAATCAATACTACTTCCGTGTAATTTTTAAGCTTTCTGTGTTATTGTTTTATGAAGGAAATAAAAAAGAGCAAGCGATAACATGCTTGCTCTTAAGGAGTTATAAAATCATTTTCGTATAGTCATCTACGGGAGCCACGTTTAGGGGTGTTTTTGTCCCTTAATTACATAGCACAACAGTATGATTACAACCAGTTTTTACCACTGAGGTATTCTGCAATCTGTACAGCGTTAGTAGCTGCCCCTTTGCGGAGGTTATCTGCTACTATCCACATATTCACAGTTTTAGGCTGTGTTTCATCCCTGCGGATGCGGCCTACAAATACTTCGTCTTTGTCGTGCGCATCTTTGGGCATTGGATACTGCGCTTTAGAAGGATCATCTACTACAACAACACCCGGTGTTTGCTCCAGTAAACCACGCAGTTCTTTCACATCGTATTCATTTTCAAACTCTATGTTTACGGATTCGCTATGACCACCCATTACAGGGATACGTACAGTCGTTGCTGTTACCAGAATACTGTCGTCCCGCATAATTTTTTTGGTTTCATTTACCATCTTCATCTCTTCTTTCGTATAGCCGTTGTCGAGAAATACGTCTATCTGCGGAATAACATTAAGATCGATAGGGTATGCGTATGCCATTTCACCACTAATACCTTGTCTTTCATTCATCAACTGGGTTACCGCCTTTACGCCGGTACCGGTTACTGACTGATAAGTAGATACCACTACCCTTTTGATTTTATATTTTTCGTGCAGTGGTTTCAGTACCAGCACCATCTGGATGGTGGAACAGTTTGGATTAGCAATGATTTTGTCCTCTCGCGTAATGGCATCGCCATTTACTTCCGGCACCACCAGTTTTTTGCTGGGGTCCATTCTCCAGGCGCTGGAGTTGTCGATAACAGTGATACCAGCTTCCGCAAATTTAGGCGCCCATTCCAGGGAAGTACCGCCACCAGCGGAGAAGATAGCCACATTAGGCTTCATTGCTATTGCCGTTGCAGCATTCACCACCTTCCAGGTCTTACCCTTAAATGTTACTTCCTTACCTACGGACTTCTCTGAAGCCACTGGAATCAATTCAGTAACGGGAAAGTTTCTTTCCGTTAACACCTGTAACATTTTTGAGCCTACCAATCCGGTCGCTCCTACTACGGCAACTTTCATTTTGTTTTACATTTTAAATTTTGGAAGCCCAAAATTAATGTATCGCATGCGCTTTTCATAGCATTAAGTATTTTTTTTGCCGTTTGGATGGGGTTAACACTTTGCAAAAACGAATAGGGTAAGTTTGAGGCCCAAAAACTACCTGATATGCGATTCCCCATTGTTTGTATCGGCCTGTTGCTACGGGCTTTCAGCGGTTTTACCCAATCGCCGGCCATTTATGACGTGGTTATCCACGAAATAATGGTTAAACCTGGTCCCCCACTCGGGTTGCCGCCATACGAATATATAGAACTAAAAAATATAAGTACAGCCCCTGTACAGCTGAAAGATTGGCGGATTGCGGTCAATAAGCGGGAGATCATCCTGCCGGCTTGTTTGTTGCAGCCAGACAGCCTGCTGCTGCTCTGTGCTACCGCGGCTGTACCCAGCTACCGGGTCCCCAACATCAGAGGGATTGACCGGTTCCCGGCCCTGGCAGATGACAGCGCGCTGGTGGTGTTGTATGATGCCCATCGGCGGGTAATGCACGCGGTAGACTATGATGCGCACTGGTATGGTACGCCTTCCCCTCCCAAAGGAGGCATCAGCCTGGAAATGATCAATGATGCGCTTCCCTGCAGCGGTAAAATTAACTGGACCGCCAGTACAGCTGTAGCGGGTGGAACGCCAGGCAATCCCAACGCAGTGGCGCAGCCGCTACCGGATAATACCCGGCCGGATCTGCGCTATGCTACTATTACAGATAGTTTGCATGTATTGCTGGGATTCAGTAAAACGTTGGATAGCGCGGTGGCCGCTGATCCGGCACACTATCATTTCAATAATGGCCTGCAGGTGACTAGCAGCCGCGTACTTCCACCGCTATTCAGGAATGTGGTATTGCAACTGTCTATTCCTTTATCTCCGGGAGAGATATATACATTAACTACCATGGCACTGACAGACTGTATGGGAGAAAGTAGCGGATTAAATACCAGTCTTTCTATTGGCATTCCGCAACTTCCAGAAAAGCAGGAGGTAGTCATTAATGAAGTATTATTTGATCCTGGCCCGGGAAGTCCCGAATTTATAGAATTGTACAACGGCAGCCAGAAAGTGGTAGAACTGGCCAGCCTGCGGCTTTGTAACCGGAAGGCTGATGGCAGCCTGGGGCCATGGAAGATACTCAGTAGTACCGGGCGCTTGTTGATGCCTGGCCAGCCACTTGCACTCACCACCGATGCGGTAGCACTTTCCAACTATTATCCCCGTGCGCAACCTGAAAATATTCAAACCGTTGGGAGTTTGCCTTCTATGCCCGCTACGGAAGGATCCATTGTATTATTACGGACAGATAGCGCCCTGCTCGATGAACTGCATTATACAAGGCGCCTGCATTTCCCCCTTGCCAGGGAGCTGCAGGGCGTATCACTGGAGCGTTTATCTTATTCCCATCCTTCAGATGATGTAGATAACTGGCACTCGGCCGCTACCGCGGCGGGTAATGCTACGCCAGGTGCGATTAATTCCCAGCGCTGGCCAGATGCAGGCGATTCACTGAATATTGTGCTGGCCCCAGGTGTTTTTTCTCCTAACCAGGATGGGATAGATGATTGGGTCCGGCTTTCCTGGACATTACCCGGCCCTGGCTACGTTGGAAATATTGTTATTTATGATATACAAGGAAGACCCGTAAGATGGCTGGCCCGTAATTTTTTGCTGGGAAATAATGGATATTTGCAGTGGGATGGGAAAAACGAAAATGCAGTACTTTTACCTTCAGGTATTTATATATTTCTTATAGAAATATTTAATTTGCCGGGACAGGTAAAACGGTGCAAACGCACAGTGGTGATGGCACGAAAGTTGAATTGAGCGACCCGCCTGTTAAAGGCTTTTTATGGCTTAAAAATAGCAGCGGTCAATCTATTATAATTATTTATATTTGCGCTTCCTAAAAATTTGAACATGCAGTACAGAGAAATTGTTGCAGTAACCGGGTTGGGCGGTTTGTTTCAGTTAGTAGCCAGTAAACAAGATGGCGCCATCGTAAGGTCACTGGAAGATAAAAGTACAAGGTTTGTATCTTCCCGCGTGCATAATTTTACTCCACTGGAAAGTATTGAAGTATTCACTACCGGCGAAAACGTAAACCTGGCTGAAGTATTTAAAGCCATGGATGAAAAAGCAGCGGCATTCCCGCTTGTAGCTGGTAAAGCAGACAACAATGCTATCAAAGCTTATTTCAAAAGCGTATTCCCTGAATTCGATGAAGACAGAGTGTATGTGAGTGATATGAAGAAGATGGTAAAATGGTTCGGTATCCTCAAAGCAAACGATCTGTTGAAATTTGAAGAGATCCTGGCCGATGGTGAAGGTGAAGTGGAAGCAGTGGCTGTAGAAGAAACCGCAGCTCCTCAGAAAAAAGCTAAAGCAGCTCCTGCTGCCGCTAATGAAGAAGCAGCTGTAGAAGAAAAGCCTAAAAAGACACGCGCTAAAAAAGCCGCCGACACGGAAGAAGGCGCTGAAGAAAAAGCACCAAAGAAGGCTAAAGCTAAGAAAGAAGAAGCGCCGGCAGCAGAAGGTGAAGAACCTAAAAAAGTTGCGAAGCCACGCAAGAAGAAAACAGAAGAATAGTAAGACACTGGTTATTTGCTGATACCCATCAACAAATAACAAATATTTCAGGCTTCTATTTACCGCCTTTGCTGACGGTGAATAGAAGCCTGAATCGTTTTAGTATCCGTTTTTAACGAATCTTTTAAGTGCATTCGCCTAAAAAAGTGCTACATTTCTACATTCGAAAAAATTCAAAATATTTGATAGCATGGATAATTTAAGTGCAGATATAAAGAAATTACCCCGCCAGTTTCTCCCCGAAACTTTCCAGGTAACTACCTGGGATACGCTACAGCCCTATTTTGAGGCCCTGAAACAAAGACCCATTAATAGCGTAGCCGACCTCGAGAAATGGCTGAAAGACCTGAGTGAACTGGAAGCCGTTACCAGCGAAGATGCTTGCTGGCGCCAGATCCGCATGACCTGCGACACCACCAGTAAAGAACTGGAAGAAGCATTTGCATACTTCTGTATGGAAATACAACCTAAGCTGCAGCCCTACGCTGATGCGCTGAATAAGAAATTGTTGGATAGCCCATTCCTGAAAGAACTCGACCAGGAATTATATAAAACCTACCTCCGGAATGTACAGAAACAGATAGACCTATTCAGGGAAGAGAATATTCCCATCCAGGCCGAACTTACTGTAATGGCGCAGCAATATGGCGTCATTGCAGGAAAAATGACCATCCAGGTAAATGACCAGGAATATACGCTGCAACAGGCCGCCAAATTCCTGGAAAGTGGCGACCGTTCCCTGAGAGAAGAAGTATTTACAAAAACAGCCGCACGCCGCTTGCAAGACCGGCAGCAGCTGGATGAACTCTTCTCCTCCCTGGTAAAGAAACGTGACCAGGTAGCTAAGAACGCAGGCTTCGCCAATTATCGCGACTATAAATTTGTAGAGCTGGGCCGCTTCGATTATACAAAAGAAGACGTGTTCCAGTTTCATGATGCTATCAAGGCGCATATTGTTCCATTGGCACAGCAAACCCTGGAAAAGCAGAAAACTAAACTGCAACTGGATACCCTGAAACCATGGGATACAGAAGCAGAACCGGCTGGCGTAAAACCGCTGGAACCTTTCCATACTGGAGAAGAACTGGTTAACAAAGCTATCGCTACTTTTGATGAGCTGGGACCGTTCTTCGGCAATTGCCTGCGGGTCATGAAACAAATGGGCCGCCTCGACCTGGAAAGTCGCAAAGGCAAAGCGCCGGGTGGGTATAACTGCCCGCTGGCAGAAACAGGCGTTCCCTTTATTTTCATGAATGCCGCCGGCCAGATGAAAGACCTTACCACTATGGTACATGAAGGCGGTCATGCGGTGCATTCTTTCCTGAGCCATCACCTCACATTAAGTGCATTTAAAGAGTACCCGATGGAAATTGCAGAAGTAGCCAGCATGAGCATGGAACTGCTCACCATGGACCATTGGGATATTTTCTTTGATGACGCAGAACAGCTGCGCCGTGCACGGTTGCAGCAACTGGAAAGAGCGATTACCATATTCCCGTGGATTGCTACCATCGACAAATTCCAGCACTGGATATATGAGCATCCGCAACATACAGTGGCTGAACGTACCGCCAAATGGCTGGAAATCCTGGGAGAATTTTCTCCCGCCGTGGTAGACTGGACGGGGCAGGAAGACTACCGTGAAATTACCTGGCAGAAGCAACTGCACCTGTTTGAAGTGCCTTTCTACTACATCGAATATGGTATTGCACAATTAGGCGCTATTGCCATGTGGAAACAATACAAGGAGAATAAAACCCAGGCCCTGGATAATTACGTACAGGCGTTAAGTTTAGGTAACACTAAAACTTTACCGGAGTTATATAAAGCAGCAGGGATTAAGTTCGATTTCTCACCGGATTATGTAAAAGAGCTGGCCGATTTTATAAAAACAGAGATAGAGAAACTGTAATAAGTTGCGCTAAATAGACGAGGGTGTACCGGAACTTATCCGATACACCCTCTTTTTTTACCAGGACAATCGCCCTGCTAAATGATTTGATCAGTCGTTATTTGCATGATTTGCATACTCCGCTTACTACCACCTCTACTGTATGCGCAGCATACCCTTTGGGAAGGTGTATTGGGGGCACATCGGTTTCATCCAGGCAAATGGTGTTGCCACACTCCTCACATTTGAAGTGGATATGATGATCGTGATGATCATGTTCGGAACACTCCGATTTGCATAATGCATAACGTACGGAGGTGTCTGTAGTTGGTATTTTGTGAATGATGCCTTTATCAAGAAATGTTTGCAGTGTGCGATAGATGGTAACGCGGTCAAATGTTTTACCGGTCAGCTTCTCAAAGTCAGCATGCTCCAGGGCCCCGCTGCTTTTCATAAACAGTTCCAATATCTTAGTCCTGGTTTCTGTAACACTTAGCTTGCTTTCCCGTAAGAGACTACCGATTCGTTCTGTTATTTGTTGTTTAGTGCCCATGATGAAAAAACTTTATTCTTCCATTAATCGGTCTATGTCTGTAATCAGCTTATCTACATCCTGTTTTTTAGTACCCTCGTACAAGCCACGGATCCGGCCTTGCTTATCTACCAGGGCAAACCATTGAGTATGTACAAAATCTTCTTCGCCGGTATAAGTACCGTCATCTACCAGGTAGGCCTGACGGGCCATGCGGTATAGCTGCTTTTTATCGCCGGTCAGGAACCACCAGTTTTTGCTGTCGGCCTTATGCTTGTCGGCATATGCTTTTAAAATAGGTACACTGTCATGATCCGGATCAACGGTATGTGAAAGGATCAGGAAGTCTGGTTTATCTTTGTATTTAGCATAAACCTGGTCCATATTGGCATTCATCTTCGGACAAATACCGGTACAGGTGGTAAAAAAGAATTCGGCTACATAGATTTTACCTTCAACGTCAGCCTTGGCCTTTGTTTTGCCATCCTGGTCTGTAAAAGAAAATCCCTGTACAGTATGCCCGGGAGCACCCAATACTGGCAGCTTTTCTTTACCAAAGAAGGTTCCGGTTTCACCCTTGATAACATATCCTGCGTAGCCCAGGAAACCCGCGCTCAGTACTATAAAAAACGAAATGAGTATAATTGCTTTCTTCGACATAGGTATGATTCCCCTGTTTAATTCGATATACAAAGGTAGTACATAGTTAACAGATGCCCAGCGACGGAAGATGTCTTGATATTTTTTAACACGATTGCAACATTTTACAATTGAGGAATAAAATTATCTGATGAATTGGATTATTTTTATTTGCAACATTGTTGCAAATTTATGTAGTTTTGTTCAGCAATAAAAAAGAGGGGTATGGATGATAACATGCTAAAGCGGATGAACCTGGATACTTTAGGGATTGGAGCTTCATTGATCTGCGCAGTACATTGTGCTTTGTTCCCTTTGTTGGTAACTCTGTTGCCCTTGTTGGGGGCCGATTTTATGGAAAATGAAACACTGGAATACGGGCTGATGTCATTTTCTTTTCTTATTGGCTGCATATCGCTGGGCCGGGGATATTTCCGGCATCATCGCCGCCCCACGCCGCTCCTGTTATTTATAACGGGTTTCCTGTTACTGTTGGCGGGGCATTTTTATTTTACAGGTACCTACACGGCGTTTGCAATTATCCTGGTGGGCGTCGCCAGTATCATGGCAGCGCACCTCCTGAACATGCGTGGTTGCAAACAGTGTACAATTCATAAGCATCACTGATAAAATAGATTGATAAACAGGGATCCGGTTACCGGCAACGGGGGGGCTGATAAAGTCATGCCGGTAATGCCCTGTATGCCATGCCTATCGAAACCTAATCATCTTATATATGGAAAAATTGCCTGTTACCGTGCTGAGTGGCTTTCTCGGCGCAGGGAAAACTACGCTCCTGAATCACGTGTTGCATAACCGCGAGAATATTCGTGTAGCCGTAATTGTGAATGATATGAGCGAAGTAAATATCGATGCACAGTTAGTACGGAATGAAAACACCCTGCATAAAACAGAAGAGCGGCTGGTGGAAATGAGTAATGGCTGCATTTGTTGTACCCTTCGCGATGACTTACTGCAGGAAGTAGCCGCATTGGCGGCAGAAAAACGATTCGATTATCTCTTGATAGAATCTACCGGCATTTCTGAGCCTATCCCGGTAGCCCAAACTTTTTGCTACCAGGATGAAGCCAACGGGATAGACCTGTCCAGCGTAAGCCGCCTTGATACAATGGTGACTGTGGTAGATGCATTCAATTTTATGCGGGACTACAGCAGTATTACGCAGTTGCACGAACAGGGATTGACAGATGATCCGGCCGACCAGCGCACTATCGTAAACCTGCTCACCGACCAGGTTGAATTTGCAAATGTGATTGTATTGAATAAATGTGACCTGGTAAGCCCGGAAAAACTTGGGAATCTCCGGGCGGTGCTTCATAAACTTAATGCCCAGGCGCGGATAATAGAAGCGGTAAATGGTGTCGTGCCGCTAAAAGAAATATTGAATACACATCTCTTCGATTTCGACAGTACAGCCCAGAGCGCGGGATGGCAGGCCGAGCTGGAAAATGAGCATACTCCGGAAACCCTGGAATACGGTATTTCTTCTTTTGTATATCGTAGCCGCAAACCGTTTCACCCCGAACGTTTTTGGCATTACATTAATGAACAGTGGCCGGGCAATATTATACGCAGCAAGGGGCTCTTCTGGCTAGCCTCCCGGCCAGAGATCGCTGTCAACTGGAGCCAGGCCGGCGGTTCGCTGCGCGCGGAAAAAGCGGGTTACTGGTGGTGTGCCATTCCCCGCCAGCAGTGGCAGTTGGATACTGAAACCTATGAGCTGGTAACCAGCCGCTGGGACAACCGTTTTGCTGATCGCTATAATGAATTGGTAATTATTGGGCAGGAACTCGACGCTGCAGCCATTACAGCTGCCCTGGATGACTGCCTGTGTACAGAACCGGAAGTTAAAAGCTTCCAGCAAAAAGCCGTCTTTCAGGATCCTTTTCCTATAATTTAGGTTAATCTAAAAAATAATTAAGACGGGTATAAAAATAGAATATAGTTTTGTTGAAAATTAAATTAGAAGTGTAACCAGTGTTACTATCCTGGAAGTCCTGCACGGTTACCATTTACCTACATTTCTTACTAACATGAAACAAATAGCTACATTACTATTTTTACTCTTATTGACTTCCCTTACGTACGGTCAGCATGGCGCTATTAAAGGGACTGTTGTTAATAAAAACGGTCAGCCACTGCAATTTGCCAACATAGCCATACGTCAGTTGCATACCGGCGCCATTTCCGATCAACGTGGCAGATTTAGTATCACGCAATTGCAGCCAGGAACATACGATATTGTTATTTCAATGATAGGATTCCAAACTATAAAAATGAAGCGAACCGTTTTTACTGAACAAGTCTGTACATTGAATATCCAGCTGGAGGACGACCTGTCTAAGCTAAATGAAGTAATTGTGACCGGCGTTTCGCGTGCAACCGCCGTACGGAAAAATCCTATACCCATTGCCGTTATCAGCAAGCGGGAAATGAATATGAATGTAAACAATAACCTTATCGACGCCATTGTGAAAGGGATCCCGGGTGTGAGCGCAGTTACTACCGGGCCTAATATCTCAAAGCCTTTTATCCGGGGGCTGGGATATAACCGGGTACTTACCTTATATGATGGGGTGCGGCAGGAAGGCCAGCAATGGGGAGATGAACATGGAATAGAAGTAGACCAGTACGGTGTTTCAAGGGCAGAGGTAGTGAAAGGTCCAGCCAGCCTTACCTATGGCTCAGACGCCCTGGCAGGCGTTATTAATATGATCCCGGATGTACCGTCTTTGACTCCCGGCAAATTGCAGGGTAGTTTCCTGACCGATTACCACAGTAATAACGGTATGCTGGGATCTTCACTTGGATTGGCATACGGCCGCAACGACTGGAAATATGTATTCCGTGCTACCGCCAAAACTGCGCATAACTACCGGAATAAAGTAGACGGGTTAGTATATGGAACCGCTTTCCGCGAGTATAATCTATCAGCGCTGGCAAGAACAGATAAATCATGGGGAAGTACACAAATTGGTGTAACGCTATATGATAATACCCAGGAAATACCTGATGGCAGCAGGGACTCCCTTACCCGTAAGTTTACAAAGCAGGTAAAGGAAGAAGATGATATTAAAGAAAGGCCGCTGGTGCCGGAAAATGAGCTACGCTCCTATTCTATTCATCCATTGCATCAGCATATACAGCATTACCGGGTGTACAACCGCACTAAATGGAGCCTGGGCGATGGGGATATCAACGCCATGATAGGGTTGCAACAGAGTATCCGCCGGGAGTATAACCACCCGGAAATGCCGTCGCAGCCGGGATTGTATGTAGTGCTCAATACACTCAACTACGATATACGTTATAATTTACCAGTCATGGATGGCTGGGAAACTACCGTGGGGGTAAATGGCATGTATCAGTCAAATATCAGTAAAAATGGTACTGACTTCCCTATCCCTGATTATGGCCTGTTTGACATAGGGGGATTTGTATTTGCAAAGAAAACGATTGGGAAGATAGATATATCAGGAGGACTCCGGTACGACAATCGTACAATTCGATGGAATAATTTCTATGTAGGACCCAATAAGCAAAACGGTTTTGAACAACACGTGCGGGGAGGAGATACGGCGGAAGCCCGATTACAGTTCCCCGCCTTTCGCCACAGTTATACAGGTATCTCCGGTAGTTTGGGAGCTACCTGGAATATCAGCGAACGGGTGTTGTTCAAAGCCAATATTGCCAGGGGATATCGTGCTCCCAATATTACAGAAATCGGCTCTAATGGCCTGGACCCGGGGGCGCATATTGTATACCTGGGCAACCGCGGCTTTAACCCGGAGTTTAGTTTACAGGAAGATATTGGTATACAGGCCTGGTTGCCAGATGCAGATATCAGTATAGAATTGTTTAACAACGATATTGATAACTATATTTACCAGGCAAGGCTATACGATAATAATGGTAACCCCGTAGTCATTGTTCCCGGCAACGCAACGTATCGCTACCAGCAGTCGGCCGCAAGGTTGTATGGCGGGGAGCTGGCAGTGAATCTGCATCCACGCAGGATTGCCTGGCTGGCAGTGAATAACAGCCTGGCTTATATACAAGGAAGGAATAAAAACCAGGAATTGATTCGCTTGCACGGAGAAGAAGCCCGGTATCTTCCGTTTATACCTCCTACGCATATACGAAGCGAGTGGAGAGCTACAGCGCAGCAGAATTATGGCTTATTCTCGAAGGCCTACATCCGGGCAGAAGTAGATATTATGTCCGACCAGCCTCAGTTTTATGGCGTAGACAATACAGAAACATTTACAGCGGGGTACACCCTTTTTAATGTGGGCGCCGGTAGCGGGATTATCAATAAAAAAGGGAAAACGGTTTGCGAGGTGTTCCTGCAGCTGGATAATGTGGGCAATGTGGCTTACCAGGCTAACACCAACCGGTTAAAGTACTTCGAATATTATACGGCTTCCCCTAACGGGCGCTTGGGTATATATAATATGGGAAGAAATTTCAGCGCTAAAGTAATCGTACCTTTTTAGGTACGGTTACCACAGCTTGAGTCCCATTTTGATCCCTACCTGTAAGCTGGGGAGTATACTCACCAGTTTGCCGTTATTCAAGGATACGTTATTGTTGGCATCGAAATGATAAGTGTTGTAATTGTAGATTTTACTGCGTATGCCGATACCAATGAATGGGTCGAGGAGAAAGCGGTCTTTTTTGAACTGGCGGCCTATCAACAGCTGTAGCCCGACTACTGATTTGTCGCCGGAGTCGGTATAGGTTACATTGCTGATGGTATTGTCCTGGTTGGGATAGAATACTTTTTTGTAGAACAAGATAGGTTCGAAATAGGTACCGGCTGCTCTAACCGGCGCCATGTCCATATCCGGAGATACCAGGTACCAACGCATACCCACTCTGAAGCCAAGTCCGCGTCCATCTACAAATTGTTCGGTGCTGATATCCGGCTTTTTCTGGCCGAAGTCTACTTTTTTGGCGAGCACATAGTCAGGATAGTCTGTATAGATACCGCTTATTCCTACTTCCAGGCTGAATTTGTCAGAAAGCTCCTGTTCCAGGTATATATCTAACTCATTAATTAATGTGGTAGGATTCACTTTCAGGTAGGCGTTTTTACCCACCTTTGTTTTCGTTTCCTGTGCATAGGATGCGAAAAATAGTGAGCAGGACAACCATAGTAATAGCAGTGTCTTTTTCATACAGTTGTAAGGGTTAGACTGGCTTAAGTACCTTGATCGTGGCGGTATGCCGTAGTTTATAAACTGGTCAATAATCGTTCCACAATTACCGGAAACCATTGATGCTCGAGGGCTTGTACCTTGCTGGCTACGGTTTCGGGAGTATCTTCGGGCGTAACCACGCAGCGCTCCTGGAGGATCGTTTCCCCATCGTCATATTTTTCATTGACGTAGTGAATAGTAATGCCACTTTCCTTTTCTCCGGCCAATACGACTGCTTCATGCACAAAATGTCCATACATACCTTTGCCCCCAAATTTGGGTAGCAATGCCGGGTGTATATTAATGATACGATTAGGAAATGCCTGCACCAGGTTGGCGGGTATTTTCCATAAAAAGCCGGCCAATACCACCAGGTCGATCTGTTGTTCCTTTAATAGCTGTATATATTTATCAGAACGGAAAAAATCATCTTTTTCTATGAGCACGCTGGGGATACCTTCCCGTTCAGCGATTTGCAAGACGCCAGCTCCTGGTTTGTTGCACACAATCAGGGATACCCTGCCCTTATCTGAGTTCCTGAGATGATCAATAATTTTCTGAGCGTTGCTACCTGCACCCGAAGCGAATATGGCAATATTTTTCAATTGATTCCTTTTAAGGGTGCAAAATTACATAATTGCGGCCTGATATCTTTATATCATGGTATCATGATATAAAGATATCAGGGGTATTCATTTTATTTCAGGAATTCCCCGCAGCCCTGGTAGGTTTTTTCTTTTAACTGGACTTGTACGGTATTGGGCCGCATGATCCCGCTCATGTCATCGGAGCATATGGTATTCCGGATGCTGATGGTAATCTGTGGAGTGGTATATACTTTTAAAGTGTCGGAATTAGGGCGCGGAGGGGGCAAAGTTGCCTGCAGACTGTCGCCATTCATAGTGTGAAAGTAGATTTTCCGGTTATCGATGTCCAATTGCCAGCCGGGTTCGTTGCCATTGGCAGTAAAGCGGATGCCTGATTTCAGCTTGGCAGCGAGGAGGGCGCGCCTGTCGCCTCCTTCCACCGGTTTCAGCACATAGTTGCTGGCCAGTACACCTTCGATACGTTTCCCTTTGGTATCGAGCAGTAGCAATTTCCCTTCAGCGGCGAGGAAGGAGCTGCTATCTGTTTTTTTATGGATTATTACAGTGGAATCGGAGGTTTGCCGCCAGCTGCCGGTTTCTACGGTGGCTACCTCTTGTCCTCTGCCCTGGTAGGCAACAAGTTCGCTGAAAGTATGGTCATCATACAGGCTTATCTGGTAGTCCATGCCGGGGCAGTCGGCACAGGGCAATGTACCCTGGTAAGTGCCAGTGATGGGGAGGGCGGTTACGCCGGGCTTATTTTTTTGGGTATTTTGAGCCTGGTGGTCAGCCGTATTATTGTTACAGGCTGCCAGGGCGACAAACAGAGCAGGTAGTAGAAAATGTTGTTTCATGGAGTAGTTTTTTAATTGAGGCGTGAACATTATGGCCTATCGGCAGGTTATTAGGTAAAATTAACGACTCTCGGAGAAATTAACCAGGTAGCGGGATAATATATTATATTGTGTAAGTTCGGGAGGATATAGGGGGTCACTATTTTGTTTTCATCTACATATATTATAATTATATCCTCGCAAACCTTGCCCCCTATTATGATGTAGACGAGCCTCCACAGGGGAATCGAACTTTCAATCAAAATAATAAGTTTTGAAAGATATATTCGGTAAAACGTTAAAATAGGCCAGCATAAAGACTTACAGCACAATTGCCACTAAAAAAACGAGCCCAAAACGAGCGGCAATAAGACAATAAATTTTTTTAATTGTTGGTAAATTGTCAACATTCTGTCTTATTTTTGCTGGCACTTTTAAGAAACTTTAGGTCAAATCTAAACTATATAGGCTGTGTATCGTCGTGTTTCCATTCTTTTGCGCAAGCATTTTGTGAGTGTGCTTATTCTATGCGCTAGTATAGTAATTCCTTTTTCTTCAGTTAAGGCTGCAGATCCAGCAAAGGGTAAAGCAACATTCCAGACAAATTGCGCCTCATGCCACAATGTCCACAAAAAGCTGACAGGTCCTGCATTGGCGGGAGTAGAAGATCGCTGGCCCGATAAGAAATTATTGCACCAGTGGATCCACAACTCTGCTTCTGTACTGGCCACAGGGGACAAGTATGCTAATGACCTCTTTAATGAGTTCAATAAGACCGCGATGACCGCGTTTCCTCAGTTATCCAACGAGGACATCGACGACATCCTGGCTTATATTAAAGTGGAAGGCTCCAAAGGGCCTGCTACTGCTGGTCCAAAACCAGAAGGTCAGCCTGAAGGCGGTACTGAAAAAGGCAATGATAACAGCTTACTGTTTGGTATCATTACCCTGATTCTCGCAGTAGTAGCGCTGATCCTCATGCAAATCAACAGCAACCTGAATAAGCTGGCTGGCGATAAAGAGGGCGTACTTACTCCGGATCCTGTTCCTTTCTACAAAAACAAAGCTTACCTCGCACTGATTATCCTCGTGCTCTTCATGGTAGGCGGTTACTTCACTATCAATGGCGCAATTGGCCTGGGTCGTCAGAAAGACTATATGCCGGAGCAACCCATCTTCTACAGCCACAAAGTACACGCAGGTATCAACCAGATCAATTGTTTGTATTGCCACGCTGGTGCTGAGAAGAGTAAACATGCCATGATTCCTTCTGAGAATATCTGTATGAACTGCCACAAAGCGATTAAAGAGTACTCCGGTACTTATGAGCTGGTAACTGCAGAAGGTAAGAAGGTGGATGGTACTGCCGAAATCGCAAAATTATACGACTACGTAGGCTGGGATCCTAATGCTGGTAAATATACCAAGCCAGGAAGACCTATCGAATGGACTAAAATCCACAACCTGCCAGACCACGTTTACTTTAACCACTCTCAACACGTAGTAGCTGGTCAACAACAATGTCAAACCTGCCACGGCGCCATCAACGAAATGGACGAAGTTCATCAGTTCGCCGACCTCTCTATGGGATGGTGTATTAACTGTCACCGTACTACTAAAGTGCAGTTTGCTGACAACAACTATTACAGCATCTTCGAAAAGCTTCATCAGGATATTAAAGATAAGAAGATCGATAGCGTAACTGTTGAAATGGTAGGTGGTACTGAATGTCAAAAATGTCACTACTAGGTTGGATTTAGAGAGATTTTCTCTTAATCAGAAGATATCAAAATTTATAAACGTAACTCGTTAATATAACATGGAGCAAAAAAAGTATTGGAAAGGCTTGGAGGAGTTGCACAATACCGATGCGCATCAGGAAATTGTGAAGAACGAATTCAGTGAAGAACTACCGTTCGAGAGTGAAGGCCTGTTGAATGCTACTACCCCCCGTAGGGATTTTCTGAAATATCTGGGGTTCACCACCGCTGCTGCAGCCATCGCTGCCAGCTGTGAAACACCGGTAAAGAAAGCTATTCCGTATGTAAATAAACCGGAAGAAATCACCCCGGGAGTAGCCAATTATTATGCTTCTTCTTATGCTATTGATGGTGAATATGTACCAGTAGTGGTGAAAACCCGCGAAGGTCGTCCTATCAAATTGGAAGGAAATACTTTATCTTCTATCACCCAGGGATCTACTTCCGCTAAAGTACAGGGTGCTGTACTGAGCCTGTATGATACTGCCCGTCTCCGCTTCCCGTCTATCGCCGGTTCGGAAACTACCTGGGCAGAACTGGATAAACAAGTAGGTGCAGCACTGGCCGGTTTAGGCGGTGCTCCTGTTGTTTTATTAAGCAGCACTGTACTCAGTCCTACTACCAAAAAAGTAATAGGCGAGTTCCTGGCTAAATATCCTAACTCCCGTCACGTAGTATACGATGCTGTTTCTTATGCAGGTATGCTGCAAGCCAACGAAACTTCCTACGGTAAAAGAGTAATCCCTTCCTACCACTTTGAAAATGCAAAGGTAGTAGTAGGTCTGGGCGCTGATTTCCTCGGAACCTGGCTGAACCCGGTTGAATACGCCCGCCAATTTGCACAGACCCGTAAGATCAATGCACAGAAACCGGAAATGTCCAAACTCTTCCAGTTCGAAAGCACGATGAGCCTTACCGGTGCGAACGCGGATGAAAGATATACACACAGACCTTCTGAAACCGGTGCTATTGCACTGGCACTGCTGGCGGCGGTAGGTGGTAGCGTTACTGCTCCTGCCATTGCCGACAAACGTGTTGCAGATGGTATTCAGAAAGCGGCTAAAGCGCTGAAGGAAAATAACGGTAAAGCCCTGGTGGTAAGTGGTTCCAACGATGTGAATGTACAGATCATCGTAAACGCCATTAACAATGCCATCGGTGCTAACGGTACTACGATCGATTTCGCTTCTCCATCCAACTACCGTCAGGGTAGTGATGCAGATATGGCGAAACTGGTAAGCGATATGAACGCAGGCAGCATCGGTGCGGTACTGGTTTATGGCGTTAACCCGGCTTACGACTATTTCGATGCCAAGCAATTTGCAGCCGGTCTGGGCAAAGTGAAACTGGCAGTTTCTTTCAACGAAAGAGCTGATGAAACAACTGAGTTGTGTAAATATGTAGCACCTGATCATCACTTCCTGGAAGCATGGAACGATGCAGAAGGTAGAACCGGATACTATAGCTTCGGACAGCCTACTATCCTGCCGCTGTTTAAAACACGCGCTATCCAGGATAGCCTCCTGACCTGGGCTGGTAATACCACGCCATGGGCAGACTACCTGAAAAATGAATGGATATCCAAACTGGGTGGCCAGGAAGGTTGGGACAAAGCACTGCAGGACGGTGTTATTGAGCCAACCACTGCTCCAGCTTTAGGTGGCGCCTCTTTCTCCGGTGATGTTGCCGGCGCCGCTGCTAAAATCAACAGCGCTAAGAAGGGCGGTAAATTAGAATTAGTACTCTACGAAAAAGTAGCCATCGGTAGCGGTAAACTCGCTAACAACCCATGGTTACAGGAAATGCCGGATCCTATTACCCGTGCAACCTGGGGCAACTACGCTTGTATCTCCAACAAGCTGGCTAAAACTTTCTCTACACAATTAGGCGATGACTACGAAATCAACGCTGAAAAGAAAGTACTCAAAATTAAATCTAACGGTAAAGAAATCGAATTGCCATTGCTGATTGTTCCGGGTATACATCCAGACGTAATCGCTGTTGCAGTAGGTTATGGCCGTAGTGAAAAAACAGGTAGAGCTGCTGGCGGTGTAGGCGTAAATGCTTATCCATTTGTAAGCTTTAATGGTCAGACTTTCGACTATTTCACAACAGATGCTACCGCAGAAGCTACCGGCACAAAAGAAATTGTTGCTTCAACTCAAACACATAATAGCTACGAAGGTCGTCCTATCGTTAAAGAAACTACCCTGGAAGAGTTCATTAAGAACCCTAAGGAAGTAAACGAGGACAGACTGGAACTGAAGAAATTCGGCGCCGACTTCCGCAAGGATGCTACCCTGTACCCTAACTATAGCTACCCTGGTATCAAATGGGGTATGTCTATCGATCTGAACACCTGCTTTGGTTGTGGTGCTTGTACCATTGCCTGCCAGGCGGAAAACAACGTATCTGTTGTAGGTCGGGAAGAAGTAGCGAAAGGGCACGAAATGCACTGGATCCGTATCGACCGTTATTTCAGCGGTGATGACGAAAATCCGGAAGTAGTATTCCAGCCAATGCTTTGCCAGCACTGTGATAACGCTCCTTGCGAAAACGTTTGCCCGGTAGGTGCTACCAACCACAGCTCTGAAGGTATTAACCAGATGGCTTATAACCGTTGTATCGGTACCCGTTACTGCGCTAACAACTGTCCTTATAAAGTACGTCGCCTCAACTGGAGAGACTGGAATGGTGCTGATAGCTTCGAAAACAACTTGTACGATGTTGCGGATATGAACGATAACCTCACCCGTATGGTACTGAACCCGGATGTAGTGGTTCGTAGCCGTGGTGTGATGGAAAAATGTTCTTTCTGCGTACAACGTCTGCAAGAAGCTAAGCTGGATGCGAAGAAAGCTGGTCACCCATTGAAAGATGGAGCTGCTAAAACGGCCTGCCAACAAGCTTGCGGCGCTGATGCGATCGTATTTGGTAACATCAACGACAAGAATAGCGAAATCTATAAGATCCGCAACGAACAGCAGGTAGACAGAATGTACTATGTGTTGGAAGAAACACACGTACTGCCTTCTATCAGCTACCTGGCTAAGATCAGAAACAAGGATGCCGCTCCTAAAGCAGAGAAAGAAGCTGCTCATAAGGAAGAAGCGCATCACGCGTAAGAGATCTTAACCGGTTATCGTTAAGAGATAAAGACAGAAAGAAGTTACAGAATCTGAGATCATAACAAAAGACAAGGCTAGTAGCTAGAAGCTAGCAGCTAAAAGCTTATAGAATATGCATTTAAAATACGAATCCACACTGAGAGAACCTTTGGTAGACGGGGTTAAGGATTATCACCAGGTAACGGAAGATATCATTAGTCCCATTGAAGGGAAGCCCGGAACACTGTGGTATGTAGGCTTTTTCATCTCCCTCGCACTGTTGGGCTTTGGTGCCTTCTCCGTGTTTTGGCAGATTTATTTCGGTGTCGGAGTATGGAACCTGAATAAAACCATTGGTTGGGGTTGGGATATTACCAACTTCGTATGGTGGGTAGGTATTGGTCACGCCGGTACCTTGATCTCCGCCATCCTCCTCCTGTTCCGCCAGGGTTGGCGTACAGGGGTAAACCGTGCGGCAGAAGCGATGACCATCTTCGCGGTAATGTGCGCCGGCCAGTTCCCGATTATTCACATGGGTCGCGTATGGATGGCGTTCTTCATCCTGCCTTACCCTAACACCCGCGGTCCGGTATGGGTTAACTTTAACTCTCCGCTTCTCTGGGACGTATTTGCGATCTCTACTTATTTTACCGTGTCCCTGTTGTTCTGGTATTCTGGTTTATTACCAGATTTCGCCAGCGTACGTGACAGAGCTAAAACCAAATTGCGTAAGCTGTTATATGGTATAGCGGCTTTCGGCTGGACAGGTTCTACCAAACACTGGCAACGTCATGAGGCACTGTCTCTCGTACTGGCTGGTTTGGCTACTCCACTGGTACTGTCTGTACACACGATCGTATCTTTTGACTTTGCTACCTCTGTAATTCCTGGTTGGCATACTACCATCTTCCCTCCTTACTTCGTGGCGGGTGCGATCTTCTCCGGATTTGCGATGGTACAAACACTGCTGATCATTACACGTAAAATATTAAAACTGGAAGAATACATTACCCTGGGTCACATGGAAGCCATGAACAAGGTAATTGTACTGACAGGTTCTGTAGTAGGTTGCGCTTACCTGACTGAGTTATTCATGGCATGGTATGGTGCTAACCCTTATGAGTTTGCCACTTTCTTCAAATACCGCGCTGCCGGTCCGCTGGGTTGGTCTTACTGGATCATGATGACTTGTAACGTAATCACTCCGCAGGTATTTTGGTTCCGTAAAATGAGAAGAAGCGTAGCGGTGACTTTCGTAATGTCTATCATCGTAAACATCGGTATGTGGTTTGAGCGTTTCGTAATCATCTGTACTTCCCTGTATCGCGATTACCTGCCATCCAGCTGGTCTTACTATCGTCCATCCTGGCCTGAAGTAGGTTTCTACATGGGCACATTTGGTCTGTTCTTTACCTGCTATTTCCTGTTCGCTAAATACTTCCCTGTAATTGCCTTAGCGGAAATCAAGTCTATCCTGAAGACTTCCGGTGAGAATTTCAAGGAGAAAATGGTGGTATACGAAGAAGAGAGTGCAGAGAAATTTGCACATGACGTAGCTCACGCACACTAATTAGACGAATCAAGAGATTTATTAACTGGAATTTGAATTTTTAAATATATGGCTGTTAAAAAATTTGTTGTAGGCTTGTTTGACGATGAGGCAGTGTTGTTCCCGGCAGTGAAGAAAGTACGTACTGCTGGTTACAAATTGCACGATGTATACACTCCTTTTCCTGTTCACGGCCTCGATCATGCAATGGGTTTAAGAGAAACCAGCCTGCACACAGCCGGTTTCATATACGGTATCACCGGTACCACTACAGCATTATCCTTTATGAGCTGGGTATTTAATGTGGATTGGCCGCTGAATATTGGTGGTAAGCCGCATTTTCCATTACCAGCATTTATTCCTATTACTTTCGAGCTGACAGTATTATTTGCTGCAGTTGGGATGGTATACACTTTCTGTTACCTCTGCCAGCTGATGCCGTTTGTAAAGAAGCACATCTTCCATCCCAGACAAACAGATGATAAATTTGTAATGGTGATAGAAGTAACCGAAAAAACCAATGCAGAAGAAGTGAAAAGCTTCCTCGCTGCTGCTGGTGCTCAGGATATCAATGAGCAGAAAGCTGAAGCCGGTTGGTGGTTCGGAAGATGGGATAAGGACGATGAGCCTTATCTCCGTAAGATTCAGACCACAAACGCTTAATTATAATTAACAGCTAAAATATACAGTTGCGACATTAGGATTTGAGCAAGCAAGAACTAATGAAAGCTAGATAAATAATTTCTGATGAAAAGGACTTCCAACATATTGATTGTAGCCGCATTGGCAACTGGAGCTTTCCTGGCAGCCTGTAATAGAGGGGAGCATAACAGAAAGCCCGGCAGGATTTATATGCCAGACATGTATGAATCCCGTGCGTACGAATTTTACAGTGCTCGTTTGTCAGGCCTGAAGCCAGTGGAAGGAACAGTAAAAAGAGGTGAACTTTTGCCATACCATCTGAAAGAATCAGATACGGCGCTGGCTAATCTGGTGAAAAATCCATTAACTATTACGCCAACTGATCTGAAAGAAGGCGAACGTTTATTTAATATCTATTGCGGTATCTGCCACGGTACCGCACTGGATGGCAACGGTCCCCTCTACAAAGGTGGTGAAGGGCCATTCTCTGCCGCTCCTGCCAACCTGGTAGCCGGTGCTAAATCCGGTTATACAGAAGGCCGCCTGTTCCATGTAATGACCTATGGCTTTAACATGATGGGTAGCTATGCCAGCCAGCTCGACAGGGAACAACGCTGGAAAGTGGCTGCTTATATCAGAAGTAAACAGCCTGGCGCTGCCGCCCCGGCTGCGGCTCCTGCTAAAGACAGCGCTGCTGCTGTAGTAGCATCCAAATAATGAGTTAAAACTGAATTTCAATCAAGTATTTTAATATACAGTAATGAAAGACCAATTTGTAGTACCGGCAAGATTAAAAAAAACCAGCTTCGTGTTAATGGGCGTGGGCTTGCTGACGTTATTGATCGGATTAGTTGCGTTTAGAGGCGAACACTCGACACGGTTTTGGGCCGGTCTGTTGCAAAACAGCAGCTTCTTTTTGCTGATTACATTGGCAAGCACCTTTTTTATCGCTGCTACTACCCTCGCACATGGTGGTTGGCAAATCGCGTTCCGCCGCGTTCCTGAAGCTATTTCAATGGCTGTGCCTGTTCTGGCTGCCATCTTATTTGTAGTAGTAATGATTCTCGTATTTGGCGGAAGAGATGATATCTACCACTGGGTAAATCCTCACCACGTTGCGGAAGATAAAGTCCTTACCTGGAAATCTGCTTTCCTGAACAAAGGATTCTTTACCATCGCTACTATTCTTACACTAGGCCTCTGGGTATTCTTTACTGTGAGACTCCGTAAAATGTCTATCGAAGAAGATGGATGGGATCTGCGCCCTGAAACCGGCCGCAAGCTGCTCTGGAGAAATACCGTTGTTTGCGGCGCCTTCCTGGTAGTTTTCACCCTCAGCGTTGGTTCTACCACTCCATGGATCTGGTTAATGAGTATCGATGCACACTGGTTCTCTACCATGTACAGCTGGTACACTTTCGCAAGTACCTGGGTTTCAGGTCTGGCACTGATCTCCCTCTTTGTAGTATACCTGAAAAAACATGGCTACCTGACCTTCGTAACCGAAGAACATCTGCATGACCTGGGTAAATTCATGTTTGCATTCAGTATCTTCTGGACTTACCTCTGGTTCTCCCAGTACATGCTGATCTGGTACGCTAACATGCCGGAAGAAACAGAATACTTCCAACCTCGCGTTTGGGGCCAGTGGAGACCAATTTTCTTCCTCAATCTCCTGATCAACTTTGTTACACCGTTACTGTTCCTGATGAAAAGGGACACTAAACGTAACTATACTGCCATTGTATTCATCGCTATCGTGATCATCTTCGGTCACTGGCTGGATTTCTGGCAAATGGTATCCCCCGGTACCGTGAAAGACCTGGTATTCCCATGGTTTGAATTCGGACTCGGACTTGGTTTTGTAGGACTGATCATCTTCCTGGTTGCTAATCAACTGACGAAGGCTGCACTGGTTCCCAAAAACCATCCTTACCTGAAGGAAAGTATCGTTCACCACACCTAATTAGGTGATAACGGAGATTAGGCAAAAGAAAAGCATTAGATAACTTAATTATTTCATATAGCAATGTCAGGATTTTTAGCAGTCTTAGTTGTTGTTCTCATATTCATAGTCATCTTCCAGATTGCGAAGGCGAGCGAATATGTGTCCATATTGAAGGGAGAAAAGAAAGCGCGTGAGCAAAGCAACCGTATAAATGGTTTCCTGCTGATAGCATTCCTGGTGCTGGGGCTTATAGGCGTGTACTACTGTAATGATTTGCTGAAAGGCAAAATCCTGGGCGAATCTGCTTCAGTACAAGGCGAAGGTGTTGATACCCTCATTTACGTAACACTGGCCATCACCGGTATTGTGTTCGTTATTACCCAGATCCTGTTGTTCTGGTTTGCATTTAAATACCAGGAAAAAGAAGGTCGTAAAGCTTTCTATTTCCCACACAATAACAAACTGGAAGTTATCTGGACCGTTATTCCAGCCATTGCGCTGACCGTTCTGGTAGCTTTTGGTCTGAAACACTGGTTCCAACTGACTTCCGATGCTCCGAAAGATGCACAGGTAGTAGAAGTAACCGGTAAACAGTTTAACTGGATCTTCCGTTACCCCGGTAAAGATGGTCAGCTGGGTCGCCGCGACTTTAAAGCCATCGATCCGGGTGCTGGTAATGAGCTGGGTATGGATTGGAACGATCCGTTGAACAAGGACGACTTTATGCCTACCGAAGTTCACCTGGTAGTGGGCAAGCCGGTTAAATTCATCATCGGTTCCCGCGATGTTATCCACGACGTAGGTTTACCTCACTTCCGTATGAAAATGGATGCTGTACCTGGTATTCCTACTACCCTCTGGTTTACTCCTAAGTACACCACCAAACAAATGAAAGAAAAGACCGGTAACCCGGATTTCACATATGAAATTTCATGTGATCAGATGTGCGGTAGCGGCCACTACTCTATGAGAGGTGTGATCGTAGTAGAAACTCAGGAAGAATTTGACGCCTGGGCAGCCAAACAAAAATCAACATACAGTCTGACCCACGCTGATACAGCAGCTCCGGCCGGAGCCCCTAAGGCAGACAGCACACAAAAAGTAGTAGCTGCTGTTACTAAGTAAGCTTAATTTTGTGTAGAAGAATTTTTGACGGAGTACAATTAAAAACAATAAAGACAAACTGACAAACGACGATACTTCCCGGGCGTTAGTTTATAATAAATCGAACCGATTATGAGTAACGAAGCAACATTGCACAGTCAACAGGAGGTAATGCACGGAGCACATGATCATCATGATCATGAGCACCACCATGAAGACAGTTTCATCTCGAAATATGTGTTCAGCATGGATCACAAAATGATCGCCAAACAATTCCTGATTACTGGTATCGTTTGGGCTATCATTGGTGCTTTCTTCTCTGTTCTGTTCCGTTTGCAACTTGGTTTTCCCGATGCAACTTTCCCATGGCTGGAAAGCATCCTGGGTCATTGGGCTAAAGGTGGCCGCATTACAGCGGAAGCTTACTATGCACTGGTAACCATGCATGGTACCATCCTGGTATTCTTTGTATTAACTGCCGGTTTGAGCGGTACCTTCTCTAACCTGCTGATTCCTTTGCAGGTAGGTGCGCGTGATATGGCCTCTCCTTTCATGAACTGTCTGAGCTATTGGTTCTTCTTCCTGGCCAGCCTGGTAATGATGGCATCCCTGTTCGTTCAAACAGGCCCTGCTTCCGGAGGTTGGACAATGTATCCGCCACTGAGTGCTTTGGGCGACGCGTCTATCGGTTCTAAAATAGGGGTGGATCTGTGGTTGACCAGTATGGCACTGTTCGTTGTTTCTCAGCTGCTCGGCGGTTTGAACTACATCTCTACTATCCTGAATATGCGTACCAAAGGTATGGCAATGACTAAAATGCCATTAACTATCTGGTCATTCTTCTTCACCGCTATCCTGGGTGTACTGTCCTTCCCTGTATTGCTGTCGGGCTTTATCCTGCTGCTGATGGACCGTCACGCTGGTACCAGCTTCTACCTGTCTGATATCTTTATCGCCGGTAAAGCTTTAGCTAACGAAGGTGGTAGCGCTATCCTCTATCAACATTTATTCTGGTTCTTAGGTCACCCTGAAGTATACATCATCATCCTCCCAGCCATGGGTATGGTATCTGAAGTACTGGCGGTTAGTTCCCGCAAACCTATCTTCGGTTACCTGGCGATGATCGGTTCCCTGTTCGCTATCTGTATCCTGGCCTTCCTGGTTTGGGCACACCATATGTTCGTAACAGGTCTGAATCCGTTCCTGGGTGCATTCTTCGTACTCTTAACCTTGTTAATCGCGGTACCGTCTGCTATCAAGGTATTTAACTGGATCACTACTATCTGGAAAGGTAATATCAACTTTACACCTGCTTCCCTGTTTTCTATCGGTTTTGTGAGCACTTTCATCTCCGGCGGTTTAACAGGTATCTGGTTAGGTAACTCTTCTATCGATATTCACCTGCATGATACCATGTTTGTGATCGCCCACTTCCACATTGTAATGGGTGTATCTGCATTCTTTGGTATGTTCGCCGGTATTTACCACTGGTTCCCTAAATTGTATGGTCGTTTCATGAATTCTACCATTGGTTATATCCACTTCTGGGTAACCATGGTAGGTGCTTACCTCATCTTCTGGCCAATGCACTACGAAGGTATGGCGGGTATGCCAAGAAGATACTATGATGTATCTAACTGGGCTTCGTTCAAACAATTCGGTGGTCTGAACGAATTCATCACCATCGTGGTAATCCTGGTGTTTGCAGTGCAACTGTTGTTCGTATTCAACTTCTTCTATAGCATATTCAAAGGTAGAAAGATGACTACCCTGAATCCATGGAACGCAACTTCCCTGGAATGGACTACGCCAATCCATGCTGGTCACGGTAACTGGCCTGGTGAAATTCCTGAGGTGTATCGTTGGGCTTATGATTATAGCAAGGATGGAAGAGATTTCATCCCGCAAACTGAGCCGATCGGTCCTAACGAAGAAGTACACTAATATAATTGTCAGAATTCCGGTAGGAAGGCGAAAAATCTTCCTCCCGGGATTTTGTTCACAGTGATGTTTGTAAATTTGCTCCGGACTTAAACCCGGAATGTGGCTAGAAAAAAAATGTTGCAAGAAAACTCCATAAAATTGTCGTCATCGTATGCAGTAGCTAGCAAGGTGAAGGATTACTCTCAGCTGATGAAGTTTAATCTCACCTTTATGGTGGTATTTTCGTCAGTAGTAGGCTATCTGCTTGTACCTGGCGTGGAGTTTAACTTAGTAAAAGTTCTTTTATTATTCGCTGGTGGTTTGCTGGTTTCCGGATCAGCCAATACCATTAACCAGATATGGGAAAGGGAAACAGATAAACTAATGGCCCGTACTGCTGTACGTCCATTGCCTTCCGGGCGGATGAACGTGAGTGAGGCGGTGATATTAGCAACTGTAACCGGGTTGGCTGGTATCTTTGTAATGGGATACTGTTTTAACCTCCTTTCTGCCCTGCTGAGCCTGGTTTCTTTGGTGATGTATGCTTTTCTATACACCCCCTGGAAGAAATGGAACTCACTGGCAGTATTGGTAGGCGCGTTTCCCGGAGCTATGCCTTTATTAATTGGTTGGGCAGCAGGGGCCGATAACCTGAGTTTAGGTGGCTGGTCTTTATTTGCCATCCAGTTTTTATGGCAATTCCCGCATTTCTGGGCCATCGCCTGGATTGCATATAAAGATTACGCGAGGGCAGGCTTTAAAATGTTGCCTGGTAGCGGCGAACCCAACAAGTACACCGCCTTACAGGCAGCCACGTACACCTTGTTGCTGATTCCTGCCGGTGTAGCGCCTTACCTCCTGAAAATTACAGGCAGTATCTCTGCAATAGTGGCTATTCTCGCTGGTATATTCTTCCTCTACAGGGCAATCAACCTCTACAGAAAGAATGATGTACCAGCAGCACGCAAGCTGATGTTCGGATCTTATATTTATCTGACTATTGTTCAGCTGGCACAGCTACTGGACAAAGCTTAAAATGAAAAGAGGAGTGATGGATACTATGACATTAGAACAACGTAAGAAAATACATCCGCATAAATATTCCCTATGGATTGCTATGGGCAGCATCACTATGATGTTTATCGGGTTTACCAGTGCTTACATTGTTAAAAGATCCCAGGCAAATTGGCTGGCATTTGAACTGCCACATATTTTCTGGATATCTACTGCAGTGATTTTAACAAGCAGCTTGACCATTCACCTGGCTTTAAAGCAATTTAAAGAAAGGAATATGCAACGCTATAAACAGTTAATTACGCTTACAGCTATACTGGGTGTGGTGTTTGCTGTTTGTCAATGGATAGGATTTTCTCAGTTAAAGGCAATGGGACTTCCCCTTAACGGGCCTGTTTCTGCCTCTTTTATTTATGTTATCGTAGGCGTGCATATGCTGCACGTACTGGGTGGTGTAGTTGCACTGCTCGTTATGTTTGGCCGGGCTTACAGAACCCGCATACGCACCTACAGCGCAGTACCCATTGAAGTAGCCGCTACCTACTGGCATTTCGTGGATGTATTGTGGATTTACCTGTTAATTTTTTTAAGTATCGCCAGATAAACTTTGTAAAATTTTATAAAACTAACAATGGATACAGCAGTTACAGCGAAGAAAAAATGGTGGGCCGGAGGATATTCTCCCTTTAATGTGAGCTATGGCAAGTTGATGATGTGGTACTTCCTGATGTCAGATGCGTTCACATTCGGCGCATTATTGATAGCATATGGTACCATCCGGTTTTCCAGCCCATCCTGGCCTGATCCGAATGAAGTGTTCAAATCATTTCCTGGCATGGGCCATGCCGAATTGCCGCTGATGTTCGTGAGCTTAATGACCTTCATTCTCATCATGAGTTCTGTAACCATGGTACTGGCGGTACACGCTGGTCACATGAGAGATAGGAAAGCAGTGGCTAAATGGCTCCTACTGACTATCATTGGTGGTTTCGCCTTCCTGAGCTGCCAGGCATGGGAATGGACACACCTGTTCCACGAAGGTGCATGGTGGGGTCGTAATCCTTTCGTCAATGCAGATGGTACACAGGCTTCTACCAACTTCACCAACTTCTTCTTTACCATCACAGGATTCCACGGATTACACGTTACCTCCGGTGTTATCCTCAATATCGTAATCCTCGCCAACGTACTGAAAGGTACTTACGATCAAAGAGGCCATTACGAAATGGTGGAAAAGGTAGGACTGTACTGGCACTTCGTAGATCTGGTTTGGGTATTCGTATTCACCTGCTTCTACCTGCTCTAAGACAAGATGGATTATTGATTATTTGGAATCTGATTTTTAGCATTTATTTAATTTAAATAGTAATGGAGCATACACACACTGCAGCAGGACACGAAACTGCACATGTTGATTCGTCTACTAAATCTATCTGGAGAACGTTCTGGATCCTGTTGTGTATCACCTTAGTGGAAGTAGGTCTTGCATTTTTACACCTGGAATATGGTTTCCTCCCAAGAGTAGTGCTGAATGCAATATTCATCGGCCTTACCGTTGTGAAAGCCTTCTATATCGTGGCTGAATTTATGCACCTGGGTCATGAAATCAAAAACCTGATCATGACAATCTTGATACCTTTGTTACTGTTCATCTGGTTTATCGTTGCATTCCTGTATGAAGGCGACTCCTGGAAGAATATGAGGAAAGACCTGAAACCAGGTACACCGGTGGAAACACCTAAAGTAGGACCCGCTGTAAAGCCAGGACACGTTTAATTCATATATAAATTCAAGGACCATTTCTCGCAGGGCTATATTAGGAGTTTCATTGGCTATTCTGGTGCCGCTTTTGGGTTATCTCATCGTAGATCACTATGGAAAGAATGTAGTGCCAGTACCAGGATACTATATCCCTGAAAGAATAGATACGATCCATGAAAATGGTAAAGTTTCCTACGATACCGTTTTTCATAAGATCAGAGACTTCCACCTCACCAACCAACTCGGCCAACAGGTAAGTCTCAAAGACATGGAAGGAAAAGTGTTATTAGTTGATTTCTTCTTTACCTCCTGTCCAAGTATCTGTCCTACGCTTACCAAAAATCTGAAGAAGATCCAGGGAGCCTATGTAAAGAATGATTCTTTACTCCAGATCCTCTCTTTCTCAGTAGACCCGGAAAGGGATACGGTAGACAAACTGCGTAAGTACGCATATGATTACCAGGTAAATCCAGATAACTGGTGGTTGCTTACCGGTAGTAAAAAAGAAATCTATGACCTGGCCAGAAACGACTTTTTTGTTTCGGTAACAAAAGGAGATGGAGGCCCGGATGATTTCATACACACGGAAAAGCTGGTGTTGATTGATAAAAACGGGAATATCAGGGGATACTATAATGGTTTGGATTCCAATGCGATTAAAAAGGTGGCCGGCGATATCGCCATTCTCCACCTGGCAAAGGAAAGACACCGGCCAGGATTTATAGCCTTTCTTAAGAAGTTATTCTCCGGAGAAAAATAATTGATGATTTTAAGTGAAGGGTGAATAAGGAAAGGGTGTTCACCTTTCTTTATTCACCCTTATATATTTTAAAGACATGGAACTAAAAAATAAAAACCTCAATACGCCCATTACGATCGTTTCCATTGCCATCCCGGCGCTGGTGGCGTTATTGTTCGTTTTACCCAAGCCAGACCTGCATCCTGGATTCGATATCCGGATACTGCCCCTGTTCCATGCTATTCTCAATACTACTACTGCAGTATTGTTACTGGCCAGCCTCTACTTTATCAAGAACAAATACGTAAAAGCGCATAAAACTGCCAACCTGATCGCAGTGGCCTTGTCCGCCATTTTCCTGTTGTCTTATGTTACGTATCATGCCCTGGCGCCTGAAACCCGTTTCGGAGATATCGACCATAATGGTGTGCTGGATATGGCAGAGAAAGCTGCCCTCGGAGGTATCCGCTACTTTTACTATTTCTTATTGCTCACACATATCCTGCTAGCCGGTATTATAGTACCATTAGTGCTCTTTACCCTGCTGCGCGGATTCCAGAACGACGTTCCCCGTCACCGCAAAATTGCCCGTATTACCTGGCCGCTTTGGTTTTACGTGGCCGTAACCGGTGTCATTGTATACATTATGATTTCTCCTTATTACCACTAATATAATTAAGGAGATTTTTTAAACGGGATATCCTAATTTTGTAGCATCAAACGATAAGTACTATGAAAAAGGCAGGTTTGTTTTTGTTAACAAGTGTTTTGATGATGATGAGCGGGTCAGTAATGGCACAGTGTTCACTTTGCACAAAAACAGCGCAGCAGCTGGGCGAAGGCCCTGCTAAAGGCCTGAATAACGGTATTTTGATGTTGGCTTTAACCCCCCTGATAATTATTGGTTTCCTGGCTTTCAGGTGGTGGAAAAGTAATAAGGAAGCCTGATAAAGTATAACCCTTAACAACTATGATTACCTACAGAAAGGCGGATATAAGTGATATCCCGCAGCTGATTACATTGCGGCTGAAGTTTCTGAAAGAAGTATACCCTAAAGCCGATTCCGCTCAGGATCATACCCTCACAGCACATCTTAATATGTACCTCGCCGAGCATCTCAGAGCCGACAGCTTTGTAAACTGGATCGCAGAAGCAGAAGGCAAGGTAGTGGCAAGTGCCGGCATTATTTTTTATAATCAGCCGCCACTATACCACAACCTTGAAGGCAAAGTTGCCTATATTTTGAATGTATATACACTTCCCGCTTTCCGACGGAAGGGCATTGCAAAATACCTGCTTGAAAAAATTCTTGAAGAAGCCCGGAAACGTAATACTGGTAAGGTAAGCCTGCATACCAGCAAAGACGGACGTTTATTATACGAACAGTTTGGCTTCGTGGCCGGAGATAATGAAATGACCTGCCAGTTGCAAATACCAGTTGTACAATAATAACAGCTACTCTTCCCGAAGTTCAAATACCGGACAATCTACCCGCAAACCGCCTTGGTTTAGGGATATTTTCAACAGATTGCAGTAATGCCCCTTTTTCATGGCATAATGCTGGCAATTGAAACACATAGGCTGTGAAGAAATCACTTCCTGTTGGTTAAGCTGGTAAATCAGCTGCATCAGCTGCTCCAGCAATGTGCTTTGGTCTTTGGAAGACAGTTGCTCCACTGTTTCCTGTAATGGTGCCGCAAACAGTTCTACTTTTTTTGCTACCGCCCTGCCTTCCTTTACCAGGTGTAAAGTGTGACTACGGGTGTCGGTGAGACTTGCTTTACGGGTCAGGTAGTTCTTTTGCTCTAAAGATTTCACTGCATCACTGATAGTGGCTTTGGTCATGTTAAAGTGCGATGCCAAAGTTGTAACGGTACGCTGCTCCTCTGGATAGTGCAGTAAAAAAGTAAGTACCTGAATCTGTATGGGACTAAGCCCATACTGTGTAGCCTCCTGCCATAATAGTACGCGGAAGGCCTCTGATAGTCGCTCCAGGGAGGCCACTACTTTGCTAGATGTGTTTTCTGCCTGCTGTGCGGGGCTGAATGTGGAAACTTTCCCCATATTTTCTTGCTGTCCTTAATAGTTAATGGGGCAAGGTACAATATTAATGTATGGCGGGAAATAGCATATTAGTGACATTCCTGATTATTCAACAATTTTTAGTGACATCCTTCCAGCTCATGTATGTAATAACCCCGCTGGGAGATATGTTCCTGCCATTGGGGAATGATTTCGGTAAGATGGCAAAAGCGGCAGTCTTTATGCGAAACAGACAAGGTTTCCCCCTTTCTCGATCGCAGATAGTTATTCCCATACACTAAAACATCCTCGAAACAAGTAGACTTGTCAACTATGATGTCGAAATGAAGGTAACCTCCATCTTTTTTCTTTACATAGGTGTCGAAAACAGCAACTGTCATAACAACTGGTTTAAGGGATGGTTACTCATAGGTAAACTGCCTGGCGGAAGGGTATATCCATAGTAATACACTGAAACAAATAGCTTTAAACCAGGCCTGCTGCATACGCGCAGTAGTTTGAGGTGGATACCCGCTATCACCCAGAAAAGGCCGTCCCGCCTCTGCAACCGGGTAGATAAACGTAGATAAATAACGCAAGTAACTGGAAGGCAATTCATTTACAGGATCTAATCCCGTACCCGGATGTAATTGCGCTACAATGCGCTCTTCCAGCTGCCACCAGTCATTCCCCTCTCCCCGGTTGCATAGATCTATAATCCATTGCCGGAAATGCGGTCGTAAGCGTTGCAGATAATCTGCATCCGGCGCCCCATTTTTCGTAAAGTAATGCGCCAGATAATTATTTTTGAGTATGTGATCGTACCAGGCATCCAAAATCTCTTCTGTGTGCGCCAGTAAGATATTACCTGCCATCAGCAGGTATTCCTCATCCTCATGAGTGAAGAGCAGCATCCTTTTTAAAGTGACCAGGGTTTGTGCATCGGGCGTAGAGGGAGAGCCGGAATCCGCCGGATTATGCCGCAGCGCGTCATTCATAAGTAGTGATTTAGATTTTCATGAGGAATGGTTCTTACAAATATAATAAGGTTACCTAACTAAAAAAATATTATATATCTTTTGTAATTCAATAATAGTATATATTAATAAAAGTTTATTTGTGATTGTAACGCGAACAATATAGCTTTGAGCATAAGGACTATAAAATACCGCATGATTAATATCTTTCATCGCATCAATAAAAAGGGACTTCACATAACCCCGGACTTTCCCCTGCTGTCAATGCCTGCAGCTATCACATCCTCAAGGATCCTCCGGTTATCCGCTATAGCCGTATTAGTTGCCATCATTGGCATAGCAGCCGCCAAAGGCATCACAATGGCTATTCAGGCTACTACCTCCCTGACATTTTATGGAAATCTGTCACATCTGGAAGCAGGAGCGGGAGATAGTGAGCTGGGTATTTTAATCATGTTGGCGCCGGTAGTTGGTGCCCTGTTTCTAACTATATTCTCAAAACAAATCAAGGCTTTCGGGAAAGCTATCGGGCTTACGCTGGCTATAGGCATGGGTGGCCCATTGGGCGCCGAAAGTCCGGCAATGATGCTAAATGGCGCTATCGGCAATTGGCTGGGCAAGCTGTTCCGCTGTACGGTAGCTGAATCACAGCTGCTATTAATAGTTGGTGCGACCAGTGCTTTCGGCTATTTGTTTGGTGCACCGGTAGCATCCATCATACTTGCGTTGGAAGTATTTTTAGCAGAATATACATTGGCAGGGATCATTCCTATAGTGCTGGCAGCAGCCACTACTGCTGCAGGCAGCTATCTGCTACGGGGTACTGCGCCGGTTTTTACCATCAGTGCAGCACCGGTAACAAATTTGCCGGCAGTATTGGTATACGCAGTGGTAGGCTTAATTGTTGGTGCATGGGGCAGGGTTGTTTCAAAGTTATATCTCCGGTTATATGATTGGTTAGGAAAGCTAATAGATAGCAATCGTTGGTATTTGTTAGTTCCTGTGTTGCTGGTGGCGCTAACCGGATATTTTTCTCCCAGAATATTGGGTACAGGAGAGCATTATCTGGATGACCTATTGCAGGCGCACGTTACGCTGGCAATTTTATTCGCATTGGCTGCCGGAAAATTACTGGTATGGATTTTCTTCTCCAGTGCCTATAAAACAGGGAGTGGCATTACGCCCCTATTGCTGATTGGCGGCGCCACGGGCTTGTTGTTGGGAGTGGTTATCCAGCTATTATTCCCATCTGTAGTAATACACTCCGGCACCCTGGTACTGGTAGGCATGGGTGCAATGATGGTAGGTACTTCGCGGACATTACTTACCACGGTAATATTACTATTAGAAGCAACCCATGATATGAACACGGCTATACCTTTACTGATAGCTTGCACCATCGCTTATGGAATCGCTGCATTCGGAAAAAAACAGCGCAAAGCAATGCTTCGCGCTGATGAGGTATCGGTTAATCATGACCCGATACAAACTTTAAACCGATGATAGAGCCAATTAACAAAGCGAGAAAAAATAGCCGCCATACTGCTGCCGGCTCTTTAAAAAATATCATCCCGGCAATAGCAGTACCTGCTGCGCCAATGCCCGTCCATACCGCGTAAGAGGTGCCTATGGGGAGTCCTCCGTTGATGGCCTTATTCAGAAAGAAAAAGCTTAAAGAAATACATGCTATGAAACTGAGAGAAGGCCATAGCCTTGAAAAATTCTCAGAATACTTTAATGAAATAGTAAAGCCTATTTCAAATAGTCCACCAATGACAAGGAATAACCAAGGCATAACACTAAATTTAAAAAGTAAGAAAAATAGATTAAAAGGAAGGGCATGAAACACCCGCTCTCTGCGGATCAGAGACCGTAATTAAATACTGCGTAAGTGAGAGATATACCGAATGAAGTAAAACGCATGCAGCAAAGGTAGCAAAAATTATTTATTCTATTCTTCTGAGCGCTTCCCGCTTGCTCAGTGGAGCTAATGCTGTACTATTTACAAAGGTGCGTACGCTCTCGGGATTTGTTTTGGAATACTCCCGCAACGCCCAGCCAATTGCTTTCTGGATAAAGAATTCTTTAGAATGAAGCTGTGTTTTAATGTAACGATATAATAATTTTTCGTTGGTGTGTTGTTTGTAACCGTTCTGAAAAATAATAGCGGCCCGTTGTAGCCACATATGGTTACTGGCAATCCATTTATTCGTAACAGCTGGTTGTTGAGAAGAAAACTTTCTGAGCCAGGGGGCCGCTACACAGGATACAGTACTATCCACCGTATCCCACCACGACTTATGGGTAATCATGTATTCAATCAGCGGAAGGTTATCAGGTGTCCGTGTCTTGTGCATTTGTTGCAGGAAGTCGATTGCTGCATATTGGTATTCACGCTCAGGAAGTTCCCAAAGCGATTTTATAAGACCCGGTATATCATGAATGTCTGGAAGCCCATGTTGGGTAATGAGTGTTTTATTGAGCTGGCGGCGCTCGGGTGTTTTAATGCCCAGGAACGCAAACTGATCGCGCATATAGGCTTTCATAGCTGCCGCATTCTTGGCGTTGGCCGCACAGGTATAAGTTTGTGTAATCAGGGAAACATATGACATGCGTAGTTAACTTTTGGTAGAAATATAACGGTATAGGTTAAACGCCTTTTTCTTGACCAGTTGTTGTATCTCTTGCTGGAGAGCTTGTTTGGAGATATCCTTCATACGACGGTGCTGTATGAGTTGATATGCTTTTTCGGCCAGCAACAGTGTATGTCTTTGTTGTTGGTGAGATACCTGCGCATGATGTTGTTCGATGGCTCGTATGATGTCGTGTATACCTTCCTGTTGGGTAGCTACCGATTTGATGACCGGTATTTCCCAGTTACCGTGATACTTGCTGTGTGCCAGCAAGCGCAGGTTTTTTGCAAAGATATCAGCGTTGTCGCGATCGGCTTTGTTGACAATAAAGATATCGGCTATCTCCATTAAGCCCGCTTTCATAGTTTGTATTTCATCACCGGCTTCGGGTACTACTACCACCACGGTAGTATCTGCTACGCCGGCAATTTCAACTTCGCTTTGTCCAACGCCTACTGTTTCAATAAAAAGATAATCGAAGGCAGCTGCTTTAATCAAGTCGCTAACTTCAATGATCTTAGGACTTAATCCTCCTAAGGCGCCTCTGCTGGCCATAGAGCGGATGTACACATGGGGATCATTAAAGTGTTGACTCATTCTTATCCGGTCGCCCAGCAAAGCGCCAAAATTAAAAGGTGAAGACGGGTCTACAGCAATGATGGCTACGCTTTTTTCTTGTTCCAGCAACTGGGTGATCAGGGCATTAACGAGGGTGCTCTTGCCCGCTCCCGGAGGGCCGGTAATGCCTACCACTTTGGTATGGTTGTTTACCGGGAGCTGTTCCAGCAGCTGTTCATAGCCAGCAGCTTCGTTTTCAACCAGTGAAATGCAACGGGCCAGTGATTTAATGTCTTTATCAGCCAGGCCATCTATTAACGATTGGTACATGCCCAAACTTTATAGTGGTAAATATTCACGTAATTTTCTCTCCCGGTTCTTTATGGAGAAACGCTGTGTACAGCGGTTACGTATTATTAAGGTATGTATGAGTCAGTACGTTTACTAAAACATAATAATGTTAACTATAAAGGTATCCCTTTTATTTAATATAAGGCTACTGCCCTGGGCTTCTGTGTTTTGGCTGGGTAGTTGCCGGATGATTTTTTAACTTTAACAAAACACGGCTAATCTGATATGACAAATTTCATTTCCATATTTCCGCTTGGAGTGGTAGTGTACCCGGGAGAACAATTGAACCTGCATGTTTTTGAACCGCGCTACAAACAGCTGGTGGCTGCCTGCATCGCTGAGCAAAAGCCATTCGGTATCCCGGTAGTGATAAATAAGAAAATAATGGAATATGGAACACTGGTGCAGATAAAGAGAGTAGAGAAAATGTATGAGACCGGTGAAATGGACATTGTAACAGTGGGTGACCGGGTTTTCCGAATATTGGAGCAGGTCACTGAAATACCGGATAAGTTGTATACTGGCGCCATTGTAAATTATCCGGATAATAATGAGGGCAGCCATCAGCGCTTACTGAAAGAAGTATTGCATGGTGTACGGGAATTACATGCCATCCTGCAAATCCATAAATCCTTTAAAAAGGAAGATACGGCGCTGTTGTCGTACGATCTGGCGCACCATGCAGGACTATCGCTGGACGAAGAGTATGAATTATTACATCTTTTTTATGAAGCTCAGCGTCTGGAATATCTGAAACGCCATCTGCACAAGGTAATTCCAATGATGGCTGAAATGGAACGCCTTAAGGAACGGGTATTACTGAATGGACACTTCAGGAATTTATCTACAGATAATTTATAAAATATATAATATGATTACCTGTAGTGCATTTCAAGCCTTTTTTAAGCCAACTTTAACGTGCATTTAACAGGTCGGTTTTTGGTTTTTTTTGCTTCCCGCTTTAAAAAGTAGATATTTGCAGACCCATATTTGACAGGAATAAGGGCTTAAACTCAATTCTGTAACTCAATGCATTGGACAAAAGTCAGTATTCTTTGCTTGCTGGGCACCTTTTTCCTGGTGGCAAATAAAGTTAGCGCACAAGAGAACTCACCATATTCCCGCTACGGATTAGGAGATTTGAACAACAACCAGAATACCGTAAATCGTGGTATGGGGGGCGTTTCTCAAGCTTACAGTGATCCTCAGGCAGTAAACTTTGTGAACCCGGCTAGTTATTACAGCCTGGTATTAACCACTTTTGATGTTGGCATTGAAGGCGGCGCAAAATCTATTACTGACCGGGGAGCTAAATTTAGTTCCGGGTTTGGAACACTCTCTTACCTGCAGTTAGGTATTCCGTTGGTAAGAAACAGGTGGGGCCTCAACCTGGGCCTGCGCCCGGTTACCAGGATATCTTACAATATTCAACAAGGCTTCAACAGCAATTTCGGAGATACTACCAAATGGCCGCTTACCAACAAGTATGAAGGCAGTGGCGGCCTTTATCAACTATATGCTGGTACGGGCGTTCGTGTGGGCGATTTTAGCATTGGCGTAAACCTGGGCTATCTTTTCGGTAACGTAGAAAACAACACCCGTTTATTCTTCCCCGATCCTAACACCTACCCTTCCCATAAAATGACCCGTATTACTTATAATAGCTTCTTTTATAAGCTGGGTTTGCAATACAGGGCTAAACTGAATAAGGAAATGGATATGACCTTTGGCGTTACTGGTAGCATGAAACAAAATATGAATGCCCGCCAGGAAATGCTGAATGAAACGCTGATGTCGAATGGCGCCGGTAACTATACCAACCAGGATACGGTAAGCTATGTAAAGGGCAATAAAGGTAAGGTAGTTTACCCGGAAGAATTTGGTGGCGGTATTATGATCCGCAAATACGATAAATGGTCAGTGGGTGTGGATTATACTTCCAATCAATGGCAGAATTTTAAAAGCTTTGAAGTAAAGGATTCTGCTTTACAGAATGCCTGGAAGCTGGCGATAGGCGGACAATTTGTGCCAAATGCAACTGCCCTCAGCGGCTACTGGAACAGGGTGGCATACCGCCTGGGCGCCTACTATGGGCAGGATTACCTGAAGCTGGCCGGCCAGAATATGCCAATGATGGGCTTTACAGTAGGTGCGGGGTTGCCGGTACGCCGTATGCCTTACTCCAATCAATACAGTATGCTCAACCTTGCTTTTGAAGTGGCGCACCGTGGTAACAACCAAACCGTGTTGAAGGAAAATACTTACCGGATATCATTAGGCTTTACCCTTAGTGATAAATGGTTTATCAAGCGTAAATACGAATAAAATCTTTATTCATTAATCGTGGCGGAGATATAGGCAAAGTTTTAATATAAACTACGCTTATATCTCCGCTGCATTTCTGCCAATAGCTGCGAATAGCTATCTTTGACCTATTATATGCTCAAATGATTAAAAGAGTTTGCTTATTTCTCATAATAGCCGTTGCCGTTAGTAGTTGCGAAAACGACCTGAAAACGGTAATGGAATTCGATTCCAAAAAAGCGGCCACCGAAAACGGAGTCGATATTGTTACCATCTTCAGTCAGGGCGGTAAAGTGAATGCAAAGCTCCTGGCCCCCACCATGGAACGCAGCCTTGATAAGCCCTCTTATGTGGCTTTCAATAACGGTTTGCGTGTACTGATGTACAACGACAGCCTCGGCATTGAAAGTACCCTTTCTGCCAAAAAAGGGAAGTACCTGGAGGCAGAAGGAAATGTATACCTGACAGACAGCGTGGTAGTCATCAATAAGAAAGGCGAAAAACTGAATACCAATGAATTAAACTGGGATCCCAAACGGAAAATCTTCTATTCTACCAAAGAAGTATTTATTACTACGCCTACCGATTCCCTGCATGGCTGGGGACTCGAAGCTAACGAAGACTTTACTGAAAAGAAAATATTGAAGGTAAGCGGTCCTATTACCGTAGAGGATAGCACTGCCTTAAACTGATTTGGCTAACGTAAGTCGCTATACGAAAGAACCCCACCTCTGCAGGTGGGGTTCTTTCGCTTTAACCTATTTTTTAACCTAAAATTTGCGGTAAAAAGTCAATAATTATGCCAGTTTGCTATATGAAGCAGGTTAGTTTTTTCCGTTCATAACATTTAAATCCCGCTGATTGTTAAACAAAGTCGGTTTATTTTTTCCACACAATAAAGTCTCGTTCGAGGTTGTGGGTCCCATTGCGGTTTGTTATATTGCCAGAAATAATTCAATAAAAGATGGAAACGATTACCTGGCCGGATTTTGAAAAAGTAGAAATAAGAGTAGGCACTATCCTCGAAGCAAATGATTTTCCCAAAGCACGTAACCCGGCGTACCAGTTGCTGATCGATTTTGGACCTGAACTGGGTCTGAAAAAATCTTCTGCACAAATTACCGCACTTTACCAGAAAGAAGACCTAATCAACAAACAGGTAGTTGCTGTTGTGAACTTCCCTCCCAAGCAAATCGCCAATTTTATATCAGAATGCCTGGTATTGGGAGTGGTAGGCGATCATAAAGAAGTGGTATTACTTCAACCAGATAAGAATGTAAAGAATGGCCAACGAATTGCCTAATGGTTTTCAGTATTTGCTATTTTTTTACTGATTAATAATTCATAATGAATATTTTATATTTCTAATTCTAAATAATAATAATATTATTATTAAAATAATATGACTGCACATTATCCATTATCATCTGTTTACGAACAATAATTCATCGTTCACGGAAATGAAACCTAAGACAAAATTCCCCGGTATATCTTTGTTCTAGGTTTTTCATAGGATATGGTTAAAATTATTACAAGGGCGGTATTCTTACCAGCCCTTTTTTTATTCTTTCTCGCTCTTAGGCACACTTTTAGGCCAAATATTTGTTTAAACATCTATTTGAACTGATAATCAATTTATTGGGAGGAAAAGACGCATATTAAGTTATCATGAAGTATTTTTTACCCCCTTACGTTCACCCTCCTTTTTCTCGCGTTTACCGGATAAAATATACCGTTCACTAGAATGCGCACTGCAGTGTCGTAAAAAACGGCCACCTTTGGTATAGGTTTTTCAATAAAGATATGGTTAAAATTTTTCGGGGCTGTAGTCTTGCAGCCCTGTTTCTTTTTTAAGACCTCCCACTTTATAGCCCCATCTCTACTTATTTTTCCAGACTTCTTAACATCATAAAATCGATAACGGCTTGATATACAGATACAAGCGTGTTTCTGCATACCAAGCCGTTATTGGCTTCTACTAATAAATTATGGCTGGAACTGCGCCGGGTAGGCCTTGTTCAGGAGGTTATTATATATAAAGCGGTAAGATTCGCCGGCAGAATGTACACTTTTTAGGCCGCCCCATCCGTGACGCTCACCGGGATATACCATCAGCTCAAAATGTTTGTTCAGATTTTCCAGCTTGTCAACCAGCTGGATACAATTCTGGAGATGTACGTTATCGTCCATAGTACCGTGAGTAATACGAATGAGCCCCTTGTATTTATCAGCATAGGTCATTACTGCAGTGGCTTTGTAACCTTCAGGATTTTCAGCCGGGGTGTCCATATAGCGCTCGGTATAATGGCTGTCATATAATTGCCAGTCAGTTACAGCGAAATTAGCCATACCATGCGTAAATACGTCTGCTCCGTAGGTAAGGGCCATACAGGTCATATAACCACCAAAGCTGCCTCCGGTTATGCATATCTTGTTACCATCGGCCCAAGGCTGGGAACGTAACCACATGGCGGCATCCATATAGTCTTCAATCTCATGTATACCTAGCTTACGGTGGATATAGTTCATGCCCATTTTGCCCAATTGCCCGCTGCTGCGGTTGTCGATCGCTACCTGTATTACGCCTTCCTGCGCCCACCATTGCTGCACCGGCGTAAATTTCCAGGTGTCATATACGGTGCCGGCATTAGGTCCGCCATAAATACTGATCAGGATCGGATATTTTTTACCTGGTTCCATATGTACCGGCATGGTAACAGTGAGCGGTAAGGTAAGCCCATCGCGGGTCTGGTAAGTTTTTAATTCAGTTTTGGCCAGGTTATAGCTGTCAAAACGCTCTCCCTTGCTGTCGCCCAGCTCACGCACTACCTTGCCATTGTTATCTACCAATGCCATTTTTGAAGGCGTTTGCAGGTTGGAATAGGTGGTGATGAAATATTTGCCCCCCGGCGCCATCTTGATACTATTATTATAGTTGCCATGGGTAAGACGGGTGATAGCCGCCGTTTTCATACTTACCTTATACAGATCAAAGCGGGTAGAAGCTTCTTTGCGTGCGGTGAAGTAGATCACCTGGTTTTTATCATCGATCTCTATCACCTCCTTCACGGTCCAGTTACCGGAAGTAAGTTGTTTTTTCAGAGAGCCGTCCAGGTTATATAGATAAAGGTGCGACCAACCGGTTTTATCGCTTTGGATCAGGAAGCTTTGGCCATTTTGTACAAAAGGTACCGCATCAAACCAGTCGATCCATGTTTTTTGCTTTTCATCATAGATTTCTTTTTTGGCGCCGCTCTTGGGATTGATGCTATATATTTTCAGGTTATCCTGGCCGCGGTTCATCCATTGCATGCAGAGTTGCTGGCTATCACCAGTCCAAAAGGGCATACCGAAGTATTGATCATCGTTTTCATTAAAATCGGCCCAAATGGTGGCGCCGCCCGAAACCGCTACTACGCCTACTTTTACAGCAGGATTCGGATCGCCTGCTTTGGGGTAGCGGGTATTTTCGAGGTAGCCGTGCTGGCCTTTTTCACTATAGATGGGGAACACCGGCACTTTGCTGTCGTTGAAATGCATGTAGGCAATCTGCCGACTGTCGGGGCTCCACCAGAAAGCCCGATAGCGGGTAGGACGGCCAAGGATTTCTTCATAATACACCCAGGATGCCCAACCATTATAGATCACGTCCGAACCATCGGTGGTATAACGGGTTTCCTTTTTGGTAGCTATTTCTATGCTGTATAAGTCGTTATTACGGGTAAATGCTACATATTTTCCATCTGGAGATAAAGTAGGGTTCTTTTCTTCCGCAGCATCATTGGTTAAACGGGTGCTATTACCATCAGCGGCTTTATAGAATACATCTTTATCGCGTACTTCTACACTGGGCCCATCTACTGGCGCTGTATAGATGGTGGCATTGCCGGTGCGGGCATCGATCTGCCAGGCCTGCATACGGCCGGTAGCCGCGTCGGGACGCATTTCCAGGTAATGTTCACCATCTACCCACTCACGGATAGCCGGCAAGGGCTTAGTGATATTGGTAGCTTTACCTTTAAATGCTTCTTCGAAAGTAAGATCCGGCTTTTGTTGTGCATCCAAATGGGTGGTGGTCAGCAGCAGGAGCGCTACACCACCAATGGAGGTTGGTTTAAACCATTGTTCGCTTCTCATAATAAATAGAAATCAGGCTGTTTTTTTTGTTGCTCTTAGCGAACGAAAATAAGCATAACTCAAAAATAGCCGCAACAATTTACACAAACGGACCTCCCGGAAGCCAGCCATTCGCCAAATACGACCAAATATGAAGGAATTCCCCGCATCTGGTAAATCTGGCTGTAAATAGCAGTAGAAGCGGCTATCTTTAAATTGGTTTTCATAGGATATGGTCAAAAAATAAGAGGGCTGTAGTCTTACAGCCCTTTTTATTATTTTTGCACTCCAATTGGCAATTACAACTTACTACATGACACAATTATCTGAGCAAGAGATTATACGCCGGGAAAAATTACAGGAGCTGCATAATTTAGGCATAGACCCCTACCCTGCAGCGGAGTACCCGGTTAATGATACTTCCGTTAATATAAAAACCAATTATTCGGAAGAAACCAAAGAACAATTCCAGCAGGTATGCCTGGCTGGCCGTATCATGAGCGTTCGTGATATGGGAAAGGCGGCATTTGCCGTTATCCAGGATAGCGTAGGCCGTATCCAGGTATATATCCGCAGAGATGATATTTGCCCGGGTGAAGACAAAACGCTGTACGACGTTGTATTTAAGAAACTGCTGGACATCAGCGATTTTATAGGTATTAAAGGATACGCCTTTATTACCAAAACCGGTGAAACATCCGTTCACGCCACAGAAATCACGATCCTGGCCAAATCACTGCGCCCGCTGCCGGTGGTAAAGGCGAAAGAAGGTGAGGTGTTTGACGAAGTAACCGACCCGGAATTCAAATACCGCCAGCGTTATGCCGACCTGGTCATCAACCCGGAAGTGAAAGAGGTGTTCATTAAACGCACCAAAATCATGCAAACTATCCGCGATTTCTATAACAACCTGGGTTACCTGGAAGTAGAAACGCCGATCCTGCAGCCAATTCCCGGCGGCGCTACCGCAAGGCCATTTATTACACACCATAATGCGCTGGATATGCCGTTATACCTGCGCATTGCCAACGAATTATACCTCAAACGCCTGATCGTAGGTGGTTTTGAAGGCGTATACGAGTTTGCAAAAGACTTCCGTAACGAAGGGATGGACCGTACCCATAACCCGGAATTTACCGTAATGGAAATGTACGCCGCGTACAAAGACTACGAGTGGATGATGCGTACTACGGAGTCCCTCCTGGAAAAAATTGCACTCACCTTACATGGTACCACCACTGTACAGGTAGGCGATAAAACGATCGACTTTAAAGCACCGTTCCGCCGCGTATCTATGTATGAATCCATCCTGGAACATACCGGTATTGATATTTCCACAATGGATGAAGCTCAACTCCGCGAAGTGTGCAAGCAACTGGGCATCCACGTAGATCCTAAATTGGGTAAGGCCAAACTGATCGATGAGATTTTTGGAGAGAAATGTGAAGGAAACTACATCCAACCCACCTTTATCACCGATTACCCGGTAGAAATGAGCCCGCTCACCAAAAAACACCGTAGCAAACCAGGTCTGGTTGAACGTTTTGAGCTGATGGTGAACGGAAAGGAAATCGCTAACGCATATAGTGAGCTAAACGATCCTATCGACCAGCGCGAACGCTTCGAAGAACAGGTGGAACTGATGGAACGTGGCGACGATGAAGCCATGTACATCGACTACGACTTCCTGCGCGCCCTGGAATATGGTATGCCGCCTACTTCCGGTATCGGTATAGGTATCGACCGTTTAACCATGCTGATGACTAATCAGCCGTCTATCCAGGATGTGCTCTTCTTCCCGCAAATGAAGCCGGAACAACAGAAATAAAGCTGAAAGCATAAAGCGGAAAGCAAAAAGCGATTATATCGATTGATCAATGCGGGTAGTTATCCGCAAAAGTTCATTCGCTATAATCGCTTTTTGCTTTCCGCTTTATGCTTTCAGCTCTTTCTGGCATTAAATTTTCTTAAACCGTTCATAAACCAACACACATCGTTAACTTTAAGTAATACTTATCGGTATCTTAAAAGTAGCCATATGAAAACAATCTTAGTACCCACCGATTTTTCAGATACGGCCTACAACGCTGCTACCTACGCTTTATCGCTGGCCCGGAATCTGGGAACAACCCGCATCGTATTGTACCACGCCTACGAATTGATAGTGCCCATTCCTGATATTCCCACCATGATTCCCATGGTAAATCCAGACGACCTGCGGGTAGCCAGCATAGAAGGCTTGGAGAAAATGAAAAAGGAGCTGGATACACTGGTTCCCCCCGGTTCTACATTGGTAATACGGGCAGATAATACCCTGCTGGCGGCTACGATCGAGGAAGTATGTAAGAATGAAGAAGCGGATCTGATCGTAATGGGAATCACAGGTGGTAGTAAACTGGAAGAAGTACTGGTAGGCTCTAATACCATTGATGTGGTAAAAAACACCAGTTACCCCGTGCTGATAGTGCCTGGCGGTGCAAAGTACAAGCCTATTGAAAAAATTGTATTTGCCGTAGACCTCCGCAAAATTGCAGAAACCACCCCGGTAGAACCACTCAAAAAATTGCTGCATATATTCAATGCCGAGTTACATGTTATCAATATAGACCATGAAAGCCGGCATTTCAGCACAGATACACCTTTTGAAACCATGTTGCTGGATACGCTATTGGAAGATTTCAACCCGGTATACCATTTTATCGATAATCCCGATGTAGTAGAAGGAATTGTTGAATTTGCAGAGGAGAATAAGGCGGATATCATCCTGACCATCCCTAAAAAACATGGCCTTTTTGAAGGTATTTTCAAACGGAGCCGTACATCTAAACTGGCCTACCAGACACATTTACCGTTGTTGACATTACACGAATAATTTATACTTTTACAGATATTAATATTTATAATAACTATATGATTAAACGTTCTTTATTGGTACTGCTGGGCTTCTTCTGCCTGCAGGCAACTCAGGCCCAATTCCTGAAGAAACTGAGTGAAAAACTCGAAAGTACTACCGCCAACAATAACAGCAGCAGCAACGGTTCCGGTGGTTCTCTGGCGGCATTAACCGAATCAGATGCCGGTTCTGCCATTAAGGAAGCCCTGGCAAAAGGCGTAGCAGCCGGTATCGCCAAGCTGAATAAAAAAGATGGTTTCTTTGGCAGTGATGTCTATAAATTATTACTCCCTGCAGATGCTGTGAAGATTGGTAATACCCTGCGGGCAATAGGTTTGGGCAGCCAGGTGGATAAGGCCATCCTGCAAATTAACCGCTCCGCTGAAAAAGCAGTAGGTTATGCAGCGCCTATTTTTGTGACCGCTATCAAACAAATGACCCTCACCGACGCTGTAAACCTGGTAAAAGGTGGTAACACGTCGGCAACAGATTTCTTTAAAAACAAAACAACGGATTCCCTGAAGGCGGCATTTTCTCCTGTGATCAGGAAGACATTGGACAGTACCAGTGCCACCCGTTATTATTCAGATATCGTAACATCTTATAACAAACTGCCTACTACTTTCAATAAAGTGAATCCCGACCTGCAGGACTATGTAACCACTATGGCGGTAAATGCCCTGTTTGACCAGATTGCAAAAGAAGAAGTAGCTATCCGCGCTAATCCTGCGGCCAGGACCACCGATTTGCTGAAAAAAGTATTTGGGGCAAAGTAACTTGTGCCCGCATAAAAAAGCAGCGATGATCTATTCATCGCTGCTTTTTTATGCCCATAATACTACAGCTGGTTTACAGCCGCTGTGAGCAATACCTGCCAGGCCGCCGCTACTTTTCCATCATCCAGCAACTGCTTGGCATAATAATGTAGCTCCTTTTCCATTTCATCGGGAGTAACACTATAATATTGAATTATATTTTTGAGATGATCATCGTGAAAGGAGGCATCTACAAAAGGAATCTCATGAACATTGCCCAGTTGACCCAGGTTGTTGCCGGTGAGAATATGACTCTGACGGATTGCCAACGGTAAGGCATCTACGCCGATACCCAATTGGGTATTGGGTTTTGCTACCTCAAACACGGCGTTGCCGGAGGCCCGGCAATAATAGTCGCCGCCCATACGGGCTACCAGGTCTATTTTATGTGGATCTATTTTGCCGTGTTCGTTCAGAATGGCCTCATTGATATGCAACATTACCGGCTCGCAAATCACCAGGTTACCGGCTCCCCCACCCTGGCCGGTTTCAATCACCTGTTTTACAATACATTCCATTTGCACCGGACTCTCTTTTACCCGGAATGGCTTTACCTTTTCGGAAGCTATCGGAGTAAAGCCTGCTTTCTCAAATTCATTGACACCCGCCGGGTATTCACAACTAGCCAGGGAGGCCTGTTGTACCATAGCATAGCTCACTACATTGATCACTACCTCTTTGGTAGCATATACATTTTCGAGTGTATGCTTTACCGTATTATCACGTACCCGCCGGGAAGGCGAAAATATCAGCGTGGGTGGATTGGATCCGAATACATTGAAAAAGCTGAAGGGCGATAAATTAGGCCGGCCGTCTGCATCCAGGGTGCTGGCAAAGCAGATAGGACGCGGTGATACAGCGCCCAGCAAGTAAGCATGCAGTTCACTTGTTTTTATCTGGGAAGGATCTACCTGCATATTATCCTTTTTTCTTGAGTGCCAGTATTGAGAAATCACTATCCTCCCGTACAATGGTATTGGAGAGGATACCCAGGCCGGTAATTTCCATTTCTACTACATCGCCGGCTTGCAACCATTGCTCGGTATAGTCGGGATCATTAAGTTTACCGGTACCGTTCAGTTCCAGGAAACAGCCGGTGCCCACCGTGCCGCTGCCAATAACATCTCCCGGGAGAATATTGACGCCGTAGGCACAGCGTTCTATGATTTCTGCAAAGGTCCAGTCCATATCACCCATATTTCCTTCGCTTACCTGGATACCATTTACCTTACAGGTCATTTTCAGGTTATAGTTATTGCCGGTATGACCTGGTTGGGCCGGTACTTTCAGCGATTCCAGTTCATCCGGGGTAACCAGCATAGGGCCAATTACAGTACTGAAATCCTTCCCTTTTGCAGGCCCCAGGTTCAGCAGCATTTCCTCCATTTGCAGGGTGCGGGCACTCATATCATTCATAATCATATAGCCGCCAATATAATCATCCGCGTCTGCGGCGGTGATGTTACGGCCTGCTTTACAGATCACCACGGCTACTTCCAGTTCAAAATCCAATTTCTGAAAGTGGTCCGGCATACAGTGAATATCACCAGGGCCCTGGATAGCATTATGGTTAGTAAAGTAAAAGATAGGATACTGGTCAAACTCCGGGATCATGGGTACCTTACGGTTGCGGCGGGCCGCCGCAACGTGCTGCCGGAAAGCATATCCATCGCGGCAGGAGGTTGGAAAAGGTACCGGGGAAAGTAACTGTACACTGCCTACGGGAACACCGGTAGCCCTCGTAGGGTTCTTTCCGGCTTTCAAATGGGCATCGGCCTGTTTGGCAATGTCTATCACATCTTCCCACATCATCAGGAACATTCCCATATTATTAGGCAAATCAGGATGCAGCTCCTGGGCATTGTATAGCAGCCCATCTACTAAAATGGCCAGCTGGTCTGTTTCCTCTCTTAAATAGCTTACTAATTTCATGGTTGTTGATAATTGTTCTGGTTGTATGAAGTACCAAATATAAGGAGGGCCTTTAAATGCAGGGGGTATTTTTTCATAAATCCTAAAGAGAAATGCCTAACCTGGAAAATGTCTGCATAAAAATGCTGTTAGCAGCCAGGTAATTGCTTTATATTTATATACAGATCGATCGTATATGCGTTGCTGTTTACTATTCTTAATGTCCTGGTGTTACTCACTAGCTCTCCCGGCGCAGTCCCGCACAGATACCTTGCTGGAAAATCTGCTGAGGCGGGAAGGTTCCCCGGCTTTACGGCATATACTGCAATACCCCGATTCATTCCGTTATCAGCTTATTTATACGGAGATTGACCGGGATGTGAATAATATACCCCATTTTAAAAATTATTATTTCCATGTAGATGATAGTTTATACTACAATCCTGCCAGCTCTGTAAAGTTGCCTATTGCACTGCTGGCATTGGAAAAGCTGCATACATTGGATATTCCCGGCCTCACAGGTAATACACCCATGTTCACCGATAGCGCTTGGTCCGGCCAGGTAATAGCACATACCGATAGTTCGGCGGCCAATGGCCTTCCTTCTATCTATCATTATATTAAAAAAATATTCCTTATCAGTGATAATGATGCCTATAACAGGTTGTACGAGTTTATCGGCCAACAGGCTATTCATGAAAAGCTATGGGGGAAAGATTATGGGAAAGTGCGTATTGTGCGGCGATTTATGCCATTATCGGAAGAGGAAAACCGGCATACAAATCCAATTCGCTTTGAGGCTAACGGGAAGTTGGTATACGAACAACCAGCTGCGTTCGATACCCTGGCTTTCGACTACAGCCGTAAAGTGTTTATAGGCCATGGCTACCTCGACAAGGACGATAAGCTGATATTTTCACCAATGGACTTTACCAGGCATAATTATTTCCCGCTAATGGCCTTGCAGCGTATGTTACAGGCAGTATTGTTTCCGGCTTCCGTACCGGTGGCGCAACGATTCAATCTCAGCCCGGAGGACTATCGTTTTCTGTACCAGTATATGTCGCAATACCCTTCAGAAACGCAGTGGCCGAAATATGATACGGCAGAATACTTTAACAGCTACACCAAATTCTTCTTTTTCAAAGATGGTAAGCGGAACATTCCTCCGTATATACGTGTATTTAATAAGGCTGGCTGGTCATACGGTTTCCTGACAGATGCAGCATATATTGTTGATTTTGAACACAAAGTGGAATTTATGCTCACGGGGAACCTGTACGTTAACCGGGATGGTATTTTGAATGATGACAAATACGAATATGAAGAAGACGGATATCCTTTTTTCAGGGAAGTGGGAGAAATTATTTACCGGTATGAATTACAACGCAAGCGAAAGTATGTACCCGACTTGCAATCATTCCATATTCGTTACGGGGAGTAACATAGCTACCTGATAAATATTATTTATAACCCAATAGACTGATTGGGTGTTCGGAATACTACCTGAAGGTTGTATTTTTGCGTTCGGTCCGGCCATATCTGAAATGTGTATTGTTTTTGACGTGGCGGTCTGGGAGTTATAAGCAAGGTTTTATTCATATCCCGTAACTGCACTCTAAACTTCGGAGTTATGAAATTTGAAAAGATTAAGAACAAAGGACAGGCAAGATTATTTGAAAGCCAGTATCTGGAGATGCTTACCAAAACGCATCCGCTTGTGATCTGGGGATTGTATTTACCCATTATCGGCTATATGCTTTACTATAGCCATAACACGCTTGGTTTTTCACCCGGTACGGTATTCGGTGTGTTTATCGGAGCAATGGCCTTTTGGTCGTTCTTTGAGTATATCATGCACCGGTTTATATTCCATTTAGCAAGCGATAAGCCTAAAGTGCAGCGCTTTATTTATGTAATGCATGGCAACCACCATGAGTACCCCAGGGATAAGCAACGCTTGTTTATGCCGCCGGTACCCAGCCTGATATTGGCGTCTGTTATATTTGGCGCCCAATACATTTTTCTGCGCCAGATCACTTTTATGTTTTTCCCGGGCTTTATCCTTGGATACCTGATTTATGGCAGCATGCACTATGCTATTCACGCCTGGAACCCTCCTTTTAAATTTATGAAGCCCTTATGGCGCAACCATCACCTGCATCACTATAAGAGTGAAGACCTGGGATTTGGCGTAAGTTCTTCTGTATGGGACCGGGTATTTGGTACCGTGTTCGACCTGGATAAGGAAAAAGAAGATAAGGAGAAGGTAAAAGAATTGATGTTTTAATATCCCGGTATGGTGAAGAAAGAAGGTATTACCATCTTTCTTCGTCATCCGGCAGATGATCCTGTTTATAGGTTGCCCTTGAGATAATTTTCTGCAATTGCCGCGCTATGATAAGCGCGGCAATTGGTTTATAGGGATCGGCCCCGGTTGCGGCAGCCGTATCCAATATTTCTTTCACTTGCTTTTCTGATACATCCACCCGGTACAGCAGGAATATAAACTGCTGAAAGTTTTCGCTGATCAGTGTTTCCAGCCTCTTCGCCAGTATTTCTTCCAATTGTTCGGCACTTACCTTTACGGGTACACTAATGTCGAAGTGTTCCTGTGTCCATAGCGCTGTTTCCTGGAGATATTGGGCGGGTACTGCCGTCATTATTTCATGCGTTTAATTTTGTAGGAGGCATTGGTCACTACTTTCACCGGTACTTTCAGGTCGTGTTTAATACGTTTGGCCTTATTAACCTTATAGGTATAATCGCCTGCCATATCTGTATTTTGTACGCAGATGCGGGGCAATCCGCTGCCACGGTCGATGAGATAGTTGGAAGAAGTAGTTCCGCTGATTTCGGCGGTAGCCTTAATATCGTCTTCCAGGGTCAGTGTTTGGATCTTATCTGTTTTTATTTTGTTGGTGCCGCCTATTTTCGCGGTTTCCGCATCCCAGGTCTGGAGGTTCCAGTATAGGTCTACCCGGCCTATGAGGCCGCCGCGCAGGGGCACGTTTTCTTCCCATTGGGTACCTGTTTTAATGCCATGAGCAGGGTACATAATGAGCAGTTGCTCCAGCCAGCCCTGGAAGGCATCGGTACCAAACTGGTCTCTCATTAGCTTTTTATAGGCTTCCTGTTCATCTTGTTTCAGAGAGCTGAAGGCGCCGGCAGCATTATCAAGAATGGCGTCTAAACCGTCTACTTTATTGATAATACCGCTGGTTTGTATTTCCACGGTAAAGGGTTGGTCCAATACTTTTTTCAGACCAGCCTGGAAGGGTTCTTTGTCGTTGGTCACCTTTGCATCCACAAAGATGTTTTGGTTCTTGGCGTTGAAATTAAATTTCAGGTCTTTGTAACGAAAAGTGAGCGTGGTTTTGCCGGGTTGTACATCGGTCACTTCAATACTGATGATGTTGTTATAGTCCCGGGTAGTACGTTGCATTACTTCATTTACCGTCATATAGGTTTCGCTCCTGCTTTTCTGTTCCAATTCAAACAGCTGACCTTTTTCAAAACGGTATTTCAAGTCTACATATTCCTGCGCCCTGGCAGATAAGGCCAGCGTTACTACCATCGTTATCAGTCCCAAAAATCTTTTCATTATTTTTTCAATTAAATCAAACATATTTCTCAATGACGCCAAGACCGAACAAGGCAAAATCGTATTTTGCCGGATCGTCGGGGTCCAGCTTTCTGAGCTGGTGGGTGAGTGCGGCGGCTGTTTTCCAATCGGCCTTCGCTTCCGGTATTAAACCCAGTCTGGCGGCTACCCTGCTCACATGTACGTCCATCGGGCATACCAGTTGAGCCGGCGATATGTAACGCCAAAGCCCAAAATCCACGCCATTTTCATCTTTTCTTACCATCCAGCGCAAATACATGTTCAGTCGTTTACAGGCCGAATTTTTGGCAGGAGTGGCAATATGTTTACCCGTTCTTTCCGGGTGTTCTAGTGCAAAAAATACTTTCCGGAATCCTATCAGGGCCTTCTCCACATTTTCATCTTCCGGCGTAATATGCGCGCTGAAGGCAAATTCCAGCGATGTTACGTTAGTGTAATAATGCTGAAGAAACTCTACGAAATAAAGGAGGTCCAGGCCGTTGAAGGTACGATGACAGAATGAAAGTAATTTCATCCGATCCATGGGCTGATGATGACGGATAAAGTCATATGGTGCGTCATCCATCATCTTCATCAGTTCCGTGCACTTATTGATAATGCTGGTTCGGTTGCCCCAGGCCAATATAGCGGCAAAGAGCCCTGCAATTTCAATATCCTGCAATACACTGAACCGGTGCGGTATGCAAATAGGATCATTTGCAATAAAGTCCGGGTGATTGTAATATGCAGCCTTAGCATCTAAAAACTCCCTTAGTTTCTGGATCTTCATAAGTTAAATCACGTGTATCACTACCTGCCTTTCCCGTTGCTAACGGGAAAGAGGCTGGATATGGTTAGGGTAAATATTTACGCTCCGGTAAAGATAATTTTTACCAGATAACAATTAAAATTATTACTATCCAATAGCATTTGCCAGATCTTCGGTGAGGTCGCTGGCGTCTTCAATGCCCACACTCAACCGTATTAGGGAGTCGACCAGCCCGTTTTTTATCCTCTCTGCGCGGGGGATAGAGGCATGGGTCATACTGGCGGGGTGGCCAATCAGGGATTCTACCCCTCCCAGCGACTCCGCCAGTGAAAACAGGTGAGTATGACTGAGTATACGGTTGGCAGATTCTATATTATCGTCTTTCAGGGTAAAAGACATCATACCTCCAAAGCCACGCATTTGTTGTTTGGCTATTTCATGATTGGGATGGTCGGTAAATCCAGGCCAGTATACTTTATCAACTTTAGGATGATTGCGAAGGAAATTGGCTACCACTACACCGTTTTCACAATGACGTTGCATCCTCACATGTAATGTTTTGATGCCGCGTAATACCAGGAAGCAGTCCTGCGGACCTGGTACCGCGCCACAACTGTTCTGGATAAAATAGAGCTGTTGGGCAAGGGCTTCATTTTTAACAATGATGGCGCCGTGCACCACATCGCTATGGCCTCCCAAGTACTTGGTAGCAGAATGCAGTACAATATCAGCTCCCAGGTCCAGCGGATTTTGCAGGTAAGGCGAGGCAAAGGTGTTGTCTACGCAGAGTATCAATTCACTTTTCCGTGCTATCTGGGCGCAGGCAGCGATGTCAATAATCTTCAAAAGTGGATTGGTGGGAGTTTCCAGCCAGATCATCTTGGTTTGGGGAGTGATATGCGCTTCAATATTCTGTGCATCAGACATGTCGATAAACTTGAATCGAATGCCATAGCGTTCAAATACCTTCGTAAAAATACGGTAGGTGCCTCCATACAGATCGTTGGTAGCAACCACTTCATCGCCGGGATTCAATAATTTCATCACCGCATCAGTGGCCGCCAGCCCGCTGCCAAAAGAGATACCATGTGTCCCATTTTCAATGGCTGCCAATGCATTTTGCAAAGCGTCGCGGGTTGGATTCTGGGTCCGAGCATATTCATAGCCCTTATGTACCCCCGGTGCACTCTGCACATAGGTAGAAGTTTGAAAAATAGGCGTCATAATAGCGCCGGTAGAAGGATCGGGGGCTACACCTGCGTGTATGAGTTTGGTTCCCAGCTTCATGTCTTAAGTTTTAAATGATCAATTTCTGGTGGTTTCCAAATATACTTTAGTTTTTGCGATTGAACTGAGCCCAATTGATGAGAGGAGACACTTGTCTATTTTAGCTAATATTATGATATGATCGTATAAATTGTAACGGTTACGAACATTTTTATATCGTTCACCAATTAGCCGCCTGCACGTAAGAATAATCCGCCTACTTTCGTAATAGGTTTTTCATAGGATATGGTTAAAATTCTTAAGGCGGTATTCTTACCGCTTTTTCTTTTTAAGTAAAATGCTATTATATAAATAACTGAGGCGAAGAGAAAATATACTTTTCTCTTCGCCTCAATAGCTTTATAATCAGTGCTATACCTACTTTTTCTTCGCCGGTGTATCCGACCATTTGATAGGCAGGCTAACGCTTACTTTATCCCAGGCAATGATCAGGTTGGCGCCCGGATCGGCTTTTTCAAACACCATAGTAAAAGCCTCTACAGGAGTATCGAGTGACGCTACCGGCAGCGCGGTCCTTACAATATCTTTTTTCTGGTCGTATTTGAAAGCGCCCCATATATCCGTTTCTTTATTCAGGATGATGGTCCAGGTTTTTTCTGTGGGGATAGCATACAGGGTATACCGGCCTTTTGGAATACCTTTACCGGCAATGGTTACAGGGCGGAAAAATTCGATCTCAGTAGCTTCGTTGGCTCCCAAACGCCATATTTTACCATATTCTTCCAGGTTGCCAAAAATTTCCCTGCCCTTGGTTTGCGGCCGGCTGTAAACAACCCTGGCGACCAATGATCCTGGTTCGCCTTTTACTTTTACAACATACGGGTACATTACCGGGTAGTAGGCCATATCCATAGGGCTGGCATCGAGTGGTGGTAGTTTTTTATCCTGCGCCATGGCGTTTAGACTGAGTAAGCCTGCTGCAAAGGCAAAAAGGAGAACTTTGTTCATCATCCTGGAAAGCTTTTTTCTGTAAATGTAATGGGCGCAAACCTACCTATTTTTAAGGAATCAGAAAAGAACGTATCCGCCTTTTAACAAGCTGTTAGCGGTTTTCCATTTGTAACCAGTTTTCTGCGTGCGCCTGTAACGCAGGGAAAAATTCTTCATAACACATTTTCAACGCGTTATAATGTTCCATGAAAACAGCAAATACCATATTCCCGTCTGCTTGCAAATATTTTGCCCGCTGTGCTACTCCCCTGGTGGCACGGGCAATCCCGTCGGTAGTATGGTAGTTATACAGCCAGTTATAGGTTTGCATATGATCAAACATCCGGAGAAACGACGGTGGTAGAATGGCAGCCTGCCGGTTAACTTCACTATAAACGTAACGTGCAAACGAATACAGGTCATCATTACTGAAACGCCTGGTATCATTGGCCAGGAAGTGATCGTATACGATATCAGTAAACACGCCACTATATAGCCCGCAGGAGGGTCGGAAAAAAAGTTTAGCCTTGCCTGTTACCGGGTGTTGGTCCGTAAATGTGTCAATCGCCCGGTGTAACCGGATACCCTGCTGTATGTCTGCCGGGAAAGCCGATAAGTGTTTATGACCTTTTACAAAATCAGCAATAAGATTACCGGTAATCAGCCCAGGTTGCCGGAAAGATAGATAAGCGTGAGCCAGGTGGTTCATAAAAGCAAGGTACGCATTTATACCCAATAGGGCGAAATGCGAAGAGGCCTGGACCTCAACGGGTTAGAATTCCCGGACTTTATTTCTAAAAGTCATTTGTTAACAGAGATCTTATCCATTTTAACACTTTCTTAACTCGGCGCCATGCAACATTGGCAAGTTGGCACCAACAGACATGCTATGGCTGGTCTGAATTGCCGGGTGTTCACCACCGGTCAGGCGGACGTCCATAAGCGGATAGCCCAACTAATCTAGTGCCTCCACCAGTAAAGTATACCTTGACCACTGGCCACTTCCCGGTGTAGCTTTGACTCATCAAATCAAAAACATCAAAAACGAAAAATCACTAACAACATAAAATTTTTCCGCCATGAAAAAGATTATCCTCCTCGTTGGTGCTGCCCTGTTACTGAGTGCAAATGTACTTTTGGCCGCACCTTATGAAACAACTGTTAATAACAAGATTAACAGCGCATTTAATGAAGCATTTACCGGCGCCACCGATGTAAAATGGTACACGGAAGATAACAGGACCTACACCGCAAAGTTTACGCTGAGTAATACCAAGGTAACTGCCTTTTATAAGGAAGATGGCTCCCTGATGGCTACTTCCCGCTACCTGCAGGCTGATCAGCTGCCGCTGAAAGTGTCTGCCCGGTTAAACAAAAAGTTCCCTGGCAACAGCATCTATTGCGTAGTAGAATATACCGCAGAAGATAGCGTAATTTACTTTGTCACCCTGGAAAACAGCGATACCTGGACCGTCGTTAAAACTGACCAGGACGCCAATTTCAAAATACAAAGCCGTCTGAAAAAAGCTTAGTTTTAGTAGTGTTAAAAATACAGGGCCCGTCGCTTTTGCGATGGGCTTTTTTGTTTTATGCACAGTACCCATCCCCTTCAAAAATTATCTTAACTTTGCCCCCTGTTAAGGCTTATTAGCCAGACTGTTAATGTATAAACGATTAAATGACATGAACAAGGGACCCGTTTCTCAATTTATCCAGCACCATTACCGCCACTTTAATGCCGCTGCATTGGTGGATGCTGCCAAGGGATATGAAACACATTTACTGGAAGGTGGTAAAATGATGGTGACATTGGCCGGTGCCATGAGTACGGCTGAACTGGGCATTTCTTTCGCTGAAATGATCCGTCAGGGTAAAGTAGATATCATCTCCTGCACCGGTGCAAACCTGGAAGAAGATATCATGAACCTGGTAGCACATACACACTATAAAAGAGTTCCCAACTACCGCGACCTGAGCCCCCAGGAAGAATGGGACCTGCTGGAACAAGGCTTTAACCGCGTTACAGATACCTGTATCCCCGAAGAGGAAGCTTTCCGCCGCATCCAGAAACATATCTATAAAATCTGGAAAGAAGCAGAAGAAAAGGGCGAACGTTACTTCCCGCACGAATTTATGTACAAGCTGCTGTTGAGTGGTGTAATGAAGGAACATTACGAAATCGATCCTAAGAATAGCTGGATGATTGCCGCCGCAGAAAGAAATATTCCTATCATAGTTCCAGGATGGGAAGACAGCACCATGGGTAATATTTTTGCTTCCTACTGCATTAAGGGTGACCTGAAAACGTCTACCATGAAGAGCGGTATCGAATACATGATTTTCTTGTCTGAGTGGTACCGCGCTAATTCCGCTGGTAAAGGTGTAGGTTTCTTCCAGATTGGTGGTGGTATTGCAGGTGATTTCCCCATCTGCGTAGTACCTATGATGTACCAGGATCTGGAGTGGACAGATGTACCTTTCTGGAGCTATTTCTGCCAGATCTCAGACTCTACTACTTCTTACGGCTCCTACTCCGGTGCGGTGCCTAACGAAAAAATTACCTGGGGTAAGCTTGATATTCACACACCTAAGTTTATCGTAGAATCAGATGCTACCATCGTAGCACCGTTGATATTTGCCTATATCCTGGGTTGGTAACTCGGGGTGATGATAAAAGTTGCACGCAGCGGGAAGCTTATTCCCGCTGCTTTTTTTATATAAACAGATCTCCTGCGATACCGTCAGCAAATAACCTTCCCGCCTTGGTTAAGCGCAGCGTATCCCCTATCCGCTCCATACGGCCTATTGCAATAAAGGATTGACTATTGGTGATTAAATGATTGACCAGGTCGGCACCGAATTTTTCGGCCACCCATTCCAGGTGGCAGCCGGCAGATGTGCGGAGGGCCGTCATAATGTATTCGTTGAACTGCATGGAGGTGGAGAGCGATTCCATTTCAAAAGGCACTTTACCGGCAGCAATACTTTTTATATACAGGGCATTGTTGGCGATGTTCCATTGCCGGGATATGCCGTTGAACGAATGGGCTGACGGGCCCAAGCCCAGGTACGATTTCCCCTGCCAGTAGCTGCTGTTGTGGCGGGAGTGCCATCCGGGCAAGGCAAAATTGGAAATTTCATAATGTTCATACCCTGCTGCCTCCAGCCATTGCATCAACATTTCAAAGTGACGGGCTGCTTTATCAGGGTCTGTGGGCGCCATTTTTTTCTTTTTGATAAAATGGTCCAGGGCAGTTCCTGGTTCTACGGTGAGCGCATAGCAGGATAAGTGGGGAATACCCAGCGCAATAGCCTGTTGTACGTTTTGCTCCCATCCCTCATCGCCAAGAGTAGGCCCTCCATAAATGAGGTCAATGGTAAGGTTCTCAAATCCTATTTCCCGCGCCAGCCGTATGCAATCCTGCGCCTGTTGGCTGTTGTGGGCGCGGTTCATCCACACCAGGTCAGCCTCATGAAAAGATTGTATGCCTATACTGAGCCGGTTAATCCCTATCTCCTTCAGCATGGTCAGCTTGTTGGCAGTAAGATCATCGGGGTTGGCCTCCAGCGTTATTTCTGCATCGGCGGCTACAGGGAAAGTGGCGCGTAGTTTTGCCAGCAGCGCTTGTAGCTGAACAGCATCCAGCAGGCTGGGAGTTCCGCCGCCAAAATAAATCGTGTGCACCGGCTCCTGGCCCAGGTAGTCTTTTTGCAGGCTGATTTCCTCCAGCAAACTATTTACCATGGCTTCCTTTCCCGACAGAACGGTGGAAAAATGGAAGTTGCAGTAGTAACAAGCCTGTTTACAAAAAGGTATATGTAAATAAATTCCCGACATGTATGTTTTAATGGTCTGCCATTGCCGTTTCACGGGTCAACTATGGACTATTTTAATATCTTTGCAGCGACAAAATTACGTTTCAGTTTTGTTTTGTGAACAGGACAGTGTTAATTGCCGTTGAATCTTCCGGGAGAACGGAACGTTATTGTTGAAAAACCGATTTAAAGTCATTGCAAAATATTTTCCTGGTGCGAAACTGGTTATTGCTGCTATTCATTTTCAGTTATTTGCCGACACTGGCACAAACAACAGATTCCGCTGCTGTAAAGCCGGTAATAAAGAAAAAACCAGTGGTGAGCCATACGATGGGCGATTCTTTGCGCCCGAAAGTGCGTACAGCACCGCTGAAAAAAGATTCCGCACATGTAGTGTGGGTGAAGAGAGATAGCACAAAAGCGGTTTTACCGGTGGTTGCACGTCAGAAGAACGATTCTACCCGTTTACCTGCCGACACGGCGGGGCATAAAACCGATAGCGTGGCAGTGGCCGCTGTTCCCAAAGTTAAGCCGGTATCCGACTATGATCGTTATATGAAACAGCTGGCGCAGGAGAATATCTTCCTGAAGCCTGGTAAACCAAGGTTTGTAGACACTAATCCTTTGCGCCCCTACCGCGATATGGACTGGCTGATTTATCTGATGGCAGGCATCCTGCTGGTACTGAGTATTGTACGGCTGGCCTATCGGAAATATTTTTCTGATCTTTTCCGGGCTTTCCTGAACCCAACGTTGAGCCAGCGTCAGTTGAAAGACCAGCTGTCGCAGTCGCCGTTCCCTAATTTCCTGCTGAATATATTTTTTGCTATCGTATTGGGGGTATATTTCTACCTGGTATTATACCGACAACAGGTATTTCCGCAAGCTCAGCCCTGGCTACTGATTCCAGCCCTGATTTTGCTGGTGGCAGTGGTATATGGGTTTAAATATGTTATGCTGCGGTTTTGTGGTTGGTTGTTTGGTAATAGCGAGCTGGCTGATGCTTACATTTTCATTTTATACCTGATTAATAAGATTCTGGGCGTGTTGCTGGTGCCGTTTTTGGTTATAATTGCTTTCTGTAAGCCGGAATTAGCCCGTACTTTCCTTTATATATCGTTATTTTTTATAGTATTACTGGTTATATACAGGTATATTAGATCTTATTCATTGGTTAAGCAGTACCTATCCTTCAGTAAATTGCATTTTTTTCTTTACCTTTGCACATTCGAAGTAGCGCCTGTTTTAATATTAACCAAGGTGCTGCAGAATATCTGGTTAACTGGTAATCCCTGATTATCGCCTATTGTTAACACAAGAGAAAAAAACGTATGATAAAAGGCGGGCCAAAAAAAGATTTGCAAGGTAAACAAATTCAGTCAATCCTAATTTCTCAACCTAAGCCTGAAACTGAAAAGTCACCCTACTTTGATCTGGCCAAGAAGTTCAATGTTAAGTTGGATTTTTTCCCGTTCATTAGGGTGGAAGGTTTGCCAGCGAAGGAGTTCAGAAAACAGAAAATCGACATTCTTAGCTACACGGCAGTGATTTTTACGAGTCGTAATTCGGTTGACCACTTTTTCCGTATCTGTGAAGAAATGAAGATTAAAGTGTCGCAGGACTGCAAGTACTTTTGCATTACAGAAGCTGTAGCGTTGTATCTGCAGAAATTCATTCTTTATCGTAAACGGAAGGTATTTTATGGAGCGGATGGATCAACGAAAGGGGTGCTGGAAGTAATGAACAAGCACCGCGACAATGAGAAATTCCTTTTTCCCAGTTCCGACAGTCAGAAGAAGGATATTGAAGAATGGTTAAAAGCCAATAAGTGTGAATATGCCACGGCTACCCTTTACAAAACAGTGTCTACAGATGTAAAGGAAGTATTGGCCGCCACAGCTTACGATATGATTGTGTTTTTCAGCCCATCAGGTGTAAAATCACTTTTTGAAAATATGCCGGAGTTTGAGCAGAACGGTACTCATATCGGGGCTTTCGGTCCTACGACATCCGCAGCCGTGGAAGAAGCAGGATTAAGGCTGGATGTAAAAGCCCCGCTTCCGCAGGCGCCTTCCATGGCAGCCGCACTGGAACAGTATCTGACCACATTGGCAGCAAAGAAATAAACAGTTTCTGTCTATAGAAATTTAGCAGGGATGGCATTATGCCATCCCTGTTTTTTTGCTGCGATATTTTCTCAGCAGAACAGCGGGAAAAATATTTCTTTGTAATCCTGAAAAAATAAATTTCTTTGTAGCGTAATATTTTATCAATCATTATTGCTTAGCGGAATCCATGAACAAGCTGATCAGTGAATCAAGCCCTTACTTGCTACAGCATGCACATAATCCTGTAAACTGGTATCCCTGGGGAGACGAAGCCCTGGAACGCGCTTTACGGGAGGATAAGCCGATACTGGTTAGCATCGGTTATGCTGCTTGTCACTGGTGTCATGTAATGGAGCGGGAAAGTTTTGAGCATGAAGCTACCGCAGCTATCATGAACGAACATTTCATCAATATAAAAATTGACAGGGAAGAAAGGCCCGACCTGGATCATATTTATATGGATGCTGTGCAGGCCATGACCGGCGCCGGTGGTTGGCCGCTCAATGTTTTTCTTACACCCGAAAAAAAACCTTTTTATGGGGGGACTTATTTCCCTCCTGTGAAGGCGTATAACCGGCCTTCCTGGACGGATGTGCTCCTGTCGTTGCATGACGCATTTGTAAATAAGCGTGCAGATATTGAAACCCAGGCCGATAACCTGGTGCAGCATATTCACCAATCGGCCCAATTTGGTCTGCCATCTTCGCTGGATGTGCATATTCCAAGGGAAGAACTATTTACCAGGGCCCAATGCGATACTATTTGTGAGAACATACTACGGCAGTCCGATACTACCTGGGGTGGCTTTGGGCGGGCGCCTAAATTCCCGCAAACCTTTACAATAGGGTACCTGCTACGGTATCATCATACCTGGGAACACCCGGCAGCACTGCAACATGCCTTGTTATCGCTGGATAAGATGTTGCAGGGAGGCCTGTATGATCAGCTGGGTGGCGGCTTTGCCCGTTATTCTACTGATGAGAAATGGCTGGCGCCCCATTTCGAAAAGATGCTATACGACAATGCGTTATTACTCGATGTGCTTTGTGATGCTTACCAGTTAACCCGCAGTGAAATATACGCCCAAACCATCCAGGATACCATGGGATTTATTACCCGGGAGATGACTGCTCCGGAAGGTGGCTTTTATGCCGCGCTGGATGCGGATTCTGAGGGAGTGGAAGGCAAGTTTTATGTTTGGAGCAAAGCCGAAATTCATCATGTGCTGGGTGAGCAGGCAAAGGTGTTCTGCGACTACTACGACGTAACAGAGGAGGGAAATTGGGAAGAAAAGAACATTTTATGGGTACGGCAGCCATTGGCGGCATTTGCTGCAGCGCATGGCTATGCCCCGCCTATCCTGGCGGCCATGCTGAAAGGTTGCCGTGAAAAGCTGATGGCGGTGCGGGCCAACCGGGTAAGACCTGGCCTGGACGATAAGATCCTCCTGGGATGGAATGCTATGATGGCCCATGCCTGTTGCAAAGCATATACAGCACTGGGATTAGAAGAATACCGGGAGATGGCGGTACGGAATATGGACTTTTGTTTATTCCATTTCCGTGAAACGGCTTCCGGACAGGCCTTTTTGCATACCTGGAAAAATAACGAGGCAAAATATCCTGCCTTTCTCGACGACTATGCCTGCCTGATACGGGCATTGATAGCCTTGCAGGAAGTGACCGGGGAGCTGAATTATCTCTACCAGGCAAAGAATATCACCGAATTTGTAGTAAAGCACTTTAGCGATGAAGCTGGGCATTTTTTCTACTATACCATTGCCGGGCAAAACGACGTGATTGTACGAAAAAAGGAGATATATGACGGCGCAGTACCTAGTGGAAATGCTATTATGATGCAGAACCTTTGGTATCTTTCCGTTGTTTTTGATGAACGGCCCTGGGCCGACCGCTGTGTTGCAGCAGTTTCTGGGCTGGCGCAAACAGTGGTACGGTATCCTACCTCCTTTGGTGTATGGGCAAGCCAGTTATTACAGTTTGTAAAGGGCACCCCGGAACTGGCAATTGTCGGTAAAGATTTTAAAGAAAGGATGAAAGAAGCTGGAAAATGGTTTATCCCTTACCGGATTTTGATAGGAGCTGAAAAAAATATTCCAGAGATGCCTCTTTTAGCCGATCGGCTAAAGGAAAACGAAACTTTAGTGTATTTATGTAAAGATTATCATTGCATTAAGCCGGTTACTTATATAGAAGAAATTATTAATTTAATATAATAATTATGTAACTTGCCTTCTGTAAGGGAGAGGCTTGATTCAATAAATGTTATTACGTTTATATAATAAAATGTTAAAAGCAACGTTTAAACTAGTTACAGAACGGTTCTGAGTGGAATTGAAAAAGTTGGATAAAAAGTCACTACGGATTAAAATTAATTATTACATTTGCTATCTTTCATATAAACAAAGCGGGTGAAATATGAGAAATGTGTTCCCTTGTATACAGGCAAATCGCACCAGGCTGGTTAATAGAAAAAACATATTCTGATGAAAGCTACCCTTATGAAGCTTAACTATGTAAAAGGTCTGTTGGCGGTTTTGCTGGTTTCCCTGCTGGCCAGCTGTGGCGGTAGTAAAACCCCTAAAAATGCGCAAGGTCAATTGATTGGCGTAAGCCCAAGACCGAAGTACACTCCCCCTGTACCTTATGGGATGGTATACGTACCAGCCGGAACGTTCCACATGGGTCCCAGTGATGAGGATGTAAACTATGCGTACACGGCGCGTAATAAGTCAATTTCCATTTCTGGCTTCTATATGGATGCCACGGAAATTACCAATAACGAGTATCGCCAGTTTGTACAGTGGGTAACAGACTCCATTGCGCACATCCTGTTAGGACATGTGAAATCTGATGATGGACATGATATCATCGACTGGAAACAGAAGATTAGCTGGAAAGACAAAGGTACCGTTGAAAAGCTGGATGCAATGATCTATTCTGAGGCAGACCGCTTATACGGCCGTAAAGATATCGACGTAGGTAAACTGATCTATCACCAGGAAACTTTCAACTGGGACAAAGCCAAGTTGAGGGAAAACGCGGGTAAACCACGTTCTACCTTTATCGTTAAAAAAGATGTACCCATCTATCCCGACACACTTTGCTGGATCAGGGATTTCTCTTATGCCTACAACGAGCCAATGACCCGTATGTACTTCTGGCACCCGGCATTTGACAACTACCCGGTAGTAGGTGTAAACTGGCATCAGGCCACAGCTTTCTGCGAATGGAGAAGTAAATTTTGGGAAGACTACCGTGCAAGCAAAAAACTGTTTACGGAGGATAAATTCCAGCTGCCATCTGAAGCGCAGTGGGAATACGCCGCCCGTGGCGGTAGAGAACAAACACCTTACCCATGGGGTGGTTATTATATCCGCAATAAGAAAGGATGTTTACTGGCCAACTTCAAACCTGGTCGTGGTAACTATCCGGAAGATGGTGGATTTTACACCGTTCGCGCAGATGCTTACTGGCCTAACGATTACGGATTGTATAACATGGCTGGTAACGTAGCTGAATGGACTGCCGATATCTTCTATGAAAATGCCTACTCCTTTACTTCCGATATGAACCCGTATTTGAGAATGGATGTACCAGATGATGCGCCATTAAAAATGAAGCGTAAAGCTATCAGAGGCGGGTCATGGAAAGATGTAGGATATTTCCTCCAGACAGGAACCCGGACATATGAATACCAGGACAGTGCTAAATCATACGTTGGTTTCAGATGTACCATTGCCCTGAGCAGAAGAGCCAAACACAGATAGAGTAGAATCATTTTGAATAATAGCCTGTATTTATAACTGCCAAAGAAACCTTTTGTATTATGTACACTATTATCAGCAAATCAGTGAGAATTAACTATTCCATACAGACTTTAACTATTAACACTTTAACCAGTAAATTTTAACCTATGGCTATGAATCCTAACAAAGCTAAATGGCTGAACTTTTTCGTATGTATTGCGGCTTCCGTGGTAATTATCGGAGCGTTATTTAAACTGCAACACTGGCGGGGTGCCGACATCGCTTTGATCTTAGGTCTGAGCACTGAGGCGCTTATCTTCTTCGTATACGCCTTTGTACCCGATTCCGGTGCTTCTCACGAAGGACAAGTAGTAGCAGTAGCTGGCAGCCCGGCAGTAGCTGGCCTGGACAAAATGCTCCAGGAAGCTGACATCACTCCTGCAAACCTGCAACGCCTGAGCGAAAACTTCCAGAAGCTGGGAACCACCGTTGACAAAATGAGAGACATCAGCGATGTAGTAGCTGCTACCGGCGACTACACACAGAAAACAAGAGAAGCTGCCAGCGCTATTGGTAATGTAGCCAACGCTTACACTACTGCCGCTGCTGCTGTATCTTCTTTCAACAGTGCTTCTGAATCAACAAAAGAATTCCATGTACAGATGCAGGGTATGACCAAAAACCTGGCTTCTTTGAACACCATCTACGAACTGGAATTACAGGACACTAACAACCACCTGAAAGCGATGAACAAATTCTACAGCAATCTGCACAATGCATCTGTTGCTATGAGCGGCAGCATTGACGATGCTAAGAAAACACAGGAACAAATTTCCCAGCTCGCTAAAAACCTCAGCAACCTGAACTCCATTTATGGAAACATGTTGAGCGCTATGAACGGTGGAAGATAAGGTACGGCTAATAGTTTCTGAATTAACACATATCAATTAAATCTGAAAACAAACTATGGCACTACCTAAAGATCCTAGGCAGAAGATGATCAACATCATGTACCTGGTCTTGACGGCCATGCTCGCGTTGAACGTCTCTGCTGAAATATTGAACGCTTTTAGTATCGTAAATAATTCAATCAATACCTCTAATAAATCCTTAGCAGATAAAAACAATCTCATTTATTCGCAATTTGACGCTCAAATGAAGGACAACGCTGAAAAAACAGCTCCCTTCAGAGCCAAAGCGCAACAAGTGAAAAGTTTATCTGCCAGCATGTACGACTATGTAGAGTCTTTAAAGAAAACCATCATCGATGAAAGTGGTGGCCTGGACGAACATGGCGAAATCAAGGATAAAGCTGGTTTGGACGCCCCTACCAGGGTGATGGAGAATATGAAGAAAGGTCCGGAACTGGAAGCTAAGCTGAAAGACCTTCGCGAAAAATTACTTTCTTTCGTAGATCCTAAAAAAAGAGATCAGTTCAATAAAACTTTACCACTGAGAATTGAAGTAGGTAAATCGACAGATGAACATGGCGGTGGTACCAAATCATGGACTACCTATCACTTCAACATGGTGCCTACTATCGCAGCTGTTACCATCCTGGGTAAATTCCAGAATGATATCAAAAACTCCGAGTCTGCCATCATCGATGATCTGTATCGCCAGATCGATGCAGCTTCATTTAAATTCGATAAAGTAAGACCATTCATCTCCCTGAATTCCAAAAATCTGATGGAGGGTCAAACCTTAACTGCCAACATCGCAGTAGGTGCTTACAGCACTACGGTAAATCCAACTATCGTTGTAAACGGCCAGTCCGTTGAAGCAAAAGATGGTTTAGGAACTTTTACTGCAGTTGCTGCCGGCATTGGCGAAAAAACTATCTCCGGTACTATTACCTTACCTAGCCCAACTGGTGGCGCTCCTGAATCCTATCCCTTTACAGAAACTTATAATGTAGGAGCTTCTTCTACTTCTATTTCCGCAGATAAAATGAACGTGCTGTATATCGGGCTGCAGAACCCAATCTCGATTTCTGCTGCTGGTGTACCTGCTGAACAGGTATCTGCCTCTATTACCGGTGGTAATATGACTAAACGCGGTTCAGGCGAATATATCGTAACGGTAAGCCAGCCAGGTAAAGCAGTAATTAATGTAGTGGCTAACATCGATGGTAAAACCAAATCACTCGGTCAGAAAGAATTTCGTGTAAAACGTGTTCCTGATCCGGTACTGAAAGTTGGTGTTAACAAAGGTGGTTCCATGAAAGCAGCCGACTTTAAAGTACAGGGTGGTTTGCGTGCAGACCTGGAAGATTTCGAATTTGAAGGCGTAAAATATGAAGTAGTCGGTTACCGCGTAGGTATCTCTGCCAAAGGTAAAGAATACCAGGAAGGTGATGCTACTTCTGCTTACTTCCCCGGCAGCGTAACGGCTTCTATCCGTGCACTGCGCCCAGGTGATGAAGTATATTTTGAAAACGTGAAAGTGAAAGGCCCGGACAATGTTGTTCGTTCTATGCCGAGCACAATATTTAAATTAAACTAACGGTCATTAATTACTGAATTATGCGAGCAGTAATATTTAACAGAATTGGTTGGTGCACTCTTTTGCTGGTGATGCTGGCAACAGCTGCTGATGCGCAACGCCGTGGTGGTACAACCCGCCGCAGAACCGCTACTACGGGGACTGCTACTACACCCGATGCATCCGTGGTAAACCCGGCTACTGGAAATGCCGTGACACCTCCCCCTGCTCCCGCTGCACCTGCTTCTCAACGCCCGGACGGTATCACTGCCCCCGTGGTAGACACCCCACGCAAATCACTGCGCGTTGATGGCGTAGTGGAAAGAAACCTGGCCAGAGAACGTACACCGATTGCCTATGACTACATCCGCGAGGATGATCGTTTCTGGGAAAAACGTGTATGGCAGGTAATCGATATCAGGGAAAAAATAAACCTCCCCTTCCAATACAATGTGGAAGATGAGTCTGGTGTAAACCAACTGTTTATTAATATTCTGCTCGAAGCCATCAAGAATAAAGAGGTGGAAGCTTTCAGCCCTATCGACGACCGTTTTACTACCGTAATGCCCTACTCTGAGATCCAAAATAAACTCAGCGGTGAAGAAAGAACTGTACGCAGTATAGATCCGGTAACCGGCGAAGAAAAAATGGTGACTACCCGCGATGACTTTGATCCCCGTACTATTAAACAGTACAAAATCAAAGAAGTATGGGTATTCGACAAAGAAGCTTCTGCCCTGAAAGTTCGCATACTGGGTATTGCTCCAATGGTATCCCGTATTAATGAAGATGGTAGCATACGCGCCTCCATCCCCTTATTCTGGGTATATTATCCCGATTGCCGCGGTATACTGGCTAAACATGACGTGTATAACCAGAACAACGATGCCGCCACTATCAGTTGGGAAGACCTTTTCGAAATGCGCTTCTTCGGTAGCTACATCGTGAAGGAAAATAATACCTACAACCGCGAGATCAAGGATTATATTAAAGACGGTGTAATGCGCCTCCTGGAAGGCCAGGCCATTAAAGACCGTATCTTTAATAAAGAACAGGACCTCTGGCAGTATTAAACCTATTAAAACAATAAAAGCAAATGACCTAAGCGCCTGCTTAGGTCATTTGCTTTTATTACTTCCTGCTTTGCCCGCTTTTCCCTATCTTTCCGTATGTCGCTCGAATTACTCCGTAAACTCGCTAATAGCATGATGCCTCTTCCCAATCATGAATGGGAAGCGCTGGCAGCTTGCTGGCACCCGGTACAGTTTAAGCGCAAAGAAGTTATTACCGTAGCCGGTGAAGTGGAAAAATACCTCTATTTTGTAAATGCCGGCGTACAGCGACTTTTCTGCCTGGAAGGCGATAAAGAAGCTACCCTCCTTTTTACCTACACCGGGTCGTTTTCTGGTATCATGGATTCGTTTCAGCTGCAACAACCCTCTTCTGCATACCTGGAAACACTCACCGCCAGCGATATGCTCCGGATGAGTTATACCGATTTTGACCGGCTTACCCTGCAATATCCTACCATTGAAAGATGGGTACGACTCGGAACGGTAGCCGCACTATCCGGCCTGCTGGAAAGACACAAAGAGCTCCTGTCTTTTACAGCGGAACAAAAATTCAGAAAGCTGCTTACACGCAGTCCACATGTGTTACAGCTGATACCACATAAATACCTGGCCTCCTACCTGGGTATAGATCCTGCTACTTTCAGCAAACTGCTGGGGACCGTGAAATTATAAAATGTTGATCTGCACCAAGATTTTCTAACACCGGCCGTACTACTTTTGAGATAAATATTACTGTCATGCCGCCTATCAACAGCATCGAATTATTACAAGGCCTGCGTAAGCAAACCGTAGCTACCCAATATAAAGTAGAGAATTACTTTGGTGGAAAAACAGCTGCTCTTTTACAACAGTCCCCTATGCCCGGCAAATGGAGCGCTATACAGTGCCTGGAGCACCTGAATACCTATGGCCGGTATTATCTCCCGCAACTGGAACAGGCGATTGCTGCCGCCGAAAAGCAACATAGCCAGCCAGAGCGGCTGTTTCGCAGTAGTTGGTTAGGTGCCAGGTTTACCCGCCTGATGCAACCGAAGGAAGATGGACAGCTCCGCTCCCGTATGAAATCGCCCAAAGGCCATCTACCAACTATACAACCAGATGTGGCAACTGTTATACAGGAATTCGTACAACAGCAGGAACTTACCGAATCATTGCTGCTACGGGCAGAAAAGATAAATATCCGGCAATATAAAGTGCCGACTTCCCTGTCGCGATTTATTAAACTATCGGTAGGCGATACTTTCGGGTTCCTGATCGCGCATATCCAGCGGCATGTATTGCAGGCGGAAATGGCCATGGCCGTTGGCCCGCAATTAACGGCACAAAATGTTTAGCCGTTAGCGTGATGGAAATGATTCCAGATGAGCTTTGCTTTGGCCGCCCCTACTTCTTTAGCCAGATCTTCTTCAGATAGTAGTTTTACTTTAGCCACCGACCGGAAGGTTTTCAACAGTTGGGTAGCGGTGTTTTCCCCGATGCCCTTAATGCTTTCCAATTCATTTTTGAAAGTACCCTTACTGCGCTTCTGCCGGTGAAAAGTGATACCAAAGCGGTGTACTTCATCACGCACCCGGCGTATCAGTTTCAGGCTTTCGCTGTTGTAGGGCAGCTTAATACTTTGAGAATCACCGGGGAAAAATATTTCTTCTTCATTTTTGGCCAGTCCCACAACGGTCATACTACCAATCAGGTTTAGCTCGCGAATACTTTCCATAGCAGAACCCAGCTGACCTTTACCGCCATCGATAATCACCAGTTGAGGAAGTGGTTGCCCTTCTGCCAGTAGCCGGTTATATCTCCGGAAAACAATTTCTTTCATCGATGCAAAGTCGTTGATACCTTCTACTGTTTTGATGTTAAAATGCCGGTAATCCTTCTTGGATGCCACGCCATCCTTAAATACCACACAGGCAGCAACAGGATAGCTACCCTGGAAGTTGGAGTTATCGAAACACTCAATATGTTCCGGAAGTGCTGGTAATTCAAGATCGGCCTGCAGCTGGTATAATACCTGCTTTCTCTCCATATCAGATTTGCCTTCCAGGTGCAGGATCTTTTTGCGGTATAACTCGTCTTTGAAATAATTAACGTTCTTCTCAGACAACTCCAGCAATTTCTTTTTGTCGCCCCCCTTGGGAACAGTAATAGTGATATTGCTTTCGGGGTATTCTAACGGAAACGGTACTACGATTTCTGTATTAATGCTTTTAAATACTTCCCGGAGATAGGCGATGGCGTATGCCAGCACTTCTTCATCACTTTCTTCAAGTTGCTTCTCCAGGGTAACGGTTTTAGTGTCGGCAATAGTGCCATTGAGGATACGAAGGTAATTGACATAAGCATGGTTACCTTCGCTGAGAATAGAAAACACATCCACATTGCCCATACGGGTATTTACAATAGTGGATTTGGCAGAGTAGGTTTCCAGGCTCTCTATTTTCTTACGCATGATTTCTGCCTTTTCAAATTCCATCCTGGCCACATGGTCCATCATCTGTTCTTTAAAGAGGTTTACCACCGGCGTAAGGTTTCCTTTTAAAACGTTCTTCACCTGTTGCAGCCCTTCCCGATAGTCTTCCTGCGTTTGCAATCCTTCGCAAGGGCCTTTACAGTTGCCCAGGTGGTATTCCAGGCATACTTTAAATTTGCCTTTCCGGATATTTTCTTCCGACAAGTTCAGGTTACAGGTCCGTAACGGGATGTTGTATTTGATGACGTCCAGTATTTCACGCACCCGGCCCACAGAAGTAAAGGGACCCAGATAGTCTGAGCCATCTTTAATAACGTTACGGGTGAAAAATACCCGGGGAAAAGACTCATGTTTAATAACAATGTAAGGGTAGGTTTTATCGTCCTTTAAATTGATATTGTACTTGGGCCTGAATTGTTTGATGAGTGAATTTTCCAGCAGGAAGGCATCCTGCTCAGAGTCTACAATGGTAAACTCGATGTGGTGGATATGCTCCACCAGTTTACGGGTTTTATAATTGTCGTGGTTCTTTACAAAATAAGAACTCACCCTTTTACGTAAACTTTTGGCCTTCCCAACATAAAGCAGGGTGCCGGCCTCATCATAGTATTTATAAATACCGGCATTGCCGGGAATTGTATGCGATATTTTCTGAAATTCCGCTGCTGTCATGTTTACATACCTGTTTTAGGTGCAATGGTTACATTTACCTCCAGCTCTTTCGGGGAAAGGAAAGCAATTTTCTGATAGGTAGTCATCCGAACCTGCCTGTTTTGCTGGTAAAAGAGGTCTTGCCTGAATTCATACACCAGGTTGCTGGTATAAGAATGGACGCTTACCTGTTGGATGTTTCCCTGCCGATCTAATTCCATGGTGATTTCAGAAGGGCTGGTCTGTTTTCCCCTCGATTTATAGATCACTGATTTCCTGCCGGAGAATGGATCGTATAAACTGGAAGTATCATATTCTTCCCGGAGGGAAGGTTTATTCAGATCAATTTCCATAAATGGCTTTAGCAGATCGTGTATGGCAGCACTATCCCGCCCGTATATGGTGGCGGTATCTTTTTGGCCATTAAGGGTTACCACTTTAGAGAGGATAAAATCTCCTTTTCTTAACTGATCATGCTGCTGGTTAAAATATGCAGGAAATGATGCAAATTTATCTTGTGACGGGTTCTTAGATTGTTTATTCGCCAGGTTACAGGCCATTAAGCCAACTATGGTAAATAACACCGTTACTTGCCTGTATTTTTTCATAGTGCAAAATTAATACTTAAATGTGGGTCATAAAAAATGCGCCGTGAAAACGGCGCATCGATGCATGAGCAAATCTGTCGAGAGCACTAAAAATATGTAAATCAGCTAATTGAGCTGATATTTTCCAGGGTAACGCTTGTTAAACGAGGGCGATGAACTAAATGTTACAGGTGGTAGTAAATAAAGATGGATTTTCATCAGATTTTAATCCGGGGATAAAACAGAGAGGGAGAGAAAGGTCATTTAGTGACGCTTCTCTCCCTCCTTAAAAATGGGAAATATATTTATACCAGCAGGTTACCGGTCATTTCCTTAGGAATGGATAATCCCATGAAATGCAGGATGGTTGGAGCAATATCGCCCAGTTTACCATCTTTTACGGTACCTCTGAAGTCTTTATTGATAATGAAAAACGGTACCAGGTTTAGAGAGTGGGCGGTATTGGGACTTCCATCAGGGTTGATCATGAAGTCGGCGTTACCATGATCGGCGGTGAGGAACACGGTATAATCGCTGGCCAGCGCCGCGGTAACTACTCTTTCCACGCAATGATCTACGGTTTCTACCGCTTTGATAACGGCCTCAAATACCCCGGTATGTCCCACCATATCCGCGTTAGCGAAGTTGAGCACAATGAAATCGGCAGATTTCTTTTGCAGTTCGGGTACAATCAGGTCGGCCAGTTCGTTGGCGCTCATTTCTGGTTTCAGGTCGTAGGTGGCTACTTTGGGAGAAGCCGCCATCATCCGGCGTTCGCCTTCGAATTCTGCTTCACGGCCACCAGAGAAGAAGAAAGATACGTGTGGGTATTTTTCTGTTTCTGCGATGCGGATTTGTGTACAGCCGTCTTTGGCCAGTACTTCACCCAGCGTCATGTTAAGGTTGTCATTTTCGAAGATGACATGCACATTTTTATAGGTGCGGTCGTACTCCGTCATGGTAGTATAGAAGAGATTCAGCGGTTTCATACCGAAATCCGGGAATGCTTCCTGGGTGAGTACTTGAGTGATTTCGCGGCAACGGTCTGTGCGGAAGTTGAAGCACAGTACGGCATCTCCATCCTGGATAGTGGCAACAGCCTGCTGTTGGGCATCTGTTACGATGATCGGCTTGATAAATTCGTCGGTTACACCTTCTGCATAAGAGGCTTTTACCGCGGTGAGTACGTCCTGTGTCGGGGTGCCGGTACCGTTTACCAGCGCGTCGTATGCCAGTTGTACGCGTTCCCAGCGTTTGTCGCGGTCCATCGCGTAATAGCGGCCGGTAACGGAGGCAATTTTACCGGTGGTTTTTTCCAGGTGGGCCGACAGGTTTTCCAGGAAACCTAAACCACTTTTAGGGTCGGTATCGCGGCCATCGGTGAAGGCGTGGATGTATACTTTTTCCAGCCCTTTGGATTGGGCAATGGAAGTAAGTGCTTTCAGGTGTTCTATATGGGAGTGTACACCGCCATCGCTTACCAAGCCAATCAGGTGAAGGGCTTTATTATTGTCTTTGGCATGTGCCATGGTTTCCTGCAACACCGGGTTGGCTGCCAATTCCCCATCTCTGATAGCTACATTGATACGCTGTAATTCCTGGTATACAATACGGCCGGCGCCGATGTTCAGGTGACCGACTTCGGAATTACCCATCTGTCCATCAGGAAGTCCTACCGCTTCTCCGCAGGTAATGAGGTGGCTATGTGGATATTGTTTATATAAACTGCTTACAAAAGGGGTTTTTGCATGTGCAATAGCATCGGCTGCAGGTACTTTACCTTCGCCCCATCCGTCCATAATTACGAGAATGGCTCTTTTCTTTTCCATATCCTATCTGGTTATAGTTTAATAATTCACTCAAGAGGGTGAAAGTACTTATAAAGGGTTTAAATTTTTTGCAAAAATAACACTTATCAAAAAATTAATTTTCAAGCTCGGCTGTTCATATGAATGCAGAAATTTTTTTATGCAAAAATTTAAACATGTTATTAAACCATTATTACTTAGGCATTAAGCGCTACCACTATAATGTGATTTTATTGATTTGCAGGCTCTTTGGCATAGTTTTCGCTTTTAATTTGAGTTAGAATAATCACATTTTTAATAAAATAACTGACAATGAAGAAGCTATTGATGGTGCTGGGGATTCTGTTGTTGGGAGGTGTTTTTACGACGTTCACATTGTCGGCCCGGCCAATTGAAATAGTGGCGGCTGGTCCGTTTGAAGATGTAGTGGCAGCACTTAAGCAAGGTGATATAAATGGCTTATCCCGTTACCTCGATAATAACGTTGAGATTAATATAGCTGGTAAGCCTAATTCCTATAGCAAAGCACAAGCTGAAATTATCTTAAAGGATTTCTTTAGTAAGAATCCGGTTAAATCATTTGAGTTAGTGCATCAGGGAGGTGATAACTCCCGGTTTGGTATTGCTAATATGGTAACAAACAACGGTACCTTCCGGGTTTCCTTTTTCCTGCAAAAGAAAGGAGGCTCTATGGTGCTAAACGAATTAAGGTTTGAGAATAAATAGCCGATATAAATTATTGAAAAAACCCGGTGCTCCGCAATTAATTGCGGGGCACTTTTTATTTTTGGTATATCTTTCACACCGGAGTGCGGAGATTTCCCGTGTGAATATTCAATAATATCAAGCAATTATGTTAGAAGAATCAGCACTGAATGCATTTATCAGAAGTGCATTGGCAGAAGATATAGGAAGCGGAGACCATTCCACCCTGGCTTCTATTTTGCCTACCGCCAAAGGAAAGGCCGTATTGAAAATTAAGGAAGATGGTATACTGGCAGGTATGGAAGTAGCCGAGGCTATTTTCAGGTGGCTCGATATGTATACAGGATTCACGCCGCATAAGAAAGACGGCGATGCGATGAAAGCAGGCGAAACAGCCTTTGAAGTAACCGCAGCCGTGCATACCTTATTGATGGCGGAAAGACTGGTGCTCAACTGTATGCAACGCATGAGCGGGATTGCTACCCTTACCCACCAGTACGTGGAAAAGCTGAAAGGATATCATACCCGCATACTCGACACCCGGAAAACAACTCCCAATTTCCGCATGCTGGAGAAAGAAGCAGTTCGTATAGGCGGTGGCGTTAATCATCGCATGGGGTTGTACGATATGGTCATGCTGAAAGATAATCATATCGATTTTTCCGGTGGCATCACCGCAGCGGTTACCAAAACAGTGGCCTATCTCAAAGAACAGCAGCTACCCTTGAAAATTGAAGTGGAAACACGTAATCTCGATGATGTAAAAGAGGTGCTGGCTGTAGGGCAAATCGACCGGGTTATGCTCGACAACTTTACTCCCGCAGATATTGTTAAAGCATTAGAACTGATCAATGGCCGGTTTGAAACGGAAGCATCCGGCGGCATTAACCTGGATACCCTGGAAACTTACGCAAAAACAGGCGTGGATTACATCTCCGTGGGCGCCATTATACATCATGCGGTGAGCCTGGATCTGAGCCTCAAAGCAATTATACTATAAAACGGTTTTTTTGAAGAAGATATTATTTATCATTAACCGCAAGGCTGGAACCGATCGGGAAAAACGGTTGGAAGGAGCTATCAGGCAATATTTGCCGGAAGGCCAGTTTGAAGTAAGCATCACCTGGCTCGCCTACCTGGGCCATGGCGCAGACCTGGCAAGGGAAGCCGTGCAAAACGGGGTACATACAGTAGTAGCAGTGGGCGGAGATGGCTCTATTAACGAGATAGCGCAGGGCCTGGTGGGAAGTAATACCGCGATGGCCATTCTGCCCTTGGGCAGCGGCAACGGGCTGGCCCGGGCCTTGAAGATTCCACTGGATATTAATAAAGCCCTGCAGTTGATTGTTAAAAATAAACAACGGCCTATCGACGTGGGATATGCCAATGAACATCTCTTTCTCAGCAATGCCGGCGTGGGCTTTGATGCGCTGATTGCAGAACAATTCAGGCATAACACCAAACGGGGATTGTCGGGCTATGCTAAGCTGGTACTGAGAAGCTTTAGTAGCTACGACCCGGCGGAATATGATATCGATATTGACGGCAAGACTATTCAAACGAAAGCATTTTTGTTGACGGTGGCCAATGGTAATCAGTTTGGTTATGAATTTAAATTGGCACCCAAGGCCAGCGTATTTGACGGACAGCTCGACTTGTGCGTAATGCCCCCGGTAGGTGTACTGAGCCTGGTACCAGTCAGCGTTTTTTCTCTCCTGGGAAATATCGATAAAACCCGCTACCTGCAACACTTTACAGGTAAGGATATTACCATACGCAGCCAGCAGCTGGAATACCTGCAGGTAGATGGCGATGCAGTACCACTTTCCGAGAAAGGCATGGTACATATCCGCATACAGCCTAAAGCCATCAACTTAATTGTAAACGAGTAACCTTTAAATATTTTAAAGAGATGTCGAAAAAGAAAAATACATCAGGTAATGGAATTGTATATTCCACTGATCCAAACTTTTCATTCGAGCCGGAACAAGAAGAAGTTACTGAAACCCTGGCGCCCGCCAACCAGGTGCTGAGAGTAACACTCGACAAAAAACAACGCGCAGGAAAAGTGGTGACCCTGATTACCGGGTTTGTTGGTAAAGAGGAAGATCTCGAAAAACTGGGAAAGGAATTAAAAACCAAATGCGGTACCGGCGGCAGTGTAAAGGACGGCGAAATCCTTATCCAGGGCGATTATAAAGAAAAAGTTATAAAATGGCTCCAGGACTGGGGTTATAAGAAAGCGAAGTAAGCTTAAAGCGAAAAGCATAAAGCTAAAGCAAAGGATCATTGCAGATATTTAAATTACATTGATCCTTTGCTTAAATAGCTTTATACTCCTATCTGTTTACCAGTTTCATACCTCCTTCCGTGTAACGGAGCCCGGATACGGCATGCTGTTGCAGAATCTGTTCAATGCTTGCCAGATCCGCTGCTGATAAATTAACATCCGCTGCGGCTGCATTTTCCAGTAAATACTTCCGGCGTTTAGTACCAGGAATTGGAATAATATCATCTCCCTGGGCCAGAAGCCATGCGAGCGACAGCTGGGCCGCTGTAATTCCTTTCTCTTTTGCAAATGCTTCCAACGCATTCACCATACGTAAATTCTGCTCGAGATTACCTTCCTGGAAACGTGGTAAATTAATACGAAAATCTTCTTTGCTCAGGGATGCCTGGCTGTTGATAGCACCAGTGGAAAGCCCTCTGCCCAGCGGACTATAGGCCACCAGGCTAATGCCCAGCTCCCGGGTGGTAGCTAAAATTTCTTCCTCTATATCGCGGGTAAACAGCGAGTATTCTGTTTGCAATGCAGCAATAGGATGCACCGCCTGCGCCCTGCGGATAGAATCGACGCCTGCTTCAGATAAACCAAGGTAACGGACCTTTCCTTCTTTTACCAATTCAGCCATAGCACCTACCGTATCTTCTACCGGTACGGTGTCATCTATGCGGTGAGTATAATAGAGATCGATTACATCAACGTTCAATCGCTTTAAACTGGCTTCACAAGCCTGTTTAATATATTGGGGAGAGCCATCAAAGTAATAAGTATTATCTTCTTTAAACCTGAATCCGAATTTGGTAGCGAGGAAAACTTTATCTCTCCTGGTAGCTAATATTTTTGACAATAAAATTTCATTCGCTCCCTGGCCATACATATCGGCGGTGTCCCAGAAATTAATGCCTGATTCCAGTGCCAGTTCCAGTGTAGCCAGTGATTCCTGTTCATTGAAATCCTGGCTGCTGCCGTACGCAAATGACATACCCATGCAACCCAGTCCTATAGCAGATATTGATTCTCCCGTTTTCCCTAATTTTCTGTACTGCATATTGTTTTGTTTTATAGTGATATAAAAGTAGGTATCAATACAGGAGCAGCAATTGTAGGAAACAAAGTATTAATTGTTAATATCAAAGGGCGCTATTGTGCCCGGTAAATATGTGGAGAAACGCCGCTGTGATTTTTAAAGAAGTGAGTAAAGTTACCAGGATCCTCAAACCCAAGGCACCAGGCTATTTCAGAAATCTGCCAATCGGTATGGATCAGCAATAAGCGGGCTTCCAGCAACATGCGCTGGCGGATATGCTCGCTCACAGTACGGCCAGTGGCTTGTTTTACACAGGCATTTAAGTGATTAGGATGTGTATTTAATACCTGGGCAAACTCCTTAGCCGTTTTAAGACGAAGTTGATTATGTGTGTACTCAATCGGGAATTGTTTTTCCAGCCTGTCGGTAAAGCGATGAGCCAATGCCTGTGCTGCCGTAAGCTGGCGCTGGGGAGAGGTAAACTGGGTCGACAGCCGTTTTCCCTCTAACAGGAGTAGTTTGAGGTAAATAAGAATCGCTTCGTGTTTAAAAGCGGCATTCTCACTATACTCTCTTAATAATTGCCGGAAAATAGACTGGATATAACTGCACTGTTCATCGGTTAGTTTATAAACTGCCTGGGCCCCCATTTGCAACAATGGATGCATCAGCAGGTTTTCCTGGTGATTGGTTTGCGTTTCAAACAACAGGTCGGTAAACAGGCAGAAGTACCCCTCCTGCTCTTCAGAAGTAGCACGCCATGTTTTTAATTCAAATGGATTAATAAAGATTAAAGTAGGTCCATCCACCTCATAGCGCTCTTCTCCCATGGTAAAAATACCGCTGCCTTTACTGATGAAACTGATCTTGTAGTAATCCCGCCGGCTGGCAGTTACTTCATCCACACAGTTGTGGTCCGCCCTTTCCTGTACCGCAAAGCTCCCGCGTAGCGGCGCTTTGGGAACCATTTCTTTTCGGGTATACAGTTGGAGGTCGTCGTTGAAGTCGTTGATTGTTTTCAATCCAATGGAAGCATTTTTATTGGTAGACATATTCCAAATTTAGGCAATTTCGAATGAATTTTTTTACAGGTAGGCAATAGCAATGTTAAGTTTTTGATAGTCTTTATAGACTCAAATGCTTAATGGATAAGGGGTATTTAATAAATTGAAACATTGTTGCAATTTCATTTTTGATTAAATAGAAAAAATTTCACAATTTGTTAACGCCTTTATCAACCAAAATCTTGTTATCATCAAGCCCTGATGATTGCTATGTAGAGCGGCCTTGCCACATATGCCACCGAACAAGAAACGCTAAATCCATAGACGGAAATACATTCGTATTTCCGTTTTTTATTTAATAGATCACCAACTTATTTGTGATGCATTTATTATTGTGACAATATCTGTTAACTACAACACTATGCCTCCACGTCGTACCTCCCTGTTATTGCTGTTATTAATTGTAATAGTGAAAATGATTTTTCAATACCTGGTATTGCATCCGTATTATGATTTACAAAGAGATGAATTCCTTCACCTGGACCTGGCCAGGCATCTTTCAACAGGATATTTATCAGTACCTCCTTTTACGGCCCTGAACTCAATAGTAATCGGATGGTTAGGAAACGGCATTTTCTGGATAAAATTTTTTCCTGCTTTGTATGGCGCTTTAACGATGGTGCTGGTATGGAAGATGGTGGAATTGTTGGGTGGTAGCTGGTTTGCCCAGGTGTTGGCAGCACTGGTTTATATTTGTTCTGGCATGTCGCGGGTCAATTTATTGTATCAGCCCAACTCATTCGATATACTGGCCTGGACATCCTTGTTTTGGTGTTTATTGCAATACCTGCATACCAATCAGTCTAAATGGTTACTATGGATGGGGGTGTTTACAGGGGTTGGCATACTGAATAAGTATAATATTGGTTTCCTCGTAGTGGGAATGCTGGGGGGCTTATTACTATCATCTCATTGGAAAATATTCCGGGATAAATACCTTTATATCGGCGGACTGATTGCCCTGGTTATCGTTGCTCCCAATATTATCTGGCAGTTACAGCATGGGTTGCCGGTTATTCATCATATGAAAGAGCTGAATGACAGGCAGCTGGTACATGTGAGCCGGTTGAATTTTATCAAAGATCAGTTTATTTTCTTCATTGGTGGCGCCTTTATCGTCGTAGCAGCCTTTATGGGGTTGATTTTTCACAGGCCATTCCGGCCGTACCGGGTAATTTTATTGATATATGGTCTAACGATTTTCTTATTTACGTATTTACGGGCTAAGAGCTATTATTCCCTGGGTTTGTACCCTGTATTGCTAGCCTTTGGAAGCGTTTACTGGGACAGGATTTTTACCCATGACTGGACACGGAGATTGCGGATACTATGGGTAGCGGTAATTATTGTACCGTTTGCCTTGTTATTGAATGCCGTTTTCCCGGTATTGTTGCCGGCGCAGATACAACAGAGGGCGGCGAAGTTTCAGGCGCTGGGTGTATTACGCTGGGAAGATGGTAAAGACCATGCCTTGCCCCAGGATTTTGCAGACATGCTGGGATGGCGCGAAATGGCAGCCATGGCGTTACAGGCATGGCAGCAGGTACCGGAGGCCGATCGCCCTTATACGTTGGTGATTTGCGAAAATTATGGAGAAGCCGGCGCCCTGAATTATTATAATAAAGGGAAGATGCCGGAGGCGGTGGCCTTTGATGCAGACTATGTATTCTGGTTTCCCAAGATGGATACGCTGCGTTATATTATTAAAATTGGTCCGGCGCCTGATGAAAAAGCCAGGAAGTATATTGGCCAGGTACAGCAAACCGGCGCCCTTCAGGATTCCCTTTGCCGCGAATATGCCTTTGGTATTCGTGCCTACCTGTTATCCGGTTTATCACCTGAGTTGCCGGTATTGATACAACAACGGTTGGCGAAGAAACAAGAGAGCTACCAGGATGGTATGAAATAAGCTAGCTGTTAGTGGTTAAGTATGAATTCTATTTCTCCGAATCCCAATTGCAGGATTTGGCCTTCCCTTTCCAGGCATAAATGCCCATCGGGAAGTACATCCCGGATAATGCCTTCAAAGATTTGACCATCCTTCCGGTAGAGGGCGGGTTGTTGCCATCGGAAAAGCCGGGTGGTATACTCGCGGAGCAATGCGTCGTAGTTAGCGGGGACTAACTGCTGGACCCTTTTGTCGAGAAAGGTACAGAGTTCCCGGGCCAGGTCGGCTGCTTCCCGGACTTTGCCGGTAATTTGCCGAAGGGAAACGGCGTTGGGAAGATCAGGTGAAAAGGCTGCCTGGTTAATATTAAGTCCTATGCCAATAATGGCATATTGCCAGACATTTCCTCTTAATACATTCTCAATCAGGATACCGCCTGCCTTTCTGTCACGCCAATAAATATCATTTGGCCACTTAATGATCGTTTCATCACCGGCATAGCTGGCAAAGAAATCGCAGGTAGCGAGGGCTACGGTAATACTTAACATAAATTGCCTGGAAAGGGGTAGCATCGCTGGTTGGAGGGCAATACTGAGTGCGCTGATATCGCCGGGCTGAGCCAGCCATTGTTTCCCACGGGTTCCTTTTCCGGCGGTTTGGTTGCTCGTAAACCAGGCTGTACCGGATGTCACCTGCCCGGAATTTACCTGCTCCATGGCATAGTTATTGGTGCTGTCAACTTCTGTTAATACCTTGAACGGGTGTCCTATCACATGAATCTTTTTTAGTCTGTATATCTGGCCCGAAAAGTAATTCATTTTATTATTTAATTAACATTTTCAGGAGGCCCGGAGGCGATATTAAACATGTTATATTACTGCTTGTTTAGTAACTTTGACAATTAAAGATTATTTTTAACAAAAACGAGATTTATTGGCACCCTTAACCGTTCTGAGCACGAGAAAGAAGGCGCAGTCACGCCTGACCAGAGAAAGTGAAATTTTTACCACCATCATCAAGGCCATACAGGATAAGAAGGGGGAAAATATCGTATCCCTGGATCTACGCCAGATTCCTGAAGCTGTGGCCGATTTCTTTATCATATGTGAAGCCAATTCCGGCACCCAGGTGAAAGCCATTGCTGATTATGTGTCAGAGCAGGTGGAGTTGCAGACATCTGAGGAACCGTATAAACACGAAGGATTTAGTTCGCAAAACTGGGTTTTGGTGGATTATGTGAATGTTGTTGTGCACATATTCCAACCGGAAAACAGGAAATTCTATAATCTGGAAGAGATGTGGAGCGATGCCGATAGAATGGATCACGTAGAAAACTGAGTAAACAGTTGTTTTAGAATTTAATTATTCATATTATTCTGATTGCAATAAATATCCGTAAAGGAGCGTAAGATTATGGAAAAAGGAGGCAATAACTTCAACAAGGGTTCAGAGAAATCACCTAAGAAAGGACCGAAGTTCAATATATACTGGGTATATGCCTTTATTGGTGTAGCCCTGCTCGCAATGAACATTTTTGGCGATTTCAAGTCCCCCACCAAAGAAATCTCCTTCCAGGAGTTTCAGGTAAATTATCTGAAACCAGGAGATGTAGATAAGCTGGTGGTTGTAAACAAGAAATATGTAGAAGTCTACATAAAACCAGACTCTTTAAAAGAAGCTAAGTTTAACGGCGTTAACAAGAGCAGATTTGGTGGTGATAACCCTGGTCCGCATTTCCGTTTTACGATAGGCAGTGAAGAGAGTTTTAAGAAAGATATTGACAAAGCCCAGGAAGGTATCCCGGTAGAAAACCAGGTAAAGATATCTTACGATGAGCGCCAAAGCTGGTTTGAACCAATATTCCAGCTCTTGTTGCCAATTATCCTGATCATTGGCTTATGGATATTGCTGATGCGTAAAATGGGTGGTCCTGCTGGTGGCAGCGGCGGCCCGGGTGGTATCTTCAATATCGGTAAATCCAAAGCTACCCTGTTCGACAAAGGCACCCGGGTGAATATAACTTTCAACGATGTAGCCGGATTGGACGAAGCAAAGGTAGAAGTAATGGAAATCGTGGATTTCCTGAAGAATCCTAAAAAATATACCTCTCTGGGAGGTAAAATTCCTAAAGGTGCGTTACTGGTAGGCCCTCCGGGAACTGGTAAAACCCTTCTGGCTAAAGCGATGGCTGGAGAAGCGCAGGTTCCTTTCTTCTCTATGTCTGGTTCCGACTTTGTGGAGCTGTTCGTAGGGGTGGGTGCCAGCCGTGTACGTGACCTGTTTAAACAAGCCCGTGAGAAAGCGCCTTGTATCATTTTCATCGATGAAATTGATGCTATTGGCCGTGCCAGAGGTAAGAACGTGATGATGAGCAACGATGAGCGGGAAAACACCCTGAACCAATTGCTGGTGGAAATGGATGGTTTCGGAACAGACAGTGGTATCATTATCCTGGCTGCTACCAACCGGCCCGATGTACTGGATAGCGCATTATTACGCCCAGGCCGTTTCGACCGTCAGATATCTATTGACAAACCAGACCTGGCTGGAAGGGAAACCATTTTTGAAGTACACCTGAAGCCCATCAAAACGTCCCCTAACCTGGATGTGAAGAAGCTGGCTTCGATGACCCCGGGCTTTGCCGGCGCAGATATCGCCAACGTATGTAACGAAGCTGCCCTGATTGCTGCCCGTAAGGGTAAAATGCAGGTGGAAATGGATGACTTCAATGATGCCATTGACCGTGTAATCGGAGGTTTGGAAAAGAAGAATAAGATCATTTCTCCGGAAGAAAAAGAAGTCATTGCTTACCATGAAGCAGGTCACGCCATCTGTGGCTGGCACCTGGAGCATGCTAACCCATTGGTGAAAGTAACTATTGTTCCCCGTGGTGTGGCAGCACTTGGTTATGCGCAATATCTCCCGAAAGAACAATACCTGTACAATACTGAACAACTGCTCGATGATATCTGTATGACCCTCGGTGGCCGTGCGGTAGAAGAGCTGGTATTTGGTAAAATTTCCACCGGTGCACAAAACGACCTGCAGGTAATTACCCGTATGGCCTATGCAATGGTAACCGTATATGGTATGAATGATAAAGTGGGTAATGTATCTTTCTACGATCCCAACAGCGACCAGTCATTCACTAAGCCTTACTCTGAAGAAACATCCAAAATGATTGATGATGAAGTAAGGAAACTGATTGCTGCTGCTTATGTCAGAACCAAAGACCTGTTGACCGAAAAAATGGACCAGGTAAAAATACTGGCAGAAGAGCTGTTGAAGAAAGAAGTTTTATACCAGGCCGACCTGGAAAGACTGATCGGTAAACGTCCATACGACGTACACCGGGAACATCCACTGAATAAAGAAGGGATGACTACTGATGGTGTTCATCCGTCAGATATCATCAACCCTTCTCCATCACCAGCTAATGCGTAAATAGCGATATGAAGATTTCTCCTGCTAAGGAAAATATTCTGAAGAGAGTACGGAATGCGTTAAGTCAGTCAGTACAGTTGCCCTTCCCAAATTCGGAGGGCAACTCGTCTGTTTTCAGAACTGAGAATGAGAGCCTGGAATTAAAGTTTGCAGAGGAATTTAGCCGTTTGCAGGGGAAGTTTGTTTACTGTACCAGTAAAGGCGAAATGATGGATAGTTTGCGCGCGCTTTGCGAAAATAAAGAGTGGCACAACGTATACTGTCAAACACCTGCCCTGTTGAAAACGATTCGCTCTGAAGAGCTGCCAGTGTTGAACAAGGGTACTATACACGAAGCGGATGCAGCTATCACGGATTGCGAATACCTGGTAGCCCGTACTGGCACTGTGGTATTAAGTGCGGCTCAACCCAGCGGAAGGGCCCTACCCGTATATGCCCCGGTACACGTCATGATTGCCTATACGCACCAACTGGTTTTTGACCTGAAGGATGCACTCAGCAAACTGAGAGATAAATATGGCAGCGACCTCCCGTCGGCCATTTCCTTTGCCACAGGTCCAAGCCGTACAGCCGACATCGAAAAAACATTGGTGGTCGGTATTCACGGCCCCAAAGAAGTATACGTATTTTTAGTAGACGAGTAGATAATACAGCTTTTAGTATTTAGCCATTATGCTTTGGTGAAACAAACGATTTTCGTTTTCTCGCCAGCGGATAACGCTAAATACTAAAAGCTTCATAATTTTAAGAATGGACATTCATTTACCAGCCCGAAAGAAAGTATATTTTGCCTCTGATTTTCATCTGGGAGTTCCCAATCCCGCTGCCAGCCGGGAACGGGAAAAGCTGTTGTTACAATGGCTCGACCAGGTGGAAGCTGATGCCGCGCATATTTTCCTGGTAGGTGATATTTTCGACTTCTGGTTTGAATATAAACACGTGATCCCGAAAGGGTATACCCGTATACTAGGCAGGCTGGCAACGTTGAGCGATAAAGGTATCGGCATCTCTGTATTTATCGGTAACCATGATATGTGGATGAATGGGTATTTTGAAGATGAGCTGAATATCCCTGTATATTATGAACCACAGACCTATACCATCGGCGCCAAAAAGTTTTATATCGGTCATGGTGATGGCCTGGGACCGGGTGATCATGGGTATAAGATGCTCAAGAAGGTTTTCAGAAACCCCGTTTGCCGTTGGTTATTTTCTGCCATCCATCCATGGGTAGGAATCTCCCTGGCCAATTATTTCAGCCGTAAGAGCCGTGCCGCAGCCGGACAGAAGCTGGAACATTTTCTGGGCGCAGAAAATGAATGGCTGGCTATTTACAGCAAAGAAATATTGCAAAAAGAACACTTCGATTACTTCATATTTGGTCATCGGCATTTGCCGTTGGACATTCCGTTACAGGAAGGCAGTCGCTACATCAACCTGGGCGATTGGCTGAATTATTTCTCTTATGCCGTTTTCGATGGCAACGATGTGGAACTCAAATTTTTTACAGAGGCGGGTGAAAAGGCTGCCCGGTCAGGCGTCGAGAATCTCGTGCAGGATAGGCGGTGAGTGGAGCTCTGTGAAATCCGCTAAATGCAACCGGAAGAAATCCAGGTAAGCATATAATAATTTTCTTCTTCTTTCTTTGTTCATGGTAATAGCCGCCAGATGTTGGATTTCCTTACACTGAACCAGCTGATCTGTTAACTCGCTGTTTTGTGGATCGAGGTGGTTGGGATGATGTGGAGGTAAGTCGGTAAAATGACCTTCCTGTAAATCTACATAGGGCGTGTATTCTGAAAAGCGGCCATTGAGCCGGAATCCGAGGTGCTCCCCTGTTTTCAGCGTAAAGTAGAGCGGAAGGTTGGCCACTACCGGCATTGCAGCTACATCCAGCAGTTGCAGCATGTTTTCTGTAAAGTAATAGAGTTCCAGATTTTGCTCCGGCTGCTTCAGGCATTTCTGGAGTAGCTCAATCATATATAAAGCCACCGTATTCTTTACTACGTTCAGATGTACCGTGGTAAAGATGTATCCCAGTTTAAATTCCGAAATGCGTTGAAGATTGCGGCTTTCATGGTGATATACTACCAATTCAAGGATATTGCCCAGCTGGAGTAGGTTCCCCTTGGCTGCTTTTGGCTTGGAAGAACGGGCACCGTTAACCATATAGGATTGCACGCCAAAAAGTTCCGTGAACATGGTCACGATCAGGCTGGTATCGCCATATTTTACCGTACGTAATACTATGCCGCGTGTTTTGTGAAGCAATTTTTCAGCAATTTATAAAGGTTGCAAGTTAATATAAACGGGAGACACCTGCTGCGGCGGGCTGGCTGGGGCTGAAAAATGAGATGCTGACAGCTAGAAGTGAAAACCCGCCGGCTGGTAGCTAAAACCGGGCAGCTCATCGCTGTTGGTTAACAGCCAATAGCTATTTTGATTACCTTTACGCCCATTATAAAAAAAGAAAATCCTTATGTGGCAACGTTTAGCAGGCTTTGTGCTAAAATATCGATTATTGCTTCTACTTCTATTGCTCGCCGGTACCGGCGTGATGGGTTACTATGCCAGTAAGGTACAAATGTCTTACGACTACGTGGCTACCATTCCACACGACAACCCCAAATTTATTGAGTATCAGGAGTTTAAGCAAAAATTTGGCGGGGATGGAAATGTGCTCATGCTTGCGGTACAGACAGATAAATTTTTTCAGGCAGATTTTTTCAAGGACTATGTTCAGCTGAACAAGGACATGAAGAATGTTTTTGCTGTGGAGAATATTATGAGTGTACCAATGGCCATCAACCTGGTCAAAAATGACAGTACCCAAAAGCTGGAAGCGAGCCTGCTTTTCAAAGGCGATTTGGGCAACCAGGTGGTGATCGACAGCTTATCGAGGGTATTTAACACTCTCCTGTTTTATAAAGGGCTGCTGTACAACCCCGATTCACATGCCTATCTCATGGCTATTTATGTGAATAAGGATGTATTTAATTCACCTAAGCGCACCGGCGTAGTAAAGGAAATTACTAAGCTGGCCAACGCTTTCCAGGAGAAACAACATACCGAAGTGCATTTGAGCGGATTGCCACTTATTCGTACGGCCATGGCCGTTAAGGTGGCAGACGAGCTGAAGTTGTTCCTCAAAATCTCCTTCCTCTTGACAGGGTTGATATTGTTCCTGTTTTTCCGCTCCTTTGGCGCAGTGTTGATGTCTATGATCGTTGTGGCTATTGGGGTGATCTGGTCGGTAGGTACCATTGTGCTGATGGGTTATAAGATTACTTTGTTGACAGGGCTGATTCCCTCGCTGATCGTAGTAATAGGGATTCCGAACTGTGTGTACTTCCTGAGTAAGTACCATACCGCGTATGCGAAGGATGCCAATAAAACGCGGGCGTTGGTGCATATGATACAACGTATGGGTATTGTAACGCTGTTTACCAACCTTACGGCTGCTATTGGTTTTGGGGTATTCTGTTTTACCAACAGCGCTATCCTGAAGGAATTTGGCGTAGTAGCGGGGCTGAACATCATGTTCATCTTCCTGATCTCCTTTATTTTTCTGCCTTCTGTGCTGAGTTATTTGCCGGCGCCCAAGAGCAAACATACCAACTACCTGGAAAACCGCTTTTTTGCGGCGATATTAGATTTTCTGACAACGCTGGTCTTCAAATACCGGCCGTGGGTATATGGGGTAAGTGTAATAGCAATAATATTGGCCATTGTGGGAATGGGTCGTTTGCAATCAGTAGGATATATGCTGGACGACATCCCGCATACCGATAAGTTATATACTGACCTGAAGTTTTTGGAAACCAACTTCAAAGGCGTAATGCCATTGGAGATTGCGGTAGATACAAAGAGAAAGAACGGGGTGATTAGCCTGCAAACGTTGAACAGGCTGGATAAGTTAACCCAGCTGATCGGCTCACAGCCTGATTTTGGTCGCCCGCTATCCGTGGTGGAAGGGATTAAGTTTGCCAAGCAGGCATACTTCAATGGGGATAGTTCCAACTATGCGGTGCCTAACGAGTTTGATCTTGGCTTCCTGGCGCCTTATCTCCGAATGAAGGGAAATAGCAATGCTACCGGAGCTACGTCTACATTCAGTAAGCTGGTATCTTCTTTTATGGATAGTACCAAACAGGTAGCGAGGCTGAGCGTGAATATGAAGGATGTAGGATCTCAGAAATTGCCGGTGTTGCTGGATTCCCTGCGGCCGAAAGTGACAGAGATTTTTGATACAGCGCATTACAAGGTTACTTTTACAGGTACCAGCGTAATATTCCAGGAGGGTACACGCTTTATTATCAATGGGCTGATGGAGAGCATTATCCTGGCTTTTGTGTTGATTATGCTGTGTATGTTGTACCTGTTCCGTTCGTGGAGAATGCTGATCATATCACTGATCCCGAATGTGATTCCGCTGGTGGTAACCGCGGGTGTAATGGGCTGGGTAGGCGTGGCGTTGAAGCCTTCCACGGTATTGGTATTTAGCGTGGCGTTAGGGATAGCCATTGACGTTACTATCCGTTTCCTGGTTAACTTTAAACAGGAGCTGCCACGCCATGATTTTGACATCAGTGCTACGGTGAAGCAAACGATACATGAAACCGGCTTAAGTATTATTTATACATCCGCTATTTTGTTCGCCGGGTTTATGATTTTCAGTTTTTCAGAGTTTGGAGGTACCAAGGCATTGGGCTGGCTCACATCGCTTACGCTGGTAGTGGCTATGATTACCAATTTGACGATCTTGCCGGCGTTGTTATTATGGATGGAAAAGGCATTGCTGAAGAAGGCGAGGAAGAAAGAGTTATGGAAAACGCTGGATGAGGAAGAAGATATCGATATAGCGCAGTTAGGTATCAGCGACAAGGAGTAATTTTAAAACTTATCATACAGGTTATCGGGGTTAACACAGGGCAGTAAAAGCCTTGTGTTAACCCCGATGGCGTTTCCGGAGCTGTATTTCGCAGTGGATGCTAAATGTTTAGCTAAAATGGACAAAAAAACACCTTAAAATAATCTAGTGGACAACATTCAAATACCCTTATCACCGCTTGTAAAAAAGGAGGGGGTATTATAATGAAAAAGTATGAGGTTTATAACGCCATTCTAACCACATAGTTCATGAAAAATAAGTTCTTAAAGGGCGCTCATTTATCTGAGCGCAAGTTTAAGGAGATCTTGCGGCTATTTGCCGATGATCTGACTGCGACCCAGATAGCGAATATCAGCGGTGTCAGTAGGGTAACTATCAATAGTTATCTTAAAAAATTAAGACACCAGATAGCCCGCTTTTGTGAATCCCAGCATCCTGCGCCGGTTCCCGTGTTAACCTACGATGTCCGGCAAAGTGACCCTACCCCCGACCACGACAGCGATACGCTGGTGGCAGTAAAGCCGGAAGTAGACCGGATTGTGAAGCCCGTAATCTTCGGTATTTGCCGAACGGCAGACAGGTTACACACTGAAATTCTCCCAGATGTAAGTCGTTCTATGATCCACGCCGCTACACGCGGACGTTCCGTGTTGGAAACGCAGGGTATCTCAGAGCGTCTGCGCCGTTTTAACGGACTGGTAGATTTAGGTCAGTACCGTTTGTACCGTTTAGGTCAGACTTCAGATTCCCATCAGATGGATGATGTGGACGCTTTCTGGGGGCTTACCAAGCATCGCCTGGCTAAGTTTAAGGGATTAAACCGAAATACCGCTTATTTACACCTGAAAGAGTGTGAGTACCGGTTTAATCACCGAAATGATGATTTATTTATGGTATTGCTGGAGTTGTTAAAAGCATATCCACTTACCCTTTCCTGATAAGACATTAGCCCCGCTTATGCGGGGCAACATTAATCTCGATTTAGATTTTGGTTGATGAGCACAGGCGGTATTCTTGCCGCTTGTTTATTATTATGCCCTTATAGGTAATTTCAATTTATAATATGTTAATGCATTGTTAAAGTAATGTTATCTGAATGTTATCGGGAACTTTCCAAGCTTAATTTTTTGTTAATAAATATTATATTTGAAGCCGGTTGAAAATTTGCTAAGGAAACTGCTTATGAGAAAGAAGTTGATTACTTCTGCTGTTGATTTATTGAATAAATCGCAACAGACGTTGTCAATATTTTATTTATTGTCAATGTATATTACTGTACGCTTATCTCGCCAGCTTTAGAAGCATTCCATCACCATTTAATTTCGACTGAATTATTTAACGGAACCAAATGAATTAGGGCCTGGTGCCTTGATAACGATTATTATTTTTTAAGGTAAGGAAACAACAAAATCATGCTTATGAGGAAAGTTTTATTTCTCCTCTTGTCCGTGCTATTTCTGGGCGGGCAGGTCTTTGCGCAAAGTCGCACTGTAACAGGGAGAGTTACTGATGCCAATGATGGCTCAGCTATTCCTGGTGCCAACGTTCAAATTAAAGGCACCTCCAAAGGAACCAGTACGAATCCGGAAGGTTCCTTCTCTATCCAGGTAGACGCCAATGCTACCCTGATCGTATCCTTTATCGGCTTTGAAGCCAAAGAAGTTCCAGTAGGTAGCGCCGCTACCCTGAACGTAAAACTGAAAACAGATTCAAAGAGTCTGGAAGAAGTAGTTGTAACCGGCTACACTATTGAAAAGAAGGTGAATTCAACGATTGCTTCCACTTCTATCGCCGGTGCTAAAATTAACAACGTTGCCTTACCTGACGTAAACCAGATGCTCCAGGGTAATGCACCCGGAGTAGCGGTATCTACCAACTCCGGTCAGCCAGGTGCTAAAACAGAAGTACGTATCCGCGGTATCGGATCTATTTCTGCCAGCAATAGCCCGTTGTATGTAGTAGATGGGGTAGTCATCTCTACTGGTGACTTCACCCAGAACACTCCTACCCAAGATGTAATTGCCAACCTGAACCCTGCCGACATCGAAAACGTAACTGTACTGAAAGATGCATCTGCAACTGCGTTGTACGGTTCCCGCGGTTCCAACGGGGTGATCGTTATCACCACCAAAACCGGAAAAAAAGGGCAAAATAGGATTAACTTCAACGCCAAGTACGGTTTCCAGAACCTGGCACATGGCATTGATATGATGAACTCCAGCGAATTGCTGGCTTATCAGCGCGAAGCAATGAGAAATGCTACCAAGAAAGATGGTACCCCCACTTTCACGGAAGCAGATATCCTGGCTAACCGCCCAGATAAACTGACCAACATCAATACCAACTGGATGAAAGAAGCTTTCCGCACTGGTAAAACCCAGTCCTACGGCATCAACGCCAGTGGTGGAAACGACAAAACCCAGTACTATGCTTCCGGCGACTACTTCAAACAGCAAGGTATCCTGATCGGTTCTGACTTTAGTCGCTACAGTGGCCGTTTGAACGTAGATCACAAATTCAACGATGAGTTCGACCTGAGCGTAAAAGTAAATGGTTCCTATACAGATCAGAGAAGTGCGAGCGGTGGTAACTCCTACTCTTCCCCACTGATGGGCGCATTGTCTAACGTACCGTATATCCCTTCCCGTGATATAGCCGGTAACCCTTATAACGGTTATACTGCTGGTCAGCCGGGTTCTACTACCTGGGATGGGTTTGCAGGTATTCCGTCCAGCTACGTTCCTATTATTCGTGGCGGTAACTTCCTGAGCACTGTAGATAAGAACTATAACAAGTCTAATAACACCCAGACAGTTTTCAATGCTGCATTGGGATATAACATTATCGACGGTTTACGCTTCGTGGTAAAAGGTAACGCTGAGTTAACCAATATCCGCGAAAAGCAGTGGACTGCACCCGATTCTTACGATGGTCGTAATTATGGTGGCTACCTGTATAACGTTAACTCTAACATCGCGTTGTACACTACCCAGCAATTGCTGACCTATAACTTCAGCATTGGTAAAGATCATAACTTCCGTTTACTGGCTGGTAATGAATATTCTTACCAAACCCGTGTATGGAGCCTCGCTGCAAAGAATGGCTTCCCTAACGGTCAGGCACAGGTGCCAGATGCCGGCGCTAAGTATTTCGACATGGGTGGTGATGAAACTTCCTATGCGTTCCAGGGTATCCTGGCGAAAGCGGATTATGACTATAAATCAAAATATTTCCTGAGCGGTAGCTTCAGAAGAGATGGTTCTTCCCGTTTCCCGCAAGACAACCGTTTCGGTAATTTCTACTCTGTAGGCGCTGCATGGCGTATTTCAGAAGAAGAGTTTACTAAGAACATCTCCTGGCTGAGCGACCTGAAACTGCGTTCCAGCTATGGTATTATGGGTAACGCTGAAGGTTTGGGCGACTATCCTTATCAGCCACTGTACAGCCTGAAAGGTGTATATGCCGACGGTTCTGTTGCTTTCCAGAAACAACCTGCCAACACGGCGCTGAGCTGGGAAAAACAAAACCTGTTTGACGTAGGCCTGGACATTAGTGTGCTGAAAAAACGTTTATACGCTGCCGTAGGTTACTACGACAAACGCTCTTCTGCGTTGCTGATGCAATTGCCACTGTCTATGACCAGCGGTTTTGACGTAATGAACATGAACGTAGGTAAGATGCTGAACCAGGGCTTTGAAGTAACTATCGGTGGTATTCCGGTAGCTACCAAGAACTTCCAGTGGACTTCCGACCTGAACTTCGCTACCCTCCGCAACCGCGTGCTGTCGTTGGGTGGACAACAGTTTATTCCATCCGGTTCCCGTCAGAGAATTGAAGTAGGCATGCCTTTCGGTTCCTGGTACATGCCGGTATGGGCAGGCGTAGATCCTCAGACAGGCGCCGCTACCTGGGTAGGTGCTGATGGTAAACCTACTGCTGATTACAATTCAGCTGTAAGAAAATACGTTGGTCAGGCACTGCCTAAGATCACCGGTGGTTTTACCAACAAATTCAACTATAAAGACTTCGATCTGTCTTTATTCATCACCTTCAGCGCAGGTAACAAAGCCTATAACTACAACCGCTCATTCCTGGAAAGCGATGGTAACAATACTACCGGTAACCAGGCCAAAGACGCTGGCAGCCACTGGCAGAAACCAGGTGATATTGCCGACAGACCTAAAATTATCTGGGGTAATGGTACCAACTCCAATGCTTCTTCTACCCGTTACCTGGAAGATATCTCCTATGTTAGGTTGAGAAACGTGACTTTCGGTTACAACCTTCCTAAAAACGTGGTGAGCAGAATGCATATGCAGGGATTAAGAGTATACGCACAGGCAGAAAACTTGTTTACGCTGACTGGCTATAAAGGATGGGATCCGGATATGAACACCAACCCACTTTCTCCGACCAGCACAGCCTCTACAGCTACTACCAATGCGGGTACTGATTTTTACCGTTATCCTACTTCACGGGTGATCACATTTGGTATTAGTGTAGGACTGTAATGAAGTAAAACAAAAACTTTAGTCAATTATGAAATATTCAAAACTCTCCATATTCGCAGTGGCTGCAGCGGGCTTGTTTTCCGCCTGCACCAAGCTGGATCAGAATCCACAGTCATCCTTAAATGGAAATGACGCGGTAACAGAAGGGAATGCACGTATTCTCGCCAACGGTATCTATACCCGTATGGAAGAACAGGAATACTATGGCCGCGATTTTCTGATTGTTACTGACTTAGGTGGTAATGACATGAAAATAACTTCGCAGAACTCCAACCGTTTCATCACGGAGTTTCAGATGAACTATACGCCCTTGCTGGCGCCACAAACCAATACTTTCCTGAACGCTTACCGCGTAGTAAACCAGGCGAATGTATTGATCGATAAACTGCCAGAAACCGCCACTACTGCCACCATTAAGGGAGAAGCTTACTTCCTCCGTGCACTGGCAGATTTTGACCTGGCTAGAAGATATACCAGGCCCTATACCAATGTGGATGCTAAGGTAAATGAACCTAACAGTGGTATCACCCTGGTAACAAAGGCTACAGATGTACCTGCTACTTTCAAACCCGGACGTAGTACATTGGCGGAAACTTATGCAGCTATTATCGCTGATCTGAAAGTAGCCCAGCAGAAAGCACCGGATGGTCTTACTACAGATGCTAAAGCCAATGTTTTCAATGCTACCAAAGACGCTGCTACAGCATTATTGAGCCGCGCCTATCTCTACAAAGGTGACTGGCAGCTGGCTATTGATGAAGCCAGTAAACTGATTAACAGTAACAAATATGCTTTATACGCACCTACGGAAGTAGCAAATACTTTCAATGCAGATGCTGCTGGTAGCGAGGATATTTTTTCCCTGCGTTTCCTGACACCTAATGGAAGAGGCTCTAACAACTTCGGTTATATGTACGTTCCTTCTAAACTGGGTGGCTATGGAGATATCAGGTTGACCGATGCGTTTATGGCTTTACTGGATCCCAATGATGTACGTAAAGGCTTTACCCAAACGCTCGACGGTAGCAATTACCTGATGAAGTTTTCCGGTAATAAAGCGCAGGGACAAGTTGGTTTGGTAAATGTTAAGGTGCTGAGAATCAGTGAAGTACTGCTGAACCGCGCAGAGGCTTATGCTGAATTGGGCAACCTGCAGCAAGCGACCGACGATGTAAACATGCTCCGTGCTAAACGTGGTCTGGATCCATTTACCGATGTTAACAACATCAAAGCTGAAATTGCTAAACAAAGAAGGATTGAACTGGTAGGCGAAGGTTTTGCAATGACAGACCTGTTCCGCAAGAACGGCGAACGTAATATCGCTGATGCCAATGCGCTGAGCACCCGGAAAACCGGTCCTACCGATTTCCGCGTTGCATTCCCGATTCCGCAGGCTGAAATGGATGCGAATCCAAATATGGTGCAGAATCCAAAATACTAACGGACCTAACTATTAAAAACCATGGAAAGGCGTCCCGGTTATCGGGGCGCTTTTTTTATTTTTTACCTCTCACTAGATAAGTTTAATAACGCACTTGCCAACAAAATATTGATTGGAGCCCTGCTCCCCAAAAAACATTTAAATAATTCCGATAATACTAATATTAGCATATTTTAGCAGGGAAAAGTTAAACGAAATGTGAATCATCACATTTTTTAAGAGGCTGTAGATAAGGTTTTTTTGAATTTTCTATATTGCAGCAGTTTAATTACTAATAGCAACCATTATTTCGTGTATAGTATAAGAAGGGGTCGCAGACAAATGCAGGATAAATCGGGCACAAATATGAGGATGCACACGCGGTTTTATGTGTGACATACAAACAAGTAGAATTACCGGAAATAAACAAACAGCGCTATGATCATTTTGATCTCCCTGGTTTTAATTGCTGTCAAATATTTACAAATCAATATTGCTTATGAAAAGAGGACTACTCTTATGGTTACTTGTAACCGTTAGTGTTGTAGGCGCCTATGCACAAACAAAATTAATCACAGGTAAGGTTACAGACGCAAAAGATGGATCAGGATTGCCGGGGGTATCCATCGGCATTAAAGGAAGTGGAAAAGGAGCGCTGACAGCCAACGACGGGTCCTATAGACTGGAGATTTCCGAAACAGGGCATCCGGTCCTGGTTTTTTCTTTTATTGGCTACACAGCCCAGGAAGTGGCCGTAGGAGCAGAAAGCACTATTGATGTGGCATTAGGAGTGAATAAGAAAGATCTGGGTGAAGTAGTGGTAACGGCTTTGGGAATCAGGCGCGAAAAACGCACCCTGGGTTATGCCACACAGGAGGTAAAAGGAGAGGACATTGTGCAGTCGAAAGAAGCCAGCTTTCTGAATGGTTTGCAGGGAAAAGTAGCTGGTGTACAGATCAGCGCTACCAGCGGAGCCCCGGGCGCCGGCACCAAAGTAATTATTCGCGGAGGCGCCTCCCTGAGAGGAAATAACCAGCCGCTATTTGTACTGGATGGAGTGCCCATCAGTAATGATCAGCTGCGTGCCGGCGATGACGATCCCCTGTATGTTGGCGGCACTACTCCCAACCGGGGAATAGATATAGACCCTAATATCATTGAATCGGTAAACATATTAAGAGGCGCCTCTGCCACAGCATTATACGGCTCGAGGGCCGCAGGAGGAGCCATCATTATCACGACTAAAAATGGCGCCGGCAGAAGATCCAAAGGATTGAATGTAATAGTAGGTTCCAGCATCAACATCGACAAAGCCATTTTACCTGAGTTTCAGCAAAACTGGGCCCAGGGCGATGGTGGAAAGTATTACGATGGCCTGAATGCGAAAACGCCGCTATCCTGGGGGCCACGCATGGATACCTTTAATGTGAACGGACAGCCATTACCCAAATACGACCCGCGTAAAATGTTTTTTAAAACCGGTACCACCTGGGACAACAGCGTAAGTCTTAGCGGTATGACAGATAAATCGAGTTACCTCCTTTCCTACACTTCCCTGCGACAGGAAGGGGTTACCAGGAACGCCGATTACTACCGAAACGCCCTGTACGCCAATTTTTCCAGCCATCTCACCGAAAAACTGGTGGTGAATACCAGCCTTAATTATATTGATTCGCGTAATGACCGCCTGCTGGAAGGAAATGGAGGCGCGGGTACCACTACTTACTTGTCTACCCTTTATAGTGCCCCCATCAGTTATAACCTGCTACCCTATACGAACCCGGATGGCAGCCAGCGTATGTATAAAGACAATAAAAACAGTCCCTTCTGGATTGCCGACCGCACAGGATTGCGGTTGAATGTGCACCGTTTTATACCAACAGTAAGCCTGGTATACACACCGCTGAACTGGTTAACACTTACTGAACAGCTTGGTGCCGATGTATATACCGATAACCGCACTTTTCACGAAGCCAAAGGCTCGTTGGGTACCGCCTATCCCAACGGTCGCGTGTTCGACGAAGTAATAAATAATACGCAAATCAATCATGATTTTTATGCGACTGCACACAAAACGTGGAATAAATTTGATCTGACAGTGATGGCAGGTAATAACATTATTTCAGAACATTATACCGACCTGCTGACCAAAGGAATAGGACTGTCGGTAGATAATCTCTATGATATTGCCAACAGTGAAACAATCACCACCACGGAAAATTACTACGATAGAAGAAGGGTAAGCATTTACGGACAAGCGGTATTGGAATATAACAAGATGTTTTATGTTACCGTAACCGGTAGAAATGACTGGTCGTCTGCCTTGCGGGCGGGACATAACTCTTATTTTTACCCATCTGTAACCGGCGCTTTTGTGTTCTCTGAATTGTCTGCATTAAAAAGTAGTAAAACGTTATCCTTCGGAAAGCTCAGAGTAGCTTATACTGCGGTGGGTAATGATGCTGCGCCTTATCAGACAGATACCAAATTCTACAAAACAAAAATCCAGGATGGATTTGGCTTGCAGATTATACCGCCTGTAAATGGCGCCAGTGCCTTCTCCAGCCGTAACATACTGGGAAACCCCAACCTTGAGCCAGAGCGCCTGAAAGAATTTGAAGCAGGGCTGGAAACAAAATGGTTCGATAACCGCATTGGCCTGGAAGCCAGCTGGTATAGCAAGGTAAGCACTAACCTGATTTATGAAACCAGCGTTTCTGCAGGAAGCGGGTATACTACCGCCATTGTAAATGCAGGAAAGCTAACAAATAAAGGGATTGAACTAACGTTAACGGCTACCCCAGTACGTGCCAAAGATTTTAACTGGAACCTGATGCTGAACTACTCCCGTAACAGGAGTGAAATTGTACGGTTATCGCCGGGGGTAACCGCTATACAGATAGGGGGGTATACTGCCCCTGGTATATTCCTGGAAGCGGGGCAGCCTTATGGCACTATTAAAGGATCGCGCTGGAAAAGGAACGCCGACGGGCAGCAACTGGTAACGGACAATGGCTATCCTATCTTAGATCAGGGTACGGCTTTTAACATCGGCAATATTCAGCCCGACTGGCTGGGTGGATTCACCAATACTTTTTCCTATAAGGGTATAGATCTTTCTGCTACACTCGATGCACGTATTGGTGGGCAGCTGGTGAATTTCGACGAATACTATTCTGTGTATTATGGCACCAGTAATATTACGGCAAACCGCGACGGCTCTACGATCATTAAAGGGGTAAGAGCCAGCGATGGAAAAGAAAATACTACGGCTATCAAAACAAATCAGCAGTACTACCAGGGGATGTGGGTATATGCCAACGAAAACCTGATACAGGATGCGTCTTTTATTAAGTTGAGAAATGTAACGCTGGCTTATCACCTGATGCCGAAATTATTAAAACGTACGCCATTTAGAGCCGCCATGGTATCTATTGCCGGACGTAATTTGTGGATACACCATGACAAGAGCTTTACCGGCTCCGATCCGGAGTTGGGTACTTATGGCGTGGGCAGCAACGCAGGTGGTTTTTATCATTACGTAACGCCCAGTACCCGTTCCTTTAATGCAACAATGAAGTTCACTTTCTAAACCTGGTAACGATGAAAAAGAGAATAGTAATGACGGCTGTCGCCGGATGTATGCTGATAGCGGGAGCCGGGTGTAAGAAATTCCTGGACGTAAACTCAGACCCGGCCGGAGCCTCCAAAGTAGATGACAGACTGCTGCTGACCTCTGTTCAATTGAACGATGCCTTTAATATTGCTGGTGGTTATCCTGCCAGGACTGCCGCTTTCTGGACGCAACAATTGGCTTACAACCTGGGCGCCCCGGATTGGGATTCCTATAGGGTAACGGCCACAGATGTAGACATCACCTGGGCATTTGATCTGTATCCTGCCTGCCTGAAAAATCTTAAAATACTGGAAACACAGGCCGCCGCGGCAGGACACACGCACTATGAAGGCGTAGCCAAAGTAATGATTGCTTATAACCTGGCTATTGCTACCGATTTGTGGAATGACGTGCCTTATTCAGACGGATTACAGGGGTTCAATAATCTCAAGCCAAAATATGATACGCAGGAGAGCATTTACCAGTCTATTTTTACTTTACTGGATGATGGTATAAAACTGATGAAAGGTCCGGATAACAGTATTGTACAGCCAGATGCCAAAGATCTTTTCTATGGTACGCAGCCAGACCAGATGGGTAGCTGGGTGAAATTTGCCTATTTTCTAAAAGCGCGCTATGCGCTTCGCTTATGCTATGCTCCCGGAAAGGATGTCAAAACACAGGCGCAGTTGGCCCTCGATGCTGCAGCACAGAGCTTTACAGATGCCACTGCCAATCCCGGTGTAAAGTTCAGCAGCACTGCTGGCAACAACGCACCCTGGTTCCAGTTTCTCACATTCTGGGGTAATACCTATATGTCATCTACCCTTGTAGACTTGCTAAAATCTAAATCAGATCCCCGACTGCCGGTAATTGCAGCCGTAGCGCCAGCAACCGGTCAGTATAAAGGAAGAATAATAGGTAGTAGTCCGAACGGAAAGTTGAATGGGAAAGATACTGTTTCTAAAGTAGGTAGCTTTTTTAACCGGCCCGATCAATCTGTATATTTAGGTACGTACGATGAGTTACTGTTTATCCAGGCGGAAGCTACCTACCTGGTTAGCGGAACCGCCGCAGCACAGCCAGTCTTCATAACGGCCGTAAACGCAGCAATGAGCAGGCTGGGATTGAACCCTGCGAGCGCTGAGGTGAGTGCATATATTGCCGCCCATTGTACATTGACAGATGCTACCGCATATGAAACTATTATGACGGAGAAGTACGTGTCCAATTTCCTTTCATTGGAATCGTATAATGACTGGAGGAGAACAAATTTTCCGAAGTTGAAAGTAGTATTGAATCCTTACCAGGGGCTTACTTCTATCCCCCGGCGTTTTGTATACCCGTCTTCTGAAAATGCGACCAACAAACAGCCGCAGCAGCCAGGATTGCTTACCGACAGGGTTTGGTGGGATACGCAACGTTAAGAGTGGCCATTTTATTTATAGCAGATATGTATAAAAAAAGCTCACCTGGACACAGGTGAGCTTTTTTTATATAGCGGATTATTTATTTCAGTACTTCCCGGAGTTTGGCTTCCAGTGCGGGGCCCCGCAGATTAGCTGCGATGATTTTTCCCTGTGGATCCAGTAAGAAATTGGTAGGGATAGCGTTGATACCATATAAAGGCACTACTGCTGAATCCCAGAATTTAAGATCACTTACATGGTTCCAGGCCAGGCCATCGTCTTTAATAGCCTGTTGCCATTTGTCTTTGGTTTTATCCAATGAAACGCCCAGGATCGTGAAATTCTTTCCTTTGAATTGTTGATACGCTTTTACCACGTTCGGGTTTTCCTGGCGGCAGGGACCACACCAGCTGGCCCAGAAATCAACGAGTACATATTTACCACGGAATGAACTCAGGCTGATCATTTTGCCGGAGGGATCGGGTAATGAAAAATCAGGCGCTACCTGGCCAACTTTTACCGCGCTGCTGGGTTCTTCCCCACCGGCTGCATCACCGCCGCTTCCCTGGGATTTTTCCAGTTCCGCAATTTTATCAGTCATACTTTTTACCAGCGTATTTTTAGGAAAGCGTTTTGTGAGATTGGTGAGCACTTGTTTGTGTGCAATAATTTCTTCTCCGCTTCTTACCTGGCTGATTGCAAATACGGCGTTAGCGGGGTTTTTAGTTTTGTCGGCCATCAGGAAGAAACCTTCTTCAAAGTCTTTCTGTTTCTTCTGCATAGCTGTCACTTGTGGCTGGAAAACGCTGTCTGGAACGCTTCCATGGAGACTATCCAGTTTACGCATTTCTTCGGTAAGCCCGATAGATTCTTTGCTGATGGTAGTCATAAAGCTCTGTAGTTCGGATGTTGCTTCAGAGCCACTGATTTTTACATCATCCAGTTTATCTGCATCTCCATCTATCTTCATATCGCCGGCATCCAGTGCCAGCAATAAAAATTTGCCGTTGTCGAAGCGAATGCGGTATAATCCCTGTTCAGCCACCATGCCTTTCAGCGTAAATTTACCGCTGGCATCTTTTACGCTGGTGGAATCCACTACTTTCACGTTGTCCAGGGTCAGTTCTTCCAATACCACTGGTCCTAACGGAAGGTTATTAAGATGTCCGTCTATTTTAAATTCACCTTTTTCAGTTTGTTGGGCACATCCTGCAAGGAAAACACCTGCGGAAATCCATAATAAGTATTTTTTCATGCTATTGTTTTTTGAACATTCATCAAACCTACATTCCTCAAGATAGGATAAATTATCCTTTTAGTTTTTCTGCCAGTAATTCGTTGGTTAAGCGGGGATCTGCCTTGCCTTTGGATAGTTTCATTACTTCTCCTACAAACAGCGACATTAATCCTTTTTTTCCTGCTTTAAAGGCGGCTACCTTGTCGGGGTATTTCGCCAGTACTTCGTCAATAATGGGAGAGATATTATCGGCATTATTATCTTGCAGTAAATTCAACCTGGTGGCTATTTCCAGCGGGTCGGCCGGTGCCTGTATCATTTCCGGTAATATCCTGGAGGAAGCAATGGAGAAGCTCACCTTGCCTGCGTCGGTAAGACTAATGAGCGATGCCAGTGCAGCAGGTGTTACCGGGAATCCGCCTATTTCCACGGCATTTTCATTGAGCCAGGACTTTACGGGGCCAAGCATCCAGTTGGCAGCTGCTTTATATTGGGAAGTAACGGCAATAAGGCTTTCGTAGTAGTCGGCGGTAGATTTATCGTCGCAAATTACACGGGCGTCATATTCGGGCAGGCCAAATTCGGTGGTGTATTTGCGGATCAGTTCTTCCGGCAGGGCAGGCAGCGTGGCCTTTATGCTGTCAATAAATTCGTCTGTTAGTTTAAATGGCGCCAGGTCGGGTTCCGGGAAATAGCGGTAATCATTGGCTTCTTCTTTGGAGCGGAGCGAAAAAGAGCTGCCGTTAGATGCGTCGAAGCTACGGGTTTCCTGTACCAGGGTGCCACCGGCTTCAATCAGGTCTATCTGTCTTTTTACCTCGTTGTCTATCGCCCTTTTTACGTTGCGGATAGAGTTCATATTTTTTACTTCTACCTTGGTTCCCAGGGTAGTAGCTCCTTTTAAACGTACGGAGATGTTGGCATCACAGCGCATGCTGCCTTCTTCCATATTACCATCACAAACGCCCAGATAACGTACCAGGCGGCGCATTTCGGTGAGGTAGGCATAGGCTTCGTCGCTGCTATGGATGTCTGGTTCGGTAACAATTTCTACCAGGGGAACGCCCGCACGGTTCAAGTCTACATAGCTGTAGTCAGGGTCCTGGTCATGCAGTAGTTTACCGGCATCTTCTTCCAGGTGAATGCGATTCAGCTGTATATTCCGGCTGCCGGCATCGGTTACAATGCTGATATAGCCTCCTTTACAGATGGGGGCCGTATGCTGTGATACCTGGTAGCCTTTGGGTAGATCCGGGTAGAAGTAATTCTTCCGGGCGAAATAATTCTCTTTTTCAATTTCGCAATGGCAGGCCAGGCCCAGTTTAATGGCATATTCAGCCGCTTTACGGTTCATCCGGGGCAGGGTGCCCGGGTGTGCCATGGTAATAGGACTGATATGGGTATTAGGAGCGCCGCCAAAGGCCGCGCTGTCGCTACAAAACAATTTACTGTCGGTAAGCAGCTGGGCGTGCACTTCCAGCCCGATCACTGTTTCATATTTGCTGTATATATCGCTCATATTCCGTACTGATTGCCACAAATATATTCAAATAATACCGTGATTTCAGGCTATTTGGTGCCAATAAATCCCTAAATTGAGATACACATCATCTATAAAAAAATTCCCTATGATCAGCAAGGCCCAGATTACCCAGCTTTATCAGGCACAACAGGTTTATTTCGATACGGGTGTTACCCTGCCTTATGCCTTTCGCAGAGCGCAGCTGAAGCGACTGAAAAAGGGTATCCAAAAGTTTGAGGATAAAATTACGGCAGCCCTGAAGGCCGATTTGCATAAACATCCTGTTGAATCTTACGGGAGTGAAATAGGTTTTTTATATGAAGAAATCAATTATATACTTGAGGGGCTGAAACTATGGATGGAACCGGAAGTAGTGACATCCCCCTTCGTCACCTATCCCAGCAGCAGCCGGGTGTATAAGCAGCCATTAGGGCTCACCCTGATAATAGGCCCCTGGAATTATCCGTTTATGCTGCTGATCAGCCCTTTGCTGGGAGCTATTGCGGGCGGTAACTGTGCCATCATCAAACCGTCTGAAATGGCGCCACATACGGCCCAGGTGGTGAAAGAACTGATTGCAGATACTTTTGAACCCGCGTATGTGACCGTGGTGGAAGGCGATGGCCAGGAAGTGATTCCTATGTTGATGAGTTGCCGTTTTGACCACGTATTCTTTACGGGTAGTATACCGGTAGGAAAAAAAATTATGGAAATGGCGGTACCACATCTGACGCCCGTTACCCTGGAGCTGGGGGGGAAATCGCCCTGCGTGGTGGATGAAAAAGTGAATATAACGGTAGCGGCTAAACGTATTGTTTGGGGTAAGTTCTGGAATGCCGGCCAAACCTGTGTGGCGCCCGATTACTTATTGGTACATCAGCGGGTAAAAGAGGAGCTGGTAGCGGCCATGAAAGCAGCCATTGTAGAATTTTTTGGAGATAATCCTGCCAGCAGTGGCGACTATGCCCGGATGATCAATACGCGGCGATTTGATACAGTAGCTGCCTACCTGGAAGAAGGCCATATTGTACATGGCGGGCAAAAAGACCGGGATAACCTGTATATCGCTCCTACCCTGCTGGAAGATGTGGAATGGTCGGATCCGGTGATGCAGGAGGAAATATTTGGCCCGGTATTGCCCATACTCACTTATACTGACCTGTTACAGGCTATACAGGCTATAAAACAACTGCCCTATCCGCTGGCCCTCTATGTTTTTACGAAGAGTAAAAAAACAGAAAGGATGCTGATAGAGCAGGTGCGCTTTGGCGGTGGCTGTGTTAACAATGCCCTGGTACATCTCACTAACCCTGAACTGCCTTTTGGGGGTGCCGGTTATAGTGGTATGGGCCGTTACCATGGTAAATACAGCTTCGATACCTTTACCCATCAGAAAGGAATGTTGAAAACCGGTACCTGGCTGGATGTGCCCATGAAATACCCACCGTTTAAAAATAAACTGAAATTAATGAAGATGGTGATGAAATAGCTATAAGTCAGCCTTGTTCAGTTTCTTCGGTACTTTAACGGTTAAGGAAGTAGCGCTGTTATTTCTCTTTACAGTGGCGGTAAACTGGCCCTTTTCCAGGTTGTCGCGGTAAGTTGCGGAAAGATCGGCTACATTTTTTACAGGTGTGCCGGCCAGTTCTGTTACGATGTCGTTTTTCTGAAACCCTGCCTTGGCAGCTGCCGATCCTGGTGCAATATCTATTACCACCGCGCCTTCATCGTTTTCGGTATCCTGTACCTGCAATCCCAGCTTTTCCCCTTCTTCTGCCTGGTGATGCCAGCCATAGCCAAATGGCTGGCCTCCGCGTGGATATGGAGACGGGAAGCTAAAGCTGCGGGGCATATTTCTTGGAGGGAGATTGTTCCAACCCTCACCGGTGCCCAGGTCTTTCCTGGCTTCCAGCTTTACAATAACGCTTTTCGGCTTTCCATCACGTATATACGTGATGGTTATTTCATCTGATGGTGCATGCTTACCGATGGCTTCATACAATTCGGCTGGTTCGTTTATTTTATCGGGACCTACTGCGGTGATAATATCCCCGGGTTTAATGCCGGATTTGTCGGCAGGAGTCCCTTTGGCAACAGATTTTACGGTAACACCGGTAGCCGCTTTTTTCTCCGTAATCACTCCCAGCATGGCTTTATTGACAGGCAATGGCATTTCATCGCCGCCACTGTTATCATCGTTAAACAGGCTGAAGTTATCGCGTGGGTTGTCGCTGTCGAAGCTTAATGTATTGCCGTTGCGCGGGGTAATTTTCCTGCGGAAAACAGATAGGTTAGGATCGTTGTATTGATCAATCTTTTCCCCGTTTACCAGGATGTCGCCTTTTTTGATTTCTACTGTTACCTTTCCATCTTTGTCACTTTTGTGTTTGATGACAATTTCATCAAACTCGCCCATCTGGTCTTTGGAAGGCGTCTGGGATTGCGCAGATACCGCGCTCATGGTGAAGCAGGAAAAGCCTGCCAATGTGAGGATTTGCAGTAACCTGGTCATGGTATTTAAACGTTTTTTGTTGACTAAATTTAAACTAATGCAACAAATTTAAAGGGTGAGGAAGGAAAGAAAAAGTTAAAATGGAGCAGAAGGCTGAAAGTATAAAGCGAAAAGCTATTGTGGAGAATAATCTTAGCGGATATTTAAAACTCGCTTTGGTCATTCTCCACAATAGCTTTTCGCTTTATACTTTCAGTTTTTCGCTTTAAGAAATCGCTTTCTTCACTGCTGATATCACCTGGTCCAGCTTATCGGTTTCTTGTCCGCCGGCTGTAGCGAAGGTTTTTTGGCCTCCGCCGCCACCTTTAATCAGGGGAGCTATCTGTTCTTTGATGATTTTAGGTGCTTCCCATCCTTTGGCAGCTACCAGTTTTTCATCGATGGAAAGCGCGATACTGGCTTTACCACCAATGTTGGCAACAAATAGCAGTACATGATCAGGGATTTCATTTTTCAGCTGGAAGGACAATTGCTTTAATCCTTCTGCATTGCTGACATTCACCACCTGACCAAGGAAATTAACGCCATTGATTTGTTCCGCCTGGTTACGCAGGCTGGCTGCCAGGGCGCGTACTTTCTCCTGTTCCATGGCTTCCAGCTGCTTTTCCAGCACAGCTTTGTCTTGCAACAGGGTTTCTACGGACTTTACAATTTCCTTCGGGTTTTTCAGCGCGGCTTTAATTTCTTTCAACTGCTGCAGTTGTTCGTTCACAAAAGCCTCTGCTTTAGCGCCCGTAACCGCTTCTACGCGACGAACGCCTGCGGCTACTGCAGCTTCCGATACAAATTTAAACTGGCCCAGTTCGCCGGTTGAGCTGATGTGGGTGCCACCGCACAATTCTACACTATAGGCAGGATCTATAATTACTACGCGTACCACATCACCATATTTTTCGCCAAACAAGGCCATGGCGCCAAGCTTTAGCGCTTCTTCCTTAGGCAGCTCGCGGATCACTACCGGGATGTTTTCGCGGATTTTTTCATTCACAATCGCTTCTATCTGTGCCAGTTCTTCGTCCGTTACTTTGGCGAAGTGGGAGAAGTCGAAGCGCAATGCGTCTGCATTTACCAGGGATCCTTTCTGGGCAACATGTGTACCCAGCACTTTACGTAGAGCGGCATGCAGCAAGTGCGTAGCGGAGTGATGACGCTCGGTATTGTGGCGTTTATCCTTTGCTACCACTGCTTTTACGGCTGCAGCTGGTTCCGCAGGCAGTTTATCTGCAAAGTGTATTGTCAGGTTATTTTCCTTTTTGGTATCGGTTACGTGCACTATTTCGTCCCCAAAATGTAGCACACCGGTGTCACCTACCTGTCCGCCGCTTTCAGCGTAGAATGGTGTTTGACCCAGCACCAGCTGGAACTGCTCTTTACCTTTTGCTTTTACGGTACGGTATTTCAGCAGTTTGGTATTGCTTTCCAGTTGTTCGTAGCCTACAAAAACAGAGTTGGGAGTTTCGTCCAGGATAACCCAGTCGCCCATATCTAATTCGGTAGCAGCACGGGAGCGGTCTTTCTGTTCTTTCATGGCCGCTTCAAATCCTTTTTCATCTACGGAGAAACCTTTTTCTGCAGCGATAAGGCTGGTCAGGTCATAAGGGAAACCGTAGGTGTCGTATAATTCAAAGGCAGTTTTACCATCTACAGCCTTAACTGTGGCGTGTTGAAGGAAGTCTTCAATCCGGCGTATACCGCTTTCTAGGGTACGCAGGAAGTTATTTTCTTCTTCAAATACTACTTTCTTCACAAAGTCTACCTGTTGCTGTAATTCAGGGAACACATGTGAAAACTGTGCAGCTAATACAGGTACCAGATCATGCAGCAGTGGTTTTTTTACATCCAGGAAGGAATAGTAATAACGTACAGCTCTGCGCAGGATACGGCGAATAACATAGCCTGCGCCGGTATTGGACGGTAGTTGTCCGTCTGCTATCGTAAAGGAGATAGCACGGATATGGTCAGCTATTACGCGGAAAGCCACATCCTTTTTATCGTCGGTGCCTGTATATTTTTTACCACTGAGTCCTTCCGTAGTATGGATAGTGCCCATAAACAGGTCGGTGTCATAGTTGGATGTTTTGCCCTGTAATACTCTTACTAAACGTTCGAGGCCCATACCGGTATCCACATGTTGTGCCGGCAGTGATTCGAGGGACTTATCTTTCAGGCGGTTGAACTGCATGAATACGTTGTTCCATATTTCAATCACCTGTGGGTGATCCGCATTCACGAGCGTTTTACCATCTACTTTTTTTCTTTCTTCATCGGGGCGGCAGTCTACGTGAATTTCGGAACAAGGGCCGCAAGGACCGGTATCTCCCATTTCCCAGAAGTTATCCTTTTTGTTACCCAGCAGAATACGGTCTTCTGCGATATGCTCTTTCCAGAAATTATACGCTTCCTCGTCTTTTGGCAGATTTTCGTTTGCATCTCCCTGAAAAACAGTTACATAGAGTTTGTTTTTCGGGATTTTATATACTTCTGTCAGTAATTCCCAGCTCCAGGCAATGGCTTCCTTCTTAAAATAGTCGCCAAAGCTCCAGTTGCCAAGCATTTCAAACATGGTATGGTGGTAAGTATCAATACCTACTTCTTCCAGGTCGTTGTGCTTGCCGCTTACCCGCAGACACTTTTGTGTATCGACCACTCTTTTGTGGGGAGGCACCCGGTTTCCAAGGAAATAATCCTTAAACTGGTTCATACCCGCATTGGTGAACATCAGCGTGGGGTCGTTTTTAATAACGATCGGTGCTGAGGGCACTATCTGGTGTCCTTTGGAGGCAAAAAAGTCCAGGAATTGCTGTCTTATTTCAGATGCTGTCATAAATATTGATACAAATTAATATGTATTTTATATCTTATAAGGGCGATTTGACCCGCTTTGGGCTTGTTACTGTGTTTCAAGCCCTTATAAAGTAGTTAGAAAATTGACATTCAAAAGGTTGATGTTTTAATCTAATTACAGTAGGTTTGTGCGCCTTATTTTCCCGCCGTGTTAAAGGGAGTGCAAAAATATTGAAACCTGTATGATTATGCAAAACAGGTTATGTAACCCGGCAAAAATAGTTGGGTGGGGAAAAAATGCCAACGAGAATAACATCCGGATGTTTGTCACCCATGAAATAAATCTGCTGTCATAGCGTTCACTGCACTATGGCGCATAAAGTATACCCTGGTGCATGAAGAAGGTTAAATATTTTTATAATACCCAAACATTAAAATATGAAAAGCTCGTAGTATCACTGCGGGTAAAGATCCTCCGGATATTGGGATTTGTGTCTGCAGCTATTGTTACCGGCGCTATCTTCCTCTCCATCGCTTACCGGGTGGTCGACTCTCCCAAAGAAAAGTCCTTACGGGGCGACCTGGAAGGGATGAGGGAAAAGTACGAAGCCTTACAGGGCCGTATGAAAGAAATGAAAGGCAAATTGGCCGAACTGGAGGACAGGGACAATGAAATTTACCGGGTCATCTTCGAAGCCTCTCCTATTCCGGATAGTGCCCGTATGGGTAAAATTAAGCGCGATGAAGAAGCTGCCCAGCTGCAATCCTTTGCCAGCAGCGAAATTATTGCCTCTACATCGGTATTGCTGAAAGAATTGACCAACCGCGTTAAAGCCCAGGAAGCCTCCTACAACGAAATCGATAAAATGGTGAAGAACAAGCAGCAGATGCTGGCCTCTATTCCCGCCATTCAACCGGTATCCAATAAAGATCTTAAGCATATTGCCTCCGGTTTCGGTTATCGTATAGATCCAATCTATAAAACCATGAAATATCATGCGGGACTGGATTTTGCAGCGCCCAGCGGCACGGCTATCTATGCTACGGGCGATGGCGTGGTGGAAGACGCCAGCCTGAGTGACGTAGGATATGGCAACCACGTGATAATACGTCATGGCTATGGTTATAAAACCCTCTATGGTCACATGCTGCGCATGAAAGTAAAGGCCGGCCAGGCAGTAAAGCGTGGTGATGTATTGGGCTGGGTAGGTAGTACCGGTAAATCTACCGGTCCCCACTGCCACTATGAGGTGATGAAAAATGGGGAAAAAGTGGATCCTGTATACTTCTTCTTTAATGATCTTACTCCCGAGCAGTTTGACCGCATGCTCAAGATGGCCAGGTCCGGCAACCAGTCCTTTGACTAGTATTTCCGGTAACAGGCTTTCATTTTTAAGCAGTTATAAATCCCCGTCAGCTGGTCCCGGCCAAAAAACAAGTGACAAAAAAGGTAAAGCTTACCACGAAAAGCTTAACTTCATCTTCGTAAAAGATATTTGTCACCTCGTTTTTTACTCCGATGCACCAGCTAGATCTTTTTTCGACATCTGGAATACCGCATCCCACAGGAGCAGCGGTAACAGTGCCAGCTAAAGTAAAAGTTAAGGCAAAAAGCAAAAAAGCTACCGCGGTTTCCGACATAGTCGGGAAAAAACGGGGTCGTAAATCACTGAAAGAGCTATCGGAGGACCCGGATCTGATTATGGAACTGGATAAATTAATACTAGATAAGCAGTATTATTCGATCAGTGAGGTTGCAGCCATGTTTAAGGTGAATACTTCGCTTATCCGCTATTGGGAAAATGAATTTGATATACTGCAACCCAAAAAGAACCGGAAAGGCGATCGTCTTTTCCGACAGGAAGATATTCAGCATCTCAAACTAATTTATCACCTGTTGCGGGAAAGAAAATATACCATCGAAGGAGCCAAGCAAAAACTGAAGGAAGATCACAAGCTGGCAGCCCGTAATTTCGAAATGGTACAAGCTTTGCTGAAGGTACGGGGTTTCTTAACGGAACTGAAAGATCAATTATAAAAACATCATTATGCGTTTGAAAACATTACTCCTGGGTGGCAGCCTGCTTTTCTCCACGCTGGCCTGGGCACAGAATGACAATGACAAGGTACTGAAAGGTAAGATAGATATGAAGACATTAATGAATGATCCTGGTACCACCTGGTTCTATAAAGGTGTCAACAGCTATGAACCCAATGACAATATGCTCAATTATATTAAAGCCAATCGCAGCGGCTTCAATATGGTAGTGGTAATGGGCACCTGGGATCAGACCAGCCGCGAAGTAGTTCCTGCGCTCTATAAAGTGATGATTACCGGTGGCAGCCCCGATGAACAGGTAGTGATGTTTGGCGCCGATCAGAAACTGCAGTCCGATGCACCGGTAGATTACAAAGTGAAGAAACTGCCTACCATCATCATCTTTAAGGATGGCAAAGAGGAAGGCCGGATAGTAGGCGCTCCTAAAGAATCTGTAGAAGCTGATATCTCCCGCATTCTGTTAAGCAGCAGCAAGAAAGAAAAAGATAAAGATAAGGAGTAAGCGCATAGTCAATGCTATAGTTGCAGATATTATTTAAAGCGGATGGGCGTTATGTTGTTCTGAAAACAACGTAACGCCCATCCGCTTTTAGCAATTATTTATTTTCGTTCGTCCAGGATCGTTACATTGGTGGAAGTAGTGGGTAATTTAATGTCCCGGGTTCCCAGCAGTTTAATGATCGACAGGTTAATACTCTCCCTTAGTGCAGCATAGCGGTTGCCGTCGATGATATAGGTATTGAAAATAATCTGGATCACGTAAGTATCTTTTGTAAAATCATGGAGGTTGACGGTAAAGCCTTCCAGTACGTTAGCCTCGTTTTTTAAAAGTTGCCGTACATCTTGCAGAAATAATAGCAGATTTTCTGCCGGCGTGTCGGTGCCAAATTCCATTTTGAGCGCCACCCGTTGCTGGGTGCGGAGCGACAGGTTGTCCAGGATACTGTCTACCATCTTTTTATTAGGTACGGTGACAAACGTTTTTTCCAGAGTCCGGATGCGGGTACTACGCAGTCCTATCTTTTCTACAGATCCCTGGTAGGTATCTACCTTAACGCTATCGCCTACGCGGAAAGGCTTATCGAAAAAGATGATAAAGGAGCCTATCAGGTTTTCAATACTTTCTTTGGCAGCAAGGGCAAGGGCTGCAGCACCTATACCCAAACCCGCGATAATCTTTTCTACCAGCCCGCTACCAAACAAAATGCGCACAAAGGCAATGGCGCCCATAATGAAGACAATAGCTTTGAAGAAATCCCGGAAGAAAACAATAAACTGGTTGTCGGTTTTGTCTTCTGTGAGATCGGCCTTTTTTTCCAATACCAGGGCCACAAAGTCGATCAACCGCAATACAATCCAGATAACGCTCATGCTCAGCGCCAGCTCCAGCAGGGTATCTGTCACATTCTGCAGAGTCACTTTACCATATACATGAACGTTCAGTAAACGCGGAAAAGTAAACCGGTCGATCGTGAGCATAAAGGTGATCAGCAGCAGGAAATATTCCAGTGGTCTTAACAGTAGGCTAACAAAGTCTTTTTCATCGATTTGTGGCGACCAGTGCTTCACCAGCCTGAAAAGGATGGCGGCGAGTCCTTTGGATACATATCGTTTTACGATGAATACAAACAATAAAACACCGATCAGCACGAGATAGTCCCGGATGGTGTTGTCTAAAAATACTTCGTTCAAAAAGTCATTCATAAGTTACAGCTAAATTATTCTACTGCTTTCCTGGTTAATCAATATCACACCTGGTTTGGTACCGGTGTTGAAACTACCATAAGTATCCTGGATGTTCAGGGCCTTTGCGCCGTTAAAAGTAGCCCATTGCAGGATTTCTTCCAACGGAATTTCCGGGAAATAGTGACGGATGGTTTTTATTTCTTCCCAAATGGATAGCCGGTGGTTGGAAGCCAGGCTGTCGGTGCCCAGCGTAATGGGGCATTGCAGGCGACGGAACAGCGGAAGGTCCGGTAGCCGGTCTTCTATATACAGGTTGGCTTGAGGACATAAACACCACCAGGTTTCCACGGGTTGTTGCTGTGCAAAGCGTATGTCCTCTTCCGTAGTAAAGGTGTTGTGCACCAGTAATATTTTATTTTGGGAGAAGTGAGAAAGCCAGGCTTCCAGGCTGTTGGTCCCGGTAGGCTGGAACCTGCTTACATCCATGCCAAAATGTTGATAAAAACGGAGAAAATCGCCCGTTTTGTGCCGGAATAATTCATTTTCCGCTGCTGTTTCCTGGTTGTGGATGGTCACCGGGGTATTGCCCGGGGTATTGCCCAGCAGGCCAAATAGCGTTTGGCTAACGGAATAGGGAGCATGTGGTACAATAGAGCAATGATGATGGCTGCCATTGATTTCCCGGAAGGAAGCCAATATATTCAGGCTATACTGGTATCGGTCTTGGGCGCCGGCATCGGCTACGCCCATACATTCAACGAAGGAATGGTAGTACATTCTGCCCTGTTGTTTTTTTACGAGGGTGGCGGTTCCATTGCAAATGTCTCCCACGGCGGAAATGCCGGCATCCCACATTTCCTGTTCGGCCTTATCGATAGCCACGTTAATGTCGCCGGTATATTGGTTGCGGGATTGCATTACCTGGGTCAGAAAGGCTGGGAGGCCGGTTTTTTCCGGGATAACGCCTTTCATATGTGATAATTCCAGGTGGCAATGGGTATTTACAAATCCCGGGCACAAAATACCATCCAGTTCCTGTACGCCGTCTCCGGCATCTGATGCCGCTACAATGCCCGCTACTACGCCGTTTTCATGGAGCAGCAGTACATTGTTGGGGCCCAGCAGCCGGGTACCATTAAATATATCCTTTCCTTTTAATTTGATCTGTTTCAATTACCTGCTGTTTAATTAAGTTAATGGTGTTAATTTTGCAACCCGATTGGCAGTATCACTTCCCGGTTTGGGGAGGCTACTCAAAAGTCAAATATAATTATGATAGACAAACTGGAAGCTATAAAAGGTCGTTTCGAGCAGGTATCGCTGGCGCTTACCAACCCGGAAGTGGTGAGTGATAACAAGAAGTTTGGTCAGCTCAGCAAGGAATACCGGCAGCTGGAGAAGATCGTGAAGGCATATGATGCCTACCGTAAATTACTGGATAATATTGCCTTCAACAAGGAGGTGCTGGACAGCGGCGATGAGGAAATGCGCGAGCTGGCTAAGGCCGAAACGGAAGAATTACAGGAGCAAAAGGGTGCTGCTGAAGAGGAAATCCGTAATCTGTTGATTCCTAAAGACCCGCAGGATGAAAAGAATGCTATTCTTGAAATCCGGGCAGGTACTGGTGGCGATGAGGCCAGTCTCTTTGCGGGAGACTTGTTCCGTATGTACCTCCGTTTTTGTGAGCTGAAGGGCTGGTCGACCAGTTTGCTGAGTGAAAACCCCGGTTCTGCCGGTGGTTACAAGGAAATTGTGATGGAAGTAAGCGGCGACGATGTATATGGCACCCTGAAATTTGAATCCGGTGTACACCGTGTACAACGAGTACCTGCTACAGAAGCCTCGGGCCGTGTGCATACTTCTGCTGCCACCGTAGCGGTGTTGCCGGAGGCAGAAGAGGTGGATGTAGATGTAAGAGAGGCAGATATTAAGATGGATACCTTCCGTTCTTCTGGTGCGGGTGGTCAGCACGTAAATAAAACCGAATCGGCAGTGAGGCTTACGCACATACCTACCGGTGTGGTGGTAGAGTGCCAGGAAGGCCGTAGCCAGCACTCCAACCGTGAAATTGCAATGAAAATGCTGCGTACCCGTATCTATGAAGCGGCGGTACGTAAGCACGAGGATGCTATTGCTTCACAGCGTAAGAGTCTGGTGTCTACGGGCGACCGTTCTGCCAAAATACGGACCTATAATTATCCCCAGGGACGTGTAACTGATCACCGTATTGGTATGACGGTATATAACATGGATGCGTTTATGAATGGCGACATCAAAGAAATGATTGATGCCCTGCAGTTTGCAGAAAATGCTGAAAAGCTGAAACAAGGCAACTAATCGGCCGTTATAGGTAATTGATAGTAGTATTGCGGAAAGGTAGCCGGAGAATAATCTGTTGTTATCTTTCCGCAATCTCGTTTTAAATTTCCCAAAATATCCTACATTTAGTTTAGTACTCTTGAATAGCAAGGGTATAGCACTAAAAGCAAACCTTTACTTCCCTAAAAAATCATCTCCAATGTTAGAGCAATTAATGGACCTGGTCCGTGAACATGCACAGGGTGCTGTGGTGAATAACCCTGCTGTTCCTAATGAACAAAATGAAGCGGTAATTGGCGCTGCCACTGAATCCATTGCTTCAGGTTTACAACAGGAGCTGGCCAATGGCAACACCGAAGGAGTATTGTCGTTACTCAGCGGAAATGGTGGTGAAACTGCCAGCAACCCGGTGGTAGGCAATATTTCCAATAATCTGGTGGGCACCCTGTTGGAAAAATTCAACCTGGATAAGGGCGCGGCTACACAGCTGGCTGCCAGTCTTATTCCTACAGTACTTGGTTCACTGGTACACAAAACCAATGATCCTTCCAACAGCAGCTTTAGCCTGGATGGCATCCTGAACTCGCTCACGGGAGGTTCTGCACAGGGTATTAACCTGCAAGGCATACTGGGTAAGCTGTCGGGTGGTTTAGACACCAACGGCGACGGACAGGTTAATCTGGAAGATTTAAAGGGAGTATTGTCTAACGGGGCGCAACAACAGCAGGCGAATGCCGGCGGTGGTTTTGGCGGATTATTAAAAAATCTGTTAGGTTGATCCTTTTTGATGGTAGAGTTGTTACTATTCTGCAACAATATCGGTATATATATTGTCAATCATATATATTATCGATATTTGTCTTGTTTTCGTTGAGTATACTTGTTTGATAACCAATATGCTGCATAAATTAAATTAAATTGGCAGCATATTTGTTTACAGGATTTTCAATTAGTTTTGTCAACGGAATTAATGCTTAAAAACCTTCATGTTTAAAATTATTATGATGAAAAAAATCAATGTTCTGGTAGCTTTGGTCCTATCTGTAACCATGTTGTTCAGTTGTAAAACCTGGCAGGGCATGGACAATACCAAGAAAGGCGCTGCCATTGGCGTAGGTGGTGGAGCTGCCGCTGGTGCTGTAATTGGTAAAGTAGCCGGTAATACCGCATTAGGAGCTATTATTGGTGCTGCTTTAGGTGGTGCAGGTGGTGCTTTGATTGGTAAGAAGATGGACAAGCAGGCACAGGAAATTAAGACAGAAGTGCCAAATGCAACCGTAGAGCGTGTGGGTGAAGGTATTAACGTGACATTTGATGCCGGAGTATTATTTGGTTTCGACAAATCTGATCTGTCAGCTGTAGCACAGGACAATATCAAACAACTGGCTACCATCCTGAATAAGTATCCTGATACTTACGTTCGTGTGGAAGGTCATACTGACGATAAAGGTACAGATGCGTATAACATGGGTTTATCTGAAAGAAGAACCAACAGTGTAATTGCGTATCTGAAACAACAGGGCATTGCAGCTAATCGTATCCAGGGCTTCTGGTATGGTAAATCTCAACCTAAAGTTCCAAACGATTCAGATGCTAACCGCGCTATCAACCGTCGTTGTGAGTTCTCCATCTTTGCGAACGACAAGATGAAGAATGATGCGAAGAAAGAAGCTGGTCAGCAATAATATAAGCATATTTATTTCTCATAAGCAGATATAATCCCCTTCCGCCTCAGCGGGAGGGGTTTTTTATTTATGCCTGCCGGAGAAAAACAGGTGTCTTACAATTTTAAATACCCATATGCCGGCGATAGCGCCAAGGGTATCGGCCACAACATCATATATATCGAAGCTACGGCCAATGGCCCAGTACTTCTGTATAAACTCAATCGCCAGTCCGTAAGCGGCTGCAATGATAACTAACATGATAAGGGTGGCAGGTGATATATATCTTTTCTGCTGGTAGATACCCAGGCTCAGGAATAATACCACACCACCAAACAGGCCGAAATGGACGATTTTGTCGAAATGTACTTTTTCGAAAAATGAGTTAGTGGGAATATCGTTTCCCGGAAGGGTACATACAATGAGGATCAGGATGATCCATACGGTAGCTGGCAGGTAGTATTTCAAAAGTTTCATGGAGCAATGTTATTCGCTATGCAGTAAAAAGGACAACAGGCCGGTCGTCATAACGAGGCCTGTTGTCCTTACTATATAAAGAGATGATAATGTTAATTATTCACCTATCAGCGCCTGGTATGCAGCTGCATCCAACAGGGCATCTACATCAGCGGGGTTAGTAACGGTTACCTTTACCATCCAGCCATCACCATATGGATCCTCGTTGACCAGCTCTGGTGAACTATCCAGCTCAGGGTTGATTTCACTTACAGTGCCAGCAACGGGCATGAACAGGTCAGATACGGTTTTCACTGCTTCTACGGTACCAAACACTTCTTCAGCGTTAATCAGTTTGTTCAGTGAGTTAATATCCACGAAAACGATATCTCCTAATTCACGTTGAGCAAATTCGGTAATACCGATGGTAGCCACATTACCTTCTAATAAAATCCATTCGTGATCTTTTGTGTAACGCAGATTTGACGGAAAATTCATATCAAGTTTGATTTTGAGCCGTAAAAATACGTAAAAAAGCATAAAGCATAAAGCCGAAAACAAAAAGCTATTGAAGCGGAGATTTGTGCAAATAATTAATATACACTGGTCATTCGCTTCAATAGCTTTTTGTTTTCGGCTTTATGCTTTCCGCTTTAAAAAAGCAGCCATTTCTTCACTACCCGTATCCGCATAGGCACGTCTGTGACGGGTCTGTTGTTGCCATCGGTTTTAATGGCCGCAATTTTATCAATAACCTCCATCCCTTTTATTACCTGGCCAAATACGGTATAGCTTTGATCCAGGTGTGGCGTGCCTCCCTCAGTTTTATATATCTGCCGCTGGTCTACGGGTATTTTGCGGCCACCCAGCCTGGTTTTTTCCAGTTTATCAAGTTGCTCATCGGTAAATACTTTGCCTTGTACAATATAGAACTGGCAACCGGAAGATGCTTTATCCGGGCGGTCTTCCCGGGCTGCTGCCAGCGCTCCTTTACGGTGAAACAAGTCGAGCTGAAACTCGGGCGGAATGGTATAACCCACGTCGCCATTGCCCAGCATATCGCCCGCAGGTGCATGTTTTGAGTCAGGATCTCCCCCCTGGATCATAAATTGATTAATGACCCGGTGAAACAGGGTGCTGTCGTAAAAGTGGCTCCTGGCCAGTTTAAGAAAGTTATCGCGGTGTTTTGGCGTTTGATCGTACAATCGGATGACCATGGTACCATAGGGAGTATAGACTTTTACCTTTCTATGCCGGCCTTCGGCAAACAATACGGTCAACAATAAAAGGGTGTGGAGTAGTAGCAGTTTTCTCATACAAGGGTGTTATGCTTCTTCATGATCAGCAAAGTAAGCAATAATATGCTCTTTGAGGAAGTGTTCCTGTTCTTCCAGTTCCATTTTCGGGACCGGCTGCAATTCTTTGAAATGAGGCCAGCCGTCTTTGTCATAGCCATCCATTTCAAAATAGCCACTCTGGCTCAGCAGCGTACATACCGCTACGTGCATCAGGTCCTGTTTTTGCTCTTTGGTATATTTCTTCTTCAGGTTATTTAGTTCGTTTACGCCGATCAGGAAAAGGATGGCTTCCATATTGGGAGTTTTACCAAACCTTGCGGTAAGCATGTCCTCTACCGGTTTCCAGCGCTGCTCAAAATCTTCCATGTTCTTTTAATTTTAGATGAAATGAAAGCTTAAAGCCGAAAGCAAAAAGCTATTTTAGCGGATATAATATTGTATCCGCCTTTATTGTCCGCTAAAATAGCTTTTTGCTTTCGGCTTTAAGCTTTCTGCCTTGTAAAGGTACGGTATACGGAAAAATATTATATAATTATGGCTGGCTTTATTAATTTAGGCATCGCCGCTAAACGATTATGTGGGCTAAAATAGCCACAGTAGCAAGTTTAACAGCATTTTAACGGCCTCTTCACATAGTGATAAGTTTTATTTGACCAGAGAATGTTTATTTTAGCACACCTGAAAAATTATTAGCATGGAAAATACATCGTCCGATATCCGGCAACTGAATGAGAAGATCCACCAGGCCAGTGCCTTTGTGGACCTGCTCACTATGGAGTTAGGTAAAGTTATTGTTGGCCAGCGTTACATGGTGGAAAGATTGCTGATCGGTTTACTGGCCCAGGGCCACGTATTGCTGGAAGGCGTGCCCGGTTTGGCTAAAACGCTGTCTATTAAATCACTGTCATCCGCTATCAACGCTAAATTCAGTCGTATACAGTTTACGCCCGATCTCCTGCCTGCGGACGTGGTAGGTACCATGATCTACAACCAGCAGAAGAATGAATTTGTAGTACGCAGAGGTCCCATCTTCGCCAATTTTATCCTGGCAGATGAAATCAACCGCGCCCCGGCCAAAGTGCAAAGCGCCCTGCTGGAAGCCATGCAGGAAAGGCAAATCACCATCGGCGACAATACTTTTAAGCTGGATGAACCCTTCCTGGTACTGGCTACCCAGAACCCGATAGAACAGGAAGGTACCTACACCTTGCCGGAAGCGCAGGTTGACCGTTTCATGCTGAAAGTGGTGATCGGTTACCCGACCAAAGAAGAAGAAAAACTGATCATCCGTCAGAACCTGAACCCGGAAGCATCTTCCCCTATCCGCGCTATCATACAACCTTCAGATATCATTGAAGCCCGTAAGCTGGTAAGAGAGGTATATATGGATGAGAAGATTGAAAAATATATTCTTGATATCGTTTTTGCTACCCGTAATCCGGAAGACTATAAGCTGAATAAGCTGAAGCCACTCATTGCTTATGGCGGGTCGCCGAGAGCCAGTATTAACCTGGCCTGGGCAGCGAAAGCCTATGCTTTCATGAAACGCCGCGGCTACGTTATCCCGGAAGATGTACGTAACATCTGCTTCGATGTAATGCGTCACCGTGTAGGCCTAACCTACGAAGCGGAAGCAGAAAACGTTACCAGCGAAAATATATTGAGCGAAATCCTTAACGCTGTAGAGGTTCCATGATAACAGCGTTTCCCGCTGATTATATTCATCACACCTAACTCAAGATTTTTCATGTTGGATACGGCTGAAATATTAAAAAAGGTAAGGCAATTAGAGATCAAGACGAAAGGGCTTACCAACCACATCTTTGCAGGTGAATACCATAGCGCCTTCAAAGGTCGCGGTATGTCGTTCAGCGAGGTAAGGGATTACCATTTTGGAGATGATGTAAGGTCTATCGACTGGAATGTAACAGCACGGTTCAACCATCCTTTTGTAAAAGTTTTTGAAGAAGAAAGAGAGCTGACCGTTATGCTGCTGGTAGATATGAGTGAAAGCTCAGCTTTTGGTACCAAAAAGCAGGACAAGCGCGACCTGATTACAGAACTCTGTGCTGTACTGGCGTTTTCGGCGATCAAGAATAATGATAAAGTTGGCGTGATCTTTTTCAGCGATGGGATGGAAAAATATATTCCTCCTAAAAAAGGTAAATCGCATATCCTGTTCATTATCCGGGAGCTACTATCGTTTACGCCTAAACGAAAAGGGACTAATATCAATGAAACCCTGCGTTTCTTTAACAATGCCAATAAAAAACGCAGCATCGTTTTTGTGCTGAGCGACTTTCTCTCAGGAAATTACCAGGATGCACTCAACATTGCGGCCAAGCGCCACGATGTAGTGGGCGTACAGGTATACGATCAACGGGATAAAGATCTCCCGCCGGTAGGACTCATACAGGTGGCGGATGCTGAAACCGGCGCTACTCAATGGATAGATACCACCGATCGCCGTGTGCGTCAATATTATGAACAACAGTTTCTGCAGCATTCACAATATTGCAAAAATGCATTTATGAAAAGTGGCGCAGAACTGGTAAGCATACGGACCGATGAGGACTATGTAAAGGCGTTACAAACATTTTTCCTGAAGAGGGCGTAAGTTATAAAGGAGAGCAAATTAAACATGCATAAACAACAAGTTATCAGGCGTATATTTTTATCTTGCTTACTGGGGTTGTTATATCCTTTCAGTCTGCTGGCCCAGCAGGCGGTTGATGTAACTGCCAAAGCGGACACGAATAGTATCAGGATAGGTGAACAGATCAAACTACAACTGACCGCCACCCTGACACCTGCACAGTTTAAGGATCCCAACTTTAGAATAATATTCCCGGTATTACCTGACTCACTCGATCATTTTGAAGTAGTAACACGTACTTCCCTGGATACGGTGAGCAATCAGGATGTACATACCCTTCACCAGACTTTTACTCTTACCAGCTTTGATTCGGGCCATTGGCAGATTCCTCCTATGAGGTTTGAGGTGATTACCGGTGCCAATGCAACGGCAGATTCTGCGGTGACCCTTCCCATCGGCATCGATGTAAATACAGTAGCTGTAGATACCACCAAAGCATTTAAACCGATTAAAACTGTACAAGCCGTGCCCTGGAGCATCTGGGATTATTGGTTGTACATCGCTATTGGTGCGGGTATTGTGTTGATCATAGGTGGCCTGATATGGTATTTCCGTTCCAGACCAGAGAAAGCGCCTGTAGTAAATACACCTACCATATCGCCGTATGAACTGGCTACACAGCAGCTGAAAACGCTGAAAGAGGAAAAGCTATGGCAACAGGGAGATGTAAAACAATACTATACCCGGTTAACAGATATATTACGTACTTACTTTGAGCACCAGTTTAATATCGCCGCGCTGGAACAAACCAGTGAGGAGTTGTTACAGAATATTAAACCGGTTACCAAGCTGAATCAGCAAAGGGATAAGCTGCGTAGTTTGCTGGCTATTGCCGACCTGGCGAAGTTTGCCAAACTGCAGCCAACGGCAGATGAACACGAAGATTGTATGGTGAAGGCAGAAGAAATCCTTGAATGGACCAGGCCTAAATCGGGTGCTGCTGAGGAAGACGGTACTGCTGCCGAAAAACAACAAGCATAAAGCCAGAATGGATTTTAATTAGAAAATTGATGGATTTTTCAACGTGGAAAAATATTGAATTTGCCTATCCGGCTTATCTGTGGCTGCTGCTGCTGGTACCGGTGCTGATATACTGGTATTTTGCCAGGCGCAAAGGCCGGCAGAGCGTTATGATGGTATCTTCCATCGAAGGATTGAAAGGCTTGCCGGTATCCTGGAAGGTACGTTTCAGACCCTTACTGCTGGTACTGCGGTTGCTGGCCGTAATTGCCCTGATTGTTGCTCTGGCGCGCCCACAAACTTCCAATACTTCTGAAAGCATCGATAGTGAAGGAATTGACATCGTGATGGCGATAGATATTTCGGGTAGTATGCTGGCAGAAGACCTGCAGCCTAACCGTATGGAGGCCGCCAAGAAGGTAGCCATGGACTTTGTAGACAAGCGTATCAGCGACCGCATCGGGCTGGTGGTATTTTCCGGTGAAAGCTTTACCCAATGTCCTATCACCACCGATCATGCCGTACTGAAAAACCAGATCATGCAGGTGAAAAGCGGCATGCTGCAGGATGGTACTGCCATTGGTATGGGATTGGCCACTTCGGTAGACCGACTGCGCAACAGTCATGCTAAAAGTAAAGTAATTATCCTGCTCACAGACGGTGTTAACAACACAGGGTTGATAGACCCGTTGACAGCACTGGAAATATCCAAAGCGTTTAAGATAAGGGTGTACACCATTGGAGTAGGAACAATAGGCAAGGCACCGTTTCCTATGCCTATGGCGGATGGTACGGTGCAAATGGTGATGCAGGATGTACAGATCGACGAACCGCTGATGAAAAAAATTTCCAAAGAAACTGGTGGTAAATACTTCCGTGCCACCAACACCACCGATTTGAAGAACATCTATAATGAAATTGACCAGCTGGAAAAGACTAAGGTAGAAATTACTTCTTACAAACGCTTTGCAGAGCATTTCTTCATCCTGGCCATGATTGCACTGGCATGTATACTACTGGAAGTAATACTACGCTATAGCCTGTTTAAAAGCCTGCCCTAGGGGCGGCTCGTATAACAGTTACGATATTTGGGGAGATGGATAACGCCTGGCGTTATCCATCTCCCCAAACTTTTATCCGCGAATACCCTACCTTTGTTACTCCTAATCAATAACAGACAATATTGCAAGCAACAGTATATAAATCAACAGGTAGCTGGTATGTGGTGAAAACCGCCACAGATGAAACATTTCAGGCAAGGATGAGAGGTGTTTTCAAAAAAGATGAAGACATTACCTCCACCAATCCCATTGCTGTAGGCGACATTGTGGAAATAGCCCCGGACGATAGCGATGCCAATGCCAAAAATGCCATCATCACAGGAATTGGCGCCCGTAAGAATTATATTGTACGCAGTTCTCCCCATGGGAAAAACAAAAAGCATATTGTGGCAGCCAATATGGACCAGGCTATGCTGATATGTACAGTGAAAGAGCCGCGTACTTCACAGGGTTTTATTGATCGCTTCCTGGTAACCGCAGCAGCCTATCACATCCCGGTGATACTGGTGTTTAATAAAAAAGATATTTACCGGGAAAAAGAAGCCGATAAGTTTGCCGAACTGGCGGCACTTTACAACAGCATTGGCTACCAGATATTGTTAACTTCTGCTGCTAATGATGAAGGTATTGACGAAGTGAGAGCCTTGCTGAAAGATAAAACCACTCTGATGGCCGGCCATTCCGGTGTGGGTAAATCATCACTGATCAATGTACTGATGCCAGGCCTGGACCTCAAAACCAAAGCGGTGAGCGGCTGGAGCGGCAAAGGGTTACATACCACCACGTCTGCAGAAATGTACGACCTGCCTTTTGGCGGCCGTTTGATAGATACCCCAGGCGTCAGGGAATTTGGTATCGTAGATATCCCCAAAGCAGAATTATCGCATTATTTCCTGGAAATGCAGCCTTATATTTCCCATTGCCAGTTCAACAACTGCCTGCATATCAATGAGCCCGGCTGCGCGGTAAAAGCAGCGGTAGAAGAAGGCGACATTGATGCCGACCGGTATGTGAGCTATGCTACTATTCTCGAAACCATTACGGAAGCCCAATACTAGATAACGTTATCTATCGGCGTTTAGGTTTCCCTAATTCATCCAGCACTTTTTCGGCGCCCCAGTTACGGCGGGGTTGCGGACATCCTTTCTTTTGTGTACGGCAGGCCGCCAGTAAAGTGACAGCCAATAACAAGACCAGGCAAACTTTCTTCTGCATGAGTGATTTTTTAGAATAAACGACTCATTTGTTTGCCCGCCTTGCGGTTAGATTGCTTGATATCTTTCGTGTAGTAGTTGGAAGCAGGGCATCCTGTTTTCTCAGACGAACAGCTGGCAAACAGGATGCTGCCCAATAGGAGCAGGCACAGAATTGTTTTCATAGGGGGATCTATTTGCCTGCAATATAATGGTTTTCTATAACATGTGTGGGGTTATGGTTTTACTTCCGTTGCCTCTTCATACCAGGAAGCATACATGTTATAATTTTTAGAAATACGATTAATTTCGCCTTTAATAAGCACCATATCAATATCTTTTACTTTCCTGGCAGGAACGCCCGCGTAGATAGAACCTGGCTCTACGTGGGTACCGGCCAATATTACAGCGCCAGCCGCAATGATGCTGTTACTGCTCACATGGGCATTGTCCATTACGATAGCTCCCATCCCAATCAGTACATCGTCGTCGATCTTACATCCGTGAAGGATGGCATTATGGCCAATAGACACGTTATTACCAACGATCGTTTTTGATTTTTCATAAGTACAGTGAATCACGGCGCCGTCCTGCACATTTACGTTTTCGCCGAGACGTATGCTGTTTACATCGCCGCGAACAACCGCATTGAACCATACTGTACAACCCTTACCCATTACTACATCCCCTACAATAGTAGCATTGGGGGCAATGAAACAATCGTCTGCAATTTGAGGAGTAACGCCTCGTAGTGGTATGATATACGCCATAATGATGTGTTTTAATGCTTATGTTACAAATATAACAATTACTAATTAGCAGTTGTTTTCTAACTTCGCAAAGAACAGCGTAGAATGTGATATGAACAACAGGCAACTTTTTTTGCAGCACGTAGCGCAAACGTCCGATGCTCCACTGGCCCTGGAAATTGTGAAAGCCGAAGGTATGTACATGTGGGATGCAGCCGGTAAGCGTTACCTGGACCTGATAGCCGGTATCAGCGTATGTAATGTAGGACACTGTCATCCGGCTGTAGTAAAGGCTATACAGGAACAAGCGCAACAATATATGCACTTGCTGGTATATGGCGAGTTTGTACAATCGCCACAGGTGGCCTTTGCCGACTTGCTCACCCAGCATTTGCCCGCACAGCTGAATTGTGTATACTTCACCAATTCAGGTGCAGAAGCAGTAGAGGGAGCCATGAAACTGGCCAAACGCTATACCGGCCGAACAGAGATCGCCGCTTTTAACCGCAGCTATCATGGATCTACCCAGGGCGCATTAAGTATCCTCGGCGATGAATACTGGCGCAATGCCTATCGGCCATTATTGCCCGGTATTCAGCACCTCGAATATAATAACTTCGACTCCCTGGCATTGATTACAAAACATACCGCCGCTGTAATCGCTGAATCGGTACAGGCAGAAGGCGGGGTAAATGCACCACAACGGGAATGGTTACACGCACTTCGCGAGCGATGCACTGCTACCGGCGCCCTGCTGATATTGGATGAAATACAATGTGGATTTGGGAGAAATGGAACCCTCTGGGCTTTCGAACAATTCGGTATTGTACCAGATGTATTATTGCTGGGGAAAGCGCTCGGCGGAGGCATGCCGTTAGGCGCCTTTATCAGCTCCCGCGATATCATGTGGACACTCACCAACAATCCCGTACTAGGCCATATCACCACCTTTGGCGGACATCCGGTGAATTGTGCTGCTGGCCGCGCCGGCTTCCAGGCCCTGTTGGACCAGGACCTGGTGAAAGATGTGAAAGCAAAGGAACAGGTGTTTTTGCAACACCTCCGGCATCCGGCCATCAAATCAGTGCGCTCCCTGGGGTTAATGATTGCAGTGGAATTTGAGAGCTTTGCGGTGAATAAAAAAGTGATTGACTACTGTATTGAGAAAGGAGTACTCACCGATTGGTTCCTGTTTGCAGCGGAATGTATGCGCATTGCACCACCGCTGATTATTACAGAAGAAGAAATTAAATGGGCCTGTGTCGTAATTTGCGAAGCTGCGGGCCAGCAATGATATTACGAATGTAGAAAGGAATAGGGCAGGGACATAGTTCCTGCCCTATTCCTTTCTACATATAATCTTATACGTTATGAATTCAATCTACTAATTGCCATAGTAACACGTTTAGCCAGTAATTCTATCGTGTTATTTTCCAGCAATGCCAGGTAGTAATAGTATTTTCCGGAAGAAGATATTTCGTGCAGGTTGTTATTGAATTTAAACCGGCCCCGGTAGAACTGATCGAGAGTACCGGTTTCGCCTGTTTTCTCCGGTGAGATCGCAAAGTTGGTAACGGTTACCTGGTGAAATTCCACGATGATTTTATAGTCGTCGTTAATGAAGCGTAGCTGTAATTTTTTCTCTGCACCATTCAGGTGTATTTTGATACATTGATAGTCGTTGTGCAAATCGTAAGGATACCCATCTATTTCACCGGTCATCATACATTCGAACAGTGGGGTATGCGTTACATCTTTCATGTGCCAGCGATTAAAATTGCAGTTTGAAGCTACCGAATACACCAAAACGTTTGTTGGCGGATTCGCCTGGCTGTACATCCGGTGTTACTCTCCAGATAAAGTCTACCCGTAAAAATTTGAAGATATTTTCTATACCTGTTCCCAGTTCCAGGTAAGGATTTCCCTGCAAAGTTTTAAATGCGAAACCATTGTTGAGGTTTAGTTGTTTATTGGAGTCGGATAAAGAACCGATCACACCTTTGGCAGTCCAGAACTGGCGCCATTTCAGTTTTTTAATTAAAGGAATATAGCCGAAGATACCATTGCCAATCGTGTGTTCTACGTTAAACCCTACGTACTGGTCGCTGATGAACTCGAAGCGGTTCATCATGTTAAACGCGTATTTATTGTAGTAATAGATTTCGTTACCGGGGTGTACTTCCAGGGAAGTGTAGGGTACGGTACCAAAAATTTTACCGGCAAATACGTTGTAGTAAAACGAGCCAAACGGCGGTAGTTTCACGTAGTCGGATACACTGAGCGACAGGCGTTCATATTTTTGCCCGCTATTGGCGATGCCGGGAATGCCAGCCGCAAACTTCATTTCCGCGATAGGGAATTTACTACCCAGGCTAATACGGTAGTAATTTCCTTCCAGGAATTGTTCATGAAAGGCATAGCGGAACTTTACTTCTACTTCCATATTGGTCAGCGGATCGCGGCCATTGGGTTCTTTCGGATAAAAAGCGGTAGTAGGTAATGGATCAAAAGGCCTTACCCGCTTGTGAGATAAGGAGATCTGGTGAGAAAATCCGCTGTAATATTCCTTGAAGAATTCTACCCGCTTTTCATCGACCATTAAAAACTTTTGAGGTACGCCTCCTTTACGGATAGCGAGGGTAAATATGTTGTCGGTGCCTACTTCATCATAATAATGGGTACCATTATCGAGGTCGCGGGTATAGGCAGCATACAGGTAGGTACGTGGATGTCTTTTCAATAGCCAGAGGGCCGACATTTTTCCTTTATACACCTGGTCTTTGAAGCCGTAGGCCAGGTATCCGTAGAGGTACAGGTCTTTATTGAATTTGGGAGTGGTACCGAGGTCGAGCCGCAGGCGGAATCCTTCAAGCCTGTTTTGGGAAAACAGGTAGTAGTAAGGACCCCATTCAATAGGTCCGAGGGGTTTATAGCCGGTAGCAAGGAATCGGATGGTATTGGAATAGGTTCTGAAAAGGGGCATTTTCTGGAGGGTATCTACCATTTTATAAATGCCTTCTTCATTTTTGCTGAGATCTTCCGGCCGGTTGTTGATCCAGAAAGAGTCTTTCCGGTTACGGGCGCTGTCCAGCACTACTACATTTTCAGGATATTTTTTGTTATTGAAGATGTTGGTCGCGGCAGTATCATTCGTAATAACGTTATCGTAGGTCGTTGTTTTGCGGCCTATGAAATCCAGTGTTCTTCCGGGTTTTGGGCTGGGAGCCCAGAAATCAGCTATAAATTTATCTTTATACAGGAACCAGGAGCTGTCGGCCAGCTGGCGAAATTCCTGTACCATGCTTATTTTATGTACGAAGTTGATGTTGGCGTCGCGGGGTACCGACAGCGTTGTTTTCTGTACGGCGTAAGTAGTATCATGTACCCAGAGGTCGCCGATAAAGGTATTTTCTCCTTTTCGTTTAGGGGTAAAGTTTAGTTTAATGAACCGTTGCCCGCTGATGTATTGGGTGTCGGCAATGGAGTAGTCGTAGTAAAAGGCGCCATTGTGGTGAATGGGGCTTACAAATTGTTTATCGAATACCGGAATGAAGTTGTCGTATATATTAACGTTCTGGTACATTCCCCCCAGGAATTTGGTAACGCTTTCGTTGTCGATACCGGAGGTGCGGGCGGCACGGATAATTTCCTTGGTTTTACGGGGGCTTGACTGGAAATAGTAATCAGACAGTGATTCGGTGAGAAAGATGGGCAAAAAGGGTTTATCTTCTGAGGTGCTGTCGATATTATCGAGTATAAAAGCGAATGGTTTGGTGAAGCGGTTTTTTCCCAACTTTTCTTTGTTGAGATTTTTCATGTCCAGCTCCAGTTTATTATACACTTCATAGCGGTAGCTATTGAGGCGGTTATAGTTATTTTCGGGTTTATGTTTAACGATTTGCCGGAGGAGAATGAGGGCAAAATTTACGTTGGCTTTTACTTCATATGTTTTCAGAGAAACATCGGAGCGGGTAACGTCAAAATTGATGGTTTGTTCCTTTAATTCCCGGTTGACCGGCATTTTGAGGATATTGTAGCCCATTACCCTTACCAGTATTGAATCTGATGGGATAACATTCAGTTCGAAAAGGTATTTACCTTCCGCGTTACTAACCATACCCGTTTGGGTACGTACAAATTGCAGCGTTGCGAAGGGAATGATTTCCTGTGAATGCGCGTCTCTTACTACCCCACTCACTTTATACTGTTGCGCCATCAAGCCTGAACTCCAAACGCTTACGCCAATAATTATTGCTAATATTCTTTTCCAGCCAATCATATCTACAACAATATTATACTATTTATCGCGAATCCTGGTAGTTACTATCCTCCAGGTAACGTCGGTATGTAAAAAAAATATATTTTGAGAATAAAGTTTTTCTTTTAACTTTGTAATGCAAAGTACTTTTTTGTATGACAGACCAACAACATCTGCAGGCATTAACAGATATTAAGCGAATGATGGAGCGGAGCAGCCGTTTCATTTCGCTGAGTGGATTAAGTGGCATTACCGCCGGTATCAGTGGATTAATTGGGGCTTTTATAGCCAAAATCTGGCTGGATGAGTACTATCAGCAGTGGAATGTAACAGGGGTGCATAGCGGTGCGGATTTCCAGCTGCTTAAATTCCGGTTGACGGCATTGGGGGCGGCTGTATTGGCAGCGGCGCTGGCAGGAGGTACTTTCTTTACCTGGCGTAAGGCACGGCAGAATAATTTGTCCATATGGGACCTGACGGCACGTAAAGTATTGATAAACATTGCTATTCCGCTGGGGGCAGGCGGTGCATTTATTGCCGGCCTTTTATATAATAACCTGGAAGTATTGGTAGCACCTACCTGCCTGGTGTTTTACGGGCTGGCTATTATCAACGCCAGCAAGTATACGTTGCCGGATGTGCGCTACCTGGGTATTTGCGAAACGATATTGGGTATACTTAATCTTTTCTTTTTGAGGAAAGGCCTTTACTTTTGGGCGGTAGGTTTTGGGCTACTGCACATCATTTATGGGGCATTGATGTGGTGGAAATATGAACGGAAAAGGACTATTTAATCAATAGCATGAACCCGATAGGTAATTTAAATAAGATATTCGAAAGCCGTATACGCCTTGGCGTTATGAGCGTATTGATGGTGAATGAGGAAGTAAATTTCAATGACCTCAAACAAATGCTGGAAGTCACGGATGGCAACCTGGCCTCCCACCTCAATACCCTGGAAGAAAATGGCTATTTGAAGGTGCATAAGGGGTTTATTGGCCGTAAAACCAATACTACCTATGCTATCACGGCAGCTGGGGAAAAAGCTTTCAAAGGCCACCTCGCAGCCCTGGAACACATGATCAAATTCACTAAATAAATTTTTTTTGCCTTTTTACTTTGAAATACAAAGTACTTTTTAAAACTGACAACATGGAATCCTCAACACATGAACCTACATTCACCGAGCGTTATGCCTACGCCATCAAAGGCATTATCATTGTGGTACTCCTGCTGGTACTATTAATTCCCACGGCAATGATACAGTCCCTTATATGGGAACGCCGCGACCGGCAGGAGGAAGCCACCAAAGAAGTGAGTGAACGATGGGGAAGCGAACAAAATATCACTGGTCCGGTGCTGGCCGTCCCCTACAAAGCCGATGCTTCCAACCCACCTGCCTATGTGTACTTGTTGCCCGAAAGTCTTAAAATCAACGGGGAATTGCTCCCGGAAAAATTGCAACGGGGTATTTTCAATGTAGCCGTGTATAATGCTAAGCTTCAGCTGAGCGGCACTTTTAGCAGGGATGTACTGGCATCGCTGCAAGTCTCTCCTTCCGCCTTAGATTGGGAACATGCATCGTTGCTCATTGGTGTAAGCGATTTACATGGCATTGGAAACCAGGTACAAATGAAGTGGAATGGAAGATCCTACCTGTTTAACCCGGGATTAACCAGTACCGACCTGTTTGAAAGCGGTATCCAATCACCTGTGTCTATTAACCTCGCAGATACCAGTGCCTTAAATGGCAGTTTCTCCCTGGAACTGGGCATAAAGGGCTCCGGCAGGATTAGTTTCTCTCCCGTAGGAAAAACAACCCAGGTGGGGATTAACTCCAGCTGGACTAACCCCAGTTTCGATGAGGCTTTCCCACCCCAAACCCGGCGGGTGGATGACAAAGGATTTGCCGCCACCTGGCAGGTACAGCACCTGAACCGCAATTATCCCCAATGCTGGGAAGGCAAAAAATTTAACATCCACTCAGCCGATTTTGGTATTAAGCTCTTCCTGCCAGCCGAAAGCTACCAGAAGTCAATGCGGGCAGTGAAATATGCGGCATTGATCATCGGGTTAACTTTCTTTGTCTTTTATTTTATTGAATTGTCACAGCGCCGCGCCCTTCATCCATTGCAATATTTCCTCATAGGATTAGCCCTTTGTATTTTTTATACCCTGCTCATATCTATTTCAGAACAAATTAACTTTATGATAGCATATATCATCACCAGCATACTCACTATAGGTCTGATTATTGCGTATACGGCAGCTGCATTCAAAAGCACCCGTATTGCTGCTGGCATAGGTGGCGCACTAGCTATGCTCTACGGATTTATTTATGTGATTATCAGCGCAGAAGATCAGGCATTATTAATGGGTAGCTTAGGACTCTTTGTCATCCTTGCTTTAATCATGTACTTCAGTACCACTATTAAATGGGATAAGTTAGGGCAAAGAACCATCGTAAATAAACAATAAAACGGAATATGGAAAATTCTTATATCAGCAAACGGATCGCCAGCTTCGGATACGCGTGGAACGGTATCGTTGCTTTTGTTCGCAGTGAGCCACACGCACGCATTCATGTACTGGCTACTATTGTGGTAGTGGCGGCCGCTTGCTGGTATAGGATCACAGCGCCGGAATGGATATGGACCATACTGGCAATAGCGTTGGTATGGACAACCGAAATGCTCAATACAGTAGTGGAAAAAATGATGGACCATCTCTCGCCCCAACTACATCCCCACGTAAAATTTATTAAGGATGTTGCTGCAGGCGCCGTACTGGTGGCCGCCATTGCCGCTGCGATTATAGGGGCTGTCATATTTATTCCTCATATCTTTTAATGATAAAACTTAACCATATGCAATTGAAGAGAAGAATCCGAGTATTACAATACCGCATTGGCCGGTCCCGGTCGCAGTATACGTTATATGCTTCTGTCCTGTTTAGCCTGGCGCTGCTCCTTTTTCGTATTATACATTCCGGTAGCTATCTGAGAGCTTCCCTCGTTTGGAACCTGTTCCTGGCCTATGTGCCGTTTGCAGTTACCCGCTGGATGGAAAAACACCCGGAGCAGATACAAAACCGGTATAACTGGTATGGCTGCTTCATTGTATGGCTGCTGTTTATTCCCAATGCTCCCTACATATTAACAGACCTGTTTCATCTTTTTGATGGCGGTGTGCCGCTCTGGTTCGACCTGTTCGTCATTTTTTCTTTTGCCTGGAATGGGATGATGCTGGGATATATGTCTATCCGCAGCATGGAGAAAATGTGGAGCGAGCGTCATTCCCGCTGGCCTGCCTGGTTGTTTACTTTCCCGGTAATGTTCCTTTGCGGCATGGGCGTATATATTGGCCGCTTCCTCCGCTACAATAGCTGGGATATTGTAAAAGACCCCCTTACTTTATTGGGCGATATGGGAGATATTTTCCTGCATCCATGGGAGAACCGCCATGCCTGGGCTTTTACTATATGTATGGGCATTTTCCTGAGCTTAATGTATCCATTGGTAAAGAAGCCAGCTGTTTAACTGCTTCCTGGTAACCTCATAAAAAAAGCTGCGGATATCGTATCCGCAGCTTTTTTTATGAAGATGTATGATGGTTTAAAAATCTACTCCCATCCCAAAGTACCAGATTGGGCTGCCTCTGAAGAAGGCAACTGCGGGCCAGCCTGCATCTGCACGAAGGAAATAGCCTGCAATGGTAGTACGGGCGCCGAATCCATAACCGCCTACAAAGGGGCCGAGGAAACCTTCTTTCACCCGGGTAACTACGCTACCGTCACTATTGGGATAGTTGCCGTAATTGGCGTCTTTAAACGACAGTTTTCCATTCCAGGCGGTACCTATATCTATAAACGAAGTTACCTGGAAGTTACGCAGGAAAGCAGAGTTGATCGGCTTGTCGATGAAGGTAGAAAATACCGGCAAACGCAACTCTGTATTCAGCAACATCACATTGTTACCATTCCTGGCGTTTTGTTTATAACCACGGAGGTTTTCAGCCAGGGTCTGATACGCGTAATTAGCGCTGCTATTTACCTTGTTGCTGGTATTGATCTGCGGATTTAACCAGTTGTCTACACCACCCAGGTAATACAACAACTTGCGTGAGCCCCACGACATATCCATGGCGAAACGGGTAGCCCAGATAAAGTTGCGGTAAATCTTTTCATAATGGCGGATGTCCACACCCATGTTATACGTAAACCTTCCTTTACCGGCGGGAGTGCTGCTATTAAATAATTCATTGAGACCGCCATTAGTAAGTTGGGCATTGGTTTCTCCATAAATTTTATAACGGGTACCATTCCAGATATTGATGGCCGGGTTGATGGTATTATCGTACACATATTCCAGTCGCGCCAACGCGTAGGTTTCTTTAAAGTCGGGCGACATGGCCGCTTCCTTATTTTCGGTCTGCACCACCAGCCTGTCGGTACGTATACCAGCAGATAAGCGGATACTTCTTACCTGGTCAAAAGGATACCTTACTTCACCCTGGTAGATGTTGGTGATCATTTTGGTATGAACAAAAGCGGAGTCGTTTCCTTGCTGATCCGGAATAATGAAGCCGTTGTTCTTATCCACTTTACGGTAGTAAGTGAATTTATAGTCAAAACGTTTTTTCAGGTAGCTGGTGCTGAAGAAGTATTCGGATCCTTGCAGGGAGGATGGAATACGGAACCCTCCGTTAAACTTCAGGTCTTCAAACAGGTCGCTTACGCCTATACGAATTAATCCGTTTACCGGGTCGGTCAGGCGAATAGGTCCGCCGGGCTGACCGGTGAAAGGCTGATATTTATTGATCAGCACAGAGTTATCCAGTTGTAGGATCAGGTAATCTGATGCAAACTTGAACTTATACGGGAAGAGTTTTGATTTCTTCAAGATGGGCTCATCCGCCGCGGCTTTGGGTTTGCCAAACAGCGAAGGTTCGCCGTTGGCTGTTTCATTGCCTGTTGGAGCATTTACAATGGTATCTGCCGGTTCATTGGCAAATTCATTTTGGAAGAAGTTAGGATGTGAGCTGGTATCTTTCGAAGGCGCCTGCAGCGTTGGAAAGCCTAAACGCAGGCTGTCGGCATGCATCTGGGATCTCCGGAAGTTGGTGGGTCTTGCGTTGATATTTCTTTTCTTTAAGGCTATTGTGTCTACTTTCAGCTTCATCAGGCGTTTGATATCGGCATACTGTACTACTTCTGATACTTCACCCTTTTCGCCGGTAACGCGCGATTCCTGGATACCATAAGGGTAATTGGAAATCGGGAAGCTGTAGGTGGAGTCTTTGGTAATCATAACTGCTTCCACAGAATCCGGTGCGGTAGTGCCATAGGCAGCCAATGCCGAGTCCAGCTCTTCAGGCTCAGGATTATGAAGGATTTCAGAGCCTACATAAAACAGGGAGTCCACACCTGCTGCCTGGGACTTAAAGAAACCGGCATAACGGTTACGGATACCGTTAGCATCGGATACAAAGGTGAAGTGCGTGGTATTGTATTGCATAGGCAGCCTGGCGTTGCCATACTGCAGATCGGTCAATTGGGTAATTTGTTTATCGGAGCTTCTGTTCCAGTTGTCCACCATGAAGATGTTGAAAGGGCGGTTCATCAGCGAGGTGTCGCTACCCCGGCCTTTAGGAGAAGGCCTGTTGGAGGAATAAATGATGCCGCTTTTACCAGGGAATGCGGCAAAGGCCGGATCCAGGTCGTCATATACATCGTTGGTGATCTGTTCTGTTTTTGAATTACTGATGCTATAGGTGAAAATGTCGGTGTGACCATTTTTTACGGCCGACAGTAACAGGGTATTTTCCTGTACCGGCATATATTTAAAATCGATGACACGGTCAAACTGATTGAGCTCCTGGCGTATAGTGATGCGGGTAATGAGGTCGTACACCATTAATTTGGTTTTGCCTTCATGCTCGTAGATCACTGCCAGGCGGTTACCTTTGGTATTCCAGGCCATCTGCGGGTAGTTAGGATCTACCTGGTTGGCCAGCTGCATAACACCGCTCTTCAGCAATACTTTGGGTTTATTCCAGCCCTGTTGTATTTCTACGCGGTATACGCCTTTTTTGAACTCTACCACTGCGTAGGACGTATTTACCGGGTTGGGATTAAACCTGTAAAACTCTTTCTTAGGCGTAATTTCCTGGGCGACAATCGTGCGGCCTTTGGCAGAAGTTTTCCTTCGGCGGTTATCTTCCTGGAATCTTTTCTGAAAAAATACGAAGAAGTCCTGGGTAGCTTTTTTAGGTGTTTGGTTCAATACCTGCTCAAAACCTTTTTTGAGCCCCCGGTTGATACGGGTAATATACATCAGGTAAGGCACGGCATCTTTACCATATTTGCTTTCCACGTAATACCAGAACGCCTGGCCGGCCAGCAGGGAGTGGTCGTAGGCCAGTGCATTGAAGTTACTGTATTTACCTGACATAAGGATCAGCTTCAGGTCTTCATCTTGTTTGGCCGTCCAGTTTTCGGCGGCGTAGCCAATAAAACCATCGGTAAACCATTTAGGGAAGTCGATCAGGGCTGCATTTCCGGCAAATTCGCCAATATCTTCCCCAAATAACAAGGTTTCGAGCATAATACGGGCAATCCCCTGCCGGATCTGGCGCCGGAGATTTTCGTGGTTACCGTCGAAATACACAATCATCTTGTTACCTACCAGCTTGGTAACCCCGCCTGTATTTTGCCATTCAATACCAATTCCGATATTGGACTGCTTCATTTCCCCGAAAGAGTTGTAAACCACAATATTAATGCGCTGCCTGGGGTTGGTTTCCATGAACTGCTCCAGTTGGGGTAATTCCTTTTCGGCTACCTGGGCGGCATACTTACCTAGCTCCAGCCCATTCTGGCTGAAATAAGTGTTGAAATGCCTGCTTTGATAGTATCTCCACTTAAAGTTCTTGAACTGCACTCGATTTTGGCCGAATTCTACTGTATTGGTCTGAGCTTGCGATACTATTGTTCCAAGTAATAGGGTACCGTGGAATAATAACCGGGTAATAAATCTGTTCATACAGAAAGTATTGATAATATTGTGATCTGTTTTAAAATTAGCCTAAAAAAATCGGGTAGCAATGATTGAAATACAACAATTCACTTTCGGACCACTGCAAGAGAACACCTTCCTGCTTATTAACGGTAAAAAGGAATGTATAATTATAGATCCCGGATGTTATTTTCAGGACGAAAGAAAAGAATTATTACAATATATACAAACGCATGGCTTAAATGTTATAAGATTATTGAATACGCACTGCCACTTTGATCATATATTCGGAAATAAGCTGGTATCGGACACGTATAAACTCCGGCCGGAGTTTCACGAGCTGGAGCAACCTATCCTGGATAATTCTCAGCGGGCAGGCGCCATGTACAACATCCCATTTGAACCTTCCCCCCAGGCCGGCCGTTACCTGGTAGAAGGAGAAAAGATCCTTTTCGGTACCGATGAAATCACTGTATTGTTTACTCCTGGCCACTCTCCGGGTAGCGTGTCCTTCTATTGCCCCAGCCAGCAGTTCGTGATTGGAGGCGATGTGTTGTTTTTCCAGAGCATTGGCCGGACCGACCTGCCAGGCGGTAACCATCAGGTGCTGTTACAAAGCATCCGTGAAAAATTATTTGTATTGCCTGATGAGATAAGGGTATTCCCGGGGCATGGGCCTTCTACCACCATTGGTTTTGAAAAGAAACATAATCCGTTCCTGGTAGGCTAGTCTATACTTTAATGTATTTGCCAATTACCGGGAAACGGGCAAACTCCTTCTTCTCCATACGGAAAATAAACCAGGCATATGCTGCAAATAAAGCAGTAGCCACTGCGAGCGGAAGGGGTTTGACAGCATAAACATCTGTGGGAGATAACACCCGCATATTCAGCCAGCTGAATACATAGTAGGTAAGGATAGCTAATCCCACATAGGTAACCAGTTTAGGGAGATGGTAAGGAATAGGGTAATACCGCTGACCCCATACATAGCACACGACCATCTGCACGAAATAACATACCATCGTTGCCAGTGCGGCGCCATAATAACCCATCACCGGTATCCACCAGTAATTGAGCATGAACGCCAGCACAGCGGTGATAATAGTAATCACAGCCCCGGTTTTTGTCCGGTCGGTAAGCTTAAACCAGATGGTGAGGTTATAATATATACCCAGGAACATATTGGCCAGCAGCAAAACCGGCACAATGCGCATGCCCTGGTAGTAGAAAGGCGTACGGAGGAAGGCTTTCCAGATACTCAGGTAAAGACTCACAAACAGGAACATGAAGCAGAGCATGATCACAAACAGCTTCATAATACGGGCGTAAATTTTCCGGGGGTCTCCACTTTCGGCCTGTTTAAAGAAGAAAGGCTCGGCCCCTAACCGGAACGCCTGTATGAACATGGTAATCAATATGGCCAGTTTATAATTGGCGCTGTACAGGGCAATAATCTCTTTTTTGGCTTCCATGTCGTTGCCTGGCAGAAACTGGGGCAAAAACCAGGCTCTGTCAAAGGTTTCGTTCACCATGCCGGCCATTCCCACTATGATCAGCGGAACGGCGTAATGCATCATTTGTTTCCACAGGCCCATGTCGAACTTCCACTCTATTTTCCGTATCTGGGGCAGGAAAAGTACCAGGGTAATGGCACTACCCAGCATACCACTCAGATAAATATAGCCGGTTTGAGCGCTGCCGCCCTGAACATCTGGCAACCAGTGCGCGCCAGAGGCATATAATTTAGGGCATATTACCAGGAAAAATACATTGAAAAAGATGGTGGTAACAATACCGGCTATACGAATCGCCGCATATTTTACCGGCCTGCCCTCCAGCCGTAACTGGGCATAGGGAATGGCTGTGAGCGTATCAATAGCCATTACCATAACGATATAGGTATAAAACGTAGGATGCCCGCTGAGCCCCGCCAGCTCCCCGGCGTAGGAATTAATAATGGGCGATCGCAGGAATAACAGTATCAGCGTAATAATGAAAGTAGAACAGAGCAGCGAAATCGTGGACGTGCCAAGTACATGTGATTTATTCTCCTGTTTGGCAAAACGGAAAAAGGCCGTTTCCATACCATATGTCAGCACAATATTGGCAAACGGGATGTAGGCATATACGTTCGACATCTCCCCAAAAGATGCATGGGTCAGGATAGTCAGATAAAAAGGAGTAAGGAAATAGTTGAGCAGCTTGCTCACAATATTACTCAGCCCATAAAACACGGTTTGTCCTGCCAGTTTCTTGATACTCAATTCCCAGAAATTTTGATGCAAATTACGAATTACGTGTCAGGAAATATCCCAATTCCCGGATCTCCGGCCGGTTATTCAAATCCGCCCCGGCGCTGTTGTTTTTTTTCCGATTGCCGTTTTTTAGACGCGATTCTTTTTTCCCGGGCGGCTTTGGAGGGGCGGGTGGGTACCCGCTTCTTGCGGGGAATCAATGCTTTATTGATGATATCATTCATTTTGGCAATCACCTCCTGCTTATTCCCCAGCTGGGTACGCGCTGTTTGTGACTTCACCTGGAGCAGTCCCTCTGCGTTGATACGGTTGGCCAGCTTCTCCGTCAGCACGGTTTTTTGCGCTTCGGTTAACAAAGCAGATGCCATGATATTGAAATAGCCCTCCACCATCGTTTCCACCTTATTCACGTTTTGCCCTCCGCTACCACCGCTACGGGCCGTGCGAAACGTGATTTCAGTGGTCACATTAATATTCATTTTAGTTTATTTTATAATATAAAAAATTGCTTAGGAAAGGCAATTTATTAAAACTACGGCGAAGATGCCGTTCTTTTTATGTAGAGAGCAGGATGGATGGAGGTATAAAAAGTTGCAGGTGGCGGAAATGGGTAGCCACCTGGCATCGTTTATTTCAGCAGGCTATAGCTTATAAGGGATGAGGTAAATACCTGTGGAGTCTCTGGTAATCGGGGCGGGATTGTCATTCAGCAACACGTCACTCACTAAGGAACCGCAGCAGCCGGCCGATTTCGTTTTTACGTCAACTTTGTATTGTATTGCCTTACCGGGTGTGCCAACACGCAATGACTGCGGCCCGCCTGTCATCATGAAAATCATATAGGCGCGCTTACGAACAGGGTCAATCACCTGCTTTACCCGCACCAAGGTGTCTATCGCTTGGTATTTTACATGGTTTCTCACGCTGTCAAGCGGTATAATTGCATGGTCTCCATAAACCAGGTCATGCCCGGTATTGGGATCCACCAATTTAAAATAAAAGGTGAGCGGACCGTTGTCACATATGATCCCATCACAGGGGCCTTTATCTTTAGAAAGGCTACAGGCAGTAAGAAGGATAACGCTCAAGATAAGCATAGTACAGATACGGGTCATGCGTAATGATTTTGGTGTTATTAAACGTTTGTTCCCGGCAATCTGTTACAGATTTAAACGATTTGCTTAATTTCCGGTCGCAAAAAAGAATTCATGAGGGCAGTTATACAACGCGTCAGTACGGCATCTGTAACGGTAGAGGAAGCGGTAACCGGGCAAATTCAGCAAGGGCTGCTCATCCTGCTGGGGATAGAAGATGCTGACACGCAGGAAGATATCCAGTGGCTGAGCAGCAAAATCGTTAACCTCCGCATATTCAACGACGACAACGGGGTAATGAATTTATCTGTTAAAGATATCCATGGCGATATACTGCTGGTGAGCCAGTTTACCTTGCATGCTTCTACCAGGAAAGGCAACCGGCCTTCGTATATACGTGCCAGTAAGCCGGACGTGGCCATACCATTGTACGAAAAAATGATCGCGCAATTGGAACATGATTTGGGGACTGCTATCCAGCGGGGTATTTTCGGGGCAGATATGAAAGTGTCGCTGCTCAATGATGGCCCTGTTACCATTATTATTGATTCACATAACCGGGAATAAAAGTTCAATCCGTTATCTTTAATAAATAAAATTCAGTCCATGACCATTCAGGAAGCCCAGGAAAAAATTGATAGCTGGATCAACACCACCGGCGTTCGTTACTTCAGTGAACTTACCAACATGGCCATACTTACGGAAGAAGTGGGAGAAGTAGCCCGCATCATGGCCCGCAAATATGGTGATCAGTCGTCAAAAGAAACGGATAATAAAATGTTGCTGGCCGACGAACTGGCGGATGTAATGTGGGTATTGCTCTGTATCGCCAATCAAACCGGCATTGACATGACCGTAGCCCTGGAAAAGAATTTTGAGAAGAAGAATATCCGTGATGCCCAAAGACACCATAATAACCCTAAACTGAAGTCATAGCCCGCACACTTTTTGTGTCTGGTTAAAAAAATACTACTGTAATGCAAAAACCGAGCAGGCTGAAAATTATCTGGCAGGTGCTAAAGCAGTCTGGTAGCGACTTTATAGACGATAAAGTACTTAAACTCAGTGCAGCACTGGCTTACTATACCATCTTTTCTGTAGCCCCCATGCTGATTATCATCATCTTTTTATGCGATCTCTTCCTGGGAAGGGATGCCATAGAAGGGAATATCTATGGGCAAATACGCGGACTGGTAGGCAACGAAGCCGCCCTGCAAATACAGGCGATGATTAAGAATGCGTCGCTTTCCGGCGATATGAGCTGGGCCACCATCGTAGGGTTTGTAACCCTGGTAATTGGTGCTACCGGCGTTTTCGCGGAAATCCAGGATTCTATCAACTATATCTGGCGGTTGAAATCAAAACCAAAAAAGAATGGGTTGCTGCGGATGATTCTTAACCGGCTCCTCTCCTTCTCCCTGGTAGTCAGCATGGGCTTTATCCTGCTGGTATCGCTGGCAGTAAATGGACTGGTGGAGCTGTTTTCTTCGCTTGTAGTAAAGTTATTGCCGGGAAAGCTAACCTCTGGCATCCTCTTTTCCCTGGCCGACTTTGTAGTGCCTTTTCTCGTTATCACCATGCTTTTCGCCATCATCTTTAAAGTACTGCCCGATGCCCGCATCAAATGGAAAGATGTACGGGTGGGAGCTATTACCACGGCGATCCTGTTTATGTTGGGTAAATTCGCCATCGGATACTACCTCGGCGCCAGCAAGGTGAGCTCCACTTATGGAGCAGCCGGCTCTATTGTAATTATATTGCTATGGGTATACTATTCCGCTGCCATCCTGTATTTTGGAGCGGTATTTACCCGCGTATATGTACAGTATTTCGGCGCCCAGATATACCCTAATGAATATGCGGTCTGGATCAAGCAAATAGAAATTCCCCATGAGCCTACAACCGTGGAAGAAGGATAGATTATTTGCTGTTCATTTCTTTATAAGTTATTTAATAATCGCATACGTATTTTCAAAATTGGCCTTTATCTTTGCGCCACTATGTCTACAGATCAGAATAAATTCCAGGCGATAATTTCGCATTGTAAAGAATATGGTTTCGTTTTTCCGTCCAGCGAAATTTACGATGGACTTAGCGCTGTATATGACTACGGTCAATATGGGGCTGAACTGAAGAAAAACATTAAAGATTACTGGTGGAAAAGCATGACCCAGCTGCATGAAGATATTGTGGGGATCGATGCGGCCATCTTCATGCATCCTACCACCTGGAAGGCATCCGGGCACGTGGATAATTTCAGCGACCCTATGATCGATAACAAGGATAGCAATAAGCGCTACCGGGTAGATCACCTCATAGAAGGATTTGCAGAAACCTTACCCGAAGAAGCCGGCAACGCAATCCTGGCACAAATGGATGAACTGCTGAAAGAAAATGACTTCGCGGGGCTCAAAGCATTAATTGAGAATAATAAAATAAAATGCGGCATCAGCGGTACTGTTAACTGGACGGACGTCCGCCAGTTTAACCTGATGTTCTCTACCCAGCTGGGTAGCGTTACCGACGAAGCCAACGAAATATACCTACGCCCGGAAACTGCCCAGGGTATTTTCGTAAACTTCCTCAACGTGCAGAAAACAGGTAGAATGAAAGTACCTTTCGGTATTGCACAAATTGGTAAGGCCTTCAGAAATGAAATTGTAGCCCGTCAGTTTATTTTCCGTATGCGCGAATTTGAGCAAATGGAAATGCAATTCTTTGTACGCCCTGGCACACAGAAAGAATGGTACGAGATATGGAAAGAAGAGCGTATGCAATGGCACCTGAGCCTGGGCACCGATCCTGCTAAATACCATTTCAAAGATCACGTGAAATTAGCGCACTACGCCGATGCAGCCGTGGATATTGAATATGAATTCCCATTCGGTTTCAAAGAAGTGGAAGGTATACACTCCCGTGGCGATTTTGACCTGAAGCAACACCAGGAATACAGCAAGAAGAAAATTCAGTACTTCGATACAGAAATCAATCAGAACTATGTACCCTACGTGATAGAAACTTCTATCGGACTGGATCGTATGTTCCTGCTCACTATCTGTAATGCTTATGCAGAAGAAGACCTGAGCACTGCAGATAAACAGGATAGCCGCGTGGTATTACGCCTCCCGGCTAAATTAGCTCCTATCAAACTGGCTATCTTCCCCCTTACCAAAAAAGATGGTTTACCGGAAGTTGCCCGGGCGCTGATGAATGAATGTAAGTCAGCTTTCCATTGCTTCTATGAAGAAAAAGATGCCATTGGAAGACGTTATCGCCGCCAGGATGCCATTGGCACGCCGTTCTGTGTAACGATCGATCACCAGACTAAAGAAGACGGCATGGTTACCATCCGTTACCGCGATAGCATGGAGCAGGAACGTATCCCGCTCACTGCCGTAAAACAATTAGTACTGGATAAGATCCAGTAGTAACTTATCAGGGCTATGACTGTTTTGGTAGGTAATACTACCATTGTCATAGCCCTTTTTATGTCCGGTATGCGCGTTGTTTGCTACGCCTGGGTGGGAATTGAGAAGCCGCTTTTAGCCATATAACTCCTGGTGTATATCGTGCCGGTCATAGCCCATGGCCTGTATACGTTGTTTGGCCTCGTCTATCATGGCTTTCCAGCCGCACAGGAAAAAGTTGGCAGGGCGTTTATCCTGGAGCATTTCCTCGTAAATAGTGTGTACATAGCCTTTCCGGCCGGCCCAGTTTTCCTCGCGCGATAAAGTAGGGATATAATTAAAGCCAGGAAGTTCCTGCGCCAGCTGCTTCATTTCTTCTGCATATAGCAGGTCATGTGCATACCGGACGCCAAAAATGAGATGAATGGGCTGATGTGGCACCGCGTGTTCATGGATATAGCGGGCCATCGACCGGAATGGAGCAATGCCGGTTCCGGTACAAATCAGGAATAATTCCTTATCTAACGGTTGTGGTAGTACGAAAACTCCCTGCGGCCCTCTCAGTAACAATTCGCTGCCTACTTTTATTTCGTTAAACAGGTAGGTACTCCCCGCTCCTCCTTCCAGCAATACGATCACCAGTTCAATTGTATTGGTACCATCAGGATGGGAGGCGATAGAATAGCTACGCCAGCGTTTGTTCTTTTTTTCATGTATGGGCAGGTCCAATGTCACAAATTGCCCCGGTTTGAAGTCGAACCGGTCCATATCCGGCACCTGTATCCAAAAGCGACGGGTATTGTGGGTTTCGTCTACCAGTTTTGTAACGATGCCAGTGTGCCAGAGGTCCAACATGGGGATTGCGTTTTTGGTCCTTATGAATATAGTTAAATTTTTGCATTTTATTTAGCTGTCCGGCGCCTATTTAGGGCCGGCGATTCAAATATCTCCCCCATCAAATATCAAAATCGGTAAATCTTCTTTACCTTTGCATTCTTCATGAATTTACAGGCCGTATTACAACTATTTCAACGTGATGCTCGCCTGCAGACGCTGGTGAAGGGGATACAATCACCCACCCCACAATACTTTCAGCTTTCTTCCATCAGTGGAAGTGCAATAAACTTTGTGGCAGTAAGCACCTGGGCGCATGCAGATGCGAACCATCTCTTCATCTTAAACGATAAAGAGGAGGCAGCCTATTTCCATAACGACCTGGAACAACTCAGCCAGGCACTCGATATCTTCTATTTCCCGGACTCTTTCAAGAAAGCAGGTCAGTTTCACGAAATTAACAGCAGCCACAGTATGCTGCGTACGGAGGCACTCATGAAGCTTTCCGGCGATACCGTCCGTAAAAAGATACTGGTTACCTACCCGGAAGCCCTCTGGGAAAAAGTAGCGGGCAACAAAGCCTTCAATGCCAACATGGTGCAGCTGAAGGTAGGCGATGTGCTGAAAGTAGATCCATTGCTGGATCAGCTGGTATCCTGGGGATTCCATGCCACCGATTTTGTGTATGAACCCGGACAGTATGCCGTAAGAGGAGGTATCCTCGATATCTACTCTTTTGGCAACGAGAAACCTTATCGTATTGAATTATTTGGAGAAGATATCGACTCTATACGTCTGTTTGATCCGGAATCCCAGCTGAGTGAACGCAAGCTTACCCAGGTGACCCTGATCGCCAACATGGACACCCATGGCTCCGCCACCGACCATGGAAAAATGTCGCTTTCTTCCTTTTTACCAGACAACACCGTTGTATGGATCAAAGATCCCGCCTATGTACAGGGTGTCATTGAACAGATGGAACAGCGCCTGGACGATTTCCTGCTCACCGGCCAGAAAGTAAGGATTGACGAAGATGAGGAAATGGTGCTGAAAGAAGACGACTTCGTGAAAGCCGCTCCCCTGCTGCAACAACTCTTACAAAAACCTACCATCGTTTTTGGTAGCAAAGACTGGTTGACGGAACAGGGACACACGCCTACAATTATTACTTTTGATACCCAGGAACAACCAGTGTTTAATCGCCAGTTTGACCTGTTGATCAAAGACCTGGGCAAACATAACAGCAATAAATATTCGCTCTTTATATTCGCTGATAACCCCCGCCAGCTCGAACGCCTGCGGAGTATCTTCGAAGACCTCAAAGCCGATTTCGTATTCTTTCCCATCCCCGTAGCCATCAGCAGCGGCTTTATCGACCACTCGCTGAAACTGGTTTGTTATACGGATCACCAGATTTTCCAACGTTTCCACAAATACAAAGTAAAGCAAGCCTACAACAAGAATAAGGCAATTACCATGAAAACCTTGCGGGAACTGCAATCGGGCGACTTTGTAACGCATATCGACCATGGCGTGGGGATGTATAGTGGCTTGCAAAAGATTGAGGTGGGCGGTAAAATGCAGGAAGCCATCCGCATTATTTACAAAAACAACGACCTGTTGTACGTAAATATCAACTCCCTGCACAAAATCAGTAAATATACCGGTAAAGAAGGCGTAGAACCTAAAGTGAACAAACTGGGCAGCGATGCCTGGGATAAACTGAAAGAAAAGGCCAAAACGCAGGTAAAAGATATTGCCAAAGACCTGATACAGCTATATGCTGTGCGCAAGGCCCAGCAAGGATTTGCACATACGCCGGATACATATCTGCAAACAGAACTGGAAGCATCTTTCATTTATGAAGATACCCCGGATCAAAGTAAGGCCACTGCCGATGTAAAACGCGACATGGAATCGCCGGCGCCTATGGACAGGCTGGTATGTGGTGATGTGGGCTTCGGTAAAACAGAAGTGGCTATCCGCGCTGCATTTAAATCTATTGTAGATGGTAAACAGGCCGCCGTACTGGTACCCACTACCATCCTGGCGTTCCAGCACTACAAAACATTTGCAGACCGTCTCAAAGATTTCCCCTGCACAGTTGACTACCTCAACAGGTTTAAATCTTCCAAAGAGAAAAAAGAAACGCTCAAACGTTTAGAGGAAGGTAAGATAGATATTATCATCGGTACGCATGCCTTGCTGAGCAAGGATGTGAAGTTCAAAGACCTGGGCGTACTGGTGGTGGACGAAGAACAAAAATTCGGCGTTTCTGCCAAAGAGAAGCTGAAACAACTGAAGCAGAACGTAGATACCCTCACACTAACTGCAACGCCTATACCAAGAACGCTGCAATTCTCGCTGATGGGCGCCCGCGACCTTTCTGTGATTAATACACCGCCACCTAACCGGCAGGCGATTGAAACAGAAGTGCAGGTATTTAACCAGGACCTCATCCGCGATGCCATTTATTTCGAAACAGAAAGAGGTGGTCAGGTGTATTTTATCCATAACCGGGTAAAAGGGCTGAAAGAAATGGCGGGTCTCATTCAGGGGCTTTGCCCCGATCTGTCGATCGCTACGGCGCATGGACAACTCGAAGGACATCAGCTGGAAGAAGTTATCCTCGACTTTATAGACCGTAAATACGATGTGTTGGTATGTACCAACATCGTAGAAAGCGGGGTAGATATTCCCAACGCCAACACCATCATCATTAATAATGCGCACCATTTTGGGTTGAGTGACCTGCACCAGTTACGTGGCCGCGTAGGACGTAGTAATAAGAAAGCATTCTGTTATCTGCTGGCACCTCCTATGAGTACACTGACTTCCGACAGTCGTAAACGCCTGCAAACACTTGAACAACACAGTGAGCTGGGAAGCGGCTTCCAGATTGCCATGCGCGACCTGGATATACGTGGCGCCGGCAACCTGCTGGGTGGAGAACAAAGCGGCTTCATGGCAGAAATAGGCTTCGATATGTACCAGAAAATCCTGGATGAAGCCATCCGCGAACTGAAACAAAATGAATTCCGCGACTTGTTTAAAGATCAGCTGGAGCAAAAGAAAGACTTTGTCAGCGACTGTACCATCGATACCGACCTGGAAATACTCATCCCTGATACTTATATAGAAAGTATCCAGGAACGTTTAAACCTCTACCAGGAATTAGATAATACGATGGAGGAAGGCAAACTGCAAGCCTTTGCCAATGAACTCGTTGACCGCTTTGGACCTATGCCGGATCCGGTAAAAGATCTGCTCACCACTATTCGCTGCCGTTGGATGGCCATACAACTGGGCTTCGAGAAGATGATGCTGAAAGAAGAAAACCTGCGTTGCTATTTTATCAATAACCCCGATTCTCCTTATTTTGAATCGCCTACATTCAACCATATTTTAACGTATATCCAAACCCGTACAAACAACGCCAAACTCAAGCAAGTGGGCAAAAACTTCATGCTGGTGGCTTCCCGTATACGTAATATGAATGATTTACACGACTTCCTCAAAGCAATGACGGACAGCCGTCAATAGTTTCCTGTAACATTATTATATCATAATCGTTTCATTTATATAGTGAAATGTATGATGCTATTTTTGTAAATGTGCATTAACAAAATTTTAAGAAGTGCTATTATGAAATCGCTTTCATCTGCAGCATCATGATGGCGTACTTAACAACAAACAATATTTTTTTAAACAATAGAAAAACATCGACACATGAAAAAGGTAATGTTATTAGCAGCGGGATTATTTTTTGCTTTGGGCGGCGCTTTTGCTCAGCAGGCAGATAAACAACCAGTAAAGAAAATAGAAGTCAATGGAACTTCTGAAATGGAAATAACACCCGACGAAATTTATTTCAACATCTCATTGCGTGAATACATGAAAGGCAAGAATAAAGTAGACATCTCTACTTTAGAGAAACAATTACAAAAAGCCGTTTCAGATGCGGGCATTCCCAAAAGCGACCTTACCGTAGAAAATGTGTATGGCAACAACTTCGAGGTATTTCGTAAAAAGAAAGATCCGGCAGAGTTTATGGCGCGTAAGCAATATCGCCTTAAATTAACTAAGCTCGACAAAATCAATGATATCCTGGGAGCAGTAGACGCAGAAGGTATTGAAAACACCAGGATTGCATCTTTCTCTTCCAGCAAAATGGAAGCTTACCGCAAGGAAGTGAAAATTAAAGCCTTGCAGGCCGCAAAAGATAAGGCAGAATATATGCTGGCAGCTATCGGTAATAAAGTAGATGGTGTCATCGAAATCCAGGAAATGAATACGGATAACTATTCCGATGTTCGGCCGGTAATGTACATGGCTAAATCCAATATGGCCGGTGAAGAAGCCGCTTCAGATGTGGAAGTAAAAACTATTAAGATCCGCGCAGAAGTAAGAGCAGTATTCGGTATTAAATAAACAGTCGCACAACATAAAAGAGAAAGCCCCCCGCAGATGTCTGCAGGGGGCTTTCTCTTTTATGTTGTGTAGGTTTCTCTTAGAAAGAGTATCTCAGACCCAGCTGCATCTGGTGACGTGATGCGAAGAAGTCTTTTGAATAAGGAGCTCCTGGCTGAGAGAAAGTATAGATAGGATAGTTGTCAGCAGACTTCTTACCAGTTGGGTTCAGACCAATGTTAGCAGAGGAGTTGAACGTGTTTGGTGAGAAGTACTGGATACCCCAGTTCTTGTTCAGCAGGTTGGTAACATTCACGATATCGTAAGTGAGTGTCAGGGTGTGCAGTTGTTTGCCGGCTTTGAAGTTGAAGTCCTGGCTGAAGCGGAAGTCGGCTTGTGTATTCCATGGAGTACGGCCACCGTTACGTTCAGTGAATTCACCTTTACGGCCATTCAGGTATTTATCGCTGCTTACATAGTTCATGAAGGCAGTAGCCTGTTCAGCGGCAGTTTTGCCACCAGCGATATCAGCGAAGAATTTGGTTGCTTCAGTTACATCTTTTGGAATGTAAGCGAGTGACAGCTGCTGCGGCGTGTTCTGGAGCTGTACGCTGGTATTGATGATACCATAGCTATAAGGTAAGCCGGAAGAGGTATTGAAGAAGGCAGAGAAGTTAGATACCCATTTGCCTTTAGTACCCCAATCTTGTTTGTAGCTAACGGTAGCAACGATACGGTGACGAACGTCGAAGTTAGAGTAAGCCAGTACCGGGTTGTTTGGATTTAAAGCCTGGTTCAGCTGCCAGTTAGACTCCATGGAGTTACGGATACCGTTGGTGATGTCTTTAGCTTGTCCGTAAGTATACGCTGCCATTGCATTCAAACCGAATGGGAATGATTTGGAGATCTGGGCAGTGATGCTGTAACGGTAGCCTTTGTCGGTGTTAGACAGCAGGTAAGCGTTAGTGTATAAAGGATTGATTTTAGAGCCAGAGTAGATTGGCTGTTGTTTATTTACATCGTAAGCATAGTAAGTAGGATTATCTACCAGGTTCACTTGTTGGAACATCAGGTCTTTAATCACTTTAGTATAGATACCTTCGATGCTGAATTTCCACATGTCTTTAGTGGTATAATCCAGGGCCAGGCTACTTCTCCATACCTGTGGCATTTTGAAGTTGTTGTCGATCATATCTACCTGGGTAGCACCGGAAGCGCTGGTATTAGCACCGTTCTGCGCAGCGAAATCAGCGATACCATTTGGAGATGGTTTAGCAGCAGGCAGCGGCGTATTTACGAATGGTTTGCTGGAAGCTTTCTGGTCGTAAGCACCGTAAGTAACACCATTATTATAATAAGCATAACCGATCCATGCAAAAGGAATACGACCGGTGAAGAGGCCCGTACCACCACGTAATACCAGGCTGTTGTCACCTTTAATGTCGTAGTTAAATCCTAAACGGGGAGAGATCTGTACGTTATTCAGGAAGTCATTTTTGATATCCTTAGGCTTAGTGTAAGTGTAGGTAGTTCCGTAGTTAGGATCTTCTGGTGCTTTGATTGTTTTATCACTCAGCGGTTGTTTGTTAGGAATACCAGTGTAGTCTAAACGGATACCCGGAGTGATTTTGAAACGATCTGTCAGCTGGATTTCATCCTGTCCGTATAAGCTCAGCAGGTTTGCTTTGAACTGTGCGGGAGGATTAGACATAATATAATCACGGGAATTGTTGGTGTAGTTGTAGTTACCACGAACACGGCTAGGATTGTTGGCCAGGAAGTCCTCAATGCTGTTGTAGTCCAGACGGCCATTCCAGGAGTTCACAAAACCGTAGGTAATGTTATAGAACTCGTTGTGTGTACCTAAAGTGATAGTATGGTTTCCTTTAAATAAGGTAACGTTATCAGTAATTTCAAATGTTTTTTGCTTCATGTTGAAGATACTGGCTTCACGGTCAGTACCCAGGAATATAGTAGTACCGCTGGTTCTACCTTTAATCTGGATCTGTGGTACAGCCGGGTCAGACAGTGGATCTCTGTAGTCATGTACATTAGAGTAGCCCAGGATCAAGCTGTTGGCTAATGTGCTGCTGAAGTTACTTTTCAGTTCTGCTACAGTAGATGACTGGTTATTTACCTGTTTGAAGTCGATGCCTTTGAAACGGAAGTTCTGTTGGTCACGCTCCAGGTTGGTAGCTTCGGAAGTGATAGTATTGTTACGGATAGACAGCTGGTGTTTATCATTGATGTGCCAGTCTAACCTGTTGAAGAATTTATTGGAATTGGAATAGATGCTGGTGTTACCTGCGGTACCTGCGTCTACGCCATAGCTTTTCATTAAAGCGGTGATATCAGCAGCATCTTTTTCGGTTAAGATGCCACCACCATCAGCAGAACCTGCGGCAAGGATTACCGGGTCTACACGACGGGTGATTTCTTCGTTGGTGAAGAAGAACAGCTTATTCTTAATGATAGGGAAACCTAAACGGATACCTGTTTGATATTCGTGGAAATCGCTTGGTAATTTAGAACCATCACCGGCGTTGTTTTTACCGATCATGGAAGCGTTACGGCCATAACCATAAATGGAGCCGTGTACTTCGTTGGTACCGCTGCGGGTTACAGCGTTTACGCTACCTCCGAGGAAGTTACCTACTTTCACGTCAAATGGAGCCAGTAATACCTGTACATCCTGGATCGCATCGAGAGATACGGGGTTAGTACGAGTGCTGCTACCTGGCTGGCCGCTGGTGTTGCTCTGTCCACCGAGGGAAGGGCTAAAGCCGATCGCGTCGTTGTTGATCGCACCATCCAGGGTTACGTTGTTGTAACGGTAGTTGGTACCCAGGAAGGAGTTGTTGTTGCTCTGCGGAGTCACTTTCGTTAAATCCTGAAGGCTACGGCTCAGGGTAGGCAAGGTTTTAATTTGCTCCTGGCCAATTTTGGTACCACCTGCTTTAGATCCGCCGGCAGTACCGGTTACTACTACTTCGCTCAGTGCAGTAGATTCTTCCTGCAGTTTAAAGTTGTAGTTGGTGGTTCCCAGCGGAAGGTTCACATCCGCTTTTACTTCTTTTTTATAACCAATGAATGAAACTGTAATAGTATAAGGACCGCCTGGGTTCAGGTTAGGCAGTATGTAGCGGCCATCGGTGTTAGTTTGTACACCGGATTTTGCGCCAGTGCCGTTATTCACGATAACGACGGTAACGCCAGGAATTGCCTGTCCACCTGCATCGGCTACTTTACCCGATATAACAGAAGTGGTGACCTGCGCCTGCGCGTTGTTGACAAAAATGATTACAATAAAGCTAGCTAGTAGCGTAAAGAATGATTTCATAAACTCTGGTAAGTATTTACAGGTGCAAAGGAAACAGTCTAAAACAACCAGAATGTTAACAGATTATTACGGAATTGTTAAGGACTGCATAAAGCAAGCTTAAAAACGCCAATTTTTGTGTTTTATGGTTAAAATAATATCAGTTTTATAGTCTAATTTAACTTTAATGTTAACACTGCGAAAAAAAGGGGGTATAAATTATTTGTTAACTGAGGGTAAACAATAAACATATTTAATATAACATTAACGAATATACGAATAAGGCCCCGCCTCAAAAGGCAGGGCCAGCTAAACTCATCTAAAAATAATGCTTAATAAATTTCGACTTTAAAAGTCCCGTCCGTTAAAGGTTTTTCGATATCACCATTTGTTAATACACCGGAGAAGTTGCCCTCCGCATGCTTACTATTAATGCTCGTTATATTTATTTTGATAGTCTTGCTCACATAACCTACTGCTTTCTGCTGTATATCCATCAGCGTCATTTCTGCTCCTGCCTCATACGAACCCACCCGGATGCTATCGGGAAAAGTAACCATCAGTTCCATATGGTAACCAAAATTATTGGTAACACCGTCTACTACCAGCGTTTTTTTGCCAGCCTCAATGGTGTCTGTCAAATATCCCTCAGTAGAATTGGAGTGATAACTGATCGTATCAAGTTTAAAAGTGAAAATGCTGGAGGGTGCCAGGTCGGTTTTCTTGTTACAAGCGCTCAGACCCAGTCCTACGATGGCAATAGTGGCTGCCAATAATAATTTTATACGCATTACGTAAGTTTTTCGGCATGCCGTCTTTCAAGACTTAACCAGTGCCGGCCGCCGGTTAAGCGGCCAGCGATAATTTAAATTAACATAGGATACTGGTCAATACTGTTGGCATAGGGATAATGTGAATGCAATATATGTTAAAAAAAATGAATTAAATAAATTATATATGGATATGGTGTTAATCTATTGTGCTGTCATCTGGTTATCTGCATGTTGTAGCTGGATATTTTTTTCAGTAGCACCAATTGCAGTGGTGAAAACGCCGGAAGGAGATCTTTTTAACCCGGCCGGGAAGCCAGGGAAGTAATGAAAATACTATAATTAACAATTTTTTTGTACCCGAAATGCGTATTATTACGGGGTTACTGAACTTTCAATTAAAGCACATCATGTCATCGGAAGTAATTAAACAATTGCAGGAGGCGGTACAGTTTTCGCCGGAGAATGTGCCTTTACGTATGCACCTCGCACAGGTACTGCTACAGGATTATGAATATACAGCAGCGGAAGAGCAATATAGAAAAGTGCTGGAGTTATCATCGTCTAATACTGCCGCACAACTGGGATTAGCGCGGACATTCTATCACCAGCAAAAATACTCAGCGGCTATTGTAGTATTGGAACAGTTGGAACATCGGGAACCGGATCATTTCGATGCGCTCCTGCTGCACTGCCGTATCCTCGTGAAGGAGCAGTCCATGCAGCCCGCGAAAGAAATATATCAACACCTGCTGGAAATAAACCCCGGCTTTCGCGATGAAGCCCTGGACAGCCTTTTCAGGGTCGCCCAGCCTTCCCCCGCATCATTCAGTGGAGAGGAAGACGAGGAAGAAGACGTGGAGAACCTGTTTATGCTGGAAAAGCCTGAGATCAACTTTTCTGATGTAGGTGGTATGGAAAGAGAGAAACAGGAAATAGACCTGAAAATCATTAAGCCCCTGCAATTCCCGGATCTCTATAAAGCCTATGGCAAAAAAGCCGGAGGCGGTATCTTATTATATGGTCCTCCCGGTTGTGGTAAAACTTACCTGGCTAAAGCTACTGCCGGACAAATACAGGCTGAATTCATTAATGTAGGCATACACGATGTATTGGACATGTGGGTAGGCACCAGCGAAAAGAACCTGCATAGCCTGTTTGAACTCGCAAGACAAAGTAAGCCCTGTGTGTTATTTTTTGATGAGGTAGATGCCCTGGGCGCCAACCGGTCGGCATTACGCCAAACAGGCGCTACTCATATCATTAACCAGTTCCTGGCAGAAATGGACGGCATCGCAGCCAGCAATGAAAATATACTCATCATTGGCGCTACCAACGCCCCCTGGAGCCTCGACCCGGCATTCCGCCGTCCTGGCCGCTTCGACAGAATTATTTTCGTGGCGCCACCGGAAACAGGTGGACGGGAAGAAATTCTGAAACTCCAACTAAAAAACAAACCGGTAGCCGACATTGACTACTCTGCCATTGCCAAAGCCACTGCCGGCTACTCCGGAGCGGATCTCAAAGCGATTGTAGATATAGCTACCGAAGAAAAATTGTTGGAAGCATTGCAGAAAGGTGTACCACAGCCTATCACACAGAAAGAATTACTAAAAGCCGCTAAAATACACAAGCCTACCACCAAGGAATGGTTTAATACCGCTCGTAACTATGCGCTGTATTCCAATGAAACCGGTCTTTATGATGATGTACTGAAATACCTGGATATTAAGAAATAACGTTTTATGGCTGTATTAATTCAGCGCGCTCAGATTTTGGTTCAGCAGGGCCGCTTCGAAGATGCCTTTACCGCCCTTCGCCAACACCTCAGTACCAATGCTCATGATACAGATGCACTTTTCCTCCTGGCGGTATGTTACCTGGAAACAGGAAATGATACAGAAGCCGCACAGGTAGCCAGCAATACCCTCAGCTTTGCGCCTTATGATGAACGTTTCCTGTACCTGCTGGCAAGGATAGCCCTGATGAAAAATCAATATAATGAAGCTATCAGGGCCATCAGTGGTGCAGTCGCCATCAACCCGCATCATGCAGATTATTTTGCTATCTGGAGCCAGATCCTGCTGTCGAAAAAAGACTACGAAGCTGCACTACAAAAGGCGGAAGAAGGGCTTGCCGTGAATCCGGAAAATGAAGCCTGCCTCAACCTCCGCTCTCACGCCCTGTTTAGCCTGGGTAAAAAGGAAGAAGCCTTCTCCAATTTGCATGAAGCACTGGAGCACAACCCGGAAAATGCCTACACACACGCCAACCTTGGCTGGAAATGGTTGGAAGCCGGCAATCACCGTAAAGCACTGGAACATTTCAGGGAATCACTGAAGATAGATCCCAACAACGATTGGGCGCGTAATGGTATGGTACAGGCTATGAAAGCCAGGTACTGGCTGTACCGGCAGTTCCTCAATTATGCATTCTTTATGGGGCGACAAAAAGCCCGTACGCAATGGATGATCATCGCCGCCCTTTTTATCCTGACGCAAATTGCCAGCAGGGTGTTCTTCCCTGTATATGTACTCCTGGCGTTGCTGGCCATTTCTACCTGGCTTATTACCCCGGTTAGTAACCTGTTTCTCCGCCTTAATCCATACGGAAGATATGCCCTCAGCCCGGAACAAACACAAGTATCCACTATTGTAGGCATACTCCTCGCTATAGCATTGCTTGCTGCCGGGGCCTTTTGGATCACTAATTTGCCAGGTCTGCTGGCGCTATGCCTTTGTACAGGTGTAATGCTCTTGCCAGCAGCAGGTATTTACATGCCACAGAGCCCAAAGAACCGCCGCATTGTAAAATGGTATACCCTTGGACTTGCCGCTATAGCAGTGGCTGGTATAGCCTACGCGTTCGTGACCAAAGAAGCTTTTAATATATTCGTGACCGTTATGCTGATAGGCGTATTCGGTTACCAGTTTTTAGCGAATTATATTTTGACGAAAGAAGGATAGGAAAAATTTTTCAGTGCCGCAGCAGCAACATAAAAAACATTTTCATTTTTCTAAGAGATAAATAAAAAACCTTCCGCTGTTGACGGAAGGTTTTTTATTTATAACATTAACGTATATACGTAATTATGCATCGATTTTCGCATACTTCGCATGCGATTCAATAAACGCTCTGCGCGGAGGCACTTCATCTCCCATCAGCATACTGAATACGCGGTCTGCTTCTGCAGCGCTTTCAATAGTTACCTGTTTCAGGGTACGAAACTCAGGGTTCATGGTGGTATCCCACAGCTGCTCTGCGTTCATCTCTCCCAAACCTTTATAACGCTGAACGTTTACATTATCTTCTTTACCGCCGGCAGCCAGTTTAACAGTGGCCTCTTTACGCTGTTCTTCTGTCCAGGCATATATCTGCTCTTTCCCTTTCTTTACGAGATACAGCGGCGGTTGTGCAATGTATACATAACCCTGTTCTACCATGGCTTTCATGTAACGGAAAACGAAGGTCAGGATCAGCGTAGCAATGTGACTACCATCCACGTCGGCATCCGTCATGATGATGAGCTTATGATAGCGCAGCTTGGAGAGGTTTAGTGCTTTATCGTCTTCTTCTGTACCGATGGTTACGCCCAGGGCAGTGAAGATGTTCTTGATCTCATTGTCTTCGTAGATCTTATGCTCCATGGCTTTTTCTACGTTCAGGATTTTACCACGCAGCGGCAAGATAGCCTGGAAGTTACGGTTACGGCCTTGTTTGGCTGTACCACCCGCGGAATCCCCTTCCACCAGGTATAGTTCACATTTGGTAGGGTCGTTATCAGAGCAGTCGGCCAGCTTACCTGGTAAACCGCTTCCGGTCATCACGCTTTTACGCTGCACCAGCTGACGGGCTTTACGGGCAGCCTCACGAGCCTGGGCGGCTAATACTACCTTGTTAATCACCGTTTTGGCTTCCCTAGGGTTTTCTTCCAGGAAGGCATCCAATACGGCGGCAACGGAGCTATCTACTACCCCCATTACGTCAGAGTTGCCCAGTTTGGTCTTGGTTTGCCCCTCGAACTGCGGCTCAGGCACTTTTACGCTGATAATCGCACTCAGTCCTTCGCGGAAGTCATCTCCGGTAACTTCTACCTTCGATTTCTCAAATAACTTATTCTTATCACCATAGGATTTGAATACACGTGTAATGGCACGGCGGAAACCAGCCACATGTGTACCTCCTTCAATGGTGTTGATATTATTTACATAGGAGAAGATGTTTTCGCTGAAGGCATCATTGTATACCATAGCTACTTCTACAGATACGTTGGAGGCTGCATCATGTGCTTCCACATAGATAGGAGCCGGCAACAGCGGGTTACGACGGCCATTTTTATCCAGCATCTGGATAAACTCCTTGATACCACCTTCGCTATAGAAGGTTTCAGAGAAAATATTGCCTGCTTCATCTTTTTCCCGCTCATCAGATAAGGTAATCTTGATTTTGCGGTTCAGGTAGGATAATTCCCGTAAACGACCGGCCAGTATCTCACGGTTATAGGTAGTATCCTTGAAGATTTCACCATCCGGTTTAAAATGAGTAGTGGTACCGGTAGCTTCACTGTCGCCGATTTCTCTTACAGCATATTGAGGAATCCCACGATGGTATTCCTGTTGAAATATCTTTCCTTCACGTTCTACGGTTACATTCAGCACTTCACTCAGCGCGTTTACGCAACTCACACCCACACCATGCAAACCTCCGGAAACCTTGTAAGTGTTTTTATCAAATTTACCACCGGCGTGCAATACCGTCATTACCACCTCCAGTGCTGAGCGGCCTTCCTTAGGGATAATACCCGTAGGAATACCACGACCATCATCCTTTACCCGGATAGAGTTGTCTTCCAGGATGGTAACTTCAATATTCTTACAATATCCGGCCAGGGCCTCGTCAATGGAGTTGTCTACCACCTCGTAAACCAGGTGGTGAAGCCCCTTGATGCCAATATCGCCGATATACATGGCTGGACGCTTACGTACGGCTTCCAGACCTTCCAATATCTGTATACTCCCCGCATCATATCCGTTGCTGCTGGGGCTGGGTGCTTGCACTAATTCTTCGCTCATATGTTGGTGTAAAATCTATTAGAAATAAAAATGGTAGACAATCATGCAAAAATACGGAAAATAAGGCTTATTTCCACAAAAGAATGGCTGTTTTTAACAAGGGAGGACCCATCAATTTTTCCACTATAGATTTCCTGCACCAGCAATGTCTTTTACCCCTTTAAATAAAGTTTTCCACACCAGGTTAAAAAACGATTTCCCGGTATCCCGGGCCTGATGTACGGTAACTGTACGGACGGGCTCTCCCTTTAAGGGGTTACTGTCATTGATAATCATAATGTTAGCTATCAGGCTGGCTAATCCTTTGCGTTTGAGCTCCCTACTGCCCGGATCCTGGGTTAATACGGCTATTTTCAGGTTTTGATACAGCAGTTTTACAAACCCCTCTGCCCTCCGCTCGTCTCCCCTGATATTAAAGGTCAGATCATTGATATCGCAGGATTTGATTTCAATCATTCCCAGCGGCTTGCTCGCCACATTTAGTTCTTTCCCATTCATATTCTTTAGCTGGCCGGCAACGGCGAATTTACCCGACGGGTCGCTCAGGTCGAAGTTGAACCGGGCCGTCAATTTGCCACTGTTCATAAATACCGCATCGAAATTGGCTGTCATCTGCCGGTTTTCCGCCACTATGCTGTCTATATTGGTAATGTTACCAAACTGGCCATGTATATGATTAAAGTAGATGCTCCCCGTTTGATGAGTTTCATTGCTTAATTCAGTATAACTCAATTGCATATTATCAATGGTAACTGTATCTACATACACCGGGACCCTGAACCGTTGTAACAACTGTTGTGGATATTTCCCCAGTTTGTTACCGGAAGGCATCGGCTGCTGCCGGTCCCTGTATATCTGTATGCTACCGCCACTGATATCGATGTACGCTGCCCATATCTGCTGCTCCTGTAGCAATAGTTGCGGATGTAGCCTGTCAACACGGATTCCGGTCAGCAGTACTTCATACCGATCCTGTTGCACGCCTGTTTTCTGCTGAAAAACGTTGCTGTCATATCGCGGAATGAGTGCTGCCCGCTCTATATAAAGGGTGCGCATGGCGGCATCGTACCGGATACCATTTATATTAATCCGGTAAAGACTATCAGGCGTATTGCAGGAGTAATCCTTCATGCCAATTTCATAATTACGGGCATAGAGGTAGCGGGAAGGATCAATCATGGCGAGAGAGTCTATCAGTAAATCATTGACCTGAAGGCTTAAGTGTTCAAATTCATGGACCACCCGGGAGGAGTCCTGACGGATAAAAACATACTTGAAATGAGTGCTGTCCAACCGCAGCTTGCCTATGAACACGGACTTAATTTCCGGTGATAGCTGCTGCCACGCGGTTTTGGGTTGAGTACTATCCTTTACAGTAAGATTTTGTTCCAGTGTAATGTCGGGGTTGATAACGTTCACTGCGGCTGCATTGAGCTTACCAGCCAGGAAGTAGCGCCATGTTTTGAAATACTCCAGTTGTAATTTATCTGCACTGACAGTATACACATTTACCGGCGCCTGGTGCCGGGCCAACAGTCGCTGGTATACCTGTGTATCCGCTACCATGCTCACCTTTTCAAGGGTGAGGTTACCGGAAAGTACATCGAGTGACAGGTGTTGGAATTTTACTATATAGAGACTGTCAGACATACTGGCTACATATGCCGGCAGTTCTTTTTCCAATAGCTTTTTCCAGTGTTGATTAAGATACCAGCCAACACCTACGGCCACTAAGGCAAGTACCCCACATATGGCCAGCACTATTTTGGCCGCTTTCAATATATTAAGTCGTCCGGTGCCCATCGGTCAGGCATAAACGAAATTTATACCAGAAGCGCTGCCAGATAACTTTCCTGGCGAAAAGTGCCCGACTGCCGCTTTGTCGTTTTGTAAGGGGATTGTCAAACCCTGTTTCTTTAAAAAATGAATCCCTAAATTTGTGACTTCGTATAACAGCTTGGCATTAAAAAACAGGTAAAGTGAAAGAAATACAGGAAATATTGTCATTAGCTATTCCGCAGCCCGCCATGAGCGACCAGTTACAATTGGCCGAACAGGATAATGTGTCAGTGCCTGATTGTCTGGATTTTACATTGCAGCGTTTTATATATGACAAACCGTTGCCTGTTGAAGATGTGGCTATGGTAATTTACCAGCCAGCCAAAAGGGGGCAATCTGCCGCCATTGAGCTGCGGTACTGTGTTGCAGGCAGCAAATACTGTAAAAATCCTTCCTGTACCGATCAGCTTTGTTCTGAAGGTAAAAAAGAAGCCTGCGTAGACCGGGTACCTTCGGTAGACCTGATTTCGGTTCGGTTTCAACCTGCTTTCATTCAATCTTTACAGAAGGGAACTACTACCTCCTCCCTATTTGAAAATCAATCCCGCAAGCCTTTTGTGAAAACCATCCAGCCCTGTACTAAATCCAAGTCGGTATTGGAAACGATGGTACATCATGATTATGAAGGTATGCTCAAAAACATATTCCTTCAGAGCCGTGCATTGGACCTGTTACTATACAGTTCTGACCAGTTTATCGAAAATGATACCGATGAGCGCTATGGTTGCCGCTTCCTGACTCAACTGGAAGACCGCGAAAAAATAGAAAATGCCCGGGGTATTTTACTGGAACAGCTGGATTCTCCTATTACCATCCGCGACCTGGCCCGCAGGGTAGCCATGAATGAGTGTTACCTGAAGAAAGGTTTTAAAGCCATGTATGGCACTACCATTTATGATTATTTCCAGAAGGAAAGGATGGAAAAGGCCAAAGGACTGCTGTATGAAAAAGGAATGTCTGTTTCTGAAGTAGCCATGCTGATGGGATATTCCTGTATCTCTCACTTCTCCACTGCATTTAAAAAGCATACGGGATTAAAGCCGTGTGAATTATTGCTGCGCTAACCGGCAGTGATTGCCTGAATTTACTTTATTGTTTTCCGGAGATGCCTTTCTGAATGAAGTCCGCTTTGGTGGTGGTTATGGCTTCATTTTCCCTTTTCGATCATTAGTTTTCCCGATTCGACAAATCGAAGATAAAATATAGGTGTTTCTTTGTAACACGATAAGCAGATATCTATTTGCACTTCCAATAAGCTTCCTTAGATTTGACCATGGGAAGAGCTTTGCTGGCAAAAAGTATGTAAAGCCATAAATGACTTGCATGTATATCAAACACCATTGAATAAATGCATCTTGCCAGGAAAGCTTTTACCAGATTTTATAAAAGTCGTTCGCTTCTGCGAGCGACTTTTTGTTTTCAAAAATATTGTAAAAACAGCCGCCGTATAAAGAGGAATCCCTCTATATGGCGGCTGTTTTGTTGTTTTGCAAAAAAAGAAAACCCCGCCCAAAAGAGCAGGGTCTGTCCTATTTATCCCTATACCTATGAAATACGTGTTTGTGTTATTCAGTAATGGTTCCTGCTTCGTTCAACAGCACTGCCTTATCCGCACCATTATCCTGAATATTTACTTTGTAGTATGAAGCTACATCTGATCTCTCAATTTTCCAGCCATCTTTTATAGTAGCTGCCGGATATTTTGTTTTCAGTGTACCAGCCACTGATTCCGGGAGATTTTGAGCATCATAAGCACTTCTCGTGGCAATCCATTTGCCATCCGCGTCATACTCCGCAGTAGTGTTTATATTGTCTTTTTGGAAACTTGCTGTCCAATGTCCTGCACTTGTCTTTGTCCACTTAGCAGCTGATGTTCCCGCAAAATTCTGATCAAAAGAACTTTTAACTGCCGCCGGTGCCTGCACCGTTTTGGCAACTACCTTTGTTTTTTTAACTGATTTTTTTTGCTGTGCAAAAGTTATGCCGGAAGTGAATAGAACCGCGCAAAATATTAACGTCAACTTTTTCATATATCGATATGGTTTTTTTCGTTGGGTTAAAATTAACTACTAGGTTTTTCTAATCTTCCTGGCAAATTAGCTAAAACAATGCCAAAAACGTAATTTATATCCTCTTTATTGCAAAGTAATAAAAAAACAATAAAAAATGTCTAAAAAGCAGGTTTTTTGGCAAAGTTCCCTCTTTAGGAGCCAGTGTTATTTCTTAACTTTGCACAATTTTAATCATTTATTGTCTAAATAACATCAAAGGGCGGGGAATTGTTTTATGTCCAGCAAATATCAGGAATACAACCAGTTGAATTTACCTCAGATCGAGAAAGATATACTGCAACACTGGGAGCAGCACCAGGCTTTTGAAAAAAGCGTGGAAGAGCGTGAAGGCGCTACTCCGTTTGTGTTCTACGAAGGACCTCCAAGCGCCAATGGTTTGCCCGGTATTCACCACGTGATTTCGCGTACCCTGAAAGATCTGGTGTGTCGTTATAAAACGATGCGTGGTTTCCAGGTAAAGCGTAAAGGTGGGTGGGATACTCATGGTTTGCCTGTAGAACTGGGAGTAGAGAAGATGCTGGGTATTACTAAAGAAGATATTGGCAAAAAGATTTCCATCGCTGAATACAATGATACTTGTCGTAAGGAAGTACTGAAATATAAAGACAAGTGGGATGATCTGACCCGTAAAATGGGTTATTGGGTAGACCTGAATGACCCTTATATTACCTTTGATAATAACTATATAGAATCGTTGTGGTGGTGCCTGCAAACACTCTATAAGAAAGGATTCTTATACAAAAGCGTCAGCATTCAACCCTACTCCCCTGCAGCCGGTACTGGGTTAAGTTCACATGAGCTTAATCAGCCAGGCACATATAAAGATGTAAAGGATACCACCGTAGTAGCTATGTTTAAGGCATTACAGGCAGAAAATTCGCGGTTCCTGTTCGATGCTGCCGGATCCCCTGAGGTATTTTTCCTCGCCTGGACTACTACTCCATGGACACTCCCTTCCAATCTTGGTTTGACAGTAGGTGCCAATATTGAATATGTGCTCGTGAAAACTTTTAATCCATACACACATCTCCCTGTGAATGTAGTAGTGGCAAAAGTATTGTTAGGCAAATATTTCAAGGCAGAAGGTGAAAATGGCGGCTTTGATGCTTACCAGGAAGGCGATAAAGTGATTCCATGGAAGATTTTGACAAGCTTTAAGGGAAGCCAGCTGGAAAATATCCGTTACGAGCAGTTGCTGCCTTTTACCCAGCCTGAAGAAGGAGATCCCTTCCGCGTAATCCTCGGTGATTTTGTGACCACTGAAGATGGTACCGGTATCGTACATACAGCACCGGCCTTTGGTGCGGATGATAACAGGGTAGGAAAAAAGAATGGTATTGGCATATTGACGCTGGTAGACCGGGAAGGAAAATTCACTGATAATGTTGGCGAGTTCTCCGGCAGGTACGTAAAGAATTATAAAGATGATCCTGATTACAAAGATGTGGATGTTGATATCGCGGTGAAATTGAAGAAAGAGAATCGGGCTTTCAAGGTAGAGAAATACGAGCATACTTATCCACACTGCTGGCGTACGGATAAACCGGTTTTATATTATCCGCTGGATGCATGGTTTATCAAAACCACTGCAGTAAAAGACCGGATGGTAGAGTTGAATAAAACGATTAACTGGAAGCCGTCCTTTACGGGGACAGGCCGTTTTGGCAATTGGCTGGAAAACATGGTAGACTGGAACCTGAGCCGTAGTCGCTACTGGGGAACTCCTCTGCCTATCTGGCGTACAGAAGATGGAAGTGAAGAAATTTGTATCGGTGGAATAGAAGAGCTGAACGCTGAAATCCGTAAAGCCAACCAGGTATTAGGCGGTGAAGTGAATAAGTCTTACCTCCATGAAGGTATACTTGATCTGCATAAACCATATGTAGATGATATCATATTGGTAAGCCCTTCAGGTAAACCAATGCGCCGAGAACCAGACTTAATCGATGTTTGGTTTGATAGCGGTGCAATGCCCTATGCGCAATCACATTATCCATTTGAAGCTAAAGAGCTGGTTGATAATGGCAAGGCATTTCCTGCCGATTTCATTGCGGAAGGAGTAGATCAGACCCGCGGATGGTTTTATACCCTGCATGCCTTGGGTGTAATGCTATTTGACAGCGTAGCTTACAAAACGGTAGTTTCTAATGGATTAGTATTGGATGCGAAAGGGCAAAAAATGAGTAAACGCCTTGGCAACGTTGTCAATCCTTTCGATACCATTGAAAAATTTGGTGCAGATGCCACACGTTGGTACCTGATTACCAATGCTTCTCCCTGGGATAGTCTGAAATTCGATATTAAAGGTATAGGAGAAGCGCAACGCAAGTTGTTTGGCACCTTATATAATACCTATAACTTCTTCGCGATGTACGCTAACCTTGATAGCTTTACTTTCAAGGAGGCTTATATTCCGCTGGAAGAGCGTCCGGAAATTGACCGTTGGATCATTTCTGTGCTGAATACGCTGATTAAGGATGTGACGGCTAATTTTGATGATTATGAGCCTACCCAGGCAGGCCGTGCGATCGAGCGTTTTGTAGATGAACAACTGAGTAACTGGTATGTACGTCTTTGTCGTCGCCGGTTCTGGAAAGGAGAATACGAACATGATAAGATTAGTGCTTACCAGACCTTATATGAGTGTTTGGAGAAAATTACGCAATTGATGGCCCCGGTTTCCCCATTCTTCACCGACTGGATGTTTGGCAACCTGAATAGTGTCAGCGGGCGTAGTAAGGCTGGTTCCGTGCACCATACCGATTTCCCGATGGTTAATGAAGGGGCTGTGGATGCCGACCTGGAAGAAAGAATGCAATTGGCGCAGGATATTTCATCGTTGGTATTATCCTTGCGCAAGAAGGTGAATATCAAAGTAAGGCAGCCTCTGCAGAAAATCCTGATCCCGGTGTCAAATAGCCGGATGAAAGAACAGATTGAAAAGGTAGCCGACCTTATAAAAAGTGAAGTGAATGTCAAAGGGATTGATTATCTTACGGAAACGGAAGGTTTTATCAAGAAAAAGATCAAGCCTAACTTCAAGTCGCTGGGTGGCAAAATGGGAGCCAAGATGAAATCTGTGGCAGCCGCTATCGGCGGATTCACAGAAGCAGATATAGCCACCATCGAACGTGACGGCCATTTCAACCTGGTTGTGGAAGGCGAGCAATTGCAGATTCAACTCTCTGATGTTGAAATCATTTCTGAAGATATCCCGGGATGGACAGTAGCTAATAAAGGCGCTTTAACGGTAGCGCTCGATATTACTATTACTTCCCAGTTACAGGATGAAGGAAACGCCAGGGAACTGGTGAACCGGATTCAAAAAATCCGTAAGGATAGCGATTTTGCATTAACTGACAGAATCAATGTAACAGTGGAACGAGTGGATTCGCTCAACTCGGCCATTGTAAACTATAATGACTATATTTGCACGGAAATTTTGGCAGACAGCCTGGAATTAGTGGAGCAACTACAGGATGGTACAGAAATAGAGGTGAATGACCTTAAATTTAATGTATTAGTTAACAAAAAAAGCTAATCCCCCATGGCAACAAAAAAGAAGGTTGCTAGTAAAACGACCCAAAAGGCGGCTCCGGCGAAGAAAACTGTGGCCAAGGCAACACCAGCTAAGAAAACAGCTGCCAAGCCAGCGCCCGCCAAGAAAGCGGCACCTGCACCGAAGAAAGCAGCTGCTAAAAAAGCTGTCCCTGCAAAGACAGCTCCCAAAGCAGTCGCAAAATCAGCAGCAAAAAAAGCCGTGGTAGCCAAAAGTCCTGTGAAAAAGACCGCTCCGGCGCCTAAAGTTGCAGTGAAAAAGGCGTCAGCCATAACTAACAGTAAATCATCATCTGTCAAGAAAGTTGCTGTACCCGCAAAATCGACCGTTAAAAAAGAGCCTGTTGTAAAGCAGCAAGTGGTTACGAAAAGTGTTTCCGCTGAAAAAGAGAAACCATTTATTTCTAAGTCAGAAGAAAAAGAACTTAAAACGATGGCAGTAAAGAAAGCAGATACTAAGGTAGAAGTTGCTAAGGAAAAAGAATCCACAAAAAAGGCAGCTGAAAAGCCAGTTGTTAAGGCGGAAAAATCAGTGAAGGCGGAAAAATCCGAAAAACCCGAAAAAGTGGAAAAATCCGATAAAACGGAGAAAAAGGGCGGGAAAGCTACTTTAGTAACTTATCAGCCCGAATTTACCAAATCGGTATTGGATCAGCCAGCCACGCCAAGTGGTCCTGTATACAGATATAGTGATTCCGATCTTCAGGAGTTTAGAGAACTGATTCAGAAAAAACTGGAATCAGCGAAGAAAGAACTGATTTACCTGCAAGGCTTAATCACCCGTAAAGACGAAGCCGGTACTGATGATACCGAAAATAAATACATGAGCATGGAAGATGGTAGTGGCTCCCAGGAAAGAGAGCAGCTCAACCAGATGGCCAGCCGTCAGATTCAGTTTATCGATCACCTGGAAAAAGCCATGGTACGTATCGAAAACAAAACCTACGGTATTTGTCGTGTAACCGGTAAGCTCATCGATAAAGCGCGACTCAGAGCTGTACCTCATGCTACCTTGAGTATTGAAGCTAAACTGGCGAAAAGCAAATAACCCAGCGCATAACGCTGCATAAATTATAATAAACAAGGCGAATGATCACTTTGATCATTCGCCTTGTTTATTTTTTACGAACAGGCATAAGCCTTATGCCTGTTGCTGCCCCGACCTTCTCCTGGCTTTCTGCTCACGGGTGAGCAGGTATATTAATCCTGCTCCCGCTAACCCCACTAAGCTGCCCACACCTATGTTGCGTGCCTGCTTCCTGGAAATAGCCGGCAGTTTAATACCAAATTTAGCCGGACTAGCCTGTGCAATATCTAATAATGGCGCGAGTGACAATCCTTTAATGATTTTATCGGCAACCTTTTCTACAGCATTACCACGGTACTGTGGACAAAACGCAACGCCTATACCCGCTTCTGTCAATAGTTTCCGGTCAAGATGTCCATCACCGACGTAAATAATATTTTGTGTGTTGATATGAAATTGTTCCTTGATGTAAGGAAACATATTGCTCTTACAGTATTCTCCATCTTTCATGAAGTAATCGGCTTCACTGAATTCGCCGGTAGCTACGCTATTAATTAAGTGTAGTTTATTCGCCAGTGCGAAGTCCATTCCCAGCTTATTTTTGATATGGCGGGCCACCATACCAAATCCGTCTGTAACAAGACCACAGGCGTATCCTCTTTTCTTTAATTCCCGGACAATTTCCCTGATACCTGGCACTAAAGGAACACTATCAGCTACTTCCAGCAACTCCGCAATATTGCGTCCATCGAAAATACGGGCGCTCAATCGCATGGTAGTGATAGGATCGTAACGGGCAGATTGTATTTCATGCCAGGTATCTTCCTGGTCGAAGGCCACCGCGGCCCATTCAAGATAACTCTGTGTGAATACTGCCTGGTCAAGGTTGAAGATGACCATCTTTTGTAATTTATCAATAGATTCCAGGATGGAATATTCCATTTGTTCCCGGATCAGGTTAATATTTCCCAATGTTTCCAGGTTTTCCTGGGGAATATTTTCCGCCTTACGTAGAATTGTGCGGGATACTTCTCTCGACATCTTACTCAGTTGTTCCCAGGTTTGCATGGCGTTTTCCACTTTGCCGATATTTGCTTCTACGATGCGGGCGCCCAGATGATGCATATCTATCAGCAAACCAATATCTACTCCATAATCATTTTCGAAATGTACTCTCGATAGAAATGATTTGCGCGCAGCAATCATGCCGCTGAGTGGTTGCTGAAAATGGGACAGCTCGGGGTACAAAATGCTCAGCAGCGGCTTGGCCACCAATTGAGTGACCCTGCCAGCCTGCCTTTCAAAGTAGGATTTGACGAAGTCGGCTTCGTCTTTTTCAATAGGACCGGTTAATAGGTCAATTATATTATCTGGGTAAGTAAGAATATCGCCATCTACGTACGCGATGATTTCGTGTTTTGCAGCCATCATACCTTCACGCATGGAGATACCCTTTCCGCGCTGGCTGCTGGTAATTACCCTCACTTGTTCCTTCATGGCTTCTTCCACAGTATTATCCGTAGAATTATCATCTACCACGATGATTTCAATTTTGCGGGTCGTTTTTTTTACAGTTTTGATAACCTGGCGTATGGTAGCACCTTCGTTTAATACAGGAATTACGATAGATATCATAGGAGTTCGCTATGTTAAAAGGTTAGAAAATAGTGCTGCAAAGAGCTGGTGTTGGCATTATCAGGGCGCAATAATAACAAAAACCATACCTGTTGCAGTTATCCCGCAGCAGGGGCATTCAAATGTAGTTATACGTAAAATGAAGAACGTCCTGTACCGATACAGGACGTTCTTCATTTTACGTATATATTTTAACGTTAGGATTCCTTTATTTAAACTCCTGCATTTCCACCAGTTTATGATAGATACCATTCTGCTGCTGTAACAATTGTTCATGTGTACCGCGTTCTTTAATAATACCCTGGTCCATCACCACAATTTCGCTGGCAAACTGGATCGTGCTGAGGCGGTGTGCAATAACAATAGTGGTGCGGTTTTGCATCAATTTATCGAGGGCTGCCTGTACCAGTTTTTCGGATTCTGTGTCTAATGCAGAAGTAGCTTCATCAAGAATGAGGATAGGGGGATTTTTAAAGATAGCCCTGGCAATAGTAAGGCGTTGACGCTGTCCTCCACTGAGTTTGAGCCCGCGATCGCCAATGAAGGTATCATAGCCATTTTCCAATTGCTCAATAAATTCATGTGCATTAGCGATTTTAGCAGCATGTATAATCGCCTCTCTGTTGGCATTGGGGAGGCCGAAGGCGATGTTATTAAGTACGGTATCATTGAAAAGAATGGCTTCCTGCGACACTACACCAATCATGCTGCGGAGATCGTGCAGCTTGAAATCACGTATATCGGTGCCGTCTATACGAATAGCGCCTTCATTTACATCATAGAAGCGTGGCAGTATGTCGGCCATCGTAGATTTACCAGCGCCGCTACGGCCTACCAGCGCTATCATTTGCCCCTTTTTTATAGTGAGTTGAATATGCTTTAATACATCATGTTGTTCGTATTTAAAGGACACATTGTCGTAGGTAATGTTTTCCTGGAACGAGGTAATGGGAAGTGCATTGGGTTTTTCGGTAATACTGATATCAGCATCCAATATCCGGAATATTCTTTCACTGGCTACTATGCCTTTTTGCATCGTGGTAATAGCGGTAGAAATATTTTTGGCAGGTTGCATAATCTGTGAATAGAATACCAGGTAGGTCATGAAGGTAGCACCGTTCAGCAGATCGCTGCCATTGAGCACCAGGGTACCTCCGTAAATCACAAGGATAACAATCACGATTACGCCCAGGATTTCCGAGATAGGGGAAGCCAGTTCTCGTTGATTATACATGGCCTTGCTTACCTTAGTAAAACGATGATCTACCTCCGAAAATTTGTCCCGCATAAAACGCTCGGCAGTAAAGGATTGTATGATGCGGATGCCGCTCAGGGTTTCCTCTGTTACATTCAGGATCTTACCGAGCAGCTCCTGGCTAAACCATCCCTTCTGCTTTAATTTCTTGGAAACGTAAGAAATCAGTAATCCCGATACAGGAAAGAAAACAATAGTAAAAAGAGTGAGATTAACAGAAAGATAGAAGAGGGCGGCAAAGTAGCCTATGATAATAAAAGGATCTCTCAACAATATCTGGATAGCATTGATCACATTGCTTTCTATTTCCTGTACATCGTTCGTCATGGTAGACAGCAGATCTCCTTTTTTCTGCTGACTATAGTAGCCCATGGGCAGGTTGATGAATTTAAGGTATAAGCCATTACGGAGGCGTGAAAGCATGGTCATTTTCAACCGCACCATTACCCGGGCGCTCATATAGCGGCCTGCGTTGGCAATGGTAATACAAACGCCAATGACTGCACAAACGAAATATAGTGCACTTTGTTTAGAGCCGCTGGCCCTGATGAAGCTATAAAAATAATAGTTGAAAAGATCTACGAAATAGTTGATAGAAAAGGAAAAGGTGGGATGAGGCAAGGCATTAGGGACCTCTCCTACCTGGTTAAAAATAACGGTCAGTAATGGAATTAGCATAGCAAAATTGACCATGCCGAATATAATACCGATCAGCGTATATATAACATATTCCGGGATATAATGATGTAAAGGTGTGGCATATCCAAGTAATCGCTTGAATGTCTTCATTCCTGGTGGATTTTACTGCTGGCAAAAATAGCATAATTACGATATGGAGGGGTGTAATTGACGTTATTCTTTCCCAGAAATGGTTAATTTCGCACTTGACAGGCAGTTGGATGCTTGTTGGGTTTGGTGCGGTGCTGTAAATATGTTATTATCGTGCATAGGCCGTTTTACTAACGAATAAAATTGAATGAGATGCAGGAAACTAAAAGGCAGAAGCAAATAGGACAACTGGTACAGGAGGAACTCAGCAGTATCTTTCAGCGGATTGGGTTTAATGTAGTAGATGGAGGAATGATATCTGTTGCTACCGTAAAAATGACTCCTGACCTGCTGGAAGCCAAGGTATACCTGAGCATGTTTAAGATTAACGCTCCTAATGAGATGCTGGAACGTATCAAGGAAAGAATGGGAGAGATCAAGAAATTGCTTGGAATTGGATTAGGCAAACAGTTGCGTCGGATTCCGGAGCTTAGCTTTTTCCTGGATGATACACTCGATTATGTATTTAAGATGGAGGAGCTGTTCAAGAAGATCAAGGAAGACGATGCAAACATCAAGGATGGCAATAAGTAAGCGTTTGCCAGAAATTTAAAGAACATGGTTTGGCAATTTGCTTCCCGTTATTTCCGGGCAAAAAAATCTACCAATGCTATAAACATCATTGCCTGGGTAAGTGTGGTGGCAATTGCAGTCGGGGCGGGTGCCCTGATTGTGATTTTGAGTGTATTCAATGGTTTTGAAGGCCTGGTAAAATCCCTTTACTCTTCTTTTTATCCTTCTATAAAGATAGCGCCGGCTACCGGCAAAACAATTCTTCTTACGGCTGACCAGTTGCAGAAAATTTCAGCGGTTCCCGGGGTTGCACATTATTCGCAGGTAATAGAAGAAAAGGCTGTACTCCGTTACGGTGACGAGCCTACGATTGCTGTGCTGAAAGGGGTAGACAGTGGCTATAATAATGTAACAGATGTAAAAAGTCATATTGTCAGGGGCCGTTTCGATACGGGTGATAGTGTGGCTTACCGCGCCATCCTGGGATTGGAGCTCGAAGGAGCATTGGGGGTGGATGTGGTGCATAGTCTGGCCCCGGTAACGGTATACCTGCCCCGGAGAAATGTGAGTACATTCGTAACACCTGAAGATGCATTGAATAACGGCGTGCTTTATCCTACCGGAACGTTTGCGATTCAGCAGGAGTTTAATAGTAAATATGTGATTACCAATATTGAATTCCTGCGAAAGTTACTGGAATGGGGTGATCATGAAATGTCGGCATTGGAGATCAGTACCCCTGCAGGGGTAGATGAAAAACTGCTGAAGCAGCGGTTGCAGGTGCTGCTGGGAAAGGACTACAAGGTGCAAACCCGTTACGAACAAAATCAATCGTTGTATGCTATCATGCAAACAGAGAAATGGGCGGTGTATGTGATCCTAAGTTTCATTATGATCATTGCGGCGTTTAATATGATAGGATCACTATATATGTTAGTGATAGAGAAGCAGAAAGATATTACCATTTTAAAAGCGATGGGTGCGCGTAAGTCTTTGATCATGCGGATATTTCTGGCGGAAGGGTTAATTATTGCGGGAATTGGAACGTTATTAGGATTGGGTTTGGGAATAGGATTTTGCCTGTTGCAACAGCAATTTGGCATTATTAAATTAGAAGGGACTTCATTTCTCGTAGATGCTTACCCGGTAAGTATGCACGCGGCTGATTTTCTGCTTGTGTTTGTCACCATAATGATTATCGGACTGGCGGCCAGTTGGTATCCGGCCAGGCGTGCAGCTGTGGAGGCTATTGAGTTGAAAGCCACCTGATTGGGAAATTAATATATTAGAAAAGGCCTTCCCATTTATGATGGGGAGGCCTTTTCTAATATATTTAATTAGTTATACTATTAATAATCACCCAAGGTTTCGGGCAACTGAGCCAAAGCTTTGGCAAGTTGTTCATCACTGGGGGCAATACCATGCCATTCGTGGTGGCCTTCCATGAAATCAACTCCCTGGCCCATTACTGTTTTCATGATAATTGCAATAGGTTTGCCCTTACCAGTAAGGCTTTTGGCTTTTTCGAGGGTAGCAACAACGTCATCCATATCGTTGCCATTCATATGTAGAACCTGCCATCCGAATACTTCGAATTTGGCGCCTACATCACCGAGGCCGGCTACATCATCAGTAGTTCCATCAATCTGTTGACCGTTGAGGTCCACAGTAATGATAAGATTATCTACTTTATGGTGTGGCGCAAACATCACAGATTCCCATATTTGTCCTTCTTCCAGCTCTCCATCGCCATGGAGGGAGAATACCAGATTTTTATCGTTGTTTAATTTTTTAGCGAGGGCAGCTCCTATGGCCACACTCATGCCCTGACCCAGGGAACCGGAGGCAATACGTACGCCTGGCAGGTGTTCATGAGTAGTTGGATGTCCCTGCAGGCGGGAGTTCAGTTTGCGGAAAGTGTTGAGTTCCTGTACCGGAAAATACCCGGAACGGGCTAATGCACTATACAACACAGGTGAAATATGCCCATTGGAAAGGAAGAAAAGGTCCTGGTTTTTGCCATCCATATCAAATGGTTCGGGTTTATGGTCCATTACCTTGAAATACAATGCAGTCAGGAAGTCTGCGCAACCTAAAGAACCTCCGGGGTGTCCGCTTTGAACCCCGTGTACCATCCGTACAATATCTCTTCTAACCTGGGTAGCTATATCTTTGAGCTGTGGCATGATAGTTGATAAATTTTGTGCCGCAAAACTAATAGAATTTCGTAGAATTTGTGGCTGTTGAACGTTTTTTTTGCGATCTCAAAGTATTAAAAAACTTGATTTATTTAATGAATATTTTCACATTTCATTGAAATTAATATCTTTGCACAATCAAGCCCCACAAATGGAGAATGTATTAATTGCTACCGTCCTAAGTTTTGTTGTTACCTATTTTTCTATTCCAATACTGATTAGAGTAGCGGAATTAAAGCATTTATACGACGAGCCGGACGAACGAAAGACGCATAAACAGCGCATACCAACTCTGGGGGGAATGGGTTTCTTTTCCGGATTCATTATCGCTGCCGCTATTTGTGTACCCGCAATAGCGAATTCGCCGTTTCAATATATGATGGCTGCCTTCTTTATCATCTTTATGGTGGGGATGAAAGATGATATTGTGGGATTATCTCCCTTAAAAAAATTGATAGGTCAGCTGGCGGCTTCTTTCACTATCATCTACCTGGGTAACTTGCAGATTACCAGTATGTATGGCTTTATGGGAATCTATACACTGCCTCCCAATATCAGCCTCATGCTGACGTATTTCACCTTTATAGTGGTGATTAATGCCTTTAATTTGATTGATGGGGTGGATGGACATGCGGGTAGTATCGGATTATTGGTAAGTGCTGTTTTGGGCGCTTATTTCCTGCATGTAGGTGAAATTACTTATGCTGTTATTGGATTTGCCCTGGCTGGTGGACTCGCGAGCTTCCTTATCTATAACATCTCTCCTGCCCGGATTTTTATGGGTGATACCGGTTCCTTATTGATCGGCCTGGTAAATGCAGTACTGGTACTTAAGTTTATTGATGTGGCTGGCAACCCGGTAGGCAAAATGCCTATTGGCGCTACCCCTGCTGTTGCGTTCGCCATCCTGATCGTTCCTTTATTTGATACTTTGCGAGTTTTTGCTGTTCGTATGTTACAGGGGCGTTCTCCTTTTTCAGCGGACAGAAACCATATTCACCACTACCTGCTGGACCTGAAACTGAATCACCGTCAAACAACGCTGGTGTCTGTTGCCATTAATGCTACCTATATCCTGGGGGCATTTGTATTGCAGGGACTTGGCGCTACCTTGTTACTGATGGTAGTGATAGGCTCAGCTACCTTCTTTACCGGCATGCTATATCTGGCACGCAGAAAGAAACTGGCAGTAAAACCAATGCCAGAACCTGTTATCCAACCGGCATCTGTTGCCGTAAAGGAATCTACCAAGGTATTTCGTGTTACAACAGAAGGAGTATTACAGGATAAGTAAATAGCTTTCTGTAAGCGCTTTTGTTAGTATTTCTCCTGCTATTACAGGTGCGTTACTTTGACGATTAAAAGAAAACCTGTAGGTTTGCACGCACTTAACTATTTATGTTATGCAAGATGATCTAACGCTTATCATTGATGAGGCAGCGGACTCGATGAAGAAAGCTATCGGGCACCTGGAATTGGAGCTTACAAAAATCAGAGCCGGAAAAGCTAATCCGCAAATTTTAGATGGCATTTTCGTTGATTATTACGGATCGCCAACCGCATTGAACCAGGTAGCTAATGTGAGTATTGCCGATGCGCGAACCCTGACCATACAACCTTGGGAAAAAAACATGCTACAGCCTATTGAAAGAGCAATTATTGCTTCTAATATTGGGCTTAACCCTCAAAACGATGGTGTAATTATCCGTTTATTCCTCCCTCCTCTTACAGAAGAACGCCGGAGAGAATTCGTAAAAAGAGTAAATAACGAAGGCGAGCAAGCCAAAGTAGCCATCCGTAATATACGTCGGGATGCTATTGAGGCTGTAAAGAAATTACAGAAAGATGGCCTGAGTGAAGATACTGCGAAAGATGCAGAAGGAAATGTTCAGGCATTGACAGATAAAAATATTGTTCTGATCGATAAGCACTGCGAAGCGAAAGAAAAGGAAATTATGGCTGTTTAATAGTAGCCGGTCACAAAGAAGCGGAGATATCACCAGGTGGTATCTCCGTTTTTTTATGCATTATTTGCCAGGGGCAGGTCTGCTGGCTCTATTAACGAGGTATACTCCCAGTAAGATAATGATCATACACAATACCTGGATCCAGGTAATAATTTCATGAGCGAGTAAGCCCCAGCCCACAGCCACTAACGGCAACGCATATGCTACCATTGAGGCCATCATAGATCCGGCACGTTTTATAAGCAGGAAAAATAATACCGCTGCTACGCCAGTGCCCATTACTCCCAGTATAAGGCCGGCAGATAAAGACCGCCAGGGAGCATGAGGTTGGGTGAACTGGGGAAAGAAGTGACTAAACCATAAGATCGGGAAAGTAACCAGGGCACAGAAAAACATGGCAATAGCGCCCAGGTGGAGAGACGAAAAGCCTTTAAGCCGGTGGTGTACCATACTTATGTTCACGCCATAGCTGATAGTGGCCAGTATGATCAACAACGCATAATACCAGTGACTATTAGTACTGATGCCTTTGGAGGTAAATAGTAAAACCACGCCCAGCAAGCCAATAAATATCCCGGTAAATTGTTCTTTTTTCAAGGGGCTGCCAAAGATGATAATGCCCGACAGCAAAGCCATTAAAGGGGTGAGCGCATTTAGGATGCCTGCCAGTGAGCTATCTATTTCTGTTTCAGCCAGGCAAAACAGAAAGGCAGGAATGCCGTTGCCCAGGATGCCGGAGAGTATAATAACGGGCAATTTATTAATGGGCGTATCTCGGAGTGCCTTAGGCAAAAAGGGCAGCAGTGCAACTCCTGCAGCTACCAGTCGCAAACTTGCTACCTGGTAAGAAGTAAATGCTTCCAGCCCGATTTTCATTAGTATAAAAGAGCTGCCCCAGGTGAGCGATAGCAGTAAAAATACTCCCCAGTGAGCGAAACGTTGATGCATAGTTTTATTTTCAGGCTACAAAGTTGCATTTATCGGTGACATTCAACAAAATATAAATCGTGTTATCGCAACACTTCTGGACTGATTTTGTTAAATTTATTAATAAGAATGCATGAAATGAGTAAAATTAAGTTGTCAACCATCAGTACTACGGCCCCCAAGAAGGTGGAAAAGGAAAAGATCAAAGCAGTGACCCAGGAAATTTTGCAGGAATTGGATGAATTGCAAAATCTGTTATATGCCCAGCATAAATACAGCATTCTGCTGGTAGTACAGGGAATGGATGCCAGTGGAAAGGATGGCGTGATCAAAAATGTAACCGGTACATTAAATCCCCAGGGTTGCCAGGTACATTCTTTCAAGGCGCCTAACACGGAGGAGTATGATCATGATTTTTTATGGAGAGTACATCAGCATGCACCAGGCAAAGGCATGATCCAGGTGTTTAACCGTTCGCATTATGAAGACATCCTGATACAGCGTGTACATAAATGGATTGATGATAAGACTGCTTTCAAACGCATGGAAGCGATTAATGATTTTGAGAAATTGTTGACCGTACATAACAACACCCATATCATCAAATGTTATCTGCATGTATCGCGGGAAGCACAACAACAACGGTTGGTAGAGCGCACAGAAGACCCAAGAAAGATGTGGAAATATAATGAAAATGACCTGGCAGAGGCTAAGTTATGGGATAAATATATGGATGCTTACGAAGATGCCATTAACCACTGCAATTATGTGCCATGGCTGATTGTGCCTGCCGACCATAACTGGTATAAAGAGTACCTGATAGCGCTAACGCTGAGGGATACACTGAAATCGCTGAAGATGAAATATCCCCGTTTGAAGAAATAATAGATTAATAATTAACGGCTTATGATATTATGTTTTAATTTTGTTCACTTATTTAACCAATAAAAACCTTGCATTATGTCGTTCATCAAAGAGTTTAAAGAATTTGCCATGAAGGGCAATGTAATGGATCTGGCAGTGGGTGTGATCATTGGAGGTGCGTTTGGAAAGATCGTTACATCATTAGTGGATAATATCCTGATGCCTATTGTCGGCATATTTACCCAGGGTAAGAATTTTAATGACTTCTTTGTATTGCTTGACAAGAGTAAGGGAGAATTTGCTACGCTGGCAGAGGCGAAAGCCAAAGGTGTAGCTGTTTTTGCCTATGGCGCTTTTATTCAGAGTGTCATAGATTTTCTGATCATAGCCTTCTGTATTTTCTTATTGGTGAAGTTCATGAATAAGCTGACCAAGAAGAAAGACCCTGCTCCTGCCGAACCTTCTGCACAGGAGAAACTGCTCATGGAAATTCGTGACGAGCTGAGAAAAAGATAAACTAGTTATAATAAATACCCCACTTGCGTGTTTCTTTTAACCCGAAGAAACACGCAGGTTATATATGTATACTCACCTTAAACATTAAATGAATGAAAAAATTTACTTTGTCCATAGCATGCTTTCTTTGCTGTTTCATGGCAGTGCATGCACAGAACGACTGGATGAAGAAGTCAAGGGAAGAAGCAGCTGGTAAAATCAAAAAAGACCAGGACCCTAATGATACCATTCCAAAATTGTGGCGGAAAGGTCTTAATCTGAATGTGAACATCAACCAGGGATCACTCACCAACTGGGCGGCAGGTGGTGACAAGTTTTCTTTCGCCATCGGTTCTAACGTATATGCGTGGGCGTTCTATAAGAATGGCAGAAGATCCTGGGACAATGTGGCCGATCTTGCTTTCGGATATATTAATACCACCAGTCTCGGTGGCCGCAAAAATGACGACCGTATTGACCTGACCACTAAATATGGTTACGATATCGGCAAAAACTGGTATCTCAGCGGACTGGTGAATTTACGTACGCAGTTTGCCAACGGTTTCCTGTATCCAAATGATACCACCAAGCAATTGTCGTCTAAATTCTTCTCTCCCGCATATGTGCTGGTATCACCGGGTTTCGACTATAAACCAGATAATTCATTTTCTTTATTCCTCTCCCCCATTACTTCCCGTTTTGTATTTGTAATGGATGATTTTCTGTCAAAACAAGGTGCTTATGGTGTAGACACCGGGAAGCATTTTAGGTATGAGATTGGTGCTTATTTATCAGCCAATTACGTTAAGACGTTTGCCAAAAACATGACTTACAAAGGCCGGTTGGACCTGTTTTCTGATTACCGGCACAATCCGCAAAACATCGACGTGTTTTTCACCAACGCCCTGGAGCTGAAAGTGAATAAATGGATTTCGGCCTTGCTGACCGTAGATATGATTTATGATGATGATGTGAAAGTATTTGAGAATAAGGCTACTGGAATAATGGGGCCCCGATTACAGGTCAAGCAGGTGATAGGCGTAGGCTTTGCTGCCAAGTTCTGATTCGCCGGAATTTTGTTATTTTTGATATCGCGCATTGGTACAGAGAAAAGAAGCCGGGAATTAACTCCTGGAATTGTTGACACTCTGTGCCTTTGTGCGAATTCTTTTTTAAAACCATATTAAACGTCATACGTGAACGAACAAGCACCTGTCTATAAGATCAAATTACCGCAATTTGAAGGTCCTTTTGACCTGTTGCTGTTCTTCATTGAACGCGATGAGCTGGATATCTATAATATCCCGATCAATAAGCTGACACAGGATTTCCTGGACTATATCCATCATATTGAATCACTCAATATTGAATTGGCCAGTGAGTTCATTCTTTTTGTATCTACGCTGATGCGTATCAAGGCAAAGATGTTATTACCCCGTAAAGAGGTAGATGAACAAGGGAATGAGATTGATCCCCGTATGGAGTTGATAGATAAAATCCTGGAGTATAAACGTTATAAACTGGCTGCCGCAGAACTGGCTGAAATGGAGGCCGACAGGATGTTGCAGGCCAAGCGTGGTAATATTGCCAAAGAACTAGCCGAAATTGGTGAAATCACCAGTGAAGGTACAGAAGTACAAACGCTCACATTGTTTAAGCTCACCAAAACATTTGAAAAGGTGATGCAGCGTATGAAAGAGCGTGATAACAAGCCCCAGCACGTGGTGTATAAGTATGATTATACCATGGAAGGTTCCAGGATGTATATGGAGGAACTGGCAAGGGCCGAGCGTACCTTATCTTTCGAAAAAATATTCGATCATTGTAAAGATCGCGTGCACGCTATTTTCCTGTTCCTCAGTATGTTGGAGCTGGTACAGATGAAGCACATGGGAATTATGGTGGGAGAAGGACGGAACAACTTTATTATTGAATATATTGATCCTTCTGACAGGGAGGAAGAAACTGCAGGAACTTTAATAGATGGCTGAGAAACGTGAAAATATAGGAATTGTTTCCTTACCGGAATATGCGCATGTAGATCCGAGCTTTGTGGTATCCGGGTTGTGCGAACTGGGCAATAGCTTTTTTGACCAGATTGGTGTGCCGCACCGGCACGACTTCTACACTATCTATTGGATAAAGAAAGGGAAGTTGCTGCATACCATTGATGCAGTAACACATGAAGTAAAAAAGAATACCCTCTTTTTTGTGGCTCCCGGCCAGGTACATAATTTACAGGCCACCGAGAAAATTGATGGTTACATGATCGCATTCCGGGAAGCGTTTATGTGTTTAAAAGACCAGTCACAGGTGTCAGGTATTAATTCTGGCCTGTTTTTCAATAATCAGTTCAGCAGTGTACTGCAACTCGATGATGAGCAGGAAAAAGATATTGAGGCTATTATTCGACTGATGATGAAAGAACTGGCGCTGCGGGAGCCGGAGTATGAAACAGCATTGCATGGATTGCTGCGTTATTTCCTGGTACTGGCTTCCCGTATAAAAGGGGAAAGTCTTTCTATTTCGACTGAGCAGCATGCTGCACATAACAGTTCTATCTTCCTTAAATTCAAAAACCTGATAGAAGAAAAATACCAATATTTAAAAAACGTGTCCGATTATGCCGGGCTCCTCCATATAAAGCCCGTATTACTCAACGAAATCAGCAAACAATTATCTGGTATTACAGCAGGAGAGCATATCCGCAACAGAGTCATCCTGGAAGCGCAGCGTTACCTGTACAATACAGACCTTACAGCCAAGGAAATTGCCTATAAACTTGGCTTTGACGACCCTCACTATTTCAGTCGGTTTTTTAAGAAGTATACCAACCAGAGCCCTTCAGAGTTTAAGGAAGCTGCCCGCTCGTCTTTAAGTCCCTCTGTATAAAGGTTTTAAGAGGATTTGTAAAAAAGTCCATCACTAGCGACGTTTTATCCATTTTTAACGGGTGTTATAACATGTAGTTTTGTGTTGTCTTAGGAGGCAAAAAACTATGAACACACAAAAGCATGTAAACCAGATAGTAAAAGCAGCCGCACCACATATGGTGGGTGATGGCTTCCGGGTACAAAGCACCTTACCGGGTGGTACTCGTTCTGAAAATAACAGGATTAGTCCTTTCATTATGATGGACTATGCCGCACCAAATTACATCCCACCAAGCCCCAGACCCCGTGGTGTGGGAGAACATCCGCATAAAGGTTTTGAAACTGTGACCATCGTGTACCAGGGCGAACTGGAGCACCGGGATTCTACCGGCAGCCATGGATTCCTGTACCCAGGAGATGTACAGTGGATGACTGCAGCCGGGGGCATTTTACATGAAGAGAAATATAGTGAGGCATTTACCAAAACTGGCGGCAAAGCAGAATTTGCGCAATTGTGGGTAAATCTTCCCAAAGCATTTAAAAATAACCCGGCAGGCTACCAAAACTTAACCAAAGCTGACATTCCAGTGATCAACATTGGTGCTGAAAGTTATGTGAGAGTAATAGCTGGTGAATACGGGGATGTGAAAGGCGCAGCGCGCACCTTCTCTCCGCTGAATGTACTGGACGTGCGTTTAAAGAAAGGCGACGCTGTTACTTTTTCTGTTCCGGCATATTTTAACACCGCAGCAGTTGTCTTCCAGGGAGAAGTTGATATCAACGGCCAATCACTGAAAGCGGTAGAAACTGCCCTTTTTGAAAAAGAAGGTACTGAAATCATGCTCACTGCATTGGAAGACGCCACGGTACTGGTATTGAGCGGTGAGCCAATAGATGAACCCATCTTTGCGTATGGACCGTTTGTAATGAATACAGAAGAAGAGATTGTAGCCGCTATCAACGATTTTAATGCCGGCAAAATGGGCAGCTTATAATTTATAATTACAAATCATTTCATTTTAATAATACTACTAAAAACTAAAACAATATGGCAACCTGGAAAATTGATCCTTCACACAGTGATGTACAATTTAAAATTAAACACCTGATGATTACGACCGTAACCGGTCAGTTTGCAAAATTTGATGGTACTATGCAAACCACTACTGACAATGATTTCAGTAATGCTTCCATCTCTTTTGAAGCAGACATCAATAGCATTTCTACTCAAAATGCACAGCGCGATCAACATTTGCTGGCAGGAGATTTCTTCGAAGCAGAAAAATATCCTAAGCTGACATTTGTATCTAAGGAAGTAAAGAAAATAGACGAAGAAACATATAAACTGGTAGGTGATTTAACCATTCGCGATAATACGCGTCCGGTAGAACTGAGCGTGGAATTTGGTGGCGAAGTGGTAGATCCATATGGTCAGACCAAGGCAGGATTTGAATTAAGCGGTAAAATTAACCGTAAAGATTTTGGCCTTACTTTCCATGCTACTACAGAAACCGGAGGATTGTTGCTGAGTGACGAAGTGAAGTTGCTGGCTAGCGTACAAATGGTAAAACAATAAGCAGATATTTCGTTTTGTTACTCAGCTATTTTTGTTCGATACGGCCCTGTATCCTGAGCAGATAGCTGGGTAACAAAATACCAAGCAAGTAATGACGATGGATATTCTAAATAAACTGGAATGGCGTTATGCCGTTAAGAAATTTGATCCGGCTAAGAAACTGAGTGCGGCGCAGCTGGATAAACTGATTGCGGCCACCAGGCTTTCTGCCTCTTCTTACGGGTTACAACCTTATAAGATACTGGTAATAGAGAATCCGGCGGTACGTGAGCAATTAAAGGCAGCATCCAATAACCAGGCGCAGGTAACCGATGCCTCACAGTTGGTGGTGTTTGCAAGATATACCGACTTGAATGAGTCGCACGTAGATGATTATACGAATAATATTGCGGAAACGCGCAACATAAATCCCGCGCAGCTGGCAGGCTTTGCGGGTGTGATGAAGAACACGGTGAATCAATTAGGCACAAACGGCACGGCTGTATGGAGCTCCAAGCAGGCTTATATTGCATTGGGTACTTTGCTGACCGCCGCCGCAGTGGAAAATATCGATGCCTGCCCTATGGAAGGCTTTGATGCTGCCAAATACGACGAAATTTTGGGATTAAAGGAGAAAGGATTGACTGCAGTGGTGACAGCTGCCATTGGATTTAGGGCGGATGATGACGTGATGCAGCATGCGAAGAAAGTACGTAAGCCAATAGCAGAGTTGGTAGAAATGATATAAGAATCAATTGAAGGGAATCATGCTTATGCCGCACCGGTCACTGGTGCGGTTTTTTTATTGCCGGAAGCTACAGGAAGCTCCGGCATTTTTTATTCCCGATTAATTTGTAATTTGGGCCCCTGCACTGATTCTTCTAACAAAGAAAAAAATAAAACATTAAACATGAAAAGATCTGCATCTGCCAATTGGCAAGGTACCGGTAAAGAAGGTAAAGGTAATTTAACCACCCAGTCTACCGTTTTAAACAAAACCCAGTATTCTTATGGTAGCCGTTTTGAAGAAGGCGTTGGCACTAACCCTGAAGAACTGATTGCAGCTGCTCATGCTGGTTGTTTTACCATGAAACTGAGTTTTGTTATCACTGGTGCTGGTTTTACACCTGGTAACATCGATACCAAATGCACTATTACATTGGAAAATGGGGCTATTACCACCAGCCACCTGGAAGTAACTGCCAGCGTACCTGGCCTGGATGCTGCAAAGTTTGCTGAATTTGTAAAGGATGCAGAAGCAAATTGCCCCGTAAGTAAAGTGCTGAATGCTACTATTACTTCCGACGCTAAGCTGGTGTCTTAGAGCGGAAAGCTGAAAGCATAAAGCAGAAAGCTATTGTGGAGAATGATCAAAGCGATTCTTAATACCCGCTAAGGTCATTCTCCACAATAGCTTTCTGCTTTATGCTTTCTGTTTTTCGCTTTTTGTCCACGTTTTTCATCAGATCATCCATTCCTCCCGCGGCCACTTATAGCGATATTTGTGTTGTATTAAACAAAGGAGATTAAGTTATGAAAAAGGTTATTCATCGTGCAGATACCAGAGGATATGCCAACCATGGTTGGTTGAAGAGTCATCATACTTTCAGTTTTGCTAACTACTACGATCCCAGCCGGATTCATTTTGGAGCATTGCGGGTATTGAATGATGATGCTGTAAAGGGCGGTATGGGCTTTGGCGCTCATCCTCACGATAATATGGAGATCGTATCCATTGTATTGGATGGTGCGTTGGAACATCGTGATAATACCGGTAAACAGGAAATAATCCGTAAAAACGATATACAGATTATGAGCGCTGGTACCGGTGTAGTTCACTCTGAGTTTAACGCTTCCAAAACGGAAGATGTCAACTTCCTGCAGATCTGGGTAATCCCTGCAGAAAGAAATGTTGCCCCCCGCTACGATCAGCGCACATTTAATCCTGCCAGCCGGGAAAATAAATTGCAGGTAGTCATTGCACCGGATAGAACTGCCGATACACTGTGGCTGCACCAGGATGCCTGGTTTTCACTGGGGAAATTTGATGCTGGTAAAACAGTGGCTATCACTGCGAAGAAAGCGGGAACAGGCAGCTACCTGTTTTTACTCAGCGGAGAAATAAAAGTAGATGGAGAAATCTTACAAACCAGAGATGCAATTGGGTTATCGGAGTATAATAAAACGACAGTGGAAATTATTAAACCGGCAGAGTTTTTGCTCATAGATGTTCCTATGTTGAGCTAATTATCATTTCATTATATACTAACCCATTACATCTAAGAAAAGATCAGCTGCGAGGCTGATCTTTTTTTTCTATTTTTATTCGGAATACCTGCATATTGTATCACTATTAAAACCGCTACAGAGGAAAGAAATCATGTTACTAGCTACAGATCTGGATGGAACTTTCTTAGGAGGAACACCGGAAGACAAAGAAAAGCTCTATCGTTTACTGCATCACAACAAAGAAATACAATTGGTATTTGTAACCGGAAGAGGCATACGTAGTGTATTGAATTTATTGGAAGATCCTGCACTGCCGCGTCCGGAGTATATTATTTGTGATGTAGGCGCTACCGTTACACATTTGCCTACATTGGCGGCTGTAGAGCCTGTACAATCTAATATCGCTGCCCGATGGCCAGGTGACCATGTTAGAGAAACAATGAAAAAAGTAAGAGGATTGCTACACCAGGAAGCCCAACAGCAGTATCGTTGCTCTTATTATTACGATAAGGAAACAGATATAGAAAGCGCCCGGGAAATAGCGGCCTCATTGCAATGCGACCTGGTTTTATCTGCCGGGAAATACCTGGATATTTTGCCTGGTGGCGTTAATAAAGGAAATACTTTACAGCAGTTGCTGGAGATACTGGTACTGCCCCATCATAAAATACTGGTAGCTGGTGATTCTATGAATGACATAACGATGTATGAAACAGGATTTAAGGGGGTAGTAGTAGGTGATTCGGAAGCTGAATTAGTTAGGCGTACTGCAGGTATGCCACATGTATTACAAGCGCAGCGGGCCGGTGCTGGCGGTATCCTGGAAGCGATGGCGTTTTTTCCTGAGTTCCGTAGTTACCTGTAAAAAGGGCGATAAAATTGTGGGCAAAATAGAAAAAGATTGTACCTTAGAATAGATCTTTGCTAGTAAATATATATGGATATTGACAACAGCGTTTGGTATGATGAATAGCTTTTTAATCATCATTTAAATTGATAAATCAATACACCATGGATATGACAACTCCCACTGAAGAGCTGCACCAGCAGCTGAATTCCTGGAAAGAAGAAGTGAATGACGTCAGAACAGAAGTGAAAATGATGCGTGAGCGGTTAGAGCAAATCGCATTGGGTAAAGCTTCCAGGGACGTAATGACAAAAGTTGAACATTTTGAAAATCGTTTACTACGCCAACGGGAAGTAGCTGATGAAATGTATCATGACCTGAAACAATGCGCAAAAAAGATCTCCAACGCGCCTGTAACTGTTGTGCATGATGACCGGCCCATAGATGACTACGATGCCATGCAACACCGCATGGAAATTTTTCAGAAACTATACATCTCGTTAAAAGAAGAATTCAATGGCTTTATGCCTTGCGAGGTATAATGTTATTGAAGGTTTTTTACTTTATGCTCAATTTTATGAATGATGTCATCCAATTGACGGGTGGATTCGTGTAGCCATGCCATCAATTGGGTATTAAAGTCCCCGTTTTGGTTGCTTTTATCGAACAGATCGGTGATACCCAATATGGAGACTACGGGTCTGCGTATTTCATGTGAATTGATCCATGCAATTTCGCGAAGCGTTTTATTTTGTTCTTCCAGCAGCCTGGCTTGTTTTACATGCCTGTCGATATCCTGTATCATTCCTATCATGCGATAAGGCTGGCCGTTTTCGTACATAATAAACGCACGATCGACCACATATTTATAGCCGCCATCTGCGCATCTGAAGCGATATTCTTCCGACCAGTAGTTGAGATTTTCCTTTTTACACCTTTCAAGGGAAGCCATTACCCGGAAATAATCAGCTTCGTGAATATTGGTTTGCCACCATTCTACCAGGTCGGCGTCATCAGCATTATTGTAATGAAAGAGATCCGATAAGCCGTGGTTCCAGGTAACAGTGTTAGTTACCAGGTTTTTATCATATACCGCATCGTTGGTAGCTTTAGCCAGTAGTTCATAGCGCATGCCCAATTCATGAGCTTCTCTGCTGGCTTTCACTTCAGCGTCTACATCTTTCGACATAATGAAGCGGGCATCTCTCCCAAAATAAATGGCGGGAAGCGAATAGATTTCTGTAAAGAAATTGCTACCATCTTTTTTACGGTGTTTCCAGATGCCCCGGTATTCACCACTACTACATCGTTCTGCGGCATTTTCCAATAATAACGGGACATCTTCCGCATTTCGTAGGTCCTTTATCGTTATTTGTTCCAGGAACTCTTTTTTGCTGTACCCGTACTTGGCGGATGCTGCTGTATTGACCGACAAGAAGCGCATTGTACTTTTTTCATAAATCCACATGGGGATGGGATATTCATTGAACAGGTGCTCAAACTGAAGTGCGCGTTTGTTAATCAGCCGGGGAGCTATCAGTAAGAAGAGAATAATGCCTGACAATAAAATGATACTGCCTGTCAATAACCAGGTGTAAGGAGCGGTATTAAGTTTTAATAAGAGGTAACTGTTCATCGAAACGACAACAAATAAGAGACATAAGCAAACAATCTTTATAGGGGCGTTTGACATTACCTGATTTTATAGAAAATTTAGATAATTTTTCAGCAATAGAAAAATTATCCTTGATCATGATGATTGATAATGCTTTTTGCATTACTAGCGGTCATAATTCAAGCGTTAGCTGGTCAGTTGCGGGGTAGCCTACACAGGTAAGCACGAGGCCTTCTGCCAGCTCTTTTTCAGTAAGTACTTCGTTGACAGACATCCATACTTTACCACTTGTACATTTAACGGTACAGGAGCCACATACACCGCCCTTACAGCTATAAGGCAAAGCTATGCCTTGTTCGAGTGCATAATTCAGGATGGTTTGGTTGGCAGGAACAGACAGTTTGTATTCCTGACCATGTGCATGGATTACGACCTGCTTAGGGTCATGGTTTTGCGGTAACAGTGTGTTGGCAATTTTTATATCGGTGTTTACCACAAAGTTTTCCTTGTGAAGCTGGTCGTTACGGAAGCCCATGAAGGTGAGGGTAAGGAGTATGGTACGCATATAGTCCGGTGGGCCACATAGAAAGAAGCTGGCATCGGTATATTGATAGCGCATATGCGTTATTACTAGTTGCTCCAGCAGTGTATTATTAAGCCGCCTGTAGGTATGGTGGCTGTCGGGGTCATTACTAAAGAGATAGATACTTTCCAGTTGTTCGGGGTAGTTATTTTGCCATTGCTGTAATTGCTTGTAGAAAATGGTTTTTTCGGGGCTGGTATTGCTGTAAATTAACTTAACGTGTGCGCCGGGGTCGCGGGTAAGTATTTGTTTCAGGAGAGAAAAAATGGGCGTTATCCCGCTTCCTGCGGCAAACAGGAAAACGTCTTTTACAGGAGCAACAGCTGCCTGGTAGGTAAACCGGCCGGTAGGCTCCAGGGAGGTCACCACATCTCCTTTTTTCCAGGTCCGGATGAGATGGCGGGAAATTTCGCCATTTTCCTTTTCCCGTATCGTTACCGACATAAAGGGATCTACGCCGGGTGTAGAGCTGAAGGAATAAGAGCGCCTGTATTCTTTGTTATTAAGGGTAATGAGGAAGGTTAGGAACTGGCCTGGTTGATAGCTTATCAGTTCAGGCGATATGTTAGCCAGTTTATAGGTGTAAGTGCCGGGCATTTCGCGTATGATGTCTGTAATCCTGAGCTGAAAGTACATGGTATAAAAAAATTTAGCTACCTGGGTAGCCTGTTAGGGCGTATCCAGGTAGCTAAATAACTAAATTCCTGTTTATATGGTGACAGTAATTTTTTCTTTAAGCATTTGTCGGGTGGTGCGGGCGATACCGGCGGCATCGTAACCACATTCGCGGTAAAGTTCTTCAGGTTTGCCATGTTCCACGATTTTATCGGGAATACCTAATCTTGTTACGGTTGCCTTATAGTTATTGTCGGCCATGAATTCAACCACGGCGCTACCGAATCCGCCTTTAATAGCACCATCTTCCACGGTAATTACCTTATCAAATGATTGGAAAATTTCGTGGAGCAGGGCTTCATCCAGTGGTTTTACAAAGCGCATGTCGTAATGGGCTGGCTGCAAACCATCGGAGATCAGTTCTTTACAGGCTTCAGTAACGAAGTTGCCGGTATGTCCGAGGGACAGGATGGCAATGTCTTTACCATCGCGGATTTTGCGGCCGGTGCCTGGTTTGATGGCTTTAAACGGCATGCGCCATTCCGGCATCACGCCTTGTCCGCGTGGATAGCGGATCACATAAGGCATATCATTTTCTGGCAGCTGAGCGCTGTACATCAGGTTACGGAGTTCTTCCTCATTCATGGGGGCGCTGATGATCACGTTGGGGATACTGCGCATGTAGGCAATATCGTAGGCGCCATGATGAGTTGGGCCGTCCTCTCCTACCAGTCCGGCTCTGTCGAGGCAGAATATTACCGGGAGTTTTTGGATGGCTACGTCATGTACAGCCTGATCAAAGGCTCTTTGGAAGAAAGAGGAGTAAATGGTACAGAACACGCGCATTCCCTGTGTGGCCATGCCGGCAGAGAGGGTAACGGCGTGTTGTTCGCAGATGCCCACGTCAAAAGCTCTTTGCGGCATTTTCTCCATCATAAATTTGAGGGAGGAGCCGGAAGGCATGGCGGGGGTGATACCGATGATTTTATCGTTTTGTTCTGCTAATTCGATGATAGTGTGCCCGAATACATCCTGGTATTTAGGAGGTTGAGGGGTAGTGACGGGCTTTTTGAAGATTTCACCGGTGATTTTATCGAACAGGCCTGGCGCGTGCCAGGTGGTCTGGTCTTTTTCTGCGAGGGCATAGCCTTTACCTTTGGTGGTAACGATATGCAGCAGTTTAGGTCCGGGAATATCTTTCAGGTCCTGCAGGGTATCGGTCAGTTTGGTGATATTGTGGCCATCTATAGGGCCAAAATAGCGCATCTTCAGTGCTTCGAAGAGGTTACTGGATTTAGAAACAACGCCTTTGAGGCTGGCTTCCAGTTTGGAGGCCATGTCGCGGGTAAATTTCTTTCCTACGGGAAGTTTCCCCAACAGGTTCCAGACATCGTCCCTTACCTTGTTATAGGTAGGAGAAGTGGTGATATCGGTGAGGTATTCTTTTAGCGCGCCCACATTAGGATCTATGGACATGCAGTTGTCGTTCAGGATAATCAGCACATTGGCGTTGGCAACACCTGCGTGGTTGAGGGCTTCGAAGGCCATTCCGGCAGTCATGGCGCCATCTCCGATGACCGCAATATGCTGGCGGTCAAATTCGCCTTTATAGTGAGAGGCCATGGCCATACCCAGTGCGGCGGAAATGGAGGTAGAAGAGTGGCCGACCCCGAAGGTATCGTACCTGCTTTCATCTCTTTTAGGAAATCCGCTGAGACCTTTGTATTTCCGGTTGGTCGGAAATGCTTCCCGGCGCCCTGTCAGTATCTTGTGACCATAGGCCTGGTGGCCTACGTCCCATACCAACTGGTCGTAAGGGGTATTAAAAACGTAATGCAATGCCACTGTCAGCTCCACTACACCCAGGCTGGCGGCGAAATGGCCACCATGCACACTTACCACGTCAATAATGTATTGACGCAGCTCCTCACATACCTGATGAAGCTGTTCTTTATTCAGCTTTCGCAAATCAGCGGGATATTCTATCTGGCTCAACAGTTGACCTGCCTTGATATTCATAATATTGGTTCAGGGTTTTATGAAGTAACAAAAATACACAAAAAAATGTGGTAATTGATGATCCAATGCCACGAAGATAGGCCTTTTATGACATATCAGACCATTCAGCCGGAGGCATCTGCCATTTACCGTTTTTGATTCACCATTTATAATATTTAGGTTTAAATGGGGGAGGCTAAAGGGTATTTTTGGAATATAGGTGAAGTTTACTAATTTGATTTAATGTTAAAGAAGATAAGCAAATATTGGTGGTGTCAGATGCTGGGCTGGTCAGCTTATTTTGCTTTAAACTGGTTCTATTATTACACCTTGGATAAGTCAGTGGTGCAGCTGTCGGATTTTATCAATCTTTTAATATTCATTGCTTTAGGTATTTTAGCCACCCACCTTTTTCGGACATTAATCAATAAACGTAATTGGGTAACCTATAATTCCGAGCGCCAGATATTACTGTTTTTTGCTATGGTAGCCGGCACTTCTGTCACGGTATATATCAGTTATAATTCACTGATGTATTTTGTATATAAGTATAAGCAGGAGGACCTGGTAAGGGCATTGATCTCCCCTTTTGTGATCTCGTTTATCTGGTGGATGATCTACTATATCTGGCATTATATTGAGCGAAACAGGAGTTCCCAGGTAGATCAGCTCAAGTTGGAGACAACGGTAAAAGAGTTAGAGCTTAAAACAATCAAGGCGCAGCTGAATCCACACTTCATTTTCAATGCGTTGAACAGTATCCGGGCGTTGGTGGATGAAAATCCGCAGCGGGCAAGGACAGCTATTACGGAGCTTTCGAATATTTTGCGAAGTTCCATGCAGTCGGAAAAGGCGGAAACGGTGAGTCTTGAGAACGAATTAAATATTGTAAAGGATTACCTTGCATTGGAGCATATCCGTTTTGAAGAGCGGTTAAATGTGCAGTACGACATAGATCCAGATACGCTGGAGTTGCAGGTACCGCCGATGATGTTGCAGACATTGGTGGAGAATGCTATTAAACATGGTATTTCCCGTATTATCAGTGGAGGTTCGGTGTACATTAATTCTTCATTGAAGGGGATGCAGCATGTTATTACGATCGAAAATACTGGTCAGATAATTGAAAATAGCATTAATGGCCACGGTTTTGGCTTACAGAGCACCCGGCAAAGACTAGGTCTTTTGTTTGGTAGCCGGGCTTCTTTCGAGATCAGAAATAAAGACGAGCATACGGTAGAAGCCACAGTGGTCATGCCTTTACTCTAATCACTTGTTATAAAACTGCTGTAGCTGGCTAATATCTGGTTACGGTTATTATTAAATCAATTAAATTAAATCATTCAACCAAACTTCATATTGCCAATGAAAAAAGCATTGATAATAGATGATGAACGCCTGGCCAGGAGTGAACTCAAGAAATTACTGGCAGATCACCCGGAAATAGTGGTGGTAGGAGAAGCTGTGAATGCGAAGGATGGTATAGAAAAGATCGAAACCTTACATCCTGACCTGCTGTTCCTGGATATTCAGATGCCAGATAAAACGGGATTTGACCTACTCGCGGAACTGGAAAAGACGCCGCAGGTAATTTTTACCACCGCTTACGATGAATACGCCTTAAAGGCATTCGAGTACAACGCGCTTGATTACCTGTTGAAACCAGTAGAACCGAAGCGGCTGGCCGATGCTATTCACAAATTGCATCAGCAGGAAGAAAAGGACCGCCTGGCGGCATCAGGTGGGATACGTTCGTTATTATCGGAAAATGACCAGGTTTTTGTAAAGGATGGAGATCGGTGTTGGTTTGTAAAACTGCAGGAGATCCGCCTTTTTGAAAGTGTTGGGAACTATGCCCGGGTGTATTTCGAAAGTAATAAGCCATTGATTCTTAAATCACTGAATGCACTGGAAGAACGGCTTGATGAGCGTACTTTTTTCCGGGCTAACCGCAAGCATATTGTAAATCTCCGGATGATTGAGAAGATAGATACCTATTTTAATGGTGGGTTATTGCTGGAAATGCGGGGAGGCGAAAAGATTGAAGTAAGCCGCCGGCAGGCTGTGAAATTTAAGGAGATGATGAGTTTATAAGCAGCGGAAAGCGGAAAGCGTAAAGCACAAGGTATAAAGCTATTAAAGCGAATGATCTGAGCGGGTATTCCCACCGGTCATTCGCTTTAATAGCTTTATACCTTGTGCTTTATGATTTATGCTTTTACTGGTACAGAATGTACCGCATCGGCCAGTTCCTTGATGAGGGAGAGATCTTTTTCTATGGCATTTCCTACTACAATCACATCTGCGCCTGCCTTACAGTTAAGGTAAGCTTTTTCGGCATCGCGGATACCGCCGCCAACGATAATAGGTGCCTGTACCTGGCTGGCTACGCGGCTGATCATACTTTCCGTGATGGGAATCCGGGCGCCGCTACCGGCATCCATATAAATCACTTTCATGCCCAGCATTTCGCCTGCTATTGCCGTACACATGGCAATATCCGCTTTATCGGCGGGAATGGGCGTTGTATTGCTGATATATGATACCGTGGTGGGGGCTCCTCCATCGATTACCATGTAACCTGTAGAAATCACTTCGAGTCCACTTTTCTTAACGGCAGCCGCAGATACTACATGCTGACCAATCAGTAATTCGGGGTTTCTTCCCGAAATAACAGACAGGTAGAGCAGCGCATCTGCATATTTAGATACCTGGGAAGGGCTTCCTGGAAATAATACAACGGGTATGTCGCAGCAAGCTTTCAGCTGTTGCACGCATTCATCCAAGTGATCAGAGATCACAAGGCTACCTCCAAGGAAGATATAGTCAACTTTGGCAGCAGTGCATTTGGCTGCAAGCTCAATGATACCCACAGGAGTTACCTTATCCGGGTCAATCAAAACCGCGAATGCCTTTTCCTTTTTAGCCTTTCTTTCGATGAACGAAGTGTATATGTTATTGTACATCAATAGCGCATTGTTCCGGTTGTCGCAAATGTATAATATTTTTATTAATAACACACATTGCTAAATAAATAAGCATTCAATTCATTTTTTATTCATGAACATCATGATACTTACATTATTAGGTGTTATACCACTGTGAAGTTTTTGTTAACGACAAATTTTGAGCCGGATTTCCGTTTTGAGGTATAAACAAACATGTTGGCAAACTGTTTGAGCAATTATCCACAATCTGTGCAAAATAAATGCCCCCCTCCCGGCATTTAAAAATTAATTTTAAAGTACTCCGCATCACTAACTCATTCTATCATCTAAGAAAACTTGCCGTATGAAAAATCCAGTTAATACGGGTGGTCTTTCGTTCACCCGTCATTTTACCCAGGAAGGTGTGAGTCCTTACGATCAGTTTACCTATGAATTGCGTTCGTCGGTGATACGTAATCCCGGTGGAGACGTTGTGTTTGAAATGAACAATGTGGAAGTGCCAGAGTCGTGGTCGCAAATTGCAACAGATATCCTCGCGCAGAAGTATTTCCGGAAGGCGGGCGTCCCCCAGCCGGATGGTAGCTCGGGGCGGGAAACCTCGGTAAAGCAGGTGGTTCACCGGATGGCTAATTGTTGGAGAGCCTGGGGATTGAAATACGGTTATTTTGCCAGTGAAAAAGATGCCGCTATATTTTATGAAGAGCTTAGCTATAGCATGCTCAACCAGTCATGTGTACCTAATTCTCCTCAATGGTTTAATACGGGGTTATTTGAAAGTTACGGTATCAAGGGAAAGCCACAGGGACATTTTTATGTAGAACAACGTACGGGAACGCTAGAAAAATCAACGTCTGCTTATGAGCGACCTCAGCCACACGCTTGTTTTATCCTGAGCGTGGACGATGACTTGGTGAATGAAGGTGGAATTATGGACCTATGGGTACGGGAAGCACGGATATTCAAGTATGGATCCGGGGTGGGTACCAACTATTCACATATTCGGGGAGAAGGAGAGAAACTGAGTGGCGGTGGTACTTCCAGCGGATTAATGAGTTTTTTGAAGGTGGGCGACCGGGCAGCCGGTGCTATTAAATCGGGAGGCACCACCCGGAGAGCAGCTAAAATGGTGTGCCTGGACCTGGATCATCCAGAAATCATGGACTTTGTAAACTGGAAGGTGGAAGAAGAAAAGAAAGTGGCTGCATTGATTGCGGCAGGTTATTCGTCTGATTATGAAGGAGATGCGTATAAAACGGTCTCTGGCCAAAACTCCAATAATTCCGTTCGCGTCCCTAACTCGTTTTTCCGGGCACTGGAAGCAGATGCTGACTGGGATTTGAAGGCCCGTACCACTGGGAAGACGGTCAAAACGGTGAAAGCCAGTGATTTGTGGAATCAAATCACTTATGCTGCCTGGCGTTGTGCCGATCCGGGTATTCAATATGACACCACTATTAATGAATGGCATACTTGTCCTAAGGGAGGACGTATTAATGCTTCCAATCCCTGTTCTGAATATATGTTCCTGGATAATACGGCCTGTAACCTGGCATCTGTGAACCTACGCCGCTTTTTTGACGAGCAGCAACAGCTGTTTGATGTACCGGGATTTGAATATACTGTGAGATTATGGACCGTAGTGCTGGAAATATCTGTATTGATGGCGCAGTTCCCCTCAAAGGAGGTGGCGCAGCTCAGTTATGAGTATCGTACTTTGGGATTAGGGTACGCGAACCTGGGGTCTATGCTGATGGTGAGTGGCATTGCCTACGATAGCGAGGAAGCGCGAGGGATTGCAGGCGCTATATCCGCGATCATGACGGGTATTGCCTATAAAACATCGGCAGAAATGGCGGCTCACCTGGGGGCATTCCCACGGTATGCCGAAAACCGGGAAGATATGTTGCGGGTAATGCGGAACCACCGTGCAGCGGCCTATGATGCTACAGATGCCTACGATGGACTAGAAATAAAGCCTAAGGGAATAGATGCCCGTTATTGTGCTGATTACCTGCTGAAAGCAGCCACCAAAGCCTGGGATGAGGCCGTGAAATGGGGTGAGCAATATGGCTACCGTAATGCGCAAGCCACGGTGATAGCGCCTACGGGCACGATAGGCCTGGTAATGGACTGTGATACAACGGGTGTAGAACCGGATTTTGCATTGGTGAAGTTTAAGAAACTTTCTGGTGGAGGATATTTTAAGATTATTAACCAGTCTATCCCTGCCGCTTTACATACTTTGGGTTATTCTGACCATGAAATCAAAGCGATTATAGATTATGCCAAAGGCAGCGGCAATTTTGCCGGGGCGCCTTATATTAATCATCAGTCGTTGAGTGAAAAGGGTTTTATTGGAGAGGAACTGAAAAAGCTGGATGCAGCGGTAGTTTCCTCTTTTGATATAGGGTTTGTCTTTAATGTATATACCCTGGGGGAAGAATGTTTACAGCGGTTAGGATTTACGCCGGCTAATTATTATAGCCTGGAGTTCAGCTTGTTACATGAACTTGGTTTTACAGATGAACAGATTCAGGCAGCCAATGATTACGTATGTGGTACCATGACGGTGGAGGGAGCTCCTTATTTAAAGGAGGCGGATTTACCAGTATTTGACTGTGCTAACAAATGCGGGAAGGATGGAGAGCGGTATATTCATCCACATGGGCATATCCGGATGATGGCGGCAGTACAGCCTTTTATTTCGGGAGCGATTTCAAAGACGATTAATCTTCCCAATGAGTCGGTGGTAGAAGAAATAGCAGATGCATATAAGATGAGTTGGGAGCTGGGATTGAAGGCTTGTGCTTTGTACAGGGATGGCAGTAAGCTGAGTCAGCCGTTGAGCAATAAAAGTGATAAAAAGAAGAAGCAGGAAAGCAGTAATACGGAGCAGCCATTAGGGCAGGGACTGGGTGAGTTAACGAATGATGAATTGTTGGGAGAAGTAAACCGTCGTATGCTGGCCAGCAGGGATACGACATTGAAGCGTCAGTTGTCGCGGATTGTAGAACGGCAGGCGTTGCCATCGAAACGGGGTGGCTTTACGCAGAAGGCGAACGTGGGGGGGCAGGTAATTTTTGTACGTACGGGGGAGTACAGTGATGGTACATTAGGGGAGATATTTGTTGACCTGGCCAAGGAAGGATCCACCTTGCGCAGCCTGATGAATTGCTTTGCCATTGCGGTTTCTGTGGGATTACAGTATGGCGTGCCGTTGGAGGAATTTGTAGATAAGTTTATATTTACGCGTTTTGAGCCTGCTGGGATAGTGGATCATCCTAATATTAAATCTGCTACTTCCCTGATAGATTATATTTTCCGGGTGTTAGGATATGAATACCTGGGGCGTACAGACCTGGTGCATGTATTAGATGCGCCGGAAAATACCGGAGAGGAAGACGAACCAACGAATACACCTCCTGTTTCTTTCCGCGCCGGCGGCGGAGAAAAAATACCGTCCAGGTTGCCCAGAACGCAGGCTGTTGGCGCTTATCAGCCGGAAAGCAATACGCAGGATTATATGAAAAGTATGCAGAGTGATGCGCCGGCGTGTACTACCTGCGGGCATATTACGGTTCGTTCGGGAACCTGTTATAAATGCCTGAATTGCGGTACCAGCATGGGTTGTAGCTGATTGAATGTTATAACTTCTTGTTAATGATATGTTATTGTGCCTCTAAAATTTCAAAGAAAAATAACATGCCTTTATCTTTGTATTCAAATAGGGTTTTCATAGGATAGTAACAAATTGAGGGCGCTTTTCTAGGCGCCCTTACTATTTTCTCAAAGCTGATCCTTTTGTTAATCTCCACCGTTATTTTTTAGGTTTTAGCCCTTAGCTTTATCTCTTCCTTTATTTTTTCTCATTTGAAATTTTTCTGAAAAAGCTTCTTTTATTGCGTGTTTTATAATTATGAGATGAAATATTTGATTTTTTCTAATATTTATTCTTTTCTCTCAGTCACGATATAATTTTATTATATTTGTTATTGTATTAATTTTTATTATGGTTACTGTCCTATGAAAAACCAAATATTCCTACACCGCATGACTCTTCATGCACTGTAAATGACTCTCGAAAGCAATGGTTCGTCCATTGCTTTTGTTTTTTCAGGGTTTTTACGCATATTTTATAATCTACTAGAAATCTCAAAATATAATTGTATTTTTAGACTCGAAAATTTGACACCTTATGAAAAAGCTGTTGTTAATGCTGTTGGTTATCTTGGCCGCAGCCACATCAGCAAATGCCAGCACTGGTTTCAAGAACGGGGATAATAATGGAGATAAAAACGGTGATAACAACGATAACCGTAATAATTCCAAAAACACAAATAATACAAAGCCTGTACGGGTAGAAGAGTTTGTGTTAATGTTTCCACGGGTAGAGACAGCAGAAAAAGTGGATGAAGCAGAGTTGGAAAAAGCTATTGTGGATTTATACAAGTGGTATTTACAAAACGAAACCAAATTAAATACAAACGACTTCCTGAAAGGAAGTGGTAAGGAGTTGGCGTTTCCATTTAAAGTGGATCCAAAGACCTTACAGCAATACTTTCTATTCATCAAGAAGAACTTCCCAGGTTTTGGCGAAGACGACCTATCTAACGTAAAACGCAACCGGAAGAAAGAAGCACCTGTTACTGTGCGTGATGAAATGGATAATCCTATGTCGATTTCAGTTAATAGATAAAATTCGTTTTGCCAGGCCAGCATGCATTTAGAGTTCAGTTATGACAAGGGAGAAGTGTTACATGCATTGCGCTATCATTTTACGCAAAGGGGAGAGATAAAAGTCTTCCGCAATACACTTATTATATTGCTATTAGCCACCCTGACAGGTTTTTTCTTTAAGGTGGTAACGCCCGGGGCGCTTACTGGTATCGTGTTAATGGTACTGGTTTTAGGCTGGGTATTCTGGTATCTCCTACCCGTTTCCATCTATAATAAAGCCGCTACATTTAAGGATAGTATCCAACTGAAGTATTCTGATGAAGGCATCCTGATCTCCACCCGGGGAAGCGATCATCAGCGGGCCATCAGCTGGAGTAATTTTTCCCAGGTAGTAGAAACCAAGAAATTCTTCTTTTTATACCGGGATAAAAAAACTTTCTTTCTCATTCCTACCAGTGCCTTTAAGACAGAAGAAGCATATAAGAATTTTGCTGATGTGTTGAAGGAAAAGTTCAACCACTATAAATAAATACCGTTTCCTGCTGAACATACGGGGATTGGTCTCGGAATACCGGGAAGACTGTTGCCAGCAGCCTTCGCCCTAAAAATCTATTGTTTGAAATACACTGAAGTGCAGGATATGATTCATTGTCTTAGCTCCGGATGCCACCTGCACTAATTGATTCATATACCCGATGTCTGCCTTTAGCTTTGTATTGAATTGATAGCCAAATGCGGCCAGGAAGCGGTTTTGGTCAAAAAGCAGGTTACTGATATCATTTCCCCAGAGGTTCAGAAAGATTTCGTCCTGGAGTGCTACATAGAAGGGCGTGTTTTCTTTTTTATGTTTAATGCCTAACTGGGTGCGATTGAAATAGCGGAAGCGATTACCATATTTCCAGTCGCCGATGGCATCCGGATGGCCGGGTTGGGAAGGTTGGGCTACCCAGCGTTGTTCCAGCCTTAGCCGGTGTGTCATATCTAATTTTTTCTCCTTATGAATGTATTGTTCGAAGATGCGTTGTTCCGGAAGCCAGGTGTTGCTTACCCCGTTGTAGGTAGGAACGAAGGCATAGCCTAATAAAATATGATCCTGTTTGGTGAGCGAATATTGTAGTCCGCCGCGCATCAATAATTGGCCTTTGTTGCTGATACCATCCCTGATACGAAGTTGTACATCAAATGGGATGGCCCATTTGTTATTCAACTTAGCGGTGCCAAAATAAGTATACCAATGTTGGTAAGCGTGTGTAGTGCTTTGCGCAAACGTTAATTGAGCAATAGCCATTAAGGCTGCTGCCAGCAGTAGTTTCCTCATAAATGTCGAATATAGGTTGGGGTTAAAGATAGTTAATCGGGGTTAAAAAAAAGCGCCCGCAGATGCAGGCGCCGGCAGATTGTTGTTTAGCTATAGTTGATTGTTGTATCAGAATTTATTGTACCACAGTTTGGTGCCTTTGAAATCGCCGCCTATGGCAGTGGCAGCTGAATTGTAATTGGCTGTGTTTTGTGATTGTTCGGTAATAGGATAGGTTAAGCGGTATGGTACACCGTCTTTCACACTATTATCCAGCACACCTGATTTAGGTGCCATAAACAATGGTGCTCCACCTGGTTTTTTGAATTTCAGCCTGGTTCTTTCAAACCATGCCTGGAATCCTTGCGGGTAGAGGGCCAACCATTTCTGGGTACCTATTACATTACGCCAGTCTGCAGCCACATAAGGCACTTTGGCGATATATTCATCGATCGCTGTATCTGTAATGGTAGACGCGCTTGAGGTAATGTCGCGCCACCAGGTCATAGATGCTTTGATACCATTTGTATAGTGAGTAGCAGCATCGCCTACATTCATGCCCCGGGCTGCGGCTTCGGCCAGGATGAACTCCACTTCCGCATAGCTCATCAGGATACCGGGCATGGTAGCGCTATACACTTTTTTGCCTGGAGCTGAGTAATAGGTATCTCCTTTATGGTCCGGATCAGAAGTGGCCCATCCATAGGGTAATCCCCTGAACACGTTGCCATCTGCGGTAGGCCTTGCATATATTGGCAGGCGGGGATCATTCAGGCTATTCATATAGTCCAGTAAGGTGGTGCTTACCGCGAAATCGATGATAGGGCGATCTACATCATTTTGTGGATACCTGTTGGGAACATCGGCCAGGTACTGGAATTGAGCCGACTGATCATTGGAACTGATGGCCTGTTGGTAGTTGGCTTCAATAATTGCCTTCGCCTTTTGTGGATCGGCATCTGCCATCCGGATTGCCAGGCGCAACAGGAGTGAATGTCCCAGCCTTTTCCAGCTTTCTACATCTCCTTTATAGATAATATCTCCCGTATTAAAACTTGTCTGAGTAGCATCCAGCACTTTTATCTGTGCCTGGAGGATATCTATCAGGGAATTATATACTGTTTTTGCATCATCATATGCGGGCGCGATGTTGGTAGTATTCTGGAATGCCTGTGAATAAGGGATATTACCGTAGGTATCTGCCAATATCTGGAAGATCCAGGCGCGCATAATATGTGCTATGGCAGTTTGATTGGCTACGCCCGGTTCATTGAGCTTGGGCTTATTCATATTGATCAATGCATCGAGGTCGTGCAGCGATATCCTGTAAAGGTTATTCCAGAAGGTACCGTTGTTACCCTCATCCAGCTGGTATTGGCTATCGACCACCCTGGCATTGCCAGACCAGTATTGTGCATAGTGCATACCAATAAAGCCATTCTGCAAACCGCTGTAGAGTACGTCCATGGCCGATTTCTGTGCCCCGGTTAATAAGTATTGTGGCTGTGTGGTGCTTGGTTTGGTGGGATCCCGGTTCATATCGTCCAGTTTTTTACAACCGGAGATGGCCAGGGAGACTGTCAACAGTAATGCACCACTATATTTCAAAATCGTCTTAGTCATCTTCATAAAATTTAGAATGATACATTCAGGTTTATACCATAAGAGCGGAGGGAAGGCAATGCACCACCTTCAATCCCCTGGATATTAGAGGCAGAATTGAGGATGTTGGATGGATCCACATTAGGTGCATTGGACTTGATCAACCACAGGTTACGACCATAGAGGGATACCCGTACGTTTTGTGCCCCGATTTTTTTATACCAGGATTCCGGCAGGTTATAACCCAGTTTGGCTTCTCTCAGGTAGATATAACTGGCATCATACAAATTGGCTGTACTGATGGCATTTCCTCCATTATACTGGAAGTGGTCTTGTGCAGAGATATTGGTTTGATTAGGTTTTCCATCTGCTGTAACACCAGGTACGGTGATACCTGTTTCGCGGATGTTGTTGGCTACTGTGCTTTCCAGCAAACCTGATTTTTCTCCATACAGGTTGGTGTAAGAGAAGAATTTGCCGCCATGCTGGAAGTCGACCAATGCAGAGAGGTAGAAGCCTTTATAAGAGAAGGTATTAGTGATACCTCCAACATAGTCCGGATAGGCGTTACCGATATTCTGAATTGCGGAAGGCACATAGCGACCTAATGAGTCTACCACTTTTTGCCCGTTTAAGTAGGTGTAATCTGTACCGCGGAGCGTTCCCAGGGGCTCTCCTACTTCTGCTACCACGGATACTTTCTGGGTACGGCGATCGGTACCAATTGTCAGGACAGGCAGGGAGGTGTTGTATTGCGGAATGTTGAGGTTCAGCAATTTGTTGCGGTTAAACGCAATATTGGCGTTGATATCCCAGCGGAAGCCACCTTTCAGGCGGATTGGGTTTAAGTTTAAGCCAATTTCTACCCCTTTGTTTTCCACACTTCCTCCGTTTACGTAGGCTCCCAGGTAGCCGCTTGGCGCGGAAATGGGCAGGGTGATGATCTGATCTTTGGTTACGCGCCTGTAGTAAGTGAGATCGAGTCCGACACGATTATCCAGGAATTTCAGTTCCACACCGGTTTCCACTTCCGTGGTACGTTCTGGTTTCAATGCAATATTGTTATAGGTAGCATTGAACTGGCCAATGGGATTACCTCCGAATGGAGGTATATAGTCGAATGTGTTAAAGCTATGGTACGGATCAGCATCGTTACCTACTGCAGCGGCACTACCTCTTAACTTACCGTATGACAGCCATTTCCATTCTTTCAGCAGGTCGGAAAAGACGAAAGACAGGGAGGCAGATGGGTAAAAGTATTGGTTATTGCCTTTTTGCAGGGTGGAAGTCCAGTCGCTGCGACCAGTCAGGTCGAGGAACAGGAAGTTTTTATATCCCAGGTTGGCAGTGGCGAATACGGAGTTAATTTGTTTTTCGTAGTATTCGTCTATCGGCGTAGCTGTTTGAATAGAGTTATTCAGGTTATAAATATCCTTGATAATGAAGCCTCCGTTGGTGGCGCCACCGGTGGTAGTCCACAGCCTGTGCATCACATTACCGCCCACGGTAGCGTTGAGCTGGAATTCCTTTCCGAAATCTTTTTTGATATCGGCGGTTACCTGGTAGTTCATTTCCCGGGAGGTGCGGATGCGTTTGATGTAAGTACCTGGTATATAGTCCTGCGCGGTTCTTTCTTCTTCCAGGGTATTATAGTCATCCATGAATACGCGGCCGGAGAAGCTCAGCCATTTAGTGGCATCTATGTCTACACCTGCGTAGCCGTACAACCTATTGCGGCTATCTGTTTCATAATCCATATAGCGGTTCCAGTATGGGCCATTGCTGGAGGATATACCCGGATCATTCCAGGCTTTACGGTTCCAAGTAATCTGGGAGCCATCATCGTATTTGTATCTCTTCTCTTTTTCAATATCGAGTTGACGCTGACCATACATTGTAAACTGCAAGGTTGGGTTGGGGCCGGTGAAACCGGTACCAGGGCGACCTTTTACGCGGAGAGAGGTGTAGTTAATGGAGGCCACAGCTCTTACCCCTTTAGTAACTTCATAGTTTCCGTTTACTGAGAGGTTATTCCGCTTGTTGGTAGCATTTGGCAATACGAAGCTTTGGTCCATGTTGCCGTACGACAGGCGGAATCCACCTTTATCGTTGCTACCAGCGAGGGAGATATTGTTAGTAAGGGTAAAGCCGGTTCTATAGAAGTCTTTTACGTTGTTTGGATGTGGAGACCAGGTATCTGTTTGTCCGAAGAACGGGTTGTTTTTGTTTTTATCCCATGACCAGTAGGGGCGGATTTTGCGGCCATCCAATTTTGGGCCCCAGGATTCATCTACTGCATATTTTGGGAGGAGGTCGTATCTGCCTTTCCCGTTATTATCGTCGTAAGTAGCACTTTGTTCATTCAGGAATCCTTCAGGGTGTTGGTTATAGTAAAGTGTGTCGAAGCTGCCCGCACTACCGCCACCATATTGGTTTTGGTATTTGGGAAGAACGGCTACCTGGTCCACCTGTGCGTTGAGACTGTAGGTAACGCCAATGCCTTTTTCGCTGTCCGGGCGTTTTTTGGTAGTGATAAGGAGTACGCCGTTGGCTCCGCGGCTGCCGTATAAAGCAGTAGCGGCTGCTCCTTTGAGTACAGATATATTTTCGATGTCTTCCGGGTTAATATCCTGGAGGGGGCTGCCGTAGTCGTAGCCACCGCCACCGTTTTGTTGTCCGCCCTGGTTGGTAACGCTGTTCATCATGGGGACACCATCCAGGATGAAGAAGGCGTTGTTATCGCCGAGGATGGATTTTACCCCACGGATGGTAATTTTGCTGGAACCTCCCATAGAGCCGGTATTGGTACTGATTTGTACTCCTGGCACTTTACCGGAAAGCGCATTCACAAAGTTCACTTCTTTAGCTTCCTGCACAGCGCTTCCGCTCACTTCCTGTATGGCATAACCTACGGAGCGGGGATTCTTTTTAATGCCAAGGGCGGTGACTACCACTTCTCCCAGCACTTTTTTAGTGGCGCTGGAGGGCACCATGTTGATATCCAACGCGCCTCTTTTGGCAACGGGAATGGTTTGTTCGCCAAAGGTGGGAGCAGTTACCAAGATAGTATCGCCAACAGCTGCCTTGATGGTATAATTACCTGTAGGATCGGTCTGTGCATTCAATTTTGCCGTTTTATTCCGGATCACTGCGCCGGGAATGGGAGTGCCTTTATCATCTTTCACTGTTCCGCTGAGCGGAAATTTACCTACTTCACTTTTAGCGGTGGCCGGGTCCGGAGGGAGGATTAATCCAGTATCCTCTTTAGGTTTGGCAGTGGGTTTTGTTGTATCAGTAGCGGGTTTCCTGGTGGTATCCTGTTTACTGGTATCTGTTGCAGCAGGTTTAATGACTACCGGAGTAGCGGTATCCTGTTTGGGTTTGGTACTGGTATCAGCAGCGGGCTTAATGACTACCGGAACGGTGGTATCAGCCGGTACTGATCTGGCTGTGAGGTACCCTTCGGGTTTTGCGTATGCGCTGCTGGAAGTATAGCAGAAAAGGGCATAGCACAGGCCCGACCAGGCTAGTACATGGCTTCTCATTGTATAATTAAAGATTTGGTTACAAACTTTTTCGACAGGATTCCTATACTGTCTATTATCATATTGCTTATCCATCAATATAACAATACAATCAAAAGGGCTTCTACAATGGGTTGCAAAAGAAAAAAAAGTATTATTTCAGCGTTTTCCTCATTTCGTAGTGTGGGATTCCCACCTCTGTAAATTCTTCTCCACAGATTTTATAATTTAGCTTCAGATAAAAGCCTATGGCCTCTTTGCGGGCATGCATGGTAAGTATAGCGAAGTTGTTGTTACGTGCATAGGTTTCTGCAAACATGATAATTTCACGGCCAGTTCCCCTACCCTGCAAAGCCGGCGAAACGGCCATCTGCCTGAGTTGTACGGTATCTTCAGTGATGGGTGTGAGGATGCAGCAGCCTGCCATCATTTCTTTATCATTCACTGTGGTGAAACCTGCAATAAAGATGTCATTTATTTCTTTCTGCAGCTGTTCATCTGAAAAGGTAAGCCCCAGCGGTTTGCGCAGTACTTCATTACGAAGGTCGAGCATGGTGTGATAGTCGCAACTACCGTATTCGAGTATACGAAAATTCAACATATTTGCCTGGTACGTTAGTGAACGTTAAAGGTAGGCAATTGCTCCGGGAGCCGGATAAGTAAGTGTTGAAGGCAGTTCTGTAGCGGATTCAGGGATGTTGTGATTGGAAGTAATCGATGATTAGCTGACTCACCGACTTTACTTCCAGCATATCATCGTTGATGGTAAGTGCATTAGGGTGTGTGTCGGTGCATACCACCTTTTTTATGAGGCCGCTTTTTTTAATTTTATCGAAGCCATTTCCTGCAAATATGCCATGGGTGGTGATCACACAGATTTCTTTAGCGCCGGCTTCATGGTAAGATTCTGCTGCATGAATGAGCGATCCCCCGGTACGGATCATATCATCATAGATGATAACCGTTTTACCTTTTACGTCGGCATTGATACCGGTAATGGCTGTTTCATCGCCAGAGATGCGACGTTTAAACACAAAGGCTGCCGGTACATGTAGGTCATTTGCAAGTGATTCTACCCATTTAGCTCTGCCGGCATCTGTACTGGCCAATACAAAAGGCTGACCCGCTGCAAGTTCCAGGGCTGCCGCTTTTATCAGTTCTTTTGCATATAGATGAACAGGGCGAACATCGTTTTCGAAATACCAGGTAATTCCATCTACATGCAGATCTATCATTACAATCCTATTACCGCGGGAGGTATTTGGGAGAGATGAAAACAGCACCGCACGTGTCTTGGCTTTGACAATTTCCCCATATTTCACTGCCCGCTCCATGGTGGAGTATCCAAAGAAGGGGATGATAATAGTAAGGGAAAAGGCACCCAGCTGTACACAACCGCTGGCGAGGTCGTATAATTCAAGGGTTTCTTTGTCGTCGATAGTACCGCCTATTAAAATAACTTCCTTGTTACTCACACTACTTAAAATGCAGTGATAGTGCTCTCCATCGGGGAAATCGCGGATGTCTAGTACCCCGTTTTCCCAGGAAGGACCTGTAATATCGAGGATCCGGTTTTTTAAATACTGGTAGTGTTGTGTAGCAAAAACTATCTTCTGTGGCATGACATTTACCTGATAAATCTGTAATAATCATAAAAATAAGTGATTGAAGGGATATTTATAACGTTGATAATTAATATTTTTGTTAGTTAGCACTAACATGCGTCTTGTTTTTTAACTTTTCGTTTAGGGGTAGAGCATTAAATTTGAGAGATTAGCACATTCATGATTCGTATTACAGCATATATAGGAGCACTGTTTTTCTTCTTTTTCATTAGCATAGGGGGTACTGTCGCGCAGGTGAGGTTATCCGGTATGGTAGCAGATCAGGAAACCAAAACGGGATTGCCTTTTGTTACAATTGTTAACAAAAGGACCATGACAGGCGTACTCAGTAATGAAAACGGCCGATTTTATATTGAGTCGTTACCAGGAGATACGCTAGAATTTTCTATGTTGAGCTATACCACCAAGCTACTGATTACCCCGGGTATGTCTTCCACTATGGATGTGTATATGCAAAAGCGCATGTTTGAGCTGCAAGGTGTAAATGTAACGGGTAAAGGGTATAAGAAAGACTCGTTGGCGATGAGAGATGAGTATGGTCGTTATTTTAATTATCACAAGCCTGGCGCAGTAGATATATTGAAAACATTGCCTGCCAATCCTATTACGGCACTAACTTACCTGGTTCCCAGCAAAGCACGGAAGCGGAAAGAGCAGTTCCATGAACAACTGTTATACTGGGAAAAGGAAAAATTTATTGACTACCGGTATTCCCCGGAGCTGGTAGGAAAAATGACCAAGTTACAGAGTCCTGAGCTGGATTCGTTTATGCATGAATATAGGCCTGGATATCAGTTCCTCAACACTGCGTCGGATTATGACTTGCTCTTGTATATCAAGCAGTCTTTTGAGGAATATCAGAAAAAGAGACAGGATAAGAAAGAACCTTAAGAATAATAGCGCCGGGTGAAAACACCTGGCGCGTTTTTTTTATTGTTAGCACGCATTGGATTGTTATAAATCGTAGTCTGATGATTCGATTATTTTTTTTAAACTTTCCAGCGAAAAGTAATGCTGCTGCCTGATGTAGTCTCTTAATCCAGGGTCCTTTTGAATTATCCGCTCCAATACAGAAAAATCAGGCCAGTTGCTATTTAATTCTCCCAGGAATTTATGAAAGAGCGGCTCGTAAATAATAGCGATATAAGCAACAATTTTTCTTTTTTCATTGAGGGTGAATACCTCGTGTGGCTGCTCAGTAAATATCTCATCAGGCCTGTTATCATATAGCATGTTTGCATATTTATCCAGTGCATCGAGGAGCTGGTGGTCATAAGCAGCAGTATGGCTGAAGATCCATTTCAGGAGTTCTTCTTTTATTTCCAATACGCCCAGCGCATTTTTAACGAAGATGATGTTGCCTATTGTTGGCTTCCTTTCATCGTCCATATCAAGATAGTCGTTCATGACGAGATCGTTGATTTTAGGCTCTTTCGTATAGCCGAAAGAGGTGACGAGAGTTTTTAAAAGCATGGAATCTTCCTGGAGCAGATAGGCAAGATCAGGTTGGCTGTTGTTGAAGAGGTATTTGTTGAGCGATACAAGCTTCGGATGCAGGTCCATCTTGTAGTGACTCTTGTCTGTAAATATTATTATGTCTCCAAGGAGTGGCACCCATGTGATAAATTTAAACTCTCTCGAAATAAAGAAGTTATCAATTGTATAGTCAAATTCATCAGTACTCGAATCCGTTTGGAAGACGGTAGTGAAATGAGGATGTAATTTTATTTTTGAATTTGACATATGGAAGATGTTTCCAAAAATATCAATTACCTTTTTGTCAAAGAGAGTGTCTGTTGATGTCTGGTATCCTTGGTCTGCAAGCCCCTTTGCAATAATGGGCATAGCAATATCTACATCTACCTCATTGTAGGTGTAGGTAGCAGGAAGACCATCTTCTGTTGCTTCGATATGATCCTGTAGTTCCATATGGGAGGAGATTGTATCAATATTCATGTCATATAACTTTTCGGTTTGGGTAATAGTTGCACTATCTAACGTATTGCTCAGGGCACATTTTGATTGATGTTGGCAACTGGCCATTAATACTATTAGTGCAATAATAAATTTGTTTAGAAGTTGTTTCATGGAAATAAATTTTTTTCATCTCATGCCTAGGTGAAAATGGTTTTGATGGACTTTGGTGGAAAGCCCAGTTGTATTTGCTATACCTTTTTTATACGCATAGTTTTTGCTGAAATTCCATTTCTTAGCGATTGATAGGATGTTTTCAAGAGTAGAAACGAATATTCTTTCCGATCCATACGCCTTCATCGCCTCGCTCCATAGCACTTCTCCCGGCTTATTGGAGCTTCCGGGATACCGGATGTCTATGTCATTCCCATCTATGTGTCCTTTATGCCCAATATTTCTTTTATCAGCTGCGGAAATATCATTGAAGTATAGCTTGTCATTGTAGCCATTTTTGGGAAGTGAATAGAAGAAGCCGAATAATGGGGCTGCTATTTCGGGGGCGATGTAGTTGTCTCCACCTTTGTCCCGCTGCCCGTACCGGCCCCAGTTAGGGCCTGTTTCGGGGAAGGGTAATAAGTGACAGCGATTTTTTTCGAGTATATAGGTATGAGCCAGGTTACGGGAAATGTATACATCATACTGATATTTATTGCTAATAGGGTTGCGACGAACCAGGTTGCAGGTGAAGGTGTCTGCGTCGATACGGTAACGGTTTGCCATTTCGCTGCTGACGGCTTTATGGCGGCATCTGCGGACATGGAATGTAAGGGACGTGGTGTTATCGAAAGCATGTTGTTTTTCTATATGATTGCTTTTACCGTTAACAACTATTTCTTTGCCGACCTGTTGGCTTACGGCGATTGTTGCGTTCCTGCTGCAATTGGCAATCAAAGGCAGTCCTTTTGACACCCAGAACGCCATAGCTGATAGGGTGGCAATCTTCATATTGCTGGCTACGAGGTCGGGGTGGGCTATCACATCTGCCTGTTCCTTTATTGTGTAACTGTTAGCATAAGCATATGCTTCCCTGCCGGTTATCTGTATCAGTCCTCGTCCTCTAAAGTTCCAGCCATCGCCTGTAACGGTATTGCCCAGTGATTTACCTTTAGCCGATCCGGGACCATAAGCATAATTAGCGATGTGTTGCATGTTTTGCTGGCTAACGCCGGGATGAGCGGGTTTTTTCACCGGTCGTCCCCACTCCCTTGCCTTCTTGCGTCCTTCGGCGGTTTTGAAAGCCCGAAAGTTGGCAGGAAGATCTTCCCAATACCAATTGAAATTCTCTCCTTCTTTTATTTTCAGGCTGCCACCGCATTCAACGATGATTTGTGCGAAGAAGTGCGCTTTGTTCCAGCAGGAATTCATTCCTGTTAATTGCATATACTTATTGTAGATGTTTGCAATAGGTAGCAGCAGGTCTTTACCGGCATTTGGGAATATTCTCTCCAATTGTGCTGTTGTGATATTTTCTTCGCAATGGGGGCATTCCGGCGACTCATCATCTCCCAGTGATTCTCCTACGACTACCGGGGCATTGGAGCGGGCAAATTTATTCAGTAGCCCGTGGAGACCATCAGATAGCTTTATATGCTGGTAGTAGCTAACGCTAGCGGGGTTTAACAGGTTGTTGTCCGCTATTTCAGCAGGATATAGGTATTTGTCGGTTGCAGATATTTTTACTGCAACGTAGAAGCTCCGATAACACTGTTCTTCCAGGAATTTTCCTGTTTTTAAAGAAAGTGTGTTAATCAGTACATCACAGGTTTCGCTATCATTTACCCGTATCTCCTTGCGGCAATGACATATATCTTCTTCCTGGAACTTGTTTTCCCATATTTCAAATAGCAGGGTTTCGTCCGAGAGATTGTTGGTTTGTATATGTACCGTGATTTTCTCTCCATATGGATACACCTTATAGGCTGGTACATGATGGCTGTCGAAGAACTGTATAGACACTATTCCCGTGGTATCTTTTATCTGAAGGTATTTTCCCATTTCTGCTCCTCTTAGCTGGTGTTGTTTTTGAGGGAACCAGTATTTCTTGTCATGGCAGCAAATGGTTTTCATGCCCGCGAATTGTATGCTGTCTTCTCTTTGCGCTATGGCGAATAATAAATTACTGGTATCCCATCGGAAGCTGGCCGCCGTGAGGATGGGCTTTAGCTTTTGGATATTGACGGCTACTTTTAACGTACCGGTATCATCGAACTTTACCTGGCCAATTTCCTTTACGTGGCAGATACGGTGGGCTGGCGTACTTTGCAGCAGGTGCAGGGTAACAGTTTCGTTACTGGCTTCTGGGCTGGCAATAGTGATATAGATATTTTCCTGCCATCCTGCCCTCGCTTTATAGATATTTTGCTGATCAACAAAACACCAGCGGTTGACAGTAGCATATACTGCGTTTATTTCCAGTGTTTGTACTGATTGTTTTAGCCGCGCACTAATCGTAAACGTTCCCTCCTGAGATGCAAATGCGTTTTCCTGTACATCGCGGCCTGCGCCATACGGTTTCCATATAATGGGGCCATCGAGATTTTCAGCGTAGGGCATTAATGTTTGAGCTGTTAATGTATAGCGTTTGCCTATTATCCAGTTTGGATCGGAATCATTGATTTTTATTGCCTGTAATTCATTGTTTTTTACTTCGAAATACCTGCGGGCCTGCTGTGGTTTTGACGGGGGCAAGCCTATCAGTGCCGTTATGCGGTATTTCCCCGGAATGGTAAAGTGGGTATGGCCATCAAGCATAATTGATGCGCCTATACCCACTTGTTTACCATTTAAGAGCCATTGGGTGGCAGCTGCAGAGGAAGAAGACAGCTTAGCAGGGGACATCATGTCGGATGCCTGGAAACTAAGGGAGGTTCGGGGTCTAACGATATGGTTAACAAAGGGGTTAACAGTAAATGGCACGGTTGGTTTTTGTTCTGGAAATAATGGCTTTGTAGTTTGCTGATCGTTGGAGGATTGCGCTGCAGTAACAGCAGTGTTGATAGTGTCGGATGGTATGGGCGTTATCATTTCCGTAGGATGATCTGCAACCGTAGTTTCGTTGGTGTCGTTTGTAATTGGAGCTAGTGTTTGACCATGATGGGTGACAGCGATACAGGGTGTGCCGGCTACGATGCAATATGCCTTGCTGTTTTCCGTGAGTATTTGGCCATTATTAGCCAGTACTATTTGGCGTAATGTATTCCGCCATTTTGAAATGGCCGGTACGCAGGCATTTTGGGTGAGACTGCAATGTCCGAATGTAGCCGGTAGGAATGGATTTCCCAATTCTTTACTGCTGGCAACGGGCTTGATGCTGCCTGCATGGTCATTCATATATTCGTTGGTGTTCAGCACCTGGAGTTTACTGCTGGTAGTACCAAATCGGCACCGGCATACGGCTCCCTGTACCACAAAATGTTTGTCTGCCATCTTATAGTTTTACAAGTGTATTATATGTGGATGCGTTACGCTTTCGGTGTTTGTGTTGGAGCGGTGTTTTTGATAAACCTTATTCCGGTTTGTTTTCCCTGGATAACAATGGATTTGACGGCATACAGCGTCACTGGTCCATGGGAATTCCAGTGGATGCTTCTGCAGTTTTCCGTATATCTTTTGCAGATAACAGATAGTTTTCCAGTGGCGGAATTGTTATTCATATGGTTCATGTTTTAGTGGATGATAGATTTCTCAATGCTTTTAATAGTGACGGTTTTCCCCGATGAAATATGCATATCTTTTTTAGTGCTATGGATGTTTATTTCTTCGGCATTTTTTTCCATTTCCCGGGCTTGTACATGGATGTTTTCCCTGGCTATTTTGACAATGTTAGAGGCGGTTAGCCGGTAGTCGTTAAGCGCATATTGGTTGATGCCATCGCCGGCTGTATGCAGGATATTCATGCCGGCAGTATGATGCTGGTGTATGCCTGCGTTGATATCAATATTTTCGGTAGCTTGTATGCCGATGTTGCGGGCTGTGATTTTTATGCTTTCGGGGGCAGATAGAGAGATGCTTTGGTCCTTTGTATTCATGATGAGGGTGTTGCCGCCTTTGTCGGATATGATGATATTTTCGTTACCATCGGTGTCGTCCAATCGTATAACATGGCCACTACGGGTTTTAATTATTTTTATGTTGTTTTGATCGTCTCCTTCATTTGTTTTGGCAGCTCCGTTATAGGCGCATCCTGTGGCATAAGGCGCCTCTGGATTTCCTCCTTCGAAGTCTACCCATACTTCTTCATTTATTTCAGGAATAAAATAGAATCCTTTATTGGTGCCGCCATGGGGTTGATGGAACCTGATCCATGGTGAGCCGCCTTTCTGCCAGTTGAATCTCACGCGTATCCTTCCCAGCCCTTTAGGGTCATTGTTATCGATTACCACTGCGCTTTGCGCCTCACAATGGGGCATGTTGCATGGTTTTCTGAGAGCTGGATTCAGGTCGGCCGGAATGCCCTCAAAAGCGTTGTGATAATCCCCGTTTCCATTGCAATGGTGCTCAATAGCAGTCAATAGGAATTCGCCATATTCTTCCCTGTGGAGTAAAGTTTCCTGTATGCTGACAGTATCGCCCGGCCGAAGCCCTGTATTCGTACTGGCGCCGTTGAGTAGCACCATTTGGGAGAGCAATCGTTGCTGATATTGTTGCGTGAGGAAAGATAGTTCCATTGCCGCATGGCTGCTGAATGCAAACGGCATATTATAGGTCGCAGTATGATGATAGAATTTTTTACTCAAGGCATGAAGGTGCCGGGTATAATTATTGGAGCTTTGAACGGGTTGTTGTAATACCTCCGATACAATGACTTGTGGGCGCCTGTATTCATAGGCTTGCAATAGCTGATTGCCCGGTAGAATCCTGCAGTTAATCTGAAATGACGCCAGATCTGCTTGATGCGTAAGGCTTACTTTTTGAGGCCTGTATTTTCCAAATATAATTTGTTGCCCATTGTAGAAGAAGTGCTCTCCATATCGCTGGGAGATGCGATGGAGAAAGTCAAAGCCAGTCTCTTTGTATTGTACCACATATTTCAACGTGTGGGTAAAAACGGGATTCACCAGGCATTCAACAGAAAAAGGGTAACAGTTTTTGAAAATGGTGTTAACAATGGATGATAAGGCCAGCTGCTCGAATGATTGGGTGTGTGGATTGCCTGATAGAAAGATGGTGGGACTGTTGCCCTGTAATATACAGCTGCCTGTATTGCCGTTCTGCTCTTTACCTGCAGTGATATTGGTGATGATGCCGTTAAACAGTAAGGGGTTGAATTTTCCTGGCAGTTCAACAGGTTGGATACATATGCTCACTTCTTTTCCAAGTAAGTATTTTCCGGCTGTAACCGGGTTAGCGCCATAAATCGACAGCCAGTCGTATCCAATACCTAATTCAAATTCATGGTGTTTTTCCATGGACTGCTTCAAGTGCAGAAACTGAAATTGTCTGAGTTTTATTTTGTCTATAGATATGGTAGTTACCGTATTTAGCCTCATGGCGTGGGGTTTGAAAGTTTTTCAGGAAGGTTTTTGGCGGGGTTAACCTTAGCAGGTTAAAATCGGGTTGAAAATTATGTAATAAATTTGAATTGAGAAAAAATAATTAAGAATCCTACCTAAAAAAATTAATTTAAAAACTTTATTTATTTATTTGGTGTGTTGTTGCTGTCTTTTGAATCCCTTTATCATATTGTGTTTGGAGATGCATCGGTGTTAGTTTGTTGTTGTATAAATATTTTTGCCGACCGTAATTTTTTTATTGAAAAAAAAATTAACTTTGGATAAATATTCTGTGAGCGATTCTTTTCATTTGTTGTGATAAACCAAAATCGAGTAAGCAAATCTGTTATCGCAACGTACTTCCATCTGTTAGTAAATGTAAATGGTAAAGGCTGAATTGGGCTATAGTTATGGATTTAGCGCAATTTGGTTTTGACTGCTATTGAGTGACGGCTAATGTCAGCATACCAGGAGCATGTTGATTATTTTTCTAATAATAGTTAAGAAGAAGCTGTACTGGCAATAAGGAATTAGATGAATAAGAGCAAGAAGTTATTGAATAGATGAGCATTGAATACAATCGGGAGCTGTAGTAAAGAAATATTTTATCTCATACGGTTTGTAACTCAGGCGTAGCTAAAATTACAGTTGGTCTCGAGACGATACCTTATGGGTTTACATCAACGTAATGATGGGACTACCCTGGCGGGGCTGGCATTGCCATTATTATGAAGAGCCGATTAGGTATCACCGGGCTTGTAACCTGAGAAGAAGCACTATGGATGAAATTTCTGAGTGAGTTGATGGTTGGTTAATATAGCCGACACGGGAAGCTTTCCACTGTAATACAAGCGGTCATACAGATAACCGTTGGCGTTATTGCCAACGAGGAAGAGGTATGTTCAGGGCGTAATGGAAGTGGTTATAGGAGGTGTCATTGGTTTTGTAACCAGTGACCGGTAAGTATTGATGTATGTTGGCGCTGATTGCATTGCTGGCATGGAAGGTTATGCCGCGGTATAATAAAGGATTCACATGAAGCGACGTCGGCTTTGAAGACGATGAGGGGAGTTGTTAGTATTGTTGTTTGTGGGGCCGGTTGTATGGCAGGTGGAGAAAATTATGCTCACAGTATAATGAAAGGGCGCATGAATTACCGTCGGCTTTGAAGACGATGAGAAGAATTGCGAGTACTGTTGTTTTTTTGCGAGACCGGCTGTATGGCTGGTAGGGAAAGTCATGCTCACAGTGTAAAGGCAATTAAAAAGGCCTTAAGGACCAACGCCTTAAAGCCCGACTTCTAACTTAACAATCAACAACCTTACTTGAAAGATATGTTCCTCCATTCTCCCGAAGAACCGTTACCTACCCAATACCCTACCATGCCGGTTTTAAGGGTGCAGATCTGCGTAACGGATAGACATTTCTTTCCGTTTACATAGGCTGTTACTTCCGGGAATTCAATGACGAGTTTAACGTGAAACCAGTTGTTAGGATCGGTAGCTGTATCAATTTCATTTTCATATTTGCCGGGGTATTGGTCTCTTAAAGTAAACCAATCATATTTAGGAAGGGAAATGTATTGCACTGAATGCGCTCTTCTTCCCGGCTCCGGTACCTGGAAGTTAAAGGGACGAAAATAAACAGCATCATAAGTAGAATCATTCTGGCCATGAAACGCAAGACCTACAAAGCTTTGCTGCAACACATTCTTCCCTTTTACATCGAACTCTATAGTGCCGTTTGAAAATTCCTGGTTGCTAATCCACGCTACACCAGGACCATCTGCTTTGTTAAGATGAATAACAGAATCTTTTATCAGCGAACGATTTACTAAACGGAGTTGTTGAGCAAAACAGGTACTGGTAAGCAATAACAGACAGGTTACGACGATGCTAAGATGACGATACATGATGATTATGTTTACGGTTCTTATTATAAAATCATGCCGTGTAAAATATGGTTGATAATTAATCTATATTACAAAATATTTTTCATAATGTGTTCGCCGGCGATACACTTGTTGTTCATCGCCGTACATCTGTTGAAAAGGAAAAGCGGTACCATATGATACCGCTTCACTGTAAAAGGTTGGTGATTGTATTTTATTGTAATAATGCGCCATTTAAAAGGCCTAACTGCGTTTCCGCCAGCTTGGCATTATAGCGTGCCTGGATTAAACGATAAAATGAATCTTCCAGGCTCTGTTGTGCAATTTTAACTTCCAGGATGGTGGATACGCCTTGCTTAAATCGTTCCAATGCAACCATCGCATTTTCGTGTGCCAGGTCATTGGTTTCTTCTTCCAGCGCGACTTGCTTTTTATAGTACTCGTAGTCTTTGAATGCGTTATTGAGTGACAGGTCGACCTGCGATTTTATATTATCCAACGTAATGTTCTGGAAATCGAAATCAATATTCGCATTTTGTACCTGTCTCTTTACATTAAACCCGTTGAAGATAGGTATGGCGGCGGTGAGCCCATAGTTGAAAACGCCGTTGCGGTTGAATTTCGGACTAAACGCATTGGAGGCTGCATTGGAAGTATTTCTATTATAGTTGTAGCCTGAATTGAATGATATCACCGGGAAGTAATCTGCACGACGCTCTTTGATGGCGAGCGCCGATATGTTCACATTTTGTTGTTGCACTTTTATCGCGCTATTATTATTGGCGATGTTTTGCTGCAACAGGGAAAAGGATAACCCACTATTCAGCGGAATGGAATCTATTACATCGTAACCAATAGCGCCGGCAGGAACAGCCATGAGTTGATTAAGCAACCCTTTGCTTTCTTCTATCAGTGTTTGCTGGCGGAGATACAGTGCTTTTTGGGCATTCAGGTCTACTTTAGACTGCAGCAGGTCAGTTTTGGGAGCAAGACCGGTACTGAATTTAGCATCAGATAATTTTACCCGTTCTTCTGAAATCGACATTTGTTCTGCCAGGGCCTTCAGCTGTTGTTTCTGTTGTACAATGTTATAATAGCCATTAATAATAGTGGCAATGGAATTTTGCACCTGGTTTTTAATAGCCAGTTCTCCCAGGTCGCGGATGGACTGTAATTTATTGCGTGTGGCAAACATTTTCAGACCGTCAAATAAGGTCCAGCTCAATGTTACATTGCCGCTGATATTATTGCCTTTGATGCCGCTGGTATCTCTCTTGGTACCATTTACGAATTCCTGTTTGGTGGCGGTATTATTCCAGGTGGTGCCGGCGGTGGCATTCAGGCGGGGCACGAAGGCAAAGTTCGAATAGGCGTAGTCATTAGCAGAAAGCTCTGCAGTATTCCTGGCTAACCGGATATCAAAATTATTCTTGAGTGCTACATCAATGGCCTGCTCCAGCGTAAGTATCTGTTGCTGGGCCTTAAGGCCGGTAGCACTTATCAGTATGAGCAGTAAACATAAGTACTGCTTCTTTATATTTATCATCATAAATAGCTTCGTCTTGTTCATGCAATCAGTAGCGTTTAGGCATGTGCTGAAGTGACAGGTACAACCGTATCTTTTTCGTTTTCTTCCTCCTCATGGCGTTTATTACCTCTGCGGGAGAAGAAAGTATACATCGCCGGGATAACGTATAAAGTTAATACCAGCGAGAATATGATACCTCCCACAATGACAATCCCTAATGGAATACGGCTAGTGGCGGCAGCTCCCAGCGACATGGCAATGGGCAGTGCACCCAGTGCCATAGCCAGGCTCGTCATCAGGATCGGGCGTAAACGAAGCGAGGAGGCATTGATAACGGCATCTGATTTTTTCATACCACTATCACGTTGGTGGTTCGCAAATTCTACGATGAGGATACCGTTTTTCGTTACCAGGCCTATCAGCATGATTACGCCAATCTGTGAAAAGATATTCCAGGTTTGATTAAACAGCCATAGCGACAACAACGCCCCGGCAAATGCCAGTGGTACTGTGAGCATAATGATTAACGGATCTATCCAGCTTTCAAACTGGGCGGCCAGTACCAGGTAAATAAGCACCAGGGCCAGGCCTAAGGCAAACATGGTATTGGAGCCACTCTCTGCATAGTCGCGGGACGAGCCGGAAAGCGCCGTGTTGAACGAATCGTTCAGTATACTTTCCCGCTGTAGTTTATCATAAATCCGGTACATCTCTTTCAATCCATCACCAATGGTTTTGCCGGGAGCGAGGCCTGCGGAAATGGTGGCCGATTTATAACGGTTAAAGTGATAGATGATAGGCGGACTGGTTTCCTCTTCAATGTTTACCACGTTGTCGAGCTGTATGGCTTCACCGCGGGAATTGCGCACATACAGGTTTTGCAAGTCCATAGGATCATCGCGATCTGCGCGGAATACTTGCCCCATTACCTGGTACTGTTTACCATTCCTGATAAAATAACCATAGCGGAGATTACTCAGCGCGAGCTGTAGTGTTTGTGAAATATCCTGTACAGACACACCCAGCTGGGTAGCTTTATCACGGTTGATGTGAATACGCAGTTCCGGTTTATTAAACTTCAGATCTACGTCCGTGCCCTGGAATACCGGGCTGCTGCCTACTTCCTCCATAAACTTGGGAAGTACAGCTGTTAAGGTATCGAAGTTGATATGTTCGAGTACAAACGATACAGGTAATCCGCTTCTGCGTCCTACCTGGATGGTTTGTTGCTCAATGGCAAACACTTTTCCTTCCGGAAATCTGCTCATATTGCGGTTTACCAGGTTCACAATATCTTTTTGCGAACGGTGGCGCTCTTGTGGTTCGGTGAGCACTACGTTGGCAAAGGCGGTATTTACTGCACCGGATCCGCTGAAGCCGGGAGAGGTAACACTGAGAATGATTTTCTTTTCCGGTATAGAGTCGGCCATGAATTTGGTGAGCTTATCTACGTAAGCGTCCATATAGTCATAGGCAGTACCTTCCGGCGTGGTAATAGAGAGACGGAATGTGCTGCGGTCTTCCAGCGGCGCCAGTTCAGATGGCAGTGTTTTAAACAGGAAATAAATCATCACCAGGCAGCCGGCAATGATTAATCCGGCCACCCAACGGATATGCATAAACGATTCCAGCGAACTTTTATAACCTTCTTCCATCCAGCGGAAGAAAGGTTCTGTTTTGGTGTAGAACCAGGAATGGGTATGTGTTTTACGGCCCAGCTTTACGTTTAGTACAGGCGTTAGCGTAAGTGATACGAATGCCGAGATAATTACTGCGCCGGCTACCACGATACCAAATTCACGGAATAATTGTCCCACAAATCCCTGGAGGAAGATAATCGGTAAGAATACAAAGGCCAGGGTAATAGAGGTAGCAATTACCGCGAAGAAGATTTCTTCAGATCCTTCCCGTGCTGCGCGCATACGGGGCATGCCGGCTTCTATCTTTTTATAGATATTTTCCGTTACCACGATACCGTCATCCACCACCAGGCCGGTAGCGAGTACAATAGCCAGCAGGGTGAGGATGTTGATGGTAAAGCCGCAGGCATACATAATGAAGAACGCGCCGATAAGGGATACCGGGATATCTATCAACGGACGGAGGGCCATGAGCCAGTCGCGGAAGAACAGGTACACGATGATAATTACCAGTACGAGGGCAATGATCAGGGTTTCTTCCACTTCATCGATCGATTTTTTGATGAAGCGGGTATTATCCATGGCGATATTCACGGTGTAGTCGTCAGGAATGTCTTTTTTCAGCTGGTTATACCTTTTATAGAATTCATCTGCGATGGCCACGTAGTTGGATCCGGGTTGAGGGATGAGTGCCAGTGCAATCATCGGGATACCGGATTCTTTCAGCATGGTTTCTTCGTTTTCCGGTCCCAGTACAGCCTGACCAATGTCGCGGATACGGATTTCGCTGCCGTTTATATTTTTGATGATGAGGTTATTAAAGTCGTCTTCCGATACCAGGCGGCCGAAGGTGCGTACGGTAAAGTCGGTGGCATTACCGGCAATTTTACCGGAAGGCAGTTCCACGTTCTCGCGAGCCAGGGCGGCCTGTACATCGTTGGGGGTGAGGCTATAGGACGACAATTTAGCCGGGTCCATCCAGATACGCATGGCGTAGCGTTTTTCTCCCCAGATCTGGATGGCGCTCACGCCGGGAATGGTTTGGAGCTTTTCGAGGAGTACGTTGGTGCCGTATTCCGTTACTTCCAGTTGGTTGCGGGTATTACTCTGTACTGTCATGGAGATGATAGCATCGGAGTTGGCGTCTTGCTTGGATACTACCGGAGGGGCATCAATATCCGGGGGCAGGCTGCGGAGGGCCTGGGATACTTTGTCGCGTACATCGTTTGTAGCGCCTTCCAGGTCTTGTCCCAGTTCAAACTCCACGGTGATATTGCTGCTTCCCTGGCTGCTGCTGGAAGATATATTTTTGATCCCGGCAATACCATTGATTTGTTTTTCCAGTGGTTCGGTGATCTGTGTTTCAATGATATCAGAGTTGGCGCCTGCGTATGAGGTGCGTACGTTAACGATAGGCGGGTCTATCGCCGGAAAGTCTCTCACCCCCAGGAAGGTAAATCCTACCATTCCGAATATCACGATAATGATATTCATCACGATCGCAAATACCGGGCGTTTGAGTGATAAAGAAGGTAAACTCATGGCAAATATTTTCGGTGTTCTTTTTCCGTTGGCAGGTAATCCGGGGAGATAGGTTCCGCCGGGGGCCTACTGCCGGATAAGAAAGTTGTTACTGTATCTTATTATACTTCAGCGGCATACCTGGTTTCAGCTGGAGGATACCGGTGGTGATAACCGTATCGCCGGCTTGCAGACCACTGGTGATTTGTACGCTGCTTTCGGTACGGAGGCCTGTTTCCACGGTCACAAATTTAGCTTTGCCGTTATCCGCTACGATTACTTTTTTATCGCGGGTGCCTGGAATTACCGCCTGGGAGGGGATCATCATGGCATCCGGCATATTTTTGAGTATAATTTTTACTTTGGCGAAAGACCCCGGGAACAGTACTCCATTATTATTGGGAACGATGGCACGTAGTTTTACGGTGCGGGTGGTCAGGTCAATTTTCGGGTCTATGGCATAGATGCTGCCTTTATATTCATTATTATCTCCTGCTACGTAGAAATTTACCTGGTCGCCGTTTTTAATGGCGTTGCGGTATTTTTCTGCTACGGAGAAGTCCATTTTAAGCGGATCTATTTGTTGGAGGGTGGTGATAACGGTAGCAGAGGACACGATAGCGCCTTCGCTGACGTTGCGCAGACCCAGTTTGCCGCTGAAGGGAGCGCGTAGCTCTGTTTTCTGCAGCTGGGTTTGGGTATAGTCCATGTCGGCCTGGTAAGCGCTTACCTGGTTGCGGGTTACGTCCACATCCTGTTGACTGATACCATTTATTTTGAGCAGGTTTTCCTGGCGTTCCAGGGTGGTTTTAGCCAGTTGTTGCTGTAATTTCAGTTTCTGGAGTTGGGCTTTCAGGTCTTCATCATATAATTTAACCAGGATATCTCCTTTTTTCACCGGGGTACCTTCTTTAAAATATAGGTGTATGATACGGCCGTTGATTTCCGGTTTCACTTCTACTTCTTCATTGCTTTGTAAGGTACCGCTTGCCTCAATAGCCTGGTCGAGTTTGGATATTTTCACTACCCAGCCGTCGGTGAGCAATGACCTGGCGCCGGCGGCTCCTTTAGCGGAAGCAGCGGTGGGGTCGGCAGCAGCCTTGTTGCCCGCAATTTTCTTATAAACGAAGAAGATGACGATGCCAGCTGCAGCCAGTAACAGGATGGAGCGGACGGTCTTTTTGGTGATGGCCATATCTTTTTATATGTGTTTTAGCAGCGTTTAGCTGTTGATCTATAGCTTAATATTAATGGCGAGCGGCGACTTTTGTTACCGTACAGTACTCCCCGGTGGAGGAAGTCTCTCACAAGCCGGACAAATTTAAGCATTGAGGGGGCTGAATGCACCCGGCAACTGTTAAATAGCGTTAAGGGTTTAGATAAGTGGCTAAAAAGCCGGTTGAATGGAGATATTTAGAGATTTGCAGATTTTGGTGAAGGGGGATTGTCTTATTTGTCCTTAAAAAGGCGACTTTTGTGTGGAAATATGCAAATCTGTAAACATACCAGTATCAAAAATATATAAATTCTTTTATTAACAAAGCTATGAATATGTTTACTGTACTGAGTTTGGCGGGATTGCGCTGCTTGGATGACCTTTAAAATTCGGGCTATCTGTTGGCAATTCAATAAAAATTATATTTTTGCAGTCAAGTTTTAAACCAAAAACACTTAAAATTATGTCAGACATTGCATCAAGAGTTAAAAAGATCATCATTGACAAATTGGGCGTTGACGAAGCCGAGGTAACTCCTGAAGCCTCCTTCACCAACGACTTAGGCGCTGACTCTTTGGATACGGTAGAACTGATTATGGAATTCGAAAAAGAATTCAACATCTCCATTCCTGACGAACAAGCTGAAACTATTACTACTGTTGGCCAGGCAGTTGCTTACCTGGAAGAACATGTAAAATAATCCTACTAATCAGAATTGTTTTAATGCAACCAAGACGAGTTGTCGTTACAGGTTTAGGCGCTCTTACACCGCTCGGCAATTCCGTGGCTGATTTTTGGCACGGATTGACGAACGGTGTATCCGGCGCAGATTTTATCAAGCAATTTGACGCTTCCAAGTTCAAAACCCGTTTTGCTTGCGAACTGAAGAATTTTGATCCTGCTAACTATCTGGACAAGAAGGAGGCCCGTAAGATGGACCCCTTTACACAAACGGCAGTTATTGCCGCAGATCAGGCGATACTGGACGCCAATATCAACAAAGACAAGATCAATGCTGATCGGGTGGGAGTGATATGGGGCACCGGTGTGGGTGGTATGATCAACTTCAGCCATGAGCTGCGGGAATTCCATACAGGGGACGGTACACCCCGTTTTAGTCCATTTTTGATTCCGAGGCTTATACTGGATATCGCAGCCGGGTATATTTCTATCCGCCATGGTTTCAGAGGGCCTAATTTTTCTGTTGTATCTGCTTGTGCATCTGCTACTAATGCTATTATAGAAGCGATGTACAGCATCCGTTACGGTAAAACCGATATGGTGATTACCGGTGGATCAGAAAATGTAATCAACGAGCCTTGCGTAGGTGGCTTCAATGCCATGAAGGCTTTATCCGAAAGAAACGACGATCCTAAAACGGCTTCCCGTCCCTTTGATCTCGACCGTGATGGTTTTGTAATGGGAGAAGGGGCAGGTGCTCTGGTACTGGAGTCATTAGAACATGCCCAGGAAAGAGGCGCCAGGATATATGCAGAACTGGCAGGCGGCGGCGCTACAGCGGACGCATATCATATCACTGCTCCCCATCCGGAAGGATTAGGTGCATTGAATGTAATGCGCAACGCATTGGCAGATGCCGGGATGCAGCCAGGCGAAATCGATTATATCAACGTTCACGGTACTTCCACCCCATTGGGAGATATTGCCGAAGTAAAAGCCATCCAGCGGGTTTTTGAAGAGCATGCATATAAAATGAATATCAGCTCCACAAAATCCATGACAGGTCACTTACTCGGAGCCGCCGGCGCCGTTGAATCTATAGCCGTAATTATGTCTATCATCGATAGCATAGTTCCTCCTACGATCAACCACTTTACTGACGACCCGCAGTTAGATCCGAAACTGAATTTTACTTTTAATATCGCACAGAGGAGAGAAGTAAACGCCGCATTATCCAATACCTTTGGTTTTGGTGGACATAATGCCTCCGTTATTTTCAAAAAATTTGTTCCTTGATCTTGATTGTGTGAATTTACTGCCAGGTTTTTTATATCGACTTGTTTCCAAAAAACGGCACTTATATAAAGAGCTGCACAACCTGCTGGGATTTCCCCCCGGTAATTTTGCCCTCTATGAAGTGGCCCTGAGCCATCGTTCCAGTAAAGAAAAATTCCTGGAAAGCAACGAAAGGCTGGAATACCTCGGTGACGCCATTCTTGGCGCTATCGTAGGAGACTACCTCTTTAAAAAATATCCTTACAAAACAGAAGGATACTTAACAGAGATGCGCTCCAAGATCGTTAACCGGCAACAGTTAAATGATATCGCCATCAAAATGGGATTGCGCAAGCTCACCATTTACGACAAATACAATAGCTTTCTCAAAATCAGCCAGATATTTGGAAATACCCTGGAAGCCTTGGTAGGCGCTGTTTACCTGGATCGCGGGTATAACAAAACCCAACAGTTCGTACACAAGCGGATTATCCTGCCTTACATCGATATGGAACTGCTGGAAACCGTGGAAATGAACCACAAAAACAAGTTGTACGGCTGGGCGAACAAAAATGGAAAAAGCCTCGAGTTTGAATTACTCGAGGAACAAATGGATAATGGCCGCCGCATTTTTACCGTTGGCGCTGTGGTAGATGGAGAACTGATCTGCAGCGGAAAAGCCTTCAATAAGAAAGATGCCAGCCAGATTGCCGCTCAGCAAGCCATTATTCAGTTAGGGCTTGGCGATTAGCACTTCTCCTATCCTTATTCTACTAACGACTTACGGGATGCCTTAATATCGTTTTCAGTTTTTCCGGTGCTGTTTTCCGGAAATCGGAAAGATAAATTTCATGGTGCCGCCCATTCATCTTTAATCCATGCTGGTGCATAAAATCATCCATCTTCTTCAAGGAGGCTGGCTCTTCACTGTAAGCCCCGGTATGTAGCAACTGTACACAAAGTCCTTCGGCTATTTCTTTATAATCAACTTTGCGGATTTTGGAAGATTTCTTCTTTTTCTCTGCTGCCAACAATGCTTCAGAGAACTGCTGGCGGGTAATTTCATCGGGAATCCGGATAGCCAGTTCGTAATGCCACTGATCCCGCGGTACTTTTAAAGGATCGGTGGTAACATCGTCTACCCACCAGAAGCCTTCCAGCTTGCTGACGGTGAAATCGTGCCCTTTCTCTTTGCTGTTGAACTTGATGCCATAGGCCACCGCATATAATGCGGCGGTTGCATCGGCAAACCCGGCGCCATTGGGATCGCCCTGACCAGCAATGGTCAGAAAAAGCCCTTTCTCCATGGTGGCCAGCGCCGGTTCACTGGTAGCCGTGTAGTACTGTTTAAAGGTTTTGGTTAAATCTTGTTTCATTGTTATAAGATATTGGTCAAGTATAAATGATGTTATGAGCAGCCATCCCAGCCTGGTATATAGTTTCATGGGGGTAAAAATTAGTGCGCCATATATCCCCGGAAAGTGGCTGTAGTCTGCTTCCCGGGGAATGGCTGTTGCTATACTATCCCGATTTGTACGTTGGTAATATTTTGTGCGGGTTGTTCGAAATTGTAGCGGAGATACTGTTCGCGGGTATACCCGGTCATTGGCGTCCCCAGCATTTGTAAGCCAGTGATCAGCTTTCCGTAAGTATCGCCCAGTTGTTCCCAGGGACCATGGTGCTGCAGGCTTACGCAGCGGAATGGAGGCATGGTTTCGCATAGCCAGGGAGCTGGCACCGGTTGAACACCTGTAACGGGCAAGCCGATGTCGAGGGTGAATACAGTATCTGGCTGTCCGTCGAAATTGTGGTAATGCCACTGTGCGCCGCCACATATTTCCAGTCCCGCCGCAATGGCTGCTTCATATACCGTTTTGATCGCCGTACGCACCAGTTGCATCATCCCGGCTAAGTTGGTCTGGTAGCGGCGATAGAAGAAATGAAAGGACGAAGCGGTTTCCATCTCCGGGGTATTATTATCCGTATCAAAGAAGCCAAACCAAAATTTCAGTTGTTCCTTTTCCAGTAAATCAAAGTGTATGAAAATAGCCTTTGCAAAAGCCACCATGGCGGTGCCGGATGCGGTAATGATTTGTCCGCCATCTACTGCAGGGCTTTGCTGATAGCTGGCTTGGCCCTTATAAGCTGGCGCCAGCATCTTCAATACTTCCGGGTGGTTGCTGGTATGGGGTATGTTGTCGAGCAAGCCATGTTGGGCCAATAGTGCCGTGGCGCCACAGATGGCGGCCACTGTTTTTTGCTGTGCCAGCAGTTGTTGTACCAGTGGCAACACTTCCGTATTGGCCCCTTGTTCCATAGGCGCGCCACCCGGTAAGATAAGCAGATCGATATCAGCTGCCATGGCTTGCTCCAGGCTGGAGCGTGGCTGCACCGGCAGTTTGCCTCCCGAAGCAACCGCCTCCCCATTCAGTGAAAAGGTTACCACGTTAATATCTGTAAAGCAGCCAATGCCATACATGGTAAGGGCAGGTTCCCAGTCGGAATAGCCATCGAAAAGAAATACATAACAATTGGTCAGCTTCTTCATATAGTGTTGTGTTTAATGATAATACAAAGCAAAGAAGGGCTGATGACAACCTTATGTCAGTAGTTATACCGGATTTAAAAATAATGTTGATGGAGTTCTGCTACAAGGTTTGCCGTAGCGGTTTTCAGCTCCAGGGGTTCGAGTACTGTTACCTGGTTACCAAACATCACCAGCCAGCGGGAGAAGTAGCTTAGGGAGCCAGTGAGGAAGGTTAGTTCAGTGAAATCGCCTTTGACTGTTTCTTCCATCAGCCCAAAATAGTATTTCTGCTCCCGGATATGCCGCATCACGTCATTGTCGAAGCGTAGTTTTATCAGGTGGGCCTCCTGCTTATGATTGTTGCGTTGTTGCTCCAGGTAACCTTGTAGAGAAGGGTGTTTTCCTTTTTCATAGTTGCTGCTCAACAGGCTGAGTTTACGGATGCGGTCTAACCGGAAGTCGCGGTATCCCTGCCGGAGCCGGCAAAAGGCGATCAGGTGCCATTTATGGCTCATATGAAAAATACCGATGGGTTCTACCTCCCGGCGGGTAGCCACCTCGTCCTGGAGGGAAAAATACTCCATATTAATCACCTGGCTCAGGCCGAGTGCCTGCTGGATGTCAGACAAAAAGCGGTTGGGGAACTCATCTCCGTCAGTATTAACCAAAGCGCCGGGCTGGTAGCGGAGTACGGCAATATTTTCCTCCAGCGACTCCAGGTAGTCTTTTTCCGATCCCCGGAGTACGGAACGTATTTTTTCCATCGCCAGGCTAAACTGCTTTTTGTTGCTGTGGTCGCTAAATTGCTCCATCAGCTTCTCCCCCGTCAATAGGGCGGCGGCTTCTTCTTTGGAGAACATTACCGGGGGGAGGTGATACCCATCTACGATATAGTAGCCTGTACCGGCTTCAGCGCCAATGGGCACGCCGGCCTCCTGCAGGGCTTTCACATCTCTGTATACTGTTCTCAGGCTGATATTGAAACGGTCAGCTATTTCCGCTGCTTTCACTATTTTTTTCCCTTGTAATTGAATCAGAATGGCAGTTAGACGGTCGATGCGGTTCATGGAAGCGGTAAGTTGTGGCTACGAATTTCGGTCGCCCAAAATTATTTTTAGAAAATTTTTTAAACCGGTTAAACTTTATTGAAAGTTAACGGTCTTAAATATACAACACCTCCCGATGAAGGCATGAAAGTGAGAAAATGACACAGGCGAGTTTCGGGAGATATCAATTCAATGCTACAGTACAGAATATAGGTTAAATGGTAAGTCCCTGCAATTTCTTGCGGGGACCTGTTTTTTTAGGACTTCCCATTACGCTATATAATAGCAGTCACTCTGAGATATCTTAGCTGTCTAATAGACCTAATAAATGCTGAGCTCGCTTAGTAACTCATCTCATTCAACTTAACCTTACCCCTGAAAGTCCAAAACAGGAAAGTAGTATATCCCACCACCATTGGAGTGCCTATTGCGGCGATCAACAGCATGATTTTCAAAGATTTTACAGAAGAAGCTGCGGCATAAATGCTGATGCTATAAGCCGGATCGGTGGTAGAGATCACGATATTGGGGTATAATCCAACAGCAAACAGGATCAACAGACAAGCAGTGATGATACAAGAATAAGCAAAAGCGGTGTAATATTTACGGGCATCCACATTTCTCTTGATATTCAGTACTATCAGCACCGCCAGCATCGGCAACAGAAATAAGCTGGGGTGCGATTTAAACTGATGCGTCATATGGGGTACGTAAATCAGGGTAGCCATCGACGTTAGAATGAAACAGAGGATAAAGAATTTACTACAGTTGTTAACAATAATGGTGAGCCGCGTGTAAAGCCTGTTTTCCGTTTTCATCACCAGGTAAATAGAACCATGTAGCATAAACAGTGACAAGGTGGTGAATGCAATCAGTATCGCATAAGGGTTGAAGAAGGTAAGCACGTTGCCGGTAAACTCATGGTCTTTATTCATGGGGAGGCCATGTATCAGGTTGCCCAGTACCAATCCCAGCAAGAGCGTAATCCCGGTACTGGACACCATATAGCTGATATCCCACATTTTGCGCCACCATAGCCACGGTTCTTTACTCCTGAATTCGATGGAAATAGCGCGGAAAATAAGCGCAACCAGGAACAACATAAAGGGAATATAAAAGGTAGATAACAATACGCCATATACCAGCGGGAAGCCCGCAAACAGCGCCCCTCCAGCTATCACCAGCCATACCTCGTTACCATCCCATACCGGGCCTATCGCATTCAGGACCAGGCGGCGACTTTCTTCTTTCTTAAAAAATAAATGTAAAGCACCCGCTCCGAGGTCAAAACCATCTAAAACGCCGTACCCGGTAATCAATCCTCCGATCACTAAAAACCACCAGGTAGGTAAATCCAGTCCGAGTATTGTTTCCATACAATTATAATTTAGTAGGATGGTAAGTAATATTATCGTGGTAATAGCCATCGTATTCTATTTCCGCATTTTCGGAGATATCAGGCCCATGCTGTATTTTCCTCGTCAGCAGATAGATGAAAAGGGTAAACAGCAGTACATATACCAACGTAAATAAGATCAGGGAAAACATGACCTGGTCGGCTGTTACCTTACGGGATAAAGCATCAGAGGTGCGAAGCAATTTATATACTACCCATGGTTGACGGCCTACTTCCGCCGCATACCATCCCACCTGGTTGGCTATTTGCGGTAATAAAACGGCCCAGGCAAAAATGACCATCAGCCAGCGTTGCTGGAAGAGTTTCTTTTTCCATAGCAGGAAAACAGCCAGCAGTGTGAGTCCTATGAGCGTGATGCCGATGGTGATCATCATATGATACATCTGGAAAACGAAGTTCACGGCGCCTGGTCTGTCTTCTTTGGGCGTAGCGCGCAAACCCTCCACCGGTGCTGAAAAGCTGCCATGTGTGAGGAAAGAAAGTCCGCCGGGAATTTTGATACCGGTAGTGTGCTCATTTTTATTATCTACCCATCCCACAATATACATAGGCGCTACTGCAGAGCTATCGTAATGCCCTTCCATGGCAGCCAATTTTGCAGGCTGGTATTTGCTGACATAATGCGCGGAACGATGACCCGTGAAAAGCTGCAGCAGTGCAGCAATCACCGCCACGCTCAAACCTACTTTAAACATGGCCTGTGCGTGGGTAACGGCGCGCTGTTTTAATATATACCAGGCGCCCACACTCATTACCAGGAAAGACCCTGCGAGGAACGCGCCTATAATTACATGCGAAAAACGGTCTACAGAAGATGGATTTAACACCATGGCCCAGAAGTCGGTTACTACGGCACGGGCGCCCAGGTCGTGGCCTTCTATACGAAAGCCGGCGGGTGTTTGTTGCCAGGAGTTGGCAATCACAATCCACAATGCGGAGAAGATAGAGCCCAGCGCCACCATACAGGTAGAAAAATAATGGACGCCTTTATGTACCCGGTTCCATCCGAAAAGCAATACCCCCAGGAAGGCTGATTCCATTGCAAAGGCGAAGATCCCCTCGGCCGCCAGGGCGCTGCCAAAAATATCGCCTACATAATGGGAGTAAGTAGCCCAGTTAGTACCAAACTCAAATTCCATCACAATACCGGTAGCCACGCCAATACCAAAGATCAGGGCAAATATCTTGATCCAGAAGCGGGTAATATCTTTATATACTGCAAGACCTGTTTTGAGATAAAGCCCTTCCATGATCACCAAACATAGCCCCAGTCCTATGCTCAGCGGAGGATAGATGTAGTGAAAGGCAATGGTAAAAGCAAATTGTATCCTGGATAGTATTTCTACGGATGGCATAATCTTGAATTATTGATGCAAAGGTAGCAGGTGAAGATATCCATGAAACTGATGTTTATCATGTATTGATAAAAATATAATGTTATGATCACCTTAACAAGGAAATAACCGGTTTATCGCCCCATTTTTACTATCTTGAAACAATAATTTTAGTGTAATGGTTTACTTGATATAACGTCCTGCCGTAGTGCAGGACGTTTATATATAAGGGTCAGGCATTCATGTCAATTACAATCTTCCCAAAATAATTACCGCTACCCATATGCCGGAACGCTTCCTGGACTTCACTTACAGGGAATATGCGATCTATTACAGGGTGAATATTGTTTAATGCTATGGCAGCTGCCAGGGCTTCGAAACTTTGTACGCTACCTACAGAATAACCCTGTAACCGGATGTAGTTGCCTACTATGGTAAACAAATCCAGTGGGAGCTGCGCGCCGGCAATAAATCCTACCAGGCCCACAAAGCCGTTGTAGCCTACTGATTTCACGGAATTGACGATGGTGGCGGCGCCGGCGATGTCGAGTGTAGCGTGTACCCCCTCCCCGTTAGTAAGGCGGCTTACTTCTTCATGCCAGTTGGGATACTGTTTATAGTCGATAACTTCATGAGCACCTAATTGTTTCAATTTTTCCAGTTTAGCGGGATTACTGCTGGTGGCTATTACACGGGCGCCAGCTGCCAGTGCTATCTGCAGGGCAAAAAGAGATACGCCGCCAGTACCTTGCGTGAGCACAGTTTGGCCCGGCTGAATGTTAGCATAACTCATCAGCCCTGTCCAGGCCGTAACACCCGCTACCGGTAACGTAGCCGCTTCTGCACTGGTTAAATTGGCAGGAGTACGTACGAGCGCATATTCAGGGATAACAGCATACTCCGCGAGTAAACCTGGTGTACTAACGCCTGTTCTGATATGGTTGGTAGCCGGCGTGGCCAACCCCCGTTGCCACAGTTGGTTATATTGTATCATGACCCTGTCGCCTGGTTGCCATTTGCTCACTTTATCGCCAACAGCAGCAACGATGCCGGCGCCATCGGAAGTAGGAATGCGGGGCAATGGCAACTCTTTACTGTAAGTGCCGGTAGCCAGCGCCACATCGAGATAATTGAGCGCCACGGCTTCTATTTTTACCAATACTTCGTTGGCAGCAGGCGTAGGTGTGGGAAGGTCGGTGAGTTGTAAACTTTCAAGTCCGAATGCTATTTGTTGGATCGCTTTCATGAGAATAATTTTTCTTCCACAAAATTGAGGGTTAACTTTATTTTAGACAAGTATGCACCATTTGGGAATGTAGATACTAAATAGATACTATTGTTGATAATCAATGCTAAAAAAATGAAGAAAGCTCAAAAAAATAATGAGTCGGATACGGTTTGTGCAGTTGATTACGCCTTCCAGCGTATTGGAGGGAAGCATAAAGGAAGGGTTATTTATCACCTGCGGGCAGGTGTAAAGAGATATGGCGAATTACGCCGTTCGTTGACCGGTATTACGCCTAAAATGCTCACACAGGTATTACGGGAACTAGAGCAGGATGAACTGATTACAAGGCACGTGTACCTGGAAGTGCCGCCCCGCGTGGAATACCAGCTCACAGATACGGGCCGGGAACTGTTACCGTTTATTATCCTGCTGAGCGAATGGGGGCGGAAACAAATGGGGATGCCATCGCTGTATGCCTGTCAGCCAGCGTTAAGCTCCCTGGTTATTGAAACCAGGGAATAAAATAGGATATCCCGTTAAATGAAGCAGGGAGATGATAGCTGTTTTATTGGCTATCATCTCCCTGCTTTATTTATAACAATAACGGTATCTACGACATCACTGCCATGGATTCGAACTCTTTCTTGCGGTCGCGGTATTCTTCCATGGTGAAGTTATACACTACGGAATCCCGTTTGTTTTTGTTGGATACAAAATGACACGCATGGATATATGGTTCGGCAATGTTCAGTTTATCCAACGGCGTTACTACCAGGAGTTGCAGGTTTAGCTGTCCGCAGTATTCCATGAGGTAGTGACTCTTTTCCGGATCGAGTTTACTGAAGGCTTCATCCACTGTAATGAAGCGCAGACTGCGATGCTGCCTGTTGGCTTCATTGATACCAAACTGGTAGGCAATGGCGGCGCCGAGAATAGTGTAGGTAAACTGTGCTTTTTCACCACCGGAAAGGCTGGCGGTATCTTCGTAATATTTGAAGGCTTTATTATCGGCGATATAAAACTCTTTCGCTCCAAAGTCGAGCCAGTTACGCACATCGGTTACCTTACGGCGCCAGGCTTCATTCTGCTGTAAGTCGTTGATCAGTACTTTAATATTTTCAAACAGCTGATCGCCGTATGCTTCATCTTTTTCCATGTGATATTTATAGGAATCGGGCACGGCGTTGCTGAGTTTTTCCTTGAAGTTCCTGATCTCTACATCGCGTACGTGGCGGCATTCCAGCTGGAGATAGGTGTCAGGGTTTTTGTTGAAGGTAATGTTGCGCAATGGCTCATTCAGGTCTTCCATTACTTCCCGGATTAAGTCTTCCTGACCGTATATCCATGCCCGGTAGTTAGTGATGGCATTGAGCATACTGGTGTCCATGTATTTACGGAAGCGCTCTTTATGTTCAATGAGGCGTTGGAACTTGATGTTTTCGTACAGGGAGGTAAATTCCTCCAGGTATTTAACATGCGGTTGCAGGTCGCTTACATCGCCGAGCCATTCAGGATAGGTATCGTGGATGGCTTTGGGCGGCATAACAAAAGCTGACAGCTGGCGGGTAATTTCCGCTTCTTTTTCTGCACTCTGGCGCATGGCATCGTGCAGGGTAGCTTTCATGTTATCGTCGGCCCGTTTGCGGTAGGCAGCCAGCTCCTGGGTTGTTTCAGCCGGTTCTGTGAGTGAAAGGTCTGTCAGGTATTCGAGCACATATTGCAGGGAAATATCGTCCAGCTTATTCACCTTCAGTTGATTGAAGTGACGGAGTTTTTCTGCGGCTTTATCGTCCAGGCGACCTTTTTCCTGCAGGGTTCTTTCCTTTTCTTTCTCCTTGCTTTGCAATTGGGTGGTGATTTCATCGAGCTGATCGCAGATCACCTGGTATTTGTCGCTGGTTTTGAGTAGCTGCGCTTTTTCGCGGGCAAAGGATTCAATGACGCCGGCATGTGATTGCCAGCTGATTTCGGCGTAGTTGCGCAGCGACAGGAACGCATTCAGCAATGTATTGACGGTGGCGATGGTCTTGCGGCTGTTTTCCAGCTGTGTAATGCTATGCTGCAGCGTATCAATATTACCGTTGCATTCGTCCTGCTCTTCTTTCAGCAGGCGTAATTTGTTTTTGTTATTCCATCCCAGCACGTAGTTGTTTTGCTGCGAGCGGTTGGGGCGGTCATCTTTTTCGTGGCGTGTAGCTTGCCGCGTTAGTCCGTTGGAGGTAACCGCTTTGCGGGAGCGATTAAACACAGCCATGTCATCCGTACAGGTATAATCAAACTGGTCGAGCAGCTGGTTTTGCAGCCATTCTTTAAACACGGTACCAGGTTTGATATCTATTTTCTGTAACAGGCTATCTTTTTCATTCGGCATTCTCAACATGGTATAACTCTCCTCTTCTACCTTATGATATACGAGGCGGGTTTGCAGATTGTTGGTGTTGATATACCGGTTGATGTCCATGATATATTCTTCGGGTACGAGCAGGCGTAGGCCGAAGTTGTGTAATACTTTTTCAATGGCGTTTTCCCAATGGCTTTCGGCATCTTTTACTTTGATGAGCTCTCCTGCAAAGGGAAGGTCATCTTCGTGTATGTCGAGCATGTCAGCGAGTTGCTGGCGGATGCGGATCAGCTCATAAGGAATGTTGTTTTTGCGGTTAAGGAAAGAGTTGATTTCTTCTTCCAGCCGGGTGGCCTGGGCTCTTTCGGCGGTGAGACTGCTTTTGTGATGAAACAATTCTTCCTGCAATGTTTCCAGCTGTTTGTCGTGTGCTGCTTTCAGCTGTTCGGCGCCGGCAATGTTTTCATGAAATTGCTGCTCATCGGGGTTGGGAGCCAGTTCCAGCCTGTCGGCCAGCATATTGTATTCTTCCATCTTATTACGTTTGGCTTCGAGGGCCTTTTGTTCGTAGTGGATGGATTTTTCAATAGAGCGAAGTTGTTCGTCTACGCTGTTGTTGGCTTTCTGGGCTATGAGCTCATCTTTGCGTAGGTTGAGCGATTGCAGGCTTTCGTTGATACTGGTGAGGGTGCTGGCGGTAACCTGTTGTTCTTTCTGCAATGCTTCCAGCTCTCTTTCGAGGATATCTTTTTCCTGCCTGTTAAACCAGGTGGGTAGTATATCCTGGAGCATTTGCAGTTCCCGGTTACGGTCTTGTAGTTCCTGCCAGGCGGTTTTATTTTCTATGATGGGTTCCAGCATTTTCAGCTGGGTTTCATCTTTTTGTATGGCGCGATGGCTGGAAAGCAGGCTGTCGTAGTTTTCCCGCAGCTTGAGGAATTCTGCTTCCGCATCGGTTTCTTCCAGCATCTGGCTGCGGATGAAGGTATTGAGGTCGCCGAGTACTTTGATACCTACGGTTTGGTTGAAGAGCGATAGCGCTTTTTCACTTCTCAGCCCGAAGATATTGCTAAACAGGGTGGCATATTCCTTGAAACTGTCGGTAATTTCTGTTTTAGGAAATTCTACCCGCAATTTTTTTTTCCAGTCGCCTTTCATATCAAACTTACCATTACCGAAATGGTCGTTGATATTGAGTTTATGGGGAGATACGATGTATTGTCGTTTCAGCTCTCCGGAATACCACCGCACCTGCGCCAGTGTGATCTGGTGCATAGTAGCGGCATTGTAGAAATAAGCCAGCAGTACGGAGTAAGGGTTATTTTCCTTGTGACGCAGCTGTTCCGTTTTGGATTGCAGGGAGTCTTCTGAAAATGTTTTACCGTAATATCCCCAGAAATACGATTCTTCTCCCCTGTCTTTTCGCTGCTCTGTACCGGACGACTGGTTATAGAACCGTTTGCCGGCGGGTACGAGGAGGGTGAGCAAGGCATCTATGAGCGTAGTTTTACCGCTACCATTGGCGCCGGTGAGCAGGGAGGTGTTGCCGTTAGTATTGAGCCGGTATATTTTATTGTGAAACGTGCCCCAGTTGTATATTTCGAGATATTGTAACCGGAACCCGCTTTCTTTAGAATCACTGTTGAACAGGGTTGACATGCAATTTTAATTTTGATTTTATTTCTTCCAGTTTCTCGTTGTTGACCAGTGCTTTGATCACCCTTTTCACCTCATATTGATGCAGTTCTTTGTTGGCTGCGTCTTCGCGGGTTGTTTTCAGGATGCCTACATTCAGCAGGCTGTTGATAGGCTTGTTGAGATCCTTCAGCAGTTTTGATTTATTGTTACGTTCTTTGAAGAATAGCGTAAGTCTTTCCTTAATTTCTTTCTGTGTCATAAACAGGCGGGTACCATTGCCGCTTACATCGAATTCGTCGAGGGCTTCGCGAAGTACGATGCAGAGCAGGGTTGCCTCATAGGTAAGCCTGGTTTTGCGCATGAGGCGTGGCAGTGGTTTATCGCCGCTGCTGTCGTCTGCTTCTGGTTGCAGGATACGGGCAAAGCCGTCTGCTTCGTTGATAATGAGTTGCAGGCCTACCTGGTTCAGGTATTTGCTGAGTTCTGTTTGCCAGCCCAAGAGGTCTTTCCAATAGCCTTTATCTTCTTCATACACCGGCCCCTGCATGAGTTTGAGGAACACGTGTGCATAAGGAGAAATATTGTTATTCGCCATAGTTTTAGTTTTGAGAGTTTGTAAACAGTACCATTGGCATATTGATGGTACGGTTGCCCAATGATACGGGATCAGGTGTTTCCAGTATAATGTGGCTGGATGACTGGCTGGCGATAGAGAAATAGGTGATGAGTTCAGTCAGTCCTTTTTCTGTGCCGTAAATTTCTACCAGTTCCTTCAAACTGATTTGTTTTTTGTTTTGCAGTTGGGTGTTGATACGATCTTCCAGAAGGGCGCGATCGATATTGAAATGGTTGAACAGCGCATCGAAATCGGTGTCTGAGAGGTCAGTACCGCCCACACCTTCGGGGAATTCCACGTCGGGGTGCTCTTTTCTTTCTTCGGCCATTTCCCAGCGATCCACCATATCCAGTTCCGGGTCGCTTTCTATGTCGACAAAGAATTCTTCACCGGGTGGATTTTCCAGTGCCTGGAAAGCCAGTTGGCGGATATCGTTGATCAATTCAGTGGCTTTGCGGCGGTCGGTGAGATTTTTTTCACTGAGTACGCGACTAAGTTTATCACTGAGTTTTTTGTTGGCATCGATTACTTTTTTACCGGAGGCATGTAAAAACTGTTTTAGTTTTTTCAGGAACCGGTCGTTTTTGTATTCGATATTACGTTCTTCCAGTAGGGAGTAGAGTTTTTCTATCATCTCCCTCATTTCTTCCTGTTTATTTTCATCCATGAGGAATTGCCAGAAGGAATAGAAGCTTTTGCCCTGGTCTTTTTGGCGCAGGGCTTCGAATGAGTCGAGTGTATAGGCCAGCAGGGCGCCTTTGGCGATATCCTTTTCGCTTTGCTTGCGGTATATTTCCTGGGTAATTTGTTCGAAGTTTTGTTCTACTTCTTTAAAATCGCTCAGGAGTTCGCGTGACATGCGGTTTACATCGTAGAAGCGTTCCTTGATTTGCGTGTCGTCAAACACCTGTACTTTGCCGGTGATGGTGATGGCTTTTATCTCCTGTTCAATTTCGTATTTCTTTTTTTCCAGTTCCTGGATCCTTTGCCGGGGATCTTTATTGCTCTGGTCAATCAGCTCTTTGAGTTTGGAGAAAATATCTTTAAAGCGGCTTTCGGTGCCTACAAATTCGCGTTTCTGAAGTGTGGATACCCAGTGCATCACCTTTTCCATGTCGCTGCTCAGCTCATGGATATCTATTCCTTCGTCGTCGGGGTATTTGCGGAGGAACCCTTTGTTACTCCACTGATCGATATATTTCCTGGCTTTTACATCATCGTTATCCAGCAGGCTGCTCGCATCTATTTCATCATCGGTGGCCCGGTAACCAGTTACGCCCAGGTAGTCTGACAAACGGGTTACCAGTTCCACGTTGGAAATGGTGGTATGGTTTTTTTCCTTGAAGGTGTAATGAAAAAATGACAGCATCATTGGTGCGCTACGTGCCCGGAGTATTTTGAGTGTTACAGACTGGGCATATAGATTACATAATTGGTCATACGTCATAGCTGTAAAAATACGGAATTACGTGTTAAGAACAGCGATTTTGGGAGGTCTACATTACATAAAGCCCGTCGAGTCGCGGTTGTACCGGGGTAGGTACCGGTTCATCGCCGAGCATTTGAATCACATTGATTTCTATGGTCCGGGCTATGTTATCCAGGGGAATGGCCAGGGGCTGGAAATCGAAGGGATCCATGAGCGTGATACCGTTGAGGTGAGTTACATGAAACACGAAGCCAAACATCCAGCCGAAGGGGATGGACCAGAGGCCGATAGATTCGGTCATCATCAGGGTGTTCATGATCACATAAAACCAGATAAACACTTTGGTGAAATACACGTAGCTGGGCGGAAATACGGTATTCCTGATCCGTTCCGACTGGCCCATGGAATCACAGTGTCTTACCAGCAGCTGGTTAAGCTCTATGAAATGAAATCCGTCTATTACCCCGGCTTCCCTGAGCCGTTGCAGGTCGCGGGTTTGCAGGTTCAGGATAGCATTGGGGATATTGCTTTGTTTTTGCACGGCAGTTATTTCGTCCTGGGTGAGATAGCGGGTATAGTATTCATCGGGGCGTTTGCGGAGCACCATTTTAAGGGCGTTGATAAAGGCCAGGTGCCGGTAGATCATGTGGCGTACCAGGGCTTTGTTTTCCATGTTTGCCCCGGCGTTGGCATAAAAGAGCAGGCTACGGGCCCAGGAGCGGGAGTCGTTCACCAGGGCGCCCCATATTTTCCGGGCTTCCCACCAGCGGTCGTAGGCCTGGTTGTTGTTAAAGCCGATAAAGAAAGCGATAGCGGTACCCAAAACGGTGGAAACGGTAACCGGGATCGACACATGTGCCGAAAGCCAGTATTTATCGATGCCATACACCAGGGCACAACAGCCCAGCAGCATAAGATCTACCTTCCAGGTGTAAGAAAATATCTGGCTGAATGATAGCCTGGTTTTCAGTAGCATATAACAGGTTTATTTTTCCAGAAATCCGTTTTGGGATGCATATCTCTTTGCATGACTTCAATATACATAATATCGTTCCAATTTAATGCGCCAACTTTCAATTTTTTTTAACGCCATTTCACTGGGAACCAATCAATTAAACTTCATTATCCTAATAGTCTATAGAATTAGTAGGGTAATTCGAATATTCTTACTATATTTGTACTGTAATAGCAAGCAGTATTCACCAAACCTATAACAGCGGCCATTTTATCAGCCATTAAAAAAATATTTATTATGTCGTCACTTTACAGATACGCCGATTACTTAACCGCCCCGGTACCAGAAAATTTTCCCAGCCCCAGTAAAAACCGGGAGCGCATTAACCCGATACAGGAAGGTGCCTTTTTTCCTGAGTTTTTAGCAGAAGAGTCACGCATTATTAACCGCGGAGCTTTACTAAGTAATGCAAAGGAGGTGATGTCTTTTCACCAGCTGACTGCACAACCATTAGTAGTGGTATTTTATTCCTGGCATTGGAATGACTATGCAGACCGTTTGCTGGAGCAACTGCAAGAGAGCCATGCAGCCATTGAGGCCACCGGCGCCCGTTTACTGTTGGTATCCAGCGAGGATAAGAAACATTTTACTAGCGTTAATCCGGGCGCTTTTGCTTTCGATATTATACATGACGCACAACACCGCATTGCCCGCAAAGCAGGCATTTACAGGGAGTCGGACCCCATCTGGGGACGGGTATCAGGTGTAAACGCAGATGTGCCGGTGCCTGCAGTATACCTGGTTACACCTTCACTGGAAGTTAATTATGCGTTTATTGATCTGTACTTACAGGAAAAATTTTCGCCGGAAAGCCTGGTAGCAGCCATTGGTAGCCAACTGGCCATCAGTGCCTGATAGCTACGCGGGTTGCATATCACGTTTGCGCAGGCACATTAAAGTGTAGCGATACATACTCCATTGTAAACTGTTGCAGTTTAATGGCGATAAATTCTCTATTTTTTCCTGGAGAGAGGGGATGATTTTTTTGAATAACTGTTGATGAGTTTCTTCCGCCGCAGACAAAATTTGGTCTGCCTGTGCGTAATTTGTTGCCGTACTAAGAGCTGCTATAATCTGTAAAGCATGTTCATCTGTCGTCATAGTAATAATTTTTTTATTGCTTAGTCCTATCTTCTGATCCACATTTTTAGCATTAAATCTGCCGAAGTATCTACCAGCTGATAACAGGGAGGTACCTCATCTTCAAGGCTGTGAAAAGTAACAAGCCTTGTTCCGCTGATACAGTCGTTTAATTTTTTAAACAGGCAGCGGCTATAATAATTATATAAGCTGGTCGATAATTCCACTTTATCATCAATCTGATCCTGGTCTACCAGGTTTTCGAAGAAAGAATTGTAAAAGTAGAAGCCATCGTATGCAGTAATATCTGTTTGCGTAAAATTGCCTTGAATGAAATGTGCATTTCCGGTTTGCGTAACTTCCCTGGCCTCCATCGCATATTGATAGAGATCTTCCCGCTGTTCAATACCATAAAAAGAAGATTCAGGATAGAAGCGCGCGCCTACCAGGCAAAATTTGCCGACGCCGCTTCCGATGTCGAGGATTTTTTTTCCCGGCTGATGTGCCAGGAAACGAGCTGCTGATTTTGCGATGCTAAGTGGCGTCCAATGCCGCCTGGAAAGCTGTTGTATCTTTTCTGGATATAACCAATCAAAAGCGGCATCATTTACGTAGCAATTCGGCTTTAAAAAAGTAGAAGTTTGCATGAAGGCGCAAAGGTACGATTTTTACAGCAAGCGAGAAAGACTATCGGATCGAAAAAGATGATATAAGCATTTTATTTATTATTCATCTGACGCTTCCAGCAAGAAGATGGTCTCTACCGTAACATCGAATATCCTGGCTATTTTTAATGCCAGTACCGTAGAAGGCACATACTTCCCGGACTCAATCGTATTAATGGTTTGACGCGATACCCCCACTTTTTTTGCCAGGTCTTCCTGGGTCATGTTATGAATGGCCCGCTGCACTTTTATGGTGTTTTTCATGAGGGTAAAGTTCGGCGGTTTTTAATAATGACAAAATGAAAACGAAGAATGAAGAAAATCAACGGAGTAAACATGTTATATACCAATACAGCGAAGTAGTCCCAATTATAAAACGTCCAAGTACCAATCAATAATAATCCATAGTTAATGTAAATGCTCCATTGTAGTGACTCCCGGCGAACTGCTGCAATGTATTCATCTTCATTTTTTTCTTTGGAGAAAGCAATCATCAGCAGGCTGATAATCAGCCCTGTGACGATGATTTCATCCGAAAAGTTTCCCTGGCTTCCTTTTGTAGTGTTGTAATCCACCCAGCTATAGCTGAAATCCATGACCATACCTAACAGCCATGTACCAAAGGTTAACAGGAAGAGTATGCCTCCGATTTTTTTGTAGAGATGGGGTAATAAATAAGGTGATTTCATGATAAAGGTCTTTTTGTGAAGATAAACATTTTTTACAAAAAGACAAAAATACTTTACATAAAGTAAAATAAATAGGACTAATTATCATGATCCCTTATATGAAGGTCCGGGTGCCGGAAGCCATATAAGCCAACCTGAATGCTTTCGGCGTACAATCTTTTTTCTTTTTGAAGATGCGGTTAAAATTGGAAATATTATTGAAACCGCATTTATAGGCGATTTCATTGACGGTATGTGTTGTTTCAATGAGGAGCCGGGAAGCATGTCCCAACCTGATTTCTATCAGGGTGTCTACAAATGTTTTCCCCATCCTGGCCTTAAAGAAGCGGCTGAAAGCCACTTCCGTCATCGCAGCCAGCTTAGCCGCTTCTCCCAAGGAAATATTTTGATCAAAATTGGTATTCAGATAAGTCATAATTTTTTCCACACGCCTGCTGTTGTAAGAAAAAGTTTCCGCGTTACCAAACGTAGTATCAGACAGCATGCGCATATTCGGGCTGGTAGATAAATCGTACAGGATAGACATCAGCTCTAATACGGAATGAAACCCTTGCTGCTGCGGCAGCCGGATTAGGCGGGGCATGATCTGTTGCGTGGTTTCTGTAGAAAAAAGAATACCGCGCAGGGAACGCTCAAACATATTTTTAATAAAACTCAGCTGGTTACGCTGCAGAAATTTTTCGTCGAACAAATCGCGGTGAAACTGGATCGTAATTTCTTTAATCATTCCACCGGTATGTTTATGCGTAAACCATCCGTGCTGTAAATTAGGCCCTACCAGCACCAATTCCAGCTCGCCAATTTCTTCTATATGGTCGCCGATAATTCGCTTGGCCCCCTTGGCATACTGAATAAAATTGAGTTCAAAATCGTCGTGGTAATGCAAAGGGAAATCAAATTCCTTTTTCTCCCTGGCAAATAAAGTGAAACAATCACTCTGGGTGAGTGGCGTAATTTCTCTCAGTAGCTTACTTTTTATCATAAACATGATTTGGTTCCCAGGAAATACTAAAAGGTATTGATGTTAAAAAAGCATCATTGGAATAAAATGTACCAGGTATAAAATACAATTTTAATTTATTTTCATTGAAATACAAGGGACAGGGATTTTGATGAAATAAATGTATAAATGACATCTTATTTTGACGATAATATCCATTATCGAAATACAATTAAAAGTTAATTAAGTATTACGTTTTGCGGGGATAAAGATCATTTTTGTGGTAAATAAACCACGTTATGCAGGGAGGATGTCATTGGGCACTGCTGCCTGCCATTTCCCGGTGTTGCCGTCGGCATCCCGTATCTACGGTTTTTACCCGCTGAAGGGAAGTAATTATTACCAGTAATGGGTTTCAGTATTTCAACGGCAGGAGGATTAATAACCTGGATGCGCAGATTATTATTGCTACTGATATCTCCATAAAAGTAAAATTAGCTGCGACAGCAACACCTGGATGGATGGAGTATTGATAATATTTAACAGCATGTTAGGAAAGCTAACATTTGTTATTAGGATTTTAAAATATTCGTTTACTCGTTAAGGTTATACATATGAAAACGTTGGCACGGTAGCTAGAAACGCTTTGAGCTGGCGGTATTTTACCCCCTGCTGTGGGCAGCCAGTTTTTTCTCCAGGGTATTCCCATCTATTAAGGCCCAATGGGCAATGATCCGGTTGTCCTTGAGATGAAAGCAGCGGTAACCCTTAGTCGTTACCGTTATACCGGTAGCCGGAATATCTCTCCAGGTGCCTATATGTTTCATTTGCAGGGTGACCCTGATCATAGCTTTACCAGGTTCCGCTACCTGTTCTTCTATAATAGTGGTGGGGTGAAAGGCGGTATGGGTCATAGTGATCCATTGCTTTAGCCCGCCAATGCCGGAGGGAAGTGAAGGTGCCAGGGAATGATCTGTAAATTCCGGGTGCAGGAATTCGTCTAACCGGGATATATCTCCCTGGTTCCAGATAATCGAAATGAAACTGTCGATGAAGGCTTTTTGTTCTTCTATGGTCATAACTGTTAGTTTGATACGACAAAAGTAGGCAGCCGTTGGTGGTACAATTGTGTCAAACGTCACATAATGGTTATTGGAGGCGACGGCGGATGCGGCTGAGTGTTTCCCTGGAAATGCCCAGGTAGGAGCACAATTGTGTAAGAGGTACACGTTGCACCAGTTCGGGATGATGGGTCAGTATGGCCTGGTATCTTTCTTCCGGTGTATTTTTAGTGAGCCATTGTATATGTGTTTCCTGTACAATAAGTAGGTGTTCCAGCCATTGGCGGCCAAAGGCGGTAATTTCCGGCGATAGTTGATAGAGATGGGAGAGTGTGTCTTTATGCCATTTCCATAGGATAGTTTTTTCCATGGCCTGTAGGTTGTATTCAGTGCTGGTATTGTTTCGCAGGCTTTTCATATCGGTAAAAAACGTGTTTTCGAAGTAAAAAGCGGTGTTGATTTCGCGGGCATCTTTATCGTGGAAGGCCCTGCAGGCGCCGTTTTCTATAAACCAGATGCATTGACAACGCTGGCCCTCCCGGAGTAGATAGTCACCTTTATTTACCACTTCTGTGTTAGCATTATCAATGAGCAGCTGCATAGCATCGGGCGTTAATGAAGCAATGTGGCAAAGGTTTTCCGACAAATGAGATGATGTAGCTTTCATCATATAAATATCTTAAAAATACCCACAAGTAGGTATTTGACAGGCTATTACTTTAACATATATTTGTGACAGCAATTTGATTTCACCTTATTCCATTATAAAAAGTCATCCACCTGATTTAGTCAATCACCGTATTTTCTACCCCCAAAAAAGGGTCTCTTCTTCGGGAATGGGACCCTTTCGTATTTTTTAAAGCATTACATTTGCCGACAGAGAGTACCATTATCAACCATCATTAAAGAGCAATTCCTATACAAGATTTATATCAGTACATGATTGAGCACATTGTATTTAATAATGACTCAGGGCTGGAAAGCAAGCTGAATGCTTTAAAGACCCTGGATGCAGCGCTTCCTGTTGTGGTAATTGTGATGAATGTGCAAAAAAGCTGTGTGGAATATATGTCGTCCCGTGGCTGCAGGGAGCTGGGAACAACGCTGGAGGCCTTACAGGAGATGGGGCCAGCCTATTACGACAACTTCTTCAATCCTACAGACGTGGCCGATTATCTGCCAAAGATCATTGCCATGCTGGATGCACCGGCAGAGGCAAATATGGTGGTTACCTTTTTCCAGCAGGTAAGGATGGCTGCCTCCCGTGACTGGGCCTGGCATTTGGGCACATCCCGGGTGTTTATGCGTGATGCCGATGGCCAGCCCACCCATGTTATTACCTGCGCCACGCCTATTGATCCGCTGCATCATGTTACCAGTAAGGTAAACCGGTTGCTGGAAGAAAATAACTTCCTCCGTCGCAACCAACATATATTTGGTTCGCTTACCAAGCGGGAGAAAGAAATACTGCGGCTGCTGGCTCTGGGCTTCAGTGCGGTGGAGATTGCTGAGAAAACGGGTATTTCGGAGAAAACGGCAGTTACTCACCGGCGAAATATTAAAGCTAAGATCGGCGCCCAGTCCAGTTACGACCTCACCAGTTTCGCCCAGGCGTTTGATCTTATATAAAATTAACATATATATATGCGGGCCATGGCCCGCATTTTACCGCTTTAAGGAAAAATAACCCTCAATTTTTCTGCATGTAAGCAGAAATGTGTATTTTCATTTTGTATACCATATTTCTTTGCCTGTCTGTTGCGCCTTGCAACGGACTTGTTAACCAAATTAACTATGTCTTTTAAAGCTGTTCTCAACATCGATGGAGAGGAAATGAACGTCCTGGAATGCAGGTTTTCATTTTCCCAAAACACAGACCATAATGGAAAGCCTGCCGCCCGCCCCAAAGGAGGTACCATTAATTTACTGATAGAGTCTGCCGGCGAAACCAGTTTGTTTGACTGGATGATTTCCAATACCCAAACAAAAAATGGAAGTATTACTTTCTTCCGGAGGGATTCTATGTCCAGGCTGAAAGAGCTGAAATTCACCGATGCTTACTGTGTGGAATATGAAGAAACATTCAATGCTAACAATGAGCAACCGTTGCAGATTCAGCTCACCTTATCATCCCGGGAAGTGAAGTTGAACAACTCCACCTATCAAAACCCCTGGCCAGTATAGGACGTCCGTTACCAGCCGGCGTTATAGCCTGAATGAAGCGCAAAGCAGCTCATTCAGGCTACCATAATTTTGTGTATCTTGGTAATAGTCCGTTGGTTTATCCATGCCTGGATAACTAATACCTTATCATATGCTATCATTAAATTTCACTCCATTTCCATCTCTTTCTACGCCCCGCTTTCAGCTGCGCGCCCTCGCTTTAATAGATACCTCCGATGTTTTTAGCTTACGCTCAGACCCGCGTGTTAACCAGTTCCTGGACCGGCCAATTGCAACCACCGAAGCAGACGCCCTCCAATTTATTGAGATGATACAAGGCGGCATTGCGAATAATAAATGGATATACTGGGTAATTACCAGTAAAAATGATGACCGGCTGATAGGAACCATTGGCCTGTGGCATATAGTACCGGAGCTCGGCGAAGCGGAAATTGGCTATGAACTGCAAGCCGATTATTTCGGAAAAGGCATAATGCAGGAAGTCTTGCCGGAAGTCATTCGCTACGCGCAGGAACAACTGCAGCTAAAAAGAATTGCCGCTTTACCGGCTATCGGAAATGAACGCTCTATCAAACTCCTGGAACGGAATCGTTTTACTATAGATGATGCGCTGAGAGCACGTCTCGAGAAAGAAGATGATCTTGCCAACATGTTAGTGTACTCGCTAATAGTACCATAAAAATATTCCATTGTTTTCTGTTTTCTGATACCCCTGATTCCCGCCGTATCTCATTGTAGCCGCTGTGCCGGTGATGAACGCAATGTTTTCGTAGATGAACAGCTGGTTTGATGTTTTATTCACCCGGTATTAGCCAGTTAATGCTCTTGGTACCCGTTTCCCGTGATTCGGGCTTGCTTGTTTATACCTATATCCATGGTGCTTGGACAGTGATTTTAAATACACCAATATTGTTTCATCAAAAAAGAAATGTTAGCATGAAACACGATCACGAAAATGAATGGTCAGCAGCTTTGGAAGGCCTTGGAGGGAAAACCGTAAAGGCCATTGGTTGCCGCCCGCGATTGCAGCGTAGCTATCACTCCCGTCGATAGAATAATAATTCATCACCGTTTTTCAAACCGTTAATATAAATGCCTGAAGTACTTATATCTGAAGTGTACCAGATTACTAACCGCGTTACAGGACAAGTCATAAAGTTCCTGAAATCTACCGACGATACTGCCGGGGAATACCTGGAATTGGAGGCTACCTACCTTCCCTTTTCTTCCGAACCTCCCCTGCATTATCATCCTGCCCAGGAAGAGTTTTTTCAGGTAGAAGAAGGAGAACTTACGATACGTTTGAATGGAGAAATAAAAATTTACAGAAAAGGAGCCCGGGTACATATTAAACCTAATATAAGACACAGCATATGGAACTCCGGTTTTAAACCCACGATCGTGAACTGGAAAGTAGTTCCGGCGATGAACACGGAACAGTTTCTTCGTGCCATGACCAGGCTTTCCAACCAGGGAAAAACTGACAAAAAAGGAATGCCCTCCTTCCCTGTTTTGTTATTCCTGTTGCAAAAATACAGGAAAACATTTCGGCTGGATACCCCCGCTGGTGTTCTATTGCAGCTGCTGTACATTTTGCTGTTGCCCACCTTTTTTATACGTAATTACAAAAAAAAGATTTAATAACCCCCTCGCCTCTCTAAGGAACAATTCAAAGTGAAGAAAAATTTATCGCTACGAACATGGTAGTTTTACCTCGGCATGTCAGGTATACTATTCGGCGTCAGTTGCTCTTTAGCCTTTTATGACACTCTGTTTTATAATTTCTGCCGATAGGTAACTCAATGCCCAGTAGCTCTACAGAGTAGGCATGATAGCTTTCTATTTTATGTGTAGATACAATAAATGACCGGTGTATTCTCATGAATTTTTCTTCCGGTAATAACTCTTCCAGCAAGCTGATTTTCTGTTTTGATATCAGTACTTTATCCTTAAGGACTACTTTGATGTAGTCCTTAAGACTTTCAATCCAGTAGATATCGGCTACGTTTACCTTTACCATCTTTCTTTCCACACGGAGGTAAAGGAATACATCATTTTTTTGTTCAGTTGCTTTTTCCGAGATCGTAATTTTCTGGTTAGTCACTTTGTACAGCGCAAATACTTTATCGATTGCTTTCAGAAAGCGGTCAAATGGTATAGGCTTCAGCAGGTAATCAACGGCGTTGAGATCAAATCCTTCCAGGGCATAGTCCTGGTAAGCTGTGGTAAATATTATTTTGGGCGGATGCTTCAGGCTTCGGATAAAGTCAGTGCCTAATAGTCCAGGCATTTTAATATCCAGGAAGATAAGATCCACTTTATGTTGTTGCAGAAGCTGGAAAGCTTGTATAGCATTATTACATTTAGCAACCAGTTCTATCTCCTGGAAATTTTCAATATATTTTTCTATAATCTCAATCGCATGTGGCTCATCATCCACGATCAAGGTTCTTATTTTCATGGGGTATTAAATTTTGTTTCAAGTCCAGGTCAAGAATAACAACAAACATTTCTTCTTCTTCGAAGATCTGTAATTGATGGGCATACGGGAATAGCAGTTCCAATCGCTTCTGCACGTTATTTAATCCTATTCTTCCTATTTCCTTTTTGCTATTGGTCAATGTGCTGGCCGGTTTGCTATTGGATATTTTAAATTTCAGCCGGTTGTTTTTTAAGTGCAGGTCCATGTTGATCCATGCATCTTCCACTGTTTCGCTGGTACCGTGTTTAAAGGCATTTTCAATGAGCGGTAGCATCAGCAGCGGTGGAATTTTTTGGCCATTCATTTCTCCTATGATGCTGAAGTTGAGATCCAGCCTGTCTTCATACCGCAGTTTTTCCAGTTCCACGTATCGCATCATGATCTCTACATCGCGTTTCAACAGCACCTGGTCGGTACCGCATTCGTACAGCATATACCGGAGTATATCTGACAGCCCAAGCACAATTGTGGGTGATTGTGGTGATTGCTTCAAAGTAAGGGCGTATAGGTTATTTAGGGTATTAAAGAGGAAATGGGGATGTATCTGGCTTTTCAGGGCACTCAGTTCAGCTTGTGTACTCAGCTGTTTTTTCTCAAACCACATTTTAATGAATTTGAGAGAAATGGCTACCCAGATGACCATGTTGCTTTGTTCGAACGCATTAATGATATATACCGGTTTAAGCAGTTGTTGTACGAAAGTGCCATTCAGTTTATGCCAGGTGAAGGCAGGGTTTTTCTGCAACATTTTCTGCATAATATAAGGGTCGGCCAGTATGATTTCTATTAGTCTGAACAGGAGTCCTGCGGTGAAGGCACAAGCAGTTAGCGCCAATGCCAGCTGTACATATTTCTTGCGGTACAGGAACCGCGGAATAGCCCAGTAGGCCACCGTATAAAAGTAAGCCCATTGCAGCGGTTGAAACATCATGATCACCAGGAAGGCGGTGCCATAGTCGGGAAGCCCTGCACCATAGAATATGGTGAGTATGAAGGCCACAACCGACCAGAAGATAATATGATGTAATATGCTCTTATTCATTTTGCCCATGCAAAGGTACGTTTCGGAAAAGTTTGCTGATATAACTGAAGATAGAGGGTGTTGTTTTGTCGATCAACAACCGGTTTATGCCGGGTGGGCATAGCCGGTATCCTGTTTCAGTTTTAGCTTCATAATGACGGCAAATACTTCTTCTTCATTTATAATTTTAAGCTCATGTTGACCGGGATAAAGAATATCCAGCCGTTTCCGGATGTTCAGCAATCCAATATTGCCAAAGGCAGACGATTGCGCGCGATGGTCGCTGTCTGGTAATTTGTTATTGGATATTTTGAAAATGAATTGATCCTGCCTGGCTTTTGCGGAAATGTTGATCCATCCGTCTTCCATCAGTTTACTGATTCCATGTTTAAAGGCGTTTTCCACCAATGGCAGGATCAACAGGGGCGCCACGTTGAACTGCGATAGGTGTCCATCCATATCCATATTAACTTCCAGCTGGTTCTGATACCGGATTTTTTCCAGTGAGATATAACGTTCTATCATCCTGATTTCCTTTTCCAGGTTAACGGTAGACGTGTTGCATTCATACAGGATGTACCGTAGTATTTGTGATAGCTCCAGTACTACTTCCGGCGATTTATCAGATTTGCTGAGACTAAGTGCGTATAAGTTGTTGAGGGTGTTGAATAAGAAATGTGGATGAATTTGTGCTTTCAGCAGGTTAAGTTCTATCAGCTGATTTTTATTCCGGTAGATCAGGTAGATAATCAGGCAGATGCTGATAAGCCCGATGATCAATATAATGGCAATGAGAATGACGCGGTTTTTATTTTGTAGCTGTACATTTTTATTACTGAGTTGTAATTGTTGTTGTACGATCGCTTTTTCTTTTTGTGAGGATTGGTATTTTATCTCTGCTTCATGAATCGCTCTCTGGGTGGTTTCGTTGAGGATAGTATCGTTGAGTGTATTGTATTTTTTCCACAACTGGAGGGCGATATCGGGATGTTTTAATTTTTCCTGGATAGCCGCGCCCAGCAGGTATACTTCTTTCAGGTCATTTTTGGGCATGAGCGCTTCCGCGGTTGGGAGTACCAGGTCATAATATTTTTGAGCGGTATGGGGATCATTTAATCCATCGTAGGAGGTTGCCAGGCCATAATTGGTATACATTTCAAAGTCGGGGTCAGGATCGGCTTTAAGTATATCAGCGGCTTTCTGGTAATAAAGAAGGGCTTCCCGGTTATTTTGTGTTTTGTTGTTGATATCTCCAAGATTAACAAAGGCGTGCAATAGCAGACTGCGATCGTTAAGTTTTTCCGAGATGTGTGCTACCTGCAGGAGATGTTGCGCCGCACGATTGTACTGGCTGTTCAGTGCTTCGCTGTTGGCAAGATTGACGATGCTTTTGGCCCATTGGAGACTATCCTTTAGCGAGGCTGCTATTTGGGTACTTTTTTCCGCGTAATAAAGACTATTCTTTTTATCGTTCAGGTCTACGAATATAGAGGCCAGGTTATTGTAATTTCTTCTCAGGCTGGCAGAATCTTTCTTGTATTCAGCAATTTTAATGGCCTTGAGCATGTTGTCTGCTGCCAGTTGTAGGTTACCCAGGCAGCGGTACTGTACAGCCATATTATTATAGGCGTTGGCGATGACCTGGTCATTTTTTAGTTGTTGGCCGAGGGCTAATTGTTCCTCGCTGATCCGGAGTGCTTCCGGATAGCGTAACCGGGTATACAGGAAATTGGCATACGCCTGCATGGATTTAATGGTTTGTGCAGGCAGGTGGCTTGTTTTGGATAGCGTAAGTGCTTTTTTTATATAAGTTTCGCTGGAATCAAATTCATTCTTGTCCATTTTCTCCGTTGCCCGTTTCAGCCAATTATCGACGGTGATACTGTCTGCTGCGGCAGACTGTCCGTAGATGGGCTGTAACGACATACAGCATAGTACAAGGATATAAAAAGTACGTATACAGTACAACATAAATGATTCCGATGGCGCTCAATAATAAAATCCTGAAGTAAGCAAGATAATACAGTCCGGTGGCTGTTCCTCCAATCATCGATATAAGGTGAACTTTGGTCGATTAACTGCAATATAGGGCAAAAAAAGAGGTCAACATAGATGGCCTCTTTTCTTAGTATGTTAGCCGAGGTAGTGGTTCTATTCCAGACTGGCAGTATTGAATTCCATGGAGTCACCATCTGCTGCGCTGGTAACGCCTATCGTCTGCGCGGCGCCGTCGTCAAAACGGATGTTTATTTTTCCGTTACCCAGTCCATGTGCAGCCATAATCTGGCCTTTAGTAACAGAAAGGGCCATGTCTGTGGCGCCGGTGTGTGACACGTGTTAAGCTAAGTTGAAATTTTTGGACAGCTTCATTAAAAGCTATCAGTGTGATGCCGAAAATGCTCTGATATTGTAGCCATTGAGCGTAGGTAATATGGTGGAAAAGGGTCTGGGGGAAGTTACAAGAGGTTATGGAAAAGGAAAGCCGGTCGCAAATAGAGCGACCGGCTTTCCGTGTAAATGTATTTGACCTGTTAGTGGACTTTATAAAAAGTACGTACGGAAGTTCCAAGACTGGCGTTAATGGCTACATAACGGAGTATGGTATCTGGTGCTGCGAATTCGATCGTTGGATTTTTCATAGCAGATACACCTTTAGGTCCGTATTGAGCAGGGCCAACCAGGCTATCCTGTTTTGCAAATCCAAAGTAAAATGGATATACGAATGTGGGATCACCAGGTACACCGCCTAAGTTATCAGTAGAGTATAATCCGCGGCCAAGCTTTGTAATTTGAACCAGCTGTCCATTGGTTCGCTCATAGGTACCACTGATATCAACGTCTTGCGCTGCGGTTAAACTGGTAACAATTACTACTTTGGAGAGTGTTGTTTTGTAACCGTATGCATTCTTGGCCAGGAAATCAACAGAATAACCACCTATTGCAGCAGTATTCACATCGTTGGCTAAAGGCGTAATATTACTGGTCGAATTGTTGATACTATCGAATGCAGTAGCACCTCCATCTGTGTAAGTACCTCCAACAGGAACAGAATAAGCCGCTCCACCGGTTAACTTAATAACAGGAAAAGTAGGTGTTACAATTTTCTCAATGACGTTTTCTGAGTCTTTTTTGCAGGCCGAGAAAAGTAGCCCTCCTGCAAGTAAAATATATATTGCTTTCATGAAAATCGGTTAATTGTTAATGAAAATATAGTCTCTGGTAGCTATACTTTATTATTGTGCCCACCATACTTTATCATACACAAAGTGGTTTGATTTTGGAGCATTCGGGTTCCTCGTCATTTCTGAGTTTGGATACAGGAATATACCAGGGAAGCGTCCACCTCCGATTTGGGAATCTTGGGATATGGTAAAGAATGATGGATATCCTGTTCTTCTCCATTCTGTCCAGGCTTCAATAGTTTGGTTACCACACATCGCAGCCCATTTTTGTGTAATGATCGCTTTTATTTTGGCATCAAGGCTACCGGCTGCAGGATATGCTACGCTAGGTTGAGCAGAATAAGTATCAGCACCTTTTACTCCGAAGGCATCAAAGTTGTCAGATATACCCTGAAGATACATTGCCTGTGCATCGCCTGTTAACCAACCCCTGGCAATGGCTTCCGCCTGTAGAAAATCAGATTCATAGTCAGTCATCAATCTTACAGGAGCAAATGCTGATTGTGCATTTTTAGCGTTAGCACCAGTGATCGGAGATGGGGGGGATACGATGGTAGTAGGAGGTTTTTTATAACTACCCTGTGGGATACTGGTATAGTTACCATCAGTAGCCTTGGAATAAAATGCTTGTAGTCTAGGATCTTTGTTAGTGTTAAAAAAGTTGAACGTAGTAGAGCTGGCCACCAGGTTTTGCGTTTGGTTTAACACTGGTCCTGCTATGGCACCATAGAGAGGATTTTGTTGACCACCTGTGGCAGTAAAGTTCTGTAAGGCCGATTCACCAGGTTGCAGGAAGTCTGCTCCCTGCAGAGATTTAACGATGGCCTCAGCTCTGGCAGATGTTGCTGCTTTTGATGCAAGGCGTAAACCTATTTTAAGCTTTAGAGTATTGGCAAAACGTAACCATTTGCCCATATCGCCTCCATAAATCAAATCATCTGCACCTGGAACCGCCTGGTCATCCAGGTTGATTAAATTCCTGGCGGTATCTATCATTTTCACCAGGCCATCATAGATATCACTTTGGCTGTCATATTTTGGATACAAAATTTGGGTACCCGCATCGCCCTGTAAGGTTTGGTTGAAAGGAACATCACCCCATAAATCTGTTACCAGTTGATAAGTATAAACTTTAAGAATAGTAGCCAGGGCTACGTATTCCCTTTGTTTCGTAGTATTTCCTTTTTCAACAATTTTCTGGAAGTTTTCCAATGCATCTATATGCAGGTTGAACCATACATTGTCAAAATCGCCTTGAGAAGGAGAGTATTGTTCCAAAGATTGATACTGAGATGCAGCTGGGGACTGCGTCCAGTATTGTGCCCAAATCCCCCCGTTGATAGTAAGGGTATTGCCCAATGCAAAGGTTAGTCCGGTTTGGGCTGAAGGCAGCAATAAGTCTACTGGAACATCTACTGCGTTGTTTGGATCGGTATTTACATCCAGGAATTTCTTGCAACCTCCTGAAAACAACAGGAGCGCTGACACGGAAAGCAAGGAGAATATTTTCGTTTTTTTCATCAAATTAATTTTTAAAGGACTAATTAAATTAGAATGCAACGTCTACCTTGATACCCATATTTCTAAGAGATGGGTTAGACAGGAACTCATATCCTTGTACATTGGCAGCCCCCTGACCATTGATTTCAGGATCTGCAAACTGGTTAGATTTTGGAACCCACAGGAAAAGGTTGTTTCCATAGAGCGTCACATTGAGTCTGGTAAACGGTGTTCTCTTTAACATAGACTGTGCAAAGGAATAGCTCAGCGATGCTTCACGGAGCTTTACATAGCTGGCGTCAATTAAGTTTTCCCCAGCTGGAACAACATGTGTCCAGTACTGTTCAGGACCGAAGGTGATGCTGGTGTTATCAACCAATTTACCACTTGCGTCGTAATAAGCTGAATTCGGAAATACATAAGGTTTTCTGCCATTAGTGGTGGTTTCTACTGAATAACCTCCAAAATCAATTACGCTTTTGGTATTAGAGTAGAACTGTCCTCCTTGCTTAGTATCAAACAGTACTTTCAACATGAAACCTTTGTAAGATATATTAGTTCCCAATGAGGCCATGTAATCTGGAAGATAGGTACCATAGAGGCGGGTGGCTGCATTATGCGGCTGACCGGATTCAGGATCAATAATTACTTTGCCTGTAGCAGGGTCAATTTCCAAACCAGAACCATAGAAGGTCCCATATGGTTTACCGATTGCCGCAACCTGTTGCATTGCGGTAGTACCGTTACCTATTACGATTTGGCTAACGCCGGAGTTGATACTTACCACTTTGTTATTCACTTTGTTGAATGTACCAAAGACTTCCACCTTAAGTCCATAGCTAGTATTAACAGGTGTCGTCCTCAGCCCTATTTCCACTCCTTTGTTGGTCATTTCACCCACGTTCATGGAAATAAAGTTATAGCCGGAGCTATTTGGAATAGGAACGTCTACAATTTGGTTAGTAGACTTGGTACTATAGTAAGTCAGGTCCAGGTTGATGATATTCTTTAAGAAAGAGAGCTCGCCGCCTACTTCAAATGAAGAAGTAAATTCTGGTTTCAGATTCGGGTTCCCAATCCGGATTCCGCGCGCAAAACCTGGGATAGTGGCGCCATTTGACGCAATAGGGAATACAATTGATCCAAAATCTCCTGTGATGTTGGTTTTACTATATATTGTTGACAAAAGGTAAGGAGAGGCATCCTGACCCACCTTAGCGTAGCTTAATCTTACTTTACCAAAACTGATGATATCGCTGAATGCTTTGTCTTTATACAATTCAGAGAATACAAATGCACCATTTACACTTGGATAGAAATAAGATCTATTGTTAACGGGCAGCGTGGACGATATGTCGTTACGGCCGGTGACCCCGAGAAAGAGCATGTTCTTATAGTCAAAGTCTGCTTCACCGTAAAAACCGTACAGTCTTCTTTGTGTCAACGTATTGGTTGAATTAATTGGTCCATTGGAGTTGTCCAAGTTATAAAAGCCAGGGACAATCAATCCACCATTGGCATTAGTGGCAGAAAAGAGGTTATTGTTGGTAGTAATTCTGACGTTGTTACCTGCCAGTACCTTCATGTTCAGATCTTTGGCCAGAGATGTAGTGTAGGTAGCAATGAAGTCGTGGTTAAACTGTAAGTAGTTGGTAACATCCTGAGAGTATTTACCGTTATCTACCCATTCATTACCAGCATAAAATTGATCAAACGGATAATAATGGTATTTCGCTCCTTTTTCATACCTGCGATCGGAATAAATGTCAGCTCCTATACGTTCTGTAAGGTCCAGGCCCTTGATAGGTTTATATGTCAGCGAGAATGTTCCATTAACACGGTCTACGCTGTTATTGTTTTTGTAGTTCTGCAACAGGAAGTACGGATTTTTCGTATAGGCGCCATAGTATCCATAGTACTGGGTACCATCCGGTCCAGAGAAAGTACCGTTGTAAGGATTGCTAAGATCTTTGAAGTCGATAATAGGCATGTCCCTTGGCTGTTGAAAAATGGAATTGTAAGCCGAGTTAGTCTGTCCTCCCAGTGGAAGCTGGCTACTAATATTGGTATAGCCTACAGATACACTGCTGGAAAATTTCTCAGAAAATTCTGAGGATCCACTAAATCTTACGCTGTACTTATTGTAATTAGTGGTAGGAACCACGCCTTTATTATTCAATGCTCCAATTGACAGGAAGTAAGTAGATTTTTCGTTACCACCTGAAACTGTGAGGTTATTGTTGAAAGTCTGGCCATGATCAAAGAAATTTTTCACGTTGTTTGGAATGGCCTTGTATTCTTTTATCTGTTGTTTGCCGTCAATTATCTGCCCAAATGGTCTTAATTTACCATCAAAAGGTAAACCCCAGCTGAAGTTTTCTCTTCTATCATCTTCAATTGCGTTCAAGTCACCTTGCCCATATTCGTTCTGGAAGGTAGGCAGTTTCAGGATATCAGATAGTTGATAGCTGGTGCTGAAGTTGATCTGAGCAGGAGAGTTTTTCTTTCCTTTTTTGGTAGTGATCAGGATGGCGCCGTTGGAAGCAATACTTCCGTAAAGCGCTGCTGCTGCAGGTCCTTTCAGTACTGTGATGCTTTCGATATCGTTCGGGTTGATATCATTACCTCTGTTACCATAATCCACCTGGTCGTTCAGGAAGTCTGAGTTACGGATGTTATCATTACTTACCGGGATACCATCGATTACGAATACTGGTTGGTTGTTACCATTGAAAGAGGTAGGACCACGGAGCGTAATCCTGGAAGAAGCGCCAGGCGCATAACCGGAGGTGATGTTCAACCCGGCTACTTTACCAGTTAAGGCGTTGATCGGGCTTACGTTATCGCCAATATCTTCTTTGTTGATAGTGGCCACGGCGTAACCGAGACTTCTCTTTTCCCTCTTCACACCCTGACCGGTTACAACGATTTCCGTTAAAGCGGTACGGGTAAATTGCAGGGATACATTGTATGTGGAAGCGCCGGTAACCGGTACTTCATGAGTGGTATAACCTACAAAGGTAAATACCAGCACTTGTCCTTGTGATGCTGTCAGGGAATAGTTTCCTTTTGCATCTGTCTGCGTGCCGGTGTTCGAGTCTTTAATTCTAACACTCACGCCAGGCAGGGCAGAGCCATCCTCCTGTGCAGTTACTTTACCGGATATCTTTTGCTGTGCAAAAGCAAATACAGGCGCTAGCAGTATTAGTAACGCTGTCAAAGTTTTTCGCAAAACTTTTTTGATTTCCATGTCACAAGGGGTAAAAAAAATGAGACAGGTAGTTTTTTTCCTCATAAACAAGATTTGGGTTGTGGATTGTTAATTTATAAACAGTCTTTATGTACTTATTGGTAAATACAGCTAATGGATAGAGGGTGTTTAAAGATCAAATACGTTGTAGCAAGGTATCAAATGTTGTCTCCTTCCATTTCCGGCACCAGGTTGAATTGGCGCCTGCTGATTTAGTTATTTTGGTCAATTACACTATTTATTCACGAAAGCCACTGTCAATCGACATGGTCATGAACAAATTTCCGGGTATGCTTCATTTCGTTTGTGACAGGTTATCAGCGTAATTAAAGAAACGAGAATATTCCAGGCGGTATGCCTTTCTTTTGTAGTCTTTTTTCCTTTTTTCACAAGCAACATTCTCTCTAAGCATGGGCAGGTACGGTCATTGGTTATTATAAGCTGAGGTCGTTCTTTTCCCCGTATGAAAACCGTATGCACCCAATGAACTCTTCTATCTCTTATCTGCTGGTCATTATAACAAGTCCTATATCTATAGCGTCTTAAGTTATCAGGGTGTCATTTTGAATTTTGTTGTATTAGTGTTTTAATTGAATTTCCGGGATAATCCCGTTCATTAAGTTTTCCCGATAGTTACTTCACGCTTTTTGGGTACCCCAACAATTTTTCCTCTTAATGCAAATGGGCAACTTAATAATTAATTAACGATAATGTTTTGTTAAAAGTACTAATTTATTCTAATATAACGGCGTAAATTTCTATAAGAAAGATGCGCCATTATTGGCAAAAAGTAAAAAATCCCCGTCTGTAGCTGTTCTTAGCCGAATTTATGATTTGTTCGCCTAAGCGGATTTCCGCTGATTCGCCGTGTAAATTTAAAGAATTGTTAAAGATCTACTTTTCTAGTTAAACACTTCAGAAGTATCTGAGGTTTAATTGGTACCGATTTTTTTGTTAAAGGAAAAAAGCTAATGGGGAAGGCCTTTTATGAAAGCGGTATGTATTTAATGTTTAATTAATTGATTATAAAGTAGTAAATTAGAAAAGGAGATTGGGTTATTAAAATAAAAATAGGATACCCAGGTAAGTATCCTATTAGTTTTCAAAACATCACTTTTTTATTATTGCCGCTGTCCACCGATGGCTAAACCTCCGTCTACCAGTATACTTTCCCCTGTTACAAAAGAGGCGGCAGCGCTGCTCAGCCAAAGCACCAGTTCAGCTACCTCAGCAGGACTTGCAAAACGGCCAATAGGTGCATGCTTTTTCAAGGGATCTTTTGCATCTTCACTGGTAAAAAAGCGATCAAACATGGGGGTTTGAATATAGCCCGGCTGAATATTGTTCACCCGAATACCTGCGGCGGCTGTTTCTACCGCCAGGGCCCGGATCATACCATCCAATGCCGCCTTACTTGCCGAATAAAGGCTTGAACCGGCAAATGCACCACGCGCCAGCCAGGAAGAGGTGTTAACGATCACCCCACCGGTACCTTGTTTTTGGAATTGGGCTATTTCGTATTTACAGCATAACCATACTCCTTTTACATTAATGTCGAACACCTCATCAAATGCGCCATCAGGCATTTCATGAGCCAGCGCAAAAAAACCTTCGATACCGGCATTATTAAAGGCGATGTCTAATTGGCCATAAATACGTACTGTTTCGTTGATCAGGTGTTGCACCTCTGCGCTATTGGAAACATCAGTTTGTATGAAAGTAATATTGGGGCTTATTTCTCGGAGTGAGGCAACGGCCAGTTCTCCCTGCTCCTGCCTGCGCCCGGCAATGACTACGCTGGCGCCATTTTGGAGATACAATTTGGCCGCTGCCAAACCTATTCCTGTTGTACCGCCGGTAACCAGCGCAACTTTTCCTTTTAAATTTTCTTGTGCCATAAATTTATTAATTGATGATGACACAAAGGTCCATAGCGCAGGGAGGAAAAAGTTATGCTATTCAAACGAATTATTATGAATTGGCACTTTCAGGGGTATGGTGTTTTAAACGGCTTCCGGCATTTGTTGGTGATTGTTGAAACCAATTTCCTTCCTGAATTGTAATGGGGTAACACCACTTTGTTTTTTGAAGAAGATAATGAAATTGGAGGCATGTTCAAATCCAAGCGAGTAACCTATTTCTCCTATGTCCCAGCTACTGTACCGTAGCAAGGCCTTCGCTTCTTTCTGTATACGTGCTGCAATCCATTCGGTGGTGGTTTTTCCGATTGTTTCTTTCAGGGCACGGTTCAGGTGATTGGTATGTACGTTCAATTGAGCAGCAAACTCATTGGCATTTTTAAGCTTCAATACCTGGTGTGGAGAATCTATAGGGAACTGCCGTTCTAACAATTCCAGGAATAAGCCGCTAATACGTTCAGCTGCATTCACTGGCTGGTAAAAGGTATCGGGCGGCTGAATTTTCATCGCTTCGTGCATGAGGATCTGCACATAGCTTCTTAACAAATCATACTTGTTGGCATAGTCTGACTGGATCTCGCGGAGCATGTTTTCGAAGATGCTACTCAGCTGCCTGGCACTTTCATCCGACAATAAAAAGATATGATGACCACCTACTTTAAATAGTGGTGATTGGGAAAGACTATCGTTTTTAAGATTAAAATTGACAAAATCTTCCGTAAAAAGGCAAAAATAGCCCGTTTGATTATCCGTAGTTGGCTCCCAGGAATAGGGAATCAGCGGGTTCATAAAAGAAAGGGTATTTCCCTTTACCCGGATAGATTTGTCTGCCAGCGAAATAATGCCTTCGCCTTCCAGCACCAGTGATATTTTATAGAAATCCCTCCGATTGGTAGGTAGAGATGTAGCATCACAGGCAAATTCTTCCCGCCGGTAGATATTGAATTGTCCGGCCTGGGAATATTGTTGCCCGTGCCGGGAGTAAAATTCAGCAATGCTTTCTTTCCTATTCATAAAACAAAGTTATGTAATTCAAATAAAGAATAGCGGTAAAGTAGGATGATAATGGGGACAAAAAAAGGGCCCTCTGATGAGGACCCTTATAGCGGAGAAGAAGGGATTCGAACCCTTGATAGGCTTTCACCTATACACACTTTCCAGGCGTGCCAGTTCAACCACTCCTGCACTTCTCCGTGATTATCTTTCTGAATTAATGGAAGGGTTGATTTTCCAATTCAGGGTTGCAAAGATAATCCTTTAGTTTATATTTCAAAGAAAATTTTAATTTTTGTCATACAGCTTCCAGATGCCGGCTCCGAGCAGTCCTCCTACAATAGGACCTACTATAAATACCCAGAGATTGGATAAGGCGGGGCCACCTACAAAAATAGCGGGACCGATACTACGGGCAGGATTTACAGATACGCCTGTTACCGGGATACCCACAATGTGAATCAAGGTCAAACACAGGCCAATAGCCAATCCTGCGAATTTGCCGGTTTGACTGTTTTTACTGGTGCTGCCATGTACTACTACCAGGAAAATTGTGGTGAGTACAATTTCGGCTACCAAACCACTCATAAGTGAGTAATGATCGGGAGATCCCTGATCCACGCCATTGGCGCCCAGCCCATTGGCAGCCAGCGAATAGTCGGCTTTTCCCTGGGCAATAAAATACAACACTGCAGAAGCTACGATCGCCCCTATTATCTGGGACACAATGTAAGCACCTGCATCTTTACCGGAGATCTTACCGGTAGACGCCAGCGAAATCGTAATCGCCGGGTTCAGATGGCAACCGGAAATATGCCCGATGGCATATGCCATGACCACTACCGACAACCCAAACGCAAAAGCAATACCCAGAAAACCTACGTGGGCGCCAGCCAGCACCGCACTACCGCAACCCATAAATACCAGCACGAAGGTGCCGAAGAATTCAGCGATACATTTCTGTGATAAGGAAACTGTCATAGATGAAATTTTGTGGTGAATAGAAATCGGGGAAATGTGAAATTGGTGATAGCTAAATTTACCGCAAATATTCAAGACAAAAAAACGGGAAGCAAAAAAATGCTTCCCGTTGATCACTGCTTATCAATATTTTAATACACTTCAATCGGTGTTAACTCACCGCGAAGCGACGTTTCTATCATCGTCTTTGTTTCTGCCAGCGGTAGTCCCTGACCCAATACAAACATCAGTTTGGTGACTGCTGCTTCAAAGGTCATATCATGCCCGCTCACCACGCCTATCTCCATCAGGTGCTGGCTCGTTTCATATTTGCCCAGTTCCACGGAACCACCGTCGCATTGCGTGATATCCACTACAATGGCGCCGTTGTCAATAACCTTTTTAATGCTTTCTATGAACCACGACTGGGTGCTGGTATTGCCGCTACCAAAGGTTTCCATGATTACTCCTTTCAGGCCGGGAACACCTAAAGTGGCTTCTACTGCCTTCCTGGTAATGCCAGGAAACAGTTTCAGTACCGTGATATTTGTTTCCAGCTCTTTGTGTACTTTCAGCGGTTGTACTGGTGGCGGTAAAATAAACTGGTGCTTAAACTTAATGTCGATGCCTGCTTCAGCCAGCTGCGGGTAGTTCATCGTATAAAACGCTTCGAACTTTTCCGCATTATATTTCTTGGAACGATTACCTCTGAATAAAGAGAAGTCGAAGTAGATACATACCTCCGGTACCATGGATACGGTGGTGCCATTATGCCTGCTGCAGGCTATTTCCATGGCTGTGATAATATTTTCCTTGGCATCGGTACGTATCTTTCCGATGGGCAACTGCGACCCTGTTAAGATAACAGGCTTCGACAGGTTTTCCAGCATAAAGCTCAGGGCAGATGCGGTAAAGGCCATTGTATCGGAACCATGCAGAATAACAAAACCGTCGTAACGATCGTATCGGTCCTCGATGATGCTGGCCAGTTCCACCCATATCTCCGGCTGCATATCTGATGAATCTATAGGCGGATTAAATGCATACACATAAAAGTCAATGCCCATACGGTAAAGCTCCGGTAAATTATTCCTTATTTCGTTGAAGCCGATTGGGCGCAGTGCTTTGGTTTTATCATCGTAGATCATACCCACTGTACCACCCGTGTAAATAATCAATATTTTGCTCATTGTGCTAGTAGCCATTGCCTGCAAAGGTATTCACTAAACAGTTAGAGCATTTTGAATAATTTCCGGGCATTGCTGCTTGTTATGGCTGCTACATCGGCTATTTTTAGATTTTTTATATCTGCCACCTTTTCGCCTGCCAGCGGGAGGTAGGCACTTTCATTACGTTTGCCCCGGTACGGAACCGGCGCCAGGTAGGGAGCATCTGTTTCCAGTACAATATGCGCCAGGTCTATCTCTTCCAGTAATTTATCCAGACCTGACTTTTTGAAGGTAACTACACCACCGATGCCCAGGTAAAAGCCCAGATCAATGATTTCCCTGGCTTCTTCCAGGGTGCCGGAAAAGCAGTGGAATACGCCGCTCAGGCGGCCATCCTGTAAAGCCTTTACTTCGTTGATACATTCCCGTGTGGCTTCCCTGCTGTGAATAGATACGGGTAGCGCATATTCTCTGGCCAGGATCAACTGCTCCTGGAATGCGTGGTACTGCTGTGTTAACAGTGATTTATCCCAATAAAAGTCCAGCCCTATTTCCCCGATGGCTTTAAAAGAACGCTGTTGCAGCCACGCCCTTACCAAGTCCAGTTGCTCATCTACCGCTTCTTTAACATAACAGGGATGTATCCCCATCATAGCATATATATGGTCGGGGTACCGGGCTTCCAGGTCAAGCATGCCGATAATGGAGCTTTCATCTATGTTGGGTAAAAAAAGTTTATCAACTCCCGCTGCTATGGCCCGCGCCACCATGGCCTCCCGGTCCGCTTCAAATTCTTCCGAATACAGGTGTGTGTGGGTATCTATCCAAAGCATAATAATTATTTTATCGAATTTGTAATTTCTTTAATATTTAAGCAATATCTTTATCCTACAAAGGTAAATACCGAAAAAGCTATTTGCTAATAAAACCTAAACTATGAAAAGCTATTTCAGTACAAATCGTGTGCTGGCGTGGACCATCACCGGAGTGGCTATAGCCACCGTTTTCTTCGCCTGCAAAAAACAGGTCACTACCGATACGGCTCCCAATAACCAAACGGATAACAACACCCTGACCGTGACACAACATGAGACGGTTGCCGCATCTATGTACGCCGATTTATTTGATGAAACAGCCAAAGCTGCCGTGTTGCAGGGATTAGATAAAGCGGGCGCCCGTCAGGCTACTCCAGGCAGCACCGCAAATGCAGATGCGCCTGGTTGTCCTTCGCTGGAACTGTTAGATGGTACCGGTACCACCTGGCCTAAACGGGTGGTTGTCGACTATGGCACCTCCTGCCTCGACCGGTTTGGCGTGTATCGCAGCGGCAAGATCAATATCATTTTCAATGGCCCTTTATTTAATGCCGGCGCTACGACTGTGATAGAAACAGATAGTACTTATAAACGCAATGGTATTTCCATCAGTGGCCGCCTGGCCATCAGCGGTGTTACCTACGATAATGTGAAGGGTATACAGTATACCACCGACCTCACCAGGGGCAGAATTGGCTTATCAGACAGCGTGATCATTGATTATATCAGTCATAAAACGGTTAAGCAAATAGCCGGTGTTGACCCGGTAGGCGCCCTGGTAAATCCTTCTGATGACGTATACAGCATTGAAGGTAATGCCAGCATTACTTATGAAAAAGGACCATTGGTAGGCGTGCCCGCTACATTTACCACGGTAGAAGCACTCATTAAAAGATGGGATTGCCAATATATCAGCAAAGGTAAATTGCAGATAGTGTTCAATAAAATTACTGGCATACTGGATTACGGAGATGGAAAATGCGATAATGACGCTATCATTACGGTAGGTGATAAAACCAAGGCAATTAAATTGTAAGCTTAAAGCAGAAGGCATAAAGCACAAAGCTATTGTAGCGAATGATCAATGCGATTTACATCCGCAAAGGTCATTCGCTACAATAGCTTTGTGCTTTATGCTTTCTGCTCAGTTAACCGGAATGGCAGCGACTTCAAATTTTTGTTTTTTGCAAAACTCTAATACCCGCGGCAGTGCATATTCCAGGCGATCCCAGGCCTTGGTACTGTCGTGAAAAACCACGATAGACCCTGGTTGTAATTTAAATACCACGTTTTGTACACAGGCTTCTCCATTGATCATCGTATCAAAATCTCCGCTCAAGAGATCCCACATAACGATTTTTGCTCCCGGTATTTTTTGCCGAATCTGCCGGACCTGGAAGGGCGTAATCCTGCCATAAGGCGGGCGGAATAAAGGGGAGGCGATATATTTTGCCGCTTCCAGCGTATTTTCCAGGTATTGCTGGGTATTGGTTTTCCACCCATTCAGATGATTGTGGGTATGATTACCAGTGGTATGCCCCGCTTCCAGGATCTGCTGATAAATAGATGGATATTCCACCACATTTTTACCAATGCAGAAGAAAGTGGCTTTTGCATTGTATTTGGCCAGTTGTTGCAATACAAACGGAGTAGCCTCCGGATGCGGACCATCATCAAAGGTGAGGTATACTTTGTTGCCAGCGGGCGACATATTCCAGACGCAGCTTTTGTATAAGGCTTTAAGGATACCAGGCGTTTTAGTAAGATAGAACATACAGCCTTGAGCTTTTTTGCGTTAAGCTTATTGATCCCGCAATATACTCAATGTCGTGCAGCGGGGCGGAGGATTAAAAAATTTTAATTTTTGCTGCCCCATCCCTATACTATTCCCGGATCGCTTACCACGAAATCCTTATCTTTGCGGCCTATGGATCACAAAAAAGTAAGAGTGCGTTTTGCACCCAGTCCTACTGGGGGCTTACATCTTGGAGGTGTACGCACTGTATTGTTCAACTATTTATTTGCTAAGCAGCATAAAGGCGAATTTGTGCTGCGTATTGAAGATACAGATCAAACCCGCTACGTGCCGGGAGCGGAAGAGTACATCAGCGAATGCTTGAGCTGGTGCGGACTTACGCCGGATGAAAGTCCCGCCTTGGGTGGTCCTTACGGTCCTTACAGGCAGAGTGAGCGTAAGCCTTTATATCGCCAATATGCGGAAAAGCTGGTGCAATCCGGACATGCTTACTACGCTTTTGATACACCGGAAGAGCTGGAAAGCATGCGCGAACGGCTCAAAACCCCGGAAAATCCCTCTCCGCAGTACAACCACCAGGTAAGGCAGAAAATGCGCAACTCGCTCACCTTGCCCGACGCAGAAGTACAGGAACTATTGGCGAAAAATACACCGCATGTGATCCGTATTAATATGCCTGTCAATGAAGAAATTACCTTCACAGATATGGTACGTGGCGCGGTTACCTTTAATACCTCCCAGGTAGATGATAAAGTATTGCTGAAAGCAGATGGTATGCCTACCTATCACCTCGCCGTGGTGGTAGACGACTACCTGATGAAGATCACACACGCTTTTCGCGGAGAGGAATGGCTGCCATCAGCGCCTGTACATCTCCTGCTCTGGAAATACCTGGGTTGGGAAGCTGATATGCCCCAATGGGCGCACCTTCCACTGATCCTGAAACCAGATGGAAACGGGAAACTCAGCAAGCGCGATGGCGATCGTTTAGGCTTCCCCGTATATGCGATGAACTGGACGGATCCTAAGACTGGCGATCTTACTACCGGGTTCCGTGAAAGAGGCTTCCTGCCGGAAGCTTTCATCAACATGCTGGCCATGCTGGGTTGGAACGATGGTACCGAACAGGAAATCTTCTCTTTAGCAGAACTGATCGAGAAATTTTCTATGGAGCGCGTGCATAAAGCCGGCGCCAAATTCGATTACGAAAAAGCCAAATGGTTTAATCACCAATATATTCATCATAAGGATAACGATAGCCTGGCAGCGCTCTTCCAGCCCGTGCTGGCAGAAAAGGGTATCCCCGCCGCTCCTGCCTATGTAGCTACCGTAGCCGGCCTGGTAAAGGAACGTTGTTACTTTGTAAATGATATCTGGGAACACGGGTTTTTCTTCTTCCAAAGTCCCGCCACTTATGATGAAGCCGCGGTAAAACCAAAATGGAATGCCGATAAAGAAGCCTTCTTTACGGCCTGGTCTGCACAGCTGGAAACGTTGGGCGCTGCCCCTGCAGCGGAGCTGGAAGCGGCTTTCAAAGCGCTGGCTACAGAAAAGAATTTAAAGATGGGAGATGTACAGCTGCCTTTCCGCATTATGCTGACCGGCGGTAAGTTTGGTCCTCCTGTTTTTGATATCGTAGCCACCTTGGGGGTAGCGGAAACGCGCAACAGGATTGCCAAAGGGTTGGAAGCGTTTAAATAGCGATGTTAGAAGTTGAATATAGACAAAGGCTAAATGATGTAACATCGTTTAGCCTTTGTTGTTTTTCCAGATTTTTAGGGGAGAATGGGTGCTGATGAGGTCGAAGTCGCTGTCGTTGTGGACTAATTCCAGGTCAAAGCAAATGGCATAAAAAGCAATTTTGCAATCATGACTTTTGCGGATGGTAAGTCCTTTCTTACGCAGAGACCGAAATAAATCAGAAGCTCCAATAGCGGCAGCTATTGGAGAGAGCTCAAGCCTTGTATACCACCGAATGGCGCTTTTTATTTTCTGGTGTTGGGCATCTTCTCTAATACCTTGTAAGAACTCTTGTATTACAGTCGGTACCAACGGTGTCTCTAGCTCATTCTCCAAGTAATAGGTTAACAGTTTGGTCTGCGGTGACTCTCTTTTTTTTGCATAATCAATCCAAACCGATGAGTCGAAAATTAATGGATCGTTCATGCGCCTCTCATTTCATTTAAGTCTCCATCCCAATAGATTTTCCCTTTCATATCCAGCAATTCGCGATTTTTGAAGCCAATAATATATTTTCTCAATGCTTCATTAATCACTTCTACCGTAGTTTTTCCTTTGCTAAGTTTCATGGCTTCTTCCATTAGTTCCGCATCCAGGTTAACTGTTTCGATATTGGTTTTTACTTTTGTTTTTGCCATAAAGAATGGATTTATTATCAATAAAATTACATACTAAATATACACAAAAAAAGGCCGGACTGTAACAGTCCGACCTCCCATACTCTTCAAAAAAAGATTAACCTTTTTTACTCTCTTTCGCCCAGGCGTCTTTCAGGGTAACGGTTCTGTTGAACACTACCTTTTCCGGCGTACTATCCGGGTCTACGGCGAAATAGCCTTTGCGGAGGAACTGGAAACGTTCGCCGGGTTTGGCTTTCAGCAGACCGGGTTCTACGAACGCTTCTTTGATTACCGTTAACGAATCCGGATTGATGAGGGAAGCGAGGTCGCCTTCTTCTGCTGCGGGGTTTTCCACATTGAACAGGCGATCGTATACACGTACTTCGGCGGTAGCAGCATGTGTTGCACTCACCCAGTGGATGGTGCCTTTTACGGTCAGGCCGCTGTGGTCACCGCCGCTTCTGCTTTCCGGCAGGTAGGTGGCGTAGATGGTGGTAATATTTCCGTTGGCATCTTTTTCCACGCTTTCTCCTTTAATGATATAGGCATTCTTCAGGCGCACCATGAGGCCGGGGCCCAGGCGGAAAAATTTCTTGGGTGGTTCTTCCATGAAGTCTTCCCTTTCAATATACAGAGTGTTACTGAAATGGAGCACTCGGCTGCCGGCGGTTTCATCTTCCGGGTTGTTGTCGGCCACCATTTCTTCTACCTGCCCTTCGGGATAGTTGGTGATCACCAGTTTTACCGGATCCAGTACTGCCATCACGCGGTTGGCGGTTTTGTTCAGCTCCTCACGGATACAGAACTCCAGCAGTCCAAGTTCGATGATGTTGTCGCGCTTTTGTACACCTACCCTTTCGCAGAGCATGCGTATGCTGGAAGGGGTATAACCCCGGCGGCGCAGGCCGCTGATGGTAGGCATGCGGGGATCATCCCAGCCACGTACATGCCCTTCCGTTACCAGCATTTTCAGTTTTCGTTTGCTCATCACCGTGTAGTTGAGGTTTAAGCGGGCAAACTCGTACTGGCGACTGGGGAAGATGTCCAGTTCCTGGATGAACCAATCGTATAACGGGCGATGTGGTATGAATTCCAGGGTACAGATGGAATGGGTAATATTTTCAATGCTATCACTCTGGCCGTGGGCGAAGTCGTACATCGGGTAGATGCACCATTTGTCGCCGGTACGGTGGTGATGGGCATGTTTAATGCGGTACATCAGGGGATCGCGCATGTGCATGTTAGGCGCGGCCAGGTCTAACTTGGCCCGGAGGGTTTTCTCCCCATCTTTGAATTCGCCTTTGCGCATCCGTTCAAACAGGTCGAGGTTTTCGGCTACAGACCGGTTTCTGGAAGGGGTTGGCGTACCGGGTATGGTAGGTGTTCCTTTGGCAGCGGCTATTTCGGCAGCGGTAGCATCTTCTACATAGGCCAGTCCTTTTTCGATCATTTTTACGGCAAAGGCGTAGAGTTGCTCGAAATAATCGGAGGCATACAGTTCTTTATCCCATTCAAACCCCAGCCAGCGTATATCTTCCTTAATAGAATCCACATACTCGGTATCTTCTGTGACCGGGTTGGTATCGTCAAAGCGGAGATTGGTTTTCCCATTGTATTTCTGGGCCAAGCCAAAGTTCAACACAATAGATTTGGCGTGCCCGATATGGAGGTATCCATTGGGCTCTGGTGGGAAGCGCGTGAGTACGCGGCCTCCGTTTACGCCGTTGGCAATGTCGTCTTCTACAATTTGTTCTATAAAATTGAGGGATCTTTCTTCGCTCATAATGATTTTATCTTGGAGGGCAAATGTACGAAAAAGCGGAAAGCTTACCCTTTTCTGGTTTTTCGTTACATTTACGACCTTAATAAAAAAATAGGTATGGTCAACCCGTTAAATCGTCCTGTTCGTGTATTGGTAGCCAAAGTGGGCCTGGATGGTCATGATCGTGGCGCAAAAGTGATTGCCGCGGCACTGCGGGATGCCGGTATGGAGGTGATTTACACCGGTCTGCGGCAAACCCCGGAGATGGTGGTCAATGCCGCCCTCCAGGAAGATGTGGACGCTATCGGGGTGAGTATCCTTTCCGGTGCTCATATGACGGTATTCCCCAAAATCATCGCTGAAATGAAGGAAAAAGGGCTGAACGATGTACTGTTGACCGGTGGCGGCATTATCCCTGATGCCGACATGGAAACTTTACAGGAGATGGGGGTAGGTAAACTGTTTCCCCCGGGTACCAATACTAAAGATATTTCCGAGTACATCACCCAATGGGTAGCCGCTCACAGAAATTTTTAAAATTTTTTCGGGACCATCGTAACATTTTTTATACCGGGTCGTCTTTAAGGTATTCCACATAAATCTAAAAAACCACAACCCGTATTATGAAATGTAAGTTACTCCCGCTATTCTTGGTACTGTTGCTGATAGGAGGTAGTGTTTTTGCCCAGGAGAAAAAAGATTCGGCCAGTAGCCCGGCCGTTGATAGTACCGAAAAAACGACTTTTACCACCTTCTCTCTGATTTTTGGTAAATACCCTAAGCACCGGGAAGGGATATACGTAACCCGTGGTGGGGAAGGCGCCCTGTTATCCTTTGCATCCATGAAGGAAAATGGGGAACATATGCGGAATATTCCCCGCTTTACCCTCTTTTTCAACGTAGGTACCAATTTTAACAAGGACGTATCCAAAAACCTGGGCTTCTTCACCGGTATCAACATTAAGAATATCGGGTTGATTTCCAAACCTAGCGATTCCCTGAAGCTGAAGCAGCGGGTGTATACCTTAGGCGTTCCACTGGGATTTAAGATCGGAGATGTAACCGGCGGTAGCTTCTTCTTCTTTGCCGGCGGCGAAATTGACCTGGCCTTTAACTATAAGGAAAAAGAATTTATAGACGGTAAGAAGGTGCATAAATTCAACGAATGGTTCAGCGACCGTACGCCACTCCTGATGCCTTCTGTTTTTGCAGGCTTCCGTGTCAGCCCGGGTTTCGGCTTAAAAGTGCAGTATTATCCGCAGAATTTCTTTAACCAGGACTTTAAAACAAAAGATAAGGCAACGGGTAACAGCATCTATCCCTATAAAAACCTAGAAGCCAACCTGGTATTTGTGACCCTGGGATATAACTTTAGCGGGGTGAATTATTTTAAAGTAAAGAGAAAATCACACTATATGAAGATGAAAAGTGGCAAAGCAGAGTTTGAGGTAAACTATTAAGACATTAATGCGTTATTTTTAATAACCGGAACTAATTGAATTAGTTCCGGTTTTTCTTTTGAAGAGAGTCCGATATCACCCAAAATGGAACCATATGAAACGAAGTCTATTCCTTGTTAGCACGTTACTATTCCTGTGTGCCAGTTATGCCCAAGCCCAATTTGAGATAGGCGTTTCCGGAGGATATAATAAAAATTACCTGCATACCAGCACCGGTTACAGGGCTTATACAAAATATGATGCTTTAAGCGGATTTACGGTGAGCATCCCCTTACAATATCACTTCAACAATTGGCTGGCTGTAGAAGCGGATCCGGGTTACATTCAGAAGAATTACGAGCAGGAAAGGGATCATTTCTTTGCAGGCATTTATCAAAAAAATACCAATAGTTATATCCAGCTGCCTGTGATGGCGCATTTCTCTTTTGGCGGCGATAAGCTGAAAGGGTTTATGAACCTGGGCGGATATGGCGCCTATTGGGCCAGTGGCCGCATTAAGGGAGCCATGGCCAATGTTTTTGATGAAGGGCCAGACATCCCGGATAATCAGCAAACCTATGACTACTTCCAGTACGCGAAGGCTTACAATTATAATGAGAAGTACAGCTTCGATAGCCGTCGTGACAGCCGTATAGAATTTGGCCTATTGGCAGGCGCTGGCGTTGAATACCTGTTGCATCAGCGCTACCGCATTTTTGTGGAGGGCAGATATTATTATGGGCTAACCGATCAACAGAAAAACTATATGATCAACCAGATACCGCGTTACAACGATACCTACGTAATCCAGGCGGGATGTCTGTTTAATCTCAAAAACATTTTCCATCCCGAGCTGGTCACTGCCGAATAATTTCATTCACTTGTAATACTGATAAGATGAGACATCTTAATAAATATATTATTTTAAGCCTGGTGTTCCTCACCGGAGTTGCATGCCGCAAAGAAATGCCAGAAATCAATGATCCCCGTAATACCATATCAGCCAACTTCAGCGAAGTATTTGATTCATATTGGAACGGTATGAATAATAACTATGTGTTCTGGGATATTGATACCGTAAACTGGGATAACGTATATAAACAATACAAACCCCTTTTTGCAAAACTCAACCTAAACGATTCTAATGATGTAAGAAAAGGATATACCTATTTCAAACAGATGACGGCTGGGTTGGTAGACTCTCACTACGATCTTTCATTCAATGATACCTGGCTGGCTGATTCTTTCAGCATCAATCCTGCATACCAGCGGAAGCTGGCCAGCCCTGATTACCACGACCCTATCAGTATTTTTCATTTCTACGATACCATTCCACGCAAATATCTTGACCGGGGAGGCGCTATCAGAGGATTTACGAATACTGTGGATGGCAAAGACCAGTATGTGGCAGTATCGGGAACTATCCAGCAAAATATCCTGTATTTTTTCTTCAGTGGATTTGCTCTGAAGCAGTTGTATAAAACGGATACGGCGAATGGTGTAAAAAGGGTGGAACAGTACTTCTTTGATAAACTACAGAATACTGCTAATATCAAAGGAATCATTATTGATGTGCGAGGTAATGGTGGTGGATCTTTGGAAGATCTCAATTTCCTGCTGGGCAGGATGATCGATAAGCAGCTGGACTTTGGCTATACCCGTTCCAAACAAGGAAATGGCCGCCTGGACTATTCTCCCTGGGCGCCTGCGTTTGTAACGCCGCAAACAGGAGCCCGCAATATTACTGCACCTATTGTGATGCTGGCAGATGCCTGGTCCGTAAGTATGGCAGAGATGACGACCATGGCAGTGAAGTCCCTGCCTAACGGACATTTTGTGGGAGAACGCACCTGGGGCGCCAATGGTCCGCTCACCGGTAACCTATTTTTTAATGGAGGTCAGTTCTCTACAGACTATATTAACCTTGTATATACTTCTTCCCTGATGCTGAAATATAGGGATGGGAAAATTTATGAAGGGATAGGATTCTCCCCCGATGTAGAAGTGAAATATGATAAAGCGGCGCTGGATCTCGGTCAGGACAAGCAACTGGAGACTGCCATCGGGCTGATTCATTAGGTTGTCAAATATTGCTTAATATTGATAAACTAAAAATACGGCCCATGTATCAGACGTTAAGCACAGCCATAGAGCAGAATATCCTGACCATTACGATTAATCGCCCGGAGAAAATGAATGCCCTCAACCAGCAGGTGTTGGCTGACCTGGCATTGGCGGTAGATGAAATATATGGCGACAAGACCATCAAAGGAGCTATTATCACCGGCGCTGGCGAAAAGGCTTTCGTAGCCGGTGCAGATATCAGCGAATTCCTTACCCTGTCGAGCAAGCAGGGAGAAGAATTGGCAAAAAAAGGTCATGTGATTTTTAAACGGATAGAATCCTGTCCAAAACCCATCATTGCCGCGGTAAATGGTTTTGCCTTGGGCGGTGGTTGTGAGCTGGCCATGGCCTGTCATTTCCGCCTGGCCAGTGAAAATGCCAAATTTGGCCAGCCAGAGGTGAATCTCGGACTGATCCCCGGCTACGGAGGCACCCAACGGCTTACAGAGCTGATTGGCAAAGGCAAAGCCATGGAGCTGATGATGACCGGCGACATGATTACCGCTACCGAAGCACTGTCCTGGGGGCTCGTAAACCACGTGCTGAAGCCCGAAGAACTGTTACCAAAAGCCAAAACCATCTTACTGAAAATACAAACCAAAGCGCCACTGGCCATTGCTCGGGTGATCAAATGCGCCAATGCAGCACTGGATAAAGACGTGGACGGTTTTGAACTTGAACTGAAGGAATTCGGGGCCTGCTTTGCCACCAAAGACCTGGAAGAAGGCGCGGCCGCCTTTATCCAGAAAAGACAGCCGAATTTTAAGGGGGAATAGCTTGCTGCCCTATCCTTAAAGCCGTACTTTTGTACCCTTAAAAGTTTAAGTCATGGAATTCAGAATAGAGAAAGACACAATGGGCGAGGTAAAAGTGCCTGTAAATGCCTATTATGGCGCCCAAACTCAGCGCTCCATTGAAAATTTCAAGATCGCGCAGGATATCAACAAAATGCCGAAAGAAATCATTAAGGCATTTGCTTACCTGAAGAAAGCCGCAGCGATCACCAACCTGGAAGCAGGCGTACTGCCAAAGGAAAAAAGTGACCTGATTGGCCAGGTATGCGATGAAATCCTGGAAGGTAAACTGGATAACGAATTTCCACTGGTAGTTTGGCAAACAGGCTCCGGTACCCAGTCTAACATGAACGTAAACGAAGTAGTGGCTTATCGCGCACACGTGCTTCACGGCGGTCAGCTGACAGATAAGGATAAATTCGTTCACCCTAATGACGACGTGAACAAATCGCAGTCCTCTAATGATACCTTCCCTACTGCCATGCACATTGCGGCTTATAAAATGCTGCAGGAAGTAACCATCCCGGGTATCACCAAGCTGCGCGACACCCTCGCTAAAAAAGCAGAAGCCTTTAAACATATCGTGAAAATTGGTCGCACCCACTTTATGGATGCTACCCCACTTACACTCGGACAGGAAATCAGCGGTTATGTAGCCCAGCTGACGCATGGTCTGAAAGCTATCAATAACGCGCTGCCCCACCTGAGCGAACTGGCCCTGGGTGGTACTGCCGTAGGTACCGGTATCAATACGCCTAAAGGCTATTCAGAAAATGTGGCAAAGAATATTGCCCGTTTAACCGGTCTGCCTTTCGTAACTGCTGAAAATAAATTCGAGGCTCTGGCTGCACACGATGCTATCGTAGAAGCACATGGCGCCTTGAAAACAGTAGCAGTGAGCTTAATGAAGATCGCTAACGATATCCGTATGCTGAGCTCCGGGCCACGTGCCGGTATCGGTGAAATACATATCCCCGACAACGAGCCGGGATCTTCTATCATGCCAGGTAAAGTAAACCCTACCCAGTGCGAAGCCCTCACTATGATTGCTGCACAGGTAATGGGTAACGATGTAGCGATTAGCGTAGGCGGCGCTAACGGCCACTTCGAGCTGAACGTGTTCAAGCCGGTAATGATCTTTAACTTCCTGCATTCTGCCCGCCTGATTGGTGATGGCTGCGTAAGCTTCAACGATAAGTGCGCAGAAGGTATTGAGCCTATTGAAGCCAATATCCAAAAACATGTGCAAAATTCCCTGATGCTGGTAACTGCACTCAACACCAAAATCGGCTACTACAAAGCAGCTGAAATTGCGCAGAAAGCACACAAGGAGGGCACTACCCTCAAAGAAATGGCAGTGAAGCTGGGGTATGTAACCCCTGCTGAATTTGATGAGTGGGTAGTTCCCGCACACATGGTAGGCGAAATAAAATAGTCAACTTATAATAATATTTATGGCAAGGGCTGACCTGGAAGGTCAGTCCTTTTTATTGCCCTTTCTTCAGCCACTGCGAAACAGGTACAGTTAATATCTGATGATAAACGGCTAATTTTTGCAAATACCGGCCTTCGATTTATCTATACATTTAACTCCTTAGCACAGCAACCAAAACGATTACTTATCTAACTGTTTCCACTAAAAAGATTTTTTGTCAGTTGTCCGGCTATACGATGAAGCGTCCATTTTTAAAAAGGTGGCAGAGGGTGATGAAGCAGCCTTCCGGGTACTCTTTGACCAATACTGGGATACGGTGTACGGGGTAGCCCTGGCGCTTACCAAATCAGAGAATATGGCCGAAGAGATGGCCCAGGATGTGTTTGTGAAGTTGTGGCTGAAACGGGAAAAGCTGGCAGGTGTTGAAAATTTTGAAGGATACCTGTTTACCATTGCGCGTAATCATATCTATAATGTTTTCAGGAAAAGAATAAAGACAACGGCATTTACCCATCATTTACTGGATTATGCCGAAGATACAATTGTTTCCTCCGATGCCCCGGATAAGCACCTGCTCTGCCATGAGCTGGAAAAACAGGTGGCTGGCGCCGTTGAACATCTCTCCCAACAACAACGTACTATTTATTCATTAAGCCGTTACCACGGCATGAGCCAGGAAGAAATTGCGGCGACCCTCCACATTTCCCGGCACACGGTGAAAAGCCATATGAACAAGGCATTGCACGTGATCCGCGATTACCTCCGTCACTACAGCATACTGGAAATATTGCTTATGTGCTTTTTTGCACAAGCCACCTTTTTTGCCAGCTGAAAATTTTTTTTGATTTCCACTCATACCTCCGCTTTTTCCAGGTGTCTTTATAGTAACGTTCACCTTTTTGCTTTACAATGGATAGTCAACATCTGAGAGAACTGTTGCAGCAGCACCTTAATAATGCCTTGCCTGTGGAAGATTTGCGGGCATTAATTGACCACCTGCGTGAAAACGGGCACTCGGAAGACCTGTTGTCGGTAATTGAAGAAGCATTGGAAAGTGGGACGTTTACGGGGCAGACAGATAAATCCCGGAAGGACCAGCTTTTCCAGGATATTCTCCGGAAAACAGGTAAAGAGGAAGCCGTATTCACTGAAGAGGAAAGCAGCCAGCCACTCATTAAAAGACATACCCGTATATGGAAGGCAGCTGCAGCCGCCATGATCATCTTGCTGGCAGGAACAGCTACCTATTTAATCAGGAAGCCCGCTGCTCATCGTGGTACTATAATCAACCAGGTTGCTAAAGCAGACGTATTGCCCGGAAGTAATAAGGCCATTCTTACGCTTACAGATGGTAGTCATATTGAATTGGACAGTGCAGCCAGGGGGACCCTTACCCAGCAAGGTGCAGCTGCTGTAATGAAATTGAATAACGGTCAGCTCGCCTATCAAACCAGTAATCGTACAGGAGCAGATGTAGTATATAATACGGTGAGTACACCGCGTGGCGGCCAATACCAGATCGTACTGCCAGATGGAACTAAAGTATGGCTGAATGCGGCCTCTTCTCTACATTTCCCTACCAGCTTTACCGGTAAGGAACGTGTGGTGGAAGTAACCGGGGAAGCTTATTTTGAAGTAGCCAGGAAAGAAAACCAGCCGTTTAAAGTGGTAACACAAGAAATGGAAGTGAAAGTACTGGGAACCCATTTCAATGTGAATGCTTATGCCGATGAAACAGCCAGCAGTACTGTTTTGCTGGAAGGCAAGGTGATGGTGTTTCACCGCGGAAAAAATGTGTTGATGACTCCTGGCCAGCAGGCGCTGGTAAAAGAGGATATCAGGATAGTACCGCATGCTGACATAGAAACACTGATGGCCTGGAAAGAGGGCAAGTTTTCCTATAACAACATGGGACTGGAAACGATTATGCGGCAAATAGCCCGTTGGTATGATGTAGATATAATATTTGAAGATAAAATTGCTGATTCCTATAGTATGGAAATATCCAGGAATGTTCCATTATCAAAATTATTGCAGTTCATGGAAATCAGCGGCGGTGTTCATTTTGTGATCAATGGAAGAAAAGTTATCGTAAGAAAGTAAGACCAACATTCAGATCAACCAAGAAATTGATGCAACGAAAAACCGGGTAGTGTTTGCGGCACTGCCCGGTGGATTGTTGGATCAGTACAACTATACAACCATTTCGGGACTGACAATTGTTTACATCCAAACCTTAACAAAAGTATGCAAAATGTTCTTTGTAATTCCACTTTTTTGAATGGCTGCTATGTCGCACAGCAACGACCTCAAAAGGGATTGTGGGCCAAAACCAGATTGACAATGAAGCTGACCACGTTTCTGATCCTGGCATTCATTATACAGGCGGGTGCCGCTACGAATGCACAGACTATCACACTTTCACTGAAGAATGCCCCTCTCAGCACTGTATTTAAAGAAATCAGCCGGCAGGGAGGGTATAATTTTGTTTACAATAATAGCCTGCTGGAACATACCGGCAATGTTGATCTCGAAGTAAACCATGCCAACGTAGAGGAAGTGTTGAAACAATGTTTTAAACACACATCTATTACCTATGAAATTATCGACAAAACAATTGTTGTCCGGAAGCTTTCATCGGGAGGAAATGCTGCTGTGGCTGAACGCCAGCCTGCTGTAGTAACAACCGTAAGAGGACGGGTAACCGGTGAAGATGGCACCCCTCTCGTAGGTGTAACCGTGCAGGTGAAAGGAACTTCCATCGGTATCGTTACCAAAGAAAATGGTGAATTCCAGATCAATATGCCCGATGCCTCCTCCGGTATCCTGGTGTTTTCCTTCATTGGTATGGAAAGACAGGAAGTGACTATCGGAAAGAGTGTATTCGTTACCGTTATATTGAAAAGGTTGGTGAGCCAACAGCAGGAAGTGGTGGTAGTGGGCTACGGTACGCAAAAGAAAACCACGCTCGTTGGATCTGTAGCTACCATGAAAGGAGAAGAAATCGCCAGGGTGCCTACCGCCAACGTAACCAATGCCTTCGCCGGGCATATTCCCGGTGTTATTGCCAACAACCGTTCTGGCCGCCCGGGCGATGACTATTCCTCCGTATACGTGAGAGGATTTAATTCTTTTAGCGGCGGGGTAGATCCTTTGATTATCGTAGATGGTATTCCCGACCGGAACATCGACAGGATTAATCCCAATGATATTGAAAGTGTTACTGTCCTGAAAGATGCGTCTGCAGCCATTTATGGCGTACGTTCTGCCAACGGCGCTATCCTTATTACTACCAAACGCGGAAAAGCAGGGAAGCCAGTTATTTCCTACGAAGGCTCTTACGATATCCAGCAGCTGACCAGGATGGAACACCGCGTTAACTCCTGGCAGTATATGACTTATTATAATGAGCTGAATGGTTACCAGGGTAATACACTGCCCTATACACAGGCAGATATAGATAAATACAAAGCAGGAAACGATCCCAATTATACCAGCACGGATTGGCAGAAAGCAGTGTTCCGCAAAAACGCGCCACAAACCAATCACAGCATTTCTGTAAGAGGCGGCAGTGATGCCGTGAAGTTCTTTATTTCCGGCCAATACCTGTCGCAACAAAGCAACTGGAGCAACAGTGATGAAAATTTCAAGAACTACAACTTACGCTCCAATATTGATGCTTCTGTATCCAAAAATTTAAAACTCACCTTCGATATCGCTGCGAGGAAGGAAGAAAGGAAATACCCCGCTATTTCTGCCGGTAGCATTTTACATGAAACCGTGAGCATGTATCCTTTTATCCCTGTGCACTGGACCAACGGTTTACCTTCCGCCGGTATTTCAAACGGACGTAACCCTTACCTGATGATGTCATCTGCGCCGGGCTATGATAACGTAACAGATCTCTTCGTACAACCTAAGATCGGATTTGACTGGCAGCTACCCGCTATCCTGAAAGGTTTATCTGTGAGCGGTTATGCCGCATTCGATTATCACCAGAGAAGTGAAAAGAATTTCACCCGCCCCTGGGATGCATATACCTATAGCTTATCCACCAACACCTACAACAACCAGAAGACCAGCACGGCTATTCTCAGCCTGTCGCAGGATGAAAGATCTTACAACGAAAACACTTACTTCTATAAAGTGGCATTCGACAGAACTTTCGGTAAGCACAGCATCAATGCTTTCGCAGGATATGAGCAAACCGTTTCCAACTACCGGATGACCTATGCTTACCGCAAAAACCTGGTAAGTGATCAGCTGGACCAACTTTTTACCGGTAGTGCGGTAGACCAGGTGGCTACCGGCAGCGCAAGCCAGGATGGACGCGAAAGCTACCTCGGCAGGGTATCTTATAGTTATGCAGATAAATACCTGGCTGAAGTGGTTGGCCGTTACAACGGTTCCTTTAATTTCCCCGGAAATAAACGATGGGGTATGTTCCCTTCTGTGTCCCTTGGTTGGCGCATTTCAGAAGAGCCGTTTTTCAAGGATAACGTAAGATTTGTGGATAACCTGAAGTTGCGTGCTTCCTGGGGCGTAATGGGTAGCGATGCGGTGTCTAAGTATATGTACCTGGCCAGGTATTCACTGGTGAGCAATATGTCGTCTGACTTCTCTTCCTATCCTAAAGAATATTATACTTACTTCGGTCCCAATTATTCAGAGGCCACTGCACTATATCTGGCTTCTATTCCCAATACCAACATTACCTGGGAAAAACAGGATACCAGGAACTTAGGTGTGGATGCCGTATTCTTCAATAATCAATTGAGCGTAACCGCGGATTATTTCCACAACCTGCGTAAAGATATTCTCGCGCCCCGGAATGCTTCTGTACCATTGTATACAGGATTGACCCTGCCGGCAGAAAATATCGGCAGAACGCTGAACAGGGGCTTCGATTTTATCGTGAACTACAACGGCAAAGCCAGGGCCGTTAAGTACAATGTAGGCTTTAACTTCACGTATGCTAAAAGCAAAGTGTTGTTCCGCGATGAAGCCCCCAATATCCCGGATTACCAGAAATCAACCGGGCTGCCTATCGATTCATGGGTAGTATTCCAAACTAAAGGAATTTATCATACACAGGAAGAAGTAGATAAATCACCGCATATGGCAGGCGCTAAGCCAGGTGATCTTTGGTTGGTAGATAAAAATAATGATGGCCTCATTACTTACGATGACCAGGTGAGGATTCCTGAATCTGCCTATCCAAAAATTGTTTTCGGTATTACGATGGGTGCGGAATATAAAGGACTGGCACTCGACCTGGTATGGGCTGGTCAAACTGAAGCCAAACAAATGATCCTACCTCAGATGCAAGGCTCTGTGGTAGCGCCTCCACAATGGCTGTATGATGGCCGTTGGACACCAGATAACAGCAATGCCATCTATCCAAGAGCATTTAACTCAAAAGATCCGCGTAACTCCGTGTATGCTGATTTCTGGCTGGCAGATGCATCTTTCATCCGCCTGAAATCAGCCCAGCTTTCTTATATCGTCCCTAAAAATTTATATGGTCGCATCGGTATTGAAAATATCCGCGTGTTTGTGAGTGGGTTCAACCTCTTCTCCATCGACAAAATGAAGAAGTTTAACCGTGACCCGGAAACGAACAACATTACCGGTATCAATTATCCACAGACCAGGATCTATCGTGCAGGTATCAGCATAGGCCTGTAATCCATTTTATCATATTTATGGACATTTAAATTTAATTATTGTGAAAAGAATATACTGGAAAATAGGAACCGCATTAATGACCACCTTCCTGCTAATGGCCTGTCAGAAAAATGTGCTGGATAAAGTGCCCCTGGATTCATTTTCTGACCAGTCGGTGTGGAAAGACCTGAAGTTGGCCGAGGCATTTGCTGATTTTCAATATACGGTGTTACCTAACCCCGGTCACTACTGGGATAACCTTACCAACCGCACCTGGGCGCTTTCTTCGGCAACCGATGAAGCATTTAATAAGTTTGATGACTACAATGCTTCCATTATGAACTCCGGCTCTTTAACACCCGATAACCTGGGCAATTTCGATATCTGGAGCGATACCTATAAAAGGATACAGGATTGTAATCTCTTCCTGTCTAAAATAGATGGCGTACCCGGTGATGATGCGGTGCGTGCCCGGCTAAAAGCGGAAATTATCTATCTGCGTGCCTATGCCTATTTCAAACTGATTAGCGACTACGGTGGTGTACCGCTGGTAAAAAAACCTTTTGACCTGAACAGTAATTTCCAGGCGTCCCGCAGCACCTTCGATGAATGCGTGGCTTTTATTGTGGCAGAATGCGATGCTGCCGCTGCGGTGTTGCCAGTAGGTTATAGCTCTGGCGCCGCCGAGCTGGGACGCGCTACCAAAGCCGCTGCGCTCGCGCTCAAATCGAAAGCCCTGCTGTACGCTGCCAGCCCGCTGTGGAATCCATCCAATGATAAGCAGAAATGGCAACTAGCATCTGATGCCGCCAAGGCGGTGATTGACCTGCCAGGATATCAATTATACACCGGCGGTTATGAAAATATCTTCACCACCTGGAACTCAGAAATACTCATGGCTCGCCAGGGTAATAAACAATACCAGTGGAATGCTTTCCAGGGTGTAGAAATGTTCCTTGCTCCCTGTGGTTTCCACGGCTGGTCATCTTTCGCGCCCAGCCAGAACCTGGTAGATGCTTTTGGTACTGCCGATGGAAAGGATATCACAGATGCCAGCTCAGGATATAATCCGCAACAGCCCTATGCTAACAGGGATCCCCGTTTTTATAGTGACATTATTTTTGATGGAAAACCTTACGGCAAACCTGATTTTTTCAAAGACCGCTACGCGGCAGGGCACAGCAATATTGCTGAAATGTATGAAGGCGGTCTCGACTCCCAACAGGGATGGGATACCTGGAATGCCAGCATGACAAGGTATAGCTTTAGAAAGTACCAGGACACTACTTTTAATTTCAATGTAGAAACTCAAACCAACAAATTTTGGATCATTTCCCGGCTGGCAGAAATCTATTTAAACTATGCAGAGGCAGAGTTTAACCTGGGACATGAAGCGGTGTCACGGCAGTATCTCGACCTGCTCAGGCATCGTGCCGGTATTGTAAATAACCTGCCAGGCAGCTTAACAGGCGCCGCACTGCTGGCCAAAATACAGAACGAACGCCGCGTGGAGTTGTGCCTGGAAGGCCAGCGTTATTACGATGTACGCCGTTGGAAGATAGCCGACGTAACAGAAAATACGCCGCTGGGTGGCGTAAAGATTGTTAAGAATCCTGACGGATCTAAAACATATACCTACATAAAGGTACAGGACAGGGTATTTAAATCTCAACATTATCTTTTGCCTATTCCCAGGGAAGAAATCAGGAGAACCAATTTGCCACAGAACCCCGGATATAATTAATAACCCCTCAAAAATGAAAACACAATGGACGTTAGTATTACTGCTGGCGGTGGTGGGTGCATGCAAAAAAAGCAGCATCCCCGCCGGTGGTGATAAACCCGATGGAAAAATCCAGGTGGCCATATCAGCACCGGAAGCTGGCTATATATACCTGGACGGTGCATACACCGGCATTACCACCCCCGGCAATATTGCCGTTACTGCCGGCAAACATGTAATCGGTGTGGCGCTGCAAAATGCCTTCCAGTATCTCCGCAAAGAAGTAAATATAACGGCAACGGGCACACTAAGTTTTACCACTGCCGATAAGCCGGTTCCTAAAGTATGGAAAGCACTCTGGATAGGTGTAAATGAAACCAGCGGTACCTCCGCCACAGGCGATTGCAGTACCCATTTTTCAAAAGCGGAGCTGGATCAGGGATACGATTTCTTCCAGTGGAGCCTGCAGCAGCATTTCGAAAAATATGCTTACGGCACCATCCACTGGGAAGTAACACGCAAAGATATCACTGCGCCGGTGATGCTGACGCGCGGCGCCAATAACTGGTATACTGTAGATCCTTCCACCATTGCGGATCTGATGCCCGATATACAATCCGGCGCCTACGATTGCCTGTTTGTTTTCTGGCGGGAAAGCGAGGGCGCCTGCAGTTTTAAAAGCGGCTACTTCGGCCTGGCATGGACTAACCCGCTTAAGGAAAGCATGAAGACCGGCTATGTTACTGTAAAATTTGACGCAGGCACCAGTCTCGCCGACCGGATCAATTATTACAAGAATAATGACCCCGGCGTATGGGTACATGAATGGCTGCACACCGTGGGCGAAAACTTTTACCAGGATAAGGGCCTGCAATTGCCTCACAAGGCGGGTGACGGCCTCGTAGTGCATGCGGCGGAAATGTATCATTATATATTTCCGTGGATGAACTGGTACCTCGATTTTATGTCTGCCAGGGTGGTCAATGTAAACGATGGCCCCAAATATCTGGGGATAGGCCCGGAAGCCTTCCTGGGCTGTTCTGTCAGGGAAAAAGCAATGAATAACTGTAATGACTGAATATTTTTAAGCGTTATGAAGAGATTAATGTTTTGGATACTGGTGTTGCTGGTAGCCAATAATGCTTCGGCACAAAAGTTTGAGGGATTGGCGCCTACACCGCCTATGGGCTGGAATAGCTGGAATACCTTCCAGACAGCTATCAATGAAAAAATGATTATGGAGATAGCAGACGCCTTGGTGTCCTCCGGTATGAAAGATGCGGGATACCACTACCTGGTACTGGATGATGGCTGGATGGCTATGGAAAGAGACAGCCTCGGCAACCTCATTCCTGACCCGGTAAAATTCCCGCACGGCCTCAAAGTAGTGGTAGATTACGTACATGCGAAGGGGTTAAAATTTGGCCTGTATAACTGCGCCGGTACGCTTACCTGTGCCAAATATCCGGGCACGAGGGGATATGAATACCAGGACGCCCGAAACTATGCCGCATGGAATATCGACTACCTGAAATTCGACTGGTGCAATACAAACGGTATCAATGCGAAGGAAGCCTATACCACTATGAGCAGGGCGCTACGTAAAGCGGGGCATCCCATGATATTCAGTTTGTGTGAATGGGGCGTGAACAAGCCCTGGCAATGGGGGGAGCCGGTGGGACAGCTATGGCGCACTACAGAAGACATCTACCAGGTGTTCGACTCTGTACATAACCAGGGTACCTGGGACGCGTTAAGCGTGATGCGCATTGCAGACTTGCAGGATACCCTACGCAAATACGCTGGTCCAGATCATTGGAACGATCCCGATATGCTGGAAGTAGGCAACGGCATGACTTACCAAGAAGATAAAACGCACTTCTCGCTTTGGGCCATGATGGCTGCTCCGCTCATGGCAGGCAACGATATCCGGAAAATGACGCCACAAACCAAGGCGATCCTTACCAATAGAAATATTATTGCTATTGACCAGGATCCACTGGGCATCCAGGGATTTAAATATGCCGATAAAGATAGTTTGCAGGTATGGTTTAAACCGCTGCAACAGGGGGATTGGGCCGTTTGTTTTGTAAACCGGAGCAGTCATGATAGGCCGGTTACCTTCAACTGGAAACAAACACCGGTGGTTGACGCTATTTTTCATTATGCATTGGAGAAGAATGCCGACTACGCCCTGTATAATGTATGGACAGGCAAGCAGGAAGGCACGACGGAAAAGAATCTCAACGCTATATTGAAATCCCATGACGTGTTGATGTTCAGGCTAAAGAAATAAAAGAAACAATGAAGATATGTTTACTGCCGCTGCTGCTGCTGGCGAGCTACTGCTGCACAAAAGCCCAGACCCCTACTGTTTTTACCTCATCAGACAGCGCTATGCAACGGGCTTATGAATGGGCCGGAAGTATGGTGCGGCACTACCAGGGCAATCCGACCGACCCGGTGGGGCCCTGGTATGAAGCTGCATTGCCGTCCCGCATGGCCTTTTGCATGCGCGATATAGCACACCAAACCATAGGAGCAACCATATATGGGCTGGATAAAGAAAACAAGAATATGATCGGCGCCTTTGCCCGGCATATCTCCGCAAAGAAAGACTGGTGCACTTACTGGGAAATCAACAGGTATGGAAAACCCGCACCCGAAGATTACCGGAATGATACCGCCTTCTGGTATAACCTCAATGCCAATTTCGATATCCTGACAGCCTGTTGGAAACTGTACCAATGGACCGGTGATACTTCCTATATCACAGATCCTGTGTTGACGAATTTCTTTGATAAAACAACAAAGGAATATATCCGCAAGTGGGTATTGGAGCCGGACTCCCTGCTGACCAGGCCTACACATCCCAATGCCCCCTTCCCTTTTAATCAACAGGATAATTTTCATGTTTGCCGGGGGCTACCGTCTTATGTGGAAAATGTAGCGGACCTGAAAATGGGCGTTGATCTGATCGCCACTATTTACCGGGGATTATTGTCTTATGCTGCTATTTTAGAAGCCAGGGGAAATGCGGCCAAAGTGGCACAACTGGTGCAAACAGCTGCCCGATACCAGCAGCAGATAGATGACGTTTGGTGGAATGAAGCGCAGACACGTTACTACACCTGGTACAATGACAATGGTAAGTTTGGCACCAGAGAAGGAGCTGTTTTCCTGTTATGGTTTGATGCGCTGAGAGATAGCACCCGGAGCCGTGCAACCATCGCCCGGCTCACCGCCGGTACGTGGAATGTGGAAACCACTTCCTATTTGCCGGTAATTTTGTTTAAACAAGGCTATTGGCTGAAAGCCAGTGAGTATATACTGCAACTCACAGACCCCGCTACCCCAAGAAGGGAATATCCTGAAGTATCTTTTGCTGTGCTGGAAGCAATTGTAAGAGGGCTGATGGGAATAGAGCCGGATGCTGCAGCGAAACGCATCACTACTTTATATCGGGGTAAAAGTGGAAGCCATGCTGCATTAAGCAATTTGCGGGTACTCCATACAACGATTGCTGTCAGCCATACCGCGCAAGAAACAGTGCTTAGTCATACCGGTAAAGGCACTTTCCAGTGGAAAGCCGCATTCGCCGGGGATTATCGTACAATAAGGATGAACAATATTGCTATGCCGGCCAGGCATGAGGTGGATAACAATGGAAATATGATTTCTTATGTAACAGTATTGGTAAAAGGAAGTAAAACACTTGATGCAAAAATTGGTAAATAAGCAACCCTTTGAAACCCTATTACAAAAACGCCGTGTACTTGTTGTAAGTACACGGCGTTCCTATGAGCACACGGCGGGGAATCATCCCTGCTTGTTTATTGTTTGCCTCTCTTAAATATGTTATCGTATGTTACAGATAAGTAATAGAGCCCGCCGATAGTAGGTCCGCCTACATATTGGAAGTATTTTGAGTTCAATACATTGGAAGCACCCAGTTTAAAGGAAGTATTGATTTTCGGCACGCGGTAAGTGATCTGTGCATCCACCGTGCTGTAAGAAGGCACGTCGCCGTTGCCAAACAGGTTTTGCCAGTAGAAAGTATTCTGCCAGTGCCATACTACGTTGAAGCCAATGTTTTTAATCACATTACGGTTACCCACACTCACGTTGGTAAACCAATCAGGAGTATTGAAGCCGGGGATGAGGGCATCATCTTTTGTTTTATCCTGCGCCAGTTTATTATAGTTGGCGTTGCCGCTCACGGTGTAACCTTTGTAGATATCATAGGTTACTGCTACTGCAAACCCGTAGTTGTTAACCGTCGACTTACTGTTGGTCCATACGCGGTACCGGTCTTGCTGCGATTTATCCAGCATTTGATTCAGCACGCTTTGATCCGGGTTGTTTACATTGCCCGTTTTAGGCACCGCTGCTTCTATTTGCCCGATGAAATGCTTATAAGAACTATAGTAACCGTCTACGTCAATAAACAATTTGTTATCCAGCAACACCGCTTTGTAACCAGCTTCGAAAGAAGTGATTTGTTCCGGTACAATAGGATCGAGGTTAGCCACTTTCAGTATACCTGCATTTTTAGCCGCAGCAGCATCTTTGGAGATGTGTTCTGCATTGATGGTTTTATTCACCGCTACCCCAAACGCATCTACTGTGCTGGTGAGGAAGGAATTTTTGAAGTAGCCGAGGCCCTGTTCAATAAATGCCAGGCCGCCTACACGCCTTACCTGTCCGTTGTTTACGAAGGAATAGGCCTCAAACAGGGATGGGAAGCGGAATCCGTTCTGCCAGGAAATGCGGAAGTTGTGTTTGTCTTTGATGCTGTATACTGCTGCAATACGGGGATTTACTTTGGCGTCGAACTGTTCGTTTTTATCGTAGCGCAGGGAACCGGTTAGCTTGAGCGCGTCGTTGAAAAACGTCTTGCTGATTTGGGCGAAGCCGCCGTATTTCCCGTACCAGATGTGCTTTCCGCCTGGAGTATTGCGTTTATCCATAGGCAGGGAAAAGTCAACGAAGTTGTTGCCATCGGGGATGATTTCGTAGGTGCGATAGTCGGCGCCTACCAGCACATCGGCGAAGTGTATGTATTTACGCAGGTTCCAGGTACCTTCTGTATGATAGAAGCGGCTTTTTTGCAGGAGCGCTGCGCCACCGCTGGTATTGTTCGGGTTCTTGGAAGTAGGGTAAATATCCCAGTCGTTGATACTTTTAATTTTAGTTACCTGGGCATCAAATGCAGGCGTGCCGGGTGTCCAGCGGCCGGCGTCTGCAAAGGCGCGGGCAGCCTGGTGTGCAGCTACCAGGTCGGCGCCGGAAGTCAATGCATTGTTTAAACCGGTGGTATAGTCAGACGCCCATTTTTTATCCGGCTTGAAAGATTTCTCCAGGTTATCGGCCAGCGGGTTCATATTGTATGAGTCGCCGGTGTTTTCAATGGAGATATAAGACCTCACGGTAAAGTCGGGGTGTACCAGTTCCAGCTTGGCATTTTGCACGGTGACGCCCCTCAGGCCGATACGGTTACCGCGTTGGAAGAATCCATCCATTTCGCCGTAGCGATAGGAAGCGGATAATTCCATTTTGTGAGGTAGGCGGAAGTTGAAGGAGAAGTCGGCTTTTTTATTCTTAACGGTGTAATCACCTACGATATCTTTTTCCCAGTAGCCGGTGCGGTGTACGTTATAAGCGCGACCGTCTTTATCGATGATCTGGATATTGGCGTTATCCCCATATTTATTCCAGGCGTCATTGGCGATGTTATTAGGGCCGCTCAGCTGTGGGAAATCGGGGTTGGCTTTCGATTGGGGGGAGAAGTCGTTGTGGCTGTCGGCATACCAGTCGGTACCTTGCATATAGCTGAGGTTTACTTTCCAGGCAAATATGCGGCCGTATTGCTGCGCGTACCGTATAGCCGTTTCTGTGAGTGGCTTTGCGCCGCCGGCATCGCCGATATGGTTAACGGCAATTTTCTGGTATACGCTTACGCCCTGGTATTGGAATGGGTTTTTAGTGACCAGGTTAGACATGCCATTGATGGCGTTCATACCATACAGGGCGGAAGAAGCGCCGGGTGTTACTTCCACGCTGGAGATATCCAGCTCCGTAGGCCCGATAGCGTTACCCAACGGTACGCCCAGGGTGGCGGCCTGGTTGTCTACACCGTCTACCAGCTGCATGAAGCGGAAGTTATTGGGTACGTTGAAACCGCGGGTGTTAAATACTTTGAAGGTAAGGCCGGCAGTGGTCATCTGAACGCCTTTGAGGTTGCCCAGGGCATCATAGAAAGTTGAGGAAGGGGTTTCCTTCAATGCGCGGATATCCAGCTTTTCGATGGCTACCGGGGAGCGCAACATCTTTTCCTGTTGGCGGGAAGCTGATACGACTACTTCGTTTACCAGCAGTGACTGGGTAAACAGCTGTATGGCCAGTTTGCTGCTGCTGTTTTTTACTTCAAATTCCTGGGGTTGATAGCCGATGAGGCGAAACACCAGTTTCAATGGAAACTTCGCGTTGGTGGTTACTTCAAAATGGCCGTTGGCATCTGTTTGTGCGCCAAAGGAAGTGCCTTTGATCTGCACCGATGCGCCGGGAAGAGCATTGCCGTGGTCGTCTGTAATATTACCCTGGATTACGTAGGAGCCGTTGAGCTGTGCCTGTACTAGTACCGGACTGAATACCAATATCGCAAAAAGGTATTTTGCCAGTATAGGTAAGAACTTTTGCATAGTGTTGTTGTCATTATAGATGCTGGAAAGATAAATTGATAAGGGAAGTTTAAAACGATGTCGTGCCGCAACATCGTATTGAAAATGAATCATTTGTAAATTTTAAAACCATATAGTCTATAGAATTAGTAGACAAATATAATCCGGGTATTTTTCATTTCAAAGCAAATGAGCCGTATTTATTGGAAAAAAGCCGACCTGACGATTGTAAACCGGTAGCAGTATAGGGTTTAAGTCACTGGGAATAAGGTTTCAACATGCGGGGAGCGGAGCACAAATTTTTTTATCCGGGAGAGGAATACCAGTCATCCGGAGAAGAGAGGATATCTCACCGGAGGAAATAAAAAAAGCGTTCACCGTAGGTGAACGCTTTTCCCTATAAATATTGAAAAAAGGTAATTAAGCTGCATGGTCCTTTGCTACCGGCCGATCGGCGGCGGCTTTAGGATGCATATGTTTTCCAAAGAAACGTTTCTGGAACAATAGTATAGAAATGACGCCGGTAGAAATAGCCGCATCAGCGACATTGAATACCGGGCGGAAGAACACGAAATAATCGCCGCCTTTGAAAGGTACCCAACTGGGCAGATATCCTTCGTAGATGGGGAAATACAGCATATCTACCACGCGGCCGTGTAAGAAGCTACCATATCCGCCACCGGCAGGCAAAAATTTAGCTACTTCATATCCTATACTGTCGTTGAAGATCAGTCCATAGAACATACTGTCTATCAGGTTGCCGGCAGCTCCCGCCAGGATGAGGGAACCACAGATCAGCAAACCAGTGCTGTATTTTTCCCTGATAAGTTTCTTCATGTACACAAATCCTACCACTACAGCCACCAGGCGGAACGTAGTCAGCAGAATTTTTCCAAAGTCACCTCCAAACGTAAGCCCATAGGCCATTCCTTCGTTTTCAATAAAATGTATCCGGAACCAGTTAGGGAAAATCACAAACTCCTGTTGCATAAACATATGCGTCTTGATCCAGAACTTCAGCGTTTGGTCAATAACAAGGATAAGGATAACGATAAATATTACGTGACGATATTTCAACTGATATTAAAATTTTATCAAAAATAATAGTTTATTTCAAAGTCGAAGCCTGCAATATCCTTATTCCTGGAAATATACCCTTTTTACACGTTGTGAAATTCCTGTTAATATTTCATAAGGAATGGTGTCAGCCCAGGCAGCCAGCTCCTGTACGGATAAATCCTGTCCAAATACAATCACTTCGTCCCCCTCCATAACGTCGGGGATATGGGTCACATCCAGCATCAGCATGTCCATGGCCACAATGCCCACTACCGGCGCCAGTTTACCACGGATCAGCATTTTGCCTACCCCCTGGCCTAAGCGGCGGGGATAACCATCTGCATAGCCTATACGTACGGTAGCCGTTACTGCCGGCCCTTTGGCGGTCCATTTGGCGCCGTAACCTACGGTATCGCCGGCATCCAGGTGCTTCAACTGTGCTACCGTGGTTTTCAGGGTGCTCACATTGCGGAGCTGTTCCTGGATACCATTACTGCTATCTATGCCATACATACCGATACCCAAACGCACCATATCCAGCTGTAATTCCGGATGGCGGGTAATAGCGGCGCTGTTGGCAATATGCCGGATCACTGCATAGCCCAGGGCTTTCTGCAATTCGTGGCTCATATCGTAAAACAACCGGCCCTGCTGCTGGGTCAGTGCATCCTTTTCCGGATCTTCACTGGCAGCCAGGTGGCTGAAGATAGACTGTACTTTCATCAGGCGGCTGGCGGTTAATACCTGGCCCAGTTCAGTGATCTCGCTCTTCACAAAGCCCAGGCGGTGCATACCGGTATCCAGCTTGATATGTACTGGGAACTCGGTTTTGCCGGCTGCCGCTATTTCTTCCATAAACTGCAGTAAGATCTGCATGGAATAAATTTCCGGTTCCAGGTTCCAGTGAAGAATGGCGTCAAAACTGGCGGGTTCAGGATTCATCACCATGATCGGCATGGTAATACCTGCCCTTCTTAGCTCTACTCCCTCATCGGCATAGGCCACCGCCAGGTAATCTACACCATGGAACTGTAAGAGATTGGCAATTTCAAAGCTGCCGCTGCCATAGGAAAACGCTTTTACCATGGCCATTAACCGGGTATCCGGTTTCAGCATCGACTGGTACAGCTTCACGTTATGGGAAATAGCCGACAGGTTGATTTCCAGGATGGTCTGATGCGCTTTCTGCTCCAGCAACTTGCCAATACGCTCAAATTGGAATATCCTGGAACCTTTTACCAGTATGGTTTCATTCTGGAAGTCATCCGCATTGAATTGCTGGATATATTCATCTGTAGTAGTAAAAAACTGCGTTTTCAGTCCTTCTACCTGCTGGAAACTTTTCTTCTCGCGGCCAATGTTCTTGCCAATGGCCACTAATTTATTGATGCCCTTCTTCTGCAGCAGGTCTGCTACTTCTTCATACAGGGTAGCATCGCTTTTGCCGCTTTGCAGGATATCGCTGAGGATAACCGTGCGGGTGGCATGTTGCTGCTGTTGCTGAAGGAAGTCAAGCGCAATGGTTAAAGAACCGAGGTCCAGGTTATAGGCGTCGTTGATTACTGAGCAATTATTAATACCCTGTTTGAGTTCCAACCGCATGGCAATATTGCTCAGCTGGTCCATCCGTTGTTGTATAACGGCTTGTTCTTTGCCCAAGTACAGCATCAGGGCTACACAGTGAATGGCATTTTCGATAGAACCTTCATCTACGAACGGAATGCTGAACTGCAGGGGTTCCTGTTTGTAAAGCACTTCTATGCGGGTATGATTATCGAGTTTCTCTACGGTGGTTACACGAAGGTCGGCATCCGTTTTCCTGGACCAGGAAAACAGTTCCGGTCCACCGCCGCCACCTTCCTGGTTTTCTTTTTTACCCACCTGGTTGTGGAAAGACAGTACGCACTCATTTAATGCGAGATAATCTTTACAGTAAATGAGGATATCGCTTTTGGCAAATAATACCAGCTTTTCGTTGATCTTTTGCCGGATATTCAGGAACCCTTCGCTATGCGCTTCGCCAATGTTGGTGAAAATGCCGATGGTAGGGCGTATAATCTTTTCCAGGTTTACCATTTCGCCAGGTTGGGAAATACCCGCTTCAAAAATAGCCAGCTGGTGTTCAGGCTTCATTTGCCACACCGACAAGGGAACGCCTATTTGTGAGTTGTAGCTTTTGGGACTGCGTACAATGTTATAATCCTTTTCCAGCAGCTGGTACAGCCATTCTTTTACGATGGTTTTTCCATTGCTGCCGGTAATCCCAATTACCGGGATGTGAAACTGCTGCCGGTGAAAAGCCACCAGCGTATGCAGGGCCTGTAAGGTATCTTTTACGAGAATGAAATTGGCTTTTGGATACTTTTCCAGTGGCACAGGTTCGCTCACAATAAAATTGCTGACACCTTTACGGTACAATTCTTCAATGTACTGATGGGCATTGCGCCGGGGGCTAACTAAAGGAATGAACAGGGATGTTTCAGGGAAGCTCAGCTTCCGGCTGTCCAATAAAAGATGGTCAATTTCAGAAAATCCGGTCTCTTGCAACAATTCCCCTTTCAAAGTCTTGTTGATACTTGCTGCGTTATACACGTTTATCAGGTTTGAATAATCACTTAGCAGTTGCAAACATCGCATGCCGCTGCTTTTTACTTCACGTCTGCTTCCGGTAATCCTTTTTTCTGACGATAGCGGGAGTAAAGAATGGAACCGCCCAGGCATGCCACTATTACAATCAGCGATACATACACGGGTACGTGTATAAAATACGCTGCCAGCATCTTAAGGCCAATGTAAATAAGTACAATGGCAATGCCCTGGGGCAGATAATCAAATTTATCTACCGCTCCCCTCAGTAAAAAGAACAAGGACCTGAGCCCTAATACCGCAAATATATTTGAGGTGTACACCACCATCGGTTGTTGTGATATGGCAAATACAGCCGGAATGGAATCCAGTGCAAAGATGATATCAGTCACCGCCAGCATTACCACAACGAGAGATAACGTGGTAAGGTAAACCTTATTATGTTTACGGATAATAAATCGCCCTTTTGGCGCTTCCATGGTTATCCGCATATGTTTGCTCATAAAGCGATAAGCGAAATTTTCTTCCGGTTTAAATTCATCTTCACTTTTAGCGGTAAACATTTTGTAACCGGTATACAACAGGAAGGCGCCAAATATGTATAATATCCATTCAAACTGCCGGATTAATACTACGCCTATGCTGATAAAGATCGCTCTAAAGATGATGGCTAATACAATTCCTATTAATAATACCCTGGCATAGTTTTCCTCTTTTATTTTGAAGAAACTAAAGATGAGAATAAATACGAAAATGTTATCCATCGATAACGATTTCTCCATGAGATAAGCGCTCATAAAGCTAATCGCTGCTTCGGAGCCATCTTCAAACCACATGAAGCCAAAAAAGAGGAACGACAACCCTATCCAGAAGATACTTTGCCATAGTGCCGTTTTGATGCTGGTTTTCTGGTTCTTTTTACTAAACAGGCCCAGGTCAAAAATCACCGCCACCACTATCACAATAAAGAATATGAGATAGGTTAATTGTGTTGGTGTCATAGCACAATTCCGCTTTAATGAGGGGCAAAGATAAGAAAACGACTGTTAGCAAGGTGCGGTTGAGTACCGCAGATATGTTACAATTTTCTTATTAAAGCGTTTAAAGCCAATATTTAAGCGCTATTCTGCAAATTTTCGTTGCCGTATAAATTGAAATATCATGGCAAACAAGAGCACCAGTCCCACCGGTACCAGGAAACAGATGGTCTGCCACTTGGTTTTCTCCTGCCTGATCTTTTCTCCATCCAGCAAACGCAGCGCCAGCTCTTTGTTGCGGGCTTCCATGATGCCGCCGTTACCACTGAGGTAGGCCAGGCAATTGAGGAAAAACTCTTTATTGGCAAAGGCGAAGCCGGGATTAAATTCGTTGATACCCATTTGCAGGGGGCCTTCCTTGCGGGATACGGCGTTGGCGATTAAATCGCCATCACTTACTACAATCATTTTGTTGGTTGTATCGGTGGCATCGCGGAAAGGCTTACCGGAAGCCTGTTGTAAGGCGCTCACAGCAGCAGGGTCCTGGCGGTTGTGGAAAAGCGACGTAAAATGTCCTTCCAGCAATACCGCGGTAGCCAGGTGTTTAGCCCTATATTCCCGTGGATTGGGCTGCGTTTTTACAATATCCCAGCCTATTTGCGCCGGCAAACGGTTGGTACGGCTGTTATTGCCGGAAGTAAGCAAAATAGTTTTGCTGATAGCATCATTCTTAATGGTATCTAACGAACTCACAAACCGGCTCAGCACCATATCGAGGTTTTTTACGATGGGATGGGCTTTGGTGGGCATCAGCAGCGGAAAATAGGGGAAAGGTACCGGTTGTATCTGCGGCCGGTTGCCTACATTACCCACCACCAGCGGAATAGCATCACTTTGCAGGTCCATCACCAGGTCCTGGTTTATACGTACCCCGTAGCGAAACAGGAGATCTTCGAGGTTGAGCCCGCGGTCAAACGCAAAGAAGTTCGGATGCTGTTGCAGACTGTCCAGCGTGGCATTCGACTCATCGATAAACCACAGTACCTTGCCGCCATTCATCACATACTGATCTATTTTTAACTTATCCACATCGTTGAAAGCGCCTGCTGGCTTGGCAAATAAGATGATATCGAAATCATGTGGAATATAAGCGGCCGATTGCAGCGTGAGCGTATCCAGGGCGTAATTGGTCTGGAGTGTGGTGAGTGCATCGTATACTTCGGCACCCAGCGATTCGCCATGGCCCAGCATATAGCCTACCAGCGGCTTTTCTTTTTCCTGTAATTTATTGATGGCATATGCAAACTGGTATTCGAGCAGGGCTTCGGAGTTATTCATGGTTTGCATCGGATCTTGTCCTCCCTGGTTTTTCAGGAGGTTTACCCCAATGGTTTTGCCTTTGTAATGCACCAGTGCGCCAGGGAAGATCAGCTTTTCCGCAAAGCCGTCATTAGATTCCTGCTGCACTTTCATATTAAAAGGCATAATGCCCTGTGCGGTGAGCTCTCCGAGGAATTTCAGGCGGGCAGAATCGGTCATGCCCTGGCCGGGATTGATAAAGCTGAAACGGATGTTTTGTTTGCCATATTCCCGGAACTCTTCCAGCAGTTCCGTAGTGGCCTGCGCCAGCTGCCGGAAGCTGGCAGGGTAATCACCTTTCAGGAACACTTCTATTTCTACCGGGCTGTCCAGTTTACGCAGCATTTGCCGCGTGTTGGCGGTGAGCGTATATCTTTTTTCGGCTGTCAGGTCCCACCTGCCATGGAAATAGGCGGCGGCAATATTAATGCCTGTGAGTACCAGTATTACCGTTAATGCCCGTTGTATATATTTTTTTCGTGTAGCCATAACATTTAGTCGGCAGGTCTTTTACCCGTTTTGCCAGAGTTTTCTTTGCAGGGATAATTTAGTGAGATAGAGCATCAACCCGATGATGCTGATGAAATAAATGATGTCACGGCTGTCCACTACGCCCCGGCTGATCGAAGTATAGTGAAATTTGATCCCGGCCATTTGCAGGTAATAATCGGCCCCACCGCTTAAAGCAGGGATTTTACTGAGGGCATCGAAGCCGTTATAAAATATAAAGCAGGTGAAAAGCGCTATCAGGAAGGCTACCATGGCATTGTTGGTTAAAGACGACGACCAGATGCCGGTAGCGGTAAATACGGCGCCCAGCAGTACCAATCCTATATAAGAACCGATAATGCCGCCGGTGTCCAGTGCCTGGTTATCCACACTCAGCTGGCGGACAGCAAAATAATAGACCACAGTAGGTATCAGGGAAATGAGTACAATCACCAGGCTGCCCCAGAATTTACCCATTACAATTTGCCACCCGCTCAGTGGTTTGGTGCTGAGTAATTCCATGGTACCGGTTTTAAATTCATCGGCAAAACAGCGCATGGTAATAGCAGGTATGAGCAGGAGGTAAATAAGCGGCGCCAGTTCAAATAACGGATCCAGGTTGGCATAGCCCGTGTCGAGCAGGCTGGTATCCGGAAAAACGAACAATAACAATCCGTTTGCCAGCAAAAACAGGATAATGGCCACATAGCCGGTAACACTGCTGAAAAACTGGTTTATCTCTTTCTTAAAGATGGCTAGCATGAACAGTTTGTAAGGATTAGGATATTAGTAAAGATACAAATATAGATAAACGCCATTAGCTTTAGGCTATTGTATCGAGGTCTATGCCATCTTTATACATTTCCCAGATGGGGCTGGTACTCCTCAGCTGGTTGACCGTATCTGTGATGGTTCGGATCACATAGTCTACCTGTTCATCGGTGGTAAACCTGCCCAGGCCGAAGCGAATGGAGGCGCGTGCCAGGTCGTCGGCGAGTCCCATGGCCTTCAGTACGTAACTGGGCTCCATAGAGGCAGAGGTGCACGCGGAGCCGGTAGACAAAGCTATGGTTTTGTTGAAGCCCATCATGAGGGCTTCTCCTTCTACATATTTAAATGACAGGTTGCAGGTATGGGGCAGGCGATGCGCCGCGGAACCATTTACATAGGATTGCTCGAGTTGTAGTAAGGCTGCCTGTAGCCGGTCCCTCATGGGCGCCAGGCGTTGAGTGTCGGCGGCCATTTCTGCCATGCACAGTTCAGCAGCTTTTCCCAGTCCCACGATACCGGGTACATTCAAGGTACCTGAGCGCATCCCTCTTTCATGGCCGCCTCCATCTATCTGGGCGGCGAGCTTTACGCGGGGCGACCGGCTACGTACATATAATGCGCCAACGCCTTTTGGGCCGTACATTTTATGGGCGCTGAGGGTGAGCAGGTCAATACCGTCGGCATTAACGTCTACCGGGATTTTGCCGGTAGCCTGCGTAGCATCCGACATCAGCAGCACACCGTGTTTCCTGGCAATATCGCTGATGGCCCGAATGGGTTGTATCACCCCTGTTTCATTGTTGGCATACATGATGGCGATGAGGATCGTTTGCGGCGTAATAGCTGCTTCCAGTGCCGCCGGGTTAATCAGCCCTTCCTTGTCTACCGGCAACCAGGTAATGTTGGCGCCGGATTTTTCCAGGTGCTTGCAGGTATCCAGTACAGCTTTATGTTCGGTGACCGCCGTAATAATATGATGACCTTTGCCGGCATACATCTCGTATACCCCTTTAATAGCGAGGTTCACTGCTTCGGTAGCACCGGAAGTAAAAACGATTTCGCGGGGGACTGCGCCAATCAGCCGGGCTACCTGTTCCCTGGCATAGTCGACTGCTTCTTCTGCTGCCCAGCCAAAGGGGTGACTGCGGCTTGCGGCATTGCCGAATATTTCGGTAAAGTAAGGCAGCATAGCCGCCACCACCCGCGGATCGCACGGAGTGGTAGCATTATTATCCAGGTAAACAGGCAACTGTAACGTCATAATCTTTCTTTTATAGAAAAGCCGAACCTAACAAATTTACAACATAAGTTCTATTTTTACCGGGTTAAGCAGACCGCAAAAGCTATACGGATACTGCATTTGGCATACATTCAAAACAATTAAACATGCTCAGGGTAGAACATATTGGCATAGCTGTAAATTCTTTGTCTACTTCCGTTCCCTTATTTGAAAAGTTGTTGAATACCCCCTGTTATAAGCAGGAAGAGGTAACCAGTGAACAGGTGATGACTGCCTTTTTTCAACAGAACGAAACCAAGATTGAATTGCTGGAGGCCACCGGGCCGGAAAGCGTCATCGCAAAGTTCCTGGATAAAAAAGGAGAGGGTATGCATCATATCGCTTTTGAAGTAGCGGATATCTATGCGGAAATGAAAAGATTACAGGAAGAGGGCTTCGTTTTACTCCAGGAAACACCCAAAAAAGGAGCAGATAATAAGTTAATATGTTTCCTGCATCCTAAGCACAGTAACGGGGTTTTGATCGAAATTTGTCAGGATATCAAGTAAACATTTACTTATATATTTAAAAATTAAATAATAATAAATTTTTTAATTTTTTTTCCATTTTAGCAATCCAAAGGAAATATGTATTCGTAAGTAATTATGAAGCACGCCTGAAAAGGCACAAAAAGTTAAAACCAAAATTTTTTAGCATTTTTTGAACAAATATATTTTCCATTGCGTTATCACTTATAAACGCACAAATACAAAAAAGAACAATACTCAAAATATTACAGGACTTAAGCTTTATAGATTTTAACGGTTTAAGTTTTAACGATTACTCTAAAGTTGGCATAGGTTATGAACACCTGCGGGTTTTTTAGCTTGCAGGTCTTTTTTTTTAGTCAACATCTACACTATAGCATTTCATTTCAAAGGCGGAAAGAGAATCTGCATCAGGGAGGTGGTAAGATGCTGCCTGGTTTGTTGTATTAATAAACGACAATACCCACAGGAAATTGTCGCCCCCGGGATTATTTTACTTTTTACAAGCCGCAAAGCTACTGGAACATAGTACAGGCTAAGAATTTATAAAAAGAAAGGAGATGTTTTCTGCTGACAGAAAACATCTCCTTTTTTGTTTATCAATATTTTAATACCCCGGAAACTGCACTAATTTCTTATTCCGGTCAATTTCACTCTGGGGTACTGGATAAAAATAAAATTTATTATCCCATTGCGCCCGGGTAAAGGCCACTATTCTTTTATGGAACTCGGGGTCCGACAGGAAGCTGCCTTTTTCAATGTTCATCCCGTGAAACTGTCCGCCCTGGTGCTGTTCTGGTGTATTGGCCACTTTCCAGCGACGCACATCCCAATAACGTTGTCCTTCAAATATCAGTTCTATCTGTCGTTCCAGGTGGATCTGTTTGCGCATTTCCAACTGGCTGGCGCCGGCTACCATATCCGGAAGTCCTCCCCTGTTGCGGATCTTGTTAAGATATTTTAAGATGTCGGGATTTCCGGGATCATATTCGTTCAGCGCTTCTGCATAGTTCAGGTAAATTTCACCGAGACGGATCATCATAGCCGGCCGGGAGAAGCTTCTACCACTTCTGAAGTCTGTATTGGGATGGATATTTTTACGGGCAGTATAGCCTGTGGAGGGCCAGTCGCGGGGGGCGCCGTTCTTACCAGAGTTACCGGTAAAGAAAAACTCTACCCTTGTTTGCCCGGTTTGAGGTACTACCGGTACCACCGAACCATTAAAGGTCACATCTACATAAAATCGGGCTTCACGTCCAAGGTACATGTTGGAAGTGCCACTTACATAGTACGGGGTAGCTACATCTGTAAACCCGCTTTCTGTATAGCCGCTGGTGTTATCTGTAATCGGTTTGCCACCGGCCATGCGGAATACATCCACCATTTCCTGGGTTACGGCAATACCGTTCCAGCCGGAGCCATTGGCGCACCTGGGCGAGCAGTGCCGCTCCCAGTTGCCTACGTGATCAGAGCTGGTCCGTATCCAGATGGCTTCTTTTTGCCAGCCATCGAAGAATAAATTCCGGCAGGAAAGAAAGGCAGCCCGGAATGGATCAGGATCCGCTACGGTGTATAATTCCCACCTGTTAAGGTCTATCACTGCTTTAGCTGCGTCCGCCGCTTTCTTCCACTTTTCTTTATCGAAGGTGGGGTTGAATAAAGTGGTTCCATCGAAGTTTTTAAAGTTGCTCAATTCACTATTGCCATTGAATAAGGGGCTGGCGCTATACAGCAATATCTGCGATTTTACCGCCATCACGATAGGTTTGGTAATGCGACCGGTTTGCGTTACATCCGGTTGTGTAGGATCTACCGGGTTCATGTGTTGTACCGGCAAATCAGGCATCGCTTTATCCATTTCGGATAATACATAAGCTACGCATTCGTCCCAGGGACTTCTTGGAATCTGGAAATCATCTTCAGGAAGTTTGGGTTCCTCACCCATTAATACTACTGGTCCATATTGACGCATCAATAGCCAGTAATAGTAAGCCCTCAAGAACCGTGCTTCTGCTTTATATTGTTTCAGCAGCTCCACCCCGCCCGGCTGCGCGGTGATTTCTTTATTTTCATCGGCATGCTTCAGGAAAATGGCTGCCTGCCGAATGGTTTGATAGTAGCCGTTCCAGTAGGAAGGACTGGCATTATCCGGAGTGATGGCGCCTGAGTTAATACCCGGTTGTACCCAGGCATAGTCTACTTCATCGCATTGCCCCGTCCACGGAATGCTATAAGGCTGGGCCCACATATCGGGCATGGGATTATACAGGCGTGCCAGCCATTGCTCTGTCATGGCCCTGTTGCTGAATACATCTTTCAGCGTGGTAATATTGTCCGGTACGGTATTGAGATATCCTTTTTTACAACCAGCCGCCAGCAATGCAGGCAGTAGCAGCAACAGGATATTTTTTTTGAATAAACGACGCATCATAGTGTTCAGTTTTATTTGAAGTTAGCGCGGATGCCAAAGTTGAATGAAGTGGTGTTAGGATAAGCGGTGCCTCTGCCATCGCCCAATTCCGGGTCCCATATTTTCCAGGGAGAAATGGTAAACAGGTTAGTACCATTTACATAAGTACGTATGTTCTTTAAGCCAAATCGCTGCAATTTATCACCGCTGAAAGTATAGCCCAGCTCTGCACTTTTCAGGCGTATATAATCGGCCCGTTTCATCCACCACGTGCTCTCATAATAGTTGGTGGTAATATCCTGCCGGGTTGACATCCTTGGGTAGAAAGGCCGTGTATTAGGGTTGTCGGGTGTCCAACGGTCGGTTGCTACCGTATATAGATTGCCGATAGTAGGTCCTTCATAGAATGGGTTAGTGGCATGTCCACCGCTGTACATGAAGTCTACCATCGCTACTCCCTGGAAAAACAGGCTTAGATCAAATCCTTTGGCGCCTACGCTGAAATTGAGGCCGTATACGATGCGGGGTACTGAACCGTAGCCAATGGCCTGTTGATCGTAGCTGTTGATCAGTCCATCGCCGTTCAGGTCTTTATATTTGATGTCGCCTGGGCGTACATCTCCCGCCTGTTTGGGCGATTTGGTGATTTCAGCAGAATCTGCGAATAAGCCCAGTGCTACGTAACCGAAACGCTGATCAATAGGATGACCGGTACGGTTCAGCCAGGGATATTGCCATGGTGGTAAACCATCGTATACATCTTTGTTGATATTGAAGTTGAAGTTACCCCTAAACCCAATCCAATAGTTCTTGGAAAATGATTTGTTATAGTCAAGGGTTACGTCAATGCCTTTATTCTCCGTAATACCTATATTCCGGTAAGGTATATTACCGCTCGTATAGCCGGAAGCGTAAGGAATATCATATTGTCTTAGCAGGATACCTGTTCTGCGCTCTTTAAATAATTCCACGATCAGCGAAAGCTCGTCATGGAATGCCTTTATTTCGATGCCCAGGTTTTGGCGTTTACCTGTTTCCCAGCTTACCTCGGAGCCAATCTGGTCTTCTTCCAGGCCGCTGTACCAGGAAGTGTTTCCGGGTACGCCAAACGTATAGCCGAGGCCGTTATCTGCCCTTATCCTGGTCAGGAACAGGAAGCGGGAACCGGTATTACTATTTCCGGATAAACCATAGGTATAGCGGAGTTTGAAGTAGCTGAATACGTTACTGAGCGACGCAAAAAAGCTTTCATTGGATACTACCCAACCCACTCCAAAAGAGGGAAACAAGCCATAACGTTTATTGGGTGTGAAGTTTTCTGATCCATTGTAACCGAAGTTAGCTTCTGCAAAGTAGCGGTTCTTATAACCGTAGGTAGCTCTTCCACTTAACCCCCTGATACGGTAAGGAATGGAGGAAATGAGGGTACCGGCATCCGCATCTATATAATCTGACTGGTTATAGAGTAATAAACCGGAAACATCGTGATCGCCGAATTTATTGGCGTAGTTCAATGCGGTTTCGGTATAAAACCGGCGGTTGCCTCCTCTCGATACATCGAATCCCAGTACATTAGAGCCCGGATCAACAATGTTTGTCAACAGGTTGCCGGCAGAGTCACGTCCGGTAGCGTAATAGGTTTGCACTTCCCTTTTCCTGTTGAGGTTATTCCAGCCATAGGAATCAAATGCAAACATACTGGTGAACGAAAGCCCTTTCACGAAGAAGTCGAGGTTTTGGCGCAGCCTGATATTGGAACGGATGGTATTGCGGTATTCTGTAGCATAACCGGATTGGGTAAGATTGCGGTAAGGGCTGGGATAGCTTCCTCCGGGAATCTTAGGCCATTGGCCATTGGAATACTGTGGCGGTATCAGGTGAGGCGGCACCTGAGTAGCCAGGTCGAACAAAGCATTGGTGCCAATACCCGGATAATTGCTGTTGATAATAAAACCGTTGATGCCTAATTCCAGTTTGGTTGTTTTGGTGATATTGGCGTCAACGTTAGTAGTGAAATTATACCGGTCTAGTTTAATATCTGAATTATAGGATTGTACATGATCGCGTTTCAGCAAACCTACTTCTGAGTAATAACCGGCGGAAATATAATACGTGGCAAACTCAGAGCCTCCGCGCACGTTGAGGTTGGCTCTTCTGCTCTGACCGAATTTATTAAACAGTACATTAAACCAGTCAACGTTGGGATACAGGTCGGGGTCTTCACCGGAAATATGTTTTTGTATCTGTTCATCGGAATACAGTGGTGTCCTGCCTCTCATTTGCAGCCCTTCATTGTATAATCTCATAAAGGTGGGGGCGTCTGCAAATTTGGGTAGTTGTGTAAATTTCGTGATGGCCTGGTTCAGCTCCAGGTTGATCTGTGGCTTGCCAGGCTTGCCGGATTTGGTATTTACCAGGATAACGCCATTAGCGCCGCGGGTGCCGTATACGGCGGTAGCGGAAGCATCTTTCAGTACGGTAAAGCTGGCAATGTCTTCAGGGTCCAGGTCATTAATGCTACGATCGGGCACACCATCTACGATAATGAGCGGGCCACGTGGACTGGAGCCAAAGGTAGAAATACCACGTATCCAGATATCGGAGCCATCATAGCCGGGTTCGCCACTGCGTTGTACAGCTACAATGCCCGCCAGCCGGCCGCCCAGGGCGTTGGTTAAACTTCTTACCGGCAGTTTCAGCTCCTCTGGTTTAATGGTAGACTGTGCGCCTACCAGGCTGATTTTCTTTTGTGCGCCAAATCCTACTACCACCACTTCATTGAGCCCGCCTTCTTTCGCCAGCATTTCTACGTTGATATCTACTTTATTTCTAACGGTGATCTGCTGAGATTGATAACCGATATAGGAAAATTCAAGTATGTCTGTTGGTTCTACATCCAGCTCATAATAGCCTTTATCATTGGTGGTAGTGCCTGTGGGCGTTCCTACTATTTTTACGGTTACGCCTACCAGTGCCGCTCCCAGCTTGTCTTTTACGGTGCCGGATACTTTCAGCTTAACGGCGGGTTTGCGTACTGCGGGGGCGGGGTGACTGACTGGTGCAATCACATATTGCGATTCCCCCATCTGGTTCAGTGTCAGGTTATGGGTTTGTAGTGCTTTCTGTAGAAACGGAACCACTTTTGAGGATTCCATTTTCAGTATTTTATCAGGGAGATAGATATCTTTTGCATATTTTTCATTGAGCGCAATCCTCAGCTGATACCTGGTATAAATTTTTTCCAGGATATCCCTCAGTGGTATCATTTGTGTGCCCGGGATATCTGAGGGACTACTTCTACCTCGCTCCTGGCGGGATTGATCCTGGATGCTGGCCATTGCATCCTGCGCTTGTAAGGAAGAAGGGGTAACGGCCAGTACAAGACATAGGCCGGCCATTCCCTTCAGGCAATGCCGTAGAGATCCAAATTTCATAACGAAAAAAATTTTGGTTAAAGACTACATATTTGGTTAAAAGACTACATCATTAAAGTGGTACTGCTACCGTTGTGTTTCGTTTCATTATTGTTATTTATTGTCACTGTTGCTAGTATATGGCTACGAGAAAAAATATGGATATTACCTGGCCCGCAGTGCTCCCGGTTAGTAGGAGGTACATGATAAATATTTTATCCACTAATGCGCGCTACATCACTGCAGTTGCCCAATAAGACTGCAATAACCAGGCTTTTCACAATAAGAATTTTCAGAATTAATGATAATTACCTGTTCGGTTTTTGACGATACTTTGTTTTTAACATGCTTACTTTGGTTGAATAATAATCCGGTTACCTGTTTTATGAACATCTGCTTCCAGCATAGCGGACAATGCTTTACATAAACTTATTTCATCGGTAATGAGCACTCGCCCGCTGATCCTGGTATCCTTAAACTTTTGTGGTTGTAATATTTCTACTTCATATCCGTAGTTTGCGTGCAATAATTCTTTTATTTCCCCCACGGAAGTGTTTTCAAATTTATAATTCCCATCCTTCCAGGCTGCATACAGCTGCGGGTTGATATGATCTGTCAGGATTTTTTTATCTACGATCTTTCCTCTTTCCCCTGGGTGCAGCAACAATTCCTGTTGAAAGGCGGTGGCTTTAATCAGACCAGTGTTGACCATCACCATAGCATGGCGCTGATCATCATTAACGGTAAAAGAAGTTCCCAGCACGGTTACTGTCATATCCGGAATATGTACGGTAAATGGTTGGGCAGCTTTTTTAACGACTTCAAAATAAGCGCTGCCTTCCAGCCATACTTCGCGGGTAGCTCCATCTTTTGTATCCTGCATTTTCAGGGAGCTGCCCGGTTTAACCCATATCCGGGTGCTGTCTGGCAGCAATATGGTTTGTACTGTTGTTTTCTTGGCTACCAATACTGCCAGGGGCGCCGGCTGAGGGGCGGTCCTGGTAAGCAGGTAAATGGCAGTACCTCCTGCCAGTAATAGTATGGCTATTGCCGCTGCCACTTTCAGCCAGCCTAATCGCCTTACTGGAGCCGGCTGCGACGAAGCCGATAGCTTCTCTGTTACCTGGCGCCAGCTTTCCTCGGCTGCAGTAGCCGGAATCTTCGCTGCCAGTTGCTGATCAAAGATGTCTTTTACCTGGAAATATAGTGCCTGGTTGCTGGGCGATGCCTGCAGCCACGCAACTACCTCCGCTGCTTCTTCCCTGCTGGCCTGACCTTCGATGAACTTTATTAAAATGCTATAATCCAAATCGTTGGTATTGTAATGTAGTGACATGTCATTTATTTAGACGACAAGGGGATTATTTCTACGTACAGTTTTTTTGTTTTTTTTAGAAAAAAGGTGAAGAGGTGGTAAACCCGGGGCTAATACATAACGGAAAACAGGTAATTTACTTTTCGTACGATGTTCTTTAGTTGCTTAATGGCTTTATAGAGTTGCGTTTCCACGGTACGGGAAGAAATACCCATGGCGGCGGAAATTTCGCCTGTTTTAAGCCCCTGCTGGTACCGAAGCTTCACTACTTCCCGGCACTTGGGTGGGAGGTCTTCTATGGCACGCCATACGCTGGCTGCCAGGTTGTCTTGCTCCAACAGGCTTTGCCGGGGCCCATCGGGACTAAAATAATTCAACTCCGCCTCTGTCAATACCGGGAAAGCTGCATTAATATAGCGTTGATGTACGGCTTCGTGTTTGATATAATCCAGGCAGCTGTTATGAATGCTGCGAAACAGGTAGCTTTTGATATTGGTGGTAATATGAAGAGAAGTACCTTTTTTATATATCTGGACAAAAACATCCTGTACGATATCTTCTGCCGTTTCGCGTGATACAAACTTGCAGGCGTAAGCGAGGAGAACCGGGTAGCACTCTTTAAAGACCAGTTCAAGAGAGGTCAACTCTTGCTGTAATAACGTGGCGGCTTGATGGCCTTCCTCTACAGGCTCCCCCATAGCTAGACAAAAGTATTTTGAAACAATTGATCCAAGATAATGATAATAAAATTAATAGACAATGCCTTTATGCGGCATAAAAAGCGTCGTCATGTAAATAAACAGCTGATCTTAAAATAATTCCCTTCCCTTGTCCAATTTCTGTCCGGCCAGTCCTTATTAAGGTATAAAACAAAAAACAATAACATATGGATACCTTCTTATCTCCCATTGAAAAGCCTAAAGGGCTGATGATGAAACTGGCGTATTTCTTTACCCGTAAGCAATTCGGAAAAGTGCTGATGCCGCTGAAAGTGCATTCCGTACGACTGCCGGCAGCCTTCGGTATGTTTTACGGCAAAGTATCGCAATTGGACAAAAAGCTACAATTACCACGGGAATTGGTGATGCTGATCCGGGAGCAGGTAGCGCGTATTAATATCTGTCTTTTCTGTATGGATGCTGCCCGCTGGAGCGTTGTTAAGGAATCTATGGATGAGGCAAAATTTGATGCCCTGGAACATTATAGTACCAGCCCTCTTTTTTCCGCAGCAGAACGGGTGGCACTTGACTATGTCACTGATCTTACAAAAGATAAAAAAGTAAACCCAGCCACATTTGCCCTGTTGCTGGCACATTTCTCAGAGCGGGAAATCTGTGAAATCGTATGGCTAGTGGGTAGCGAGCACCTTTATAATTTAACCAATATCGGGCTCAATATTCATTCCGACATGCTTTGCAAAATTAGCCATTAGCTTTTAGCTAATGGCTAACTGCCGTTTTAGTATACTACCCGGAAACTAATGGTATCCTTAATCTGCTTCAATTCCTTCAATACCTTTTTGTCATATGCGGCATTGATATCTGTAATCACATAACCAATTCGTTCGTTTGTCATCAGGAATTGTGATACAATGTTAAGCTGCATATCAGCCAGTACCTGGTTTACACTGGCCATAATGCCTGGTACATTACGGTGGATATGAATAAGGCGATGACCATTCTTTACCTTGGGTAATGGTATATTGGGGAAATTGCTGCTTTTGAAAGCATCTCCGGTATTAATAAATTTCGCGATACTTTTGGCAATGGACTCAGGTTTTTTGATATTGTCGAAGATGACAATCCCCCGGTCTGTACAGGTATCCTGCGGGATATGTTTTTTGCTGTTGCCAAAATAACCGATCACTTTCAGTTTACCGGCCTTAGTCAGCTTTTCAGCCGGGATAGATTCTTTATTGCCCAACAAAATAATCCCCGCTTCTTTCAACTGTTTGTCTTCCAGGGAAGTGGCCTGCTTCACTGAAAATCCGTCTTTTTTCAGGTATTTTACTGCTGCTTCCGGAACATCGCCTATCACCAGGCATTGAATACGATTTTTCGGATAGGAGATAGCAGAAGGCAGGTTGTTGACATATAAAAATTCATCCAGGCTGGGCGTGATATGATCCGCCTTTTCGGTCACCGACTTACGTTCTATATTTTCTGTAAACGCGTAAAATTTCTTGATCATACCAGACTCCTTGAGCTGGAAATCAGAATAGCCATCGCCAATACCATGTATTTCGCCCTGCAGTTGCAGCTCTTTCAATAATTTTACTTTGCCGCCTTCGTTGGAGAGAGGGTTGCTTTCATCATAGCCGATGATTTTTCCTTCCTCATTGAACACAAAGGTATTGGCGTAAATGTTTTCTTTTTTAATATGAAAGGGCAGCACCACCGGGGTAATAAACTCTTTAAATCCGCCGGATACGATCAATACATCATCGGAATGGTGTTTGAAAAAGTTCCGGTTCCTGGAAAAAGAGGTCGACACCTGCTTTTTTAAGTGTTTCACCAGCTGCTTCAGATGGTCCTTATTGGCTTCCAGCAATTGTACCCTTCCAGCAAGGCTTTCCCGGAACGACAACTTGCCATCCATGGCCAGGTTGGTTAAATCTTCTATTTTTTTGTAGATCTGTTCCCTGTCAGGGCGGTCCTGCAAGGAAATACGTGCCAGTTCATCCAAGGCTTCCACCTGCGTAAAGGTGCTGTCAAAATCAATTATATAATACTTTTTACTCACGGATTCGTTTTTAAAATAGCCTGCTGTTGCGAATTGGAGCACAAAAATAGAAGTTTAAATAGCATTTTTCAGACAAAAAACGGCCGTCTCAATATTTATGAGACGGCCGTTTAAAAATTTAGGTGATACGATTAGTTAAACATATACCGGATACCCAGCTGGCCTTGCCAACGGGAAATGGTATTGGTATTATCTCTCCAGGAGTTGGTTACCGGGATCTGGTTAGCTGCATCCTGGTATGGGAAAGAGTAAGCCGGAGCCGCAGTGCCATTGCCGGCGGCATCTTTGACTTGTCCTTCATACTTCAGGAAAGAAGGTACGTTTGGCATTTTGGAAATGCCCCAGTTCTTGTTCAACAGGTTGCCGAAGTTGACAATATCCAGGCTGATACGCAAGGTATGCTTGGTTTTATCTTTACCGCTGTAGAAGTAAATATCCTGGGTAACATTAACATCCATTCTTTTTGAGAAAGGTAACACGACAGCATTACGTTCTGCAAATTCGCCCCTGTGGCTGCTCAGGTAACTGTCTTGCTTAATGAAATTATCCAACTGGTTCCAGATGATGTCTGCTGTACGTTTGTCGGCGTTGGTAGCAGGATTGTAGGTTTTGTCGCCATACCCTACCGGTACCAGCTTAATTTCATTTTTATTTCGTGGGATGTAGATCAGGTCGTTGTTTCCGCCGGAACCATCATTATTCACGTCGCCATTATAGGTATAGGAGGTAGCATTATACAGGCCGTTCAGGCTGGGTGCTGCTTCATAGATCATACCGAAGGAGGTAGCGAAGTGTTTGGCCCAGTTGAACCGGTAAGTGGCTGCCAGTACAACGCGATGCGGCAGATAGTAGTTGGAATAACCCAGTTCATTGGCGTTAGGATCACCTGATACCGGGCGATCGCGCCAGTTGCTCTGCGCAATGCTGCCACCATCGTTTACGCTGCGTGATCTGCTATAAGTATAGGCAGCACTCAGGTAAAGATTAGGTGTATTTTTTTGCAGCTGGATAGTAGCGAAGTAGGAGTAGCCCTTATTAGTATTACGCATCAGGATAGCGTCGCTGATATTAGGGTTGCTCAGGCTGTTGCCGGCATATATTTTAGAGCTGCTGTAGCGGAGGCGGTGATCAGGCGTACTGTCCAGCTGGAAACCTGTAGCAGGCAGGTTGATGTTCTGGAAGTATACCGCGTTGATATCTTTGGTATAGTTAAATTCCAACGTACCGATAATGCCTCCCGGCAGCTGACGGTCTACCGCCAAAGTTGCCTTTAATGCCTGCGGGTATTTGAAGTTCCTGTCTGTAACGGCTATGTTATAGTTAGGAGATAATTTGCCTTCAAAGTTTTTCTTATAGGTATCGGGATTTTGACTGAATGGATAGTTGATAACTGGAACGGTGCTGCTGGTTTGTGCGGTGAAGGAGCCAAACTGCACGCCGTTGTTACCTGCCTGGTTACTCAACCATACGGCGGGTGGGGGACCCGCAAATAAACCGGCGCCACCACGGATCTGCGTTTTACCGTCGTGGGTTACGTTCCAGTTGAAACCTACTCTCGGTGAAAACAACGGGGTTGTTTTAGGCGCCTGGCCCACATCTACCTTGATACCATCTCTAAAGGTAAGTGCTGTCAGCGAGTCGTTTCTGCTGAAGGTACTGCCTATAACAGGAACGTCTACACGTAATCCGTAGGTCAGCGTAAAGTAGTTATTTACGCTCCATTTATCCTGAACAAAGGCGCCCAGTTCCATCATATTGATTTTAGCATATGGGAACGATTTATCCGGTGTGGTAGCATAGCTCAATGCATAACGGGACGCGGTGGGCAATCCATTGATGGCGCTGGCGTAGAAGTCTTGCAGCGTGTTGAAGCGATAGTTACCATTATAATTAGGCGCAAAACCATTCAGGAATGTCTTGTAATAGTTTTGGGTACCAATTGTAATTTCATGTTTCCCTCTATACATGGTATAGATATCGGACAACTGGAATACGTTGGTATTGAGCTTATTGTTGTAGGTAAATGGTTCGTAGCCGAAAGCGGTGTAGCTGGCGCCCTGACCATTCATAATATCTACCAGCGGGAAATTGCCTTCAGATAATGCGTTACGGAAATCACGCATAGCAGAAAATCCTACCTGCAGCTTGTTGGAGGCGCGGTTGCCAATACGGGTATTTAATTCCGCAATAAAAATATTAAAGTTGTTATTGATGGTATAACCACTACCGCTAAATGGTAGGCCGGTAGCACTTGGTTGACGGCCGCTTCCCACTGCTCCTCCACCTGGTGCACCACTGTTGCTGGCCGCAATATCGCGGAAAGATTTCAGGTAGTTGTATTTGAAGGTAAACGTATTATGGTCGTTTACGTTCCAGTCTATTTTGACGGTTATTTTATCGCTCTGTGTTCTATAGGTATAATCCTGGTAGTCGCCTGGATTATAGCCATAGTTTTTTATCAGGAATTGTTTGAGCGCGTCCAGGCTATCGGCTACCGCCTGGGATACGTTACCCCCGGCTACGCCGCCTGGTTTGTTAGCCACAAGGCTGGTTGCAGGGGCTTTAATTCTTTCCTGTTCTGCACTTACAAAGAAGAACAGTTTACTGGGAATAATGGCCCCGCCTACATTGAACCCACGCAGGTTATAGTTGAAGTCGGGCTTGGGAACAGTAACGGTACCTACTTTTCTGCCCTGTAAGCCAGGTGTTTGTATGTAGGTATATACAGTTCCTTTGAAGGTATTGGTACCGCTCTTGGTAACGCTGTTGATACCGGCGCCGGAAAATCCACCTTGTCTTACGTCATAAGGGGATACGTTTACCTGTATTTGTTCCAGCGCTTCCAGGCTGATAGGCTGGGAGTTGGTTTGGGAGCCTAGTGTAGGCTGCAAGCCAAAGGAGTTGTTGAAATTGGCGCCATCTACCGTGATGTTGTTTAACTGGTTGCTTCTGCCGCCGATGTTCAACCCATTGGCAGAAGGGGTGAGCCGGGTAAAATCCTGCATGGAGCGGCTTACCGTAGGTAACCGGTCCATCTGGGCACGGGTAATTACTTCCTGGCTACCGGTGCGGGCTTTATTAATCACTTTGTTCTGCACGCCTGAAGTAACTACTACTTCAGTTAAGGTGCTGGTACTTGGTTGTAGATTTACGTCTGCTTTGTATTCCTGGCCGAGCGACAGGAAGATATTTTCCCTTTTTTCATCTTTAAAGCCGATGTAAGAGATCGTCAGCGTATACGGACCGCCTACACGCAGGTTAGGTAAATTAAAACGACCGTCTTTGCGGGAAACGGTGTTGTACTTAGTACCTGTTGGCACGTGAGTGGCGACGATACTGGCTCCGGGCACAGCGCCTTCTTTGCTTCCGACAATGCCTGCTATATCAGCGGTTGTTTCTTGTGCTAATAGGGCGGTTGGGATTAATAGCGCGCTACACAACATGCAAATGAGGTAACGACAGATTTTAGTGTACATGCAATTCAGATTTTGGTAAAGTTCAAATGACAAATTGAAGTATTAAAAATACTACAATTATGAAATCGTTAACAAATATTTGTAAAGCTGAAAACAGAAAGCACAAAGCTATTAAAGCGGATGATGTTTGCGAATATTTAAATTGCACTGGTCATTCGCTTTAATAGCTTTGTGCTTTCTGCTTTTTGCTCTACAAAATCACCTTTTCCATACCGGTGCTCCTGGAACCTTTAATGAGTATATGGGCATGCTCGAACTGTTGCTGTTGAAGCCATTTTGCCGCTTCGGTGGCATTTTCAAGATAAATATAAGGATGGGTTACTTTCTTAAAGTCGCCGCCTACCAATACCACAGCATCCCAGTGTAGGCGTTCCAGTAAGGATACCAATGCCTGGTGTTCCTTGATGCTGTCGACGCCCAATTCCATCATAGCGCCCAGCAGGAGTATCTTTTTGCTGGCAGAAAGGCCGGCAAAGTTTTCAATGGCGGCTTTCATGCTGGATGGATTGGCATTATAGGCATCCATGATAATGGTATTGCTACCCTGTACAATTACCTGGGAGCGGTTGTTGGAAGGAGCATAATGGGCGATGGCCGGGGCAATATCTTTTTCAGGAACGCCAAAATGGGTGGCTACGGCTACCGCCGCCATCACATTAGGGAAGTTGTAAGCGCCTACCAGTTGGGTCTGGATAAAGCCAACCTGGCTGTTCCCCCTTACCGCTACTGCCAGGAATGCGCTGTCAGTAACAGCTTCTCCTACGAAGTCGGCCTCCTGGCTGCCATAGGTAATCATATGTGGAATGCCTTTGGCCATTTCCATCAGGTAGCCGTAGTCGTTACATACAAACACGGTTCCGTTGTTGCTGCGCAGGAAGTCATACAGCTCTCCCTTTGCCTTTTTTACGCCTTCTTCGCCGCCAAAGCCTTCCAGGTGCGCCTTTCCGATATTGGTGATGATACCGTGGGTGGGCAGGGCTATCCGGCAATAGGCAGCTATTTCCTGCTGGTGGTTAGCGCCCATTTCTATCACGGCTATTTGTACATCCAGCTGTATGCTTAAGATCGTGAGGGGCACGCCAATATGGTTATTCAGGTTACCCACGGTGGCATATGTTTTTAACCCGGCAGACAAGGCTGCGTTGATCAGTTCTTTCGTAGTGGTTTTCCCGTTAGTCCCGGTAATAGCCAGGAATGGGATGTTAAGCTGTTGCCGGTGCCGTAGTGCCAGTTGTTGCAACGTAACCAGGGCATCTTCTACCAGCATCATTTTTTCGGGTACGGTATAATACGCCGCTTCATCTACCACCGCGAAGGCGGCGCCCATTTCCAATGCTTTGGCGGCAAATTCATTGCCATTGAAGTTGCCCCCTTTGAGTGCAAAGAAAATGTCGTTGGGTTTCAGTTTCCGGGTATCTGTTTGTACCGAGCGGTGTTGCTCATAGATGCTGTATAGTTGTTCAATATTCACGGTCAAAAGCTTATTTGGTGCAAAAATAAGTGGTTAATCATGTAATATAATAGAATTTTATTCCTGTTTACGCAACCAATTATCCCGGTCTCTCGTATTAACTGAGAACAAACAAATTTTGGAAAACCTATGAGGAGGATTACCATTTTTTTATTCATGAGTTTATTATTTACTGCGGCCTGTAAGAATGAGCAGGCGCCATCGCCGGTGAGTGGTGGCGTTAATTGCGATGTAGCCAAGATCACCACCAGTTATGCGCTGGCGGCGATACAAACTAATTGTACCAACCGGGGGTGTCATCCCGGCGGCAATGCTCCTGCTGTGGCCGATTTCTCTACGGCCACAACATTAAAGGCCTATATCAATACGCACCGTTCTACGTTTGAGCTGCGGGCTATTGGTTCGCTGGCCGATATGCCACAGTCACAGGGCTTTCCGCCACTGAGCCAGGGCATGAAAGATTCTATCGCCTGCTGGATAGCACATGGGCTTCCCGATCAATAACCTAAAACAGATCAACATGAAATACTGGCTGCTTTTGGTGAGCGCATGGCTGGTGGTAACAAGCGCCACTGCACAAGATGTGTATACCTGCAAAAATGCCCGTTTATCTTTCTTTTCTTCCGCCCCGATGGAAGATATTGAAGCTAAAACAGATAAGGGCGCCTCTGCCCTTAATAAGAAAACAAAAGAAGTTTTTTTTAAGGTGGCCATCAGCTCCTTCGACTTTAAAAAGAAGCTGATGCAGGAGCATTTCAACGAGAATTATCTCGAAAGTGATAAATACCCTTTCGCTGAATTCAAGGGAAAGATCAATGAAGACGTCGACCTCAGTAAAGACGGTACTTTCCCGGTAACGGTAACGGGCACACTTAATATCCATGGGGTGGATAAGGTATATACCGCCAAAGGCACCCTGACCACCCAGGGAAATACCATTACCGTGAATTCCACTTTCAACGTACGGGTAGCCGATCACCATATCAAAGTCCCTACCCTGGTAGTGAAGAATATCGCAGAAGTGGTGGCGGTTACCGTCAATGCTATCTATACTCCTTACAGTAATAAATAATCAATTATTACATGAAAATTATACCTGCCATATTATTATGTCTCGCCGCCGGCACTGCCGCGCAGGCCCAAAACAGCCTGGAGAAGCTTTTCGACAGCACCGGTACTACACATACACGGGTACGGGATACGTATAAATCAACCCGTATTATCCAGGGCCAGTCTACCGAAACGCTCCGCAAACACGAGCTCGACTTCCGGGTGGCACACCGCTTTGGCGACGCCGGTGGTGAGTTCGGAGGAACCAAGACTTTTTTCGGTACCGATAACTCTACTGATATCCGTATTGCCTTTGAGTACGGGATTTCCGACAACCTTATGGTAGGGATCAGCCGGAGTAAAGGCGCCGGTAACCTGCGCCAGTTGTACGAAGGACTGGTGAAATACCGGTTTCTTCAGCAAACCACCGATAATTACGTGCCGGTATCTGTAGCAGTATTCGGTAATATGGTGATCAGCGGTATGCCGTCGGCCACGGATAAAACGGCGCCGGATTATTTCGGAACTACAGCCGACCGTATGACCTATGTGGCGCAGGCGCTGGTATCCCGTAAATTTGCTGAGCGGCTGTCTCTCACGCTGATGCCGACTTATGTGCATCGTAACCGGGTTTCATATATGGATATGAATAATATGTTTGCCCTGGGTGCAGCCGGCCGTTTAAAGCTGAGTAAACGCCTGGGATTGCTGGCGGAGTATTACTATCCGTTTAGGACCACTGAAAGCAAAGATTATTTCAAATCGTTGGGCACTAAGTTTTATAACCCGCTGGGCGTGGGACTGGAAATAGAAACCGGGGGCCATGTATTCAGCATCACTTTTACCAACTCCACCGCCATCCTGGAAAACCAATTTATTCCGGAAACCACCACCTCCTGGTTACAGGGGCAATTCCGCTGGGGTTTCAATATTTCCCGTAGATTTACGTTATTCGGGAAGAAGGATTGGAAAAAATAATCTGCCGCATACGTGAAAATTCAAGGCTGGCAAAGATAGCAGCCCGCTTTATGCGGGTGCAGTCTGTAGCCATGGTCCTGGGACGCACCATCCACCTGCATGGAGCGTCCCGGGAACGTTTTTTGTCAGACGTCGCCTGGATGCGGCACGAGGCTTGCCATATAAAACAGTACCAGCGTTTTGGATTTTTTGGATTTCTATGGAGATATTTCGCTGAATACCTGCGCAGGGGCTATTATAACAACATCCTGGAGGTGGCAGCAAGGGCCGCTGAAGAAGACCCGGCTATACTCGATAACATTGAAATAATCTAAAGAATCGTTAAAGTAGGGCAGTTACCAGATTTTTTCCAACCACTGGTTTTATTTTTCTTATTTTTACGTTAAAGGTTGATTTTATGGTTAAGAAGGTAACAGAGGGCATCACCATCAGCGTGGAGACATTCTACCAGCCGGATTATTCAAATCCAATTGGAAGCGAATTCATGTTTGCTTACCGTATTACCATTGAAAACAATAACACTTTCCCCATCAAGCTGCTGCGTCGCCACTGGTATATTATCGATTCCAACGGCACACATCGTGAGGTGGAAGGCGAAGGTGTTGTAGGTGTTCAACCACTGCTGGCGCCCGGTGAAACTTACCAGTACGTCTCGGGATCCAATCTCAGAACAGAGATTGGTAAGATGTATGGTACTTATCAGATGGAAAACCAACTGGACAAGAAAATTCTCGAAGTAAAAATCCCCGAATTCCAGATGGTGGTTCCTTTCAAACTCAACTAATCCTGTCTTCGTTTAGCCTGTAACCGTTATTTAGGCCTGTATTTCGTGGCCTTAAAGATTTCCGTCACATCTTTCGATTCCATTAACTGCTGCAAGGTAACTTCCTTGTGCTCATTCATATATTTCTTTATGATCTGCCAGCCCACAAAATTGGCAATTTTACCGGGAGCGCCCTCGGGCATGCCCTGTGTAGAAGGGCCATCTCCCACAAAATGATTGATTTGCTGCCAGTCGCTGGAGTATACCAGGTTATTCTGCACAAAAAACTGCCAGATCATCTGTTCATTGTCATAGCACCAGTCCAGCTGGCTCTTGGTATATCCCAACTTTACGGTGTCTGGAGTGCCGGGAAGTACCTTATCCAGGAAATACTGTTGCTTACCTGCTTCCATCATCTGTTCCAGCAGGTTCGCATTTTTACGCGCAGGAGGATATAATTGCTGTTGTATCACCTGCATACAGTTGGTGGTAATATACTCTGGGGCAAAGCGGCGTATCATGTAATCGGGGTAATCAGGGATCTGGGCATAGGGAGGAAAGTCTGCTCCCATGTACATATCCAGCCCTATTCCCAGGATAGTATCTACCGTAATGGCACCATAATTGGCTATTCCCGAAATGAAAGTGACCACTTTAGGCGGATGAAAAGATGGAATATAATATTTGATATACCGGAAACACTGTGCCAGCTTGGCGTTTAGTGCTGACCCGTCGCCATATTTTGCCTGTACTGATTGTTCCAGGTGACGAAAATCCGGCGTGGTCAGGAACATATGAAGTTGGTGCTGCACTGTACTGCTACTATCGGAATAGGCGCCCAGGTTCATAATATCCGTTACGTAGAGGGGCAGAAATACCGGGTAGCTGGCATGGAGCCTCGCAAGACCAGGTTGCATGGCGTTAGTATCAATGGTGAAAAGGGCCGAATCAAAGCGCGACATACTAACGGTCATGGGTATATGACTTACGTCCGGAGCTTTAGGGCCTGATGTACAGGCCGCCATTCCCAGCAGGGCAATCAGGCCGGCTGTCAGCAGGGTATATTTATTAATGTAACTTTGCATCACTCTTAAAACTCATCTAAGGTAAAATTATTATTTACCTTGTATTATAAAAAATTGTGAACTAGCATCATCTATGAAGAAGATTCTCTTTTTGCTGGCTATTATGGGCATCACGCAGGCGAGTGTGGGGCAATATGGCCCCCGGGCTTTCAGACACGGGACCAGGCTGGGATTTACATTGAACCCGATGATATCGGTATTAAAACCACAGGAATCGGGCGTAAACCGCAACAGCGCTAAGGCCGGACTTAATTTCGGGCTCATGGCCGACTTTAATCTCAACGACAGGGGCACCTATGCCCTTTCCTCGGGATTTCAGGTGATGCTGGCAGGCAGCAAGCTGCAATATGATGCCGGTAAAGGATTGAGCAGTTATAGTGGCAATACAGCCGAATACAATATGAAGCTCACCTATATCGAAATCCCCGTAGCGCTGAAGCTGAAGTCGGTACCCATGGAAAATGATATTGTGTGGTGGGGACAATTTGGTAGCTACCTCGATTTCCCGGTGAGCGGACGCGCCAACGTGGTGAGCGGCAGCCAGTCGTACGATCGCGTAAATATCCTGTCCGACATGAACCGCATCAACATTGGTATGTTGATAGGAGGAGGTGTCGAATATCCGCTGGGCGAGAATCTAACCGGCCTGGTGGGCATTACCTACCAGAATGGGTTTGTAGATGTAACCCGTAATGCAAAATGGAATGATGGCAGGGTAAATATGAATAACTTCGCCCTGCGGCTGGGAATATTTTTCTAGCCGTTTTTTTGAATTAGCTCACTTTATTACTATGAATATTATACTGGCGCAACAGAATTATCATATTGGCAATTTTGAGAAAAATACAGAGAAGATTATAGCAGGCATCCAAGCTGCCAAAGCGCAGGGCGCCGACCTGGTCGTGTTTTCAGAGTTGTGTGTTTGTGGCTATCCTCCACGTGATTTCCTGGAGTTTGAAGATTTTATTGCGCAATGTCACAAGGCCATTGATGTGATTAAAACACATACCCGGGATATCGCCGTTTTAGTAGGCGCCCCGGCACGGAATGCACAACGGGAGGGGAAAGATCTCTTTAATGCTGCCTGGTTCCTGTATGAAGGGGAAGTAAAACAGGTGGTACATAAAACCCTGCTGCCTACCTACGATGTATTTGATGAATACCGGTATTTCGAGCCTTCCTATGAATGGAATATCATTCCATTTAAAGGAAAAAAGCTGGCTGTCACCATCTGTGAAGATATCTGGAACCTGGGAGATAATCCCCTGTACCGTATCTGCCCGATGGATCAGCTGATTGCCCAGGAGCCGGATGTAATGATTAACCTCTCAGCTTCTCCGTTTGATTATGATCATGATGAAGACAGGAAGGAAATTATCCTGGCCAATGTATTAAAATATAAAATTCCGCTGTATTACTGTAATACCGTGGGTTCTCAAACAGAAATTGTATTCGACGGCGGCTCTTTGATTTACGATGCCAAGGGTAATATCGTTAAAGAACTGCCTTACTTCGAAGAAGCAATGGGAGGCATGGAGCTGGAAAAGCTGGTGGCCAGCGATTTGCCGCAGGTAAATCCTACCGGCTTTACACCACTCATGGCGTTGGAGTTCGATCATAATATTCACCGGATCTACGATGCCCTGGTATTGGGTATCCGTGATTATTTTGGTAAAATGGGCTTTACCAAAGCCATTCTCGGGTCTTCCGGCGGTATTGACAGCGCAGTTACCCTGGCTATTGCCTGCGAGGCATTGGGTAAAGATAACGTGAGGGCTATATTGATGCCTTCTCCCTACTCTACCAGCCATTCCGTAGACGATGCCGTAGCACTGTCCCAAAACCTGGGTAACCCTTACGATATCATTCGCATTAATGATATTTATGAAACCTTCCTGGCTACGCTGGAGCCTTATTTTAAAGGGTTGCCGTTTAATGTGGCGGAAGAAAATACCCAATCCCGTATCCGGGGCAATCTCTTAATGGGCTTGTCTAACAAGTTTGGCTATATCTTGTTGAATACTTCCAATAAGAGCGAGTTATCTACCGGTTATGGTACTTTATATGGCGATATGGCGGGAGGTTTGTCTGTTTTGGGAGATGTGTATAAGATGCAGGTATATTCCCTGGCACGGTATATTAACCGGGAGAAAGAGATCATACCAGTGAATATTATTGATAAGGCGCCATCAGCAGAGCTGCGCCCTGATCAGAAAGATAGCGACAGCCTGCCGGACTACGCGATATTGGACCGCATCCTTTATCAGTACATTGAGCGCCGTCAGGGGCCTCGTGAAATTGTAGCACAGGGCTTCGACTCGGCGTTGGTTTCGCGGGCCTTAAAAATGGTAAACACCAATGAATACAAGCGAAATCAATTCTGTCCCATTATCCGGGTATCTTCCAAGGCTTTTGGTGTGGGCCGCAGGGTACCTATTGTGGGGAAATATCTTAGTTGAGCTGAAAGCAAAAAGCAATTGTAGCGAATAATCATTTGCCAGGATAGTTTGTGACCCGCTTTGATCATCCGCTGCTATAGCTTTTTGCTTTCTGCCTCTGGCTTTTCGCTCTTTTATTATCTTTGTCAAAATTTTATCATACAACACATGTTACAAGTACCGTTTATACGTCAAAATAAAGAATTTGTGCTGGAGCGCCTGGCCTTTAAGAACTTCAAGGAGCTGGAAGTAGTGGAAGAAGTGCTGGCCCTGGACGACAAGCGCAAGAAATTAACCCTGGAATACGATGAAACCCAAGCGCAGGTGAACAGTTTGTCTAAAGAAATAGGTAAACTGATGGCGCAGGGCAAGAAAGAAGAGGGAGAAGCACAACGTGCTGCTGTAGCGGCTTTGAAAGATCGCCTGGGCCCTGTGAATGAAGAATTGAATGCTATTGAAAAGGCCTTGCACGATACGCTGGTAAAGCTGCCGAACCTGCCTGCTGCTATGGTGCCTGCCGGTAAAACGCCGGAAGAAAATGAAATAGTACGTAGCGGTGGTAAGATTCCTGACCTGTATGCAGGCGCTGTTCCTCACTGGGACCTTGCTAAACAATACGACCTGATTGACTTTGAGCTGGGTAATAAAATTACTGGTAGTGGTTTTCCTGTTTTCAAAAATAGGGGCGCCCGCTTACAACGTGCTTTAATCCAGTACTTCCTGGATTACAATACCAGCAACGGGTATACAGAATACGCACCTCCTTACCTGGTAAATGAGGCCTCTGCTTATGGCACCGGTCAGCTGCCAGATAAAGAAGGCCAGATGTATCATGCGACGGAAGATAACTACTTTCTCATTCCTACGGCGGAAGTACCGGTAACCAATATTTACCGTGATGAAATCGTGAAAGATACCGATTTGCCTATCAAAATGACCGCCTATACGCCTTGCTTCCGCCGTGAAGCCGGTTCTTATGGTAAAGATGTACGTGGATTAAACCGGGTACATCAGTTTGATAAGGTTGAAATTGTACAGCTGGTACATCCCGAAAAGTCTTTCGAGGCGCTGGATGAAATGATTGCGCATGTGGAAACGCTGCTGAACCAGCTGGAGCTGCCTTATCGCATCCTGCGTTTATGCGCCGGCGATATGAGCTTCACCTCAGCCATCACCTACGATTTTGAAGTATACAGCGCCGCTCAGCAAAAATGGCTGGAAGTGAGCTCTGTGAGCAACTTTGAGGCGTACCAGACCAATCGTATGAAAATACGTTTCAAGGAAAACAATGGTAAGCCACAGCTGGTGCATTCCCTGAATGGCAGCTCCCTGGCGCTGCCCCGTATCCTGGCCTGCCTGCTGGAAAACAACCAGACGGCCGAAGGTATCCAGGTGCCTACGGTGCTACAATCTTACTTTGGTAGCCATATGATATAATTACTCACAATGACCTGGTAACGGGAACCACTCCCGTCACCAGGTCATCGGATATTCCGATGTGTACATGAAACATTTCCTTCCCAATGGCGACGAACTCATTATTCGCCCTCCTGTATTACAGGATGCAGCAGGGCTGCTGGCCAGTTTCCAGCGTCTGACCCGGGAAACGGACTATCTCCTTTTTACCCACCGCGAGTCACTGGAGCTGGATATCCATTCCGAACAGGACTATATCCAAAGCTATCTCGATAATCCCCATCAACTCTTATTACTGGCTATTGTAAAAGGTAATATTGTAGGCTCCGTAAATGTTAACCACAGCGGGTTGCATAAAAAGGCACACTCCGCAGAAATGGGTATTGCCATAGAAAGTCAATGGAATAATATGGGAATAGGCCGCCGGCTGATGACTGCTATGCTACGCTGGGCAGAAGAACGCCCGGATTTATACCTGCTTTCCCTGCAGGTGTTTGCTACCAACGAAAAAGCTATGCAGTTATACCGCAACTTCGGCTTTATGGAGTGTGGACGCCTGCCCCGCGGCATCCAGCAAAAAAATGGCGCCTATGTAGACCTGGTTACTATGTACCTGCAAATAAAACCTCTGCTATAATTTCCGGAATACGATTATTTTTAACGTCTAAAACCATGCGCATGGACCGATATGACCGTCAAACCCGGTTGGAGGGATTTGGACCGCAGAAACAGGCATTATTACAACAAGCTAAAGTATTGGTAATAGGTGCTGGTGGCCTGGGCGTACCTGTATTACAGTATCTGACCGCTATGGGGATTGGCCGTATTGGTATCGTGGAGCATGATACGGTATCTGTTACAAACCTGCAAAGACAAGTACTCTATCATACCGCCGATCAGGGCCAGCCTAAAGTAACCCTGGCCGCAAAACGCCTGCAGGCGCTGAACCCAGAGGTCAGCCATGTAATACATGACACCTGGCTCACCACCGAAAACGCCCTGGAGCTTTTTGCCGCTTACGATGTGATTGTTGATTGCTCCGATAACTTCGGTACCCGTTACCTGGTCAATGATGCCTGTGTGATTACCGGGAAACCGCTCGTATACGGCGCTATCTATAAATACGAGGGGCAGGTAAGTGTCTTTAACTACCAGGAAGGGGCTACCTATCGCTGCCTGTTTCCTGAACCACCCGAAAGTGGTGAAATGCTGAACTGCAGCGATATTGGCGTGTTGGGCGTATTACCTGGCATCATTGGTTGTTACCAGGCCAATGAAACCGTAAAGGTGATCACGGGTATTGGAACCCCTTTGCGTAACCAGTTAATGACCATTGATACGCTGCATAATAACCACCTGGTATTTAACATCTCTCCTGTAGCTGCCAACCGGGAGATAACTGCCTTACAGGCCAACTACGAACAAACCGTTTGCGAGGTGGCAGGCGTACAATCCTTATCTGTGGATAAACTGGCGCAATGGCAAGAAAATCATACCCGCTTTACCCTGCTGGATGTGCGGGAAACAGATGAGTGGGATATTTGCCATATATCACCCTCGCTGCATATTCCCATGGGAGAAGTGATGCAACGGATCACCGCATTACCGGCCGATATGCCGATAGCGGTGCTTTGTCACCATGGTATGCGTAGCCGCGCCGTGGCGCAACGCCTGGTAGCAGCGGGTTTTAAACGGATATACAATGTAGAAGGCGGTATTCATGCCTGGGCTTGTGCGATAGATGACCAAATGCAAACTTACTAACCGTGATAGCAGAACTCTGTTTACTTTTTTTCCTGGTAGCACTGGCCTATTCCGCAGCAGGTTTTGGTGGCGGATCTAGTTACCTGGCTATGCTGGCTTTATGGAGTGTAGACTTCCAACTGATGAAGTCGACTGCATTAATATGTAATGTGGCTGTGGTAATTGGAGGGGTATATCATTTTTACAGAAGTGGGCATTTACCGTTGAAGAAAGCCTGGCAGTTGTCGCTGATCAGCGTGCCCCTGGCGTTTATAGGTAGCTACCTGCCTATGAAGCAGGCTACCTTTTTCCTGTTGCTGGGAGTAGCTCTCACACTGGCTGCGCTGGTGATGTGTTACCGCCTGTTTTTTGAACGGGAAGAGCCTATTATACCCGCCAACAGGGGCAATGGAGTGGTATATGGCGTTATCGGCGGCGCTATAGGCCTGCTGTCGGGCATGACAGGCATAGGTGGTGGCATATATTTGTCTCCCGTACTGCGTTTGGGGAAATATGATACCGCCAAAAATATCGCGGGCTTGAGCAGTTTTTTTATCTTGGTCAATTCCATTGCCGGTCTATGCGGACAAGCCGCCAAACATGCCATTGTATTTGACTGGAAGTTTACGGGACCGTTGCTGATGGCAGTTATTTTAGGCGGACAGATAGGCGCGCGCCTGAGTGCTAAAGTGCTGAAGCCCAGGTGGGTGGCTGGTGCTACAGCGGTGCTGATCTTATATGCGGGGGTAAGAATGTTGATCAAATAACACTATCCTCCAATTACGGACATACTTTCCATATGCTTTTCTGCATGATGTTTTTCGGCTTCAAAGCCATTGGCAAATCGCTGGTGGATGGCCGATTGTATGGCGCTTAACAACAGCGGTTGTTGCGCCGGATCTCTCATTATTTCTTTTACATTCAGCACATCGTTGCCATACAGGCAGGTTTTTACACTACCGGTAGCGGATATACGAAGGCGGTTGCAGGTGCCGCAAAACGTACGGCTATAGGCAGGAATAACGCCTATATTGCCTTTGTGCCCCGCGATGTGATAGTTGAGCGATGTAGAATGTGGCGCATCGGCTATTTTCTCTAATGGATATACTTCGCTGATGGTATCCAGGATTTTCTGATAGTGCCAGTTAATACCGGAAAACCGGTGTCCTTGGCCATTGAAGGGCATTTCTTCTATGAATCGCACCGACAGGGCATGGTCGCGGGTAAGGGCGGCGAAGTCGGTGAGTTCGTCTGTATTCACATTTTCCATCACCACCACATTGATCTTCACTTGCATTTGTTGTTGGAGCAAGCTTTGCATGGTATCCATCACGGCGGCATATTTATCGCGCCGGGTAATTTGCCGGAAACGATCGGCCCGGAGGGTGTCCAGGCTCAGGTTAATATGCCGGATACCCAATTGCCGGAGCGCAGGAATGTATGGTTGGGTAAGTACGCCGTTGGTGGTAACGGCTATTTCATCGATCCCCCGAATGCTGGCTATTTTTTCTAGCAATAGCATTAAACCCGGCCTGAGAAAGGGTTCTCCGCCGGTAATCCGGACTTTGGAAATACCGGCGCCGGCTAATGTTTGCAATAAAAGTAATATTTCTTCATCGCTGAGTAGTGCCTTGCTGTTAACAAAGTGCATATGTTCCGGCATGCAGTAAGTACAACGGAGGTTGCACCGGTCTGTTACCGATAGCCGAACATAGTCGATCGTGCGATGATGTGCATCTGTAAGCATTCGTGTTAGCAATTTTTGCCGGCCATAGGATTGTCAAATGACTGGCTATCATCCTCGTTTCTGTCAGTAAGACACTTAAAATCTTTTTCTACCAGTATCTTCAGCTCCGAACCATCCTGGTTGGGTAGTGTCAGTTCAAATCCTACCTGGTCTGGCGGATACCAGGTATCCAGCTGAGGAAGCGGTAATAGGAGATGTACGCCATCCTGTTCCATTTTGATAATGGGATCAGTAATATCTTTTCCCCGTATGCAGAAGTGAAGCGTGCCGGCGCCGATATGTGTGATAGATTCCACTTTTCCTACATTTTGGAGGAGTTCCAGATCTGTTTTATCCAGCCGGTACCTTATGCTATTGCCTCGTATCCTGATTTTCATAAAAAATGCTTTTTCTGCCGTACTAAAATTACTACTTTATCGGGGCTATATTGTAGTTTTAACGAACAATTTAACCGGTATGGGCATATTATTGTTTGGTGTGGCAAAAGATATTACAGGTGCGGCGTTGCTGGAAAAGCCGGCACAAGTGAGGGATGTGGCCTCGCTGAAGGCCTGGTTGTATGAGGCTTATCCCGGGCTGCAGCAGCTGAAATCCGTGATGATAGCGGTCAATAGGACCTATGCCGCTGATTCACAGGTAATTAATGAGCAGGATGAAGTAGCTGTTATTCCGCCTGTAAGTGGGGGGTGATCCTTGCTTCCCACTTTTAAAGCATATTTTTTTAGTAAAGAAGAGATGGAAATATTAATAAATATTAAAGATACAATTACCGTACAGGAGGCGCTGGATTTTATACAGTCGCCCGCCTGCGGCGGAGAAGTAATTTTTACAGGTACCGTGCGTAATCATACCAAACAACGGTCCGTGCTAAAGTTATTTTATGAGTGTTACGAAGCCATGGCTATCTCGGAAATGCAGAAGATAGCGATGCAGGTACAGGAACGTTGGGATATTCAAAAGTTGGTGATGCTGCATGCGGTGGGAGATAAATATCCTGGCGACATTGCCGTGGTGATAGCGGTGGCTGCGGCGCACCGCGGCATTGCCTTCGACGCTTGTGAATATGTAATAGATACCCTGAAAGAAACCGTTCCTATCTGGAAGAAAGAATTTTTTGCTGATGGCGAAATCGCCTGAATAATATCTTTATTTTTATTTCTTCAGGCTGGATAATACCGTAGCTTTTTCTTCCGGTGTGTTGGCATTGAACTGCTCTGTGGCAAAAGGATTCTGGAGTAGTTCCACTTCGCTGTTCAGTAGGGTTTTACGCGGGCAGCTTTTCCCATCCAGTACATTTTGTTGTAATGTTTGCAAACCGGCAGGTTCCCATATGGCGATCAGGGGTTCCGGAGAGTCATTAAACGGGCTGATGAAGGAGGTGGCTGATTTCTGACGATTCCGTGCCTGGATCAGCAACGCCAGGCTTTGCCGGCTTAGCAGGGGAAGGTCGCAGGCTACTACCAGCCAGGCGGTTGCCGGTTGTAGTGCATGCGCGCTGAGGAGCCCGGCGGAAGGGCCGCCCTGAGGCACATTGTCGGGTATCAACAGTGGATGGGCGGCAAAGTGGGCCTGTTGTTCCGGCCGGCAGGAGACATATACCTCTTCTAAAAAAGATTGCAGTAAAGTAACCAGGTATTGCCATTGCGGTACGCCGTGGTAGGCGATATCGCTTTTGTCCTCGTGCATCCTCGTACTAAATCCGCCGCAGAGCACCAGGCCTTTTAGCGGTACATTGTCATTTGCTGTAGTCATGTTTTCCCCCGGTTTTGCTGATCAGTTTTGTTTCCCGGATAATCATTTCCTGGGTGAGCGCTTTACACATGTCGTAGATGGTGAGTGCCGCTATGCTGGCGCCGGTGAGGGCTTCCATTTCAACGCCTGTTTTACCGTTGGTTTTCACGGTGCAACGGATAATGGCTTCTTCTCCTTCCAGCTGTATCTGCAGATCGCAGCCATCCAGCAACAAGGTATGGCAAAGCGGAATAAGTTCCGGTGTTTTTTTGGCGGCCATGATGCCTGCGATGATGGCGGTCTGAAAAACGCCACCCTTGCGGGTTTGAATGTCCTGTCCTGTGAATTGCGCCCGCACAGGTTCCGGTAAATATATACGACTCTCGGCAACGGCTATACGATAGGTATCCTGTTTACCGCTGATATCTACCATGGCTGGTTGGCCACTTTCATTGAGGTGCGAAAAACCGCTACTTGATTCATTGGACATAAAAGCATAAATTTAAAGAAGTTCACCTTATACAAAAGTAATTCAAAATGATGTTGACTGTTGCTGCTGCATTTAAGGCTGTGATGGATACGGTACGGGACCTGGGTACAGAAATGGTTGCCTTTGAAACGGCCACTGGTCGCGTTTTGCGGGAGCCGGTATTGGCCGACAGGCCTTTTCCTCCGTTCGACCGTATCACCATGGATGGTATCGCGGTAAACTATGATAGTTATGTGAGGGGGCAACATATTTTTGGGGTAGAAGACATACAGGCGGCCGGCGCGCCGCAGTTGCAGCTTTCCAATACTGCCAACTGTATAGAGGTGATGACCGGCGCTGTATTGCCGGAAATGACAGATACCGTGATTCCTTACGAGCACCTGGAATTTTCTGAACACGAAGGGTTCCGTCGATTTACGGTACATGGTACCGTAAAAAAAGGCCAGAACATACATTACAAAGGAGCTGATGTGGATAAGGGCGCTGCGCTGCTGCAGCCGGGCGTAGTGATAGGCCCGGCCGAAATAGGCGTATTGGCTACCGTGGGCAAAACGCGGGTACAGGTAAGCCGCCAGCCCCGGGTGGTGGTGATTGCCACTGGCGATGAGCTGGTACCGGTGCATGCCACGCCAGCCCTGCACCAGGTGCGGATGTCGAACGTTTACAGCCTGGTGGCCGCGCTGGAACAGATTGGAATCAAAGCCCGTTATATACATTTGACTGATGAAGCCGCCACCATGCGGGCACAGCTGGAGCCGCTGTTAACGGAAACGGATATATGGATCAGTTCCGGGGCAGTGAGCGCCGGGAAATTTGATTATCTCCCTGCTGTATTACAACAGTTAGGAATGCAACAGGTATTTCATAAAGTGCAGCAACGGCCCGGAAAGCCTTTCCTGTTCGGCACTTTCCCTGATGGCCCGCTGGTATTCGCCTTACCCGGCAACCCAGTATCGGGCTTCATGTGCTTTTACAGGTATATACGCCCCTGGATACAAGCCGCTATGGGCGCGGTAAAACCCGCACCGGTGTATGCGCAGTTAGCGGAAAAAATTGTATTTGATGCGGCATTGGAATACTATATCCCGGTAAAACTACAATCTCAATCCAATGGAACGTTGCTGGCAATACCGCAGCCCTACCAGGGTTCCGGCGATCTGGCCAGCCTGTTGAAAGCCGATGCCTTCCTGGCATTACCATTGGAAGAAAATGTTTTTGAAAAAGGAAATTGTTACGAAGTATGGAAATTTCGCTGAGATAAAGCCACCGTTTGTTAAATAAAGATTCGTTTGCCTGGATAGTTAAACCCGCCCGTTATTTGATAGTCTTATATTAAATCATTTAATTATGGCTGAAGTTGCCCAAAAGCTGCAGTTGCAACATCTTGCCTGGCGTGCCGGCTTTGGAGAAACCCTTCCCGTCATCTCCGACTGGGAAAAAAAGCGAAGGAAAGATATTGTTAATAGTATCCTGATAGGCCCCGCCAGGGCATCCCTGGAATCGATGGATGTAATTGCAAATTCTGATCTTCCTGATTACAGGAAACTGAAATCTATGACGCCCGAAGAAAAGAAGAACGTGCAGCAAATGAATACACAGGGGATTCGGGATCTGAATGTGGCCTGGATCAACGGCATGATTAAAAGCGACCATCCATTGCGGGAGAAGATGAGCCTTTTCTGGCACGGGCATTTCGCCTGCCGCACAGAAAATGTAATATTTAATCAGCAGTTGTTAGCTGTGATACGCGAAAATGCGCTGGGCGATTTTGGCGACTTGCTGAGTGCGGTATCTAAAACACCGGCTATGCTGCAATTCCTGAATAATCAGCAAAACCGTAAACAGCATCCCAACGAAAATTTTGCCCGCGAAGTAATGGAGCTGTTCACATTGGGCAGGGGCAACTACACCGAAAATGATGTGAAGGAAGGCGCCAGGGCCTTTACCGGTTGGGGCTTTGATGAATCCGGCGCTTTTGTGTTCCGCGATAAGCAACACGATGATGGTATGAAATTATTCCTTGGAAAACAAGGTAATTTTAATGGAGATGATGTACTGAAAATATTACTCGATCAAAAGCAGACCGCGAGATTTATCACCACAAAAATTTATCGGTTCTTTGTCAACGATACACCGGATGAAGCCATCATTACGATGCTGTCAGATAAATTCTACCATTCCGGCTACAAGATAAAATCCCTGATGAAAGAAATATTCATGTCGGATTGGTTTTATGACAGCAGTTTGATCGGTAATCGCATCAAGTCGCCGGTAGAATTGCTGGTAGGCATACGTAGAGCGGTACCTATGGATTTTGAACAGGAAGAAGTGATGATATTATTTCAGCGGGTATTGGGACAAATGCTGTTTTATCCTCCCAATGTGGCTGGCTGGCCCGGTGGGCGCAGTTGGATAGACAGTTCCAGCCTGATGTTCCGCTTACGTATACCACAAGTCATTTTATATTCTCAATCATTTAATGTTATGCCCAAAGAGCTGACACCCGAAATGGGCGGTAATTATAAAATGACCCTCCAAATGAATGATTTTCTGAAACGGCAATACGCTAAAAAAGTAAATGCCCGTATTAACTGGGATCCATATATACAGGGCTATGCAGATGTACCACGGGAAAGCCTGGCGAAAGAAATAGCCGGTGTACTGTTGCAGTTCCCCGATAAAATCGGTCCCTCGCTGCTGGAGAAGTACGCGGATAGCAGTACCCGGGAAAACTATATTAAAACAGTGACCATCGATGTGATGAGTACGCCGGAATATCAATTGTGTTAATCACCATAAAATTTTTCTAATATGCTGATTTTAAACAGGCGTCGTTTTTTGCAGGTAGGTTCGCTGGCTTCGGCTGCGATGATGATGCCAAAATTCCTGAAGGCGCTGGAACGCGATAGCCTGGTACCTCCTGGCAACAGAATTTTGGTGATCATTCAACTATCGGGTGGTAATGATGGATTGAACACGATCATACCTTACCGCAATGATATTTATTACCGGGCAAGGCCTGCGCTGGGAATAAAGCGGGAAGCGGCTTTGTCGCTAACCGATAACCTGGGCATACACCCGGCATTAAAAGGCCTCAAAGGATTGTACGACGACGGCGCTTTGGGTATTCTGAATAATGTAGGCTATCCCAATCCCGATCGTTCCCATTTCCGCTCTATGGATATCTGGCATTCTGCCAGCCAGTCAAATCAATACTGGTCTGATGGCTGGATTGGGCGTTATCTCGATGCACAGTGCAAAGGCTGTGATACACCCACGCAAGCCCTGGAAATAGATGATACACTGAGCCTGGCGCTGAAAGGTGATAGCGATAAAGGCCTGGCGCTGACGGATCCGGCGCGTTTGTACGGTACCAGCAGCGATAAATATTTTAAGGATCTTTTACAACAGCATCCGGGGACAGATGATCACCATAGCAATGTAGACTACCTGTACAAAACCATGGGAGAAACCATTTCATCTGCGGCCTATATACAGCAACAATTTAAGACGTATAAGTCTACCGAAAATTATCCAAATACGGAGCTGGGCAAGAACCTGCGCACCATCGCTAACCTGGTGATGTCGGATATCAACACCAAAGTGTATTACGTATCGCATGGCAGTTTTGATACCCATGTAAACCAGGACGCGCAACAGGCCCGCTTGTTCGGGCAATTAAGCGATGCCCTCACCGTATTTACCGGCGACCTCAAAAAGAATAACCGTTTCCAGGATGTGGTGGTAATGACCTTTTCAGAGTTTGGCCGCCGCGTAAGTCAGAATGCCAGCGGAGGCACAGACCATGGTACGGCCAATAACATGTTTTTAATTGGTGGTGGCTTGAAACAACCGGGCATGATCAACGAAGGACCTGATTTATTTAACCTGCGGGATGGGGATTTGCAGTATAAAGTAGATTTTAAAAGCGTGTATGCCACCCTGTTAAACAAGTGGCTGGGCGCGGATGATAACGCTATTTTGAGGAATACTTATCCGCATTTGGAATTTATTTAGCCATTATCTCATTAGTATAAAAAAACAGGGGGCTGACCAAAAAGTAAAATAAGGCTTTTTGGTCGGCCTTTTTTTTAAGTGATAAATTTTCAGCTTTTAGATCTTGATTTGATTGTCGGGATGTTTAAATGTCTAAAAGTGTGATTTTAGGACAG
>NZ_JABAOB010000004.1 GCF_012726295.1 Chitinophaga sp. Ak27 | reverse complement strand
CGAGTACTTTTACTTTAGTCGTATTTAAAGTAGTGTCAGTAATAGTGATCCAGGTTTGTTTACCACCCACAATGGTCCATGCGCCGTATGCTCCGTACTCCGTAGGCTTGTTAGCCGCCATGGTGAAAATGGAGTCGTTACAATGATTCTGATTGCTATCAGCATTTGCGATAGCCGGCTTGTCATAGTTGGTGAGCAGTACGGTGTCTGTTGTCGCTGCGCAGGTACCATTGGTGATGGTCCATACCAGGGCAGCCGTGTGGCCAGCGAGTACTTTTACTTTGGTAGTATTTAAAGAGGTGTCGGTGATAGTGATCCATGTTTGCTTGCCACCCACGATGGTCCATGCCCCATAAGCGCCATATTCCGTTGGTTTGTTAGCCGCCATGGTGAATATGGAGTCGTTACAATGTTTCTGATCCACATTTGCGTTAGCTATAGCAGGAACATCGTAGTTAGTGAGCAACACGGTGTCGGTGGTAGCAGCACAGGTACCATTGGTAATGGTCCATACCAGGGCAGCCGTATGACCAGCCAGTACTTTTACTTTGGTCGTGTTTAAGGTGGTATCAGTAATAGTGATCCAGCTCTGTTTACCGCCTACAATGGTCCATGCCCCATAAGCACCATATTCCGTAGGCTTGTTAGCGGCCATAGTGAAGATGGAGTCGTTACAATGTTTCTGATCGATATTGGCATTTGCAATCGCTGGCTTGTCGTAGTTGGTGAGCAGCACTGTATCGGTGGTGGCCGCGCAGGTACCGTTGGTAATGGTCCATACCAGGGTAGCGGTGTGACCAGCCAGTACTTTTACTTTGGTAGTATTTAAAGTAGTGTCAGTAATAGTGATCCAGGCTTGTTTACCACCTGCAATGGTCCATGCGCCATAAGCACCATATTCTGTTGGCTTGTTAGCGGCCATGGTGAAGATGGAGTCGTTACAGTGTTTCTGATCAATATTAGCCTTAGCCACAGCCGGAATATCGTAGTTGGTGAGCAGTACTGTATCGGTGGTAGCCGCGCAGGTACCGTTGGTAATGGTCCATACCAGGGCAGCCGTGTGACCAGCGAGTACTTTTACTTTGGTCGTGTTTAACGTAGTATCAGTAATAGTGATCCAGGTTTGTTTACCACCCACGATGGTCCATGCTCCATATGCTCCATACTCCGTCGGCTTGTTCGCCGCCATGGTGAAGATGGAATCGTTACAATGTTTCTGATTGCTGCCCGCGTTTGCGATCGCCGGTTTATCATAGTTGGTCAGCAGTACGGTATCGGTGGTTGCCGCGCAGGTACCATTAGTAATGGTCCATACCAGGGCAGCGGTGTGACCAGCGAGTACTTTTACTTTAGTCGTATTTAAAGTGGTATCAGTAATAGTGATCCAGGTTTGTTTACCACCCACAATGGTCCATGCGCCGTATGCTCCGTACTCCGTAGGCTTGTTAGCCGCCATGGTGAAGATGGAGTCGTTACAGTGTTTCTGGTCGATGTTGGCATTTGCGATCGCTGGTTTGTCATAGTTGGTAAGCAGTACGGTGTCTGTAGTCGCCGCGCAGGTACCGTTGGTAACAGTCCATACGAGGGCAGCTGTGTGGCCAGCGAGTACTTTTACTTTGGTCGTGTTTAACGTAGTATCAGTAATAGTGATCCAGCTTTGTTTACCGCCCACGATGGTCCATGCGCCGTATGCTCCGTACTCCGTAGGCTTATTAGCCGCCATGGTGAAGATGGAGTCGTTACAATGTTTCTGATCCACATTTGCGTTAGCTATAGCAGGAACATCGTAGTTAGTGAGCAGCACGGTGTCGGTAGTAGCGGTACAGGTACCATTGGTGATGGTCCATATCAGGGCAGCCGTATGACCAGCCAGTACTTTTACTTTGGTCGTGTTTAAAGTAGTGTCAGTAATAGTGATCCAGCTCTGTTTACCGCCTACAATGGTCCATGCCCCATAAGCGCCATATTCCGTAGGCTTGTTAGCGGCCATAGTGAAGATGGAGTCGTTACAATGTTTCTGATCGATATTGGCATTTGCAATCGCCGGCTTGTCGTAGTTGGTGAGCAGTACTGTATCAGTGGTAGCCGCGCAGGTACCGTTAGTAATGGTCCATACCAGGGTAGCGGTGTGGCCCGCCAGTACTTTTACTTTAGTGGTATTTAAAGTAGTGTCAGTAATAGTGATCCAGGCTTGTTTACCACCTGCAATGGTCCATGCGCCATAAGCACCATATTCTGTTGGCTTGTTAGCGGCCATGGTGAAGATGGAGTCGTTACAATGTTTCTGATCAATATTAGCATTTGCGATAGCCGGTACGTCATAATTTGTGAGCAGTACGGTATCGGTGGTGGCCGCGCAGGTACCGTTGGTAATCGTCCATACCAGGGTAGCAGTGTGGCCAGCGAGTACTTTTACTTTGGTCGTGTTTAACGTAGTATCAGTAATAGTGATCCAGGTTTGCTTACCACCCACAATGGTCCATGCGCCGTATGCTCCGTACTCCGTTGGCTTATTCGCCGCCATGGTGAAGATGGAATCGTTACAATGTTTCTGATTGCCACCCGCGTTTGCGATCGCCGGTTTATCATAGTTGGTCAGCAGTATGGTATCGGTAGTTGCCGCGCAGGTACCATTAGTGATGGTCCATACCAGGGCAGCTGTGTGGCCAGCGAGTACTTTTACTTTAGTCGTATTTAAAGTAGTGTCAGTAATAGTGATCCAGCTTTGTTTACCACCCACGATGGTCCATGCGCCGTATGCTCCGTACTCAGTAGGCTTGTTAGCGGCCATGGTGAAAATGGAGTCGTTACAATGATTCTGATTGCTACCAGCATTTGCGATCGCCGGCTTGTCGTAATTGGTGAGCAGTACGGTGTCTGTTGTCGCTGCGCAGGTACCATTGGTGATGGTCCATACCAGGGTAGCTGTGTGGCCAGCGAGTACTTTTACTTTGGTAGTATTTAAAGAGGTGTCGGTGATAGTGATCCAGGTTTGTTTGCCACCCACGATGGTCCATGCCCCATAAGCGCCATATTCCGTTGGTTTGTTAGCCGCCATGGTGAATATGGAGTCGTTACAATGTTTCTGATCCACATTTGCGTTAGCTATAGCAGGAACATCGTAGTTAGTGAGCAGCACGGTGTCGGTAGTAGCGGCACAGGTGCCATTGGTAATGGTCCATACCAGGGCAGCCGTATGACCAGCTAGTACTTTTACTTTGGTCGTGTTTAAGGTGGTATCAGTAATAGTGATCCAGCTCTGTTTACCGCCTACAATGGTCCATGCCCCATAAGCACCATATTCCGTAGGCTTGTTAGCGGCCATAGTGAAGATGGAGTCGTTACAATGTTTCTGATCGATATTGGCATTTGCAATCGCCGGCTTATCGTAGTTGGTGAGCAGCACTGTATCGGTGGTGGCCGCGCAGGTACCGTTGGTAATAGTCCATACCAGGGTAGCGGTGTGACCAGCCAGTACTTTTACTTTGGTAGTATTTAAAGTAGTGTCAGTAATAGTGATCCAGGCTTGTTTGCCACCTGCAATGGTCCATGCGCCATAAGCACCATATTCTGTTGGCTTGTTAGCGGCCATGGTGAAGATGGAGTCGTTACAATGTTTCTGATCAATATTAGCATTTGCGATAGCCGGTACGTCATAATTTGTGAGCAGTACGGTATCGGTGGTGGCCGCGCAGGTACCGTTGGTAATCGTCCATACCAGGGTAGCAGTGTGACCTGCCAGTACTTTTACTTTGGTAGTATTTAAAGTAGTGTCAGTTATAGTGATCCAGGTTTGCTTACCACCCGCGATGGTCCATGCGCCGTATGCTCCGTACTCCGTTGGCTTATTCGCCGCCATGGTGAAGATGGAATCGTTACAATGTTTCTGATTGCCACCCGCATTGGCGATAGCCGGAATGTCGTAGTTGGTCAGCAACACGGTGTCGGTAGTAGCAGGACAGGTACCGTTGGTAATCGTCCATACCAGGGTAGCGGTATGACCCGCCAGCACTTTTACCTGGGTGTTGTTTAAAGATGTATCAGTAATGTTGATCCAACTTTGTTTACCACCCACGATGGTCCATGCACCGTATGCTCCGTACTCCGTTGGCTTATTCGCCGCCATAGTGAAGATAGAGTCATTACAATGCTTTTGGTCAACGTTGGCGTTTGCAGGAGCCGGCTTTTTGAAGTTGGTGATAAACATGCTGCCACTTGTAGCCACACAAGGGCCATTGGAAATTGTCCAGATCAAGGTAGCGGTATCGCCTATATTTACTTTTACAGTGGCATTAGGTTGTGTAGGATTAGTGATAATTGCATTAGGATTCAGGGTTGTCCATAAACCATTAACACCGGCAACGCCCGTTGCGTTACCATTCAACTGGAAGTCAGTTGTGCGTTCACAGGCACTTTGGTTAGTGCTGGCGTTTGCCCTGTTAGGCTCCACATATACTTTCACCTGGACGGAAGCGCAGGTTGTGCTGCCACAAGGGCCGGTGCTTGGCGCCATCACGTAAAAAGTGGTGGTAGTAGTAACATTATTAAAGGTAACGCTGGAACTGTCGGCATTGGAAATGTCGGGATAAACACGTACGCTACCGGGGCTACCAGGGCAGGCGCCAGTATACCATTTCCAGGTAGCCGGAGTGCCGGTTGAATCAACTCCCAGCGAACCGCCAACCACGGTTAATCTAACGTCCCCCTTCACGCAAAATGAAACTACAGAGGCGTTAATGCTAGTTGGATTGGTAGATGGCTTTTCTACAGATAAGGAGAAAGGCACCGTTACTGTACAACCGTGGAGTGTATCTTCTTTGCCGGTGAATATAAAATCGTAGCTGCCGGCGGGAGTATTGGCGGGCAGGGCGACATTAAATGAACCGGAAGCAGTGGTGCCAGACCAGGTACCGGTCACCTTTGTAAAGTTCGGCATTGGCCTGGTGGGCGCTGCCACTATTTCATAAGTTTTGATAGTACCGGTTAATCCTGAATAGGCAACAGCAAAGGAGCTGACAGTATTACATACTGCTGCCGCATTTAAGCTGACAACAGGAGAGTTCTTTACGGTCAGATTAACATTTGTTGAAACGGGATTAGGACATACGCCATTAGAAATAGTCCACACCAATTGTACCGTTTGCGGACGGGTACCTGTCAGTATGGTAGCTATGGCATTATAGGCTGTGCTATCACTGATTTTTACCATAGCGGAAGTAGTGCCTGTTCCTAATGTCCATTTGCCTGTTTCTCCAGGACCAGGTCTGCTGGCCCCAAGTTGAAATGCTGTGTTGCCGCATTGCACCTGGTCTGCACCAGCTACACTTGGTGTAAGTGGCTTGGTGTTGATCAGCGTCACCCAGCTGGTATCCGTACAAGCAGCCAGTGATTTATTGGTAATCACCCAAATGACTGTAACGGTATCTGCAATTGGTATGCCTTTCACCGTTGTATTGTTCGAAGTGGGGTTGGTGAAGGTGATACCACCGGTATTATTCTGGGTATCGCGATAAACCAGCCACTTGCCTTGCTGATCAGTAGGGAGAGCAGTGCGGGTGACAGCGAAATCCGGTATGTTACATTGTTTATAGGTAATCGCAGTATCTGCTTTCGGAAGCGATCTCACATTTACCTTAAAGGTATCAACCGCAGTACAAGTTTTATTGGTCAGTAGTACGGAATAGTTTTGTGTACCTACGGTAGCAGGAGTATGGGTAATACTCGCATCATTTGGATTACCAATGGTGGTGGTATTGTATTTCCAGCTCCAGGCCAGGCTATCTGGCGGTGCTCCGCTGTTGGTAACATTTAGTTTTATCTGTTGGCCTAGACAAATATCCGTCGGGCCACCACTAATTTTTGTGACCGGTTGAGCGTCCACGATTACCTGGGCGGAACCGGTGTCTCTACACTGTCGTTGCTCCATTTTCACCGCATCCCATCCATAATCGGCGATACCGATGGCAGAATAGGTGGTGGTAACAGTGGGATATACGACCATCACCGGGCCGGTAACGACGGGGGTTACCTGCCATTCATATTCACTGTATCCTCCGTTGGCGGTCATTGTCACACTATCTCCTATACATATTCTTCCTGAGGATACGGTTACTTTAGGTTTAGGTAATATCGTAATCTTGGTGTATTCAGAAGGCGCCGCACAGTTACCGAGGTTGCCTTTTTCCAGGATATTTACCCGGTAATATTTTGTTACGATCTGGTTTGGATCTCCTTTTAAAGCGCCGGGTGCAAACACTACAGATGATGTCATGGTACCTGTAATACCGCTACCATCGCGGAGGGTATCCCAGGCAAGACCGTCGTTACTCCAGAACCATTGATATTGTGGATTTTTAAAGTAGTCTTTAGTGGCATCGTAGGTACCGTCTGGCTGCCAGCCATTCGGGCTATAAGAGGCTTTCATGGTAACCGGGGCTCCATCGCACAGGGAATCTGCTCTTAATCCCAGTTTACCATCTATATAAGAATAAATATAAGGGCTACAATAGGCAAAGGAAATGTCATCGACAGCGATGTCATTTCCGCAACCTCCGGGCCGGTCATTCACAATTTCAAGGCGGACCGATGTAACACCTCCCGGCGTTTTAAAACCGCCTCCATACATTTGCCACTGCGGACCTGACAGGTTCATCGACACATCGAAGGTTTTGAAGCGGGCCAGGGTATCCCAAGTAGAGGAAGGAGCACCTCCCTTTGTATTGATGATCAAAAAGCTAACACCTGCGTAGTGGTATCCATCCCAGTTACCGCTGATACAACTCGAATTGAACACTTTGATACCATTGACGTTGAGAAACCAGGCGCTAAAATTATAAAGGGAGCCGGGACAGACCGGTACATTGTCCCTGGTGAAGAATGACCTGGCATCATAAGAGGAGTTGGCAATCAGCATACCACCTACAGAGTCGACGGTACTACCGGTATGGTCGGTCATACTTACCCATTCGCTTCTTACCTGGGTATTCCAGAAAACAGTGTAACTGTTATCGTCCATGGTGTAAGGACTTACTAGCGGAAGCGGGTTATAGATATAGCCCGTTACATAAGAGCTGGATTTACTGGTGGTTGCCCCATTGGGGAAGTTTCCAAAGTTTTCTTTGAAGTCACCCAGCCCGGTGTTCTTACCCTGACAGGGGAGGATAGAACAATCTTTCGAATATATTTTTTTAGTGACAGTTGATTTGACGCCTCTATACCAGAGGTCAACTGAAATGGTATATTGTCCGATATCATTAAACTTGATGGTAAGTGCGTTCCGTTTATAGGTGGGATCAGGTTTTTGCCGGACCAGTTTATTGATAGGATCGGAAGAGTACAATATAGTAATAGAAGATCCTCCCGGTGTAATGGTCCAGGTAGCCGAATCTGGTGTATTGGACGATTTCCAATAGAAAGCGTTCATACTCGCGAAGCTCTTCCAGCAGGTAGTATCCGGAAGGTTCATGAAGGGTGTTCCTGTAGCGGGTTCGGTTTGTGCTTCTACCTCTTTGCCCAGGAATATCAGCCCGGTCAGCAAGTACAAGAAGGTTAATAGTCGTTTCATAGGTGCAAACAGTTAAGTAAAAAAAGTATCAGAATTGTACAGGATAAGCTGTTCAATTCCTATTGATGCTCAACTCTTTACATAAATAAAAATAACCGGCGGAAATTTCCTGGCTCACTTGGATAGATGGGTAAAATGGTTTCATAGGCGTCAGGTATTTATACATGGTATGGTTAAAATATGTAATTAAAATAAAATTAAAACTAATGATAATATAGGTAAATAAAAAAAGTGTGATTAATTATAATATGAATAGAGACCAGATAACTTGACAAAGGTGGAAAGCTGAAAATTGATAGTCAATCGCTTAAGAGATGGTAAAAAAATATTAGAAAAGTTATCCACATTCGGGAGAGGGCGTTAATTATTTATATGAGACTGTGCTTTATTGAATTATTTTCATACCTTTGCAGACCAAATTTGATGTAAGATGCCCAAAGTAAAGACACATTCCCGTGCCAAGAAAACGTTCAAGGTTGGTGGGAACGGACAGATTAAGCGGTTCATGGCCTTCAAAAGCCACTTACTGACTAAAAAATCTACGAAAAGAAAACGTAGCTTAAGAGGTAGTACGCTGGTTCACGAAGCAAATCTTAACCTGGTTAAGAGAATGCTCGGAATGCGCTAGTATCTGTCAAAAGAATCGAATTTTATAACCTGAGAAAAAACAAAGCAAATGCCTCGTTCAGTTAATGCCGTAGCTTCAAGAGCCCGGAGAAAAAGGATCTTAAAGCAAGCCAAAGGCTTCTACGGTAAAAGAAAGAATGTTTACACCGTAGCGAAAAACGTCCTGGAAAAAGGACTCACCTACAGCTATGTTGGTCGTAAATTAAAGAAAAGAAACTACCGTCAGCTGTGGATCGCCCGTATCAACGCTGCTGTTAGAGCAGAAGGGTTGACCTATTCTGTGTTTATGAACAAATTAGCCGGTAAAAATATCGACCTGAATAGAAAAGTTCTGGCTGATCTGGCTATGAATGAACCAGAAACATTTAAAGCACTGGTAGCTTCTGTAAAGTAAGACTTACCTAATAGTAAATACCCGATAGCTGGCATCCCACAGGATGTCAGCTATTTTGTTTTTAGGGAAAATACCCACCACGGCCGAACCACTTCCGCTCATGGCAGCATATAAGGCCCCAGCCGCATATAATTGTTCCTTTATCTCCGCCAAAACAGGATAGGCGCTGAATACCGGCGCTTCAAAATCATTGGTAATTATTTCCCTCCACATAGCCACCGGTGATTGTATTTTCTCCCTCAGCGCATAAGCCGGCGCCTGGGGCGTAAGCTGTTTAAACGCCCAGCCGGTATTAACATGAATGCCGGGATGTACCAACACAAAGGAGTACCCTGAAAGATCGAGGTCAATAAGATCCATGATTTCACCACGTCCTGTAGCATAACAAGGCCGGTTGTAAATAAAGAAGGGACAATCACTACCCAATTGGGCGGCATAGTCAGCCAATATTGCATCGGAAAGCCCCAATTGAAACTTCTGGTTGAGCAATCGCAGCATGAACGCGGCATCTGCCGAACCTCCTCCCAATCCTGCGCCAATAGGAATATGTTTATGCAGGTGGATATTTACTGGTTGCACCTGCGGGAAATCGCGCTGCAGTAAGTGAAAAGCCCTGAGACAAAGATTATCAGCCGCCTCCCCGGGAACAGGGATACCGCTGCTGGCAAACTGTAATGATGGATGGGCAATGATTTCCAGGGCATCGTTTACGGGCAGGGGGTAGAAAACGGTTTCCAGGTCATGAAAACCGTCGGGGCGCTTGTGAGTAATATGCAGGCCCAGGTTTATCTTACAATTGGGAAATACAATCATCTATTATCTGTTGCACGGCAAATCTACAGCTACATGCCAGATGGGGCTGTCAACTGCACGATTATACTGAAGGAAATTATTTGCTTTTGCGACTATTTAATTCATCGCGGATGGCGATAGCCCGAATGTAGTCTTCCTGTTCCAACACTTCCTGTAAGAGGGTGTTTAATTCATCCACATTCATAGATTTGAGGTCGTCTTCCACACCTTTTTCATGTTCTGAAATAGTAGGGGTTACCGGCTTGCTGCTTTTTTTACCGGCAGGATCGTCCAGCAATATACCTGCGCTGTTGAGAATATTCTCAAACGTATAGATAGGGCATCCAAAACGAACCGCGAGCGCCAATGCATCTGAAGTGCGGGAATCTATCTCAATAGTTTCGTCGTTATTGGAACAGATAAGTTTGGAGTAAAAAATGCCTTCCTGCAAATTACTGATGACCACCTCCTGCAACTCCACATTAAAGGCGTTCATGAAGTTTTTCATCAGGTCGTGTGTTAAAGGCCGGCTGGGTTGCATTTTCTCCAAAGCCACCGCAATAGCCTGCGCTTCAAAGCCCCCAATCACAATCGGTAAACGGCGTAACCCATTTACTTCTCCCAATACCACGGCATATGAATGAGTCTGCGTAATGCTGTGCGATAAAGCAACTATTTCCAGTTCTATTTTTCTCATATCTGTCTTGCGTTGTCGCTGAATAGTTTGTAAGTCTGTGAAGTTAGAAAAATATTCCCTATCTAAAAAAAATCTATCTGATAAATGCCTAATATCAGTCCTGATAAAGCGAAGAATTATGGATTACTGATCAGGATGATTTTAACATTTGCATCAGTCACCCATAATTCTTCCATTGTAAAGCCTATTACGACTGTTTCAGCTTCTGAACGGCTGCCGTCAGTTTAGGTACCACCTCAAAAGCATCGCCTACAATGCCGTAGTCGGCTGCCTTGAAGAAAGGTGCTTCCGGATCTTTGTTGATCACCACAATAACCTTGCTACCATTTACGCCTGCCAGGTGCTGTATAGCGCCGGAAATACCGATGGCAACATATAAATTGGGCCTTACGGTCAGGCCGGTTTGACCTACGTGCTCGTGATGAGGGCGCCATCCGGCATCGGCCACGGGGCGTGAGCTTGCGGTGGCTGCTCCCAGTGCTTTGGCCAGGTCTTCCAGTATGCCCCAGTTTTCAGGACCTTTCATACCACGTCCGCCGCTCACTACGATTTCAGCCTCTGTTAAAGGTACGTCGCCGCTCACCGTTTCAGTTTTTACCACTTTCACTTTGAAGTCGCTATCCTGGATGGCTGGAGAGAAAGGTTCTACGGTAGCAGTTCCTGTGCCGGGAGTAAGCGCGAAAGTATTGGGTATAATAGCAATGATTTTCTTATCGGATGTGATATTGACATGGGCGAACGCCTTACCGGAAAACACATTTTTCTTTACCACAAAACCATTGCTGGTATCGGGGTAGGAGATAGCGCCGGCAACGAGTCCCGCTTTAAGCCGGGCTGCCACCCGGGGGGCAACGGCTTTTCCGTCAAAATTATGTGGGAAGATGATCACCTGGCTGCCTTCTTTTTCTGCCGCTTCTGAAATCACTTTAGTATATACGATGCTTTCAACTTCATGCAGGCGTGCATCGGCAGCGTGCAATACTTTCTGTGCGCCGTAATTACCGAGTGCAGACAGTTCCGCAGCATCTACCGGACCTAGTACCAGCGCAGTGGCGGTGGTACCCAGTTGCGCGGCTACTTTGGCGCCATATTGTACAGCTTCCAGTGCCGCTTTTTTAATCTTACCCTGTGCCTGATCGGCAAATATTAATATAGACATGAATAATTTAATTAGTAGTTACGAGATAGAGAACCTTTAGATCACTTTAGCTTCTTCGTGGAGTAATTTCACCAGTTCGTCCACGTTGTCGGGGCTGATCAGTTTTACACCTGCTTTTGCCGGAGGCAGCTCAAAGCTAACTACGGAAGTGAGGGTGTCTGCAGCTACAGGATCTACTACTGTCAAGGGTTTGGTTCTGGCAGCCATGATGCCGCGCATATTGGGAATACGGGCTTCGGCCATTCCTTTCTGGCAGGAAACTACCACTGGCAGGGATACTTCACAGGTTTCTTCGCCTCCTTCAATCTCCCTGTTTACTGTTGCCACGGTGCCATTCAGGTCAAATTTAGCCGCAATGGACACATAGGGAAGGTCCAGCAATTCCGCTACCATCCCGCCTATACCTGAACCATTATAATCGATGGTTTCTTTACCTGTAAAAATAATGTCGTATTGCTTTTCCCGGGCATGTGCCGCAATCTGGGAAGCGATATAAAAACTATCAGCGCTGTCTGCATTGATACGGAATGCTTCATCCCCCCCCAATGCCAGGGCTTTGCGGATAATAGGATCGCAATCAGCACCGCCTACCGTTACCAGGTGAACATCGGCACCAATGGTTTCTTTCAGCTCCAGCGCCCTCACCAACGCGTACCACTCATCGTATGGATTAATAATAAACTGTACACCAGCCTCATTGAATTTCGTGTTATTGTCCGTGAAAGCTATTTTTGCAGTCGTGTCCGGAGTTTTGCTGATACATACTAAAATCTTCATGGCCTTAAACTGTTTTGTTTAAAAATGCGGTAGTAGCAAATATATTTAAATAATATAAGCCAACCGCAGGCCGGAAAATGATTTTAATCAGTATTATCATTGACATATTGTAGAATTAAATAATAATAAACAGATGGACAGGATTCCACAAATAAAGCAACTGTTGCTGGCCACACCCAACGATAGCTTTTTAAAACATGCATTGGCATTGGAATATATTAAGATAGGTGATGAGGTAGCCGCCCGGCAACAATTTGAAGAGCTATTGGCGTATGAACCCGGTTATGTTGGCTCTTACTACCACCTGGGTAAGTTGCTCGAGCGGGCGGGCGACAATGCCGGCGCCATCAGCGTATATGAAAAGGGCATGAGCATGGCCAAAGCAGCCAATGAAAGACATGCCTATAATGAATTACAATCCGCCTACGAAGAGCTGATATACTGATATTTTAACTCCAATTAACCACGGATGCCTCAACATTTATTGACTCATTTTTCCGATTATATATCCCGGCAGCGGTTATTTGATCCTGCCCAGAAAATACTGCTGGCCGTTAGCGGGGGCGTAGACTCTATCGTAATGGCCTCTTTATTTAAACAGGCCGGATATGCTGCAGGTATTGCCCATTGCAACTTTCAGCTCCGAGCTGCCGAATCAGAACAGGATGAAGCTTTTGTGAAACAGGTAGCCGCCAGGCTGGGGCTGCCCTTTCACTCCATCCGGTTTGATACCCATGCTTACGTGGAAGAACATCATGTAACCATACAGGTAGCCGCGAGGGAACTGCGCTATGAATGGCTGGAACAAATACGCGCTGCGGAAGGCTATGCATATATCGCTACCGCACACCATATGCAGGACAGCGTAGAAACAGCCCTGATGAATTTTACGAAAGGTACCGGCATAGCTGGTTTACACGGTATTTTACCTAAACAGGAAAAGATTATCCGGCCTTTGTTGTTTACTGAGAAAGATACCCTGGTGGCATATGCCACCTTGCATAATATTACTTTCCGGGAAGACAGTTCCAATATAACAGATAAGTATACACGTAATTATTACCGGCACCAGGTCATTCCCAAACTGCAAGAGGCATTTCCTGGAGCTGTGCGGAATATGGCGGCTACCATAGAGCGGATGAAGGAAGCGGAGTGTCTTTACCAAGAAGCAGTAGCACGTCATCGCAAGCGGTTGTTATTTCAGGAAGGTGATACCTGGAAGGTGCCGGTAGGTAAATTGCAACAGAGTATCCCCCTGCAAACCATTGCCTGGGAACTGTTTCGTCCGTTTGGTTGTTCTTCGGCGCAGGTGCAGCAGGTGCTGTCGTTACTCGACAGCGAATCGGGCCGGTACGTGGAAACGGCTACTCACCGGGTCATCCGCAACCGGCAGTGGTTGCTGATAACGCCCTTGGGCATGGAAGCGGCTCCACTAGTAGTTATTGAAGCCAATACGGCACACGTGCGTTTTGGCGGAGGCCAGCTACGTATCCGGCAACAGGAGAGGGGCGTTGCCCCGATACCCACGGCTGCTGCAATAGCCTGGCTGGATGCCGCACAGGTAGTGTATCCGATGATCCTGCGGAAGTGGAAACAAGGGGATTATTTTTATCCACTGGGTATGCCCCGCAAGAAAAAAATAAGCCGGTTTCTGATCGATCAGAAGTTGTCGCTGCCACAAAAAGAAAATGTTTGGGTACTGGAATCCAATAAGCGGATTGTGTGGATTGTAGGGATGAGGATAGATGACCGGGTGAAGATAAGTTCTAAAACAAAAGCAATACTGAGTATTGAATGGATGCCTTGAAAATAAGTGCAGCAGCGGCTTTACGGGCGCTGCTGCACTTAGCGGTTATTGTACAAATTGAGAGCGGTGCATGATCATATACAAAAAGTTAGTGCCCAGTTCCGGATGGAAGATCAACGGAAATATCAACCCAAATAAGGCGCCCCATAAATGTGCGTCGTGGTTAATATTACCTCCACCTTTTCTTCCCATATAAGCGGAAATCCCAAGGAATAAAACACCATACACCACTGCTGGCAATTTAAGCGCAAAAAACAGGTAAATAGACGCCCAGGGATTCACGAGGATGGCCGTAAATACAATGGCGGAAATAGCGCCGGAGGCTCCCAGGGAAGAGTAGTAAGAGTTGTCGCGATGTTTAATGTAAGAAGGAATATTGGCTACAATAATCCCCAGCAGGTAATAACCAACATACACCAGTTTGTTATGGAATAGCTGTGCAAAAACACGCTCAATAAATCCACCGAAGAAATATAAGGTCAGCATATTGAAGAGTAGATGCTGGAAGTCGGCATGTACAAACCCGGAAGTGATAAAGCGGTAGTACTGGTTGTAACGCTTTACCAGGTAGGGTTGCAGGCTCAGCTTATCTAACTGGTCATAGTTCTGCAGGGCCGTATAGGAGATAAGGCAGGTAATGATGATGATAACTAAACTGATTGAAAGCGTCATACAATGAGATGATTTTATCTATAAATGTAACTATTGATGATGATACTTTTCCCGGTTTAACACCGTATAGGCACGATATAATTGTTCGGTGAAAATAAGCCGTACGAGTTGATGAGGGAAGGTTAAGGGCGACAACGACATTTTCAGCTGGGCTCTCTGCAGCAAGGTTTCGTCAATACCGAAAGCGCCTCCTATCAGAATGATGAGTTGCCGTGTACCTGCATTGGTGCGCTGTTGCAGGAAGTCGGCGAATTGTACGGTTGTCAGCATCTTTCCCTTTTCGTCCAGTGCCAGCAGGAAATCGGTAGGCTGCAAGAGGTCCATGATTAATTTAGCCTCCTGTTTTTTCAGCTCGGGTATCGATAAGCTGGCGGCCTGTTTTACGGTAGGGATCAGCTTCACATCGAAATCCACGTAATGCTGTAGCCGTTTTTGAAAAACCGCCATCCCGTCCCTGATGTAGGGATCATGCTCCTTTCCTATGCTCCAGAGTTGAATTTTCACTTCGTATGATAATTAAGTAACGGCGTAAAAGTAAGTGTAAATCAGAAGATTGCAGTATTTTTTTTAATAACTGTTTGGTGTTTTCGAAAAATCCGCTACCTTTGCCATCCTATCACAATTAATGGCTCCGTAGCTCAATTGAATAGAGCATTTGACTACGGATCAAAAGGTTTCAGGTTTGAATCCTGACGGGGTCACTAAGAGAAACGCCTCCCAATTTGGGGGGCGTTTCTCTTTTTTTATATTAGTATGGAAAGTATGACGGCCGGCCATGAGGTTGGCTTTTGATTTTTTACCCCGAGAGTTATCAGATCACTGTAATATGTTGTCACATTTACGTATATACATTACCGGTAGAGCTTCCGCGACCCCGGTCAATAAAGTATCACCAGAGTGAAAAAAATATTTTAAATTAAAGGAGATAAAAATAACGCGTGTCTGAATAATAAATAAAATCATCATGGCCATTGCTGTAAAACAAAGATTGTTATCATTGGATTTCTTCCGCGGCCTTACGGTGGCGGCCATGATACTGGTGAATAACCCGGGGGACTGGAACTATGTATATGCACCGCTAGAGCATTCCAAATGGAATGGCTGCACGCCCACCGATCTCATTTTTCCTTTTTTTCTTTTTATCGTAGGAGTGTCTATCGCCTATGCCCTTGGCAGCCGGAAAGATGACCCGGCGCAGCATGGACAAATGATCCGGCAGGCATTGCGCCGGGGCGCTACCATCGTGGTGCTCGGATGGTTGTTGCACCTGGTGCCCAGGTTTAATTTTTCGCACTGGCGTTTTCCGGGTGTACTGCCCCGTATAGGCGTAGTGTTTAGTATCTGTGCGATATTATTTATCAAAACAAGCCGGCGTACACAGCTATGGACGGGAATCGCGTTATTATTGGGCTATTGGATACTGATGACGCTCGTGCCGGTGCCAGGTATAGGAGCACCCAACCTGGAACCAGAAACCAACCTGGGTGCCTGGTTAGATCGGCTGGTGTTTACCCCTGCACACCTGTGGGCGGGGAGCAAAACCTGGGATCCGGAAGGGCTGCTAAGCACCTTGCCAGCTATTGGCACGGGTATCTTCGGGATGTTGGTGGGAAGCTGGCTACGGCGTAAAGACCAGGAAGATGCCGTAAAGGTATCCTGGCTCTTTGTATATGGTTTTATTACTGTGATACTGGCACTGATCTGGGATCCTTTTTTTCCTATTAACAAGTCACTCTGGACCAGTTCTTTTGTATTATATACCGGCGGATTGGCCACTATGGCGCTGTCGGCCAGCTATTGGCTGATCGATGTGCAGCACCATCAACGCTACCTGGCGCCATTCGTAGCTTTTGGCCGCAATGCGATTACTGCTTTCGTATTGTCGGGACTTATTCCAAAAATACTGGGATATATCCCCGCAGGTAATACTAATGTAAGAGAATGGTTTTACCAGGCAGTGTTTGCCAATAACATGATGCCGTATCATGCATCCCTGGGAGCGGCCATCCTGCTGGTATTGGTAATATGGGTGCCCATAGGCATCATGTACCGTAAGAATATTATTATTAAGGTATAAATTGTGCGCGCAAATCGTATAGGCATTAACGATAGATTTTATTTTTTTTGGGTAAATAGAAAACAAATTCTACATTTGCAATCCCAAAACAGGGAATGGCTTCATAGCTCAACTGAATAGAGCATTTGACTACGAATCAAAAGGTTTCTGGTTTGAATCCAGATGAGGTCACAAAAGGGAAAGCTGCAGGTTTGCAGCTTTCCCTTTTTTTCTGATGCCGTTATCTCTTTATCCGGTCACCTCCATACATTGCCCGTATAGCCCTTACCGATAGTGTCATAAAAAAAGATGATATTTTTTTTGATAAATAAAAAACAAATTCTACATTTGCAATCCCAAAACGGGAATGGCTTCATAGCTCAACTGAATAGAGCATTTGACTACGAATCAAAAGGTTTCTGGTTTGAATCCAGATGAGGTCACAAAAAATGAAAATGCTGCAACACCGGTTGCAGCATTTTCTATCAAAATAAAATATCTGAAGAAAAGCTGTCAGGTATAAATTATTGAAAAATAATTTGTTAGAAATAAAATAATGGCGTATCTTCGCTATCCCAACGGGAACGGCTCCGTAGCTCAACTGAATAGAGCATTTGACTACGAATCAAAAGGTTTCTGGTTTGAATCCAGACGGAGTCACCAATAAAAAGGACGAACACGAGTTAAATCGGTTCGTCCTTTTTTATGCGCCTTCTCCTCAATGTTCTAGTTGCCGTTGATTGATTATGATACTTTAATAAAGTGTTAATTAATTATATTTTTTTAGTGGCTAATCCAGCTTTCCCTATATCCGGAAAAACATTATGAGCCTGTTTTTGTTAGATGAATATCCAAACAACAAACCTTGCAGGCATGATAAGGATCAAAAAAGAGGGAGTCATCTTAAGACAAACGGCCCTGGCTTTCGAAAACGAAGGCGTGTTAAACCCCGCCACCATCAAAGACGGACACCAAATCCTGTTTTATTACCGGGCAGTCCGGCGAGGCAACCATTCTTCCATTGGCTTTTGTGCCCTTAGTGACCCGCTTACAGTAGCTGAAAGGCTCACATCGCCCATTCTTTTTCCCGAGCATAGCTTTGAAGCCAAAGGCATGGAGGATCCGCGGGTGGTAAAAATTGATGACTTGTACTATCTTACCTACACCGCTTTCGATGGCGTTAATGCCTGCGGCGCATTGGCTACCTCCAAAGATGGCCGGCAGTTTAAAAAGGAAGGGCTGATAGTTGCGCAAATGGAGCTGAAAACGTTTATGGAACTAGCTTCCACCCATGCGCCGCTCAATGAAAAGTATAATTTATTCAACAGCAACAGTGCCCGCTTGTGGGATAAGGATGTTATCTTTTTTCCCCGGAGAATAAAGGGTAAACTGCATTTCCTGCATCGCATTAAACCTGATATTCAGTTGGTGGCTGTAAACGAGATTTCTGAATTAACCCCCGGATTCTGGAAAAATTATTTCCTGCATTTCCATGAACACTTATTGTTAACGCCCAAATATGCTCATGAAAGCAGCTACGTTGGAGGAGGTTGTCCCCCGGTAGAAACGCCGGAAGGATGGCTGTTGATTTACCACGGGGTACGGCAAACCTCAAATGGCTTTATTTACGTGGGATGCGCTGCACTCCTGGACCTCGATAATCCGCAGATAGTGCGGGCGCGACTACCGCACCCCATACTGGTTCCTGAGCGGGTATGGGAAACCAGGGGAGATGTGGATAATGTTTGTTTTCCTACAGGCACCGTACTGATCAACGATACCCTTTATATTTACTATGGGGCCGGCGATGACGTGATTGCCGTAGGAGCGGTAAGTCTGCAGGAAATATTGCAGGTACTGCTGGCTCATAAAACCGCATAGCAAACAACCACCGTTTCTATTACCCGCTTTGTTTCATCGGGATCCCGCACTTTGATACAATCTACGCCCGCTTCCCTGGCCGGGTAATCATTGCCGCCGGGGAAAATGGCATCGCCCACAAATAACATTTCTGTTAATCCGATGATCAGAATATCCCTTAATTTATGGATGCCATAAGCTTTGTCTATGCCAGGTTTGGTAATGTCTACAGAAGTAGTGCCTCCCAGGTTAATGGAAAATTCAGGGATCATTTTTTCCAGTAACGTTTTCATCTGTTGTCTTTTGGAGAAATCAGGATCCCACTTTTTCTTTTCTTCCAAAGGCGCTTTCTGCCCCAGGGCAGAAAAGGTAATCTGGCTGCCCCTGTCTTCTATTGTATCGCCCCAATGTTGTGCCGGTTGGTAGCCAAGAGTCGCCACTACGGCCTGTAAAGCCCCGATGATCTTTGCTTTTTCGTCGGCGCTGAAGTCCTCCGAATAACGCTTATTCCATCCCCTGTTATATTCATAAAATTGGGTACCGCAGGTAGGCAGAATGGATAGCCTTTGGAGCCTTTCATCGTCTGGCAAATGTGCCAGCACCTGCTTTTGGAATTGTGGCCAGGCGCCGCCCGATATAATGGCAACCCTGGCCACCTGCAGCAGTGAATAAAGCAATGTGCTCATTTCAGGATCAATAGCCGCCTTACTTTCGGCCAATGTACCATCCAGGTCAAATACAATCAGTTTCTTCATGAAGGGTGATTATTTTTTCAAAAGTGCCAGCGCGCGCTCGCAAATGTTTTCGACTGTGAAGCCAAACTCGCGCAACAACACCGGGCCAGGTGCGGAAGCCCCAAAACGGTTTATCGCCATCTGGATGCCCGCCGTTCCGGTATATCGTTCCCAGCCCTGTGAAATGCCGGCTTCAATTGATACTCGGGCGGTAACAGCAGGAGGAAGCACCTGGTCGCGATATGCAGGCGTTTGCGCTTCAAATAATTCCCAGCTGGGCATGGATACTACACGTACGCTTATGCCGGAAGCCTGGAGCTTTTCCCCGGCAGCTAATGCCAGCCCCACTTCAGCACCGGTAGCTATTAAAATCAAGTCAGGTTTGCCATCAGGTGCATCGAGGAGTACGTAAGCGCCAAAGCGAAGCCCGTTGGCAGCCGCATATTTACTCCGATCTATTGTGGGTACGGCCTGCCGCGACAGAATGAGTGCTACCGGTCGTTGGGGCAGTTGTATAGCCATTTGCCAGGCATTCAACGTTTCATTGGCGTCAGCAGGTCTGATCACCACCAGGTCGGGAATGGCGCGCAGGGCGGCCAGCAGCTCCACCGGCTGGTGGGTGGGACCATCTTCCCCCATGGCAATACTATCGTGTGTAAATACATACACTACTTTCAACTCCGACAAGGCAGCCAGGCGGATGGATGGCCGCATATAGTCAGAAAAGGTAAGGAAGGTAGCGCAGTAAGGGAGAATACCTCCATGTGCGGCCATGCCGTTGGAGATAGCCCCCATGGCGTGTTCCCGCACGCCGTATTGTACGTTCCTGCCGGCAAAGCTCCATTCACCGCCGGCAGCGCCCTGTAGATCCCCGTCCTTCATCAGGGGACTTTCAAAATTGCCGGCATCTTTTAATTCGGTATTAGTAGAGGTATTCAGATCGGCAGAACCGCCAATAAATCCGGGCAGGTGATGGAAAAATGCCTGCATCACTTTCCCCGAAGCTGCCCTGGTAGCCAATCCTTTCGGGTCGGCTGCAAATGGCTGGATATCCTTATCCCAGTCTTTCGGCAGTACATCGTGTATCAGTTCCCGTAATTCATGCGCCAGTTCCGGGTATTGCTCTGCGTAAATGGCCATCTGTTCTTCCCACTTAGCCGCCCATCGCTTACCATCGTCAACGGCTACACGAAAATGACTGAGCGCTTCGGGAGGCACAAGGAAGTCAGGCGACACCGGCCATCCCAGGTTTTCTTTGGTGCGCTTTACTTCGTCTTCGCCCAGTGGGCTACCATGCGCAGCGCAGGTATCCTGTTTATTGGGAGAGCCATAGCCGATATGGGTGCGCACCAGGATAATGGATGGCCGCTCGGTTTCGGCCTGTGCGGCCCGGATAGCCTGGTCAATCGCTTCCAGGTCGTTACCGTCTGCCACTTGCTGTACATGCCAGCCATAAGACGCAAAACGCTGCGCGTGATTTTCTGTAAAAGTCACCGGTGTGGCAGAAGCCAGGGTAATACGGTTATCGTCGTATAGATAAATCAACTTGCCTAATCTCAGGTGGCCCGCCAATGACGCCGCTTCAGAGGCAACGCCCTCCATCAGGTCTCCATCGCTCACCAGGGCGTAGGTATAGTGGTCCACCACTGGATTACCCGGTTTGTTGTACCGCGCGCCCAGGTAAGCTTCTGCCATGGCAATACCTACTCCGTTGGCAAAGCCCTGCCCCAATGGACCGGTGGTCACTTCTACACCAGGCGTGAGACCCCGCTCGGGATGCCCGGGCGTTTTACTGCCCCATTGCCTGAACTGCTTCAGCTCCTCCATCGGTAGATCATAACCGGTAAGGTGGAGCAGGCTATATAACAATGCCGAACCATGGCCGGCGGATAATACAAACCGGTCGCGGTTAAACCACAATGGATCGGTAGGACTATGCCGCAGAAAGCGGGTCCACAGCACATATGCCATGGGAGCAGCGCCAAGGGGCAGCCCCGGATGGCCGCTATCGGCTTTCTGTACGGCGTCTACCGACAAGAAGCGGATGGTATTAATACAAAGTGTATCGAGGGCGGCGGCGCTTTGAATGAGAGAAGTGTCGGTGGTACCCATAGAACATTTTTTTAGAGATGAAGAAATCTCACATAGGTCAACAAATTTCGTACTCATAAAGTTGGCGGCAGCCCCTATTCAAACAGGGTTAATTCATCGCGGGTAAGGGCGTGAAAAAGATTTTGCAGTTGGTGAACATGTACCAGTGGACGCCCATAGGGAACCAGGCCTCCCGGGGCATCGGCCATGGGTTGGAAGATGCCGTTTTCATACCGGATATGCATACTATCCAGCCGGTTGTATTTCAGCGAATATACATTTACATCTTCGCCATACTCCGGATCTCCTTTGATAAAACCAAAGCGGGTAAGCAGGTAAAGATCCAGTATCAAAGGATTTACCTTTTCAACCGGTAGTTTGCTGCGGGGCAACTGGGAATTATACACAAAGCCGTCCAGAATTCCTTCCGCAATAAAGGCTTCTTCCTCCATATTGTAGTCAAACCAGGCCACATAGTTACCTATCCGGATATCAGATGCCAGTATCATATAAACAAAATGATGAATAAAGTGACGAGGGCCGGTAACGCCTGGGAAAAGAAAATCTTTTTGTCGGCAGTAAGCGCGCCGTAAATGCCGGCTACACTAACGCAACTCAAAAAGAAAATGGCTATCCTGCCCCACCACACTGGGTCGGCGATGAAAAAAGTCCATGCCAGCCCCGCTGCTAGGAATCCGTTATACAGGCCCTGGTTGGCCGCCAGCGATTTGGTGGCAGGGAAAAGTTCTTTTGGAAAGCGTTTGAATATTTTAGGCCCGCGGGTTGTCCATGCAAACATCTCAAACCACAGGATAAACAGATGTTCCAGCATTACAAAGGCAATGAGGATTTTAGCCAGGATCAGCATAAAAAGTTGATTATTGAGTACAGTTAAATATAGCTAAATTATTTTTTCAAGCAGCCAGGCAATCGCGAGGGCAATGAGGGTGCCCACCGCATAACATACACAGTCGCTCCACAGAAAGCCATGTCCCAGCAGGATGCCTGCGGGGGTATTCCGGACCCGCACCGCCCAATCCGCCTGGTACAGCTGTTGCAGCTCAATAGCGAAACAGACCAGGTAGTTGCTGATACCGATTTTCCAAAGCGGGGTAACAGGATACAGGAAACGAATGCCAAAGAAAATACAGGTGGCAGATAGTACATCTCCACCATAAATTCTCATCAGATCAGGGAAATATTGAGGCGCCCAGCGGGTGGCCAGGCCTAAGGGGATATTTGCTACAATTAACAGAAAATAGAGCCAGCGTCTTTTAGCTTCCATATGGTAAAAAGCAATAAATATAAGAAAGATCTCCTTATATCCACCACCGCTGAAAAGAAGAGGACAGGGGTTTTATCCTCTCCATAAAAAAGCAATAACCCATTGCCTGGGTTATTGCTGATTATTGCTTTCAACGCTATTTTTCTTTTTACCTCGGTTAGTACCGCCTTTTCGGCCGATAGTTGCCATGTGTTCACGGTTTTTACTTACCGCTTCGCCGCCTTTTTTGCCCGCGGCACGTGCTTCTTCAGAAGTGAATTTATGGGCAACACCTTGTTGATGCGCTGCTCTTCCACCTTCTCTTGATATGGCACGTTGCTGCTCAGGGTCCATAGAAGCGAATCCACGTTTACTGTGTTTGGTTTTCTGCTCGGGATTCGACTCCTGTAAATGAGTTACTGGCGTGGCATGTTGAAATCTGATGTCTTCCATAATCCTGAAGTTTTTTATAGTGATAGTAGTTAAACATTCCCTAAAAGTCGATCAAGATATGTGCCACCACTCATATTGCTATACCAGCCCTCTTATCGGGCGATACAGCCCCGGTAATATGGGGCAATACATTCCACAATCCATAGAATTTTTAACACAGTTAAGGCCCATTTCTACGCTTTTTCCTGCAGAAAACACTCATTTTCCATGGCTTATAATTTGTTTTTACTATTGCGTTATTTCTTTTCTTAACCCATCTAAATTTTTTTGACATGGCAAAGTATTCAAAGAAATCCCAGAGTAAAGTGGAGAAAAGTATGCACGAAATGCACGAGGGTAAGCTAAAAAGTGGAAGGAGCGGTAAAAAGGTTACGAATCCTAAGCAAGCCATCGCCATAGGCTTATCTGAAGCCAGGGAAGAAGGAGCCAAGGTGCCTGATAAACCAACCGGCAGGAAAACTACAGCAAAGAAAGCCACTGCGAAGAAAGCTACCGCGAAGAAAGCAGCTCCGGCAAAACGCGCTACAAAGAAAACTACGGCCAAAAAAACAACGGCCAGGCGCAGTACTGCTAAAAAGTCCACCACAGGAACCCGGAAAACTGCCACCAAACGAACTACCGCCAAAAAGGCAACTGCCAGGAAAGCAGCGCCTAAGAAAAAGTCAGCAGCACGTAAAAAAACAGCAGCCATGGCCTGACCATGATTACTTGTAGTCCTTTCAATATACGTGCAAAGGCCGGTGAGTAGACAGCACTGGCCTTTATTTATGGTATGTACCTTGCGGCATTTTTTATATGGAAAAGCACAGCATCACTGTGATCATCGAAGGTAAGCCCTATGGATTGGTGATAACCATCGACAGGGGCGCCTTGGAAACCGCCTTCCAGGTTGTACCTGACGTAAGTGAACATGTACTGGAAGAATTTGAACCTCATACTAATACCTTTACCGCCGATCACGCAGACACACTTGAAGGAAGCATCCGCACCGTGGAGTCAGAACAGATTGCCCGCATCATCTGGGAAGATATCCTCGATAAAATGAAATAAGCCGGATCGCCTCACAAACCAATTCGCCGTTGTACCTTCGCAAATTAAAGCGACCGTGTATAACTATGATGGTAACCGATAAAACCTATAAGAATACCAACCGCCGGGAGCGGGTTATCTTCCTGGTCAAACTGCTGGTATATCTCTGTATTGTTTATGCGAATATTGAGCATCCAGCCTTTTTTAATTATCTGCCATGGCTCTCTAAATTGACAAATGTTCTGTCTTTTTTCCTGGGTGCTAACCTCGTTATTTCACTGGCCTGGCTGCTGATTATTTCCTGGTATACCCGCCGTAACCGCAGCAAGCCACTGGAAAAAGACAACTTTGTGTTGGGTATCAACAGGATTACCTCCGTACTGAATACCATTTTCCTGGTACTGGCCATTATGCTCTTTTTTGGTGTCGACCTGTTGGGGTTAGTGACCAGTATCACTATCGTTGCAGCGGCCATCGCACTGTTAACAAAAGACTATATTACCAATATGATCAATGGACTGATCATCATGTTTTCCGATCAGTTATCATTAGGAGATCATGTACGCATTGGCGACTATAAAGGGAAAGTACTGGATATTACCCTCATTAATGTGGTATTACAAAATGAAGATGATGATATCGTGATCATTCCCAACTCTGTTGTGTTTACCACCATTGTGGTGAACCAGTCCAAACAGAATATCAAAAAGCTGACATTGGAGTTTGAACTGGACCACAAGCATCCTTTTACCATCCGGGGGCTGGAGGAACGCCTCAGACGTGCAGTGGATCCCTATTCCAGCAATTTTACCCCCGACAGCTTTGCCCTGAAAACCATTGAAATCAAAAAGGATTTTGTTCAATTTAAAGTGCAGTTGCTCATGCCGCTGGCTAATAAGGAGATAGAGCGCCAGATCCGCCGGGCGCTTAACACGGAAATCATGGCGATTGCTGAAGGCATCGACTAAATGGCCACCAGTGCCGGGAAAAGCGTGGCAATGAAGGCATCTACCTGTTGCTGGGTTACATTGGGCATACACACCAGGTGCGACCAGCCATTTTCAGCTGCCAGCTGCCATCGTTGGCGCACCGCTGCCGGTGGATCCGGAAATACCACCGTAATAGCGTCCTGGTTGCGCCAGGCCGCAATTCCATGCTCGTTTAGCCGTTCTACTGCGTAAGCTGCTACCGCTAAGCTATGCCTGGCCCTTTCTTCTAAGCCAGCCACCCCCATGCATTTGAGGGCATACCATAAAAAAAGGGGACTATGCCCGTTTCTCGACCCGGTGATGGTAGTGTCCATACTGCCGATATAAGCCACTGAACGAGCAATCCGGTCGCGGTTCGATTTTTTAGCCACTACTACGCCGCAGGGAATAGGAGAGCCGATAAATTTATGCCCGCTAATGGCGATGCTGTCAGCCCCATCTGCAAAATCAAACGCCGGCCGCGGCGTAAGAAAAGCGCTGTAACTGCCCGACAAAGCGCCATCAACATGGATATAATGATGCCGGATGGCCAGCTTTCTTAGGATTTCTTTAACACGCTTTACATCGTCCCGTGCTTCTGTCATCGTGGTGCCTGTATTGGCCAGCATGATCACCGGCAAATGCCGGTTCATGCTGATCGTATGTTCCAGATCATTATAATCAATTTCCCCGTTAGGCAAAGTGCGTATAATAATCCCGGGCATGTTAAGCAGGTGCAGATTTTTTTGCACGCTGTAATGCGTGGCTTCCGAGTAATAAACCATCCCCTTGGGATACAGTTCCCTCGCGAGGTATAAGCCATATAAATTACCCTCAGAGCCGCCGTTGGTTACATATCCCCACCAGTCGTTTTCCGGTGCGCGGAATAAGCGGGCAAAGAACGAAACCACGTCTATTTCCATCTCCCTGGATCCCACACCGTAGGTAGAAGGTACAAACGGATCACCGAGATTATTCAAAGGGTATTGGAGGAAGGGCAGTAGTGGGCTGTAGTCAAAATCTTTAGACACGGGATACCCGAGGAAATCTTTGGTGCAGGATGCTACCTGCGCCAATAGTTGTTGTAGCGCTGCTGCATCTGGGGCAGCCAGCCGGTTTTCTGTCATAATCGTTGGTTACAGGTGTATGATGCTGTAAAAGTAAGTTTGTGTAACATAATTGAACCATATTATTTTATATAGCAGAAAATATACACTACTTTTGATTGACTGGTAGATGTAAACATCCATTTCGCTGTCTTCCAGTACTCTTTTACAGGAAAAAATAACTGCTATGGATACACTGGATAAAACCGACCGACGGATACTACAGGTATTACAACAGGATGCCCGGTTAAATACCAAAGAAATTGCCCACCGTATAGGGCTGTCTGTTACACCTACTTATGAACGGCTGAAAAAGATAGAGAAGAGCGGAGTGATTAAGAGTTACGTTACCCTGCTGGAAGGAGATAAAGTGGGTAAAACGTTGATGGCTTTTTGCAATGTGTCCCTGCAGCTGCATTCACAGCCGCTGATCAGGAAATTTGAAGCGGCCATTGCTGGCATGGCGGAAGTGATGGAATGCTACCATGTGGCTGGTACCTATGATTACCTGCTGAAAGTAGTAGTAGATGATATGCGGCGCTACCAACATTTCCTGACCAATAAACTCGCGGCGATTGAAAATATCGGGCAGGTACACAGTTCATTCGTGATGACTGAAATCAAGCATACCACGGCTTTTGAGCTGTTGTGATTACCTTCTCAATACCTTTACGCCGGTAACAGGGTGGTCCTGTACCACTACCGTATAGCCACGGGCGTTAGTATCCTGGTCTTCCGAAACCGGAATCGTGAAACTGAAGCTGCTACCAGCGCCTGGCATACTGTTAAACCAGATACGCCCGTGGTTGCGTTCCACAAAGTCCTTGGAGAGATGCAGTCCAAGGCCACAGCCCTTTTCATTCTGTGTACCGGTGGTAGAGTAGTAGATGTTGGAAAAGATGCGGTGCTGGCTTTCCACAGGGATGCCGGTACCATTATCCCTGACGGTGATCTCTGCAAATTCGCCATCTTGCCGGGCGGTAATAACGACTTCGCCGCCGCTGGGCGTAAATTTAATAGCGTTGTTGATCAGGTTGCGCAATACAAGTTTGATCATATCCGGATCGGCATATACCATGATGCATTCGTGCAGCTCCTGCGATAATCTTACCTCTTTTTGCCTGGCAAGGGTTTGCAGCAATTCAAATTCCCGGCTGAGCAAAAGGGTTACATCGAAGTCGTCGGCCTTTACGCCGATGCCCTTCATTTGGTTGCTGGCCCATTGCAGCATATTGTCCATCATATAGGCCGTATTTTTTACATCTCTCCAGAGTTCATCAGTATACATCCGGAACTGCCCGGCATCAATCTTTTCATCTTTCAGCAGGAATAAAAGCCCTTCCAGGATCGCCAGGGGCGAGCGCAGGTCGTGAGAGATCACTGAAAATATTTTATCTTTTACCTGGTTCAGGTTTTCCAGGGTACTGTTCTGCTCCAGGATAATACGATTTTGCATGGATACCTCCCGGTTCTTGTTATTCAGCTCCAGGTAAAGCTCCTGTTGGCGTTTATACAGGCGGTATACCATCACAGTAATGAGGAGAAGAGCGAGGAAGAGTGCGGCAGCAGATAACACCAATACCCGTTGCTGTTGTATTGTGGCCAGGTGCATGTGTTGTTCTTTCTTCAGTATAATATTTTCCCGTTGCTTTTTCTCCGACTCATACTTCTCTTGCGAACGGGAGATCTGTCGTCCTTTTTCGGCATTAAAGAAATCGATATTGCGGGTACTGAATTCCTTGTAATTCCGGAGGGCGGCAGCATAGTCTTTCCGTGCAGAATCCAGCTCATAGCGGATCTTATAATAGATCATCTCATTTTTTACATTGCCCAGCTGCTGATTCAACGCCTGGGCTTTATCGAGATTTTTATCGGCTTCCTTCAGGTCGCCCAGCATGATTTGTACCTCTGCCAGGTTGAGGCTTGCTTTTGCTACACCCGGAAGGTTGTTGGCTTCGCGGTAATAGGCTTCCGATAGTAAATGGTAGTGTAAGGCCTTGTCGTAGTGCGACTGTAGCATAGAAACGATGCCCATATTTTCATACGTAAAGGCCAGGCCACGTTGGTCATGCAGGGCTATTTTAATTTGTTCTGCCTTTTCGAGGTAGTACATGGCAGAATCATGCAGTTGGAGGGTAATGTAGGCAGATCCGATATTGTTCAGTGTTTTCCCGATTTCAGATTTTTCCCGGCGTTTTTCTTTGATTTCCAGCGACTTTTTAAGATAGGCGAGGGCATCCCGGGGGCTGTTTAGCTCGATAAAGATATTACCTACGTCGTTGTTCAGCACCCCCAGGGTGTAGGAGTCGTTGTCCTGTTCCGCCAGTTTCAACGCGTTGAGGGTTAGCTGCATTTGATGATCGAGGTTGCCCCGGGTGTTTTCTACCAGGGCCTGGTTACGCAGCGCCCATATTTTACCCTTTGTAAAATGGAGGCTGTCGCTCAATTGCATGGCTGATACTGCATATTGTGTTGCCATATTGGCGTTTTGCGCGAAATAATTCCTGGCCAGCTGGTTGAGCAGGTTTATTTTTACAGTATCGTTCTGAGGATGCAGGCGTAGGGCTGTTTGCAGACTATCGTTAATACTTTGCTGAGCTGTAACCGCAGGCGACAGCAAGAACATGAAAAGGGGGATTAAAGCGCATTTTTTCAAGGGACTGGCCGGCAGCATAATATATAATGTTGGCAGTGACTAGGTGGAGCGATTCGGGGCGGTCCACAATTAATATAGGTTAAAATTAAAGATAATGTGCCACGATTCAAAGGAAGTTGATATAAAATATTCATGTGACAGGAAGGTATTTCGTGTTATAATATCTATAAATCAAATAGGATTGTATCTTTCGCTGAATTTTCACTGTTGCCGGAGTACATTGAATTTGTTATCCGGCCATTGCAAGCATATTTAAAGCAGACAATATATGAAACCTGTTATTACGATAGAATATTGCCCTAAATGCGGCTGGCTGCTGAGAGCAGCTTACATGGCCCAGGAGCTGCTCACTACTTTTGCGGATGACCTGGGGGGAGTGACCCTGCGTCCCAGCGAAATTGGAGGCTCCTATATCATTTCCCTGGGCGAGGAAAAAATATTTGACCGCAAAGACACCGGTCATTTCCCGGAAATCAAATACCTGAAACAACTGGTCAGGGACCGGGTAAACCCGGAGAAAAGTTTGGGACATGCTGACCGGCCCTGATCATAAACGGAAAACGTGGCTGTAAATGTAAATCCTTACATTTGCAGCCTATGCGTAAAAACCTCCATATCTCGGCATTATTAGTGTTATCAGCGACCGGCGCCATGGCTCAACAGGACAGCGTTTCAAAGAAAAGCATCCTCCAACAGCAAGGACTATACGATAGTACAGGCGTGCGCAAACGTAGTTTCTTTCCATTACCGGTATTAGGATATTCACAGGAAAAAGGACTGGAAATTGGAGCCGCTATGTTGTACTCTTTTTATACCGACAACAAGCATCCCGATCATACTACACGCAACTCTACGCTCAACCTGATTCCTGCTGTCACCACGGAAAAGCAGTTTAAAATAGACCTGAAGGCCAATATCTGGACACGCGCCAATACCTGGCATTTTAAAGGAAATCTGCGCTACCAGAATTACCCGCTGTATTTCTTCGGCGTCGGAGACACTACACGTTATGACACCAGGTCGCTGGTAGATAATATCCGTTATAAAGTACAGCTGGAAGGCGAACGCCGGATATCAGGCCATTTTTATGCCGGCGCATCTATACTTTATCAGCACGATACTTATAGCAGCAGCGACAATAAAGGGATTTATAACGCCATGCCCCTGGTCGACAAAGACGGAGGCTATGTGACCTTCCTCGGGCTGACCGGGATCTTCGATAACCGCGATAAAGAAAACTATACCCGTCACGGTTGGTGGCTACGGCTTAATGTGGCGTATGCACCCTCATTCCTCAGTAAACATCCGCTGTTTAAACTGGAAGCACAGGGATCACATTTTGTTCCCATCTCTCCCAAAAGTACCATCGGCTTCAATGGCCTCTTCCAGAGCTTACAGGGAAAACAATTACCTTTTTACCTGCTGCCTGAAATGGGTAATGACAATATTATGCGTGGTTATTATACCGGCAGGTACCGTGACCAGAATTACCTGGCTGGACAAGCTGAATATCGCTACCTCATCGATCCGAAAATGCATATCCATATCTGGTTTGTAGATATCAAACCGAAGTTTGCACTGGCTGCCTTCGCTGGAACAGGCAGTGTGTTTTCCAATCATGATTTTAGCTTAGCTGGCTTCAAACCCAGTTATGGAGCTGGTATCCGCTATTTCTATGATGAAAACTCCCGCCTTACTATTCGTATAGACTATGCCGTAGGAGAAAAACATACAGGCGAAGCCAGGCAGAAAGGGCTGTACCTGTCACTGGCAGAAGCGTTTTAATTAATTGGTTTTGGCGATATTTATTTGGTAATAATTAATTAACTTCCAATAGAATATCACCAAAACTATGTTTATGAAAACGCTATTCCTTTTCGGGACAGCCGTGTTGTTAACCGCTGTAACCCTTGTAACCCAAGCCCAGGACAATTCCTCTGCTCATTCCAAATGGTATCTCAAAGCAACCGGTGGCTTTTTTTTTAGCGTATCACCGGGACAGTTTCCGAATGTAGGGCCTTATCCGCCGCAGGATTTGCATACCCAGTTTAATCCCGGCAGTCCCAACGCCAATCACATGGATACACTAAGCCGCAGAGTGCTTACCGGTTCCTATGGAGAAGGCTTCAGAGGTGGTTTGTCGGTAGGTTATAATATCAACAAATACCTGGCGGTAGAAGGAACCTTCAACTATTACCACAGCCGGAAAAACCTGATGACCCGCCAATCTACTACGTTGGTAGGCGGTAATACAGAGTTGGGGCATGTGGAATCACATGGTTATGTAAACGCAGTGGATTTTGCACCCAGCCTGGTAGTTAGCCCGGGATACGAAAAAGTAAATCCCTATGTGCGCTTCGGGTTTGTGGTACCGCTATGGGGCCGCCTGTACATAGAAACAGACGCCAACCAGACAACCGCTGTATCGCCCACCACGCAGGCGCTGACGACGATCAGTCGCAAGGAAGAAGTAAAACCTAATGTGACCATCGGTTTCCAGGGAGCACTGGGCGTTTCTTTTAAAGTGGGTTCCCGCTTCGATGTTTTTGTAGAAACAGAATATAGAAATGTACCGGTAAAAAGTAAGGAAAAAGAAATTACCCAATATATCGAAACCACGAAACTGGTCGCCGAGGGGAAGATAGTAGGGGAGACTTTCCGTAGCCTTGATCAGCTGAGTTATGCCGAAAAGCACACCATCTACCAAACCACCCTGGATCAGAATTCCAATACCCCCATTAACCAGCAGGGTACGAAAGTAATTTATAAAGATGACAGCAAGGCATCTAACGACCTGAAATCTTATATCAATATCGGCGGCCTCGGCGCTAATGTGGGGCTGAAGTTCAGGCTGTAAGAGCATAAAGCAAAAAGCTATTGTGGAGGCCAACTTAGCGAGTTTAAAATTCGTGTTAATGATCCTCCACATTAGCTTTTTGCTTTTTGCTTTCTGCTTTCCGCTTTTTGCCCACCTTAAAATTTGGTTAAAATACCAGGTACAACGATACTAGTCAGCCCGGTATTGAATAACTTAGTGCGGCAGAAAGCAGTATACCACATGAAATTATTCCGCCAATTATTCTTTGTTTGGATAGCGATGATGTTCCTGCCCAGGATGCAGGTACATAGCGAAGTTCTGCAAAGGAATGCGCTTGATAATATTCATGTGGCCAGCCACGGGATAGTGGTGGTACAACGGGTGGAAGCACTCAGGGTAAGTGCTACAATTACCCGCTTTAAGCGCAGGCCCGTTGGTATTAACGATAGCTACGGACATGAAAAGGTTTGTCCCCCTTTATTATCTGCCATTGCGCCCCGTTTTATTTACGTCGACAAAACCCATCGTGGATATTATTTTAACCCTTACCTCAGCGTACCCATACCGCTAAGAAGCTGGAGAGGCCCGCCAACAGCCTGATCACCGAATTCTATTCCTTTTTATTTCATTCTTTTTTCGTCGATTTATGAACGCACATATGATCGCGAAGAAGTTGTGTGGGTGGTTGCTATGTTTTTTTCCTTTCACATCTTCGTTCGCACAATCTGCAGCGGATAGCTTTTCGCTGCACCGCGCCATCGCGCTTACACTTGAGCACTACCCGGCCCTGAAAGCCAAAGCAGCCCAGGTGAAAGCAGGGCAGGCCAACCTGACAGATATTAAGCATAATTGGTACCCGGATATAAAACTGCATGAACAGCTGGACGCGGGTACAGATAACAGTATTTACGGCTCTTACTTTACATTGGGAATGATTCCTTCCACCTCCGGAGGTATCCGTGCAGAAAATAACAGCACCCTGATGAGTGGCAATATTGCGATGACAGCTATGCAGTGGGAAGTGTATAACTTCGGCGCCTATGGCAGCCAGCAGCGGGAAGCCGCCCAGGCATTGAAAGTACAGCAATCCGATCTCAACAATACGACTAACCAGTTAACTGTACTGGTTATACAAAATTATCTCGAACTATTACGGCTACACGCCTTACAGAAAATTGCATCGGATAATATTCAACGGAATGCAGAAGTACTGCGCGCGGTGGCCGCTATCGTATTACATGGTTTAAAACCGGGCGTAGACAGTGCTATCGCTGCGGCTGAATTATCCAAAGCACGGCTCAACTTGCTCGATATCAACAACAGCTATAACCAGGTACGCATTCAGCTATCTACCTTCACGGGGCTGGATACCGCACAGATCACTCCGGATGAGGTGAACAATGAACGCCTGCCGGTATTGCTCGGGCTTACACCTCCGGATAGCATAAGCGCACATCCCTTGCTGGAATACTACCAGGCCATTTACGGACAACAACGGGCTGCCACCGACGTCATTCGCAAAGCAAGATTGCCTAAAGTAAACCTGATGGCGGCCGGATGGATGCGCGGTTCCAGCGGATCGTATAATGATGTATATGATAAAAATCTCTGGAGCGGGTTGGGATACAGCAGGTACAACTATTTACTGGGGCTGGGGATTACCTACAACCTCACAGACCTGAAGCGTACCCACGAAAAGGTAGCGATACAGGATTACAAGGCCGAAGCAGCACGGGAACAACTGGAAACTACCCGTACCACGCTAAGTGGCCTCCTGCAACAGGCGCAAGCAGACATCGCCGCTTCCGGCGATAAGCTGAAAGAATTGCCGGTACAACTAGCCGCTGCGCAGGCAGCCGCCAGGCAAAAAATGGTGCTGTATAAAGGGGGACTTACCAATATTATTGACGTCACCACTGCTTTATTTGTACTCAACCGTGCGGAAACAGACCTGGTGCAAACCCGGGATGCCGCCTGGAGAGCGTTATTTCGCGCCGCCTATGCCGGCAATACGATTTCACAACTTTTACCTGATCTGAACTAAACTACCAACTATGTCATTTGTTGCTTCGGCACTGAAAAAACCAATAGCCGTGGTGGTGATCACCGGGGGACTACTGCTTTTCTCCGTGCTGTCTATATTCAATATACCCATCGATATTTTTCCGAAGCTCAATCTGCCTACCATTTATGTGATTGAGCCATATGGGGGAATGTCGCCTCAGCAGATGGAAGGCTTTTTTGCCACGCGGCTACAGGATCAGTTCCTTTATGTGAATGGGGTTAAAACGATTACTACTAAAAACATACAGGGGTTAACGTTATTAAAACTTACCTTTTATGAAAACACCGATATGGCGGAAGCCTCCGCCCAGGTGGCCTTACAGGTGAATCGTGTAATGACCTTTTTCCCGCCGGGCGCATTGCCTCCGCAGGTGATGCGCTTTGACGCTTCTTCCCTGCCGGTAGGGGAGCTGGTGTTCAGCAGTCCCTCCCGTTCTCTGAAAGAAATCTATGACCTGGCGGCTACCCGTATCCGGCCTATGTTTGCCGCGGTGTCTGGACTGTCTGCGCCACCACCTTTTGGCGCTAACTCCCGCTCGGTGATTATCAACGTTGATCCGCAGAAGCTGCGCAGCTTCAACCTGAGCGCCGACGAGGTAGTGGAAGCCGTGGCAAAAAATAACGTGATGACGCCCTCCGGCAACATCCGTATCAACAACACCATGTTTGTAACCACCGTAAACTCGCTGGAAAAACAGGTGACCAATTTCGAAGATATTCCCATTGCCACCAATGGCAACAACAACGTGTTTGTACGCGATGTAGCGCGGGTAGCCGATGGGATGGATGTAACCGTGGATTATGCCCTGGTGAATGGTAAACGCTCTGTATACCTGCCGGTGGTTAAAACCGCGGATGCATCTACCTGGGATGTGGTAAAGGGCTTGAAGGCAAAGATACCTGAAATGCAAAGCCTGTTGCCTGATGACGTAAAGGTGTCTTACGAATTTGACCAGTCCGTATTTGTGATTAATGCCGTGAAAAGCCTTATCTCCGAGGGAATACTGGGAGCGTTGTTGACGGGGCTCATGGTGTTATTGTTTTTAAGAGATCTTCGTAGCTGCCTGGTGGTAGTGGTAACTATTCCGGTGGCAGTGCTGTGTGCAGTGATGGGACTTAAGCTGGCAGGCCAAACCATCAATATTATGACGTTGAGTGGATTAGCATTAGCCATCGGTATTTTAGTCGACCAGGCAACGGTAACGATTGAAAATATTCACCAGCACCTGGAAATGGGAAAGCCAAAGAAGCAGGCTATTTACGAAGCTTGTGAGGAGATTGCCTTCCCGTTGCTGCTGATCTTATTGTGTATCCTGGCAGTATTTGCGCCTTCTTTCATAATGACGGGCGTGCCAAGAGGTATGTTCCTGCCTTTGTCATTATCAATCGGCTTTGCTATGGTGGCCTCTTATTTCGCTGCCCAAACCCTGGTGCCGGTCATATCCAACTGGTGGCTGAAAGCAGAAAAATATCAGCATGCACATGCGGGGCTGGCGCTGGATGCAGCAGAGGTGGAAGAAATAAAAAGCCATTTGCAGTACGAAGAATCGCACCCCGAAAAAGCTACCGGCTTTGAAAAGTTCAAGCTAAAGTTCATGGCCATCCTGGAGAGAGGGATGAACAGATCGCGGCTCATTGTTACCATCTATGTCATCGGAGCGTTGGCACTCGCAGGTGGCTGTTATATGTGGATAGGAAAGGATTTAATGCCTCATATCAATACCGGTCAGTTTCAGCTGCGTTTACGTATGCCGGATGGCACCCGCCTGGAACGTACAGAAGAAGGGCTGCACGAGGTACTGCATATTGTTGACAGTACAGTAAATGGTCACGTAGCCATCAGCTCTGCTTATGTGGGACTAGTGCCCAGCAGCTTCGGCGCCAGCAATCTCTATGTATTCAACAGCGGCACCCATGAAGCGGTATTACAGGTAAACCTGGATGAAGATTATAAGGTAGATATCGACCGGCTGAAGGACCAGTTGAGAGCTAATATCACGGCCAGAATACCGGAGATACGCTTGTCTTTCGAACCAATAGATCTCACTGAAAAGATTATGAGCCAGGGCGCTGCTACGCCGATTGAAGTGAGGGTGGCGGGTAAAGACATACAACAGATTGCAGGGTATGCCGAACAGCTGGTGAGCCGTCTGAAAACTGTACCATTCCTGCGGGATGTACAGATAGCACAACCGCTGCACTTCCCGGTGATCAGTATTAATATCGATCGTTTCAAACTGGCGCAGATGGGATTGAATATTTACCAGGTAGCCCGTTCGGTGACTGCATCAACTTCTTCCAGCCGCTTTTCTGAGAAGAACCAATGGCTCGATGAAAAAGTGGCGTATACCTACCAGGTGCAGGTGCAGATACCCGAGTATAACATGACAGCGATCAACGACCTGAAAGAAATACCGCTCGTGAAAGGCCAGGCGAGGCCGGTGCTGGCAGATGTAGCCACTTTTACCACGAAGGAAATGCCGGGAGAATATGACCGTTCCGGTCCTCGTAGGTTCGTTACTGTTAGTGCCAATGTTTCCGGGAAGGATCTGGGCGCTGCCACAGCAGCGGTACAAAAGGCCATTAACCAGGCGGGCCCTCTTCCCAAAGGTGTGATCACAGAGCTGAAAGGCTCATCGAGCCTGCTGGTGGAAACATTGAACAGCCTGCAGAATGGATTGATGATTGCGATTGTGGTGATTTTCCTGTTGCTCGCAGCCAACTACCAGTCGTTCAAATTATCGTTGGTGGTATTGGTGACCATACCTGCGGTAATTGCGGGGGCATTGATCGCGTTACTGCTCACAGGCGCCACGCTCAACCTGCAATCTTATATGGGAATGATCATGTCAACTGGCGTGTCGGTGGCCAATGCCATTTTGATTGTGACCAATGCGGAAAAGCTGCGACTCGATTACCAGGATGCCCGGAAAGCAGCCGTGGTAAGCGCCGGGGTAAGATTGCGGCCTATCCTGATGACCAGCCTGGCCATGATAGCCGGTATGATTCCCATGGCCAGCGGGTTGGGAGAGGCCGGTGATCAAACGGCTCCGTTAGGCCGCGCGGTGATAGGCGGCCTGATTGCCTCCACTCTGGCGGCACTCCTGATATTACCACAGGCTTATGCGCTGATACAGCGTAAAGCCAGCTATGATTCTCCTTCGTTAATGCCATCCGGCACCAATGATATAAAATAAAAAAATGATGAAGCACTCTAAATATTATTTGTCAGCGTTAAGCGTCATTACCGGTTTGGCAGCCTGCAACTCCGCTGCTATGACGGATAAAAAAGTAACTGCCCATAACAGCGAACGTACCTATACCCTGGCAGCCGTGGTACAACGCCCACTGGAAGGAAGTATCCGCCTGCCCGGCGCTTTAGCAGCCTTCCAAAAGGTAAGTATCTACCCCAGGATCAACGGGTTTGTAAAAAGTATTGGGGTAGACCGTGGCAGTAAAGTAAGGAAAGGCCAGGTGCTATTGGTACTGGAGGCGCCGGAGGTAGAACAACAGTACTATGCCGCCAAATCCAAATACCTGCAGGCAGCGGCTATGTTTGCTTCCAGTAAAGACAACTTCGAGCGTACCCTGGCAGTGAGTAAAGAGCCGGGTACTATTTCAGCGCATGACCTGGAACTGGCTAAGGCTCGCATGCTGGCTGACAGCGCGTTGATGAACAGTGAACAGGCTAACTTCCGTGCCCAGGAAGTTAATAAGAGCTATCTCACGGTGACAGCGCCATTCGACGGCGTAATTACAGAACGCAACATCCATCCGGGAGCGCTGGTAGGCCCGGATACCAAGGTAGACGATAAGCCTATGCTGATGCTGGAACAGGAAGATAAGCTGAGATTGATATTACAGGTCCCTGAAATGTACAGCGCACAATTAGGGCAGCAGTCGCAAATCGCCTTTGATGTGGACGCTATCCCCGGCAAACATTTCCAGGGCGCCATCTCCCGCCAGGCAGGCACCCTGAATGATAAATACCGCTCCGAAGCGGTGGAAATTGATGTGCAGAATGCCAGCCATTTGTTGAAGGCAGGTATGTATGCAGAAGTCCTTTTACCCTTGCAGGGCTCCGCACAGGCCATGCTGGTGCCTTCCAGTGCAGTGGTGATGTCGACCGAGCGAAAATATGTAGTAGCGGTAAAAGATCACTATACCAGGTGGGTAGATGTGGAAGAAGGCAATCACCACAACGATTCTACCGAGGTGTTTGGTCACCTGCAGGCAAACGACCAGGTAATTATCAACGCTACGGATGAGATCAAGGACGGGGTACGTGTGCCCTAGCGCCTTGGGGTGATGAATACAAAAACGACCGTCCCGATGATTCGGGACGGTTTTTCTGCTAACTGTTCCGTCTATATTGATTTTTTATGTTCTTATTAAAAAAAGAGAACAAATAACATCCACCTAGTAATCAATAACGGATTTACCTGTTGTTCAACTAAAAAAAGAATGTTAAAGCAGGCAATAGCGTGCCGTCACGCAGTTACGTGCTATGGGGCTCCCAGCGGGAAAAGATAAACTTGGATTTTGCCTCATGTTATTGGGCAACCATAGCGTTCAACGCAGGATGATGGCCGTCTGTGGTGTCTTACCTACCTAAATACGCTTCTGTTTCGTTGTTTAGATTAATAACACGAAAGGATTTGAAATTGTTGAAGAAAATATGCTAAAAGTTGAAAAGTTCGCGGAGGCCCAGGGCCAGCATCTGGACACCGATCACGGCGAGGATCAGCCCCATCATCTTGGTGATCACCATCATTACGTTGGTGCCGATTACTTTCACAATCCGTTCACCGGCAATAAAGAGGAGATAGGTGATGTAACATATAAATGCATAAATGGCAATTACTATGGCTAGGTGAGTGAGGTCTTTAGCAGCAGAGTAACTCATAGAGGTGGTGATAGCGCCAGGTCCTGCCAGCAGTGGCATGGCCAGGGGAGTAATGGCGATGCTGATACCCTGGTCAGCTTTTACCGGTTGTGCGCCAAGCTTTTCTGATTTGCTTTCTTTATCGCCCCGCACCATTTCATACCCGATCACAAATACCAGGATGCCACCTGTAACGCGCAATGCCGCCAGTGTAATGCCGAATACATGAAATATCAGTTTACCCGCTACACTGAAAACAAGGATAATACAAAACGCCACTAACACCGATTTGGTAGCTATATTGCGCTTGGCTTTTTTATCCATATGGGACGTGAGCTCCATGAAAACAGGAATGGCCGAAATAGGGTTTACAATGGCGAGCAATCCCATGAACACCGTGGTAGCAAACGCAATGTAGTTATCAAATAAAGTCATCATATCAGCAATATAATAAAATTTATTTACCGGCACGCATCCAGTTGGCTATTGTAGAAAACTAAGCCCGCATGCGGGGTAACTGCCAGTTGTGACGCAGGCTGACCAGTCGTATCGTTACTATAACGCCAACGGCTATACTCTGTACAATATCTCCGGGGATACCGGTATAGTGGCCCGCTACAAGGTACAGGATACCGCCGGCCAGCGAGGCTGCTGCATAGATTTCCCGTGTGAAAAGTATGGGTTGCTCACCGCAGATAACATCCCGTAATAAACCGCCAAAGGTACCCGTTATTACGCCCAGGGCTACGCATACCGGCATAGGTAAACCAACAGCCAAACCCTTGTTGATACCCGTGATGGTAAACATACCAAGCCCGATAGCATCAAAGGTGCTGAGTAAACGCGTCAATTTTTTCACATAGGAGAAGAATACAGCGGCTATCAGTGCAGCTACGATAATGGCGGTATTACTGAGCTCATCGGTCATCCAGGCTACCGGCACAGCGCCAATGAGTAAATCGCGTATGGTTCCGCCTCCAATGGCTGTAATAAATGCCAGTGCCAGTAATCCTATAACATCGTAAGATTTATTAATGGCGGCTGTTGCTCCTGAAACAGCAAATGCGAATGTACCGAGTAGTTCCAGTACCTGAATAAAGGTGAGCTGCATTCTCCTTATCTGATTTGCGGTCTAAGATAAGGATACTTTGTCTACAGGAACATTTTTTTTAATACGTTCTCAATAGTCATACGCCGATTCGCCGCGTAAGGTACGCTCAATCTGGTTGCGGAGATCGTGACTGAATCCCACCACTTCAATTTTAGGATGATGATCGAGGTAGATAAGAAAGCGTCCGGCTTCTTTGGTGACGAGGTCGTAAATATCTTCCAGCAATGCACTCAACAATTTTCGCGTAGTTTCCGCGATCTGCGCGAGTGAACTGTCTTCAAAATGCCGGTACTCGCGGTTTTTATAAGATAAGGCTATCTGTATCATAACTGATGGTTTTTCCAGGATTAGTTATACTGATTAGTATTATCTAATCAGTTGGTTTTCATTATTTAATTGTTAAATTCGGACATAAAAATAGAAAAAAAGAAATTGTTTTATTCCAACTAAAGGGGGATTTTTATCCACAAAAAAGAAAAAAGATGAAATAAATAATATCTTTCCAAGTTAACCACCCGCCATCACAACCATACCATTCCCACATTGTTCATTTTTTTTCCGTTATAATTTAGCTACCATTGCACTTCATATTATTATAGAATAATGAAGCAACTAACCTTATTAATTGTTTTAGTAGTGCTGTATTGCCTGCCCATGCAGGCTCAGCCAGGAAAAGGTGTCCGTTGGAGCCACGATGGCCAGGCTTATTTCAAGGCAACTCCGGCAGGTATCGAAGTCTATCCGCTATCAGGCGCAGCCGCCACTGTAGAAGTCCCCGCCGCCGCTTTTAATGGTCTCCCCATCAGGGATTTCTATTTTTCAGCAGACGAGAAAAAATTACTGCTCTACACCAATGCAAAAAAAGTATGGCGTTATGAAACCCGGGGCGACTACTGGGTACTGGATATTGCTACCGGCAAGCTGCAACAGCTGGGAAAAGGTAAACCGGCATCTTCACTGATGTTCGCGAAACTATCGCCAGACGGCACTAAAGCCGCCTATGTCAGCGAGCATAACATTTTCGTGGAAGACTTACAAAGCGGAAATATCACTGCGCTAACCACGGATGGTACCCGCCGTTTCATTAATGGTACTTTCGACTGGGCTTATGAAGAAGAATTTGGATGCCGCGATGGATTCCGCTGGAGCCCGGATGGCAAACAGATTGCCTACTGGCAAATTGATGCGACCAAAATCCGCGACTTCCTCATGATCAACAATACTGATTCTATCTATTCCTTCACCGTTCCCGTTGAATATCCGAAAGCAGGAGAGAGCCCATCAGCCTGCCGCATCGGCGTAGTAGATATACATACAGCTAAAACAACCTGGATGCAGGTTCCTGGCGATCAGCAACAACACTATATTCCCCGCATGGAATGGGTGCCCGGCAAAAATGCGTTGATCATCCAGCAGCTGAACCGGAAACAAAACGAAAGTAAGGTGATGCTCTGCGACGCCACAAGCGGCAAAGTGCGTTCTCTTTACGAAGAGAAAGACAGTGCCTGGATCGACGTGAAGTCACGTTGGGATGATGATAATATCGCTGGCTGGGACTTTATCCGTAACGGTAAGTCCTTCATCTGGGTAAGTGAGGAAGATGGCTGGCGTCATCTTTATAATGTTAATATGGAAGGAGGGAAAGCTACGCTGCTTACGCCAGGTAATTATGATGTCATCAGCATCGCCAAAATAGACGAAGCGAATAATACCATCTATTTTGCTGCTTCTCCCGAAAACCCCACCCAGCAATATCTTTATAAGGTATCTTTGACCGGTGGCAAGGCCGAACGCATTACACCTGCCAACCAACCCGGTACGCATGAATACAAAATTTCCCCTTATAGCAACAGGGCGATTCATGATTTCTGCAGTGCCGTTACTTATCCGGTAAATGAAAATCTGCAACTGCCGGCACATAAAAGCAGCACCAACGCGGTAATGAATGCGATCAACAAAGCATCCGGCGTACCCAACAAACCGGAATTCTTTGATATCACTACGGCAGATGGGGTAACCATGACGGGCTGGATGAGCAAACCTGCCAACTTCGACCCTGCTAAGAAATACCCGGTTGTATTCTATGTATATGGCGAGCCCGCAGGAGCTACTTCCCTGGATGCCATCGGCGCTGGCCGTAACTTCCTCTATGATGGCGATATGGCGGCTGATGGATATATCTATGTGACCATGGATAACCGCGGCACCCCATTGCCCAAAGGACGTCAGTGGCGCAAATCCATTTACCGTAAAGTAGGATTGATTAATGCCCGCGATCAGGCCATGGGCGCACAGGCCCTGATGAAGAAGTATGCTTTCATTGATCCGGAGCGTGTGGCAGTATGGGGTTGGAGTGGAGGCGGTTCAATGACGTTGAACCTCTTGTTCCAGTATCCCGATATTTATAAGACCGGTATTGCCATTGCGGCCGTAGGCAATGAGCTTACCTATGATAATATTTACCAGGAGCGCTACATGGGGCTGCCACAGGAGAATCGCGAAGATTTCGTAAAAGGATCTCCTATCACTTACGCGCGTAACCTGAAGGGCAACCTGCTCTATATCCATGGTACCGGCGATGATAATGTGCATTACCAGAATGCGGAAATGTTGCTGAATGAACTGATTAAGTACAACCGGCAATTCCAGTTCATGGCCTATCCTAACCGCACCCACAGCATCTCTGAAGGCCCCGGCACTTTTGAGCACCTGTCTACCTTGTACACAAATTATCTGCGGACACATTGCGAACCGGGTGGAAAATAAGCAAAAGCATTACCTTTGCCACCCTAAATAGAAAAGTATGTCCAGGACGGCTATTATTGGTATACTGGCAGTTTTGCTGGTAATTGTATGTGCTTTTTTCCCTTGGTCTTTCATTGAAAGCAAGCACCTGATGTTTACAGGAATGAATGGAACTGGCTCCAGCTATGGAGAACCCGGTAAACTAAGCATTATCCTTTCTGTGTTGGCGATCATCGTATTCCTGGTAAAGAATAAATGGGTATCCAGAATGAACCTGTTCATTGTAGGATTCTTGGTAGCCTGGACTTTCCGGAATATGCTATTGTATTCACGTTGTGAAATGGGAATATGCCCTCAGCCTGGAGTGGCCTTATATGTTTCGCTGGCAGCGGCGCTGCTGGCCTTTGGCTGTGTGTTGTTTACACGAACGCCCGGGAAAGCATAAGTCGGAAAAGCGAAAGACATAAAGCAAAAAGCTATTGTGAGGAAGAATGTAGCGAGTATTTAAAATTCGCCTCTGATCATTCTACACAATAGCTTTTTGCTTTATGTCTTTCGCTTTTCTGCTCTAAAAAATAGCTTTATGAAGTATCCAGGCTCCGGCCAGTATCCCGGCGCCCATGAGCCAATATCGCAAAATAACGGGAAGCGGCCGTTGGGCAGTGACCCTTGCTTTGATAAAACTAAAAAGGGTAAGCCCAAGGAAAACCAGCATGATACTGGTTTGAGAGGCAGCGGGAAAATTTTCGTTAGAGAGATAAGGCCCCAGCGATACAGTTCCTCCCAATAAAAAAAAGAAGCCGGTCAGCAATCCATGCTTTATGGCACGTGAACGGCTAAACGAAGTTTCCCTTACTTTTTCATTCTCCAGTAACTGTTCCCAGGAATGCGCATCCTTTTCCATCTCCTGTTCAATATGCGCGATCGTATGCGCATTGATATCAAGCTGTTGTAGTTTGGATCTTTCCTTATCAGACAGCAAGGGACTGTCGTGCTGCAGATCGCCTTTGTTGGCCTGGAAAGCGCTGAGCATCACCAGCAAGCTGGCTCCCAGCAGGAGGCACAGGTGAATGGTATAAAAGGTTTGTACCTCGATGGAGAACAGCTGTATTACCTGGGTGGCAAAAAACAACAGGAAAAGTCCATCGGGAAAACCAATGATAAAGTCTGTTTTCCATCCGGAACTACGGATGGCTTTATGGGAAGCAGTCATACAGTGATTAACTAGCTAAAAGCCTGTTCCAGGCTCCTTTGAATGATTTGCACACAATCTGCAATCTGTGCGGCATTGATAGTCAATGGCGGCGCGAACCGTATTTTGTCCCCATGGGTAGGCTTGGCCAGCAGACCATTCTCTTTTAACATCAGGCACAGGTCCCAAGCGGCTTCCGGATCCGGATGCCGGATCACGATGGCATTCAATAGGCCTTTTCCACGTATAGTGGTGATGTAGGGAGAATGGAGATCTTCCAGGCCACTGCGTAATAATTGGCCCATGGCTACGGCGTTTTCGGCCATATGTTCATCTTTCAAAACCTGGAGAGACGTAATGGCCACTTTGCAGGCCAGCGGGTTACCACCATAAGTGGAGCCATGTTCACCGGGTTTAATGGTCAGCATAATTTCATCATCGGCCAATACCGCGCTGATGGGCAGGGTACCACCAGACAATGCTTTACCAAGAATTAATATGTCGGGGCGTACCTGCTCATGGTCGCAGGCCAGCATTTTACCGGTGCGGGCAAGTCCCGTCTGTATTTCATCTGCTATAAACAATACATTGGCATCCTGGCAATATTGCCGGGCTTTGGCCAGGTATCCTTCATCAGGCACCATCACCCCGGCTTCACCCTGTATGGGTTCTACCAGGAAACCGGCAACGTCTTTATCCTGCAAGGCCTGTTCCAGTGCGGTCAGGCTGTTGTATGGAATCACTTCATAACCCGGCATAAAAGGACCGAAGTTATTACGGGCCGACGGATCAGTGCTGAACGAGATTACATTCAGCGTACGTCCGTGGAAGTTATTGGCGCACACGATAATCTTTGCCTTGTTCTGGGGGATACCTTTCACGATGTAGGCCCAGTGCCGGCAGAGTTTCAGCGCTGTTTCCACCGCTTCTACACCGGTGTTCATCGGGAGCACTTTATCGTATCCAAAGTAACTGGTAATGTATTGTGCGTATTCTCCCAGCAGGTCATTATGAAATGCACGGGAAGTAAGCGTCAGCTTTTGGGCCTGTGCTATCAGGGTCGCAATTATTTTAGGGTGGCAATGTCCCTGGTTCACTGCAGAATATCCGGATAAAAAATCGTAGTAACGTTTGCCGTCTACATCCCATAAAAAAACACCTTCTCCCCGGTCTAATACAACCGGCAATGGGTGGTAGTTATGGGCACCATACTGTTCTTCCAGCGCCAGGTAATGTTGTGAATTTTCGCTTAACGTGTATGAAGGTATCATGATCCAAAAGTACGTGAAAAAAGCGTAACGCAGAAAGCGTAAAGCACAAAGCTATTGCAGCGAATGAACAAAGCGGGTATTGGTTACTAACGCAGATGTCATTCGCTGCAATAGCTTTGTGCTTTAGCTTTCCGCTTTAAGCTCCTTTCAACCGCTGCACTAACGCCACATATTCTTCCATCGCAGCTTCCCTGGTTTTGCCTGTCAACTCGGCCCAGGCCTGATGTTTGGCTTTGGCTACAAAATCGAAAGGGTTGGAAGGACCTTCGGCATCCGCATCACCACTGGTTCCCTGTTTGTAGAGGGCATACAGTTGCAGTAATATTTCATTGGATGGTTTCTCGGGCAGTGTCTTACTTTCGGCTACAGCCTGTTCAAATTGCTGGATCAGTTCCATGGTCACCTCGTTTTTATTTGTTAACAATCCGGTTTTGATGCCTCATTTTTCCTTTATGTCTATAAAGTTGAACATTATATGTTAATATATCAAAAAAAGGCGGTGATCCTTAAAAACCAACCTGTAAAACATAATTATTAAACGTATGAACTAATGAACTAAATTCAATACCTTTGCCGGCTGAAAAGGTTTAATGCAGTAATTTGCAACAGGCCGACGGAACAGCAAAACATCATATGAAGAATATTCGCAATTTTTGTATCATTGCCCATATTGACCACGGTAAAAGTACCCTGGCAGATCGTTTATTAGAGTTTACCAAGACTATTTCAGACCGTGACATGCAAGCCCAGGTACTGGACGACATGGACCTGGAACGTGAAAAAGGGATCACTATCAAGAGCCACGCCATTCAGATGGACTATACCGCTAAAAATGGCGAAAAATATATTTTTAACCTGATCGATACCCCCGGTCACGTGGACTTCTCCTACGAGGTATCCCGCGCACTGGCTGCCTGTGAAGGCGCTTTATTGCTGGTGGATGCCGCACAGGGTATCCAGGCACAAACTATCTCCAACCTCTACCTGGCACTGGAAAATGACCTGGAAATCATCCCCGTTATCAATAAAATTGATATGCCGGGCGCAATGATTGAAGAAGTGAAAGACCAGATCATAGAACTCATTGGCGTAAAAGACGAAGAAATTCTCCTCGCATCCGGTAAAACCGGTATCGGTATCGAAGATATCCTCGAAGCAATTGTACACCGTATCCCGGCGCCTAAAGGAAGCAATGAAGCACCGCTGCAGGCGCTGATCTTCGATAGCGTATTCAACTCTTTCCGCGGTATTATCGCGTATTTCCGCGTGTTTAACGGCACTATTAAGAAAGGCGACAAAATCCAATTTGTGAACAGCGGAGAAGAATATTTTGCCGACGAAGTAGGGATACTCAAACTGGGACTGGAACCCCGCAAGGAAGTGTCTACCGGCGATGTGGGATACATTATTACCGGTATCAAGAGCGCAAAAGAAGTAAAAGTAGGGGATACCATCACCCTGTCTAATAACCCTTGTACAGAAGGGATCAACGGTTTCCAGGAAGTAAAACCCATGGTATTTGCGGGTATTTATCCTGTAAATACGGAGGACTTTGAAGAACTGCGCGAATGTATGGACAAGCTACAGCTGAATGATGCCTCCCTGACCTATGAGCTGGAAACATCACAGGCGCTTGGATTTGGCTTCCGCTGCGGATTCCTGGGCATGTTGCACATGGAAATCATCCAGGAACGCCTGGAAAGGGAGTTTAACCAAACAGTGATCACCACCGTACCCAACGTAAGCTTTATCGCTCACACTACCCGGGAAGGCGTGGTGATCGTGAATAACCCCAGTGAAATGCCTGATCCTACGAAACTCGACAGGATTGAAGAGCCTTTCATCCGGGCACAGATCATTACCAAGCCAGAGTACATCGGTAACATCATGACCCTCTGCCTGGGTAAACGTGGTAACCTGCTCAACCAAAGCTACCTGACCACCACCCGCGTAGAACTCATGTTTGAAATACCACTCACTGAAATCGTATTCGACTTCTATGATAAGCTGAAAAGCCAGACCCGTGGCTACGCTTCGTTCGACTATACGCCGATAGGCTTCCGCGACAGTGATATCGTGAAAATGGATATTCTCCTGAACGGCGATAAAGTGGATGCACTCAGCGCCCTGATTCACCGCAGCCGCGCCCAGGACTTTGGCCGCAAATTGACCGAGAAACTGAAAGAACTGCTGCCACGCCAGCAATTCCTCATCGCCATACAGGCTGCCATCGGCGCCAAAATAGTAGCCCGCGAAAATATCAGCGCCATGCGTAAAGACGTAACCGCGAAATGTTATGGCGGTGATATTTCCCGTAAACGTAAACTACTCGAGAAACAAAAAGAAGGTAAGAAACGTATGCGCCAGATCGGTAACGTAGAAATCCCGCAGGAAGCATTCCTCGCAGTATTGAAACTAGACGACTAAACGCATTAACAATAATACATAGGATAGCGAAGATGACGGTCAATTAACTGCCGGTATCTTCGCTGATCTTTTTTAAAGAGAACGCAGATTAACCTTATTTTTGAGTAAAACCAATCACCCATGCGATCTTTATTACTTTCCTTCTGGTGCTTGTTCGCAATAGGCGTATTTTCACAAGTACAAGCCCAGCAAGCACCTCCTGCGGCCAGCCAGGTGGTAAAAGAAGCCTGCAGCAAGGCTGGCAAAAACAATAAAAAAGTATTCGTTATTTTCCACGCGTCCTGGTGCGGCTGGTGCCACAGGATGGACACTGCCATGAACGATGCTTCCTGTAAAAAGTATTTTACCGACAACTACGAAATCCGTCACATTACCGTCCTGGAAAACGGCGATAAGAAATCGCTCGAAAATCCCGGTGGATTTGACATGCTCGCGAAATATAACGGCGATAAGGAAGGTATTCCTTTCTGGCTTATTTTAAGCCCGGCCGGGGAATTGCTGGCTGATAGCCGTATGAAAGATGCTGTCACGGGGAAATTGCAGAATGTAGGTTGCCCGGCTCAGAAAGCGGAAGTAGACTACTTTATCACCCTTCTTAAAAAAACTTCCCGGATGAAAACTACGGAACTCGACGCTATTCGAACAAGGTTCAGTAAGATCGCTCCCGGGCACTAAAAAACTATTTATACCGGGTGGCAAAGAAATTGGCACCCGGTATAAACTATTCCCCAATTTCGGACAGCCCTCACCGTTACTGTGGCGTTATAGCAGCTACTGTGGTTTTTTTGCCTCAACTATCCCTGGTTTCAGCCCCATATTCTCAATGCTCCAGTGCCCAGGCCGGCAGGCATGGTTTTTAGCAGTATTAAACTGTTTACCCTTTCATCTGTTATAGCAAATAAAAACCTTTACCTTATGCGAAAATGGCTCCGGATGATACTCCTGGGATGCGGCATAATGATAGCTTTAGTTGTACTGTTGTTCCTCGGGATGACCTGGTATATACATGCTAACAAAACGGAGTTCCTGAAGCAGCTGACCGCCCAGCTAAATGACCGGCTGAATGGAAAGCTTACCATCCAGGATATAGAACCCTCTGTGCTAAAGAGCTTTCCTAATGTATCTATTGCTTTGAAAAAAGTAGTATTACAGGATAGCCTGTGGCAGCAACACCGGCATGCACTGGTGGATGTAGACTATATTTTCGTACGGGTAAATACGTTATCACTGTTACGCAGGCACGTAGAGGTGAACGAAGTGACGTTGCAGGATGGCACGCTGTTTTTATACACAGATTCTACCGGCTATTCCAATACCTATGTGTTGCAAGGGACGGGCGATAAGAAGAAAGCCAGTAACCACAAAGACGCCAATATCCGGCAACTGTTGTTCCGTAATATCAACTTTGTGATAGATAACCGGCAAAAATTCAAGCTGTTTCAGCTAACAATCAACCGGCTGGATGGCAAAGTGAAAGCATCCGACAGCACTATACAAGTAACAGTACTGTCTAATATTCTCTCTAAAAATTTCGAGTTCAATACGCTCAAGGGTAGCTATCTGAAGGATAAGCTACTGCAACTGAACCTGTCGGTGATCTTCAATAAACGTACGAAAATAATGATGGTGCCGCCCCAGGAAATCCGGATCGACGATCACCCGGTACAAATCACCGGGCAATTTGGCTTTGGAGAGAAACCACCGCCGTTCCAGCTAAAAATTAATGCCAACCAGGTGCTCCTGAATGATGCGGCTACCTGGCTGCCTCCCAATATAAGCACTAAGTTAAATAGTATCACTCTCTCTGAACCGCTGGATGCAGAGGCCGATCTCGCAGGGCATATGAAATTCCGGGATACTCCTGATGTACGTGTTACCTGGAAAACAACCGGCAACGTGCTGGTTACTACCATGGGAGAGTGGACGAACTGTAATTTTACCGGCCGGTTTAATAATGAAGTCCTGCCTGGCCGCGGGCATACCGACGAAAACTCAGCGGTGACTATTTTTGGCCTAAGCGCGAACTTATCCGGTGTCCCTCTGAAAGCAGATACCATCCGGGTGGTGAATCTGAAACAGCCACTGTTACGTGGGCATTTCCGGTCAGCTTTTCCGCTCACCACCCTGAATAGCGCTACCCCTGATGATGCGCCCATTTTGTTCAAAGACGGGCATGCCGATGCCGATCTGTTTTACACCGGACCGCTGTTGAAAGATGATAATACAGCGTCATCATTGCAAGGCGTTGTGCAGATACAAAAGGGCGCTTTTTCCTACCTGCCGCGTAGCCTGGATTTTCACGATGCCAGCGCCACCCTGCGTTTCACCGGGCAGGATCTGCTGCTGGAAAACATCCGTATACAGTCGGCCAAAAGCAGTTTACAGATGAACGGAGCTATCAAGAACCTGTTGAACCTATACTTCACGACACCTGAAAAAATAGCGATCACTTGGAACATACGAAGTCCGTTGGTAGATCTCAACGAGTTCAAAAGTTTTCTGTCGCCCCGCAGGAAGGCTAAACCCTCCCGCAGCCAGCAGAAAGTAAGGATGGGCCGGGTATCCCAGCAGCTCGATGTGGTATTGGCTTCCAGCAATGTGAATATGCAGGTGGCACTGGATAAGGTAATCTATCAGCGTTTTACCGCCCAACAGGTAAAAGCTGTCGTCGACCTGACGAATACAGATATCCTGCTGAAGCAGATTGCCCTGCAACATGCCGGCGGCAATATGCAGATGGCTGGAAATGTGCACCAGGAGGGGAATAACAATTACTTCCAAATAAATGCTACGGTAAATAATGTGCATATTAACCAGTTGTTTTATGCGTTCAATAACTTCGGATTGGATGGGTTAACGGCAGAAAACCTAAAAGGAAATGTATCCGCTAAAGTGAATTTAAAAGGTAACATCCTGGATAACGGCACATTGGCGAAGCGATCGTTGTCTGGAGCGGTCAACTTCAACCTGAGGAACGGCGCCCTGGTCAACTTCGGGCCTCTGGCGGATATCGGGAATTTCGCCTTCCGCAAACGCCACCTCGATAGCATCACCTTTGAGAACTTGAGTAATACCTTCCAGATAGCCGGCAATAAAATAATGATTCCACCCATGCGTATTGCTTCCAGTGCGGTAAATATAGATGTGCAGGGTGTTTATGGCCTGGACGGCGGCACCAATATCAACCTGGATGTGCCTTTGCGAAATCCTGCGAAGGATGCTGACATTACTGATAAAGAAGAAAAACGTAAACGCAGCAGGAGAGGAATTATATTGCACCTGCGGGCCGTGTCAGAAAAAGATGGCAAGGTGAAAATAAAGCTGGGGAAAGGAGATGATGGCCGCGATGACGGAGGAAAGATTGTAGATGAGTAAAAATTGCCGGCACACAGATACGGTATGCCGGCAATCCAGGCCCTGTGCTAGAGAACAGTATCAAATGCCTGGCCCAGGTCTCCCTTGATATCGTCAATATGTTCTATACCCAAGGAAATGCGCAGTACGCCCGGCGCTACTCCGGCTTTCCTTTGCTCTTCCTCGCTCAATTGCTGATGTGTGGTAGTGGCGGGGTGAATGATCAGTGTTTTGGAATCACCTACGTTGGCCAGGTGATATACTAACTTCAACGACTGTACGAATTTATCAGCCGCTTCTTTACCTCCTTTGATTTTAAATGATAGTACGCCGCCAAAGCCATGCCGCAGGTATTTTTTACCCAGCTCATGGTATTTATTGCCGGGCAGCCCGGGATAGTTCACGGAATCTACCTGCGGATGTTGTTGCAGCCACTCGGCCAGTGCCAGTGCATTATCTACCGTCCTTTGTACCCGCAGGGATAATGTTTCCAATCCCTGGATAAAGAGGAAAGCGTTTTGCGGGGAAAGGGCAGGCCCCCAGCTACGCAGTCCCGCTACGCGTGCACGGATAATATAGGCAATGTTGCCAAACGGACTATGGTCGCCAAATACTTCCCAGAATTTCATGCCATGGTATGCTTCGTCTGGTTCGCTGAATTGTTTGAACTTACCATTGCCCCAGTTATAATTGCCGCCATCTACGATGATACCGCCTATGCTGGTGCCATGTCCGCCAATCCATTTGGTAGCGGCTTCCACTACCACGTTGGCGCCGTGTTCCAGTGGACGGCACAGGTAACCGCCTGCCCCAAAAGTATTGTCAACTACCAGTGGCAGGTCGTGCTTGCGTGCAATAGCGCTGATCTTTTCAAAGTCAGGAATGGCAAACCCCGGGTTACCGATGGTTTCCACGTAAATTGCTTTGGTATCTGCATCAATCAATGCTTCGAAGCTCTCCGGCTTGTCAAGATCTGCAAATCGGGCTTCTACACCGATACGCTTGAAGCTCACTTTAAACTGGTTGAAGGTACCACCATACAGATAGGAAGAGCATACAAAGTTATCGCCCGGTAATAAAATATTGTGGAGGGCAATGAACTGTGCCGCCTGCCCCGATGCTACGGCCAATGCGCCTACGCCGCCTTCCAATGCGGCTACTCTTTTCTCAAATACATCCGTAGTTGGATTCATGATACGGGTGTAGATGTTACCAAACTGCTTCAGCTGGAACAGATCTGCTGCATGTTCTGCACTGTCGAATGTGTAAGAAGTGGTTTGGTAAATAGGTACTGCAGCTGCATGCGTGGAAGATTCCGGCTGGTAGCCTGCGTGCACCTGCAACGTGTCGAAATGTAATGGCTTAGTAGACATAACTGGGGGATTTAGAATAGATATAAAAAGTCTACAAATATAGTAGACTAATTCTAATAATAAAATATTTTATCAATATTATATTTCAGAGAAGATCTGCGGAGATATGTCATGAATTTGTACTAAATAATAAAAAATAATATCTTCGTTCTATTCATGATAAAAAGCGTGCTTCCGTGAAAGAGCACAGTTGACCGATGTTATTAACTATTACGACTAAACGTTACCCCGCGACCGACCTTGGCTACCTGTTGCATAAACATCCTGCTAAAGTACAAACCGTAACGCTGACGGCAGGCAGTGCCCATATTTTTTACCCGGAGGCAACTGACGAAAGCTGTACCGCCGCTTTGCTGCTGGATATAGACCCGGTACGCCTGGTACGCCGCAACAATGGCCCCGCCGATTTTGTACTGGAACAGTATGTGAATGACCGCCCTTATGTAGCCTCTTCTTTTATGAGTGCTGCCATTGCACAGGCATATTCCTCTGCTATGAACGGACGTTGTAAAGACAAACCACACCTGGTAGATGAAGCTATTCCGTTTGAAATCAATTTATCCGTACTCCCGGTAAAAGGTGGAGAGGCTTTGCTACGCGAGTTCTTTGAACCCCTGGGCTATGATATCACGGTGCAATCGCACCTGCTGGATGACCAGTTTCCCGAATGGGGACAAAGCCGTTACTTTAATGTGACGCTGCGTCATACCCAGCCGCTTAAAACTATCCTGAGCCAGCTGTATATCCTCATTCCGGTATGCGATAATGATAAACATTATTTTATAGGCGGGCATGAGATTGAAAAGCTCATGGAAAAAGGGAAAGGCTGGCTGGATACGCATCCTGCAAGAGAACTGATCACCCGCCGTTACCTGCGTTATATAGGTCCTCTTGCCAAAGAAGCACTGGGTATGATCATGAAAGACGAGGTACTGCCGGTGGAAGAGAAGCAGCCCAAAGATAAAATAAGGCTGCACGACCTGCGTCTGCAAACGGTGAGGGATATACTCCTTGAACTGAATATAGCCACCGTGGCGGATATGGGATGTGGCGAAGGAAAGTTGCTACGCTTGCTGATGGAAAAGCAGGCATTTAAGAAAATCCTGGGTATGGATGTTAGCTACCATGCGCTGGAGATTGCGCAGAGCAAACTGAAAATGGATCGACTGCCAGAAATGCAACGGGCGAGGCTGCAACTGGTACAGGGAGCACTCACGTACAGGGATAAACGCCTATCGGGTTTTGATGCCGGCGTATTGGTAGAAGTGATTGAACACCTGGATGAACCCCGGCTCGCTGCACTGGAAAAGGTGGTGTTTGAGTATGCAAGGCCGCAATACGTGATCATTACTACCGTTAATGCCGAGTACAATGTGCTATATGAAAAATTAGGCGACGGCGCTTTCCGGCATAGCGATCACCGTTTTGAATGGACAAGATCGCAGTTTGCTGCCTGGGGAAACCGGGTCGCCACACAATTTGGTTATGAAGTATCTTACAGGCCGCTGGGAGAAACAGATGAAGTACTGGGAGGTCCCAGCCAGCTGGCCTTATTTAAACGTTCGTGATGGAAACAAATATATTACAACAGATAAAAGCACTGGAAGAGGAGCACCAGGTGAAAATTCTTTACGCCTGTGAATCAGGTAGCCGCGCCTGGGGCTTTGCCTCTACAGACAGTGACTATGATGTACGTTTTATTTACGCCCGTCATAAAGATAGTTACCTCAGCATCCTGGAACAGCGCGATGTGATTGAACTGCCGGTAGATGAAGTGTTGGATGTAAGCGGCTGGGATATCCGTAAAGGACTCCAGCTATTCCTGAAATCCAATGCGCCGCTGTATGAATGGCTGCAATCACCGGTGGTGTACCAGGAAATCACAGACTTTAAAGCAACGCTTACCAGCTTAATGGAAAAATATTTTTCGCCCCGTTCAGGTTGCCACCACTACCAGTCTATGGCTACCAATGTATTTACCAATGAGCTGTCGGGTGCCTCGGTGAAGTTGAAGAAATACTTTTATGTGCTTCGCCCCATGCTCGCCTGTCAATGGATCTTAGCCGGAAAAGGCGTGCCTCCAATGGAGTTCTCCCAGCTTCGTACCTTGATTACTGATGCCGGCATACAGGCAGCTATTGATCACCTGCTGCAGCTGAAAGCCGGCGCTGATGAGCAACTGATGGTACCGGCCATGCCGGAATTACATCAGTGGATAGCCGGCATACTGGAAGAATGCAGGTACCAGGCAGCGGAGTTACCCGTGGTGAAGAACGATGCCAATGAACTGGATGCCCTCTTCCGTAAATATATTTCCTATGACTTTTGAGGAGTTAAAGCAACAACGGTCCTGTATACTACTGGAATGCATCAGTGGAAGCAAGGCCTATAACCTGCAGGTGCCTACATCAGACACCGATATAAAAGGAGTATTTATCTTGCCTCAATCTGAGCTATATGGAATGTCCTATACGCCGCAGGTAACCAACGAAAGCCACGATGAAGTATATTTTGAAATCCGGCGCTTCCTGGAATTGCTGGAGAAAAATAATCCCAATATATTGGAACTGCTCAGTACTACTGCGCAAAATGAATTATACCGCCATCCGCTGATGGACCTGGTAAAACCGGCAGACTTTTTATCCCGCTTATGCCTGGATACCTTTGCCGGCTACGCAAAAGCCCAGATTAAGAAAGCGAGAGGATTGAATAAAAAGATCAATCAATCCTATCCGGAAACCAGGAAACCAGTCATTGAGTTTTGCTACGTGATCAGGGGAGGGCAAAGTATGCCATTATTGGAATGGCTATACGAAAAAGGTCTTCGCCCCGAGGATTGCGGCTTGTCAAGGATTGATCACTTCCGGGATGTATATGCTTTGTATCACCGGCGACAGTTTACTACGGCGGTGGACTTCAAAGGTGTTTTTTCGGGAGAAAGTGCTAACGACGTGCAGCTAAGCTCCGTGCCCCCGGGCGTTGACCCGTTGGGCATTATGCACTTTAACAAAGATGGGTATACTGTGTATTGCAAAGACTTTGCGTCCTACTGGGAATGGGTGGAGTTGCGCAACGATGCCCGTTATCAGCATAACCAGGCGCTGGGTGCCGACTACGACAGTAAGCACATGATGCATACCTTTCGCTTGCTCAACATGGCAGCCGAAATAGCCCGCTACAAAGAAGTACGGGTATACAGAGAAGACCGCGATTTTTTATTGCGTATCCGCAACGGCGAGTTCAGTTATGATACGTTACTGGAAATGGCGGCCGAAAAATTAGATCAAATGGAACAATTATATGCTGCATCAGATTTACCGGACCATCCGGATCCGGCACTGGCGGCATCATTGCTAATCCGCATCAGAGAGGAATATTATGTCCCGAAGAAATACTAAACTATCACATATCTCTATACCAGAATTATCGTTGGTTTTATTAATCGGCCCTTCCGGCGCCGGAAAATCCACTTTTGCCCGCAAATTCTTTAAGCCTACGGAAGTCATTTCCTCCGACGTTTGCCGGGGACTGATCAGTGACGATGAAAATAACCAGGCGGTATCGGCAGATGCCTTTGAAGTAGTTCGTTTTATTGCTGCCAAACGTCTCAAACTGGGATTGCTCACGGTGATTGACGCTACCAATGTGCAGCCGGAATCCCGGAAGGAATGGGTGCGATTGGCCCGCGAATACCACGTGTTGCCGGTGGCCATTGTATTGAACATGCCCGAACGGGTTTGCCAGGACCGAAACGAGTTGCGCAGCGATCGCAATTTCGGCGCCCATGTTATTCCCCAGCAGATCAGTCAGCTGAAGCGCGGATTACGCGGACTGCGGGAAGAAGGCTACCGCCATATTTTCGAGATGCGCACAGAAGAAGAGGTGGCTATGCTGGAAACCATTACCCGCACGCCGCTCTATAACAATAAGAAAGAGGAGCACGGACCCTTCGATATTATCGGGGATGTACACGGCTGTTACGACGAACTATGCACCCTGCTGGATACCCTGGGCTACCAGGTGGATAAGGAAAATGCGGCGCTGATCAGTGCCGCCACCACCGTTACCGCCGAAGGTCATATGCTTATCCGCAAACCTGTATTCGTGGGCGACCTGGTAGATCGTGGGCCGAAGTCGCCACAGGTGTTGCGCCTGGTGATGAATATGGTGGGCAATGGCCAGGCTTTATGTGTGCCGGGTAACCACGATGCGAAACTACTCCGCTATCTCAACGGTAAAAACGTACAGCTAAGGCATGGCCTGGAACAAACCGTAGCCCAGCTGGCAGGCGAAACGCCCGCTTTCCTGGAATCCGTTAAATCATTTATTGACGGGCTGGTAAGTCATTATGTGTTAGACGATGGCAAGCTGGTGGTAGCACATGCCGGCCTGAAAGAAAGTATGCAGGGACGCGGCTCCGGCGCCGTAAGGGAATTTTGCCTGTATGGCGAAACTACCGGGGAAACAGATGAATTCGGCCTCCCGGTAAGATATAACTGGGCGCTGGAATACAAAGGCCGCGCCATGGTAGTATACGGGCATACCCCGGTACCCGCAGCTCAATGGTTAAATAACACCATCGATATAGATACAGGTTGCGTATTTGGCGCATCGCTGACTGCCCTGCGTTACCCCGAAAGGGAGCTGGTAAGCGTGCCTGCACTGGAAGAATACGCGGTACCAGCCCGCCCGATTGGCTATAATGAAGGGAGCGCGCTCAGCGTGCAACAGCAATACGATGGCGTATTGGATATTGCCGATTTTACAGGCAAACAAATCCTTGAAACGCGCTATAGTCACAACATCACCATCAGGGAAGAAAACAACATCGCTGCGCTGGAAGTGATGAGCCGCTTTGCAGTGAACCCGAAATGGCTGATTTATTTGCCTCCTACGATGTCGCCTGCTGAAACCAGCCAGGAGCCAGGCATGCTGGAACATCCCGCAGAAGGCCTGCAATATTTCCGGGACGCCGGGATCAAAAAAGTGATCTGTGAAACCAAACATATGGGATCCCGCGCTGTAGTAATTGTATGCCGGGATGAGGCAGCAGCAACTGCCCGTTTTGGGGTAACAGGAGAAGGTAACGGAATCGTATATACGCGGACCGGACGCGCCTTCTTTACCGATAAACAAACGGAACAGGCATTTATAGCCCGTGTCAATACAGCGTTGATTAATACCGGTTTTTATGAAAATTTCAATACCGACTGGGTATGCCTCGATGCGGAACTAATGCCCTGGAGCGCCAAAGCCCAGGCATTGCTGCAAAATCAGTATGCAGCAGTTGGTGCTGCCGCCGGCCATGCACTACCGCAAGTAATTAACGCTTTACAGCAGGCAGTATCCAATGGTGCGCCTGCACAGGCTTTGCTCGACAAGTACAGCCTGCGCCAGGAGCAGACTACGAAGTATGTAGATGCCTACCGGCAGTATTGCTGGCCGGTAAATGATCTCAGCGACTATAAACTGGCGCCGTTTCATATCATGGCCACGGAGGGAAAAACGTACTTCGACAAAGACCATGAATGGCATATGTCTGCCATTAAAAATATTTGTGCCGGTGATGAACAAATACTGCTCGCTACGCCTTATCTGTTGGCAGATATCGGGGATGCCGAAAGCGAAAAGGCGGTTATTACCTGGTGGCAGCAGCTGACGGCTGCCGGGGGCGAGGGAATGGTCATCAAACCATATACGTTCCTTAGCAAAGATGGCAAAGGGCTGATCCAACCGGCGATTAAAATCCGTGGAAAAGAATACCTGCGGATTATATATGGACCTGAATATGACGCCGAAGAAAATTTACTGCGTCTGCGCGGCCGTAAGCTCTCCGGGAAACGATCGCTGGCATTACGCGAATTCGCCCTGGGATTGGAAGCGCTGGAGCGATTTGTAAATAAAGCGCCTTTGCAGCTGGTACATCAATGTGTATTTGCTATTTTAGCATTAGAGAGTGAGGCGGTAGATCCACGATTGTAAACTCCAGCATAGTCAATATATCTTTCTACATATTAAAATCATTCTTATGAAAGCGGTTGCCGTATCGAAATTCAAAGACATTCCCGCAGTGATGGATTTACCCAAGCCAGCAGTGCGGCCAGGCACGGTGTTGATTAAAGTAGCCGCTGCCGGCATCAATCCCTTCGACTGGAAAATGGTCGATGGCATTATGGATGGAGCTATGCCGCATCAGTTCCCGCTCATCATGGGCGTAGATGGCGCAGGGACCGTGGAAGAAGTAGGAGAAGGGGTTACCCGGTTTAAAAAAGGCGATAAGGTATATGGCCAGTTTATTCATGCACCTATCGGAGAAGGTTCCTATGCCGAATATGCTATCGTTCCGGAGAAATCAGGGCTTACACTGGCGCCGTCCAGCCTGTCGGCTGCTGAAGCCGCAGCAGTGCCTACTTCCGGCATGACGGCCCAGCAAATGCTGGATCACCTGGACCTGCAGGAAGGTGATACCCTGCTGGTGGTGGGCGCTACCGGCGGCGTAGGATCTTTTACTGTACAGTTGGCAAAATTACAGGGTATTCATGTAATAGCTACTGTGGGCGATGATGCTGCCGCTGAGAGAATGAAAAAGCTGGGCGCCACGGTAACAATTAACTATAAAACTGCTCCCCTGGCTCAACAGGTGAAAGCTAAATACCCCGGTGGCGTAGATGGATTGATTGATGTGGCCAGCGATGGCGCCGGGTTTACTGCTAATCTTGACCTGGTAAGACCCGGCGGGGGAGCACTGACTACCATGTTTGTAGCCGACGAAGCCGCCCTCAAAGCCAGGAGTATTCATGGAGGCAATTTCGAAACCAAAGGAAGTGCCGCTTCCCTCGATACACTATCACTCATTATTGACCGGGGCGAATTACAGGTACCCGTAGAAAATAAAATCAGACTGGAGGACGTACCGGCCGCTATTGCCCTGAGCCGCCAGGCGAAAGGCAAGGGAAAGACGGTGATTATTATCTGATAAGTCGCCCATAAAAAAAGCTATTGAAAAGGCGATTGCCGTTTTCAATAGCTTTTTTATGAATGCCATTGCCTGGTCCTGAAATAGCGATACAAAAAAAGGATCGTTATCTCAGAAGAACCCGATGCTTACCTGCCTTGGAGGCCTGCCATGCTTGCGGGATAGCGTTCTCCCTGAAGACTGATGTTGTCCAACGCCTTATTGATATTGGCTAAATCATCATCGCTTAAGGTGATGTTGGCACCAACTATATTTTCTTCTAAGCGAGTCATTTTTGTGGTTCCCGGAATCGGTACAATCCACGACTTTTGCGCCAGCAGCCATGCCAATGCAACCTGCGCTGGCGTTGCGTGCTGTTCTCCCGCAATCTTTATTACAAGGTCAACAATGGTTTGATTCGCTTCACGGTTTTCTTTGGTAAAACGAGGGAGGATATTTCTGGCATCGGTCTGGTCAAATTCGGTGCCTGCATTCATCTTACCCGTTAAAAATCCTTTGCCCAGCGGACTAAACGGAACGAAGCCAATGCCCAATTCTTCAAGCAGCGGGATGATTTCTTCTTCAGGTTCGCGCCAGAACATGGAATACTCGCTTTGCAGGGCTGCTACAGGTTGTACGGCATGCGCCCTGCGTATACTTTGCAAGCCGGCTTCACTCATACCGAAGTATTTTACTTTACCTTCGGCGATCAAATCTTTTACGGCTCCTGCAACTTCTTCAATAGGGACATTCGGGTCCACACGGTGTTGATAAAACAAGTCGATATAGTCGGTTTGCAGATGCCGGAGCGAGGTTTCCACCACCTGCCTGATGCGTTCCGGGCGACTATCCAAACCATCTGTATGCTTACCGTTTCTAAAGCCAAACTTGGTAGCGATGATTACTTTATCACGAACATCGTGCAATGCTTTTCCTACCAACCGTTCGTTGGCGCCCTGTCCATATACTTCTGCAGTATCAAAGAAAGTAATGCCTGATTCATAGGCTTTTTGAATGAGTGCAATGGCATCATTTTCATTTGTTGCCGGCCCATAGCCATGGCTTAACCCCATGCAGCCGAAACCAAGTTCGGATACTTCTAATCCTGAGGCGCCTAATTGTCGTGTTTTCATTTTATATGTTTTCTGCTCCAAAATTATGAAGAAGGGCAAGCTGGCCTTGTATACACATTACTGGTTTTCTAACCAGTTTTACTGATCGGGAAGGTTGGTATCAAAAAGGCTTACCGGAACCTGTAAATTTGTAACGATAAAAGAATAAGGTATGGAAGAGATCGTAAAAATTGGTAGCATCGCGCACTACAATGCCATACGGGGCGTAACTACCAAACATCCCCTGGTTACAGTAATTGACCTCTCTAGAGCGCAACCGATGCCTGCCAAATCATTCAACTTTGGTTTGTATGCAGTGGGGCTTAAAGAACTTAACTATGGCCAATTGCGCTATGGAAGAAGGCACTATGATTACCAGGAAGGAAGTCTGATATTTATAGCGCCCGGACAGGTAGTAGGTGTGCAACCTGGCTTTGAACTATTTGCTCCGAAAGGCTGGGTATTACTCTTTCATCCCGACCTGATAAATGGTACGCCATTGGGTAAACAGATTCAGGATTATTCTTTCTTTTCGTACAATGTAAACGAAGCGCTTCACCTGTCGGATAAAGAGAGGAGTATCGTGATTGATTGCTTCTTAAAAATTGAGTATGAACTAGATCAAAATATAGACAAACACAGTAAAGGACTGATTGCATCCAACATCGGGTTGCTGCTCAATTACTGCATCCGTTTTTACGACCGCCAGTTTATTACGCGCGACAATGCAAATAAAGGAATCCTGGAACGGTTTGAATACATATTGAACGGCTATTTTTTATCCGATAAACCGCAGAACGAGGGCTTGCCTTCCGTAGCTTATTGTGCCGAAGCCCTGCATTTATCCCCCAACTATTTTGGTGATTTGGTGAAGAAAGAAACAGGCAAATCTGCGCTGGAATACATTCAGTCAAAAGTGATAGAGGTGGCAAAAGACAGACTGTTTGACAGGAATAAATCCGCGAGTGAAATTGCTTACGAATTAGGGTTTAAATACCCGCAGCATTTCACGCGTTTATTCAAACAAAAAGTAGGCATTACGCCTAATGATTACCGGATGATGAATTAAATGAACTCGTTTAAATAAACGGAAAAACAGTAGCAAGAGTGAACCTGCTACTGTTTTAATCATGCTATTTTTATTTTTTAATCATCTGTATCACCATTTCAGGGCCGGTTTTATTTGAGTCTTCCCGCAGTAGCCTTGAAAATCTCCGCATTGCCGGTAATCTGGTAGGTAGCATTGTAGGCAGTGAAAACGCATTGGCCTTTCTGCACGGAAATAGTGTCTTCTCCTTTAATAGTAGCACTACCATTTATCACGATCAGGATTTCTGCCGCCCGGGCCGTATGCTGATAGGTTTGTCCTTCGGAGATATTTATTTTACTTACTTCAAAATCGGGAGCAGGCGATGGATAAATTCTTTCCAGTCCGTCGGCACTCAGATCGCCCTTGATGATATGTGGGTGGATACCTTCAAAACGAGTATGTTTCAGCAACTCCGGCACATCTACGTGTTTGGGAGTAAGACCACCACGCAGTACGTTATCTGAATTGGCCATCAGCTCTACGTTCTGTCCTTCGAGATAGGCATGTGGTACGCCCGCATCCTGGAATACGGCATCACCGGGTTGTACCTGCATAATATTAAAAAAGTAGATGGAAAAGATACCCCTGTCCAGCTTATCCTTACTGTTAGGATCATTTAACACGGCACGGGCAGCCCAGAAGCCCGGATCTGTTTTCGCTAACTGGTTAGTTTTATACAGCGGTATGAGGCGATCGGTCAGCGGTCGGAGAATAATATTCACCAACGATTGCGGCATCTCCATTACATTCTTATACAAACCGAAATAACCTTCATTTTCGTATATGCTTACCAGTGAAGTAAACTCCGGTACGGCATTTAATACCTCCTGCAACTGTGCATGTGGCAGAAAGCCATGTAACAGGTAAAATTCACTCAGCGCCACCATAATTTCAGGTTTATGGTTGTCGTCTTTGTAATTGCGGTTAGGAGCATTCAGCGGAATACCTTCGGCATTTTCCCTGGCAAACCCTTTCTCTGCTTCGCTTTTAGTAGGATGTACCTGTATAGACAACATGTCTTTTACATCCAGTATCTTAAAAAGAAAGGGCAGCTCTTTGAATTTTTCCCATACAGCCGGGCCGGTAATATTGGCTGGATCCAGCTGTATCAGCTGGTTCAGCGGTTCCTGGCCGGTGGCTGTAGTAATGAGGGAAGGAGCGCTGGGGTGCGCACCCATCCAGTACTCTGCACTAGGTTGATCAGTAGGCGTAATGCCCAGTAATTCAGGAATGTAGGTATATCCTCCCCATGCATAATGCTGCACTTTTCCTTCCAGTCTGAATAAGTTCATATATGGTTATCTGTTTTACTTGTTAAATAGCCGAGAATGAATAAATTTATATGCCTGCAAAAATAGGTGTTAAGTAGAATATTTTTCCCTTGATTATTCCTGCTTAGCAGTTTGTGATACCTAACCCTGAAAATATATGCATCATTTATCGTTGGGCCAGCAGGGCGAAGCCATTGCCCAAGCTTATGTGCGCCGCCACTGTAGTGTGTTGCATGTCAACTGGAAGTCCGGCCGGAGAGAAATTGACATCATTGCCGGAAAAGACAACAATATCTATTTCATTGAAGTAAAAACGCGTTGCAGCGATCGTTATGGATGGCCGGAAGAGGCGGTCAACTATAAAAAGGAGGAACACATCCGTAGTGTAGCCTCCGATTACTTGCTGCAATATGGACTCCATCCCGTAAGTATCCGGTTCGATATTATCGCCATTACATTTTATGGCGACACCTATGACCTGATGCATTTGAGAGATGTGTTCTAATGAGCGGAAAGCATAAAACGCAAGCAAAAAGCTATTGAAACTATTAAAAAGGTACAAGCCATTCGCTTCGCTAGCTTTTACTTTGCACTTATGCCCTGTTCCTTAACCAGTTATTAACAAAAAAATGCCTGTGATAATTTTATAATAGTATCAATATTTATATATTTGCATCGCTTTTAGAACTAACCCCTTGTTGTTACCCACTCCGGTATACCGGTAGTTTTCAAGCAAATTATTTCACGGGAAACCCATAACAAGGTGATGACAACCTATGCAGGTGGTTTGTGGCTGGTATTACAGTTACAACAGGAAGTGGGGAGCAGAAAATAGAAATTAATACAAGAACAGCGTTTGTTTAACCTAAGCGCAGTAATGCACTCAAACATATTGATCGCAGAAATTGCTTTCGGGAGTTAACAAAAAAGCTCCGTCCCTGGGACGGAGCTTTTCTATTATTGGAATATCGCTTACCACAAACCGGTATAGTTATGTGGCGTAATGGCTTTCAGTTCTTTCTTCAGTGCAGCGCTGATCTTCAGGCCATCTACAAACTTGTGCATGCTTTTCTGTGTAATCTGTTCTCCGCCACGGGTCAGCTCCTTCAGGGCTTCGTAGGGTTGCGGGTAGTTTTCACGACGCAATACCGTTTGAATGGCTTCTGCTACTACCGCCCAGTTGTTTTCCAGGTCGTCTTTCAGCTTGGCTTCGTTCAGGATCAGTTTACCTAATCCTTTCTGGATAGATTTGGTAGCCAGCAGGGTATGACCAAAAGGAACGCCGAGGTTACGCAATACCGTAGAATCGGTCAGATCGCGCTGTAAACGGGAGATCGGTAACTTGGCGCTAAGATGCTCAAAGAGGGCATTTGCCAGTCCCAGGTTACCTTCGGCATTTTCGAAGTCAATCGGGTTCACCTTGTGTGGCATTGCAGAAGAACCTACTTCATTCTTCTTGATTTTCTGCTTGAAGTAGTCCATGGAGATGTAAGTCCATATATCCCGGCAGAAATCCAGTAATATCGTATTGATACGTTTGAGCGCATCGAATTGCGCGGAGATATTATCGTAGTGCTCAATCTGCGTGGTATATTTCATACGTTGCAGGCCCAGCGTGGTGTTCACGAATTTTTCGCCGAATTTTTCCCAGTTGATTTTAGGGAAAGATACGTAGTGAGCATTGAAGTTACCGGTGGCGCCCCCAAACTTCGCTGCAAAAGGAATGTGTCCCAGCAGGTTTACCTGGCCTTCCAGGCGCTCTACAAATACCAGTATTTCTTTACCGAGAATGGTAGGTGAAGCGGGTTGTCCGTGGGTACGGGCTAGCATTGGCACCTTCATCCAGGATTCGCCTAATTTCTTTAACTCCAGGATCAGGTTGGCCAGTGCCGGCATATATACGTGCTCGATAGCATCTTTCCAGAAGAGAGGAGTAGCGGTATTGTTCACGTCCTGGGAAGTGAGGCCGAAATGTACCCATTCCAGTTTATCTTCCAGTCCCAGGTTTTTCAGTTCATTCTTCAGAAAATACTCCACAGCCTTTACATCGTGGTTGGTAATCTTTTCTGTGTCTTTGATCAGCTGTGCATGCTCGATAGTGAATTCCTGATAAATCTTACGCAGGGCAGGGAATTTGGCTTTGGGCAGTGTAAACAGCTTCTGCTCCGACAGTGCAATAAAATATTCCACCTCTACCATCACACGGTAACGGATCAACGCAAATTCAGAAAAATAATTGGCCAGCTCGTCCAGTTGCTTGCGATAGCGCCCGTCCAGCGGAGAAATGGCAGTTAAAGGTTGTAGTTGCATATTCCAGTATTACAATTAACGTTTTTAGCGGCAACAAGTCACATTTACCCGCCAACAAATATTCATTTGGAACTTGTTAACCGGGATTTAATTACTTTTGCAGCTTCAAAATTACTGAAATTGGAACGGAAAGTAAAAGTTGCGGCTGTAAGTTATTTGAATACGAAGCCTTTATTGTATGGATTCAGGAATCATCCGGTGATGGAGATGATGGAATTATCGATGGATTATCCGGCTAAGATAGCCCAGCAGCTGATAGATGGAGAGGTAGACTTAGCCCTGGTGCCAGTGGCTATTATTCCGCAACTGAAGGAATACTATATCATAGCAGATTACTGTATCGGAGCAGAGGGACCAGTGGCCTCTGTTTGTTTATATAGCGATGTGCCCCTGAATGAAATAAAACGGATTTATCTCGACTACCAAAGCCGTAGCTCGGTAGCGCTGCTGCAGGTGCTGGTACGCGAATACTGGAAACTCGATGTGGAATTTGTGGATACCAACGGCGATTACCAGGACCAGATCAAAGGCACTGATGCCGGGCTGGTGATTGGCGACCGTGCACTAGCTCAGCGTAAAGTATCTCCTTATATATATGATCTGGCAGAAAACTGGGTACGCTTTACCAGCCTGCCTTTTGTTTTCGCTGCCTGGATCAGTAACAAACAGCTTCCCGCAGCTTTCATAAAGGAGTTCAGTAACGCTACCAGCCTGGGTATTAAAAATATCCCGGCGGTAGTGGCAGAAAATCCTTACGATATCTACGACCTGGCTACCTACTATATTCATAACATCAGTTATCCGCTTACTCCCGCTAAAAGACAAGGAATGCAGCGCTTCCTGGGATACCTGCTGGAAGAGCACTAAGCATAATGCATAAAGCACAAAGCTACCTTAATGAAGATGGTATTGTATTTATTATTAATATAAATTATCTGCCATCTTCATTAAGGTAGCTTTGTGCTTTATGCCCTAAGCTTTCAGCTTTTTTAGTTATCTTCATGTTTCGCACTATCCTTAAATAATTGCGCATGAAAATTGGTATCCTTGGAAGCGGTCCGGTAGGATTAACCCTCGGCGTAGGGCTTATTCAAAATGGACATGATGTTACTATCGGTACCCGGAATCCCTCCAGGGAATCGTTGCAACAATGGGTGAAGAAACAGGGAAAGCAAGCCATGGCAGGTACTTTCAGGCAGGCCGCCGAATTTGGTGAAATGTTATTGATCTGTACCAGCTGGGGCGGCACACAAAAAGCGATCGAAGCTGCAGGCATCTGGAACTTCAAAACCAAAACCGTGGTAGATGTCACCAATCCCCTGGATGGCAAAGGCCCCGATGATCACGGTCGACTCACCTTCACTATCGGCCATAATAATTCCGCCGGCGAACAAATTCAAGCCTGGTTACCACCCGACGCCAATGTAGTAAAAGCCCTGAGCTGCATAGGCCACGAACGCATGTTTTTACCCAACTTCCGGGAAGGAGCGCCCACTATGTTTATCGCCGGCAATAGTGCTGCGGCAAAAAAAGAAGTTACCGATTTATTATTCCAGATAGGCTGGGAGGATGTAGCCGATATGGGGAGAATTGAAATGAGCCGGAGCATAGAGCCACTTTCTATCTTGTGGGCGGCATATGGGTACCTGAATAACAGCACCTCCCACGCCTTTAAAATGCTGAGGGGATAAAAAAGGCCCACCAGCTGGAAACTACTTCCCCGCAAATGGGCCATGATACTTTATTGCACCTGCTTTGTGTGAATATAAAAGTTCTTGTCTACTTCAAAATCCTTCAGATTACTCAACGTAACGCTGGAACTACGCCATAACGTTCCCGGATATATTAATTTATAACCGTTGTCGCTCAGCTTTACTTTTACGGGCATATTAAAATCCTTTACATCTGTTACCCAACGGTATTGTACCTGTTGGCCTTTAAAGCGGTATTCCAGCGTGGGAACAGTTGTATGACGAAGGTATTGATCAAACACTTTGCTCAGATCCATCCCTACGGCATTGCTCATATATTGCTCTATTTCTTTGGTGGTCACTGTTTGATGATAAAAGGTTTTATTCAATCCCCTCAACATTTGCCGGAAGGCCTCATCGTTTTCCATGATCTGCCGGATATTATGGATCATGTTGGCTCCTTTGTAATACATATCTCCACTGCCCTCTGCATTCACGCCATAGGGCGCAATGATAGGCACGTCATTCTTGATGTTCTTCCGGATGCCCTGCAGGTATTCATTTGCGGCTTTCAGTCCATATTGACATTCTGTAAAGAGCGTTTCAGAATAATTGGTAAAGGATTCATGTATCCACATGTCTGCCAGGTCTTTACTGGTGATACTGTTACCAAACCATTCATGCCCGCTTTCATGGATAACGAGAAAATCCCATTTTAATCCCCAGCCGGTGCCGGAAAGATCGGTGCCTTTATATCCCATCTTGAACTTGTTGCCATAAGCTACTGCGCTCTGGTGCTCCATGCCCAGGAAAGGCGTTTCCACCAGCTTGTAACTGTCCTGGTAAAAAGGATATTTACCAAACCAGTATTCGAAGCATTTCAACATAGGCTTCACTACCTGGAAATGTTCTCTGGCTTTCTCCCCGTTATAATCCAATACCCAGTAACCCAGTTCCAGCTTCCCGCCCTCTCCGGAGTAACTGTCTTTCATTTCTATATAATTGCCAATATTAATGGCCACATCATAATTATTGATCGGGTTGTTCACCTGCCATATAAAGGTGTGGGTGCCATCGCCGTTTTCAATGGTTTTCTTCAGCCGTCCGTTGGATACGTCTACCAGTTCAGAGGGAACAGTTACGTTGATCGTCATTGCCTCCGGCTCGTCGCTCTGCGTATCTTTATTGGGCCACCAGATGCTGGCGCCGATACCCTGTACTGCACTGGCTATCCAGGGCCGGCCTTTTTCGTCCTTTGCCCATACGATGCCACCATCCCAGGGCGCATTTTTAGCTACCCGGGGTTTACCGCTATAAAATACAGTGAGCTGCTTCTTTTTATCTTTTGTTTGGGGAGATGATAGCCGGATAAACCATGCATTGCCATCCCGGGTAACGGACAGGGATTTCTTGTCTTGTATAACGCTGTCTATCACCATAGGCATCTGCAGGTCTATCTGCAGAAGGGTGTCGGGTTTCAATACCCTATAGGTAATGGTGTTGAAACCGCTGAAGGTACTGTCTTCCGTATTGACAGTTACGTGCAGGTCGTAGTGAATAACGTCCCACCATACACGCTGGGGAGCGTTGATATTGCCCCGCAGGCTATCTGCCCGGGTGAAGTGTTCCTGGGCGCTGGAGGCCAATGTTGCCAATAACACTATACATAGCATTGTGATGCCGCGCATATTATTCGTATATTTTAACCTGAAAGATATTAATTTACTGCCAAATGAAAAGTTGTTATTGTCAGGCGGTTATAATTAAATGGAGGCTTGTCCTCCTCAGCGGCTTATTATGGGTATCCTGTACGCCATCGGAAAAACGGTCGTTGTCCGTATTCCGGTACAACAGTACCTATACAATTGCCAGTCTTGACCCGGCCTTTGCCAAAAGCCAGGAAGTAATATGGGCGGTAAAACAGTTATATAATACGCTGGTGGAACCCGACAGCAACCTGGAAATCCGTCCTTCGCTGGCCAGGCAATGGCAGGTGTCGGCCGATCACCGCACCTATACCTTTGATCTGCGCACGGATGTCTATTTCCACGACAGTGATATTTTTCCCGGAGGAAAAGGTCGTCGTATGACGGCCCACGATGTGGTATATAGCCTGAAACGCATCATGGACCCGGCTACCGCATCATCGGGCGCCTGGATATTCAATGGTAAACTTAGCGCCGATAGTGGTTTCAAGGCCCTCAATGATTCAACGTTTTCTATTACCCTGTACCGGCCTTTCCATCCGATATTGGGCATTCTTAGTATGCAATATTGCTCCGTGATACCACATGAGGCCGTGGAAAAATACGGGAAAGACTTTCGCAGCCATCCCTGCGGTACAGGACCTTTCCGCTTCTTCTTCTGGGATGAGGGCCAGGCCCTGGTGCTGCACCGCAATCCCGATTATTTTGAGAAAGACGAAAACGGGCAACGCTTACCTTACCTGGAAGCAGTACAGGTGAGCTTCCTGGAAAGCAAAGCATCAGAGTTCCTGCTCTTTCGCCAGGGCCGGCTGGATTTTATGAACGATATCGATGCGTCGTTTAAAGATGAGGTGTTGACCAAGCAAGGCCGGCTGCGAAAGGAATGGGAGGGGAAAATGGTACTCAGCAAACATCCCTATCTGAATACGGAATACCTCGGCATCCTGGCGGACAGCGCCAACCCGCTGGTACGTAACTCGCCTCTGCATTTCAGAAAAATCAGGCAGGCCATCAATTATAGTATAGACCGTATCAAAATGATGACCTACCTGCGTAACGGCATAGGTACTGCGGCCACCTCCGGGTTTGTGCCGGCGGGCTTGCCCTCATTCGATTCCAGCCAGGTAAGAGGATATCCCTACAATCCCGGGCTGGCCCGGCAACTGTTGCGGGAAGCGGGGTATCCCGACGGAAAGGGATTGCCGGTAATCAAGTTGCTGTCTATCCCTATTTATGCTGACCTGGCCAACTACGTAGCCAATCAGGTGCAGGAGATAGGGATCCGTGTGCAGGTGGAGGTACTGCAGAAAAGCCTGCTGCTGGAGCAAACCGCTAAATCCCAGGCGCTTTTTTTCCGCGGTAGCTGGATAGCTGACTACCCCGATGCCGAAAGCTACCTGGCCATGTTTTACAGTAAGAACCCGGCGCCTCCCAATTATACCCGCTATAACAACCCGGCTTTCGACCGCCTCTATGAGCAGGCACTGGAGGAGAACAACGACAGTATTCGTTATAGACAGTACCAGGCCATGGATAACATGATCACTTCAGATGCCACCGTAGTGCCCCTGTTTTACGATGAGGTAATCCGGCTGGTACAGCCGAATGTAACCGGGTTAACAGGTAACGGCATGAATATGTTGGAGTTACGACGGGTAAGGAAATATTGAGATTTAAAATTATTTTAACTTTTCCTTCACCAACAGGATCGCTTTTTTATGGGTTTATCGGTCAAATTAGTGTAACTTTGGCGCTTATTTGTCACTTTACAAAGTATAGAAATGACGGCGATCCTGATATTCTTTTGTGTGCACTGGTTCTTTTCCTTGTTTTTTCACACATTCTATTTACACAGGTATGCATCTCACCAAATGTATACTACCAGCAAGTTCTGGGAGCGTTTCTTTTATTTCAGCACCTGGTTTTTCCAGGGATCTTCTTACCTGATACCAAGAGCTTATGGCGTAATGCACCGCATGCACCACGAGTTTAGCGATACCGAACATGACCCGCATTCTCCACACTTCTTTAAAGACGTTTGGGGTATGATGGTGCAAACCCGCAAAATCTATAATGGTTTTGTAACCCGTACAAACGTAGTAGATCCTAAATTTACCGCAGAGCCATTACCAGAATGGGATGCCATGGATAAATTCGGCGACAGCAACATTACCCGCTTCGCATGGATGGCTGCTTATGTTGCTTTTTACGTGGTATTTGTACCTGCCGGTATGTGGTATCTTTATTTATTACTGCCTATCCACTTCCTGATGGGACCTGTACAAGGTGCTATCGTTAACTGGTGCGGTCACAAATACGGTTACCAGAATTTTGATAACGGCGATCATTCCAGGAACACCTCTCCATGGGGTATTGTGTTACTCGGAGAACTGTTCCAGAATAATCACCATAAATTCAAAGACAGTCCTAACTTTGCCAAGAAATGGTATGAGCTGGATCCCAGCTACCAGGTAATGAAGTTGCTGAACTTTGTGGGTATTATCAAGCTGAAACCTGCGCTGGTGACGCCAGCACAGATGAAGCGGGCTAAGGCCGCCTGATGAAAGCGTACAATCAATCTGTTACAATAATAAAAATGCCCTGCCGTAATGGTAGGGCATTTTTTATGTCGAAAAGCGCCGTTTATATGCGCCGGAAAGGCTTATACATGGTATGTTGTGCCAGCGCCAGCATAGGCCTGTCGCCTTTGGTATCGCCATAGGCATATATTTCCTGGAAATTCTCCAGGTGATATGCCTGGCGGATACGGTTTACCTTTTCTTCTCCATTGCAGTTGAGTCCCTGTATCTTCCCGGTAATTACCTTATTTTTTACTTCCAGCCGCGTCCCCAGGCAAACAATGTTTTCCCGCCTGCACCAGGAAGCCACCCAGTCCTGTGCCGAGGCGGTCACCACTACCACATGATGTCCTTGCTGCTGATGTTTTCGTATAGCCGTCAATGCTGAAGGCCGTATCAGCGCGGGTAATCGTTCCCTGGAAAATTTTTCACAGCCTGCTGAGAATTCAGCGACCGGCATATCTGCAAAAAAATATCCCAATACCTCTTCCTTTAATTCCTGGGCTGGCATCATTTTCAAAAAGTACCGGATAAACGCCGGTGCCAGTTGCACTACACCGGCGTACATAGCCGCCCGGCCCCTGTGGAACCTAATGATTTCCCACAGGGTATCTTTACGGGTGATGGTACCGTCGAAATCGAAAAAGGCGATGGTCACAAGGATAGTTTTTTGAAAATGCTTTCGGGAATAAGTTTGATAATGAGCATAATATACCTCCAGTGCCATTTAACATACAGCACATTTTTCTTTTTTTCTATTCCTTTAAAAACAGCCTGGGCCACTGCTTCCGGCTGGGCAGTCAGTAAAGGAGGGAGGGTAAGGTGCTGGGTCATCCGGGTATTAACAAACCCTGGTTGCACACTCATCACGTGTACGCCGCTACGAAAAAGACGGTTCCTCAGCCCACTGAGGTAGGCGGTAAAGCCGGCCTTGGCACTGCCATATATATAGTTGCTTTGTCTTCCTCTTTCACCGGCAACAGAGCTGATCCCCACAATAATGCCTTGTTTTCTATCAGCATAACTGTTGGCTACCACATTGAGAATAGATACCGCCCCGGTATAGTTGGTATCGATAATGGTGGCTGCTTCGTCCCATTCTTGTTGCGCCTTTTCCTGGTCGCCAAGGTAGCCAAACACACAGATGGTAATATCCGGTATTGCTGGCAACCCCGCGTAAAATGCGGCATGCGAGGAAAAGTTGGTGGCATCAAATGCATGAGTGGTAACGCTAACGCCATAACGTACCTGCAAATCCTGTTGTTGGGGGATAAGGGTGTCGGCAGCCCTTGCTGCTAACTGTATATTATATTTTTCGGCAGCAAACCTCCGCGCAATGGCGATAGCCATATCGGAACCGGCGCCTAAAAGTAAAATGGTCGGCATGTGGTGTTTCGTTAATAGGGTACACTATTTAGTCAAAGACAAACGCTCCGATTGGAGGGATTCAAACCGTGCGTTGCTATTATATTGCTTCACAATGTCAGCAAACCTGCCGGCATTGGGATAACTGTTCCAGAATATTTCCCGCTTCATCCGGGCATCTTTAGACAGGTATAATCTGCCTCCATATTGTAATACAATTTCGTCCAGCTCATCCAGGAATTCAAACAGCCCTTTTCGTATAGGAAAATCCAGGGCCAGTGTATAGCCCTCCATAGGGAAGGAGATAAGGCTTTCCTGTTTACCAAATACTTTTAATACAGCCAGGAAGGAACCCCAGCCTTTGTCGCTAATGCGTTTGAGGATGGTAATCAGGCCTTCTTTCTGCTCCAGGGAAACGACAAACTGGTACTGTACAAACCCGGCTTTACCATAACCCCGGTTCCAGTGAAGAATGGCATCCAGGGGGTAAAAGAACGGTTCGTAAGGAATGACTTTGTGCATTTCCCTTTTATAGTTCTTCCCGTAATACAACCAATTAAACGCCTTTACCGTAAAAGTGTTCAACGCAAAAGAGGGCAGGTTAAAGGGCAGGGTCAGCTTTCGTTTAGCTGGTAGTGTAAGGGGCGCCTTCCGCTGCACTGCGCTGAGCTCTTCTGGGGTGGCATGTTCGCCTATTATGAGGATACTACGCCCGAAGCTATCGCCCTTTTGCAGGCAATCGATCCAGGCCATGGAGTAAGTGTAGTGCTTATATTCTTCAAAAAGCCGGATCACTTCCTCCAGGTTTTTTGCTTTCAGCTGCGTTTGACGGATATAAGCGGTAGAGATTTGCTTCAAACCGAACTTTACCCGGGTAATAACGCCGGTGAGCCCCATGCCACCGCAGGTGGCCCAGAATAGATCGGGGTGTTGACTAGCGGAGCAGCAAATGGTTTCGCCGGAGCCGGTGAGTACATCCATATCGATAATATGGCCGGAGAAGGCGCCGTCCACGTGATGGTTCTTTCCATGTACATCAGAAGCAACAGCGCCGCCCACTGTAATATATTTGGTACCGGGTGTTACAGGTAAAAACCAACCTTTAGGAACAATGATATCGAGGATTTGATCCAGGGTTACGCCGGCCTGGACATCCATAATGCCCTTTTCGGTGTCGAAAGCCAGCATCTTATCGTACTTCAGCATAGATATGCTGTGGTCACCCAGGGAGGCGTCTCCATAACAACGTCCATTACCACGGGCTATCATATGGGTATTGGCCAACACATACTCCCGGAGTTGTTCTTCCTGGGTAAAGGCATTTTCGTCGCTGGTAATAGCCGGGTAGTTACCCCAATTTGCTAACCGTTTTTGCATTATTCAAAAAATGTTTTGTCTGTCGGTAAATAAATTAAAATATAAAAATTAAGCACCCACAGGAATATGGTCAATTGAATAAAACGGTCTTTATATAGGATTTTAGTGGGAGAGCCGGTATTGTTCTCCACGTAGGTTATTTGCAAATATCGTAATAATCCGCCAATTACAAAGAGAGTGGTGTAATATAGGCGGTAGGTCTTAAACCGCAGCTGGGTTTCTGGCGAAATAGTATACATTAAATAGCATACAATGATGACTGCCGATACCAACGCGAGCATCACATTGAGAAAGTCCATATTATACCCGGAGGCTGCTTTCCGCATATCTTTACCGGAATCCATTTTTATCAGGATATCATCCCGGCGCTTGGCGATAGCCATAAAAAGGGCCAGCAGGAAGATCATGATCATCAGCCACTCCGATATGGCTACCTCGGCCGCTACACCGCCGGCCTTTACCCGCAATACAAATCCAACTGAGAGGATCATGATATCGAGGATAGAGATATTCTTCAGCCCAAAGCAATAAGCCAGGTTCATGATAAAATAAAGGCCCAGCACAAACGCGAATTTCTCCCTCACCAGGCAGGCAATGGCAAATCCACCTGCCACACAAAGCACAAAAAGCCATAATGCCGTCGTCGTGGAAATAGCCCCCGAAGCCAGTGGCCGTTTACATTTCACCGGGTGCAGCCGGTCGGCAGCCACATCGCGGTAGTCGTTCAAAATATAGATGCTGCTAGCCACTAAACTGAAGGCAACGAAAGAGATAAGTAACTGTATTAGTTTGGTGGTATTGAAGATTTCCCCTGCAAAGAAAAGCGGAATAAAAAGGAATGCATTTTTTATCCAGTGTTTTGGCCTGAGTAATTGAATGTATTTCATGGGGAACTAAAAAGTTGATTCTGACAGCCCAAGATACAATTTATTCAATTACTTTTGCCACCATTCACATTACCGGATTATTACAAATAACCGCTAATCCCAATTTCTATGTCGCTTATTTCCCTAAAGGATCGCAAGTGGTCCATTACCGAAAGCATTATTATTATTGTACTGGCATTGGTCCCCCTGTTCGTTACCTTCCCTTACCGGGTAAATATATTCCTTTCCTGGGAGGGTGCCTACCGGTTGTCATCCGGACAAATCCCCTACAAGGATTTTGGTACGCCACTGGGATATGGTTACTGGATTATTCCCGCCATCTTCTTCAAAATCTTTGGGCCAGAGCTGATTACGTTGGTAAAAGCCCAGGTGTTTATTAATATTATTTCAGGTTTTGCTTTCCGCTCCATCCTTAAAAGCCTGGACCTGCCTAAAGGGGCACGCCTGTTGTCGGTGCTGGTTTTTGTATTGTCTTATTCGTTTTTCAACTTTTGGCCCTGGTATAACCATACGGTCATTGTATATGAACTGGTGGGTATCAGTTTTCTCCTGAAAGCCTTTTTTTCGGATAGCCGTCAACGTAGTTATGCCTGGATGGCAGCTGCTGCATTTTTTATCTTCCTGTCTATCTTTACCAAACAAGACGGTGGCGGCATGGCATTCATGCTATGCCTGGCGCTATTGGCGTATAACTGCTTCCAGACAAAGCGCTGGATCGACTTCCCCGTGTTCATTGGCATGTTTATCCTGATCGCAGTGTTCATGATTAAGCCGCTGATGCCGGGGTTTGCTTATTGGTTCAACCATGGACAGCCACCTCATAGCTCACGGCTAGCCATAAACGATTTTACTGATGAAATCATGGGTGGTTCTGACTGGATCAAGGGATACCTGGTGCTGGTAGCACTGTGCCTTGTTGCCAAAGTAAGACAATGGAATACCTGGCTGCAGCAACGCAGGCAGGTATTGTTTGCCCTGCTCACCCTGGGTATTTTAGGTGAAGCGGCTATTTTCCAGGTGACCAGCTATACGCCACCCGACAACAATATTTTCTTTCACAGTTTTGCTTTTGCCTTCATTGCCACTTACTTATGCGAGCTGTTGAAAGTAGATATCAGCCGCCCAAAGGTAATGCTGGGCGCTACTTTGCTGGTACTCTTCTGGTGGTCAGGCACCTGGTGGAAGTATGTAGGCCGGTTTACGGACCGCCTGTTTCCCACAACTGAAGTTGCAGATGCACATAATCCCAACCATGAGAATGTGGTAAACCGGCGCAACTTTATGTTAAATACCGACACTATCGACATCCCTGTATCTTCCTGGGTGTTTTCCAGCCTGAAGCCTTTCCGTAAGGTATATATGCCCGAATCGACCGTAAAAGGGATGGACCGGGTATTGGCGCTGCCTATAGTAAAAGAGAAGAAGGAAAACATTAAAGTGCTGAATATGACCGAGCTCACGCCGTTGGCAGCAGCTATGCCCTATAAACTGGAAACCGGTCCGGATTATCCCTTATGGTATCACCTGGGCGTAGGGATGTTTAACCGGCAGTTAGCCACCTTTAAACAGAGGGTACAGGAAGGTCACTATGACCTCGTGTTATTTGAATATGCCCCCGGTCTGAATAACTTTTTCCCCTTCGCATTGAGGGAGGAGTTAAAGAAAGACTACCACCAGGTAGATACATTTTATGCTCCCCGGAGACCAGTAAATGCAATTATTGAAGTATATGTTAAATAAATAATGTATTTTTACGGTATTCCTGGAGAAATCAACAGGATTTTCAAATATCTGCAGATTAAAATACTATCATCAGCATAGGAAAAGCAGCTCTTTAGGAGTTGCTTTTTTGTTTATAAATAAATTGATTTTCAATTAATTATGTTTGATAATATAAAGAACTGGTTTAAATGGTGAAATTTCCATTTTAACCTCATTTTTTATTAACCAGTAAAACTTGTTTTACTGGTTAATATTTAGTTTATCTTTGTTGCTCCAGGTCAAATTATAGAAATATGTCTGCTCAAAAATCCATTACTGATCTCCGGCTGGATGGTGGTGTTTTGTGCCTTGATTTTGTTAATACCATCAGTAACCGGAAGAAGATGCCGCCCGTAGATTATCTGCATCACTTCAAAGATGTATTGCAATGGTATGGACATACCGGCAGTTTACCCGTCAAAACGATCCATACTTTGGAACGGTTGGCAAAAGACTATCCTCAAAAGGCAGCCATTGTTTTTGATAAGAGCATAGCCTTAAGGGAATTACTGCACCAGCTGTTTTTAAGTAAGGCATCCGATAAACGCCCGACGCCGGCAGATTTGTTCCAGTTCAACAGTTATGTCGGGGAGGTCTATGCTAATATTGAAATAGGCTGGACGGCTGGCGGGGCGAAATTGCAATTCAACGCACCAGCCCTGGAGCAGGTATACTGGTGGCTGGTAAAATCGGCGGTAGATTTGTACACGGCCGACCAACCTATGCCGGTAAAGGAATGCCCCGCCTGCGGATGGCTGTTCCTGGACAAAAGCAGGAATGGATCCCGGCGTTGGTGCAGTATGAGCACTTGCGGCGATGTAGACAAAGTAACCAGGAGTTATCAGCGAGCTAAAAGAAAATTATCATGAGTAAAGAAACAGGAAGTACCATATCTTCTAAACTGATCTTTTGCCTGCTGGCAGTATATATTATCTGGGGCTCCACTTACCTTGGTATGAAGATCGCTACCAAAGTGGTACCACCCTTTATGCTGTCGGCCATGCGCTTTTTGCTGGCCGGAAGCCTATTAGGGGTGATTGGTTATGTAAAAGAGAGAAGCTGGCCGGATCGTCGCCAGTTCCTGTCTGCCTGTTTAGTCGGTATTGCATTGATAGGCATTGGTAATACTACCGTAGCTCTGGCGGTTCATCATATGCCTTCGGGACTGGTAGCATTAATGGTTGCTGCCATGCCAGCCTGGATTATGGGCATGGACTGGGCATTTTTTAGTCGTAAGCGCCCATCTTATTTAACCATGTCGGGTATTGTGGTTGGTTTCATAGGCCTGTTCCTGTTGTTTAATCCCTTTCAGGTACAGGAGACCCGTAGCTTTCCGTTATGGCCGGTAGTCATTGTAGTAGCGGGGAATATCTGCTGGGCGGCCGGAACGCTATTGGTACCGCGACTGCCAATGCCTACCCAAATTACTAGCACTGCTGTTCAGATGCTCGCCGGGGGTGTATTCTCTTTCCTTGTAAGCCTCGTTTTCGAGCCAGGCGCTGTGGCTACTATTCCATTTATGACAACAGAGGGTTGGCAAGCTTATTTTTATCTTGTATTCATTGGATCATTGGTGGGTTATACGTCCTATAGTTGGTTGTCGAAAAATGCCCCACCCCGTCTCACGGCCACTTACGCTTATATTAACCCCATTGTCGCCTTATTTCTTGGCTGGGCCATCGGGCATGAAGATATTAGCGCCATGGTAGGTGTATCCGCCGCCATTGTTATCTCCGGTGTCATTCTCATGACATTGGGGCGCCGTTGACCTATCCCTTGCTGGTAGCTGATTTAGACCTGTTTTTCAGTATTTTCTCTTTCTTTTCCGCCTGATAATGTTTATCTTGCCAACTTCACATTTTTACAGGTGTAGCCCTTATCCAGCTCTGGATAAATCCTGTTGACCAACTTTCGCCTTGTAGCAGCATTGCATTAATTTATATATGTAAATTCCGCTCTTTTGGGTTCATTTTTTGTTGTATTAACGGCTATTCCTATTGAATGTAATTAGATAATAGATTATATAAACTGACTATGCGAAAGACCATTATTGTATCGAACAGACTGCCGGTAAAGATTTCAGAAGCAAACGGTGATTATACGTTAACTCCCAGTGAAGGTGGCCTGGCTACCGGCCTAGGCTCTATCTACAGGGAAGGTAATAACATTTGGGTAGGCTGGCCGGGACAGGAGATTACAGACCAGAAAGAGCAGGAGAAAGTAACAAAGCAATTGAGAAAGATGAACCTGGTGCCGGTATACCTGACGCAGGATGAAATCAACAATTTTTACGAAGGGTTTTCCAATGAAACACTGTGGCCAGTTTTCCACTATATGTCTGTTTATGCCCACTATGAACAACATTATTGGGACGCCTATTTTCAGGTCAATAAAAAATTCAGGGATATTATTTTGAAGATAGCTGAACCGGGTGACATCATCTGGATACATGATTACCAGTTGTTGTTATTACCCGGAATGATCCGGGCAGAGCTACCCGAAATCTCCATCGGCTTCTTTCAACATATTCCTTTTCCATCTTTTGAGTTATTCCGCCTCATTCCCTGGAGGGCCGAAATTCTGGAAGGGATGCTGGGTGCTGATCTCATGGGCTTTCATACCTTCGATGATACCCGTCATTTCCTGGATGCCGCCAGTCGTATCCTGCCGGTGAATACATCGGCCAACATAGTTTCTTACAATGACCGGGCTATTGTAGTGGAGACATTTCCCATGGGCATCGACTTTAACAAGTACGCCGCGCTGGGCAATTACCCCGAAGTGCAGGAGCAGATCAGGGACCTTGAACAGAACTTTGATAAGAACCAGTTGATCCTGTCGATAGATCGCCTCGATTACAGCAAAGGGATCCTGCAACGGCTGCAGGCTTTTGAATTATTACTGCAACTACATCCCGAATATATTGGGAGTGTAGTGTTGTATATGATTGTGGTGCCATCCCGTGATACGGTGCCACAATACAAGGAATTGAGGGATGAAATAGATAAGTATGTAGGGAATATCAATGCGCGTTTCAGGACACTGACCTGGCATCCGGTGCAATATTTTTATCGTGCTTTCCCCCTGGAAACCCTGTCTGCGCTATATAACTTCGCCGGTATTTGCCTGGTAACACCCATGCGCGACGGGATGAACCTCGTCAGCAAGGAATATGTGGCCAGTCGCAATAACAACGATGGCGTATTGATCCTGAGCGAGATGGCTGGTGCATCTAAAGAATTAATTGACGCTATTGTTGTCAACCCAAATAATATTGGTGCCATTACCCGTGCTATTGTAGATGCCCTCGACATGCCGCTCGCAGAACAGCAGCGGCGTATGAAACAGATGCGGACGGTGGTCGCCAAGTTTAATGTACACCACTGGGTAAGGCTGTTTATGACCCGATTACAGGAGGTAAATGAAATGCAACAAAATATGCTGGCCCGCCGGGTCAACCAGGAAACTGCTGTATCGATCCGGCAGCAATATTTCCAGGCGAAGAAACGTATCATCTTTCTCGACTATGACGGGACCCTCGTAGGTTTTCAGCCTAATATAGACATGGCTTCACCTGACCAGGACCTGTACCAACTGCTAAAAGAGCTGACCAACATCCCAGGCAATGACCTGGTAATGATCAGTGGCCGGAACCATGAAACGCTGGGAGAATGGTTTGGTCATCTTAAGCTGGATCTCATTGCAGAACATGGTGCCTGGCAGAAAACCCGGACGGGGGAGTGGTACCAGCTACCGGGGCTAACCGACGATTGGAAGAAAGAGCTATTACCCATTATGGAGCTGGCCACTGATCGCACCCCCGGCTCTTTTATTGAGGAAAAGAGTTACTCGCTGGTATGGCATTACCGTAAAGTAGAGTCGGGGCTGGGAGAACTAAGGGCCAATGACCTGATGAATACCTTGCGCTATTATACCGCGGAAAAGGGGTTGCAGGTATTGCCCGGCGACAAGGTGATTGAAGTGAAAAATATAGAGATCAATAAAGGGAAAGCAGCCCTGAGCTGGCTCCACCACAAGAAGTATGATTTTATTATGGCTATGGGAGATGATGTAACAGATGAGGATATCTTTAAGGCGGTTCCTGCCTCGGCCATTACAGTAAAGGTGGGCAGCCAGGTATCTGCGGCGCAGTACTATCTAAGAAGTTATCATGAAGTGAGACATTTGCTGAGAACCCTGAGAAGCCGAGAAGGGCAGGGGGTGTAGGAGAAGTTGAAAGCAGAAAGCGTAAAGCAAAAAGCTATCATATCAAATGATTTATGCGGGTGGTTATCCGCTCTAATGACTTGCTATGATAGCTTTTTGCTTTACGCTTCCTGCTTTCGCCTATAGAAAGATTGGAGCGTCCAGTTTCATGGCGATGCGGTAGGCCGCATTCATCAACCCCACATGGCTATAAGCCTGTGGGAAATTGCCCCATTGGCTGCCGGTTTCAGCTTCCACATCTTCGCTGAAAAGAAGCAGGTGATTAGAATATTGCAGTAATCTTTCGAATTCCCGCTGGGCCTCATCCAGCCGGCCTACGCAGGCAAGTGCTTCTACATACCAGAACGCACATACGAGAAAAGTGGTTTTCGGTTTACCGAAATCATCGGAGTGGAGATAACGGAAAAAGAGTCCTTCCGGTGTTTTCAATTCCCGTTCCAGCGCAGCGAGATGGTCCCTGGCCCGCTCGGAGGTGGGATCCAGGTAATTCATCATAATTAATTGCAGCGTGCTGGCATCCAGGTATTTACTACCAGCGGCGTTGGTATATACTTTTCTTACGGGGTCATAACAGCTTTCTATGTGAGCTGCCGCACGTTCTTTTAGCGCGGTGGCCCGTTGTAACAGTGCCTGGTTGCCAATAGTGCGGGCCATTTTTTCAGCAGCAGCGCAGCCGGCCCATTGAAACAGGTTCGTATAGCAATGTACGTTAGCCATGTTCCTGAACTCCCAGATACCTGCATCTTTTTCATCGATGGTCTTCTCTATTTTCTTCAGTAATAATTCTATCCAGCGATCAGAGTCCTTCCGCTCTGAGAAAATAAAGCGGTGATCGGTATATAGCGGCAGCATGGAAATCAGTACTTGTCCGTAAATATCATTCTGTATATGTTCATAGGCCTGGTTGCCAATGCGTACCGGTTTATTGTTCATATATCCATCCAGGTGGGGGAGTATGGTTTCCACCAGCTCCTTTTGCCCTGTAATGCCATATAGTGGCTGATAGCGGAAATCCCCGGAGAACGAGATATCAGTGATATACCCGAAGTAGCGTTCCATCTCCTCAAAATGACCGATATGGTTGAGCGCGGTGATAATATAATAGGTGTCCCGTAGCCAACAATAGCGGTAGTCCCAATTGCGGCCACTATCAGGGAATTCGGGTAAGCTGGTGGTGCTGGCAGCAATGATAGCGCCGGTATCTTCAAACTGGTGAATCTTGAGGGCGAGGGCCGAACGGATCACATAAGGCTGGAAATAATGGGCAATAGACGAGTGCTTGATCCAGGTTCTCCAGTAGGTAATGGTTTCCCGGAGAAATCTTTCTCCTGTACTGACCAATGGTGCTTCCAGCGGATGGCCATAGGTAAGAATAAGATACCGGGTATCGTTGAGCACAAAAAACTCATCTTCAAAAAGGTAACTCACCGCAATGTTGGTGGTGAGTCGTATGTTTTCATCGCAGCCTGCAAATTCAATATGACTACTGCCTCTCATGCGTTTGAGCTTATAGGCGCCATAGTCACACACCGGTTCACACTTTACCCGGATACGGGGAGATCCCTCCAGGGGCTCAATTTTGCGCACCAGCATCAACGGTTTAAAAAACCGCTCAAATTGCATAAACCGCGGGGCGAAGTCTGTAATCCGGTAGCTGCCTTCAGTGGTAGTAATCTCTGTACACAGGATATTGGTATTTTCCATGTAATACTGATGGGAAGAGTAGTCAGCTGCCGGAAGGATAGAAAATTCGCCGCCATTTTTTTTATCCAGTAATCCGCCGAAAATAAAGGAACTATCCATGCGGGGCCAACAAAGCCAATCGATATTTGTATTCTTATTTATATGCGCCAGGAATGCGCAATTGCCAATAAGTCCCGTCTGATAGGTGTGTCTTTCCATAATTCCTTGATTTGTTTTGATTTACATTTTTCCCTGAAATTTGTTCATCTCGAACAAAAGCTGTTCCAATAATGGCTGGGCTTCCCCGGAAGTCTTTTATTAACAAAACATATTCATGTGGTAGTTTTCACGGAAACGCTTATTTTTAAGTATAAAGTTCCACAGCGATGCAAACAATGAAAAAGCAGCACTACCTTCCCCGGTTTATGATGCCGGTATCTGATAACGGTGTCAAGACTCACTTACTGGCCGGTGACCTGGGCGGCACTAAAACCAACCTGGCACTATTTAGTAGTGTAGATGGCGAGTTGGACCTGATTCGCGAGCAGCGGTATGTTTCCCGCGACTACGCCAGCTTTTCAGATATCATCCAGCATTTTATCGGGGAGAGCCGGGAGACGCCGCCGCATCGTATATGCATTGGCGTGGCAGGTCCTGTGGTAAAAGGAAAAGTGGAACTCACTAATTTATCAAGGGAATTGAGCGAGGATGAAATACGGCAGACAACCGGTATCAATGCAGTAGCACTGATCAACGACCTGGAAGCTACTGCCTACGGCCTGGCTACTTTGTCGCCCCAGCAGCTGACCACGCTGCACCGGGGCGCTGCGGACCATACTGGCAATATTGCGATTATTGCACCAGGCACGGGTTTGGGGATGGCGGGCATGTATTGGGACGGGGAATACCATCATCCCTTTCCCACAGAGGGAGGACATACTGACTTTGCGCCGCGGACGGACCTGGATATACTGCTGCTCCGTTATTTGCAGGAGAAATATGACATCGTGAGCTGGGAGAGAGTGGTGAGCGGCCCGGGAGTATACGACATTTACCAGTTTCTGAGAGATATAAAAGGCATGGAGGAACCTGTGGAACTGCGTGCCGCGATGAATGCCGGTGACCCGTCGGCCGCCATCAGCAAGGGCGCTATTGAGCAGAAGATCCCGGTTTGTGTAAAAACCATGGAGCTTTTTGTACGTTACCTGGCCAGGGAATCCTGCAACCTGGTACTAAAAATGAAGGCCACAGGAGGTTTGTTCCTGGGTGGAGGAATTCCTCCAAAGATTGCAGTGCTGCTCGAAACGGGCGAGTTTTATCATCACTACATGCAGGGCGACCGGATGGCAGAGCTCTTAGCCAGTGTACCTATTCATATTGTGAACAATGATAAGTCTGCCTTATGGGGCGCCGCATTTTATGCTGGATTATTAAAAGATTAAAGTATTTTTGAGAGATAAAACAGGAAATGGTGTCTTCCTGATCAGAACCGTCAGCCCAGGGCTGTCTGATGGCGCCTACAAATATTAATGGCATGGTATGCCATTTCACGCTGCTATTTGTAGGATATGAAACAATTTAAGTTTTCTTCTTTTGAACAAGGGAGAGTAGCATACCAGCTACTCCGCTGGACTGTATTGGTAATACCGGTATCGCTGATCGTGGGATCGCTCGTAGCTTTATTCTTATGGTTACTGGAAACGGTAACGCATATACGCTGGGAATATGAGTGGTTATTATGGGGCTTGCCGGTGGCCGGTGTTCTTATTTATTGGCTGTATCGATTGGGCGGTAAGCAGGCCGACAAGGGTAATAACCTGATCATGGAGGAAATTCATCAGCCCGGCGGTGGGGTTCCTGCACGTATGGCGCCCCTGGTGTTGGTAACCACCATTCTTACTCATTTATTTGGTGGCTCTGCGGGTCGGGAGGGTACCGCCGTGCAGATTGGCGGCAGTATCGCAGGCTGGATTGGAAAGCAGCTACGGCTGTCGGCAGCAGACCTGCGTATTTTACTGATGACGGGGATTGCGGCAGGATTTGGAGCTGTATTCGGTACGCCGCTTACCGGGGCGGTGTTTGCCTTGGAAGTGCTGGCTATCGGGGTAATGCGCTATGATGCGCTGGTGCCTTGCCTGATAGCGGCGGTTTTTGCTGATGTTGTCTGCAGTGCCTGGGGCATTCATCATACCCATTATCATATCAATTATATCGATCACCCGCTGATAGATAGCCTGCCATTTATTCACCTGGATGTATGGCTGCTGGTAAAAGTAATTGTTTGCGGCGTTGCATTTGGATTGAGCAGTTTCCTGTTCTCCACGCTGATGCACAATATTAAGTATAACGCTCAGGCCTATATTAAAATACCCTGGCTCATCCCGGTAGTTGGCGGTATCGTTATTTTGCTGTTGAGTTACATCACGGGAACAACCGATTACCTGGGACTGGGTGTCAGTAGCAAATCGCCCAACGGCATTAGTATACTGGCAGCTTTTGAAGCCAACAGTAGTGTAAATGACTGGAGTTGGCTGTGGAAGCTGGTGTTCACGGCCATTACGCTGGGAATGGGTTTCAAAGGGGGAGAGGTGACTCCCCTATTTTTTATAGGCGCTACTTTAGGTCATACGCTGGCTTTGCTGCTGGGCGCCCCTGTTGACCTGTTTGCCGGACTCGGATTTATTGCGGTTTTCGCTGGTGCAACGAATACCCCAATTGCCTGCACGTTGATGGGTGTTGAATTATTTGGTACCACCCATGTGCTGTATTTCGCCGTGGCCTGTTTTACTGCATATTACTTTAGCGGGCATTCGGGTATTTACGGTGCCCAGCGACTGGAAGTAAGGAAATGGCGCTAACATTCGCGTGGAGAAACCTAAACCTAAACCACGATATGGAGAAACTAAAAATATTGACGGAGGAAACGCTGAGCATAATTGAAGTGCTGGCTGTAAAGCAATAGTGAAAAATATTAGCAGCAATTGGGGGCGCCGATGGAGGATATCCATCGGCGTTTTTTATTTGGTGGAAATAGTATGAACCCGGGGATAGGATAGATATCGTGGCCAAGACTAAAATGAACGCTCTCAGAATAGCATATACGCTCACTAGTCTAGGTATTATATTTTTATTCAATTCTCAGGGTATTCATTTTTAATGGAATCTGGTACCTGAAGAAACTAAAAATCGCCCCATAAGCTTAAAAACTCGTTATGGTATTAATGGTTTAAAATAATTCCTATAATTTATATTATGTTAAATAAAACAATTCAGTTCAAGCTTAAATAATAATACAGCTATCTCCTAAGGCTTAGTTGCCTCCTTGAAACAACATAAGCCCTAACCTCTCACAGCTATCAACAGCTTTTTCATGATATAGGTCCTGCTTCCAGTAAAGATACAGGATCTATTCCTTCCGGCTACTCCTGTCACACATACGCATGACAAGAATAGCATACGTTTAACCTATACTGTAGCCGCCGCAGGCTGTTTTGCTTTTACGTTAATGCTGGTGCGACTGATATAGGGCGTTATCACAATTAAGAGCATCAACACCATTATCAGGATGGAGATCAGCTCATAGTAATCCATCGCGTATTTCAGGAAGGTTTGTTTTTGGATAGCTTTGTCCAATAAACCGGGTGCTAGCCGCGCCGCCTGATCAGCCATTAATCCCCGTGACTGGAGTGCAGACTGGTAAGTTTGTAAGCGTTCTGCCAAACCATTATCTACCCTGGATACGCCGTCGCTGAGTCGCATGGCGTGCGTCCTGGTAAAATAGAGCGAAAAATAGTTGATCAGCGCCGTACTCAATCCAAAAAAAGTAAAACGGATAAATACGCCTGCGGTGGAAGCGGATACACTAATGGCTTCCGGTACCGATGAAATAATAAACAATACGATCGGCGTAAGCAACATCCCTGCACCCATCCCCTGTAGCATCAGAGGAAGTATGAAAGTCGCCTCGTCAACCTCAGATGTAAACAGGAAGTACATCGCACTGTGAAATACCAGTAGCAGGAAAAAGCCTACCAACCAGATGAATTGTAAAGGACGCTTTTTTATAACCAGCCTCGCTGCTATGGTAGCGCCTATCACAATCCCTACCAGGTTATAGCTCAACAGCTCATAGGTATGCAAGGGGTCCATACCTAATACATTGGAGAAATAGCTGGTGGTGATGTTAAAGGCCCCCCGGATCAGGTACAGGCCGCCCAGTAAGGTAATTCCAAATACAAACGACCTGGATCTGAATACTTCCATGTTAATGAACGGGCGCTTGCGATGCAATTGCCTAACGACAAATGTAGCGGTCAGCAATACAATACCAATAACGCTTCCAACAATCCGGGGGTCCTGCAGCCAGTAATATTGCTGCCCGTAAATCAATATATACCCTAACAAAATAAGCATGGGCGCATATAGGAAGAAGCTGGTCCAGTCGAGCTGGTAAAGGGGTACCCGGCGCACCAGGTGCACCCTGTTCATCAACAACAATAACAAGGTAGCTCCCGGTACAAAGGTGTAAATAACCATCTTATACAACATATTGTACTCAAAATCGTCTACCAGCGGAGCGGTAATCAGCGATGTTAGAGATCCTGAACAAAGAATCATCCCGTAAAAAATAGCGTACCCGGTTTCACGGGCATGCTCCGATTTCAGCCGGCTAAACAATAATGTTAAACAGATACTGGTGACGCCACAGTTAAGAACCCCCTGTAAAAAACGGCAGATAAAAAGTACTGTCACTTCCCTGGTATGATAACACCAGTAAGTAACAATTACCTGCAACACCAAACAAATCAGGAAATATTCTTTGGTGGCGATGCGGCTGAAAAAGCGTTTTTCCAATGGGGTAAAAGCCACGAGGGCGGCATAATACAGGAGCATGGAAAATTGGATATCCTGGGGCTCGGCGCCATAAAACCCCGTAGCTGCGTTCACGTTAGCAGTCGATAACGCAAATAGCATCACTGTCGGAAACAGCACCAGGAAAATAGTTAGCCGGATGAGCCATTCAGGCACCCAGGAACGAAATATCTGTTTACTCTGCCCCATGACTATTGACGTTCTTTTGCAACCGACACATTTACATTCATTCCGGCAGACAGCTGCTTCAGCTCCTCAGGTGTACCGTTGAGGCGAATACGTACTGGAATACGCTGGGCTATTTTCACGAAATTACCGGTGGCATTGTCCGGCGGCAGCAGCGAAAACCGGCTGCCAGTAGCGGCGGACAACGATTCTATTTTTCCGGTGAGTTTTTTCCCCGGGAAAGCATCTACGACTATGCTGGCGGTTTCGCCAATGTTCATATGGCGGATCTGCGTTTCTTTGAAATTAGCCACTACCCATTTGCCGGCTTCCCAGTCTACAATATAAGCCAGGACCTGCCCTGCCTGCACCAACTGCCTGGGTTGTATGGTGCGGCGCCCCATTTTACCATTATAGGGCGCTGTAATAATAGTGTAGGATACATTAAGATCATTTTTAGTCACTACAGCTTCTCTCCTCTTTATTTCTGCATTCAGGGCACTCTGCTGTACTTTGGCGTCATTGATCTTAGCCAGGGACGCCTGGTAAGCATCCTGGGCGGTTCTGTAATCGGAACGGGCCACCGCCAGCGCGGCCTCTACTTTCTCCAATTGTTGTTTGGTAGCGGATTCTACATCATATAATTTCTTGTAACGATCGTATTCCTGTTCCTGGTTTACGAGTTTTGCCCTGGCTGCAGCTATCTGTGATTCGTATACCCTGGCTGTCTGAGCCGAGGTAGTGACATTGCTTTCCAGTACGGATACCTGCGCACGGGCGTTGAGCAGCGAGGCCTCTGCTTCCTGTTGTTGTGCAGCATACTCACTGTTATCTATGATAATCAACGTGTCCCCTTTTTTTACTTCCTGATTTTCTTCATAGCGGATCTCTTCAATATAACCGGTTACCTTGGCTACAACAGGGTTAATGTATTCGTCGATTTGTGCGTCGTTGGTTTCTTCAAACTTCCAGTGCTGCAACAGGGTGTTTATCCCCCAAATACCCAGGCATACTACTACGATGGCAGCGATAATAGTGGTAATACGGGAAATGAGTATGTCCGTTTTGTTGGTAGTGGTGTTGGTGTTCGTCTTGTTCATATATTAAAGGTTGCCTGTTGCTTTCAATAATTGATAGTATTGTAATTGTGCGGTTACTTCCGCCGTGGTCAGGTCAAAGCGGGACTGCAGCAGTTGCGTTTCTGCGTCCAGCAGATCCGTGAGCAGCGACAGCTGGTTGAAATAGGTATTATTGACAATCCGGAAATTCTCTTTCGCCTGCGTAATATTGTCGTTCGCCACCTGGATGCGTGTCAACGCCTCGGTATAGCGTAAATAGGCAGCCTGTACCTCCTGGCGAACCTGGTCCTTTGTATCGGCGTGTTCTATTTCCTGGCGCTCCAGGTTGATTTTTGCTTCCTGTTTTTTATGCTTATTCTGGTAAAAAGCAGAGATGGGAACAGCAGCTTTCACGCCTGTTTGCCCCAATCCATATAATGCGACGGAGTAAGGATAAAAAAGTATCTGGGGATAGGTATAGGCGTATTCTGCATACAGTCCCACTTTGGGGAGTATATTACTTTTTACGTCCTTCAGTTTCAATTCACTCAATGCGGTTTCCTTTTCTGAAATCTTAAAGGCGAAGGAATATTCGTAAGCATCAGCGAGATAATCTTCGTAGCTGCGTAGCGGGGCTTGCGGCACTACCAGCGTATCAAGAGATAACTGGTTATAGCTGCTGTCTGGCTGGCCTATCATAATATTGAGGCGCTGGTTAGAGATATGTATTCCGTTCCGTACTTCGAGCAGGGTCATTTTTTGTTTGGATAGCATCAGCTCTGCGCGGAGCACGTCACTTTTTAATACCACGCCATTCTGTTGCAGGTGGCGGATTTCCTCCAGTTGCTTTTCCCTTTCTGCGATATCCTGTAACAATACTTTTTCGTACATCCGTCCCCGATAGACATCCAGATAGACGGCCGCCGCTTTATAATGTATTTCTGTGACAGTAAGATTTTTCTGTTCTGTAGCCAATTCTGCCTCGGTTTGCCTGGCCTTGATTTCCCGGGATGTTTTCCCTCCATTATATACATTCAGGTAGGCATCGGCGCCAAACTGGTAATAAGCATGCACAACAGGATATTGCGTGGGCGACTGTAATAATCCATCCTGGTAGATGGCAAGATTGGATACGCGCGCATATAAGCCATTGGCTTTCACTTCTGGCAAACGCTCATCCCTGGCTGCTTTGGTACGTTCGTCCATACTCCGTACATGGAGATACTGCATTTGCAATTGCCGGTTGTAAGCATCCGCTCTTTTCCATACATCCGTTAACGTTAGGGTATTCTTTTCGGGGGCCTGACTAAGGGCTGTTTGTGTGGTGAAAAGTGCGATCAACACCCCTCCTGCCAGCCACTTATTAGTAATTCTAGACATATTTATAGTGATGAAGATGCAAAGTTCCAACCCGATTAGTTAATTTATTTTCTATAAATTGCCATAAAATTGTTAGATCCGGCCAAATGAGTGATTTTGATCCACAACTGATATTAAAAGCTGTTGATGCCATCCCGGAATCGGCCTATGTATGGCATTGGAAAACGGAACATCATTTTTCCTCCCATAAGCATAACAAAGGACAGCTCACCTATGTTGAAGGCGGTGCTGCTTTTTTATATACAAAAGATAAAACCTACTTTCTGCCCGCCAGGCATTACATGTGGGTGCCCGCGGGAGTAGAACATTACTTTCAACACCGGTACCCGGCGAATTTTGTGCGTACGATTTATTTTTTCAGTGAGCTGGAAGACCAGGACGATCCGTTTTATACCAAGACAGGCATTTACCCGGTGAGCAACCTGTTGCTGGAAATGATCCTACATACTGCCCAATGGGACGGAGACATATTGCCGGGCGATAAGCGCTTTACCTTCATCAAGGCCATCAAGGACATGTTGCCCGAAATCAGTTCGGTACCTCTGCCTATAACCTTGCCAACCACCGATAATCTCCGGTTGCAGCCGGTACTCAGGTATATACAGGAAAACCTTGCTGAGCCGCTTACCCTTGAATCGGTGGGACATGAATTCAACTACAGTGAACGAACGCTGACACGCCTTTTCCGTGCCACCATGGACATTTCTTTTTTTCAATACCTGAAGCTGGCCCGGATGATCAAGGCGATGGGATACCTGTTGGAGACAGAGAAAACCATCAACGAAATAGCCTGGGATACTGGGTACAACAGTGTTTCTGCCTTTAGCAATACTTTCTTCAAACTAGTGGGCAGGAGACCCAGTGATTTTCAACAATAGGCAGACAGCGGCCTCCATTCATCCTAAAGTATTTGAATTTATGCGGCTTTTGCATAATCTTTAAACTCCATCAAGATCCGATCCATGAACATAATGAGTAAGCAACTGATGCTATCGCTATTGCTGTCAGGCACTTTAGGACTGCCACGACTACAGGCACAACAAAAAAACACGAAGCCACCGGTATCTTCTAAAGAAAATGTACTGCCATACGGGCCTGTTATCCTCAACCCGGATACAACGGTCACCACGTATCACGATGTTACCGTAAAAGGCCAGAAGATCCCCTACAAGGCGATTGCGGGCACCCAGCCCGTTTGGGACCAGGATGGGAAAGTATTGGCCGGGCTGTTTTATACCTATTATGAAAGAACAGATGTCAAAGACCGCGCAAGCCGCCCCCTGGTTATTTCTTTTAACGGCGGCCCGGGTACGCCTTCAGTATGGATGCAGATTGCCTATACCGGTCCGCGGCTGTTAAACATCGACGATGAAGGTTATCCCGTACAACCTTACGGTATACACGAAAATCCTGAATCCATTCTCGATATTGCAGATATCATTTATATAGACCCTGCCAACACGGGCTTTTCGAGAATCACCGGCAAAGAAGTACCCCGTGAAAAGTTCTTCGGTGTAAATGCTGATATCCGTTACCTGGCCGAATGGATCAATACTTTTGTTTCCCGCCAGAACAGGTGGGCATCCCCCAAGTACCTGATTGGCGAAAGCTATGGCACCACGCGGGTATCGGGATTGGCGCTGGAACTGCAAAACGCGCAATGGATGTACCTGAACGGCGTCATCCTGGTATCGCCAACAGAACTGGGGATATCGCGCAATGGTCCCGTGGACGCCGCTTTACGCCTCCCTTACTTCGCGGCTACTGCCTGGTATCATAAGGCACTGGCGGCCGATTTACAGCAAAAAGACCTTTCCGCTGTACTTCCAGAAGTCGAAAATTTTACCATTCACGAACTGATACCCGCTATCAGCCAGGGAGGCTTCCTCGACGATCAGCAACGGAAGGCCATCGCCGCCAAAATGGCCCACTACTCCGGTCTGTCAGATAAAGTGATATTGCAGCATAACCTCAACGTACCTCCCAGTTTCTTCTGGAAAGAATTACTGCGGGATAAAGGCTATACGGTAGGTCGGCTCGATTCCCGCTACCTCGGCATGGACCGGGAAGATGCAGGCAGCAACCCGGATTACAACGCAGAACTTACCTCCTGGCTGCATGCGTTTACACCGGCCATCAATATCTACCTGCGGCAGGAACTCGATTTTAAGACTGACCTGAAATACCTGATGTTTGGTCCTGTGCATCCATGGGATAGTAACAACGATAATACCGGGGAGAACCTGCGCCAGGCCATGGCTGCAAATCCTTATCTGCATGTCATGATCCAGTCGGGCTACTACGATGGCGCCTGCGACTATTTCAATGCCAAATACAGCATGTGGCAAATGGATCCAGGTGGCCGTCTGAAAGACCGGCTTTCCTGGCATGGCTATCGCAGCGGGCACATGATGTACCTGCGTAAAGACGACCTCTCCACCGGCAACAATGATATCCGCGCTTTTATTAAGGCATCGATGCCGAAGTCGGGTCAGCCAGCGAAATATTAAGGGGAGCTAAAAGCATACAGCGCAAAGCAAAAAGCTATTGTGGAAAAAGAATGTAGCGACCTATCTAAAACTCGCTCTAATCATCCTCCGCAATAGCTTTTTGCTTTGCGCTGTATGCTTTCAGCTTTGATAAAATTACTATCATTGCAGCATGTTGGATAGACAACGAATAAGAAGAATCCTGACGTATGCAGCAAAATGCGTAACAGGCGTACTATTAGTACTGGGGCTATCCTGGCTGACAGGATATGAAGATATTATCTGGGTATTAATTTCTGTGATGCTGGTGTTGTCGCCGGATGGTTCAGATGCGGTAACGTTGGCGGTTACACGTATAAAGGCGAACGTAGTAGGCGCAATCTCGGGATTTCTGTTGATACTTGTACATCCCAATATGCTCCTGATGATGTGTGCCGCGGTATTTATCACTGTAGTGATCTGCAATTTATTGAAGTTAGAAGCGGCTACCCGGACCGCGTTGGCGGCTACTATTATCGTGATGACGCACGAAGCTGGCGCCCACGTCTGGGACACGGCAGTGGCCAGGGTATTATCGGTGCTCGCCGGTTGTTTATTAGGCTTAGTTATCACTTTCCTTTTTCATAATAAGTATACCCGGCAAACCGCAGAAATAATACTCCCCAGGGCGCCGGATCGTGGCGGCGAATAAGCAAGTACAGATTTCCTCCAGAATTGCCCGCTATTTTTGAGCGATTAAGGAGAGATATGAAGAAAATGATATTTTCAGCCGGACTGGCTTTAGGCGCCTTTACCTTCTCTGACAAAGCAATAGCCCAGGAGATTGATTCCCTTCCTTCCCATGTTGATTCAACACATATTGTAACAGCTGTTCCCCCTCCCAGCCAGTTAAGCCGGACACCTGAGCGTTTTCACAGTACCATAGAAGGTATTGCTATACCAGCTGCAATGCTGGGATACGGCTTTATTGCACTTAACAATCCTACCTTACGGGACTTGAATACCAGCACCAGGGCAGAAGTAAAAGAAGACCATCCAACCTTCCGCACGCAAATTGATAATTACCTGCAATATTCGCCGGTGGCAGCAGTGTATGCACTGAACGCCCTGGGTATACACGGTAAGCATAACTTCCGTGACCGTACTATCATCCTCGGGCTGGCGGCCGTGTTTACAGCAGGTACTACCGAGGGGATCAAGCACTGGACACATGAAGAACGCCCCGATGGTTCCGATTTTCTCTCTTTTCCATCAGGACACACAGCTACTGCCTTTGCTTCGGCAGAATTCCTCCGGCAGGAGTATAAAGATGTATCTCCCTGGTACGGCATAGCAGGATACGCTGCGGCGGCTGCCACCGGCGCATTACGTGTTTACAACAATAAGCACTGGGTAAGCGATGTAGTAGCCGGAGCAGGCTTGGGTATTTTAAGCACTAAAGCGGCCTACTGGGTATATCCCTGGATGCAGCAAAAACTGTTTAAGGATAAACGGGAACACGCAGATAAAGTGGTAATGCCCTATTACAATCCGCAGTTTCATAGCGCAGGACTTAGCTTTATCTTCTTTCCCCGCTAATGATCACACATAATAAATATATCCTATACAAGAAAAATCACCAGCGCAAAAAGCTTTTGATACCACGAATGTTGCATTAAAGAAAATTTAAAAGTATTAAGTGGGGAATATATGGGGGTTAACCCCTAAAGCTGACCTGGCTACAAACACCCGTTTTTGGCAATGTGACAAAGTTGCAGGATTCTGCCGATAAATTTTGTGATTTAATTGTTAACGTGAAAAAAAATATCCATCTTGTAATAACCCTATGAGAAACCGTATCGTGTGTAAATCTGTTTTTTGTTAACATTGGATTTACAGTTGTATAAATGAATCCAGCTATTTTAGTGTTATCAAATTAAACATTTAAATATCACCCTACCCCCTCTCGTAGTTAATGATGTAAATCTTACTCGGTGTTGCTTTCTCCTCCCCTCAAAACCTGTTAAACATGTACGTTCCGGTCATTATTTTTTCCTTTTTCACCCTATGGTATATTCATTTCAGAACCTGTAGTTTGCGACAGGCCCGCATAAAAAGGAAACGGTTAAAACCTGTTCCTGGAGAAGATGCGATACATACCGTACGCATCGTAGGCGCGTCCAATAGCGTATTCAGTGTTTCCAAATATCTCCGTAGCGTTAAAAATATGTCGGATAAGCGATTTATGACCGTGGCGGTAGATCAGGTGATTACCACAGCGATGGGCACCACGCGGCAGGCGCGCCTGATTGAAAACCTTGCGCCCGGCGAAGAGCGCCGGCTCGGACACAGCGATCACGTTCGGGAAGGGAAATACCAGATTTATATCGGTTATGAAATATTATGGGCAAGATATATACCTGCGCCGGTACATTACAAGGGAAAAACGAAAGCAGCTCCTGCCATGCTAGGCAATGATCTCCTTCACCAGCATCAGCACTCCCTGATACAGGCCATGGAAGTCCGAAAGGACCTTTTATCGTGATAGCTGCTCTTCCTTTCCGCCAAAGATGCTTAGCCAGACCATCGTGAAAAAGACGCCTATCATAGCGCCTGCCGTCACATCCTCCAGGAAATGCTGACTCATATACATGCGGGAATATCCCACCAGCATAGCCAGCACCAGGTAAAGCAATGACCAGTACTTGCTGCGGGCATAGTAGGCCAATACTGTAGCTGCCGTAAAAGCACAAATGGTATGACCGGAAGGAAAACTTCTGAAGTTGTCGAGTACTTGTACGCCAGGCACAAAATAAATATCATGCAAACGATGTTCGAAATAACGGTGCGGACGGGGAAAACCAATCCATATTTTTAATACGCCGCCAATGGCAGCTGTAAAAAGATAAGCAGAACCAAGTACCATACCTATACGCCTGCGAAATACCAACAACGCTGTGCTCAGCAAGATGGCAGCCACCGTACTGCCCAATTCCGTGATATAGGGAAATATAAGGTCTCCCGCCGTAGTATGTAAATGATTGATAAAAAAGTACGCAGTAGTTCTGCTCACCGTCAAGCGGGCGAGCAATATTCCCAGCAGCACGGTTATCAATGGCCATAAAAAAAGTATTAGCCGCTGGTATACCTGTTTAAAGCGCTCCAGAAAAACACGCATGAATTTACGACTGGGTTAAACGGCGGTGGTAATTAATCTGGCCGAGATGGTAATTAAGATGAGTGCACAGGTGTACCAGGAAATGCCCGGTAAACATGGTTCCCGAGAATACCTTCTCCGGGTATACTTTCTCCAGGTCTTCCGCTGTCAGGTCGGCAATCACGGTTAATGTAACACGGCGGGTAGTGCCTATCAATACCAGCAAATCCTCCCTGGCAATGTTCCGGTCGCTGAATTCCCGGTCACGGTCCCGCAGGTAGCCTGTCTTTCCAAGTATGGCGCCTACATAATGTTGCAGATTACCACACAGGTGCAGACACAGGGTTCCGGCTGAATTGCTGATACCAGCGGGCACCTTCCAGATGCCTTCCTGGGTTTCATAAGCAGCGATCTCCTGTTCCAGCTTGCTGAGATCCCGCTCAAATAAATTGATTAAAATACTGGTAAGCATAATCTAAAGATAGCGAAAGATTCACATTGCCCCTGCAAAGGACATAACGGCAATGTGAATCATGTCAAATATAACAGTACTAGTGGGAAAGATCTATTTTACACTAAAGAGTGGCTGTACATCCAGCATAGCTTTCTGGTAGGCAAGATCAAAAGCCTCCCACTTACCGCCGATACCAAAGCGATAGTTAGCCCCATCGATTACACTAAAGGAGGCAACTTTTTTGTTGAACCCATGTTTAGTTCTCTGGAAGTCTGTAATATCCGATAAGGAGAATTCGATCGCTTTCTTGTTGCGGGTAAGCAGCCAGCCAATAACGCCAAATAAGAGAAACATCAGCATCGGCTTAGCTTCAAAAACAATTCGTTCATTGGTCAGATACAAGGCACCTTGCTTGGCATTCCAGCTGTTCTTGATGTAAACTGCATTCACTTTGTACAAAATGGTTTCCTGTGGGTTAAGGGGCCATTTAACTTTGATGGTTCGTTGCATTGATTAACAATATGGTTAGCCGCAAAAATATAATATTATTGTGAATCTAAATAACAGACCATGATCCTGACATCGATTCTCGACAATGACTTCTACAAATTCACCATGCAGCATGGAGTGGTTAAACTGTTTCCGAAGGCGCGCGCCCGTTATACCTTTATCAACCGGGGCAAGCATTCGTTTCCGCCTGGCTTTGCAGAGGCATTGAGAGCAGCGGTGAACGATATGGCCCAGTTACAGCTAACGGCAGAAGAAAAAGAATTCCTGCAGCTCACCTGTCCCTACCTGGATCCTACCTACCTCGATTTTCTCCAGGGATACCGCTACAATCCTTCCGAGGTATATATTTCGCAGCATGGGGAAGAACTGGAAGTACACGCTGATGGATACTGGTACCGAACCATTCTATGGGAAGTACCCCTGATGTCGCTGATCTGTGAATTGTATTATCAGCTCACAGGGCAACAAAGGGTCAGTGATGCTGAGGTAACCCGAATTACCCGTGAGAAAATTGAAAAATATAAACAGATGGGCATTACCATCGCCGATTTTGGCACCCGGCGTCGGCATTCGCTGGCAGTACATCAACTGGTAGTGAAAGCCTTGCGGCAATATGGTGAAGGATGTTTTATCGGCACCAGCAATATACACCTGGCCATGCGCAATGGTGTGAAACCGGTAGGTACCCATGCACACGAATGGTTTATGTTTCATGCGGCTAAATACGGTTTTAAAATGGCCAATATGCTGGGATTGGAAAACTGGGTACAGGTATACCGGGGAGATTTGGGCATTGCTTTGTCAGACACCTATACTTCGGCCGTTTTCTTCGAACAATTTGACAAAAAATTCGCGAAACTATTTGACGGTGTACGCCACGATAGCGGCGATCCAATCCTGTTTGCAGAGCAGACCATTGCCCATTACATCAGTAAGGGCGTGAATCCGCTCAGCAAAACGATCATCTTCTCAGATGGGCTGAATTATGATAAAGTAGCGCATATTGCCGACTATTGCCGCGGTAAAATAGGCATGTCGTTCGGCATTGGCACCAACTTCACTAACGACGTAGGGCTTACCGCCTTGAATATCGTTATCAAAATGTACGAGGCTCTGCCGGAAGACGCGCCCAGATGGACGCCGGTAGTGAAACTCTCTGATGTAAACGGTAAACACACCGGCGATGAAAAAATGATTGAATTGGCGAAGGAAATGCTGGCCATGTAAATCTCAAAATAAAATTGGCCACGTGATATCACGTGACCAATTTTTTATTTTAAAGTCTTTTAAATATTTACCAGCTTCCCAATCCAATACCTGTATCCCCCTGGGAAACGTCTCCTGATTCAAATCCTTTTTTAAACCAGAACATACGTTGAGCAGAGGTGCCATGGGTAAAAGCATCCGGTACTACTTGCCCGGTGGCTGCCTGTTGCAGGCGATCATCCCCCACGGCGCTGGCAGCACTTAACCCCGACTCTATATCTCCCGGGTCCAGGAAGGGTTTGATTTTATTGGCGCGGCTGGCCCATACTCCTGCCAGGAAATCGGCCTGCAGTTCCAGCATCACCGACAACTTGTTATATTCTTTTTCGCTCAGCCGGGAACGCATTGCCTGCATTTTCCCACTGATGCCCAATAGATTTTGAACGTGATGACCCACCTCATGAGCAATTACGTAGGCCTTGGAAAAGTCGCCCTTCACCCCAAAACGTTGTTCCAGCTCGTCAAAAAAGGAAACATCCAGGTATACCTTATGATCGGCCGGGCAATAGAATGGGCCCATGGCCGATTCTGCAAAGCCGCAACCAGATTCTGTTCCTTTTTCAAAAGATACCATACCAGGCACTTCATAAGTTTTGTTCCTTTCCTGGAATTCCAGCTTCCATACCCGCTCGGTGCTGCGTAATACTTTGGAAGACATGATTTCAAAGGGTGATGCATTTTCTTTGGTCAGCTTCTCAGAGGTACCCTGTCCCTGGCCGGGACCCTGTGCTTGCTGTACGGCCTGCATCACCTGTTGAGGGTCCTGCTTAAAGAGCAGCGCCAGTACTATAATGATAATACCGCCGATACCGCCGCCAATACCAATATTGCGCATACCGCCACCGGTACGTTTCTCGACGTTGTCGCTCATTTCTTCATCATCAAGACGCATAGTAGATCTAAAATTTAAGGGTGAAGTTTCTTACCCCGAATGTACATTTTTCTTTCATATGCAGGGCTTTTATGCTAAACAAAAACATCCCGGTACTGTTATTATTGGAGCACGTTTATTAACGCCAAAATACCATCGTATGCAAATTAAACAAATCCTGCTGGCTTCCCGTCCCCAGGGGTTACCAGACGATCATACCTTTAACACCGTTAAAAGCAGTCTCCGGGAGCCACAGCATGGAGAAGTACTGGTAAAACCGCTTTACTTTTCGGTAGATCCGTATATGCGTGGCCGTATGAACGACGCTAAATCCTATATCCCGCCCTTCCAGGTAGGAGAGCCTATTGAGAGCGCAGGCGTAGGGGAAGTTATTACCAGCCGGGACGATCAATTTAAAACCGGAGACCTGGTCATGGCTACGGGCGCCCGTCCTTTTCTTCCCTGGGCTACAGCAGCTATCTTTCCAGGTACCCATCTCCGGAAAATTGACCATAGCATTCCTCCTACCTATTACCTGGGCCTCCTGGGCGTACCGGGACTAACGGCCTATTTTGGCCTGGTAGATATCGGTAAACCCAAAGCGGGTGAAACAGTGGTGGTATCCGGTGCTGCTGGCGCAGTAGGGATTATCGTAGGACAAATCGCCAAAATAATGGGCTGCCGCGCGGTGGGTATTGCTGGCGGCGCGGAAAAAGTAAAGCTGCTCACAGATACCTTTCATTTCGATGCCGCTATCGACTATAAAGACAACCCTAACCTGGATGCCGCCATTGCCGCCGTATGCCCCAATGGTATAGATGTATATTTCGATAACGTGGGAGGCGACATTTCCGATGCCGTGATGAGACATCTGAACTTCTTCGCCAGGGTGCCGCTGTGTGGGCAGATAGCGTTGTACAACGTTACCGAAGTACCGGTTGGCCCGCGCATTCAGCCGCTCATGGTTACACGGAGTGTGCTGATGCAGGGTTTCACGATCGGTAATTACTCCGCCCGGTTCGGAGAGGGCGTGAAACAACTGTCGGAATGGATAAAAGCGGGCCAGATAAAATATACCGAAACAGTAATAGAAGGTTTCGACCAGTTACCCAATGCCTTACTGGGATTATTTTCCGGGAAAAACAGCGGTAAGATGGTAGTGAAAGTGTAATTTTACGTATGACAAATGCTATTGTTCATACCCGCGTCAGAAAAGTAGCTGCGGCAGGATTCACCGACACCAATGATACCCTCGCTACAGAAGACCCGCTCGAAATCAGGCTGGTACATGGGCCTTCTCATAATCGCCGGCAGCAAAACATATCCGTTACCATGCGTACGCCCGGCAATGATATGGAACTGGCTGCCGGCTTTTTATTTACAGAAGGTATCATTTCCCATAGTGATGATATCCAGGAAGTTATTTTATCATCTACTGAGGATGGCGACATTGCCACCGTACACCTCAAACCTTCGGTCAACGCGCGATTAGGACAAGTACAACGCAACTTTGCGGCTACGGCCGCCTGCGGCGTTTGCGGTAAAACCAACCTGTCGTCTATTCGTACGGCCGTGAATGTTGGTGAGCATACTTTCACCCTGTCAGCTCCTTCCCTGCTCCGGCTCCCGGACTTACTCCGGCATCAGCAATCGGTATTTGACAGCACCGGGGGCCTTCATGCCGCCGCCTTGTTTAACGACAGCGGGCAATTATTGCTGCTGCGGGAAGATATTGGCCGGCATAACGCAGTCGACAAAGTAATCGGCGCCGCCATACAGCAATCATCGTTGTCCCTGCAGCAATATGGTTTGCTGCTCAGCGGGCGTGCGGGGTTTGAGCTGATCCAGAAAGCAGCCATGGCCCACATCCCGGTGATAGCCGCTATTGGCGCCCCTTCCAGCCTGGCAGTGAAAATGGCGGAACAATGGCATATTACCCTCGTAGGTTTCCTGAAAGAAGATCGTTTTAATATCTATAGCGGCGCCGCCACTATTGATGTTCCACAAAATACCACCCAACATGGATAGTGCAGAAAATCCCGTAAAGTTTACCGGCATTAAGCTCGGGCCACCAAAAACAGTAGCAGCGGGTATCCCGGCAGTAATATCCAGTATGCGGCATGTGCTGGAGGAAATGAATGCCTTTCGTGGCATGAAAGCATTACTGAAACTGAACCAGAAAGACGGGTACGACTGCCCCGGCTGCGCGTGGCCCGATCCTGATGATGAACGATCCGGGATTGCCGAATACTGCGAAAACGGCGCTAAAGCGATTGCCGAAGAAGCCACCACTAAGAAGCTGACGCCCGACTTTTTTGCGCAACATAGCATCGCTGCACTCGGCGACCTAACCGATTATGAGATAGGTAAAAAAGGCAGGATAGCCCAACCCATGTACCTGGCCGAAGGAGCTACCCACTATAGCCCCATCTCCTGGGAAAACGCCTACCAACGTATTGCCTCCCATCTCAAGCACCTATCCTCGCCCAATGAAGCCATATTTTATACCTCCGGCAGAACCAGCAATGAAGCTGCCTTTCTTTACCAGTTGATGGTACGGGAATATGGTACCAACAACCTGCCCGACTGTTCTAACATGTGTCATGAATCCAGTGGCGTAGCGCTCAACGACTCCCTGGGCATAGGAAAAGGATCTGTAACCCTGGAGGATATTCACGAGGCAGAAGTGATTATTATACTAGGACAAAATCCGGGCACCAATCACCCCCGCATGCTCACGGCCCTCCAGAAAGCCAAAGCAAACGGCGCAACGATTATCGCAGTTAATCCACTTAAAGAAACAGGACTGCTCAACTTCCTTAACCCGCAAACGGTAAAGGGGGTATTGCAGATAGAAACACATCTCACCGATATTTTTCTACAGGTAAAGATCAACGGCGACATGGCCCTGGTTAAAGCCTTGTCCCTGCTGCTGTTACAGGAAGAAGAACGTCATCCGGGTACCGTGTTTGACAACGCATTTATTGCCAGCCAAACCAAAGGATACAATAACTATATCCAGCACCTGAAAACACAGCAGCTATCACAGCTGATGGCCGACAGTGGCGTGGACCCTGTACTGATAGAAGCCGCTGCAGCAGCTCTTTTCCATAAAAAGAAAATAATTGCCTGCTGGGCCATGGGCCTTACCCAGCATAAAAATGCTGTAGATACCATCCGGGAAGTGGTCAACCTCCTGCTATTGAAAGGCAGCATAGGTAAGCCCGGCGCCGGAACCTGCCCCGTACGCGGACATAGCAACGTACAGGGCGATAGAACCATGGGCATTTACGAACAACCAACCGATGCCTTCCTCGATAAAATACAGGCGGTATACGGATTTGATCCGCCCCGCGCACACGGGCATGATGTAGTACACGCCATCCATGCCATGCACAAGGGCCAGGCAAAAGTTTTCATGGCCATGGGAGGTAATTTTCTATCTGCTACACCGGACACTTTATATACTGCCGCCGCACTGCGTAACTGTGATCTTACCGTACACGTATCTACGAAATTAAACCGCAGCCACGTTGTACATGGTAAAGAAGCCATTATTCTGCCTTGCCTGGGCCGTAGCGATAAAGACATGCTCCACGAAGAGGCCCAGTTTGTGACCTGCGAAAATTCAATGGGCGTCATCCAAATGTCGAAAGGGAACCTGCACCCGATATCGGAACACCTGAAAAGTGAGCCTGTCATCATCTGTGAGCTGGCTACTGCATTGTTCGGAAAAGATACCCGCGTACCCTGGCATGATTACGCCAAACATTATGATCATATCCGGAACGATATTGAAAAAATAATTCCCGGCTTCGATCAATATAATCAACGGGTAAGACATCCGGGAGGCTTTTACCTCCCCAACGGCGCCAGGAAGGGACAGTTCAATACCCTTACCGGTAAAGCTAATTTTAATATAGCGCCCGTACTCAACACCCCATTGGCTGCCGGCGAGTATATGATGATGACGATTCGCAGTCATGATCAGTTTAATACTACTATCTATGGACTGGATGACCGTTACCGCGGTGTATACCATGAAAGGCGGGTGATATTCATGCATCCCAAAGACATTGCTGACGGCGGATTTCAACCGGGACAGGTAGTGGACCTGTATAACTATCATGGGCAAACGGAGCGTGTCGCTTATGGCTTCATTATTGTAGCCTATGATATCCCGGAAAAGTGCACCGCTACCTATTTCCCGGAAACCAATGTGCTGGTCCCTGTTGACAGCGTGGCAGACAAAAGCAATACGCCCACGTCTAAACTGGTGATCATTCAAATAAAATCATCTGACATTAAAAATTAGTACATGCAACCCATCATATGGCAAGCGCTGAAATGGCCTGCTACCGAATATTGTACCCTGCAGGATCATGCACAGGGAATGCTGGCCAATGGCAGGATTAACGGCGTATACGAACAACAACCATTTTCTGTTCACTATGCTATAGAAATTACGGCCGATTGGCGGGTATCTTCTTTCCATATCCGCCAGGAAGGCATACATTATACAGAGCTCAAACTCACCTCTGACCTGCATGGGCATTGGTTCGATAAAGACAATAACCACATTGCGGCCTTTGACCACTGTATAGATATCGATATATCGCTGACTCCATTTACAAACACATTGCCCATAAAGCGGGAGTCGTTTGAAGAGGGAGAAAGTAAAGTGTTAGATATACTGTATATCAGCCTGCCTGCCTTTGAGTTGCAGAAAGTGCAGCAGCGCTATACCCGGCTAAGCCACCATGAGTACCTGTATGAAAATATTGTCACTGATTTCAGTGCTAATATTCCGTTCGATCACCAGGGTATTGTGCAGGACTACCCCGGGTTATTTAAGCGAATTTATTATTAGGAAAAAGAAGGGCGGTTTCCCGTACCAGTTCTGCAAAGATATCTGCGGCACTCCATGCCTGTGCCTTACCGGCCGCCTGGCCCGCCCAAATATTGATCCATTGAGCGTTATCTGCCTCCCTCGCCACTTTACGTGCAGGCTGTGTTAACATATCCTGGAAAGGATAAGGGCAAAATGCCTCTCCTGCGGCTTCCAGTTCCGTGATCAATTTATTACGCACGCCTCTTGCCCAACGCCCCGAAATGGCCCTGGTAAGCTGCGTGTCTGTATCGGTTATCTGACCTAGTACTGCCTTCTGAGCGGGAGTAGCCAGGCTTTCATGACAGCGGAGAAAAGCGCTGCCCATTTGTACGCCAGCGGCGCCCAGCATTCTCGCGGCGGCTATTCCCCTCGCATCCATAATACCGCCTGCTGCTATAACGGGCATGCGCACACGATCTGCAATTTGCGGTACCAGCGCCATAGTGCCTGTTTGCGATAAGGGGCCGGGCAGAAAGGATCCCCGGTGTCCACCGGCTTCTATTCCCTGTGCCACTATGATGCCTACCCCCGCGGCCTTCAGTACTACTGCTTCCGCCACGCTGGTGGCGGTTCCCATGATATGCATACGATGCGCTTTCATGAGCGCAAATCCGTCGGCATCCGGCATACCGAAAGTGAAACTCACGTGTTGAATGCCTGCAGCAATCAGCACCGGCAATTGTTCTCTCCAGGAATGGACCTGTAAATCTTCATATTTAACGGCCGCCGGTGTAAATCCCGCCGCCTGGTATAACTCGTGGATGAGCGCCTGCATGCCATCGAAAGTGGACCGGTCCGGAGCCAGCTCAGGCTCATAGGTAAACATATTCACCGCAAACGGGTTGGCCGTCAGTGACTTTACCTCCCTGATCAGGGCAGTTACCTTCTCTGGTGATAATCCTCCTATGGGCAGGGAGCCCAGACCGCCACTATTACTGATAGCAGCCACCATTGCAGGAGTAGTGATACCTAACATAGGGGCTTGTATCAGCGGATAAGCGATACCCAGTAGCCGGGTTAATTCGTTTTTCCATTCCATGACAATCAGGTTTGTTGAACGCAATAATAGTATCCGGGAATGCGCTTTCACTCAGGTCTCGTTCAGTTTCCCGGTTATGTAAAGGTAGAAACTATTACGCAGTCTTAACATATTTCAGGAGGCTGTTAGCGGAAGCTCAGTATGTTAGGCACTTTCAGGGCAGATACATCAAACCGGAAATCAACAATGGTGGTAATCTCCAGCATGGCCTTTTTCATAGGCGGCGGTGCATTAGGATAATAATATCCTGAAACTTTTATCGTATTCAGCGCCAGGTTTTCATTACGTATCCTGAATCCACCACCAATACCCAGGTAAATGGGATTTTGCAACAGGTCGTCGTTATTGTTGTTGATCATGGATGCCTGCAGAGTTGTAAAGAAGTTGAATTTGAAACCCAATAACTTCAACGGACTATAATACACGGTTTCCGAGCTGACATTCAAACGTTGAAAGCCATTGAGCTTGGTATTCTTATATCCCCAGATACCATTCTCCATGTTAACGTTGAGCGGCTTATTAAAAAAGGGATTAGGGCTTTCCAGGTAATCAGCTGTAACGAACTGGCGGAACCGGGACTTACGGAAGGTGAGCAGACGGCTGTAATATTCGACCCTGGCATGGAAGACGGCGTCTTCGATGGAGCCCCGCAGCCAAAAAGTACTGAGCCCTACGGAGGTATTTAAAAGTCCCTGGTGCCGGGTAATCCAGAATTTCTGCGCTTCCAGACCTGTATACATCCTTCTCCGGCCTTTCCAGCTTTCCCATCCGCTGGTGGCGCTCATATTGTATCCCAGCGGGATATCCTCTGTACGGCCAAAACCAAAGAAGTAGTGTGCCTTGAAATAGTCGACCCGGTAAGTTTCCAGCTGTAGTAAATAAAAGCGGTGATTATTATACACCGGATCGTCTTTATACCTGGCCTGATCAGGCTTCCGTTGGAATGAAAGATTATAGTGCCGCGCCAGCAGCGCCAGGTTGGGCTTACGCCCAATAGAGCCATCGTGTTTATAATTGTTAATCAGGTTATAACCAATCCAGCCGTCAATCACGGTGTAGTTATAATCCCGGTAGAGGCTATCCCCCAGGTCAGCTAGCGAACCGTGTATATTGATAGACCAGTTCTTAGATATATTTAATCCCCCTACCAACTTAGCCGAATTCCGGTAAAGGGGGCGGTTGAAATTAATAAAAACAGCTCCTTCATAGGCATTGGTATCCAGCTGGGCATAGTTATTCAGCGTAGTATATCCCAGGCTCATATCGACGAAAGAGCCGAACATATTGTACTTGGTGTAGCGTACTTCTGTATTCCAGGTAGGTGAGTAATCCGATCGCCATTGCATACCAAATTTAACGCCTTGCCCCGCACCAAAGAGGTCGTTGTTAGACACACTGGCCCGGACATCGGTAGCGCTGAACTGAGTAAGGTCGGCGCCATATTCAAACAGGTCTTTGGTAACGACTTCTACGTCGATAGAATCACCGGCCGTACTTTTCACGTAAATACGGGCATCCTGGATGAAGGGGCGGTTACGCAGGTAACGCTCGTTGTCGGCCAGTTCAAAGGGATCCACCCGCTGGTCTTCCCGGAAGAACAGCGACTGCCGGATGACCCATTCCCTGGAATCGTAGTGCAGGCGGTTAGCCAGGCGGAGCAATTTCATGGAAGAGGTAAAAGTGGTATCGTTAATATTCCTGGGACCAAATACTTTTACCTTCCTGTAATAAATATTGCGGATAACCTTACCGGCAAAGGGCGTAAAATAGGCTTCACTTTTAATGATGGTGCTGTCGTTGTCGTCGGAGCGTACCGCCTCATCCTGCCGCGTAATACGTTTGATGAGCGTTTGGCGGTAGCCTTTGTTACGCATGGAATCGCGGTACTCTCCTATTTTTTTAAACAGGCCGCCCCCAGCTTTATGCGGTATCGTATCAGTGGAAAGTGGAAACTGCTGGGCGCTGGCATATACTGATGCAGGGCTATGCAAACTTAGCAGCCAGCAGATGACAGTTAATGTAGGCCATATTTTTAGATACTTCCTCAAGGATTAGCAGTAGGTAACAAGTATATTGAAAAAAAACGAGAACGCAGAAAGCATACCGTTATTTCATGATGCTCGTTTCCCAACCGTCGTATTCGGCATTTACCTGTTGAGCCAGTTCCCAAAGGCTCATCACCACACTGTCGATGGTCGTTTCTATGGTATTATCAGTGCGGGCAATACAGAGTTTAAAGGGGAATTCCGGGTTATCTAATTTTTCATCTCTTACCAGGGAGAAACCATTTTCTTTGATGTGCTCCCAGTAAACGTTTTTATCCTCTTCTGTTCTGAAATGTATCCAGTGTTCAATGGTACGCTCTTTTTCAGATGCATCTCCATGCTGCCGGAGCATACGCAACACTTTCCTATTTTGTATACGTTGAAATTCATATACGTCAGGGAAGAGAAAGTCAAAATATAATTCCCAGTTATTATCTTCCTTCACCCCATAGTCATAGCGGTAATCGGGAAAATTCACCATCGCATCCGCAATGAATTTATCATGCAGTAACGTAGTGCCGGTATAGAAGTAGAAATCACGTACGCCATTAGAGAAGGTGCGGCCAACGAAGTGCGCATCCAGCTTGGTTTGCAGTTGTTCCACCAAACGATCCTCTATTTCACCCATGATGGCAAATTCATCGTTCTGCGGGAATCCGTCTTCACGTGGATGATTAAGATATACTGTTATATATATGGCATTCGGCTTTTCCTTCAATGGTGCAAATCGTCTCAGATCAAGGTCAAGGCCTATTACTGCTGGACTTTCCTCAATATGGCACGTATAAATATCCCAGTCCGGTCGGTAATCCTTATGCATATAAAAAAATTAAAATAACGCAACAGCTGGCTGTAAAGATACGTTGCTCTCCGTTACAATCGAAAAGATAAACTTGTATTCAACGCTTTTTTATCCACAAATTTTAGCGTATGCTTTCCATTGGGCACCATACACTTACAGGAGGCTTAACACTAATTAACAGTTGGGATATTTTTCTACAGTATTTCTACAACCTGCTACCACAAGGAATCCTGCGCAATTCTGAAGTTGAAATAGCAGACTGTAAAGGGTTCTGTCTGACCTTTCATCCTAAAAAACAGGCATTCTTTAGGCATAAGGACTAATTTTACACCCGCTATAAATTGTTGGAAGCTATTATGAGAAAAATTGTATCGTTATTTACAGGTTGGCTATTATTGTTTGGTTGCTTTAGCACAATGGCACAACAACCCGGTGAAAAAGCCGGCCCGGCCAGCACCGGTACCATCTATGGTAAATTGCTGGACGCTCAGACTGGTAAACCTATTGAGTACGCATCTGTAGCACTGCTGCGTTCCGACTCCACTGTGCAGACAGGCATGCTCTCCAAAACCAATGGAGATTTTCGCTTTGAAAACATCGCCCTTAATAAATATATCCTCAAGATTAATTTCATAGGATACGAAACGATCTATAAGAATGCGGTTCTTTCTCCCAAAGCCAACAGTATCGACGTGGGTAATTTTAAATTGAAACCTAACGTAAAGTCACTGGCGGCCGTGAATGTAGTTGGCGAAAAGCCTGCCTTTACGATGGCTATCGATAAACGGGTGTTTAACGTAGAAAAGAACCTGGCCAGTATTGGTGGTACGGCCACCGATGTACTAAAGCAGGTACCTTCGGTGAATGTAGATATAGACGGTAACGTTACCGTAAGAAATGGTACGCCCACCATCTTCATTGATGGCCGGCCTTCTACATTGACGCTCGACCAGATCCCCGCCGATGCTATTCAGAATATCGAAGTGGTCACCAACCCCTCCGCAAAATACGATGCAGAAGGGATGAGCGGGATTCTCAATATCGTATTGAAGAAAAATAAAAAAGCAGGTATCAATGGATCGGTGAATGCCGGCGCCTCGTCGCTGGGCAGCGCCAATGGCGGTATCGATTTCAACCTGCGCCAGGAGAAATTCAACTTCTTCATTAACTATAATTTCCGTAACCGCAAATCCCCGATGAATAGTCGCCTGTACCGGAAAAACATAGGCGCTGATACCACCACTTATACCGAGCAACTGGAAAGCGGTGACTTCTACCGTAAGTTCCAAACCGGTCGTATCGGGTTTGATTGGTTCATCGATAATCGTAATACAATTACCCTATCTGAAAATATCACCGGGGGTAATTTCAACAAATATTTCGATCAAACTGTCAATGAGCTGGACGCCCATCAACAGCGGGTTCGCTATGGCACCGGTATCGACAATACGCTCAATGGATTCCGTAACTACACCACCCAGCTGGGCTTTAAACATACCTTTGCGAAAGAAGGAGAAGAGCTGACCGCCGATTTCACTTATAACCACGCCAACGGCGATAATGGCTCCAATTACTCCCTCCAGTATTATGATCTTTCCGGCAAACCTATTTATGATCCCAGGAAGCCCGAATTGCGCAACGGTAGCGGTGAAGGCACCACTACCTATCTTACTGCCCAGGTGGATTATGTAAAGCCACTCACTGAAAAGTCGAAGCTTGAAATGGGATTACGCAGCAACACCCGCAAATTTGATAACTATACGAACACGTTTGGTCAGAATTATCCTTCCGGCGATTTTGTGCTCGATTCTGCCCTTTCCAATAGTTACCACTACCAGGAACAGATTAATGCGGGCTATCTGAGCTATACCGGTGCCAAAGACAATTTTGGTTACCAGGTTGGCTTGAGGGCAGAACAGTCGAACTACGACGGGGAAACAAGGCTGGGACAAAAATCGTCTTATAAGATCAGCTACCCGGTGAGCTTCTTCCCCAGCATCTTCCTGTCGCAGAAATTCAAAGGCGATCATGAATTACAGCTGAACTACAGCCGTCGTATCAGACGCCCCTGGTTTCGCGACCTGCTGCCAACGATCGACTACAGCGGGCAAAGCGCCAGCACCGGTAACCCGGATCTGAAGCCTGAATTCACCAACTCCTTTGAGCTGTCGTACCTGAAAGACTTTAATCATCAGCATAATCTCCTGGTATCTCTATACTATCGCAATACCGATAATGCCATTACTGATTTTTATGTAGATACCACCCTTACGCTGAACGGACAGGCGCAACATGTGGTATTGTCGTACCCTATTAATGCCAGCACCCGCAACTCCTATGGAGCGGAGTTTACCTTAAGGAGCCAGCTTACAAAAGCCTGGGACCTGACCACCAACGTAAACCTGGCCCAAACGAAGATCAATGCCAGCGGTAATGGTAATAACCTGTCTAACCAGGGCTTTACCTGGTTTGGTAAATTAAACAGCAATACGAAACTGCCGTGGAACCTCGCCTTACAGGTAAGTGCAGAATATGAGTCCAGGCAAATTTTACCACAGGGAGAAAGAAAACCAAAATGGTCGGCCGATGCCGCAATCAAAAAAGACATGTTGAAGAATAAGGCATTGTCCATTTCCCTGGGCATAAACGATATCTTCAATACAGATCGTAATCTCAGCTATACCAGCACGGCTTTTTCTGAGCAGGAAAACTACCGTAAGCGTCTTACCCGTGAGCTAAGGCTCAATGCCACCTGGCGTTTTGGCAAGATGGATACCAATTTGTTCAAACGTAAAAACAACCGGCCAAAAGATAACAACGGGGATATGAACGGAGGTGATAATTATTAATTCGTACTTTGTAGATTGTAAACATCTATTATGGATTCTATTTATCACACTATTACCCTGCGGTTTCTAGCCGAACCATCGGACGTTAACTTTGGTGGAAAGGTACACGGAGGGTCTGTTATGAAGTGGATTGACCAGGCAGGTTATACCTGTGCGGCCAATTGGAGCGGACAATACGCGGTTACTGTTTATGTGGGAGGCATTCGTTTCTTCAAGCCGATTGCAATTGGCGACCTGGTGGAAATCCAGGCCAAGATTATCTACACCGGTACTACCAGCATGCATATCTCTATAGATGTATTTGCCGGCAACCCGCGACAGCAACAAAAATCAAAAACCACTCACTGCGTCATGGTATTTGCGGCAGTAGATGACACCGGAAAAACAGTGCCGGTACCCAAATGGATTCCACAAACCGCCAATGAAATCAGCCTGGAAGGATACGCCAAAAAGCTGATGGACCTGCGTAAGGATATTGATGAAGAAATGAAACCGTATTTGTAATAGCAGAAAGCGTAAAGCAAAAAGCTATTGTGAAGAAGACCTGGCGACTATTTGATATTCGCTTTAATCATCCTCCACAATAGCTTTTTGTTTTACGCTTTCTGCTTTCTTTCAGCTTAACTGGCAAACTGCATATCACTCAAGGTTCTATACAAACCATCCAGTCCTATTAATTCGTTGTGGGTACCTTCCTCCACAATACGTCCTTTATCGAGTACAATAATTTTATCTGCCTGTCTTACCGTAGCGAGACGGTGAGCAATTACCAGGGAAGTACGGCCTTCCATGAGTTTATCCAGGGCGTCCTGCACCAGTTTTTCTGACTCCGAATCCAATGCAGATGTAGCCTCGTCCAATATCAGGATGCGGGGATTTTTGAGTACGGCGCGGGCAATGGCAATGCGTTGGCGCTGGCCTCCGGAGAGTTGTATTCCGCGTTCTCCGACTACGGTGTCGAGCCCTAACGGGAACCGTTGTATGAATTCCCAAGCATTGGCCTGCCGCGCAGCGGCTTCCATTTCAGCTATTGTAGCATCCGGTTTACCATAGGCAATGTTTTCCGCAATGGTACCGCCGAAAAGAAAAACATCCTGCGGTACAACGGCCATCTGCGAACGTAGTTGTGATAACGGAAAGGATTTGCTGTCTTTACCATCAAACAAAATATGTCCGCTTACCGGGTCGTACAGGCGTAACAGTAAGGATACAATGGTGCTTTTACCGGCGCCACTGGGTCCTACCAAAGCTACCTTCTGATCGGCATATATATCAAACGAAACATTATTCATGATACTCAGGTCTGGCCGGGAAGGATAATGGAAAGAAATATCGCGGAAGCTAATCTGCCCGTCCAGCTGGTTTTCCGGCGCAATAGCCGTCACCGGTGTAATATCTTCTGCCGGTTCGTCCAGAATCTCCAGCAAATGTTCTGTGGCGCCGATACTCTTTTGCAGGTTGGTATATACTTCTGCCAGCCCGGCCACCGAGCCGCCTATGAACAGGGAGTACAACACAAAAGACAACAAGGCGGAGGTAGGCATGCCCATGGCTACCCCTCTCCAGATAACAGCCACCAGGGCGCCGAAGATGCCCAGGATAATAAAGGAGGAAAATGCTCCCCTGTATTTCCCCCCTTTCATGCCGGTGCGGGCTGCTTCGTTGGTACGTTTGCGATAGCGTGCTATTTCAAAAAATTCATTGGCAAATGCTTTTACATTCAGGATACCCTGTAAGGTTTCCTCTACCACGGTATTAGCGGCGGCTACCTGTTCCTGTACCTGCTTGGAAAAACGGCGGATGAATTTCCCAAAAAAAACTGCAGCCAACATCATGGCTGGTAAAGTGGCCAACATAAAGGCTGTTAGCCCCGGGGAAGTAATCAATAAGATTACAACGCCTCCTATGATGATTATCATCTGCCGGATAAACTCAGCCAGCGTGGTGGTAAAGGTCTCCTGCAGCAGGGATATATCTGAGGATATGCGACTGCTCAGCTCTCCTACCCGTCTTTCCAGGAAAAACTTCATAGGCAACTTAATCAGGTGACTGTACACCGTTTGGCGAAGGGTCGCCAGTGTCTTCTCCGTCACATTCACAAATAATATAATTCGAAAAAATGAAAATACCGCCTGTCCTACGAGTACCGCTACCAACAGTACGCCCGCCAGGTTCAAGCCTTTAAATAATTGTTCGCTGCTTTTCGGATCTACCAGATTACCTAATAATTTGGGAAGTGCCAGGCCAGCCAGGCTGGAAACCAGGAGGAACAAAAGTCCCAGGGTAAATTGGGGCCAGTACGGTTTTACATAACGGAATAGTCGGAATGTTTTCTTGAGGGAAGCCAGCTTAATGGGCGGCTGCTGCGCCGCTGCGGTGGTGTCGTTTTGCATTCGGATATAGACTTTTTATATAGAGGTTGACGAACGATATCCAAATATATTGCAAAAAACGAGATAAAATAATGATGCCTCCATTGTTTACCTGCAAGGTATAAACACTGGAGGCATCGGGTGACGTACTAACGACGTGGTCTGTTTTTGGATGAATCCCCGGCGCCAGTACCATAGCGGGCTGAATCTTCCCCGGGATTGATAGCTCCCGGAGGCGTTTGGGCTGCCGGCGCGGTATCTGCTGGTGTAACGGTTCCCGTACCCATTCCAACTGAATCTGTGGAAGTGTTGAGAGAATCTGTAGCCGTATGCCGTCCGTTTCCACAGGCGACTAACATTAATGTGGCTACTCCCGCTGCCAGGAACATGTTTGATACTTTCATCATATTGACTGTTTAAGGTGAAGTAATCATTTGAATGAGTTAACCAGCTACTTCCCCTCGCCGATGTCTGGTTAATGATGTGTTGTATCAGGCTTTGTATTCATGGTATCCACGGGTATTACACTGGTACTGTCTACGCGGGGCATAGACACCGCCGCTGAATCTGCTTCCCTGCCGGCTTCTTTACTGCCGCTGCAGCTGAAGAGAAAAATGCTGAGCATTCCAGTCAGGCAAATAATAATACAGGCTTTATAAAAAAATGGTTCCATCCTGACATAATTTATAGTGAATAAACGCGGCTGTTAAAACGACAAACACACGAGTGCTTTAATTTTCATTTTGTATTGAAAGAATTGTGCCAACGCTTACATTTGTAAGAAGATATTTTTTGCCCCATGAAACATGTATTGCAAATCATAGAAGAAGATCAGCTCCTCAAAATATTGATCGCACTGCTAGTGGGTTCGCTACTGGGGATAGAAAGAGAGTACAAACGTAAAGCGGCAGGCATGCGTACCATGACGCTGATCTGCATTGGCAGTACAGTTTTCACCATCCTGTCGGCCGAAATGGGATTTCCCAATTCCCCCGATCGTATAGCTTCTAATATTCTCACAGGTGTTGGATTTATTGGCGCGGGCGTTATCTTTAAAGGTGACTTCACTATTGATGGTATTACAACTGCCGCCTCTATCTGGATAGCCGCAGCATTGGGAATGGCAGTGGGAATGAGTCAGTACTGGCTGGCAGCAACTGCGCTGGCCGGGGCTTTGGTGGTATTAATATTGCTGGAATACGTGGAAAAAAGTATTGCCGACATCAACGATAAACGGGTATACACGATTTATTTTTATGAAGATAAATCTCCACATCCCGACATTGAAACCATGTTAGCATCGTTTCATCTTAAATACAAGAAAATGCTGACGGTGAGGAAAGAAAATGTAATAGAGATGAACTACGCTGTGCGGGGCCATCGCGACAAAATGGAACAATTAGATGAATTTTTGCTACAACACAAAGACATCTTCGAATATCAGATCCAGGCTAATCCCTTATAACAGCTGCCTTAATTTTTTTATATGCCTTCATATGCTGATATGCCACTGCACTACGGCCAGGTACCGCCCTGGCTGGCCCGCCGCATGAGCCTTTTAGGCGGCGCTATTGTAGAGGCCATTGTGACCGATTATGGTAAAGGAGAAGTGATTAGAAGGCTCAGCGATCCCTGCTGGTTCCAGGCACTTGGCTGCGTATTGGGCATGGACTGGCATTCTTCCGGTATTACTACCAGTGTGATGGGTGCATTGAAAAAAGCCATTAATCCCCGTGCGGCGGAATTGGGCATTTATATCTGCGGAGGCAAAGGTCGTCACAGCAAACAAACACCTGCCGAACTCATCGCCATTGCCGATAAAACCGGCCTGCCGGGCGATCAGCTGGTATACAGCAGTAAGCTTACTGCCAAGATAGATAACACCGCCATACAGGACGGCTTTCAGCTATACCTGCATTCCTTTATTTTATCCGACGAAGGAGAATGGGCGGTAGTGCAACAGGGCATGAATGACGCCAGTAGCATGGCCCGGCGTTATCACTGGCATTCGGCCGCTTTTAAGTCTTTTACAGAAGCGCCGCATACGTTTATTTACGGCCGCAACCAGGGACAAATCCTTAACCTCACCGATCTCCAGGCAGATAGCACTAAGTCAGGCATCTTACAACTTACCAAAGAAAAGCCAGCGCACCTGCTGCCGGAAATAAAACAGCTGATCATGCCGGCGCACCACGATGTACGAGCGGAAAATGTAAACCTGAAACGGCTGGGCAGCGTACTGGCATTAGCTCATGACACCAATCCCGCCAATTTCGAAACACTGTTGATGCTCGAAGGCGTAGGCCCGCGCACGTTACAGTCACTAACCCTGGTGAGTGAAGTGATACATGGTACCCCTTCCCGGTTTGAAGACCCGGCCCGATTTTCGTTTGCCCATGGAGGTAAGGACGGACATCCTTTCCCCGTGCCTACCCGCATTTACGATGAAACGATCCATACACTCAAAGAAGCCCTGTATAAGGCTAAAATCGGGGAATCTGATAAAAAGGATGCGATCAGGAAGCTGTCTGTTTTATCACAACAAATAGAAAAAGATTTCGAACCCAACACCAACTTCGATAAATTAATTGAACAGGAACGTCAAAACTCCTGGCAATACGGGGGTAGAACCGTTTTTGGGAAAGCGGTGAAACCCACGCCACCTCAAAACGGGGATCAACTAACCCTTTTCTGAATGGACCTGTAAACAAATGGATATGCCTGATTATAATGAATTAACTGTTCCGGAAGCCACCCTGTTGCAACGGGAGCTACAGGAAAAAGTAACGCTGATTCCATATAAAGGCCCTTTGAACTACGTCGCAGGCGCCGATATTTCCTTCAATAAATTCAGTACAACGGTATACGCGGGCATCGTGTTACTAAAGTTCCCATCGCTGATACCAGTGGGTTATAGCCTGGTAAAGAAAGAAGTGCACTTCCCTTATGTTCCCGGATTCCTCGCCTTCCGGGAAGTACCTGCCCTGCTGGATGCATGGGAGCAACTGCCATTGAAGCCTGATATATTGGTGGTGGATGGACACGGCATTGCACACCCTCGCCGCATGGGCATTGCCAGCCATTTTGGTGTGCTGGCGCAACAGGCCACTATTGGTAGCGCCAAGAAAAAATTATATGGCGTATATGAAGAACCCAGGCCTGAAAAAGGCAGCGTTAGCCCGTTGACAGACCGAAAGGGCCAGCTGTTGGGAAATGTATTGAGAAGTAAGACCAATGTAAAACCCATCTTTGTTTCCCCCGGCCACCTGATCGATGTTCCTGATAGTCTGCGTATTCTCCGGCAGTGTATACAAAAATACCGGTTGCCCGAACCTACCCGGCTGGCGCACAATGCCGTGAATCAGTTCCGCCTGGGCGCCATCCCGGAAGGATGGATGGAAATAAGCTGACGCTTCATTAAAATCTTATCCAGGCAATATTGGCTTTCTTTTCCAGTCCTTTTCGTGAAATCACCACAGTAGCATAGGTACGGGAAGCATCGTTGTAATCCGCAGCGCCAATCATACAGGCATATCCCTTCGTTACCTCCGGCATGCCAAATAAAAAGAGCTTTTCTATTTTACCATTATACAAACGACAACAGATGAAATTAGCATCTATAGCGAACTTCAGCGGCTTGCGCACCCGATCCTGACCACCGGTATCCAGGTATTGCAGGTAGTCGTTAAACAATACAAAAGATGCATCGGGTGTGGTGATGTAATCATAAGAAAGATAGGTATTCGTATTGAGGGCGGCAATTTTATTGCGAAATACCCATGCGCTCTTGGCCCGGCGTTGCAGCTGGAAAGGCTCGCATATGCCGGTAATAACCTGGTACTTGGATACTGCCACAGCGCTTTGTTCCCGCCCGGCGGTATCGAGCCGGCTGATGCCAATGTCGCCCAGGTTGGTATGGAGCTTGTTGATTTGCGAATTACCCTGTTTGTAAAACGACAGGTTTTCCAGGAGGAGTGTACTGCTGCCATCTTCGTGTAGCAGTAATCGTTGTGGCGTTCCTTTAAAGTCGCCCTTATAACCCAGCTCCTGTTGCGCTTTGCTGTTGAGTTCGGGAAACGTCCAGTCCACATGCCTGCGTAGCTTTCCATTGGGCGCCTGAAAAACGTTCATCATCATGCCATTGACCGGATGATTCAGTAAGAGGTATACCTGCGACAATGTAGTGGCGGACCGTAAGTACCCGGTCATATTACCTGCGCCGGCAGTATAGTCGAGCACCCGGTGGGCAAAGGTGGCCGAGTCGGGCGATAGCATGGAGAAGATCACTTTCGGCGCCGCATCTCCTTCTCTTCTTTTAGCATTAAATCCAACAGTTGCCAGGTATACTTTTTCTTTACCTTGTACGGCCATATCGATGTAACTGAAATAGCTATACGATGTATCGGGCAGGTAAAACCATCCATGGTGGATCATTTCATGCGACGGCGAAAAATGCAATACTTGTATGCGTTCGTGAATGCTATCGTTTTTCTGGATAGCTGCGCCCGAAAACAGGGCCACCGCATAGTAATCGCTGTCGGGGTCCTTTTCTACATAGCAATCGTGGGAAGCAAGATTATCTTCCGCAAATACGCTGTGATGCTGTATTGACGGTAGTTCTCCCAGTTTATCTTCCCGCAGTAACTGGCCGGTTTGGCCGTCCAGAACCAGGCGATATAATACCGGGTTATATTTCGCCAGCTGTTGCAGGAAAATAACCGGTTGCCCGTTGATCTCGTAAATCCCGTCTATTTCTGTCGATTCCAGGTCGGCCGCATTCCACTGCGTGGTGTGTATCGTATCAATTACAACCGGCTCCCTTTGTGGGTTATATATAGTTAATATCAGTCCTTCTTTATTTCCAAAATGCAGGTATACGGTGTTGCCATTTTTCAGTTGCAGCAATTTATCCCAGCCGTCTCCCGGCTCTCCGAAGGCTGGTCCCATGGTAACAATGGGTATCTGCGCAAGAGCCGCTGTACTAAGCATTAATCCCACTAAAAGAACCGGCCATCTTAGATATATCATCATTCAATTAATTAGTAATTTCAAATATATGAAATATTTTAAATTTTTAAAGAGATAGTGAACAGAGATGATTGTTTATCGATAGTTATGGCTGAGATGATATTATATTATGAATTGTCCTTAAATTAGCCGCATGAATTGCCTGATAGTAGACGATAATAAGCTGGCGCGTACTGCCATGAGGCAGCTGGCCAGTCACGTAGAGCAGTTGCAGGTTGTAGGCGAATGCAACAGCGCCATGGAAGCCTACAATATTTTGCAAAAAGAGAAAATAGATCTCCTGCTCCTGGATATTGAGATGCCCGGCATGAGTGGGTTGGAGCTGACCCGCAACCTGGGGAAAAAGCGTCCGGTAATTATCTTTACCACGGTAAAAAAAGAGTATGCCGTAGAAGCGTTTGAGTTGAATGTGGCCGACTATCTGATCAAACCCGTACCTCCTGCCAGGTTTATCCAGGCCATTGAAAAAGCCCGGGAAATCATCGACAGCAACAACCGGGAGTTACAGGTATCCGACAACGAATTTGTGTTTATACGGGACAATGGGATATTAAAGCGAATACGAACAGAAGATATCCTTTTCCTGGAAGCCATGGGCGATTATGTAAAACTGAATACGCCTCAGAAGTTTCATGCCATTCATACCACCCTGAAAGCGCTGGAAGAAAAGCTGCCACCAGGGAAATTTATGCGGGTGCACCGTTCTTATATAGTGGCGCTCGACAAAATCGAGTCTATAGAAGACGGTACCATTATTATTCAGAAGAATGCCATCCCGGTTGCAGATGCATACCGGTCGGCCTTGAATAATAAGCTCAACCTCCTTTGATTCAACGACACTTTCCCCTTTTTGACCGATAGCTGCCGCCCATTGGGCCATAAGTTAAAATACTGCCTTTGAACCCGTTGTATCTTTAGGTCGTCAAACAAATTGATCACTAATTAAAGTATACAACCATGAAAAAGTTTAGTATTATCATCGCTGCAGCTATGTTGTTTATGAGTGCATCAGTATTTGCTCAAACAAACAAACCGGCGCCAAAGCAAGAGAAAGCTAAGAAGGAAATGAAGGAAACAAAACAGGAAGAAAAGAAAGAAGAGGCGAAAGAAGCGTCACATAAAGCGCATGCCAAGCATCACCACCATCATGCTAAGCCTGCTAAGTCTGCTACTCCTGCCACTCCTGCTGCACCAAAAGCAAAATAAGCATAACTTATTATTTCCCTTTTTAAAATTTTAGCCTCAGAGTAATGTTGCTCTGAGGCTAAGTTTCTAAAGAACTCTGGAATAAATAAGTACTTTTAATGAACTGGCATCCTATATCAGCGTTTTATATGTACTAAACTGTCATGCAGCCAAAAAGAATCAAATATTACCTCCTCGGCCTGTTCATTACTGGAATGATATTGTTTGTTGTGCTTCAATTTAACTCCGCCAATAATATCCGTAAACTGATTAAAGGCAATGAACAACTCCTGCAGGAACTGAATGTAAAGAATGAATTACAGAAGCTGCAAACCAATATGGCCAGGACCGACAGTAAAGTACGCGGAGCGGTCATTTCCCAGGATACCACCCATATTACCGGCATCGAAGCCGAAATAGCCGTTATCAAAGCCGACCTCAAAGAGATTAATAAAATCATCAAAAACGATAGTACAGAAAGATTGCTCACCCAGCTTAATTACCTGGTAGATGAGAAGAATAACTTTAACCTGATGGTGCTCGATACTTTCTATAGCAACGGCAAATGGGCTGCAGAAAGAATGATCAATAACCAGAAAGGAAAACGCCTGGGTGAAGCGATCAACAGCATTATCCGGCAACTCGACACCACCCGGCAAACAGAAGTAAACCGTACCACCCACCTGATTGACAGCAGCGGACAGAAAGCGCAAAGCTGGGGAAGTGTACTCGTTTTCTTTGCCTGTCTCACCAGCCTGCTGGCATTCCTATATATTACCAGCCGCATACACCGGCAAGAGCAATTGATTGAAGCGCTCGATGCGTCCCAGCAGCAGGAGAAAAAACTGGCCGCTGTGAAAGACCAGTTCCTGGCTAATATGAGCCATGAAATCCGCACACCCATGAATGCCGTACTAGGATTCACCCATTTATTGAAAGCACAACCCCTCACCGATAAATCAAAGGAATATGTGGGAGCCATCGAAAACGCGGGACAAAGTTTGCTGGAAATCATCAACGATATCCTGGATATCTCTAAAATAGAGTCCGGTATGATGCGTATCGAAGCCAGCGCCTTTAGTTTACGCAGTGTGCTACATGGTGTAAACACTATGTTCAAACCTAAAGCAGAAGAAAAACAACTGCAGCTGTCGGTGACCATTGACGATAATGTACCTGATATACTATATGGTGATGTAATGCGCCTTACCCAGGTGCTGGTTAATCTGGCCAGCAATGCCGTAAAGTTTACCCAGGAAGGAAGCGTACATATACATGCCGCTAAGATCTGGGCGGAAGATAACGCCGTTCGTATATTGTTTACCGTTAGTGACACCGGTATCGGTATTGATCCCTCCAAACTCGACGCTATATTCGATCGCTTCAACCAGGCGGAGGCCTCTACTACCCGTAAATTCGGAGGTACCGGTTTAGGCTTAACGATCGTTAAACAACTGATAGAACTGCAAAATGGTTTTATTTCTGTAGAAAGCAAGCCGGGAGAAGGCACTACCTTTAAAGTGGAACTGCCCTATACCCTGGCAGATTCCTTGCTGGAGGAAGGCAATTCTTACTTCACAGAAAACGATCAATTACCGTTACATCCTGATGTGCGCATACTGGTCGCGGAAGACAATAAACTCAATCAGAACCTGCTACGCCACCTGCTGACCGGCTGGCACCTGCAATATAAAATTGTCACCAACGGAAAAGAGGTATTACAGGCGTTAGATAAGCAACATTTCGACCTGGTACTCATGGATATCCAAATGCCGGAAATGGACGGCTATAGCGCCGTACAGGCTATCCGCAACGAACTTCACTCCACCATCCCGGTTATTGCCATGACAGCCCATGCCATGACAGGAGAAAGGGAAAAATGTTTGCAGATGGGTATGAATGAGTATATTTCAAAACCCATTATTGAAGAAGAGCTGTATAAACTCATCCAGGTATATATCGGGAAGCTTCCTCCACGGGAACTACCTGCTACCAATTACTTACCGCATGAAAATGGTACCCATCAGCTGATAAATATGCATTACCTGCATGATTTATCCAAGGGCAATACCAGCTTTGAAAAAAACATGCTGGAACAGTTCATCGCACAGCTACCGGAAGAGTTATCCCTGTTGAAAAAAGCAGTGGCAGCGGAAGACATTGCCGCTATCCGCGCCAGTGCACATAATCTCAAAACCACCGTATCCTTTATTGGCTTGGAGGACCATCTCTATCCCATCCTGGAACCACTCGAAAAAGTACAGGAAAATAATTATCATGCAGCAGTTGTGGCGGGTCAGTTCAATACCCTGAAACATCTGTGTATACAGGCTGTACAAGAAGCGATCAACATCCTATTGTAGCTGTATTTCACGTATCGCGGCATACATTAACGTACATTTCCCCCTGTTCAACGACAGTAATTCCCTGTTCACCGAAACTTGCCAATTATGCCCTTGTTACTGGTGTATTTTTACTATACAAATCAACAAACAACATTCTTAATCTAATCATTCTAAAAGACAATTATCATGAAAAAAAGCCTGATCGCCGCTGTAGTAGTAATGAGCATTTCTGCTGCTTCTTTTGCACAAGCTCCAGCTGCTAAACCTGCAAAAAAAGAAAAAGCTAAAACTGAAGCTAAAGCTGAAGCAAAACCTGCTGCTGATACAACTAAAAAAGCTGCTAAACCTGCTAAGAAAGCTGCTAAACCTGCTGCTAAACCAGCTGAAAAGAAAGGCTAATTTAAGCTATACAGCGTTTGAGTTATTAGTCCCGTTGGTCTCTGGCCAACGGGATTTCTTTTGTACACAAAGAAGCTAAGGAGCAAAGCCCAAAAGGCAATTTGTCAAAACATAGGTTCTTTAGGAGCTTATAAATTTCTTTGCGGCTTTGCACCTTAGCTTCTTTGTGTACAAAAAAAATCCCGCCGATATGGCGGGACTCTTTTCAATGATATCTATTAAAGAAGCAATTATTTCTGGCCTAATCCGTCCAGTTTCTTTTTCACTTCTTCTACTTTAGCATTGTTGTTTTTAATAGCATAGATTTTTTGTAAAGCATACAGGCAGCTTTCATAAGTCTGCTTGTCGCTGGCTTCCAGGCTGCTGGCTTTAGCAGTGAAGCCTGCATCTGCCTTTTCAAAGAAAGGTAATGCCTGGTTCATTAAACCTTCCACTTTACCTTGCAATTCTTTTGCTTTAGCAGAAGTTTGTTGCTTGCTATCCAGGCCATTCAGTTCTTTGTTGAAAACAACTGCGCGGTTGAAATACAGTGCACCCAGCTGGAAATTAGCAGTAGCATCAGCAGGATTCATTTCAATTGCTTTCTTATAAGCTGCTTCTGCTTTACCCATCAGCTCTTCATAGTTAGCTGGTTTAGGCGCATCATTACCTTTATCGTCACGGGGATTAGCCAGATTGTCTACACGAATAGCGTAGTCCAGCACAGCGGCTTCATCATTAGGATTTTCAGCGATTTTCTTTTCCAGCATTCCGAGTAACTCGTTGGTTTTACCGGTTTTGCTGTAGAATGCCATTTCCATATCGTTGAAGCGTTTATCCTTAGGGAACAGTACTTTCGCCTGTTCGATGGTTTTCAGCCAGTTAGCCTGGTCGCCTTTTTCTTCGTACAGTTGACCCAGGATTACGTAAAGTGCTGGTTCGCCTTTGAATTGCAGGTCGGCAGCTTTTTTCAGGTAAGTGAAGGCATCATCTTTTTTACCTGCCATGTTAGCGGCGTATCCTACATAAAAAGTCAGGGCAGTATCTGTAGGGATAGAGCCACCCAGGTTTTTGCTGTTATAGAAATCAGCTACTTCAAAAGCTTTTTTGAAATGGATTAGTGAAGAATCCCATTTCTGTTCGTTCAGGTTGGCATAACCGGCGTTAGCAATGGTAGCATATACGTTGAATAAGGGCTGGTTCATTTCCAGTACCGCCTCTTTCATTTTAGGATCTATTTCCAGGGCTTTTTTGAAGGCAGAAAATGCTTCATCAGCCAGGGCTGGGTTCTTCTGCTTGGTACCCATTGCCTCGAGGATTTTACCATCCACCAGCCATGTTTTAGCGTCGCCTTTGGTTTTATCGTTCTGCAATGCTGCGTCGATGTCCGCTTTGGCTTTTTCCAGGTCCTGCTTCTTCAGGTTCTCATCCGCACTGCTAACTTTTGCCCGTTGCGCCATTACCGATACACCGGCCGTGCAAAAGAGAAGAGATACCAATAATTTTTTCATGCTTTTGTTTTTTTTAGTTGCTGATTACAATAAGAGTATGGTGCTCTGATAATATATACAACCAGACACGGCGTTACCACTATAGCTGGCCCTATTTTTTTATCAGGAAAAAACAACAGCTCCTTTAGAGAGCTGTTGCCTGTATCTTGATCTTAATTATTCTGCTGATTCGCCGGTGGTATTTTCTGCTGCATCATTGTTTTCTGCAGTAGTATTATCACTGCCGTTGGTGGTAGAAGCATCGGCGCCTTCTATGCCTTCCGCTCCTTCTTCCGTTTCGGGCTCTTCCTGTTCGTCCAGGCGTGCTACAGCGGCGATTTCATCACTGTCGTCCAAACGGATCAGACGAACGCCCTGGGTAGCGCGGCCTGCTTCACGGATATCTGCTACCGCCATGCGGATGGTAATACCGGATTTGCAGGTGATCATCAGATCCTGTTTTTCTTCTACGTCCAGGATAGCGATCAGGTTACCCGTTTTCTCGGTGATGTTAATGGTTTTCACTCCTTTACCACCACGATTGGTAATACGATATTCCTCAATATTGGTACGCTTTCCGAACCCTTTCTCAGAAACCACCAGGATGGTTTTCTGCTCGTCGTCCTTATTCACACAAACCATACCAACCACTTCGTCATTGTCGCTGTCGACCTCAATTCCTCTTACGCCAATGGCGCCACGGCCCGTGTCGCGTACGGTGGCTTCAGGGAATCTGATAGCGCGTCCGCTCTGGATAGCCATCATAATCTGGCTGTCGCCGGTAGTGAGACGGGCTTCCAGCAGCTGGTCGCCTTCATTTACCGTAATGGCATTCACACCGTTCTGACGGGGGCGGGAGAATTCTTCCACCAGCGTCTTCTTGATGATACCTTTCTTGGTACAGAGAACGATATAATGGTTATTGATGAAGTCTTTGTCGCCCAGGTCTTTAATATCGATGATAGCGCGGATCTTATCATCTGCCGGCAGCTGGATCATGTTCTGGATTGCACGGCCTTTTCCACTCTTCTCTCCATCCGGAATTTCATAGACCTTCAGCCAGTAGCAGCGGCCTTTTTCTGTGAAGAACAGCATAGTATGGTGGGTAGATGCCACAAAGAGGTGCTCAATATAGTCCTCGTCGCGGGTTTTGCCACCAATAGCGCCACGGCCACCACGTTTCTGCTGACGGTAATCGTAAGCAGAAGTACGTTTAATATAACCCAGGTGAGAAATGGTGATCACCACATCTTCTTCTGCGATGATATCTTCAATTCTCATTTCACTGGCCAGGTACTGGATTTCAGTTTTACGCTCGTCTCCGTATTTCTTCTTTACCTCTTCCAGTTCTTCCTTGATAATCTTCATACGCAGCGACTCATCTCCCAGTACTTCTTTCAGGTAAGCGATCAACTTCATGATATCGTCGTACTCTGCGCGGATCTTATCGCGTTCCATACCGGTTAAACGTTGTAAACGCAATTCCAGTATCGCTTTAGATTGTATTTCAGACAAGCCGAATTCAGACATCAGTCCGTCTTTCGCTATTTCAGGTGTAGCTGCAGCGCGGATGAGGGCGATTACCTGGTCCAGGTGATCCAGGGCTATCAGGTAACCTGCCAGGATATGTGCTTTTTCTTCTGCCTTGCGTAAGTCGAACTTGGTTCTTCTTACTACTACCTCATGACGGAAGTCGATGAACTCTGCAATCATATCTTTCAGGTTCAGGATACGCGGCCGGCCTTTCACCAGCGCCACGTTATTGATACCGTAAGATGTTTGCAGTTCAGAATATTTAAATAACTGGTTGATGATCACGCTGGAAATGGCTTCCCTTTTCAGATCAATTACCAGGCGCATTCCTTCGCGGTCACTTTCGTCCCTTACATCGGAGATACCTTCAATGATTTTATCGTTTACCAGTTGTGCAATCTTCTGGTGAAGTACCGCTTTATTGATCTGGTAAGGCAGTTCATAGATCACCAACTTTTCGCGGCCATTTTTAGCAGTTTCTGAGGTGATTTTACCTCTTACCACTACCCTGCCTCTACCGGTTTCAAATCCTTGTTTTACGCCCTCAAAACCATAAATAACACCCCCTGTCGGAAAGTCGGGCGCCTTTACATGTTTTACCAGTTCGTCGATCGTGATGTCGCGGTTGTCAACATAGGCTATGGCGCCATCCACCACCTCACCGAGGTTGTGGGGCATGATGTTGGTGGCCATACCTACGGCGATACCGGAGGCACCGTTTACGAGCAGGTTAGGAATACGGGTAGGCAGTACAGTAGGCTCTTCGAGGGTATCGTCGAAGTTGTTGGTGAAATCTACTGTTTCCTTGTCGATGTCTTCCAGCATAGCCTCCGCAATCTTCTGCAAACGGATTTCCGTATAACGCATCGCTGCAGGCATATCGCCATCTACCGAACCGAAGTTACCCTGGCCATCCACCATGGGATAACGCATGCTCCAGGGCTGCGCCAGACGTACAATGGTGTCGTAAATGGAAGCATCCCCGTGCGGGTGATACTTACCCATTACTTCACCGACCACACGCGCTGATTTCTTGTAAGGCTTGTTACTGTGATTGCCCAGTTCATTCATTCCGAATAGAACGCGGCGGTGTACAGGTTTCAAACCATCTCTCACATCGGGCAAGGCTCGGCCTACGATCACGGACATAGAATAATCTATGTAGGCCGTTTTCATTTGTTCCTCGATATTTATCTGGACAATTCTCCCTTCCTGCTGATTTTCCGTATGCTCTGTCATTTTGTGTGTTGATTTACAGTTTTTTCTGCTCAAAACAGATAAAGGCAAATATAGCCATTTCAGCCCTTATTTGAGCCTAAAAATCAAGAAATGTGAATAAAAAAGGCCATAGGGATTACCGCTTATATGGCAATATCGATATATAGCTAAATTGCCTCATGAATGACAACTATTTATAGCGCTTTTTTGTTATAAAGAAGACGCGCGATTTTTAATTTATCTGCTATATGTTAAACCCGTTTAATATATCAGAATATAAATATTGGCAAAGTATTTGTCTTTAAGGTCCTGATAATCAATACATCGAATCAACGGAAAACATATATATAATAAGAACAAATCCGAATTGGCCTAAAAATTCGAACATTAGTATCAAAAGCACTGTTATTCCCCTGATTCTTAATCATTTTTCGACAAAAACTATGAAGAATATTTTGTTGTTTGGCGCCGGGAAATCGGCCACGAGTCTGATCGATTATCTCTTAACCAATGCGCCCAGACAAAAATGGCATCTGACTGTTGCAGATCACGACCTGTCTCTTATCAAGTCTAAAACAGGAAAGTCATATTATGCTACCCCGGTAGCACTGGATATAAACGACCAGGCTGCCAGGTTACAACTTATCAGGGAAACCGATCTCGTTATCTCCCTATTGCCTCCCACTCTTCATATTTTAGTCGCCAGGGATTGCCTGGAAGCCAAAAAGAACTTACTGACCGCCTCCTACATAGATCCTGAAGTGCGTAAACTGCAAGCGGATATAGAAAATGCGGGACTGCTGTTTATGTACGAAATGGGACTGGACCCCGGTATTGACCATATGTCGGCCATGAAACTCATTCATTCTATTGAGAAAAAAGGCGGCCAGATCTTTTCGTTTAAATCCTACTGCGGGGGATTGATATCACCCGACAGCAACGATAATCCCTGGCAGTACAAAGTATCCTGGAATGCACGTAACATCGTGTTGGCAGGCAGCTCCGGCGCCACGTACAAAGAAAAAGGCAAGGTAAAGGAACTCTCCTACGAGCAACTGTTCGACCACACCAAAACGATCTACGTACCGGGGCTGGGTAAACTGGCCTTTTATCCTAACCGCGATTCCCTTTCCTACATGGAGGAATATAAGCTCACCGAGCTCGCCACCTTCATGCGGGCTACCCTCCGGTTTCCCGACTTCTGCGAAGGCTGGAATGCCCTGATAAAGTTGGGCCTCACGGAAGATAGTCATAAAATTGCGACAGATCGGCTCACCTATATCGGCTGGGCTACCCGCCTTGTTCCCGAACAATCCGGCAGCACTGAAGAGAACCTGGCGCAGTTCCTGGGAGTTAGCACCAAATCAAAAGTAATCCGTCAGCTAAAATTTCTCGGCTTATTAAGCCCAGATGTTATAAATTTAGGGGAGAAAACCAATGCGGAGATACTCCAGTTCCTGGTTGAGTTTAAACTCAGAATGGAGCCAGCCGACAAAGACATGATTGTAATGATGCATGAAATTGAATTCGAGCGGCGCAATATGGCCACTAGGATGCTCAGCTACATGATTGTTCAGGGTGAAGATAATATTCACACCGCCATGGCTAAAACAGTAGGACTTCCACTGGGTATTATGGCCAAACTGTTGTTACAGGAGAAAATTACTTTGACAGGACTTCATATTCCGGTAATGCCGGAAATTTACAACCCCGTTCTGAAAGAATTAGAAGATTACGATATAAGATTTGAGGAAAGCTTTGAATAGCAACGTTATTGTTTTCCTATGACGGACTCTATCGGGCACCCAAGGACTTGTGATACCTCCCCTTTATGCGGGGAGGTTTTTCATTTTATAAAATACTTAATAGTTCCAGCACTCCTTCTGTAGCTGGCTTCTCAATCCGGTGCAGGTTAGCTGCCCCTTCTACAAGTGGTATTTTGCGGTCAATAATATACACCGGCACATGCGTCCTTACATAATTTAGCAGGTTAGCCGCGGGATACACCTGCAGCGACGTGCCTATCACTACAAAAATATCGGCACGGCGTACTTCCATCAACGCAGGTTCTATCATAGGTACGGCTTCGCCAAACCAAACAATGTGCGGGCGCAGCTGCCCTCCGTCTTCCGCTACATCTCCCATTTGTATATCCTCGTAGATATCGTAGATCAACTCCTCGTTACTCACGCTGCGCATCTTGAAAATCTCTCCATGCAAATGCAGTACCCGTGTTGATCCGCCACGCTCATGCAAGTCGTCGATGTTCTGGGTGATCACGCACACGTCGTATTTTTCTTCCAGCCTGGCCAGGCCTGTATGTGCAGCATTAGGGAGCGCCGCTTTCACATCTTTCCGGCGGCCATTGTAAAAGTCCTGGACAAGGGCGGGATTCTTTTGCCATCCTTTAGGAGAAGCCACTTCATATACATCATAGCCTTCCCATAATCCATCGGTATCTCTAAAGGTCCGGAGGCCACTTTCTGCGCTGATGCCGGCTCCGGTCAGCACCACTAATCTTGGTTTCATGTTTTTTCGTTTATTGGTTTACGTTATTGGGGTTAAAATAAATTCTGTTGCTCTATAAATATAAGAAGAAAACCCTTACAGCGGGCTACAACGACCGCGGGTGTATCAAAACATTGATACACCCGCGGCACTATATTACAGTAAAAACGATTATTTCTTCATGCCTCCCATCTCCATAATCACTTCAAATTCTTCTGGCTTTACATCACATACCGACAAGCGGCCCTGGCGGATCAACGAGAAGTTCGCCAGCTTTTTTTCCGCTTTCATCTGTGCCAGTGTAACGAATTGTTTGAAAGGTTTCAGCGGCTTCAGATCTACTACTACCCAATTAGGATCCGGTGTGGTAGGGTCCTGGTAAGCTTCTTTTGCTACCGTTGCCAGACCTACAACCTCCAATCCTTCATTACTGTGGTAGAACAACACCTGGTCGCCCTTTTTCATGCCTTTGAGGTTATTACGCGCCTGGTAGTTACGCACGCCGTCCCAGAAAGTAACCTTGTCTTTTACAAACTGTTCCCAGGAGTACTTAAACGGTTCTGACTTCACCAGCCAATAATTCATATTGCATTCAGTTTTCAGGTTTGAGGATATGCCGGGTTACCAGCCACTGGCCAGTACATCGGCGATGTGCATCACTTTAATATTGGTGCCATGTTTACGGATATAGCCATCCAGGTGCATCAGGCAAGACAGATCTGTAGAAATCAAGTAGTCAGCGCCGCTGTTCACCGCATTGTTTACTTTTTGTTCTCCCATCCCCATGGAAATGGGTTCAAACTTCACCGCAAACGTGCCTCCAAATCCGCAACAGGTTTCACAGTCGTTCATCTCTTTCAGTTCCAGTCCCCTTACTTTTTCCAATAGTTTGCGGGGGCCTTCCTTGATACCGCATTCGCGCAGGGCGCCGCAGGCATCATGATAGGTGCCTACGCCATTAAGAGTAGCTCCCAGGTCGGTAACGTGCAATACATCCGTGAGGAATTCAGTGAACTCGAACAAGTTTTTCTTCAGCAGTTTCACATCGTTATGCGCGGCAGAATTGTCAAACAATTTACCATAGTAATTGCGAACAAACCCTGTACAGGAACCACTTGGGGCAACAATGTAATCGAAGGTTTTGAAATCTTTTACAAACTTGGTAGCAATGGTGCGGCATTCATCCTGGTAGCCCGCATTATATGCCGGCTGGCCGCAACAGGTTTGCTCCGTGTTATACATTACATTACAACCGAGTTTCTCCAACACTTTCACCATATTAAAGGCTGTTTCGGGAAACAACTGGTCTACAAAACACGGTATAAATAACTGTACATTCATCTTGTTAGTTTCAGCTTTTAGCCAATTTCCGTTGCAGGGCAATCATCTTCAGGGCGGTGATGGCTGCTTCCTCTCCCTTGTGGCCGTGAGCGCCTCCCAGCCTGTCGAGTGCCTGCTGTTCATTATCCACTGTCAGAATTCCAAATATAACAGGAACAGGTAACTGAAGGTTCAATTGCAGGATACCTTCTGTTACGGCTTTACACACATAGTCGAAATGTGGCGTTTCGCCGCGGATCACGCAACCGAAAGCAATAATAGCGCCAGGCTGTTTACCTGTGCCTTTGGTAGTTTCCCAATATTGCCTGCAGGCGTAAGGTAATTCAAATGCGCCAGGTACAATGATCTTCTCTGACCTTGTCACCTGGTACTGATCCAGGGCTTTTTCACAGCCGGCTACCAGTTCATTGACGATGGCAGCATTCCATTCGGTATACACCATAACAACACTGGCATCCTCCAGGTTGAGAATGCCAGCGTCGTTAAGTAAGCTCTTATTATGCTCAGACATATTTTTCCGCTTTAAAAACAGCTGGCTGTCAGTGATGTACACTAACAGCCAGTTGTAATATTAGTTCTTTACGTCACCCAGTCTAGCCAGGTACTTATCCATTTCACGACCTTCGTTGGTCAGTGGGAATTTCTCTTTAATTTCTTTGTAGATGGTGATGGCTTCCTGTGCCTTACCTGCTTTTTCCAGGGCCTGACCGGCGCGGAACAGGTAAACAGGAGAAGTCAGTTCATTATCATTGTAGTGAGCTGCTTTTTTGTAAGCTTCAATACCCTCTGCAGTTTTATTCATTTCCATGTAAGCATCTCCGATCAAACCGTAAGCAGTAGGCTGCAACAGTAAGTCGTTAGAGCTAAAGGAATTCAGCATGTCGATACCTTTCTGGAATTCACCCAGGTGGATATAACAAACGCCTGCACTGTATTTGGCGAGGTTACCTGCCTTAGTGCTGCCGTATTTTTCCGCTACCTGTAAAAAACCATAATTATTACCGTCACCATTCAGCGCCAGTTTGAAGGAATCCACGGCAAAATAGTTCTGCGCATGGAATACCATTTCCTGTGCTTTGGTTTCGTTTGGCTGTTTAACAAAACGGTTATAGGCGAAGAAACCGCCTACTACCACCACCACAGCTAATACTGCGATAGAAATAACGTTCTTGTTTTTAAAGAAGAAATCTTCTGCCCGGTGCATGGATGCTTCCAGGTCAAAATCTTTAGTAGGTTGAGGCGTGGTGGCTTTATCTTTAGTTTCTGCCATTGTAAGGTGTAATTGTGATTTGCTTGATTATTTAATAGGTAACGAACGGCTCAGTTATTAGTGTTTCCTTTAGCCAATACAGCGAAGAGCATTATACATCCTCTTCGCCGTATTGGTTACCGGGCAAAATACTAACCCTAATATGCTTAGTCAACGATAAATGGATAGTCTTCCTGTACGTAAACGTCTTTCAGGAGCTCATCATCGCTTGGCCATGGAGACTCTTCTGCAAAAGTTACGCATTCTTCAACTTCTGCTTTTACGCGTTCATTGATTGCTTCAATTTCTGCTTCAGTAGCCCATTTATTTTTCTGGATAACTCTCAGTACTTCGTTGATCGGATCTTTCTCTTTGTACTCTTCCAGTTCTTCTTTGGTCCGATATTTCGCCGGATCGCTCATAGAGTGACCACGGTAGCGGTACGTTTTGATTTCGAGCAAGGTAGGTCCGCCATTTTCACGGGCGCGTTTTACGGCTCTTTCGATACCATCATGTACTGCTTCGCAACTCATACCGTCGATAGAATCGGCCGGCATTTCATACGCATCTGCTAATTTATAGATGTCCAATACGTTGGAGGTACGTTCTACGGAAGTACCCATGGCGTACATGTTGTTTTCGCAAATGAAAATAACCGGGAGTTTCCAGGTCATCGCCATGTTGAAAGTTTCATGGAGAATACCCTGACGGGCAGCGCCATCACCGAAGAAACACAACACTACGTTGTCTGTTCCGGTATATTGCTCTGCCAGGGCCAGACCAGCGCCTGTGCCTATCTGGGCTCCCACAATACCATGGCCGCCAAAGAACCCGTGCTCTTTCGAGAAAAAGTGCATACTGCCTCCCTTTCCTTTCGAACAACCGGTTGCTTTACCATACAGTTCTGCCATACAAGCCTTCGCTGAAATTCCCTTAGCAATTGCCAGCGCATGATCACGATAAGCTGTGATGAATTTATCCTCCGGCTTGGTAGCTGTAATCGCACCAGCAGCTATTGCTTCCTGTCCTATGTACAAATGACAAAAACCACGGATTTTTTGCATCCCGTACAATTGGCCTGTCTTTTCTTCAAAGCGGCGCAGCAAAAGCATCAATTCATACCAGTACAGATATGTCTCTTTGGTGAATTTCGTCTTCACGTCTGTTTTAGTTTGCACTCTTTCTAAATTTGTTCGCAAATATAACAGGAAAATCGTAAAATATAAATATCAATTCTAATTCCCATTAAATTATGCAAATTGATCAATTTCAAACAGTTTTGCATTTAATTGCACCTGAATCACAGGGAAGTTCCCATTAGCGCGGTTTTTTATCACTTATAAAGTGGATTATTTTCGCATATTATTAATTACGCATAACTTTTTTCTTTGCTTTATATAAATAAAATATCACTCGTCCAGTTCAAAAACTACCAGCAGGCCAGCTTTTCGTTCCAACACCGCATTGTTGGCATTACGGGCAGAAATGGCGCCGGTAAAACCAACCTGTTAGACGCCATCTACTATCTTTGCTTCACCCGCAGCTATTTTACCAGCAGCGACACTCAGAATACCCGGTATCAAACCAACGGCTTCCGCCTGGAGGGCCTCCTGGAAAAAAACGGGCAGGCCGAAAAAATTGTATGTACGGTGAAAGATGGTAAAAAGGAGATCTCCCTCAATGACGATAAATATGACCGGTTTTCCCGGCATATCGGGCATTTTCCGGCGGTGATGATCGCCCCTGATGATGCAGACATTATCCTGGGAGGCAGCGAAGAAAGACGCAAATGGCTTGATAGCCTCCTGTCGCAGCTCTATCCCGACTACCTGGACCACCTGATCATTTATCAGAAAATATTATTACAGCGCAATACGTTACTGAAAAATATGGCGACCACCGGCCAGCAGCAAGACCAGCTGCTGGATGTGTTCGACCTGCAGCTGGTCTTGCATGGCGTACCCGTGTACGAAACGCGCCAGGCTTTTCTCCGGACATTTATTCCCAAAGTGCAGCAGCTGTACGATTATATTGCCGGCACCCATGAAGTGGTGAACATACAATACCAGTGTACGCTGCAGGAAGAGCCCTATGCGGCGCAGCTGCACAAGGCCCGGTACCGCGACATGCAATTACAGCGCACCAGCACCGGTATTCACCGCGACGATCTGCTCTTCCTCCTGGACGGCCACCTGATGAAAACCAGCGCATCCCAGGGGCAGCGCAAAAGCTTTTTATTTGCGTTGAAACTGGCACAATTTGAAATACTACGGCAACATAAAAATTTTCCGCCGCTGCTGCTATTGGATGATGTGTTTGAAAAACTGGACCAGGAAAGGGTACAGCGGTTAATTGCGCTGGTGGCAGGCGATCAATATGGACAGGTATTTATAACAGATACTCATGCAGAACGGCTGCAACAAGCATTTGCGGCTACCGCCGGGGAAATCCAGCTCATTGCCATCTAACGTATATTCTTTGCGGCATGCCGCTCTAAAATTTACTACCTTTGCACCATGCGTCATGGAACTACCAGTATAGGAGATGCACTCCGGGAATTTATGAATAAGAGCAGGATGAAACCCCGTCTCACGGAGGTGCGCATCCAGGAAAATTGGGAACAGATTATGGGGAAAACAATTGCCCGGTATACACAGAGCATTCAGCTGATAGACGGTAAATTGATTGTTACTACAACAGTGGCGCCACTAAAGCAGGAGTTAACTTATTCTAAAGATAAGATCATCAAGCTGGTAAATGAAATGCTTGGAGAAAGCATTGTTAAAGACGTGATGATCAGGTAAAAAGAGATCAGTTGGATGCAAACTGACGGATCAACGTATTAATATCAGACATTTTCAGGGTTGTTTGTAAATTCACGATCACAAAGTCGCTCTCATCCTGTATCAGCATCACTACCTTACCCAATTCATCGTCGGTTCCTTTATTCAGGATATGTACCCGGCTGCCTTTATCTCTCACATCCATCAATTCGTCGAAATGATCGTTGCGTAGCAGGTTACTTTTCAGGTCAGCAATGTCCTGGCTATTGACCGTATTGCCGTTAACGTTAGTAATCGTGTATACCTTTGCCTTTTGTATCCCTCTCATCACCCCTTTCATGTCTTTGGAATCATCTGAAAACGAGAGGCAAAAGCCTGCCAGTCGCATCGCGAAGCCGCCTACACTAATGGTACGTACCTCGGAGCAGTGGCGGTATTTGTTGCGAAACTCGCGCAGGGAGCGGTCCTGGGCCTTTACAGCTACCGCAGCTAATAAACAGCAGCCTGCAATAATGAATGCTTTCATGGGTAAATGTTTTAGTTACTTTTTCTTGATGTTTTTTAGTTTGTCCATGCCCTGTATATTAACAGACCCGGCAATCTGGGAAATCTCATTGAGGTCGATGTCGCCGACCAGGCTCATAGCCAGAAATTCGGTGGAACTGCCTACCAGCATGACCAGCTCATTGATATTGCCTTTGGCGTTTTCTTTTACCATGAACTTCAGGTCGCTGTCCTTGTCGCGGAGCGTCATCAGTTCTTCGAAATCGCCTCCCAGGAAAGCCGCTGCTTCTTTATAAAGGCGGGGACCATCTTTGGTACTTTCCTTCGCGAGGATACGCAGTCCTCTTAGTTTCTGGATAACCCGCATCAGGTTCTTGGCATCCGGGTCGCCGGCATCCACCTTAGCAAACATGCTGAACATTTTGGGCGTAATACTGACCAGCGTAAAGTTCCGGTCGTTCTCATACCGCTGAAAGAAGCGGTCTATAGCGCTTCCCTGCTGGGCTGACCCATGGAAGCTGGCAAAGATCGCCATCAATAAAAACAGGAATCGTTTCATTTCTCAATATTTATATCAGGTTTTATAATAGCCATTAGTCATTCTTTCCTTCTACCAGTGAGGTGGCTTCATTGAAGTAGGCCAGCTTCTGCATTTTGGCAGTGCCTTTATTCAGGTTCCTCGCCAGCAGCTGCAGCGCTTTCTTCGTTTCATCGAGGGCTTTCTGCGGGTCGTTCATCTCCTGCTGCCGCAGGGCAATAGCCGCATCCTGCTTACGTACCTGCTGCTGCTTCAGGGCATACCCGATGCCTACCGCCACTAGGGCAACTGCTGCATACTTCATCCAGTGACGCAGCGGCGACAGTTTCACCACCGGGGTGGTTACCGGCAGCATAACCGGGGGTACGTCCCAATCTTTTGCCGCTTCCACGTTAAAATACTGGAATAACGGCGCTGCCTCCTGTAATGCTTCAGGCAAGTCTGCGTGTGGTACACTGAAAAAATCACGGAGCATTGCTTCCTCCTCCAGGGTAGTTTCCCCCTCCCAGTACTTTTCCAGCAAATCGCTGATCCATTTATAATCCATATACCTGCAGGTTTTGTAGTTTCTCCCGTACTGATTTACGGGCACGGTGCAAATTCACTTTTACGTCATTCATGTCTATATCCAGTACGTCGGCGATTTCCTGGTAAGAAAGACCGTCTATATCTCTCAGTTGGAGGATAGTGCGGTATTTCTCGGGCAGGGCGTTGATCGCTACATGTACTTTTCCCATTACGTCATTTTGTTCGGCTGCTGCATGAGGGCTTTGCTGGTGTATAGCAGGCACTTCTCCTGCCCTGTCCAGGTCGTCTGACAAGCGGTATTTCCGCGACTTGATTTTATCCAGCGCCAGGTTGCGGGTAATACGCATGCACCAGGCTTCCATGTTTTGCAGTTCCACCATCTTTTCCTGCATGCTCCATACCTTCATCAGCGCATCTTGTGTAATATCCTGTGCGTCTTCCTCATTGCCCAACAGGCGGAATGCAAAGCGGTAAAGCTTTTGCCGGACGGGGACCACCTGTGTGAGAAATCTTTCGAGTGACATGCAGAATAATGCGTTTGAGAAGAAGACGATTGTAAAAAAAAGATGTTACAGCGATTTTGAAAAAAATATCCGGAGTGATTATTTTTTTTCGTTGATCCTATCTATAGGATTGATAATGATGCTGTTAGCCGGTTAATCCAGTTTTATCCTGGGATCTATCAGCGTGTAGAGCAGATCGGCCAGGAGGTTCACTATGACGAAGATGCCTGCGGTAAAGAGGATGGCTCCCATTACGACAGGGAAGTCAAATTTGTCGAGGGCATCTACCGTTACTTTGCCGATGCCCTTCCATCCAAAGATATATTCTACGAAAAAAGCGCCGGCCAGCAATTCCGCGAACCAGCCGGTGATGGCCGTAATCACTGGGTTTAAGGCATTGGGCAGCGCATGGCGCCAGATGACGGCCGGTTTGGAAAGGCCCTTGGCATAGGCTGTACGGATAAAGTCCTGGTGCAGTACATCCAGCATGGCGCTGCGGGTGAGCTGCACAATGATTGCCAGTGGGCGGATGCCCAATGTGATGGCGGGTAAAATAAGATTACGCAGGTTGAGTATCCTGCCTTTAAACGGATCTACATCAAACAGGCTGCCGGTCATATGCAGCCCGGTATAGTCGCTGAGTACAAAGCCGAAAAGGTAAGCCAATACAATACCGGCAAAAAATGAGGGGGCTGAAATCCCTGCTACGCTTGCAAATACCGCCCCGGTGTCCATCCAGGTATTTTGTTTCACGGCAGATTGAACTCCAAGTGCCAATCCTACCACGGTAGCAAACAACATGGCGGCTACCGCCAATAATAAGGTACCGGGTAAGGCTTCCAGCAAGATATCCCATACCTGCTTTTTTCCCTGGTACGACCGGCGCAGGTAAGGCGTTTTGAGGACCAGGATCTTATTTATTGATATATGCGCTACCGTTATATAATGCAAGTTCTCTTTTGCTTCAGTGACGGTATGTACGCCTATGGGTAACAAATCATTCAGATAATACCCAAACTGCACCCCTACCGGCTGGTCGAGGTGCAATTCTTTCCTTACATTTTCCAGGGAGGCTACGTCTGCCCGCTGCCCCAATGTAAGCCGTGCGGGATCACCGGGCAGTACATTGAACAGGAAAAATACCAGCACCACTACGCCGAGTAGTACGAGTAATCCATAAGCTGTTTTACGGAGCATGAAACGCAGCATCACTATTCAGTTTTTATCTCAGGGGATATCATTATAATGCCATTTCCCTTTAATGGTGCCTTTATTGAGCAACATTAGGCAAGGGTTACTCCTGCCTGCGGTTTTAATCGCCACACCGTCCATTTGCACAAAAGGAAACTCCAGTTCATGTTGTTGCTTAAAGGCGGCTATTTCATCTTTGGTAGAAGCGGTGACACCATATATTAATATCTCCTGGTTCTTCCATTTGGCCTGCAGGGCTTTCATCTTAGCATCCCAGCCGCTGCCTGCGTGCTGAACGTTCTGTACCAGGAACAGGTAAACGGGTTTGTCGGCCGACAATACGGCCTCCGTTTGATTCACCCCATCGAGGTCGGTCAGGATAAAATCCTTGATGGCAGGTTCGGCATTTCCTTTCTTCACCAGTTTATCCTTCCGGTCTACAAACTTCCAGGTACTGTCGGACCAGGGATAGTTATCGGCTGTAAACTCTTTCTTCTGCCCGTCTTTTTCGTAGATGAACACCATCTCATATACGTCGGGCGTAGCACCTGGCGGCAATTTCATCTTTTCGGGAATATTGTTTCCCACTTTATAAGGCAGGCAATCGAATATAGGCAGGTGTTTTAACGTATACGCCTGTACGCCAAAGGATAATAATACGGACAGGATAAATACCAGGGCTGCCCGTTTCACCGGCAGTATTTTTTTGCGGTAAAAGAAGATCACCAGGATCATCAGCAGCAGGATCACATCTTTCCAGAAGGTTTCTACCGGTGTTAATTTGATACAGTCGCCGAAGCAACCACATTCGCGGATAGTTCCGCTAAACAGTGCAAAAGCCGTGAGGAAGGTGAAGAAGATAATCAGCAGCAGTAAAAGTACAGAAAAGATGCGCATGCGGTATCCCACGAGCACGGCCACGCCGGCAATGATCTCAAAGGCATTCATCACCACGGAAAATGCCAGTGAGTAAGGCGACAGGAAAGTGAGGTGCAGTACTTCAAAGAATTCGTCCATCTTATAACTGAGGCCCAGTGGGTCGTTTGCTTTAATAAGCCCCGAAAAGATGAACAGTACCCCTACGATGATGCGTAACAGGTTAAGGATAATCTTCATAAAATAGTTTAATGGTTAAGTAATGGTGAAGTTAAGGACTATCCTGATTTACCTGTATTAGAAAGTGATGAGCGTAACCCATGCAAATCTCTTGCTGAAATAAACATCGAAATCCCTAAATTCGAAAATGATTGATTTTCCTCCTTAGATTTGCAGGCAAAATAAAGAATTTCAGCTAAAAGGCTGGAACTATATGATTAACCGGGAGGTAAAACCTGCTCACTCACCATTCAATGCTATCACATGACACCGCACCATATCCATATGCATCATTCACTGGCTATTAATTGCAGGGGGCAACTATTGTCCCTGGCAGCACCTGTGGTGATGGGTATTATTAATGTAACGGATGATTCCTTTTATGAAGGTAACCGAATGCATCAGCTACACCAGGTAATGGACAAGGTGCAGCAGCACCTGGAAGAAGGCGCCGCTATACTGGATCTGGGGGCACAGAGTACCCGCCCGGGCGCCACGGTGGTAGGCGCCGACGAAGAAATACATCGCTTAATTCCCGCCATCCATGCGATCTTGAACAGCTATCCGAAGGCGATCATTTCCATTGACACCTGGTATGCTTCCGTAGCGGAAAAGGCCGTACTTGCGGGCGCTTCTATTATTAACGATGTCAGTGCGGGGGACCTGGATGCGGCCATGATCCCAACCGTCGGTCAATTACAGGTGCCATATATCGCCATGCACATGCAGGGGAAGCCCGCTACCATGCAGCATAATCCACAGTATGAAGACGTAGTGGCGGAGGTGTTGGATTACCTGCAACGGAAACTGGCTGAGTGCCGGGCTGCCGGGATAAAAGATTTTATTGCAGACCCGGGGTTTGGTTTTGGTAAAACCCTGGATCACAATTATACCCTGCTGGGCAAGCTGCATCTTTTCAGGGATATATTGGGTGTACCGGTGCTGACGGGGATTTCGCGCAAGTCGATGATATATAAGTTACTGGGCGTTACTCCGGTGGAAGCGCTGAATGGCACCACGGTATTGAATACCATTGCCTTGCAGCAGGGCACCCATATCTTGCGGGTGCACGATGTTAAAGCGGCGGTAGAAGCGATAAAGATCACAGAGAAAATGAGGGGCCGTTAAATCTTATCTTACTATTTTTACAATTATGAAGGAAGTTATACAGTTTTATGGAGTTGAGTTTCGCTGGCTAAATGTTTTGGACCTGCTGATTGTTATTTTTTTAATTATTCAATTATACCGTTTATTAAAGGGCAGTCTTGCGTTTAATATTTTCGTAGGTCTGTTAATGGTATATGCCGCCTATTTCCTGGTCAGGGCGTTATCAATGCCTATTTTGACCAGTATCCTGCAAAACTTTATCAATGTCGGGATTATCGCTATCATTATTATTTTTCAGCCGGAGATCCGGAAGTTCTTGCTGGTGCTGGGTAAGAAGACACCTTTGAGCAAGGATAGTTTTTTTACTAAGTTATTCCTGCCTGATAAGTTTAAAAGTTATAAGGAAGAAGAAAATATCATTAACGAAATCATCGTGGCGGTAAGCCGTATGCAAAGTACGTTTACCGGGGCGTTGATGGTGATTGCAACTACTTATCGTGTAAAGTTCGATTCTGCCTCCAGTATTCCAATTGATGGGAATGTAAGTGCCAAGCTGATAGAGAGCATTTTTGAAAAGCATAGTCCGCTGCACGATGGGGCGTTAATCATAGTAGGGAATAAGATCCTGGCGGCCAAGGTAATACTACCGGTATCAGAAAATCCGAATTTGCCTACCCGTATTGGATTAAGACATCGTTCGGCAGTGGGCATTACCGAGCATAGCGATAACCTGGCGATTATAGTATCGGAAGAGCGGGGCACAGTTTCCTATGCTATGGATGGGGTGCTGACCCAGGATGTGTCGCTGGAAGACCTGAAGGTGAAATTATACGAAGTATTGATAGATGGCTACGCCTGATAAGGGGGCAGCATTAGTATATGATATAAAGAAGGGCCCTCGCTGATGCGGGGGCCCTTCTTTATTACGATCGGGTAATTTATTTTTTAACCGGCGCTGGCGCAGCTGGTGCTACAGGAGCAGCTGGTGCTGGTGCACCTGGTTTAATATCTACCAACTGTACGTCGAAAACGAGGATAGAGTTGCTAGGAATTACCGGGGGACTTCCCTGCAGGCCATAAGCCAGGACAGAAGGAATTACCAGGGTAGCTTTGGAGCCTTTTTTCAGACCGCTTAAACCTGCATCCCATCCTTTGATAACGAAACCACGGCCGATAGGGAATTTAATTGGCTCTAAAGGCATGCCTGGACGCATGGTTGAGTCCTGGCTGGAATCGAATACTTTACCGGTGGTGAGTTTACCAGTGTAATGTACGTAAACGGTATCACCTGGATTAGGGGTGCCGCCAGTACCTTCCTGGGTAACTGCTACGTATACGCCTTCTGCGTTTTTAGTAGCGTTGATTTTGTTTTTCTCCAGGTACTCTTTAATGAGTTTTTCGTCTTTCTCTTTCTGAGCTGCTGCTGAATATTTTCCTTCAACCGCGAAAGTGATTTTCAGCTTATCACCTTTCTTACCAAATGGAGGACGTTCCTGCGCTGGTAATGAATCCCATGGAATAACGAAAGTAGCGCTGTCGCCTTCATGGAGGAGGGCAATGCCTTCCATCAGGTCGTACTTGTTTTGTGCTTTAGCCACGAGTACGGGGATGGGTGCGCCTACCATTTTACGGGAATCGCCCAGCAAGGAATCATTGATACGCTGGGTAACGTTCAACAGGGCGGTATCGCCCAATTTCAGTTGTGCTCCGCTGCCGGATTTGTGAACGATATACTCAATACCGCCCGGTGTTTTTTTAACACCTGTACCGCAACTGGCTACGAATAAGCCGAGTGCTGCGGTTGCAACTAATAACTGATTGTGTTTTTTCATTTGATTGTATTAGTAGGTTGAAATACTTTAATTCATTTATTGTAACAGCGCTTCGTTTTGTTCTATGGCTCTTATAAAGCGGTCTACTGTTTTCTCGAGTGAATCCGTGCTACGGCCGCCGGATGCGTTAAAATGCCCTCCCCCGTCAAAATATTTCCGGGCGAAGGTATTTACATCGAAATCACCTTTAGACCGGAAAGACAACTTCACTTCTGAGTGGCGATCGATGATTAATGCCGCCATTTTGATTCCCTGTATCGACAACAGGAAGTTAACCAGGCCTTCCGTATCTCCGGTTTGCAGGTCAAACCTTTTCAAGTCTGTATAAGGAATGGCCAGCATGGCGGTATTATACTCATAAAATACCTCCATACGGTTCAAGAGGCTATGCCCGAGGAACCGGAGGCGGTTTTCCAGGAAGTTATCATAGATCGCCTGGTGAATGACTTCGTGGCGCAGGCCTCTTTCCATGAGGTCGGCTACCATGCGGTGAACGGCCGCTGTGGTAGACGCAAAACGAAAGGAGCCGGTATCCGTAACGGTACCCGCATAAATGCATTGCGCAATTTCGAGGTTAATATACTGCTCATCTCCCAATTTATATATAGTTTCATAAACTAACTGGGCGGTGGAGCTGGCTTTTGTATCGCTTACACCATAGTCAAAACTGGGTTGAGGCTCCAGGTGATGGTCAATGAGGATCTTGATACAATCTAATTTTTCGAGATGAGGCGCCAGGTTTTTGGTGCGGTACAACGCATTAAAATCCAGGCAAAACAGCAGATCAATCCCTTCCAGTGCCTGTATAGCCCTGTCTGTGGAGGATTCAAAATCAATAACGGTATCTGCACCTGGCATCCATTTCAGGAAATCCGGAAAGTTAGTGGGTGAGATTACAGTTACCTGGTGTCCTTTCTGTAACAGGTAGTGGTACATCGCCAATGAAGATCCCATGGCATCGGCATCTGGTTTCTGATGCATTGTTACGACCACTTTCTTAGGGCTCTCCAGCAAAGGCTTAATTTCCTCGATCGGCTTCATTAAAAAACTGTAATGTTAAGAGTTGATTTCCAATCACAACAAGTGGTTGAAACAGAAAACGAAGTGCGAAGTTCTTTATTTGAGCCAGAATTTCAAAATTTTTTACCACTAAAGAAAATGTAATTACTTTTGCGGCCTAATCTGTAATTCGGAATTAAACATTATATGAGCAACAGAACATTTACTATGATCAAGCCTGATGCAGTAGCAAACGGGCACATTGGCGGCATTTTAAACATGATTAACGCTGCAGGTTTCCGCATCGTAGCCATGAAAATGACGCAGTTATCTACTGCAAAAGCAGGTGAGTTTTATGCAGTACATAAAGAAAGACCTTTTTACGGTGAACTGGTAGAATTCATGAGCAGCGGCCATATCGTAGCAGCTATCCTGGAAAAAGACAACGCCGTAGAAGATTTTCGTAAACTGATCGGTGCCACCAACCCAGCTAATGCTGAGGAAGGTACCATCCGTAAAAAATATGCTGAGTCTATTGGCCGTAACGCCGTTCACGGTTCTGACTCTGACGAAAACGCTGTGATCGAAGGCAACTTCTTCTTCAGCGGGCTCGAAAAATTCTAATACTGTCACTTACTTCAGTGCAAAAAGCCGGTTTTGATAACCGGCTTTTTTATTGCCACTATCAGCCGACTTTATTTAATTCAATAAATTGATTTTTAAATATTTACACTAAATATATAAACTGTCACTTTAAACACTAGACCCAAACTGACAAAACGTCGCAATCGCATGGTTTTTAATAGAAATATGATAGCAAAAAAGGTGCTTAAAACTCCTGTTTTGTCTATAAAAAGAGGCAAAATTATATCTTTTCAAATAGATGATTTTCAATAATATAACAACGCTTTCATCAGGTGATACTTTAAATAAAATCCTTCTCTCCTACTTTTCACACCATTTTCCTCCTTTTTTAGCGCTTTTTCGGATAGTCATCACCGTTGTTTTATAAAAAGCATTTAACTTGCTTTCATGTGGGAATCGTTCCGAAAATTATTTAAAGGCTACCTGCGCTTGGAGCGATCGATGTCGGATCATTCAGTAGAAGCCTACCTCCGTGATGTAGAAAAACTGGAGCAATACCTGATGGTCAACGCTAAAGAAAAGTTCCGGCCCCAGGATGTTACACTCGAAGATTTGCAAGGCTGTATTCAATGGATTGCCCAACTGGGTATGACCGCCACCTCCCAGGCCAGGACCATTTCCGGCCTGAAGGCTTTTTACAAATTCCTGCTGCTGGAAGACATGGCCCAGGAAGATCCTACCCAGCTACTGGAAGCGCCCAAGGTATTGCGTAAGCTGCCCGATGTGCTTACCTTCGAGGAAATTGAAAAGATCATTTCCCAGATATCGCTGGATACCGCTGAAGGCCATCGTAATAAAGCCATCCTGGAAACCATGTACAGCTGTGGACTCCGGGTGAGTGAAGTGATTAATTTGCAGATTACCCAACTGCACTTCGATGTGGGGTTTATCAGGGTGATCGGGAAAGGCAATAAGGAACGTATGGTGCCTATCGGGAAAGATGCCGTGCAGCAAATAGATATTTACCGGAGAAATGTACGCGTGATGCTCCCGGTTAAATATGGAGAAGAAGATACGTTGTTTCTTAACCGCCGGGGCGGCGCCCTGAGCCGGGTAATGATTTTCCTGGTGATCAAGGAGCTGGCACAAAAGGCAGGTATCCAGAAGAATGTATCTCCTCATACCTTCCGGCATTCCTTTGCTACCCACCTGGTAGAAGGCGGGGCAGACCTCCGGGCCGTGCAGGAAATGCTGGGACATGAAAGTATTACCACCACTGAAATCTATACTCACCTCGACCGGGAATACCTCCGGGATACCTTGCTGCGTTTCCATCCCAGGTTTTAACCTATTATAAAAAGTAACAGCTACCTGCGAAAGGTAGCTGTTCTATTTTGCCATTTGCAATAAGGGGGAATTTACAAACACCAGATGTTCAAACATCCAGACAACTTTTACAGTAAGCTATATTGGGTTATCAAACGGAATTTATCACTCTTGCTTTTTCGTGTACCCTTAAGGGTAATTATATCTGAGAACCAGTTACCTATCTGGTCGGAAGCTCGTTTTACTTTTGAAGATTTATAAATAAGATTGATGTTACTGCAAGGGGCGATATCTCTTCGTTCCCGGCTTAGTCCCATCCGCTCATCTTCTGCCCATAGCAAGTGGTTATTGCGATATACTTTGAAATATACATCCGGTCCCAGGTTTTTACGACCGGGAATAATGGCTTGCGGACGTCCGGTACCTACCTGGTCCCTGGAGAAGTGCAAAAAGTACCGGCCTGAATCGTCGGTATGGGCAATTCCCAGTAAGCGTCCGGAGAGCGCGTTGTAGGCTTCCACTTTCAGGTGGGGTTGTCCCGGTGCACTGAAGTAGGGCTTTACCACCCCGGTAATAAGCCAGGCGCCGGCGCTGGAATAAATGTTCTGCCAGAGCGTCGCTGGTATTACATAGGCATAGGCGCCTACATAACCGGTACTGTTTCTTTTCCAGGGCAGCACCAGCCGGCTGAGGTGGTAGTTGCGGGGATGACGGTTACCATTTTTTCCTGGCAACTGATCCAGGCAGAGGTCCAGTTCCAATGCTTCCGTAAACAGGTGTACTTCGTTCCAGGACAGGCTAAAGCCACCTTTTTCGTCAAGGGTGGTTTCGGCCAGGAGCCTGTCGGCTTTCATCAGCACTTCCCGTGCCGACAAAGGCTGCATATCATTAAAGATGCCATTTGGCTGCGGGGTTACCGGGGCGTGTGCCGCCGGCAAATAAACCCGGATGCGTGCATTAGCCAATGGCTCAATACAATCATTACAAATAAGTGCAGAGATGTTTCCGATTAATAGGTAACTCATAATTTTATTTTTTTAAGAAAACAAAAGGGGTTAACGAGCATGACCTGATGAACTGTTTCTGCATATACTAATCAAACAAACAAGGTAGAAAGGCCCAAATACACGAAGGTATTTTTCTAAATACAACTGATACTTAAGCGGTTGATGTTGCAAAGATTGTGAAGTTTATCAGAGCAGTCAAGCGTTGAACAACTGAAAAAAAGGATTACGTATAAGTACGCAGCTCCTGATAAAAACCCTGCAACAGCCTGCTGCGGGTATGCAGTCACTGATCTTGATAAAACGTGCCGGGTATTCCCCTCCCCGAGGCAGGTGAACGGAATCAGGTATTTGCCATTGGAATACTCCTTCAAGCCTCCGGAAGGCATACGTATAAGTACGCAATCTATGGAGATGGCTACTGATTTTTCCATCTCCTTAAACATACCAAAACACCTACCCACAAAGCATTTGAGAACAATACGCAAGATAAAATGGTTCACGTAGCTGTGTAATTCCCCCGTTGATTATGTAAGAAATTATGATATTTTTACCGCAAACTAAAACTTCCCCTATATGAGCAACCTACCTAACAGACCCATTCCGTCAGACGCGGGCGGGTTCATTTCTTTAGAAGAAATGTTGGAGTTAACAAAAAATCATGATGACGATCACGCGAATCAGAAATCTTTCGACAGTCATGTAAAGGCAATGTGCTTTGGTAAAGACAAGGTGCTGGAATTGCTGGATCAGCCAGGTGCTGTTGCGCTGAGAATTTATTACGGTATCAAGTTAAATGGCGATAGTCAACGGGAAAGGAAAATGATCCTGGTAGCCGTTGACGAAAATGGTAACGATATTCTCCCTAAATCTGCTGCAGAAATGGCGGCTGCCCAGGCATCCGGCATTGTTGCCAAGGATACGCCTCCTGTCATCCTGGATCAGGGTGTACCATGCCCACAATATTGTTCCGGTACAAAACCTTAACTATAAAGGAATCTCGTGGATAAATTATTCTGGTACAGTTATTACGCCATGACGGGGATCGAATTACTAATTTTGATCCCCTTCATCCTAAACTATAAACTGTTTGACCGCCCTTCCCTCTGGATATTTTATTATATCGTTAGTAGTATTGTTTTCGCTGTAGGTTCAGATGTCATTGGATATTTGTTCCATAATAATATGTGGTTCTTCAATTTCATGAACCTTGTTCAGTTTGTTATTATTTCCCTGGTTTACCTTAGTTGCATTAAAAGCAGGGTGATTAAACGGGTGATCCTGTTTATGCCCATCGTTGTTGCCCTTGTTTTTGGCCTCGACATCTTTGTTATTGAAGGATTCTATCATTACAACTCTATCTCTGCCGGCATCAAATCGATTGTCATTCTCATATACGGGGTTATATTTTTCTGGCAGATGTTAAACGACAAAGAACTGATAGAAAAATCGATCTACATTGATGCGCTGCCTTCCTTCTGGTACAATTCAGGCATTTTTCTCTTTTATTGTACAGTATTCCTGTTTAACATCAGTTATAATGTACTGCAACAGGTGTTCAGGCCCGATCCCAGGGGAAAAGTGATTTCTGGGATTCTGACCATCAATAATTTCGTTGGCATAGTTTCTATGATTCTGCTGTATATTGGGCTCTCAAAACTTAAAAAATTGAGATATGCAGACAGTTGATATTATTGTAATTGGAACTACAGTAATGTTAATGCTGGGTGTTATTGTGATCATTTTAGTGATGTTACAGCAGAAGCAGGTGATACAGCACAAGCTGTTGATCCGTGACAAAGACCTGCAACTCCAGCGGGAACGTCTTGTAGCTGTTTTACAGGGCCAGGAACAGGAAAGGAAGCGCATTGCAGAAGATCTGCATGACGAAGTAGGCGCACAACTGTCGGTGTTAAAATTAAATATTGGTGGCCTGCAGGCCCTGCTAAAGACAGGTAACGGCGAAACTGACCGGCTCAAAGAAACCAAAGACTTTACAGATACTATTATACAGCAACTGCGATTCATATCTCAAAGCCTCCACCCCCAGGCACTGGAAAACCTTGGTTTAGCCCATGCACTAGATTCTTTCTGCAACCTGATGAATAAAAATAAACAGGTAAAGATCAGTTTTACTGCCGCCGGCAGCGGACAAACGGTAGACAGGGAAAAAGCACTGAACGTATACCGCGTAATACAGGAACTGATTAACAACATTCTGAAACACGCCGCCGCCACTGAAATAAAAATCAGTTACCAAACCACCCCGTCCCTGCTTACGATAGATGTGGCAGACAATGGTAATGGCGCGCTCCTCACTACGTTGGGGGATGCCCGTAAGAAAACAGGTAGCCTGGGCCTTAAAAATATTGAGAGCCGCCTCAATATTATCGGCGGAAATATTACCTTCACAGCCGGAACACCACAAGGTACAATTGCGTCGATTAGTGTAGAGAATTACCAGTCATCCTCACAGAATAGTTGATACTTATCTTGTTTTATTACTAAATTGCCATCCGGTTGTGTTAAACCCGCATAATAGCATGACTAATAGTAATTTATTCACAATAAAATAATAGCAAATCTTCTAACTGTCCACCTATGGCACACATAAAAGTGGCCATTGCGGATGATCACAAAATCTTCCGCAGTGGAGTCATCAACACACTGATTCCTTACGAAAATATCCGCTTTATTTTCGAGGCGGATGATGGACTGCATCTGTTGCAGACCATGGAAACACAACAGCCGGACGTTATACTGATGGACCTGAAAATGCCCAATATGGATGGCATTGAAGCCACCATTAAGGTAAAGGAAAAATACCCCGATGTAAAGATCATCATACTCACTATGTATGAAGATGACAACTTTATTGTCCATCTGGTAGAAAACGGCGCCAATGCCTACTTATTGAAAAATGCCGAACCTGAAGAGATCTACGAAGCCATCTGTACTACTTTCGAAAAAGGATTTTACTTCAATGAAAATGTGAACCTGGCCCTGCTGAAAAAGGTATTACATAAAAATAAACAGCAATTTAAACCGACACTTAAAAACGAAATACAACTCAACGACCGGGAACAGGAAGTACTGAAGCTGATTTGCAATGAATTAACTACCCAGGAAATTTCTGAACAGATTTTCCTGAGCCCCCGCACCGTTGAAGGTATCCGCCAGAAGTTACTGGAAAAGATCAACGTTAAAAATAGCGTAGGACTGGTACTGTACGCATTCCGTAACGGCATCATCGAATAGTATTTAAATACCCACCTAAATATGAGAACTATCAGAACCTTCGCCGCTACAGCCGGTGCTATGCTTTTGCTGTATGCGGGCACTACCCTCGCCCAAGGCATTAAGATGCCTGCGCCAAGTCCTACTCAGACCATCAAACAGGACTTTGCCTTATCTAATATAGAGCTGAGCTACTCCCGCCCGCAGAAGAATGGCCGCGTAATCATGGGCGACCTGGTACCTTACGACAAAGTATGGAGAACCGGCGCCAATAGCGCTACCACCATTACTTTTGGAGAAGATGTAACTTTCGGCGGTGTGCCGGTTAAAGCTGGCAAATATGGTTTACTATCTATCCCGGGCGCCAAATCCTGGACAGTAATCCTGACCAGCAGCCTGGACGTTACCAGCCCTGCGGCTTACAAGCCTGAAAATGATATCGCCCGCGTGAAAGTATCACCCGTTTCCATGCCTTTTTCACAGGAAAACTTTACCATCGAGTTTGAAAACGTACGTTCCAATAGTGTTATCCTCGCGCTTAGCTGGGATAAAACCAAAGTACCGGTAGTCATTAAAGCTGACATTGATGGTAAAATAACGGGGCAGATCGAAGAAGCCATGAAGGGTGACAAGAAGCCTTATTTCCAGGCAGCAGTGTACTACTTCGAAACCGGTAAAGACCTTAACAAGGCGGTAGAATGGATTGATGCAGCCGCTGCTCAGAGCCCTGAAGCATTCTGGGTGTGGTACCAAAAAGCACGCATCAACGCCAAAGCTAAAAATATAGCAGTAGCGAAAGAAGCTGCACAGAAGTCTATCGAACTGGCGACCACCGCTAAAAACGATGACTATGTAACGCTGAATAAGAAGTTACTGGCCACGCTGAAATAAGCGGAAAGCGGAAAGCAGCAAGCTTAAAGCAAAAAGCTATTGTGGAGAAGACTTTAGCGAATATTGACATTCGCTTTCATCGTCCTTCACAATAGCTTTTTGCTTAATGCTTTCTACTTTATTCTTTCTGCTCAAAAAACCGGTGAAATACCCAGGCCAATAACAACACCAGCAAACAGCCAATAGCATTGAGCCACAGGAAGGATACTGCGCCGGTCCAATACACTACCAGTACCGCAATTTCAGAAATGATGGCCGCCCAGAAGGTGGCTGTCCCTCCTACCTTCTTCAGGTAAAAGGCTACCAGGAAAATACCCAGGATAACCCCGTAAAACCACGATCCCAGTACGTTTACTACCTCAATGAGACTACCCAGGCTACCGGCAAACTGCGCCACCACAATACAAAATACGCCCCAGATCAATGTCCAGAGCCGGGAAACCAGGAGATAATGAACAGGAGAAGCATTGGCATTGTACAGGCGTTGATATACATCCACCACCGTAGTGGAGGCAAGCGAATTCAATGCGGCTGCAATACTCCCCCAGGCTGCCAGGAAAATAATGGCAATCAATAAGCCGACCAAGCCTTTGGGCAAACTATTTACCACGAAATGCAGGAAAATATAATTGGTATCACTGGTGTCGGCAGTAGGATCTGATGCTTTAATCAGCGACAGGGCCTCCGTTCTGATGGCTGCCGACCTGACATCCGTTTGCTGCAATTCTTTTTTAGCGATATCAGCTTGCGCATTATTGCCCGCTTCCAGGGCGGCGGCGAGCTGCTTTACCTGCTGCTGTTTTATCTTACCTAACTCCGTATATTGATCTTCTAATTTCAGTAACGCAGGGCCCTGTTCTGTTTTATGCGCCCTTGCCAGCTGGGCTTCATTGAAGAAAATAGGCGCCCTGAAATACAGGTAAAATACAAATACCATGGCTCCGATCAATAAGATCAGGAATTGCATGGGTACTTTCACCAGGCCGTTCATCAGCAGGCCCATGCGGCTTTCCTTCTCCGATTTGGCCGTCAGGTAACGGCCTACCTGCGACTGGTCTGTTCCAAAATAAGATAGCGCCAGGAAAAAGCCACCGATGACACCACTCCAGATGTTGTATTTGTCTTTCCAGTCGAACTTCGTTACAATCACATTCAGCTTATCCATTTTACCAGATACCTGTAAAGCCTGTTTAAATCCTATATCCGGAGGCAATAAATGCACTACCATCCAGCCGGCGAGAAACATACCTCCGAAAATGATGATGAGCTGAAACGTTTGTGTGTAGGCTACTGCCCGGGTACCGCCTACTACCGTGTAGATAATGAGTAGTCCCCCCATGATCATATTGGTCCAGTAAAGATTCCATCCCAGCAGGGACGACAATATAATAGACGGTGCGCAGATACTGATACCGGTAGAGAGTCCTCGTTGGATCAGAAACAACATCGAAGCCAATGTACGCGTTTTAAGATCAAATCGCTGCTCCAGGTATTCGTAGGCCGTATATACTTTAAGTTTATGAAAAATGGGGACAAAAGTGATACAAAGTACTACCATGGCCAATGGCAGGCCGAAGTAATACTGAACGAAACGCATTCCGTCTGTATAAGCCTGTCCTGGTGCTGAAATAAAGGTGATGGCGCTGGCCTGAGTGCCGATAATAGATAACAGGATAATATACCAGGGCATAGATTTGTTGTCCAGAAAATAGCTTTCCAGGTTTCGCTGGCCGCGGCTTTTCCAGACACCGTACAGAATAATGGTGGTAAGCGTACCAACAAGTACAATCCAATCTAAAGGGCTCATGAAAATGTTTTGGTGAATAAGTAGAAGAGTACGATCAGCAACAGCAACCAAGCTATCACCAATGCGTACCAATACCCCCATGTTGGGAATAAAGGTGGTTTCTCTTCGGGCTGTTGATCCAACGCCATATTAATCGTTTGAATTACTTTTACTCCACATACTTCCTGATAAGAGGCCCAGCGCAATTCCTATAAGCAATCCTACCTGCACGCGCTTGATACTGAATCCTATCAGCAACCCCAGTATAATACAAAAGCCGGCGGCTATTCTTAGCCGGGGGCGGTTCTGTTCGTGTTTCTTACTCATTTTCGTTCAATCCCTATTTAACAGAAATCAGGTTTACAAACAGGCGATACGCGCCAGGCACGCCTGCCGGCAGCTGCCGGAAAAATGACAACCCTGTATAAACATAAGCTCCTTTACCATAATGCGCTACCAGCGTAGAACCATCCAGTGGTGATTCTCCCTGGTCATGCATCGTAAAGAGTTTATCATAGGCTTTGTCTGCATTGGTAGTATAGTATAATCCCCGCTCCTGCACCCAGCCGTTAAAATCAGCCGCTGTAATCTCATTAGGATAATGGAATACCGGATCTTTTGGATTGATGAAATGCACCGCTGCGTTTTCATCGGTTACCCGGTCGCGGGAAAGGTTGAACGGATAAGGCCCGAGGTTATTAGTCACCAGCGGGCTGTTTACATTATACTGTACAATCAGTTTACCACCGTTGTTCACATATTCCATCAGCCTTGGCTGCCAATACTTCATACGTGCGTTTACGTTATAGGCACGTACCCCGGCGATGATGGCATCGTATTGTTGCAGGTTACCGCTCATAATGTCCTTTTCGGTCAGCTCCGTCACATCATAGCCTACCTGGCGCAGTGAAGCTGCCACCATATCTCCGGCTCCCGGAATATATCCCAGGCGGTTGCCATTGTGTTTCAGGTTTACAGATACCAGCCTGGCTGCAGCCGGCGGAAATAAGGTAATGAGTGGAATATGATCGTAGCGGATCTGCTGCAGGCTCTGCGTATATTCTTTCCCGTTAGTTTGCATCACTACTGTAAAAGTATCCGCATGGTTGTCGGTAATATTTTTTTCCGGGTGGATATTAAAACGTACTTCTACCTCGTCCCCTTTCTGGGCCAGGTTAAAAGGCAGACTGCTTTCGGTGGCAACAAAGCCGGCAGGCAACTGCAATTTCACGGTTCCCTGTACCTGGTCGGCCATGGCTTTAATTTTTACCGGTACGGGTTGCGGTTTGGTATCTGTAAAAATATATACCTGGCTGTTCAGGTCTGCGACTACTGGTGGGGCAATTACCAGCGGCTGATATATTTCCCCTTTTACCGGGTCCGTATATTTATATTGCAAGGGGCGGGTAATGTTGAATTCCTGACCACCAATGCGGAACCGGATCTTGGCTTGCAGGGGTGGAATATTTTCCGGGTTACCCACCAGTAAAGGATCATTTATAACGTACATGCCTACCCGATGTGCTGCTGCCAGCCAATAGGGTTGTGACTCAGGGGTGTTGGCGGGTACTGCCAGGGTTTGTGAAATGCTGGTAAACTTATTATAGCCCAGTTCCTGTTGACCTGCGGCGTTGGGCTTTCCCGGGAGGTCGATCTGCTCCAGGGTTACCTTAATGTTTCCACGATTGATCAACTGAACAGTGGCTTCCATATTCGTTCCGGGCACTACTGTAGGAGCAGTACTATAAGCTTCTGCCCAGAGACCGGCGCAAGCATAGATGAGCTGCTCTGTTTCCGCGAGTTTCAGGTTACGCCAGTAGCCGTCGGGTAAAGCCTGAATGGCGCTGCGTATTTCCAGCAAAGCCGGCACAGAAGCAGACGGGTCATCCATATTATACGCGGCGAGTGCGGCATCTACCAGGTGTCCTACTTTGTCGCCACCTGCCACCCTTGACCAGCTGGTGTTTACGTCGTCGAGTAAATCTTTTTTGGGTGTACCGCCTTTGATGGTCAGGAAATATTCCAGTGAGCTACCCCTGGAAGCTGGTACCCCGAAGCCCTGACTTTTGTGCTGGGAGCGACTTTCTGCGGCTATCTCTCCAAATCCTTTACCCAGTAAAGGATTAAACGCGCCTACATCTATTTTAAACTGATCATCGGCGGTCGTATTGATGCTGCCAAAGCTAAAGGTATTCCACAGGATGCGTTTCGCCTGCCAGGGCTTTACGAGCTTCAGCTGTTCAGGGTATCGTTTGGGATCAGCAGCGGCGGTAAACGCTTCTGCTGCCAGCATGGCGGAGGCGGTATGGTGCCCATGCCCGGCGCGACTATCCGCTGGAAAACGACAGATGATCACGTCTGGTTGAAATTTGCGGATCATGTATACCACATCTCCTAAAATCTTTTCACGATCCCAGATGGTAAATGTTTCCTGTGGATTTTTAGAGAATCCGAAGTCCTGGGCGCGGGTGAAGAACTGTTCTGCCCCATCTATGCGGCGGGCGGCCAGTAGTTCCTGCGTACGAATTAATCCAAGCAATTCGGATTGTTCATTGCCTACGAGGTTTTGTCCGCCGTCACCACGGGTGAGCGACAGGTACCCGGTTCTGTATAGCTTTTCCTTGGCCAGGTAGCCCAACAGGCGGGTGTTTTCGTCGTCCGGATGGGCGGCAACATACAATACGCTTCCCAGCGTATCGAGTTTTTTCAATTGCAGTCTGATATCAGCAGCATTCCATGCGGGAGATGGTTGTGCCATAGCGGGTAAACCGATAGCTGCTAATAAAATGATAACCAAAGCGGTATAACGTCTTATAAACATTTGGCGATACGTGAATTTACAGATTGTCAAAAGTAATAATTAATTAGTGGGAGTTGAAGAGAAATTGGTTGAATGGCGGAATAGGGCTATAAAAACAAAAATCCCCCCGCTTTCGGCGAGGGGACTTCTTTTCTTCATAAGCAAATAACCAACCAGCTTGTAAGCAAAAACCAATTATTAACAAAGGCGGTTTAGATTTAATTGTATCCTTCGTTCTGCTGGTTGCGTATGTTGGGGTTAGCATCCAGTTCTCTTTGTGGGATGGGCAGTATCACTTTGGTACTGGGCCAGGCCACTGGTATCGTTTTATCACCCGCCAGGTATTTGGTGAATGAATGTTTTGTTCTATTTAAGTCGAAGAGGCGGTGTCCTTCAAACGCCAGTTCTTTTCGTCTTTCCAGCAGGATTGCTTCCAGCAATGCCGGGCCGGTGGCAGTTACGGGCGGGGCGGCAGGATCTGCGCGCCGCACCACGATGTTCAGATCAGCCAGTGCTTCCATTGTTCTTCCAAGGTGGGCTAATGCTTCCGCGCGAATCAGGTATAATTCCGCCAGCCGCATTACCTTCATACTTTCGGAGAAAGTCGTTACATCACTGTATTTCGTAATGATGTTGGCAGGGTTCTCTCCTCCATTACCCGCGCGTTTACCTTTCCTTAGAAAATTGCGTCGTACATCGGTGCTGGTATAGATGTTATATATGTCATTTGTTGCCAGCACATCTCCATAACCTTCCTGGCTGAAGATGTAAGCCAATCCATCAGTTCCCTGGTTATCCACCGGGGTATTGATGACTTCAAAGATCGTTTCACCGTTGCCGGTATTCTTAAAATCACTCACCAGTTTATCGGTGGCCAACAGCTGGTATTTATGGGCGTTGATGACATCGCTGGCATAAGCCACCGCTCCTGCCCAATCTTCTTTATACAATAATACCCTTGACAGTAATGCCTTGGCGGCATACACATTCAGGTGTCCGGATGAAAAGGCCGTGCTCCCGCTTTCTTCGAATCGGCGGATGGCGGTGTTGAAGTCGCTGATTACCTGTGTATAGGTATCCCTGATATTGCTGCGGGAAGGCGACTGTACCGAATCTATATTCGTAACCGTTACAATGGGTATTCCCATATTTGTACCGGTGGGTGTGTAATTATAAGGCTGTGCGTATAGGCGCGCGATATCAAAAAACACCAGGCCTCTTACGCCGTAAGCCTCTGCCACCATTGTTCTGGCGGAAACCGTGTCTGTTGCGGAGGGCAACAGGGTTATTGACGGGCCTTTCATGATCACCATATTGGCATTGGCTACCACGCTGTATAACTTATTCCAGGTATCGGTAATCGATACGTCGTTGGCAGTAACAATATACTGGTCGTGGTTACGATAGCGGTTAGAGTTGATCACGCTGATAAATGCATTGTCGGCCCTCAAATCGGGCAGCAATGGCATTGTACGGCCGTAGTAGTTAGCATCCTGCAGGAGGGAGTACATACCGCTGACGGCGGCTTGTAATCCAGGCAGGTCTCTGATAGTTTTGCCGGTTTCGGCAGACTGGTCTGGCTTCAACTCAAGGAAGTCCCTGCTGCAGGCTCCCAGCAGGCCTGCCATTGTGATGATGATGCTGAATACGTATCTCTTTTGCATGGCTTCCTTAAAAATTTACATCCATACCTACCAAAAATGTTTTAAATACAGGCGGTCGTTGATCATAGTCCCCTGTTACTGGTACTTCCGGGTCCATCGTCAGCCGTTTATCTTTTACGTATGTCCATAAGTTGTTGCCGCGCACATATATTTTTACTTCCCCGATATTGGCTTTTTTCAGCCAGGTAGCGGGGAGTGCATAGGCCAGCATTATATCTCTCAGGCGGATAAAGCTGCCATCGTACAGGAACCTGGAAGAGAGTTGATTGCTCAGGCCTGACTGGGTATTACCGAATACCACTTTCGGCACGCTGGTGATATCACCGGGACGTTGCCAGCGGTTTTCGTAAGTGAGTCGCGACATTTTTGCGCTGCTGCCAAATCCGCCGCTGCCATCCGATTCTGTGAAGGCGCCCCAGTTGTCGTATACCTTGTTGCCCCAGTTAAAGAAGAACTGAAAGTTCAGTTCAAATCCTTTATACCTGAAATAGTTGGTAATACCGCCATAAAACTTAGGGAGCGCACTGCCCTGGTTAAAACGTTGCGCTTCGCCGTAAACTTTAGTGGTAGTAGTTTTCGTGGCATCTTTATACCAAAGGGCTTCTCCTGTTTGCGGGTCAGCGCCGGCAAATCCGGCGAGGTAGAACTGGTAAAAATCGGTGCCCAGCTCTCGCCTGTAGATCAGGCTGGTGATAGGATTGTCCAGTTTGGTAATCGTATTTGTCAGCGTAGAGAAATTAGCATCTGTACGCCATGAGAAATCATTTTCATTGGCGGCAATGATATTGCGGGAGGAAAGGGATATTTCTATGCCCTTATTTTTCATCTCTCCGTTATTTCTGAAAATGGTGGTAATACCATTTGCCGATGATACCGGGACATTCAGCAGTAACCGGGAGGTGGTTCTATTATAGTATTCCACTGTACCTGACAGCCTGTTGTTCAATACCGCAAAATCGAGTCCCACGTTAAACGGCTTGTTCTGTTCCCAAGTGAGGAAAGGATTGGGGTATTGTGTCAGCACATACCCCGGCTTTCCATCATAATCATTTCCCGGACTGTATAGCGACAATGAGGCATAATTATCAATAGCCTGGTTTCCGTTGCTGCCGTAGCTAGCTCTTAATTTCAATTCATTGATGCCGGTTACCTGCTGGAGGAATGGTTCGCGGTAGATATTCCAGGCGGTTCCTACCGACCAGAAGGCGGCACTTCTTTTCCGGCTGCCAAATCGGGAAGAGGCGTCTCTCCTGATGGAAGCCGTGAGATAATATTTTTGTTTGTAGTCATAACTGTTATTCAAAAACAGTCCGGTTAATGAGTTGGCGCTGGATACCGAGGTTACTGATTCGGGCTTGGAAGCATCTGCCAACAGTTGCAGGTTGGGCAGCAGGTTAGATGCCTGTGTAGTATTGCCGCTGTTGGTTGTTTTTTGCGCTTCGTATCCTATAAAAGTGTTGATACCATGATATCCCCAGCGCTGATTAAAACGCAGGATATTTGTAGATACCCAGTTGTTCCAGAGATTGTTGTTGACCGATATCCAACCATTCGTATTTCTTCCGTCGCCAAAGCCGGGTGATAAGAACAGGTTGCTGCGGGCATAGTTCAGATCGAGGCTGATTTTGGTTTCGAAGGAAAGGTAGTTGGTAAAAGCATATTTAGCGGCAGCTCCTCCGAGGAGGCCGTAGGTAGTACCGGTGCGGCTGTTGCCGTTGAGTATTGCTACCGGATTAAAGGTATTGTTATAGCTGAAGTCATAGCTACCGTCGTTGTTGTAAACCTTCAGCCAGGGCTGTAGGCGCACGAGTGCGCGCACCGGGTTGGCCATGAGCCCCACATCTCCTACTGCGTTGGCGCGCTGGTAGGCCAGGGAGAGATTTACGTCGAATGATAGGCGATTGGTGGCCTGATTGCTCAAGTTGATCCTGCCGGTCATGCGTTTATAATCTACTCCTTTGAGGGCGGATTTAGAGTCGTACAAGCCGCCGGACACATAAAACTTAGTTTTATTACTTCCGCCGGCGGCAGATAAATTAGCCTGTGTATAGTTACCATGGCGGGTGAGGACATCGATCCAGTTGGTATTTACTGTGGTATCGACTCCCCTGGCGCGGAGTTCCTGTTGAAATCCGGTTTCGCCGGTACCGTCTGCCTTGTTGGCCCATCCTTCGCGTAGCAGCTCCATCATTTCTTTAGTGCTGAGCGGGTAGTTAGCGCGGGGGATGGTGAGCTGGTTGCTTCCGGTTTGTACCGACGCATTCAGCCGGGTACGGCCCTGAGTGCCGGTTTTGGTCGTAATAAGGATTACGCCATTGGCGGCCCTGGAGCCATAGATCGAGGCAGCGGCGGCGTCCTTTAAAACGGAAATCGAGGCGATATCAGCGCTGTTGATGCCCGCGAGGGTGTTTACGTTATAATCTGTGAGATTGTCGGTCACCACGGGTACGCCGTCCACCACATATAGCGGGGAGCTACCGGCGGTGATTGAACCGATGCCACGGATATAAACGCTGGGTACTGAGCCGGGTTGACCCGAGCCGTTGGTAGATTGTAAACCGGGTACATTGCCTTGTAAGCTTTCCTGGAAGCTGCTACGGGGCGCCTTATCATACAAAGCGGCGTTGACCATAGTAGCTGATCCTGTCAAAGAACTTCTTGTTTGCACGCCATAGGCAACCACCACCACTTCATTCAATCCCCTGGCATCGTCTTTCAGTGTAATGTTAAAGTGGGCGGTATTATTGACCGGCACTTTCTGCTCTTCATAACCGATGAAAGAGCAGATTAATACTGATGTGGGTGGCGCTTCCATCTGGAACTGTCCTTTTTCACCGGAGGTTGTTCCTTTATTGGCGCCTGCAATCCGAATACTCACACCGGGCAATGGATGTCCGTAAACATCTGTGACTACTCCACTGATACTAAGTCCGGTACTGGCTTTCTCTTCCGGCGCAATAGCAACCAGGTTAGCAGAAAGTTGCTTAAAAGTCAGGCCAGTGTTCTTCAGTATCTTCCGCAGCACATCTTCTGTTGAAGCATTCTCCATGTCCACTGATACCTTGCTGTTGGCTGGAAGCTGATCGTTGCGATATACAAAGCGGTATCCGCTTTTCTTTTCAATCAGCTTCAGCAACCGGGTCAATGGCAATGAATCTGCTTTTATGGAAATACGCCGGTCTTGCTGACCGTAAGCATTTCCTGCTATTTGCAAACAGGTAATAAGAATAATAAAGGACACCAGTTTCATTATCAATACAACTTTTCCCAATGTTTTTATACGCAAAAGGATTGCATAATGTATGAATTTTTTCCATACATTTAGGTTGTAAAAGGTCATAAAACTACGACAGCACTACATTGCCAAGTGAAGCTAACTGCCGTTTGATCTCAACAAGGGGGTAAATGTTAGCAGCATTTACCCTTTTTATATGAGCGGTATCGATTTCTGTTTTCTTCCAACCCCTATTGGGTAATAAATATCTCGTTGCCGGTGATCCGGAAACGGAATGATGTTGTAACCTTCAGCGCTTCCAGTACTTCCGGAAACGATTCATTTTTAAATGTGGCTGTAAAACGGTATTGTTTGAGTTTTTCTCCGTTGAGGTGTATTTTAATACCATACCAACGTTCCATTTTACGCGCAATATCTTCAAAGCTGTCATTGTCAAATACCAGGTAATTATTATACCAGGCGGTTTCTGCTACGAGGCTATCCTGCTGGTTATAGTGGATATTTTCTACCCGGTAGCCATCTACCTGTCCTGCAGGTTTGGATGACGCGAATTCGTTGTTGTGTTGTAAAACGATTTTCTGATTGGGCAACAACCTGATGGTGCGTTCTACTCCGTCATTGAGTGTCACTTCCACGGCCCCCGTAATCAGCGTAGCTTCGGTGGTTTCATCCTGCGTATAGGCTTTCACGTTAAAGGATGTTCCCAATACCTGGATGTTCATTTTGGCGGTATGAATGGAGAAGGGTTTCGCTGCATTTTTTGCTACATCAAAAAAGGCTTCTCCTTCCAGTGTTACCTCCCGGCTATCCAGGTTGTTCATGTCAGGATGATAGGTTAAACGGCTGCCGCCATTGAGCCAAACTTCTGTCCCGTCGGGCAATTGTGCCCGAGAGCGCGAGCCATCTCTTGTGAAGATGGCTGCGACACTGGCTTTGTTCCCCTTTAAAGGGGTATTTCTCATAAGCAGATATACGCAATAAGATCCCAGCATCAATACCAGTACCGATAGTACCGCGATGAGCTTACGGATGTTCCGGCCTGTTCTTTTCACAGGTAGTTCTTCCACAGGGAATTCCGCCTCCATTCTCAACAGGTGCTTTTCCAGGGCACTTTCTGTTTTCTGTTCCCAGGCATTGTCGTTCCCTGCCGGAGGCCAGTTACTTAATACCGACAGCTTGTATCTCATATCGGGGTCTTTCTGCAGCAGCTCTTCCAGCTCACGCAGCTCCCCCATCGTGGCTTCGCCCGATACCTTCCTTCCCATCAAAAGCCATATTCTTTCCTGTTCCATGTGTATGATACAAAAGCATGATTATATAGAAGGACAAGTAAATATTCCCAATCTACTACTCCGACTAAAAAAAAATTTAAAATTATTTTGTCCTGGTAAAAGAGAGGTTGATTACCTCGCTGATTTTTTTGAGGGCCTGGGCCATATGAACGTCAATGGTATTGACAGAAATATCGAGGATTTGGGCTACCTCTTTATATTTCAGGCCATCTTCCCGAATGAGCTTAAAGATCATTTTCCGTTTTGGGGGCAGGGCATTAACGGCCGCCTCGATCCTTTTCACCATTTCTCCGGAGATGAAGATCTGTTCCGGGGTAGCATAACTTACCGTAAAATCGACCGCCAGTTCATCCAGGCTGAAGTGCTGGGTGCGCGCCGCCTTATTGAGGTAATTCAGGGCTATATTTTTGGCGGATACATAAAGATATACTCTGAGATTATGGACCTGTAGCAACCGTTCCCGGTGTTTCCATACATTCACAAAAACATCAGACGCTATTTCCTCGGCGGATTCCCAGGATTTGACGATAGAATAGGCAAACTGGCTCAATGGTTTATAAAACAACCTGAATAATGCCTTGTATGCCTGCTCATCTCCCAGTGATGCCACCCGTTCCGCCAGTAACTGTATATTAGCGTCTTCCCTCAATGCAATGTTTTTTGGTTGAAAAGTGAATCCCTAAAGATAATACAGATTAATTTTTAATTTAACATTGGATTATATCTTTTTTTATATAATACATTATATTACTAATATATCTCTTTCTTTTCCGCTATTTCTTAAACATGAAATATACGGCGCCAATAAGGAAAACGAACGACACCAGGTAATTCCAGCGAAGCGGCTCTTTCAGGAAAGTGACGGCGAAGATGCTGAACACAGTGAGCGTAATGACTTCCTGGATGGTTTTGAGCTGAAACCCGCTGAATCCTTCCTGAGCGCCATAGCGGTTGGCCGGCACCATAAAGCAGTACTCAAAGAAGGCGATGCCCCAACTGATAAGGATTACTTTCCAGAGGGCTACATCCTGGTGTTTAAGATGCCCGTACCAGGCAAAAGTCATAAAGGTATTAGAAACGGTGAGTAGAAGGATGGTGCGCATGCGCTGTAATTAGATTTTTAAAACTGGACGCAAGTTACGATCTATTCATGAAAAAGCCGACGGGCGATAGACCCGGTCGGCTCGTCATAAAAAAAACAGGCAGCATCTTTTATGGTTCTTCTGCTGAGAAACAAAAAAGAGGGACCGGTTAAGGTCCCCCTGCATCAAGCCAAAATGGGGCTTCCATTGTGGATGATCTTGTGTTGTTGGTTGCTATTTCATTATAAGAAAACTACTATTGTTCCAGCTTAATCTCGCCCAGGTCGGTAGCTTTACCTTCTTCTACCTTCACATCTTTTAATACGGCATTTTTGTAAGGGCTTTTACCGAAAATGGTAATGGTATATGTACCGGCTTTAGCAGCAGGGATGGTGAATGCACCCTGGGAAACGGCGCCTTTCAGTTTATCTGCACCATTTACGGCTTCTACTTCAGCAGCACCATCTGCGGGGCTGATTTTACCGGTGATAGAACCGCCTTCTACAGCTACGCTTTTCAGGGAATCAGTAGTTTGCAGCGAGTCCATACGTTGTAAAGAATCCCTGCCGGTCAGTGAATCCAGGCGCTGTAAAGAGTCTACACCAGTCAGTGAATCCAGACGCTGTAAAGAGTCCACACCGGTCAGTGAATCCAGGCGCTGTAAAGAATCTACACCGGTCAGCGAATCCAGGCGCTGTAAAGAGTCTATCCCGGTGAGTGAGTCCAGACGTTGTAACGAGTCTATCCCGGTGAGTGAATCCAGACGCAGACTTTGTAATGAGTCCACTCCATACACTTTCATCGAATCTAAGCGAACAAGGGAGTCTACACTACGCAGAGAATCTACCCCAGCAATTGAATCCACCATTGTGGCGGTGCTGTCTGCAGACTTCACTGCGGTGGCGCCGGCATTTTTAAATGCGGACATTCCTACGACCATTGTTGCTAAAGCGAGCATTCCTACAATTGATTTTTTCATGGCTTCAATATTTACATGGTTAATATTTAATAAGACTTTTATCCGTGCTATGATGAAAGTGCATGATTTTTGTTATATGCCCTCATCGTTGGCTGCCGTATAACAACAATACATTCGACAATGGCGATACCATTAGTCAAAGAAATGTTAAAGTGAAAAAAAGAATCATTGTAGCATTAACAGGCAAGCATTCTTAATTAGTACTTTTAAAAATTATCTTTGCCGTACGGAAAGAAATACAAAAGACGAAACGCATGTTGCAATTGAGTAATGACGAAATAGTAAAAGGTATCCGGAGCAGGAATAAAAATGTCTTTGAGGCTGTTTTTAAACAGTTCGCCCCTTCTATGTATAATATCGCTGTACGCTATGTAAAGAATGAGGATGATGCGAATGATATGGTGCAGGACGTATTCCTCAACTTGTGGAAAGGTGCGGAAAACCTGGATGAAAGAGCCCCTATTAATCATTACCTGGCCAGGGCGACTGTTAACACCTGTTTAAACCGTATAAAAAAAGAACAACGGCAGGAAGTATATACCCGGGAGCAAATGCTGCAACCTATACCTACCGCCAACAGCCATTCACAATTGGAACATAAGGAACTGGAAGCCCAATACCGTCATGCCCTGGAAAAATTACCGGATCAATGCCGTCGCGTATTTGAAATGAGCCGCCTGAAAGGTTTGTCACCAGCCGAAATCGCTGATCAGTTAAATATCTCCATTAATACAGTATATGCACATCTTACCACGGCATTGAAACGATTGCGGGTAGACCTGATCAACAAATCTTAGCCTGACCAAAATTTTTTTTAACATCGCTTAATGGTATAACGTTACCCGGTTGTATTACTAATAAGTAGCCATGAATAATCAAACCGACATAGATATAGTAGTCCGTTACCTGGAGGATCCGGAAAATGAGCTGTTGAAACAACAGCTTAATGAATGGATTCAACAGGATCCTGGCCATCTCGACATATTCCTGGATATGAAGGCGATGTGGCAGGGCGATCCGCTCCCCGCCCCTTCTGCTTTCGACACTGCCGGGAAATGGGAAGAGCTGGACGCCAGGCTGGATCAGGCTGCTGTGCCTGCTGTTGCGGCACCGGTCAATACCCGCGTCATTAAAATGAACCGGCGGTATTGGTGGGCTGCTGCCGCTGTGCTGGTTATTGCCGGCACCTGGACCCTGATGGGGCCTGGCGGTTATAAAACCTTTGCTACGGCTCAAACACAGGATAGCCTGCGTTTACCGGATGGCTCCATGCTTTACCTGAACGCCAATACCCGCGTACGCTATGCCCGAAGTTTCGGAAAAGATAACAGGATCGTAAAAATAGATCAGGGTGAAGCCTTCTTTGACGTGAAGCCAAACGAAACCCTTCCCTTCATCGTAAATGCACCAGAAGTAGAAGTACAGGTATTAGGTACCGCCTTCAATGTAAAAGCTGCCAATACCGGCGTAAAAGTGTTTGTGCAGTCCGGAAAGGTAAGCGCCGCCTATAAGGGCACTGAAAAGAAAGTGATCCTGACCCCCGATATGGAAGCCTCGCTGAAATTGCATGGCAGCACCATAGACACACACGTACATAAAAAGAATAATAATATACTGGCCTGGAAAACCAGAACCCTCACATTTGATGAAGCTCCGCTGAACGAAGTAGCGGAAGCGCTGGAAGATTTTTATCATGTACAGGTGCATATCAGCAATCCTCAGCTGGCTGACCAAAAGCTGCTGGCCACCTTCCCCAATATGGCATTGGACGAGGTACTGGACATCATGAGAAAGACCCTCCGCATCAATATCACGCATAAAAACGACCTGGTAGACATCTACTGATTCGCGCCCTGACCACTTGCTTATGCAGCAATTTTTGCTACAGGCGCGAAGCTCCAATACCAGGTTTGGAAGCGTGCCTGTCTTTATTTTCGTTGTTATCCTGGTATTGGCGACTGCCCTGGCAGTGGCCCAAAACCCTATTGCCCCACCCAAACGTATTTCACTGCAATTTACCAATGCGCGACTGAAAACCGTTATCCGGGAGATAGAACGGCAGACCAAATATACTTTTGCGATTTCTTCCCAGGAGCTGGAAACCCGTCACGGTGTTAGCTTACATGTACACAACGCCACTTTACAGGAAGTACTTCCCAGTATCTTTCCTCCTTCCCGTTATAAGGTAGAAATCAGAGATGGACAGATCATCGTGATCCCGGTCAATGCCACGGCGACCGACACGGCGCCGCCCGTCCCTCTTCCGGCCGACTCCACCAAATGGCAGGTGAACGGTAATGTATCGGATGGAGAACAACCGCTCAGCGGCGTATCTATCCGTGAAAAAGGCACGACTAACGGTACCGCCACTACGGAGAATGGCAGCTTTAAACTCAATGCCGCCAATGGACAGGCCATTTTGCAAATATCCCTGATCGGCTATGAGACCAAAGAAGTGGCCATCCGGGAACGAAGAAATATCAGCGTACTATTGCAACCCGATCTCCGTAAGCTGAATGAGCTGGTGGTACTGGGCTATGGCTTGCAAAAACGTGCTAATATAACCGGCGCCATCTCGCAGGTAGACGGCGTACGGCTCCGCAGCAGACCCGTGGCCAATGCCATGGCGGCCCTGCAGGGGACCGCTACCGGCCTGGTAGTAACCCGTAGTAATGGCCAGCCGGGACGCGAAGGCTTCAACATACAGGTACGGGGCGTAAGCTCTGCCTCCGGCAGCAACACGCCTATCATTGTAGACGGTGTTCCCGGCTCCCTGGCAGTGCTCAACCCCGACGATATTGAATCTGTATCTATCCTGAAAGATGCTTCCGCTGCGGCTATCTACGGCGCCCGGGGAGCGGGCGGTGTGGTACTGGTAACCACCCGTACCGGCAAACCCGGCAAATTAAAAGTAGACTTTAGTACCCTCGGCGGATTTGAAACGCCCATACGGCTGCCCAATCGCGTACCTTCCTGGATAGCCGCCACCATGCAGAATGAAGCGGCCCAAAATGCCGGTCAGCCAATCCCCTGGCAACCCACAGAAATTTCCCTGATGCAATCCGGTAATCATTATGCCATTGATTACCTGCGCCCGGATTACTATACATATTACTATAACCTGGATCAGCTGCACCTGCTCACCAAAAGCAAAACAGGCGTAGAAAACTATAACGTATCTGTAAAAGGTGGTGACAGCGCCAACCAGTTTTCCGCTTCGATCGGGTACTTTGGGCGACAAGGACTTTTTGCAGCAGGCCCTGACAGAACACGCCGGATGAACGCCAGGGTGAACGTAAACAACCGGCTCAATAAACATTTCAGCCTGGAAACACGATTGTCGTACGCACAAACCAATACCTTTTCTCCTGCGCAACCAGTGGAAGGGCCGAATGGCTTGCTGGCCGGACTTTATCGCGGGCCCAGCAATGTACCCGTTTATGTACCAGGCACCCAGCATTTTGCCTATGGCGGCGCACCTGTATATGCCATCCTACAGAACGGTGGCAGGCGGGATGAAAAAAACAATTATATCGATGGGGTATTTACCCTGCGGGCCGACAGCCTTGCAAAAGGACTCACCTTACGATTGATTTACAGTCCTCAGCGACACGTACTGCAAGACAACCTGGGCAGAAATGCTATTGCCCTCTGGAACCGGACAGATACCGCTGCACTGTTACAACCTGGTAACCTGGCACAGCAAAGCCGGCTGGAATCCAAAGGCGGCAACCTGCAAGCATTGGCAGATTACGATCTGAAAACTGCCAAACATACCATCCATCTGCTGGGAGGCTTTACACAGGAAACCTATAATACCACCCAAAATACGATGGCAGCATACGACACCGGCAACACCGACCGCTTTGATAACGCACGCGACTATACGCAGCTGCTGGCGGCTTCTGGTTCCTTGCAGTCGCTCTTCGGGAAAGTAAATTATAACTACGATAATCGTTACCTTATAGAAGCCAATCTCATTGCGGCCCACCTGATGCAACACAGCACCCTCTTTAATGGCGGATCGCAATGGCAGGCCTTCCCTTCTTTCTCCGCGGGATGGCGACTGAACAACGAAACCTGGTTTAGCAACGCGCTCCCGTTCTTTAACGAGTTTAAACTACGCTGGTCGTGGGGACGCCTGGGTAACGTGAACAGCTGGAACAGCATTCCAAATGATGAGCAACTGCAGACCTTTACCTTCAACCCAGGCTGGCGTTCCATGTTGCCATTTGTATATAAAAACCCAATATTACAGGCCAATGGCTGGGAAAATATTGCCACCAATAATTATGGCTGGGATGCCACCTTGTTCCGGGGACAGCTTAGCTTGTCGGCCGATTACTTTACCCGCCGCAATAAAGACATGCAGATGCCGGAGCTGATGGCGTCTACACAAGGCGCCTGGCCCATTGCATTTCAACGGGGCGTGCTCAAAACCTGGGGGTGGGAAATCAATGCCAGCTGGAAGCATGACCGCGGGCCGTTTACCTGGTACATCAATGCCAACCTGTTTAACAGCCGGAATAAAGTATTGCAACATGATCATGTTATGCCCAAACCTGGCTGGAACCAGGGCATAGCTGGCCACCCGTATTCTTCGCTGTTTGGCTTCCAGGCAGACGGGTACTTTCAAACTGCCGCGGAAGTGAACCAGCATGCTTACCAGGGACCACACACCGCCCCGGGCGATATCCGCTACCGGGACGTCAACGGTGATGGAAAAATAGATGAGGCAGACCTGGTTTACCTAGGCAGCCCCGATCCCCGGTTGTCCTATGGCATAGATGCCGGCTTTGCCTGGAAAGGTTTCGATTTTTCAGTCTTCTTCCAGGGGGTGGCCCAGCGTGAGGTAATGCCTGATCCCCGCTATAGTATGCCTTTTATCAATTCCTGGCAGCAACCCTGGGATATTAACCAGGACTATTGGACACCGGAGCGCCAGCATGCATTGTTCCCAAGGCTTTATCTCAATGATCAGCAAAACAGTGTACCTTCTTCCCACTGGGTAATGAATGGTTCTTACATCCGGCTTAAAAACCTGCAACTTGGTTATACCTTCCCGAAAGATTGGTTGAAGCGGATATGGTTGAGTAACCTGCGGATATACTTCTCCGGGCAGGATCTGTGGGAGACGACTAAAATGAAGATAAAATATTACGATCCTGAACAGGCTGGTGGATATAACGGATACGCCTATCCGTTTTTCAGATCTTATACCCTGGGACTTACAGTAGGGTTTTAAAAAGAGCATAAAGCGTAAAGTAAAAAGCTATTGAAGCGAATGACCAATGCGGTTTATGTCCGCAAAAGATCATTCGCTTCAATAGCTTTTTACTTTATGCTTTATGCTTTCAGTGCTATTCCGTTACTTTCTTTCCTGCCAGCAGGTAAAGTGCAGCCATGCGGACGGCTACCCCGTTTTCAACCTGATCGAGAATAATTGACTGACCAGAATCTGCTACATCAGAATTGATTTCTACCCCACGGTTGATGGGTCCCGGGTGCATGATCACCACTTCTTTCTTCAGGCTGTCCAGCAACTCCCGATTTACCCCATAAGCCAGGGAATACTCGCGGAGAGAGGAAAACAGCGGTGTATTTTGTCTTTCGAGCTGAATGCGGAGCACATTGGCCACATCGCACCATTCCAGCGCCTCACGTATATTGTAGCTCACGTTAACACCGAGGGCAGCGGCCATATATTTCGGGATCAGGGTGGGTGGCCCTACAACGGTTACCTCTGCTCCCAATTTCTTCAGACAGTAGATATTGGATAGTGCCACACGGGAATGCATGATATCGCCACAGATGGCTATTTTTTTCCCTTCCACGCTGCCCAACCTTTCCCGGATAGAGAAGGCATCGAGCAGGGCCTGGGTAGGGTGTTCATTAATACCATCACCGGCGTTGAGGATAGGCACGTTGATGTGCTTAGCCAGGAAATGCGGGGCGCCGCTGGCTGAGTGCCGCATCACTACCATATCTACTTTCATAGAGAGGATATTATTGACGGTATCTATCAGCGTTTCTCCTTTGGAAACAGAGGAGCCTGAAGCAGAGAAATTAATCGTATCTGCGCCCAACCTCTTCTCCGCCAGCTCAAAAGAGATGCGGGTACGGGTAGAGTTCTCAAAAAATAAATTGACAATAGTTGTATCGCGGAGCGTAGGAACCTTTTTTATAGGTCTTTGTAAAACCTCCTTAAACTGGTCGGCGGTTTGAAAAATAAGCTCTATATCCTGGCGCTGCAGATCGCGAATTCCGAGTAAGTGTTTTACAGAAAGTGACATTAATGTGCAAATATAAAGGGTGAAATCTGAATTCTGAAATCCGGACTCATTTTAGTCAATCAGAATTACTTCGTCTTTACCATCCCGTTCGTTCCAAAGTACCCTTACTTTCTGGGAGATGAGGGCATCGATGGTACGACCGGTATAGTCGGGCTGGATGGGCAGCTGCCTGCTGAAGCGCCGGTCTATCAGCGTTAGCAGTTCTACCGACGCCGGCCGGCCGAAATCCAGCATTGCATCCAGTGCCGATCGGATGGTGCGGCCTGTGTACAATACGTCATCTATTAGCACTACCTTTTTATTCTCTATCGAAAAATCAATACTGGTTTCATTGGGAACATGCAGCGTTTTGCTCTGGTTGAAATCATCCCGGTAAAAGGTGATATCCAGTTTACCATAATCAATGTGCGCCCCCGGCACTAATTTTAATAATGCTTGATGCATTCTGCCGGATAAATAAATACCCCTGGGCTGTAATCCAATCAGCACGGTTTGCTCGAACTGTAAATGATTTTCTATTAACTGATGACAAAGCCTGTCTATCGTAATAGCCATTTGTTTGCCGGTTAGTATGGTTTTCAAAACACAACGTTTTAGGGGCCAAAAATAATGATTAAAGCGGAAAGCAGAAAAGGGATTCGTACTTTAGCAGTATAATGCCAGATCATGAAACTATTATCAAAGACAATCATTGCTATGGCCGCCTTTTTTCAATTATGGGGATCCTCTGCCCAGGGACAGATAAAGACCGGAGACAAGATACCTGCATTTTCTTTGCAGGACCAGGATGGGAAGACATTTAATATCACCAGCGTACTGGGCAAACAACCATTGGTGATCTATTTTTATCCGAAGGATGAAACTAGTGTATGTACCAAAGAAGCCTGTTCATTCAGGGACTCCTATCACGACTTCCAACAATATGGCGCCATGGTAATCGGCATCAGTGCTGATAACGTAGCTTCTCATAAGAGCTTTGCCAACCATCACCAGTTGCCGTTTACGTTGCTGAGTGACCCTAAAAACGAGGTGCGTAAATTATTTGGCGTGCCTAAAACTTTTGTCATTCCGGGACGCGTTACCTATATCGTCGATAAAAAGGGCGTAGTCGTACATGAATTCAATTCACTCCGGGATGGGGAGAAACATGTAACAGAGGCCCTGGCGGCGTTGAAGAAAATGCAGTAGTTATCTTTTGATTTCTTTCTGTTTGATCATTTTCCCTTCCGGAGAAAAGGTCCAGGTAGTAATGGTAGAATCTGCCGGCGCGTTGTCATTATCTATATCAGTAGCCATGTAAGCGGTTTCCGTAATGACCAGCACCGAATCATTGGGCAGTTGATAACTCAGCTCATTGACATTGCGCTCATAGTCGATATCGCATTCATTCCTCACTAAACGGCTATCCGTAGCCACCAGCGTGGCTTTATCAATCAATACTAGGTATTGGTTCAGACATACCTCCTGGTCGTCTTCCGTCAAAATAGCTATAGCGTATGGCTTATCGGATGGAAATCTCACTGTACTTCCGGCAAACGAACTTTCGGAGGCCAGGTTGGGGATATGACGTTGCATTTGAGTGGACGTAAGCTCCATGCCTGCTTCCAGGCTGTCAAAGAAATTATGGGGCGCCATATCGGATGCGGGCGCGGAGAGCGAATCCCGGGTTACGGGATTTTCCTGTGCGGGGCCCAGGTAGCCGCAACTACAACAAAGTGTAACCATGACAGCAGGGAATAGCAAAAGCTTCATTAACTATACTTAAGGTTCGTTTAACGCCGACACATGTACCAGTATTTGCTGGTCATCTCCATCTACAATCTCCCCATTCGCATCCAGCGGATCAACAGTAATATATTTCAATTTTCCCGTATTTCCATTGGGCATAAAATAAAAATTGCCGAGGTCTTTCCAGGTAAAGAATATCCTTGCAATATAGGGCTGCCGATCCAGGTTAACTAAAATCCCCGTGCCTATTTCACGGAATTTGCCGGTGGCGCAATCAGCGCTGGCAATCAGCAGGAGATAATGGTACCGGGTGGATTTAAACGTATAAGCGTCACCGACAGTTGTGGCATCCAGCTCTTCACCGTTGATGGAGTCTCCATTTTCTGTGAAGTATTTCGTTATCTCTTTTCCATTGATTTTTATTTTCCCTTTGCAATCAAATGGATCTCCCCCGGTACTGCTGATACTGACAATGCTAAAGCTGTCGCTCTTTAAAGTGGTAGTGGTAATGAGCGCATTTCCTGCACCCCTGCTTTCTTCCTGTTCGCTACTGAGAGATACCTTTTTCTCAAAAGCAGTGTCCCATTGTTGGTGAGCCAGGTAACCAAACAATGCATTCGACGCCATAGATAGTCCCTTGCTGCTGTCGGCAGCCACACTTTTACCGGCTGGCTGAGGTGAGGCAGCATTATCGGCCGGCGCAACGGAATCGCTCAGGGAAGCGGCTTTCGGATGTTTATCATTGCTGTAGAAATCACAGGCTGGCAGAGAAAGAACGATCAACAGGTAAACATACTTCATATTGGTATTGCGGTTACTTACGCGCAGCCAATTTACTTTTTCCGGGGAGGAAAATGAAATTGGATATGATCCTGATAAGTAAACGAGCCCTGGGAAGTAGTATCTGCGGGGAGATTATAGATTTCTCAGATCCTTAAAAGTATTTATCTCTTCTTTCAAGGCAAACAACTGTACCCCCCATATCAGACCACGCACCAGCGCAAAGGCTACCAGGGCCAGGGAAAGGGATACCTGCATAAAGCTACCTTCTTCGCGGTTGGTGAGGGTAATGATTTTTATGAGGAAGATCAGGCCTATGCCAAAGAAAATGGCAGCCTTGAGACCTTTGGTACGGAGCTGCTTTTTGAAATAGGCATCAAATCCGCTTGCAGCGGCGCGACTGGCGTCTGCTTTTTCTGTGCCTCCGGCTATGAGGCGTTGCTCCAGATCTGCTACCCTGAGTTGTTTATGACGTTCTGAAAAGTAAGTGGTGACGATATCTTCCTGCATAATGCCCGCTGTTCTGAATGAGACTGCAAGGTACAAAAAAAGGCGATGGATATACATCCACCGCCTTCATATAAATCATGAACATTTACTAAGCTTCTTTCAGGAACGGGTACCTGTAATCGGTAGCCGGCACAAAAGTTTCCTTGATACTTCTGGCGCTCAACCAACGGTACAAGTTTAGCATGGAGCCAGCCTTGTCGTTGGTTCCGGAGGCACGGGCGCCGCCAAAAGGCTGTTGTCCTACCACCGCACCGGTTGGCTTATCATTAATGTAGAAGTTACCGGCACTGTTTACCAGTTTGCGGGTAGCCAGTTCTACAGCGTAACGGTCCTGCGCAATCACTGCGCCGGTCAAAGCATATTCTGAAGTGCTGTCCACGGTGTGGATGATATCTTCAAACTTATCGGCTTCATATACGTAGATCGTCAGCACCGGGCCGAAGATTTCTTCGCACATGGTTACGTAGTTAGGGTCGGTAGTTTCAATAATAGTAGGTTCAATGAAATAACCTTCTGATTTATTATAGTTACCGCCGGCGATGATCTTCACCGCAGGATTATTCTTCGCATTGTCGATGTACTGTGCAATCTTATCGAAAGAACGTTCATCGATCACGGCATTGATAAAGTTGCTGAAATCTTCTGTGGTACCCATTTTCATGGTTTTCAGTTCAGCCACTAATTTTGATTTTATATCGGCAGCAAGATTGTTTGGTATGTATGCACGGGAAGCGGCAGAGCATTTTTGGCCCTGGTATTCGAAAGCGCCACGGGCTAATGCGGTAACGGCAATATCTACATCGGCAGATTTGTGTACCAACACGAAGTCCTTACCACCAGTTTCGCCAACAATACGTGGATAGGTTTTGTATTTATGAATATTTTCACCGATGGTTTTCCACATCGTCTGGAATACGCCGGTAGAGCCGGTGAAGTGAATACCTGCGAAGTGGGGATCTGCAAAGCAAATGTCGCCGATAAGCGGTCCTCCTGCGTATACCAGGTTGATTACGCCGGCTGGCAGTCCTGCTTCGATCAGCACTTTCATGATGATCTGGGCGGCGAATACCTGCGTGTTGGCGGGTTTCCACACCACAACGTTACCGCACATAGCTGCGGAGGTAGGCAGGTTACCGGCAATAGCAGTGAAGTTGAATGGTGTAACGGCAAGTACAAATCCTTCCAGCGGGCGGTATTCTACCCTGTTGTGGATACCGGGTGCGCAAACGGGCTGCTGGCGGTAAATTTCACTGAGAAAGTGTACATTATAGCGTAAGAAGTCGATTAGTTCGCATGCGCTGTCTATTTCAGCCTGGAAAGCATTTTTGCTTTGTCCGAGCATGGTAGCGGCATTGATATGATAACGGTATTTGGTAGCCAGGAGCTCAGCGGCGCGGAGGAAGATGCCGGCGCGTTGTTCCCAATCCATATTTGCCCATTTCTCGCGTGCCTCCAATGCGGCTGTGATGGCGGCTTTCACGTGGGAGGCATCTCCCATATGGAAATGGCCCAGCTTGTGTTTGATTTCGTGGGGAGGGCGTAGATCTACGGTATTACCGGTGCGTACTTCTTTACCACCGATATACATGGGTACATCTGCTACTTCTGCCTTAAAAGCGGCTAATTGTTTCTTTAGTGCAATTCTTTCTGCAGAACCGGGTGCATAAGATAACACAGGCTCGTTTGCAGGCGCTGCGTACTCAAAGTATCCTGTATTCATTGTAACCTGAATTTAATATTTGTTTATTTGATTATTTGTTCATCAACATGACAATATCTGATAAACAAATAACCAAATAAACAAATGACAACGTGATTTGTTTCCGCTGCAAAATTAATGGTTACGGCGCCGGGACGCTTATTAATTATTAGTCGATACTTATTAATTATTGTCCTCTTCCTTCTGCATCATGAGGTATGCCTTGATAAATCCGTTTAGTTCGCCGTCCATTACAGGTCCTACGTTTCCAACTTCGTAGTCGGTACGGTGGTCTTTGATCATTTTATACGGATGGAATACGTATGATCTGATCTGGGATCCCCATTCGATTTTACGTTTATTGGCGTTGGCTGCATTTTTCAGCTCTTCTCTTTTGCGGATTTCCTCTTCATACAGGCGTGATTTCAGCATGGTGAGGGCTTTCTCGCGGTTCTCTCCCTGTGTACGCGCCTGCTGGCATTCGATAATAATGCCGGAGGGAATGTGTTTCAGACGTACGGCAGTTTCCACCTTGTTTACGTTTTGTCCGCCTTTACCACCGGAGCGATAGAATTCCCATTCCAGGTCGGCCGGGTTAACAGCGATCTCGATGGTATTATCCACTAACGGGTATACGTATACGGAAGCGAAAGAGGTATGCCGGCGGGCGTTGGAGTCAAACGGGGAAATGCGTACCAGGCGGTGTACACCGCTTTCTGCTTTCAGGTGGCCGTAGGCAAAGTCGCCATCAAATTCCAGGGTTGCGGATTTGATACCGGCGCCGTCGCCATACTGGGTATCAATTTCCGATACTTTCCAGCCTTGTTTCTCTCCATACATGCGGTACATACGCAGTAGCATTTCGGCCCAATCCTGGCTTTCCGTGCCGCCTGCACCGGAGTTGATGGTGAGCACTGCGGGCATTTCGTCTTCCGGCTGGTTTAAGGTCGACTTAAATTCCAGGTCATCCAACGCTGTCAATGCATCGCTATATGCTTGTTCCACTTCCTCTTCGGATGCTTCTCCTTCTTTGAAAAAATCATTCAATACAGCACTATCATCGATAGCCGCATTTACCTGATCATAAAGGTCAACCCAATATTTGTTTACCTTAATTTCCTTCAGAATCGAAGTTGCTCTGACGTTGTCATCCCAGAAGCCGGGCGCCAGGCTTAGTTGTTTGTCGTTTTCTATTTTTGCTAATCGGTCAGGTACGTTAAAGAAAACCTCCCAGGACATATAAACGGTCCCTCATAGCTTTTAGTTGCTCAGCTGTCATAGCTGGCAAATGTATGTAAAAATAGAGATATAAGCTAATGTCGGAATAGTTTGTTTTGATTCTCTAGTCTAGCATAATATTTGTGTTGCAACACGGTAGCCATATCGCTAATATTATAAAAAGTGATTATTCATTATGGTGCGCCATGAAACCCTTCACTTCAAGAACAGGTCTATATTTAACACGCTTGGTTACATTATCATGATCGCAGTCAATGTACTGGCGGTGTTACTTCCTATTAACGGTAATACCACCGGGCAGGTGTCAGCGGAGTACCCCAGCCTGTTTGCACCGGCGCATATTACATTTCTGATATGGGGAGTTATTTACCTATCATTGCTGGGCTTTATTATTTATCAATTGTGGCTAGCTTTTTCCAATAAACATCCGGAGGGGTTGTCGCGTGTAATGCGGCGTATGAAACACTGGTTCCTGATTTCTTCGGTGTGTAATGCCTGCTGGCTCTTTGCCTGGCATTATCAATTGATACCGGTGAGCGTAGCAATTATGTTAATATTATTGTTATCGCTGGCCGTCATACATTTCAATTTTGGCATCGCCACTGCCCCTGCCTCTCTCGCTGAGCGGGTATTCATTCACTTTCCATTTAGTCTTTACCTGGGCTGGATCGTTATTGCCACCCTTGCCAATATCGCTGCTTTTTTATCCTATGCCGGCTGGGAAGGCAGTTTGCATGCCCAGGTAGTCCGCACCATTGTGATGATAGCCGTTGGTACCCTGCTGACTATCGTCATGGTCTTGTTTCGCAACAATATCGTATATGCGCTTGTTAGTGTTTGGGCATTTTATGGTATCCTGTTAAAAAGAAGAACGGTGGATATCATGGAGGAAAACGCCATCATACACGCCTGTATTATTGCCATCGGCGTTATTGCAGTCACAATTTCCTGGCAATTATACAGGAAGCAGAAATCCTGATATGAAAAGAGTATTTTTGATGCGCATTTAATAAACAACATTATGTTTCCATCTACCAATCCAACTACCACCAAGTCGTGGGAGGCACTAAAAAAACACGCTGAAGACATGAAGCAGGTACATATGCGTACCTTGTTTATGGAAGACAAAGAACGCTTCAGTGCTTTTTCGCTGCAATTTGAAGACATTCTTTTCGACTATTCGAAAAATATTATAACGGAAGATACCCGTAACCTGTTGTTGAGCCTGGCGGCAGAATGCAAAGTGCCAGATGCCATCAAGGCTATGTTCCATGCGGAAAAGATCAACGTAACGGAAAACCGTGCCGTGCTGCATACTGCATTGCGTAATACATCCGACAAACCAGTGTTGCTCGACGGCCGCGATGTAATGCCCGATGTGAAGGCCGTCTTAAATAAGATGAATCATATCTGCCGGCAAATACACTCAGGTGAGTGGAAAGGGTATACCGGTAAGCCTATACGCTATATCGTTAACATTGGTATTGGTGGGTCCGACCTGGGCCCTGTAATGGTTACTGAAGCGCTGAAGCCGTATTGGAGACCTGGTATACAACCGTATTTTGTGTCTAACGTAGATGGCACACACATCGCGGAAACGCTGAAAAAAATTACGCCCGATGAAACCCTGTTCCTCATTGCATCCAAAACGTTTACAACACAGGAAACCATGACCAATGCGCACACGGCGCGCGCCTGGTTCCTGGAGCATGCAAAGGACGAGAAATTTGTGGCCAAACATTTTGCGGCGCTCTCCACCAATGAAAAAGCAGTGACTGCATTCGGCATCGATCCCAATAATATGTTTGAGTTCTGGGACTGGGTAGGTGGCCGTTACTCTCTATGGTCTGCTATTGGTTTATCTATAGCGCTGACCATCGGTTTCGAAAACTTCACAGAACTGCTCGATGGTGCGCATGCCGTAGATAATCATTTTACCCAAACGCCGCTGGAAAAGAATATCCCGGTGATTATGGCGCTGATTGGTTTATGGTATGGCAACTTCTTTGGCAGCGCAACGGAAGCCATTCTTCCTTATGACCAGTATATGCACCGCTTCGCGGCCTATTTCCAGCAGGGTAATATGGAGAGCAACGGTAAGACAGCCGATCGTACTGGCGATAACGTTAGTTACCAAACCGGCCCTATTGTTTGGGGCGAGCCAGGTACCAACGGACAGCATGCCTTCTATCAACTCATTCACCAGGGTACGAAGTTGATACCCTGCGATTTTATCGCACCAGCGATCAGTCATAATCCTATCGGCGACCATCATGTGAAATTGTTGTCTAACTTCTTTGCCCAAACTGAGGCGCTGATGAACGGTAAAACGGAAGCAGAAGTACGTGCCGAACTGGAGAAAGCAGGAGCCTCTGCTGAAGAAATAGCGAAGATATTGCCATCTAAAATATTCAGCGGCAACCGTCCTACCAACTCTTTCCTGTTGAAAAAGATTACTCCTCGTTCCCTGGGCTCACTGACAGCCTTATACGAACATAAAATATTTGTGCAGGGAGTGATCTGGAATATCTATAGCTTTGATCAATGGGGAGTGGAACTCGGTAAACAATTAGCCAGCAAGATATTGCCGGAGCTGGAAAACAATGATACTATACTGAATCACGATGCCAGCACCAATGGGCTGATTAACGCCTGGAAACAGATGAAAGGTTAACAATACTACCATATAAACGAAAGGGGAAGGAAGCTAAATCCTTCCCCTTTTTTGTTCCTCAATGCAATAAAAAACCCCCGGAGAAATCCGGGGGTTGACAATTATTTTAAGTAAAAAATCTTACCATTTGTCTACCTCATCTGAGCTATGTGAAGCGGGAGCGGCAACAGACGCCTCAACAGGTGCGGCGGCAGCTTCTACTGAAGTACGCACTTCAGCTCCTTCTGCTTCTGCCTCGTCCTGTTCTTCCTGCACATAATCATGGTTGTAGGCATCAAAGTCGAAATCAGGCATCAACTCAGTTTTTACATAGTTGATAGTTTCGGTCAATGCATTCAGGAACTTGTTAAAGTCTTCCTTATACAGGAATACTTTATGCCTGTCATAACCGTTGTCATTAAAACGTTTCTTACTTTCTGTGATAGTAAGAAAATAGTCGTTTCCCCGAGTGGTCTTTACATCAAAGAAGTACGTTCTTCTTTTGCCCGCTTTCAATCGTTTAGAAAAGATGCTATCATTGTTTCTTTCCTGTTGATTGTTGTTGTCGTACGCCACAGTTGATAGATTTAAGTGTTAACGAATCAAATCCTGTTACAATAAGAGACAAATATACTATTGTTTTACAAATATCAAAATATTTTTAAATGATTTTGAAAAATCATAAAACCGGCTTGTAACCGGCTTCCACAAAGGGTATACAAGCTCATGATTGTTATTCAGTTACGTTTTCCTCCTCTCCTGTTTGCTGACGAGTATACAATTCTGCGTAGTATCCATTCAATGATAATAAATCTTCATGCGTACCTTCTTCCACAATCTTTCCTTCGTCCAATACAATGATTTTATCAAACTCAAACAGGGCAAAAATGCGATGGGTAATGATAATGGCTGTTTTATGCTGCAGATAGGCGTACAGGTTACCAATGATTTCCTTTTCTGTGCGGGCATCGACGGCCGACAGACAGTCATCGAAGATGAGGATATTTGGATCTTTGATGAGCGCCCGGGCGATGGAAATGCGTTGTTTTTGCCCACCGCTGAGGGTAACGCCCCGCTCCCCTATTTCTGTTTCAAAACCTTCGTTAAAACCGAGGATATCTTTTTCTACCGAAGCCTGCCGGGCAGCCGTTTGCACGGTTTCCAGGGAGGCGGTAGGATCGCCAAAACGAATGTTATTGGCCACTGTATCTGAAAACAGGAATACGTCCTGTGGGACATAGCTGATCTGGCCCCGCAGGCTACCCAGCTGAATGGTACGAATGTCCTGTTGATCCAGTAGTACCTTTCCCTGCTGGGGATCGTACATGCGAATCAGCAATTGTGCCAGCGTACTCTTGCCGGCGCCCGTTCTGCCGATAATGGCTACCTTCTGACCGGGTTTAATATGCAGGTTAAAATCCTTCAGGGCAGTAATGCCGGTATGTGGATAGGTAAAGGAAACATTCTCCAGTCGCACCTCTCCTTTCAGCGTAGCCGGCTGTGCGTTGGGTGCATCCGTAATAACAGGCGTAATCTGCAGGAATTCGTTTATACGTTGTTGTGATGCGGCTGCACGCTGTATCATAGATGCCACCATACCAATAGAAAAGAATGGGAACATCAGCATATTCACGTAAATCACAAACTCCGCGAGATTACCCACGGTAATATTTCCATCGATCACCTGTATACCGCCGATAAAGATGGTTAATATCACACTCAGTCCTATCATGAGCGCCATCGTGGGTTGAAACAGGGCATCGGTTTTGGCCAGGCTGATAGAGCTGTTCTTATAGGCTTCGCTGGCGTCTTCAAAATGTTGTGCGCTGGCGTCTTCCTGGATATAAGATTTTATGACCCGTATGCCGGAGTAAGACTCCTGTGCAATAGAGGTGATATTAGACAACTGCGCCTGTATCTTTTCGCTTTTACGGTGAATAATCCGGTTTACATAATAAATAGTTAATGCCAGCAAAGGCAACGGTGATAAGGTATACAGCGTTAGCAGCGGATTTACCTGGAGCATCAGGTACACAATAATCACAATGAGAAATAAGGTTCGGGAGGCATACATAATCGCCGGTCCTACGTACATACGTACCCGTGATACATCTTCTGTAATACGGCTCATCAGGTCGCCGGTTCTATGCATCTTGAAGAAGTTAAGGTCCAGGCGCTGGTAATGCTGGTAGATCTCATTTTTCAGGTCGTATTCAATATGCCGGCTCATCACGATGAGTGTTTGCCGCTGCAGGAAGAGAAAGAACCCACTGAGCAGGGCAAAGATCAGGATGCTTATGCCGTAAAAAGCCAGTACATGTGTAAAATCGGACCGGAAAAAGCTTTTCAGCGAGGTATCACTCAGGAGGCGGTATTCATCGATATTATGCGACAGCAAATCAAAAATCTGCCGGACCATGATCGGTTGAAAAATACTGAACACGATGGAGATGGCCGTAAACAACAATCCAAGGATCAGGCGCCATTTATTGGAAAGAAAATACTTGTTAAGTGCTGCCAGGTGTTTCAATGGTGAATGATTTGAAAGTAAAAGTACTACAAAGAGCCGAAAGCGTAAAGCAGAAAGCAAAAAGCTATTGTGGAGAATGATTCAAGCGAATTTTAACTATCCGCCAGGATATTCTCTACAATAGCTTTTTGTTTTCTGCCTTGTCCTTTCAGCTAATTACTTTGCATTAAACGACGTCAGTATTTCCTCCAGGGCGGGTGTATACTTTTCCATTTCGTTTGCCAGCGTAGTGAGTGTGATAGCGTAGGCGATATTATTTTTCACCAGTATAGTTACCTGTCCATTAAGCATAGTACCGGATTCGCGATGAGCATACTGGCATCTCATCCATTTAGCCGTTACATCGGTAACGGTGCGTTCGCCTTCTGCGAGTTTCTTATAGTCGCTGAAAAACGTTTCCATTTCCTGCTGGGTGGTGGTCATGTATTTGTCGAGCGTGAAACCAGTTTTCAATTCCTGGGAAACGATGTTAACGTTGGCCTGGAAATCATTGCCCGGCTCCAGTGGCGCCATCATGAAAGTATATTCTATGCGGCTCATCACTGTATCTTTGGTAGACCAGCCTGCGGGAGCTTTCACGGTATACTTTCCATTGCCCGCATTCATGCCGGGCGCCTTTCCCGCTATTTCCAGTACTTCAGCGCTGCTTAGTTCTTTAGGGGATTTGGAAGCGTGGTTACATGCGGTAAAACTTAACAAACAAATTGCCGCAAGGAGTAATTGTATTTTCATCGTGCACAAGGATAAGTAATCGCTCCGGCAGCTTGCCGGAGCGATTATCATGATTATAAACTTTTCAGTGCAGCTATGATAGTGGATTCTGCATCCGCAGCCGCAACATCTTCTTTCACAAATTTCTGACCGGTAATATTTTCAAACAGCTCAATGTAACGCTCACTAACGCTGTTAACGAATTCATCTGTCATTTCAGGTACCTGTTGACCATCTTTACCCTGGAAACCGTTTGCCATCAGCCATTCACGTACAAACTCCTTGCTGAGTTGTTTTTGCTGAGTACCATTTTTCTGGTTTTCTTCATAGCCATCTGCATAGAAATAGCGGGAAGAATCAGGGGTGTGGATTTCGTCGATTACATAGATGGTATCACCGATTTTACCGAATTCATATTTGGTATCTACCAGGATCAGTCCGCGTTTAGCGGCCATTTCCTTACCTCTTTCAAATAAGGCAAGGGTATACTTTTCCAGTTGTTCGTATTCCTCTTTACTTACCAGGCCCTGTGCGATGATCTCTTCGCGGGAGATATCTTCATCGTGACCTTCATGCGCTTTGGTAGTGGGCGTGATAATGGGTGTAGGGAAGAAATCATTTTCCTTCAGCCCGTCCGGCATGGTAACGCCGCAGAGTACACGCTGACCGGTTTTGTAGGTTCTCCAGGCGTGGCCGGTAAGGTTACCGCGCACAACCATTTCTACAGGGAAAGTTTCGCATTTCAAACCAATCGTTACGTTTGGTAACGGAGAGGATTTTACCCAGTTGGGAACGATGTCTTTGGTTGCATCCAGCATTATAGCCGCTACCTGGTTCAATACTTGACCCTTATAAGGAATCGGACGAGGTAATACTACATCAAATGCAGAGATACGATCACTCACCACCATTACCATCAGCCTGTCTTCAATCGTGTAAACATCACGTACTTTTCCTTTGTAAAAGGCAGTTTGACCTGGCAATTTGAAACTTGACTCTAACATGAATAAAAAATTAAATATGAAATCTGTGATTAGGAGTTGCAAAAGTAATCACGAATCAGTTTATTTTTCGCTATTGCGCTTTTTTTTTCTTGGCGACCAGGAAAACAGGTATTTATCCTTACTTAAGAGGTGGTGAGTTGCTGGCTATTGCTGGCGTATGGCCGAAGCAGGCCAACGATGACTTCATTTTCCGCATAGGGGGTCAGGTAGGTTCTGAACTGCTCCACATCAGACATATCTACTTCTGCGGGTACATAGCCCATTCCATAAAATCGTCCCCGCTCCATCAGGATACAGCTCTTTTCGCTACTGTTGCGTCCTTTATCGATGATAGTCACGGAGGGTTGTTGCGCCTGCAGGAAAGCGATGGCGGCCTTCATCCGCTCATTGTAAGCTTCCGGGGCTTCCGCTTTTTCGCAGGCTCCTTTGCAAGTGGCGGCCGTAATGCCGGCACAGGTGCCGTTACCTTTCTGAAGAAAACACAATTTGGGGCATAATCCGAACTCCTTTATCAGCGAGCGTAACAAGCGATGTCCATCTATCAGTAAATTAAAGCTATGTACCGGGTGGGTATACTTCCTTTTCTTTTCTATGGCCAGCCGTAAGTAACCGTGCTGGTCTTCAAAGAGGTAAAAGCCATAGCGGAACTCCACCCGTTTCTGGGCAGCATTATAAATGGGCCAAAGCCGTTTTATCTCTACTGACTCCAGGATGCAGGCCATCAGGTCTGTGGCCGTTTCTTGATGGGTAATGCTATAAATGGTGCGGAGGAAGTTTTGCCGCTGGCGGCTGGTGCTATGCCCCGTAAAGTGGCTGTTGACACGCTTTTTCAAATCTTTCGCCTTGCCTACATATACTACTTTCCCTTTCTGGTCGTGGAAATAGTATACGCCAGGGCGGTCGGGCAACGACTTTACCTGCTCTGGCGGCAGGTTGGGTGGCAGGAACTGTTCTTTTGAGCCCACCTTCAGGGCGGCGGCAATTACCTTCTCCTTATCGTTTGCCAGTAAGAGGCCAAAGAGTTTGGCTGTAGCCTCGGCATCGCCACCGGCCCGGTGACGGCCATGAATCGGGATACTGAAATGCCGGCAGATATTCCCCAGGCTATAGGATGCCAGGCCAGGGAAGATCTTGCGGCCCAGCCGAACCGTACACAGTTTTTTCGATTGCAGGTCAAAACCGGCGGTACCCAGCTGATGTTTAATAAAAGAATAGTCGAAGTTGACGTTGTGCGCCACAAAGATCCGGTCCTTCAATAACCCGAAAAGCAGCGGTGCAATGGCTTCAAAGGGAGGCGCTTCCGCTACCATTTCGTTGGTGATTCCCGTGAGGGATTCGATATAATAAGGAATGGGTATACCGGGGTTGACCAGGGTTTGGTAATGCTGCGTAATTTCCTTGCCATCGAACAGGAATACAGCTATTTCCGTAATTCCATTGGCACTGGCATGGCCACCTGTTGTTTCAATATCTACAATTGCATACATCCGCTTACAAAGATATGGATTGTTGTTACTAATTTTTCATGAATAAGGTATGAAGTATTTGAAAAAAATTATACATAATTTGATAATAAATGAGTTATGGTTAAAATCCTTATCTTTAGTAAGGATGATAAATAGTACATCATTTACTGTATTTGATCCATTTGCTCCCAGAGATAATCACCCGATATTTGTATTGCAAAAAAATAAACAATAATTTTCAGTTCTTGTTAAAATATAGTCCTGCAGCGGATTTCGCAGCTAAAAACATCATTGATTCATTATAAAACTACATTTACTTATGGCAAAGCAACAATGGACGTTAGATCCTACCCACAGTGAACTCGGATTTAAAATCCGTCACCTGATGATTACCAATATCAGTGGTAAGTTTCACAATTTCACGGTAGATGCCGAAACAGAAGGGGAAGACTTTATGACGGCAAAAGTAACGGTGAAGGTAGATGTAGACTCCATCACTACAGGCAGTGATGACCGGGACAAGCACCTTCGTTCGCCTGATTTCTTTGATGTGAATACTTTCCGGGATATTACGTTTGTGACCACGAAATACGAGAACGTGGACAATGATGGCTCCTACGAGTTATGGGGCGATCTGACCATCCGTAATGTGACGAAGAACGTAAAGCTGGCCGTTGAATTCGGCGGCGTTGTAAAAGACCCCTGGGGCAATACCAAAGCTGGATTTACCATTAACGGTAAAATCAACCGTAAAGATTTTGGTCTTACCTGGAATGCAGCCACAGAAACCGGCGGCGTACTGGTAGGCGACGATGTGAAGCTCTACGGAGAAGTGCAATTAATTAAAAAATAGGTGGATGTGGTTAGTTGCAGATAACGACTACCTGCAGCTAACCACTCCTGCTTAAAAAGAGGTGTTATGAACGAACAAGCTATCACTGGGTTACACCATATTACCGCCATATCCGGCAATGCTAAAAAGAATTATGATTTTTACACCCGTGTCATGGGATTGCGATTTGTAAAGAAGACGGTAAACTTTGACGACCCGCATACCTACCATTTTTACTACGGCGATGAAACAGGTACGCCGGGCACCATACTCACCTTTTTCCCCTGGGAAGATATTATGGCCGGCCGCAGAGGTACGCATATGGCCACTGAAATAGGTTACTCCATCCCGGAAGGCAGTATTGACTTCTGGTTAAAGCGATTCGAGAAAGAAAATATTATTTATAATAAGCCTTCGTCCAAATTCGGCGAAATATACCTGACTTTCCTGGATCCTGACGGGCTAAAGATAGAACTAACGGTACCGGATATATCCGACTCCCGCATTCCCTGGGTTACACCGGAAGTACCTGAAGAATATGCGACACGTGGGTTCCACCATGTAACACTTACACTGGAAGACATACAGGCCACCTCCGATATACTGGTATCCGTTTTTGGTTACCGGCTGGTGAAGCATCATGCCAATCGCTATCGTTTTGCCAGTCCAGCCGGCGATACCGCCAACTTTATAGACCTGGTAGAAGCCAAGGGCGAACCCCGCGGGCATGTAGCAGGAGGCAGTATACACCACATTGCGTTCCGGATGAAAGACGATGCGATGCAGTTACATTACCGGCAGCTGCTGGAAGATCGTGGGCTGCATCCAACAGAGCAGCTGGATCGCAAATACTTCCGTTCCGTTTATTTCCGGGAGCCGGGAGGTGTGCTGTTTGAACTGGCCACCGACACCCCGGGATTTGCGGTGGATGAACCGATAGCGGAACTGGGTACACACCTGATGTTACCGGATCAATTTGAACCACAACGGGAAGAGATTGTAAAAAAACTGATTAAACTGGGATAATATAATCATCACCAGGCACAACAGAGCATACCGTTAGCGGCAGCATGGCTTAAAGACAATTTCTAATAATAAAATATGGATCAGGAAGTTAGTGTAAGTTTATCCGGGCACCCTTACCAGGTGACCATCGATACCCGGGGGCACCGCTGGTTGGGAGATGAACCTGAAGACGTGGGCGGCGGTGATACCGGCCCACAACCCGGGGAATTATTATTGAGCAGCTTGGGCGCCTGTACCGCTATTACTTTAAAGATGTATGCCAACAGGAAAAAATGGCCCGTGGAACATATCGCCGTGGAACTGCGCTACAACAGTGCAGCCAAGCCAAATCCACTCACCACTGTTATCGATATGGAAATTCATTTTTCCGGAACGCTCAGCGAGGAACAGCATGCCCGGTTGCTGCAGATAGCTCACTCCTGCCCTGTTCACAAAGTGCTGAGCAATCCTATTGTTATCAATACAAAAGCAGTTTAAAAAAGATGAAAGATATCACCAAACATTACACCAACGGGGAAGTAACCATCGTATGGAAACCGAATGTTTGTATACATTCGGAGATGTGTTTTCATGGGCTGCCGGAAGTATTTAATCCGCATCAAAAGCCCTGGATCAATGCGGAAGGCGCTTCCACAGAAAAGATTGTGTCGCAGGTAAAACAATGTCCGTCTGGCGCCCTCACATTTTATATGAATGCCGACGTAGCGGCAGAGGGAGGCACAGCCCCCGATATCACTGCCGAAAGTATTGTAGAACCTATGCCTAACGGCCCTTTACTGGTATATGGCAATATCGTGGTAAAGGACGCCAGCGGAAAAGAAACGCATAAAAATAAAGTCACCGCTTTCTGCCGCTGTGGCGGTTCTTCCAATAAGCCCTATTGCGACGGCACGCATACCAAAATTAGTTTCTCTGACAAATCTTAATGATAATATGGAACTCACGATTACCAACAATACAGCGAAACAACAGTTTGAAACCGTAGTGGAGGGTCATACCGCGCTGATTGCCTATAAGCTGTTTCCCGGCGGCATTGCCTACATACATACAGAAGTACCACCGGAGCTGGAAGGCCGTGGCATAGCTGGGCAACTGGCGAAATACGTACTGGAATATGCCCGGGAACACCACCTGAAGGTTAAACCGCTATGCCCTTACGTAAACGCCTATATGAAAAGACACCCGGAGTACAACGACCTGTTGTAACAGCTGTCTGGTTAATATCTAACAAATACCTGTTATGCAACTATTAAAGTTTATTCAGCAGCCCTGGCACTGGTCTGTGTCAGGATTGCTGATCGGGCTCACGGTACCGGTGCTCCTGATATTGGGCAACAAAGTTTTTGGTATCTCTTCTTCCCTGCGACATATCTGCGCCGCCTGTTTTCCGGCCAACATCACCTTCTTTAAATACGACTGGAAGAAGGAGTCATGGAATCTTTTCTTTGCAGCAGGCATCCTGGTGGGAGCATTTATTGCGGGGCATTACCTGCAGGATGGGCAGAACATCCAGGTAGCGGCAGCTACCAAGGAGCGGCTGGCCAGTTATGGTATACACGACTACCGTGCCTTATTACCGTCTGAAATATTCAGCTGGCAGCAGCTGTTTACCTGGAAGGGGCTTATTTTCTTCGTGATAGGCGGCTTCATGATAGGCTTTGGCACCCGGTATGCCGGGGGTTGCACTTCGGGGCATTCCATCATGGGATTGTCCAACCTGCAATGGCCTTCACTGGTGGCAACGGTCTGTTTTATGGCTGGTGGGTTTGCCAGTGCGAACCTTTTTATTCCCCTTATTTTTAAATGGCTTCACTAAGATGAAAAATATCAAATACTTGCTGGCAGGCGTTTTCTTCGGTATTATACTGGTAAAAGCCCAGGTGATCAGCTGGTTCCGGATACAGGAAATGTTTCAGCTCACGTCTTTTCATATGTATGGGGTGATTGGCACAGCAGTGGTGACTGGCATTATTTCCCTGCAGTTGATTAAACGCTTTCATATCAAAACACTTTCAGGCGATCCTATTGTGGTGGCGCCCAAAAAGTTCAGCCAGGGGCAGATATACGGGGGATTGATCTTCGGATTGGGATGGGCGATCACCGGTGCCTGTCCGGGGCCCCTCTTTGCGCAGATAGGGATGGGATTTAGCGTAGTGGCTGTTACGTTAGTGAGCGCCATTGCCGGTACCTGGGTATACGGTGCGATCCAGTCGAAGTTACCTCAATAAAAAAGCAAAGCTCCAGGGAACGTATCCCTGAAGCTTTTTGCTATTCTCTGGACTCACAACTTGCGTATTGATTATTTAAATGCTTTCTGAATAGCCCTGGCAGAGTCCTGGTGCACTTTTAAAGTAGGTAAAGTGTTTGTTGCCCAGGTTTTGAGATCCGGATCTGTCAGATCACTGGAAGCTTTTTCAAACTCTTTTACATCTTTATCGTGGTCATCCACCATCATATCGATGTAAGATTTATCAAAGTCTTTCCCGCTCTTTTTACTCAGATCATCCAGGTGATTTTTTTCCTGGGTAGATAGTTCTGCCGGTAAGGCAATATTTTTCTTACCGGCCAGTTCTTTTAACTGGTCTCCTGCTTTGGAGTGATCGGTGACCATCATAGCACCAAATGCTTTCACTCTTGCATTAGATGCTTTTTCCTGTGCCAGCTTTCCCATGGCTACTTCCATCATACCGCCATTAGCAGCGTCCACTGCAAATTTTGAAGAATTTTCATCTACCGGTTTAGCGATTTCATTCAGGTCCTTGGCGCTGTCGGCAGGTTTTTCCGATTGCGGATTCCTGTTGGTGTTATTGCCACAGGACTGCATCATCCACGCGGTCAGGGCAATAGTTGATACTAACATTAGTTTCTTCATGACGTTATATTTTGGGTTCGTAATAGGTGTGCCTGTATAGCATTGATTTTACAAAAACGGGACCCGGATTGCATCATCTCTCTCTATACACGCTACTACAAAGGGTTTCCAGGCTCCAGCGAGCTGCGGGGCATATGAAAGGGTTTGTAGATTGTTTTCCCCAGAGCGCGAAAAAAATGGCGTTTCCCTTACTGTTGCGTTCTCTTTTAACAGCAGTAAGGAAAACACCATTTGCCCAGGGGGCAGGTATTACTTATTTCGATTGACTAACAAAATAGATAGTAGCAATGACGATAATGATCAGGAGAATCAGCCCTGCAATCTTGATCCAGCTATAGGGCCTATCACCCGTTACTTCGCCGGTGCAGGCATTTACCACGAAATGATAGAGCTTGTCGTTATAGCGATAGGCACTGATCCAAACAGGCAGCAACAGGTATTTAATTCCCAGGTTATTATAATCCACTTCGTAGCGGTCGATGCTTTGTTCATCGCCACCAATGTCGCTGCAAATTTCATCCTGTATTACCGGGTCCATTCTCTTTTTGGCAATTACCAGGGCCTGTTCGGCGTTGGTTTGGTATATTTCTGCGCGGAATCCGCTCAGGTATCGCCCATCGTATTGCTTCAACTGATCGAGGTGCCAGGGTTCCAAGATCTGCGCCATCTTAAGTGGCAGCGAGGGACTGGCTGATACCAGTACATCCCGGAAATCGTTGCTCACCCTGCCGGAAGCAGGATACCAGGCTGTATGGCGTACTTGCCGGGTGCGGGTTTCCGTTTTACCGTTTACCTCTTCCGTATAGGTTTCGGTAGTATAATAATATTCTCCTCTTTGGCCTATGTAATCTGTAACAGTATCCGTATCGTAGCTCCAGTGGGGAATATATACACCTTTCAGTTGCTGAGAGGAGCCGTCCTTCACTTTCTTCACCAGGTCGGAAGGGGCAAACCAGAGCTTCCCCATCCAGGTACGGAAGTGTTGCAGGGCTTCATTGTCTTTTACAACGAAGGGTAGTACATAGTGTGGCTGGAGAATGGCCGTTGTCTGCGCCGTATCTACCACGAGCGGAGAGGCGCAAAACGGGCAGGCATCGGCAGTTACATTGGGAAGCATGGTCGTAGAAGCTCCGCAACTTTTACATTTTACGACCACCGCTTGCTGGGTGGTTTCGGTATGATTTTGCTGTTCTGCGATAAAGGTAGCATAGTCTATCGCATGAACGGCGGTAGTAATAGTTTCCTGTTCAATTTCATTTACAGTGCCGCAGTATTCACATACCAGGCTATTGGTACCGGGAGCATAATGCAGGATAGCCCCACAGTTCTGGCATTTCAGCGAGTTGACTGTTTCACTTGTTTTTTCCTCGAAAGACATAGGAATATTTTGGGTAACAGCTGTTGAGCCAATGCCGGATCAACAGCCGTTACCAATGATTATTAGGGTAATGGTGGCGGAATGGTGGCCAATACTGGCGCTAATTCAGGCACGGTGGCAGCGGCTGACCAGGCAGCCATACCAGTTTTCCATACCAGGGTTTGAGCATTCAGGTTGCCGGCAACTGCCAGCTGGCGGAGTTGTTCCATATCAAAAGGGCCGCTTTGCTTACCTTCGATGGCTACATAGAAAGGAGTAGCGCCGGGCAATGGCGGAGGCGTACCCGCACCGGTGCTGGCAGGTTGATTGTTATTCTGGAAGACATTCCCTACTTGTCCCATCATGGCTGCGCCCATACCGGCGCCCAGTCCTGCTGCTGCAAGCCCGCCGCCATTGGGATTTTCCGCTGCTTTTTCCATGGCGTTGGCAGCCTGGAACTGCGCATAGGCGCCCAGGTTACCCACAATACCCATGCTGCTGCGTTTGTCGAGCGCTGTTTCCACTTCTGGGGGCAAGGAAATATTTTCGATGAGGAATTTGGTTAATTCCAGGCCCAGTTCATTGAATTCTGTACCGATTTTGCCGGTGATCTGTGAAGATACTTCTTCGTAATTGGCTGCCAGGTCCAATACAGCAATCTTGGCTTCTGCAATGGCTTCCATTCCACGGGATACTGCCAGGTTGCGCAGTTGTTCGTTGATGCCTTCTACGGTGAACTCCGGGTTGGTGGCGGCTACCTCTTTCAGGAAAGTGCCGGCATCTTTTACCCGGAAAGCGTAACTACCGAAAGCCCGGAGTCTTACCGGTCCGAATTCCGCATCGCGCAGCATCACCGGGTTTTTAGTTCCCCATTTCTGGTTGGTAAACTGCCGGGTGCTTACGAAGAACACGTCTGCTTTAAACGGACTATTAAAGCCATACTTCCATCCCTGCAAGGTGGTGAGTATGGGCATATTTTGTGTAGTCAGTGTATACATGCCGGGTTGGAATACGTCGGCAATTTTACCTTCATTCATAAAAACGGCCACCTGTGATTCGCGCACGGTGAGCTTCGCATTCATTTTTATTTCATTTTGGTAGCGGGGAAACTTCCACACAATGGTGTCTGTGGACGGGTCTGTCCACTCAATAATGTCAATAAATTCATTCCTGAGTTTATCAAAAATTCCCATGGTAACAGGTTTTATAGTCGCTCAAATGTAGAGAATTATTTAGTCTCAACGTCCGTCCTGCCTTGTGATAATTATTTCACGGCAGTTTTCAGCCATTGTTCCAGGAGTGCGGGCCAGGCGTCTGCTGCGGGATTGCCACTGCGCAATCCATATCCATGGCCACCTTTGGCGTAAAAGTGGAGTTCCACGGGCACTTTCGCATCGCGGAGAGCGCCGGCCATTACCAGGGCGCTGTTGCCGTAGAAATCATCGGCGGTAGCAAAAAGAAACATGGGAGGTGTTTGCTCATTCACGGTCAGTTCAGGCGTAAGCGTCCTGTTTGTACCCTGATCAAGATAAGCCGGATATACCAGGATACCGAATGCCGGCCGGGCAGACAGACTGTCGGCTTTGTCGATGGCCGTATAGGTGTTCACGTTATACCGGGTAGCGGCGCGGGCGGTGAGGCTACCGCCGGCAGAAAATCCCATCATGCCTATTTTATCCGGCTGCAGTCCCCATTCAGCTGCGCGGCTGCGTACAAGGCGGATAGCCCGTTGTGCGTCCTGCAGGGCGCCCGCTTGTTTTTTGGGCACCCTGTATTGCAATACAAAAGCCGTATATCCCAGCTTGTTAAGCCAGGCTGCAATTTCATCGCCTTCCAGGTCAATAGCCAATATCCCGTAACCTCCACCGGGATTGATAATTACCCCGATGCCATTGCTATTGCCTGCGGGAGCCGGAAACACTTCCAATACCGGGTCGGTGACATCGGTCAGCCGTTTTATGTTGTTACTGCCGTCGGGCGTTACCACTGCTGCATGCTTTGCTGCAGTTTCACCGGGAACTTTTCCCGGCCAAAGATGGATAGTTTGCTGCTGAGCACTGATCGTCATGGTCAATCCTAACATCATTGTTAATAAAATACCTGTTTGTTTCATAACTGGAAATTCATGTGATAAAACAAATGTAATGAATGTAAAGGGCAGATAAAAGAGCAGCCTCCCAAAAGGGAGGCTGCGTGGTCCAATCTAACCGACAGGATATATGCAGATCCTGAAAGGTATCATCCTTGCTTATTGAATCAGGTATTGTTGCTAAATAGCTTTGTAGACCATCACAAGCGTTCTTACGACATTTTCTCCATCGATCTTACCCACTGCTGTAAGGGTGAAACCCTGGTCATTTTTAACTACACTGGTATGGCCTTCAAAATTATCCAGCATTTCACCGCTGAATGCACCATCTGCCGTCAAGCTCCAGTGGAAGCTGCGTGTCTGGGCTGAATCCGGGCACTTGTCACCTCCTTCATCTTCCGTACCTGTGCCATCGTCTTTCAGCACGATAAAATTATCCCGTAAGCAGGCCGGCATTACTGCCAGCAGGTCGGATATAGGTCCTTGTCCTATGTCTATGCCAGGTGTTACCGTAGCGGATGTGACATTCCATTTTTTATTGATAAGATAAGACTTATCGATACCACGAGGCTGATCATCTTTCTTCCTGCATTGGGAAAAAAAGAGTGCCGTTAAGATAGCTACCGCAAATAATGTTACATCAGCCAGGCGGGAACGCAATGATTTTTTCATGATTAAGTGTTAATAGTGAACAATAAGGGGTTAATGGGTGCAAAGCTAGTTTGCACCCAGTTGTCACTATTCAGTAGAAGTACTTAATCTTAAAAATCAGGGAAGAAGGAAACGGTTACTTTATACATTGCAGCCAGGCTTCGGCCATTAGCTGGGCACCGGCTACGCTGGGATGTACCCCATCTCCTGTCCAGTAGGCACCGGGAGCTGATTGCAGGGCTTTGTCGAAAATAGCCTGGTAGGGAATAAAAATGGCCTGGTGCTTATCGGCTATCTCCTTTGCCGCGACGCGGTATTCATCGAAAGCCGGGTACCATTTGTCGTCTACAGCGCTCACACCTTTCACAGCAAAAGGCTCGCCGATAATCAGCTGTACATCGGGCAACTGCTGCCTGGTACGATCCAGCAGCTTATTGTAATCGTCGCGATAGGTTTGAACGGTGCCTTTATAATTACCATTGAGCGTATGCCAATAATCGTTCACTCCTACGAGGATACTGAGCACATCGGGTTTTATTGCGAAACAGTCGTTATCCCAGCGTTCCGCCAGTTGAAAGACCTTATTGCCACTGATGCCCTTGTTGTAAATTTTCAGGTTCTTATCGGCGTTCCTGCGCAATAAACCTGATGCTGCCATGAGGGCGTATCCGCTTCCCAGCGCAGCGCTGTTATTGGGCTCATTTTTATCTCTTTTCCGGCCGGCATCAGTGATAGAATCGCCCTGGAAAAGGATAATACCTTCTTTTTTCAGTCCGATCTTTTTACTTTTTTCAACCGCAACAGCGGCGGTAACAATGTTGGGAATACTAATAGCGGCCATGCTTCCCAGCGAAACATTCCGGAGGAAGTTGCGGCGGTTAAATACATTCATAATAGCAATTCATTGAGTGAATAACGTGGTTTGTGCCGTTAAGCTATAAAAAAGAATTCATATTTTATACGAATGCACTGGAACCGGTAATTGCTCTTCCTACGATGAGGGAATTGATTTCCTTGGTACCCTCATAGGAATAAATAGCTTCCGCATCGGCAACAAAGCGAGCCACATTGTATTCCAGGAGAATGCCATTCCCTCCCATCACCTCACGGGCACGGCTTACTACATCGCGGGTGCGGAGGGTACAGAATACCTTTGCCAGGGAAGCATGTTCATCCTGCAAGTGGCCTGCATCCTGTATTTCAGAGAGGCGGTACACCATGGTTTGCATGGCGGTAAGGTTGGAGAGCATTTCTACCAGGTGTCCCTGTATCAGTTGAAAAGCGGCGATGGGTTTTCCAAACTGTTTACGGGTGCGGGTATACGCCAATGCGTTTTCGTAGGCGCCACGTGCGCAGCCCACTGCCTCCCAGGCCACGCCGGCGCGGGTCATTTGCAGTACTTTCGCGGTGTCTTTAAAAGAGTTGGCCAGCTGGAGCCGGTCGGCCTCAGCTACCTCGCAATCTTTCAGCGTAATCAGCCCGTTCTGCACGATTCGCAATGCCATTTTATCATGTATTTTCTCTACACTGAAACCGGGCGTATTTTTTCTCAGCAAAAAACCTTTCACCTGGTTATCGTCTATATCACGTGCCCAGATAACGACTACGTCCGCGAAAGTGGCGTTGCCGATCCATTTTTTTTGCCCATTCAGTACCCAGCTATCCCCGCTCCGTTTAGCCGTAGTAGTGAGTCCTCCCGCAGCGGCAGAACCAACTTCCGGTTCAGTTAGCCCAAAAGCGCCAATGATATTCAGCTGTTGCATGCCTGGCAGCCATTCCTGTTTCTGGGCTTCAGAGCCCAGCATATAAATAGATCCCATGGCCAGTCCGCTCTGTACACCGAAGAACGTAGCGATCGACGCATCTATGCGGGCCATTTCCATGGCAATAATTCCTTCCATCAGGAAAGAGCGGTTCGGGCAACCATAACCATTGTAGGTAACGCCACAGATATTCAACTCCCGGAATTTGGGAATGATTTCAAAAGGGAATTCAGCTTTCAGCCAATATTCATTAACGATCGGTTGAATTTCTTTCTCCATGAATGCCCTTACTTTCAGCTGCAGCGAACGGTCTTCTTCATTCAGCCTGCCGGCGAGGTCGTAAAAGTCACCATCGATGGGCGGGAGTTCTTTCTTTTTTCCCCCGCTGCCAAGCATTTTCATCAGTCCCTGTAGCTGCTGCTCATTCATATGGGCGACTGATTCCATTACTTTGGGCAGGTCAACCTTTTCAGACAGGCGGGCCAGCATACCCAGGTCGATATGCTTCAGCAGCTGGTAGGCATTTTTCAGTTTGGAGAAGGTTCCGGACATAGTGCATGGTTTTGTATAAAAATACAAAATGTGTCGGGGACTACTCCATAGACAGCTGCAATGGATTGCAAAAATATTCAAAACAGCATCAGGAGAAGTTAATATTATACAAGAGGGAGTAAAAAAGGGCTGCATAAGCGCCTATGCAACCCTGGTTTTAAAACACAACTAAAAAAATTTCCTACAAGCATATAGGCATAGGTGTTAGCTATATGACGCAAGAGAAAGCAATTCCCTCTATATCTCATTTAAAAAAAAAGTGGATTAAAAATCAGGGGAGCAAATATGTTTGTTTTCGAAAAGATAGTTACTTTCGCAGCGATCATTCACGCATATAAAATATCTGAAGGTTAAATGCTTACATCACCTTCTTACCAGGCTTACAAAGCGTTATTCGATTCACAATATAATGACTTATGTAACTACGCATTTAGTTTTCTGAAAGATGATGCTGCAGCAGAAGATGTAGTACAGGAAACATTTATCAGGCTTTGGGAAAAACATCGTGAGCTGATAAATATACCTAATATAAAAGCATACTTATTCCGGGCTGTCCGCAACAATTCTATTTCTGTACTGCGCAGGCAAACCACGGAAGAAGCGGGCAACAAGGGATTTGAATGGATAGCGGAGCACGCGGAAGATCCGGATGCCAGGGAAGTAGAAAATTCGAGGCCGTACTACGAACAACTGATATACGAAGCCATTGCCAACCTTCCACCACAATGTAAAGAAGTATTTACTTGTTGCCGGCTCCAGGGGATGACTCATCAGCAAACAGCCACTAAGCTGGGGCTTTCCGCCAAAACTGTAGAAAATTATATGGGGCGGGCGCTTAAGTTACTGAGAAAGTACCTGCAGCAATACGGGTTACCAGTTGCCATTTTCTTTTTGTTAAAATTATTTTAACCTTTATAGAGGGATCGTCACACCCGAGCGTTATTTAAGTAGAGCACACTGTAACTATGGAGCATTTAGATACTTACCTACATGAACTTATAGCCAAGAAGTTATCCGGTCAAAGTACTGAGGCAGAATCTGCAACTTTACAGGAATGGCTGGACAAGTCCCCTGAAAACAGGGCAGAGTACGAAGTTCTCGCCAAAATCTGGGGTGACAGCCCGTCCGCTGTTATACAATCCCGTCAATATAACACTGCGGCTGCCTGGGAAAAGACCGGCGGGGTTATTCAATCCAATACATCCAAAGTAAAATACCTGTATACTAAATATGCTGCCGCGGCCGCTATTTTAATTTTGCTGACTGTAGGAGCCTGGTGGCTGGAAAGCCGGTCTGGCTTGAAGAAACATGAGCTGGCCGCCAATGACGGCAGGATAAGAAGCCTAGAGTTACCCGATAAGTCTACGGTTACGCTCCGCCAGGGCGCCCGCATCCGTTATATTAATGGTTATCATAATAACCAGCGGATTGTGGAACTGGAAGGAGAAGCTTTTTTTGAAATAGCCAGCGATCCCTCCCACCCTTTCCTGGTAAAAACGCCCAACCAATCGGTTGTGGAAGTACTGGGTACTTCCTTTACTGTACAAACGGGAAAGGACAGTACAACGGTGGTAGTGGCATCTGGTAGTGTAAAACTGGGCGTGGAAGGTGATACCGCCTCCCTGGTGCTGGCCAGCGGCCAAAGAGGTACCTGGGGGAATGGCCAATTATATGCCCGGAACAACAACAACCCTAACTTTATTGCCTGGAAAACAGGGATTTTGCAATTTAATGATCAGTCACTTCTTGAAATATTGCCACAATTAGCCGATTTTTACGCAAAAGATATCAGGATTGATGAAAAATACAAGGAAACGGCCGCGCAGCAAAAAGCTACAATAACGTTCCAGCATCAGTCCTGTGATGATGTTTTGCATGAATTACAACTATTGCTTGGGTTTAAATACCAACAGGAAGGCGACACTATCGTCATCAGCCAGTAGCTTATTAAACCAGTTTTTATATCTATGTTGTGCCGTCCTGCTGTTGCTGCCTGTCAATCAATTGCGGGCACAAAGCGGTGGAAATGACATTCTCGCACGTCCCTATACGCCACCTTCCAAACAGGGCACCATCCTTTTTTATATACAGGATATCCAGAAAAGTACAGGGGTTAGTGTATCCTATAGTTCCAGCTTCCTTCATCTCAATAAAAAAGTTCAGTTGGCGGGTACCGAACGTACCACCGGTGCGGTATTGACAACCATCCTGCAAGGAACCGGGATACAGGCGGCTGCCCTGAATGGCAAAATATTCCTGCTCAGGGAAAGTTCCCAAACCCAATACTATACCATCAGCGGCTTTGTAAAAGAAACGAACAGTAATGAGGCCATCATCGGCGCATCAGTGTATGATCCTGTCACCAAGAAGGGTACGGAAACCAACTCATATGGGTTTTACAGCTTGCAGGTACCAGATAGCTGCCAGGGAGTGGTATTCTCACATATCAGTTATAAACCCATCTTTCAACCCTTGCCACCTCCCGACGAGGGACAACTGGATATTCACCTGGAAACCAGGGGCATGCTGCAAACCGTGGTGGTGAACGGGGAAAAAGAGGAAGTCAACTCCCAGCCGGGGTTTATCAATATGCCTGTAGGCTATGTATCGAATTTCCCGGCGTTACTGGGCGAAAAAGACGTACTTAAATCGCTGCAACTATACCCCGGCGCCAGCAGCTCCCTGGAAAGCAGCAGTAACCTGTTGATCAGGGGTGGCGCAGCAGACCAAAACCTGTACCTGCTGGACGGAGTTCCCTTGTATCATACCGGCCACCTGTTCGGCCTCTTTTCCATTTTCAATGGCGACGCTGTAAAAGACGTATCTCTTTACAAGGATGCTTTCCCCGCACGATATGGCGGGCGTTTGTCTTCCGTGGTAGATATCCGTACCAAAGATGGTAATATGAAGGAGTGGCATGGCAGTGTTACCGCCAGTCCCGTTTCTGCCAGCGCCTTGCTGGAAGGGCCTATTGTAAAGGACAAGAGCGCTGTATTGCTGTCTGTCAGAAGATCCCTGGTAGATGCACTGTATGGACAAACCTATCTCAAAGATTATGGCCGGTATTACCTCTATGATGTCAACTTCAAACTCAACCAGGTTATCAACAACAAAAACCGGGTGTATGTGAGTTTTTATAAGGGACAGGATAAGATGTTTATCCAGAGCACCAACCCGGTAATACAGCTATTTGATGATTACAATTTTGACTGGAGCAATATTACGGCGGCAGTGAAATGGACCCGGGTAGTGAATCCCAGGGTGTTTTCCAATACCACCGCTACGTACAGCCGGTTTTACAACCTTTTTACCCAAAACTCTATTATCCCGCTTACGATCAACGACTCCCTGTTTGTAAAGGGTAAGGGAGTTTCACGGATCCGGGATATCGCTGTGAGAAATGAAACAGAATATAATGTAAGCAACCGGCAACATATTTCCTTAGGTGGAGGTTATACCTACCACAACTTTGCCCCTACAGCTTATCATACCAATATTTCGGCGGGAGAAGCCGCTGTGCGGAAGGCGCCCATTTACTATATGTCGGAGGTAACGGCCTATGCAGAAGATGAACTCAGCTTATTCAATGATAAGCTGATTGTGCGACCTGGCCTGCATTTCGGGGCATTAATACAATCCTCCTCTTTTTATGCCAGCGCCCAGCCCCGGATCATGGTACGCTGGCAACTACCCCAGTCGCAATTCGTGCAGGTATCGTTTGCTAAAATGACGCAGTTCGTGCATCAATTAACCACGCCTGTGATTAACTTGCCTACCGACCTGTGGGTACCCAGTACCGATAACATCAAACCGGAACATGCTTTTTCCTATAGCCTGTCTTATCAACGGCAGTGGAGCCCTGACTGGCGGTTTAATGTAAATTTCTACTATAAGCAGCTGAAAGATATCGTTACTACCAACACTGTATTGAATATATTTGACAACTCGGATCTGTGGGAAAAGAAAGTGATTGCGGGCAATGGTTATAATTACGGGAGCGAAATTTTGCTGGAAAAAACGCAGGGAAAGCTTACAGGCGTATTTTCCTATACGCTGTCCTGGGCCTGGCGTCAATTCGACCGCCTGAATGGGGGCAAAATGTTTCCCTATAAAGAAGATCGCCGGCACAATCTTTCCCTGGCGCTTAAATACCGGATCAATGAGAAGTGGAATCTTTCCGCTTCCTGGAAGTTTGCCAGTGGCGCTCCTTTCACACTGCCGACGCAAATATTCCCGGACTTCGACTGGGCGCGTAATATACAAGGATACCTGGATGAACGTTACTCTCCTTTTTCTACCTTCCAGGTCAACTACCTGCCTTATATAGCGCGGTTAAATAATTACCGACTCAATGCCGTACATCATCTCGACCTGGGCGCCAATCTTTTCCTCGGCAGTAAGAGGCGGTTCAAACATGTGATTTCAGGCGGTATTTACAATATCTACAACCGCTCCAATCCATTTATTGTGAGCTTTGATCAATTTTCTTATTTCGCATATGATAACGTATACCCGTTACAGTTATATCAATATAGCCTGTTCAGGACATTACCTTATCTAAGTTATACTTTCAAATTTTAGTCATGAAATATCTCTTCTTCATATTACCCATGGCAGCCTGGTGGTTACTCACCGGATGCGAGCGGCAGTTACCCCTGCCAGATAACCATGCAGCGCCACGGGCAGTGGTATACAGTGAGCTGATAGCCGGAGAGGTACCACAGGTGTTGGTAGGTAAAAGTAAGCCCGTTGCACCTGGGGTAAACAATGGATTTATACTGGTAAACGATGCCAAGGTGACGCTTATGGACAAAGGCGGACAAGTACTGGAGGAGCTGCCTTATGTGCCTGATACTACCCGCCCTATGAGTCTCTACCAGGGCAAGACGAAACTGCTGGGCGGAAAAACGTATACTGTTAGGGTGGAGGTTCCGGGACTGCGACCTATTACCGTGCAACCCCCTCCTACCATTCCTCTTCCGTTTAAGCTGGATTTACTGGATACCGTACGGACCTTGCTGAACGGGCGTCCCGTATTGCGTTTTCATTTTACGGTTTATCCTTTGCCTGGCGTAAGACAATACCTGGTGATGGAAGCGTTGAAACAAAGCGTAACGCTGGATACTTCTTTTACCTGGCAAGGTGTGAGATACCGGAAAAGCGAAAATGAGGCGCTTTATAACCAGGTAAAAGATAAGCCGGGCATTGATATGAAAAAAGACAGCATCTTCCTGAATGACTTCCTGCGTATTCCGTGTTATACCCAGGATGAAAATGCGGACAACAACCAGATTGGCGGGTTGAATGAAAACTATAACAGCATCTTATTTACACAAACGGGGAAACCACTGACCACTTATTTTTATATCAACGCTACTGCACTGAGTTCCAGTCCGGCGGAAGCCATTGCACCGGTGGGCCGGGTACAGGTATATGTAAAATCTGTATCGAAAGAATACTATGATTTCCTGCTGACCTATGAAAAAGTAAAACGAAATCCGGGGTTAAACAGCCTGATTCAGGCCATACAACTCCGCAGTAATACGCAGGGAGGCCTGGGGATAGTCGGAGGAGTGTATCAGCAACTCTACTCCTTGTATTATGACACACTTTAGAGAGCAGAAAGCTTAAAGCCTGAAGCAAAAATCTATTATAGCGAATGAGCTAAGCGAGCAATGATATGCGCTGGTCATTCGCTATAATAGCTTTTTGCTTCATGCTCTAGGCTTTAAGTTTTACTTCGGCTCATACACATTATCTGCCTTATTGATATCCGCTACCCAGGTACTTCCCAGGGTTACTTTTTTTATTTTTTTGGGAGAAGAAAATGTCAACGAAACTGTTTTGTTGCCCTTTTCCCAGCAGGCAATGCTCCGGTGCAGCCGGAGGGTGCTGTTGTCTTCCAGCAGTACCGACACATCTACCGGCACTGGTTTGGTGCCTTTTGATACTATCTCCACTACTCCTTGTTTTCCTTTTTGCAATACTTTACCGATGGCCAGGTCGGGGTATCCATTATCAAAGAACCAGCTTTTCCAGAACCAGTTCATATTTCTGCCAGCACCGGTATTCATACAATTAAAGAAGTCGTACGGCTGTGGATGTTTGCCGTGCCATTGTTCAATATAATAATGCAATGCTTTCAGGAAAAGGCTATCGCCCAGCATATCCTTTACGTACAGGTATCCTAATGCCGGCTTGGGATAGGAATTGGTTACATAAGCATCCGTGAGCTGATTAGAAGGCGTGATAATGGGCAGATCGGCCGCTTTGCCGGCAACGTAGTTATACGGTGCGATCCCATAGTCATCGATAATGGTGCTGTCTATGCAAGGAGAGATGATCCATTCGCCGATGGTAGCCCATCCTTCATCCATCCAGGCATACAGCGTTTCGTTGGTGCCCATATAAAAAGGAAACATTGTATGAAAAACCTCATGGTCGGTCAGTTCAATAGCCTGCACTTTATCGCTAAGCGGATTATCGTTTACCATCATGGGATACTCCATCTGGTCGAGGCCATCAAACACTGTTTCGTGGCTATAAGGGAAAGGCCATTTAGGAAAGTAATGGCTCATTTTATCGACCGTTATGCGGGCATAGCGTACTACATCGAAGAAATCAGCGTGATTGGGATTAAAAGCTACGTCAACGCGGGTACGCCGTTTAGTTTGGTTGTCAACCTGCACGCTGGTGGCATTCCAGCAGTAGTGGTTACTGAGGGCAAAGGCAAAGTCAGGTACGTTGATAGCTTCGAAGCGCCAGGTATTGGTATTGCGCTTCGGGCTGATATTGCCCGCCCGGATGTCGCTGGTATCTATCACCGTAATGATATCATTACTTTTTTCCGCAGCAGCTATGCGTTGCACATATTTATCAGCATATACTTCGCCGGTATTTTTGAGATCGCCGGTAGCCCAAACCTGGTAGGCGCCGGGAACGGTGATGGCTACACGGAAATCGCTGAAGTCGTTATAAAACTCCAGCATACCCATATAATTGATCATATCCCAGCCATTAATATCATCGTATACGGCTATACGCGGAAAAAAATAGGCAATAAAATAGGCGCCGGTATCGATGGAGCCTGTACGGATATGAGTATTTTCGTTCAGTATATAAGAAAAATCAAGGTTAAATTTCAGTGACTGCCCGGGATACAGTGCCGGAATATTCACGGGCATGTTAGTTCCTTTGGTCGGCGTCATCACGGGATTATCGTTCCCATTGATCTTCATATTTTTAATCACCACGCCATCCGTCAGGTCATCTGCCGACACGGGCATATTTCTCACGGCGCCTTTCTGGAAGATATTGGGAAACAATTTAAAATTGACGGAGTAAAGAGTATCGGGGCTGTTGTTGGTATATTGAATCGTTTCTGTACCAGCTACCCGGTTGGTAGCAGGGTCGAAGTTGACCTGTATATCATACCCCGCTTTATTCTGCCAGTATTTACTCCCCGGTGCTCCGCTATAGCTGCGGGTTTGCCGGTCGTACGCCTTTTTGAAGCCAAGTGGCATGTACAATGGGGTTTGCGCTATTACCTGGCTGGTGGCGGCCAGGAGTAAAAAAAAGAAAACTTTCCTCATAAACAATTTAAAGCAGTCGTACCAAATGTAGGGAATAAACAGGAAACTGAGCCGCTGCGTCGGATCAATTTATGTGACCAGACAGTCCGTGACGGGAGGTATCGGTGGGTGATGCGGGTACCTGGGTGGAGTCTGCCGGGAGCGGCAGGGCCGTACTGTCGTTTACCGCAGTGGAGCTGTCTTTACCGTTTCCATCTTTACCTGGCAATGGAATGGTGGGTGCTGAGCTCCTGCGTTTAGATGAGTATCCGGATGCCGTTCCCCGCTGCTGCATATCCTTCATTGTTTTTTTATCGAAGAGGTAGCGGGGATGTTTTTCCGGCCGGAGTCCCCTGTCAAATTGTGCCTCTGCTCCTACTGCCGGTGCCTGGTAGATCTTCTGCGAGGAGTGACAGGAAAGTAATAATAAGATGGGTGACCAAACCAGCAATTTCATATTGGTAGATTTGTGCAGTGGTGATCACAGTGATCTCTGCATTTGAATAGTATACTGGTATGGGATGGGACAGCTAAAAAACGTTGAAAAGCGGGGTTTTAGTATCTGTTGGTCTGCGGGGAAGTGCTGTAATCAGTGCATAGGAAATTTCCGGGGTATTTTGAAATTCAAGGATGCTGTATTAAATTTATCGTAAATTCACTGGTTGTCATCCCCTTATCCTAATATTTTATATCTTTAACTACTATTTCAATCCCGATGAAAACCCTCCTGCGGGAGAGTCACGGCCACAACGTTATTAATATAGTACTATGAAAGTATCAACAACCAGCTTCCCAAGCGTTTTTGAGACCGCATTTGGAAACACCGAAAACTCAAGTAAGGACTTACTCAACGGATTAAAAATTAAAAAAGATGAAGCCTGGTACTTGGTAGGCAATCTTGCGAAGAGAGGTGGTATCAATCCGGGCAGGGTGACCAATGCCTCTCCTACGGAAGAAGATTATGAAATATTGTTTAAAGCTGCGTTGTTGAATACGATCGATAAGGTACAACAGCCAATAGCCTTAACCGTTGGTTTTCCTTTCTCTACCTACAATATCTACAAAAATGCGGCGGAGCAGTTTTTAAGTAAAAGACATTTCCTGATCGATTACGATACGCAGACTTACAATACCAAGGGCTCGTTTAAGAAAGCAATGTTTGATATTGAGAAGTATGAAGTTATACCTGAAATTGTGGGTGGTATTATTGGCTTGAAGAAAACTATCAATGAACCACAGCTAGACAATTTCATCGCAGTAAGTTTTGGATTTGGTACCATTGAAGGTGGCATGGCCACAGGCGATGGACTGATTCACCGTACCTGCTTCAGTTCACATGGTATCCGTTATGCGATTAACAATCTTACCCGGGAGCTGAACCAGAAACATTACCTGGAAATGAAAAACGAACACCAGGTGGATGATGCCTTTATGAAAGGCTCCATCTTCACCAACCGCAAGCGTATAGATCTGCGTGATATGCGTAAAGGGGTGCTCACACAATATTATAAGGAAGTAGTGTCGCCGTTGATGCGTAGCTATTTTACCGACCTGGATTTTGAAACCTGTGAAAAAATTTATCTCATGGGTGGCGGTGCCCATTACCGGGAGCTAACCGATGCTTTTGTAGAAGAGTTCCGCGACTTTATTCCTGTAGAAGTAGCACCTGAGCCTGAAAAGCTCATGAGCATTGGTTATCTTTATAATTCGTTAAGAATTTCAGATAATAAACCACAGCGGAGTGTGGGCCTGGATCTTGGTAACTCCAGTTCTATTATTTCAACATTTGAGGACCAGCAACAGCATACTCCTACGATAACACCTAATCCCATCACCCTCTAATTTGTACGTGTGATCAGTGTCAGACATCTATTCCGAAATATAATTGTCCCCGGAGCTTTTCGTATTCCCAAAACGGTGTCCGTCAACGGCAGCATCGACGCTTCTGTTTCGGGTCGTATCGACGGTAATGTGAGGGGCGATGTAAAAACCACCGGCAAGTTGGTGGTAAGTGAAACGGCGAGCATTCGTGGCCATATATATGCTACCGACCTGGTAGTACAGGGAAAAGTGTATGGCGATGTGTACATCAGCAACAAAGCACATATCAGCAATAAAGCCCTGGTAAAGGGCGATGTAAATGCGATGGTGCTGGAAATAGAAGAAGGTGCGGTGGTAGAAGGCGCCATCCGCAAAAATGTAATGCCGGCTCCTAAAGCTATTTCAGAGCTGCCTGCAGAGGCAGCCGTTGCGCCAACCGCAGCTGCGCCTGCTGATACAGCCGGTCCTGTGGAAGAGGAGGAACAAAACACCAGTTGGTTCTGATATTTTTCAAACCATATAAGCAAAACGGCTGTTTCCAATAAGAAACAGCCGTTTTGCTTATATGGCAGGTTAGTACACCTCTACCCTATCTTTTGTTCTTCAGCGGGTCCAGTAAGGCAGAAAGCCCGTTCATTTTAATGACCAGCATTGTTTCCAGCAGCATGCCCAGCTTGCCCTGGGGAAAACCCTTTCGCTGAAACCATTCCAGGTAACTAACGGGGAGGTCGCAGAGCACTACATCCTTATATTTTCCGAAAGGCATCTTCATCACGACGAGTTGTTTCAATAGCTCCGGGTTGGGTGTGGTCATTTCCATACAGGCCTTTTTATCATTAATGCGACAAATGTAAATTATAAATCCGTTTTCACCAGCTTCTTCATCATTCGTTGGTATTCAAGACGACTTGCGATCCTAATGACTGATCATTTTTTCAGCAACCCGGCATTCTCCAGGGCAGTGGATACCTGTGTGGCATATGATTTTGCGAAAGACTCGAGGCTATTGGGATTATACGTTTCAGACTGGCCAGACCATACCAGTTTGCCCTCCTGGGTCAGATCATACAGGTTGCTTTCCAGGAAATAGGTTTTGTCGGTAGTATAATATCCGGGAGAATAAGCGCTGCCCCACATATAGCCATAATAGCCCCAGAAACGGCCATAGTAGCCGAATGCAGGATAAGGTGCATAGCCCATGGAACCTGGTACATATCTTCTTTCAGATTCTTTATTCACCAGTGATACTGTAAGCACGGAAGTATAGCCGGCGGCTCTCATCCGTTCTCCGGCGGCTGTTTTATCTGCTTCACGGGTGGGATCAAACTTAGGTGGAAAGATGTCGGCGCCCCGTCCGGCTACGATTCCGCGTTTCTGTAGTGCTTCCGCCAACCTTGATTCAACCGTTTGCTGCGCGCCCATATTGGAGGTCAGCGCTGCTACCACCATGTTATGAAACCCAGAAGAGGGTGCCTCCGGCGCTTTCCAGGTACCGGTCATATGTACCGTAGTGCCACAGGCTCCTAACAGTAGTATTGCAGCAAGCAGTGCTGACAAAAGGATTGATTTCATAGTTGTAATGTTTTAGTGGAACCTAATGGATTACATAAAGAAAACACTTTACCGGCCTGAAAAGTTTTACCGGCCGGTGAATGCATACATTCCGGGCGCTTTCGTTTTTTACCGGCAATAATCCCGCTTCTGCCGTAAAATGGGGGTAGCCCACCAGTAGCGTATTTCCTGGCTTTTATGTGCGGGATACATTTGTATAAAAATCGCTGCAAATGCTGGCCACTGCTATCTTACAGGTTCTGCTCCATCTGCTTACAACTGGTTTCCCGATGTTGTTGCTGCACCTTATTTATCACCATGCGACCAGTACAGCCACCTTATTTCCCTTTAACCAGATCCGGCATACTGGTTTACAGGAGCGGCTGGCCGATATTGTGATAGCGGCGGTATTGTTGTTGCTTCCTCTGCCGTCGATATTGGCGCATAGCCGGTTATGGCAGTATACCTGTTATTGTTTGCGAAGCTTTACGCTGGCAGAAGAATGGCATACCTGGAAGGAGTTGTATCACTGGAATCCTGAAAAAGCCTGGGTGGCCACTGCTACCGCTGCTATTCGTCTTCATTAGGCAGGCGCAACGCGCAGGCAACGCGATAAAATTCATATCCTTTTTCCGACCGTTCCGGCAGGTATCGTTGGCGGTATTGGGCAGCTCCCTGGTCCTGCTGCAGCGCAAAATGATATTGGCCCAGGTATGCCGCCAGTTCTTCCGGTTCGAAGCCGAAGGTCCATCGCTCTTCCAGGGCAGCTACATCTTCCAGCAATCTGGGGCCGCCCAAAAATGCAGCAGGGTTACGGAGTACCTCCTGGTGTACATAGGTGAAGATCACCGTAGATCCGGGGGCAAAACGTTGCAGGAAACTGAAGGTATTGTCGATGGCGTGCTTATCGAGATAATTGGTAACACCTTCCCAAATGATGGCAGTGGGCACGCTAAAATCGAAGTGATGCTGCGCTGCCAGCTGGTCGAGACTTTGTTTATTGAAGTCTATCTGGTAATAGAATATGTTCGCCGGCATATGATGCACCCGTAATGCTGCCTGTTTATAGGCGGAGGTATTAGGATGGTCTATCTCCACGACTTTTAGGTGTTTTAATGCCGGCAAACGCAGGCCACGGGTATCAAACCCTGCACCCAATATGAATACTTGTTGTGCGCCCGTGTCAACGGATTGCAATAGCAATTCGTCAATATATTTCGTACGTGCGATACCGGAGGACAGGGCTCCAGGAATTTTCTTTCTAACGATCCGTTCCACAAAGGCTCTCCAGCCGGGAATGGAGCAGAGTCGTACCGCCCATTTTAAGCCATTGTCGAGGAACCTGGAGGCAAATGGGTCGGCAAATAATCTTTTCCTGGGTGAGCGCGTAGTTTCCAATGCTCTGAATAACGCCATGTACTGCGCTGTTCTGCTGGTAACATTGGCTTTCATAGATCATAGATTTTAACGACAGGTAAATAGTTATCAATATAACTAAAAAAAGCCAGCTATCCGGGAGCATAGTTTCATTGGGAGAAAACATTACTTCTAAGCCCTTTCCCGTGTATAAACTGTAAAAGGCGGCGGTGGACAGGCTTTCCAGCTGATGCCGGAAAGCGAATAATTTTCGCCCAGATGATTATTGCGATTATTTCAAAAAAATACCTAATTTTAGAAAAAAATCTAAATCGCGTTGCAAAAATGAGTCACCCATTAAATATTGACAAATTAGACCTGCAAATCATTTCAGAAATGTCAACCGATGCCAGTATTTCCTATGCTGAATTAGGAAAGAAGCTCTTTGTATCTGGTGGTACTATTCATGTGCGCATTAAGAAATTACATGAAATGGGGGTCATTAAAGGGACGCGTTTACAGGTAAACCTGCGTGCCATCGGCTATGATGTACTGGCCTTTATAGGTATTTACCTGGAAAAAAGTTCGCTGTATGAAACCGTAGCCAAACAGCTGTTAAAGATTCCGCAGATTGTAAGGCTGAACTATACTACCGGCTCGTATAGTATGTTTGCAGAAATCATTTGCAAAGACAGCGGCGAGTTGCGTAAAATTTTACAGGACGATCTCCAGCACATTAAGGGAATAGAGCGTACAGAAACCATTATATCCCTGGAGGAGAGCTTTTCCAGGCCGATTAACGTGAGTGAAGCTATTTAAGACAACAACCGTTTTGTTGATATGCGCTGCCCGTAAAAGGCAGCGCTTTTTTATGTTATGTTTTTATAGTAAGGACTGCTACTCATTATTATCTACTACCAACTTCCTGGCATCGCGGGTACCGGCGTAGAGCTCATATTCCAGCAGGCGACAGTCGATTGTACTATTATAAAACTCGATTCTTCTTTTCGCTTTCAGGCCTATTTTCTTGGCCAGTTCCAGGTTGCCGGTAAACACGTAGCCGTGGTAACCGCCGCAGCGCTGCTTCATGAAATCGCCGATACGGCCATAGGTTTCTTCCAGCGCTTCTATTTCGCCGAGGCGCAGTCCATATTCCGGGTTCATGTATACAACGCCGGCAGCATTGGCAGGCACTTCTGTAGCAGCAAAATCGCAGACCCTGAATTCTATCATGTCCTGCACGCCCGCGGCCTTTGCATTTTTACGTGCATTCACGATAGCCATGTCGCTAAGATCGGTAGCAATAATGCGTAAGCCGGGCACTTCTACTATCTGTTTTTCCAGGATGCCCCGCTCTTCGAGGTACACCGCCTCGTTATAACCTTGCAGGTGCATAAAGGCGTAGTTGTCGCGGAACAGGCCGGGACGGCTGTTGGTGGCTATCAGTGCCGCTTCTATGGCCACAGTACCAGAGCCGCACATCGGGTTGATAAAGGGGCTCTTGCGGTCCCATTTCGTAGCAAGGATGGTGGACGCTGCAAGGGCTTCCAGCATAGGCGCGCGACCGGGAATTTTGCGATAACCATGGCGGGCCAGCGAATCACCGCTGGTATCTACAAAAACTTCTGCCTTTTCATTTTTCCAAAACAGGTGAATCACGGCGCCACTCAGCTCTGCGCCGGTAGAAGGGCGTTTCCCTGTTTTAGCACGCAAACGGTCTACCACAGCGTCTTTTACACGGAGATTGGCAAACATGCTGTTATTGATGGTATCATTCTGCACGTTGCTGGTGATAGAAAAATATCCATCTGCCGGAAGAATTGTTTCCCAGGGATAGCTATGCAATGCCTGATAAATATCATCCGCATCGGTGGCCTCAAATTGTTTCAGGCTATAAAGTACCTGGCTGCCGCAGCGCAGCTGCAGGTTTAAACGGATACACTCGTTGACAGATGCCTGCAACCGTACGCCAGTCACAAATGTTTCATCAATTGTAAATCCCAGTTCTTTTACTTCCTGTTCCAGGAAGGGTGTCAGGCGTTTGTTACAGGTAACTGTAACCGTTCCCTTGGTAGTGTATAATGACATAAGGCGGCAAATTTACCAATCTTTATGATAATCGCCGTTCATTCCTTAATTTAACCGCCTCATTAGATCCTGTTTTATATGCGATATTGTTTTATGCTGCTGTTGCTGGCAGTGTTTTATTTCCCGGCACAAGCGCAGCTGAAAGCCACACTGGTGCGTAATAAGCTGATCATGGAAAAGCCGGTCACCCCTTCCAGCCATGCATCTACCATCACTGCCCTTCCCGGCGGACAATTACTGGCAGCCTGGTTTGGCGGTAAGGAAGAAGGCAGTAAGGACGTGGTGATATGGGCATCTGTGTATAAAAACAACCAATGGCATCAACCTGTACAACTGGCAGATGGGATTATCAATGATACACTGCGGTATCCTTGCTGGAACCCGGTGCTGTTCCGCACCCGGGCAGGGCTGCTTTGCCTGTTTTACAAGATAGGCCCCAATCCGCGGGAATGGTGGGGCATGGCCCGTTACAGCCATGACAACGGCGTTAGCTGGTCATCTCCGGAAAAACTACCTGCCGGTATTTTAGGACCTATTAAAAATAAATGCATACAGCTGCCTGATGGGCATCTGCTGCATCCCTCCAGTACAGAGAGTGTGACAGGCAACGTATGGGTATCGCATATGGAAATCAGTGACAGCAGCGGGCATGCTTGGAAGAAAATAAACATCAACTGCGACACTTTCGGTGTCATACAGCCTACCCTGCTCTCTTATAAAGACGGGAAGTTACAGGCGCTGTTCCGCAGCAGGCAGAATGTGGTGGCCAGCAGCTGGTCGGCCGATAATGGAGCTTCCTGGAGCGCGGTGAGTGGCCTGTCTCTCCTCAATCCCAACTCAGGTATCGATGCTGTTACCAGGCCCGATGGATGGCAGGTGCTGGTATATAACCCCACCAAATCGGGAAAGGATTGGTCTAATGGCCGCAATGAGCTGAGAGTAGCCGTGTCGAAAGATGGACTGCAATGGAAAGATGTGTATACATTGGAGAAACATGCAGGCGGCGAATATAGCTATCCTGCTATTATCGCCACCGCAGATGGTTTGGTACACATTACGTATACCAGTGACCGTAAGAATATCCGGGAAGTAACTTTATCGCTGCGATAAGGATTAGTTCCAGATTTCGTTGGCGGCAGTCAATATGATAGGCGCCTGATCGGTTACCACAATGGTATGTTCGTGCTGGGCTACAAATCCACCCCTATTGCCGATGAGCGTCCAGCCATCGTTGCTTTGATTGGCAAAAGAAGATTTGGTAGAGATAAATGTTTCAATAGCGACCACTCCATTTCTTTTAAACCGGGTTTTATTGAAGCGAACATAACAATTGAGGATATCGTCTGGCGCTTCGTGGAGGCTGCGGCCTACGCCATGTCCGGCCAGGTTGCGAATTACCGTGAACCCTGACTTTCCGGCTTCGGTTTCTATAAATCGTCCCAGGTCGGCCACACGGGAACCTGTTTTGATGCGGTGAATCGCTTTATAGAGAATAGATCTTGATGCATCTACCAGCGCCTGGTGGTGATGGATATCTTCTCCCAACACGAAAGAGCCCCCATTGTCGGACCAATAGCCATCCAGCTCGGCGGATACATCGATATTTACCAGGTCGCCTTCCTGCAATACTTTCGTTTCGGAAGGAATGCCATGTGCCACTTCATTATTAACGCTGATACAGGTCCAGCCGGGGAAGCCATAAGTAAGTCTGGGTGCGGATTTTGCGCCTAAAGCATTTAATATTTCTCCGCCAAAATCATCGATTTCCCGGGCAGTCATACCCGGTTTGGCATAGTTCCTCATTTCTTTCAGGGTGACCGCTACCGCGTTGCTGACCCTTTTCATGCCATTGAGTTCTGCTTCGGAATTGATAGACATATTTTTTATTTAAAAGTACTGATTAATTAAATAATAAAGTCTCTCCTGTAACGGGAGAGACTTTTCAAGACAATTTCAATAGGGAGCTAAATCGCTTCCATGGCGATAAAGCTGGCATTACTGAATATATTTGGGTGGTACTTCATCCGTGAGCCATACCCCATTGGCCGACAGGTAAAACACCCAACCATCGCGATGCATTTGCCCACTGTGTATGGTAAGGATAAGCGGTAAGCCTCTCCTGCTGCCTACTTTCCGGGCGGTACCCAAGTCTTCCGACAAGTGTACATGTTGGCGGCTAATCTTCTGTATGCCGGTGTTCCTGATCTGTTGCACGAATTTACCTACTGTACCATGATAGAGGTATTCCGGCGGTGTAGCCGGGGGCAGATCCAGGGAAATATTCAGCGAAAGCGAATGTCCCTGGCTGGCCCTGATCCTGGTTTTATCTTCGTTGAACGCGAAGCGTTGTTTATCGTTTTCAGCCACCATCGATTCCAGCTCGGTGCTTGAGAAGTGGAATCCATGTGCTTTACATTGTTGCAGTAAAGTAGCTACATCGGCCCAGCCATGGGCATCGAGCGGTAGTTGTACTTTGTCCGGGTTATGCCGGAGAATAAGACTCAGCAATTTGCTGATAGCTTTTGGTGTCATGTTTATTTCAATTGATCCCGTACCGTCATGAGCGCGTAACCTAATAGGTTTTCGCCGCGCCACAGGCTAGGATTTTCCGCATGTTCGTGGGTTTCCGCCATGCCTATTCCCCAGATACGATCCATGGGGCTGGCTTCTACCAATATACGTTCCTGCGTGTTAAGTAAAAATTTTTTCAATGCGGGGTCCTGTGAAAACTTATGATAGTTACCGGTAACCACTATATCAAATTTATGGGCGTTCCAGGTAGGCTGGTCAAAATTTTTCACCTGTTGTCCCAGTTTCTTGACCTCCGCGGGAGCAGTCGCCTGCAATATCTTTTCCAGTGTAACGGGGTCATTAAAGAGACGGGCTTTTCCCGCCATCATCCAATGTTCCGCCGTTTTATAGGTAATACCGTCTACGGTAAAATTGCTTTTCCACCACTGTCCAAGGCAGGAGGCGGTAATTTGTCCGTTTGGCGCCACTAGTGGCTTCCAGAAGAAAACAAATTTTAATCGCTCTTTCGCTTCATACCTGGCTAACAGCCATTCGTTATTATACTGCATGATGTTGAAATTCGTTGTTAAATGCGTTACGGTTATGCTGTTTCTCTGAAGTATCATACACGGCAAATACAATGTTTGTGAAGGCGTGTTGGAATACTTCGTTGTGGCAGATATGATGTGCCAGCCAACGGGCGATATCGGCCGGGTTGTTTCTGAAAACGCCACATCCCCACGCTCCCAATATCAGGGTAGTTTGTTTGTTGGCTACCGCAACAGATAATAGTTTTTCGATCCTTGCCAGCATCACGGCTTCCATATCTTTAAGGCGACCAGGTTCATTGTTGCTGATGGCGCCCGCATTCACGGCCGGGGCGGTGATGATGGATACAGAGTAGGCTTCGTCCAGCAACTCATCGCGATCGTTCCTGAACACAGGTACCAGCGGGGAATAGATCATATTGTCGGTATACAGGCAGGTGTGGGTCAACCTGTTGGCCGTATACATTTGAGGCTTGGATTTGAGGCTGGCATACAGGCCGCTGGCTCTGGACAGCGCTTCTTCCTGGGCTTGTGCACCACCCAGAAAACCTCCGCCGGGATTTTTAGCCGATGCAAAGTTCAGGCAGCATACGTCGGAGATACCTTCTTTTACGATCAGTCGATATGCGGCGGCAAACGTGGTTTCACCGGTAACGGTTATACGAAGCGGTGTTGCCGGCTGATCTTTTAACTGCTGATCTCTTTGTATGAATACGATATCAAAATCTCCGGGTTTATAATGTATCGTGTTGGCCACGCTGTATTGCAGCGCTGCGCTTATATCAATGAGGTGGTTGTGTTGATTCCGGTAACAGCCTTTGTCCATTATATCCAGCGTTTCGTAAGCCGTGGCTATTCTTTTGCTCTTGTTCATGTGGTTGTAGTTTTTCAGCAGGGTTGTTGGAATAATGCCGGGGGTTAACATAATTCCATAGTACAGCTGAGGGTTCAATCACTTGTTTACGTCATTATGACGCAAAGTAAAAGAATATTTACGACTTCGCCACATTTTTTTTTGGGAGAAGGAGGAAAAGACATTTTTTTCAACACTCCCGGGCATTTATTTGTTAAACATAACAGGTGGCCATAAAATTAATTTGGAATTCAATTGTGTACAATTTAATTTTACACAATAAATAAAATATTTTATGGCCACATTTGAAAGTATATACACAGCACACGCCACCGTAGTGGGTGGCAGGAATGGACATGTAACCTCTTCCGACGGGGTATTGGACCTGGATGTTCGCATACCAAAGGAAATGGGTGGCAGCGGCGGCGCTTACACCAATCCTGAACAATTATTTGCTGCAGGCTATGCCGCTTGTTTCGACGGCGCGCTGAACCTGGTGATCAGAACAGAAAAGGTACGTACCGGTACTACCCGGGTAACTGCCGCAGTTAGTTTAGGAAAAGATGAAGCGGGGAATTATGGCCTGGCCGTAAAACTGGAAGTAGCCATCCCGGATACAGACCGTGAGCTGGCACAGTCACTGATAGAAAAGGCGCACCAGGTATGTCCTTATTCCCGGGCAACCCGTGGTAATATAAACGTTGAATTAGCGCTGATATAAACCAGATTATATGCAGGTACTTATTGTATTGACCTCGCACAGCGAGTTAGGCAATACTGGTCATAAGACCGGTTTTTGGGTAGAGGAGTTTGCCGCCCCTTACTATGTGCTGGCAGATGCGGGGGTAGAAATCACCCTGGCTTCTCCGAAAGGTGGTCAGCCACCCATAGATCCGAAGAGTGAGCTGGCCGAATTTCAAACCGCTGCCACCGAGCGCTTTAAGCGGGACGCTGCCTTGCAGGAAAAGCTGGCACATACCGTAAAGCTGAATGAAGTGGATGCGGCAGACTATGACGCGGTGTTCTATCCCGGCGGTCATGGCCCGTTGTGGGACCTGGCCAATGACCCCGGCTCTGTTTCCCTGATAGAAGCCTTCTATCGTCAAAATAAACCAGTAGCCTTTGTTTGCCATGCTCCCGGAGCACTGCTAAAGGTAAAAGGTCCCAACGGCGAGCCTTTGGTAAAAGGTAAGGAAGTGACCGGCTTTAGTAATGCAGAAGAAGAGGCGGTACAGCTCACCAGTGTAGTGCCGTTCCTCTTGGAAGATGAATTGAAAAAGTTAGGTGGCTTTTACAGCAAGGGGCCTGACTGGCACCCTTATGCCCTGAAAGACGGCTTATTGATCACCGGGCAAAATCCGGCATCTTCTGAGGAAGTGGCTAAAATATTAATTGAAACATTAGCTTAGCTTTGCGTTGTTAAATCAAGTCAATTGAAACAACTGAAATTATCCAATCAGCTTTGCTTTTCGTTTTACGCATTATCAAGGCTGGTAACCTCGCATTACCAGCCTTTTTTAAATGCGATAGACCTTACGTATCCCCAATACCTGGTAATGTTATCGCTGTGGGAACATGAAACGTTATCGGTGAAAGCGCTGGGAAAATTGCTAATGCTCGATTCCGGGACCCTCACGCCGTTGTTAAAGAGACTGGAAAGCAAAAGACTGATTAAACGGGCTCGGAGCAAAACGGACGAGCGGATCGTGAACATCCAGTTAACCGCAGCCGGAACGGAGCTGAAAGCCCGGGCGGCAGATATCCCCGAAAAAATCAGTTGCAGTATGGGATTCACCCCGGAAGAATATCAGACCCTGAAACCTATGATCAACGACATCCTGCAACGGAACCAGGAAGCATAGTTTTTTTTTGCATAGCTGGCATTTTTTCGCATAATCTATTATCTTTCTTACTGAACCTATTTTGTACGCGAAAGAATGCTTTACCCACTTTTAACTACTTCCACGCTATGTACCATTTTAACATCAATCGCCGTCGTTTTTTAAAAGGAGCTACGGCTACCCTCGCACTTTCCGCTATAGGCGCCAGCGCGCTCGATTTCATTTATCCTGACAAGCCTTTGCGGGTGGCGCTGATCGGTACCGGTTGGTATGGCAAGAGCGACCTTTTCCGGCTTATACAGGTAGCGCCGGTGAAAGTGATCGCCTTATGCGATGTTGACAAAAACATGCTGCAGGCGGCTGCTGATATGGTACGCCAACGACAGGTTTCCCATGAAACGCCGAGGCTGTATAACGACTATCGAAAGCTCCTGTCTGAAAATGAGCTGGACATTGTACTAATAGGAACACCCGACCACTGGCACGCCCTGCAAACCATTGCTGCGCTGGAAGCTGGCGCCAATGTATATGTACAGAAACCGATCAGCGTAGATGTGATCGAAGGCGAAGCCATGGTAGCAGCCGCACGCAAATATGGTAAGGTAGTGCAGGTAGGTACCCAGCGGAAAAGTACTCCCCACCTGATAGATGCAAAAAAGAATATCGTAGACGCAGGCCTGCTGGGCAAAATATCCCATGTAGAAATGTGCTGCTACTATCATATGCGCAATAACGGTAACCCTCCGGTGCAGGCGGTACCTGATTATTTTGACTACGAGATGTGGACAGGCCCCGCTCCCCTGCGCCCTTACGACGGCCTCCCCCATGTACGCTGGTGGCGTACTTTTATGGAATACGGCAATGGCATTATGGGCGATATGTGTATTCATATGTTTGATACCGTGCGCTGGATGCTGCAACTGGGCTGGCCCAAGCGCATCAGTTCTACCGGCGGTATCTATGTGCAGAAAGAAGGAAAATCGAATATCTCCGATACCCAGTCGGCCATCTTTGAATACGAAGAACTGAACTGCGTGTGGCAGCACCGTACCTGGGGCACGCCGGCAGATCCAAAATACCCGTGGGCATTTAAATTATATGGAGAAAAAGGAACGCTGGCTGCCAGCACCATGTCTTACGATTTCATACCTGCCGACAATGGCACTCCTATTCATAAAGATGTAGTATACGAAAAGGAAAAATACCCGGAAGACCTGACCGAACCGGCTATTGAATTAAATGCAGCTCCCGCTACGCGCCTGCATATGCTCAACTTCCTGGGCGCCATTAAAAATGGCGGACGCCCCGTGGCGGATATCGAAGAAGGACATATTTCCACGGCCAGCTGTATTCTCGCCAATATATCCATGCAACTGGGACGCCCCGTAGTATACAACCCGCAGCAACGGATTATTACCGGCGATCCGGCCGCCACGGCTTTGTTACAACGCCCCTACCGGTCGCCCTGGCAACACCCGGCAGTCTAAAAAACAACATTAAATTATCATGATAAAATATGTTTTGTTATTATAAGTACACTTATTATATTTGCACTTATAAAATATTACTCACATCAAAAACATTACTATCATGTGGTCACAATCTCATACTATCGTCACCAAAGCCGCTACCAAAGAACAAATGTGGAAACTTTTTGCCGACGTTAACAACTGGCATACCTGGGATAACGGTATTGAATATGCCCGACTGGATGGAAAATTTGAAAAGGGCAACCATTTCCTGCTTAAACCCAAAAATGGCCCCAAAGTGAAAATTGAGTTATTTGACATCGTTCCTAATAAAAAGTTTGTAGACCTCACCCGCTTTCCACTGGCTAAAATGTACGGTGAGCATACCTTTGAAGAAACACAGGAGGGGTTGAAAATCACCACTACAATGACGGTATCCGGCGCCCTTGGATTTTTATGGAAGAAGATAGTAGCGCAGGATATTGTGAACGGTTTACCTGCTGATATGGAAAATCAAATCCAGGTAGCGAGCAAACTATAATTACTTTTGCAAAAAAATGGGCGATGAAGAAAGAAGACAATCCATTTAGTGTAACCGAAGCGGAAGAGAGTCCGGGGTTTCTGCTGTGGCAGGTAACCAGTTTATGGCAACGGGAAATCCGCAAGGCGCTCGAGAAATATGATCTAACTCATTCGCAGTTTGTACTGCTGGCCAGTACCCTGTGGCTTACCCGGCAAAACGAGCCAGTGACACAGATCCTGCTCTCTGCCCACTCCAAGATAGATCCGATGACAACTTCCACAGTGTTGCGCACCCTGCAAACAAAAGGCCTGCTGGAGAGAAGGGAACATGCCACAGACACCCGGGCTAAAACCGTAGCATTGACGGCCAACGGTGAAAAGATCACCCGGCAGGCCATCAAAGTGGTGGAGCAGTTTGATGCCGATTTCTTTGCTCCTCTGGGCAGCAAGACCAGCGAATTTAATAAAAAGCTACGCCAGCTGTTACAACAGTAATTTTTAATATATACGTTGACGTTAGTAACCGGGAATAAACCGGCTCCAGATGTTCCGGAGCCGATGAAAAGGGTTTCCTGCATTCCCTCCTATTCCCGGATAATTTTCACCTGGGCAGGCGCTTTAATATCTGACTGAATTTTCCCGTTTGCCAGGCGTGTATGCTTTACCTTTACCACGCCGTAGGGCGTTGGGAAAGTACCTTCTGCAAACGTAAGGTCTCCCAGGTGAGGCACTACCCTGATCACGCGGCAGCCGGGTTCCACCACCGAAATACCCAATATATGCTCTGTTAACCAGGGTGTAGGCCCGGAAGCCCAGCCATGGCATAAACTATGGCGGAATCCCTTGTAACAGTAAGCGCCATAATCGCCGTGAATATCTTTTTGGCCCGGCTGCAACAGGGTATCGATGCGCGCAGCGCCGGGCAGCCAGTCCATATTAAAATCTTCCCAGAAAGTAGTGGCGCCCAGCTTCAGCATAGCGCCCCAGTAGGTGCGAATATCGTTTAGCCCTCCCTGGTAGTCGCCGGCTTTAGCTTTTGCCTGCAGCATATAGTAACCGTAAAATGTGGAGTAATCTTTTACACCTCCTACGGATAAAATCTCCTGGTTAATTTTTTCTGCCGGCACCAGGCCCGCCAATGCCAGCAAAGCAGCTGCCTGCTTGGAACCATTGGCATCCGGCACATTTTTTTTCAGCCGTGCAATAGCCGCTTCGCATTGCCGCACAGCAGCGTCATCTTTCAGCACTTTGCTGAGATCAGCCCCCGCCTTGAGGGTCATGATCATCATGGCCTGCAGGCCCGCATGTATACCGGGTTTATTTTCACTGGAAGGCCAGTCAAGGAACCTTGTACCATCGTTCAGGTCTTCACTATTATTGGCATCGATTTTCTTACATAAATGATCCAGCAGTCCTTTCAGGTACGCGGCCTGCTGTTGCAGGTACGCCTTGTTACCGGTATGTTGATACCAGTCGCGCTGGATCAGCACCCACCACATAGAATAAGACACCATGCCGTTCATATACTGCGGTATTGGTGTAATATCTCTCGACAAATCGAGGCTGCGGGGCACCACGTCATTATACCCAAATACGGCGCTGATTGTGGATGTTTCGGGATGCATATCGCCTATCCATACCAGGCGATCTCGTTTAATACCATCCCACAGATAGTCCTGCATATTGAGGTGCACAGTATAGGCGCCGGTCAGCCATATGTTGTTGAGTAGCTCGTCGCTGCACTTGAACGAGCCGAGGTAGGGCAAATCGCGGTATACGAAAATGGCCCTCACCTCTTTAAGTTGTAGTTCTGCATTATCATCGAGCAAATCTATACGCACAAAACGAAAGCCGGTGTTGCCCACTTCCAGTTTGCCCAACCAGGGCACTTCCACCACCATATCCCGTACCGCATGATCGTTGGTGGCATTTTTTGAAGGTTCTATGTCGCTCATCGCTTCACTGACCGATTCGCCAAAGCGCACCCGTAGCTTTAGGGGTTTCCCGCTTTTATACATGCCGGTTACCAGTTGCAGGCCGCCATGGAGTTCTTTTCCAAAATCAAACAGGATGGCTGGATGGGCTGCGGCAGTACTTTTCAGCACACACATATTTTGATTGGCCAGATCGGCCTGGCCATTGCCGGGCAACAGGAAACGGGCTGCATTGGTAATGGTGGCGCCGCCAGCGTTGGGTGTTTGCCAGGTAATCTTTTCCGGAGACAGGTAACGTCGTACGGTGGCGGTGGTTTGTACCGTCGCCATGCGGCCGCTGTCGAATACTGGTGGCAGTTGAGCCAGGAGAGTGTTTCCCCATAATAACAAGGCGCTGAAGGACGCCAGCCAGGTGCGTATTTTCATGATGATTTTCCTGTGTTTATTCCGTTAATATTTGATGGCTACCAGTTTTACCGGTCCTAACAAACCTGCGGACTGATAAGTAGCCTGCGGTGTATAGGGGTTTACGTTACTCCAGGTTTTACATGCTTCGGGTGGCAATTTACTATCGCCAATCAGCCGGTTTACCCAGGTATTCACCACTTCCACGGTAATTTTATTGACGCCTTTCTTTAGGGCATGCTGTACATTTACGCGGTAGGGAGCCGTCCATACCGTTCCCAGGTCGGCACCATTCAGTTTTACCTTGCCCATAGCAGTTAAATTACCCAGGTCGAGGTAAACGGTGTGGCCTGCCGGTATATTGCTTATTGTAAAAGAGGTTTCATAAACGGCGGTGCCGGAATAATCACGGATTTGTTCGTTGTCGTGTTTACTCCAGTCGATCAGTTGCTTAAATATCACGGGCTTTGCCGGTCCCCGCCTGTCTGCATCGAACTTCACTTTCCAGGCGCCCGCCAAAGTTGTAAGCACTACAGGTTCCGGGAAGTTAATATGCCCGTTACCGTTATTAGTTGCTGCTTTCCTGAACACTACAAAACCGCTCTCATAGGGCGCTAACGTTAACGGCACTACGATATGCGACGATTGCATGGTAAACTCAGGCAAATCGCGGATTTCGCCGGAAACGGCATCCCACCATTCCGGCTGACGGCCGGTAACACGAAATGCAGGCTGCAATGTAATAGGCTGGTCTGATTGGTTGGTAAGGAAGTAAAGGTCACCCATATCGCCGCTGCGGTGTGCATACAATACATTTTCCGGCAGCTGGGCTACATCAGCAGGGAGTTGCAGGATGTCGAGGGCGGCCTTCATATCTTTGCCACTGAGTACCTGTCCTCTACCATATGCATGACGAGCGCTTTGTTCACTGCCCCACAACGCCATGGCCTGTTGCTGTACATGTGCATCGGCAGCAGGAAAATGCTGCAGGCTGGGCGATCGTTTGGGGGCGGGCCCCAGGATGGTGGCGCCTTCCTTTACCAGGGCTGCTATCTTCTCCAGTAATGCCGGCCGCATGGTTTCCAGCTGGGGTATTACCAGCAGGCGATAACTCATGCCATCCGGCAACACCAGCTTTCCATCGCGCACCTGCAGCCTATCCAGGATCACTTCCGCATTGATGTAATCGTAGGAATACCCCGCGGGCAGTTCCGGTTCGCGGACACCTGTCATTTTAGGGGCATCTTCCCCGATGAAATACGCAATATCGTTCACGGCCTTACCTTGCTGTAAAAGGTAATTACATCTCCTGATATAATCTACAAAAGCTTTACCCTGGTAAAACCAGGTATTCTTCCGGTTAAATTCTGTCCCGAAGCCCGCGTTCACACCGGGTTCGCGATCCTCGTAAGGCTGGGTGATGAATACGTGCAACAGGGTATGATTAATACCTTCTGTGAAGGACCAGTCGCCCCGGCGCTTGAGCAGCGCCGGATATCGGGCAAAGGCAGCGCCGCCGGCGGTAAACGATTCTGCAGCTACGCGCGTTTTCCCATAAATATGTGCCGCAGAAGAGGCGGCCCTGCACTCAATATTTCCCAGGGTACCTTCATTCCAGAATTCACCAGCCACTTCATCCGACTGCCCTCCGTACTTCAGGAACTCCGATGGAAAGCCCCAGTGGCCGTAGTTTTCCAGCCATAGTTTCAACCCGTCTTTATGACTGGCTTTGCGAAGGCCGGCCACATATTTATAAGCCACGCGGTCGGCTATGAGGCGGCGCAGGTCCCACAGGAAGCGGTCTGACTGATCGGGGCTACCTACTACCCTGCCGGACAACACCGGCAGCCAGGGCAAAGGATCATAGCCATATTGACGGGCAAAATCTTCAGCCATATCGTCGGTCCAGTTCTGAGAACCGGTTTCATAGCTATCGGCCACCACCCATTTTAATGCGCTGCGCTCCGCCGCAGGAATGCTTTGGCGGATTTTACCGATAAAGGAATCATAATGATGTTGCAACCAGCTGTCATTGATCTTATCTATCTCCAATCCCGTTCCTTCCGGCGATGCCGGCGCATTGGTAACGCCGGTGGGTAGCATACCATAGCGTATTACAATCCAGTTACCCGCCGGTACCTGCCAATGTAGTATGCCTTCCGGAGAGACGTTCTTAGTCAGGTCCACCACCTTCGAGGGATCTATTACCAGGGCAGCATCTGTTACCGGTGGCTGCTGTGGCCACTGGTATTCGTTCCACAGCGGTAAGGGCGTCTGGAACATTTTAGCCAACTGCTTCTCCTCATAACGCTCAATGCGGGGGGCCGACAGCAATTTTACTTCTGCCAGCGCCGGTTGTCCGTCGCTGATGACAAGCCTGAACTGCCTGCCTGTAGTGGCCTCAAAGGCAATAGCTACGGGTGCATAAGGTTTAAACCCTACATTGGGTTGGGGGTTGCTGCGATCGAACGCAAATGCCTTAACCTTGCGCCAGCTACCATTTTGCTTTACCTGTAATTCGAAATTTGCTTTTGAAGGTTTAGCCGCCGGGTAAATAACCAAGCTGCGGGCGGTGAAGTCCTGGCTTACTTCCAGATCGATGCTGATACTGGCAGGCTTGTTACTGCCTGTTACCACGGCTTCATCGGTTATATTTCCATCCACCAGTTGTTCAATGTGCTGATAGCCGGCGTTGGAAGTCAGGCGGGGGGCGTGTTTACTGATATCCTCTTCGTCGGCAACCGGCACAGGAAAGGCCAGTACGGCTACCTGTTGAAAGTTGGCCGCAGCGGCAGGAAGCTGCTGCGAAAGTTGTTGAGGTCCTTTGATGGTGATTTCGTTACCGGCCAGGTAACGCATCGACTGGGAAGGCTTAATCCAGGGGCCGCCACTCTGGCTCCAGCCGGGACTATTAAACATCCCTATATCCAGGCCATTCCTGGTGGCTGTACTGATAGCGGTACGGGTCACTTTCCACCATTCGTCTGAAAAAAGCCTGACTGTTCCATAGGGCACCTCTTCTTTCGCATAACCGATGTTTCCAATGAAAGCACGGCCTATCCCTATTTTCACCATTGCTTCAATATCCTTCTTTACACCTTCCTGCGAAATATTATCACTCATCCAGTACCAGTACACGCTGGGTTTTATGCTATCGGGTGGCGTGATAAAGCCTTGCTGCAATTGCGCGCTGGTGGTACTCACCAGCGCCAGCAGGCCAATAGTTGTCATTGTTCTTTTATAGAGACAGCAATTCATAGTGGAATACGTTTATACGTTACCGTGGGTAACAACACCGAATAGTTACCCCTGCCGGTGATAGCACCGGTATACCAGGTTATTTCCCAAAATAAAAAAGAGATTTAGTATAACTGTCCTGTACCTCCCTGTAGCAGGGGATTACCGGGATTGAGCATACCGGTACGGCCCAGCCATTTCATGATGATCTGCATCCAGCCATCTGCGGGTAGCTTCAGCACAAACCCATGATCGCCTTCCGGGTAGATGTGCATTTCGGCGGGAACATGTTGGTGGCGCAAGGCCTGGTAAAAAGCGAGCGTATTATCTACGTCCACTACTTTATCATCGCCGGTATGAAACAGCAGGGTTGGCGGCGTACGCCGGGTTACCTGCCGGTCGTTGGAGTAGTATTTGATATTAGTTTCGTCAGGATGCTCTCCCAGCAAGAACTTACGTGATCCGGCATGGGTAAGATCCTTCTCCATACTGATCACCGGGTATACCAATACCATAAAATCGGGGCGAAGATTTAGGCCATTGTTAGCGGCTAACACGGGCCGATCAAAATGGGTGCCTAACGTGGAGGCGAGATGACCGCCGGCAGAGAAGCCCATCACACCGACCCTGGTGGTATCGACATTCCATTCCGCCGCACGTGCCCTGATTGTTTTTATAGCTTCCTGGGCATCCTGCAAAGGGCCGCTGCTTTTATCCTGCATGATTTTATCGGAGGGCAGGCGGTATTTGAGTACAAAAGCCGCGATACCTTGTTTTACAAAATACTCCGCGATATTAATCCCTTCTTTCTGAAGCACTACTACATGGTAGCCGCCGCCCGGTATAATCAGCACCGCGGCGCCAGTGGCTTTATCTTTTGCAGGCAGGTAGCTGGTCAGGGTGGGTATACTGGTCAAAAAGCGGTTATTGTCTTTATCCTTCGTTTCTTCATCCGGGGAGGCAATACCTCCGGGAGGCAGGCCCTGATATAAAGGGAACGTCGTTTGTGCGTTAGCGATAGCCGCCAGCAGGCAGCAGCAAAAAGTTAACAGGGCGCGCATAGTTGTTGATATTGAGCGTAGTGATAATCAAATCTTCATAAAGATACATCATGCGTCACTGAATAATACTTCAGTTCTATCAAATCGTTGGGCAGCGGCTTACTGTTCCAGGCGCCATGTATAGCCAGTGCGGCTCCCATGGCGGTAGCCTGCGCCATCGATGCAGCAAAAATTTCTATCTCGGGGAAAAAAGCTGCCAGCAGGTTCATGTAAATAGCATTTTTGCTGAAGCCACCGTCAACGAATATACGTTTTACTTTATCGCCACTCAATACTCTTTTTGTAGCAATATATTGCTGGTGGGCGATATCCAGCATTAACTGGTGATAGGCTTCGATATCGGAGGTAAAGGTATCCAGGTCCCGTTGCTCAAATTCGGAGGACTGCAATACTTTCTTTCCTGCTGTTGGTAACGGCGTTTCCTGCTGATTTCGTGCTTTCAGCCGGCGAATGATATCGCTGTCGAAGTCGATGTTGCGGTACCTGCCGGTATGCTGATTAAAATGTGCCGCGATGCGTTTTACCTGCTGCTCGTGCTCATAGCCGGCAAAGAGACGGGAGGCCTTTACGGGTTTGCCCTGGAAGGTCATATAGCAAAGGCAGTCGGCCTCGAGTTCTTCTGTGGTAAGCGGCGTATCGTTAAAGGGATTGAGACTGATACACCAGGTGCCGGTAGAAATTAATACAAACGGTTCCTGGAAGTTGACCAGGTAAGGAATCAGTGCTGCGGAGCTATCGTGCAAGCCGGTCCCTACGAGGTAATTGCTGCCTGGAAAGGCCGCCGGCATTACTTCATTGGAAGAAAAAAGAGGCGCCAGCTTATCCATCACCCCTTCTTCTGTTACCCACTTATGATAATTATTTCGTTGAAAATCCCAGAGGTTGGTATGACAGCCTATGCTGGTAATGTCTGCACAGGCCACACCGGTTAAAAGATAGCTCATGTATTGCGGCAAATGCAGTGCGTACTTCACTTGCCGGTAAATGTCCGGTTGTTCGTGCTTGAGCCGGTATAGCTGCATACCGGAGTTCAGGCTTCCCAATACCGGGGAGGCCGACTGCACCGAAAATGCAGTGGCTCCCCCATATTGACTGTAAAATTGCTCACTGAGCGCTGCGGGATATGCTTTCAGGTAATTGTACAGCGGAGTAAGTGGGCGCCCTTCCTCGTCTATATACACCAGGCTGGCGCCATAGGTAGAAAAATTAATGGCTTTAATCTGCCATTCTTTTTTCCGGAATACTTCTCTCAGCGAGTCAAACACGGAGAGGCGAAGGCTTTCCAGGTTCTCACAGGGCGCGCCATCTTCATCCACGGTTTCCGTGAAACGGGCTGTCCGCTCAAAAACGATCCGGTACTGTTCATCAAAGAGGAACAGTTTTTTGTTGGTTTTACCAACGTCAAAAATTGCTATAACGGGAATTTCGCTCATGATACGTTTTAAGTTACAAACCGGTGGCCATCGTTTTCGCACCTCTTTCACGGATCAGCACTGCTCTTATCTTTTCAGAGCGATAGAGGGACAGTGGGTTCAGCGCGCCTCCCGCCTGTAAGCGGGCGGCGGCTACCAGCGCCCGTACATCTGTGCGGAAAGCCTGTTGTAATACCTCCTGCGCCGTTACCACATCGTTTTGCTGTTGCGCTGCCAGCAGTTTCTTACGGTCTACCAACAAGGCTTGTGCGTAGCTGATCATGATGGCTTCTACCGACTGCAGCAGGTCTTCCAGCGGGTCTTTTACGTTGTGGGAAGCATCGATCATCCAACCCAGGTCGGTGGCATGGTTCATACCGCGGGCGTCCATGCCTTCCACCAGTTCGTTGAAGATGAGAAACAGCTGGTAAGGTTTGATGCTGCCTACCGTCAGGTCATCGTCTCCATATTTGGAATCGTTGAAATGGAAACCGCCAAGCTTCCCTTCCATCAGCAGCAGGGCTACAATTTGTTCTATATTGGCGTTGGGCAGGTGATGGCCCAAATCTACCAGGGAATAGGCTTTGGGACCCAGCTTACTGGAAAAGAGATAGGATTGCCCCCAGTCGCCTACCGTCGTAGAGTAGAAGTTAGGCTCTGCCGCTTTGTACTCTACAAACATTTTCCAGTTATCGGGTAGCGCGGCGTAAATTTCCCGGAGTCCTTCCAGCGTACGCTGAAATGCCTGCCGGAAATTAAGCTGACCCGGGAAGCAGGAGCCATCCGACAGCCATACTGTAAGCGAATCAGATCCTACGGCGACTCCCTGCCGGATGACTTCAATATTATGATCAATGGCCTGCTGCCGTACTGCTTTATCAACGTGTTGCAGGGAGCCAAATTTATAGCTATGTGTTTGCCCGGGTTGGTCCTGGAAGGTGTTTGAGTTCACGGCATCGAAGCGGAGCCCGTTTTGGGCAGCTACGGCTTTAATATGCGCGGGATTGTCAGCTATGTCCCAGGGAATATGCAGGGAGATGGCACCGCTGGATTGGTTCAGCTGGTGCAGTAATCCCACATCTTCAATTTTCTCTTCGAGGCTGCGGGGCTCGCCGCCACCGGGGAAGCGGCCAAACCGGGTACCGCCGGTACCCAGCGCCCAGCTGGGAATACCTACCTGGAAAGCTACCAGCTGTTGAATGATATCCTGTACATGGTCAATTTCCCCGGAGAGATATTCAAATGCTCGCTGATGGGCCGCCATCAACGCCTTGTTATGATCTTCTATTTTATATGGCGCTATACGCATTATTGTCATTTTAAGGAACTCATAAAATACTGCATTTATCTTACAAAAGCCATAGCAACGCCTCCGTCTACGTTAAGTACATTACCGGTGGCCTTGTTGAGCAATCCGCCAACAAAAGCATAACAGGCATTGGCAATATCTTCCGGCACAATAATTTCGTTGAGGAGCGTACGTTTGGCATAGAATGCGGGCAGCTCTTCCACTTTCACTCCGTAAGCTTTGGCCCTGCCTTCTGCCCAGGCGCCGGCCCATATTTTACTATCGGAAATAACGGCATCTGGATTTACAACGTTTACGCGTATACGATCTTTTCCGAGCTCGGCGGCATTGAGCCGGCTAAGGTGCAGTTGAGCCGCCTTGGCAGACCCATATGCCGCATTGTTAGGACCAGAAACCAACGCATTTTTACTGACAATATTCAACACATCGCCACCGGTACCTTGCTTACGCATAATATCTACGCCGGTTTGGGTGACCAGGAACTGCCCTTTTACCAGTACATCGTATAAGAGGTCCCAATCTTTTTCCGTATGGTCTTCCAATGGTTTGGAGATCGACAATCCGGCGCAATTGACGATGATATCCACGCCACCAAATGCCAGCACAGCGGTATTATAGGTTTTATGTACCGACGCAGCGTCTGTGACATCGAGCAGATCGGCTGCAAAGACATCTTTGCCATAGAGCCGGTTAAACTCATCCCGGGCGCTTTCCAGTCGCTGCGCATCGTTGTCGTTGATCACTACCACGGCGCCTTCTTCAGCAAACTTTTTAGCGATGGCTTTACCGATACCGCCGGCACTGCCGGTGACCAGCGCTACTCTTCCTGTTAGCGCCTTGGGTTTAGGCATGCGTTGCAATTTAGCTTCCTCCAGCAACCAGTATTCAATATTGAATGCTTCCTGCCGTGGCAGGGAGGTATATTCCGATACTGCTTCTGCGCCTTTCATCACGTTGATGGCATTGATATAGAATTCGGCTGCTACGCGGGCGGTTTGTTTATCCTTTGCAAAAGTAAACATGCCAACGCCGGGATACAGGATCACCACCGGGTTAGGATCGCGCATAGCGGGACTATTCGGATGTTTACAGGTATTGTAATAGTCGGTATACATTTGCCTGTAGGCGTCGAACAGCGGCACCAATGCTGCTTTTACGGCAGGCACATCGCTAAGATCGGCCCCGGTGGCAAGGTTGAGCACTAGCGGGCTGATTTTGGTGCGTAGGAAGTGGTCGGGGCAACTGGTACCGAGGGGGGCTAACCGTTGCAGGTCGTTGGAGTTAATAAATTCCAATACGCGGGCGTCATCGGTAAAGTGGCCAACCATTTTCTGTTGAGAAGAACAATAGCCCCGTAATACAGGCGCCAATGCAGCCGCCTGGGAGCGGCGTTGCGCTTCTTCCAGGGAGGCGATCGCCTGCCCGCCGAAAACGGGCTTATGACGTCCCATGTTGGCCTCCAGGTATTCTGCGCAACGTTCTATCACTTCCAGGGTATTAATATAGCTTTCGTAGGCGGTATCGCCCCAGGTAAAGAGTCCGTGAGAGCCCAGCATGATCCCGCGTATACCTGGGTTTTCATCCAGGCACTGTTTCAATTGCAATCCCAGGTCGAAGCCCGGTTTTTGCCAGGGTACCCAGCCAATGGTGCCGTTGAACAACTCCTGTGTGATCCGTTTGCCATCTTTCGCGGCAGCGATAGCGATAGCCGCGTCCGGATGCAGGTGATCAATATGTTTGAATGGAAGGAAACCGTGCAGCGGGGTATCGATAGATGGCGCTTTGGAGCTGAGGTCGTAGATACAATGGTTAAACAGTTCCACCATTTCGTCTTCATGCGCAATGCCTTTATAAATATGTTGCAGGCTGCGGAGCCGGTCTACATACAATGCGGCGAGCCCGCTTCTGCGGAGTGTGCCCAGGTCGCCGCCGGAACCTTTTACCCACATCACTTCTACCAGCTCGCCGGTGAGCGGATCCTTAGCCATCGCCTTACAGGAAGTATTTCCTCCTCCATAGTTGGTGAGCCGCAGATCAGCGCCGAGCAAATTGGAACGATAGATCAGCAAGGCAACTTCATCACCCGCCATAGCGGCGGCTGTTGCTTCATCCCATAAATAACTTACATGCCTGAATTGCGTAGTGGTTCCATTTATAGACATACTATATAATTTTAACGTTTTTAATTGCGGTAATACTGCAGGTTAATAATCAAGTGAGTTGCCATATCCTACGAGTACAACGGACAGGATGATGGTGAATATACCAAGTGAAATAGTAACAAACGTTTTTCTGCTGGCATTCTTCCATTCTTTCAGCACAAATCCCCACATGCCGGAGATCAGGATAATAAAGGCCATATGCAATATCCAGGAGCTGGCATCGTTGCCCAGCTTGCTTTCGCCCATGCCGTAGAAAAAAAACTGCAAAAACCAGGTAGTGCCGGCAATGGCGGCGAACAAATAGTTTTTTACCAACGGGGTTTCCTTATTGGTATAATCACCGAACGAGCGGTTACGGCTATTCAGGATCATACACCAGATAAAATTGGTAGTTAACCCACCTAACATTATGATGACAAAGATAACATTGTTCTTAAACAGAGGGTTGGCATCATTGGCTACCGCCGCCTTTCCCATACTGTTGCCGGCGCTGATAGCGAAACTCATACAGGCGCTTAGTATACCGGAAACAATGGCAACCACCAATCCTTTACGGAGATTAAATTCCTTTATACTGGCTGTTTTCTGTTCTTCCGACAACTCCTTCTCCTTCATCATCCCTGCACGGCCGCAGATAGCAATACCTACCAGGCATACTGCTACCCCCATTAGCACATAGCTGCCCCTGCTGGTATGGAACATGGCACTCAGGGTATTGGGATCGCTGGTAAACAACTGCCGGTAAACAGGAGGAATAAGCGCTCCAAATGCAGAGCAAAAGCCCAGTGCTACCGCCATACCCAGCGACATTCCCAGGTAGCGCATAGACAGCCCGAAAGTTAAACCGCCGATCCCCCATAAAACGCCCAGGAACCAGGTCCAGAAAAGCACCGGGCCTTCTGTGCCGGTAATGATATCGAGGAAACCCGGCACTGTTAGCCAGGCAGCAAACAATGGCACTACCAGCCAGGAAAAAATGCCACCTACAATCCAATAACTCTCCCAGCTCCACCCCTTCACCTTCTTGTAAGGGATATAAAAACTTCCGGATGCAAAACCACCTATAAAGTGGAATAAAACTCCCAATAAAGCCTGCATAATGATGTACTAATTTGTAACGTGGAAACTAATATTTCGTAAAAATAAAGCTTGTATATTTTAAAACTGTCATGCACTGTCATGCCTCCTGCGCCCATTACCATTTATAGAATTAAATCACTATCATTGTCCCGAAAAGCTGATCACTGACTCCACGGAAAGATTAATAACTGACGTACTATGAAGCAACATCCGATTTTTAAATACCTGTTTATAGATGACTTCTCTGCTACTCCCAAATACTATCAGCTGGCTAATTCCATTATCAAAGCCATTGTAGATCAGAAAGTACAACAGGATGATATACTGCCTTCTATCAACGAGGTTAGCTATGCCTTCGAGATATCGCGGGATACTGCGGAAAAGGCCTATAAATACCTGAAGAGCCTGGGCATCCTGGGGTCGGTACCTGGTAAAGGATATTATGTACAACAAACCAACTTGGACCAACAATATAAAATATTGCTGTTGTTCAACAAACTGAGTGAGCACAAAAAAATCATCTACGACTCTTTTGCTGACAAGTTAGGAGAACAGGCCAACATTGACTTCTATATTTACAATAGCGACTTCAGTTTGTTTAAAAAATTGCTGTCACAAAACATCAACGAATATACCCATGTCGTGATACTCCCCCATTTCCGGGAGCGTTGGGAGCATGTAGACGAGGTGATTAATACCATCCCTAAAGAAAAGCTGATATTACTGGACAAAAAGCTGAAAGGCGTTACCGGCGAATATGGTGCCGTATATGAAAACTTCCAGGAAGATATCTATGGGGCGCTGGAACAGGCCAGGGACAAACTGCAACAGTACCATACCCTGAAAATTATTTACCCGGAAAACACCTATTACCCTGAAGAAATTTATGAAGGGTTTGTACAGTTTTGCCAGAACTACGCTTTCAACAGTAAAAAAGTAAATGAGATTTCGGAAGAAAATATACAGCCAGGCGACGTATACATCAATCTCCGCGAAAATGACCTTGTCTCTCTCATTGAACGGATTATTTCGCTGAACCTGCAGATAGGAAAAGATGTGGGAGTAATTTCTTATAACGAAACACCGTTGAAGAAATATATCCTGAATGGTATTACCACTATTTCCACTGATTTCCGGTGTATGGGAGAAATGGCGGCACAACTGATACAAGATCATTCCAGGGCGCAGATTGAGGTACCGTTTTACGTCACGATGCGGGCATCGTTGTAATGCCCCCTGCGACAAATGTCCGGAATCGGACATCTTATATGACAATTACGGACACATCTAAATAATTAAAATACATAACACAGCTAAAAATACAGTTACGGAATCCTGGTCTTAAAATAGTGATGGAATTGACTGATACATAAAATCCATTACATGTTTCTCAGCTACCTAAAAACCGCCACCAGGGCCATCAGCCATAACTTACGCTACACCTTCCTGAATGCCTTTGGACTGGCATTGAGCATAGCCGCCAGCCTGATCATATTCCTGATTGTAAGGAACGAGCTCAGTTACGACAGTTTCCACCAGAAAGCAGACCGCACTTACCGGGTTACCTTCAACGAACTGGATTATAATCCCAGCGTGTCTATGGCGGTTACACCGGCGATACGAAATGATTTTCCCGAACTGCCGCTGGTATCGCAGTATTGGTACCGGGAAAAAGGGTTGATGAAAGTGGGGAACACCCGGTACAATCAGAAAGGCTATGCCTTTGCCGATGGCGACTTCTTCCGGGTATTTGATTTTAGCTGGTTGTCCGGCGACCCGCGTAATGCTCTATCAGGGCCTAATGAAGTAGTACTGACCAGGAGTACTGCGCAGAAATACTTTGGAGATAGAGACCCCATTGGGCAGCTCATTAACCTCGATAATAAGTTCGATCTGAAGGTTACTGGTGTAATTAAAGACGTACCACCGAATTCCAGCCTTGTATTTTCGATGCTGGTGTCTTTTGAAACCGTAAAGAAGTTGGTATTAACCGACAACGCATTCTTCCGCATTATGGGTGGCAATACCTTTGTGGTGCTGCCAGAAAACTACACTATTGAACAGCTACAACGCAGGCTGCCCGGTTTCATTGCTAAAAACTGGGGGGCTGATATCAGTAAAACCACGAGGCTGATCCTACAGCCTTTAAAAGATATTCATTTCGACCAACGCTATATTTCCAGTCCTGGTAACACCACTACCAGCAAAACCACCTATTGGGGGCTGGCGGCTATCGCCTTGTTCATCATCATCACGGCCTGTATCAATTTCATCAATATGGCTACAGTGCAGGCCATACGGCGGGCCCGGGAAACCGGTGTGCGCAAAGTGCTGGGTGCTTACCGTGGACAGCTGGTGCTACAATTCCTTTCAGAAACGGCCGTACTCGTCCTGATATCGGTGATACTTGGTTTTATTTCGGCGCTACTGCTCCTGCCTCTGGTAGCCACCTGGATGGATTTAAGAATACCGGTTTCCCAGCTGTTGCAACCGGTCATATTGGGGCTACTGGCAGCTATAACGGTAACGGTTATACTATTGGCAGGGTTATATCCCGCTTTTGTACAGGCAGCCTTTAATCCTACCAATGCCTTAAAAGCTAACACGAATATCAGCTTCAAAGGATTAGGGCTTCGTAAAGTGCTGGTATCCGCGCAATTCGGCATTTCCCAGGTGCTCATTGCCGGAACATTGATTGTGGGCTACCAGATGGATTTTCTGAAAAATAAGGACCTCGGCTTCAATAAAGAAGCAGTGATTTCTATCCCTTTACCGGATGAAACAAAACGGGAGGTGATGCGTGAGCAACTGGCCGCAAATCCGGGAATTCAACAAATGAGTTTTGGCTCCGGTGACCCGGTGTCCAACAATGCCTTTGCGCCGTTTACTTGTCCCGATGTTGGTATCACCAAAAATGATGTTACAGAAATTAAATTCATCGACGAGCAATATCTTCCCATGTTTGATATGAAAATACTGGCGGGAGAAAATGTTCACCGGCAAAGGGAAGGCGATACGGTGCGACAAGTGGTCGTGAATGAAACCCTGATGCATAAGATACATATACAAACTCCGCAACAGGCCATTGGGAAGCGTTTCAACTTAGGCAGCAATACCTGTCTCATTACCGGCGTAGTGCATGATTTTCAGAGTGAATCGCGGTATAAACAAAGAAGGCCTTGTGTGCTGATCAATGAGCCTGACGCATTCGGCGCAGTGAATATCAGGATTCAACCCACGGATATGGGTAAGACCATTGCCGCCATCGACAAGGTGTGGTCGGCTATTTTTACTGATAACCAGTTTGCTTACCGCTTCCTTGACGATCGGATTGCAGATATGTACAGGCAGGAACAAAAAATATACACTGCCTTCCGGATTTTCTCTTTCCTGGCCATCGTGATTGGGTGCTTTGGTCTTTATGGCCTCGTAGCTTATGCGGCGGTACAACGTACCAAAGAGATGAGTATCCGAAAAGTATTAGGCGCTACAGTATGGAGTATTGTGGGCTTATTTGCAAAAGAATTTATTATCCTGATCATTGTTGCTTTCTGCATCGCTGCGCCTCTTACTTACTACGTGATGCAACACTGGCTGGAACATTTTGCCTACCAGATGCATATTGGCGGCGGTATTTTCCTGGTAGCAATTATTTTATCGATCGTTATTGCTGCTATCACCATTGCTTACCAGGCAATTAAAGCAGGGCTGGTGAACCCGGCCCAAAACCTGCGATAAGGTGGTTATCATTTTATTTTGAGCCCCAATTCCTTTTTCATGGTTAGCAGGGCTTCAGCATTTCCCCGGGCATCGTCTACGGGATGATGCGTATGCGCGGTTTTGCGCAGATGTTTGAAGTTTTCAAACGTGTCCTTCATCAGGCCCTTGTACATGCTGCCCAGGTTCTGGGAGCTGTGTCCGAAGGGGTTTTCACCCAGGAAATGATGAAAGTACCAGCAAATAAACATCCAGTCAAAGCCGTTGTTATCGCTGATAAAAATGGGACGATCTTTACTGACCGAAGTAATCCAGTCACGAAAATGTGTCATTACCGCTACCGGATCGCCGAAGGTCAGGGTTTCTTCACGGGTAATGTTGGATACAGCCAATGCTTCGGGAATAAACTTGTCAGATATAGGTTTTAATTGTCCATAAAAGGTTTCGTCCAGCGCATCATTTACCAGTACGGCACCGAATGAAATCATGGAGTAGTCGCCGGGGATAGGGCCATCGCACTCTACATCCACCATAATAAAAGCCATATTACTTAAATTTTAGTTTGGGGGTTTAACAATTCATTATTCATCTCACAAAAATATAAAATATAATATTACGGCCCCTGCGGTAAAAGAAAAAGGCATCCCGGCAATGCCAGGATGCCTTTAACGCCAAAGCGTTAACAGTGCTCAAATGGAGCCCCCTTTGGTTAAACTAAATCAACCGCAGGTGTCCATGAATATACTGTAGATAACATGAATACCTCCTTTTCTTTGGTGAGAAATGAAGTTAGCGGAAAATGTCCGGATTAAAAAACACGTTGAGAAAATTTTAACAAATTATCGTGATAAAATGCTGTTACCGGTGATTTTCCTTTGCCACCGGCGATATCAGCGACAGGATGTCTTTCTCGAACGAAAATCCATGTGGCAGGTCTGACTCTTTCCACGCCACATTTTCCAACACAATCATACTGGTTCGGGTAGCCGGGAAATACAGGTTGATGGTCGTAAATCCTAATTGCGACATGTAACCGGTATGTCCTATCTCTTTTTTATCATCTGTAAGTAATACACCGTAGCCGGCGCCCATCCTGCCTAATATGCTGTGGTCGCGGTGCTGCCAGGCAGTGATCATAGCCTGATAGCTGCTATCCCTCAATAACTTTCCTCCATGCAAATGCTGGTTCCAGCGCAGGAGGTCGCCTGCGGTAGACACTACGCCTGCTCCTGCCAACAGGAAGTCGGGGATAGTATCTTTCGGCGTTAATATGTCCCCGGGAACTTTTTCGCTGTAGGCATACCCCTGTATGGCCGGCAGCTGGCCAGCCACACCGGAATGCGACATGCCGCATTTTTTAAACAGGATACTGGCTAATGCGCGGTAAGGTTGCCCTGTCACCTTTTCCAATACCTGCTTCAGCAGCGCATATCCAAAATTGGAATAGGCATAACGGGAACCAGGCGTAAATGCCAGCGGCTGATCGTACCAAACCACGCCGGAAGTGTGGTTCAGCAACTGATGAACCGTAATAGTGTCTGCCCACCTATCGGGAAAATCCGGCAGGTAAGTACGCAACGTTTGTTGCAGTTGTATACGCCCCTTCTCTGCTTCCTGCAATACCATTACCGCGGTTATCTGCTTGGTAACAGACATAATAATAAAGCGGCTGTCCATATCCAGTTGACGCTTTTTTTCGCGGTCAGCATACCCGATGCTCTTTTCATATTGAACTTTCCCATCTTTTGCAATCAGCACTACGCCATTGAAGGCGCGGATCTGCTTTACTGCCAGGATGGAGTCGATAGCGGGCGCCCAACGTTGCTGCGCGCCCAGGAGGTTAACAGTACAGGAAAATATTCCCGCCAGCAATAATGTCCGTGTCAGCATTTATTTCTTTTTGAGCGCAGTTGCAATTGCTTTTTCCACCAGCGGTTCCATCACCAGGTAACCGGCTTTATTCGGGTGTACGCCATCGTAGGTCAACTCTGCTTTCAGGCCTTTTTTATCATCTTCCATAGCAGAAAAATAATCAAGATATACGCAATTATTTTTTGCGGCATAGTCTTTCAGGCGTTGGTTAAGATCCGCGATTTTCCCTACAGCATCGATACCCATACCCTTTCTCCATGGGTACTCATACACCGGCAATACCGTCGACAGTATCACTTTAATACCGTTGGCCTTCGCCAGCTCCGTCATAGATACGATATTGCCGAAGATAGTTTCCACCGGCGTATAACCTGTATTGCCGGCGATGTCGTTGGTACCTGCTAAAATTACCACCACTTTGGGTTTCAGGTTAATCACATCAGGCCGGAAGCGGATCAGCATCTGGGAGGTGGTTTGCCCACTGATACCCCTGTTGATATAGGGTTTCCCTTCAAAGAACTCAGGGTGGGCATTCTTCCAGCCAATCGTGATAGAGTTACCCATGAATACGATCCGTTGCTCTCCTGCCTTAGGCGGCGCCACTTTGGTATTTTCTTCCTGGAAACATTTCAGGCAGGCCCAATCCTGTTTCATCAGTTCCTCAAACTGTTTTCTTTGTTTGGCCGTGTCTACTGTTTGTTGTTGGGCAAAAGTGTTGGCACTTAACAGGGCAAATAATGCCACTAGTGGTAAACGTAGTTTTTTCATTCTCATGGATCGGATTTTATAAGCGATATACTTCCGGTTTGCAATGCTTAACATCGGATAAGTGAAGCGAAAATTAAAGCTTTTTTTGTGCTTTTCATACGCCATTCATCCGAAAGTCCTCTAAAAATGGGGTATGAATACAGGACAGTACAGGACAGTACAGGACACAACAGGACAGGAATGTATTATTCTTCGACTAAATTGGATTCCGTAAATCATTGCCGTTTCATCACCACAAATTCCACTTGTTATGATTAAAGCATTCAGCCTTTATCGTAAACGACCACTCATTTTCGTACCTTTTGGCGCAACGTTCTCGTTATTCATGTTTTGTTGTGCGTACGACAGTTATGCGCAGAAAAGCAATATTAGCGGACAGGTTACCGACGCCGGTAGCAATTCCCCGCTACCCAGCGTTACTATCGGCGTAAAAGGAAGCAGCCAGGGAACTTTCAGCGATGCCAATGGCCGATACACCATTGCCGCCGCCAGCACAGATTCACTCGTATTCAGTATCATCGGGTACATTTCCAAAACAGTGGCGGTGGGCAGCCGCACTAAAATAAGCATGCAACTGGAGCCGAGCAATAAAGTGCTCAACCAGGTGGTAGTAGTTGGCTATGGTACCCAACAGAAAAAAGACGTTACCGGATCCGTAGGCATCGTGTCTATGAAAAATGTAAAAGACATGCCGGTGGCAGGTCCTGACCAGGCTTTATCCGGACAGATTGCCGGCATACAGGTCAGTACTTCCAATGGTATTCCCGGTGGCGGCCCGCAGGTACAGGTACGTGGTATCGGTGCGGTGGGCGCAGGCAGCCAGCCACTATATGTAGTAGATGGCTACCCGCTGGCTTCCTCTTCCGACCAGGTATCAGACCCTATGAATGCGATTAATCCCCAGGACATCGAATCCATGGCGGTATTGAAAGATGCATCTGCCACTGCTATCTACGGTTCCAGGGGAGCAAATGGCGTGGTACTCATTACTACCAAAAGAGGCAGCTCCGGTATCCCCACCGTGCAGCTTTCCGCCAATTATGGCTCTCAGCGGATTCCGCAAAAGGGACGTCCTAACCTGATGAATGGACAGGAATTTGCGCAATTCAGGAAAGAATCGATCGAAGATAATATACGTTTCACCGAACATCGCGAACCTACCGATGCTGACATCCCGGAAATTTATCGCCATCCTGAACTGATTGGCGAAGGCACCAACTGGTTTGATGCTATTACCCGCGTAGCACCTATGCAAGACATCAACCTGAGTGTAAGCGGTGGTAACGACAAAATAAGAACCTATGTATCTGCCGGTTACTTCAACCAGGATGGTGTGATCATCAATTCCGGTTACCAGCGCTATTCTGTCAGGGCCAATGTAGATGCCAGCCTCTCCGACCGGTTTAAAATAGGGTTTAATGTAGCCCCCTCCTACACCACCCGCAAAGGCGGCACCAACGGCGAAGGCCGCGACGGCGTATTCGGCATTGCCAGCCCCATAGAACCTATCTATAATAAAGACGGCAGCTATAACGCCTTCATACAAAGTCCGGGTACTTTCGGTTTACCCAACCCGGTAATGATGCTCAATGAAATTGTGAACCGGTCTAAAAGCACCCGTATACTGTTCAATACTTACGGTGAATATGAAATTATTAAGAATCTGAAATTTAAGTCCACCTTCAACGTCGACTACCAGGAAGGTAGTGCAGAGTACTTCCGGCCTTCCACCATTGGCAATACAAACGCAGCACCTCCCAGTATCCCCAGTGGCAACTACTCCAGCGGTAACTACCTGAACTGGCTGAATGAAAACACGCTTACTTACCAGTACAATACCAGCAATGGTCATGCCTTTACCGGTTTGCTGGGATATACCGTACAATCACAGAAAGAAAATTATGCCGGCTTTAACGGGGCCAACTATCCGGACGATGATATCAAAACATTAAACGCCGCTGCTACCATCACCGGCGGTACCGACAAAACAGAATGGGCCCTACTGTCATATCTTGCAAGGGTTAACTACGCGTACAAGGACAAATACCTGGTGACCGCTACTGTCAGATCAGATGGTTCATCCCGGTTCGGCGCCAACAACCGCTGGGGCACATTTCCTTCTGTAGCGCTAGGATGGCGCCTATCACAGGAAGAATTCATGAAGTCTTCCCGCATCATCAGCGATCTGAAAGTAAGGGCCTCCTATGGATTTACCGGTAACTTTAATATTGGCAACTACTCTTACATGAGCAATATCGGTACCAGTGATTATGTACTCGGTGGCGCACTGGCCGGCGGTCGCGTGATGAACTCGCTCGGCAACCCCAACCTGGGCTGGGAAAAAATGAAAGAACTAAATATAGGCGTTGACGTTGGATTGCTGAAAGACCGCCTCTACCTCACCATCGATGCCTATAAAAGAAATACCCAGGAACTGTTGCTGAACGTAGAAATTCCGCAGTCCAGCGGCTTTGGCAACGTAACAGAAAACAAAGGCGATATGGAAAACAGGGGTCTTGAAATTGGCATTAGCTCCCGGAACATAGAAACCAAATCGCTTACCTGGAACACCAACTTCAATATCGCCTTTAACCGCAACAAAGTGCTGGCACTGGGTAAAGACAATGCGCCTATTTACTCCGGCAACAGCAGCGAGGGTAATCCTACCAACATCAGTGTAGTAGGCAAACCACTGGCCATGCTGTATGGATATGTATTTGACGGTATTTATCAAAACCAGGCAGAAGTAGATAAAGGCCCTGCCTTCCCCGGCGCTATCCCGGGTAATATCCGGTTTAAAGATATCAACGGCAACGGGGTGATTAATCCCCGGGAGGATTTCGCTATCATCGGCAATCCGTATCCCGACTTTAACTGGGGCATGACCAATACCTTCTCTTATAAAAAATGGGACCTGCGGGTGCTGGTAGTAGGTTCTATGGGAGCCGACCGCTTACACGCCACGAATGACTACAATGGCAATATAGATGGTGTATTTAACGTGCGGAAAGATGTAGCTAACCGCTGGAGATCTGAATCAAATCCAGGCAACGGCAAAGTGCCAACCACCAATGGCTCCGGACGTGGCCGTGTGATGTACCGCGATGTAAGCTCCCTGACAGTAGAAAAGAACAACTACGCCTGGATAAAAAACATCACGCTTGGATACAGCTTTCCAAAATTCGGATTTGTACAAAGCGCCCGCTTATATGTAAGTGTGCAAAATGCCATCCTGTTTACCAAATACAGCGGCAATCCGGAAGTGACCAACTACCTGGGCAAGGGCGGCAGTGGCGCACTGGTACCGGGTATAGACTATTCCAACTATCCTGTGCCAAGAATTTACTCACTCGGCGCCAACCTCTCTTTTTAATTCAGCCTCTAAAAGCATAGCAACATGAAAACTAAAATATCATTAATCGCGCTCCTGGCGATTGCCATGAATGGCTGTAACAGCATGCTCGATGTAAAACCGAACTCTTTCTCCAGCGGATCCAACTATTATACTTCAGAGGCGCAGGTGCTGCGTGCAGTAAATGGCTGTTATGGCGTGCTGCAGGACCTGTACAAGAGCGACTACTGGGCCATGGCAGAAATGCGGTCAGACAATACCAACTATCAGTACGATGAAAGTGATCGCGGCGCGCAGCAAAGGGAAGAGATAGACGAGTTCCTGATCACCGCCAGCAATAACTACGTGAATAATACCTGGGCACAACTATATAGAAATATACAGCAATCCAACGTCATCATTAGCCGTATTGATAACGTCAAATTTGCTAACGACGCAACTAAACAACAGTACCTCGGCGAAGCCAAATTCCTCCGGGCGCTCTATTACTTTCACCTGGTACGCCTTTTCGGAGCAGTGCCCTTGCTGGTGAAAGAAGTAGCCAGCCCGGAAGAGGCTTCCACTCCCAAGCGTGCCAGCGTAGAAGAAGTATATACACAGCTCATTGCCGATGCTACCGATGCCGCCGCGGGACTGCCTGCCACCTATGCCTCCAGCGAAACAGGAAGAGCTACCAAGGGTGCTGCGCTGACGCTGCTGGGCGATGTATATCTCACCAGGAAAGAGTATGCCAAGGCGGTAACCACCCTGCAACAGGTGCTTACATTGAATTATTCGCTGGTAGATAATTATGCAGACAATTTTGATCCGGCTAAGAAAAATAATTCAGAATCTGTTTTTGCCGTGCAGTATAATGCAGGACTGGAAACAGAAAGCAGCAACTTCATTTTTACTTTCGGGCCACGCAACGGCAAGAAAGATCTCACGGGCTTCAACGGTAACCTGGGCGGCAACAACATTCCTACCCCCAGCATTGTAAACGCTTATGAAGCTAAAGACAAAAGAAAGGATGCTTCCATCTATATGTACGACAGTCCCACCAACGCCGCATTTGCTGAGTCCGTGGCTTTCGGTGGTAAGCTGCCGTTAATTAAAAAATTCTATCATCCGCCTTATGCATTAGATGGACGGTCTAACGAAAACTGGCCGGTGTACCGTTATGCACAGGTATTATTGATGCTGGCAGAAGCGGTGAATGAAACCGGCAACGGTGATCCACTGCAGTATATTAATCCCGTGCGCAAACGTGCCGGCCTGGATCCGCTACCGGCTCTGAGCCAGGCGGCCTTCCGCGATACCGTATTTCATGAACAACGGGTAGAGCTGGCGTTTGAAGATCAACGCTGGTACCAGCTGCTGCGCACCGGTAAGGCCATCTCAGTAATGACCGCGCATGGTATCGAAGAAAAGAAACGTTTATCCAGGCTGAGCCCTGCTTCTTATAACATACAGCCGTTCCAGTTATTGTATCCGATTCCTGAAAGAGAAGTGCGACTGAATAAATTTGATCAGAATCAAGGTTGGTAAAAAAAACTAGAAAAAGGCAGAAACGTTTACTATATTACTACAGCTATAGTCAACGGAAGACCCATACAGGCAGTATCAACTCAGGAACATATTCAAGTAAATATTTATGACCACGTTACGCAAAAAACCATTCAGGCTACTGGCGCTTATTTCCACTGTTGTAATAGCAGCTGTGGCCTGCAATAACGGCAACGACTCAACGTCAAAAAACAAAGAAACCGGCAACCGGAAAATTGATGCTTTGAAATTACCTGACAATTTTAAAGCAGAACGGCTGTATAGCCCCGGCGATAACAAGCAGGGGTCCTGGGTATCCATGACATTCGACGACAAGGGCCGCATGATTGTATCGGATCAATACGGCTACCTGTACCGGCTACAGTTGCCTGCCGTAGGAGAAGACTCCGCCAAGCTGAAAATTGAAAAGCTCATTATCGGTGGCGATACCTCTACCCAAAAGGTAGCGATGGGCTATGCACAGGGACTGCTATATGCTTTCAACAGCCTGTATGTAATGGTAAACCACAACAGCGACGACCGCTTCAATAAAGGCAGTGGCTTGTATCGCCTGCAGGATACCGATGGCGATGACCAGTTCGACAAAATCACGCTGATAAAGGCACTGGAAGGAGAAGGAGAACATGGCCCGCACAGCATTGTTCTTTCTCCGGACAAAAAATCCATTTATGTGATCGCCGGTAATTTCACCAAAATACCGGAGATGAATAACTATAAGGTGCCGCCTTCCTGGAATATCGACAACGTATTTCCTTTTATTAAGGATCCTAACGGTCATGATAATACGGTAAATACGCATGGCGGATGGATAGCGCACCTCGATTCCACTGGCACCAACTGGGAGCTGATCAGCTCCGGTTACCGCAACCCGTTCGATCTTACATTCAATGATAATGGGGATATGTTCACCTATGATTCTGACATGGAGTGGGATTTTGGAACACCGTGGTATCGACCCACCCGTATCTGCCATGTTACCAGTGGCAGTGAATATGGCTGGCGCCCAGGTACTGAAAAATGGTCACCGGCCTATCCGGATAACCTGCCTCCGTTACTGAATATCGGCCAGGGCTCTCCCACCAACCTGATTTACGGTGGCAAGGCGCGTTTCCCGGAGAAGTACCGTAAATCGTTGTTTGCGTTTGACTGGAGCTTCGGCATCATCTATGCTATCCAGCTGCAGCCCGACGGCGCATCTTATAAAGCCAGTGCCGAAGAATTCCTGTCCGGTTCCCCGCTACCACTTACCGATGGCGCTATTGGTCCGGATGGCGCACTGTACTTCCTCACCGGTGGACGCCGGCTGGAATCAGATCTGTACCGTGTATACTACAAAGACAACAAGGAAAGCAACGATCCGTTGCCGGTAACTGCGCCTACTGCCGGCGCCAATATACGCAAACAGCTGGAAGCCTTTCATGGCGGCCCCAAAGCGGGCGCAGTAGATTTTGCCTGGCCATACCTGAAAGACAACGACCGCTTTATTCGTTTTGCCGCCAGGATTGCCATAGAAAATCAACCCGTTAGCCAGTGGCAAAATAAAGTATTGCAGGAGAAAGATCCGGAAACACTCATCCAGGGAAGCATTGCACTGGCCCGTCAGGGTAAGGAAGATGTAAAGAAAATACTGCTGCCGCAACTGATGACCATCAACTATGCACAGTTATCGCCTTCCCAGCAGATTGATCTGCTCCGTGCATTTGAGCTGGTTTTCGTACGCATGGGTAAACCTGATGCTACGTTAGCCGGACAGGTGGCCGCCTACCTCGATCCACAGTATCCTGCCAGTAACAATGACCTGAACCGTTCCCTGAGCAAGGTGCTGGTGTACCTGGATGCACCTAAATCCGTAGAAAAAACCATGGCTTTGCTGGCAGTAGCAAAAGATGATACCGCTGCACAGAAAACCGCCATGCAATCGGCCGACCTGATTTTGCGTAACCCGCAGTATGGACTCGACATCGCAGGTATGCTCTCCAAAATGCCTCCGTTACAACAAACCTGGTATGCCACCGTATTAAGCCAGGCTAAAAACGGCTGGACACCAGCCTTACGCGAACAATATTTCCAGTGGTTCTACCATGCCTTCACGTTTAAAGGAGGCCATAGTTTCATTGGGTTTATCAATAATGCCAGGAAAAATGCGCTGGACAACCTTCCGAAAAGCGAGTACGCGCACTTCAACCAGGTATCCGGTGATTCGCTGCTCAACAGCAATGGCAACCTGGCTCAGGGCTTTCCGCAGCCGAAAGGGCCGGGCAGGCGCTGGACCGTGGAGGAAGCAGTGAAAGTAGTAGACAGCGGCTTAACAAATCGCAACTTTGAACAGGGCCGCGCTATGTTTGCCACCGCTTTGTGCAGCTCCTGCCATGGCATGCGCGGTGAAGGTGGTGTGGCTGGTCCGGATCTGACACAGCTGGGCACCCGCTTTTCTACCAAGGATATCCTCGAAGCGATCATCGATCCAAGCAAAACTATTTCAGACCAATATGCCGCTACCGTATTTTCCCTGAAAAACGGCGGTTCCGTATTAGGGCGACTGGTGAGCCAGGATAAAGACAAATACGTTATTTCCCAGAATCCTTTTGCACCACAGGAAGTACGTGAGCTGCCGAAGAAAGAGGTAGCCGGCACAAAAGCATCTACCGTATCGGTGATGTTGCCGGGACTAATTAACCGCCTGAACGAAGAGGAATTGAGGGACCTCATTGCATACCTCAAAGCAGGCGGCAATAAATCTGATTCTGTCTTTCTACCTGCAAAACACCCGGTAGAACTTTCAAAAAAATAAACCACGCGCGGATGACCTCATCACCTCAACCATGGCTTCATAAAATATCCAACCATTTACAGTTGGGTGGTATTGAAACGGCGGTATTGGACAATGGTCCCGGCAGGGGCACCCGTATCGCCTGGATCAATACCGGCACCGGCTTGCGTTATAAAGTGGTGCTGGACCGGGCCATGGATATCGCGGATGCCTTTTACCAACAACATAGCCTCGCCTGGCTGAGCCATGGCGGGGTGATACCGCCGCAAAGATTAACAGACAAAGGTTTGGACTGGCTCCAAACCTTTGGTGGTGGATTGATGACCACCTGTGGGCTGATGCATGTAGGCGGACCGGAAACCGATGAATATGGAGAACGTGGCCTGCATGGTCCTATCAGCAATACACCGGCAGAAATCATTTCCATTATACAGCCAGATCCTGTAGCCGGTAATTTCGATATGAGCATTACCGGTATTATATCCCAGGTACAGGCGTTAGGTCCGCAGCTATGGCTGAAACGAACCATTTCCGGGACGTTGGGTATTGCGGGCATTCGTGTACAGGACGAAGTAATTAATCGCGGTAATACGACTGTACCACATATGTTGTTGTATCACTTCAACTTTGGCTGGCCGCTGGTAGACGAAGGCGCCGATATTTTGTGGAAAGGCAGCTGGACTTCCAGGGCAGGCAATCCTGATCATATTTTCAATAACACCCATAATTATAAAAAGGGAATGGCGCCACTGGATAGCCACGCTGGCGGCGGAGAAGAAGCCGCGATCATCGACCCTGAAGCAGATGCAAAGGGCTGGTGTACCTGCGGTGTACACAATGCCCGCCTGCCGCTGGCGGTATCCCTGCGCTTCAAAAAAGCGCAGCTGCCGGTGCTTACCAACTGGCAACACTGGGGTAAAGGCGAATATGTGATGGGACTGGAACCCGGTACCCATCCCCCTACCGGCCAGGCCAAAGCCCGCCGGGAAGGGACCCTATTATTTCTCGAACCCGGCAAAAGCCGGCGGTATGACCTGGAACTGGATGTATGGCATACCGAAGCAACGATAAAACAATTTCTCACTGATCTTTAAATCACGACACATGATTGAAGCAAAGGAAAAAATAAGTTTCGCCGAAAAAGCGCTTGAACAGGGACAAGGTATTCTTCGCTTAGCGCCTACCTGGGTGCCCCGGTCGTTTTGTGTACCCGGACGCAGGATTAAATTACATCCCGACGATTATTACGTCCTGGGCGGCGAACGTGGCGGCATCGATGAGCGTTGGCTGTCATCCACCACCCCAGCCAAGAACGGCCCGTTAACCGGCGAAAATGAAGGATTAAGCATGGTGGTGTGGCAGGATGGTCAAAATACGCGGCAGTTCCTGTTGAAAGATGCCATCAGTGAGTTAAAAGACCAGCTGATCGGAAAACGGTTATGGAACGAATATGGCGCCTGGCCTATGTATTCCAAGTTCTTCGATAACATGGGACCACTGCCCCATCACATACATCACAACGATGAAAAAGCGGCGCTGATAGGCCAGGCCGGCAAACCGGAAGCCTACTATTTCCCCCCGCAGCTGAATAATCACGGGGGCGACTTCCCTTATACCTTCATGGGTATTGCTCCCGGTACCAGCCGTGAACAGATCAGGGAATGCCTGGTGAACTTCACCAAAGGCGATAATAAAATCACCAACTACTCACAGGCATATCGCCTGGAACCCGGCACAGGCTGGGATGTACCGCCTGGCTTATTACATGCGCCCGGTAGCTTATGTACCTACGAACCACAAAAAGCTTCCGACGTATTTGCTATGTACCAGTCGCTCGTAAATGAGGCGATTGTGCCTGAAGTATTGCTCTGGAACGGCACTCCGAAGGAAAACATAGGCGACTATGACGCGCTCATGGACGTGATTGACTGGGAACTGAATGTTGATCCCAATCAGTTCCAAAACCGTTTTATGCCGCCCAAACTGGCTGCTAACGGGGAAGGTTATACGGAAAATTGGGTATGTTATAAATCGGCTGCTTTCAGCGCCAAAGAGCTGACCATAGCGCCGGGCGCCACAGTGGTAATCAAAGACAGCGCAGCCTATGGCATGATCATGATGCAGGGACATGGCACGATGGGCGTATGGGATATTGAAACTCCTTCCCTGATCCGCTATGGACAGCTGACCCATGATGAGTATTTTGTCAGTGAGGCGGCAGCGACGGCCGGGGTAAAAATTATAAACACCTCCGCCACCGATCCTATTGTAATGCTGAAACATTTTGGTCCGGGTAATCCTGACCTGGTGTTGTAACTCACCCATTAAACACCCACGTGATGAAAAATAACAATTTCCCAAAGCTCCACAATGCCACCTGGCCGGGTATTGTAGGCAAAGGCGATGGATCAGAACCCATCATCTCATTTGATACACTGCTGGAAATGACGGCTGCCGCCGAAGTAGACGGTGTCAAATTCGATGGCATCGACATCGGTCTATTTGATCCGCATGTACCGGTGGATAGCAGTGATGATGACCTGAAGCGGCTGTGCGACAAAGTAGCGTCTTATGGACTGGAGATAGGCAGCCTGGTAGCGCCCATCTGGCCTCCCAGCGGAGGATCTGCTATGGGCAATAAAGAAGACCGGGCCCGTTTTGTAGAACAGGTGCGTAAAGCCTGCCGCGTTGGTCAACGGCTAAGGGAACTGGGTATACGTCCGCATGGTATCGTACGCATCGACTCCGCCACTTCTCCCGAAAGCTGGGCCCAAGACCCCGCTGCCAATACCCAGTTAATTGCTGCCACGTTCCGCGAAGCCTGTGATGTAGCGGCGGACTACGGCGAAAGGCTGGCCGCAGAAGGCGAAATATGCTGGGGGGGCATGCATAGCTGGCGAGCCATGGTAGATACCTTAGAAGCGGTGAATCGCCCTAATATTGGCTTCCAGGCCGACATGTCGCATACCCTCCTGTATTTACTGGGATATAATAGTCCGGAAGACAGGATCTTGCCGGCGGATTTCGACTGGAAAGACAGGGAAGCGTTGACAGCGGGCCTTCGACAGCTGACCCGGGCATTACGCCCGTGGACCATTGATTTCCATGTAGCACAAAACGATGGCACTGTTCATGGCACCGGCTCGCACGACAAGACCGGCCGGCATTGCCTGGCCACCGATCCTAACGGCAAGCTGAACATCCCGGTGGATGCCGGCAACTGGCTGCGCGATGAACAGGGGCAGCTGACAAAGGCCTTTCGTCATATTTGCTGGGATGGCTGCATGTTTCCCAATGTCGTAATGACCCAGGCAAAAACCTGGAATGATATACTGGCGGCCATGATCGCTGTAAGAACGCAACACGGCTGGCAGGAATAGCTTTTCAATCACCTAACGAGAGATAACTATGACAACAAAGAAAGCACTGAGGATAGGATTAATAGGATGCGGTTTCATGGGCCGGACACATTCCAACGGATACCTGCGGGTAAAAAACTTCTTCCCCGAACTGGCATACCAACCGGTACTAAAGGCCGTATGTTCCCGCACCGAAAGCAAGGCCAGGGCCTTCGCGGAACAGTGGGGCTATGAGTCGGTAGAAACAGACTGGAAAGCGCTCATTGCCCGGGACGATATCGACGCAGTTGACATCTGCACCCCCAATGACAAACACGCAGAAATTGCCATTGCCGCCGCCGCTGCTGGTAAAATGATCCTTTGTGAGAAGCCATTAGCCCGTACCCTCCGGGAATCGGCCGATATGGTAGCCGCGATAGAAAAAGCGAAAGTTCCCAACACCGTATGGTACAACTATCGCCGGTTGCCTGCGGTAACGCTGGCCAAACAAATCATCGACTCCGGCAAGCTGGGTCGCATCTTCCACTACCGCGCCAACTTCCTGCAGGACTGGACTATCAACGCCAGTCTTCCCCAGGGCGGCGAAGGGCTCTGGCGCATGGATGCGGAAGTAGCCGGTTCTGGAGTCCTGGGCGACCTGCTCTCCCACTGCATCGATACTGCCTTGTGGCTAAATGGCAGCATCACTACCGTGTCGGCCATGACGGAAACCTTCGTCAAAGAACGCATGCACCAGCTTACCGGTAAGGTAGAAAAAGTTAATATCGATGATGCATGCTCCTTCATGTGCCGCTTCAGCAACGGTTCTTTAGGACTATTTGAATCAACACGTTACGCACGCGGACATAAAGCTTTATATACATTTGAAATCAATGGCGAACACGCCTCCATCCGCTGGGACCTGCATGACCTGAATCGCCTGGAATTCTTCGATAACGCCGACGCCTCTACGCTGAAAGGATGGAGGTCTATCCATGTAACAGATGGGGATCAGCCTTATATGAATAAATGGTGGGTGCCCGGACTGGGCATTGGCTATGAACATTCCTTTGTACACCAGGTGGCCGACTTCCTCAAAAGCCTGGAAGATGGCAGCTCTTGCTCGCCTACCTTCCGCGAAGCCTTTGAAACACAGAAGGTCTGCCAGGCCGTACTGGACTCTGCCGATACCGGTACGTGGAAAGATACCCATGCAGCGTAACTAACGGCGCCGGGCAAACGAAATATATCTCCAAAGGATATACGAAAAACAAACATTTAAAATATCAATTATGCTGAAAAGATACAGGACATTGTTTATGCCATTAGCCGCAGCAGCACTGCTATGCTCCGCCAGCAGCTGTCAAACCGGCAACAGCATGGGCAATGACACCGGCTTTGTTTCCATCTTCGATGGCAAAACATTAAAGGGCTGGGACGGTGACTCCATCCACTGGCGGGCGGAAAACGGCTGCCTCGTAGGAGAGGTCACACCACAAACCCTGCTTAAAACCAATACGTTCCTGGTATGGAAAGGCGGGCAACCGGCTAACTTCGAACTCACCTGTGAGTTTAGGATTACCGGTGGCGGCAACAGTGGCATCAATTACCGCAGCGTATGGGTAGACAACGTTCCTCACGCTCTCAAAGGCTACCAAGCCGATATAGACGGCGCTAACCGGTATACCGGGCAAAACTATGAAGAACGGGGACGCACTACCCTGGCTTACCGCGGGCAGATTACCACCATCCCCAAGCCTACAGCTTCTTTAGCGGATGGCATAAAAAATAATGCCTGGACCGCCGCCATTGTAACCGGCTCCCTGGGCAGCAGCGACTCGCTGCAAACCCTAATCAAACATGAAGATTGGAACAGCTGTCACCTTGTTATAAAAGGCAATCGCCTCCAGCATTACATCAACGGCGTGTTGATGAGCGATGTGACCGACAACGACAAAGTAAACGGTAAATCCAAAGGATTGCTGGGTGTACAGGTGCATGTAGGCCCGCCAATGAAAGTAGAATACCGGAAAATTATGCTGAAGCAATTGTAGAGGAGCAGAAAGCGAAAAGCAGAAAGCAAAAAGCTATTGAAAGAAATGATCAAAGCGAGCATTATATACTCGCTAAGTTCTTCTGTACAATAGCTTTTTGCTTTCTGCTTTTACCTTTCTGCTTCTTTTACTATATTAGCTCTATAAATCTGGAAACGATGCAGCTATCTATTGCCATAGACATGGACGAAACCATTGCCGATCCTATTAAAAAAGCCAGGGAATGGTATTACAGGGATTACGGAAAAACATTTACTCCTGAAGAGTTACACGGCAAAACATTCACCGAAGCAGTACCACCCGAACACAAAGACAAGATCAAGGAATACCTGAATACACCGGGATTCTTCCGCGACCTGGATGTATTCCCCGATGCAAAGGAAGTATTGAAAGCACTCAACCAGAAGTATAAACTCTACATCGTATCTGCCGCCATGGAGTTTCCCGATTCCTTACGGGACAAATACGACTGGCTACAGGAACATTTTCCTTTCCTCACCTGGAAGCAATTCTGTCTTTGCGGCGATAAATCAATTGTACAAACAGACATTATGATCGATGACCTGATCCGTAACTTTACCTTTTTCAAAGGGAAAGCGTATCTCTATCATGGTCACCACAATGTGCATATAGAAGGTTATGAACGGATATTAAACTGGGAAGATGCCGCCCAAAAGCTGCTGTAACAGCTATTGACGGATCACTTTTCCATCTTCCATTTCGATGATACGATTGGTATTTTGCGCAAACTCCAGATCATGAGTAACGACCAACAGCGTTTGATGATATTGTGTAGCCAATTCTTTAAAGATATCGAATACAATCTCGCCATTTTTCTTATCCAGGTTACCGGTAGGTTCATCTCCCATGATGATGGCAGGATCGTTGATCAGGGCGCGGGCAATGGCTACCCGCTGTTTTTGCCCACCGGATAACTGGTTGGCGCCCTTTAACGCCAGTTCGTCTATATCGAGCATTTTGAGCCGTTCCATGGCCCGGTGCTCTATTTCTTCGGCGGAATATTTATTGAGCTTAAGTCCTGGCAACATCACATTCTTCAGTACGCTGAATTCATTGAGCAGGTAATGAAACTGGAATACGAAACCGATTTTTTCATTGCGTATGCGCGCCAATTGCTTCTCTTTCTGCCCTGTTACAAGCTGCTGTTCAATCCACAGCTCTCCTTCATAATCAGTATCCATCGTAGACAACACATATAATAGCGTGGATTTGCCGCAGCCCGACTTACCTACTACCGAAACAAATTCTCCTTTGTTCACCGACATACTAAGGTCGTTCAGCACCGGTACGGTTACCGGGTCATGAAAATACTTCGTGATATGTGTTGCCTGCAGAATAACTTCGCTCATCTTATTTACCTCTTATAATAACTACCGGATCTACCTTGCTGGCCTTTCTTGCCGGGAAAAACCCTGCCAGGTAGGTAGTGACCAGTGAAAATACCGTTGCTATTACATAAAATACCGGGTTATAATTCACCGGAAACGTTGATATGGTAGGTAATGCAGCCGTTTTAAATGGAATATGATTAATCACTACCGATAGGATATAGCCAAATACCAACCCTGCTGCACCACCTGCCAGCCCTATACTGAGTGCAATCACAATAAAGATCCGGTTTACATCGGCACCGGAAAAGCCCGTTGCTTTCATGATGGCAATGGCATCCATTTTTTCATAGATCATCATATTCAGAATGTTATAAATCCCGAAACCGGCTACAATCAGCAGCGTAATACCTACCGAGTAAGAAATCAGGGTACGGATAAAGCTTCCGGTTTCAAACTGCGAGTTGGCGGTCTGGATATCTTCGGTATCGGCCTGGAACAGCCCCCCATACTCCCTGGCTACGGCCGGCGCCCCATTCAGGTCATGCAGTTTTATCTGTATATCGGTAAGATAATTATTGGGCTTGCCTAATAATTTCTGGGCAGTATTGATAGAAGTATAGCATTGTACTTTGTCGAAGTCCTGTAGCCCTGACTGAAAATAACCTACTACTTTCAGGGGCATCATCTCTCCCTGGGAGGTAGTTACCTGTACTACATCTCCCAATTCTGCCAACAGCTTTTCCGCTACCCCTTTTCCCAAAATGATGCTGTTGGGCACATTCTTCAGGTCGATGGCATTTCCGGCTACAATATATTCGTAGAAGTGAAACAGGCTGCTCTCTGCCTGGACATCGATCCCGTTCACTACGCCGGTGATGTCGATAGTACCGGCATTAAAAAAAACGGGAGCCACGATTTTAGGCGCCACGCCCAGTACGCGGCTGTCGTGATGCAACAGGTCGAGAATAGCGGCGCTGTTGTATATTTCCAGGCGTCCGCTGGCCGATTTAACAGAGCGGATGAAATTATGTGCGGTTTTATTTTCGGGCGCCAGCGTCACCGGCTGACCTTTGGTGGGTTTAATATCATTGTAGATACGCACATGTGGCGTTCTGTTCAGGATCAGGCCATCCAGGAGGCCATTGAGCCCCGTCATGAAACTCAGCAGGGCAATAAACATGGTGATGCTGAAGGTAACGCCGATGGCCGCTACCAGTGTTTGCCTCCAGCGGGCTTTCAGCAATGAAACAGCGATATTGACAATTAACCGGTAGTTCATGGCGCCGGCTTAATGATCACATCGCTGGCAGTAAGCCCGCTCACAATTTCTACCTGCTGGTAGTCTTTCACGCCTGTTACCACTTTCTTCCTTTCCTTATTTTCCAGCATTACTTCATCTTCCGCCAGTAAATAACTTCGGGGGATGGTTAATGCATGTTCTTTCGTTTGTATTTCGATATTGGCCTCGAGGGTGAGATTGGGATACACCACTGGCGGCGCGGCGGTGAAGTGGGCGTCTACGGTAAAGGACCTGGATTTTTCGTTCATCATCGGGTAGATCTTTTCTACCACGGCCTCAAACACTTGTCCCCGGTAGCTATCCAGCGTTACATACACTTTTTGTCCCAGGCGGATGCGGGCAATATCATATTCGTCGGCCTGTAATTCCAGGTAATAATTCCCCGCATCTCCAATTACAGCTATGGGACTTTGGGTAGTCACCATCTCCCCATTTTTCGGGACGATGCTGTACACCTTTCCGTCGATATCGCTTCTGACAGTATAATCATCGTTCTGGGTATGACTGATTTCCAGGTTTTTGCCAGACTGCTTCGCGGCGAAATTAAGCTGCTTTTGCAGGTCGTTGTACTTAAATACGGCAACATCATAGGCTGTCAGTGAATTTTTATAGGCCAGTTCTGCCTGTTCCAGTTGCTGCTGGCTGCCAATGCGTTGTTCCCATAGCCTGCGCTGGCGGGTTTGGGTAAGGGAATCGTTATTGAGCTTTATCCGGGCCAGGTCTATATTCACGCGGAGTTCATTTAATTTATCTGCGTTGGCTTTTACCGAATTGTAATCGGCCGCGATAGCAGCGTTTTCGGTATTGAGTTTTGCGGTTTCATTGCGGATGATGACAATGGGGTCGCCTTTCCTGACGGTATCTCCTTCCGTGACAGGGATGTTGACGATCAGTCCATTTACCCTTGAAAACACCTGGTACTGGTGCCGGGCTTTGATGATACCGGAAGCGTATACCGACTCAGTGATTTTTCCTACCGAAGGTTGTGTCTTTTCCCATTTGCCTTTACAGGAGGCCAGAAGGAAAAGCACCGCTAATAATTGGATCGTCCTCATGTAACATATTTTTCCTGCCGGAAAATAACGGACAGTGCTTCATTAGTACTTTGTACGGTATCAAATGTACGGCTTTCCGGTTGATGGCGGGGGCTAAAAATTTGTATCTTTAACCGTTGTAATCTCCACTGCTATGGGAAAATTCTTTGATGATATCAAGCCGCAGCACCAGGCATTCATTTCCGCCCAGAAAATGTTTTTTGTAGCCACTGCGCCGCTCAGCCAGGAAGGGCATGTAAATCAGTCTCCTAAGGGGCTCGACAGCTTCCGGGTGTTGTCGCCTTCCCGGGTGGCTTACCTGGATATTGTAGGCAGCGGCAATGAAACCTCTGCCCACCTGGTAGAAAATGGCCGCATCACTTTTATGTTCTGCGCCTTTGACGGCCCTCCCAATATACTGCGCTTATACGGCCATGGCTATACGGTATTGCCGGATGCCCCGGAATGGACGGAGCTGTCGGCCCACTTTGCCCTGTTGCCGGCTACCAGGCAAATCATTGTGGCCGACATTCATAAAGTACAAACCTCCTGTGGTTTTGGTGTACCGCTATATACGTATACCGGGGAAAGAGACCATGCCGCTAAATGGGCTGCCAGCAAAGGCCCCGAAGGACTGGAACTTTATAAGGCTGAAAAGAACCGCATTAGCCTCGATGGATTACCTACCGCACTGGGAAAATAAAACACGGTTGGGAAATACTTTGCCTTAAGCGATGATAGCGGCTAATCGTTGATCTCTCTGTTCGCACCTGTCTGAGTACCAATTGTTTTATGAATAGCTAAAACAGATTTTGATATATGTAGTCAACTACGTAGTTTTATACTATAATTACGGAAACATGAGTACAGTACCAACAATCAGGATGATCGATAATCATTTCAGCCAACAGGCTATTGGTCTTATCCTCCCTATCCAACAGCAGGAGTTTAACATCCCCGTTACCCTGGAAGACCAGCCGGACTTATTGGATATTGACACCTGTTATCATCGCACCGGCGGCGGATTCTGGGGAGCTATGCAGGGGGAAACACTGGTAGGTACGATTGCGCTTATTGCCATTGGTCATCAGGCCGGCGCTATCCGCAAGATGTTTGTCAAAAAAGAATTCCGGGGGAAAGAGCTGGGTATTGCCCAACGTTTGCTGGAGGGGCTAATAGCGTATAGCCGGCAACAGGGTATCCAGGACCTTTACCTGGGCACTGTCAATAAACTGGAAGCCGCCATGCGCTTTTATGAGCGTAATCATTTCAAAAGGATTCCCAAAACGGATTTACCTTCGTATTTTCCGGTGATGCCTGCAGATAACGTATTCTATCACTTACACCTGGAAAAAGAGGGCTAATGAGCAATTTAATCGAAGCATCCGGCATATTGGCCATTGCCACGCGTTTACAACGCCTCAGCGATCAGCTGCGCAAGGAGGGGCAATTGATTTATAAGGCCCATGGGATTGATTTTGAGCCGAAGTGGTTCCCGGTAGTGTATACCCTGCACCAAAAGCCGGTATTGAGCGTAGTAGAAATAGCCGCAGAAATAGGCTATTCTCATCCATCTACTATCAGCCTGTTGAAAGAATTGGAAAAGCAAAAGCTGGTTCGTTCTAAAAAAGACAAGACAGATGAGCGGAAACGGCTCATCCTGCTTACAGAAAAGGGGAAAGAACTGGTGATTCAGATGCAGCCGGTGTGGAAAAGGATGTCGGCCGCCCTGGCGTCTCTCACTGACACCCCCCATAACCTGATGAAGGCCATCGAAGAAGTAGAAGCCAATATAAAAGTGCAAAATTTTTTTGAACGAGAACAGCGGCAATAGGCTTATTCCAATACTCCCTTTACCAGGGCTTTCCATTGAAGTTTTGAAATACCGATAGCACCCGTAGAACCTACCACGGCATTCCTGATCCGGTCGCCCAGGTCGGTGCTCTGGGTATTGGGCACCTCATTACGACCATATACCGCTGCAGTAACGGTAGTACCGTTCCTTACCAGCACAAACGAACTGCTGGCTTCTTTACGCAGGAAATGTGCGATCCCCGCACTTTTTTGTATAGGATGTTCGGAAGGCCTGGCCCGGATAAAGAATACTTCCTGGTGCTCATTTAACATGATATGTTCCTTTTGTTCAATCTTCACCCAGTCAAACCCCTTCCCTGCATGGGTACCCGGCCCCGGGATATCAATGCGTATATACATGCCCGTTTCCGCCGGCCCTGCTACAGGCTTTCCTGCCAGGTCGGTAAGCTGAAAGCCCGACGACATGCTACCACTCAGCGATTCCCAGTTATTAACGTCTGCCAGGCGCAATACGGCCGTTTTGAAAAAGGCTGAGGCTGCCTCTTCATTCATTAAATCTTTGCTCTCGGAAGTAGTAGTGGCTTCTCCCACGTACTGCGCCGGTAGAAACGGCGCCGCAATATTATCTCCCATGATCAACTTTTTATGGATAAAACAATGCTGCCTCCAACCTTCACAATTTCCATTCCTGCTTATACCTGCGATCTTTGTATTTTTGCTTTATAAACACCACAAAACATCCGGATAAAGAGCACGTATACCGCTTTGAACATCCTACATCCAATCGCATAATGGAGTTTCATGGGCATTACATTTTATGACACTAAAGGTACAATTTATGAATCGTATTTATACCCTTCTACTTCTCGCCATCATTCATATCAGTTGCAGCAATGTTCCTCCCGGCCAGAGTAACGGCAGAATTATCGGCAAATGGCTCCCGGTGAAATCTGTCATGAGCGGCAGTGAAAACGGGAAGAAAATGTTCGAGAAAATCGACAGCAGTTTTAGCGAGGTTGACATCATGGATTTTAAAGAGGACGGCCACCTGGAAGACGGCGGCCAACGGTACGAATCCTATATCCTCTATCCCGACTCAAAGGAATTAACTTTGCTGGAACCTACCGGTGATGCGGTCACATTTAAAATTCATACCCTCAATCCCAAGCAAATGATCCTGGTACGGGACGACGAGGAAGACTTTCATAACACCCGCCGGCATATGCGGCTGGAAATCCATTTTAAAAGGCTCTGATCATTTCAGGACAGGCAATACAATACCCGAAGGAGGCCCAGGATCATGATGGATACAAACGGGAGCCTCGATAAAGGCTGCTTCATCGGCTTCATTAATATTCACGAACGGTTATAAATTACAAACCACCTGCTATCAAGGATTCTGCGGGAAATTGGTAGGATCGTTGTGAATATCGATTTCGCTTTGAGGAATATAAAATAATAAGCGGGAAGGCATGAGCACCGGCGCAGAAAGATTATACTCTTTTTTCAGGTGCGCCTGCATGATGGCCAGTCCCTTGCTATACCTGACGAGGTCAAACCAGCGGTTGTTTTCAAAAGCCAGTTCTATCCTCCTCTCAGCAAACACCGCATCACGGAAACTGGCCTGATCGGGCAGGTCGGCAGCTGTTCTGGGTTTAAGTCCGGCTCTTTGCCGAACCTGGTTGAGATAACCGAAGGCGGTACCAGCACCGGTGGCTGCACTGTAAGCCTGCTCGTTCTGCGCCTCGGCCTGCAGCAACAGGATATCGGCGTAACGTAATACGGGGAAACTGCTGCCGCCGTCGCCCGTGGCGCCGGGCGGATCGAGGAATTTCTTCACATAGTTGCCCGACTGTTTGGTGGTAGCATTGCTGTAAGACACTGTATCGAGAGAAGCTGCAAAACGCAGATCACCCGGCTCATAAGCCGCTACGATATCGTGTGTGGGGCGATTGTTGTTAGAACCTCCATAAGCCACACCATTGTAGAAGAAGGAAAAAGGCACCATGTCGGAGAAATAGGTATTTCCTTCAGATGGACTCAATCCTTTTTTAAAACGGATGGTAAACAATACTTCGTTGTTCACGGCATTGGCAGGTGTAAACAACGCCGCATAATCGTTCAACAACGTATAGCCATTTACGTTTTTCAGGACATCGGTGGCGGCTTGCCATTTCTTTTCTGTGACATATACCTTACCCAATAAACCATTGGCGCTGCCGGCGGTTACCCGGCCATAATCATTGGGATTGGTATACACGGCAGGTAGCAAGGTGGCGGCTTGCTGCAGGTCTTTTTCTATTTGTGCGTATACGGCTGTTACATCATTCCGCTTGTCGTTCTGTGCTTCTCCGGTAGTTTCTGTTTTGATCACCAGGGGTACTTTGCCATACAACCGCACCAGGTCGAAATATACAAACGCCCGCAGGAACAAGGCTTCTCCCTTGAATTGCTTTTTAGAAGAATCCGGTATAGCGGCGGCATCTACCTGGTCAAGCACGGAGTTGGCGCGGGAAATCACGATATATGAACCGGCATATACATCTGTGAGAAAGGGATTGGTCGTGGTTTCTCCGAAGAGATCGATCTGGGAGGCTACTCCAGCCAATGCGCCACGGTCGAGGATATCGGTGTTGTCGCTTCGTACTTCCATCAGGTAATAACTGGATTTACCATAGGTGCGCGTACTTTGTAACCCATCATAAATACCATTCACCCCTTGCTGAAAATCACTGGCAGTTTTGAAAAAGGTAGCGGTAGTTTGATTAGATACCGGGGGCCGGTTAATAAAATCTTTGCTGCAGGAAGATATAATCGTTACCAGCGACAAGCCTGCTGTTACTATAGTGATATTTAACTTCATATACTCCTGTTTTTAAAATAAAAGATTGATACCTGCGGTAAATGTTCTCGGCAAAGGATAAGTACCATAGTCCTCTCCCTGCGACAGCGGGCTGTCGGGCCGGGCATTCACCTCGGGGTTATAACCGGTGTATTGGGTCCAGGTATAAATATTCTGCCCGGAGAGGTATACCCGCAACTGCTGTACTTTATTGCGCAAGAGGCGTTGATTAAAGCTGTAACCAATGGTTAGGTTACGCAAACGTACATACGAACCGTCTTCTACAAAGAAGGAACTGGGCTGTGTGCTATTCCCGGTAGCTACGCGATTAGGACGCATGGTATTGCCATCGCCCAGGTCAGTAGGCGACTTCCAATATCCCAGCTCTTCTACCATCTGGTTAGCATTGCCTTCGCTATTGTAGAGGAATCGGCGTTGCAGGTTCATAATTTTGTTTCCATGTACCGCCTGCAGCGCAATGTTCAGATCAAATCCCTTATAGCGGAATTCGTTGCTGAGGCCCCAGATAAACTTCGGAAAGTAGCTACCGATATCGGTTCTGTCGCTGGCATCAATTTTCTTATCATTATTAAAATCTATAAACTTACGATCTCCCGGCTTCGTGCTGTTGTAATGAGGATAAGCGTCAATTTCTGCCTGGTTTTTAAATACCCCTCCGTTGATATAACCGTAATAACTCCCTATAGGCGATCCTACTTTGGTGATATATAACTGGGAGATGGTGCCGTTGCCGCCATCGGAAATGATGGGGGCGTTGCTGGTGCCCAATTGCAATACTTCATTTTTATTGGCAGAGATATTAAAGCTGGTATTCCATATGAGGGCGCCGGTGAGATTGCGGGTATTCAGTCCAAATTCCACTCCGCTGTTACGTACCTTGCCAATATTTTTCAAAGCGGTACCAAAGCCTGAACTCAGGGCTACCGGTACATTCAATAGCAGGTTGGAAGTGGTAGCGCGATAGTAGTCGGCGCTGAGGTAAACCCTGTTGGTAAACAAGCCTATATCCAGCCCCGCATTCAGTTGCAGCGTTTTTTCCCAGGTCAGGTCCGGGTTGGCAGGTTGTGATAGTCCTGCGCCATTAGCTGCGTTACCCGCACCTGGCCCCAGCACATATCCGTTGGACGATAACAGGTCATAAGCCGCATAGTTGGCAATCTGGAAATTACCGGAAGTACCGTAACTCACCCGTGCTTTTAACTCAGAAATCGGTTTTACTTTAAAAAAGGACTCATTGCTGATTAGCCAGCCGCCTGAAACAGCCGGGAAATAGCCCCATTTATTGTTGGCACCGAAGCGGGAAGATCCATCGCTACGGATGCTGGCAGACACAAAATATTTATCGTCGTAGTTATAGTTTATCCTACCCAGGTACGAGATCAGCGACCATTGCGATTCCGTGGAGGTGCCGCTGGTAATGGTGGCGGCATTCAACGTTTGTACCGCGTCGTTAGGAAAGCCGGTACCATCAGTTTCACTGGCTTTGGTCACGTTCTTCTGGGAGGTATAACCGGTCAGTATATCGAATTTGTGCTTATCGTGTACACTAAACTGGTAGGTCAGCGTATTTTCCCAGAGCCAGTTGGTAGATAAAGCAGTTTGCGCAGATCCCTTGGGAATCGTGGGCGCGCCTTGCTGTATCGGCTTATAGGTCCCCAACGTAGAAGGCCTGAAATAGTTACGGCTGAAATGATTAATATCAGTGCCAAAGAAGGTTTTAAACTTCAACCCCTTAATAATTTCGTATTCTCCCCAGGCGCTTCCGAGGTTGCGGATATGATCCATTTTATCTTTGATCTGGGTGGCCAGTGCGACGGGGTTTTCTCCTCCTGAATAGCCAAACGCCCATATATTCTGGCGATTGGTGGCCAGCGAGCCATCAGCATTATACACCGGGAAAATGGGAGCAGCCTTCAGGGCATTACTCAACACGCCGTCAAATGTCCACGGGCCCTCACTGTTGATCAGGTCGTAGTGGTCAAACGTGGGATTGAGGCTAACGCCCACCCTTAAACGTGATGTGAGATCGGCGGTTAGATTTGCCCGCACACCATATCTTTTATACCCGGATCCCAGGATGATACCTGTTTGATCAAGATAATTACCGGAGATATAATACTGGAATTTGTCGCTGCCGCCGGAAGCGGACAAAGTATGGTTTTGAATAGGCGCTGTTCTGAAGAGGGCATCCTGCCAGTCGGTATTCACCAGCCCCTGCTGCCCTGCCAGGTAAGGCAGTGTTTCCGGTGCAATCTGGTAGTTGGAGTTGCCGCGGGTAGCATTGTCGTCGGTAATTTTACCGGAGGGCCTGAAGTCGAGATAAGCGTTGTTTTTGGCGTCGTAGCTGTATTTGGCCCACTCGTAGGCATCCATCAGTTTAATTTTCCTGCTTACCTGTTGAAAGCCTGCGTACATGCTATAGCCGAATACAGGTGGGCCGGCCGGCTTTCCTTTCTTCGTGGTGATCAATACCACGCCGTTGGACGCCCGGGAGCCATAGATAGCGGCGGAGGATGCATCTTTCAGGATATCGATGGAAGCAATATCATCGCTGTTCAAGGTGCTGAGCGGATCCGGCGATTTCTGAAAAGAGGCCTGCCCCGCAATATTGACAACATCGGTGGAGCCTTGCAGGTTTTTAAGATCATTGGAAAGCGGGATCCCATCTATTACATAGAGCGGATCAATGCCAGCGGAGATGGAGTTTAGTCCGCGGATACGCACGCTCATGCTGCCGCCGGGCGCGCCGGTATTCTGCAGCACCTGTACGCCGGCTACCTTGCCTGCAATGGCTTGCTCGAAGGTAGTTACCGGCTGATCTTTCAGATCGGCTGAGCGTATGGAGGCTACCGCACCTGTAATTTCTTTGCGGCGTTGTACCCCATATCCCACTACTACCACTTGGTTAAGCGAGGAGGTGGATTCTTTCAGCACAATCGTCAATTGTTGCGTAGTTCCTTCTGTTAATGTAATACCACTTTGCAGCGCAGGCTCATAGCCGATGGAACTGAATTGTACAGTGTAAGGACCGCCAGCTGTCAGTACAGGAAAGCGAAATACGCCACTGGCATTGGTTTGCATAGATGCAATGCCGCCGTTGGCTTCATTTTTTATCATCACGGATACACCGGGAATACCTTCCTGCCGCTCATTGCGAACAATACCGGTAATGCCTGTACGTTTTTCCTGCGCCAGGAGGAACAAAGGAGCCAATAAGGTAACGAGCAATAGTAAGCTCCTCCATCTCTTTGGGAAAGACTGATAGTAAACAGCGTCCATAGGTAACATTTTTAGGCCCTGCAGCCTGTTGCCGTAGCCGCACTGGTAAGCGTTTGCTCACCGGTGTTTAGGCCAATTTTTAAAAACTATTTATATTGATTCGGGTTGTTCTAAGCGATCTTTAGATTTTTTTTCAAAATTAAAAATACCAACAAGTTTTTAGTCCACCAAACCAATAGACTAATAAAGAAGAAAATTTTTGTGATAGATAAATTTACTTTTCTGTTGATAAACAGTTGGCATCAATTACATAACCGGTAAAAAAAAGTAGGGGCTTGATATGTTCAAAAATGAACACCAGGTCGTAAAAACGGACAACCTGATATATATACATGGCACATTATCTATTGATAATCAATACTTAAAAGACTGGCACTTCCTTCGCCATCCTGTTTTTATAAGTTGTACTACCATGATCAGAAGTCAATTAAAAATTGCGTTCAGAAACTTCCGCAAGAACATTACCCATAGCTTATTAAATCTCGTTGGATTGACGCTTGGGCTGACCGCCTGCTTTTTTATTGCCATCTATGTACGGGATGAATATAGTTACGACCGCTGGGTACCGCAACACGAGCAGGTATATAGAATAGGAATGGATGTGAAGACCCAAACGAATGACAATATCCGGTTTGCTGCAACCTCGGGCAACCTGGCCAGGGCGTTGATGGAATATCCGCAGGTAAACAATACGGTACGGGTATTTAATTATGGTAACAACGGGGTGATAAGTACTTCTCTTCAAAAACAAATTCCGGAACAGAGCATTTTCTTTGCCGACAGTTCCTTCTTCGAGGTACTCCCCTACCCGCTCCTGGCTGGTGATAGCCGTACCGCGCTCAACGATGCAGATGGTATTGTACTGACCGCAGAAAAAGCCGTCAAATATTTCGGATACCAAAGCAATGCCAGCAACTGGCTGAATCATTCGCTCGATATCAATGGTACCCATTACCGGGTAACAGGCGTACTGAAAGATATCCCGTTCAACACCTATTTCCGGCCAGACTTTATTATTTCTACCGTTTCGGTAGCGCACCAGCAGTGGTTCCAACAGAATACGGATAACTGGCACGGCACGATGGTGCAGACTTTCATCAGACTGAAACCCAATGTATCTGTGGCCGCTTTTGAACCACAGATCCGGTTTATTGCGTATAAGTATGTGGGCGATGAAATCAAAGCTAACGGGCAGGTATATACGCATTTTATGCAACCACTGGCATCCATCCATCTGCATTCCAATTTACGTTATGAGCTCAGTAAAAACGGGGATGCGCTTTACATACGCATTCTTTCTTTCATAGCTTTGTTTATCCTGTTAATAGCCGGCATCAACTTTGTAAACCTCGCTACTGCAAGGGCTACCACCCGGGCTAAAGAAGTAGGTGTCAGGAAAGTAATTGGCGCACAGCGCGGGCAACTGATCTTCCAGTTTATGCTGGAATCTTGCATGATGAGCAGCCTGGCATTCATCGCCTCGCTGCTACTGATGCTGATATTGTTACCAGCTTTCAATCATGTTGCCGATAAAAATTTTACGCTTGCTGCCTTACTGGCGCCAGGTATCATCGGCGCAGGACTGGGCATCAGTTTAATTATCGGCCTGTTATCGGGCATCTACCCCGCTATCATACTGTCAGGATTCAGCCCTTCGCGGATTATACAACGTTATGCCTGGCAACGAAAAGCCAATGTGCTCAGAAATACGCTGGTGGTCACCCAGTTCTCCATCTCCATACTGCTCATCATTGCCACCATTGTTGTGTACAAGCAGTTGCAGTTTATGAAACACCAGGACCTGGGCTTTAACCAGTCGCAGGTATTGGTAATCCCTACTGCCGGCAATGAGGCCAGGAAACAACTGCCAGCGCTGGCAGAAAAACTGCGTGGACAAGCGGATGTATTATCTGTGAGTGCATCCAGCAGTATTCCGGGCCGGGATTTCGGCAATAACCTGCTGCAATTGAAAAATGACCATACTAAGAAAACAGATACCCGTTTACTGACTGCCGATGACCAATTTTTCCGCACTTACGATATTAAATTATTGGCGGGTCGCTTGTGCAATATGGAGGTAGATACTACCGGTCATCCAGATATTATGATCAATGAATCGGCACTTCCCTTCTTTGGATGGAGGAAGCCTGAAGAGGCACTGGGACAGGAGTTTGACTGGGGTTGGGGAAGGATATGCGGGGTGTATAAAGATTTTCATTTTAGCTCGTTACAGCATGGTGTAACGCCCATGGCTATATTTTACAGGCCCTGGTCGCTGGCTTATATCAGTGTAAAAATGGATACGCGTAATGCCGTTGCTACCATCGCGGGCATTGAAAAGACCTGGCATACGTTAATACCAGGCGCGCTATTCAGTTACTTCTTCCTGGATGAAGATTATAACAAGCAATACCTGGCGGAACAGCGGCTGGGCGAGCTGTTTATGATATTCTCTGTGTTGGCTATTGTAATTGCCTCGCTGGGATTGTTTGGATTGGCCTCTTTTACCATAGAACAGCGTACCAAGGAAATCGGTATCCGGAAAGTGCTGGGCGCCAGTATTAGTGGTATTGTGCGATTGATGTCGACCGATTTTCTGCGGCTCGTTATCATTGCTGCAGCAATTGCTTTTCCGCTGGCATGGTGGGCTATGAAAAGCTGGCTGCAGGATTTTGCCTATCGGGTGCCGCTCAATGCCTGGATCTTTATTATAGCCGGCACTGGCGCCTTGCTGATAGCCGCGGTGATCGTTAGTGCCCAGGCGGTTAAAGCCGCTTTGAATAACCCCGTAAATAGTTTACGTGCTGAATAAACAGATGAAGGCCCATCGTAGATCAACTACGATGGGCCTTTATCTCCTCCATATGTATTACTTCGTAAACAGGGTAATATCTTCTCCTCCGGGCTCACAGTCAGCTAACTCCTCTTCCCAATTGGAGGATAGCTTGAATATATTATGCAAACCTCCTACCAGTTCCAGCCAACCACTCATTTCATCCGACACTTCCAGAATTTCGCCATCCGACGTTTCGAAGGCCAGGAAGGTCAGCTCTCCCGGGTACGCGTATACTTTGTAACCTGATATGCGAGTCACGTCCTCCCAGGCAAGGGTATCATCAATGTCTTCATCATATTTTACAGCCAGCGACTGCTCATCAAATGCTATATCCATGATGCAAAGATATTTATTTTGGTTTTTCGGATTTACAGTTTACCGGACAATACCCGTTTAATGGCTTTTGCCCACAAAATACCCAGCTCTTCTGCTCCTTTTTCATTGGGATGCAGCTGGAAAGTACCTGCTTTTCCATGTTCCTGGGTATATAATTCAGGATGTTTTTTAAAATAGTCAAAACCACCGGTATTGCCAGTAAATACGCGCTTGGGATGGGTAATATGGTATTCGGCCACAATGGTATTCAATACTGGGAAATAGGATTGCAACCGGGCCAGTCCTGCTGCCAGGTAACGGGAACTATTCTGGGTAGTGGGGCTATACCAGATCGGATGATGCAGGATAACGATACAACCAGGATAGTCGGCCAGGAGCCGGTCTACGATTGTTTTCACATTGGCTTTATAGTTGGCCGGCGATACCGGAGAGCCATTGGGGCCTTCTTCTGCGCTGTCGTTTGTTCCCAATACCATGGAAAACACCAGGGTGGCATCTTTATCAGCTTTAAAAGCATCAGCAGCCTTAACCACGTTGTTGAATAAACGATTGGTGGCAGGCAGGAAATCGACCGTCGTAGAGCCACTTACGCCCTGGTTACTGATGTGCACGACGGCGGCAGGCAAGGTTTTCTGCAGCCACTCCAAGGCTTTTACGGGTGGCGCCTCTTTATCGGCATGCGGTAAACCGGCGCCCTGGGTAATGCTGTTACCAATAAAAACGATGTTCACTTTTTTAGATTGCGCGATGGCTGAAAAGCCAAACAGCAGCGCCAGGAGGCAAAGAAGCGTGGAATGTTTGTATAGCATGTCATTTACTGTTGAATGGCGTAAAATAATACCTTCCCCTGAGAATCCGGTATTTTTTCCGCCGCCGTTTCCCTAAAAAAATTTTTATGTAACCATTCGGTTCCCTATATTTGTAACCGAATGGTTACACAATAAAAACAGTTTTCTTTGAGACGAGATGTATTTCAAGCCATAGCAGATCCTACCCGCAGGCAGATTATTGGCTTGCTGGCCAACACTACACTGAATCTGAATGCCATCGCCGACAATTTTGATATCAGCCGCCCGGCCATTTCCAAACATATCCGGATCCTAACAGAATGCGGGCTGGTGACCATCCGACAGGATGGCCGGGAGCGCTATTGCAGCGCTGATTTACGGCAATTGAAAGCCGTGGCAGACTGGACAGCGCAATACCATGCCTTCTGGACACAGAAGCTGGATGCCCTGGAAAGCTTTCTGGCGGCTACGGAGAAGCCCTCCCGAAAGAAAAAGTAATTACCTCATTTTTCATCTATTTAAACAAGTCATTATGAGTAACACACCATTAGTCATTGAACGTATCCTGGATGCACCGGTAACCGCTGTATGGGAAGCCATTACAGACAAAGACAAAATGAAACAATGGTATTTCGATCTCTCTGCCTTCAGTCCTACTGTAGGTTTCGAATTCAGCTTCAGCGGCGGCAGCGAAACGAAACAATACCTGCACCATTGCAAAATCACGGAAGTTATACCCGGTAAGAAGCTCAGCTATACCTGGAGGTATGAAGGGTATCCCGGCAATTCAGAAGTTACCTGGGAACTGGCGGCAGAAGGCAAGAAAACAAAACTAACGTTAACGCATACCGGTTTACATACTTTCCCTTCCGGAGAGGATTCCAACTTCGGGGTGGCCAGTTTCACACAAGGCTGGACTTATATTATCGGTACCAGTTTGCCGGAATACCTTGCGAAACAAGCCGTTGCACAATAGTTGTACGCAAAGGAACAAAGGAGCAAAGCAGCATAAGAAAGTATAAAAATATTTGCTCCTTTGTTTCGTTGCGTGATATCTTACTTGCTGGCCACTGTGGTCAACAGCGGTGAATTGAACATGCTGACGGGAGAGATAATTTTTTCATCGAGCGGAATATGCCCGTGGTAAATTTGTTCCATCTGCTGTTTTACCGCAGTGCTGTGCAGGTCAAAATCTTTCAAGGCCTGTAATGTTCCTATCTCCATCCCGGTAGCGCCTTTATAGATTTTCCAGACGAGTTCGGAACAATACATTCTTTCATCCGACCAGGCAAAATAAATGTCATAGTCCTTTCCATCATACTGCGATCCTATCGCTTTCATTTTACCCACTACGCTGGGAGTCAGCAAGGAAGCAGCCGCTTTGAGGCGTTTTTGAACAAAGTGTTTTCCTTTCCCCCTCGCGATCCATTCCTGTAATGGTGTATATCTCACTGGTTGTAAGGCTTCATACACATACCAACCATCTCCTCTTTTAAAAATTATTCCGCAATGACTATATTTGGAATGTGTAGCCAACTGGATAGCCGTACTCAGTTCTGACTGGGATACCTGGAAGATAATATCTCCTTCCTGTATATCTTTGTTAACAGAGGCTGCTTTCAGGGCCGGTGTAGGCCCTGAAAGCCAGACGCCGGCCGCGAGTGAGCCAGCAGCGAGTACCAGTATTAATGTTGATGTAAATGCTTTTCTTATCATGATATAAGTCACAAATTAACCAACAATATATTCTATTATTATAACCCAGCAAAAATGAAAGAAATCCTCATTGTACCTGCTATCACCGCGGAGGTGGAATTATTGCAACAGGTAGCCCGGCAAACATTCCTGGAAAGCTTTGCCGATGTAAATACAGCTGAAAATATGGCGCACTATCTCCGGGAAAACATGAGCCTCAACAAACTAACAAATGAAATGAGCGATCCCGATTCTGAATTTTATTTCGCTATGCTGAACAATAACCCACTCGGCTATATGAAAATAAACTACCGGGCGGCGCAATCGGAATTATTTAATAGCCGCGCGGTTGAACTGGAACGGATATACGTACTTAAGTCGCACCAGGGCCAGCGGCTAGGCCAGCTGATGCTCAACCGGGCTTTAGAACTGGCTGGCGAAGTAAAGGCTCCCTTTCTCTGGCTGGGTGTTTGGGAACATAATACCAAGGCTATCGGCTTTTACGAAAAGCATGGATTTACGGCGTTCGACAAGCATAAATTCATGCTGGGCAGCGAGGAGCAAACCGATATCCTCATGCGGCTTGATTTGCCCGTACGCCGCTAATATGGCACGATCACCTGTAAATCCACAGCAGAATAGGGCGATTGGCCCGATCAATATGAGGCGCAAGCGACGCCAAATAGGCAGGATTTAGCATGGGGCAGCCGTCGCTGCGACAAATGCCCCGCTCCTGTGCTACTGCGGGCACAGCGCGGTAACTGTGCAACACCACAAACCTGTTGAATGCATTACTGTTTGAACTATCCAGTCCATGGAGCTTATATGCCATACCAAATTGTCCACTATACCTGACGCCTATACGATATTTCCCTAAAGAAGAACAGCGACTTCCCGGCACATTGGAGAACACCACTTTTTCTGCCCGGAAGTCAGGCCCCTGCCCATGGGATACCAGCGCAGAACTGAGTACCCGCTGATGTTCCAGGTCGTAGCAAATAAATCGTTTGCTGCCGGAGAATACACTGAAATCGACCAGGAAAGCCAGTTGCGTATTATAGCCATGGGCCCGCGCGTATTGCCCCAGCAACCGGGCCTGCTGCTGTAGTTTAATCGTATCGGGCGACAATAGATATGGTGGCGGAGATAAGGAAATGACGCCACCTTTAGTTGAGGCATGCTTTTCTTTACAAGCTGCCATGCCTGTTATCAGCCATAGCAGCAACAGGTAATGTATATATGGATATTTATGGGGCATGTGGTAGAGATGCTGCACCCGGAAATTTCCATAAGTAACGCGGCTTATTCCCAGATATCTTTAATATGGATCAGAATAGAATAACGCCCGGCAGCTGGGTAATGTGCAATATTGAGGCGGGCTTCATCAAAAGGCAGGGGCAATTTATCGGCATATTGCAGGTATAACTCCTGTACTACCGCAATGGCTTCCGCCTTGCTTTCCACCACCCAGGATTTGGCGGTGCGGTTATCATCGAAGAGTTGATTGAATGCTTTCCTGGCAGCGGTAGTCTGCTCAAAGGGCACTACCTTCAGTGTCCATACTTCTCCTATCTTTTCCGGTTGTTCCGGCGTATCGAGGTTAATTTTAAACCGTTCTAATCCCGCCGGGTCCAATGCCCGCATAATGTCCATCGCCACTGACATAGATAATCATTTTAGTTTTAGCCGCAATATTACAATTTCCGGGAGAATAAACGCCGACTATTCCCCTCCTATCACTTTCATGCGCAATTTATAAAATCCGCTACCAGCGGTAATGAAGAGCACATTTTTATTTTTCCCTCCAAAACAGGCGTTGGCTGTCCAGTCTTCCGGCACGGTAATCACCCCTATTTCTTTTCCTTCTTTGTCGATCACGGTGATGCCGTTGCCGCACAGGTATACGTTTCCGTGAGCGTCTATAGCAAAACCGTCAACGGTTTTTCCGGATACCAGTGTTTGGTGGGACAGGCTGCCATTTTTTTCAATGTGGTAACGATACACTTTGCTGGCGCCGATATCGGCGATATATAGCGTTTTACCATCGCGGGTGCCAATCACGCCATTGGGCTTTGTAACATTGGTTTGAAGAGGCACCGGCTTTTTGCCGCCGGGTGCCAGGTAATATACCCGTTCCTCCTTTATATCAGGTTGGGTATGGGTCCAGTAGTCCCGCTGGTAATAAGGGTCTGTAAAGTAAATACCACCATCAGGTGCTATCCAGACATCATTGGGGCCATTGAGGCGGTGTCCTTCAAAGTCTTTGACCAGAACGGTTATTTTTCCTTTGGGAGAGATGGACCAAAGTTGATTTTTCTCATCTGCGCAGGTAATCAGGTTGCCTTGCCGGTCGAAATACATACCATTAGAACGGCCGCTGGCGCCCATAAAAACAGACAGCGTACCGGCGGTATCATACTTCCATATTGTATTGTCCGGCTGATCGGTAAAATAAACATTGCCTTTTCTATCGGCTGCCGGACCTTCTGTAAATGCAAACTGCCTGGATACCAGCTCTAACCCGGTATTGTCAGCCACTGTGGCTGGAATAGAATCGAGGGTATTGGCGGTTACGGACATGGCATAGCAAACACATAGCAATACTGTGGGAAAAAACTTGCCTAACATAATGGCCTATCAATTTTTGCAAGTGTAGTAATTATCAATGATATTTTCTGCTAAAAGTAATATATATACTTATGGACAGACGCCTTTTGACATTTATCCATAAGTATATAGGCTGTGAAACGCAGTCGTAGATGGGGATAGCACGCACAGGGACAGATAAATAAGCTGTAGAAAATTTGGTTGATAAGCTGGTAAACATTTTACAGTACAGTATACAGTATAGGTAACATCCGGCGCTTTTCACCGTGGTCACCGGCTGGCTGACAGTACCAGCAGGTAAACCGGTTGGATAAGGTTTGGGGCAACCTACTATGGATGATACTTCTACCCGATTTTAGAATGGCGTTCCTTTTTCAGGTACAGATCGTATGTTAACACAATTTTTATTACTGTTTTAAGGCAACATGATTCCTATCCATTTCTTTCAAATGAACATCTTTCTGGCATGGTACTCCAGCAAACATAGCCGCTGTTTGCTGTAAGGTAGCTGGCAAAGACAAGTCATGTACTGATTACGGCTACAAAATTATCGTGAGAAGCAGCCTCTTCATAGTACAAAAACGACATTTTCGTTTTTATTTCATGATCGTATGTAATCGTATGGTGGTTTGAAGTTCTTCTTCGTTGATAAACGAGGGTGTAATGCCGGCAAATTTTTTAAAGTCCCGGATAAAATGCATCTGGTCGTAATAACCGCTTTTATAAGCTATTTCTGTCCAAGTTTTGTCCGGGAACATTTCTTTCAGCTGGTAGGCTTTACAAAACCTGATCAGGCGGGAATACTGTTTGGGCGGCATGCCCAGGCGTTCTGTACATTTTCGTTCGAACTGGCGGAGGCTAAGACAGGCTTCCGATGCCAGCTTATCCATAGACAGGGCGCCGCCGCTGCTTACCAGCGCTTCCATGGCCAGATCTACCGGTAGCAGGGGCTTCAGTTTTTCTACCTTTTTCAGGAGATAAAATTCAATAATACTAATCATGTGATCCCAATCATCGGCCTCTTTCAACCTTTCCGTAATCTCCCCTATTTCGTTTCCCAGTAAGAGGCTGGTATCAAAATCCTGTTCATACATTTCAGACATGGGGATTTTCAGCAGTCTGTGTAAACCGCCGGGTTGAAAGGCTACACATAGAGCCAGGTGTTTTTGTCCCATGTCGAGGGTAACGGCCTGCTCCTGTGGACCGATGGTAACGCAGGCGGCTTTGGCAACGAATCCCTCGTTACCGGGTTTTAGTACCTTGATAGGATCTTCCAGGTAAAAAATAATATAACGCTGATAGGCAGGAACAAACCGGTAAGTGTTGGTTAAAGAGGTGCTTTCAGTAAAGTCCACCTCGTAAATACTAATACAATTCACCAGGGCTTGCAACGCCGGATGTGGCTTATAAGCTTTTGATTTCATGGTTTCTTCGGCTATAGGTGCTCAGTACATTTCAATTCCAAACAAATATATACAAATTGTCATTGCTATCAATTTGGCTTATCTTTTACAGGCGAATTATATTATTAAAGATGAGAATCGCAATCACAGGCGCATCCGGATACATTGGCTCGGTGTTGATTCCCCTATTACGTTCCCGCAACCATACCCTGCGGTTACTCACCCGTAAATTTCCCGTGGCGCCGGCTGATCCGGGCATAGCCTTCGTACAGGGACATCTGTTGGATGAAGCTGCGATCAGCCAACTGGTGGCCGGCGCCGACGCTGTGATACACCTGGCGGCTATGATATCCGTTGATGACAAGCCCGATGAAACGCTGGTCCATACCAATACAGAGGGTACCCGCCTGCTGGCGGCGGTGGCCCGGGCGGCAGGCGTAAAGCGTTTTATTCACCTGAGTTCTGTTACAGCCTTTCAACAGGCGCCCTACAACGAGCCCATGAATGAGCAACGCGGCGCCACCACTAACCGGCACGGTTACGACTACTCCAAGGCCCTGTCGCAAACCATCGCCCTGGAGCATCATTGCCAAGGCATGGAAGTAACAGTACTGGCGCCTACGGCGGTAATGGGACCTTATGACCGGCAGCCTTCCCTGGTTGGCAAGGCCGTGATTAATATGTACCAGGGCAGCATCCCGGCATTGTTTCCCGGCGGCGTGGACTTTGTAGATGTGCGTGATGTAGCCGGTGCCATCGTCAATGCCCTTACCATGGGCGCTACCGGCAGGGTGTACTTATTAAGCGGACAATGGGTATCGTTGGTAACCCTGCAACAGGAAATTGGCCGGATCAGGGGCCGTTCTGTATCCCGGCCGGTATTGCCGCTATGGCTGATCTTTGGCATGCTGCCGCTGGTGCGCCTGCTGGCCACCATCAACGGGGGACCGCCTTTCTATACCAGGCAGTCGGTCTACAATCTCATTTACAGCAACAGGAAGATTGATCACGGTGCAGCCACTGCGGAGTTACAGTTTACGCCCCGCTCGTTTACTACTACTTTACAAAATACAATTGATTGGTTCAAACAAACCGGTATGCTTCCATGATGAACTATTTATCATTCCATTACTACCAACTATTCATCCTTTGCTGGGCCCTCATAGGGATCGGCGCAGGCACGTACCTGCTACGCCGGGAAGCACCCTATGGCCGGTATAGTAACGAACAATGGGGTCCGATGATCGACAATAAAACGGGTTGGTTGCTGATGGAGGCCACGGTGCTGGTATCCTTCCTGGTATGGCTTCCCTTCGGCGCCCTCGACTGGCGCAGTCCTGCCGGCGTGATGGTGGGACTATTCCTTTTGCATTACCTGCATCGCAGTTTCGTATATCCGTTGATGATACGCACCCACGGAAAAAAGATGCCGGTCATTATAATGCTGTCGGCCATGCTGTTTAATACGGTCAACGGCTCCTTGTTAGGCATCTGGTTTGCAGCGTTCGGACATTATGCGGACAGCTGGTATAGTACCCCCGCGTTTATTGCAGGGTTGATATTATTTTTCACCGGGATGTTGATCAACTGGCGATCAGATTATTACCTGATTCACCTGCGGCAAGGGCACGACACCGGCTATAAGCTACCACAGCTGGGCCTTTTCAAATATATTTCTTCGCCTAACCTGGCGGGCGAAATCCTGGAATGGGGCGGTTATGCCCTGTTCACCTGGAGTTTGCCAGGGTTAGCATTTTTTATCTGGACGCTGGCCAACCTGGTGCCCCGGGCGCTGTCGAACCATCGCTGGTACCAGGCACAGTTTCCTGGTTATCCGGCCAATCGCAAAGCTTTAATACCTTTTATATTGTAAACTCGTGTATGTCAAAAAAATATAGTCAGTTGAAAGCAGCGCTGGTGTTGTCCAGGGCCAGTTTGACTGCCACACTGCGCAGTCCTACGTCTGTGGTGTTTGCCCTGTTATTCCCTGTCATTTTCGTGACGGTGTTCGGCGCCATGGTCGATAATACGGCAGTAAAAGTAAAGATAGTGTTGTCGCCACACAGCGATACCGGCAATCCCATGTACACCGCCATCCGGCAGGTAAAAATATTTGATCTCAGCCAGGGAAGGGATTCTACAGCCATGCTGGCGGATTTAAAAAAGGGAAGGATCGCCGGCATTTTATACCTGCATCCGCCGGTAATTATAAACGGCGTCCCCCGGTTTCAGACCGACCTGCTGGGAAGCAGCGCTGTGGCCGACAAATTGCCGCTGGTACAGGCAGCACTGCAGGAAGTGGCTACCCGGGTAAACCGTGAAGTCTTACCGGATCAACCGCTGGCTGCCAGTGTGCGTATGGTACATGTTCCGGGGAGGGTGTACCGGCAGATCGATTTTATTTTGCCGGGACAGCTCGGCTTTTCGCTGTTGATGGCCGGCGTATTTGGATCGGCTTTCCTGTTGTTTAATTTACGGCATACGCTGGTATTGAAACGTATTTATGTAACCCCTATCAAAGGTTCTTTTTTACTGTTGGGAGAGATGATCAGCCGCCTGTTGTTCCAGGTGATCTGTTTTATCATTATCACTGCCCTGGGATATTTCGCTTTTCACTTTACCCTGGTAAATGGTATTTTTACTTTCCTGGAAATGTTGCTGCTGTCGGTATTGGGGCTCGTGATCTTTATGGGCATTGGTTTCATTATCAGTGGGCTGATCCGCAATGAGAGCTCTATAGCGCCGGTAGCTAATACGCTTACCGTGCCCCAGATATTGCTATGCGGTTTATTTTTCCCGATTGATAATTACCCGGTTTGGTTGCGTTCTTTTTGCGAAATGCTGCCTTTAACTTTTTTTGTAGACGGGTTACGCAAAATTGCCTTCGAGGGATTGCATATCTGGCAAATACCCGTACAGCTGGCCGGATTGCTCGTATGGGCTATTATTATCGCAGTGCTTTCGGTGAAGCTGTTTAAATGGGAATAAAAACAGGATGGCGCGATATACCCCTGTAAATGTCTTGCCTGACCTCCCGGTAATCCGGTAATACAGGTACCTTTGCCTTATCATCTGTAATTCTAAAATAAATTATCATCATGGCAGCTGTAAATCCTTATTTATCGTTCAATGGTAATTGTGCCGACGCATTTAATTTTTACAAAGATGTATTTGGTAATGACTTCCTGGCAATATCGCGCTATAGCGACATCCAGATTGAACACATGTCTGATCCTTCCGAAAGCCATAAGATCATGCACGTGGCATTACCTGTGGGTGGCAACACGATCCTGATGGGTAGCGACCGCCCGAATATGATGGGCCCCGGCACGGAAGGCAATATGTTTTCTGTAGCTATTGCAGCCGAAAGTGAAGGAGAAGCCGACAAATTGTACAATGGTCTGGCAGCCGGAGGTACGGTAGGCATGCCGATGGGAAAGGCTCCCTGGGGCGCATACTTCGGTATGTGTACCGACAAATTCGGCATTCAGTGGATGATCAACCACGACTATAACCGCCAATAGTTCGCCGACATTTTTACCACGTAAAAGGTTAGGATCGTCCAGTATCCTAACCTTTTTTACAACGTATACGGATATATCAACCACTTATTTTTCTCTTCTCTCCCACTACCCTCCTTACTTTAACAGTGTTTAACGGTTGGTACAATAAACTCCCCCTGGTTACGCCGGTCTAATCAACTCCAGTTTTGCGACAGAAAGCCGTCACATTTTTGTACTGGAAAGCAGGTGACCAATACCGCCATCGCCGTATAACGGATAATTATTGATTGTTTTTGAACAATACGATAAAACAGATAGTTACTCTTAATACCTGTCGGGGGTCTGTATTGCCGGATCACGTTCCCGGTAGCTGGTCCTCACTGTTGCTGTAAAATATAAACGAATGGATTTCATTAAACGAACCGTCATGCGTAAGTCTGTAACTGCCTTTGTTCTCCTGCTGGTACTGGGTGCCTGTAAAAACAACAAGGGTGGCAGTAAAAATGCTGTCATCAAGCCCTATCCGGTCATTACCCTGGCGCCGCAAAATGCGGTCATCAACTCAGATTACCCTGCTACCATTATGGGTATACAGAATATTGAAATCCGGCCCAAAATAGATGGATACGTAGAGGCTATTTATATTGATGAGGGGGCTACCGTTAAAAAGGGACAGCTCTTATTTAAAATCAATGCGCCCCAGTACGAACAAAATGTGAATACCGCCGAAGCGAATATTAAAATCGCGGTGGCCGATGTAAACGCTGCCCAGATGCAGGTTAACAAGGTGAAGCCGCTGGTGGAAAAAGATATTGTGAGCGCCTATGAACTGGAATCCGCCGCCTATACGCTTCAGTCCAAACAGGCTGCGCTGGCCCAGGCCCAGGCAGCGCTCAATAACGCAAAGACCAATTTAAGCTATACCCTGATTACCAGCCCCGCCGATGGCGTGGTGGGTTTACTGCCTTATAAAATTGGGAGCCTGGTAAGCAGTACCACGGCCAACCCACTGACGACAGTTTCCGATATCACCCAGATTTATGCTTATTTCTCCATCAATGAAAGACAAGGGCTCGACTTCTTCCTTGCCTCCAAAGGAGCTACCATGCAGGAAAAGCTGGCGACCCTGCCACCGGTGACCCTGGTGCTGGCCAACGGTATTATACTTCCCCGCAAAGGCCGGGTAGAAACCGCCAGCGGCTTAATTAACCCGCAAACCGGCGCCATCAACATGCGGGCTACTTTCGATAACCCCGATGGACTGGTACGCAGCGGTAGCAGCGCCATTGTACGGGTGCCGCGTACCGTAGATACGGCCTTGCTGGTACCACAAAAAGCTACTTATCAGATACAGGGAAAATTATTTGTATATGTGGTAGATGCAGACAATAAAGTCAGATCGGTTGACATAGGGTCCAATGCCAGCGCTGCCGGGCAATCTTTTGTGGTCCAACAGGGTGTGAAGGCTGGCGACAAAATAGTGGTAGACGGCATCAGCAACCTGCGTGAAGACCTGGTGATCCAACCACGGATGGTAAACGCGGACAGCCTGTATAAGAGCCTGTGAGTGCCTGATTGATCCATTAAAACAATATCATGTTAAGAAGATTTATAGAGCGCCCGGTTTTATCCACTGTAGTATCCATTATCATTGTCACCCTCGGTATCCTGGGACTGGTATCGCTGCCTATTTCCCAGTACCCCGACATTGCACCGCCTACCATACAGGTGCAAACGAGCTATAGTGGCGCTAATGCGGATGTGGTACTTAAGAGTGTGGTGGTGCCGCTGGAACAACAGATCAATGGCGTAGAGAATATGGATTATATCACGTCTACCGCCGGGAATGATGGCTCCGCCAATATTACCGTTAGTTTCAAAATAGGCAGCGACCCCAACATGGCCGCTGTGAATGTACAGAATGCAGTAGCGCGGGCCACCCCGTTGCTACCACAGGAGGTGACCCGTGCCGGCGTTACCGTACAGAAAAAACAAACCAGTAACCTGCTCATTTTTTCGGTATACAGTACCAATCCTTCGTTTGACCAGACCTTCCTGCAAAATTATGTCGATATCAACATTGTACCGGTTATCAAACGTATTCAGGGAGTGGGTGATGCTTCTGCCTCCGGATCCATGGACTATTCCATGCGTATCTGGCTCAACACCCAGGCTATGGCTTCTTATGGATTGGTGCCTGCAGATATTACTGCCGCCCTGGCAGAGCAAAACATCCAGGCCGCGCCCGGGCAATTCGGAGAGCGTGGTGGCCAGGCCTTTCAGTATGTGATCAAATATCCCGGTACCCTGATAGATACCACTCAATTTGGTAATATCGTATTGCGGTCGAACCTGCGCAGCCGCTTACTACGGCTAAAAGATGTGGCCCGCATTGAACTGGGCGCGCTTAGTTATTTCAACAGCACGCGTACCAATGGCTATCCCGCCGTATCTATCAGCGTAGCGCAGGTAGCCGGTTCCAACGCCCGTGATGTGATCGAACAAACGCTGAAAGTGATGAACGATGCCTCTAAATCATTTCCAAAAGGCGTTAAATATGTAGTGCTGCAAAACGTAGATGACTTTCTAACGGCATCGATCGACAAAGTGATTCATACGCTGTTTGAAGCGTTTATACTGGTATTCCTCGTCGTTTTTATTTTCCTCCAGGATTTCCGTTCCACGCTGATACCGGCTATTTCAGTGCCGGTAGCCATTATAGGCACCTTCTTTTTTCTCAAACTGTTTGGCTTCACCATTAACCTGCTAACCCTTTTTGCCCTGATCCTGGCGATAGGTATCGTGGTAGATGATGCCATTGTAATTGTAGAAGCCGTACATGCCAGGCTGGATAAAGGATATAAGTCGGCCCGCAAAGCCAGTATCGACGCGCTCAACGAAATATCCGGCGCTATCATTTCTATTACCCTGGTCATGTCTGCGGTATTTATCCCAGTGAGCTTTATCGGCGGTTCGTCCGGTGTTTTCTACCGCCAGTTCGGGCTTACGCTGGCTATCGCTATCGTGTTGTCTGCTATCAACGCATTAACGCTGAGTCCTGTGTTGTGTGCCCTCTTCCTGCGGCCTCACCACGATGCCCCTACGAAGTTGAGTTTTCTTCAACGGTTTTACCGGTCCTTCAACGTGGCCTTTGAGAAAATGACCAACCGTTATACGCATATCCTCCACTTTTTCGGCAAACGTATCTGGATCCCCATGTCGGTGCTGGCGTTGTTTTGCCTGGGTTTATTTGTGATTGCCAGCGTTACGCCTACTTCCTTTGTACCGGAGGAAGACCTGGGTACTATCAACTGTAATATTACCCTGCCGCCGGATGCATCCCTGCAACGTACCGACGTGGTGGCGCGGAAAGTAGAAAAACTGGCCGGCACCATCCCGGAAATCAATAACGTGCTGGCTGTAACCGGCCGCGGACAGCTGTCCGGCAGTGGCAGCAACTATGCGATGGTGGTCATGCGACTTATTCCCTGGAGTCAACGTAGCCGTACTATACAGCAGATCATCAAAGAGCTGAATCATAAGTCGACCGATATTACCGAAGCGGAAGTGAAATACTTTGCGCCAGCCACCATACAAGGCTTCGGCGCCTCCAGTGGTTTTACTTTCCAGTTGCAGGATAAAACAGGCGGTGATATTGCCCACTTCTATAAAGTGAGCCAGGACTTCCTCAGTGTACTCACACAGCGCCCGGAAATACAGTTTGCCACCACCTCCTTCAATCCTAACTTTCCGCAATACCTGATGAATGTAAATGTGCCCAAGATAAAAGATGCAGGGCTCAACGTAACCGACATTACCAATGCCATGCAGGGGTATTTCGGGGGTATTTATGCTTCTAACTTCAATGAATTTGGACAGCAGTACCGGGTGATGGTACAGGCTTCGCCAGAATACCGTATGACGCCGGAGAGCTTAAATGCCGTGTTTGTGCGTACGCCAGATGGCGCGATGGTACCGGTCACCGAGTTTGTAACGCTGACGCAGACCTATGGCCCGCAAGCGATCACCCGGTTCAACCTGTTCAACTCTATCAGCATCACAGGCACTCCCAATATTGGCTACAGCTCGGGACAGGCTATTGCGGCGGTAGACCAGTCGGCCGCAGAAACGTTACCTCCCGGCTTCGGCTTCGAGTTCTCCGGTATTACCAGGGAGGAATTAGCCAGTGGCAGCCAAACGATTTACATTTTTTTACTGTCGCTCATATTTGTGTACCTGTTGCTGAGTGCCCAGTATGAAAGTTACCTGTTGCCTTTCGCGATCTTGCTGGCGGTGCCAGTGGGCATTTTCGGGGCTTTCCTGTTTGCCTACCTCTTTGGCATCAGTAATAATATTTATGTACAGATCACGCTGATTATGCTGATTGGGTTGCTGGCCAAAAATGCTATCCTGATCGTGGAATATGCCGTTGAGCGAAGGCGTCAGGGCATGAGTATTGCCGAAGCTGCCGCAGATGGGGCCAAAGCGCGGCTACGTCCTATCCTGATGACCTCATTTGCTTTTATCCTGGGACTGGTGCCGCTGATGGTGGCCAGCGGCGCGGGCGCCAACGGCAACCGTTCCATTGGTACGGGCGCTGTAGGCGGGATGCTGATCGGTACCCTGTTCGGTGTATTTATTACCCCGGCGTTGTTTATCATCTTCCAAACCTTACAGGAAAAGATAAAACGTACGCCTAAAGAAGATGAGGGCGCCCTGGGAGAATAGTTCTTTTAACATTATGCCCGCTTTATGCGGATCAAAATATCAGCTCATGAATTGGCGTATCAGACAAATTATTATCATCATTAGCTTATCGGCCGGGGGACTTGTCTCCTGTCATATTACCAAACCTTACCGGTCGCCGGGTATCAATGATACCCAGTTATACCGCGATGTAAATACCACCGATACCAATACTATTGCGACGCTGCACTGGAAAGAGATTTTTACGGATACCCTGTTACAACAACTGCTGGAAGAAGGCATTCAACACAACCTCGACTTGCAGGTTGCCTGGTCGCGGGTACGCCAGGCGCAGGCCAGTTATTCACAAAGCCGGCAGGCGTTGTATCCCGCCGTAGATGGTGATGCCAGCGCTATACTGGCAGGAGCTTCCAATCAAGCCAATACCGGTAGAAGTGTGATTCCCAGGCAGCTGGGCGCAGCGCTCACTGCCAATTGGGAAGCTGACATCTGGGGCAAATTGCGCAGTACCAAGCGTGCTTACCTCGCATCGTGGTTGCAGGCCAGCGCCAACGCACAGGCAGTACAAACAGCCCTGATAGCCAATATTGCCAACAACTACTACAACCTGCTGGCGCTGGATCAGCAGCTCCATATTACCCAGCAAACCGTTGTCAACTGGCAAGCCACGGTGGAAGTGATGAAGGAGCTGAAAAAAGCAGATGTGGTAACAGGAGCCGCGGTAGTGCAAAGTGAAGCAAGCCGCTACGCTGCTGAAGTAACCATCCCTGATTTAAAACAATCTATCCGGCAAACTGAAAACGAGATTAATTTTTTGCTGGGGCGTGTGTCCGGCTCTATTGCCCGCAGTACCCTTGACGCACAGCAACCTATTATGCTGCTGAAAACAGGGGTACCGGCACAATTGCTGGCCAACCGACCGGATGTGCAGGCGGCAGAGTACAACCTGCGGTATTACTTCGAACAAACCAATGTTGCCCGGGCCTATTTTTACCCGGCATTGAATATCTCCGCATCGGGTGGATATACCACCTATCTTTCGCTGACCGGACCGGGATCGTGGGTCAGCAATCTTACTGCCGGGCTTACCCAGCCCATTTTTAACCGGGGACTCAATAAAGCGAGGTTAAAAATAGCGAAGGAGCAACAGGAACAGGCTGCACTGGGATTCCGCACAGCGGTACTGGGCGCTGGCCAGGAAGTATCCAATGCCCTTTACTCCTACCAAACCGCCCAGGAGAAATCAAATTCACGCCGGCTGCAGCTTCAGAACCTGCAACTGTCGGTAGAATATACGCAGGAGCTGGTACGGTATGGCTTTGCCAACTATACAGAAGTGTTAAATGCCCAGCAAAGCCTGCTAGGAGCTCAACTAGGTAGAATCAATGACCACCTGCAACAGTTGCAGGCTATCGTATTTCTTTACCGGGCTTTGGGAGGCGGCTGGAAATAGTTAGTGGACCATCACCAGTACCACCCGGAATCCGTCGGGGTCAACGATGGTAACGCCATGTTTATTCCAGTAGGGATTTTTGGCTTTCACTTCCTCTGCCCCTGCTTTCCTGGCTTTACTCAGCATTTTAGTAAAAACCTCTTTGCTTTCAGGATACAGCACCAACAGGTCGTCTTCATCGGGATGGTGCTGGGGATGATCGGGAGATACGGTAAATTCCAAGTGCCAGTTTTCGCCTGGAAGCCCAAGGAAAACGCCGTTATAGGAGCTATGGTCCTCGAAGGCGCCCAGTTGCCGGAAGCCCAGTACATCCTGGTAAAAAGCAATCATCTTATTTAAATCAGTCGTATGCCTGGCTACTCTTAGTCTCATAACAATACGGATCTTTAGTTGCTGCGTATAATAACTCAATGGTAGTTTCCACTATTGAATTTACTAAATCTCCCGCATTCATGCCAGCCAGGATACAGGAAGATAACCGTAACCCCGGTTTTACTCACCAGGAACCAGTAAAACCGGGGTTAGCAGCTATCTCTTAAACTATTAACGTGCAGGGATATACGTCATGAAATCAGCAAGGGCATTTCGGGGCAAAAAGGCAATGCAGGTAAGGCTTCGGAGGGATTCAGCACTTCATCTACCAACCCGAAATCCTTCGCCTCGGCCGCATCCATGAAGTGATCATTTTTGAAAGCCTGTTCCACTTCCGCCAGGGTACGGCCTGCGTGGCGGGCTATCACCTGGAAAGTTTTATGTTGCAGGCGTTCCTGTTCTTTAAATGCAATCCTGACATCTTCGGTATAACCTTTAGCGCCGCCGCCGGCCGGATGCATATGTATGGTGGCATTGGGTAACGCATACCGCTGGCCACTGGCGCCTGCCGTGAGAATGATGGTACCCATGCTGCCAGAAAAGCCCAGGGCCATCGTAGACACCGGCGATTTCAACATCTTCATCGTATCGTAAATGGCCAGGCCGGCATAGATAACACCACCGGGGCTGTTGACATACATATTAATCGGGCGGTGACTTTCACTGTCCAGGTACAATAGCTGGGCCACCACCAGGTTAGCCACCTGTTCATCGATGGCAGTGCCGAGGAAAATGATCCGCTCTTTCAGTAACAGGCTGTATATATCGAATGCACCGCGGCTATCGCCGTCGATGACTGTAGGAACCAGGAATGCCATAATCGTTATTTAAAAATAGTGGTGATGGTATGATGGAAAGTTTCGTCTTGCATGAGTTGCCCGAACACGTGGTCGAGCTGCCTTTTTTTCTCCTCCCGGCCCAGCCAGCGCACTAATTGCAACACTTTACGCTGTGCCTGTACTTTTTCCTTTAGTGACGGCTCCAGTAACATGCGGACCTGGAACAGCAAGCGGGAAGCCGCCGGCATCTGCTGTTGCAGGTATTGTTCAATTTCCCGGGTATCAGCTAACTGTTTCCGCATAATCCATTTGTTGAAGTTGTGTGCGTACTTTTTCCAGGCATTTGTATTTCTGTACACTCACTGCATGAGGATTTTTAAATTGGAAGTCGCTGGCGATTTCTGATATGGACAGATCGTCATAATAAAAAGCACGCAGCAGCTCCAGGCAGCGCTTACCGGTAGCCTTTATGTAGTCGAGCAGTGGGCGCTGTACGGGTGCAGGGACGTAATAGTCCGCCGGAATTGCCATTTCCTCCGGTATCTGTTCCAGGGAGATATGCCCTCCTTCACTTTTTAGTTTCCGGATACAGCATATCCTCGCAATACCCACCAGGTAGGCCATTGCCGGCACCTGGTCAGGTAATATATGTTGCTGTTGTTTTTCCAGGTAGATGATTACTGCATCCTGGAAAATGTCTTTGGCCATATCCAGGTTTCCTCCCATCCGGCGTACCATTGCGGCTACCCGTGGAAAGACATTCCTGTATATTTCTTTCAGCCATTGATCGTCCCGATGGCGCATAGCAGGTGTTTTTATATACTAGTGTCTGTAAACCGGTAAAAATCACCCTAAAATTTAAGATTTTTTTTTACCTTTGCCTTCTCATGTGATCGTAACCCACATACACACTCCAGGTTTCACCTGTTAACATGCCGTCCGGCGTGTTCTTTTTTTATTTCTATTTATTTTATCGACTTAGACATACGGCATGTACCCTCATGCGCTGCATTTTTTCATTAAAATTTTCTGATATGAAACTTCACCATTTTTCGCAGCACCGCTTCGCTGCCCGGCCACAGGACATTTATTCTACAGACCTATTCAACACGACAATTTCACATGCTTATCCACGCACAAGATATCAGCTATACACTGCCTACGGGCCAATCCTTATTCCAGGACATCTACTTTTCACTGCATAAAAACGAAAAGGCAGCGATTGTCGGGAATAATGGCGCAGGGAAATCGACCTTATTACGCATTATTGCCGGGCAGGAAACCGCCTATAGCGGTACTATCCATGTTAGTAAGCGCCTGTATTATGTACCGCAGCATTTTGGTCACTTCGATCACCTGTCTGTTGCGGCTGCCTGTGGCATTGCGCCTTTACTGGAAGCGTTACAGGCCATTGAAAATGGCGATACCCGCCAGGAACTGTACGATTTACTGGAAAATGACTGGGACATTGCAGCCCGTTATCAAACAGCCTTCGAGAAATGGGGCATTGGGGCACTCAGCCCTGACCAGCTGCTGTCGACCCTGAGCGGGGGGCAGAAAACGCGCCTGTTTCTTTCGGGCATTGATATCTTTCAGCCACAGGTGGTGTTACTGGATGAGCCCACCAATCACCTGGACCGCGCTGCGCGGGAGCAGCTGTACGAGTGGGTGAACAGCACCAATTGTACCTTGCTATTAGTGAGCCACGACCGTGAGCTGTTGCGCTTATGTAATCCCATCTGGGAACTGCAGGCCAATGGTATTAACGTATATGGCGGCAGCTACGATTTTTACGTCGAACAAAAGGCTATTGCGGCCGCTGCTAAAGAGCAGCAGCTGGCACACCAGGAAAAGACCCTGAAGGAAGCCAAAAAGCAACAGCAGATTGCCCTTGAACGCAAGCAACATGCCGATGCCCGTGCCCGGAAAAATAGCCAGCAGGGAGGCTTACCCAAAATACTACTAAATGCCCGCAGAAATGCAGGCGAAACCTCCACCGCCAAATTACAGCAGGTGCATGCCGAAAAGGTGAGCGAGCTGCATGATGCCCGGAAAGAAGCCGCAGCACTGATACAGGTGCAACGGATGCTGAAAGGATACTTCGAAGATTCTTCGCTGCATCGCGGGAAAGTACTGCTCACCGCTACCTCGCTCAATTATGCCTGGACGCCGGATAAAGTGCTTTGGCAGCCCCCGCTTAGTTTTACGATCAGAAGCGGCGAGCGATGGTCCATTACGGGACCCAATGGCAGCGGCAAGTCTACCTTAATGCGACTGCTACTAGGTCATATCGTCGTTCCAGCAATGCAGCTGTACCGGGCAGATACCAAGAGCTTGTTGCTGGACCAGGACTATTCCCTGGTGGATCGCAGCAAAACCGTGTTGGACCAGGCGCTTGCATTCAATGAGCGCAAGCTGGATACTCCTATTGTCAAGTCTACGCTCGTCAACTTCCTGTTTGGCCCGGATACCTGGGATAAATCCTGCGCGGTATTAAGCGGAGGTGAAATGTTGCGGTTATCGCTTTGCTGTATGACGCTGCAAAACCGGGCTCCCGACCTGATCATGCTGGATGAGCCCACCAACAACCTGGATCTTAATAATATCCAGGTGTTGACGCAGATCTTTGCGGATTACAAGGGTACGTTGATCGTGATCTCGCATGATAACACATTCATCAAAGAAACTGGTATGACGCACCATCTCGAACTACGGGCTTCGGGGGAATGGGCGATGGTCTAAATGGTAATATGCCGCAAATCCCACTACCCGGAGGCTTTGGAGATTTGCGGCATATTATTATCGGGCGTACATTTATTTTTCCGGCATCACAGCGCTGGTATCCCGTAGGCGGGATCTGCTTCAAACGGAATCACTTCTTTTGCCGTCAAAGGCAGGAAGGTACCATCCGCCAGCAAATACCGGTAGGTATCTCCTTTACGGCATAACAGGGGACTTTCATAGGAAATAACGGTAGCTGTATAAGGCGTCGTTGGGTCTATCATCACATCGTCAAAGGTTTGGGTTGTGACGGGCTGTGCATGGGCATTTAGCACTGTAAACTGGTGGTTGACCTCCACCAGGAATCCGCGGCCGTTTTCCTCTCTCAATATGCGGTCATAGATGACCGGCAGCACCACTGTTCCCTGGAAATCGACCAGCCCAAACTTCATTTGCCCATCTTCCTTTCCCCGTTGAGTGATGGGGAGATACAAAGAATCTTCCACGCCTGGATAGCCTCCGCCATAGTACGCATATACCGGCGGCACGATGACCTTACCGGTACTATCAGCATAACCAAAGGCCACGGTTTGATCCTCTCCCACTGTCTGTAAGTTGAACACCTTGTTCTTGAGGTAAATAATGTCTTCATAAGTCGGAGGCAATATTACCTGGCCGGTGGCATGCATCAGCCCTTTTTTGTTCCCCTTCGTTACAATCAGTATGTCCTGCTGACCTGTTACCATTACATCGTCATATGCGAGTGGCGTTTGTTGCAGGGTGCGACTGTTGAATATGGTATAACTCCTTTTGTTATTGGCGTCGCTGGCCAACAGGTATAAGTTGTTGCCTGCTTCCATGATGCCGGAGTAACGCAATGGTAGCACCAGCTGGCCTTTCCCGTTGTATAACCCTTTCACATATACGTCGCGTTTAGTGGCCAGCAGCAGGGTGCTGTCTCCCGGCAGCAGATCTACGTTGTAGAACGTGGCTGGTATCAGTTCCCGTTGCTGTTTGACGTCCCAAATCCCTACACCGGTTGCCTTTTCCACGGTCCACCACCTGGATGTCAGGGCGTTTAAAGATTTATAAGCCATGGGGATCAGCATTCTTCCATCGGCACTATATACGCCTTTCTTCTCCTGGTAGGACACGGTGAGGCAGCCCTGCCAGGGCGCATCATCTATCTCGAAAAAAGCCGGTGGCACCAGTTTGCGGAGGCTGGGGTTATAAAATCCGTATATGGCCTTCTGCTTTAACTTGAAAAGCTGTTCCCGGGAAGGGTTTTCGAAGTCTGTAATTTCATTATAGTTAACAGCCAGCAACTTTTTCCCCGTAGTATCCAGGAGGTTATAATTGCCATTCACCGGTACTACGAAGTAGTTGCCGTAGCAAATGATATCGCCGTCATATATCAGCGGCAACACTACTTGACCATTTTCCCCGATGATACCTGATTTTTTATTTTTTGTTAGCCGGATATAAGGGCCATTGGTCCATTCGGGATAAGGACTGGCAATGTCGTCGTAATTAAAATCGGCTACAACATCGCCTTTCGGGCCGATAAGTCCATAATGTCCATTCTTTTCTGCCTTCAGCAGGCCGTTGCCAATAACATCCATCTGTGTATACTCCGGCGCCGCATATTCCTTTTTATTATCCAGATTAAGTGCTACCTCCTGCCGGTTCTTTTTGAAGCACAATACCCAGTTGTCGCTGCGCATCATATAGTGATTGTGCTCATATTCAAAGGGCGCCAGTATCTCATTTTTCAAATTAAGTACGCCCCATTTTCCATTTTTTTCGGCGAAAACATAATCGCTTTTACTGCCACAGCCGCCACAATAATCGATGGCGTCGTATACTGCCGGGATCACGAGCTGCTTTTCTGCGACGCCGTACACTCCCCATTTACCCTTTTCCTTTACATCGAAGTGTAGAACATCGAGAATGCCTACAGAGTCGAAGACCATCGGTAACAATAGTTTCCCATGGGTATCAGCATAAGTCATTTTACCGTCTTTATAGAGGCTGAGATAGACCTTCCACTCCAATGATATCGTGTCGTATACCGGTGGCAGCAGCCATTCGCCTTCGTTAGTGACAGCGCCCGTTTTCCCGTTCTGCCGTACCAGCAACATTTGTTCTTTTTCATCTACTTGCAGGTTCCCTTCTGCCGTAACGCTTACCGGGTGCCAATATCCGATGATCTCGTCGAAGGCTTTTGCGCCTTTGCGATCAATATACCAGGTTTTATTGTTGTCGGCAACCCGTGCGAAACCGTACTGAAAAATGGAAGCCTGTTGTGCCATGGCCTGGCTCGTAAGCAACAGGCAGCTGATCAACCATTTATTAATCTTCATATCCTTGCTTCTTTAATGACTTATAAGGGAAAGCCCGTCCATTCGTATCGAGATAGAAATACCATTTCCCTTCTTTTACCAGGATGGGAAACAGGCTGTCATCCCCCCGTCGGTTAGTGTATAGCTCATCATACTTCACGGGAATCCGCATTTTGCCATTGGTGTCTGCGATACCTTTTTTGCCATCTTTAGATACCTCCAGCAAGCCGGTTTTCTCTCGATAATTGATATAATCAAATACGGGCGGCAGTATCACCTTACCGTTGGCATCCACCAGCCCTTCCTTTTCTTTGCTCGTTACTTTAAACAATGCCTCCTGGTAAATGGCGCTGATGTTTTCGTAGGCAATTGGTAAAAATGCACTGCCATCTTTCCGGATCAGGCCAACCTGCTTGCCTTTTGTGACTATCAGCAAGCTATCGTTAAAAGCAGCCATATCATCTAACGTCATCGGGTAAACGATTTCGCCATTCCGCTTGATAATGCCAAATAGCTCCTGGCCTGGCGCCACCTCTTTTCCTGCGAGTGCCAGGCCATTATAAAAGTCGCCCACGAAGCTGTAACCTTCCAACACCACTTCTTTTCCATTGGTATCTACAAAGAGGTTTTTACGGGAAGCGTTCCATATTTTCAGCAAGCCGTTGTTAAAATGCGGGTGATCGCTTTTGGCGTTGACCGGCATCAGTAGCCTCGTGGCTTGGTCATCTCTAAATTCCCAATAAGAATTGGCATACAGGACATTGCCCGTAATATCAGTGAGTAGGGAAACCGATTCGTTGTTGTCGTAACGCCTTTCCACAATGCGGTTGGTGTCTACTGCGGTAAAGAAGCCGTACTGTTTGCCGCCGCGGATAATGGCGCCGTTACGGGTAGCCAGTGAAGCCGTGTCGCCATTTCTCAGGGAAATCAGCTGGCTGTTTTGCCATTCTATTCCATCGTATGCAGGCGGTAATATTTCCTTGCGGATAGCTATATTAAATAAGCCGATACGGCCATCGTTGGCCACGGGCAGGAAATCATCTTTATCGGTTCCTGCATTAGCGTCGTTGTAGAGGTAGGTAGTGGTGGCTATCACCGGTATGTCTTCATAAGCCACAGGTATCAGGGGCTGGCCTTTGTTATCCAGTAAGCCTGTTTTACCCGCTTGTTGCACGGCGATATAGGCTTGGTCATGATAAATGGCCACATTGATATCGGAATAGGCAAACGGTAATACTTGTTTACCCGTGCTGTCAAATAATCCCATTGTTGCGCCTTTGGTGACAGCAAAGTATGGCGCCATGCCATGGTTATTATACGCATTTCTCACCGGGCCTACGCCGGCAATCATTCCACTGCCATCAAAGGATTTGATGTCATCATACTGTACGGGAATAATTTCCTGGCCGGCGGCATTCACCACGCCTTTTTTATCTCCGATTGCTACCTTCACAAAATTACCCAGCGATTCAACATGGGAATATTGCAGGGGTAGCAGGGTTTTGCCGGCCGCATTTACAAAGCCGGTTTTATCCTGTTGGGTAACGGCAAAAATATCCGGACCAGGGCCATGGCTGCATTTATCATAGATAGCCGGGGTTACCAGTGTTCCATTTTTGTGCATGATACCGGTTTTGTTCTGCTTCGTATAGCCGAAGAAAGGGCTTCCTTCGTAGCCCAGGAAATCGAAGCTTTCATATTCTGCCGGCACCAGGATATGACCATCAGCAGCTGCCAGCCCTACTTTTCGGCCGTTGCTGATTTGTACGGCGCCTTCCAGCACGTAACTTTGATTCACGTCATCATATTGCGGCGCCTGTAGTACCTGCCCCGTTTTCATGTTGGCCCAGCCCCATAGTCCATCTTTTTTTATTTTCAGAAGATGGGGATCCATTACAGCTATTTCGTTATATACAGTCGGGCAAATCATTTTTCCCAGGGAGTCTACCGCCCCATATTTACCGTGGTCCCGGACAATCACCACGCTGTAGTTCTTTTGTGGGTAGGCGTTGTCTTCTTCTGCTTCCAGGCTCACTTCATCGTATTTAAAAGGGGCGATCACTTTGCCGGCATCATTGAAAGCGCCGTAAGCGTTATTCTTCACACCGGCTACTAACCGGTAAAAGCCGAAGTATACCATTTTGTCCGTTACTACAGCGCCGGAGCTGTGCAGGTACTGCTTTTTGTGCTGGATCATGATGGGCGCTTCCTGGCCCTCGAACTCGCCGAGGTAGTCGGCGATGACAGGCGCCTGCTGCGCATAGGCGTTGAAGCCGTTCATACAGAGCGCCAGGGTTAACATTCCGTAATTTCTCATTTAGTATCAGGCTTTTTTATCACTAACAAAGCTCCTTCCCGGTTGACCACCACGGCCCTGCCTTCGCTGAAAGGAGTTACCTCTTCATATTGAGGGGCTATTACCATTTTCCCGGTAGCATCCATAAATCCCCAACCGGAAATAACGCCGCCTCTTTTTACGGCGATCAGTCCATCCGAAAATGCTACATGTGAATCGTAGACACAGCTGCCATTGCCATCGCAGAGCGGTACTTTAGCGCGGATGGCGCCAGTAGTATCGAGTATATACAAGTGTCCGTCGCTATTATCCCTGGCGGTACCATTTACCTGTACCGCGGACAGGCCTCCGGAAAAGCGGTAGGGCTTTTCGTGGAACTGTGGCATGAATACAGGTCTGCCAGTTTTATTCATCAGGCCCCAGGCGCCGTTCTTATAAAAGGGCGCCAGGCCATCGGCGTAGTCGCCTACCTCTTCTGCATCGACACTGAAAACCACCTTACCGGAAAGATCTATCACCGACCAGTTCAGGTCCGGCGCTCCTTCCGGCAGGCTGTTATAAAAGGTCGACAGCTCATCGTTGCCCTTCATGCTATCCCGGGGAGGGGCTGCGGTAGCCACCAGGGCCAGGTCGTCGGAGAAGTCCCTCGCAGCCAGGTATACAGGAGGGATCACCCAAACGCCGCTGGTATCTATATATCCAAACAAGCCATCTTTCCTTACCAGCAAACGCCCGCTATGAAAAGAACCGGGATCGGCAACCACCCGGTCGAAGGCGCCATTAAAGGTCTTGTCTATCACCGTATCCATTCGTACAAATTCTTGCCCCAACACTATCTTACCAGACGGATCGACGTAATACCAGGTATTATTCTTTTTCACAGCAGCGCGGTTGCCGGAGAAATCTTTTGCCTCATCGAATTGGTAAGGTACCTGGAGCTGGCCGGCACCATTAATATAGCCATACAGGATAGTATCATTGGTTGTTTTCCCTACCACCGCCAGGCCATCGTGGAAGCTTTCCGCTTCATCGAACTGGAGAGGGATCGCCAGTTTCCCGGTGGTGTCAATAAATCCGTACAGCTGATTGGCATCGGTACGTACCCGGGCCAGGCCGCCGGAAAAATTGGCAATATTCGAATACTGCTGGTCCGAAACAAAGGCCAGCACTGGTTCCTGTGCCTGAACTCCTAAGGGCAGGAACAATACCAGGAGACGTAATATGGAGTTTCTCAGCATATGGGCTGTTTACGATGGATATAGTAAGTTTCTATTAGCAAAGATCAGATACTTTCCCTTCATTCCCCAATTTTAGCAGCCTACAAGCAATCTACGTCAACATCTACAAAACAACTACAGCGGCTATAAGTTCGCTCCCGGTAAGGATTCCAGCCATACATCTCCTACGACGACAGTACCGCTCGCCCCAAAGTCCTGCATTTTATTATTTTTTTTATTACGTTTGCCGATTCCCGTTTTGGGGTGTGAACCTAAAAAATGAAAAAATCAGTACTATGAATGGAATGACAAAAACAGTAGCTACTGTTGTCCTGGGCGCCTTCACTGCGTTACAGGGATTAACAGCGGTAGCACAAGTCAATGAAAAGCCCAAGTTGATTGTAGGTATTGTAGTGGACCAAATGCGTTGGGATTATTTATACCGGTATTACGACCGTTATGAGCAGGGTGGTTTCAAACGTATGTTGGGCGAAGGGTTTTCCTGCGAGAACACATTTATTAGTCACCTTCCATCTTATACGGCCGTAGGGCACAGTACTGTATATACCGGTAGCGTTCCTGCGATTCATGGTATTACAGGCAACGACTGGCCTGATCAGCTGACCGGCAAAACCTGGTATTGCACCGAAGATACTATTGTAACAGGCGTAGGCAGCAACAGCAATGCGGGCAAGATGTCGCCACGTAACCTGCTAGCCTCCACCATAACCGATGAACTGCGATTTGCCACCAATTTCCGCTCTAAGGTAGTGGGCGTATCCCTGAAAGACCGCGCCTCTATCCTGCCTGCCGGGCATACGCCCACCGGCGCCTTCTGGCTCGATGACAGCAATGGCAGCTTTATTACCAGCACCTATTATATGAACGAACTTCCGTCCTGGGTAAAGCGTTTCAATGACCGCAAAGAACCACAGGACCTGATGTCTAAACCATGGAAGCCGCTCTATCCTATTAATAGCTACACACAAAGTTCAGCAGACGACGTTGCCTGGGAAGGAACTTTTCCGGGAGAAAAAGCACCGGTATTTCCGCACAGCCTGAAAGAAGCCTACAAGACAGATCCGGGTATCCTGAGATCCACGCCTTTCGGAAACACGCTTACCCTGGACTTTGCCAAGGCAGCCGTAGACGGATATGACCTGGGTAACGGTGATGCGACCGATTTCCTGGCGATCAACTGCGCTTCTACCGACTACGTAGGCCATAAGTATGGTCCTAATGCCATCGAGGTAGAAGATACTTACCTGCGCCTGGATAAAGACCTGTCGGCCTTCTTTAGTTATCTCGACAAAAAAGTAGGCAAAGGTAACTACCTGGTATTTCTCACCGCCGACCATGGCGCTGCACATGCTATTAAGTTTATGCAGGAGCACAACCTTCCCGCCGGGCAGGTAGAGGAACGTAAATTACTCACTGGCCTGGATAGCGCGCTGACACAGCGTTTCGGCATCGGCAAACTGGCTACTTCCTTCATGAATTACCATGTTAGCTACGACAAAGCCAAGATCGCTGCCAACAAACTGGACTACAACGCCATCAAACAGGCTACCATTCAATACTTCGAAGCGCAGCCCGGTATCCAGTTTGCAGCCGACCTGGATAACGCAGGCGTAAACCCGTTGCCAGAGCCTATTCAATCTATGGCCATCAACGGCTACAACCGCAAACGTACTGGCCCTGTGATCGTGATCCCTGAGCCAGGATGGTTTGAAGGTTCCCTGAAAGGTACTACCCATGGTAACTGGAATCCTTTTGATATTCATATTCCGCTTGTATTTATGGGCTGGCATATAAAACATGGCGCTACCAACGAAACCGTGCATATGACAGATATTGCCGCTACCCTGGCCGCAATGCTGCATATACAAATGCCCAGCGGATGCGTGGGTAAGCCGGTGAAAGAAGTGTTGCAGTAAGCTTAAAGCAGAAAGCTATTGAGGCGAATGATCTTTGCGAACACTTGTAAATCGCATTGGTCATTCGCCTCAATAGCTTTCTGCTTTAGGCTCCCATAAACGGATCTGTAATACCTTCTTTCCCTGTTTCTACCCGGCCGGCATAGCGCTGAAGGAACGTATCGGCGCCATTGACCGTTACCGAGAAATCATACCAGCCCTTGCTTTTTTGTAACGGCAGCAGCAGCTCCAATGTTTTGCCGGCATCCACCCTTCGCTGGATGTTTCTGGCGCCATAGGCATTATCTGTAATGGTAATATCGCGGGCTGCACTACCGTTGTTGGCTATACGCAATACTACATTTCCGGTAGGTTTGGTAGTTAACTTCCCGGTAGTATCATAGTCCAGTTGCAGCTCGAGCTGCGGGTGACTGGCAGTACCGGCAAATTCCCTGTAAAAGCCGTTGGGGCCATGGAGATGGAGGTGATAATGCCCGTCGGCAAATGCTTTCACCGGCCACTCATAAGTGAGCGTATCCCCGGCAGCGACTGCAAATGCCCAGCTACGGCCATTTTCCGTCTGCCCGGATTGCGCATCTGTATAAGGCAAAGACGTATACACCCGGAAAGGCGCCCCCATCGCATCGCTACCAAAGAAACGTTTGCCTGCCTGCATTTTCAGTACCAGCTGTTCCTGCTGCCACTGCCCATCTGCCAACAGCTCGTAAGGTAATGCGCAGGAAGGGCGGGTACCTCGCTCCTGTTGCCCTAAACCCGGCGCCTGATTGCGTTTAAAAGCGGCAATATCTTCCCCGCTTACCTTTTTAAACCCGGTGGGTACCTCTTTAAATTTTGCGTTATTGATATTTTCTACCACCCTGCGTTGATTGAGATAGATTTGTTTGTCGGGTGTAGAACTGTTGAAAGGACTGAATACGGAGGTAAGATCCCCGCTGATAGTGCGTCGCCACTGGCTGATGTTATCCAGGTGCACCTGCTTATGCAGCTTCTTGTTGATAAACGTTTCGAGGAATTGTAACGTTGAGGTATGTTCAAAGACCTGGGAGCAGACCTTTCCGCCCCGGCTCCAGGGAGAAGCAATCATCAGCGGTACCCGGAAGCCTAACCCTACCGGTGCTTCACGGGCCTGCTTTTCGCTCACGCCTTGTTTTAATTCATGGGCCAGTCTTACCTGTTCCACTTCTGTATCGATACCAGCGGAACATTTACCGGTGCCTGGGTTATTATTATCACAAATAGAAAACGGTACTACGTGATCAAAGTAACCATCATTTTCATCGTAAGTTACAATGAAGATGGTTTTCTTCCATACCTCCGGATTTTGTGTGAGGATATCCAGTATTTCCGATACATACCAGGCACCGTACCAGGGTGCACTGGGATGGTCAGAAAAATTCTGGGGACCAGCCAGCCAGGATACCATCGGCAGTTTGCCGCTGTTGACATCCGCGCGGAACTGGTGCAGTACATCGCCGGCAGGTACGGTAATTTCTCTTTCCGTAGCGCCATCCTGGTAAGTTACCTGGGTAACTTTCCTGTAGGAAGGATCGGCACTATTAACCACAAACGCACGCTGGTAAAGCGATTGCTGATAGGGAGTTAATTTTGCATAGCTCTCTTTATTCCATTTTGCCAGCTCTCGGGTAGCATTGTCCAGCACCGCCTGTTTTTTGGCAATATCTGTGCGGATTTTGGCCGCCGCTTCATCAGAAGAGGGACTGGCTTCCTGTAACTTGTTGATTTCATCCGGCAATGTATCCACCTGTTTCAGGAGTCCATTGATATAGCGTTCGGAAAACTTTACATTATAAGCGGCAAAAAACTCCAGCAGGTTACAACCGAAATTGGCCAGCCAGGCTCTTTCTTCTCCTTTAAACCCTCCTCCACAGCTGATTTCATTTTGATAAAATTTCCATGGCACTTTATTTTCCTCCAGTAGTTCCGGGAATGTTTTCCAGGGTAACTTACCGTAGCTATAATCGTCGTTCCGGATATGCGCTTTAGGTATCCCATCTTCCGGATGTATAATTTTACCCGTCCAGAAAAAAGAGCGGTTGGGCGTAGTGCTGGTCATCGCGGAACAAAAATGCTGATCGCATACCGTAAAGGCGTCGGCCATAGCGTAGTTGAATGGCAGGTCTTCGCGGGTATAATAGCCCATCGTTAGCGGCATGCCTGTATATTCGCGATTGCCGGGCCTTTTGGCAATGAGCCATTTGTCGTAACGGCCACGGTTATACGCATCTACCTGGCTGGGCCGTGAGTGTGGTAAATCTCCCATCCAGGTAGCTTTGGTGTCGCGGATATTCAAGCGGAAGGGTGCATAGGTATCCCCATGTTCATTGGTTTGAAACCAAACCGGGTGCTGGTTGGGTTGGTTGTTGGCCCTGGGGTCATTGAATCCGCGAACGCCCTGCAGGGAGCCAAAGCAATGGTCGAAAGAACGGTTTTCCTGCATCAAGATAACGATATGCTCCGCATCCAGGAAAGTACTGCCCGGAGCGGGGTCTATTGCCAATGCCTTTTGTATGGAAGCGGGTATCATCGTGGATAGTCCAGCTGCCCCCGATAACAATAATGATTGCTTGAGAAAGTCTCTGCGTGAATCCATAGATAGTTCTGTTGATGAAGTATTTTTTTACACTGTTCGATGCAACAAAATATAAAACATTCTCAATGATTGCAACGGCATTCTCACTATTCACGTTTTCTGAAGCGTTCCGGCGGGATGCCGGTATTCTTTTTAAAGAAGGTGGCAAAGTAAGATGCACTCTCGAACCCCAGCCTATCCGCAATTTCAGCCACCGACAATCCCGTATGATATAGCAGGCGCTGCGCTTCTATTGTTACTCTTTTTCGTATCAGTTCACCGCTGGAAGTATGTTTGCACTGCTGACATAATTTATTCAGGTAGTTGGTGGTGATATGTAATTGCGAAGCATAAAATGATGGTGTCTTATATACTTTATAATGTATTTCCAACAGCTGCTCAAATGACCTGATCTTTTCGTCGCGGCTATTATTCTTCTCCGCAAGTGCTTCCGTACTGCAACATTGGTCCAGCATACAGAGTAAAATATTCAGGTAAGAACGAAGTACCCTGTCGACTCCTTTATACTGCGAATAAAATTCCTGTTGCATCAAGCCTGTGAGCTGCTGCCATTTGGCCAGCGTTGGCGCTTGCAGCGGAATAAAGCTACCCGGTTCTTTGGCCAGGAAAGAAAACTGGTACAATACATTGCTGTTGTATCGCAGGGAGAAAAAGTCTTCCGTAAAACATATCACACTTCCGGCGTGCAGCTGTATACTGACCACGCTATTGGGTTTGATACAAATAATGCCGGACTGGTCCAGCCGCACCTCGCTATTATCTATGGTAACCTGCCCTCCTGATGGATCGGCGCATAGTAACAGGTAGCAACCCAGCCGTTGCGGCTCCTGTGCTTGTGGATACAAAGCACGGAATGCAGCAGCATTACCCGTCCAGAAAAAATGATTGTCATTAATTGTCAACACGGGGATTCCGTCCGTTTTCATATGCAGCATACTCAGAACAAATAAGTGAGGTGTACCATGGCCCGGCTACCTGCTTTCACGCGCAGGTCCGCCAGCTGTTGGGATATCACCGGCTGAAAGTTTACGCCGGCGGATATTTTCCCGATAGTGGCTTCCATACCCACAGTGGCCAGCAGCGAATATCCGCCGGACATATCTACCGTAAATTTTCCCCCTTCCTTGTCTTTCGCTGCTGTTTCATACAGGACGCCTGCATTGGGCGCCAGGCTTACCTTGTCGGCTATACGGATTTTGTAGTATGCCAGCACGTTGGCCGTAAACTTATTACCATAGCGGTAGTCGTACTTATTGGTCGTATTCAGCTTATAGCTGACATTGGTATTGATACCTACGTCCATCAGGCGGACATCGTATGCGGCGTTGAGCGTAAAATCGGTGCTGGCGGTACCCAGCTGAAAGTTGTTGGGTGCCTCTTCATTTTCTTTGCGCTCTGCCGGTTCATAGCGACCAGTAGGTAGTTTCACGCCGCCACCTATCCAAAGCGATTGTACCATAAGCTGTCCCCTGCCAGTGGTATGCTGCTTATCCAGCAACTGGTAATAACCAACCGCCGCCACATCGCCCCAACCGGATTTACTGGTGGTAACGCCCTGGTTTTCCCGGCTGTTGATGTTTACCGGTACAAATCCCAACACACGAAAGCGACGGCCTATATTCCAGCCGCCCCATAGTTCTGCCGTCTGGTAGGTTTCCTGCGTAGTGAGATAGGAAGTAGTACCTCCCGGCCCCAGGTGGGAACGCATGGTTTTATGCTGGTAACGCAGTCCTATAAAACGCTGTTTAAAATCGGGGAGCAATCCAATATAATAGCTGCCCACGCCACAGCCACAGATATCGCAGGCGCTGGTAGCATAACTGCTTAGTAATATTATACAGAGTATACTGATCTTTTTCATGGTGTCATCATTTTGGTCATTCGTTTCAACAGCTTTCAGTCTTCTGCTTTACGCTTTACGCCCTGCTTCTTTATGGCGCCTCTTCCGAGAATCGGGCATCACTCACGAATTTCTTGTCGTTCAGGGTTTGGAGAAAGGCCAGCAATTGTTCCTGCTCGGTAGCAGTCAGTGAGAACCCGGTATGCCCGCCTTGTTTCAGCAAGGGGTCCAGGGTGGGCATCTCCCGTACTTCGGAGGTGTAGTGCCGCAGCACGGCAGGCAGCGTATAAAAGCGGCCATCATGCATGTAAGGGGCCGTATAGGCCAGGTTACGCAAACTGGGCACTTTAAACTTATATTGATCGTCTGGGTTCAGGGTAATGTCGTAGCGCCCCCGATCATTGTTGGGACCGGCGCCCAGGCCGTTGTTACGGAAAGACTGATCCGTAAACAGCGGCTCCTGGTGACAGCTGCTGCAATGGCGGCGATAAATAGCGTACCCCTGTTGCTCGGCATCGGTAAAAGTGGACCCCTCTTTACGCATAACACTATCGTATTTCGACTGGTCGCTCACCAGCATCACCATAAACTGCGACAATGCCTTCATCATACGTGCTGTGGTAATATCGGTACTGCCAAACGCCCGCTGGAACAGCGCCGGGTAAGGAGGCGTGTTCCGTAGTTTCTGCAATACATTGTCCATGGTTTCATCCATTTCTACCGGGTTGGTGATGGGGGCTATCGGTTGCAAGTCCAGGTCAAATACGCCTCCATCCCACATCAGCGTAGTATTCCAGGCCAGGTTCATAATGGGCGGGGAATTGCGGCTACCGAGGCGGTCGTCGATCCCATGACTCACATCATGCCCGTGATGTGTAAACGCCGATGCCTGGAGGTGACAGAAGCCGCAGGAAATGGTATTATTCCGGGAGAGCCGCGGCTCATAAAATAGTTTCCTGCCCAGCTCAAATCCTTCTTTGGTAACCGGGTTATTGGCGAACTTGTAGGCCGGCGCAGGGAATCCTGCCGGCTGATGGAAGCCTTCAAAGATGGCCGCCAGCTGCTCGCTTTTACTACAGGCAAAAAGAAATAACACTATACCGGTTATGATCAGCCATTGCAGTTTATTCATGCCCGTTAGTTTTCCGTATGATCGTGGTGAAACAACTGCGTATAGTTATTGGCTACCTGGATGCTGAAATCACTGAACATCACCGTAGGATTGGCAGCGATGCTGATTGTCCGGGTACCGTTAAACACTTTGAGGATATCTGCCATGAGGTGGACATTGGCTTCGCGGCCTTGTCTTACTTTGGCGATGCCACCGGCGCGCAGGTCTATCATAATCCGTTTGATATTATTCAGCGTAGGTGCGCTATAGCCGCCAAATCCGCCTATGTGATACCGGAACTTATGCTGGCCGCTGGGATCTGCCGGTGCAGCGGCCGACTCTCCCTCCATTTTAAAGAAGATGTAACCACTGTTCCAGCCCCAGTACATGCCATCGCCCATGCCGCCGGAAGGGTCCAGTACACCTGTTCTGCGACTGATGTCCATTGTGCTCCGGAGGCTGTCTACCCCCAGCACAAAGGACAGGGATTGATAGTCGCCTTCCGGCACTTTTACTTTTACAAACTGGGAGGCCGCATTGGCTTCACTTACCAGGAAATAGCTGCTGTCGGCGGGTACTACGAACTCCTGGCCGCTGCTGTTGGTGACCTTGATGTTGCTGATAAAATACTGTAACAGGGAGATGTTGAAGCTTTCGCCGGCAGCATTGGTATATACGCCGGTGTTGAGTTGCAGGTTCCGGTCGCCCGCAATATTATCAAACTGTATCGATAAAACGGCTTTGGCATCGGTGGATGTTTCCGGTTTAATGTCTTCTTTTTTACAAGCGGTAAAGCTGAGCAGCACCACCATGGCGCCGTATATGGTATGTTTAAATGGATGCATAACAGGTTATTGCAGCAATAGGTTGCTGTGATGAATAAACAATAGGATGCCGCTTCCCGTGCATACACGCGAAGGATAAAGGCAATAACGATCAAGTTGGTACGGGGGTACCAGTTAAATTAACGGATCAATAATAGTTGGATAATTATGCGGCAGGTGGATGGAATATAGTATCAGGCTGGTCAATGGGTGTGCCTATACAATAGGGATGCGGATAGTGAGCGATGTTGGCGGTTACGGCGGCAGTCAGCGAAGTGGGTTCCAGCCAGGCCGCATAGAAGATTTCGCTGCGATGATCTTTGCGCTCGGGATTATCCTGGTCGCGTTTATCTTCTTCCTTTAACTTTTTACTGAGATGACATTTACCGTTACAATGCATAGCGGGCTTATTGCGGTTAACGCATAGGTTCTTTGCAATATATTCCTGGTTCAGGTAAAAGTCGAGCATTACAAAATAACGGTCTGAGAGCTGGCAAAGCCAGATCAGCATTAAAAAGACCGTTATGAGTTGTTTCCGCATGCTACTGGTAAATGAGTTAAAGTCAGCGCAAAGGTATTACTAAAATCCATTGCTGCGCAAAATTACATTTTGTGCGATTGATATACCTGCGATAAACGGGATAAATATTTAAATTATCAGGCTATTGTTTTCAATCGTTCTTTCTATTAGGAACCTCCAGTTAGATATAAATCTAACTGGTATTTAGATAAATATCTTTGCATACAAATCATCCAGATAATTATATTAATTCATAATAAATCTATTATTAACATTACATTTGTAATGTTAATGAGTTTACGTAACTTGTAACTACTTATGGTTTCTTTTTTTGAAAAAATAATATCCGTACTTCATACACTCAATATCCCCTATATGCTTTCAGGGAGCGTGGCAATGAGTTTATACGTCGTTCCCAGAGCCACCCGGGATTTTGATTTTATTGTGCATATTGGGCATAAAGATGTTGATCGTTTCATTGCCAATTTTGAAGATGGATATTATTGTGATAAAGACGCGATAAAAGATGCGATAAAGCATCAAAGCATGTTTAATATTATAGATCATGCTTCGGGATTTAAAGCGGATTTTGTTGTTTTGAAGGATGAACCATTCAGGCAAGTAGAATTTAGCAGGAGAACACAGATAGATTTCTATGGACAAATCATCTATATTGTTTCCGCCGAAGATTTACTTATTTCAAAACTTATATGGATTCAGACAATACAGTCGGCATTACAAATGGAAGATATTAGGCTTCTTACCGAAATAGAAGGACTTGACTGGATATATACAAACAGCTGGATCGATAAATTGAATTTAGACACTTTTAATCTTATCAAAAGATGACTGATACTCCGTCTCATATAAAAGAGATGCAGCTAAAAATCTGGCTCTCTAAATCTCCAGCGGAAAGACTAAAACAGATGATGGAAGATAATACTAAACTGAATCTATTTTGGACTACCGCAAAAAAAACGAATACTAAAAATCCCAAGGCATAGTCCTACTTACCAGCCGATAATGGACTTAACCTGCCGTTGGTGCTTTCCCGAATTTTTTCTTAAAAGAATGTGAGAAATGAGAGAGGCTTTCAAAGCCCAAGTCGAGATAAATAGCCGATGGCTTTTTTTTCTTTTTCTCAATAAGATGCCGGGCTTCTGCCAGTCTTTTTTCCAATAACCACTGCCGGGGTGGCATTTCAAATATTTTCTGAAAGTCGCGCTTAAAGCCTGCAAGGCTCCTCCCGGTAAGGTGGGCGAACTTTTCCACGGGAATGTTGTAGTGGAAATTGCTCACCATGAATTTCTCCAGGTCTATCTTATAAGGCTCCGAAAAATCGAATAAGAACGCTTTGAGTGCTGGCATGGCGTTTAGCAGGAGATATACTGCCTCTTTCACTTTTAACATGCCTACGGTATGCGTTATCTTTTCTCCCGGATGTTGTACATAGGGCAGCAGCGATTGAAAAAAAGCTTCTAAAAACACGTTTCCGGGAATATGAATATTGGGAGCGCCGGTGTATTTCTCCCCTATTTCTATTTGCTCTTCCAGGGCGATTTTCCTGAGTAGGTCTTCCTGCAGGCGAATCACAATGGTTTGATATGGCTTCCCTTCGAGCGGCGTCTTGATAATTTCTCCCAATTGATTTTTTTGAATCAACAACATGCCGCCACCTTCCATGGAAATGCTCTGGTTGGCGGTTTCCAATGTAAACCGCCCTGACACCTGCATCACCAGGGTCTTATGCTCCAGGAAGGCCACCTTTTCCTTTCTCTCGGCAGAGAGGTAAGAGAAAAAGATGACTCCCGGAACGATATCAACTGGATTTATCATTACATAAAGATATAAAACAGCGGAGATTTAAGAGCAGTGTTATTACCGCTGCAGGTAGGTACCGCCCAGTATGGCTCCCTGTGAAAAGTGGGTATTGAGCCGGTTCATTTCCTCTGGGGTAAATGTAATCTCCATCGCCTGTATGTTTTCCGGCAACCTCGATCTCCTGCTCATGCTTACCAGCGGCATAATATGACCACCTTGAGCATTTACCCAGGCAATGGCCAGTTGTGTAGGCGTATATCCTTTCTCGCTGGCCATTTGCTTTAACATATCTACCTTTTCCAGGTTACTTACCAGGTTCTCTCCCTGAAAACGGGAGAAATGAAGGTGGTAATCATTTGCCGGAAGCGGTGCATTCATTTCTCCTGTCAATAGCCCTTCGGCTGTATTAGCAAATGCTACCACGCCTATGCCCAGTTCTTTGGCCGTTGGGAGCAGGTCGTTTTCAATCTGCCGGTCTGCCAATGAGTAGCCTATTTCCAATGCCGATACCGGGTAAATACTGTTTGCCTGGCGCAGTTGCTCCGATGTTATTTCTGAAACGCCGAGATAGCGCACCTTCCCTTCTTTAATGAGGTCGGCAACCGTTCCGATGACGTCTTCTATGGGAACGCTGCCATCGAGCCGGCAGGGCTGATAAAGGTCAATGGTGTCTACTCCCAAGCGTACCAGGGAATAATTAATAAAGTTCCTAATGGCTACCGGGCGCAGGTCCAGGCCCAGCATTTTGCCCCCGTAAAAGATGGCGCCAAACTTAACACTTATAAAAGCATCATCCCTTCTACCTTTGATGGCTTTACCCACCAACAGTTCATTGTGACCAGCGCCATAAAAGTCGCCCGTATTTAAAAAATTAATACCGCTATCTAAGGCCATTTGAATAGTGGCGATACTTTCATTTTCATCGTTTGTTGCCCCGCCCCAAATGGAGGACATGCGCATACAGCCTAATCCGAGTTTGGATACTAATGGTCCATTGTTACCTAAAGCTATGGTTGTCATCATTATTATTTTATTGATTAATGATGTAAAGGTCTGTTTTTGTAACGGATAGCCGCTTTCTTCGACGGCTCAATTTACTTGTCTGTATGGCTCACCTTTTAAAATTGAACAACTTTTTTGAAAAGTTGTTCAATTTTGTATCTTTGGTAAATAAATACCGGATTATGCCTGTAAAAGACAAGAAGGAAAAAATGGATGCTTCCACGGAAGACCGGATCAAGGCCGCTGCCAGGACCGTGTTTACCCGCAGGGGGTATCATGCTACCAAAATAAGGGACATCGCCGCAGAAGCCGATATCAATTTGTCGCTCATCAATTATTACTTCCGGAGCAAGGAAAAGCTGTTCCAGTTTGTCATGGCGGAGGTGATAGACAAGCTCCTCAACACTGTGGCCGGCGTATTAAACAATGAGCAGCTATCGCTGCAGCAACAGGTAGAACAGGTGGCGGATCAATATATTACGATGCTGCTAGCAAATCCCGATTTCCCGTTGTTTATGGTCAACGAAATTTTTTCCGGCAGTGATGAGCTGTTAAAAGGCGAGCGGAAAAACGCCATCTTCCACTCCCACTTTTTTAAGCAGCTGGGGGCGTTGCAAAAGCAGGGTAAGTTATCTATACAACCGCTGCACCTGCTCATGAATATCATCGGGTTTGTGGTAATGCCTTTTCTGGCCAGGCCGCTGCTGGAAAGGCAGAAGATCGTGAAAGCTGGCGAGTTTAAAACGCTGATGGAAGAAAGGAAGCAACTGATTCCCATCTGGATAAAAGGCATGATTAAATAAATTTTTTTGCCTTAAAATTGAACAACTTTTCAAAACAATTATTCAAACTGGATTTAGCATCATGAACGTCTTTAAAACTCTCTGCTGCTGCCTGGTATTCGGTATCGCTTCGGTGAATGGGAAAGCCCAAAGCAATACCCTTACCCTGGAAGAATGTTTTATAAAGGCCCGCCAAAACTACCCGCAGATCCGGCAATATGACCTGATCCGGCGAAGCAGCCGATACTCTATAGAAAACGCCGGAAAGCTATACCTGCCGCAGCTCACTGTAAGCGGGCAGGCCAGCTATCAATCGCAAACCATCGATTTTTCGGAGGTGCTTCCCGCCATTCCCGGCGTACATCCACCCGAACTCAGTAAAGACCAATACAAAATACAGGCAGAAATCAGCCAGCAAATCTATGATGGCGGCGTCAGCAAATGGCAAAAGGAAAGCAGCAAAGCCAATGAAGCTATTCAGCAACAACAGCTGGAGGTAAATTTGTATGCGGTCCGGGAAAGAGTAACCCAACTCTATTTTGGTATCCTGCTTATGGATGCCCAGCTGCAACAAAACCGGCTGAAGAAAGCCAACCTTCAAACGGCGGCAGACAAAGCCAGTGCCGCGTTGGCCAACGGCACTGCCTACCGGAGCAACGTAGATGAATTGAAAGCCGAAATCGTGAATGCCGATATGACCGACACCGAATTCAGGGCTAACCGGAAAGCCTATATGAATATGCTGGGCGTGTTTATCCAGCAGCCCCTGGGCGATAGCACAACGCTTAGCTGGCCTGCGCCCATGACTTCTCCCGAAAATATTAACCGCCCGGAACTCGCTTACTACGACCTGCAGAAAAAAGCATACGACATACAGGAAAAACAATTGTCCACCACCTACCTGCCCAGGCTCAACGCCTTCCTGCAAGGCGCCTACGGCCGCCCTACCCTCAACATCGTAGACAATAAATTTGGTCCGTGGTGGATAGGCGGCGTACGCCTCAGCTGGTCGCTCGGCAGCCTGTACTCCCTGAAAAATAACCGGCAGTTGCTGGACATCAACCGCCAAAACCTCGACGTCAGCAAAGCCACGTTTTTATTCAATACACAGCTTACGCTACAACAACAAAACCAGGACATCAGCAAATATGCGGATCTCCTCCTGCAAGACGATAAAGCCATAGCCCTGCGAACATCCGTACTGCAATCGGCACAAGCGCAGCTCGATAACGGCGTGATCACGGTACACGAGTATATCACCCAGCTTAATGCGGAGCATCTCGCCAAACAAGCGCGCATTCTCCATAACATCCAATTACTACAGGCTCAATACAATTATAAAAACACTTCGGGAAACTGATCAACTATTACATTATGAAACTTCACATCCTACCAGGACTGACGCTGCTACTTCTTCTGAACGCCTGCAACAGCAGCAAAAATAATTTTGATGCAGCGGGTAACTTTGAAGCAGATGAAGTGATGGTGTCGGCCCAGCAAAACGGCGTTATCCAACAATACTCCCTGCGTGAAGGCGACCACCTCAGTACCGGGCAAACTGTGGGACAAATTGACGTTGCTATCCCTACCCTGCAGAAAGAACAGGTGCAGGCGTCGATAGCTGCACTGCATGACAAAACATACAACCCCCAACCACAAACAGAGCTGGTAAAACGCCAGCTGCTGGTACAGGAAGCCCAGTTGCAACAACAATACCGCGAAAGAACCCGCACGGAGAACCTGGTGAAAAGCGACGCTGCTACCCGTAAACAACTGGATGATATTAACGCCGGAATTGAACAGCTGGAACGACAAATTAACGTCACCAAACAGCAATTAGCATTGAATAATGCCAACACCTCCACACAAAACCGCAGCATCCTCAGCGAGCAAGCTCCTTTGGAAAAGTCGCTCGCACAGTATGCCGAACAAATACACCGGGGACTAATTATCAGTCCCATTACCGGCGTGGTGCTATCCAACTATGCGCTGAAAGGAGAAATGGCGACCATAGGTAAACCCCTGTTTAAAATCGCCAATACAGACACACTTTACCTGAAGGCCTATGTTACCGGCACCCTGCTTTCCGATATCAAACTCGGGCAAACCGTGCAAACACGTATTGATCAAGGAAAAAATGATTATAAATATTACCCTGGGCAAATCACCTGGATATCGGATAAATCAGAGTTTACGCCTAAAACTATCCAAACAAAAAATGAACGGGCCAACCTGGTATATGCCATTAAGATCAGTGTAAAGAATGATGGCTACCTGAAAATAGGTATGTATGGAGAAATGTTGATCAACAAGCCGAAGTCATGAATACCGTTGTATTGGATCATATCACCAAACATTACGACCAGGAAAGAGTACTGGCTGTTAACGATGTATCGCTGCAGGTGAGGGCCGGTGAACTATTTGGGCTGATTGGCCCCGATGGCGCCGGGAAAACATCCCTGTTCCGCATCCTCACCACCCTGCTATTGCCCGACAAAGGCCAGGCCAGCGTACTGGGTTATGACTGTGTGAGAGACTATCGGCAAATACGTAACAAAATCGGGTATATGCCGGGAAAATTCTCCCTGTACCAGGATCTTACGGTAAAAGAAAACCTGGATTTCTTTGCCACCCTGTTTGGCAGCAGCATCGGTGAAAACTATACCCTTATTAAAGATATCTACGAACAGATCAAGCCTTTTAACAACCGGCGCGCCGGGAAGTTATCAGGAGGTATGAAACAGAAGCTGGCGCTTTGCTGCGCGCTCATTCATAAGCCCGAAGTACTATTTCTCGACGAACCGACTACCGGTGTAGATGTAGTGTCGCGGAAAGAGTTCTGGCAGATGCTGAAAAACCTGAAACAGCAAGGCATTACCATCCTGGTATCAACACCTTACATGGATGAAGCGGTGCTTTGCGAAAAAATAGCGCTGATACAGGGGGGCAATATTCTATCGGTCGATACACCTGATGGCATCCGGTCAAAATTCCCGGTACCCTTGTATGCCATCCGGTCGGACAACACGTACCAGCTGCTGACCGCGCTGAGGAAAGAACCGGGCGTAGACAGCAGTTATGCCTTTGGCGAAAGCATTCATATTACGCTGAACGAACAACAAACCAATATGGCGGCCATTCAGCAAAGCATGGTGGCCAAAGGACATACACAACTTAGCATGGAACAAATTCAACCGGGTATAGAAGACAGTTTTATCCGCCTGATGAACCAGGCATAACCAGCGATAGCATGGCAGAGAAAGTAATTGTATGTAAGGAGCTGACCAAGCGTTTCGGCGATTTTTATGCCGTTAACAAAATTTCCTTCGAGGTAAATAAGGGCGAAATATTCGGCTTCCTGGGCGCCAACGGTGCAGGCAAAACCACGGCGATGCGAATTTTGTGCGGGCTGTCGCATCCCAGTTCCGGGGAGGCGCAGGTGGCCGGGTATGATGTATACCAACAAGCCGAGTCCATCAAAAAAAATATCGGTTACATGAGCCAGAAATTTTCGCTCTATGAAAACCTGACCGTGGCCGAAAACATTGAATTCTTCGGAGGCGTGTACCGGGTGCCTGCCGCAGAGATAGAGGAGCGCAGTGATGCTTTGCTGCAGAAGCTGGGACTCACCGGCGAAGCTAAAAAGCTCGTAGGTGCTTTGCCGTTAGGCTGGAAACAGAAGCTGGCTTTTTCCGTAGCCATCTTCCACCGGCCGCGGATTGTTTTTCTGGATGAGCCCACCGGTGGCGTGGATCCAGTAACCCGGCGGCAGTTTTGGGATATGATCTACGAAGCTGCTGCATCTGGCATTACGGTATTCGTTACCACACACTATATGGACGAAGCAGAGTATTGCGACCGGGTAACCATTATGGTGGATGGCAAAGTGGAAGCGCTGGATGCTCCATCAAGACTGAAAGCGCAATTCAACGCCAACAATATGGACGAAGTATTTTACCAGCTGGCCCGCGGCGCCAAAAGATCCGGCGATTAAACAACCAGGTATGAAACAGTTTTTTGCATTCATCCGGAAAGAATTTTTCCATGTATTTCGCGACAAGCGCACCTTGCTGATTATGTTTGGCTTGCCGGTGGCTCAGATTGTGCTGTTTGGTTTTGCCCTCACCAGCGAGGTAAAAGATATAACGCTCACCGTGATTGATCAATCGCATGATGTGAATTCACAACAGCTGGTCAGCAAAATAAAATCCTCCTCCTATTTTGTAGTAACGGAGGCTGCTCCCGGCTTCAACGATATTGCCGGCGCATTTAAAAATGGTACCGCCAAATGTGCGCTCATTTTCCCGGCTAATTTCGGCAGCGACCTGCAACACCATGGCCGTGCACCTTTGCAGATTATCACCGACGGCTCCGATCCCAATACTGCCAAAACGGTGGTCAATTATCTTACAGCCATTACTACTGCGTACCAACAGGAAATTAATCCCGGTAAGCCGCTGCCCTACCTGATTATACCGGAGCCGCGGATGTTGTATAATGAAGAAGGAAACGGCTCCCTGAATTTCATTCCCGGTGTGATGGCCCTGGTGCTCATGATCGTGTGTACAGCGCTGACCTCCGTTTCGGTTGTCAGGGAAAAAGAGCTGGGCACCATGGAAATCTTGCTGGTATCTCCTTTCCAGCCGCTGATGGTATTAATCGCCAAAGCGATTCCTTACCTGATCTTATCGCTGCTCAACTTTATCCTTATCCTGGTGCTGGCGGTGTTTGTGCTGAACGTAGGAATCAAAGGCAGTATCGTACTGCTGTTCCTGGAAAGCATGCTGTTTATTATTACGTGTCTTTCGTTTGGATTGATGATCTCCAATACCACCAACTCCCAGCAAACGGCGTTGCTGTTATCGATGATGGGGATGATGATTCCGACGATGATCTTTACGGGGTTCATGTTCCCGTTGGAAAATATGCCCGGGGTGTTCCAGGTCATTGCTAACGTGGTGCCCTCCCGCTGGTACTTCCTCATTATAAAAGCGGTGATGTTAAAGGGGCTTGGATTTAAGTACATCTGGAAAGAAACGCTGGTGCTCCTGGGGATGACCCTGTTGCTGCTCGCCATTGCCCTCAAAAATTTTAAAACCCGGTTATCATGAGCGTACTGCGTTATTTACTGAAGAAGGAGTTCCGCCAGATTTTCCGGGATAAAACGATCCTGGCCATGATGTTTGCCATGCCTACAGTGCAGCTGATCATCCTGCCGCTGGCCATGAACTTTGATGTGAAACAGGTAAACCTGGCCGTGGTAGACAACGACCATAGCAGTTACTCCAGGCAAATGGTCAATACCATCGTTGCTTCTGGCTACTTCCGGATGGTGGCTGCCGCCCCCTCCTTTCCGGCGGCATTACAGTATATAGAGCGGGAGAAGGCCGACCTGGTGCTGGAAATACCTGCGGGCTTTGAAAGAAACCTGGTCAGGGAGGGGCAGCAGAAAGTGGGAATTTCCATCGATGCCATTAATGGCACCAAGGCTGCTATTGGCGGCAATTACCTGCTCACTGCCATCGGTGATTTCAATAAAGACCTGCCGGTCAATACCAATGCCAGGGTGGCGCCTGCCGCTGGACTTATCGATCTTACCTGGTCGAACTGGTATAACCCGCTGGCGATCTACAAATTTTATGTAGTACCGGCCGTGCTGGTATTGCTGCTCACGTTGATCGGTGGATTTATGTCGGCTCTCAATATTGTACGGGAAAAGGAAGTGGGTACGATAGAGCAGATCAATGTAACGCCTATACGAAAGTGGGAATTTATCCTGGGCAAGCTAATCCCCTTTTGGCTGATGGGGTTGATTGTATTTACGCTGGGGTTGCTGGTTGCCTGGGGAGTCTACGGCATCTGGCCGGTGGGCAGTTTTGCCTTGCTTTACCTGTTTGCCGCGATTTACCTGGTTGCCTTGCTGGGATTTGGGTTGCTGGTATCTACCTATACCAGCAACCAGTTGCAGGCTATGTTTGTGGCATTTTTCTTTATGATGATCTTTATGCTGATGAGTGGCCTCTTCACATCGGTGGATAGTATGCCGCCCTGGGCCCGGCTCATTGCTAACTTAACCCCTATTACCCATTTTATCAAGATAATGCGGATGATCGTACTCAAAGGCAGTGGCTTTGTGGATGTGCAGCGGGAGTTTGGGTACCTGGTCGTATTTGCGCTGATTTTAAACGGTTGGGCGATTCTTAACTACCGGAAAACCAGTTAATCGGGACCATCTTTTTTCTTTCCAACTATTTTTTCCAGAATTTACAATTATCTGACTATCAACAAAATATAGAACAGAACGGGCTCAAGCGCCCGTTCACAGCCGTTATTTGTCGCCTTTTACCGGTAATCCTTAGAAAAAACATTGAAATAAAACAGATTTTATGAATAAATTTGAACGATTAAGTAGCTACTTTTAAAATTTTAAAAAATGAGCAATAAACCCGCTACCTTATTTGACAAAGTATGGGATTCACATGTTGTGAGGAAAATTGAAGATGGTCCGGATGTATTTTTTATCGACCGCCACTTTATTCATGAAGTAACCAGTCCGGTGGCTTTCCTGGGAATGGAAGGCCGGGGTTTAAAGGTAATGTTTCCTGAAAAGACCTTTGCTACAGCTGATCACAATACACCGACGATTAACCAGCATTTGCCGGTACAGGATCCGCTTTCTGCCAACCAGCTGAAAGCGTTGGAAACCAATTCCAACAAATATGGTATTTCCCACTGGGGCCTGGGCAACCCGAAGAATGGTATTGTGCACGTGGTAGGTCCGGAAAACGGGATCACCTTACCGGGTATGACCATTGTTTGTGGCGACTCCCATACCTCCACCCATGGTGCTTTTGGCGCAATTGCGTTTGGTATTGGCACCTCTGAAGTAGAGATGGTGTTATCTTCTCAATGCATTATGCAGCCGAAGCCTAAAAAAATGCGCATCAATGTAACAGGCAAGCTGGGTAAAGGTATTACTCCTAAAGACGTTACACTCTATATTATATCTAAACTCACCGCAGCCGGTGCTACCGGTTACTTTGTAGAATATGCCGGTGAAGTATTCGAAAACATGAGCATGGAAGGTCGTATGACCGTGTGCAACATGAGTATTGAAATGGGCGCCCGTGGCGGTATGATTGCACCAGACGAAACCACTTTCAATTATATCAAAGGCCGTGAAAAAGCGCCACAGGGAGCCGCCTGGGACAAAGCCCTGGCTTACTGGAAAACGCTGAAAACAGATGAAGGCGCTACCTTCGATGTTGAGCACACCTATGCCGCCGCTGATATTGAACCCATGATCACTTATGGTACCAACCCGGGTATGGGGATGGGGATCACCCATCACATTCCTTCCGCATTGGCAGGCGACAGTAAAGCCAGTTACGAGAAATCACTGCAATACATGGGCTTCCATGAAGAAGATGCCATGCTGGGCAAAAAAGTAGACTACGTATTTATTGGTAGCTGTACCAATGGCCGCATTGAAGATTTCCGTGCCTTTGCCTCTATCGTAAAAGGAAGAAAGAAAGCGGAACATGTTACCGCCTGGATCGTACCGGGTTCTCATATTGTAGAACAACAGATCAAAGAAGAAGGTATCCTGGACATTCTCACCGAAGCTGGCTTCCAGCTGCGTCAGCCCGGATGCTCCGCCTGCCTGGCCATGAATGATGACAAGGTACCTGCCGGTAAATATGCCGTGAGCACCAGCAACAGGAACTTTGAAGGCAGACAAGGACCTGGCTCCCGCACCATGCTGGCCAGCCCACTGGTAGCGGCAGCGGCAGCGGTAACCGGCGTAGTCACCGATCCGAGAGAGCTGATGGCTTAATCATGCCGGCACCTTTTTTTCAATCATTCAACAAACGACAACTTAACAATGGCTTACGATAAATTCACTATACTGAAAAGTTCTGCAGTACCCATGCCGATTGAAAACGTGGACACTGACCAGATCATTCCTGCACGTTTCTTAAAAGCCACCGAGCGTAAGGGCTTTGGGGACAACCTGTTTCGCGACTGGCGCTATGAAACAGACGGCACACCTAAAAAGGATTTCGTTTTAAACAATCCCATCTACTCCGGTAAGATACTGGTAGCCGGCAAAAACTTCGGTAGCGGCAGTAGCCGTGAGCACGCTGCCTGGGCCATCTATGATTATGGATTCCGTTGCGTAGTATCCAGCTTCTTTGCCGATATCTTCAAAAACAACTCCCTCAACATTGGTATATTACCGGTGCAGGTAAGTCCCGAATTCCTGGATAAAATATTTACCGCCATCGAGGCTGATCCCAAAGCGGAAATAGAAGTGAACCTCGCTACACAAACGATCACCATTGCAGCCACCGGCGCCAGCGAGTCTTTTGCCATCAACGGTTATAAAAAACATAACATGATGAACGGCTTCGATGATATTGATTACTTACAGGCCATGAAAGAAGATATCAAAGTCTTCGCAGAAAAGAGCCTGTACTAAAACATTGCAAAACGATGATGCCAGCGAACCAGCGCCATGTTGAAATAATGGATACTACCCTGCGTGATGGGGAACAAACCAGTGGCGTATCTTTTTCACCCTCGGAGAAATTAACCATTGCACAGCTTTTACTGACAGAAGTAAAGGTAGACCGGATTGAAATTGCTTCGGCCCGTGTTTCCGAAGGCGAATTTGCGGCCGTGAAAGCCATTACCAAATGGGCAAAGGCAAACGGCTTCATTCAGAAAGTAGAAGTATTAACTTTTGTGGATGGCGACGTATCAGTAGAATGGATGCTGAAAGCCGGCGCCAAAGTCATGAACCTGCTCACCAAAGGTTCCCTGAACCATTTAACGCACCAGTTAAAGAAAAAACCAGCGGAACACTTTGCAGAAGTAGCCGCCGTGATTGCACTGGCAAGGAAAAAAGGATTGGATTGCAATATCTACCTCGAAGACTGGAGCAATGGTATGCGTAATTCGCGGGAATACGTTTTTCAATATCTCGACTTCTTACAAAAGCAGCCGGTAAAACGGATCATGCTGCCCGACACCCTCGGCGTACTGACACCTGATGAAGTGAAGGAGTTTATAACGGCCATCGTTACACGCTACCCGGATATACATTTCGACTTTCATGCGCACAACGATTACGACCTGGGTACGGCCAACGTACTGGAAGGTGTAAAAGCAGGCGCCCATGGTATCCACCTAACCATTAATGGTATGGGGGAAAGAGCCGGGAATGCCTCACTGGCCAGCGCCATCGCCGTGCTGCATGATTTCTTACCGGAAGTAAAAACCAGTGTGGCTGAAACATCACTTTATACCGTCAGTAAGCTGGTAGAAACATTTTCCGGCTTCCGCATACCGGTGAACAAGCCGATTGTGGGCGAAAATGTATTTACCCAAACAGCCGGTATTCATGCCGATGGTGATAAAAAGAACAAACTCTACTTCAGTGACCTGATGCCCGAACGTTTCGGTCGTCAGCGTAAATACGCCCTGGGTAAAACCAGCGGCAAAGCCAATATCGAAAACAATCTCCAGCAACTGGGCATTAAACTGTCGGATCCCGATCTGAAAAAGGTAACACAGCGTATCATTGAACTGGGCGATCGCAAGGAAATGCTGACGCAGGCCGATCTGCCCTACATCATTTCCGATGTACTGGACAGCAACCGGATACAGGAGAAGGTGAATATAGAAAGCTATGTACTCACCCACGCCAAGAACCTCAACCCTTCTGCCACCGTGAAAATATCGATACAGGGAGAAGTGTTTGAAGAACATGCGCAGGGTGACGGACAATACGATGCCTTTATGAATGCCCTTAAAAAGGTATACAAAAAGCTGAAACTGGAGCTGCCTTCCCTGGCAGATTACGCCGTACGCATTCCTCCCGGCGGGAAAACAGATGCACTCTGTGAAACCGTGATCACCTGGAGCCACCGTAACAAAGAATTCAAAACACGGGGACTGGACAGCGACCAGACGGTATCCGCTATTAAAGCGACCCAGAAAATGCTGAACTTAATTTAAACTTTCAATAACAACTGAATGGCAACCAAGCATATTTTAATTGTTCCTGGTGATGGAATCGGACAGGAAGTAACCGCAGTAGGAAAAAAAGTACTGGATAAAATCGCTGCAAAGTTCGGGCATACCTTTACTTATGATGAGGCGTTGATAGGCCATGTGGCAATAGAAGCTACCGGTAACCCGTTGCCGGATGAATCGCTGGAAAAAATGAGAAAATCAGACGCCGTATTATTCGGTGCGGTTGGTCACCCGAAATACGACAACGATCCATCTGCCAAAGTAAGACCTGAGCAGGGTTTGCTGAAAATGCGCAAGGAACTTGGATTATATGCCAACCTCCGTCCAATCAAACTGTTTGATGAACTGCTAGGTGCTTCCAGTATCAAGCCTGAAATATTAAAAGGCGCTGATATCCTGTTTTTCCGTGAGCTCACCGGCGACATATATTTTGGGGAGAAAGGAAGAAAGAATGATGGCGATACCGCTTATGACATTGCCGAATACAGTCGCTATGAAGTAGAACGTATTGCCCGCAAGGCTTTTGAAGCTGCCCGTACCCGTCGTAAAAAGCTCTGCTCTGTAGATAAAGCCAACGTCATTGAAACCTCGCGCCTATGGAGGGAAGTGATTCAGAAGATTGCGCCAGAATACCCTGACGTAGAAGTAGAGCACCAGTTCGTAGATGCCACCGCAATGCTGCTGATCAAAGATCCGCGCCGCTTTGACGTGGTAGTTACCGCTAACCTGTTTGGCGACATCCTTACCGACGAAGCCTCCCAGATAGCCGGTTCCATGGGCATGCTGGCTTCGGCCTCTGTAGGTGATGGCACTGGCGTATACGAGCCTATTCACGGCTCTGCCCACGACATTACCGGTAAAGGCGTAGCTAACCCGTTGGCCTCTATCTTATCGGCTGCCCTCCTGCTCGATATCTCCTTTGGAATGAAAGCAGAATCAGAAGCAGTGATCAACGCGGTAGACCAGGTGCTGAAAGCAGGTTTCCGTACCAGGGATATTGCAGATCAGCAAACCCCGGCCGACAAAATACTGGGTACTGAAGCCATTGGCGCAGAAGTACTGAAACATCTTTAATAGAGCTGAAGGCTTAAAGCTTAAAGCATAGAGCTATTGTGGAGGATGATCTTAGCGGATTTTTAAACCGCCCTGGTCATTCGCTATAATAGCTTTCTGCTTTATGCTTTCTGCTCTACAGCATTTGACGCAATTACCCCCATAAATGTCTTAATCACACCTCTCACTTGTAACTTTTCCGGAGTAAGTTTGTTTGGTTATTCACCACGCAATAAAAACTACAGAATATGAACCCGGAAATAACACAGTACATTGAAAAGCTGAGCCCCTGGCAGGTAACTGTATCGGACACCCTGCGCAAAATGATCCTGAAAGCTATTCCCGACGCAGAAGAACGCCTCCAATATGGTAAACCACACTACCTGAAAAATGGCCAATACGCCGCCGTTATTGCAGCCGCTAAAGCGAAAGTTTCATTTATGATTTTCAATGCCGGGGAGCTGCCCGAAGTAAAAGGCTACTTTGCTCCAACCACCAGCCCCGACCGGAAAATTGCTACCATTACAGAAGGATTGGCAGTAGATTATAAACAATTGGAAACATGGTTAAAAAAAGCCAGTAAATCACTATAAAACAAGTATATGAGAAAGATCGTTTCCTTTATGCATATCAGCCTGGATGGCCTTATTGCCGGTCCTAACGGAGAAATGGACTGGATCCGTGTGGACAATGAAATATTCGATTACGCAGGAGATCGTACCAACAATTCCGACACTGCCCTCTATGGACGGGTTACCTACGATATGATGGAAGGCTACTGGCCTACCGCTGCTGATAAGCCTAATCCCAGCAAACATGATATTGAACACAGTACCTGGTACAAGCAGGTGGATAAAGTAGTGCTTTCACGTACCATGAATGGCCAGCAACGGGATAAAACCACCATCATTCACGACGATGTTGAAAAACAAATCCGGGCCATTAAAGAAAAACCTGGAAAAGAAATTATCATATTCGGTAGTCCACGTGCTACACAATCCCTGATGCAATATGGCCTGGTAGATGAATTCTGGCTCTTTGTGAACCCGGTACTACTGGGTAAAGGAATTGCGCTCTTCAAAGATGTCCCCGGAAAAGTATCATTGAAATTGCTGAACAGCCACGCGTTTTCTTCTGGCGTGGTATGCCTTCACTACGAAACGGTAAAATAAAAAAAGGCGGCAATTTTTATCTTGCCGCCTTTTTTCACTTTATTTCTGCAATGTCTGTACTTCCTTTGTATATATATATCTTCACCGGTCGTGCGCTTTTCCGGGCATGTTTCAAAAAACTCATGTACATATTACTGGATACGCGCGCCAGGACGAACTTAAACGTTCCCTGGCACTTCTTGAAGCTGAGGACAACCACGTTCTCTTTTTCCAGGGTGATCATGTCCGGGACAAAGCTACCCAGGAAAACCACCTCCCTCGTTTCCTTGTTCGGTGAAGGATCATTCTTCTTTTTGCACGACACACCGAGTAATATCATTACTGATAACAATGACCATAGCCACAGATGGATGTGTAATTTTTTCATCGTCAGTATATAGGTGATAATTGACAGTACCTGGTTAGATTCGAGCAACCTGGTTGACTAAACCAAGCAGCCACTGCCTACCAATTACTAAAAATATATAAAACCTTTGTAAAATGAGGAAAAAGTTTGTGGTGACAAAAACGGGTAACAAGACGAGGGTTTAAAAAAGAAACAAAGCGATTGTAGTGGCTATGGAAGGGTAACTTATTTAAGTCTTTCGCTCCTTATTAACCTATTCAGCTCCGCCATAAAAGCGGCAGCCTCTTCTTCATTCCTAATACCTAACATCAAACCTTTAGCACCGCATCTACAGGTACTCGGGAGGATTTTACTTACCCCTTTTAGCAGATAGTTCTGCAATCCGGGTCATTTCATCTAATTTTTCTCGTACTTCTTTTTCCATTGAACGAAAGGTCGTATGATTCGGCCAATCAAGTGTTTAACGAATGTTAACAACGAAACCATCCATCTCCCAACCACTCCTCTCACAAAAAATACTTAGTAAGTAGTAACATTTACCGCACATGTAAATACCATCCTAAATTGTCTACACATACCACAAACATCCTAATTTTACTATTATAAAGACTCCAAAATGAAAAAGAAACAAGCCTATTTTTTTGTGCTTTTTATTTCAGTAACTACTTACATAAATAAAAGCTACTCACAGGCAACACCTACAACTTCCGCCATTCATGGCCGCATCACTTCAGCGGACAATGTACCCGTAAAAGATATACTGGTACAACTTCGCCAGGTAGCAGGTAAAAAGTTGCTGAAGATGGAATACACAGACAGTACCGGTAACTTCCGGTTTGATAAAATTCCCGATGGCAGTTACCAGGTGTCTACGCAAAGTATGCTGTTTATCCCGTATGAATCAGCCCCCTTCCGCCATGAAGGCACTACCCGGCTGGCGGTTATTTCACTGCAACTGCAGTCTAAACAACTCAAAGAGGCAACGGTTACGGCCAACAAACCATTTGTGCAACAACAGTATGATAAAACGGTTATCAATGTGGCCAGCTCCATATCATCGGCCGGCGGTACTGCATTGGAAGTCCTGGAAAAATCGCCGGGCATTACTATCGACCAAAATGATAATATAGCTATGCGTGGTCGCCAGGGTATACTGGTGATGATAGACGGTAAACAGGTACCTATGTCAGGACAAGAGCTGGCCACTATGCTACGGAGTATGTCGGCCAACCAAATCGAAAGCATCGACCTGATTACTAATCCCTCTTCAAAATATGATGCAGCCGGCAACGCCGGTATTATTGATATCCATTTAAAAAAAGGCAATAAATCCGGTACCAACGGGAATATATCCCTAAGCTACGGTCAGGGAAAGTATCCTAAAGTGAACCCGGCTCTCACCTTCAACAGTAAATATCATCGCCTGAATATTTTTGGCGCTTATAACTACAACTACCGGCAAGAACTGAATGCGCTAACTATCTATCGCCAATTTTATAACACTGACAACCAGTATACCGGCGGTACCAACTACAACAATCGGTTCCGGTTTAACGCGGGCAGTCATAACGCCAGGATTGGAGCCGACTTTAATGTCAGCAAGAACATTGTGGCCGGGTTTGTGGCCAACGGTATTTTCAATAACATGCGCATCTTCACTAATAGCCCCGCACAATCGCTGGATGCAGCCGGTCAACCTGCTGGTACTTTTATTACTACCGGTACCAATACTCCGCACCGTAATAATCGCAGTATTAATTTCAACTATAAACACATGCTCGATACCAGCGGGCGGCAACTTACCGCCGATCTCGATTATGCGCGCTTTAATGCCAGCCAGGCACAGTATTATACCACCCGTTTTTTTGACAATCATCAGCTTGAAAATAAAAATCCTTACGAGCTTTTTGGCGACCTGAAAGGAGACCTCAGCATACGTTCCGCAAAAGCAGATTATACCCAGCCATTAAAAGCCCTGGGGGCACGGCTGGATGCCGGTGTAAAAAGCAGTTGGGTAAAAACAGACAACGACGTTCAGTTCTTCGACAGAAGTAATGGCGGCAACGTATTAGATAAAGGAAAGAGTAACCGGTTTGTTTACAAGGAAAACATTAATGCCGCCTATATCAATATTGCCAAAAAATGGAAACGCTGGGATGGGCAACTGGGGCTGAGAGTGGAAAACACCAATGCTGATGGCCTTCAGGTAACAGACAGTACAGCTTTTACCCGCCATTATACGCAATTGTTTCCCAGTGGTTATCTCGGTTATACCATTAATGCCAACAACGACCTGGGTATTACCGTAAGCAGGCGCATTGAGCGCCCCTCTTACCGGCAGCTGAATCCTTTTAAGATATTCCTGGACCCCTATACCTATGAAGCGGGTAATCCCTACTTGTTGCCGGAACTCACCACTTCTACAGAACTAACGTACACCTTTAAACAACAGTATACCGCCAAAATCGGCTACAGCCGAACGAAAGATAATATCATTGAGGTATTGTCGCCGGACACGGTAGCTGGTTCCGTGATCCAAACAGGCCGTAACCTGGCGGTATATAACTACTACAACGTGAGTGTTAGTTTCCCCGTCAGCATTGCGAAATGGCTTAGCAGCACCAACACGGTACTGGTGTTCTATGGCCAGTATAAAGGCAACCTGGTGAATACCCACCTGGATGCCAGCCGGGTGGCGGTAGAACTTAATTCCGTTAATACGGTGACGATCAACCCGTTGACCAGCCTGGAAATTACGGGCAGTTACAACAGCCGGTCCTATTACGGGTTCCTGGATGTGAAAGGCTATTGGTTTATGAATATTGGCGCACAGCGACAGCTGTGGAACAGAAAGGCATCCGTCAAATTAAATGTCAGCGATATCTTCCTCACTAATCAAACCAATGCAGTAACGCGGTTGACGGGTTATGGCGAAACTTTTCATCAACGCCGGGATACGCGGGTAATGACCCTCACGTTCAATTATCGTTTTGGTAGCAACGGCGGAAATAGTAATGCAAGGAAAACCGGTGGTGCAGAAGAAGAAAAGCGAAGGGCAGGATAAAAATTTATACATTTAGCGCATGAATTTAGTTAATGAACTGGAGGAGCTGGCGCTGGCTACCCGCTTAAAGCGGCTGGGAGAACGTTTATCCGCAGACGTGAGCCAGATTTATAAGGAGTCGGCGCTGGACTTTGAAGCCCGATGGTACCTGGTACTGGAGTTGCTCAGCCGGCAAAAGCAGCTGGGTATCACAGAAATTGCTGCCATGCTGCAACTCAGCCACCCGGCAGTAGTGCAGTTTGTAGACCAGATGACAGAAAATGGATTAATTAAAACGGCGACGGATCGGAAGGATGCCCGGAGGCGGCTGGTGTCGCTAACGCCGGCGGGTAAACAGATGCATAAAAAGATAGCGCCTTTGCTCGAAGTGATTAAGGAGGAAAACAGGAAATGGTTGGCGGCTGCCAGTGCCGATCTGTTGCAAGTGTTAACTGAACTGGAGCAGTCCTTAGATGAGAGGAGTATGTACAAACGGATCAAGGTGAGCCTGATAGAAAAATCCTGATGGCGTCCCCTGATCCGTTTGCGGATATGGCCTAAATACCCAGTTGGTTCATTACCTTGTTCACGATGCGGTCGCAGCGGATCAAATGGAATGGGAACACCAGGTCATTTTTATAATACTCAGAAATTTTACCACGCAGGATCAATTTTGCCCTTAGTAGTCGCACTTTAACATTTACCGGCGAAATCTGCAAGACTTGCGCGGTTTCGGCGTTACTGAGCTGTTCAATTTCCCTCATGACAAATACGACCCTGTATTTCTCAGGTACTTGCATCAGGGCATGTTCCAGCGCCTCGCCCAGTTCTTTATCAATTACTTTTGCCACCGGGGATTCTTTTGTTTCGGTCATACCGGCCGAATGGTGTTCATCAATTACAGATATATCTTCCCTCCCCCCACGTTTTCTTTTCTTCAATTGCTGATTACATTCATTAATCATGATTCGTTTCAGCCAGGTGCCAAAGGCAGCCTCCTGCCGGAAAGAGCTAAGATGCTGATATGCATTGATATAAGCTGTCTGCATGACATCTTCTACGTCTGCATCGTTGTTGAGGATAGTCATTCCTATCCGGAACATGCTCGGATTATGCCGGCGCATCAGCTGTTCAAATAGCTTTTTTTCTCCTGCCAGGATCTTATTGATTATTTCGTTATCAATTTCCCTGTCTGTTAATGAGATTGTGGTCATTATATCTTATTGGATGATGAAAGTTGAGAAAAGTTACAAAATTTTTTTTCTCTTTTTTGTAACCCAGGAAACAATTTGTACTCTAATTAATAAGAGCCGGCCTTAAACCGGCCAGAATGCGAACCTAAAAACCGAAGTCATGGCAACTGCTAATCAACTCCAGCGCACGCTACAGGCTACCTATGGGATTGTTCCCATTGTTGCAGGGTTGGATAAATTCACCAATATCCTTACTGACTGGTCTGCGTACTTGTCGCCTGCAGTAAAAGGTATAGTTCCCTTTGATGCCGTGGTTTTCATGAAAATAGTAGGTGTTGTTGAAATTGTGGCTGGTTTGCTGGTATTCTTCCGTCCTCTTTTTGGCGCCTGGTTAGTGATGGTATGGCTGATTTGTATTGCCTTGGAATTAATTACCACCGGGCATTACTTTGACGTCGCCGTCAGAGACCTGGTAATGGCCATAGGAGCCTATACCCTGGCACAACTGACTAAAAACAAGAGTTTAGCATAGTACTTTATAACCTGTATCCGTTTACCATTATTAACCGTTTAAGCACTCAGCCAATGCATAAGAGCAAAGTATTCAACCTCCAGGGCATCAAAATGCCGGAATTAACGCATGAGCGCATCCGGGAACTGAAACTAACACCCAAAGGCAAGATGATCCTTAATACCGATATGGAAGCATTCCCGTCTTTACTTAAAATGATGGAAACGTCCCTGGTTGAGCAACTCGCCCAATACGAACTGATGATCCGTAACAGCCAGGACGCTATTAAGCGTAAAATGAAACTGCTGGAAATGCTGGACGACCACCTGTATTGGGAGTTCGCCTACCATATGATGTTCATCAAATGGAGGGAACAGCAATTACCCAAAGCGTCCTGAGGCTGGGAAGGTCTGGCTTTTCAGACCTTCCCAGCCCGGCCAGTTGGCCAATTCCTCTCACTCCTATCTTTAGCGATCACCTTGTTAATGTCTTTGTCGGTGCATCCACACGCATACCAGGGATGTCCGTACGGATTGACATAGCTATTCGTTATAATTTTTGTAACGATTTTAGCTGTTCCTGTTGCTCATCTATTCTTTTATTCAACTGGATGATATACAAGGTGAGCTCTTCTACCTTTTTCAGTAACAACCGATTCATTTCACCTAAGTCCTGTCCCTTTTCCACTATCTCTTTTGCAGAAGGAATTTCCGGAAGATGTTGGTGGGCAGTCACAAATTGCTCCAGGGCCGCTATAGACGGCAATGAATAATTAGTGGCAAAAACATAGTCGGGCCAATTATTATATGCCTTCACCACTACCCGGGTAAACACACCCGCGCCATTTACCGCCAGCTTATAACCTTTGGTATCAGGTGCGCCTATACCTATACTACCGTTTGCCTTTATTACAAAAAGGTTGTCGGTATTATTATTTACGGTGAAAATGTTATTATTCAGGAGTTTCCGCTGTTGCGTATTTTTGGATAACCCGGTTATCGTTACCGCACCTACGTTGGACTGGTCGGCCAGTGGTACAATATCTTCTGATTCGCCGAGCATATATAATCCATAGCCACGGCCACGGGACCAGGCACGCCCACGCAAGGTGGGAATATAGTCGGTGTCGGCTCCGGCAGCATTATAGATTACCATTTCTCCATCTCCCCCGGTATTATCTACCTGGGTATATTTCGCTAACACGATGCCATAGGGTGCCGCCACATGGAACCTGGCAGCCGGTTTTTGGACACCCACGCTGACATTACCCCCTGAAGTGATCCGCATTCTTTCTACCGGCCCGCTTACTGATCCCGTAGTATGAAAGGTTAAATCCATTCCCTGTACCAATGCCGCATTTGCCTGGTAAATATTTATTCTTTCCGCCCGGATACGCGCGCCGATGAGGCCAGGCCCCACATCCCTCCATCCGTGAAAATCAATGTTATAAGCCCCCCCGGTAGGCGCCCATAATGGGACATTCTGGTTGCCGGGATCGCCGCTGCGGCCGATATCCAGCACAGGGATACTACTATCCATCGCCAACTTCGTGAATTGCGCATTGTAACGTTTAATGGAGTCCTGCGCAAAGCTTACCTGCGCCAGCAACAAACAGGTGGCAACAGTCAGATACCTCATAGGATGATCCATAAAGATCAGGGATAATTTCTTCATACATTATATTATTATGTCAGCAGAATACCAGGTGAAGGAAGGTGGTCGGTCAACAAACAATTCCTTGCTTACAATGATAAAAATAAATTCTCAGCCTGCAAATATCTTTTTAAAAAACCTACCTTATATCTTCGCAGTAAATCATACCATGGAGCTCTATAGCATTGTTATCTTTATATTGGCTATTATGATCATCTTATCGGCGATGGCCGATAAGATTAAGTTGCCTTACCCGGTATTGCTGATCAGCGCCGGTATTGGCATTGGCTTTATACCGGCGTTGCCCAATATTTCGTTGAACCCTGATGTGGTGTTCCTTATCTTTCTGCCCCCCCTGTTATACGATGCCGCCTTTAATATTTCGCCGCAGGAATTCAAAACCAATTTCAATACGATTGGTACGCTCGCCATTGGGCTTGTTTTTTTAACGGCAGCAGCTATCGCGGTGGTGGCACATTACTTAATCCCTGGTATGACCTGGCCCCTGGCCTTTGTATTAGGCGCTATCCTTTCTGCTACCGATGCGGTGGCCGCTATGAGCATCACCAAAGGATTAGGACTTTCCCATAAAACCATTACCATCCTTGAAGGTGAAAGTCTCATCAACGATGCCTCTGCCCTGGTCACCTACCGTTTTGCCATTGCCGCGGCCATGGGTACGGCCTTCGTGTTTTGGAAAGCATCACTGGAATTTATTGTACTGATGGCGGGCGGCGTATTGGTGGGACTTTCCATAGGTAAGCTGTTACATATTATCCTGAAAGTGGTACATAAAAACGACCTGGTAACGATCAGTTTTATGCTCCTGATGCCTTTTGTTACTTACCTGCTGGCAGAAGAACTGCATGTATCTGGCGTGATTGCCGTAGTAGTGCTGGGTCTCATGACTGCCAGGATCAGCAACAGGGCCTTCCCTGAAAAGTTAAAACAACAGTCCCGGGCAATCTGGGACATTATTATCTTCCTGCTCAACGGGCTCATTTTTATATTGATAGGATTACAGTTTCCTTATATCATTAAAGACATCCCAGCCGATATGATATTTCCCTACATCGGCTATGGAATTATAATTACCCTGGTAGCACTGGTGTTACGCATGGCCCGTATCTTCACCCAGCAACTCAACCTGGAACAAGCCTTTAAAAAAGGTAAAGGGAGGATCACAGAAAATGCGTTGCTGGATTTTAAGAACAGCCTGATTATCGGCTGGTCGGGCATGCGGGGCATTGTTTCCCTGGCCATCGCCATCGGGCTGCCGATGACGTTAGGTGATAACAAATCATTCCCCGAAAGAAATGCAATCGTATTTATTTCCGTAGTAGTGGTGTTGTTTACCCTGATCGTACAAGGTATTTCTCTGCCATGGATTGTAAAGGCGGTAAAGCTGCCAGGCGCACATCCCAAGAAAGTACATAGTGCCTGACAAGGAGCGCTTGCTTTTTATATCGCGGTACTAAAAACATAGTTTCCTGCCGGCAATTCATATGCTACCCCTCCATTTTGCCTGCGCTGCTTTTTAAGTGGCGCCTGGCCCGCACTAAGGCCTGCCGCTTCCTGCTCCGTCAACTCCAGCGTGGCCGAGCAGTTAGGTGGTACCGATAGTTGCAATGTTAAGTGGCCGTTCTCTTTTTTCCAGGATGTTTTAATTATTCCGGCAGAGGAGCCAAAACTAGTGTTAGCCCAGGTCATTGGAGGGCTATTGAAAGATGGCAGCCGCACCAGAAAATGCTGAAATCCTTTGGTAGAAGCAGGATCACGCCGTATGCCAGAGGCGCCGTTGATATACCAGGCGCCGGGGTAAAGAAAGGAACTATGTAAAAGAGAGTGTCCCGGTAAGTCCTTTTCCCACATTTCCCAGATAGTGGTGGCATCATTGGCTTTCATATAACCCCAACCGGGGTACGATGTCTGTGAAGTCATGCTATAGAGGAGGTCATCACGTCCTTCGTCGCGAAGCAAGCGGAACAACATGGCGCCACCGGTAATCCCCACATTGATATGTCCTTTGCGTACTACCAGGATTTCATTTTCCAGCCGTTTCATCACAGCGGCGCGCTGATCGGGTGTGGGAACTCCGGCCAGCAGTGCAGCGGCCATATTGGCCATGGAGCTGTCGGAGTAGCTATGGTCTGCTGCGTTATAAAACCGGGCATTGATAGCGCGACTGGATAACTCCGCCTGTTGTTGCCATTCGGCAGCTTCTTTAGTTTTGCCGAGCACCTTCGCTATTTTAACGGCTGTACGCAGGTTAAATACGCGGTAACAATTGTTCAGGCAAAGCGTTTGTGGTTTATTGTTATTCATTCCTTCGGCGGTAGCCCCCGGCCAGAGCCAATCTCCCAGGAAATCCCAGTTGCCGCCAAATCGCTGTAAGAGATGGTCTTTGGTTTGGGTATCCAGGAAAGCCAGCCAATTTTTTATCATCTCGAAGTTCCTTTCCAATACCCGCCGGTCACCTTCCTGCTGATAAATAAACCAGGGCAGGGACACGCAGATGCCTCCCCAGGGCGGACCACCTCCACCCATATATGTAGGTGCGGAATGAGGTTGTATTCCTTTATGCAGGTGACGGCCGCTCATCAGGCCTTTGTGGGCCCAGGCGGTATCGTACATGTTGCCTACAATGGCCTCTGATCCCTGCACATCGCGCCAGTCTTCCATCCACTTGGTATAAAAGGCGCCGAGATGATAGTTATACATGCCGGTTTCACAGGTAGCGTGGGCGTCGCCTCCATAGCCCAGTCGCTCCCGTTGCGGGCAATCTACAATATAACCGCCGAGCGACAGGTTTTCGTAGGTCCATCGTACCCGGTCGTAGATCCAGTTTTGGAGGGAGTCGGAGCAGGTGAAGCTGCTGGCAGCCATATATCCTGTTCGTACCAGCCAGCCACGGATATCAGTAAGTGCGGGCGCATATTTTAATCCCCGGATAGTGATCCAACGCCCGGAGCTGTAATTAAAACGATTGTGAAAAGTGGCCGTACCATCATAGCCAATCACCACCGCGCTATGCAACGCGAAAGTCATGGGTACGTGCGCCCTTTCTGAGTACTGGAACTGGATTGTATCACCGGGATGGCCATGCACCTGAATGGCTGTCCATCCGGCAAAGTTAACGCCCATATCTACAATATAGCTGCCATCAGGCGCTGGGGTGACCGATACCGGGTTTATTTCATTCATCACCAGGTTAGGCTCCACCATCTGGGCCGACAGCAACAGGGGCGGGTGATACACTACTGCCGGTTGCCAGGCACTGTCATCACATCCAACAGCATTCCAGTTTTTTATTTCCCTGCGGGCATCCCAGATCTCTCCTCCCATTTTGTGAAAGTCCCAGGTGCCCAATAGCCGGTTGGGGCTGGGATGTGTGCGCCAGGACCCGTCTGTTTTAATGAACATGAATGGCGTAGTGGCGTTCCCGTTATACAGTGCTGCCTGCGCAATTACAATAGGTGTATTGGGCTTACCTGGTGTAATGTATGGCCCGAATATAGACCAGGAAGTACCCAGCCAAAGGGCAATTACATTCTTTCCCGGCTTCAGTTCCTTTGCAATATCATAGGCTATATAGCGGGCTCTTTTCGTGTGATTACTTACTGCGGGGGCCATCACGCCATCCCCGATTTTTCTGCCGTTGACATACAATTCATGGAATCCTATAGAAGCCACAAACATATTGGCTTTGCGTGGCACTTCTGTTAAATCAATTGTTTTTCTCAGCCAGGGGTCGTTGATATTGCAATCGCGCTGATGCGGATCAAATACCTCTGCCGTGCCTATCCAGGAAGCCTGCCATTCGCCGGGCTGAAATAGTCCGGTGGTCCATTGTGCTGTTTCACTCCAGGGCGAAATGCGTCCCTGCTCGTCCTTTACACTTACTTTCCAGTAATACGACTGATCCGACTGTAAGGGTTTTCCTTTGTATTCAATCTGCTGCATGTCGCTGGAATTGATCCATCCAGACGACCACCATGACCCTTTGTTGTCGTTTAATTCTTCCAGTGTAGCCGCCACCAGGATGCGATAGGCGGTTTGCCGTTGCCCGAAAGCCTTTGGATCGGTGGCTTCAAATGTCCAGCCCAAGCGTGGATGCGGTTCATCTATGCCAGTGGGATTTACCAGGTATTCACAACGCAGATGAGCGGGTAACAGGGAGCTTCCCCCATTAGCTAATGTGGGGGCGGCCCATAGTAACAATAGCCAGCCCAGGAATAAAACCCTTTTCATAGTTGTTAATGCAGCTCTTTTATATTGATAGATAATACCCTGCCCATTTGCTTGCCGTTGCGGTACGTCACCACTTTGACATCGGAGGCGCCGGCAGGTATTGCCACCGGCGTACCGGTATATTTCAATGCGTACCGGTCGGGGCGTACGCCTTCAAACGTATAGTACAGCTCCAGGTCAGGCGCCTCGGTGAACAGGACCAGGTTTACGGCACCTGTGGCATTCTTTTCCGTGCGCACCTGGGGATCATAAATAGCGGGGGCATAGTTGACGCCGGCGTCAGACAAACGTACGAAATGCTTTTCTACCCTGCTAAGAAAATCCGGTAACACACGTTCTTTTTTTGGAGACCACAGTACCTCGGCCAGGGCGAAGGCCCGCGGCCAGGTCATATACTCCGCCCGCCCCGGAGAAGCAATGAACTCGGTCCACAGGTTGCCTTGTCCCCCGAGAATGTAAGCGGGATCTACTTCTTCGGGCACCGGTTCAAAGCGATAGGTATCCGTCAACGTTAGGTGGTTGCCGCCGATCTGTTCGATGTGCCAATCTGTTTGCAGGTAATCCAGGTAACAAAACTGCAGCGGTGTCATTACCACGGCATGCCCCGCTTTGCCGGCAGCAATACCGCCTTCTGGTCCCCGCCACGACATCACTGCCGCACCGGGAGCCAATCCCCCTTCGAGGATCTCGTCCCAGCCTATCAGCTTTTTGCCATATCGCTCTACGATCCTGCTCACTCTTTTAATAAAATAACTTTGTAATTCGTGTTCATCTTTCAACCCTTCCTGTTTCATACGGCGCTGGCATTTGGGGCATTGCTTCCAGAACGATTTATCCACCTCATCGCCGCCGATATGGAGGTAGGTACCAGGAAATAACGACGCCACTTCGCCCAGGATGCTGTCCAGCAGCACAAAGCTTTTTTCTTCTCCGGCACAGAGCACATTATCGCCGGGACCTTCACTGCTTCCCGGATACGTAGGATGGTGTTCGTGCTTGCAGGATACTTCCGGGAACGCGGCGATCAGGGCGCCGCTGTGACCTGGAACATCTATTTCCGGTACGATGGTAACATGCCTGGCGGCGGCGTATTGTACTACTTCGCGGATATCCTCCGCTGAATAAAATCCGCCATCAGTGGCCCGCTCTCCTGGTACAGGTCCGCTGTAAGTTCCCCAACGTCCTGTTCTGGGAACACGCCAGGCGCCGATCTCTGTGAGTTGTGGATATTTTTGGATGGCCAGTCTCCAACCCGGATCATCAGTAAGATGCCAGTGGAATACATTGAATTTGTATTTGGCCATCTGGTCGATATACTTCTTCACGAATGATTTAGAAAAGAAATGGCGGCTATCATCCAGCATCAATCCTCTCCAGCCGAAGCGGGGATAGTCTGTTACCGATACGGCTGGCAAAGTCAGTGCCTGCTGCATCAACTGCCTTTTTTCTATGGCTGGCGGGAGTAGCTGTAATAATGATTGTACGCCATAAAAAATGCCTGCTGGCGTATTGGCGCGGATAATGACGCCCGCCGGTGTAATATTCAGCCGGTAGCCTTCCTTCCCCAGGGCCGCTTCGTTGGAAGTATTGAGCTGCATGCGGATTGCCTTACCGGTATTGCGTGCTGACACTAACGGTAGCGGATACCCGGTAACTGCGGTTAGTTGTTCTCGCAGCAGCGCTGCTTCTCCATGTAATGCGGCATCGGCAGCGATAGCGGTTTCCCGGGAAATGGGGAAAGCGCCTTTACCGGTAACCATTTCTACCGGTATAGGAATCAACGGATTGGTTAACTGTGCCCGCAGTGATGATGCCGGCAGCAACAGGCATATTACGAGCATTGTCTTGCTAAATAAGTACATAACGGGAAAATTTAAATACCTGCATTTTGATTGTAATCAGATAACACCGGGCTGACAAGGAATGCTGCAAATTTCATTGTTCAGGGGCAGCACTTATCCAATATTACAGGTAAAATCCGATGATGGCATCCTGCCCCATCCTGTTCCTGCGTGTGAGGCATACCGTTATACCTTCTAAAACCTGGCGATCAGGTCTTCCATGCTGATCTCCTCGGTACTGAGTTGCCGGGGACTTCCATATTTTTTCAGGTACTTCCATTTATGTGCGGCGGCAATGGAAAGCGGCATAATTTGTTCGCTCAGGGTGTATACCTGGCGGCCGGTAAGCCTGGTAAATTCTTCGGGGTAGATATCAAAATTCAGGCAGGGCAACCGTTTGCTTAACTGGTAATTATTATCCCATAAATAGAGTACGGCGTCTGGTTTATAAGCGACCAGGTATAAATCGCCTTCATCCTCATATTCGGCTGCCAGCGCTATCTGTAGGGCATTTACCCTGGTAACGGTGAGCCTGTTTTGCATCAGCAGCGAGTTGGCGACCGACCATTTGCGTTTTATGCGCCTGTTGTTCTGGTATCTCTCAAAAGGGGCAAATAAGACAACAAAAAAACAAAGGCCAGCCAGCGTGCCAAATACGGCGACGCCCATACCGGATTTGATCATGGTGGCCATATCCGCAAAGGCGATGCCGGTGATAAAAATCAACAGCAAGTCATATACCTTCAGACGTGATACGGCCTTCTGACTGTATTTAAGTTTCAGCTTATTCAACAGGCGGATTTCATCCGGGAAAAAGGGTCTACTGATTAATTCCATATTGTTTGACAGGTATAGGAGCAGATAATAAAAATAGCCTGCGAGACCGCTACACCACTGCACTCCCCTCTTCTTCCGCCAACTGCCGCTGCAGGTCTTTGCTAGTTTGCGACTGTCCGTCGTGGCTCCATCCCGGCGCATAAAACAGGTATTTCAGTTTATCTGCCGGTGAATCAGCTTTTTTCATGTCCTGCCAGAGAGCAATAAACTCATGAAAAATAATGTTCACGGGGCCACGGTTCTCCAATTCTTTTACCAGTCCGTACTTTACCTTATCTTCCGGCAGTTCTTCCTGGAAGGTGCCAAATAGGCGGTCCCAGAGGATCAGCAGCATACCCATGTTTTTGTCGAGGTACCGGTAGTTACTGGCATGATGTACCCGATGGTGAGAGGGCGTCACAAATATATACTCAATTACCGGGTGCAGTTTTCCGATGGCCTGGGTATGCACCAGGTTACCGTATATCTGTGTAATATAGTAGGCAAACAGGATGTCCAGGGCGCTAAAGCCCAGCAGGCTCAATGGCACGAAGAAGAATAACCGGTACATAGGCTCAAATACGCTGGAACGGAATCCGGTAGTGAGGTTAAACTGTTCAGACGAATGATGGGTAACATGTACTGCCCAAAACAGCCTGATATAGTGCCCGGTGGCGTGCAGCAACCAGTACAGGAAATCCTGTAGCAGGATCAGCACCATCCAGTAAAGGAATGTGTTGGGAATGATAAAAAAACGATAGCGCCGATAGCAAAAATCCAGTAAAAGATAAGTTCCGGATTTCATGACCACGTTTACGAGGAAGTTAACGCTCATCAGGTAAACGGTGGTCAGGGTGTCTTTGGAATCATAGTATTTCTTATCATGTTTATAGCTGAAATAAGATTCCAGGAGGCTTAAAATAATAATAGTTCCGAACAAATAAACAATAGCCGAACTCAAAGTTGATTCTGTCATAGGTAATACATTTCCAGGGATTTCTCCCATTACAGGTTTCCCTTGCAAATTTAGACGAGTGCCGGGAAAAAAACCCCTATACTACTACTAAAAATTATTTTTTGCAAGGAAAAGGCGATCAGCGGCCATGTATTGGCGATGAACGTTCCTTTTTTACCGGCAGGCCCCATATGGGCTTCATAGGGGGATTTTTCATTATCCCCTGCTCCTCCTAATTATAAAAAAACGACTTCCTTTCTGAGGAAGCCGTTTTCTATATTTTAAATTCCGGTGCGTACTATCCCGGACTTTTGTTGTGCGCAGTTTATTTCCTATTAGCCGCCGGGCTTAAATCCATGATCTCAATATGCCTGAAGTCCACCGGTTGTCCTTCACTTTGTAAGGCGATATACCCTTCCGACAGGAGTTTACCGTCGATCTTGATGGCAGGATTATAGTCATGTACTACGCCCCCGCCAATCTGCGGTTTGGAGTACTGTAATACCGTATCTCCGTTGATAATATGCGTGATCAGGGAATCGCCCAGTACAATCAGCTCCCCGCGTACCCACTGTTCCCCTTCATAGGTATGGGAAGATGATTCGATGCAATGCGTTTCATCCAGCTTTCCTTTGTATACCACGTTGGTACCGGGCGAGCACATATTACCTGTGGGCCGGCGTTGGCCATTTCCCAAACCCGCCAATAGTTGCATTTCTATAGAAATAGGCCAGTCCTGCTCTTTGGGCATGGTACGCGGATCCTGTGAATGAAACATGACGCCACTGTTGAGTAACGTATATTCCGGTGCAGTAGGGCACCACTTCCCTACAAAGCGGTACTCGAACTTCAGGTGATAATGCGAAAAGGGTTGTTTATAATACAGGTGGCCAAACTGCTCATTGAAGTCACTATACTGGTCGTAGCGCACTTTAATAATACTATCCTCTACCCGGAAGGTATTCCCGAAGTTGTCGCCTACCTCGTGGTGATGAATTTTCACGATCCAGTCATTGATGTCCTTTCCATTAAAAAGAGGGATCCACTTAGGCGGGGTATCTTTTTTCACTGTTCCTGCGCAGGAAATAAAACCGGCAAATAAGGCCATAGCCAGCGTCCGGGAAAAACGATGCTTTATCATAACGTTAGAATTGTTCGACCGGCAAAATAGCTTTTTAAAATAAAGAATAAAAGTGTTTATTCCTATATTTGACCCTTCGCCAAAACCCGGATACCCGAATGAATAAATTTATATTACTGGTAGCACTTTGTTTGTTAGCGGCCAATGCCCAGTCACAGGAATTACATGAAAACATCACCAAACAGGATATCTCCATACTGCTACTGGTCAATAGGGAAAAGGGGTTGCTGAGAGGGCCTGTAAAATCGTACATACAATGCCTCATCAATTACGATAGCAAGGGTACACCCAGCAATACTTTAACTTATCAAGCGTTTGAGTTCACGACATCGGGCTGGCCATCGAAGCTGATGAACTATACCGGCACCGATAAAAGTATTCCCACCCACTACTACTATACCGGTAACCGGATAGACAGCAGTGACGGACCGGGAAGGAAAATATACCTGTACAACGATGACAACAGCATCCGACAGATAGATACCTATGGCTACATGGAGCACGACAGGTATACCCTTCTGCAGTCCGTGCAGCTTTTCTACGACAAGCGTCGCCTGGTGGACAAAAGTATTACCACGCAACGGGGTCAGCCGGAAACTACCACTACATATACATACAACAAGGCGGGGAAGTTAACCGGATCACATACGACCAGCACCAGCCAGGACATGGAATGGAGCCGTGAGTTTGATGAAAAGGCGCAGCTGTTCCGGTTTAAGACGAGCTATAAAAACACGCCGGCTAACAATTTCATGACCACCATGGAGTTGAATAAACAGGGAGATATATCAGCTACCACCTATAGTGGTCACGGGAAAGTATATATTAATACTTACCAATACGAGTACGATGCCAAAGGGAACTGGATTAAACAAACCCGGTTCATGAACGGGCAAATGGATTATGTGGCACGTCGCTCCTATCAATATTATCCCGAAGGCAATGAACTAACCGGGCTTGCCACAACAGCCCCCGACATGCCCCCCCTTCCCAACATGCTGCTGGCAACGGAAGTAGTAGACTCTTTTACCGCTGCACTGAACCGGCGCCAATATGCACATGCCTGGGAATATTGTACCGGTAAACGCTGGGGTACCGTGGCACAGTTTTCCAGTGTAAAAATGTATGGAGGCATCACCGCTGCTAAACTGCTAAAGCCGCTTTACCAGCCTATTCCCGGAGCCGAGCGGACTATCAACATCCAGGCAACCGTGGCGGTCGACGACCCCGTAAACGGCAATGGTATCTTTGAGCAGGAATACCAATTACAACGTGGCGATAATGGCTGGAAAATAGCCGGGATACGGTTGATCAGCAGCAGCCGGGCCAGCGACAACTGGAATCTCCAGGTGGCGCCCGCGCCGGATTTCAACGCTGACCAGGCAATGCGCTTATCCCGTGCGGTGTATGACACGGTATCCTTTTTTGCCGAGGTGGGCGATCACGACAGTATCATCAGATCACTGGATACGCTGCGCTTCTTTAAAACAGATAAAAAACTATATGCCCTGGCAATATTTACCAACCAGGGCCCCCAGTATGGAGCCGCCACTGGTTGGTGCGACATATTGCTGTTTAGCAAAAATGCAGATAAATGGCAACTGCAAACCTTTCTGCTCAACGCGGGTGGCGGCGGGATGTACGGCTATTCCGGCCGCTTCCTCAAACTATTACGTACCGGCGATGAACAGGTAGGCATTGCACTGCAAGGCGGCCTTACCCACATGGGAGAAAATGTATCCTGGGTAGATATTATTGGATTACAGAGCGATCAGCTGTCGCCGCTTACACACCTGGTTACGTCCTATGAGTATGATAACGGTAGTGATAACCGCCGGTGCTACGACAACAAATTCCGTTTTGAGAAAAATGGTCGCCCGGGGTATGACCTGATTGTAGAAACATCTTCTTCCTGCGGCGTGGCGCCCCGGAAATATATCATACCCTATAACGATGGGTATAGATTACCTGGGGCGCTGGAACAGGAATTATAAAGCAGAAAGCAAAAAGCTATTGTAGGGAATGATATCAGCGAGTCTTTAATCCTCATTGATTATTCGCTACAATAGCTTTCTGCTTTTGGCTTTCTGCTTTTTATAACTGGAACGCTATCTGTGTATCCGTCATATAGTATACTTTGCTGCCGGTATCGTATGAAAGAGGGAAAATGGAAATGCCGTTGATGAGACCAGGCGAAGCCTGGGCGTTGCTATCATCGTTAATAAAGTTATAGGCAGAGTTCTCGGGTGCGCCAAAATCACGCGTATATTCTGCGTTGGGGTCTATGCCGCTTACGGCATCACGAACAACAATGACGTAAAGATTCTTTGTGCCATCGGCTGCTTTTACGGGCAGTATTACTTTCTCAGACATGCCTCCTAATGGTATATTTTTAAGGATAGTAACCGAATCGGCTGGATTTGCCGTATAGTCTTTACTGTTATTACGGAAGATCGTTACATTGATTTTTCCGGAACCGAAATTGGTAAACTTATTAATAAGAATAAATGCAATGCTGTCGGTAGAAGGATGCTCAAAATCGCTTCCCTTCACAAACTGGTTAAATCCCAATGCAGGATCGTAGGCATAGGACAATGACAGGCTGTTGGTAGTGACATTTATGGTTGTATCTTTCAATACCGTGGCGCTGCCTTTTTTCCGTATGCTGAGCTGCAATTGACTTTTCTGTTTTAATAACACGCTAACGCTGTGGCCTTTAATATTTTCAGCTGTCCTTTCCAGGTGGCCATCCACAAATACATCTAGTGTATCCGTAGTAGTTAGTACAAAAGGAACCGACAATTCCATGAACTTCTCTCCTTCCAGCAGTGTGCCTTTCTTACAGGAAAACAATCCTATCCCTGCCAACAGGCAACATAATAATCTTACAATAGAATACCTCATTTGATAATACATTGATTAAAAAGTGACCGATCCCCCGGAGGGGACCAGTCACGCCATAAAAACTGATTAGTAATTGAATTTAGTCCATCCGGTAGCCCAGTTGTTGGTAGCTGTACCATCGAATGCACCTCTGTAGGTAGTACCTACTAAACCAGCAGGTAAGCCGGAAGTTAAACCACCTGTCAGCGCAGGAGAAGCAACCGCAGGAGCGCCTGTTCTTGGCAGATAGAAGTCAACAGGAACCCTGTTGAACGGATCTTTCAATCTGATAGCCAGGTTTGCATCTGTTGCGTTAGCATAGCCGGTGTTGTTATCAGCCGGGTCAGCATAAGGCTTGGTAGCGCTGTAAGGATAAGCAGGATTGCTGAAGAAAGGAACATTGAATGCGTGTACCAGGTTATTCTTGATTTTAGATACACCATCCCTGTACTTTTCCTGAGTGGTCTGATCTGCTGCAGTACCACCGGTAGGAACGGTATTGTCCAGGAGGATACCATTGTTGAAGCCCAGGAATACTGAGTTGTACACTTCAAACTGGCTGCTTCTTCTCCATTGTGCGGCTACACCATATTTGCCGGTACCAGAAGGGGCAAAGTTGGTTTTAGTAGCAAGGGCTTGGTTAGGCTGACCAATGATAGTGAGGTTAGCAATCAATGGTTTGGTTACCGGGGTACGGGGGTTACCGGTAGCATTGTTGTCTGACTCGATACCGTTGGAACCGCTCTTATCAGCACGGGTAGTATCTTCTACTACCAACGCATACTGAATACGCCCACGGAAACCGTTGTCGAAATCGAGACCATCATCCAGCGGGTTTACTACTACCACGTGTGTAGCGTTTACAGTACCGCCAAAGAATTCGATACCATCATCAGCCGCTTTGTACACTTCTACGTAGTCGATAGTAGTACCACTACCAACGCCGCCGAGGGTTAAACCGTTGATTTCATTGTCGGGTGACAGTTCGAAACCAGCATACTCAATACGTACATACTTCAGGATACCTGAGTTGTCGGTGTCAACAGAACCACCATAGTAAGGAATCAATGGAGGAACACCGCCAATACCTTCGATACGGGCAGTATCACCCAGGTTGGTGGTAGCACGACCCAGGATAATGATACCGGAAGTTTGGCCGGAAGCAGGGCTGGCGCTGTTGGTAGTGAAAACAATGGGAGCGCTGGAAGTACCATTGGCTTCAATTTTACCACCACGGGTAATTACCAGGCCACCACCCGGAACACCGGCAGCACCTGGAATTCCTTTGATAGTAGAACCGGCATCGATCTGGATTACATCCAGGGTGTCAACATATACCAGGCCGCTCAACAGGTAGGTACCACCTGTGAGGTGAATGGTATCGCGGGTAGCCTTGTTGGTACCGAGTACACCGCTGAGGGTAGCACCGTTAGCGGGTACAATCTGGGTAGCGCTCACCGGGCGATCTCCCTGCTGATGTGCGTCTTTTTTACAAGAAACTGTGAGTACACTGGCAGCCAGGATAGTTGCAGCTGCAGCGTAGAGGTTAAACCTGGTCATCAATCAAAGATTTAAAATTAGAAAATAGGAAACTAAAAACTGTATATACCGGTAATACATTCATTTACTAACGCTGTGACGGGGTTTCATTAAAAACTGTATCCCAGCGTGAAACTATACGTTCTGCCAGGTGTGAGCCGATGCTGAACATAATCTTTGCCTTTCTGATACATTAATTGCTTTGCTGTGCGTTGCTCTCCGGATGTTTCCTCTCCATCGCCGTGATTAATATAGATCAGTGAATAGCTGTTTAACAGGTTGCTCACGTTGGCACGAAGAATCATTTTATCCTTCAGCAAGCGAACGGCTACTTGTCCGTCCAATGATTCCAGGGGCCGTTCATACTGGGAAATATAAAAGTTCTGGTTAGGTATAAACAGGCGGTTAGTCACATAATTATACATCAGGCTCACAGATACGGGCTTGATATCGTAGTAGGCTCCTGCGTTGACCATCCAGTTGCTGGCGCCCTGCTGCGGCCTGTTTTCCCACTCACCAATGCTTTGTACCAGCACCATTTTATTCGACCCTGGAGGATCTTCTTTATAAGTGATGCTAGATGCCTTCTTCACCCGGGCAAACAACCGGGTGCCGTTGGCATACAACGTAAGGTTCCGGATCACCGGCACCTGCGTAAAAGCCAGTGATTTGCGTATTTCTACCTCTATCCCCCGGTTCTCGGCCACATGGCTGTTGCGCAGCGTATAGAAGCTACCATTGAAGTCTTTAAAGATCTCCATGGGGTTATCTATCTTTTTATAGAAAAGGGATAAAGACAGGATCTCTCCTGGCCCGGGATAGTACTCATAGCGGAGATCCACGTGTTTGATGCGCGTAGATACGATAGGGTCATTGCTCATATATTCATCTCCCAATTCAAAATCATACTCCTTGAAAAAGGTCAGTTCGCGTAAATCGGGACGGATGATGCTCTGCGCATAGGAACCTCTGATATTCATTTTATTAGTGGGGCTGTAAGTCAGGCTGGCGGAGGGAAACAGATTCCAGTTCTTCTCCCGGTTATACAGGGAGCTCAGGTCATACTTATTGGCATTGCCAATGCTACCAATCACTTTTTCCAGTACTTCATTCACCTTATTCAGGTTGTAATACTCTGCTCTTACGCCCCAAACCAACCTTAATTTACCCGCCAGCTTCTGATCAAACATGCCATATACAGCGTGTAAAGTAGCAAAGCGGTGGAAGTCATCTCCAAAATTATCAAAGGCAAACTTGTAATCCGGGTTGGCGGGATCGAAGAAGGCAGGTACCGGCAGGGGTATTTTAGAAACCGGACCTCCCGTAGAGGCACGCGCCACATAGAAAGAACGGTCTTTATACCAGCCTGCATACCCTGCTTTAAACGTATTGGTTAATACGGTATTGCCTATATTAAAACGGAAAGGTATCTGCGTATTTACATCCCAGTTAAAATCTGACTCATAGGCACGTGTCCACCAGCGCATAGCGCCATCAATCCCCCTGGCAGCGGGCGGGCCAACCATGAGGTAAGGATCGGCAGTTATGCTGTCATCCGGTGCGGCAGCATTCATATGATGGTTGTCGGGACGTTGCCTGTCTAGCTGCACATACGTGCCAGACCATTGTATCTTAATGCCTTTTTCGCCAATGCTGTGTTCCCCTTTCAACTGTGTTTGCCATAAGCGGGTCCATTGCACATTGTCGTAATACCCTGTTCTTTGTCCCTGGGTACCGCCTATATCGCTCAGCCCTTTTCCCAGGATCAGCTGTTGATCCAGTGTATTAACATATAAAGACTGAAGACTGATTTTATGCTTGTTGGTGGTATATCCCACACCAGCCAGGAATCCCATATTGGTGGTAAAGCCATATTGATTTCCCCGGAAGATGATGGAATCATCGCCGTTTATTTTACTGGGATCATAAATAAAACCATCCCGCTGTGATTCTACCCGCTGGGTTTGCAGTGTATTGCGATAGCTCACTGCTGCCAACAGTCCCAGCTGACGGCCATTGCCAAGGTTATTAACGTGTCCCCAGGCCACCTGGTAATTTTGTGAAGGATGAGCCCTCATGTTATAGAGCCCCCAGTTGTTATTTATCACCTGCCCTTTCTTTAAGGGATATTCATAGTTGCCGGTTCCAGGCTGAGGGGTAAGCCCTGCAGTTTGCTCCCGGATAGATGAGAGATTGGACCAGCCGAGCTTTCCGAAAAGTTCCCGGTGTTCCGATGGGCGCCCCAGGTATTCTTTATCCAGCTTCAGGCTGAGAAATTTCTTCCCGGTGGTATTGTCGTTTACGCTACCTCCCACGCTGATCGTAAAGAAATTCTGTGTAGGAATGGCTTTCGTTTCCACGTTGACCAGTCCCCCGCCGAATTCGGCGCTCATATCTGGCGTAATGGTTTTATATACGGTGATATTATCGATGATATTAGAAGGAATGATATCGAAGCTGAAATTCTTCCGGTTCAATTCTGTGCTGGGCATCAGCTGACCGTTGAGCATGGCGCCATTGTACCTTTCGCTCATACCGCGTACCACTACATATTTATTATCTACCGTCGCTACGCCGCTCACGCGTTTTAATACTTCTCCCACATTCTTATCTGGTGTACGGGCTATTTGTTCGGCGCTGATACCGTCGGTTAAAGCAGCGGCATTTTTCTGCCGGTTGTACAGCGAAGCGATGGATTCCCTTTTAGCGGTAGCATTGACTGTAACGCCTTTCAGGTTAGAAGCGGTGGCCGCCAGCATCACGTCTTTTATGGTAGCCTGGCCCGCTTTCACTGCAATGTTAGCTACACGGGTATTGGTAAATGCCAGGTGACTGAATTGTACTTCGTATATGCCTTCGGGTAAGGGAATGGTATAGGTGCCATCCACCCTGGAGGTGGTTACTTTGGTGCCTTTATTAACAGAGATGGTAACACCTGGCACCGACTCATTCTGGTCGTTAAAAATCCGGCCCTGGAGACTGCCCATAGCGGATTTGACGGTGCTTTCGTTTTTATTGCCTTTACTGCGGATAGCAATGATATTTTCTTTCAGCTCCACTTCCAGTGGCAATTGTTCATCTACCAGCTGTAAGAGCGCAGATAAAGGCATCGGGCTTTTAGGAATATTCAGGCGCAGGGAAGCTATTTGTGCAGGGTCGTACAGGTACCTGTAATTTCCCTGCTGTTGTTGCAGGGAAGTAAGTATGGCGGCTACCGGCTGTTTGCCAACCGGTAATTTTACCAACTGCTGTAAGCCTTCCTGGTGCTGGGCATACAGCGTTGTTAAAGGTAGGAAAGAAACAAGACACATGATCAAAACGATACTTCGTACAAATGACCTCATTGATAGTATAGCTTTTATTTGTTTTTAAAAATGACCCGTATGGGCAATAGTATAGCTGCTCAGCATATTGCGATGCTGTAGTGCGTTATTTGTTGTATCAAAAATTTACTCTTTGCTGATCTTACACCCCGATGGTGTATAGGTCACCTGTAGCTGATGTACAAAGGTGATGGCTGCCACAATGGTTTTGAAATCGTCTGATGTATTGAATGTACCTGAAATACGCTGCTGTCCTGCGGTTTCCGTTGCGGTCAATTGCTGGTTATACTGGTACGATAACCGGCGGCATACTTCTTTCAGGGTAGTATTATTAAAATAGATCTTATCTTTTATCCATCCGGTGGATTGTTTTACCAGGCTATCCTGCACAGGCTCCATCAGCTGGTTATCTTCGAAATCCACTTTCATGCCGGGTGTGAGTATACGGTCGCCGGCGCCGGCGGTGGTAACCGCCACCTTACCTTCCAGCAGGCTTACGCGGATAGCCGTGTCCCGTATGGTAAAGGCGCTGATATTAAAAGCGGTTCCCAGTGCGGTAGTGGTAATGCCGGCCGTGTGTACGCGAAATGGTTTGCTTTTATCAGGCGCCACTTCAAAGTACGCTTCTCCCAACAGTTCCACTTCCCGGGTAGCTTCATTATAATTATCCGGATAACGCAGCACCGCATTCTTATTCAACCATATTTTAGTACCGTCGCCCATCACAACAGAGCGGATAGCGCTGCCGCGGTTATCGAGTTCTTTCCACTCCTGCCGGGCTACCTGACTGACTACCGCTTTCTTTTTACCGGCAGTCAGGGCGTAAAAGATGGCTGTTGACAAAACAAGTAAACCTGTACATACGGCTGCATACTTCGCCCAGCTGGCCCGCAGTATGCGGATCTTAGCCTGGCGGGGTAGCGTAATAGGTGGTGGTGCTATAGTAGCAGAAGGATTTTCAATGGCATCCTTCCATTTCGATTGTAAAAATCCATCTAAAAGAGTATGATCACCGGCATCGAGGTAGGCTTCCACCAAGGTGCGCTCTTCTGCCGTGCATTGTTGTTTAAAATAACGTTCTAATAGTTGTTGTGTGATCACCTCTTAATATTTGAATGAATTATACAAACAGAACGAATGGCGATAAAAAAGTGAGGAGGAGAAAAAGGTGAATTCACATTTTGGTAACATTGGAGATGAAATCAGGGATGGGTAACCATTACCGGGTAAGCCATCGCTCCGGGTGTAATGTACTGCCTGGGCGCGTTTTGCGCTGTATGGGTTATACGGCCGCCAGGGGCGCCTATCAGCTGCAACGCCTTCGCCAGCAAAGGATCGCTGGTATTGCCGAGCGGCTGTAGTGGCAAACTGGCCAGTTCATCTACCGGGTAAGCGGGCGCCAGGCCCTGGTGATAGCCACCGGCGCCGGTAGCATTCAGCAATTTATAGGTAATGGGCATCAGCACCCAGGGAATCCGTTTAGGATTACGGGTATCCGTAATCGTGATCATGCCCTCATCTTTGCCAAGAGTGGTACCACCTATCTGGATCACAGTAACATAGGGTTTCAGGCTGTTAACCACCATTTCGGCCGCAGAGGCAGTATGTGCCCCTGTCAATATATATACTTTATTTAACGGCAGCTGCAGCCCCCATACCTGTTCAAAGCTCACCGGCGTACCTTGTTCCGGTAACGCCATTGCGCGTTCAAAAGTGATGCTACGGTTACCCAGCCGGCTATTACCGCTATATTGGGCAAAAATATCCGTGGGTTTAATATGGTTACTCGCCAGGGCGCACAATACCGCCGCCATGGCCACGCTTCCGCCGGGACTATAGCGCAGGTCGATCACCAGGTGCTGAATACCCTGTTGATGGTAGGTATTGAATGCCTGGAGCAGCGCGGCCGATTGCAGATCGTCGAAATAATTAAAACAGAGATAAGCCGTGGGCTGGGGTGTACCGGTAAGGATAAGGGATTGCTGCACTGCCGGTTCTTCTGTGATGCCGCCTCCTGTCACGAGTTGTTCGGTGGTTTCTGTCACCTTACCATCAGCGGCTTTGTCGGCCATTATGAGCTGGCCCTTACGGTCTTTAACCAAAGCCGACAACAGCGTGGCGGCGTTTCCCGTACTGAGTATCTGGCTGTTAATACGGGTAAATAACTGGCCCCGCGTGAGCCCTTTAGATGCGGCCGGCGAACCAGGTTGCACAAGCTGGATAATTCCCAGCGCGCCACCTGGCGCTTTATCATCGCTTACCACCGTTACTTCCATACCATATACGCTTCTTATACTGGCGGGGTAAGTATTCCAAACCGCAGGATCATATAAGAAAGAGAAACGGTCTGCCGCGTTTTTTAACGAGTTAAAATAGGCAGGCGCTTCACTGGAGGCATCCGGGCTACCCGGTAGTCCGTCTTTCCAGTAATAGAACCATTGCATACTATCCAATATCCAGCGGTTTACTTCCGCTGTTGTAACCGGACCGGTGGGAGTAGACGGCCCATCGCTTCCTTTACGGCAAGACCATAATGCCAGGGCGCCCACCAATATCACGGTGGTGTTGCCAATTCTTTTCCGGATAAAATGAGTGGCGGTTTTCAGATGGGTACGTACCGTTGTTACAGAGATGTTGAGCATAGCGGCTATTTCTTTATGTGAATACCCCGAATCGCGGAACTCATACACAGTACGGGGTTTGTCGGGCAATAGTTGCAGGATATTACTCAGCCGGTGTTTCAGCTGTTTGTAATCGATATTGGTAACCGTTTCGTCTACACTGCCGGTGGAGGTATGCAAGATATCCTTATACGCCTGGGCGCTGGTATTCGCCCTTCTGCTTTCATCGATGACTACCCGTTTGGCAATAACGAATAACAGGGGAAATATGTCTTCCTGGCTACTATCAATAGTATCTATTTTTTCCCAGAGGCGGAGAAAACATTGCTGGGTAATATCTTTCGCCCGGTGTGGGTCACCACAGAGCTTATAGGAGAAGTCATAGACCTTCTGATAGTTAACATTATACAACTTGATAAAAAATACCGCTGCAGACATTAGGTTGAAATATGATAACCAAAATAAGCTGTTACTATTAACGCAATGTTAATGGCAGCGATTTTTTTTCAAGTTGCGTATTTATAGTTGGATTACAATTGTTTAAAAACTATTATTTATTGGCCGGCGCAATAATTTCCGCCAGCGACCGGTCAAGATCCGCCGGGGAATTGACGATGCGGGCAATCTTCCCTTCGGGATTGACAATCATATGTGTGGGAAAGCTATTGACTTTCATAGCAGTTGGATAACTTTCTGGTACCGGGATAACCGCATAACGAAAGGGATGCTGTTTCAGAAAATTGACCAGCTGTTCTTTGGTATCAAAAGCAAAACTTAAAAATTCAATCTCCGGGTGAGTAGTATATTTCTGTACTACCTGGTTTAGCGCTGGCATCTCTTTTACGCAGGTGGTGCAATGAATAAACCAGAATTTAAGTACCAGGATCTTTCCTTTAGTGGTTGCTGCGTTATATACACGGCCCGTTACATCTTTAAAATCAAAGGCTGGATACACCTCTCCTTCCCGCTTATAGTCGTTATAAGCCGTAGTGCTATAATATCTCAAGGTTGCCACTGTGCCGGCGTCCATGTTCTCCCGTACGGGATATAGCCGGTAGCATACTGATGAGTCGCTGGTGACGAGCCTCACCGGCAGGTATTTTCCGCTGGCGAAAAGTTGCAGAAACTGCTTCCGGCTTATCTTATTGCCTGCTGTATCCAGTGAGGTGTAGTTAACGCTGAGATGCAGGTATTGTTGATTATAATAACCCAATGACTGCGCGTCTTTCAGTATCTTCTCCGGCGCTATCATTGGCATACCTTCTTTTACACGGGCAGCCGGTTGCGTGCAGCTGTGCAGGTAGCTGCACGCAACCAATATCAAAAAGCTATTCAACCATTTCATTGTACCAAAAAAGTTCAAAACAGGTGTGTATAGCTTATAAGTTACAAAAGCAATACTAGAAGTGCAATATTTATTTACATAAAGTTATCATCCGGCTATTCCAGCACTTTCAGGTAGCGCGCCATCCAGTAGGGCAACAGGAACTCATCGCCGGCCAGCTCTGAATCACCATTATGACCGCCATCCAGGGTAAAAGCGTTGGCATTATGCCGGTGTACAGGCAGTTCGTCGAGTGGCAATAAAGTAGCTGTGGCCTGGTTACGGAAGTTAGCCGGCAGCAGCGTAATATCCTGGCGGTGACTATTCGTGATGGTCCAGGTGATCAGATCCATGGGGAAGGTTTGCAACCACCAGGTAGTAGCTGTTGCATCAAAATTGCCGGCAGTAGCCATCGTAATGAGGTTCCATAGCGCATTCTTTTCCGGCCGTTCCATTTCCCAGTGATTACGGATAGCCGTTTTGTATTGTTCTTTCAGTTCCGGTGTAAAAGCATAACGGTATAGTACCCAATAGGTAAGAAACGCCATTTCATCATCGGAGTGGTTCCAGCCGCCGTTGCCCATGTCGATGCCCATATGCAGGTAACCTGGCGTAGGCTTAATGGTGCGGTAGTCGATGAGTATATTTTTCAGGTAACCATATTTCTTGATAAGTTCATAGGCAGCTGTTTTATAGCGTTCTTTACCCGTGAGCGCATACGCCAGTTGCAGCCCCGCCATAATGGTAGTGCTTCCCAGGCGGCGATCGCCGATGGTGGTAGGATACCAGTTGATGTATTCTGGTCCCCAGCGGCCCCAAAGCGTAGGCTTATTATCGATATCGGTGAGGGTATATTTATGGTCGAGGATATGCGTCATGATCTTATCAATGAAAGCAGTAACCCGTTGCTGTTCTTCTGGCGTTTCGGCCACCATTTCATGTAATACGGCCGCTATCCAGATATAGGCTACAAATTCGTCGCTGCTGGTATGCCCTTTCCACTCCCATTCCGGGTCTGGTGAATCTCTCCATCGTTCCGGATCTGAATTTTTGTAGCCTTTTCTTTCGAAGGTACGGGAAGGAAAACCGGTCAACTGGTTAACAGACAAAATTCTTTCAAAGGCTTCAAAGGCTTCCCAGGCATAACGTTTGGCTGCCGGCTCTTTGGTAGTAGCATAGCGGAATGCCTGGCTGCCCAGGTAGAAGCTGGTCCACAGGCCGTCATTGTCGGTATCGGCCATTTGGGCGGTACGTTCATCACCGGGGGGATCCAGCTGCAGGTTAGCGATGAATCCATAGCGGATATGCTTTTCACGGATCTTGCGCTGGAAATAAGCTGCTTTCTGGGCCAGTGTTTGCCGGTTGAAGGTAATTTTATTGAGACCTGTACCGGTTAGCACATATACATCGCCGTTACTATCCACGGTCATGCCTTTTACGCTGTCCTGGTCCAGCCAGCGGCGGGAGGCAAAATACCGGCAGGCGCTGTCGCCTTTCAGGAATGCTCCCTGCGGGGTACCTGCCCACACCTGTCCATTTACGACCAGTAACTGCGCAATATCGGTAACGGGTAAACGCAATTGGAGTGATAAACAGGTATCCCCGCTGCGGCGGTTCACGGCATAATACCCGTGATGGGTGCCCAGCACAATATCCTGACCGCTGAAAGCCATGGCGGTGGCGTTGTTTACGCGGTGTATAGGAATAAACCGGTTATCTTTCAGCTGGTATACTGCTTTAGGCGTTAGTATAAAAAATTCACCCCCATTCGCTTCCATCGAAGTAACGCCCTCCGGGATATCCGGAAGGGACGTTAGCTTTCCATTGTCGGCAATAGCCATAGCCTGATCCCCGGCCAGCAACATGCGGCCGTTCACGTCTACGGCTACACGCTTAAACTTTCCGGGCGGGAGATTAATGTAAGGAATACCGGCATAGCCGTTGGTCAGGCATTTGTCGGCATACAGGTAGTATAAATGCCCGCTGCCTTCGCGGGTGGTAACATCCACGGGGATCTTTTGTGCCAGGGGGCGAAAGCGCAGGTCCCTGACCAACTCCTGCCCACTCAGGCGATAAAAGCCTTCTTTGGTGAGCACCTGTACATTATCGTTGTAGTCGGTGACTACCTTTACCATATGCAAGCCTTGCGGCACGGTATATTTTACAGACACCGCCTGCGTAAAGGGATCATCGGGCGTAGCCCAGGCGGAGCATGACAGTAGCAGGCCTGTGGCCAGGTAAATAACTTTCTTCATCCGTATGCATTTATAATTTAATCAGCCACACTTCGGTGACCCTTGAATGTTGGCGCCAGTTAAGGTGTTCTTCGTCGATGTTGTCCCAGGTGAGCAGCAGTGTACCGGTTTTTGTCAGCTCCGCAGGTACCGGGAATTCTTTTAGCTCGCCAATACCTTTTCCATACAGACCGGGCTTGAGTCGCATGCCATTGGCTTTCAGCAGGCTTTCTCCATAACCGGTTACCCTCACTACATACCGTGCGGTGGTGTCGAGGTGATCGTACCGCAACGCCGACGGCCACCGCAGGCTCACCATCCACGACAAGCGTTTACGGCTATAGCCGCTCTCCCACCAGTCGAAGCCCGGCGTATCGCTGCGGCGCACAAGCGGATCAGTATGTAAATTTTCTGACCGGAGTACATGGGGAGATTTGGAAATATCCGCTACTGCATCGTAAAAACTGCCCGGGCCGGGGTTTTCCCAGCGCGCCAATGTATCCAGCGCTTTACGTTGTGCGGATAGTGCCAGCGTGCGGATATATTTGAACTTATCTTCCAGCCACCAGCGATTGTTTAAAGGCCGGTCAAGGAAGTCGAGCACAGCTCCTCTTTCCGGTCCTGCGGCTTTGTATTTGGCCACGCTGGTTTGCAACGCAATGGATTGATAGAGTGCCTCGCATAAATCGACGATGCGCTGCCGCCATACTGGCTCCACTACGGAATCCGCCTGTTGCAATATCTTTTCTGCGCGGGACATCACATCGCCGCTATCGGGCAGTACCTGGTTCACGGCTGCTTCCAGCGCAGCGTCGCGGATGGCGCGCTGCCGCGTATAGGCATCGTAGTAAGCCCTTAGCAGGCACATTTGCCAGCGCCAGTTGGTGCTGAGTTCCGGGTGCTGCTGCTCCAGCTGCTGCCACCATCCAAGGGTGGTAGCAATACCGGCGTTGCCGGCGATAGGCCCTTCCCAGTTCTTTTCCAGGGCCAGGATTCCTTCTGCGGCGGCATCCCTGGCAGCAGAACCAAAAAAGAAATTGGCGTATTGCTGCATGATGTCGCGGACATCTGCCTGGCTATTCCAGCCCAGCAGGCTCCAGGTCATTTTATTGATGTCATCATGGGCGCCATCAGAGTAACTGATAAATCCATCCATCACGGGTGCTATAAACCGATAGATGTTAGCATAGTACTGCGGTTGCGGATTCACCGGTTCCCGGCCCAGGGTAAACGCAAAGGCGGGATCCCACCATACCACGGGGTAGTCGCAGCGTACGGTGTGGGTAATATCAGGATAATGTCGGATTTTATAGCGGGCCGGCAATGCTGCCCGCGTATCTTCCAGCGAGGGGCTGGAGGGACCTACCACGATCCCTCCCAGCCACCGCGGCTGGCGTTGGGTGATATAGGAATAAACGAACGTACAGGCGTCGGGGTTAAAGCCCTGGAGCGATAACCAGATCAATGCTTTCGGGTGATATTTTTTCAGCCGGGGTGCCAGCTCTTCGAGGAAGGGCAGCACCAACTGCGGGGTATTGTCGCCCGGATCGCCACCCGGGAAGAATACAGCGTCCAGCCGGGGCGACTCCCGGAAGAGGGAATCGAATTGTAAAAGGAATTGATTTTTTTTGACGGTATCCTGCAAATCAAAGGTGGCGGGCGTCCATACTGAAAAGTCGAGGTCGTATTTTTTACAGTATTCGCTGATGCGAAGATTCATGTCGTGGGAAGGTAGATGGAAATGCGGCGATGGCGGCATAAAGGGAATAGCCTCTATGCTGTTGGCGCCAAAGATGGCGAGTTCGCGGATATAGCGTTCGTATTGTTCCGGCGTCCATCCATCGTAGGAGTTAGCAAGATTGCGGTAACCGATCTGGTGGCCGCGGATCGCCTTTTCCGGGGTAGCCGCCACGTTGATCCCGTCTGCCAGCTGCACCTGTTGCGGCAGGTAGGTCATGGTACGTAGGAGGTATCCCACGCCGTACAGCAAACCACGTGTATCCGGCGCCGTTACCTGGATCTGCCGGCGGCCGGCAGCCAGGATGCATTCAACATGATAGGATTCAGGTGCTCCCGGTGTTAATGCAAGCAGCATCACATCGCCAGTTGACGGCATCCTGGTGGCAATAGGCCAGGAAAGCCCCGTACGGCGCTGTACTTCTTCCTGCAATACCTGCGCAGCGATCTGTTTGTCTTTACAAACGATGGTAACATCTTTCCACACGGTAGCGGCGCATAACAGTGGAACCAATAGCAATAAAGTAAGGAATCCTTTCATTATTTCACCAGGAATATTTAACGGAAAAAAGCACAGGATTAGCAGAACAACTACAACCCCACACTGAAAGCATGGGGCTGTAGGTAATGATATTATTTCAGGTACCACATCAGGGTAGTCTGTTTATCCGGACCGAACTGCGTTAACGCTTTCAGGTATTCATCATTGTTCGTATCTCGTTCACCGGTAGGATAAATATAGCGTTTGGGCAAGCTGGTGGAGGCAGACAGCGGACCCAGTATAAACTTAGGGAACCCCGTGCGGCGGTTATCGAACCAAGCTTCCGCTCCTTTCAGGAACCCGGCAATCCATTTCTGGCCTATCAGCTGTTCCAGCGTACCGTTGTACTTTACAGACGGCTGATCGTAGTAATGGGCATCGGTAGCCGCCTGGTCTACGCCATAGTATTTCATGCTGGCACCAATACCATCATAGTAGAGGCTTTCGGCAGTTTTACCGGCTACGGTTATCTTGCCTGCCTGTACACATTCTGCCAGGATGAAGCATACTTCTGCGTACGTCATCATGGATGCTTTCACCATAGGATGACTATTACTTTTAAACATATCAGACAAGCGGGAAATATGAACTGCCCCTCCGTTATAGTCATAAGGCGCAGGGATAGCGTTCGGCACGCCGACATAAGGCTTTGAATCTACAGTTCCTCCCGAAAGGGAATCTACTTTGGCGATCCAAACACTGAGGCGGGGATCGTTGCGTTGCTGCAGCGCATCTACGATTTCCTTACTGGGTTTACGTTTGTCAAATTCTGAAAAAGAATTGGCCAGAAGGCCGCCGGGCCAGCTGTTGGCGCCCACGTCCCCCAGGTACTTTACCTCGGCATTGTCTGCATTACTTTCGAAGATGGGGTACTTTACCTTATCATTGATAATGGCCTGCATATCGGTAAATGCGGGCGCATAACTCTTTGATATGCGCAGCAGCATTCTTAACCGGAGCGAGTTGGCAAACTTGCGCCACAGTAAAGGATCACCGCCATACATCGCATCTGCGGTAGCATCTACTCTATTCGTCAGCGTAGCCAATTGGTCGTTGGCTTCTTTAAGTGATTGAAGCAAGGCAGGATATACCGCCTGCTGTTGGTCATATTTCGGATGCAGGATCCGGTCGTCTTTCAAACGCAGTGCGTCGGTATAGGGAATATCGCCAAACAGGTCAGAAAGATAGGCAAAGTTAAAGGCCTCCAATACTTTCCCAACGGCTATGTATTGCGGCACCTGCTGCTTTTTAGCCTGGTCCATCATTTCATAGTTGACCGAGAGTTTGGCATAGTTACCGTCCCAGCTCTGTGGACCCCAATCGAACTTGTCGTTGCCTTCGTTACGCACCATCGTGATGTAACGCCCGGCAGATGCAGGCTTATCGAAGTAGGCATCTTCCTGGTAATCATAAGCGGTATTGATCAACGAAGTAGACAGCAGGAATTCAGGGTTGATCACCTGCGACTTGTTCGGGTTTACGTTGATGTCTTCCAACCCCTTCTTACAAGCGGAGGAAAGTATCACCAGGCAAAACAGTAGATATATAACAGGTATGCGTTGCATAACCAACTATTTATTAGTTTAAAAATTGAATCCCAGTTTTACGCCATAGGAACGGGTATATGGTAAGCCCCAGCTGGTAACACCCGGTGAAAAGCTGCCATTGGCAATAGTCATGGCCGTTTCAGGATCGTACCCCTGTTCAGCGGCGGTCCAGGTAAACAGGTTCCTCGCAATAAATGCGATGGAGAGGTTGTTTATAGGCGCTCTGCCTAGCACTTTCTTCGAAAAGTTGTATGTCAGCGAGGCCTCTCTCAGCTTCACGTAGCTGGCATCGAAAGTAGAGCGGCTATTGAAACTCCAGTAGTACTCGCCGTAGTAATTCTCCGGATCCGTCACGATATCATTGAGTTTATATTTACCCGGGCTTTCTTCCACATATCCAAACAGGATCATTCCGTCGGTCCGGTTGTAGGTGCCATCGTTCCAGGCCAGTCCACCGGTTTGCGGATCGCGGCCATGGATGGTTGTTTGCGTACGTCCGTCACTCAGGAGATTTTTAGCTACATAGGAGAAGAACTTTCCTCCCTGGCGCCAGTCAATCAGCAGATTCAGCGTAAACCCTTTGTAGGTAAAGGTATTGGTGATACCGACCATGAAATCAGGATTGTAATTCCCTATTTTCACATAGTCATTTACTTTCTGATAGCTACCATCGTTGGCCAGCAAAGGTTGTCCTTTAAACTCTCCATCTGGCACCGTGGCCCAGTTTTGGGCATACATATCACCCATTTCTGTTCCCTCAGCCACCAGGAAGCGGATACCTTCTGCACCACCTACGAGGTAGTTGTTAATGCCCGGCATCAGCTCGATGATCTTATTGCGGTTCTTAGTGTAATTCACCTGTAAGTCCCAACGGAAAGCGCCTTTAACAGGGGTAGCATTCAACCCGATTTCAATGCCTTTATTTCCCACCTTACCGGCATTTGTCAGCAGGTTGCTATAACCGGTAGCCATTGTTACCGGAATCCTGAGAATCTGGTTTTTGTTGATGGTATTATAGTAGGTGACATCAATGCCCAGTCTTCCATCCAGAAAGCGAACATCGGCCCCGAACTCATGGGAGGTTGCAATCAGGGGTTTCAATTTATTATTCAACAAGGCATTGTCAATAATGGCACGCTTCACATTTCCCCAATCCTGTCCAAAGCCAAAGGTGTTATACAGGCTATACGGGTCTGTATCTCCGCCTACCTGCGCCCAGTTGGCCCTCACTTTGGCAAAAGAAAGTATGCTCGATTTGATATTGAACATATCTGTCAATATTAAGCTGAGGGAAGCAGAAGGATAAAAATACGAGTTGTTTTCAGGAGGCAATGTACTTGACCAATCGTTGCGGGCGGTCAGATCGAGGAAAGCGTAGTTGCGGAAAGCCACTTGTCCCATACCATACACGCTGTTAATACGTTTTGTGAAATGGTAGGAATCATTGAAAACAGTTCCGGCTTTAGCATTTGAGATACTGTATACGCCGGGCATGACCAGGCTTTCCGTTTTCTGCGTAGTTCCAGCGCCGGATTGATTCATCCGGTTGGCTCCACCAGATACTGAGACAAAGAAATCTTTGTTGACTTGCTTTTTGTAGCTCAACAGGAAATCTGTATTCTGTTCCCGGAAAGTTTCCGTTTCGATACCGTAGCCACCATTGGGATTCTTAACGGCGCTGAAGGCGCGCTTACTTTCGCGGTATTCAGAATAGTAGTCCATACCGCTGCGGGCCATGAGCGTTAGGTCCTTGGTGATATCTATATTCAACTCTACATTTCCCATAATACGATCACGGTTATATCCGTTGGTCAGCTCATACGCTACGAAGTAGGGATTATCAGTAGACCCCGGCACATGTGAAAACTGCTCCAATCCTTCCTTTCCAGGAATCCAGTAGTTACGGAGCTTCCTGATATCCACGTTGGGCGTAGTGGTATATATAATACTGGATACACTTCCACGGTTGTAGGTAGGCCTGTTGTCGCTCGTATTTTTCGTATAGCCAATATTGGTACTCACACGTACTTTCGGATGCAGCGTATACCCGGCAGACAGATTAATGGTATTTCTTTTCAAATCGGTATTAGGGGTAATACCTTCATTAGCAAGATTAGTGTAAGACAGGCGGAAGTTACCATCTTTATTATTACCGGTTACGGCGATGTTATTAGTCAAGGTAGAGCCGGTACGGAAGAAATCTTTATGGCGGTTAGGATAAGATACCCAGTCCGTAGGAATAGGATTACCGTTAGCATCCAGGGGACTATCCCACTGTACATGTTTTGTACCCACATCAAGGCGGGGCCCCCAGCTGGCTTCGGAAATGGTTTCATCCGAACCGGTGCGGTCCCCTGCACCAAATTCATTTTGGAATTTGGGGAATAGCGTGGCACGGTCGAATAGGGCGCTGGAATTAACGGCAACGCCTAAGCCTTTTTTGGCGCCGCTTCCTGATTTGGTGGTAATCAGGATCACCCCATTGAGTGCGCGGGAACCATACAGCGCAGAAGCACTGGCTCCTTTTAGAACGGTCATGCTGGCAATATCGTCGGGGTTGATATCAGAAATGGTACTGCCATAATCCACCACCACCTGTCCTACCGGTTGTTTGGGCGCGCGTACGGCTGGTGCAATGGGCACGCCATCTACTACATACAACGGTTGGTTATATCCGTCCAGTTTACTTTGGCCGCGGATCACTACCAGTGAGGTGGCGCCGGGATCAGAGCTGGTACTGCGTACATTCACTCCTGCTACTTTACCGGACAACGCATTGGCAACATTTACGTCCTTAACGGTATTTACCTGGTCGCTTTTCAGCGTGGCGATAGAATAACCGAGCGCTTTTTCCTGACGTTTAATACCGAGAGCGGTTACCACCACATCATCCAGGCTGCGTACTTCAGGACTCAACTGTACCTGCAAAATGCCGTTGCCGGCCGCCAGTTCCTTTGCCTGGTAGCCTACGTAATGGAATACCAATATGGCATTTGCACTGGCTACCTTCAAAGAAAAGTTGCCCTCTGCATCTGTGACGGTGCCATTGTTAGTGCCTTTTTCGCGTATGCTCACGCCAGGAGCAGGATTACCTTTTTCATCGGTTACCTTTCCTTTTACAATTTGTTCTGCTGTGCTGGTGTTGGTAGCGGATGCGGCGTCGGCGCTACGAATGGCATAGTCATGCCCGCTTAATTTCACCGCCAGCAAACCCAGTGGCAGCAATGTTCTGCGGAGTTGTGCTTCGAGGTCGGTCTCTTTACCGCGGGTAGTCCTGGCGGCTACAAATTTGCCCGCTACCTGTGCAGGGGCATAGTTAAAGCTGATACCATAACGTGTTTCCAGGTTGGCCAGCATTTGCTGTAAAGGAATTGATCCTGCTTCCCGGGAGGTGTTACCACTGCTGACCATTAATTGCTGTGCACCGGCACTGGTGGCCCAAAGCAATAATAGCAGCATAGCACTCCAGGGAGCATAAAGCTTCGTAAAGCTCTTTTGCATAACTGTAAATTTTAAACCCTTTATTCAAAAATGATGACTGAATTGTGTTGTTTCATTTTCAGCTGATGCACCGTGGCGACTGCCTGCAGTAATATTCCCGGATCACTTGCGGGTGCAGAACCGGTGAATAGCAGGCTTTCCATTCTTTTATCCCTGAATTGAATACGATATCCGTAAAGATCTTCCAGTTGCTGTACCACCTCGGATAAGGACGTATTGCTGAACACCAGCCGATGTTGTTTCCAGGCTGTTAATTGTACAGGATCGGCGTGTAGTCGTTGAGGTGAGCGTCCCCTGAATTGCATCATATCGCCCGGCAGCATTTTCAGGCTATCATTGACAACAATTTTTCCTTCTTCCAGCAACACATTAACAGTATGGCGGCGATTATATACGTTAAAAGCAGTACCCTTTACTTCTATGGTAACATCCGGTAGCAGTACCCGGAATTTAGGATGTAATCCCGCGGGCGCTTTGGATACATTGAAATAGGCTTCCCCTTCCAGGCTCACGGTCCTCACCTCTTCTTTCATCCACTGCGCAGGATAGCTTACGGCCGAGTTGGCATTGAGTTGCACAACAGAACCATCGGGTAAATGGATGGTTTTAGTTTCTCCGAAGCCGGTATGTACATAAACCTTTTCCGGTATATGATTTCCCTGGTAATACCATACTGCTATAAATGGTATCAGCACGGCGGCTACTGCACTAACGGCATACCCTATACGCCTGATCCAAAGCCCGTTATTTTTTTTAACGGATTCGTCCAGCAATTGATCTATCTGCTGTTTTATGTCTTCCATTTCATGGGGACATACTTCGTTGGTGCGAAACCGGAGCGCCAGTACCATGACGCGGGCTTCCTGTAACAAGGCTTCTTTTTCGGGATGAGCCGCCCGCCAGCTTTCCCAGAAAGCCTGGTCTGCGTTGCCTTCCAGCACCCATTCCCGAAATGAAACATCTGCCGCAAAATCAGCAGCGCCATACACATTGTAATCCATAAAAATACCTTGTACTATTAAGAAGAGTCAAAAAACGGGCGGATGCCCTCAGGAAAAAGAAAAAATTTTAAAACTTTTTTAGCGTACCATCAGGGCGGATTCATTAACCGCCAGCAGCTCCTTTAATTCGGCGATGGCCCTGTATATTAAAGTACGGGCGTACTTTACTTCCTTTAATACCATAATCTCTGCAATGGCTTCATAGCTAAGGTTTTCGTAAAAACGAAGATAGATAGCTTCTTTTTGCCGCTGCGTAAGTGTCTGCAACTGCTGCCGCAGCAGGCGGGCAGCCTGTTCGTCGTGTTGCCGGTTGATCAGGATACTTTCTGGCGACAGCTCCAGCTCAAAACCAGAAAGCGTGCCCTCTTCCAATATTCCCGGCTGCCGGGCGGACTTTTCCAGGTAACGGAATAACTTTCTTCGGGCCGACACCATCAGGTAGCTCTTGATATGTACTTCCCGCGCAAGACCAGCGCGTTGCAGGAACAACTGTGAAAAGAAGTCCTGCAACACATCCTTTACCAGTCCGCGATCGGCGGTAAACCGGATACAATAACGGAACAGCAGCGGAAAATACCGCCGGTATATCTCTCCGAATGCCTCCCGGTCTCCATCACAAAGGCGGCTCCAGAAGAGCTTTTCATCGTGCTGCGGATTGTAAGTGCTGGTGGACATCAAATTATGTGAATTAGGAATAAGGATCTTTCTCTAAACTACACATTAACCGCATGCAATCATCATTACTACCCTAAATATAACAACGAATTAATGTGATGTCAAGCGGGCGCTCACCACTTCCCGTATTTGCAGCCGCTCGCACCAACCTTTAAAGTCGCGGTAAATCTGCTGCAATACCAATTTCTGATCAGGCGTCAGCTCCAGGGCGTGTGCGCGACTGATGGTTCGTACCGGCATACCTCTTAGCTGCATAAAATACTTGGCGCTGAGGGGATAAGCCACATGGATCAACGGGTCTACCCTGCGCAGTTCTTCCTGTATCCATTTTACGTCCTCCTGGCAGCTTTCATCGTTCACATGGTTACAGAGCCAGACCAATATCTCCGGGTAAAAATTACCGGAAATAGACGACATACCCGCCGCACCCATTTGCATAGAGCTTACGCCATTGGGTGTATGCGCATCGTAGAATTCCAGGCGGCTTCCTTCCACTACGGCCAGCTTGGCCTTTACCTGGTCTGCATTACAGGAGGTATCCTTGTGATAGATCAGGCGGTTGGTAGCCAGCAATGTGCGTAATATCTCCGGTGTAATGACCCGCTTATAAGGCGCGGGGCATTCATACAATCCCAGCGGGATATTTCCGGTTAATGAAAACATTTGTTCAAAGCGCTGCAACAATACCTCGTCCGGCTCATCTACATTGGCGAAGTGCCCCGTGATCATAATTACGGAATCTACACCGGTATCATACAACTTTTCGGTAAACAGGGCCTTGTCAGGGATGGTGAGCCCAAATGACCCGGTGGCCACTACCGGCACCCGGCCATTCACATAACGTACTACATGGCGGGTAAGGTCCAATCGCTCATCTTCACTGATGCTGTACATTTCAGACGACAAACAATTGGCGAAAAAACCTTTTACCCCAGCTTCCAGGTAGAAGTCTACCAGGTATTCCACCATGCCCATATCAATCTGCGCTTTCAAATTAAAAGGGGTGATCATCACCGGTACAAATTTCTTTTGCATATCACTAAGAGGTTTTAGACGAAGAGGATGGCTGTACCCGCAGCCGTGAAAGCAGCATGCCTACCAGGAAAATAGACAGGGTGCCCACAACGATAATCATATGCACATGCAAAGGACTGCGCAGATGCTGCCAGCTAGCCGGCAGGTATTTCGACAGCGACATCCAGATAATAATCAGCATCCCGATAATCGTGGCTGTCAATGCTGCTGCATTCTTTGTTTTTGATATCATACCCAGGAGAAACAAGCCCAGCATGCCACCGGCAAAAATGCCCGACAGCTCCCACCACATATCCAGGATACTCTTTACGCCTATCATGGCAATACCAAAAATGATGGCCAGCATACCGCTCACGGTAGTGGCCATGTATAATACCTGCATATCCTTCCGGGAAGTGGATACCGGGGAGATATACCGCTGGTAAATATCTTTCAGAAAAACAGTTGCCGTACTGTTCATACCACTGCTCACCGTACTCATTGCAGCCGAAAGTATGGCTGCTACAATTAATCCCAGCAAACCTTTCGGCACCTTCATCACCATGAACAAAGGCAATACCTTATCGCCATAATCGGCGGGCGTCAACGACCCGGGCGCAACCTGTCTTTCCGCCGCCGCCTGTTGCTTTATCATGGCCAGCATATCCGGGTGTTGTTGCACGTAGGCGTACAATGCCGTGCCGATAAAGAAAAATACCAGGCTTACCGGTACATACCACCATACGCATACCCAGATACTGCGGGAGGCCTCCTGCGCGGAGCGGGCCGTATGATAACGCTGTACATAGTTCTGGTCCATCCCGAAATTATTCAGGTTAATAAAGAACCCATATAAAAACACCACCCAAAAAGTAGAGCTGCCAAGATCCAGCATATTAAAGCTGCCTAATGAAAACTTTCCATCGGCTACGCCTATATGAAAAATATCCGTTACGCCATGTTGCATGCCACTGATCACCAGTCCCAGTATAATCAATGCCCCGGCTGTTTTGATAATTCCCTGTAATACTTCCGTCCAGATCACGGCCTCCATCCCTCCAAGCACCGTATATACAATGATACAGCCCCCGGTAACGGTCATGATAGTACGCATTTCCAATCCCGTGAGCGCCTGTAATGCCAGGGCCACCCCGAAAAAGATAGTCCCCATCCTGGCCAGCTGCGTCAGTATAAAGCAGATCATGGCGTATGTGCGGGCCCACGGGCCGAAGCGACGTTCCAGGTGTGTGTATGCACTCACCTCCCCACTGTGGCGGTAGAACGGCACGAAATAGCGGGCGGCAATAAACGCTGCGGCGGGCATCGACAAACTGAAAACAAATGCGTTCCAGTTGCTGCCAAACGACTTCCCCGGCACACCCAGGAAAGTGTTACTGCTTAAAAAAGTGGCGTACAGCGATAATCCCAACGCCCAGCCTGGAATATTCCCGGATGCTGTTGTAAATTGAGCTGCATTCCTATTTTTCCTGGAGAACCATACGCCTACCAGGATCATACAAAGCAGGTAAATCGCAATAACAGCCAGATCTATTAAAGGCAAATAATGCATATCAGTTTTTCTATTTATTACTTACGTGGAAAACAGGAATATAATGCATTTCGGTTGATACCACTAAGGTTGGTAATTTTTACGGTTCAAACAATGTTGAATGTTATGAAAAGAATGGCTTAAATTACTGTCATCATGAGTCACACTGCCGCCAACATGCCGGGTACCTGGACCCTGCCAGCTCAGCTGCAACGCAAGCTGGAAAAGCATCCACTGGGAAAAAACCTTTTCATCACCGCTATCGGGCATTACCCCGAACATACTGCCAGCGCCATCCGCGAGTCAAAGGGTGCGCCAGTATATACCCTGCTGTATGTGCTGCAGGGCAAAGGTACGGTGACCATCGGCAAGCGCAGCGCTGCGCTGAAAGCCAATCAATACGTCCTGATTCCCAAGGGCACCGCTTTCCAGGCAGATCCTGCTACCGACCTTTCCTGGCGGATCTATACCCTGCAATTTGCCGGTCAACTGGCCGACGACATGTATGGGTACCTGGGCACTAACCTGCAACCACGTACTATTCCCCCGCTGGTGGGCCGCAATGCGCAGTTTGATGATATCCTGCACCACCTCGATCTTATGAATAATATTGAGAATCTCTTATACGCCAACTTCCGCTGTTACAGCTTCCTCGGCACATTCCGGCTCAGCGTTTTCAATTATATGAGAAAAGGCGCCGACAATATCATCGAACAGTGTATACAGCTTATGAAGCAGCGGCTGGACCAGCACCTGACGCTGGCCAATCTTTCGCGGGAAATGGGTATCTCCGCTTCTTATCTTTCTGCCTTGTTTAAAGAAAAGACCCGGTATGCGCCTATACAGCTGTTCACCTCCCTGCGCATGCAGAAAGCCTGTCAGCTGCTGAAAGAAACGCCCTGGAGTGTCAAGGAAATTGCAGCAGAAATGGGCTATCCCGACCCCTATGCATTTTCCCGTTCATTTAAACTGGTGATGGGAGTAGCGCCGAAAACGTTCCGGGACAAGCGGGGCTATAGAGAGCAGAAAGCGGAAAGCAAAAAGCTATTGTCCCGAACGAACTTAGCAAATATAAAATCGCGTTGATCATTCGGGACAATAGCTTTCTGCTCTCTATAGCATCACTACTTTGCCGGTGCGTACCGATTCATCGCAGGCGAAGGCGATACGCAGGCTGTTAATGGCGTCCTGCACGTGGTCGGTGAGATCGGTGTCCTCCTGGATAGCATGCAGGAAGTAGCGCTGCTCGCGGTTGCAGAGTTCCTGGTGATCCGGTTCCTCTTCCGTATTAATCCAGCTATCGGCTTCCACAAATTGTCCGTTGGCATCCAGGGCGGCATGGTGGAAACGCAGCGACTCCGTTTTCGTATGTGCGGCCACGTTATCAGAGTTGCCGCTGCTCCCCGCTTCTTTGGCCACAATAGATACAGCGCCTTTAGGCCCGATCACATCCTTCACGAAGAAGGCGGTTTGGCTCATCATAGGCCCCCAGCCGGCTTCATACCAGCCTACAGAGCCGTCTTCGAAACGTATCTGTAACTGGCCATAGTTATAGTTGCCATCGGCCACCTCATCGGACAGGCGGGCGCCGATAGCGCTTACCTGCAACGGTTTAGAGCGGGTCATCTGGCACATCACATCAATATAATGTACACCACAATCTACAATGGGGCTCAAACTTTTGAGCAGGTTGCGATGCACCTGCCACATGTTACCGTGACTTTGCTGGTTGAGGTTCATCCGCATTACCAGGGGCTTCCCCAACTGGTGAGATAGTTCCACAAATTTTTCCCAGGAAGGATGGTGCCGTAAGATATAGCCTACCACCAATTTTTTTCCTGCCTTGCGGGCGGCAGCAGCCACACGTTCTGCTCCTTCGACGGTATCAGCCAGTGGTTTTTCTATGAATACATGACAACCATTTTCAAAAGCGGTGATCGCAAAGTTTTCATGTGTGTCTGGGTAGGTGGATATGCAAACAGCATCCGGGCGGGTAGCTGCCAGTGCCGCTTCATAATCGTTGAACAAAGCATAGCCTCCACCCAGGCTGTTGTTCAGTACTTCTTTACTTGTTCCGGTAGAGACAAGACCGCAGATGTCAAAGCCATCCAACGTATGATAGGCCGTTGCATGGGATGCCCCCATGTTACCGCAGCCTACTACTAACACGCGCAAACGTTTTGCTGTTTCAGACATAATTTCCTTAGTTTTTCATTATCCAGATTCGTAAGATACAGTGCCGGCAATAGAATTGCAAGTAACGGCCGTGCTAATTCTTTCAACAAACTGTATATTTACGTTTTAACCTACTGTATGAATCGAGCAAAAATAGTGGTTATCGCCGGCGCAGTTGCGATGATAGCAGCCTGCGGACAAAACCAGCGTACTATCAAAGAAAAAGACAATGCCGATACTACGTCAGTTGCAGCAAGTAACGGCGCCTTCCCTTCAGCCAGCGTACCGGTAGAAGACATTGACCCTACTCCCGATCAACAGGCCAGGCGCACGGCCTCCGAAAAGATCTGCGCCGCTCATGGTATTCCCGTATATAAAAATCCACGCGCATTGTTCGCCATGCCAGAAAAAGAAGTCAGCCTCCGTAGTAAAGACGAAGTGGTAGACCGGGCCATTGCACTATGTTTCATGGAATTGAAAAGTGAGCAGCCAGCCAAAGAGGTACTCGATGAGTTCAGCAGGCATTACCGGGTAATGGAAAAACTGAGTGATAAAGAAACCATATTTGTAACCTCTCAGAGCCCCACCAGCCAGGAGATGATGGATGCCAACTGGAGAGCGGAAGGCGCACATGTGATGCTCTGGGCATTGGGATATATCGACAGCCTGTCATATCCTTCCACTCCCTGCAATGTTGCAGAGGATGTACATCATATCATCAGTACGTCCGAAGCGGATTTCCGGAATAAGGCAAAACTGAGAAGCAAGAAAGAAATCCTGGACCAGGCCGACCTGATTTTACGATATGAGTGGGCTTGTGTAGATGCCCGCCTGAGTAATGCGCCAATGCCCGGAGACCTGATCAGCGACGTAGTGATGGAACGACATTATGCCCTGAACTGGTTGATCCGCTACCTGAATCAGGATTGGGATAATGTCAGTACGGATTCCTGAGAAAAAACACAGGTGATATTTATCACAACAACTATTTAAGAGGATGGCAAACAGCGAAAAAAAAGCTACGTTAACATCTCGCAAAACATTGGTTAACAATAACATAAACACATAATCATTCAACCGCTTCCAGGGAGAAAATTTGCATATTACCAATCTTTTAATTCGCAAAAAATTCGCGCGGAATGCAGGATTATATGCTATATTAGACAAGTGGAACTAATGATCGGCAGGCTTTTTGATAATAAGCGACCAACTATACTTAGTTCAAAACGATGAAAACAGGCTTACAAAAAAGCCCAACTAATAACATGATGCCACGGGTTAACCCTGAAACTGTAGAAGCATGGGGCAACACCAGATCATAAAGCTGGAAAAATACATGAATCAATACCAACATTATTCTTTTGACCTCTGGTTAACACTCATCAAATCCAATCCTTTATTTAAACAGGAGCGGACGCGATTTTTTTATACCCACTTCAACCCGCTGCAGAAGCCGGAAGCAGCCGTGGGCCGGATTTTCCGGAAGGTAGACCTGATGTGTAATGCCATCAACGAAAAAACGGGCGGCAACATCGACGCGGAGGAAATGTACCTGATGGTGATCAATGAGATCAACGATTTCAGTCATTCGTTCGACACCATTGATCTGCCGGCACTTTACCAGGAAATGGAAAGCCTGGTGCTGCGATACCTGCCAGTGGTTTATTGTTCGCAAACCGTGAAGGTGCTGCGGCAGTTAAAACAAAACCCCGGTACTACAGTGAGCCTGCTGAGCAATACAGCTTTTATCAAGGGGAGCACGCTGCGTAAAGTATTACAACAGCTGGAACTGTCGCCCTATCTCGACTTCCAGTTATATTCCGACGAAGTGGGTATGTCAAAGCCCAATGCGGCATTGTTCCGGCTTATGCTGGATACCGTAGCCGCCAACAGGCAGCAACCGGCTGCTTTAGCGGATATCATTCATATTGGCGACAACAAAAGAGCGGATATACTAGGCGCGGATGCCATGGGCATTGCTTCGCTGCTGATCAATTCTAATCATCAATGTATTTCAACCCTGCTTAACTGATGACGACTACTTATTCATTGCACAAAATTACCGATACCGGCAATTTCGGATTTTGCCCTGATGACTACAGCCGTTTCAAGTTTGGAGACGATGAAGTGGCAGAACGCTTTGGCATAGGCCTGGCGGAAGGGTTTATCAAGGCACACCTGGAAAATGGCCCGGTCCCCCAGCTGGTAGTAGTATCCAGCCCCTACTCTTTTATTCCTACCGCTACCTTTGCGATGAAAAACCATTTCGTTTTTCGGCTCAATCGTTGGCTGGCCGCGCATGGATACCCCGTGTTACAGGAAACCAAGGTACACCGCACCATTACCTATAAAGAGGATTACGGAGAGCTGGATGCAGCCCAACGACTGAAACTGATCGGCAACGATAGTTTTCATATCGACAAAGCATTCCTGGAGGGGAAAAAAATCCTTTTCCTCGATGATATCAGGATTACCGGCGGACATGAAAAAATGATTCTCAAAATGGTGGATACTTACCACCTGCAGAATGACATTTACCTGTTGTATTATGCCGAATTGCAGAATAAGAGCATCCATCCTAATATTGAGAACCATCTCAATTACCATTTTGTGAAATCAATTTTCCATCTGGAAAGAATTATCCAGCAGGAACCATTCTTTATCAACACCCGCCTGGTGAAGTACATATTGAACTATGACTACGAATCTTTTTGTATTTTCCTGCAAAATCAATCGGATAAATTCATAAATCTTTTGTATAATATGGCGCTGGGCAATGGCTATCATACGATTGAAGCCTACCAGAAAAACCTTAACTTTATCAATAATTACTTATTCAACAGTAAACATAAAAGCGTACAACATGGCAATTAATTTGCAAAAGGGACAGCGGCAGGCGATCAATGCGCCTAAATTCACCATAGGATTGGGATGGGATGCCAACGCATCTACTACCGGCACCAGCTTCGACCTCGATGCCTCTATCTTCATCATGGGTGAAAACAGAAAATTATTGTCTGATCAGCACTTTGTTTTTTATAATAACCTGGTTTCTCCCGATGGCGGTGTAGAACATACCGGCGACAACCTCACCGGTGAAGGCGCCGGCGATGATGAACAGATCAAAATTGATCTTTCCAAAATGGATCCCCGCGTAACGGAAGTATGCGTGGTAGTAACCATTCATGAGGCGGAAAGCCGTCGCCAGAACTTCGGACAGGTAAGGAACTCCTATGTGCGTGTGTTCGATCCCGTAACTAACGAAGTGATCCTGAAATATGAGCTGGAAGAAGATTTTTCTATTGAAACAGCTGTAGAGTTTGGCCGCATCTATAAACGTAACGATGAATGGAAGTTTGAAGCCGTAGGCGTAGGCATGAAAGGCGGGCTCCAGGATTATCTCAACAAATACAATTAATCTATTTAAAATTACTATATCCTTATGGCAATCAATCTTCAGAAAGGTCAGCGTATTAACCTCGAAAAAAGCAATGGCGCCAAGCTGCAACACATCTGTGTAGGTATCAACTGGGGCGCTATCGAAAAGAAAGGCCTCTTTGGTTTATCCAAAACCAAGGAAGCGGTAGACCTGGATGGTAGCTGCGCCCTGTTCAACGAACAGAAACAATTGCTGGAAGTAGTATACTTCGGTAACCTCCGCTCAAAAGATAATGCTATCATGCATAGCGGCGATGACCTCACAGGCGATTTGAACGGCAACGATGGACTGGATAATGAAGTGATTACCCTTGATTTCTCCCGCCTGAATGCCGCCACCAACTATGTCGCGTTTGTGCTCAACAGCTTCCGCGGCCACGACTTTGGCACTATTCCATTTGCTTCTATCCGCATTTATGAAGGCACGCCTTCCCGGGTAAACGAAGTATTTGCTACGTATGATATTGCCAGCGGTCCGGGCTTTGCCGGTCACGTATCCATGGTGATGGGCGTGTTTTACAAAAAGAACGGCGAATGGAAATTCAATGCTATCGGGGAACCTACCAGGGATAAGAAGCTCCAGGAAACGGTAAATACCGTAGCCATGAACTACCTGTAGTCCCTGCATTTTCTGATCACTTATTGTAAAGTCATCATCACTATATAATCAGATACCTTATGGAAGTAAACCCAAATGTTACAGACCAGACCTTACCCGCGGTGCGGTTGGATAAAGACGGCAACGCCGATTTATCCCAGATTACGCCGCAGGATGCGCAAAAATATTCAGAACTGAATAAGTCGCTGGTAATTACGGATGTCAACTCCATCCTGAATTATGGTACCGAGGTACAAAATTCTATGGAAAGGTACAGTAACGAGTTTCTCACCTCTGTGCGTACCTACAATTCCGGCGAAGTAGGAGGTTTGATCAACGACCTGCTGTCGGAATTAAACTATATTGACGTTGATGAACTAAACCAGGGCGGCTTTAAAAGCTTCCTGTCTAAGGTACCTTTCCTGAAAAAGATTGTGTTCGACGCACAGAAGCTTTTCCAGAAATACGATACCGTTATTGCCAATATCGACAAGATCACCAACAAAATAAAAGCGGGTCGTATCAACTCCCTGAAAGACAATAGTTCCCTGCAAACGATGTTCGACAGCAACGTGAACTATATCAAACAGATGGAAGACTTGATCATTTCCGGTCAGCTGAAATTCAATGAGCTAAATGAGAAGCTGGCGCAGATGGAAGTGAATGCCGCCAACTACAACGACTATGAAATTGCCGACCTGCGGGAATTCATCAGCCGTTTGGATAAGCGCCTGGCCGATATGAAGGTGGTGCGTTTTATCATGTTGCAATCGCTGGCACAGATCAGGCTGGTACAAAACAATAATACATCTATCGCTGAAAAAGCCCAGTCTATTATTTCCACCACCATCCCGGTATGGAAAAACCAGCTGACCATTGCCGTAGCCCTGCAAAGACAGAAGGCCAACGTAGAAATGCAGCGCAAGATTTCCGATACGACCAACACCATTTTACAGAAGAATGCCGACCTGCTGAAACAAAACAGCATCGAGGTAGCGAAAGAAAATGAAAAGACCGTCGTATCAATCGACACGCTGAAACGTACTACCCAGTCGTTGATTGAAACCCTGCATGAAGTGAAAAGAATTCATGACCAGGGCGCTGAAAACCGTAAAGTGCTGAATGGCGAACTACAAAACCTGGAAACAGAACTGAAGAAAAACGTAACTAACGTTAGCTAATTGAGATAAAGTGATGGAGGATAACCTGGCAAGAATATTAAATGACTCAAATAAAACCATCAGCAAGCTACAATTGCTGTCCGCTTTTTTTGAAGAGGAGATTATTTACAAAATATACCTCCGAAGCCAGGTTGTCCATAAATTATTTGAAACGAACCCGGAACTCGATATCAATAAGCTGGAGCTGTTTCACTTGCAATACACCGCCACAGCCATTGAATTGCTGAAGAAAATAAAGACCAGCAATGAGCGGAATGTGAGCCTCATCTTTGATGAAATACAGATCAACAAAGAACTGATCGACAAAATCAATGACTCTGTTTTCTCAGAAAAGAATTTTAACCTGGACAAACAAAAGCAGGCACTTAAAATTAACCTGTCTCTCCGGAAATTGTACCAAGTGCTCTCTGATGGCTCCGAAGACTACCCTTTCTCCAAAAACATCAATGCCTTTAGCGCCCGCTTTTCCCAGGATTTTTATTTTGATATTTCCCCGGAAACATTGCAGGCATTGACGAGTTTTACCCCGGAAGAAGTATACCGGAACAACTATGCCATTATCCAGAAAAAGCTGATGGGATGGCTTTGTAAGACAGACTTCCGCAACGAGTTTTTCTACGGACTGAAAGCAGGGAACCTGGTGGTGGAAATTTATAAATTTACTACGGAAGATAAATTCTTCATTTATTATCCTTCCAAAAATCTCTTTCTCTTTTGTGACCCTTCCCAGGTAAAAGATATCGACTGGACCAATACCCTTTCTAAAAAAGCGAAACTGATACAGGAGCTAACCGATAAAAATGATCAGTTGATGAGCCGGGCCAATATCCTGAAAGTGGCTATACCGGACAATGTAAAAGGAGTGTTGGAAGAGTATTGCGAAAAAATCGGGGATGTAAATTTCCTGCAGAATATCGGCAACTTTGATGTACAGACGAATATTTTAAGGACGATGCTGAATACCGACGCTATCTGATAAAAGAATTGCACCAATCCGGAGACTGGTGCAAATCCTGTCTTATTTCTTTTCCAGCTCAGTGGAAGTATTGCGCTTAGGCACGTTCAACAGGGCTGAAGTAATAATCGGTACGATAAAAATACCCACTGTTAAGATGGAAGTCATAATATCTGCCTGTGAGCTTTCCAGGAAGTGTGTCAGTCCGGACTCCGGGAAGAAGTGCTCGTAAATAGACAACGTCAGTTTTATTCCCAGGATACCAATCACGATAAAGGCGGCTGCTTCCAGGAACGCAAATTTTGTCATCAGCTTTACGAAAGCCTGCGCCACAAAACGCATGGCCAGGATACCGATAAATACGCCAAGGCATACCAGGATGATATTATCGGTAAAGGCTACCGCCGCAAAAATGTTATCGATGGAAAACGCCATGTCCATGAGCTCTACCAAGGCTACTGTAGCCCAGAAAGGCCCGATGGCGCCCACAGTTACTTTATATAGCCATTTTTCAGATTTATCAATACTTTCTTCCTCTTCTTCTCCGTTGGCAGCTTCTTTTGCTTTTTTGTCTCTCCACCAGCCATATACCAGGTATAACAGGTACAGACCGCCTAATGGTTTTAGCCACCAGATTTTAATGAGGAAGGAAGCGAACAGCATCGCTAAACCACGGAACAGGTAAGCGCCCAAAATACCATATTTCAGGGCTCTGTCACGTTGTTTTTCCGGCAAATCCATTACCATGGTAGCTAATACGGCTGCATTATCTACTGACAACAGGCTTTCGATGATCACAAGGTTCCCTACTATGATCAGGGAAGGTATGGGATTGTCAATAATGTGTTGGATTAATTCATTCATCGCTGTTTGTTTTTTTATATAGGTTTTATTGATTGGCCATTGTAATAATTACGACTCTTCCTCCCTCCTCGCGGGACAACAACAATTTTTTCCCATCTGTTAATTCCACCATGCTGCCCACAGGGATTTCCTTGTCTTCCGTGAGGTCTTTCAGCGCCGGTAATTGCTGGTTTACCAGTACCCATTTGCCGTGGTAAAAAGTAAAATAGCCTACCGGCACCTTTTGTTCCGCGCTGAGCCGCTCGTTGCGGACCACATTGCGGTTCACATGCCATTGAAACAGGTATTGGTTGTGGTATACCATCAACCGGTGATTTTCGGGCCTCCACACTGTAGGTTTGAACTCGTAATAGAGATCCAATACCGGCAGGGTACCTTTATGCGGCGCACCACAGAAAGGGCATTTGGGAGAAACCGTATTGTCGAACACGTACCATTGCTGTTCGCAGGACGGGTTGCTGCAGGGCTGCATCAGGTCGGTCGTTTTCAACAGCGCCTGTTCCCACATATCGGCGGGCGGGCGCTGTGCCGGATCATGCAACCCTGTCACGAATGCCTGGTGAAACAGCTCTTTCAGGTAAGGTCCAGTGATGGTGTATGGTATTTTAGTGACATCGGCCCAGGGCAGTTCTTTGGGATTGAGGTGCTGCACCTTTGGCCGGTTAGACGCATCTGTTGGATGCTCTATAAACAGCGCCTTTTCTCCCATCGACAGCAGGTCATCTTTTTCAGTATCCAGGTCATGTACTTTTCCTCCTTTGAGGGGATGGCGGTACAGGAGGTACATATAGATCATCACAGCCAGTGCGTGCAAGTCGGTAGTGCGATTGGGCAGCTTCCTGCCCGGATCTTTCACATCCAGGTGTTTGGTAGCCAACACTTCCGGCGCAATGAAATCGGCGGTGCCAATAACATCGGGCGGGTACAAGCCTGGTACCACCAGCCCGTCGATATCAATAATAGCGGCAGATTTGGTAACAGGGTCTACCAGCACATTTTTATAGGAGAGATCTGAATGCGCCAGGCCTGCGGCATGCAGGCGCTTTACGCCACGAACTATATTTACGCATACCTGGTAATAGCTTAGCCAGTTGCCCAGTTCTGTTTCATCGAGCCGTAAGGCAAATTGCTTATTGCGGAATTTTGGGGAAGCAAACCACTTCCCTTCTTTCTCTTTTCCTTTAATAAGATCATTGGCGGCATATCCCTTCTTAAAGAAAAAATGTCCGGGATAGCAGGGCACAATGAGGCCCACTTGCTTATCGGTGGAGATCATGTCGGTAGGCCAACAATAGAGGTCCTTATAGTAGCTGCCGCCTTCACGGTTAAAGAAGCTGTTGTGATAATCGGTTACAATCTTTTTCAGCCTTTCTTTGGCATTATAATCGGGCATATCCCGGTAAAATGCCACTACATAAGATTTATCCGGGCTGAAGTATACGTCTTTCATCCCGCCACGCATAGGTTGCCCGTTATCAACGTATTGATAAGTTTTTCCTGTGTGAATGACGGAGCTGACTGTTTTTGTGTTCATATAGCTAGCATTACCGGCCCATGTAGGTTAACTGATAATCATTAAAGTCCGGTCGTCGTGATTACCGGGACTCCAGAAGTCCATCCAGTCAGATAGCTGTTGCGCTACTGCCGGAGGATACGTATCGAGTTCCACGATGGCATTCTCTTTATTATCTCCGCCCAGGTCGGCCAGCAGTGCTTTCCAGGCACTGACTTTCTCCAGGTTGGCTTCTACTTCAAACTTGGGATCGTAAATACCGTCTGTCATAAGCATCAGGTAGGAAAAGTCTGGCACCAGCTTAAAACCGAAGCGGGTAGCAAATGTATCACTTTTAAAGATTTCCGGCATCGTGATGAACCTGGTTCCTCCTCCAAACTCCCCTACATCCAGGCGGTTCATCAGGGTGATGGCCGACAAATCCTTATTTAATAAGCCAATGGGGCAGTCGCCCACCCCAAAACTCATGATAACATAGCCACAAGGATACTTTTTCAGTAGTGCAAATATAAGGGTCGCATGAAAATCTTTAACAGGAACTTGCTGGCTATGCGCAAATTCAGCGATTTTTTTATGAGTGGTAAAGGCAGCTTTTCCCAGCTGGTCGTATACGAAGCGGGTAAGCTGCTTCTCCGTTTTTTCGCTGGGATTGGCGGCATGTTCTGCCAGGAGGGTGTCGAACGGCGCCAGTGCTGCATTGGTAAAATGCTGTTCAAAGTACGCTACAATATGAGCGCATGCCATACGGGCGCCTTCCCGGGCCAGTGGCGCGCTACCGGCGCCGTCAGACACGGCCAGCACTGTCCAGCCGGTATCGGGAAAATGCCGGAACGCGAAATCATCGTCCCGGAACCCACCAGTATTGGCGTGAGAACGCCCCCTTCGCGAGGCTACTACCAGTCGTTTATCGCCCAGTACCGCCGATGTGGCCACATTATCTTCCCGCCAAAACGGAGCAGTGCTATCGCTGCTGATATTCTTCCAGAGCGACCTGGGGTCGGGATTTATGATGAGAGGCACCAATTTTTCGTGCAACGGCGTTTCCTCGGACTCGCCCTGGAGGCGATAACTGAGCTTTATGCGCCAGTCGCCATTTTGGGTGGGCGTACCGCTGATTACCGAGGTGGCGCTATCGAACTGCAGGCCCACGGCATCCAATCCAGTTATGGTAAAAGTGGTAAAATCGGTCCAGTTGAGTTGTTGAAAATCAAGCCTGGCTTCATATATCTTGCCCATGGTGGCATTAGGAATCACAACGGTTTGTTGCTGAATATCCGCCAGCCTGCTTTTTAACTGCCATCTGTCCATAAGGAACTGTTGATTTTCCAATATTTGTTTTACCCGGTGCAGGTTTTCTTCTTCCTGCACGAAGGCTTCGAATAATTGTTCCCGGTTACTGATATCGATCTGTTGTGCCTGGAAGAGCTCCCGGATAAATGATTTTCCCATACTGCTCTTATATTAACCCTGCGCGCGGTTTACATCAAATCCACCATCACTGATGCCGTATGTATTGCGGCTGCCACAACCCGGGCAGCTGCTCACCGTTTCGGTGCCAATACAGTGAATCTGGCCGCAACCACACATGGCGAAGGCGGTTTGATTGCCGCAACAGGGACATGTGGGATTACCGATCAGCTCATCGCTGTTAATGCGTACCGGGCCGCCGCTATGGTCCGACAGCTCATCGTACGAAGCATCTAACGGGAACGCCCCCACGAGACGGTATGACAAGCGATCCAGGCTGAGGCCATAAATTTCGGCTTCTTCTACCGATCTGCGGTACTTCATTAAATAAGCGCGGCCGGTATTTTGACATTTGCCGGCTACCACAGCATAATTGCTGTCCACCCCCTGCATAGATGGCAGGGATTGTGTAGTATCCACTTTTGTGAGGGTATCATCTTCCAGTATGCGGGCCAGCTCAAAGCCGGAAGCATTGTTTTCCACACTCTGGCTGCTGGTTTTAACGGAATCTGTTACCCATTTAAAGAATTCCTGGTAAGCGGCAGTAGTGGTATTTTTAAAATGCAATACATTTTCGGTCAACTCCTTCAACAAACTCAGGTCGGCCTCATTACCGAAAGACACCGCCACCGTGTTGACAGCCCGTTGCCAGTTTTGTTTCCACTCGGCAATAGCCGGCCGGGTATCATCGGTGGGCACGCCATCTGTGAATAAAAAGACTATTGGCTTCCAGTCGCCTTTCTTCTCGTAAGTAGTTTTTACCTGGTTTTTCCGAAGCTCCATCATCAGCTGTCCCAGGCCCCTGCTCAGGGAAGTGCCGCCGCCTACCGGAAAGCGGGGCGGATAAAACTGGATGATCTCCTGTAAAGGCACCAATGTTTTCGCCTGTCCGGCAAATACCAGGATAGATACCCATACCGTTTCAAGGGCATAGGGATCGGCTTTCAACGCCTGGATGACGGTCGACAATCCCTCTTCTACTTGCTGGATGGGCTCTCCCACCATGGACTCAGAAACATCTATCAAAAAATAAATAGGCAGTCTTCTCATTATCCAAAATTTACAGAAGTGACGTAAACGGTGCCGGGACCGGTGATCTTCAACATGGTAAGGCCCTCTCCTCCCAGCATATTATTTCCGGAAAAGTGCGACGACATCCGGTTTTGCATATCGGCATGCATGCAGATAAAACTTTTTTCATCTACAAATACCGTTTGGCCCGGCGCCAGGTCCAGCGTGATAGGCGTGCCTATCACGTCGATAAATACAGTACAAAAACCGGTTAACTTTTGCATGATCAAACCAGTACCTCCAATGAGGGAGGTCAGGTTCATTTTTACATCAATATCTACTTTGTCGGATGAGGCCACGTATACGCCGGCGCGACAGATAATACCTCCCGACAATTGTTTCAGGTTAATGGGTAACAGTCCTACTTTACCTGCTACCACGAGTTTTCTGGGCTGTGGATGTGCATTGCTGAGTGCTACCTGGAAAATGCTTTCTCCGGTTAACTTTCTTTTGATTAGTCCGGCTACTCCTTTATCAAATACATTGATGGTAGATTGTATACCTTCCTCATAATAAATCAATGCACCTTTTTCGCAATAGAATTTTTCCTGTGGGTCTAACTCTACCTGCAGGCACTTAAAGTCGTGCCCTATCAATTTTACGTTCATGCCTGGGGGTTATCAGATAATTAAATTCACTTCCTGGGGAGGTGGTGGCAATACTACCTGTGAGGTAGTGCCCATACTTTTGTTACCTTGTTCTATGGTATCGGATACCCATTTAAAAAACTGTTTCAGGGTGGCGCTGTCGGCTGTGTCGAGGTGCACAACGGTATCTGCCAGTTCGCGCAGCATCTCATTGTCGGCCACTTTGCCGGCCGCACAACCTACGATGGCGGCGAAGTTCAGCTCCTTCACCTTAGGAATCATGCTGCGATACAGTTGCAGATCGGAGGGCTTGCCATCGGTAAAAATAAACAGCAATGGGCGCCAGTCGCCTTTCTGCGTAGGCGTTCCTTTACGCACATCAGTGCTTACGCGGGCGTGCAGGAATTCGAGGCCGCTGCCGGTATGGGTAGGGCCGCTCTGCGGACAGGTGATTTCGGGCAATTGGAAGCTGACCAGTTCAGTGAGTGGCATCAGCTCCTTTACATCCCGGTCGAACGTGATGATGCTGAGCCAAAGGGAGTCCAGCGCCTGCGCATCCATGCGCAGGGTATTCACCATACCGCTCAGCGCATTGTTAAGTGCCTGAATGGGTTCTCCAAACATAGAACCCGAGGTATCCAATAAAAAATATACGGGTAGTCTTCGCATGGTTAAATTTTAATGCTTATACCACAATGTTCAGTTCAGCCGGAGGGGGTGGTAGTTCGTCCAGGCCGGCGAGTTCTTTACCAGAGTGTTCTATTTTCGTAGAGCTGACGCCGATAGAGGCGGTTACCCAGGCAAAAAATTTGGAGATGCTGTGGCTGTCGGCAGTATCGAGCCTTACCACGTTATTGGTGACCTGTTTCAGCACAGCGGAATCGGCCCCATTGCCGGCAGCGCAGGCCACGGTATATGCTGTTTTACGTTGTTTATAGGCAGCCAGGCCACTTTGCCAGTTGTCGGTAGGGATACCATCGGTCATAATGAATACCAGCGGCTTCCAATCGCCCTTTCGCTCCGTGGTGGTTTGCGCTACTTCCCGGTCTATGCAGCTGGCTAACAATTGCAGCGCTTCTCCCATAGCCGTAGTACCGGAAGCCCGGATATCGGGCACCTGGAAAGAAGATAGATCGGTAAGTGGCACCGCCTGCCGGGCGGTACTGTCAAAAGTGATGACACTAATAAAGGCGGTTTCAATGGCCTGCGGGTTTTGCCGCAATGAACTGATCATTACCTGCACCCCATTTTTCACGGCTTCTATGGGCTCTCCGCTCATAGAACCGGAGGTATCCAGCAAAAGATACACGGGTAGTCTTCTCATACAATACAGAATTAAGTGTTTGCTACAGAAAGGGGTTAACGGTTTAACATCAGGAATAGGTCAACTTCTTCAGTTCATCAATAAAACTATCAGATTGATGTGGTGTACCGAGTGCCCTGAATTTCCAGGCGCCATCTTTGCGATAGATCTCTGCAAAGGTCATAGAGCACATACCATTGTAGGTACTGTCGCCCGACAGGCTGTACTTCGCAATCTCCTTCCCTTTTCTGTCTACCGCGCGGATAAAGGCATTTTCTATCATGCCAAAGTGCTGGTTGTTCTGACGACCCTGGTAGATGGTGACCATGAATAATATTTTCTGATACCGGTTATCCAACTCATTGAGCTTGATGATAATCTGCTCATCGTCGCCATCCCCGGCGCCGGTGCGGTTATCACCGGTGAGCCAGATGTGGCCGGACGGATGTTTCATTGAATTGAAGAACACCACGTCCCCTTCAAAAAGGCCCATGCTTCTGCCATCGCGGGTTTGCACAGTGCGGCCCAGGTTCGCTACTTTTCCGTTATTATCGAGCAACAAGGCCACTGCATCCAGGTCGTATTCTTCTTCTTTCTGCGCGCCGCCAAACAGCTTGCCGAAAAAGCCATCATCCTTTTTCTTTTGCCTTACATCCCAGCCCAACCCGATAGTAACGGTAGACAGATCAAATTCTTCTCCGGAGTCGTTTTTACGAAGGTCTATCGTTTGACCTTTCACTAAATTAATAGCCATATGTGATGTTTATTTAATGATCTGACCTTTAAAATATTTGGAGAGGAAAAACGCCAGGTCTTCTTTATAACCTTTGCCGGAAGCTTCAAATTTCCATTTACCATCTTTCACATACAGCCGACCGAATTCAACACCTGTTTCGATAGAGAAATCTTCTCCCAGCTCGTATTTAGCGATTTCCTGCCCGTTGACATCGTCTACAATACGGATATAGGAATCACGCACCTGCCCGTAGTTCTGCTTACGGTTAAATGCATCATGGATAGTTACTACAAACAGGATTTCCTTCACCTTGGGATTTACTTTGGAGAGGTCTACCTGGATCACTTCATCATCTCCTACCGCACTGTTACCACCAGTAGGATCATCACCGGTATGGTGCAACGCACCATCGGGTGAATCAGTATTGCCATAGAAAATAAAGTATTCTTCCTGGAGAATTAATCTGTTTTCGTCGATCATAAAAGCGGATGCGTCGAGGTCGAAATCGTACCCGGTGCCTTCATTGGGATGCCAGCCTAAACCCACACTGATACGGGAAAGACCGATATCAATTCGTTGTCCTTTTTGTAAGTTAATCGCCATTGTTCTGAATTTTATCTCAGGAAAGGTAAACTATATAATTTTATCAGAAAAGAAACAGGGTATACCAGCTGCCTGACACACCCTGATTTGTAATTATTTTAACAATTACTTCGCCGGTATTTCCCGGAGGATATGCAGCAAATAATTATAGAACCGCCCCACAGAAGATACCTGTGCTCTTTCATCGGGGGAATGCGCACCGCGGATAGTAGGACCAAAAGAAATCATGTCAAGTTTACCATTGAAGTGCGCGCCTAAAATACCACATTCCAGCCCTGCGTGACAGGCGCCTACTTTAGGTGTATGTTCAAAATGGTCTTTATACAAATCGAGTAATAAGCGCAGGATGGCCGAATCGGCATCTGGCCGCCAGCCGGGATATTCTCCGTCCTGCACTACTTCTGCGTCTATATTTTCGAAGGCAGCGCGTACCGCAAAGGCCACGTCTTCCTTGGTGCTGGCAACGCTGCTGCGCTGCAGCGACTGCGTAATAAAAACACCATTCCTGGCGATGACCCTGGCCAGGTTGGATGAGGCTTCCACCAGGTCGGCGATATCGGGACTCATACGGAATACCCCATTGTGAGTAGCGTATATAGCCCGCAGTAATTGCATAAAATAGGCCGGGTCCATTACCAAAGATGGCGCCGTTACTGGCTTCAACTCCACCAGCAGTCCGGGTTCTAGCGATTTATATTCTTCCTTCAGCGTTGCCGCAAAGTCTTGTACAAATGCCGTGAACGATCGGCTATCCGTTTCCGGTACTGCGACGGTAGCGGTGGATTCGCGCGGAATAGCATTGCGCAGGCTGCCTCCATCCAGGCTGGCCAGCTGTATATCGAACAATTGTTTGGCCTTATACAACAGGCGATTCATCAGCTTGTTGGCGTTGCCCCTGCCTTTATGAATGTCCATGCCGGAGTGACCGCCCAGCAAGCCTTTGATGGTAATATCAAAACCCTCTGCGCGGGCAGGTGCGGGCACCTCCTGGTAAAGTCCTTTGGTATTGGTATCCAGTCCGCCGGCGCAACCAATCGTCAGTTCATCCTCTTCTTCTGTATCCAGGTTCAATAAAATGGTACCGGAGAAATTGGTGGGATCAAGTTGCTTGGCGCCCGTCATCCCGGTTTCTTCATCGATGGTGAACATGGCTTCCAGTGCGGGATGCGCAATGGTTTTATCGGCCAGCACCGACATGATCGCTGCTACGCCGATGCCGTTATCAGCACCAAGGGTAGTGCCCCGCGCTTTCACCCAGTCGCCATCTACATACATGTCGATGCCCTGTGTATCGAAATTGAATACAGTGTCGTTATTTTTCTGATGTACCATATCCAGGTGCGACTGGAGGATCACCGTTTGCCTGTTTTCCATCCCGGGTGTAGCTGGTTTGCGGATCACCACATTTCCGGTGGGATCTTTCCGGGTATCGAGGCCAAGGCTTTTACCAAAATCTTCGATGAAGGCGATCACCCGCTCTTCCTTCTTGGAAGCCCTGGGCACGGCATTGAGGTCGGCAAAATATTTCCATAAAGGCTGTGGTGATAAATCTTTTAGTTCCATGCTGTTTATTGTTAGACACAGCTTAGCAGCAAATAATTGCGCGTCGTTCTGTGCTGGGGCAATGTATACAAATCCTGTTAATCCATCAAAAAAGCGTTACAGGTCCTGTCGCTTCATGGCTTTCACAGCATAGTCGGCTGCTCTTGCCGTGATAGCCATATAGGTCAGGGAAGGATTCTGGCAGGCAGAAGAAGTCATACAGGCGCCATCTGTTACAAACACGTTCTTCACGGCATGTACCTGGTTCCATTCATTTAGCACGGACGTGCGGGGATCTTTTCCCATGCGCGCCGTGCCCATTTCGTGGATGGCCATCCCGGGATAAGAACTGCGGTTGAATGGCTGCACATTTTTCAGTCCTGCTGCTTCCAGCATGGCTACCGCTTCCTGGTCCATGTCTTTGCGCATCTGCCGTTCATTGTCTTTGAATTCGCAGTTGAATTTCAGCACTGGCTGCCCCCAGGCATCTTTAATGCTGTGATCGAGGGTTACCTGGTTTTCTTTGTAGGGCAGGCATTCACCAAAGCCCATTAGCCCCATTTGCCAGGGGCCGGGTTCCGATAAATAATCTTTGAAACTATTGCCGATGCCCAGTTCTGCGATCCCCCTCGCCCATCCACTGCGACTGCTATAGCCAGTGTAACCGAAACCGCGCAGGTAAGCGCGTTTATCGGCGCCTACATTCGCGAAGCGGGGAATATAAAACCCGGCGGGACGCTGCCCGAAATAATATTTATCGGCAAAATCATCGGACGTGCCGCTGGCGCCTGCATGAAAATGATGATCCATCAGGTAGTGCCCCAGCACGCCGCTGTCGTTGCCTAATCCGTTGGGAAAACGGCTGGATACGGAGTTCATCAGCAGGAAGGTACTACCAAGTGTAGACGCATTGAGGAAGAGAATACGGGCATAATATTCCGTCATCTCTTTGGTATGTTTATCAATTACCCGTACACCGGTAGCTTTTCCTTTTGCCTCATCGTAGATGATACTGTTTACGATGGCATCGGTATGTAAGGTAAGGTTACCCGTTTTCATTGCAGCCGGCAAGGTAGACGATTGTGTGCTGAAATAGGCGCCAAACGGGCATCCGCGGGCACAGCGATCGCGGTACTGGCATTTCCCCCGGTCGCCGATAGGTTGGGTAAGATTGGCGGTACGGAAAATAGTCATATGCCTTCCGGGAAACGTAGCTTCTATCCTGCCCTTCACCTGCTTTTCAAAGCAATTCATTTCCATTGGTGGCTGAAATACGCCATCCGGTAAATGCGGGATGCCTTCTTTCTGTCCACTGATACCTGCAAAGGCTTCCACGTGATCATACCAGGGCGCCAGGTCTTTATAACGTATGGGCCAGTCAATACCGATACCTTCTTTGGCGTTGGCTTCAAAATCGAGGTCACTGAGGCGCAGCGATCCACGGCCCCACATGATGGAGCGGCCGCCAACAATATCAGGGCGCATCCAGTCGAAACGCTTTTCTTCTTTGTAGGGGCTGTCACTGTCTTTCAGCCAGTAGTCAGCATTAAACTCAGTATACAGGCGGTCGCGCACCTGGTAAGGATGGTCCTTTTCTTTGTCCAGCGGCATTTTGCCGCGGTGTGTAATTTCCCACGGCGCTTTGGTGGCGGTGGTATAATCCTTAATGTGCTCCAGTTGCTTTCCTCTTTCCAGCAGCAATACCTTCAGTCCTTTCTCACATAATTCTTTTGCTGCCCATCCGCCGGAAATACCCGATCCTACTACAATAGCATCATAGGTATTTAATTCCTTTGCTTTTCCATTAACATTGATCATAACGTATGGATATGAATTGGTTGTCGGGAAAATAGTGAAATAATGGGAAAAGCAAAATAGAATTGGGACAGAAGGAAAAGACTATCCGCCCCCGCAGGCGCGGGGACGGCAGCATGTCGTTTCCGTTGTTAATACATTACGTCTGTCAACACGGTGTTACCCACTACCCGGGCAAACAATTCTTCGTTCAACAGGTCTTTAATTGACCTAATAATGAAATCTGGAGAATAACCAAAATGCGTGAGGTCTTCTTCTTTGGTCACACCCGAAAGCGTAAGAATCGTTGTAAAGCCCATGGACCCTGCACCTAATATATCGGTGCCCATAGTATCGCCTATCATCACTGTTTCGTCGGTCGTGAGTTGAAGTGCTTTCCGGGCCATGCGCATCATTACCGGGCTGGGCTTGCCCACGCTGAAAGCTTTGATGCCGCTGGCCGTTTCCAGCATAGCTACCATGGCGCCGCATCCAGCGCGATATTTGCCATCGCCCATGGGACAGTTCGGATCGAGATTGGTAGCAATCAGCTTGGCGCCTTTCATAATCATATTGAGCGCTTTATCTACCGACTCCAGCATGATCGTTCTGCCTTCCCCGATAATTACATAGTCGGGCTGATCATCTACAATAGAATAACCCGCATTGTATAATTCGGTGAGTAATCCTCCTTCACCGATAACATAGGCGGTTCCATTTTCCTTCTTGGAGGCAAGGTAGCGCGCAGTAGCCATGGCGCAGGTAAAGATGTCGGCATCCGTTACCCGGAACCCCATCTTATTCAGTTTGTAACAAACATCGCGGCTGGTCTTTTGACTGTTGTTTGTCAGGAACAGGAAAGGCAGGCCTTTATCTCTCAGACCATTAATAAATTCTACGGCACCTGGAATGGGTTCACTGCCCTTGTAGATAACGCCGTCCATGTCGATAAGAAATCCCTTTTTTTTCATAGCATTCAGATGTTGATTATTGTATAATGGTCAATAAAACTATCATAAAAACTATGGAACGGATAAAGGCTGGAAGCTGTGTAGATACAGCGGTGTATGATGAGGTGGTGTATGAAGTGCAGATACCGGGAGGGCCTGATATCTGCACTAAAGATAAGGATAAATTCCAGGAAAGCAACTACTTTTTAAAAAAATTAATTAACCAGTACCTGGTAGGTATACTGCACTACTTTCTTCTCTCCTGCTTTTAGTGCCAGCTGCCAATTCATTTCAGAATAAGGATTTTTATCGCCTTGCTGTGTTTTGCGTTTCACTACATTACCACCATCGCTCAATGGGTCTACGGCGCCATTCACGCATTTCTTTACATTCACGGTCACATCCTTCTGCTGGAAATTATTGATCGTCACGGTGCCGGTTACCGTCACCTTTCCGTATACCGCCTTACCTACCTTTTTGAAATTATCCACGCGGCCGGTCTCTTCTTCTTTATTCTGTAAAGTGATATCGATGGCTTTGGATATTTGTATGGCATTATCGGCGCCTACCGGCGTGTATTTCAGCTGATTTTGCGCAAGGAAGTTACCCTGTTGGTCCATGAGCATAATGGGCGCTGTGGTAAATGGTTTGTTCAGCGTATTTTTAATTTCATACGCATGGTATACATCAGCAAATCCGCCACTCTCCGCACTTTCGTCGCCACCTGGCTGGTAAGTGCCTACGTTGTCTGGGATCGTACAGCTATATTTTTCTTTGCAGGCAATGGTACCGGTGAAGATGGGAAAAGTAGCGGTTGCCTGTTTAGGCAGCGATATTTTGCCTAATTTGTAAATATAGAAATCGCCTTGCTTTTCGCCTTCCTGGGAGAAATCGTCCGGGGCTACGGCTTCATCGACTGCGCCGCGGGCTTCCGTCATTACGACGTTGTTGCTCAACTGCGACATATGAAACTTAGCGGTGGCAACATCCACCCCCATTTGCGCAAAATCGAAATTCATCGGGTCGCGCTGTGCGCCGAAATACAATACCGGCGAGCCCACTACCAATTCTGTTTCCACATCGGTCATGCGCTTGCCTGGATTGGTGAGCGTAGCCTTCATTTCCAGGTAGGCGGTTTTATCATCTGCTATTTTCAACAGGTAGGAAGGAGTCCAGTTCAAACCATCCTGCATATAGAGTTCTTTCAATGCAGTTTCTTTGGCGCTGTTTTCCAGTTCCACCACCACCATCCGGGCAACGCTGTCTTTTGCAAAAGCCAGTGGGCTGTTATCCATATCCACCTGGTAAATAGCCGATGTTTGCAGGGCCGTTACTTTGTTATCGTCCTTTCTAAGCTGCACCAGGTTGGCCGTAGGGCTTACCGACAAAATAGTACCGGTGATGGAGCGGTCGCCCCGTTCGCCGGCAGTGTAAGACAATGTTACCTTTTTGCCGGTGTTGGCCATCAGCATCTGGGAAATAGTGCCAATGGCGCCCTGGACTTTCAGGGTATCTGTTTTTACATCTACTCTTTTGACCGTATTGCCTTTGGGGGCGCCTATCCAGTAGGTTCCCAGCAACACAGCACCAGGATCGGGTAATGTGGCCAGTTTTCCGTTTACCGGTACGGTACCTTCGTTAACAATCAATGCGGTACCATTTTTAAACACCGTTACTTTCTTTGGGGGAACTCCCTGCTGGGCCATGGCAGTATGCAGCACTAACAAACTGGCTGCGGTAAATGCTATCTTGTACATTTAATAAGAAAAATTTTGGTGAATATAGGTAAAATCCAACGGCCACGGCCTTTGCCATGTAATCAAGCCTGGGAGTTTTTATGTACAGCGAGAAGAAACAACATTCATTCGGGCGACAAACATCACTTTATTTATTGTCCCCGATGTACGATATTTGAGGAGTCATGAAGAGCACAAGATGAGCAAAAAGATCCTGTCCCTTTTACTATACAGCTGTATGTTGGTAGTATGGGATAACGCCAGCGCACAATTGAAAGACAATAGTTATTTATTCCGGCTGTACGACGATAACGACGGCATTAATATTACCGGCAATGGTACCGACGAAGCGTATACGAATGGTACCCGTTTCGACCTGTTTTATATGCGCCGGAAACTGCCCCGGGCTTTACCTGACCGCTGGATGCCACGGGCCGGCCAGGAGAGCGTGAATACCTATGGCTGGGGATTTATGCAGGCGATGTTTACTCCCAGGATCATTAAACGGGAAGTACCGCCTCCGGGCGACTATGCCTACTCGGCCGGACTATTTATCGTACGCAGCCTGCATTCGGCTAACCCCGTACGCAAGTACAACCTTCAAACTTCCTGGGTAGCCGGCGTCATGGGCCCCTGGGCGCTGGGCAAGGAAACACAAACGATGGTGCACCGCCTGCTTGGATACCAGGCACCCCGGGGCTGGAGCAGCCAACTAAAAAACGACGTACTGCTCAATTTAAATATTGCTGCGGAGAAGCAGTTGCTGGGATACAAGCGCTTCATAGAAGTAATTGGCGGCACGGAGTTGTGTGCCGGCACTATGCTCAATGCCCTGTCGGCTTATTCGCTGATCAGGATTGGTAAAATGCAGCCCTATTTCAATGGCTATCTCTCCCAGTATTCCACCAATGCCGGGGATGCCCAACACTGGCAATTGTACTTCACATTACAGCCCAGCGCCCGGCTGATGCTGACTAACGCGCTGATAGAAGGCGGTATGTTTTCGAACCACGAGTCTGCTCACCGCATTATGGCGGATGGCCATTCAACCTTTGCCATGCATAAACTGCTGGGGGGCATCGACTACGGCATGGTAGCCGTTTACCGGCGGATTGGTTTCTCGTTGTCACAGAAAAGTGTTTCTTCCATGATTAAGGGCCTGCCGAGTGTGGAGACGGGCAATATTTCTTTATACATTGCCTGGTGACGATAAACGGCTTTCAAACCAATTTAACCTTCTTATAAACCGTTGAACAAGGCAGCACTCATGTTGTTTTGCCTGCTCTTCATTTAACGCCCTGCCCGCTAAAAAAAATCAAAAAATTTTGCGCAACCAATTAGTTTCATATATTTGCAACTGAACGGTTGCTCTTTTTATTCTTAGTCACATGAGAAGGGATGTATTTCAGGCAATAGCAGATCCGACCCGTCGGGCCATCCTTTTGCTGATTGCAACAAAGCCCATGACGCCGGGTGCTATCGCGGAGCATTTTGAGATATCGCGACAGGCCGTATCCAGGCACCTGCGCATCCTTACGGCATGCCAGTTGTTACAGCAAACGCAAACAGGCAGGGAGATATATTACCGGTTAGACGGAACGAAATTAGCGGCCATCGCGGAGTGGCTGGAGAAATGCCAGGCTATCTGGGAGAAGAAATTTGATACCCTTGATATTGTATTGTCAACCATAAAAACGCAAAAAAAATGAACGCGAATTTAGCATTTGATTTCTCTGTGAATAAAGAGAAGAAAGCCATTACGGTAAAGCGGGAATTCGACGCCGCCTTACCGTTAGTCTGGGACGCCTATACGAAAAAAGAACTACTGGATCAGTGGTGGGCGCCCAAACCCTGGAAGGCTAAAACAAAATCCATGGACTTCCGCGAAGGCGGGCAATGGCTATATGCCATGGTGGGCCCGCAGGGCGAAGTACACTGGTCATTTGCCAATTACCAGGAAATCGTCAACCAGCAGAAATTTATAGGACTCGACGGGTTCTCTGACGAACACGGCAACGTAAATGCCAGTCTTCCTCAATCCCGCTGGGAAGTATCCTTTCAGTCTACCGGCAACAAAACATTGGTGACCTGTCATATTACCTATAATCAACTGGAAGACCTGGAAAACATTATCAAGATGGGCTTCAAAGAAGGATTCACCATGGCATTGGGCAACTTGGACGAAGTACTGGCAACGCTCAAATAATCACAGTCATCGCTCACAGCAACGGCAGGTTGGTTACGGGCGCCAGCTTGCCGTTTTATCTCCCATCACTGGTTTCCCGCTGAAAAAATGCTTTCCCACGCGACATTTCCCTATCTTCCGGGCTCTGAAGTAAGGAACATGCATATGAACAAAGTATACCGCACCGGCGCCGTGGGCGCCCTGTTAGACGAATATGAAAATGTGATCAGCGCGTTGCAGGATGTTATCGCCGACGTGAGCGATCACACCCTCGCCGCCGTGGCCGATACTGCCACTACCGATCCTAACTGCCGGTCCATTCAATCGGTACTGGCACATGTAATCAGTTCTGCCTACAGCTACGCCGTATATATACAACGCGGTAGCCGCGACAGTGTACCGGGCGTTGCCGATACCTTACGCACTACCGCAACAGCGTATATACAAAGCCTGACAGATGCTTTTGCTTTTACAGTAAATGTTTTTGGCCAGATCCAGGACAGTGAACTGGAAGCGCTTGATCCCGCCAGAAAAATCGCTACGCGCTGGGGACAAGTATACGATATCGAACAACTCATGGAGCATGCCATTGTGCATGTAATGCGGCACCGCCGGCAAATAGAAAAATTTAAGCTTGTATTCGCGAGCAGGTAGGTAGATCAGCGTTTTTTCGCTATTAAGATCAGGTCATCTGTAGGCCATCCATGTTGATTAGCCGCCGGGATCCGCTGTACCGCCAGGAGGGCAAAGTCGTTTTGGTTCAGTACCGCAACGAGGTGGGCGGCCTGATGGTAATGAATATAAATTTCATCACCGGATGAGGAGGAATAATATCCCGACAGGTGCTCCTCTCCTTCCATGGTGCTCAGATACAGTACGCCTCCGGGCGCCAGCAGACCATAGGCATCGGCGATTAACTGTTCACTTTCTGTTTTGGAGAGATAGGGTAACCCGAACGCACATACGATAGCGTCAAATTGTTGGCTGATGGTGCGGATAGCACGTGCATCCTTCAGCTCAAAAGTAGCACCCGGATTATTCTTTTTGGCCAGCTCAATCATATTAGGGGCCAAATCAATTCCCAGGATCCGGAACCCTGGCCGTTTCTGAAGCAAATATGCAGTCACATTGCCCGGACCACAGGCAATATCCAGCAAGGCAGCATCGTCTTTGGGAATGTAATTGCAAAACAGATCAAACGTATCATGGTACATGGAAACATCCATGTATTTATCCTGGTATACTTTGGCCTGCTTGTTGAAAACTTCCACGGCCATCAGGGATCTGCTGTTGAGCTGATTCATTCGGGGACCGGTTTTAATAAAATCCGGTGCTACAATTTACATAATTTCTATTTACTTCCCCAAGCCTTGCGAAACAGCCTCCAATAAACGGAAGGTACCTTCAAAAGTATCCGGCCTTGCCTCCAGGGGCGATTTCCCCTGCTGTACAGCCTCCACAAAACAGGCAACTTCGCGATAATAGCCATGTTGCCAGATACTATTGTTGGCAGCCACTGGCACTGCACCGGCAGCATTACTTACCTGCACACGCCCCGTTCGTTTTAAAATTTTATCTACCGGGATTCCACCGGGGCGATAACCCAGCTCCTGTACCACAAATGTCCCCGGATAGTCGATAGCGACATGCCGTGTTGGCGTTACACATTGCAGCTGGTCCGTGAAAGACGACCAGGCGTAACAAGTAGATAGCTCCATGGTACCGGTTACCCTGGCATGCTGGAGTAACAACTGCACCTGTACCCCACCATTGACCTGCTGCACCGTGAAATAATATTCCTTTACCGGTCCGAAGAGCTGCAGTACATTATCTACCGGGTGGCAAAACAACTCCATCACAGCATTGCCTTCCGGATAAGGACCTGTAACATAGCGTGCCTGGTAGCTGAATGCCTTATTGAAATCCTTTTGGAACTGTGCGTTCACGGGGTTGAATCGTTTGTTAAAGGCGATCATACAGCGGCTGGCATGGCGATGTGTCATCAATTCCTGCCAGCCTGCGTAGCTGGTTACCCCCGGCTTTTCCACGAAAACATATTTTCCCTGATCCAGGCAGGCTTTCACCACGGGTAACTGGTATTCATTTTTGGTGCAAATGAATACGCCTTTAATGGTGTCGTCCTGTAAGATGACCGACAGGTCATTGATCCCTGTGCAAGCAGGAAACATGCGTGCGGCCTGCTGTGCCAGCGGCAGCTGCCGGGAGTAAATGTATCTTACTGGCACGCCTAAACGTAATAATACCGGGTACAGGTTATCGAGGCTATGCTGCCCTATTCCTATAAATGCAAAGTTGCATCCCGGCAATGGCGCCGCCAGGGCATCCATTACCTTTTTCCTTCGCCAGTTTTTATACCGCGCTGCCAGGGATCCTATCATATTTCGATATCACTGTTTTAAAGCGTTCCCGTTGTTCATTCCATTGGTAATTGCCTAATACCGCCGCGGTGATGCTGGCTCCGGCCAGTTGTTCCGCCTGTCGGAACAGGGTAACATCATACTTCCGGTGAAAGTTGATCCAGCAGCCATTACAATCACGGCAATGTTTTTTCTGTAAGGCTATCGTCGCGGCCTCATTGTAGATAGTATCCAGGCTTTTTTCATGGATGTTGCCCAGCTTCAGGTCCAGGTTCTGACAAATGGGTACATCGCCGTTAGGGAGTACCACCACACTATCGAAGATAGAATAACAAGGGAGCTTCAGCTCGCCCCGTTGCCAATATTTATAAAGTAACAGGAAGTCCAGGTTCTCTTCGAAATTCCCCAGCTGCTGAATAATTTCCGGCGGTATTTCATAGCCGGCTGCTGCCGCAGACCGGGAGCCTTGTTCATGGGCTTTTTCCACGGTGTCGAAATAAGAGATGTTATTGTAAATACCTACCCTCAAGTCAATCCCATAGCGGGTACATACATCCATCACGTGTTGCAGGTCACCAAAACTATTATAAGGAGAAAGGGTAAACATCACAGAGATATTGCAGGTACTATGCAGGGCTTCAATAACGGTTAATACCTTGTCGTATCCATCTTTGCCCCGCATATACCTATAAGACTCACGGGTACCATCCAGTGAAATAAATAAGCGTTTGGGAGGAAACTGTTGCACTGCCCGGATCACTTTTTCCGGCTGCAGGCAGTTGGACAACAAATCGAAATTGGGATGGTGCTGATGGAACCATTCCAGTATCTCAAAGGCTTCCGGGTGCAGCAGGAATTCGCCGCCTTCCAGTCCCACGGTGGTAGCAGCACTGATACAGCTGCTTTGCATGATGTCTATAATTTTTTCTTTAGAGAGATAGGCCACTGGGCGTTTGGCCCATATCAGGCAATGTTTGCAACGGGAGTTACAAAGATCGGTAGCGTATATCATCAGCGTAGACAGTACCTTTCGGGAAGGGTACAACTGGTTACGTACAAAGCGGCTCCCCCTGGAGAGATAATCAGAAGTTTTATACATGGTCCGGCGTTATAATAAAATGATCAGTAGTATAATGGCGATGGAAATGAGGCCCAATGCGGGCAAAACCAGGTAGGCCAGCAGCCTGGTCAGCTGCTGGTTCATTTCGTCTTCTTCGTATTGCATGTATGATAATTTGGAGCTAATACACGCTACTGAAAAAATACCCTTATGTGCGGGAAAATATTTTTTGGGAAAGATGGTAATCCGTTATTAATTAGCCGCTGCTACCGATAGTTGCCAGGCCTTCGTTTTTTGGTAAGTGAATTTGATACAATACCAGATATTGGTTGCTTGTTCCATATCAACTACCAGCGCTTTTCTGGGCAGCTGGCGCAGGTTGGGCAAGCGTTCTTCCTGTCCCTGTAGCTCCCGGAGCCGGTGCAGGGCCAGGCTCCCAAATGAGCAGATGCCCATGACGCCCGATAGGAAATCCTGCCGTTTTGAGGTGTCATACGGCAGCATAGTGATCGCTTTTTCGATGGCTGTAACTTCTTCCATAAAGTAATCGGAAAACTCATAAGCACTCATCATCCGATTGGGTAAAGTAACCGATCCCTGCTCCAGGTCTTTATGAATATCGAACAAGTCGTTTGTTAGCTGGATAATGCCACCAAGGCGGTACCAGCAAGCCTGTTCTATAGCACAGGCCGGGGCGTCAAAATAAAAATGGCAAAGCAGCACAGAATAGCCGCCTTTGCCCAGGGTGATGCGTGTTAATTCTTCCTGGTTGATAGCCGGATCAAATTGTTTATCTGAATCGATCTGGGCTTGTATAACGGCCCGGACTACCTCATCATAATAGGATTTATCAGGAACAAAGTCCCTCAGCGTCAGGTTGGCATGAATAAACATCCGTTCCTCCATCCGGGTAGGCTGGTATTGCCCGTCCCCGGCGGCAATGGCTTCCAGCTGCGCAGGCAACAGCTCCCGCTTGTCGCAGAAATCGTCGAACAGGGTGCTGCAAATAAAATATAACAGCATACGTTCTTTCTCTTCTGCGGAAGTTTTTTTTCCCCGGAGTCCCATAAAGGCATCACAGATCATGGGGATATAAATACTGTAGCTATTGACGATTTTACGAAAGGAAGCTGGATCCAATTGGCCGCCAAAGAAACTTTCCAGGCGTCTGAGATAATTAGTCGCCCATTTTTCTTCCTGCCTGCGGACAGACATAATTTGATACAACTGGTAACAGATGCTTGCCCCGAACCTGACAAAATACATAATAGAATAAAAAACGAAATAGTTAGTGTAACGATAATGGTTGTAGGTAAAACTATATTTCCAAATATAATATAAAAGAGGATTATTTAAAGTAATTGTTGATCGGCGTCTTATTTTCCGACTTCGTAGGAAAATAAGACGCCGGTTGTTCCTGAAAACCGGGCCATCAGAAAATCATTTTATCCTTCTTCGTAAAACTATCCATCAATTGCATAGAAAGGATAGCTTCTTCAGCAGAACACGGCCCGGTACATTTTGGCCTGGTTCCTGGCAATCCCGGTAGCGCTCCTGGCTCTTCCAAAAAACCAAGTCATGAGGTCCAGCTGGTGAGGAGCCAGGTCATGAAAGAGCCCTCCCCCGGATACGGCAGGATCTACCCGCCAGTTAGCTTCCGGTGACACGGGTGGTTGCAGCATTTGCAGGGATACAAAACGAATATCGCCAATGGCTTTTTCCTCGAGCAATGCTTTTATTTTCCGGAACATAGGCTGTGCCCTCCGGTAATGTGCAATGGTTAATTTTACATTGTGCCGTATGGCTGCTTCCTGCATGCGGTATGCCGATTCTGTGTTCAGCGTCATCGGCTTTTCCACATACACTGGTTTTCGGGCTTGTATGCATTGCAGGGTGTACTCCTCGTGCTGGAGCGGAGGTGTGGCAATGTACACCGCATTTACAGCAGGATCGTTGATGAGTGCTTCGGCGTTGTCGTACCACTTAGGTACGCCATGCCTGCGGGCATAGTCTTCCGCTTTGGTGGCATCCCGGCGCATAACCGCTACCAGGGATGAATTGGGTACTTTGTTAAATGCCGGTCCGCTTTTTACCTCTGTTACATCTCCACACCCGATAATTCCCCATTTGATGTTGTCCATATTTATTCGTCAGATTTTAATGACCGCTCTGAAGTGCAGAAAGATATATAATTTATTATAATAATTTATTTCTTTTTGATTATTCCCGGTAGAAGCGGTCAATATTCCCGGCAGCGGTAAAGCTGATAAAATAGCGTTCCCGGCTACCGCTGATGGAGCGGGGATACCAGGTGATACTATCTCCCCTGATAATGGCATAGATATGTTTGAGGGGCGCCACGCCTTCGATACTGTCGGCCTTCAGCCGGTAGTTATTGTAGATGTTAGCCACGGTAGCAAAATGTACTTTATCCAGGTTTACCAGGCCTGCTTTGATATCGTCGTGTACGGACAATTGTACGGGTGCTGGTTGCTGCCAGCTTCCCCTATTGAAACGATAAGCATCGATATAGTCGGTCCTGGTGGGGTGTTGCAGCTCCAGGTTAATTCTTCCGTCGTCATAAAAGTGAATGGCTTCATAAGCGGCGATTTGTTTACCGGCAAACGCTGGCAAATTTCGCAGGGCATTTTCTGCCGCAGCCAGGGCAGAGGTATTTCGCAGGAAATTACCTTCCGATGGGCTGTGTACCGTGTGGCTGCTGCTACTCACGGTGATGGTAGTACTACTGTGCTGCTCCACCTGGGTGGTGTTGTCGCTGGTTTGACCCGCGGCGGGACTCCCATACAGGGTATCGTGAATAGACTGGCGAAGTGGCTTACAGGACATGCTTCCCATGATTAGGGCTGCCGCCAGGAAATATCGCATATTCATCTCCATAAAAATAATTTTAATCCTCCAGGTCACTGGCAAAAGCAATTTTTTCGGGGTGCTCTTTCTGGTAAAAAACAGGTATGGACGACTGTTTGGTAATCCCGAGGTCCAGCAGGGAAATTACTTTCTTCAGGGTAGCGGTATGTGTACGGCCACTGCTATCCTGGAAGCGCAATTCAAAGCGGATCTGTGGTTGTTCGTTGATGTAGGTACCGGTTTGATTGGCAGACACAATTTCCGCATCGGTGCGAATACCGTAGTACTTGGTGCGCAACAGGTCGGAGGGTTTTCCTCCTATGAACCGCAACAGCTTAGTAAAAAAGAAGATTTCCGCCAGCAGTATAAGCGGGCATAATACCAGCGGATGATAGAAGCGCAGAAAACGCCAGCCGGCGCCTCCGTTTTCCGACAAATAAGAAAACTGGTAATAGTAGATAACTGCTGCTGTGATGATACACCAGGTAATACCCAACCAAAGCATGCGGGATATTTTGACGCCTATTTTCATGTCTTCCAGGCAAATGACGGGAATAGAACGAAGGGTATCATCTACCAGCAACGTTATTGTTTTCCCGTTTTCATATCGTCTCAGTGCTGGCTGTGTATCGGTCAGCTCCATATCTTCTGTAATAGGGGTACCTGCAAAATTGGTAAAGGAAAACGTGATCTTCCTCGCTTCAGCGCCACCGCTGCTTGTTTTTAGCATTTTACTTTCCAGTATGCGTCCTGCTTTCCGCACGCCGGCTTTTGCCAGGCGGGCAAAATTCTTTTTCACAATGAAGGGTTGCACGATCCATCTCCGGGCTAACCGGCCCAGCACTAATGCCCATAGCACCACTGATAATGCCAGCCAGCTAAGGGCCAGCCAGGGCGCCGTATCCGGTGATTCCTTTCCATAAGTGGAGGCGTAATAGATAATCATCGGGAATGGCACCGCGAAGAAAAGCATGTAGAGCATCCAGAAATAACGCCAAAATCCAGTCATACACTCGTTTTATGATCAAAGATAATGGAAGGATAGCTGACTAATCTAATTTACGGTATGATAGCTTTGTTATCTTTTGGGCGCATGTGTGATGTAGTCCATCACTTCCTGGAAGGTGGCCACCCACAGTTCCTCGCGATGGGCTGCCAGCCAGGCCAATAGTTGCTCGTGCGCTTCCCCGGAAGTTGTAATATAATCGCCCCCTACACCGTGAAACATGAAAATACCGAGGCCATTTTCCTGTAGCGTACGGGTGGCAAAGTCAATTAATCTTTCTCCCGTAGGTTGATAGCTCACCGGCCAGCTGGGTACTTTATACAGGTGGAGCGTATCGAAACGGGTGATGATGGCGGTACTGTCGCCCCCGCTGCGTGCGTATTTCACCAGCCCCGATTGTTGCAATGCCGGGGTATAGTCTACCCCACCTACCACCGACTGGCTGCAGGGAAAGGCGTAGGTGCGTTGCCGTTTGCCATCTATGCCGAAAAGCAGTTTGTTCATCATCCCCACCTCTTTTATCATCGTGTTGACGTCGTAATTTTCGGTATAGTATTGCCGGGCATTGGGATATATCTGTTCGCTACAAGGATGGTACAAACTATGGTTGGCCAGCTCCATGCCATCGTCGGCAGCCTTACGCCATTGCAGCATCTGATCTTCTGTTATATTGCCTGTAAGGAAGAAGGTGCCGGTTAATTTAAACTTTCGGAGCTGGGGAATAGCCACGTTTAACTGTGAAGCCAGGGCGTCATCATAAGTCAGCACGATTGCCGCTTTTTTTCCCCCGGGCCATTCCATTGGCTGTTGTGCATGCGCGGTAAGTGAGGTTGTTGCCGTTAATAAAGCCAGCAGGGATTGACAGGTCCATTTCATATAGTAACGTTCATATTACGCTCAATATAGGCATAAATCGTCTTCCCTGTATGTTCCGCTTCATTGTTCGCTACTCTCCCACTACCACTGTTACATCGGCCGTAAGTGGATAGCTCTGACACAGTAATATCATGCCGTTGGCGATATCGGAAGGTCGCAATGCATAGTTCTGCCGCATGGTTACTTTACCGGAGGTGAGTTTAGCTGAGCAGATGCCACAGGTTCCGCCCCGACAGGAGTAAGGAAGTGGAATCCGGTCGTCGAGAGCTGCCTGGAGAATTGTTTGCCCGGCATCTACGTCCAGCAGGTTGGTTTGTTCGAAGAAATGCAACAATACTTCCTGTTCCTCGCCGGGGAGCGCGGCGTTATTGTCTGTTGCCCCGGGAGCGAACCATTCCATGAAAATATTATCAGTTGGTACTTGCAGGGCTGTCAGCATTTCCTGGTGCATGGTCATTAGTCCTTCGGGGCCGCAAATAAAATAGTGTGCCTGGTCCAGTGGGCTGGTCACTGCCTGCTGAATCAATTTACGGGTAACGAGCTTACTAAGCCGTCCTTTCAGATGACTGGTTGTATTGACCTCCGCGGCGGCAGACAAGGCATGAAATACGTATAGTCGTTGAGGGTAGCGTTCCTGACATGCGTCCAGCTCTTTGCTGAAAATGATTTCATCCGTGCTCCGGCTGGCATATATAATGGTAATATGGGTATCCGGCGCTTCTTCTAATAGGGAACAGGCAATGGTATACAGAGGGGTGATACCGCTTCCACCGGCCAGCAGTACTACATGCCGGGCCTGGTAAGTAGCCGCTGTGGGGGTAAAGCTGCCATGTGGACCGGCTACCTGCCACTGCCGGATCTGGCTGGCATGATCAAGGATATAGTTACTCATTACACCACCTGGCACCCGCTTTATGGTAATGGCAGGATGCCCGCCCGGTACGGCGCTCAGCGAGTACGAACGGGTAACGGGCATGCCGTTGATCGTTAAAGTCAGCTGGATAAATTGTCCTGGTTTATAGTAGAAGGGCTCGCCCTGCGTATCAAATATAATGGTGACCGTGTTTGCGGTTTGCTGAATTATCTGTGCTGTCTGCCAAATCATATGTTGTAAATTTTCCTTGCCTGAAGCCCGTTTACAGGGTCTTTCAGTTGTAAATTTTCCTTGCCTGAAGCCCGTTTACAGGGTCTTTCAGCGGAGCAAAGCTACATCGGCGCAACAGCGCTCTGTTGCACTATTCACCCAAAGTTGTATATAATTTTAAGATGCCTGTTCTCCCGGATGGGTAAGTGATTGTTTCATTTTCCGTATTTCTTTGAAATGCGAGGTGTTGAGCCCCGTTTGGGCTTTAAACTGCCGGGAAAGATGCGGGGCGCTGCTGTAGCCCAGCTTAAAGGCGATATCCGCCAGGGTTTCATCCGTATATACCAACAGTTCCTTTACTTTTTCAGTTCTGTATTCCATGATATACTTTTCCAGGGTAACGCCTTCCAGCTCGGAGAAGATGGCGCTCACCAGGGGATAAGGCTGGTGTACCGCCTGGGTAACTACGTCAGAAAACTTAAAATTATCGGGGAAATCATACGTGCCTGAATATACTTCTTCTACCAACGATTTTACCTGCTTAATCAACCTGGTACGTTTATCTTCCAGTAGGGTAAATCCCAGTGCCGACAGCTTCTCTTTCACCAGTTTCCTATCCGGATCGGATAGGGCGGCAATGGTAGTTACCTCCCCCAGTGTAATGCCGGTAATCGGTACATGCAGGTCGGCAAATATCTCCTTCACGGCCAGGATACAGCGTTCACAAACCATTCCTTTAATAAAAATCTTGTGGCTACTTAACATGTATACGATATTTTGGCAGCTACAAAGGTCGGCTATCGGCAGGAATAGGCATTATAAAATTCGGGAAAAGGTTTATATAATATCAGGATGTGCCGTCTTCTATCGTATATACGTTACCGTGTTATACATTGAACAGATAACACAAACGTGTTATCCGCAGTAATTAATTACGATCGTATATTTGTGTAATTATTACACTAATTATTAGTTATTGGGAGGCAAATTCTCAATATCGCAGCCGTACATTATATGAATCAACGTTTTACAGCTATCATGGGATGGCTCTTATCACCATTGTTGACCCGGGCCCAGGACAGCCTGCCAGCTAAAAAAGACAGTACCCGGCACTTGCAGGAAGTAGTGGTGGCCTACCGGGCGGGTAAAAACACCCCGGTTACGTATTACAACATGGATATGAAAGTATTGGGAGAGAAGAACACCGGCCAGGAGCCTTCTTTTCTGTTGTCTGAAACACCGGCAGTAACCGTTTACGCTGATGCCGGTAACCAGCAGGGCTATTCGTACTACCGTATCCGTGGGATGGATCAAACCCGCATCAACACCACCCTGGATGGCATGCCATTGAACGAGCCGGAAGACCAGGGCGCTTACTTTTCCAACTACCCTGATATCCTCAACTCCGTGAGCCAGTTGCAACTGCAGCGGGGCGTAGGCATGTCTAAAAATGGCGCGGCGAGCTATGCCGGCAGCGTACAGCTGTCGTCGCCCAACCTAGGCGATACAGCCCACACCACGCTGGGCATCGGCTATGGCTCCTACAACAGCTTCCGCATTTTTGGCGCCTGGAATAGCGGCATCAAAAACCACAAAGCCCTGTATGTACGAGCCTCCCAGGTATATACCGATGGCTATAAATACCATGCTTTCAATAATGCCCAATCAGTTTTCGTGAGCGGAGGATTATTCTATGACAAGAGCACCTGGAAAATAAATATCATGGCCGGCAATCAACGAAATGGGATGGCATGGCTGCCGGTAGCCGACTCGCTGATTCAGAAAGACCGCCGCACCAATGCCGATACCCGCGATGAAAAAGATCATTTTACCCAGGCATTGGTACAGCTGCAAAACACCTGGCAAACAGGCGCCCGCTCCAGCCTCAGCTCCAGTGTTTACTATACCTACCTGAAAGGCGGCTACGATTTTGACGTCAATAATTTCAGCGGTCTGCCATCCAATGGCGACCTGTTCAACTACGGCTTCCTGTCTCATTTCACCGGCTTTTTCAGTCACTACACACTGAGCGGCCGCCACCTGAAATGGACCAGTGGCGTACACAGCAACCTATATCAACGCCGGCATACGGGCACGGATACACGTGAAGGGGAATTATACCGCAATACCGGTTACAAAAATGAGATCAGTGCCTTTAGTAAAATGGAATACTACCTGCACCGGTTTACCTTCTATGCCGATCTGCAATACCGCTACGCCGCCTTTCACTACAATGGCAGCGTACCATTACAGCCCTTACACTGGCAGTTTCTCAATCCCCGCACAGGCGTTAACTTTGCCGTTAATGAACATACCAGCATCTACTACAGCCTGGGCCGCACCGGGCGCGAACCTACCCGCAACGACATCTTCGGCGGCAACGACGACCTCCCAGCCGACAGCACCGGTAAGCCCCTGCTGTATAACCACGACCCCGAGTACGTAACCGATCATGAACTGGGCATACGGATTAACCGGCAGCGCCTCCAGGTACAGCTGAACGGATACTATATGAACTTCAATAATGAAATAGTACTCAACGGACAACTGGGGCCCAATGGGCTGCTACTCACCAACAACGTAAAACGCAGCTTCAGAACCGGCGCAGAACTATCAGCCAGTTACCGGTTAAATAAAGCGTTCAGTTTCACCCACAACAGCTCCTTTAATTACAGCCGCATAAAAGAACAGTCCACTACTTTCAGCCCGGTACTCACCCCGGCACTGATCATTAACCAGGAAGTGGCCTATCAACACCGGCGCCTGTTGATGGCCCTGTCTGGCAGGTACCAAAGCCACTCCTATATCGACTTTGCCAACACAGCCACCATTAAAGACTATGTATTGCTCAACGCCAGGATACAGTATAGCCTTGACCGTTATATTATGTCATTTTATCTTAACAACATCTCCGGAACAAAATACTATAACAACGGTAGTGTAGACGCCGCAGGTACCCTGAAATATTTTGTTCAGGCCCGGGCGAATGTATACCTTGCCTTAAAATATAGTTTCTGATACGCATAGCCATGCAGGAAAAAAAGATCACCAAAGCATTTGTATTCGGTAAGTTCATGCCCTTTCACAAAGGGCATGAAGCCATGATAAATTTTGCATTGTCGCACTGCGACTTTTTATCCGTACTCATTTGCTGCAGTGAAGAAGAAACGTTGCCTTGCGCGCTGCGGAAGTCATGGATGGAGGCAACTTTCCGGGGAAACCCGCGTATTGACATACGCACTTTGCAATACGACGAAAAAGTATTGCCCAATACGTCGGTATCCTCCGCAGCCGTATCCGCCATCTGGTCGGAACGATTTAAGCAGCTGTTTCCCGACTATTCATTGGTGGTAACTTCAGAACCTTATGGCGATATGGTGGCGGGTTACATGGGTATACAACATATACCTTTTGATATTGCCAAAAACCTCTATCCTGTATCGGCAACGCATATACGGGCCGACCTGTTTAAGTCCTGGGAATATTTACCGGATAGCGTAAAAGCGTCTTTGGTGACTAAAGTGGTGCTATTGGGAACTGAATCTACCGGTAAAACCACGCTTACCCGAAGGCTGTCGGCGTACTTTAACAGCAGCGCCGTTATGGAAGCTGGCCGGGATCTGATCCCTGATTCCCATCATTTCGGCGTAGCCGACCTGCACCTGGTTGCCCGGGAGCACACCAGCCGTATCCTGCAAATGGAAACCGGCCCATCTCCCCTGGTGATCATCGACACCGATATTCATATTACTGCCTCCTATAGCGTATATACGTTTGGGGAAATGCTGGCTATAGACCCTGCGATTTATGCCACTAACAAGGCAGATCTCTATCTTTACCTGAATAACGATGTGCCCTATGTGCAGGATGGCACGCGACTCAGCGAAGCGGAAAGGAATTTGCTGGATCAATCGCACCGGCTGGTGCTAAGGCAGAACAATATTGCCTGTGAGGAAATTACCGGCGACTGGGAAGCCCGCTTTCAACGGGCGGTGGCGCTGATTACCCGGTTGCTGCAACGCAAGATAACGGCCTGGCATACACGCCCGTACTAAAACAAACGCCCCGCTCTGCAATGCAGAACGGGGCTCGTTATATCGACGGGTGTTGTTATCTTAGCTCTTTGCGTATTTCTTTTTTACATGTTTAACCCTTAAAACGATACAGATCAGGTAATACATCATTTCGATAAAATTCAACATGCTATCAGTTTTGTGCCGGAACAGGTCCCGACGGGTGCTTAACTTTTTTTAAGATACTATTTTCCGGTGATACTGCCAACGCAGTTATTTCGGACTAGAAAAGCGTCATTTGTGGTTGAGACCGCGCTAATCCAAACAGCGCCTGTACTTCCTCGTAAAATCCTGCTTCATATTTACCATCATGTACGTGTAAAAAAAAGTAGGTTTCCTCGAGGCCCCGGGCATTCCATTCGTCGAGGCGGGCTTTCCAGTCCCGCAAGCGAATGCTGTCGAGCGGATGTCCTCCCTGCGTTACAAACCGCAGCATCAGCTTCGGAATGGTAAGTCCCATGTGGAGGCAATCGCGGCGGCCCGGCGTATCGGTGATCACGGCGCCAATGCCCAGGTCTTTCAGCGTACGGAAAAGCTCCGCCCGTTCCCTTGGGTTGCCAAACCAATCGGGATGTCTTACCTCCACGAAAAAAGTCAGCTGCCGGGGCAGGGACTCCAGGTATTTGTACAGGTTTATTTTACGGACCGGTGAAAAGTATTCGCTCAATTGCAAAAAGATGGGCCCCAGGCGGTCTTCGAAGGCGGCAATGCCTTCCAGGAAAGCGGCTGTTTCTACACCGGCATTCAGCAAAGTGCTGTGGTGGCTGATAGACTGTGGTACTTTGGGACAAAACTTAAAATCGCGCGATCCCGTTTTTTCTACCCATTTGCGCACCGCATCTGGCGCGTATATTTTATAATGGGTAGCATTGAGCTCTACGCAATTAAACAAGCGGCTATATTCAGTGAGCAACCCGGTTTCTTTTATACCCCTGGGATAGAGCGTACCCATGTACGCCGCTCTGCTCCAGCCGGAAGTGCCTATCCTCAGCGGATGTGGTACAGCCGTTCCGGTGAGTGTTTCGCTGGTCACCCACTCATCGGGAGGTAACGGATGATACAGCTGATCGTATTGTTGCCAGTTAGCGCCAAAGTCCATACAAAGTATTGTTGTCGTTCAGGGCCTGCAAGATAGGTTAAACAATCCTGTTTGGTTATCTTTGCATTTTCGTTTAAAAAAATTGTTTGTTTAAACACATGGATATCACACCTATCTTTAGCCGGAAAGCCTGGAATCAGCTCCCACACGCCGAGGCGGCCCATTTGTTACAACACCTGGCCGCTACCCGACTGCCCGGATTTACGCTTCTGCGCTTTGAGCAATTTGATAAATTCCAGCAAAGCACTTATACAGCGGTGATGGCGTATGAAGGATGCGAATTTGTTTTTGTACCGGGAGATACTGTTACCCTGGGCCTGGACCCTCTCGTAATTCCTGACACCACGCGGCAACGACTGGCTGAACTGATGAGCGGCAGTATAGATGAAACAAATACCTACCTGCAGGAACGACTCTCACCGCTGCGCACGGCTACCATTACCCCAATGATAGTAGAACGGCAGGTACGGGAAACCGGCTATTTCCCGGTAGCATTAGACGATGAAAGGCTGCTGGCGGATGATTATTTTGAAAAGACAATGGCTGAGGTGAGCGCTGCTACGCGAGAGCATTGGACCTATACCGTGAACAATAGTTTCAGGTTGGTAAAAAATGGCGCCCACATACGGGCCTTTCTCTATGAACCGGCCAGCTATCCGGCACTGTTGCAGGAGGTTTCGGCCAGCGGTTTCAGTCTCCCTACAGAAGATGAATGGGAGTACTTATGCGGAGGCGGCAGCCGGAGCCTATATCCCTGGGGCAATAGCGTAGACCTATTGGAGAAATACCACCATTTTGCTGCCGGAAAAGACGATGCCGCGCCTTATATACTCGATATACCCAATCATTTTGGATTAGTGATTGCCAACAACCCTTATCGCTACGAAGTAACCAGCAGTGAATGGTTTCTTAAATCGGGCGATGGTGGTTGCAATATATGCGGCGGCGCCGGTATGGAGTTTGGTTATCTGCCCGTGAGCAGCTATTACCGCGATAGCTACATTTTTGACGAAGAGATGAATTATAAAGGGGAGGTCACCGGTGACTATACCTTTACCCGGCGCATTAAACATCTGGCACTTTAAAAAAAGCGCGTAATACTGGTTGTATTACGCGCTGTATCCTGAACATTCATTTCTCTTTATACTTTGAGAAATACTTTCTTCTTATACATAAAATATAAAAATAACCATTTCACGAATACGAAAGACAGGGCCAGCGCCACAGCGCCGTAAGGCTCTCCTGCCAATTGTCCCAGCCATTTAAATAATGCGTTATTGGAATAATTCCAGTCCACAAAATGACCGGAGATGTAGATAAGAATAGAATTCATGCCAATCACGCGGAAGAAGAACGCCCATTTTTTATATCCGGCAATATCTATCACGTAATAAAATAATGCCAGTAATAACAGGCTGATACCCCCCACCTGCAATACGAAGGAGCTGGTCCAGAGGTTTTTGTTGATCGGGAAATCGAGGTTCCACAGTTGTGCCAATACCAGGAACACCACCCCGGTGATGCTCATCAATGCTACTTTTCTTAGCGGCGCCGTGTGATTATTGCGCAGCAGGTTACCGGTCAGGATACCCAACAGGGCGGTGCTGATAGCGGGGAAAGTGGAGGCAACACCTTCCGGATCATGAATACCGAGATATAATTTACCGGGAACTATACACCGGTCCAGGTAAGAGGCAAAATTACCCTGCATGGTGAGGTCGCCCGGAGGAAAGCCGGGAGCGGCCGTAAACTTCAGCAGCAGCCAATATACTATCGGGATGGCTACAAACCAGATCATCTGGCCTCTTTCTTTCGTGTATAGATAGATGATATTGGCAAACATATAAGCCAGTCCGATTCGACCCAGGACGCTGCAAAAACGTATTTCTGATATAGGATGCAGTTGCAGACCGTTATTGTAGATAATTCCCAACAGCACCAGGGTAAGTCCCCGCTTTACCACCCGCCATAGTAGCTGGCTACGGCTTTTTCCTTTCTCCAGTTCCCTTCCCACGGAATACGGGGTAGATACGCCGGCCATAAACAAGAAGAGCGGGAAAATAAGGTCATAAAAATGGAACCCATTCCAATCGGGGTGTTCCAGCTGCTCTGATATGGTATGCCAGAAAGGAGCTCCGGTGGCTTTTTCCAGTGCGTGGAAAATGCCGGCGCCCCCCATAATCCAGAACATATCAAATCCGCGGAGGGCATCCAGCGAATATAGCCGGCCTTTTTTTTCGTTGTCACCGGCCGGTACGGATACCTCTCCTACCTGTACAGGGCTTGTTGTTAGTGTGCTCATGAATGGTGTGATATTGAAGCGTTCGAACGATACGTTATCATGCAGATTTTGGTTGCATCCAGCCTACAAGCTACTAAAAATGAAATTAAATTTTTTTAAAAATAATGAAGGAAAATTTATCGCAATGTTATTATTAGATAAAAAATCTTTACTTTCTGGTATTGTCGTGAATTTATTAATAAGTGTATCAGCCAATGATGAATCGCCATTCCGGAAAAGACCTGGGAAAGTAAACTTGCTACAGTCAGGATGGATACAGCATGTATATCTATACTTTTTACAACAACTGTGCAATAGCCCAGGACTGTATCGCGCTCAACACCGGCTTCAGCGACTCCCCTTTCTCTGTGAGCGAATATTCTACCGTTGGCGGCACGGTGGCATAGGCTTTTCTTTTCACGATCTTCTTTGCCTCCAGCTGTTTCAACTCTTTGACCAGCATTCGTGTATTGATACCTGTCACATGGCGTTCCAGCTCCTTGAACCGCATGGTGCCGCTCATTAATACGTTTACAATAGACATCGTCCATTTGCCGGCAATTAAATCCATTGCTTCCTGGAAGGGACATTCCGCTGATTGTTTTGTTTTTTTCTTTGATTGCAATGCCATAACCCTAGCCAATACTTTACTTTAGTACACTATATGCCAAAAAGGTAACTACTTGCAAATGTAAAGCAGTCGGCCGACATTTGCCGCAGATCTATTAAACATCGTTGTATATGTCACTCTCCGCAATAGAACAATACTTGGGCACATTGCCAGCTATCAGTACCTCCGAGCATTTCGGGTATAAATTTTTCTTTTACGGAGCGGAGCAGGTGCTTCCATTTGTCACCATTGCCCTGGCCGATAACGAGCATGACCAGGTATCCCGGCTGGACCGCGATGGCGTATTCCGCCTGAATATTGGCGTGTCAAGGGCTACCTTTCAACAACTATTTCCTGATAATACTGCTGCGTGGGACTATACAGCCCTCAACAGTTTCATGCCACATCCGCATTATGCCGCCCAACACTTCATTTGTATACTGAACCCCGAAGGCGCCCACCTGTCGGCTACTACCGGTTATATAGCCGAGGCCTACGGGATAGCGAAAAAACGTTTTGACAAAAAGCACGCCGCTAATCATTAAAGGAAAATGATCACCCTTCAGAAAAGGGTGACCATTTTTTTCCTGCTTTCCTTGAAAAGGTTAACTTTATACAAGGACAATTATATGCAGTTTTTACCTTCCGCCAGCTTAGCACCTTACATAAAGAATTATACCGTTGTTACGATCGGTAAACATCTGGACAACGAAGTATTTTACCCAAGCGGGTATGTAGACCTGGTGATCAATATCTCAGGTGGTATGGCGGCCACCATTATCAATGGCAAGCGAAAAGATACGCCGGCGATAGAGCTGCTGGGACACCTGACCCTTCCCACCCGGCTTACGGTAGCACAAGGCACCTCAGTGCTGATTGCGCGGATTTATCCGCATGCCAGTACCCTGTTCTTCGCAGATCCGCTGTCGGAATTCACCAACTACGCCACAGATATGTATGATGTGACACTGAACGAAAGCCGGGAATTATACGACCGTATCATGTTGGCCGAAGGACTGGCACAAAAAATCGGGATTTTAGAAACCCACCTTCTTCAGCAATTGAAAAGAAATGAAACACGGTTAAAAAAAGTATCTATGGTACAGGCCCTCAGCCAACAGCTTTTCCTGGAACATCAGTCACTCGATTTACCTGCCCTGGCCCGGCATTCGGGGCTATCGGAGCGATATATCCAGAAACTCTATCTGGCAAATATCGGCATTAGTCCGGCAGCCTTTACCGCCGTGGTGCGGTTCAACAGGAGCCTGCACCAGGTGTTGCATACCTCCGCATCCTTGACCGCCATTGCGTACGATTGTGGGTATTACGACCAGGCCCATTTCATTAAAGCGTTCAGGCAATTTACCGGCATCACTCCTTCTGCTGCCCGGCGGTCGCTGGTAAAAAACGGACCGGATTTCCAGCAGGCTGTCAACATCGGCTTCTAGTGTTATTTTGCGGGATAGTTGCTGCTAAACATATCCCGGTACATCTTCCAGCCATCCTTTGTATTTTTCCAGATAACAATTACTTTTCCATCATCCAGCTTTTTGCCTTCCAGGTCGGTCATCTCGTAATAACTTTCCTCTGTCACAAATGACTTACCATCTCCATACAGGTGCTGGATAGTAAAAGTTACGTGTACCTTAGGGCCGCCATTAAAGAAGGCAGCCATTTGCGCGGAACCGCATACCGGCGCGGCATTGGGCGGAAAGAGGCAGGCATCATCGGTATACCTGGTGAGGATAGAACCGTCGCCCTTGTTGGCAAGATCTGCATAAACTGCATTGCTTGCTTCTATCTCCTTCCTGACGGCTTTCAGTTCAGGGCTCTCTGTTTGAGCATTACACCAGCAGGCCAGCATCAACAATCCGCTTAAAAAAAACGTTCTTTTCATTTTGTATTTTTTTACAAAACAAGTTATTCCTGCGTGCAAGAAATTGTAAAATAGCGAACAACTTTTATTTTCAGTATCTTAGATAAAACCCTGCTCATGTCTACCACCACACTCGCCCATCCTGGCCAGCCCGTGAAGACTACGTCGCTGGAAAATTTCTTTCCTGGTTACTTCTCCCTGGTAATGGCCACTGGTATTGTTTCCATTGGCATGTTCCTTTGGGGGTATCGTTTGCCGGCGGAAATCTTCCTGGGACTGAATATTTTTTTCTACGCTCTTTTATGGGGTATCCTGATCGTGCGGGTCATCAGGTATCCATTGGTAGTATGGAATGACTTGCATCATTCTGCCAGGGGTGTTACCTTCCTTACCCTGGTTGCGGGCAATAATGTATTGGGCAGCCAGGTGGCCCTTATTACAGGCCGTATGGATATAGCACTGGTACTATGGATAGCGGGGTTCGTGTTGTGGATATTACTGCTGTATACGTTCTTCCTGGTAAATATCATGAAAGAGCCCAAGCCTACACTCCCACAGAGTATTAGCGGGGCCTGGCTGCTGATAGTGGTGGCCACCGAATCGGTAGCGGTACTGGGTGCCATCATTGCCAACAGCAGTGCGCTACATTGGCTGATTGCGTTTATTTCCCTTTGCACGTATATGATTGGCGGCATGTTTTATTTTGTGTTGATAGGATTGATCCTTTACCGCTGGCTTTTTTTCAGTATGAAAGCAGAAACGCTGACGCCTCCCTACTGGATTAATATGGGGGCCGTAGCCATCATTACGCTCGCCGGTTCCCGGTTGGTGATGTACGCACATGCCCATGAGACACTCATTGTGTGGGCCAGTTTCGTACAGGCATTCACCCTATTTTTCTGGGCATTTGCCAGCTGGTGGATTCCCCTGTTGTTCCTGATGTTTGCCTACCGGCATTTTATTGCCCGGGTTCCGCTGCAATACGATCCACAATACTGGTCCATGGTATTCCCGCTGGGTATGTACGGCGTATGTACGTTCACGTATGCTGCCATTACCGGCTTCAGTTTTCTTAAACCCATTTCGGCTTTATTTGTTATATTAGCTTTAGGCACCTGGATTATTGTACTCATAGGCTTGTTTATTGAAATGTTTTCAGCAGGAAAAAAACAATAACCGCGTGTCCTCTTCCCGGAAAACCTTAAACTGATCGCCATGCAATTTTCTCTGAATAAAAAAGCAGCGCTGATTTCATTTGTGGTAACGGTGGTTTGTGTGGTCGTCTCTTTTTACGGATCTCGAAAGCTGCAAAATTTTGATCCTGCCTTAATTGCTTATTTATTTGGTACGCTCTTCGCTCTTTTTGGCGGCATTTACCGTTACTGTGTGTGGCTACAGCGGCCTCCTACCTGGCTCTATTTCAAGCGGACCTGGCAACTGGTATTCAACGGTAAATTCTTTGTCCATGTATGGACCTTATTCACCGATGCAATAAAAAACCTGCTGTTCCAACAGTTTATTTATCCAAGGGGCAAGAAACGCTGGATTGCGCATTTTATGCTGGCCTCCGGCTGCATGGCGGCTTTTGCCATTACCGTCCCGCTTACCCTGGGCTGGATCAACTTCACCCTGGATCCGGCCACCGCACTGGACCCCGGCATGACCAAACTCTATAACGCCAATTTCTTCGGATTCAAAGTGATGAGCTTTCAACTGGGATCTGCGCTGGCATTTTTTATTTTTCATGCACTTACCTGGTGCTCCTGGCTGGTGATTGCCGGAGCAGTAATATTTCTGGTGAGAAGATTAACCAATGCGGGGCTGATTGCTTCACAAACCTTTGAAGGGGACCTCCTCCCACTGATACTACTGATCATCATTTCAGTAACCGGCCTGGGACTGAACTTCAGCTATGCTTTTATGAAAGGTATTGCATACGACTTTATGTCCGTTACACATGCCATATCGGTGATACTCTTCCTGGTATGGATTCCTTTCGGTAAATTCTTTCATATCATCCAACGGCCCGCTCAAATCGGCGCACATATCTACCGCCGGGAAGGTGAGAAAAAAGGCATGGCTGTTTGTCCGCATACCGGTAAAGAATTTACCTCGCAACTGCATGTCGATGACCTGAAAACCGTGACCAAAGAACTTGGATTTGATTTCACGCTGGAGGATGGCAGCTCGCACCTGGACTATAGCCCTGAAGGAAAGCGTTCCCTGTTGGCGAAGGCCCACCTGAAAGCCAGGCAGGAAAATGGAAAACTATTTGGATAACCAACACCCGCCTACCGGCGTATAAATACGATCAGCATGGCTAAATTACCAGTATCACCGGATAAAATTATCTCACATTTTGGTCCGCACCTCAACTTCGCGCCGCAGGAAGGTTACCCCGGCAGAGATGAACCCGATGCCACCGTAAAAACGCATTGCTGTTTTTGTGGTATGCAATGCGGTATCCAGCTGCTGGTAAAAAACAATAAGGTGGTAGGCTTTGAGCCCTGGATGGAATTTCCTTTCAATGAAGGCAGGCTATGCCCCAAAGGCGTACAACGCTACCTGCAGGACAATCATCCCGATCGTCTGCTGGAGCCGCTGCAAAGAGTGGAAGGAGAAGGTTTCAAGCCCATTGCCTGGGATGATGCGCTCAACCGTGTAACTACCGCCATCAGGCAGATACAGGCTGCCCATGGAAAAGATGCTTTTTCTATTTTATCGGGCGTTTCCCTCACCAATGAAAAAAGCTATTTGATGGGCAAGTTTGCCCGGGTAGCTGTGAAGACGGCCAACCTCGATTATAACGGCCGCCTGTGTATGGTGAGCGCGGGCGCCGGCAATAAAAAAGCATTTGGGCTTGACAGGGGGTCCAACAACTACGCCGACCTGGAGCATGCAGAAGTGATCATCGTTACCGGCGCCAATGTGAGCGAAACTTTTCCTACCCTCACTCACTGGCTTTGGCGTGCCAGGGATAATGGCGCCAAACTGATCGTAATAGATCCGCGGGTAATTCCGCTGGCGCGTACTGCCGACATGCACCTCGCCATTAAACCAGGCACCGACTCTGCCCTGTATGGCGCTATGCTCAAGTACCTGGTGGATCATGACTTGCTGGACCATGATTTTATCCGCGAACATACCACCGGCTTTGCCGACACCATTGCCGCCGTACAAGACTATACGCTGGAGTGGGCGGAAGCGGTAACCGGCATAGAAAAAGAGAAAATACGCCAGGCGGCCGACTTATGGGGCAGGGCGAGCACCAGCTTCCTGTTGCACGCCCGTGGTATTGAACACCATTCCAAAGGCGTAGAAAACGTATTGGGATGTATTAACCTGGTGCTGGCCACCGGGCGCATTGGCCGCCCTTACTGCGGGTATGCTACTATTACCGGCCAGGGCAACGGCCAGGGAGGCCGCGAACATGGCCATAAATGTGATCAATTACCCGGCAACCGCGACATTACCAATCCCGAACACCGGAAATATATCGCCGGCGTATGGGGCATCGCTGAAGCAGCACTGCCCGGAAAAGGTCTCACTGCCTGGGAATTGATAGAAGCCATTCACCGGGGAGAAGTAAAAGGATTATTATCTATCTGTTTTAATCCGCTGGTGTCGCTGCCTAACAATAACTATGTAAGAGAAGCACTCGAAAAACTGGAGTTTTATGTTTGCATCGACTTTTTCCTCAGCGAAACCGCCAGGCATGCCGACATTGTGCTGGCAGGATCGTTACATGAAGAGGAAGAAGGCACCGTGACCACTGCTGAAGGCAGGGTGGTTCGTATACGCAGGGCTGTTACCCCGCCGGGAAATGCCCGTACCGATACTTCTATTATACTGGATTTGGCCGCCAGGCTGGGAGAAGCTGATAAGTTTACCTACGCTGATACCGAAGCTATTTTTAACGAACTGCGCGTAGCCTCCAAAGGCGGCACTGCCGATTATTACGGCATCACCTATAAAAAAATTGAAGATAATATGGGTATCTTCTGGCCCTGTCCGTCAGAAGAGCATCCAGGCACGCCGCGGCTCTGGGAAGACAAAAAATTTGCTACGCCCGATGGCAAAGCACATTTTAATCCTGTACAATTTCGCGAGCCCAGTGAAGTTACGGATAATGAATTCCCGGTAGTACTCACTACCGGCCGCGTCGTATCCCAGTATCTCAGCGGTACCCAAACCAGGCGTATCGGCAAACTGGTGGGCCTCATTCCTGAACCGTTGCTGGAGATACACCCTGAGCTAGCACAACGTTATAATATCCGGCAGCGCGAAACCGTAAGGGTTACCACCCGCCGCGGCAGCGCTGAGTTTCCGGCCAACATTGTAGAAACGATACGGAAAGATACCGTATTCATACCCTACCACTGGCCTGGGAAAAAATCGGCCAACCAGCTGACCATCGGTACGCTCGACCCGGTATCCAAAATACCGGAATTCAAGGTATGTGCCTGCCAGCTGGAGCCGTTGGGCATTTTCACTCAGCCCGGCGAAACAAATGCCTTTGACAGTATCTGATTTGACGCTAAATATTATAACCATATGGAAGTTACCGCCTATAAAACCGATATGGAGTTTTTCGTAGACATGCAGCGCTGCATTGGCTGCAAAGCCTGCGAAATGGCCTGCGCAGAATGCGAAACCAACGGTCATGAAAGCATGATCCATGTAAACTATGTAGAGCGCGCCGTCACTATTCAAACCACGGTGCAGGTGTGCATGCATTGCGACAATCCCGTTTGCGCACGGGTATGCCCCGCAGATGCCATTTCCAAAGATGATTTTGGGGTAGTGCATACCGCCAACACCGCCCGCTGTATCGGCTGCTCCAATTGCGTAATGGCCTGTCCCTTCGGCGTACCGATCAAAGAAGAAAAGTACGATATGATGATGAAATGCAACATGTGCTATGATCGCACCAGCGCAGGCAAAAAACCGATGTGCGCCACCGTTTGTCCCAGCCAGGCACTGTTCTACGGCACCCGGGAAGAAATCAGCCGGATGCGCCCCAACAGCACACCGGTGAACACGTTCCTTTTCGGCGCGGAAACGGTGACCACAAAAGTGAACATCATGATGCCCAAAGGCAGTACCCATTTGAGAATACATTAAACTGGATCGTATGTCCGATAAACCTATTACAACACCGCACTGGAAACAGGACTTTCCCATTGAAAGAACTGAAGCGACTAAAATCAGCCGCCGCGACTTTGCCCGGTTCCTGTGCCTGGTATCCGGGGGACTTGCAGCTGGCAGTGCCTATGTAGCCGTGAAAGCCAATTTCTTTCCTCCGGAAGAAGTAAAAGGAGAGCATTTTATCTGTAAAGCCGACAGCGTACCAACCGGTGGCACCCGTTCCTTTACCATCGCGGGAAGCAATATTCCATATATACTCATCCGGCTTGAAAACGGCAGTTGGAAAGCCTATGAGCAAAAATGCACCCACCTCTCCTGCGCGGTATATTATAAGCCTGGCAGCGGACAAATCGTGTGTCCCTGTCATGAAGGTTTCTTTGATGCCATGACCGGCGAAGTACTGGCAGGGCCGCCGCCCAGGCCTTTACCAGCACTGGAAGTAGTGCTGAAAGGAGACGATGTATATGTGAAAGCGGTTGGTAGTGATTTAGCTAAAAATGAGTCGTTATGAGTAACTTCAAAGACGCGCAAAACAAAGCGCATCCCAATAAAACCAACACCCTGATATCTGCGCTGATTATTATTCTTATTTTGAACATAGGTCTGCAGATATGGTTGTTGTATACCGGCCTTAACAATGCACTGGGCCATAACCGGGATATTGCGCTGCCAGCCTTTATTGCATCGCTGGTATTATTCCTCATCGGGTTCTTTTGGCTATATTTTTTACCGATGGGGTATAAGAAGGGTAAGGAGGAATAAAGCCGGTAAGATCTCCCTATCAACTTAAACTACTCTCCTTCCTATTTGGCTCAATCCCCCTGCAACATTGTCCGTTTCTCCCTCTTTCCAGGCAGGGTGTCCGCTTTACATTTGTGGCATAAAAGCGACTACATGAAAGCAGTATTGTTAGAAGAATTTGGCATAGAACATCTACAGCTGAGAGAAATTCCAACACCTGTCATCGGGGAACAGGAGGTACTGGTAAAGACTACCGCCGTGGCGCTCGAATACCACGATCTGATCGTAGTGGAGAACCGGAATCCCTTTGGTATTCCACTACCGCATATCCCCGTTTCGGAAGGAGTAGGCGTAGTAGCAGCAGTAGGCAACAAGGTAACCCGTTGGGGCACACGAAGTAATTAACTACAACACCTTTCCTGAATGGAGCCAGGAAGTAAAGCGCCTGAACGGAGGTATAGGCGTAGACGTTACCCTGGACATTGCCGGCACCGACACCATTGAACAAAGTATCCTTTCGGTAAAGCAACATGGTTTCGTGGGGCTCATCGGCTTAATGACCGGCACACAATTGACGATAGATCTGATTCCGCTGATCACCAACTATGTACGTTTACTAGCTTATTCAGTGGGCAATGCGGAGGAATTACACAACTTTGTAAACGCACTGGAAAAGAACCTTACGCAACCTGTGATCGACAGCGTTTTTCCTATTGAAAAAGTGCAGGAAGCATTCCAAAGGTTTAACTCGGGCAAAGCATTCGGCAAAGTGGTGATTACGTTTTGATATTTCTCCAGTACCTTTCCTATCAATAAAAAGCATGCCACCTCAAACAATGGGGTGGCATGCCTTCTAAATAGCATACTAATAATTCGTTAATCCCCATGTGGCCAACACCAGCAATAGTATTTCTTCGTCACCCAGTTGCAGGCGCAGCAAACGCAATGCTTTACCCACGTGCTTTTCTACGGTATTGACAGATATTTTCAGACGGGTGGCAATTGCTTTATAGGAAAGCCCGTCATAGCGGCTGAGTATAAATACTTCCCGGCACTTATCTGGTAACCGGTTAATGCACTGTTGCAGACGAAGCGCCAGTTCTTTTCGTTCCAGCCGGTCTTCCAGGTAACAGGCTCCTTCCTGCTGCTGACGCAGCTGCTGATGATGGGAAGCATACAGGAGATCGACCCGGAAAATATCGAGTATGCGGTGACGCAATACGGTATGCAGATATCCTCCCAGGTTACCGGCATATTTGATCTCGTTTTTCTTTAAAAAGAGGCTGATAAATACTTCCTGTACTACTTCTTTCGCTTCTTCTTCAGAGCGCAAACGCCTGAATGCGGCGTTTAGTAACGGGACCGCATATACGTTATATATCGCTTCGAATGCCTCCTCCTTTCCATCCAGTAGCATACGGAAAAGCAGGGCTTCATCATATGGTTGATCCTGTTTGATATAGATTGGTTTAATACAACTAATGTACCCCTTTTCCCCGCGTCCAACAAATAGTATATTCTCGCAAACCAATATGATATTGTTTTTTTAAACGGAATGGCGGTAATGCCTGTTTCATTCGTTAGTTATAAAAAGGCGCCCTATGGATAAAGATTCTTTGCTAATCCTGATTGAAAAATACCTGAATGAAGAAGCCTCGCCGGCTGAGAAAAAATGGGTAGAAAACTGGTATGCAGGTTTTGACGCAGGGGCTGACTGGCTCGAAGCGGGCAGCGAACGGGCGGACCAGATACGGGAGGAATTACGGCAATCATTGCTACACAAACTAAATGGGTGGCAACAATTGCAAGTTGTAGAACGGCAGGTTTTTTCCATACGTAGAAGACAGCGTTGGTCCTGGGCGGCAGCCATGTTGCTGTTATTGGGAGGAAGCATACTTTTTTATTTTCTATACCATGGTCGTCGTACCAATGAACAAATGCTGGTGATGGAAGCCACCAACGTGCCCCTTACCACTACCCTACCAGATAGTTCTGTAGTATGGCTGCAACCCCATAGCCGCCTTCATTACCCGGCTGATTTCAGCAACCACCAAAGAACGGTGGTATTGGAAGGTACTGCGCTTTTTGAAGTAATGGCCCGGCCGCAACCTTTTGTTGTGAATAGCGGAAGACTTAGCACCCATGTATTGGGTACCACTTTCAGCGTGCAGGCAGACCAGGCCGATAGTATCGCCATTACGGTGCTGGAAGGCAAGGTAGCTGTAAGCCGCGACCACAATGTCCTGGGTACCCTGGAAGCTTCCGACCGCCTCATATGTCTTTCCCATTCCGGCGCCTGCACAATAGGCAAAGCAAACCGGCTGCAATTACAACAGATGCAGCCCCAGGAAGTACTATTTGATAACCAGACATTGCGGGAGGTAACTATAATACTGACCCAATGGTATGGATATACCTTCCAGGTGCAGGACGCCAGTATCATGGACGAGCGTTATACCGGCAGCGTCAATCGCCGCGATCACCTGGATGAACTGTTGAATACAATCCACGACGTCAACCATATAAACTATCATATAGACCACCCAAACAAGCGGGTAATATTGAATTGGAAATAATAAAAAGTACCTGTTAAAACACGTTTATCGAAAAACACTAAAATCAACAACGCAAAAAAAGGCCGCCTTGTGTTCGAGACAAGACGGCCGGTTAAGAGTTCTATTACGTAACACAAAACCTTGTACAAATCTATGCAATTTCATGTAATTGAAAAGGCACGGGCATTTTTTCGCCCATGGGTAAGAAAATGCCGTGTCATCAACCAAAATTTAATTCCGCTCATGCGTATCTCATCACTCCTACTCGCTCTTTTAACAGCCAGCGTGACCAGTCTGAGGGCGGACGATGCTTCCGCGCAGCGACTAAAGACGATGAAGCTCACCATGCAGGTGAAAAACGAACCACTGCTGCAGGTTTTGCGCAGGATTGAACAATCTACCCCACTACGGTTTGCGTACAACGCCGCACAGGTAAACGGCGCAGGGCTGGTGACCACGTCCTTCCAGGATGTTTCTGTTGAAGAAATCCTGAACAACCTATTGGCTCCCCAGCACTACCAATGGAAAGAAAAGGGTAATAATATTCTTATCACCCCAACGGTATTGCCGGCCAATGCAGATACCCTGCTGTTGCGGGGCCGGGTGCTGAACCAGGCGGAACCACCCGCGCCCATTCCAGGCGCCACAATTACCGTAAAGGGAACCACCCGGGGCGTAGTAACCGATGCCGATGGTTTCTTTGAATTAAAAACCCAGGCTGAGGAAATCCTGGTATTCAGTTTCATCGGGTATAAACCCAAAGAATACATCGTAAAAGGTAGCCAGCGGAACGTGATTATTTCCCTGGAAGAAAATGTAAACAGCCTGAATACACTGGTGGTAACGGGTTTCTCTGAGCAAAAAGTGAAACACCTGGCTTCCTCTGTCAGCAGCGTAAACATAGCCAATGTCAATAATAAACCAATTACACAGTTGTCGCAGGCACTACAGGGCGGTGTAACCGGTATTAATGTCAGCCAATCATCCGGGCTGCCCGGAGGCGATGCCGCCGCCATCAAAATCAGGGGTGTCAGCTCTTTCCTGGGTTCCGATCCCCTGGTGCTGGTAGATGGAGTTCCGTTCGATATGAACAAACTCGATCCCAACACTATTGAAAATATCACCGTACTGAAAGATGCTGCCGCTGCCTCCATGTATGGAGCCAGGGCGGGCAATGGGGTGATCATTATTACCACCAAAAGAGGCGTACCCAGTGTGGTAGATGTACAATACAACGGCTACACGGGATTTCAGTCTCCTACTTTCACCCCCCACTTTGTAGATGCAGCTACGTATATGCGTATGAGTAATGAAGCATTGCGAAACAATGGAGGAGACCCTCTATACACAGATGAGGTGATTAAACAAACAGCTAACCATAGCGACCTGGTAAAATATCCCGATACTCACTGGCGGGAAGAAGTAATGCGCCAGCAATCATCTATACAGCAACATTCCCTGTCGGTATCCGGCGGCAACAGCGCGGCCCGTTTTGCCCTTACTGCCAATTACCTGAGCCAACAAGGCATGATCCAGAATTCATCGTTCAATCGCGGTACCGTGAGAGCAAATACCAGTGTAGACCTCCGGAAAAACTTCGTCGTGTTTATGGATCTTTTTGCGGCACGTGATCAGCAGCAGGAGCCTTATGCCTGGGGAAGGAATACCGCCGGTATTCTTAGCTGGGTATACACCGCTCCTCCGAACATTGCCTCTAAATATCCCGATAAGCCGGAAAGACCCGGTTATACTTACTATGGCACCTATGGCGAAAGCTGGAATCCTGTGGCCAATATAGAAAGAGGCGGCACCGTTAACCGCATCCGGGATGAAGTGCTGATCAACCTGCGTCCAAAATGGGAAATACTACCAGGTTTGAGCCTGAAGGGGCAATTCAGCTATCGCGTATCTACCGGCGCCAACAAAACCAATCGCGACGCCTATATATTCTTTGACTACTTCACCAATCAGAAAACAGGACGCGATTTCACAGATATGAAAGATGCAGGCCCTACTAACCGGTCCAGTTACTACTATACCGGTGGAAACGTCGATTATACGAAAACCTTTGGACAACACCGTATCAATGCACTGGCCGGCTATTCCAGGGAATTAAACAATACTGATACCTGGACGGAAATTGCACTTACCTCCTATTTTGGTAAAGTATACTATAGTTATGCCGATAAATACCTGCTGGAATTGGGACTTCGCCGGGATGGGTCTTCCCTTTTTGCCCCTAACCGGAAATGGGGCAATTTTCCCTCTATAGCTGCCGGCTGGAACCTGGGTAGCGAATCATTCATGCAATCGCTCACTTTCCTGGATGAACTAAAACTGCGTGGTTCCTATGGTAAACTGGGTAATAATAATATTAGCCCCTACAGCTACCAAACTACTATCAATACTAACAATGGCACCGAAGCCAGTTATGGTAATCCCAACATCACCTGGGAAAAAGTTTCAATACTTGATTTGGGCACCGATATCAGCCTATTCAAAAACAAACTGGATTTCACATTTGACTGGTACAATAAGAAAACAACAGACCTCATCCTTTCGCCACAACCTACGCTTACCTCCGCTATCAGCAAAACACCTGTCAACATTGGCAGTATGAAAAATGTGGGCTGGGAAATAAAAGCCTCCTATAACGCCCAACTGACACAAAAACTTTCCCTTACCCTCAATGCCGGGTATTCCCGCAATCGCTCCACTTTGCAGAAGCTGGCGCAGGAACTGCCTATTATTGAAGGTAATATTATCCGCCAGGTTGGTGGCCCATTAGCGGAGTACTATGGGTTTAAGAGCCTGGGGCTGATACAGCAAAGCGATGTAGCCAAAGGTATTCCTATGCTGCCCGGGCAGGCAGCAGGCGATATACGTTATGCAGATATTGATCATAACGGCATAATAGATGATAATGACCGGGTACCCCTGGGCGCTACTGAGCCCTATAATAACTACTTCGGCAGCATCTCCCTTAAATGGAAAAACCTGGATTTTGAAACGATGATTACTGCCGTGGGCAAAGTAGTGGCGATGTATAGCGGACGTATAGCCCTTCCGTTTAACGCAGCAGGAGAAGGCGGTACCCCGCTTACCTGGCACCTGGACTACTGGACGCCTGAACATACCGACGCCAGGTTCCCCCGCTTGTTGCCATCGCCGGGTGGTAACGAAAAAAGTTCGGATTTCTGGGCCTATAATGGCGCATTTACCCGGGTAAGGTATATACAGGTGGGATATAATTTTAAGTTGGAGAGAAAAGTCAAAATAAAGAAGGTGCGTGTGTACGTCAATGCCCAGAATCCTTTTACCATTTCCCAGATAAAAGCGGGTGATCCGGAAAGCCGGGGAGACCAGACCACCTACCCAATTATGAAAGTATATACTGCCGGCCTGAATGTAACATTCTGATCTTTTAACATCTCTGATTATGCAAAAAAGAAAATACTGCAAACAAATATATATCCTGGCAACCTGCCTGCTACTGGGCATCACTGCGTGTAAAAAAGATTTCCTGGTGCGTGACAACCCTACTGCCACCACCGATTCGAAATGGTGGAATCTTGAAACGGATCTGCAAAGCGCTTTGGAACAAATATACGGTGGGTTACCGTGTGGCACGCTGGGCAACTATGATTTTATCGCCAACTCCCGTATACACCTGGCTGCTACAACCGATGAAGCTGTGTTTCGTGGCAATTATGGCGACTGGCAAGTATACCCGGTAGGCCTGGCTACCAGTCAGACCGGCTCTGTACAGGAAATCTACCAGAAGAGTTACTCGTATATCCGTAACGCCAGCCGTTTTCTCGAAAACTATCGTAAAGCTTATGTAGAGGATACCGTACGCAAAGCCCGCTATGCTGCAGAAGCCCGTGCCCTGCGTGCCTGGTATCACCTCGACCTGTTTCTTCTCTATGGTCCCATTCCCATTGTGAATCAGTCGCTGCCGCCTACCGGGCAATTTGTGAAACGGAATTCCAGGGACGAAGTCGTGAATTTTCTCGTTGCTGAACTGGATACTGCCGCTGCCAGTTTACCTGCAACCTATACCGAAAGTGATGCATATCGTATGAGCAAAGGAACTTGCTATGCCTTACAAGCCATCCTGTATATTAATGTAGGCAACTATGCGAAATGCCTGGAAGCTTCCAGGAAACTCATTGCGCTAAATGTTTATGAGTTGTATCACAGTTCCGATCCTGCTATCAACAGCTACAGTGGGCTATTCTCTTATAGTGGCATCATCAACAAAGAACGTATCCTGTTCCGCCGCGGAGGACAAACAGAATCATTTTTCCGGAGCGCTCCCAAAAGCCTGGGAGGCCAGGCCACTACCAGTCCTACAGCTGCCATCGTTAACACTTACGAAACACTGCAAGGCAAAACGCTGAGTGAATTGGGAGCTGACAGTATGGCGATTTACAAACGCCAACCCGAATACAAACAAAACCGGGATCCCAGGCTGGCAGCAAGCGTTATGATACCTGGAGAAACTTTCGTCAACCGCAAGCTGGATCCATTCACACCTGGCGGTCCTGATCTGATTGGCCAGACCCAGTCGACCCAAACCGGTTACTGGATTAAAAAGTATGTAGATCCCAGAGATGCAGGTACCCCCTGGGGAGGTTCTCTTAATTTCATGATTATCCGTTATGCCGAGATATTGCTGGATTACGTAGAATCGCTGGTAGAAACCGGCGACTGGCAAAATCCTGATGTCGTAAAGTATCTCAATATGATCCGCAACCGGGCAGGAATGCCGAATGTGGATATTAACCAATATAATACCCAGTTGAAAATGCGGGAACTCGTACGCCGGGAAAGACAGGTGGAACTGGCATTTGAAGGACAACGCCTATTCGATATCCGCCGCTGGAAAACCGCCGAAATTGTACTCAATCAGGCGGCCGAAGGCGCCGTAGATCCTTCCACCGGCAAGGCTGTTGTAATAGAACAACGCAAGTTCAATGCTGCCCGCGATTACGTTTGGCCAATTCCGCTGGCAGAAATTAATGCCAACCCCAATATGCAACAGAACCCGAACTGGTAATCGGCCCTACTAAAAAACAGGCTGTTTCTTATCCGGAAGCAGCCTGTTTTTTTAATAGATGACTTTATTATTTAGTTTCTTCTACTCAGCTTATATCCCTCCCGCATCATATTCAATCCATAAGTAACCGTAGCCAGCGCGGTACCCAGCCCCACCGCGACTATAACAGATTCCTGGCTGGCCTGACGAAAAGTGAGCGAGATCCCAACCAATGCTACCAGGCAGGTCCAGGTGGCGGCGTAGTAGTCGAGCCGGCGTTTAAACACCCAAGCCATCGGGTAAAAATGTAGTCCTACAATCAATCCAATAGCGGGAACAACATATTGCTGAAGCTTCAGGGTGGAGAGTACGGTACAGGTAAGGAAGATGGCCACACCTTCTCCCGCGAAAATAACACCAAACCATTTTCCTGTTCTTTTTTCCTCCGCTTTATCTTCTTCACTGGTTACTTTGGGAAAAGTAGCTGCAATTTTACAAAGATAAATGGCGAAACCAAGCAGCAGTAAACCAAACAGGATGGCTATTGCCGATAAAACATTTCCATAAAAAGCAGGTAATCCAAGAGGCTAAACGCAGCCATAAAAAGGTAATGGCCGGCCCCGGGGGCCAGCCATTACACCAAAACACCGGGGCCGCTCCGCCTAACGTCCCTGGTTCCAGCCACCACCCAATGCCTGGTAAATATTGACCATCGCATTGAGCTGCTGCTTCTTTGTTTCAATCAGTTCAAACCGTGACTCCAGCGCATCACGCTGGGTCATCAGCACCTCCATATAATCTGCACGGGCCGATTTAAACAGGTCATTGGAGATGGTAATAGATTGTGTAAGTGCATCTACCTGCTTCGATTTCAGGTCATAGCGCTGTTCCAGGTTGCTGATCTTTGCCAGCTGATTAGCCACTTCTACATAGGCATTTAAAATAGTGCGCTCATAGTTGTACACTGCCTGTACCTGTTTGGCATTAGCGCTGTAGTAAGTGGCTTTGATCGCATTTTTATTAACCAATGGCGCTACCAGGTCCCCGGCTAATGAGTATAACATGGACTGGGGCGTTCTTAGCAGGTAACTGGGGTTGAAGGCCTGGTAACCAACAGCAGCAGTAATGCCGAGGGAGGGATAAAACCGGGCTTTGGCTACCTTTACATCCAGGTCAGCAGCGGCAAGCTCCCACTCTGCCTGGCGTATGTCCGGACGGTTGGCTAACAACTGCGAAGGAATACCAGCATGCACCGCCGCAGGCAACAACGCAGCAAACTGCTGATCATTGCGGAGTATTGGCTGCGGATACCTGGCCAGCAGGAAGTTAATCCTGTTTTCTGTTTCGGTAATCTGCTGCCGGATGTCGTACTGCAAGCCCTGGGTTTTCAGCACCTCTGCTTCAAATTTTCGTACTGCCAGCTCCGTTACCCTGGTAGCTTCCTTCTGTAGTTTTACAATCTCCAGCGCATTCTGTTGAATGTCTATATTCTTTTTTACAATATCCAATTCGTTGTCCAGCGCCAGCAGTTCGTAGTAAGAGTTGGCGATTTCTGCTACCAGGTTGGTGATCACGAAGTTCTTCCCCTCTATGGTCGACAGGTAATGGGCTACCGCTGCTTTCTTTGCGTTGTGCAACTTATGCCAGATATCCACTTCCCAATTTGCGTATACCCCTAACAGGTAGTCGGGCAGCGGATCCGGCATTTCTTTCCCCGGCTTGATCTCGGTGCTCTCTTCCATGGCGCCGATGTTGGTATACCGGCCGACCTTATCCAAACCTGCGCCGGCTCTCACGCCTGCAAAGGGTAAATACTCTCCTTTTCGTGCCCTGACTTCATTCCTCGATATTTCAATTTCCTGCAGGGTGATATTCAGTTCCTGGTTGTTCTTCAGCGCAGTATCGATCAGGGCTGCCAGGTACGGGTCGGTGAAATATTCATTCCAGTTCACCTTCGCCGTATTCAGCGTGTCTTTTGTATCACGGTAAGTGGCGGGTGTGTCTTTGTTAACGGCCTTCCCCGTGAGCACAGGTACCTTACAGGCCGCATAGGCAAGTGAAAGACAGGCCAGGCCTATATATCTGTATTTTTTATTTAACATCATTCTCATTTTCCTGGGTTAAAATTGTCTTCTTCCATAATGATGATCTTACGTTCGGTCAACGGTTTTACATCTTCATCTTTTATCAACTTACGTTTCGCCGCGATGGTACCGAATATGTAATACAGCCCCGGGATGAGGATGACCCCGAACAGGGTGCCTATCAACATGCCTCCCAGGGAAGCCGAACCAATGGTGCGGTTACCGATGGCGCCCGGACCGGTGGCAAATACCAGGGGTATCAGACCCGCAATAAAAGCCAGCGACGTCATCAGGATGGGGCGAAAACGCGTACGGGCGCCCTCGATTGCCGCCTGGAACACGGTCATGCCTAAACGATGCTGCTGGGCGGCAAATTCAACGATCAGCACTGCATTCTTACCCAGCAGTCCCACCAGCATAATCAATCCCACCTGGGCATAGATATCATTCGATAAGCCCATAAACTTGAGCAGCAGGAACGAGCCGAAAACGCCGGCGGGAAGCGAAAGCACCACCGCCAACGGCAATACGAAACTTTCATATTGTGCCGCCAGGATCAGGTATACAAAGAATAATACCACCAGGAAGATGTATAACGCTTCATTGCCGCGGCCGGCTTCGTCCTTGGATAAGCCCTCCCAGTCGATGCCATATCCGTGAGGCAATGTTTTAGCCGCCACTTCCTGGATGATCTCTATCGCCTCACCACTGCTATATCCTGCTGCAGGCTCACCGCGGATAGCCGATGAATTATACATGTTGTACCGGGTGATCTCATTCAGTCCATGTGTTTTTTTGATGCTCATGAAAGCAGAATAAGGCACCATTTCTTCCCGGTTGTTCTTCACGTAGAGGTTCATCAGGTCATCCGGCAGACGCCTGTATTCCGGTGCTGCCTGCACATATACCTTGAGGAAGTTGCCGAAGCGGATGAATCCCAACTCATAGGTACTACCGATGAGGATTGACAGGTTGTCCATCGCTTTTGCGATAGAAACACCTTTCTGCATGGCCGCCTGGTTATCTATTTGCAGTTCATACTGCGGGTAGTTAGCGCTGTAGAAGGTAAACAGGCCCGTCAGCTCTTTCCGTTTTCTCAACGCCGCCATAAATTCATCGTTCACCTTTTCCATTTCCTTATAGTCATCGCCATTGGTCTTGTCGAGCAAACGCAGGGAGAAACCACCTGCTGCGCCGTAGCCCGGAACCGCCGGCGGACCAAAGAATTCGATGGTAGCGCCGGGAATATCGCGACATTTTTCTTCCAGCTCGGCAATTACCTGGTTCACCGAATGTTTACGCTCTGACCAGCCTTTAAGGTTGATCAAACAAGTACCGGCATTGGAACCACGGCCTTCTGTAAGTACTTCATATCCTGCCAGCGCCGATACCGACTGGATGCCTTCCACATGTTCGGCGATTTCCTGTACCTTTTTAGCGAGGTCGTTTGTTCTTTCCAACGTAGAACCCGGCGGTGTTTGGATAATGGCGTAGATCATGCCCTGGTCTTCACTCGGAATAAAACCCGAAGGCAATGTTTTACCAATACCAAAGATGCCGAAGCCGAATGCTGCCAGGATAGCAAAGGTGACCACGCGGCGGTTCACGATCTTTTCCATTAATCGTGTATACTTTCCCGTTAGCTTTTCAAACCCGCGGTTGAAAGCATCCAGGAACCTGTTCATCGGCGTTTTCTTCCGGGGCTGCCCGTGGTTATTTTTCAGCAGGATAGCACAAAGCACCGGGGTGAGCGTAAGCGCTACCACACCAGACAACACAATGGAAGTGGCCATGGTAATAGAAAACTGGCGGTAAAAAATACCTACCGGCCCCGACATGAATGCTACCGGGATAAATACTGCTGCCATTACAAAAGTGATCGCCACAATGGCGCCACTGATTTCATGTAGCACTTTTTTCGTGGCCGCATAGGGTGAAAGATGCTCTTCCTCCATTTTGGCATGCACCGCTTCAATCACCACAATAGCGTTATCTACCACGATACCGATAGCCAGCACTAATGCAAACAGCGTGATGAGGTTGATCGTCAGGCCAAATACCTGCATGAAGAAGAAAGCCCCTACCAGCGACACCGGTACCGCCAGCGTAGGAATGAGTGTAGAGCGCCAGTCGCCCAGGAACAGGAATACTACGATGGCCACCAGCACAAAGGCCTCTCCCAGGGTATGTACTACTTTCTCGATAGAAGCGTCCAGGAAGTTGGACACATCGTAGCTGATTTCATAATCCATTCCCGGCGGGAAAGACCCTTTCAGTTCTTCCAGCTTGGCTTTCACATTCTTAATTACTTCGCTGGCATTACTGCCGTAAGTCTGTTTCAAGACAATAGCCGCAGACGGGTGGTTATTCAGGTTGGAATAGATATCATAGAACTCACTACCCAGCTCCACATCCGCAACATCTTTTAGCCGCAACAGCTCCCCATTGGGGTTGGCCCGGATGATCACGTCTTTATATTGTTCTGGCTGGTTATACCTTCCCTGGTAGGTGAGCACATACTCGAGTGCTTCTGAACGTTTACCATCACTGCGTCCCAGTCGCCCGGGGGAACCGATGACGCTCTGGCTACCCAGCGCCGACATAATTTCTTCCGTAGAGATATTGTAGGCGCGCATCCTGTCGGGCTTCAGCCAGATACGCATGGCGTATTGCCGGCTACCCAGGATCTGGGCATTACCGATACCTTTTACCCTGCTCAGCTCACGCAGGATATTGACGTTGGAAAAGTTGTACAGAAAGTTTTCATCAGCCTTGGGATCTTTACTGTATACGTTTACATACATCAGCATGTTAGGCTGCAGGATGTTTACCACGATTCCCTCGCGTTGTACCAGTTCGGGCAGGCGGTTGGTTACCTGCTCAATACGGTTTTTTACGTTTACCACCGCCTGGTTAGGGTCTGTACCCAGATCGAATACCACCTGTATATTAGCTTCCCCTGCGCTGGTAGCGTCGGACGTCATATACTTCATTCCCGGTACTCCATTCACTGATTTCTCCAGGGGAATGAGCACCGATTTTACCAGCACATCGGCGCTGGCGCCCGGATAAGCCACGCTCACAATTACCCTGGGAGGTGCAATAGACGGGAACTGCGAGGTAGGCAGTGTATTAATAGCCAGTATGCCCATGAAGATGATACCCAGGGATATCACGATGGCAAAGACCGGCCTTTTCATAAATATATTGAACATTATGTGATCGTTTTTGGATGTTTACTTTATTCCGTTGGCAACTTTAAATGGGCGATTACCTTCGCGGGCTCCTCGTAGTCGAAGGATATTTTATCGTTGTCCTTCACTTTCCGTAAACCTTCCAGTAATATTTTATCATCTGCCGCCAGGCCTTCTTTCACTACATACAGGTCGGGCATTTCCGCACCAATCGTGATGGCCCTGAGCTTTACCACATTATCTTTATCTACCACAAACACATATTTCTTATCCATGATTTCCATAGTAGCTTTCTGGGGGATGACCAAGGCATCTTTCAATGCTATGTTCATGAGGATACTACCGGTTTCTCCATGTCTCAGCAGTTTATCGGGATTTGGGAAGTTGGCCCTGAAGGCGATATTGCCGGTTTCATTGTTGAATTCTCCTTCGATAGTTTCCACTACGCCGGGATATTTAAACACCTGTTTATTGGCCATCAGGAGGTTTACTTTCAAGGGGCCTTTCGACTTTACGCTGGCTTCATAATCCAGATATTCCGGTTCTGATACGTTGAAATAAACCCACATGTGGCTGTTGTCCGACAGGGTGGTTAACAGATCGCCATCGCCTACCAGGCTACCTTGTCTTAAATGCAAGCGGTCGATGATACCATCGAAGGGTGCCCGGATTTCCGTAAAGGCGAGATGTACCTGGGCCAGTGATAATTCTGCCTTAGCCTTTTGTAATTTGGCATTAGCCAGGGCCAGCTCATTCTTTGATACCACATTTTTGTCGGCGAGTGTTTGGGTGTTCTGCAGCTCAATTTCCGCCGCTTTAGCTTCGGCGGCTACTTTAGCCAGTTCAGCTTCATACAGTTTGGGCATAATCTTAAACAGGAGCTGCCCGGTTTTCACCGGCTGGCCTTCATCTACCGCAACACTTTGCAGGTAACCTTTTTCCTGTGCCCTCACTTCAATGTTGCGGATAGAGTGTATCTGGCAAACGTATTCCCTGGTAACGGAGGTATCCATCTTTACCGGGCTGGTAACCAGGAATTTTGTAGCGGCTTCTTTTTCTTCTCCTTTGGATGACTTACAGCTGGTATGGCACAACAATGCATACAAGCCCATGAGCATGACGATTCTTTTCATAAATGTATATGATGATTAATTCAGGTTAGCCTGGATATTTTTTTCAGCGGACACATGACAAGGCCGGCTCCATAGCAGCATGCTATGCAGACAAACGGTATCAGCGCCCAGTAAACAATATGGGAACAGCTCAGGCGATATTATAATGCCTGCAATGAAACGGGAAATAAAGTGTAAAAATCAAATCCTGATAACGCGATGCACGATATACCTATCGGCAGATGCACTGAAGGCGTGCGCGGAAAAAGGCAGGTAGCGGAAGTGGCTGGGAAGGCTACTGCCTGCGCTGAGAGTGTAAAAAACTGTAATGCGGCTAATACCGGTCTCTAACAGTTTTCTGAAAGATCCAGATTCACCTTCTTCGTCGATTTCCGTTGCTTTAATCCTGTCGGCTATTTTTCCACTGCTGGAAGCAGGAACATCACATACCGGCGTTTTGTTGGTTTGCATAGCTACCAATTCTGCCTGAATGGTATTTTCGATGGTCCAGGCTGAAAGACGAGCGGCGCCTGTTTTGTGCGCGTGCGCATTTCCTCCCAGTAAAAGAAAACATAACGACAGGAAATATCCTATTATTAGTCTCATTTGGGCCCAAAAATAATATCAAAATGTATAAGTCGGTATAGGTGTAGATAAAATTTATTTTAAATCTTTGTTCGAAGAAAAAAAATGCACTTCATTTCTTGTCAAAGAAAATATAAATGGGACGCATAAAAAAGCCCTCCAGACTACCTGAAGGGCTATACGTTATTTAAAATAAACGGGCCGGTCAAGGTCGGCCATGAGCGTAGGATGTGCAGGCTCCCACCCCAGCTGTTCCCGGGTTTGTTTACATGAGGCAGGTACGTCCAACGAAAAAAATTGGGCTATCCAGCCGAAGTGATCCGGCGCAACCTCCGGCGGCCTGGACTCCACCGGCAACTGTAACCCCTTCCCTATCATAGCGGCAATATCGCGGGTAGGGATGCCTTCTTCCGCCACGGCATGATACCTTGCACCTGCTGCTCCTTTTTCGAGTGCGAGCCGGAATACCCGCGCCGCATCAAAGCGGTGCACCGCTGGCCAGCGGTTACTGCCATCGCCAACAAACGCTGCCACCTTCTTTTCCCGCGCAACGTTGATGAGTGCAGGCACAAAACCATGATCCCCATCCCCATGTACCGTTGGAGGCAGCCGTACAATGGAGGCACGCACACCTCGTGTGACCAGGGATAGCGCCAACTCCTCCGACGCGGCTCGTGGAATAGTACGTGGAGATGCTGCCGGCGCATCATTTTCAGTAGCGATACCGCCATTATGTACCAGCGACGTCCCCGACGTTATCACCAATGGCCGGTGACTGCCTTCCAATGCAGCTCCCAGGGCGCTGATAGCGCCGCGATCGGCCTCACAACTGGCGGCAAAGTTGGCAAAATCATGAATGAAGGCCAGGTGGATGACCCCATCCGCCGCGGCAGCACCGCGTTGCAGACTATCCGCATCATTGATATCCCCACGGTGTACCCCCGCTCCTGCTGCTTCCAACAACCGGGCACCGGCATCCGAACGCGCCAGCCCCGTTACCTGGTGGCCCGCCTGCAATAACTCCTGTACTACAGCAGTACCAATAAACCCCGTAGCTCCTGTAACAAAAACACGCATAAATGTAATTTTTGATCGGCTACAAATTTGCAGCGGAAGACTACATCATTACAAGGACATTTGACACAATTTTTCAAGGTCATTTGACTTACCTTTGTACCGGTCAACTGTATAAAACCGTTACCCATGTCTGACGTTTTCGAAAATTACCTCCGGTCTGTGATGCCCCTTACCCACGAGGAGGTGCAACAAATATTATCGTTATCTGTCACGAAGAAAGTGCGCCGCAGGCAGCTGCTGCTGGAGGAAGGAGAAGTATGCCTCTACAAAATATTTATTATAAAAGGGCTGTTAAAATCTTACCTGCTGAAGTCCGACGGCTCGGAACATATTATGCGCTTTGCCCCCGAGCAAACCTGGCTTACTGATCATGAAAGCTACATGCATCAAACGCCGTCGAAATACTATATAGAAGCCATTGAAGATACCTATGTGTTGCTGTGGACACGCGATCATTTCAATACGCTAATGGACACCATTCCTGCTTTAAAAGCTTATTCGATCCGTATTGTTTCCAATAGTCTCAACGCCAGCCAGGAAAGGATCCGCATGCATATCAGCGCTACTTCTGAAGAAAAATACCACGAATTTGTCGCCACCTTCCCCCACCTGGCCAACCGCATCCCATTACATCTGATTGCCTCTTACCTGGGCGTTTCCAGGGAAACACTCAGCCGGATCAGGCATGCGCAACGCATGGTGAAGTCATCCTAAAAGAGGACCACTCCAGCAATAAAAATCGTGGCTCATATTCTAGCTTCCTGGTTTACTCGCCCGCAACAAATGCCACGGCCTCCACTTCCACCAGGAAATCGGGCCTGGCCAGCGCCGACACAAAAAGACCGGATATAGCCGGCGGGTTTTTCAAATGACCCAGGTATTTCTGGGAAGCCTGAAATCCACGGTACAAATCCTGTCCCTGCACAATGTATATCGTTAATTTCACCAGGTTTTCAAAAGTAGCACCACAAGCCCATAACGCCGCTTGAAGATTTTCCATCACTTGTGCCGTTTGCTCACCAATATCTCCTTTGCCTACTATTTCACCCTGCGCATTGACGGCATCCTGTCCGCCGACATAAATCGTTTTTCCGTTCCCATGGGTAGTGACTACCTGTGAGAATGCCGGATTTTTTGAAAGACCATCGGGATTAATATACTGTACCTGGGAGCTCATACATGAAGATTTTGCTGTTAGAATATGGTTATTTTATCGCGACTGACCTGTGTTCGGTTAGTTAGTACAGTCGGCAGCACAATTTAATTATTATATTTATAAAGAGATAACACCAGATAGATGCTTACTGTTCCCGGAGATATTGTAACACCGCGATTAATACTACGACTGCTTGGCACAGCAGTTACCCAGGCCTGCCTTGTACCGGATCCGGCAACTGCCGGGCAGCTACTGGGTATTCCAGTTTCCACCGAACTCCTGGATGCTCCCAATGCTCTGGCGCATGACCTGCGTCAGCTGCAGCAAGATGCCGCGTATGCCCCCTGGGCATCCAGGGCTATTATCCTGAAAGCGGAAATGAAAATGATTGGCCTGATACGATTTCACAGCAGGCCTTCATCTCCTGCCGAAAAATTCTACCGGGAAAACGCTGCGGAGATGGGATATGAGATCTATCCCGGGCACCAGCGCCGGGGATATGCGCGGGAAGCTATTACCAGCGTTATGCAATGGGCCCTGGAAACCTCCGGCATACATCGTTTTATTGCGTCGGTAGCGCCGGAAAATATAGCTTCTTTATCCCTGGTACAGGGATTAGGTTTTATGAAAGTAGATGAAGTGGTAGATGAAACGGATGGACTGGAATACGTCTTCCTGCTGGATACCCATGGAAATACAGGAGCCGGATCCCTCTTGTGTTGAGGTATCCGGCTTCTGCCCTATCAGTGATGGAGTTGGACCAATGGCCGACGCAGGGCCACTAACAGAGAGACGCCCAGTATGCAAAGCACGCTTTCAATCATCAGCCATTGTGTTCCAAACGCGCCCAACGGACCTTCGATTGAAATAGTGATGAGTCTTGATATCGCGTAGAGTCCCCACAGCACACTTGCAAAAGTAACACCCTGCTGTACGTCCTTCAGTGCCCAACGTACCAGCGCCAGGGCGATGGTGAGGCCCACACCGCCATATACGCCCCGTATAGAACTGAATGCATCGTTATTGGGTAGCTTTACCTGCACCAGGTCCATTACCGACTGCGGATTGGAAAAGGCCATCAGGCTCACCATCAGGAGACTTGCGGCAGAAAAAAAGAGGTAAATACGGGACAGGATAATGCTTGCACGTGTATGTTTCATTGCTTGTTGTTTTTGATACTGCAAATGTGGAGGGATGCCGGTAGATAAATCTTGGTATGGACAAAGATTTATATTATAAAAAAGGCGCTCCCCGGATATGAAGTATCCAGCAACCACGTTTGCTTATCCTGCCGGTACATAGGTAATTTCAACCACGCCCTTATCCAGTTCCTTTACTTGCTTGCACTGGAGGCTGGCAGACATATCGTCCGTAAAAAAGCGCAGCCCATTTCCCATAATATGTGGCTGTATCATTACTTTTAATTCATCCAGCAGCCCCACGGCCAGCAAGCTGCGTACCAACGTGCCGCTACCCTGTACCAGTATATTACCTTCGCCGGATGCTTTTAACGCTTTCAGCGTTTCGATAACGTCTTCCCTAATAATAGTGGAGTTTTCCCAGGCGGCTTCGTCCATCGTACCTGATACCACGTACTTGGGGGTTTTATTGAGCTTATCGGCTACCCCCATTTCATTGTTTTTAAAGGCAGACCAGTATGGGTACAACATCTGGTAGGTATTACGTCCGTACAGCATGGCGGAGCAATTATGGATGTTTTCGCTGATGAGCGCAGCGCGGCTGTCGCTGTGATAAGGGTTGAACCATTCAGCCATCCCGGTAGCGTCGAAGATGCCATCCAGGGACATCCATTCAGTAGCAATTATCTTTGTCATTGTTTTAAGTTTTAACCAAAATTAGCCTGGGCGGCGAGGTTAAAATAGAATGGACCCGACAAAATCATTTTTCGGGGGTATAGCCGGCGCGTAATGCCAGGTAGTTTTTAGGGCTCATACCGGTAAATTCTTTAAATACCCGGATAAAATGGCTCTGATCAGAAAAGCCATTGCGATAGGCGATATCGCTCAGCTTAGTAAACTCTAAGTGGTTGAGCTGTTGAAAGGCCATATGGAACTGGCAGATCCTTTTATAGAGTTTAGGAGAGATACCCACCTGGTCTTCGAATAACCGCTGCACCGATCTTTCTGTACTAAACAGCTGATCCCGCAGTTTGCCCAACGCTTCCCCGCTTGCATCTTTTTGCAGGGCAGCAGTAGCAAAAGCGATACGGCTGTAGTCAATACAATCGTTGGCTATACGCCGTAACAGGAAGGCATTGATGAGTTTTAATTGTTCTGTTACAGACGATGCATTCAGCAATTGTTCCTGCAGGCTGATGGCTTTTGCCGGCTTCAGGTCATTCACATCTACCAGCGTATTGGTCAATTCACCCGCGGTGATACCCAGTATCGCTTTAATGGTATAAGGATGGAGGAAATAGGCAATGAGTACGAAACGTTCCCGGATAAAAAGATTGGTGGGCGCCACCGCTTGTCCATACACGCTGATATGTCCTACCTGGTTACCATTGCGCTGCCCCCGGGTACTTTGAAACACCAGCGTAGGCATACCATTGGCATACAATGGCAATACAAAGCCGGCCCGGTCCTGCGGATGTTCAATGACCATGATACTTCTTACATAAGAAGATAGTGCTGCGGGTGGTAACAAAGATTGTATATTCACTACCGTATAAGTTTGCGGTTACACCTGCAAGAAAGATAAGCATTACTCCTCGCTAAAACAAACTCCCCTGTATGACTGCCGGCGGCGTAGTAGGATGAAATAACCCTACAATGGTAAATGGTTGCTTCAGGCTGGCATGCGCATTTTGGGTAGTCCCCAGGAAAAAATGCAGGTCTGTATTCCTAGCATACTCCTGCAGGTACTTCTTTCTTACCAGGTTGATGGCTTTCTGCTCCTTGTCCGCTCCACCAGATGCTTTCAGGCTTTTCCAATACAGGGATGCCAGTTGCCAGTCCTCTACTGGCAAAGTAATCTCTTCATTTTTATCATCCGTAAAACGGAAGGAAAATTTGTACGGCAGCTTAGGCATCACGGTAAAAGGATCTTCCTGTTGTTCTGTCACCCGACCGCTTTCTTTCTCCTCTGTTAACCTTTGTAATTGTTGCGGGTCCCAGTTCCCGTCTGTTTCCTCTACCAGGAAACCCAGTATGCGGGCGGGCTTAAACACTGCCAGCGAGGTATAAAATGCTTCATGTTTGGCCTCCATGAGTAAGGTAGACAGGTTGCGGTAAACCGTTTTCAATACCACTGCTCTTCTTTCACTCCAATGATCTTCTATTCCGAGGTGTCCTATTTTCTTTACCGCCACTTCTGCAGAAGCCGGCCTGAAACTTTCCATCCTGAAATCCCTGGGATGCCGTACCAGGTCCATCTCTATCCAATCGTACAACTGGTATTGCTCCTCGTATACTTTTTTTGAAAACGGGATAGGGTATATCCTGATGAAGATCCCATCTGGCGTGAAACCGGCAATGCTTACCTGCTCATCATAATGGGAAGATATAGTGGGGTAACTTTTTACAGTGATTAAAACTTTTATCAAAGGCATGCGCACAATCTTTTTAATCCATCCGCAAAACTAAGGTAAATCATTGAAAATAAAAAAGTTATAGCCAATAGCATGTTCCATAACCGATGCAATGTGGTGTAAGATCAACCCGGGATATACGCTTGTTTCCGGAAAGCATCACCCGAAAAATTTATTTTATTTTTATTTTTTATTTTTTGTAACTTCAGCAAGGATGATAGAAATCCTATTTATCGAGCACCTAGACATTAACTCCAATTAACGCTGCTGTTGTAAGAGCAAAGAGCAATATTCATGGAAGTGCTGGCAGCATTCAATTATTCCCTATAAATTAAACGTTACCTCCATAACGCAAATCGTGTAGCATTATGAAATAAATGACTTCGTACGCAAGTATTTAAGTATTTCCCAGAACCTAAGTATCACTTCAATCTTCCCCGACAATGACCAATACCTATCTTAAAAGTATTTTCCTGCTTCTTCTCTGTATTTTCTCTTTCGGAAAAATATATGGGCAACAGGTAGTATACGACTTCGACCGTCCGGAAGCACTGGATGGGAAAGTGCCATTCGACAGGGCCTTCCAGCTAAAACTGGTACATATTAAGCCAGAGGTAACTGCTATTTCTGCTACGATTTACCCGGTAGGCGTTACCAATTACCGAAAGCTGATGAAAGATGCTGGCTTAACCAGGAAAGGAAAAAGAGTAAATGGAAAAAGAATCTTCCTCTCCAATGATGTGCTGCTAAGCAATACGCTAACCCCCATCCTGGTGGACTCTGTTACCCGGAACGTTAACTTCGCTGATACCGGCACCCAGGCAATAATACCTCACCTGATCACACTTCAGCCCAGCACAGATTATTTCATCCAAATAAACACTTATAGTAAAAGAGAATTGACGGATGCAGAATCGGCTGCTGTATTAGCTGCGCTGGTAAGCAATGATGCCATCCCGACATTGCTGAACACTTTTGCCAGAGTCAACCTGGCGGATCCCCATAGCCATTTTGACCAAACATTCTCCGGTTTTGTAAGAGCGATAAGAGAAAATGCACTCAGCACCGCACGCAAAATTAATAAGGACTATACCCTCGACCTGTCGGATAAGGATCTCGCCAGCCAGCTGCACAGCTATGCAGAGATGTATAATAAAATTGCCAATGCTACTCTCCAACTCAGAGACATAAGCGAAGATGCCCGTTTGAATGACTCTCTTAAAAGAATTGCGGGGAATGATTTTGTTGCAAAGGCCACTAATACATTAATGCAGGTCGACTGGTCAACTATTAAGGAATCGGATACCTCCGCCATTATGGCCCAGTTTTATCGTGTTATTCCTAAAGATAGCAGCTTCACTGTTAACCGGACTTATGGACTTATAGCGAAAAATATCAAAGCCGCTATTGAGTCCCGTGACGCGGCCAACCGGTATTTGACCTACAGCTTAATTGCCAATTCTATTAAACTGCAAGGCGTGCTGGCTTGCACCTACCCCGAAGAATTTGTGAAACAGGCGAGCCAATTTATCGCTTCAGACTTGGGTCTGGCTTATGTTTGGGGTATTGGCCGGGTAAATCCATATATAGGTGTACAGGTGGCACTATCTCCACTGGATGATTCCATTCCCCTGCGGGAATATAAAGGCTTTGGGCCTATTGTCCGCTCCAGGCTTTCTTTCCTTATCGGGATTTCTGTAGATGCTGTTGCCAAAGACAGCGTACGAAGAGGGATTATCGGTGGCCAGGCACTGATACTGGGTACCGGCATAAAATTATGGCCATGGCTCAAAGTCAACAGCGGCTTTTACCTATACTATCGCGAACCAACGAATCCCACTACTGCCAAGGATAACCTCCGCTTCCACGGATCTCCATTTGTGTCGCTATCTATTGATGTAAGGGTACAATCACTCCTGAACGGCGTGGGTAGTGCCATTTTCAGAACCCGTCAAAATATGTAACAATGGTACAACAACCAACTCTTTTGCTCGACAACGTTAAAATACTGGCTGCCGACGGCAGCTCCAATGTAAAAAGCGGACGCGATACGTGTACTGTCTTCTATGATGCGGTAGTGACCACTCCCGAACAGAACCCTGTACAGGTAGTGAGCTTTGTGCTTTCCGACCTGAAGGTAGCCATAGATCCCGCCAGCTGGCAAAAAACAATGCTGATCAGTGAAGACTTCCTTACCTATACCCAGATTGTCGATATCCACTCTGACGTCCAGTCAGCAGATCCAATAGAAATAAGGGTGAGTCTTACGATCCAGGATCGGCTTAACAACCGAAGAGAACAAATTACCAGCTTCACCCTAATTCCCTGACCAATGATGAAAACCAAATTAACCGTCCTGGTAAACATCCTGCTACTGACCCTCTTGCCCGCCTGTGACCGGGAAGACGATCTTTATTCCCTGGGTAATACGTTGGGACCAAAACTGAAGGATATCATCGCATTCCAGGAGCTCTCTGTCACGTCATTGGATGCAGATAGCGCCTCCAGCTGCCAGATCAAGGTAAAAATCAATCCCGAAGCAAGTGCCGACAAGCGCACCGTAACTTTTGTGGCTAAGAGCGGTGCATTTCCCAACAATGACACCATCCAGGTTGTAAAAGCCAACGATGAGGGCATTGCTACCACCACCCTGGTTAGCAAGCAACCCGGTAAATGCATGATCAAGGCCACTACCGATACCTATACCATCGATACATTCATTACGGTGAACACCGCGCTGCCAGATGATATACTTCTTACCAGCGATCCTTATACCGGCGATACCAGTACCTCTTTCTCTATCTCAGCTGAACTGGTCCGCAATCCGGGCCGGGGCATGGTTACTGATCCCGTCAAAGTATTTTTTGTGATCACACCGCTGGATACCAGCGTCAATCTCATTTATCCATCATTCTCCTTTTCCAGTATGCATCTCGCTACCATCACGGTTATCAATCCTTACAAAGTATCGGGGAAGTTTAAAGTAGTGTCGAAGGCATTGTCTCCACAGGGGGATACGCTCAGAAGAGATGTCATGCTCTACATTAATAAATAGACGGAGCTTGCCGCTGGCACCGGCGGTCTGTTCGATGTCAATGGCAAGCTGGTTAAATGTAAAAGATGAAGGCTTTTTAACGGGTAGTATAACCTCCGTTAGCAAAAATCGTTTGCCCGGTAATCCACCAGCCGTCTGTTACCAGGAACTCTACGAGAGGTGCGATGTCTTTAATATCGGTCAATCCACCGAGAGCTGACGCAGATTTATGATAGGCTACCGCATCCGGCGTTTCCTGGCCATAGAAAAACGGGGTATCCATAGGGCCCGGCGCTACTGCTGTTACAGAAATACCACGGCTACCAAACTCTTTTGACGCCGCCCTTGTGAAATCTTCTACCGGGGCCTTGGCGCCAGCATAGGTGGAGTACAGACCCGTATAAGCTGCCAGCAGGGAAGTTACAATTGTACAAATCTTACCGTGATCATTCAACTGTTTGCCCGCTTCCTGCATGAAGAAATAAGCTACTTTTGAATTGATGTCGAACATCGAATCGTATTCAGCTTCCGTAGTATCGGGGAAAGGTTTCTTCAATACCTTACCAATTGTATTGATAGCGATATCTATTCCATTCCATCTCTTTTTAGTTTCTTCAAACAACTGCTTGATATTATCTATCCTGGTAAGATCGGCCTGGTACAGAAATGCTTCTCCGCCCGCGCTGGTAATATCGGTCAGCGTTTTTTCCGCATCTGCTTTAGTGCTGTCACTGTTGTAATGGATGGCTATTTTTGCCCCTTTCTTAGCGAGGTTTCTGCTGATTAATCCCCCGAGGTTCTTGGCGCCGCCAGCGATGAGCACTACCTTTCCTTTTAAATCGTTACTTGCCATGATGTCCTTTTTTTACTTGGTTTAACAATAGGATAAAGGTCGAGAAACCTGTATAGACGCCATGGTGAACTTTAAGGAATTTTCCCGGAGCCCTATTTTATTTTTTCCCTGAAATGCCCCGGTGTTTGCCCGGTTATTTTTTTAAAAAACTTGGAGAAGTTGGAAGGATCGTAGGTCAGTATGTTGGCAATTTCCGCGATGGGCTTATCTGTTTCCGCCAGCATTTTCTTCGCGGCATCGATGATTTTTCCATCATAAAAATGGCAGGGATGATGCCCCATGGTTTGCTGGATAGTAGCGGTAAGATGCGCATGCGACACAAACATGGCCGCCGCAATCTGGTTCAGCTCCATAAAATGCGGCGCATCTCCATTAATGACATCTGTAATATGTTTATCTAAAAAGGTAAAATACGCTTGCGTAATCACCTCACTTTGCCTTATTGGTTTGCTGACGGATTTCGACATGATCTGCTGAATGTTGCCCGGGTTAAACATTACTTCACGGTCGTGAAGCTACAAAAAACAGTAGGGACTGCCAAAGGCGGTCATAATTTATCTGCTACATCATGTAATAGCACTTCTATTCTATGCGTATTCATTTTAGATATGCACACCCCTTGGACCTGTTGACCAGCTTTCGTCATTTTGGCTACAATCATCTTCATTATGGTTACGTAACATCCCTACCGCTGGTGGAATTTTGTGTTATAAACATCACAAAACATGAAAACAATTTTTATTACCGGTGCTTCTACCGGGTTAGGGAAAGCCACCGCAGAATTATTCCAGCAGCAGGGATGGAAAGTGATTGCCACTATGCGTCAACCGGCAGGGTCGTCGCTGGCGCAACTCGACAACGTAACCGTATTGCCATTAGACGTTACCGATCCTCTACAAATTCGCTCCACCGTAGACAAAGCGATACAATTAGGTGTAGATGTAGTATTCAACAATGCAGGCTATGGGCTGATGGGACCTATGGAAGGCTTCAGTGATGAGCAACTGACCCGGCAGCTGGACACCAACCTGCTGGGCGTATTGCGGGTAACCCAGGCCTTCATCCCGTATTTCAGGGAGAAAAAAAGCGGTCTATTTATTACTACCACTTCCATGGGCGGCTTCCTTACTTTCCCGCTTAGCTCCGTATATCATGCCACCAAGTTTGCCCTCGAAGGCTGGAGTGAAAGCCTGGCTTATGAGCTGTCGCTCTTCAACATTGGCGTAAAAACCGTTGCACCCGGTGGTATTGTTACCGACTTTGCCAGTCGCTCCCTCGATGCACTCTCCCACCCTGCTTATGATGACACCAGCAAAAAGGTATGGGCGCTTTTCGACGTCAACAACTTTTCCAGTGCCGCTCAGATAGCCGCCGTAGTATACGAAGCCGCCACCGATGGCAAAGACCAGGTACGCTACGTAGCCGGCAATGATGCACAGTCGCTATACGCCCGCCGCCTCGAAATTGGCGCAGAAGCCTTCAGAAAAGAACTAGGCAAAAGCATACTAGGCGCATAATCCGTAAATTAGCATTATGAAAAGAGCTACGCCGGTTCCTTACAAAATTGACGACATTACCACGGTGCACCGGCTGCTGGGCTTACCCAGCCCGATGCATCCGCTGGTGAGTCTCATCGACAACACCAAAATTGCAGCAACGGTAGAAGAGCTACCTAAATCGCTTCTGCTCAATTTCTATAAGATATCTTATAAGAAGTTGCCGAAAGGCAGAATTGGCTACGGACAAGGTTATTATGACTTTGACGAGGGCGGCCTGGTGTTTACCGCCCCTCATCAAATCATTTCCATCATGGAAAATGAAACCGAATTATACGGCGTTACCCTCCTCATTCACCCCGACTTTATCCGCAACCATGCACTGGGCAAAGACATTAAGAAGTATGGCTTCTTTGCCTATGAAGCTAATGAAGCGCTTCACCTGTCGGAAAAAGAAAGAACCACCATCCTGGAAATATTGGAACATATTAACCGGGAGCTCAACAATCCTATCGATGATTTCAGCCAGGACGTGCTGCTGTCTTACATCGAGGTATTGCTCAACTTCAGCAACCGGTTTTATAAACGACAATTCATTACCCGCAAAACGGTGAACCACGACCTGCTATCCACTATGGAACAACTACTGAACAATTATTTCGATGACGAGAAAGCCCTGCACCAGGGCCTTCCCACGGTAGAATACCTGGCGGCACAGCTGCACCTCTCCCCTCGTTATCTCAGCGACATGCTGCGCTCCCTCACCGGGCAAAATGCCCAGCAACATATCCATGAAAAGCTGATAGAAAAAGCAAAAGAGAAGCTCTCTACCAGTGATTTATCCATTAGCGAGATTGCGTATGAGCTGGGGTTTGAGCATCCGCAGTCATTTAGTAAACTGTTTAAGATAAAAACGAAGCAGTCACCGCTAGAGTTTAGGCAGGGGTTTAATTGATGTTCACTGCTGGCATTCATTTTCTGGATTCATTGTTGATTATTTTCTTTCCCGGAGAACCTACAAAAAACCAGGATTATGAAGAAGAAAACATCACATACCACCCACAACCGAAAAAAAACCGGTAAAAAATGGTCAGCACATGTCATGGAAACCAGCGATGCCCTGGATCTCAAACAGGGAATTTTTAAATCTGACGATCCACAGGAAATTGCGGAGTCGCTCAAGCGCTCATCCCGCAAAAGCCACCGCCGAAAAGGCACTCCATATCAATCGGCCATGTCTATGCTGAATTTCTATATCAACCGGGCAGGTAAAAATCTCCCGGAAAAACAAAAGCAAACACTGGAAAAAGCTAAGGAGAAACTAAGAGTTGTTTTTGGAAGGGATAAATAATCTGCGCTTCAGGTGATGTCCTTCTCGCCCTGCATTGGCGGAGTCGTTTGTGGAATAAACTCCTCGCCGTTTTTCCCATAGTCATACGCCCAGCGATATACAACGGGGACTTCGCCGGGCCAGTTGCCATGCCCCGGATGAATGGGTGTTGTCCATTCTAGCGTATTGGCCTTCCAGGGGTTAAGAGTAGTTAATGCCGCCTTCATTCGGTAATATTCTCCCGCCTATAAATATTTCACTCAGGTAAAAGCTGGTGCCGGCATGCCGGTCCATGAGCAACAGGATAAAACCAGCCAGCAATACCGGGAAGGATAATACGCCCAGGATAGCCGTAAAAAAGAACCCACACATGGTTAACGGCAGCCGGTTCATTTGCATGCCCTTGGTACGCATATTAACTATCGTGGTAATATAGTTGATGCCAGCGAGCAGTTGCGACACAACGAACAGCGCCATGCTGGCCAGCCATAAATCCATACCTATCTTAGAACCGATGGAAGCATCTCCCAGCGCGCTTAGCGGAGGATAGGCCGTCCAGCCGCCGGATGCCGGCCCTATTTGTACAAACAGGGAGCTCATCATCACTATGCTGGAGAGAAAGAAGAACCAGTAACTCAACATGTTTAAAAAAGGAGAGGCCATATCACGAGCCCCTACCTGTAAAGGAATCAGCAGGTTGGAGAAGGTACCGCTCAAGCCGGCAGTCAATACAAAAAAGATAAGAATGGTGCCATGCATGGTGATCATGGCATAAAAGGCCTCCGCTGAAATATGCCCCCCTTTGGCCCAATGCCCCAGTATGCTCTCCAGCCAGGGAAAAGAAGCATCGGGATATCCCGCGTGCTGCACGCCTCATTTACTATGCCAGGAAAGGCCTATGGATCAGCTTCCGGGGAGGCTGTATTCCTTCGCATACACTACTTATCCGGGAAGGTTTCTTTATATTTTTGATTGTTCTATTTGCGGACTGGGAAATATATGCACAATATGTATCGCCTGTGGAATTCCTTTCAGCCTTGAGATAGCTAAAAATAGGGGCTCCTCCTGCTGACAAATGATGGGGGGATACTGGCACGGTTTTGTAGTTATCTATAGCGGAAGTTTCCCGAAAAGGGGTGGTCTCTTAAAACAGACCTGAGAACATACCCTCGGACCTGATCTGGATAATACCAGCGTAGGAAAAGAAAGAAACAACCATGGCTCCGGTCTTAGGACCAGAGCCTTTTTATTTAGAAGGATTTAACGATCGCCTGCAAAATTCCTGGTAAAGTCCCAATATCCCCATGAGCAAAACAATATAAAAAATCCGACGCTATACCATTCATGCTCCGGCAATGGTCCCCAGATATACTCATGAAAAAAATAAGGTGTGGCAATCGATAAATAGTGGTAGGCATAGGGAAAATATTTGATTTCCGTTGCCGCTCCTTGGAAAAGCGCTACCATCACAATGGAGCAAAAAACAGCCACTGCAATCGGGATAATCATATTCTTAAACCGTATACTCAGCCAAATATGAATACCAATGATACTCAGTGATGAAATCAGGGAGTGACAACAATTCCTGAACAGCAGGGCAAAATCCGGCGCATGACAGGCAAAGTGCAACGGAGGCTTAATGGCTCCCAGCAAATACCCCATAGCCACCCAAAACGGGATAAACAGCATATAATAACAAACTACAAATACTATCATCGAAAGTACCTTATTCAGGTATACTTGTCCCTTCCCTATAGGGAGCGTGAAAATATGTTTCCAGGTATTATTTTTATACTCGATGTTAAAGTACAGGCAGGTTAACAACACGATGAAAAAGACAGAATAGAAGAAAGACATTCCCTTCCAGGACATCTCGGCAAATAAACCCCAGGGATTATCTCCCGCCTCCCCGGCTATATGTTTCCATTTAGTGAACACAACAAAAGCCACAAATGCAGGCATCATAAACCCACCCAGTAATATTAGCCACCGGGCAAATGAATTCCTGATTTTTATAAATTCTGTCAATAAGGAGGGCCAAAACTTCGCCATTATTAGTTACTTGTTAATTTCATAAATATATTTTCCAGGTCGTGATCGCCTGTCTTCACTTCATATAGACGAAAGCCTGCCAGCACCATCCTTTGGCATAAATCGCCAATAGTTTCTTTATCTTCATAAGGAACATGTAGCCTGTCGGCTACCAGAGAGACTGCCGGATAGTCCTGTTTCAACAATTGTAAACAACCCTGATTGTTATCCGTGTTGATCATGACCGTGGACTGTTGCTGTTGTATGGCTTCCAATTCGGCTGCACTCCCCTGAAATATGAGTTCGCCTTTCCGTAAAATACCAGTATGCGTTACCAACTTCTCCAGTTCTGACAAAAGATGACTCGAAAGAAATATAGTAGTGCCATACTCCTTGTTGAGATGAATCAATAACTCCCTGATCTCAATTATTCCCAAAGGATCGAGTCCATTCACCGGCTCATCGAGTATCAATAGTTCTGGCTGTGGAAGCAGGGCTATAGCAAGGCCCAGCCGTTGTTTCATTCCCTGTGAATAGGCGTCTACCCGCTTATTGGCGGCATCCCTGAGGCCCGTCATATGTAATACCCTGTCGATGCTGTCTTTCTGAAGTCCCCTGATCATACAGGTAATGCTGAGATTATCCCTGCCTGTCAAGTTTTCATATAACGAGGGCTGCTCTACAAGACAGCCTGTTTTCGATAAAATCTCTAACCTGTGGCCCTTTAATGGCTTTCCAAATAACATGATCCCACCCGTATGATGCGGCAATAAACCCAGCAGCAGCCTTATCAGGGTAGTTTTTCCCGCCCCGTTAGGTCCCATAAATCCATAAATCGCAGCGGTTTCCACCCTGAGATTAATTTTGTCAAATACGGTCGTTCGTTTGTTATAGCCAAAAGTTAAATTATCGGTTTCTATGACCCATTTCCCCATAGTAATGTTTGTTTAGCTCAAAGGAATATGAATGGTAGAGATCAGGAAGTTATTTGTGACAGACGCTCAATAACCAGGGATGAAACAGGTCATTCATGGGATTAAATTTTATTCTTCTCTAATATTTCCATTGGCGGATTGAAGGTAACAAGCTACATTTTCCGGACATAGTCCTCGTTGTCACTTTTTTCCCAATAAGCTGAATTTCAACCACCTACAACCTACAGTTGTCAAATAACAACCACAAGTAGCGATCATACAACTAAGGGTGGCGATTGTTTTTAGGTGGTTCGGTATGTATCGGAATACCTTTGTGAGGTCGACACAAAAAACAAAAAAACACATTTATGGAAACTAAAATGATCGGTAATAAAATTGCTCACGCAAGGAAAAGAATAAACATCTCACAGGCGCAGCTGGCGCAACGGTTATTTATCAGCCCGCAGGCGGTAGGAAAATGGGAACGGGGCGAATCCGTCCCGGATATCATTACGCTTAGCCAACTGGCGGAAATCCTGGGAGTTGACCTGAATTATTTCTCAGAAAAATTCACGTCCTCTCCGGAGAGCACATCCATGAAGGTTTTGGACGAACAGCCCGTAACACAACCGCTTAACTGGGATATGTCGCTCGGAAATTGGGTAGATGCCGACTTCTCCGGGCTGAAAAACCTACATGAAAAGTTCAGCTCCTCCAACATGCAGCGTTGCAAGTTTATTGGTTCAGACCTGTCGGGACTTTTACTGAAAAATAATATGATTACAGCCTGCGATTTCTCCGGATCCAAACTGGATAATAGCCACATAGGAAATTCTCATTGGGTAGATAATCATTTTAATGATTGTTCACTCAAAGCGGCGCAATTTTCAGGCAGTCATATTAAAAACTGCGACTTCTCGGGCGCCGATTTAACCGGGGCCGCCTTTACCTCTTGCGCCATGGAGAAAAATACCCTGGTAAATGTGAGGCTGCACCGCACTATGTTTAATGCTACCCATTTAGCCAACATTATATTCGAGGGCAAGCTGGAAGATTGCTATTTTGAAAACGCGTCCTTTTCCAGGGTAACCTTTCAAAATTCCACGCTCACTAACACTTTCTTCAAATGCAGGAGCCTGAAGCATATCCGGTTTATCGACTGCCAGGCAGACCGGATGACATTTGAATTCCTGAAAAACGGGAAAGCAGATATGAATGGTATCACATTGTTAACCGCATAAGAATGTATGCATATGTCATCAAATGAAATCGCTATCGCGGTAAAAGGACTGGAAAAATCCTATAAAAATACACCGGTGTTAAAGGGCGTTGACTTCCAGGTAGAGAAAGGGAGCATTTTCGCTTTGCTCGGCCCCAATGGTTCAGGCAAGACCACTATGGTTAAAATCCTCGCTACGCTGTTGAAACAAAACAACGGACAAGCCATTGTAAATGGATTCGATGTATCGTTGCAACCTGAGCAGGTACGGCAGTCAATCAGTCTCACCGGGCAATTTGCCGCCGTGGATGAAGTGTTGACCGGCCGGGAAAACCTTATCATGATGGCCAGGTTGCGGCATCTTCCCCATCCCCGGCAGGTAGCGGATGATTTATTGGAGCGCTTTGGTTTAACCGACGCCTCCCACCGGAAGGCGGCTATTTATTCGGGGGGTATGCGCCGGCGGCTGGATATCGCCATGAGCCTGGTCGGAAACCCATCCCTCATTTTCCTCGACGAGCCTTCCACTGGGCTTGATCCGGAAGCGCGCATCGTTGTTTGGGAGATCGTCAAAAAACTGGCCCGCGGCGGCACTACGGTTTTTCTGACCACTCAATACCTGGAAGAAGCCGAGCAGCTTGCCGATACTATTGCCATCTTGCATAACGGTAAAATTATCGCCAGCGGCACGCTGGAAGCACTGAAGCAGCTATTTCCGCCTGCAAAAGTTGAATACATTGAAAAACAACCAACGCTGGAAGAGATATTTCTCGCCATTGTTGGTACAAAAACAACCTACTAATGGAAACGATCAAAAACTATTTCTTTATAGACCTGGGCGTGATGCTGGGCCGCTCGATGCGCCATGTTTCCCGGAGCATGGATACCATCATTACTGTTACTATTATGCCCATCGCGATGATGCTGTTATTTGTATATGTGTTGGGAGGCGCCATTCAAACCGGCAGCGATAATTATGTAAATTATTTGTTGCCGGGCATCCTGCTGATTGCTATCGCCAACAGCGTGGGTTACACCTCCTTCCGCCTGTTTACCGATGTGCAGCGGGGTATTTTTGAGCGCTTCCACTCCATGCCGATTGCACGCTCTGCGGCGTTATGGGGACATGTGCTTACCTCGCTGGTATCCAACGTCATTTCGCTGATCGTCATTATTCTCGTAGCGCTCCTGATGGGTTTTCGCTCACCCGCAGGCTTAGCGTCCTGGCTGGCTATAGCCGGCATACTGGCTATGTTTACCCTGGCATTGACCTGGATCGCAGTTATTCCCGGACTCACTGCCAAAACGATCGATGGCGCCAGCGCTATTGCCTATCCCATTCACTTTCTGCCGTTGATCAGCTCAGCGTTTGTACCCACGAAGTCAATGCCCTCAGGGGTTCGTGCCTTTGCCGAGCATCAACCGGTGACGTCGATTGTGGAAGCGATCCGTGCATTGCTATATCATCAGCCAGTAGGCAATGGAATATGGGTGGCATTAGGATGGTGCGGAGGGATTACCTTGCTGGCTTATTTTTTTGCGATGAGGGTATATAAGAGGCGGGGGTAGTTTGTAATGAGAGCGCCACTCAATGGGTGGCGCTCTCATTAGAGGCAATATAATGTAGCCCTGATAAATACCTATATCCACCCGTCCATTTCCGAACACTAATCATTCATAACTGGACATCTAAATCCGCATAAACAATTGGTTATCAACCATACAACACGGCAAGTAAACCGCTAGCTGAATATCAGGTTATCGCTGGGTGATAAGGGCAGTGAACAGCTTAAAAAAAACCTGTCAGACATGCAAAGTGCTTATGCAGCTATCTATCCCAATGAAAAATTTGAGTATCATTTTTATGATGATACAATCCGCAACTGGTACGATAAAGAGCAACAAACAGAACGACTCATGAATACAGGTATGACCATCGCCATCCTGATTTCCAATTGCATGGTATTGCATGCATAAATGGTTGCAGGGCTTGCCTACAGCGCCCCTATTTCCTGGTGGGATATTTGTGCTGGCAGGGATGATCGCTATACTCATCGCACTTTTTACCGTCAGCTTCCAATCGGTAAAAGCAGCACTAACCAACCCAGTAGATAGTTTAAAGTCGGAATAAACCCTCGACAAGTTTATCGTATCAGACAGTTGATGACTGATGAGCGGGTATATTTTATTGTCCTGGAAAAAGGCTTTATTATAAAGTTTATTTCTATATTAGTAATTGTAGCATACCGGTAATGATCACAGGTTTATTACCTGTAATCATTACCGGTAATTATCACCAACATCCCGCAACCACATGAAAAGTTACCTCATCGGATTTTTAACCTCCTTGTTGTTAATCATTGGTACTATGGGCGTAAGCGCCCAGGAAAACAACTTCGACGAGCTATCAAGAATCCCGAAGGATACCACCGTTGATTTTCCACTGGATTACAAAATTGCCAGGCCCAGAACAGCATATCCACACTGAGATGATGACTATGATGCTTACGTTGCCTTCCTGACACCCGCCGTCAGGAAAACGCAGGCCGCCATGAGTTACCGCGACAAAGACGTTGTTACTACAATAACGGCTAACTCGATAATCCCGCATGCGCAACTCGACACTACTATCATTATTGATGATCCAACTAAACTAGTAGGTACCTGGCGAATGCTGAAATTCCGCTCCGTCAGGTACAACGATTCGGTTTACATACCTACCAAACAATACTACCGGCTTCCGGATGTACTGCTGGACGAAAAAAGCGGAGATGAAGCATTTGCAGTGATCACCGATGATACCTTTAAACTGTACGCCAAAGAAGCTGGTAAAAGAGATTTTAAAAAAATGATGTCAGCAAAATATAAGATTGAAAACAGGCGGTTTATGCTAATGTACAAATTAATGAAGGCCAGTGGGGGCGTATCACAGTTTGGCATAGACGAAAAAGGCCGCCTGATTATTAATTATCCCAGCGTCATTGAAAATGTGAAGAAAGGCGAATATTTCTCTTATTACGCCGTGGTAGTACAGTATATATATGAAAAAGTGAAGTAGTCAATCATCAAACACTGACCAGCAGATATCATTCCTTAACCGCTGATCATCGATCACCAGTTCCCTTATTTTTCTCGGGAGCTGATCCCGCTGCCACTGACATTCTTGTTGCCGGGCCAGCTCTTTTTTATCGTCTGCAGCCGCAGCCATGGCAGCCCTGATGGCATAGGCTGCAGCGCCTAATTCATGTGCTGCCACATGCGCTACTGCCACTGCCTGCCCTGCCGACAATGCTGCAAATTTCGCCGCGGCAGATACATTTCTTGCGGCTGCATTGGCTGTAAACGCTGTCATATGGGCCTGTTTCATAGTAATTTCTCCTTTTACCCAGGCATAGGTTAATGCAATAGCCCTCCGCGGGCGATCATCATTGGGCTGCGCTGCTTCAAAGTTATGTAACACGTGCTGCGCACATTCCGCCGCCCAGATAGCCAGTAGATGATGGTCTTCATCTGATAGTGTACCACCACGGCGAACGGTGATCAATCTTTTGTCCCGGATTTTAGGTAGTATCATATTACGTGGGTCGTTGTTTTTAATGACGCAAATGAAATAGCCTGATGCACAAAGGAACCAACCCTACCGACACCCCGATAAAAATACCGACCCGCACATAGTTGAGCGCCTTCCAAAGCGTGGTTTTATTTACCAGGTCATTTACCAATGTATTGGTTTCGGCTATCTGCTGAAAGTTGATGATGTTAGGCGCAAAAAAGGCCAGGGTCCATACTCTTACAGCAAAATGAATGGCAAATAAAATCAATAACCAGTTCCTGGCAAAATCAATTTTCCAGCAAAATATGATAGCCAGCAGGAAAGTTATTTCATGCAGGGAGTGAACAACGATCCAGAAATTTTTTAGACTTGCACCCTGCCCATCTAATAGTAATTTGAAGTTGGCTGGCGGTGTATCGGTCCATTTAGGCACAAATACCAGGGTCTCAAATACCTGCGCCCCATTCATCAGGAAATAAATAAGCGTTGTAATGTATAACCATATTTCGGCCCTGGTCAGGTAGCCTGTTGTTAAATTATCCATTTAAAAAATATTTAATCGTTTTCGTTTTACTTTCTATATAAAAACATCTATTTCGATGTAAAAATAAATATAAAAACCATTTAACCAACATATCCGCCTGTTTTCTGCTATATTTACATCGAATTCGACATAAATTAACTTATGAGTGAACTGGTGAAACTAATTACCGCCTGGGAGGCTTATGCACGGCAGCATCCGGGCGCTTCCGCAACGGAATTCTGCATGTATTTCCTGGCTCAAGAAAGCAACAGCCAGCTATTCAGCGGCCTAACTCCCCCTGACCTGGATACCGTATTTGCCAAGCTGATAGGGCGACTCGCAGGCATGCAAACGGCCTATTCCAAAATGGCCCTACAGGAGATTCCTGGGTTTGAACTGGATTGGTTCTACTTTCTCAACTCTATCTACCATCTGAAAGAGGTAAAGAAAACACAAATCATTCAATACAACTTCACAGAACAGACGACTGGTATTGATATCCTTAACCGGTTGAAAAAATTGGGGTATATAACTGAAAGAGCAGACCCTGAAGACAAAAGGGCAAAGCTGGTAAGCCTGACAAAAGCCGGTGAAAAAATCCTGTTTAAATTATACCAGCTGCTTCACAAACCTACTTTGCTTATGTATAGCAGCATAGACGATAAAGACAAACAGGTGGTGATCAACCTCCTGAAAGACACCGAACAAAAACACCAGGAAGTGTTGTCTAATGCTAAAAGCAAAACGATAGATGAACTGCTGGCAGCAGCATTCGGAACAGAAAAGATGGCGCAGATAGTACTGGAGCAGCAAAAGAAAATTGCAGCGTTTTCAGGATCGAAACGCCATGACAAACACGCTTAATATAAAAAAACCTACGCAATGCGTAGGTTCAAAGGCCGCTGGCACCCGCGTAGTCTCACCTATTTATTTCAGTTGGGTAAACCGGATCGCTTCCCCTCCTGATGCTAATAAATGTGCATCCAGTATGCTGGAAGCATCCACCTCCACTTGTTTTATAGATACTTTGGTACGGACCGGAGATGCCGGGTCATCGTAATAAATCTCCGCCCTATACCGCTTTCCCTTAGTCAGAAAAGAGCAATTGATTTTAATATCCCGGCCGTCGTCATTAGTGATGGCGCCCACATACCAATCCGTTCCGCTTCTCCTGGCAACGATAATATACTCCCCGATGGCTCCCTCCACGACCCTGGTATCATCCCAGACCGTAGGAACAGCATCAAAAAATCTCAGCTCAGGCTCGTCCTGCGAGTCTTCCGGTTTATCATACCAATACAAAAATTGCAGTGGGCTATAATATACCACTGACAACGCCATTTGGTGCATGGACGTAGTTTTCAGTACATGCGCATTTTGCGTTTCGGCAAGGCGGCTTTTTAGCTCCGGCCGGTGGTAGTAGCAGATTGTATAGTCAGCTGCCCCGCATAAAAACCGGGTAAATGGCAATACTGTGTTATGGGTAGCATCCGGCATTTCTTCATTTCCTTTTATTCCTTCCTGTGTAAGTAAGTTGGGATAGGTTCTGCTAAATCCGGTAGGGCGATACTCATCATGGATATCCACCATTAAATGATAGTGTGCGCATTTCTTTACTGCCTCATGCAGCCACTCAGTCCATTTATAGGAACCTACATTTACAAATCCAAATTTTACTCCTGCCACCCCCCATTTTTCGTACAATGGCAATAAGCTATCCAGCTGCTTTGCCAACGCAATCTGGTTTACGTATAAGAAAACGCCGATGCCATGTTGTTTGGCATAGCTGATTATAACCGGCAAATCCAAATCATTCTTCGGATTACGGCGGGGATCTACTTGTACACGCGATGCATCGGAAGCAGTGTCGTATTCATAACCGTACCAGCCTGCATCAAAATGAATGTATTGCAAATGCCGCTTCACCGCAAAGTCTATCGCTTTCTTTGCCCCATCGGTAGATAAGGTCATTTCGCGCATTACTTTACCCGGCTTTATCCAGGCAGTATTTTTAATGGCGCAAGGCAAATTCAGGTTCAGTAACAAATCATTATGTTGCAATAACTGCGCAGGCTTCTCTGCTATCATGACTACCCGCCACGGCGTGGCAAATGGTTTTGAAAACTCCACCGGTTCATACATAGCACAGCCTATGGTATTGGGTTTGGTGGAGTCTAATGCAAAATAAGTGCGACAATAATTTACCACTTCCGCTTCGGTCAGGGCAGCATATAGCCCATTCTTTAACTGTAATGTCAACGGCCTTTCTGCAGCTGATGGCCATTTTTCCAACGGCAACAGACGATAACTTCCCTGGGCATGGTTAGTAAACCAGGCCATGGTACCTGCCGGCAGTGTGAATACAGATAAATCTTTTTGAATACGCACCTTATTGCCGGCAGTAGCTCCGGGAAAATAATAACGAAAAGCTACACCTTCGTTATAGACCCGCACCTCTAATTGCAGCTGTCGTTTTCCATTTCCTTCGAATGTATAGGTACCGGTATGATATTGGTCATGTACTACACTTCTTTCTCCATACACCGGCTTCCAGGAGGTATTCTTTTCGCCCTGATGACTAGCTATCAAATGCAAATGGTCACTCCAGCCCGCCAGTCCCAGTGATGAGCGTTCAATCACTTCCTGCTGCCGGTAAAAAATATCATACCCGATTGTACCGTCCTCACTGATAAATAAACGGAACCGGGTTTTCCCATCAGGGGACTCCAATGGTATTGTCTTTTGTGCTGTTGCATAAAAGGCAGATAGGAAAAAGTAACAACTCAATAAAAGCAAGAATTTCTTGCACCAGGAAATCATCATCAGACTTTTGTTTTTATAGATATAACAGGAGGATGGCTTTCCCATCCTCCTTAAAGCTAGTATTATTCCCAGTATCCTGGGTTCTGCGCTATTGGAGCGCAGATTAAATCGATCGTCACATCCGCACCGGGCAACGGCGAAGCATTCCGCCAGCGGGTATTTGCAGCAACACCCTGTCTCTCGCTGTTTTCACGTAGGAATTGGATATCAGATTACGGGCGATGGTAAACAGTTATGAAGAAAATGACTTATCCGGATCAATAGCGGAATGGTACTCTCATATTTTTATAAATGCTTCCTGGAGAATTTCCTGAGCCACCGTGCGGGATTTGACAAGCTTCAGGATATTTCCGTACAACATGGCACTATATAAAAGCTAATTTCTTCAAACGCAATCTCACTACCGGCAGCCATTTGCTCCAATAGCTCATTTTTATTATGCCCGGTAGCAATCATTTTAAGGATTTTGATCCCGCAATTATCGATCAATACTGGAGTGTTTCCAACTCTTTCAAAAGTAACATATCTCTTAAAATTTTTTAGAGAATATTTAAAGATTCCACCAACTGGTGCAAGCCTTCCGCCATTGCTTTTTGCAACAAAAACGATTTTATAACCGACAGTATCAGCCTACTAAAAAAGCCGGCAACTCATAGGTTGCCGGCTCGATAGGTCTTTCCTTCGTAAGTTATTTCCCCTCCTCCATTACCGGAATATCCTCCGGTATGGTTACTTCACTGACGCTTACAGGGGAATAGTTAATAGCAGTCGCGATGGCGCTAAGCTTTTTGTTCTCTACTCCAAGCACGAGGCCTTTATCTGTTACCATTCCCATCGGGCCGGCATAGAGCGGTAGCGCATCGGTTACCCACAATGTCATCTCTCCCATCTCTTTACTTTTTATAACCATTTCCCGGCAGGTAAATCCAAGTATTTCCCTGGTTCTTTTACCGGTTTCCACTTTTGCTGTGTCTACCTGCTTAACTTGCTTTCCCATTGGCTTATGTCCTTTTCCCATTGACACCAATGTCTTCTTGCCATTTTCCTCCCGTAGCGACCAGGACTGCCCTGTAGCCCCATTTGAATAAACTGCAATCTGACCATCGTTGGTAACTATTTTTACTTTTGCCCCTTCATCCGATGTAATCTCGTCCGGATCTTTACGAGATAACCGTGCTTTGCTACCATTAAAATACAGTACTTCTTTATTCACTACTTTTTCCGGCACCAGGTCTTTATACTGTTGCTGATCGGGCTTCATGGACGCCCGGACATTCAGGGTAACTTCATAATCAATTTTACCCTGGCTCTTATCCTGTGCCATACCTACTGCTGAAGAGAGGCTCGCCATGGCGAGCAGAAACACCATCTTTTTCATATGCATTATTTATTTTTTTGTTTTTGGAAAGTGTCTGAATTTATATACCGCACTGAGTAAAAAATATCTTCCCAGTACACTGTTCTGCCGATCTTCTATATAACCGCTGCCATTAATGCGGTTGATGGTGATATTACGATTGAGCAGGTCTTTTGCTTCCGCCCGCAGGGAGAACGACTTACCAATTCCCTTGGTGATGGCGGCATTCACCAATAGTATGGTGTTATTATACCCGGCGGCCATCCCTAAGGAACTAAAACCATCTGTTCCCGCTTCCAGTGAAATATCCCAGGGCAGTGTTACAATGGACTCCACTCCATACATCAGCAGCCAGTTTTTTTCCGGCAGCAGCGGCGTAACGGAAAACCGGCGCATATTCCAGGCGGCGCTCCCACGTGCCGATACATTAATGTTATCACCCAGATAGTAGTTGAAATTCATATCCGGAGTTATAGACCAGGTACGGTTAATGTTGGGCAGACTATTTGTAAAAGTAAGACTGCGTACATAGGTAGCACTGATCCCAGCCGTAAAAGAGGAACCATTATGACCGATGCCGATGCTTTTACCCACTGCCAGCGACCCGTTAAGATTCCCCGCAACATTCACCGGGATGATGTATTGCTTGCCACTGGCGGCTTCAATGCTGGTACTGTCTGTTATATCCCTGTTGAAGTAGGTAAAATCGGCCCGTGCATAGATACTGTTACCAGCTGTTAGCTGAAAGTTGTTGAACGATAGTTGCAAATGCTGGCTCTTTTTCTGTTGCAGCAGTGGATTCCCCTTCCGTATGTAAAGCGGATCACTGTTGTCTTCCAGCGGTTGAAGCTGGGCCACAGAAGGGGCTGATGCGTCCATGTTATACCGGAAGATCAACTTCGTTGTTTTATTTTGTTTCCACTCGGCATAAACTTCCGGCAGCCATGCGCGATAGTTGCTGTTTACGTGATAGCCTTTCATATCGGAGCTACCACGGATATTAAATTGGCGCCAACCCGCTCCCACTGTGTATAACAGGCGCTTGTGATTCCCGGCGAGGGATAATTTGCTGGTATATTGCCGGGAATTTGCGTCGTATATATCACTCAGCAACGCATTGGGTTGAGTATAGTGGCCGCTGGCATCGCGGTCGCATACCTGCCTGTTGTATTTCCCCTGGCTATAGTAAAACATTTGCCCGGCTTGCAGGCTGAGAGAGCGCGACAGCGGTTCGGTGTATAAAATGTTGGTGTTCACGCTATACACATCTCCCTTATCTGTTCGTAGCTGATCTGTAATTGGTTGTTTTTCTCCCCCCTGCAGGTTATAGAAATTGCCGGTATTCCTATTGTATGTTTCCCCTGTATTATGATAGTACTCCGGCGTTACATTCAGTACCACCGTGCGTCCTGGTTTGGCCAGCCGGTGACGCAGGATTAGTTCGGTGGTCAGCAGTTGCTGTTTGTTAATACTATTGGTTAGCTGCCGTCCGTCATTCAATAACTTCACACCATCTGCAGTAAAGGACCGGTAGCTGCGATCCTCCTGGTTGTTGCCGCCATTGATGCTCATATGAGGCGATATTTTCAGCGAGGTACGGGGATTAAATTTTATGTCCCCGCTCATATCGATGCGTTGGTTGGTATTGTTGCCCGATGTGTTGCCCGCCTGGAGATAGTTATAAGCGGTGTCTGGCATGCGGTACTGCCTGGCATAACTATAATTATTGCTGGTACGGTTGTTATTGTAGAAGTAACTGCTGCGCCACTTTAAATTGTCCCAGTCATTATTAAAGTTTACACCACCGAACTTAGTGTCTGTCAATCCAGTGGGGCGGGCTATTTCAGCGATATTGCCTCCATTGCCTTCGATCCTTACTCCTTTCATACGCGACAGTTCTGACAACGCAGCCGGCGGCAGGTTCCTGAGCATGTTTGGGTCTTTCATTACCAGCTGCAGCAGCTCTGATGCGCTGAATCCCGACTTATTCACGTTATTCCCTTTGAGTAATCCGGAGAGCTGCATATCACCGGCAAAGCTATTGGCATTGATACCGCCTTCATAGCGGCCATCGGTGCCTATACCGGCACTGGCGTTACCAAAGAAGCCGCGCTTCCTGTTCTTTTTAGTTACCAGGTTGATGGTCTTGGTTTGTTGTCCGTCGGCAACGCCGGTAAATTCACCCGTCTCACTTTGCTTGTCCAGCACCTGTACTTTGTCGATCATATCTGCGGGAAGGTTGCGGGTAGCAACGGTGGGATCGCTGCCAAAAAACTCTTTGCCATCTACGAGGATACGTTGTACTTGTTCTCCCTGTGCTTTAATCGATCCATCGCGCTCTACTTTTACACCGGGCAGCTTACGCAGCAGGTCTTCCACTACAGCGTTTTCTTTGGTTTTGAATTTTGCTGCGTTATATTCCACTGTATCGCCTTTCATCCTTACCGGCGCTGCGTCTTCTTGGATAGTTACCTCCCTAAGCGTTAAGCCTGGGGTAAGGGCGATGCTGTCGGGCCATATACCGGGAACGGTTACACGACGTTTTTGATCCTGGTAACCAAGGGAATGTATGAGCAGTTCGTATTTACCATTGGGAATATTAATGAAAGAAATTTTGCCCTGTCCATTCGCCATGCCGGAGCTGATTACCGCGGTATCTCCCGGGATACGGAGACTCCCGGTGGCGCCTGCGAGTGGCTGGTTGTTTGCGACATCATGAACGTATGTGTGCAGTGATTGCTGTGCCCCAGCAACTTCTGGCAGCAGCAAAGATACAAGTAATATCAGCGGCAGTATTCTTACCATAGTCATTTGCATTAATCTGTTGCAAAGCTATGGGGACGCCTCTCAGGAATGGGTTAACGGGTATGTATATAGTCTTAATGAGTGTTAAAACTTTTTGTTTATACGATGAGTTTAAATCCGCGGGCACGTATGTTGATAATCTGTATATTGTTATCGAAGCGCAGGTATTTCCGCAGGCGCGTAATGTATACGTCCATATTGCGGGCGTTAAAAAAGCTATCATCTCCCCACAGCTCCATCAGCATATCTTTCCGGGAGGTGATGTTACCGATATTGTCGGTTAGTATTTTCAGCATATCGGCCTCCCGTTGTGAAAGGCGCTGCATACCGTTTCCATGATGAAGTTCCTGGCGGCTGTGATCAAACACATATTCACCGAGGCGGAACTGCCCGGTGGCGGGCGTTTGCTCTGGTGCTACCATCGATCTTTTTAACAGGGCATGTATCCGGAGTATGAGCTCCTCCATGCTAAAGGGCTTTTTGATGTAGTCGTCTGCACCTGCACGGAAACCTTTTAGGACGTCCTGTATTTCACTTTTGGCGGTGAGGAATACCAGCGGTATCCTATTGTCGATAGCCCTGATTTCCTGCACCAGCGTAATACCGTCTTTTTTTGGCATCATCACATCTACTACGCATATAGCGGGTTTAAAGCTATGATATAGCTCCATCCCCTGTACGCCGTTAACGGCTTTGGCTACGGCAAAGCCTTTCATCTCCAGCGTTTCTGCTACCACGCCAGCTAGTACTTCTTCATCTTCTACTAATAACAACCGTATCGGTTGACTCATGACTTTCTCAATTGTATGATAAATATAGTTCCTTTTCCTGGTGTACTTTCCACGCTGATGGTACCCTTTAGGCGCTCTACCAGTTTTTTCACATGACTGAGTCCCAATCCATGTCCTTTTACTTCGTGCAGGTCGCCATGCGGTACACGGTAGAACCTATCAAAAATATAGGGCAGGTGTTGTTTGGCAATACCTATCCCCTGGTCTTCTATAAAAATGAGATAGTGCAGTTCATTCTCTCTCACCTGTAAAGAGATCTGTTTTTCTTCCGCTATCGTATACTTGATGGCGTTATCCAGCAGGTTGGAGAAAATTGTTTTTAGCGCTACCGGGTAGGAATGCAACTGATCGTGGCTGATTTGAATATCTAATTGGATATCTACGCCCGGCAAGCCTAAAAATCGCTGCGTGACGGCTTTCAGCAGGGCTGACAGCGAAATATCCTCTCCGGCGCCTGTCAGCTCATCGTCTCCGTCTTCCAGCCTGGTCAGGGCCATAATATTGTCGACAAGCCCCTGTAGTTTACGGATTTCGTCTTGTCCGAGGCGAAGATAGCGCTCTGTCTTTTCGGCGTCATTCATTCCCCCGAAAGACAGCAATGCCTCATTGGTGGCTCTTAGAATCGCTACCGGCGTCTTCAGCTCATGGGTAATATTGCTGATAAAATCATTCTTCATTACCTCCAGTTTCTTTTGCCGGACAATAATCCGCCATAAAGTCCAGATACAGCCAATGATCAGCAATACCAGGAAGAAAGAAAGCACAACAGGCCAGAGGATTTTAAACAGCAACAGGTTATTGATACCCTCAAAATGTACTACCAACAACACGTCTTTTTGCTGCCATATTACCGGCAACGTTACAAACCCTATATGCTGATCTGCCGGCGCAAAGGAAATGTTGAAAGGTAATGTGATATGCCTGTTTTGCAGTTCTTTCCGGTAATTAACGGCCAGCAGCGCGGTATCTATCTCCACCAGGCTTGACAAGGAAAATACATTGGCCATTAGCTTAGTCACATTCAGGCCGGAGCTCTCGGGCTTGATTTCTCTTTCAATAAGGGTATCTCTTCCTTTATGCCGGCTTTCCTGGGAAATGATCTTAATGCCTGGCAGGGTCTTGCTTTTGGCCAGCAGCGAATCCAGCATCCCGCTATCGCCCCTGTTGATGCTTACGCTGCTACTTACCCGGAATTGCCTGTTGCTATCTTGTTTTTCACCAGGAGCGAGCATTTTTACAGATTCCACCAGCGTCACATCATGCGCCTTTTGCAGAGCATCGGATGCAATCTGCCGTAGGCTGGTTTCCTGGCTGACATAGGACATACGCAGCCAGTACAGCTGAAAAGCCAGTACTGCAAGGGCAGTGGGAATAACGATCCACCATATACGCCGGATAATAGTGTCCATATGGCAAATGTAGGGGATGCGGGGGACCGGGAAAAGGAATTTTAACAGTTATTAACAGTTTTGCAAGAGTGGTTAAGGGTTGGTGAGAAAGTATCAAAGCTGATAATAAAAGCGTGATACACTCCTTTTGAATGTATCTCGCTTTGCAATTTTCAAATGGACATACGTTGTAACTAATTATTCCGCTTTTGCCACCTTTTTACCCTTCGGTTTAGGCGTAGCCTTGGGCTTAGGCGCAGCTTTGGGCTTAGGTGCAGCCGCTTGTTTAAAGTACCAATCCTGCCATGCGTCCGTCATCTTCAGGCCATGGTATGCATCTGCGAGGGATGGGCTACTCTGGAGGATGTACCTCCACCGGTAATGGTCGTATACATCCATTACGTGTACCACGTAAGCATTTGCCAGCTCTTTGTTCCCTTTGATGATCAGCAGGTTTTCATCATTGGCGTAAGATGCCTTGTAGCCTAAATTGTGGCTACCGGTAATTACTACCGGGTTGTCGCCGTAGGCATCAATCACCACTATTTTATCGTGGATGATGGCATGCGCAAAATTGGAAGACTTCAACAACTCCTGTTCCCAGTAGGAAAACTGGTCTTTGATATTTGACGCTGCCACCACGGTATCTATTTTATTTGATTCGTTAGCCAGCAAACTGGTATTGTAGTCGTTGACGGCTTTGGCATCGGTAGCGGCGCCGCGGATATATAAATTAGGGTTAGCCTGCTGAATTTCCAGGGCTTTGGTTAATATACTGGGCGAGCCAGGTTGAAAGGCCAGAAACTGGATTGATTTCTGAGCCTTTTCCATCAGCTCAAACACTTCTGCCATATCATCCGGTGCTGCCGGATTGCTGGCAGGCTTTGATTTCTTCGCTGTGTTGGGAGAAAACCAAAGGTCAATTTTTGTGGGAGCGATGTTAACTGGGCGTACCTTGTCATTGTTTGCCCGGAAATCGGCGCCTTGTTCGGCATCATCTGCCTTCAGTGTTTTCCAGTAGTCCAGGTAGCTTTTAGCCAATTCCGGGGAGGTAATGAGAATAGCATTATTAGTTTGTGCACACATACCGGTATACGTCCAGTTGGTGCTTCCCGACAGTACCCTTTCTGCTTTTCCCTGGCTATTTACATACACCAGGAATTTATTGTGGCCGATATGCCCGTTGCCCAATATACGGTCGGTAATATCGATACCGGCGTCGTGCAATCTTCTACGGGAAGACCTTTGATCTTCTGGCAGGTTGTCTTCATTTGTATTGGGATCATCGTCGCCATTAGCGCCGGCATTCGACAGGATGATATGTAACTTCTTTCCGAGGCTTAACAGGCCATCTATCAGCTCCGGATCATTCAGCTCATACAATGCGGCATAGCACTCCCCTCCTTTTGTTTTCACTTCCTGGATGATTTCCATGAGGGCATCTTTAATCTGCCCCATCAGCTGTTTTCTCAATTGGTTACCCGGTGTTTGAATACTGGTCATCAATTTAGGACTGCTGGGGGCATGATTAGGTCCCTCAATGGCATGCGACACCGATTGGGTGGAAATAATCCCCCTGTTGAAATAGGCTTTGATGTCACCACTGCCGGGCGACAGGGTAACTTCATTGGTATGCAGATGCAGCGACTTATCTGTTATCTGTTTCAGGTTCCCGGGAGTGCCTACCATGGGAATAACATTGTAGCTGTAGGTTTTTCCTCTTGTAGCTGTAAAATCGCGCCAGTTAAATTTCTGAACAGGCCAGATACTCGTATCCCGAGCCTTCCATTGTTCGTTTTTCTGGTTTTCAAAACCTACCCAGGCAGGGAGTATGGTGGCTACTCCGGTAGCTTTGTCGATCCGTTCCAGGCAAAAACCCAGGCATTGGGGGATTTTCTGATCATAGGACCATCTGATAAACGCCAGGTCGTTATTGGCGTAAGCTTGTGCGTACATAAAAGAGATTTTTAAGGAGTTAATAAATCAAATGATGATCATCAGGACATGACATACGAATCACGGACAGGAATTTCCTATCAGTTTAGGTATAATGCTTAGTAAGCTCAGGATTACATTGGGGTACTTATGTAGACTGGTTTTTTGAGGTGATGACTGCTTGTTCCTGCCGGTAGTGTGCTATCTTATCTGTTTTACAACAAATCCATACGATGGTATAGAAAATGTATACTGCCACCAATTTATAACTAATTAGTGAAATGCCACATTAATTTTTAGGCAAGGCGATGAAGATAACTAAAATCCTTTCTGTATCAAAGGAACTGATACTCAATAATATCGGTCATAAATTCTATTTTTTTCCATAAATAATCTTACCTTAGAAGACAATATTGAGCCCCATCCTTCGCCCTGTCAGTCGTCGTCTTTGATTTGATCTATTATTTATTATTATAAAAACAATTTTTATGAGAACGATGTATCTTTTCGTATCGATTGCTTTTTTAGTAGCCTGTACCTCCGCCCCTAAAAAATCAGAAACGGAAGCTGTAAAGACAACCGGTTCAGATTCAGCAAAACAGGAGAGCCTAAAATATCCGTACATGGCGAGTTATTCTTCAGATTTCGAAATTGGTCCCGCAAAAAATGCGCAAACATTGCTCGAATTGTATCAAGACTGGGACAACAACACGCTCGACAATTCGAAGCATTCCTTTGCGGAAAACGACACCATGTTTTTTGCCGATGGCAATATGTTTGCCGGTCCCCGGGACAGTCTCTTTGTTATTGCCAAAAAGATGAGAGGACAAATGGGCACCGTTGTCGATTCTGTTCATGCCTGGGTACCTCTCCGAAGCAAGGACAAAAAGGAAAACTGGGTTGTAATATGGAGCCGGGAGATTTCGACAGATGCCAAGGGCAAAAAGACAGCCAGGGAATTACAGGAAACATGGCGATTTGATGAAAACGGGAAAGTTAACCTGATGTATCAATACGCGCAGCTTCCGCCTAAAATGCCGCCGATGATAAAGAAATAGAACGTTTTTCATATTCGCACCAGCCCCGCAGAATGTATTGCGGGGCTTTTTTATATTTCTATAAAAATAAATGATGTTGACTTCTTATGAACCAAAGCCTATTTAGCATTGTTATTCCAACATCTCAAATCAAAATACAACAGATCATTGCCCTTACTTCTCAAAAAAGGCGTTCCCCAAAGCACTTTTAATACATCACTCAATATCACCAAACCTCAAAATCACATCTTATGAAAACAACATGGCGCTTCAGTACGGGAGTTGGCTATCCTGCCCGTCCACTTATCCCCCTGTTATTGGCGGCATTTCTTTCTCTTTTACTGCTCCCCTGTATGGGGCAGCAGCAGCGCAAATTAACAGGCCATATTCCGCTGATTATTTCACATTTAAAGCCTGCCGGCAGTCTTGCCGCGTCGAAGAATATAGAACTGGTCATTTCTTTACCGTTGCGTAACCAGCCGGAATTAAATACCCTGTTGCACGACCTCTACGATCCATTCGGCAAATCGTACCGGCATTTCCTGACGCCGGAACAGTTTAATGAACAATTTGCGCCTGCGGAAGCCGATTATCAGCGGGTGCTTTCTTATGCAAAGGCTTGCAAATTCGCGGTAATCAACACACAGCCAAACCGAACACTGGTACGGGTATCAGCTTCCGTTGCCAATATTGAAAAGGCGTTGCGGGTAAAATTACAGACCTATAAACACCCCACGGAAAACAGGAGCTTCTATGCCTCTAATACAGAGCCGTTTATTGATAGCTCGCTACCAATTTTGCATATAAGCGGACTTGATGATTATGCGCAACCCCGTATTACGCTGAGAAGTACACCTATTTTAAGTGAGAAGGATATAAAGGCCAATGGTCCGGCTGCTGCTGATAGAGAGGCAGGCCGGGGACCTGGAGGCGCCTTTGGCGGCAACGATTTCAGGACCGCCTATGCACCGGGTGTAAGCCTGAATGGCGCCGGACAGGTAGTAGGCCTGTTATCGCTGGATGGTTATTATCCCAGCGATATCAGCAACTATGAAGCGCTGTCCGGTTTAGCGGCTGTGCCCATACAAAATGTTTACCTGAATGGTTTTACCGGCACACCCAGCACTATGGGATTCGGCAACCTCGAAACCTCCATGGATATGGAACTGGCTATTGCCATGGCGCCGGGCATGTCTACGCTTAACATCTATGGCATACCATACAGCTCCCCCAACATAGATGAGGTGCTTAATGAGATGGCTAACCCCACCAAAGGGGAACAGCTTCCTCACCAGATCAGTACTTCCTATTCTGTTGTTTATGACCCCAGCGTTTACCAGTCGTTTCAACAGATGGCTGCACAAGGCCAAACGTTTTTCGGGTATTCGGGCGACCAGGGCGCTTACACCACCTACACTCCCGGTTCAAAAACGGACATACTCCCCTTCCCTCCGGGAGATTACAGCTACGTTACCAGTGTAGGGGGAACGCAGCTAACCACTGCAAGCCTCGATGGTACATGGTCATCTGAAACCACCTGGTTTGGCAGTGGCGGTGGCCCCAGCCCCTGGTTTACGATTCCTTCCTGGCAACAAGGCATGGATGTTTCCTCCAACCTGGGCTCTACTACTATGCGCAATTGCCCTGATGTATCGATGGTGGCTACCAATATCCTGGTCATCTGTAATAATGGGAAGATGGTCAACGCGAGCGGTACCAGCGCATCTACGCCATTATGGGCAGGCTTTACCGCCCTCGTAAATCAGCAGGCGGCCATTAATCATCTGCCTCCGGTAGGGTTTATCAATCCCGCACTGTATGCAATAGGCCGGCGTCCCTACTACAGCAGCTGCTTTCACGACATTACTACAGGCAGCAATGCATCACGTAACCCAAGCCTGTACCGCGCCGTACCCGGATATGACCTCTGTACTGGCTGGGGTACTCCCAACGGCATCAACCTGATAAACGCATTGGCAATCGGTATCCCCTTCAATACGGATGTTCCCACTGCGGCTACTTCCCTCAACAATTTTGTTTTCGATTATGCGAGAGATATGGATGGCCGCATTTACTTCAACCAGGCAAAGTATGGAGAGGCTTTTCGGGGCTGGTCGGAGCTGGCGGGTCAGGGAAGAACAAATACAGCGCCCGGTTGTACCAGTATACTATCCAGCCTTTTTGTATTTATCCGGGGCCTCGACAACCGGATTTATCTGAACCAGGCAGCATTTGGACACGACTACAGCGGATGGTTTGAAGTACAGGGCCATGGCGCCACGGACGCGGCTCCCGCTGCCGCCTCTATCGACAATGTGGTATATGTATTTATAAAAGGAATGGATGGCAAAGTATATAAAAACCAGGCTACTTTTGGATATGGTTTCGGCGACTGGTTTCCCGTGCCCGGTACCATACAAACCAATACGGCTCCTGCAGTAGTAACTCATGGGAAAACCATGTACGTATTTATACGCGGGCTTGATGGAAGAATATATAAGAATGAAGCCGACAAAGGGCATTCATTCGGCGACTGGTTCCCGGTGCCAGGCACTATCCGCACGGATGTCGCGCCAGCAGTGGCTACGATTAATAATACGCTATATGTGATTATTAAAGGACTCGATGGAAAAATTTATAAGAATGAAGCCGACTTTGGCCATTCCTTTGGCGATTGGTTCGAATTACAGGGCGGCGGCACCACCGACGCAGCGCCTACCGCTACCTCAATAGGACAAAGCCTGTTTGTTTTTATGAAAGGACACGACGGTAAAGTATACCTCAACCAGGCGGCCTACCGACATGCTTTTTCAGGTTGGTTTGATGTAGGAGGCAGGTATTACTAATCCGCTGTAAATAATTGCCACCAAATCTTCCCGGCAAAATCAGGGTAGATTTGGTGGCAACTATTCCGGAGACAAAATTCGGGGTCAGATGGTAAGATCTCCTGTTACCACGTCACCCGCGCGTTTATAGTTGGCAATGATCACCCCTTTTGAGGTTACCTGGCTTCCTGTTAAAACAAATGCAGCAGGGATTGCGCCGTTGTCGAACAGCTTCTTTCCTTCGCCAAGCACCAACGGATAAATTTTCAGCCGGAGCTCATCTACCAGGTCATGTTTCAATAACAGTTGGATAAGCTGACTGCTACCCCACACCTGGATATCCGCGCCATCCGACTGTTTCAGCTTTTCGATATCTGCCGGATTTTTGAGCACCACGGTGTTTTTCCAGTCTGATTGTTCAATGGTGTGTGACAAGACGTACTTAGTGCCTTCGTTGATCCCAGGCCAAAAGTCGGCATGGTGAGGCCAATAGCCGGCAAAAATATCAAACGTTTTTCTACCCAACAGGTAATCCGTCTGCTTCAACTCTTCCATCATAACTTTACCAAAATCCTCGTCACCATAGGGTGCAGTCCAGCCGCCATATTTAAACCCGCCTGATGTATCTTCCTGTGGGCCACCAGGTGCCTGCATAACACCATCCAGCGTAATCATCGACAATACAATTATCTTTCTCATGTTATTAGCTTTTTTGTAATCAGACAAAAGTTATTGCTACTTTAAAAAACCGTTCAGGTAGTTGAGAATGGTGGTTGTTTGCATCATCAGGCTAACATGGCTTTGTCCAGGTACGATAGCCAATTGCGATACCGGCATTTTGCCCATATCTGCAGCAACAACGCCTCCCAACAATTTATATGTTTTTATCAGCTCAATTTTATCCAGTCCGTCATTGTCGCCTGATATGATTAACACCGGTGCAGCAATTTTCGAAATATTGGCATCCCCAAAATCAAATGGTACTACAACGGAACCAATCATCTGCTCCAGGAACTTTGTCCATTTTGTTTTATCGGGAGCTACTGCATCGTATGCGGTTTGCATAGGTGTATTGGTGAAAAATTCAGGCTTCATTTGCTTAAACGCATTATTTACTTCGGGGAGCCAACCGCTGCTTTTATAAGTCGCAGAAATGATGACTAATTTCCTTAGCCGTTTAGGGCTTTGTATAGCAAACTTGTATGCCACTGCGCCGCCAAAGCTATATCCTGCCACATCCGCGCTGTCAATTTTCAGATAATCCATTACGCCCTCTACATCACTGGCCAAAGTAGCATGCGATAATTTCCTTTCCGAAAAAGGGGTATGCCCGTGCCCCTGCAATTCAATAGCAATTACCTTCCTGGTTTTTGACAGCTCGGGGATTAACTGGCTCCAATTTGTACCAATTGTCATAAAAGCGCCGTGCAATAAAACAAGCGGTCTTCCTTCACCGTATACTTCATAATAAACATTGAGACCATTAACAGGCGCATAGCCACTTTGAGAAGGTTTGATTTGTGCGCTCGATGAGGATGCTGTAAACATAACGATGGCTATTAAAAATATTGATTTAAGAGAATGGAATAAATTTTTCATGACGCTATTTAAGTTTTAGTGTGAATTCCTTTGACAACACAAAGATGAAACTCATTTCAGAATTTGACCCGGTGCAAAAGCGTCAACTTAAGGGGTGAAATCCGTCAAAAATCCGGGGGATTTCGTATATTCAACCGGTCACTTATTCCATATGCTATGTTACAGGAAAGTAAGCCCCTTCAGTCCAAACCGACTTCTCCGGCTGCAATACCTACCAAAAAATTACAATCTGTGCTATTATTTAATGAACCAGATGGTAATTTCATTATTTTAACACCAAAAAGTCATGTGGTCTCACCTTTACTGGTACTATGAAATACGGGGCAACGAAACTTATAGCCAAAGGTTATTAACCAGCGATGTATTGAACGTTTTGGGAAACACGGGGAAATTGCGACAGACAGGCCATCAGCAATTCAGTAACCAGGAAAATTTCCCATGGATTGGCATCGTTGCGGTCAATTCAAATGATGGTAATTATGGCAGAGACGAGGATTTTAACAGCGAATGGGTGAATTTAATTGCCATAGTAGGCTCAAAATCCGATCCCGAAAATGAAGCCGCATATGTCTCCCTGCTCACCAGGATTGCTGAAAGCATAAATTGGGAGTTAATATTAGAAGAAGATGATGATCATAATGAAAATGTTGTTCTAAGGGAAAAATCATTATAACCCAATAAATTTTAAAGCGTGATACATTCTTTCGAATGGCATCACGCTTCATAAACCTTATGGAAAGTAAATTTTCCTGCTATTTTAGAAAATCCTTATCCTGGTATGCAGGATGGGGATATGTATAAAATCCTTCTCCCGTGGCAACCCCCAGCTTATTCTTATCAATAAATTGTGTTTTCAGGTACTCAACTGTTTTCAATTTTAAAGGATCCTGTGTTTTCTCAGCAATCATTTTATTGATATTGTAGGCGGTTGTGATGCCCACAACATCAAGAATAGCGAAGGGACCCATTGGCGCACCGGTTGCAATCATCCACGTTTTATCTATCGTGGCAGCATCAGCTACCTCTCCTACCAATAAATTGGTAGCCGCACTCAACAAGGGAACCAGCAGCGAGTTAAGAATATACCCGGGCTGTTCTTTATGAAGCGGTAAAGCCACCATACCGATAGCCGTTGCAAACTGCACCAAATCATCGAACACCGTCTTATCTGTGCGGGCATGCCCCATTACTTCAGCTGTATTTTGTTTCCAGATATTATTAGCGAAATGAAGCGCTGCAAATTTCTCCGGCCGGCCTGTTGCTTCTGCAAACTGACTCGGCAACAAGGTGGAGGAGTTAGTAGCAAATATTGTCTTGGCTGGGGCTACCTTTGAAAGTTTTTGATAGAAATCGATCTTGATCTGAGGATTCTCCGGCACGGCTTCGATAAGTAAGTCGGCATCTTTTACCGCCACGGCCAGGTCAGCGCTATAATGGAGATGCTGATATGCGGCGTCTAATTGTGCCTGTGAAGCCCCCAGGTCTGTTTTGAACACTTCGCTCATTGTCCTGAATTTAGCTTTTGCTTTCTCCAGGATGTCGTCGTTAATATCGTACACGGTTACGTCAAATCCATGGAATGCAGATTGGAAAGCTATTTGATATCCCAAAACACCGCTTCCTGCTATGGTAATATTTTTGAAATTCATAAACCTTATAATTTTAAATTGATATCTGTTAGTTCTTAAAACTTGCCACCCATTCTTTAAACTTTCCGAATTGCTCTGCCAGGAAAGATTCCTTTTCTTCTTCGTGTGGGTGCCCATTGGCGCCTGCCGGCAAAACATGTTCGAAATAGGTGCCCTTCAATACTCTCCGTAACAAACCTTCGCCTAAAAACGGCTGATTATCGTTTAGTGTTTTGGTGGCCTTCAACAAATGACGGATATCATATTGCAACGGGTTGATGTCTGGCACCTGTTTGTTCAGATTCAGCAAGGTATATACGGCAACGCGTGCAGTTCGTACAGAGCTCTCCATCGTAAATACCACATCATTATTGGTTTCTACAAACTGTCCAATCAAAGCAAGGTTACTGCACCCCTCCGGAACCACCTGCGGACGATCGCCCTTAGCCCTGGGCATAAACATCGACGTGATGTAAGGCATATAGGCCGTATGGACGATGGTATTTGTTACTACATTATCCAACTGTTCTACAATGCCGAGGTGATAGCATAATTCCGCAAGGATCTCGTTTCCGGTGCAGGCGGGCATTGTCTTTCTAATATAGTTTCCCTCCTTATCCATAAACAGCGCATACACCCAAAGCACCAGCACGTCGCCTGGCTGCGTGGGAAAGTGTGGCTGGCGGTTGCAAGTAAAACTCATCAGCCAGTTGGAATCGGTTATAGTAATAATACCTCCTGTAACAGTCTTGCCGGAATATGGATCATTTACGGCGTATGTCTTTAATTTCTCGACCAGGGCAGAAGGCCTGCAGGTTAAGGTTACCGATTCCCAGGATGACTTTTCAATATTGGAACAAAATTTTTCCGGTTTACCGAAAACGGGGGATTTGGCGGCCAGGTTCTTCCACAATTTCCACCCTGCACTCTGGCCGCTGGTGCTGTTATCTACTGCCAATACCGGCGCCGTGTTATTATTGCCATAAGATGTATCCTCGGTCATTGAACCCGTAGTAACGATCACATAGTCATCTGTAGTAACCGGGATAATTACTTCTTTCCCCTCCTGCTCTGTAATAATCCCCTTCACTACTTTACCTTCGGCATTGATAAGCATATCCAGGTCTTTTACGAGGGCATCGAACCGGATCTTCACACCTTTTTCCTTCAACCATCTCCCCAAAGGGGTAACAAAGGAGTCATACTGGTTATATTTCGGAAAAATAAGGGAAGAAAGGTCATGTAGTCCGTCTATCGCGTGAAGGAAGCGGTGCATATACAGCTTAAACTCCAGCAGGCTATGCCAGTTTTCGAACGCAAACATGGTACGCCAGAATGTCCAGAAGTTGCTTTCCAGGAAGCTCTTGCCAAAATACGCTTCAATGGTGATGTCATCCAGCTCTTCCTTCTTCTTCAGCAGCAGTTTTATCAGTGCCAGCTGGTCTTTTTTGTTTAATCCGAATTTGCGGAAGTCCTTTATTTTCCCCTGTTCATGTATTAATCTTGCGATTGAATAGTTCGAGTCATTGTCGTTTACCAGGCGGTATTCGTCCAGCACGCTGTAGGGAGGCGGCATTTCCAGGGCGGGAATATCCTGGAAAAGGTCCCAGAGATTTTCATAGGTACAGTCCATTTCACGGCCTCCACGGATAATATATCCGTCTTTGGCGTTACCAGCGCCATCCAGCGAACCTCCCTCTATAGGTAGTTGTTCTATGAATGTGATGTTTTCCGCTGGGAAATGTCCATCGCGGATCAGGTAATAAGCGGTAGCCAATCCTCCAATGCCACTGCCTACAATATACGCTTTACTGTTTTTATAAGACCTGGCCGGGATACCTTTATTCCGTTGGTAATTTCCAATCTGGTCTGAGAAAGGCATTGATTTTTCGGGCGTGTTCCTGGGCGTTTCCTTACTGGCATCCGGTTGATGATCAACTTTTCCGTAGATGTCTGAAGCTTGTATAAAATTTTCGAATTTTGAAGTGATGTTATTCATGCTCGACTCATTTTGATTAACCATACAAAGGTAGACTTATACCCAAATTCGCTTATATCCCTAAATTCGCCAATCCTGTACGAAAATTCGCTTTCACGATAACAAATGGTGTTTCCTGTATTCCTGGGGAGAGATGGAAACATATTTCTTAAAGAAGCGGCCAAAGGAGGATGTTGAGCTAAACCCGGTATCCATTGCAATCTGGGAGATGGTTTTCTCCGGATCATTCAGTAATACGCAAACTTCTTTGAGCAGGGCTTCATCTATAATTTCATGGGGCGTTTTGCCGGTTGTCTTTTTAACGATATTGATCAGGTATTTGTTCGTAATAAATAGCTTATCGGCATAAAATTGTACATCTTTATAATGCAGAGCGTTCTCCCGTACAAGTTTTGTGAATTTAAAGAAAAGGTTGTTTGCGTCCTGCATATTGCCGGCCATCGTTGCTTTTTCATTATCGACGAGGGTGGCTACCTCAAGCAGCAGCTGTATGATAATGACCCTGATAATATCCTCCATAAACCTCCCCGTCCGGCCCGTTTGCTGCTGGAGATAATTCAGCTGGGCAAATAACTGGGAAGAATGCTTCTCACCAGGGTTGATGACACTGAACGTTGCGTTCCTGAACAAAGATAATTGCTCAATAAAAAATGGGTTAGCGATATTCTTGAGTAAAAAGATTTTGTCAAAGAAAAGAAGCTTCATCCTGAAGTCTTTGCTGAAGCGGATAATACGGATAATAGTAGATGGAGCGGAGATTAGAAAGCTGTTGGGGCCTATATGATAGCTATGATTATCTATTTCGACTTCTACCTGTCCGGATACACAAATACAAAAGGCGTAAAAATCCATCCTGAAAGCTTTTTTCGGAAATTCGAAAATCGGATTTCCCGAAGAGATATAGTAGGGCTCATTACACTGCACACCGTAAAAGGATAATGTTTCTTTCAAACTCTCATATAGTTTCATTATAGATAGGATCGCTGCAAATTTACAAATTAATTTCCTGGCCTGGCGTTTTCACCCAATAACTTATTTCTTATCCAAAAAAGCTTAATATAGCAGCAAACAACAGCCAATGCCGGCTCCGTTCATGCATAAGCTACTTTTTGGCATCGATAGTCTTTTGGCTCAACAGCCGCCCTGGAAAAGCAAGCGCATTGCCCTGGTCACAAATCATGCGGCTACTACCCACGAGTTTGTTCCATCACGGGTGGCTTTACTACAACAGGGGTTTAATATTCTAAAGTTGTTCTCCCCGGAACATGGTCTCGATACTACAGGCGCCGATGGCCATGCGATGGATAATGTAACCGATACCCTTACCCGGCTGCCGGTGGTCAGTCTGTACGGCAATAAACTGGCGCCGTCCCCATCAGACCTGGCTGACATTGACGTCGTATTATTTGACATCCCCGATATAGGCAGCCGGTTTTATATCTATCTATGGACCATGTCTCATGTACTGGAGATCTGCGCCTCCGTTAATCTTCCTCTTATCATCGCCGACCGGCCCAACCCCTTGTCGGGTGATTTAACGCTGGCAGAAGGTCCGATGCTGGATGAAGTGCATTGCAGTAGCTTTATCGGCCGTTGGTCGATACCGGTAAGGCATAGTTGTACGTTGGGAGAACTGGCCCATTATTTCAACCGCTCACGGGGCATTAATTGCCAGCTGGAGGTGATACCCTGTGTTAACTGGCGCCGGAACCTGTACTACACCGACTGGGGCCACTCGTTCGTGCCTTTGTCGCCAGCCATACCAGCCTTTGAATCGGCCTTGTTATACCCGGGGCTTTGCTTCCTGGAAGCAACCAACTGCAGTGAGGGCAGAGGAACGGCTGTCCCCTTTCGTGTAGCCGGCGCACCCTGGCTGCTGGCCGATGAAACTGCCCGGCTGTTCAATGCCATGATACCAGCCGTCTCGGGCCACGTATATGCCCGGCCGATAGTATTCACGCCGGTGGAGGGCAAATATGCCGGGATGCCATGTAATGGCGTAATGCTGCATGTCGCAGATACCACTTCCTTTCGTCCGGTAGCTACCGGCTGGTTACTTGTTAAAATTATAAAAACGCTACACCCCACAAATTTCGAATGGGCTCCCTATCCTACCCATGTAAATCCCACGGGCACAAAGCACCTTGATTTGTTGTCGGGCATATCGAATTCGGAAGCGCTTTTTGAAACCGCCTTACCTGACTTTATCGACGAGATAAAGCGGCAGGTGTTGTTGAAGGATTGGTCAATAGACATACGGCCTTATTTACTATATACATAAAGCTATCATGCACTATCCGGCTGCTGGCCATTCACATTTTAAAGTAACATCTATGGTAACCTGGCGGCGAGCTTCTCAGGCAAATACTTTAATACCTGGTGAATAAACTTCCATTTAATGCCCGGAACAATGGTGAAGCTACCACCGGCATTGACAATTGCACGGGCAATAAAAGAAGGTTCCATTAACAAAGACTCCGGGAGGTCTAGCCCGGCGGTCATCTTACTACGGATATATCCAGCTACAATCACATTAACAATTACTTTCCTGGCAAACAAATATTGTCTCAGTCCCGCGAGATACTGCGTGAATGCAGCTTTGGTACTACCGTAAACAAAATTACTTTTGCGTCCCCGCACGCCCGAAAGGGAGGATAGCCCGATGATCCGCTCCAAGTGATCGTTGTTGCTGTCTTTTATAATGAGATTGATAATAGATACTGCACCTGCATAGTGCACCTGCATCATGCGATAGCTCTCTTCCCAGTTTACCAGGGCCTCTTCGTTGGTAACCTGGAAGCCTGCTGCATATACAACGATATGAGGTTTGGCAGGCAACCCGGCGTAGAATTGACTATGGCTTTCAAAGGCAGTGGCATCAAAGTAGCAGATGGTGAGCCGGTTGCCGGGAACTTTCCTTGCTTCCATAAACGCTGTTATTTCCCCCGTGCTGCGGGACGCGGCTATTACATGGCATCCTTGTTCGAGATACAATAAGATGGCTTCTTTTGCCACATCGGAGTTGGCGCCGAGTACGAGGACAGTTTTGGATGTATTTAGCGTCATAGCAGGTAAAAATAGTGAAAAGAACGGTAAGCTATAAGACAAACTGCCCGGTCACACACACTTTCGGCAACGTTTTCAATGACATGTTTGGCTGAATGCCCTGTGATTCTTTTTGGAGAATGGTATAAAATGCTTCTATATTTGCTCAATGGTTAAATTGCCCAAGCCCTTATTAGTTTAATACTTTTCCCTATGTCATTGAATTATTCAAACATATTTCCTGCCGATCGCGTACCTGCCGTAACCACTGCCCTGGAAAACGCATTTGGCCGTGCGGTTATCAGTGAAGCAATATTGCTGACCGGTGGACTGTCTGCCGCTTCTGTATATAAGATCATCGCAGATAACCGTCCTTATGTGATGAAACTCGATATCCCGCATGCCTATACCAGTGCAGATCCATTTGAGAAAATAGCCCGGGCATCGGCAGCAGGCATTGCTCCGCCCCTGCATTACAAAAATGAGGAAGCAGGCATCATCATCAGTGAGTTCATTGAAAATAAGCCGATCAGGAGCTTCTTCAGCGGCGAAGCACTGGCCGTGAAACTGGCGGAGGCTGTGAAGAAGATACACATGATACCTTACGCGGTACCCGGCGGCAATTTGCAGGAAACAATGGATCATTTGCTGGCGGGATTCCGTCGTAATAATATCCTGTCGGGTCCTGTGCCGGATGAATGCCTGAGACGGTATGAAGAAATAAAGGCGTCTTATCCCTGGCACGATACCGACAAGGTATTCAGTCATAATGACCTGAACCCTTCTAATATTTTGTGTGATGGGACAGCTATCTGGATCATTGACTGGGACACTGCGTTTGTAAATGACCGGTACTTAGACCTGGCCAGTGTAGCTAATTTTTTCATTCATGGTCCCGAACAGGAGGCAGCGTTTCTGAAAACATATTTCGGCGAAGTAAATGATTACCATATTTCCCGCTTCTATGTGATGCGCCAGATCAGCCGGATCATTTATGCTGTCATGATGCTACAACTGGCCGCACAGGCTAAACCCGCAGACTATGCGCATGACCAGCAAATGGAAGGCGTGTTTCTGAAGGATGTGGGTCCGCTGCTAGGCTCCGGGGCGCTATCGCTTGCCACCTATGAAGGGCAGTTAATGTATGGCAAAGCCTTGATGAATGAGGCGGTGCAACAGATGTGTACAGTGAGGTTTGAGGATGCCCTGGTTTTATTAAAGCGTCACATCATGCCTACAGTAAGATAAGCGCCTGGTGCCCCAGTCTTCTCCCCTTTTTCCAATGCCGGCTAGCCCTTTATAGATAAAGCCACTGGCAATGCCAGTGGCTTTATCTATAAAGGAAAGCAGTTTCTTTTTTCACAGGTCATATGGGGCATTATACGACCTCTCGTTTATCCTTGGAAATGATCCTACTGTAATTTTATTATTCAATCAAAAAGTTATATTTTACTAATAGTATCAGACATTACTTTTATGCCATGCCAATCGCTCAACAAAGATTGGTATTAACTGGAATACTTATTACCTCCCAAAATTCACATCGATATGACGTTTGAAAAACTGCAGCTTGACAATGTACTCCAATTTATCGACGCACAGCTGGAAACACCCGCACTGACCAGCGATGAAACAGAAAGACGTAAAACGCTGCTATCACAAAAGACAAGCATCTGTACCTGGTCGGCATGGCTGGCTAAGAGCCCATACAACACACCGATACAGACGATACAGTCAATGGAGCTGCATGAACCGTCTGCCGCATTAAAGCACTTCTGGACGGGTTTTTTCCTGGAGAAAAAACATGTACCATTCAATGTGATTATCACCTACGATCTTCCATACTTTCAGGAAGATATTTTCAGGCAGACCTGCAAAATAATTATCGACAAGCATGAAATACTCAGAACAGTAGCTGTTTTTGACACAACGACGCTTACTGTTAAACAAAAGATTTTACCCAAGGTATCCCTTTCATCCCATCTTACGATCGTCGACATCAGCCATCACACTGAAGAAGAGAAGTTAAAAATTATCCAGGAACATACCGATAAGGCTACCGACTATATTTTCGAATACGGAGATGAGCCTTATTATTATTTTACCGTTTTAACAGATGGCAATAATCGGAACTTCATCCTGTTCAATATATCCCATTCCATCTTTGATGGCTTTTCGAAGATAATCTTCAGAAGAGAATTTTTAGCTATTTATTCTGCGCTTTCCCAGCAAAAAGACGTCAATATTGAATTACCTGAAGTGCAGTACAAAGATTTCTCAGCCTGGGAAAACAACCTTCAAAACCAGGATCTTAAAAAAGATTTTCAGAAATACTGGTGTTCGGAAAGCGATAGCAGGTTTCCTGGCGAAAATCTATCAACCTTCTATGGAAAGTTTAAATTGAGTGATTATTCTTACAGGGAATCATTAAAGAGAAGAATAGTACCCTATCTGATAAATGACTCAGAAGAGACCGTCAGTGCATTTTATGGAGTAGTAGATAAGGCTGGCAGAACAGCCGCAAGATCCTATAGGTTTACTATATCGGGGGACAAATTTCTGAAGCTGAAGGAAGTGTGTAAAAACAGATCTGTTACCATTTATCCGATAATGATCTGTATGTTAAATATACTCGTTTATAAAAAAACAAACTTAAAAGATGTAGTAATTGGTTCGTTGGTAGCCATCAGGGATAGGCCGGTGCTGCAAAAACTGATTGGCTGTTTTGTGAATACAATCCTCATACGCAGTAGAGTGAATGAACGTAGTAACTTTAATGATCTGCTTACTGATGCGATGATCAGCAGTACGGTTGCCTCTACTTTCAAATATTATACGATGTCGAAGTTATTGGACGATATGGATATTCCGTTCAATACAATTAATACGATGTACCTGAATATGCTGCCTGCATTACCTAATGAGGCATTAACCGACTTTTCACCCAGGCATCATCAGCATACCGTATTCGGTCATTTTGATATTGATATGTACCTGCAATTATATACCAATGGGCTGGAATTTATGTGTCATTATGATATTAATATCTATACCAGGGAGGCTATCGTAACCCTGTTCGAAGATTTTATTCACTTGATGGAGCTTTGCATGGACAATCCGCATACCCCTATCGATGATATCGTTTGCCAGGAGGCTTAAAATAACACTGGTAACCTCAAATGGGTTACCAGTGTTATTTTATTATATTATTCAGACCTCAAGCTTTTTGCTGGATCTTTCAACGCTGCTTTGATAGCCTGAAAACTCACTGTAAGAAGGGTGATAATCAATGATGCCAATACTGCTACGACAAAGATCCACCAGGATATCTGCGTACGATACTCATACTTTTGCAACCAATGGTCCAGAAAATACCAGGAAGCTGGTATGGCGATAAAACAGGAAGTCAATACCAGTATAACGAATTCTCTCGATAGCATTTCCCATAAGCTAAATACAGAAGCGCCTAATACTTTGCGTACGGTAATTTCTTTTTTCCGTTGTTCGGCAACAAATGACGCCAATCCAAACAGCCCCAGGCAGGAAATAAAAATCGCCAACACTGTAAAGAAAGTGGCCATTTTTCCAATACGCTCTTCATCAGAAAACTTCTTGGCGTATTCTTCATCCACAAATTTATACTCAAACGGGCTGTCAGGGCTATACTTGTTAAATACAGGTCCTATCCTGGCCAGTGCTTCCCTAACAGGTATATTGGGCTTTATGTGTGTGGTAATAACATTCAGCCAGCCGTAATCTAACATGAAAATGGTAGGTTGTATTGCCTTATAAGGAGAACCTGTTACCATATCCTTTACCACCCCCGTGATCACATGCTCTTTTCCTTTCCAGCGGATAATTTCACCTACAGGATGTTTCAGCCCGGTGAGTTTTACCGCCGCCTCATTCAAAATAAATGTGCCGGTGTCGGAAGGAAAGGATCTTGAGAAATCACGGCCTTCTTTGATTTCCCATTTTATTGTTCTCCCATAATCATGCGTTATATTTACGATACCAAAAAGCGGCTTAGATTCGGGATCTTTGTCTTTCCATTCAAATCCCATCTGCGAATCCTGTACCTCTGTAGCAGGACTGTTCGACGCAGCCGCATTGTCTACAACGCCGCTCTGTAAAAGATCATTCCGGATAGCGTCATAATGCCGGTAAAATTCGGGCATTCCTATGGCCGACATTATCAGGCCTTCTCGGGTGTAGCCCACCGGCCGGCTTTGTGTAAATTTGATCTGCTTATAAACAATCAGTGTACCTATTATGAGCGCAACAGAAACCGTAAATTGCAATACAACCAGTACTTTGCGTGGAACGGAAGCCTGCCGCCCGGGCTTAAATGTTCCTTTCAATACTTTGACCGGTTGAAAACCGGAGAGATAAAATGCCGGGTAGCTGCCAGCCAGCAGTCCGGTAAATACTGTAAATACCAGCATTATCAGCCAATACAGTGGATTTTGTAGTGGCGTTCGTATTTGTTTATCTGCCAGATTATTAAAAACCGGTATTAGTAACTGTACCAGCAATACAGATAATAGAAAAGCAATAAATGCGACAAACAGCGATTCCGTCAAAAACTGCGAAATCAGTTGTTGAGAGGTAGATCCATTGGCTTTTCGGACACCTACTTCTCTGGCGCGTTTCTCGCTCCTGGCGGTAGAGAGATTCATAAAATTGATACATGCCAGCAGCAGGACAAATCCTCCTATAATACCGAAAAGCCATACAAACTGAATGCGCCCGCCATTTGAGCTTCCATTTTTAAACTCGCTATACAGATGCCACCTATCCATAGGATGTAACAATATTTCCTCCTTGCTACCTGCAGTGGCATCCAGGTGTGCGACCATCACATTCTTCACTGTGGCGGTTACTTTTGCAGGAGAAGTATGACTATTTAACTGGACAAACAGTTGCGCGCAATGCGTGTCCCATCTCGATTCCAGGTCTTTCAACCAGAAGGCGACTGTTAAATATTTGCTCCAGGGCAACAGAAACTTAGTATTATAAAAGGAGGTGTTATACGGAAGGTCTTCATAAACGCCGGCAACTTTCATATCCGTCTGATTATCCAGTCTCACCAACTGATTAATCGGATCCTGTTCTCCAAACAGGGATTTCGCCACTGAACTGGCAATGAGCATAGAAGATGGATCTTTCAGTGCATCCGAACTACCACTTACCATTTTTACGGAAAGCATCAAGGGGAAGTCCGGCTCTACCCACATACCTGATTGGGAAATCTTCTTATTTCCCACCGTCAATATATGTGCGTTATTCCAGGAAGCAAGTGACAAGGCTTTGAAATAGCCTCCATAAACGGATTGCAGTTCTTTTTTTAGGGGGAGGGCTACCGCGGTACCTGTGTTTGTTTCTCCGTTAAAGGTTTGTGTGTCCATTATCTGCGCCAAATCCGCATGGTTTTTATGATAATGGTCAAAAGTCAGCTCATCCCACTCCCACAGCCCTATTAATACAACGATCGTCATACCCGCCGCCAGGCCAGCTATGTTAATAATAGAATATGCCTTATTTTTCAGCAGATTCCTTCGGGCTACTTTCAGATAGTTTTTAAGCATAGTACAATTTTATAGGATCTATATGGCTTAAACAAATCAATGCACCACTTACCACTAATGGAGTGCCAGTTACCTAAAAAATGATGAACCATGCCTATAAAAATAAATATAAATTTATATATGTCCGATTTTGATACATATATTATCCACAATCGGGCATTATGCGTCATCAGTCACCTGAAAAGCATTTGCCATATGTGAAGTTTTCATGTCGGGCAAGGCATCTGTTTGGGCAACTTCGATCATCCCTTCTCCCATAAAGGATTTGATAGCTTCAAAAACCATGGTTCCGATATACAGCTCAAGCTGCTCCGGCCTGGTTTTAAACTCCTTACAAATGATTGCCTGTATGTCTGGTGGCTGCGACATGGTAAATGCAACTATTCTCTTACTAATTTCATTACCTGTGCAAGGTTCCGTAAGGTTATCAAAAATCAGCTTTGATAAATTCATTACTTTGATATCTAGCCGCTCTTCGTCCCCCATCCGGCATACCATTGATTTAGAACCAAATTTGGCAAAAAAGGTTGATATTTCAGCCGGCGCTATTTTCATGTCTGCACTGATACCTGGTTCGTTAATTACAATAGTATCCGGGGATATACAGAATGGAATTTTCATAAATGTCTCCTGATCTAAGGTAACTATTTTAGCAGTAGCCAGCACTTCTTCAAACTCCTCTTCCGGTTTATTTGCGGTGAGCGTAAAACGGGCACGAAGTAAGGTTAGGTCAATGGCTAAATCATATTTATGGTCTAGATCTGCAAACATACCCAATGTAATTCTTTTGCCGCCTTTGAAAATTTCCTTCATAATCTCTTCACGGAGCGACTCTTCCCAGTTCTTGTAGGACGCTCTGAACTGTGAGTCCAGTATAACATCATGAATTGTATATTCATCGAGGAATTCCGGTGTACTACCGGTTGCAGCGGGTTGAGCAAGCATATGTGTAGCAGGAAAGAATACATTGGATAATTTTGACTTCCCTTCCATCAACCACCGAAGCAGGAAATAAGCCACCCCGCAGTGGCCGGAGGCCAGGGAGTAATCTCGATCCTGTGTCAATGGCTGACTGAGATATTCCGACACTATATCCCTGGACAACTCCAGGTATTCTGTTTTGTGACTCCATTCATATGCTTCTAGCAATAATATACCCGTCTTATGCCGTTTGTTGACGCCTGAAGCCGTTGGCTGATAAGCCATCTTACAAAGAATGCTGGCAATCGCTTCGGCACCAGGCTCGTACGGCAACGCGTTATTCATTAACAATCGCAGGTGGTCTGCCGAAAACAGGTGCGCAACCGCCAAAAGGACAGCGGTTATTTCGGTGTCATGTGCCAGGCGGACAGCCTCGTCGATATCAGTTCCTGGCGGCACCCAACTGAGCCCGGATTCGGTGACGCTTATACGTTGAATAATGCGATCAAAATACGGGGAAAAGACAGATAGCAACCAGTCCTCTTTTGTTTCCACATATAGCTCCATCAACACCGCCAAGATTCCAGCCGCTCCATTGTTAACGCTACAGTCACTCAAAAGAGAAAAATAAATCAAATGAGATGCTGATAAATGCCGGACTATTTTAAGTGCAGATGTGAGATGTTCTCTTTCCTCTGTGCAACGATAAAGCTGAATGTAAAAATAAACCAACCCCATTCTGCCAAATGCAAAAGAATAATTATAGGTATTGGCTAAAGTACGTTCAAGCGTTGGCAGCCGCAACAGTAAGGACTTTAAGACTTTAGGATCAAGCGTAGCTTCATATAGCTGCAGTTCAAACATCAACGTGCCTAAATAGCCACAATGGATATTATCTCCATTACGCCATCCTCTGCCAGGTGTGTTCCCCGACAAATTTGAAACACCGGCGCTGGGAGACTGGGTTTCCAATGCATGAAAAATTGCGTAGCAATAGTTTAAAATTTTTTCTTTATTATTTATCATAATACTTGAAGGGGTCTACAATTCCAATATAGATAAGAGATCGTTGATTTTATCATAAGATTCCCGATGACGCTCCCGGAGCTCGTGCTCCACCAATGTATAAACCATTCTCATGTTCTTATAGTACCCAAGCGCATGAGTATAGCCTTTGTGAAGATGTTTCTCGTGTAAAAATCCGATGCCTGGAGGATTGTTCTTGCTGGACGGAAACAGGTAACTGATATCTATTCCTGCTGCCTGGGATAATGCATAAAATATCACCTGTTCGAAGACAACATTTACACATGCACTATTAAACTGTTCCATGTTATCCAGTATATACTCGTGGTTTCTATTCACAAAGTCGAAAACTTCGTCTGTAAATTGCTGATAAAATGGAATGTTTTGTCCGCCTAAAATGCCAGCATTTACGCAGGGGATATAGGGCTCATCCTTCATCACTTTCATATAGCCAGGTACATATGGAAAGTATTTGCAGATATCAGCGAAGGTTTCTGTATAGTGAGCGGTGCTTGTCTCCCTGTTCTGGGCCACTAATGCTGCTTCGGATATATTCGAATCAAAAGGTTGCCATATGTAAATATCATTATCAACATGCAGAAATGGTTCTTTTTGTATTTTGTACGTATAAATTTTCCCCAGCGCCCATAATCCGGGATCGTAATCTGCCAGTGTATCCAATTCTAACGTAACCTGGTCGTATGCAAGTCCTAATTTATCTACGATAATTTCCTTGCCAACCAGGTCTGTTACCAGTTCCATCTGTGGATAATGACGGCGTAAATGATGGTAGCTGAGGGCAATGCTGTAATAGTTATATTTTCGTTCGGGCCAGCCGCCGTTCAGTCTCGAACCCACCAACATCTTTTTAGCCTGCAGAAAGGGCCTGGTCCAAAAACTTTGAACAATTTTCATATAAGTCGGTATTTACTTTTTGATTTATACTTAGCGAATTGTCGCCGCAGCATACCTATAACCATGTGCCTGGTGATACCTGCTGAGGGCATCGTCCAATGTTGGCATAAGCATTCCTTTTTCAGTAGATAATACACTAAAGCGGGGCCGGCGCGCAGGTAACGAGAATGTTTCGGCTGCTACCCCCCGGATGAGCGTTGTATCCAAACCTGCTACCGCAGCCGCAGACCGGGCCAGCTCCGCCCAGGTAATACCTCCGCGGTTTGCAAGATGCCTTATGCCGGAATCATGGTCTATCAACAAGTCCAGGCAGGTGTCTACCAGGTCAGGAACATACGTGGGAGATACCGTGATATCATTGGCGGCTGAAAAAATTTCACCGCATGCAATTGTCTGTAGTGCTTTTGTAATAAAGTTATACGAATCCCAGGGGCTAAAAAAGGCGCTGGTACGGATAATCAATGCTTCTGGTAATAGCTGTTGTACTTTGTCTTCTGACGCCGCTTTACTTTTTCCGTATATGTTTATCGGACGTACAATATCCTGTTCCAGGTAAGGAACGTTTAACATACCATCAAATACCTGATCGGATGAAAAAGTGAGCAGCTGCGCTTTGTGACGTTTGCATGCTGCTGCCAGCAATGCAGGTCCAACAGCATTTACCTGGAAACAATAGCCTGCATTATCCTCCGCCGCGTCTATTTGCACGTAACCCGCTGCATTCACTACAGCCCATGGCCGGTGCTCCGACAGGATGCGGTCTATTCCTGCCGCATCAGTGATATCCAATTCCTGCCTTGAAATGAGGCGATAGGAAATATGCCTGGCCGCACAGTGCCTGGCAAATGAACGCCCCAGCGTACCGGTGGCCCCAATGATCAACAGAGGTGCAATACCATCCTTGAGGCAACAGGAATTGTTTACTGCGGCATCAGGTACCCGGGCCATGCCTGTCCTTCGCCAAAAGCCCTGGGAAGCCATTACAGGATGTTCAAATAATTTATTCTCCGCGAGACAAACCATCAAATCCGCAAGCGCAGTAGGTCGCCGATACTGCCCCCGTATGTCAAAGACCCCCGACTCATAAAATCCGTTATCCCTGGTTACCAGGGAATTCCAGTCGAATGAGCCCAACAAAGACCACGCAGTCACCGCCCTGATATCTACTCCTTCCCGAAATAATAACTGTCCCGTGTCCCAAAACTCCTTCAACCAGCGCAACTGTTCCTCCCGCCCGCTACATATGTGCGCTTCCGTTACCGCGATTGGCAGCTGGTATCTCTCCCATACTTCCTTTAATAATACATACAACGACATATCGTTATAATCAACCTTCCTTAATGCTTCCACATCAGCATACCTGTATTCCAGGTTTCCCCCGTGGTAATGTTCGGGATAACTGTCGCATTGTTCATCAAGATAACGGCTACTGGTAGGATAATGGTTTACGCCTATAATATCCGGCGGACAGGGATGTTGGCTGAACCATTGCAATTCTTCTTCACTGATAGCATAAGAGCGTAGTATCGGCCACATTTTGTGTGTTTCATCTATGCTGCCACATAACAGGTCAAGGCTAAGCCAGCGCCGCTCATTTTCATAGGCTGCCTGGTAAGCCAGCAACGGAGTACTGAATATTTTGCATATATCCTCTGTCTGTACCAGCTGCGCATCCGGTATGTATTCTCTGATGGCCTGCATGGACCTGATAACAGCTTTGCACTGGACCACCAATGCCCGGGCAAAGGTTTCATTATTTTTCCCGTGAGGAAACCAATGACCATAAAGGCCGCTGAAGCGGGCCGTAGTCAATGGCTCGTTAACAGGCGTATAGTATTTTACCCAGGGATACCTGGCCGCAAATGCGGCGGCATAGGTGCTCAGCTTATCCGGAAAATCGGCGTCTATCAAGCTGGTATGACGAGGGCCGCTTCCATGATGTACAAATCCTACAATGGGGTCAATTCCCAGCTCCTGCAATTTATACAATCTTTCATCTGCCCATCTCCAATCGGCATCCGCTATCTTTCCTGCTGCTATCTGCTCCCACAACACCGGGTAACGTATCTTTTTAATACCTAATGCAGCAAACAGTTCCAGATCTTCTATCCGGTCCAGATGTCCGTTGCGCTCCATTTGACTAAAATATTGCTCTCCTACCCTGTTAATCGTGCATTCGATGCCCGCCCACAATTCAGGCGACTTTTGTGTGTTAATATCCATCTGGAAACATTTTAGATTTTCCCTTGTTATGGGATAATGGCCTCTTTCAGGGAACTTTTAGCAGCGAGTTTACTATAAAGAGTAAGGGCTTGTGCTACCACCTGATCCATATTGTAGTAACGATAAGTGCCAAGCCTGCCAACAAAGTGAACGTCGGGAGTTTCTTTCGCCAGGGCTGCATATTTTTTATACAGTTCTTGATTCTCTACCCGTGGAACCGGGTAAAACGGGTCTCCATCCCAGCATGGGAACTCGTAGGTAACGCTCGTCCGGGAATGCTGCTGCCCTGTAAGATGCTTGTATTCAGTGATTCGGGTATACAAATTATCATTGGGGTAATTAACAACGGCTACCTGTTGTAACCACTCCTGGTCGAGTGTTTCATGTTTAAACCTAAGGGAACGATAAGGTAATTTGCCGTAGCAATAATTAAAGAATTCATCTATGGGTCCGGTAAAAATAAGTACTTTATAAGCTATCAGTTTCTTCAGATCCTGGTAATCTGTATTCAATAAAACGTGGATATTAGGGTGAGCCAGCATATTCTCAAACATCCTGGTGTAACCATAGCGTGGCATCACCTGATAAGCGTCGTTAAAGTACCGGTCATCTCTGTCTGTGCGTACCGGAATCCGGGAAGTAACCATTGCACTGAGGGCAGATGGATCAGTGTCCCATTGCTTGCGCGTATATCCGCAGAAAAATTTTTCATACAGATCCCGGCCAACCTGGCTTACAATCACATCTTCCGATGTTTTGAGCGTTTCTACAGGCTCTGCTATATTCTCAAAATAGGTGATCAGCTCTTCAGACGTATAATTTTTATTATACAGATTATTAACCGTATCAAGGTTGATCGGAAAAGGATATAATCTTCCATCCACAGAGGACAATACGCGGTGTTCATATTGGCGCCATTGCGTATACCGCGACAAGTACTCGTATACATCTGAAGAGTTGGTATGAAAAATATGGGGGCCATATTTATGAATGAGGATACCATCGTCGTTATAATAATCATATGCATTACCTGCAATATGATTTCGTTTATCTACCAGCAATACTTTCTTACGTCCGTCTGATGCCAGTCGTTCTGCCAGTACACTCCCCGCGAAGCCGGCACCGATAATTGCATAATCATACATAAGCATTCATATTTACCGGTTTATTCTCGGGACTTTTTTCTATCAATACTTTACAGATGAGATGCACCATATCTGCCCATGTCTGATTCCAGGAAATTCCGGAAAGGTATTCATCTACAGGCTTCAGCCATTCTTTATCTGTATCCTGCGAAAGTGCGGCTTCAACAGCTGTAATAAACCCGGCTGTGTCGCCGGCAATATGTACCAGCCCTTTTTCTCCGTAAGTAGCGACAATATCGTGAATGGGAGTAGACACCACCGGCTTCCCTGCTGCAAGGTACTCCGGTGTTTTGGTCGGACTGATAAAGCGGGTAGAGTCATTTAATGCAAAAAGTATCAGTGCCACATTCCAGCTACTGATATAAGCCGGTAGTTCGTCGTATGTTTTCATACCGGTATAGTGAATGTTAGGCGCCTGGGGCAATGATTCTTTGTCTATTTTAACAACGGGGCCGATCAGTACAAACTGCCATGCTGGTTTTGACATAGCCATCTCTGTTAGTAGGGAAATATCCAGTCTTTCATCCAATACTCCAAAGAAACCAAGCCGGGGATAAGGAATATGCTGCTGGTCTAATGGTTCTGGCAGCGGATCACGGGCCTTCGAAAAATGCTCCTGGTCAATGCTACTGGGGAAAGCATATACTTTTGGATGTTGGCTGCGCTTGAGCCGATACAGGCTTTCACCACCGGTAAACACGATATCGGCTAAAGACATCAGGGTTTTCTCCCTTTCTGTTAACTCAACAGGAGCAAATTTAAACATCGACAATTCATCCATACAATCATATATCATTACAGACGGTTGCAGGTGCATGCTCCAGGAAAGCGCCATCGGTGTATAATACCAGGACATATAATCCCGAATATCATATTGTTGTACCAGTTGATCAAGGAATAGCTGCTGGCAACTGTCTTTTTCCTCAGGGGTCATTCCGGACTTTACATGCGGTGTAGCCACATAGAGGTTAGGCACCGGAGATCGCAATTCCAAAAATGGATCTGTCGTATCATCGGTGACATATTCTTCCATGAAAAAAACCCGGCCGTTTTTGGCGAAACGATTCATTAAATGCTGGGGGCGTTGAAAGACAAAATCCCATCTCAGGTGCGAGAAACAAAAGAGGTCTGGATTCAGGTGAAGGTCACTGAAATTTAATAATTTTTTCATATCTTAGCTTCATTAAATAATTGAATATTTCTTGATCTGCAAGTATTAAAAATGACCGGCACTAAGTGTGTTATTAATAATTCCGGTTACGCCTTCCATATAATCCTTGATAAAAAAATGGCCGCCTTCAAAATAGTGGATATTGCATTTCTGTCTGGTATGCATGCTCCATTCCTCGCAATCAGCTTCCGTAAGGTCATCTCCCTTTCCTGAAAGAACAGTAATACTACAGTCTAAAGGATGTATTGTTCCTTCAAAGAGGTCTGTTTCAGAAAGTTTAAAATCATTTTTCAGCAATGGCAGGTAAAGTTCAATTAGCTCTGGATGCTCAAAGAATTCCACAGGTGTTCCTCCCAGGTTAATGATCTCCCGCTTGAAAACGTCTGTTTCCATAAGGTGATATTTTTTATCCTCTTCTTTGCTAATATGCGGCGGTCTCCTGGCGGAAAAGAAGATATGAGCAGGTCCCGGTAATCCTTCTCTCCGTATTTTTTGGGCAATCTCATAAGCTAGCATCCCACCCATACTATGTCCAAAGAAAGCATAAGGCCCCATGGCTATCTCCTCTTTTATTATATGAAATAAATCATCGGCAGCCACATAGACATTTTCATACATTTTTTCATTTATTCTTTTCCCCCGGCCTGCAAGCTCTACAGGCCTTAGCAGGATATCCTGACGCAGGTAGCGGTTCCATTTCTGGTAGACCAAAGCCGATCCACCAGCATAAGGAAAACAAAACAGTCTTAATTGGCTCATGAGGTGCTATTTAAAGGGCGATAGAAGTATTATTTACCAGACATTTGCTGATAGGCTTCAGTACTAACGGTCGTTAGGTAACCGGTGCCTTCGCAGGTGGCGGAATTGATGTCTGCAACACATTTTACCGGCTGATAATTAATATTCAGCGTTCCAACCAGGCGTATTACACCGCCGGCATCGGGAGCCTCCAACCTACATTCCGGCCGGAATAACTGCATACTCAATTCAGTACCGGACGCTTCAAATAAAAGATGCACATAATTCCGGCGGATACATTGTTGTAATGCTTCCCTTGATTTTTCAGGGCGAATACAGGTTACTGGTCCCGGCGTGGATAATATTTCAACCAATTCATCTTTCATTTGCGTATTTTTTTTAATGAGAAGATCAAAGCTCAAAGCCCTTATTAAATGTCATACACCAGTCCAGTGCCGACAGTTGTTTTTCTTCATTCCGGCCATAGGTAAACATGGGGTACTTCTCCATCTCTTTCCAAACGGTTTCATCTTCCTTACCTGGAAGTGAGACAAAAAACACGGCGGCGGTGAGTCGTGTAAGAATTTGTTCATAGGGTAATTCCCATTGTGTAATTAACCCTTCTGATTTCAGATGATCCAGGTGCTGCTTGATTTCATTTATTTCCCGGACATTTCCCAGTCGTGTCATGCTAACATAAAATTTTGAGTGAATTAATAGGTTACTTTTCCTGGTGATAAAATAATCAGTAATCGTAATAACCGGGATATTCACCGTCAGTATCTATCTTCGGCTGATAGCGCGCTTCCCATTCAGACACTAGCTGCTGTACTTCTTCTGCTGTCCCCGTTGGCTTACATTCATACATCAGCAACTGAATCCAGGGGCCTTGCATAAAATGTTTAAGCCCTTCGGAAGGTGGATTTTCAAACATTCCCCGGACAGCCTGCTGCAAATTTTCCGCATATCCGGTATACCGGCAGTTCACCGGCTCATTATCCACGATGGCAAAAATTCCAAAAACAGCAGCATCTTCCGGGATATCATGGAGGTTATCTTTTTTATCCAGGTTAAAATCTGCGTGAAAGATCTCCATTCTTTCGAGCGTCAATGTTTCCATAAGTGTGCATTTTTATTTAGTAATTGTTATTTAACAGCGGTAAGTGTGCCGGACAAACCTTTTACCAGCAGGCTTTCCATCTTGCCCACATTTAGTTTCAGAATCTTATCTGCTACATCAAAGTAGTGATCATCATGGGTAATGGCAATAACGATCTTATTCTGCATTTTCATTTTGGGGAGCAGGGTACGATAGAAAAACTTCCGGTATTCAGGGTCCTGGTCAGCGGCCCATTCATCAAAAAGGTAAATGGGTTTGTCTTCCAGGTAGCATTGCAACAGTGCCAGTCGCTTTAATTGACCGTTTGATAGTTCCAATGTATCAAAAGTCATGTTACGGATACTTACCTTATGGCTTAGATCCAGCTCCTCCAAATAGCGGAAAATTTCTTCTTCCTTTCCATCTATGGTCACTGAATATAACTTCTTAAAAAGATGTACCGGTGAAAAGACCACGGAAAAATACTCTCCTAATTCTAAAGCAGGGATTACCTGGTTATTAATCCTGATAACACCAGCCGACGGTTTATAAAGACCAGTTAGCATTTTGGCCAGCGTACTTTTCCCGCTTCCGTTACCACCCGTGATAAAGAGAATTTCGCCTTTGTTCAGTTCAAATGAAACCGGTCCTACGCCAAATGGCTGTGCCGACCCTGTATCGTACAGAAAACGGATACCGTCTGCTTGAAAACTATCGGGCATACCGGCGACGGTAAGAGGCATCGGTTCATCAATGGACAAGTCGGAAGGCAATTCCCCGAGGAATACTTCTATCCTGTCCCAGGCAATTTTAAATTGCATTATTTCCGGTATGGATCTCAGAATGCCATTGATAGGTCCAATAAGATATAATAGTATCATAATAAAGCTCATGATAACCGGGAATTTAATGGCTGGGAATAATAGTGGCAAGCCAAAAGCGGAGGTTCCCAGGAGCAGGATCAACAACAGTTCACCCACCAGGAAGGCATAAATAAAATTGGTTTCCGCTTTCATTATTTTTGCGCGAAGCCCTTCTGAGCAATCACTGATATCTTCCCGGAATTCCAATTTCTTTCTCCTGTTCAGGCTAATTTCTTTATAGCCATTAATAAGATCAGTCATAAAATCCATTAGCACGTTGCCTGCATCCCTGGCCTCTTCAAACAGTGGCCGCGTACTCTTACTAAAGAAATAATAGATCGTTGAAATCACGCATACCAGTATTGCCGTAACCATAGTTGCCCAGAAGGCAATAGCTGAAAGATAGAGGAATGCGCCAATCACTGTGATAATACTGGTAGCCAGTGAAATGGCCATGTAGGCAATGTTGCCAATAACATAAATATCACCGTTGATAGTAGCAAGTACCCGCCCATTTTCTATTTTCTCAAATTTTTCATAGGAAGATGATAATATCTTTCCTACCATGTCTATTCTTATTTCATGTACCAGTTTCCGTGTAAATCCAATGAGCGTTCGCTGTATGTAACTTCTCCCGATGAGATATATCATTACGGAAAGTCCAAAGTAGAAAAGGATAAAGGGGAGATTATCCCTGTTACCAGCTGCCGAAGAAATCAGCAGGATCAATACCATGTTGGCAATTCCTGATAATATGCTTACGATCAGCGTTTGAGGAATTACCCTGAGATACTTGTGCGGATCCGGGAACAACAGACTTACCACCGCATTGCCGCATGAAAGCCCGATACATAACAGTAGCAGTGTCATCATTACCTGCAAACTATCAGGCCCCCACACCCTGATCGCCTGCCATGAAAAATGCATGTATGCCTGGGGAATCAGGTAAATCCCTACCAAACAGGGCAACACAGCAGCGAAAAGCAACAACATGGATATACTCTCTTTCTTGTGCCACCCCCGGTATTTTCTTCTCTTCCGGATAATACCAACAATAATATATCCGGTAAATAACAACGTAATAAACAAGTAAAAAAACAAGGCGATTGCTATTGTGGCAAACGATCTGTCGTTGTCACTTTCCGGGTAAATATCCTTTGGTACTACACCTTTATCCATCAGGGATAAAAGCTGGTTTCCCAGCGTGCGGGTGTAGGTACTGTTTGAATTGGCCAGGATAACTACTCCCGTTCTTTTCCTGGTAATAAAACCTGCATAAGAAGTAAAATCAGGATTTAGTCCGTCGTGATAGATAACGCCATCCCCACGTAAGGAAACAAGCCAGCCCTGTGCATAAGAAAGATTACTGCCCGGAGGCACACTTTCATCACGAAGATGGGAGGCGGCAATCTCGGAATCCAGTTCGGTATGAACAAGTCCCATCTGTACTTTCAGCCATTGAGCCATATCCGGGCCATCCGTAATAATATATCCGGCCGGGTTATTTCCTTTAAACAACGGCGGCTCATAAGCCCTTGCTTTAAAAAAACTGATTTTATGCCCCTGGGCCATCACATACCCTCCCGGAACCCGGTCACGCCCTACAAAGGTATGATGCATACCCAGGGGCGACAGTACACTGTCGGTCACGTAGGTTTCGTAAGACAACCCGCTGACGGTAGCAATGATGAGTCCCAAAATATCATAATTCACTGTAGCATAGTGAAATGATTCCCCGGGTATTGCCTGGAGCGACATATTATTCAGCTGCCGTACCGTTTTTTCCAGGGCATCCCGTTCATTACCGGGAGGAATACTCGAAATGGTATACCACGGAATGCCACTGGTATGATGCAACAACTGGGCAACAGTTACGACCGCCGGTTTCCCTTTGTAAGAAAATTTCAACCAGGGAAGATAAACCGAAACAGGGTCCTGCAAATTTATTTTCCCGGCCTTTGAAAGACGTAATATACCCAGCGCAGTAAATGCCTTGCTACAGGAAGCCAGTTCAAAAAGCGTTGCAGGCACTACTTTTTCTTTTGTGCGTACATCGGTATAGCCAAAAGTATAAATACTTTCCCGGCCATCCTGTATAACTACCAATGTAAGTCCCGGTATATTACCATCTTTCATCTGCTCCCTTACCAGGCTGTCGATTGTTCCGGGATGAATCGCCGAAACCTGCAGCCAAGATAACAGCACGCAGCATAAGAGGAAAAATCTCCCGCCTGCATTATTGACTATCATAACTTTCCCCTTGTTTATATCTCCAATAATTCCCTGTTCATCTTTTCTATACATTCTTCTATCTGCCAGCCATGATGAACCAGATTGCCCACCATCTGCGTCATTACCCTTGGATTGTTATGCTGGAAAATGTTCCTGCCGATTGATACGCCGGAAGCGCCGGCCAGCATCGCGTGATGCACCATCATAAGGATATCCGCAGGGCTATCACTTTTGGAACCGCCTGCAATCAACACAGGAATTTGTACTCCCTGGATTACCTCGTGCAATTTTTCGCCTGAGCCGGGGTAGTCAATCTTCACGATATCGGCGCCAATTTCCTGGGCCAGCCTGGCCGCGTGTGCAATTTTTCGGGTATCATGCTTACAGTTATCTACATACATCATAGCCAGCAATGGCATTCCCCAATGATAACAATCAGTAGCAATTCGTCCGAATTCTTTGAGCATTTCCGGTTCTTCCGCTGTTCCAAGATTTACATGAATGGAAATGCCCGAGGCCCCCATCCGCAAACCTTCTTCAACACTTCCCACCATAACCTTATAAGACTGTGAGCTGCCCAGACAGGTGGATGCCGATAAATGCAGCAGATAAGTACCACGTACCAACTCAGGTTCATCGAGCACGTGAGCCAGAATACCCTTGTGTAGTACAATAGCATCTGCTCCTCCGTCTATCAGTTGCCCGATAATACGGGTAGAATTTTTCAGACCTGGAATAGGACCTAATGTAGTACCGTGGTCAATTGGTACAATACAGGTTTTCTTTCCGTCACTTCTGAAAACATGATTTAATCTCAGCGATTTACCATTCATAAAGCGGATTTATATTGTCAATAAGACGAATTATTTTTCCTCAATACTCTCATCAATTTTAATCCCTACATGCCTCCCTCTTTCGCAGACGTATGCCAGCAACTCATCTCCTTCCCTGATACAGGATGCGTTCAGCGGCTCTCCTTTGCCGCCAAAAATCCTGATGTGCCAATCGTCCTGCACAAATGCATTTATCACCCTGTTCTCCGCCATTACCTCGATTTTCAGCAGCGGGCGTACCTCCGTCTTCACACGACCTACTACCACCTCACGTGTATTTCCCTCTGTATCCACACAGGTAACCCTGGAGCCGCCTTTTAATTCTGTGATGTAGGCCGTTTTTGACTCCGGACACCAGATGTAGGAATGAACGGCGCCTGCGTTCACCCGGAATGGCCGCAGATCCATATAAGGAAGGTAATGGGTTTCTGAACTTACCAGCAGTCCGCCGTCGCTAGTCGATCCTATCAACATTCCTTCATTTTGTTTAAGAAGACTGGTAGTATCAACACAGGCCCGGAATCCCATTCCTGCATGTTGCACCGAGGTGACCAATGCTTTCACCAATTTGAGCTTGCCCACGCTTTGTCGTTGTAAAAGCTGATCGAGTGCTACAAAATCATTGACCGTTTCACTGGTAAACAATACGCCATCGCTGCCGGCTTCCATCACGCCGAATACAACTTCGGCCTCCTGTACTGAATGGATTTTCTTGATCAACACGGTGTTCGTGGATTGAAGTTTTGCAATCAGCAGTTCCAACGGAATATTGGTGGCTGAAGTAAACTCTGCAATCAAGTAATCATAATTCAGCCCTTCTTTCCAGGCAAAATTCATGGATGCTTCGTCTTCGATCCTGCATAAAACGGCTGTTTTATGACCTGCTTTAGCTGCCAGCTTTAATAATTCTGACGACGAGGAAAAAATAGTGCTTTGTGCCGGAAGCTCTTTGAGATCTTCTTTCTTTTCTATTTCAATTACAAAATTCATCCGTTTGGGCGCTTTAAATTTATCCAGATCCGCCCTCCTGATTAGCAGGCAGGCAAAGTTCAGATGGTAGACCAGCAAAAGGATTTCGGTCTTATCTGCCAATTCCCGTCCATCTATCCAGACGATCTTCTCCTTAGCATTTTTGGTACCCGGCATGCTTATTTTTTTTTCGGTTGAGTTTATTTGTGTTACCATGAGATAGTTATTATACTTGCTTTACAACTGTTTTTTCCAATAAGGCTGCAATGCCGGCGATGGTTTGATGATCAAATACCTGGTTAAATGTCAACTGCTGTGGATAAAGGACATCCAGTTTTTCCTGCAGCTGAATAATAGTTAAGGAGTTTCCGCCTACTTCAAAAAATTTATCCGTTACGCTGAAAGAATCATACCCTAAAATATCTGCCCAAATAGCCGCCACTGTTCTTTCTGTTTCTGTTAACAATGGCGTGGCGCTTTTATCCAACGAATCATAAGATGCGATATCCAATGCTGAGCGGTTTATTTTCCCGGATGCTGTCAGGGGAAATTCTTCTATCTGAATAAAACGCTCCGGTAACATATATTGCGGCAATGCAGACAGCACCTGATGACGCAACATAGCTTCATCTATGTGGTCCTCTTCTGCCACATAAAAGCAACAGATCCTGTATTGACCGTTTTCATTCTCCCGTTCAAAGGCTTTTACAACGGCCTTTTTTATACCCGGAAAAGTATTAATGGTTATTTCTATCTCCTGAAGCTCTATCCTGTAACCATTCAGTTTTATCTGCATATCATTGCGTCCCACATATTCGACTACGCCTTCCGGCAACATTCTGCCAAGATCTCCACTCCGGTACATCCTTAGCGATGTTCCCGGAACAGTCATCAATGCGGTATGCTGAGGTTGCCCCCAGTATCCGGGAGAAAGAAAGCGGCTAGTGAAAACCAGTTCTCCAACCCCTAACATTCCCTGTGGCTTGTTATGCTCATCTAAAATCTCAAAGGTGACTCCCTTCATCGGAAGCCCTACGGGTATACGCTCCCTGGATAAAATCGTGGTAGTATACAGGTCTTGAGAAAAAGCCATCAGTATTTCGGATGATCCATACAGGTTTACCATCCTGCTGGTATCGGGGAAAACTGCTTTATAGATCTCAAAGTCCTGTTTACTAATATCTTCCCCCCCAAGAATTACCAATCTTATGTTACCTGTATGCACGGCAGTTGATGTGTCGCCAAACAAACGTCTGAACAAAGCCGGTATTGAATGAAAAACTGTGATTTCATGTTGGGAGAAAGCGGACAGCAGAGATCTCAGATCAGGCTCTTTTTTCACATCGTACACAACTATGCAGGCTCCACTTAAAAAGGATCCGAAAATATCCAATACAGATACTGTATGGCTAAATGACGTTGTTAATGCGATACGGTCGCCTACATTCATTTTCATGAGCTCTGCAAAAGCAGTACAAAAAAACAATATGTTCTCCTGGGTTTGTATCACCCCTTTGGGCTGACCAGAAGAGCCGGAGGTATACATCAGATAGGCTGGTTGCTCCGGCGGGAAATCGTAGGGATGAACGAATGCGCTAATCGCCTCAATATCCGCAATATTCAATACGGTTAGCTGCCTCTCCTCCGCCAGTAAAGCGGCTCTTTCCATATGGGAATCATTCGTCAGCAATACCTGGATACGGGCATCATCCATAATTTGACTGATCCTCTTATCCGGAAGATGAACATCCAATGGCACGTACATGTGTCCGGACTTCAGGACTCCCAATATTGCTGCCGGCATTTCCAGGCAGGGGTCAAAAAAAAGACCCACTGTAAAATATGTCCCAGTGGCTGCATTCTCCGAAGCGCGGCAGCTATGCAGCCTGGCCGCTATGCCATTTGCATGACTATGAAGCGCCGCATACGTCAGTTGGTTCAATCCATCGAAAACAGCTACTTCATTTTCATATGCAAACGCAAGCCTATCCAGCTCATGTATCAGATGAACAGTTTTTTCCATAATAGCATACTTTAGTTTTAAATTAAATGCGTCACTTATACAGATGCTTGTGTACGGCCCAATACACGATATTCGCCAATATGTACTGAGGGGTTTTCCATGATTGCGCTGACCAGTTCAACAAACTGGTTCATGAGGTAACTAATCGTTTCTGGTGCAAAGAGACTTTTGTTGTAATTGCAGGTAAATGAGAATACAGATTTAAAATCATAGGCATACAAAGACAGATCAAACTTGGCGAAATTATCTTCCATACCAGCGGAATTAACGGATAATTGTTCATCCGTCGCTCCACCCTCGTCTGCCCTGACAAACATATTCCTGTAATTAAAAAATACGTTCAACAGCTGATCTGTTCTCTGGTGGGATTTACGCAGCATTTCCAGGATAAACTCAAATTGAAAGTCCAGGTGCTCAAAGGCAGCCAGTGTATTCGATTTTACTTCCGACAAAACTGTTACAAAGGATTTTTCCGCTGAAGGATAATTGCGAAGGATAACAGTATTGATAAACATGCCCACTACATTTACAAAATCATCATGATTCCGACCAGCGTGAGGAATGGCTAACAAGATATCTTCCTGCCCGGAAAGCCGATAAAAAAACACATTCAATAAGGCGGTCCAGGTCATAAAATAGGTAGCATCCATTTTACGGGAAAAGGCCCTTAGTTTATCTGATACCTCCGGCGAGAAGGAGAATGTATAGTTAGCCGCAGCCTTTGATGTTGTATTGGTTTTAGCAAAGTCATAAGGTAGATGTATGCCCTGCAACTGGCCAGACAGCTGCTGTTCCCAATACCGCTGCTGCGCTTGTACGTGGGTTGTTTTCAACAGACGCGACTGCCATTCTGCAAAATCCTTATACTGCCTGGGAAGTACAGCTAGCGTATTCCCGTTATAAAGGCTTAAAAATTCATTAATGAGGAGTAACAAGGATGATCCATCCGCCACCAGGTGCAATAAATCAATCACCACATGATGCTTGTTTTCATGGACCCCAAAAACGCCCACCCGAATAAAGGGTGCGCTGCTCATATCGAAAGGCTTCCTAAATGCATGCAGTTTCTCCGTGACTTCATTTTCTGTAGCAGTATGATAACTAATAACTGCCGATATTTCTTCGTGTATCCGTTGATAAGGTATACCATTTACTACTACAATGCTGGTTCTCAGGCTTTCATGCCTGTTCAACAACTGCTGCAAAGCCGCTTCCAGCTTTGCAGGGTCCAGGCGGCCGTCCACCACAAATGCCTCTGTAATGTTGTACAGGGTACTTTGCGGAAACATACGCTCCAATATATAAATACGCCTTTGCGCTGCAGACAGCGCATAATACGCTCTTTTTTCAGCCTTATTTATGGATGAAGGACCCGATTTAGTTCCTTTGTCAATAATAACAGCCAGTTTTGCAATAGTAGCATTATTAAAAAATTGCGTCAGCGAAATATTTACCGTAAAAAGTTTGTTGATCCGGGATAAAATGATGGACACCATTATTGAATCACCACCCAGTTCAAAAAAGTCGTCTGCCGTTCCCAGCTGATTAATACCAAAAAACCGCTCCCATTCAAGCGCCAGCTGCTTTTCGACAGCCGTAACGGGTGCAACATATGGCGTTGACATATCTTCCCTTTCGTTCCGGTCATCCGTTCCGTCTTCTTCTGTTGAGGCAGATAGTAAAGCCGTTTTCTTTTCCGAAGGGTGATTTGCCCGGACAGCTATATGCGGATAATTATGGCAAAGAAAATGTTGAAATATCTCCAGGTTTTCTGCGGTGGACAAACCATATAAAGTAGGCTCATCGGATACTTTTGCTCCGGCAGGAAGGGACTTTCTTCCACTTTCTCCTGGTTTACCGGGGGTATATGGTATAAATATTAACCCGGATACTGTCACTACTACTTCTTCTTTTTCGTTCCATATAGTAATATCGAAAATAAGTTCCTTTGATTTATCGCCGCGTAATACTATGTGGCTGGTTATATGTGGCGTAAGCGGACCTGTGATAACAATTTTCTCATAACAATAGGGCAGGTATTGTTTGTTTTCTTTAACATGAAAATAAAGGAATCCCGTTGCAATATCCATTAAGGCGGGATGTAGTTTAAAGGGGCCTATATCCCCGGTATATACGTCAGGCAGCCGCAGCCCTGCCACCCCTTCATTTCCTTGAAGGCTTATCCATTGCAGGTTGTTCCATCTCGGACCAAACTCTGTACTCGTCAGCTCTTGCTGGTTTATCCATGTTTTCTTTTCAACAAGGCCGGCAAGATCGGACAACTGCCTGGGAGCGTTTACAGGAACCGGAATCACACTTACTTCCGCAACAGCATGATGCCCTTCTATCCTTTCCTTATTGGCAGCACTACTAACGATTTTCACATTGAAATAATGCGTTTTTGCTGTTACAATCGTTTTTACCACTTTGGATTCACCAGGTTGAAACACCATCGGGTCTGTCAGGAAAAGATGGCTGATAGTTACCGCCCCACCGGGTACAATGTGGTTGATTGCTGCATATATAAGTTCAATATAACCGGTTCCAGGGAAAACTGGTAACTGGTGAACCACCCGGTGTTCGTTCAATATCCACAGTTCCTCCGGTGTAAAATGCGATACGAAGACGAGGTCCTCTTCTATATCTGTTGCAACATACCCGATTAGCGGATGTATTGTATTCAATTTTATCTGTTGCAGATAATTGTATTTTTCTCTTTCGCTTTCCAGTGCCATACCTGTTTCTTTCCAGGTATCCCAGTTAATTGTTTTAACCTGTGCACAGTATTTCAGCCCGTTGGCATAAATAAATGCATCCAGCACGGCGTTGGCTGTACTGTATCCCGCCTGTGCAAAACCGGGATCGATAGCACTGATGCTTGAAAAGTTAATAAAGAACAGCAAATGTTCCTTAGCAAACAACTGGTTAAGTACCATTAGTCCCCTTACCTTTGCCCGCCATTGGCGATCCATTTCTGCGGCTGTCGTTCTTTCAATTATTCTCCTGGAAGGGATTCCCGCAGCATGAATGATTGCATCAATAGGGTACCCTGACAAGGATGACGCAGCAGTGACGACTTCTTCCATTTTTTTCTCGTCTGCTACATCTGCGGAAAAATGCCATACGTTTATGCTAAAAGATTTCAGGTGAAGGATCTTACGGATTTTGACGCATACCGGGTCCGCTGCCGGCGTTACAGCCAGCCAGTGATCCCATGAATCTGGATCGGGTAATTCGGTTCTGCTCACCAATGTAATATTCCTTACAGATCTGCTGGCAAAATGCTCTGCTACAGCCAATCCTACCCCTCCTAATCCACCGGTAATGAGCAAATGTTTCGGCAGGCCGGACCCGGTGCTCTCCGTCTTTCGCCAAATAACAGGCTCGCGGCAAGGTTGCCACCGGAAGCCATTCCTGATACCTGTAATACAAACCGCCGGCTTTCTTTCCGGCAAAATCAACAATTCATCAGCTAATAGAGCAGTTGATGCTTCCGTTAGTAAAAGATCAATATCTATTACAGCACACGAAATATCCCGGTATTCGTTATTTATCACTGCTGCCAGGCTGTGCAGCCCTGCATGCAGCGGCAATAGCAAATCATCACCGGTAATTTCACAGGCGTTATTCAATACTATTCTAAGCGTGGTAGGCTCGCCGGGAAAAGCAGCGTTAAATGACCTGCAAATCGCCAATACCTCCAGCAAACCACGCATGGCATGTGTATACGCTTCGTCTGTAAGACCACCGCCCGCCACAGCAGCATATAATATATCAACCAATATTAATCGCGGTACAAACCCCTTCGCTTTGAAACTATCAAACAAGGTATCAATCGCATTGGGATCGTCGGTATTGATATTGTACAAATCATTCACCACATTATATCTCTTACTGTATCGTACCACTATCGGCGATACTGCCTGTTCTAAGAAAGCAGATGAAAGCATCTCGCTTAACCTGCTACTATTACCCGCAAACAACACGGGTCTCCTCTCAGCGTTCCCACCGGGAAGCGGGCCTGATCTTTTCCAGGACGGAACAAAGATGTTCCCCTGAGCGCTTTCTGCGGGATTACGCTGCAACAATTCTTTAACCAGATCTGACACATCCTTATCATCACTGAACTTTTTCCTTTCGAACGGGTAGGTAGGCAACGGAACCCTACCTGCCTTTCCCGTCTGGCGGCATAACATCCAGTCTATTTTATATCCCAGCAACCAGAGGCTGCCTACCGCTTTCAAAAAGAAAGCATTATCCGAAACGCTTTCTCTCGGATGACGCAGCAATGCAATGATCTCCGGTATTTTTCTGTCTGATGCATTTTCGCGCACATAACTACTTAACGCCCTGCTGGTACCTACCTCTATAAAGACTTTATCTTTCAGCGACTCCAGTGTCTGAAGCCCGTCGCCGAAGCGGATGGTATGACGCAGGTGCTGCACCCAGTATATAACATCGGTGGCCTCTGCCGCCGTAATATATGTGCCGGTAAGTCCAGATATAAACGGTATTTCCGGCTGGCGGAAACTAACCTTCATTAGTAAGTCTTCAAATTCTTCCAGCACTTCATCCATCAGCTCAGAATGAAAAGCCCTGTCTGTATGCAATTTTTTCAGCCCCACCTGGTTCGCCTCGAGTAATTCCTGTGTTGCAGTGATATTCTCCGGACTACCGGACAAGACACAATGACAACGGCCATTTACAGCCGCAAGGGAAATTCCGGGTAGCAAATATGACTGTATCTCTTCTTCACTGAGGCTTACAGCGATCATACTTCCTTCTGATGAACGCTGCATAAGCATTCCTCTTTTCTCCACTATTTTCAAGGCGTCTTCCAGGCTAAATACACCACTGATACAAGCTGCAACATATTCACCGAGGCTGTGACCGATCATGACTGCCGGCTTGATACCCAATGTGATCAGGGCCTGGGAAAGCGCATATTGTATTACAAATAACAATGGCTGGGTAAGGCGTGTTTCGGTAACGTCTATATCCCCTGCCGACACCATTACCTGCTTTATCTCACTTGCCAGGGAAGGTGTTAACAGCTCCAAACATCTGTCTACTGCGCTCCTGAACACCGGTAACGTATCATATAGTTCCCCTGCCATCCCGGCATACTGTGACCCCTGTCCCGGAAACATAAAAATGGGTACCTTTTTGGTTTCCGAAGCTTTACCCATATATATGCCGTCGCTCTGGCCAGTGAGTATGTTAGCGGCATCAGTGGTATCTGACGCCAGGAAAAACAGGCGGTGACTGAATTCTTCCCGTCCTTCCTGCAACGTATAAGATACATCGTTGATAGATATCTGCTCCTGACCGGACAGAAACATACTCAGATTATGCTGCGATTGCTGTAAGGCCTTTTTTGTTTTAGCGGATAATGGCAACAGCTGCAGTCCTGTTGTGGAAGGTACCAATTCGCGGAAATCCGGAGCTTCTTCCAGCACTACATGTACATTGGTGCCACCAATCCCAAAAGAACTGACCCCCGCGCGCCTTGGTAGTGGTGTATTTTCCCATTTACGATAAACGTCGTTTACGTAGAAAGGGCTGTTGGCGAAATCAATTTTAGGATTGGGTGTATCGAAATGAAGGCTTGCCGGGATAGCCTTATGCTTAAGTGACAACACCGTTTTTATCAGTCCGGCTATACCTGCTGCGCTGTCCAGGTGACCGATGTTGGTTTTAACTGATCCAATAGCACAGCAATTTCTTCCAGGAGAATCGAATGCCTGCCTGAGTGCTTCCATCTCAATAGGATCTCCCAATGGCGTACCCGTGCCATGCGCTTCAATCATACTGATCGTAGCAGGATTAACGCGAGCAAGTTTATGCGCCAAACGAATTACTTCTTTCTGGCCTTCAATACTGGGAGCCGTATAGCCTACCTTACGACGCCCGTCATTATTTACCGCAGTTCCTTTTATAATAGCCTGAATCGTATCACCATCCTCAAGCGCTTCTTTCAGCCGCTTTAAAACTACTACGCCAGCGCCTTCTGCAAAATAAGTTCCGGAGGAAGCAGCATCAAATGCCCTGCAGTGACCATCGTTAGACAATACCCCTCCTTCTTCATACAGATATCCCCTGGCTTTATCAGGAAAAATGCAAACCCCACCAGCCAATGCCATTTTACAATCACCGGTAAGAATAGCCCTGGTAGCCAGATGTATAGCCGACATGGAAGTAGAACAGGTGGTGTTAATGGAGTAACAAGGTCCGGTTAAATTCAATGCATAGGCTACCCTTGAGCACATATAGTCCTTATTCCCCAGCCGAATCGCATTAAACGGACCAATTTCGACAGCTCTCCCTGTCAGGTTATTTAGTAGCTCATGACTGAAGCTGCTTGACCCACCGGCAAATATGCCAATCTTATTTTTTATGATATCTTTTGCAAACCCAGCCGACTCCAGCGCCTCCCAGCAAAGCTCATGAAAAATACGTGTCTGGGGATCCATTATCTTTGCCTCCTCTGGCGTATAGGAGAAAAAATGATGGTCGAAATAGTCTTTATTAAAAGGAGCCTGTGCCACTACTTTCACATATTCCGGTTTATTGTAGGTATTATCGCTGACGCCGAGTTGATCGAGATCCCCGTCGCTAAAGTATTTCACCATTTCATCTCCTTTCACGAGACGCTCCCAGAATTGTTCGCTGTTGTCGGCGCCTGGAAATCTTAGTGCCAAACCAACAACCGCGATTTCGGTGCCGGCGAGACTTTGTATATATTGGGTTTTATCAGTCATTTACTTCGAGGTTTTTAGTAGCATTCAAAAGAATATCGAAGACTTCCTCCTCACCATTTGGCCCGGGGAAATCATTGGTACCTGTTATATAATAGGTAGCCAAACTACTGATAGTGGTATATTTAAAGAGATCCACCACTGCCAGCTGCTTCGGAAAAGCTTTATTCAACCGGTTAAATACTTTAAGTATGGTGATAGAGTCTCCTCCAATCTGAAAAAAATTATCATTTATACCGACGGATTCTATTCCCAATACCTGTTTCCAGATCTCCGCTATCAGCCTTTCCTCCTCATTTACAGGCAAGGAAAAAACTTCTTCTGACGAGATCCTTTTTGCCTGACGGAACAACTCTGCGCGGTCTATTTTTCCATTTGCTTTCATTGGGAAAGCTTCTAGCTGGTAAAAACTGGTGGGGATCATATAAGAGGGAATTCGCTCTGCCATAAAGGCGGTTACCTGCGAAAAAGAAAACGTTTGGCTGCAGACAATAAACGCATTTAACTTTGTATTGTCTCCCTGTTGCTTGCTGCCAATGACAATTACGTCTTCCACGTCCGGATACTGTCGCAATACTTTTTCAATTTCACCGGGTTCTATTCTCACTCCGCGAATTTTTAACTGGTCATCTTCCCGGCCAATAAATTCCAGTTCCCCATTTTCCAGCCAACGGGCAATATCGCCCGTTTTATATAATCTCTTTTCTTCCCCAATCCGGACATTAACAAATGCAGCATGTGTTAAATCGGGCCTGTTTAAATATCCCAGCGCAAGCCCGCCGCAAATGTAGAGGTCACCAGCCACACCCTCTGGCTGCAATTCCCGGTTTTTGCTCAGCACATACAGCGAAATGTTATTTATTGGCTTGCCAATCGGAATAATTTCCTCGTCCCACTGACGACGGCAGTTAAAGTAGGTAACGTCTACCGTGGCTTCGGTAGGGCCATATAGGTTCACTAGCTGACAGTCAGCAAATAACCTGAAAAATTCTGACACCGTTGCTTTCTTAAGTGCCTCTCCGCTGGAAAATACGATACGGAGTGTGGGAAAATGCCGGTACTGCGAATTTTCGCCAATGAAATCGAGAAATACATCTAACATGGACGGAACAAAATGCATCACGGATACTTTCTGTTCTGCAATTACTTTACTGATCAGCATCGGGTTACGTTCTGCACCCGGCGGCAGCAGTACGAGCGACGCGCCTGATATGGCCCACCAGCATAATTCCCACATAGATACATCAAATGAAACAGGCGTCTTATGTAATATCCTGTCTTCAGGAGAAAGGGCATATGCCTCCTGCATCCAATAAATCCTGTTTACCAGGGTCTGATGATTTACTATTACCCCTTTGGGTCTGCCGGTAGAGCCAGAAGTATATATCATGTATGCTGCCGCTACCGGACTCACCTCCTGTTTAAACGAACCGCTTTCTCCGCTGTAACAATCAGGATGCGATAGATTCATTTTCCTGCAACGGATACTGCTCCAGGCATTTCCTGTTTCTGTATTTGTCAGTACCATTTCCGCTGCACTATCTTCCAGCAGGTACCTGATACGCTCGGGAGGATAACCGGGGTCAATTGGCAGGTAAACCGCACCCGCCTTCATAATGGCAAATAAACCTATTATCAGTTCAAGTGAGCGTTCCATCATCACCACCACCACACTACCCGGCTTCACTCCTTCCGCCAATATCTTCGCGGCAACCTGGTCAGACTTTCTATCCAGCATTTCATAAGAACAGGAAATATCTTCCGACACCACTGCCAGCTGTCGGGGCGATTTTACCGCCTGTTCCCTGAAAAGATCCATGATTGTTTTATCATCCGGATATGTGCTTTCCGGACCTTTAAAGTCCTGCAGAAGCTGTTGCCTTTCTACCGCACTTAAAATGCTGTCCTTCGTACATATTTCATCTGGTGTACCTGTGATACGATGCAATACTTCGTAAAAGTACTGTGACATAGCTGTAATCAGTTTACCGGGAACTACAGATTCATAATAACGGATCACCAGGTTCAACTTCTCGCTCCCCGCATCCAGCATGAAATCCAGGTAAGTATTTGTTTTTTCGTAAGAGCCTACATGCACTGCCCTGGGAGCTGTTGTATCTACAACCGACGCCTCTCTGATCTCTTTATAAATGTAAAAATCAATGTAATTAAAAAAAGTATTGACAAGCGGGATCGCCTTACTATCCGACATGCCTGGCAAATTGCCTATTTCCTTCAAAGAAAGACCCTCATATTGCCTGACCTTCAATAATTTTTCATCAACTAACTTTAACAGCTGCTTCCAGGTAATATGCTGTGGCCAGTTTACCCGGAAAGGCACTGTATTTAAAAAACAGCCTACAATTTTATCACCATCTTCCAGTACAGGGCGATTATGGGAAATAAGTCCGAGCAACAGGTCTGTTTGATGCGTGATCATGTATATGGTATAAACATATGCCGTAAAACATATATTCTTTACGCTGGACCCATATTGTTTGGCAGCGCCCCTAATACGGGCGTATATATCTTTATTATAAGTGCGAAAATAATTTTTCAACTGATCTCCTTCCCGGTAATTGCCGGGTAACCTTAGTCGTTGCAAATCCATCAACTCCTCTGCCCAGAATTGCTTGACGCGTTCACTTCTTTTAAGCGTCAGCTCGGCCTTCACAAAATCCCGGTAAGAGCTTCTGAGCTTCTCAAAGCTAAAACGTCCATGTGATTTGAGTGCTGTATAGGCCTCATGAAGATCCTTCATAACCAGGCTCGTACTCCATCCATCAATAACTGCATGATGATTGATCCAGATCACCATCAGGTTGTTTTCATCCAGTAAAAAAGTACGCACTCTCCATAACGCCGTATGAGAAGCAAGTACAAACGGCTGAAGTTGATCATCATGCATGCATTTACTAATAAAATCCTCCTGGTCTTTTTCAGAAAGAGAACAAATATCCTGGTGCTCAAAGTCAGCCACTATATGCTTAAACACTATCTGAACGGGGCTATCGTAATCAAATATATTATAGTTGGAGCGCAGGTTTTCATGCCGGTCTGCCACAAGCAGCAAGGCATTGTAAAACACGGTAGGATCAAATGCCGGCAGTTGAATATTAAAGACAATCTGGTCGTGATACACAGCATCCCCGGGATGTTGGAGGGAATGATATACCATTCCAAAAGAGATATCACTCATGGGAAATATATCTGCTATTTGCTCTTTATTTATGATAGCTTTCGGCATCATTGTCAATCGGTTTTTGGCAAGTTATTCGAAGTCGTTCAGAATATCTTTCTTCAGCAAATCCATTGCTATTTCCACCTCCTGGTCATAATCATCCTTTATCGCAGATGCTTCCGCTTGCATGAGGGCTGCTGCAAATTTCCTGATGGTATCATAGCGGTATAGGTCTACGATATTAAAATGCACGTTAAACCTCTCATTGATATCATATAGTAATGAAATAGTTTTGATAGAGTCTCCACCAATATTGAAGTAATGCTCATTTACACCAATGTTGCTTAGTTGCAGGTTAGACTTCCATACTTCCAGCAGCTGTTGTTCTATTTCATTTTCCGGCGATGTATTATCCGGCCCTGAGCCTATAACAGTGAGCGGATCCGGCAAAATCCTGTGATTAATTTTCCCGTTGGGGAGCAGGGGTAGTTCCTCCAGCTGCACCAGGTAAGGTGGCACCATAAACTGAGGGAGTCTTTCCACCAGGTATTCCCTCAGGTCGTCTGGCGTAACATTTACAGCGGAGTAATAGGCTATCAGGGTCGTGGTCTCCTCATCCGCTTTCGCCAGTAATGCTGACCTGCGTATTTGCGGATGGGAATTCAGTTGTCGTTCGATCTCCCCCATTTCTATCCGATATCCCCTGACCTTTATTTGCCTGTCTTTTCTACCGGTAAAATATAATTGTCCATCGTTTTTTAGCGTTACAATGTCTCCAGTAAAGTATACCGTATCCTTCAGTGCGGGGACGTACCTTATTTTATCGTGAGTCAGGTGAATATTATTGAGATATCCCATGGTGAGGCCTTCTCCCGCAATACACAGTTCACCGGTTCCTCCTACCGGGCATACCTCGCCCTGCTCATTCAAAATATAAGTACGATAATTGGGTAGTGGGCGGCCAATCGGAACTTCATCAACTTCGTCTAAAGTGGCCGCCGAAATATCAAAACTGGTGGCATTTACTGTACATTCCGTAGGCCCGTATACATTAGTAATCATGGGCAGATCATGGCTGCCGGCTAATTCAAAGAATGCCTTTATCTTTGATTTATACAGTGTATCACCGCCGTAAATGATATGCCTCAAAGTCCGCCCCGAAGCGGAGATGGCGCCTGACTGCAATATAAGCTGAAGATGCGCCGGAGTTCCGTCAGTAATGCTCACGCCGTATTTATCATAGCTTTGCAGCAACTTTCTGCCATCCGATTTTTCCTCGTTCGTTATAATCTGCAGGCGATGTCCAAACAACAGGGCACCGAAAGTAAGCTGCATACAGGCGTCAAATACAAAAGGAGATACCAATCCCATCACCTGGCCAGGACCATATTTTCCAAATATTCTGTCGTTCATACCATATAGCAGATTGACGCAGCTTTTATGCTGTATCACTACGCCTTTAGGATACCCGGTAGATCCTGATGTGTAAATAATATAGGCCGGGCTCCCGGCATCCACTGCCGGCAGGTCACCGGGTGGTTCAGAAAAATCATCTGTATCCATGCAAAACATATTGCAGGCATACGCGTTCCCTTTCTGTTCCATCTTCTGCCATGTGCTGCTATGGGTGAGTATAAGCGCTGCCTGGCTGTCGCCGATAATATAGCGTACCCTGGATTCGGGTGTACCTGTTTCTATAGGCAGGAAAATAGCGCCGGCCTTTAGCACTCCGAGCATTGCTACTACCGTATCAATAGAACGTTCCAGCAATAAAATAACGATACTGCCCTTCGGTATCTGCCGGCTGATCTTCCATGCCAGTAAGTCCGTCTGATGGTCCAGCCAATCATAGGTAAACTCTTGCTCCTGACAGGCTATGGCTATTTTAAAGCGGTTTGCAGCCACCTGGGCGCGGAAAAGATCTGGTATGGCCAAATGAAGCGGGAAATCACCTGCTTCGGGAGCCATTTTAAGTTGTACCTCCATTCTACCTGCATCATCCAGCAGTGGAATTTCTTTGAGAGGGCGGTATACATCCTGCAATACCCTATCCAACAATCCGGTAAACAGGTTTACAAGGGAAGCAATGGTCGTTTCGCTGTACTTGGATTCATTGTACTGTATACTGCAGATAATACTATTTCCAATTCTTTCAAACAAAAAGATAAAATTAAGCTTTGCCTCTTCCAGGTGTTTGGAGTCCTGGATATTTTTGAGCAGGATACCTACATCGAATAATGGATGTGTTTCTTTATCTTCCAACAGGCCCAATTCTTTAAACAGGATATGTAGCGGGTAATTCTGATGCTTTAAGGCTTCGCTTATCACCCCCTTCATCAGCACGATAACATCCTTAAAAGAAGCGTCGCCATGCAACTTTGTTATCAACGGCAATAAGGTGTTTATAAATACGCTGTCGGTATCTTGCCTGTCGATAGCAGTAGCCAACACTATTTGCTGGCTACCATTGTATTTATACAGGAATAATGCTACAGATGCGGCCAGCAACACCTGCAACCCGGCATCACTCGCCCTGCTTAACCTTATCAGTGATACCGTCGCTTTGTCGGAAAAGCAATATGTATGTTCTCTGACACGCCTTTCCGGATGATGTCCTGTAATGTCATAACCGATTACCGTTCTTGTATTAAAATCCGCCAGGCGTTCCAGCCAGAAACTTTTTTCTTTGACCGACTGACCTGCTATTATATTTAACTCTGCATTTAGACCGTCTTTCATGCCGGATAATTGTATGATAGGTTAAAAAGATATTTCATTTGCCATTCCAACCAGTATTTTCCTATTGCCGCTGTACGTGCTTCTTCCATGAGAAAACAGCATATTCTCCAGCAGCAGGAGATCTCCTGTTTGCCAACGGAAAACGTAAGACAATTGGTTATAGGCAGCTGAAAAACGGTCTATTACCTCTTTTTCAATGATACTGCCATCACCGTAATAAGTAAGGAAAGGCAAATATTCCTCGGGAACCACACTGCGGACTTTTTTATCGTATAAAGACAGGTGCCCGAAATACATATGATTGAACCATACCTGGTTTCGGGTAACAGGATGCGACTGGAAGGCTGGCAATGTCCATTCTACTCTCAGATAACCATCGCCGAACCAGCTAAATGTTGCTCCTTCTCTTGCCAACAATGCTTCTACTTCCGCCGGAGCAGACACCTGGTAAGCCTTTTGCCAGGAAAGTCCCAACCCTTTTACAAAGTTGCGCACATATTTTACCCCCTTGTTCCTGAACCTGGTGATAACATCTTCCCCTACTTCGTTGATAATACTCATTTCATTTGCTATGGGTGTTTCACCTCCCTCCGTTGCCGGAACCGAGCAAAAAAAACCTATATGTCTTGGCCATGCAGCCGAATAAGATGACTCCGTATGCATATGAATGACCTGGCTGGCCGGATGATCCGTAGAAGTATAAATATTCCTGTCTACTTCTGTCCGTGGGGATGTCTGAAACTGGTACTTCAGCATTTCCCCGCATAATGCCTGAAAAGTTTCGTGGAAAGCATCTACGTTATCCAGTCCCTCAAAGCCCCTGATGAGCAAAGCGCCATTCTCCAACAGGCATTGCTGTAAATAGTCCCTGTTTTTGGGGTCCAGCAACACGGCATACGTAATCCTGGAGACAGACGGTGTTACAATAACAGGCGCCTGTCCAATAACTGCTGGTGGTTGGAACATCAGCTGTCCATGAACGATATCAGTTAACATATAAAAGATTTGGAAGGTAAACGTCTATTAGAAATCGAATTCTATTTTCTCGCGGGCGGTAGCTGCCCTCGCAATATTATTAGTTGAGGTATCCAAAACAATATCTTTAAGCTGTATAGTATTATCAGCCACTACCTGCTTTATAACTTCCTTTAATCTTTCAGCCATTAATGCCACCGTCGCCGCGGCGTACAAACAATCTGCGTAATCCAGCCTGATATTAATGCCCACACCGGTATCTATAATTCCAAAACGCATATCCCAGATAGATAAACGTTGGCGATATTCCAACATACTGGCATCCAGTGACGATTTCAGTGTTTCCGTGCTGCCGGAAAAAGTGGTGGAAATATTATCAAGACTAACTATAATATTGAAGAGCGGATTCATATCCACCCGCGTTTTATTCAATTTCCTGACCAACTCGTTAAATTGAAATGACTGGTGATCGAAGTCCTTCAGGGTGTTTTCCTTTACAGCATTCAAAAAATATTTGAAGGTTATATCAGGTTCCACCTGGTGGCGTAGCGGTAACAAACCAACAAACATACCGGTTGTTTGCTGGATGTCCGCGTGTGGCCGGCCACCGGTTTCGGTACCAATCACAATATCCTTTTCCCCTGTATATTTCTCCAGTAAAATCAATGTCGCCGCCAGCATAAAAATAAATACGCCGGTGCCATTCGCTGTACTGATTTCCTTTATTTCTCTATATAATGGTTCGTCTATGCTAAAATAGCAGGTATCAGCCTGGTATTGATGTGTAGCAGCTCTCGGAAAATCGGCGGGCAGCTGCAAATAAGGGACATTTCCCCCCAGCCTGTTAAGCCAGTAGGTTTCTTCCTTTGCCAATAGCTCCGACTGCATTAGCCGGTTATGCCATTCACTAAAATCTTTGTATTGTAACATGACAGGGGCTGTTATACTTCCGCTAAAAAGCGCTACCATTTCATTAAGTAATACATTTATAGTTACTGCATCCGCAATAATATGGTGAAAATCCAGCATCAGTAATAACGTCCCATCGCCAAATCCGATGGTTCCCATCCTGAACAAAGTAGGTTCATTCAATGCAAAAGGTCTGACAAATGCCTTTATCTGAGCGCTGCATTGCTGCAATATATCGTTGCCTGCCGGTTCATCGGAGTAGTATTTCTCTGCTGTGAAATGCAAAATATCATTGATAACCTGCCTGGGTTCCCGCTCAATCATTACAAAAGATGTACGCAGGATCTCGTGTCGTTTCACCAATGACAAGAAGACTTCTTCCAGCTTACCTGCCGGCATCTTTTCCCTGATATGATAAAAAGAGGTGAGGTTATAATTAGTGCTATCAGCGCTAAGTGTACTGGCAAAAAAGATGCGTTGTTGTATGGCAGAAAGCGCATAATGGGAACGTTTTTCCGCCTTTGGCAATGGTCTGTAAACAGTAGCCGCCGCTCCCGATACGAGGGCCGCCAGGTTCCGGATATTGGGTGCTTCATAAAATGACTGCACGGACAATCTTACCCCCATCTGCTCGTGGATTTTTGCAATGATAGCTATGGCGAGCAGGGAGTCTCCTCCAAGCTCAAAAAAATTATCATCGATTCCTATTTCCGCATATCCAAAGCACGCATTCATCATTGCGGCCAGTTGCACTTCTGCAGGGGTATATGGCGCTACAAATGATTGCTTTAATGAAGGCCGTGTACGGCTAACGGCCTTTTTTATTTCCTTTCCTGGCGCTTTGGTTATCCATTGTTCCATTCTCTTTCTCAAGTCCGTTACGGACACCGCTAATTGTGAAAATCCGCTGGTCGCCAGCGCCCGTACGATGACCTCTATACCTTCGTCAGGACCAATTGTTTGTTGCCCGGGGGTGGAGTCAAAATGCCAGCCATCAAAATTAATACTCATCCAATTATCGCCTTTAGACAGCGCCAGGCCGGCAAATGCGTCCATGTAAGCGTTTGCGCCAGCATAGGCGGTATATCCGAGTCCACCGAGTATTGCCGACAGCGAAGATGCCAGCAATACAAAGTCTGGTTTTTTTTCCTTAAAAATATTATACAATACCTCTGTGCCGGTTACTTTTGCGTCAAAATGCAGGAAAGCACTTTCCCGGGTAGTACGTTCTATTGGCGCAGCTGTTGTGATTCCTGCCAGGTGAAAAACGCCGGAGAAGGGACCTCTTTCATTTTCTGCTTCTCTAATGATGTCTCTCATCTGCTGTTCATCAGACAGGCATCCATATTTTACAACACAGCTGCCTCTCTCTACATTGCCAACCGCACTGCTATCTATTCGCCGATGTGGTCCGGCCAGCAAGACAACATGCGCTTCATATTCTTCCATCAACCATGCTGCGATTCGTGTTCCTATCTTTCCGGTTCCTCCCGTAACCAGGTAATTTCCTTTCCTGCGGATGACGGCAACATCTGTTGCCGGAAGTTTTACAGCTTCCCAGTCCTGTACCCAACTACGGCCATTCCTGAAAATAATCGTATGATGCTGGAAAGTACTTTGTTGCAGCACCGGTAATAAGTTATTAGCAGTATTCCCCGCCAGCGTGGCCCCGTCAATGTCTACTATGCGGAGCTTGAGGTTTACTATTTCCTGCGGCCCAACTTTCACGATCCCCTGTAATAATGAAAGAAAAGGTGAAACAGTTTCGTTACCGGATACACTAAACATCCCCTCCGTAATAAAAGATATAAGTATGTTACTACCTATACCACTATTAATCAGGGACTGCACAAAAATCAGCGGGCGAAAAAATCCATGTCTTATGTTATTGGTGTCATCACTATTTACCATTCCCTGGCTCCAATAGTAAAGTATCTTGTCTGGCATAACCGGGAGGCTTCTCCACAAACGGAGGTAGTCCTCTTCGTTATCCGGGTTTATCCACCAGGCATTTTCACCATCCTGCCTGAAAGCTGTTGCCGGCCTTACAAAAAACACCGTATTATCAAGGCACAATGTTCTGATGTGGTCGTAATATGTTTCTTCATTTGGCAAAAACACCGCATAGGTGTTAGCTGGCTGTATTACTTTCGTGACGACAGTTTGCTTCCATACCGGCGCATAAAACCAATCGGCGATATCCCTTTCCGCTTTCGCATCCTGATTTCTTCTATTGAAATGCCGGTCAAAAATGTCATCTCCTAGCCAAAAGTCAACATGCTCAAATGGATAACCTGGTAATGATATCCGGTTACAGGGGGTATTTTTATAAAACCGGCTCCATTTTACAGGAAGACCGCTAGCCCACATATCTGCTATATTAGTCAGCAGAAACTCGTGGTCACCGATAGTGTTAACAGCATGTCTTAATGTAGCATAAACGCGGGTATTTTCTTTTTTCTGTGGATGACTATTCACCACGCGTTTTAAGGAATTACCGGGTCCTATCTCTATAAACGTGTAATAACCGCTATCCATGAGGATATCCATTCCTTTTGCGAATTGCACGGTATAACGTAACTGCTTTACCCAATAGCCGGGATCACAGGCCTCATCCGCTGAAATCCATGTACCGTAAAGACCAGATACAAATGGGATCCGGGGAGAATGGAGTTTAACCGTGGCCAACGCAGCGGCAAAAGCAGGTAGCATTTCTTCCATCATCCGGGAGTGAAATGCGTGTGATGTGTGCAAGTCTATTGGTTGATATTTTGCAGCCACCAGCTTGCTTTTACAGGCTTCGATCGCACTACTGCTACCGGACAATACCACGGAGTGGCCACTATTTATTACCGCCAGGTCAATATCATTACCTATAAACTCGTTGATGCCGGATGCCGGCAGATCAACGCTGATCATACTACCCGGCTGCATAGATTGCATTAGTCCTCCACGCAGGGCCACTATCTTCAGGCAATCTCTCAGCTCAAAAACACCTGCCAGGCAGGCAGCTACATACTCTCCTATACTATGACCGATCATAGCATCCGGCTGAATGCCCCATTGCATTAAAGTAAGGGCCATGGCATATTCCACCACAAATAACAAAGGTTGGGCGTATGCAGTGGCGGTGATATCAGTTTTTCCGGATACCTCTTCAAAAAGCAGGGCTTTAAAATCATGGCCGGTTATTTCGCTCAGTATAGTAAAACATTCGTCTGCCGTTACCCGGAAAACTTCTTCTGTATCATACAATCCCTGGCCCATCCGGTGGTAATGGTTTCCCTGGCCTGTAAACATAAATACGATCCGGTTCTCTTCCGCACTGACCTTTTCTACGGGTACAAAGGGCCTGCTGACGATGGATGACAGATCTGCGCAGGCAAAGGCCATTCTATAAGGCAGTTCCTTTCTGCCTGTCTGTAAAGTATAACAGAGATCCTGAAAGGGTAGACCAGGATTACCTGTCGCGTGAACCACCAGATTTGTAAAACTATTCTCAAGTGCTTTTTCGGAAGCGGCGGAAAGGGTTACTACATTATACTTTCGTGTGCAGGGCAATTGATCTGTCACAGGAGCTTCTTCCAGTACCAGGTGGGCATTGGTTCCTCCGATGCCAAAGGAGCTTACGCCAGCCCGGCGCGGATGATCTGTTACTTTCCAATTACTTACCTGTTCACTGACAAAAAATGGAGACTCCTCAAAATTTATTTTTGGGTTAGGCGTAGTAAAGTTTACGGTGGGTGGTATTTTCTTATGATAAAGGGCCAGTACTGTTTTGATAAATCCGGCTACACCTGCTGCTGCGTCCAGGTGGCCGATATTGGATTTCACGGAGCCTATTCCACAAAAATTTCTTCGGGAAGTGCGGAATGCCAGCGACAAGGCTTCTACCTCTATAGGATCACCAATAGCGGTGCCTGTTCCATGTGCTTCTATGTAACCGATCGATTCTGGTGATACTCCTGCTACCTGGTGGCACATAGTGATAACCTGGCGCTGTCCATGAACTCCCGGAGCGGTAAATCCAAGCTTCCGGTTGCCATCATTATTAACAGCAGAACCCTTGATAATTGCATAAATATGGTCTCTGTCTTTAAGTGCATCTTCCAGTGTTTTCAGCACCACTACTCCTGCGCCTTCTCCTTCCACGGTACCACTGGCATCTTTATCGAATGCTCTGCAATGGCCATCTGCGCTATAGATCATTCCTTCCTGATGAAGGTATCCTTTACTCTCAAGTGGCAGTATATTTACCCCTCCGGCCAGCGCCATATTACATTCTCCATTGTTGAGCGCCTGACAGGCCAGGTGAATAGCGACCAAAGAACTGGAGCAGCTCGTGCTTAGCATGATGCCCGGACCTCTCAGGTCAAGCAGATAGGCAGCTGTCATACTCATAAAATCCCTGTTGGCCAATGTCGAGGCTGCATAGCCACCCAGGTGCTGTATCTCTTCACTGAAAAAGGTTTTCGCCTGCCAATAGAACCCCGACTTGGAAGCTGCATAAATACCTGTTATTTTGTCGGTACCTGCGGGATTATATCCTGCATCTTCCAATGCATGCCAGGCCGTTTCCAGAAATATCCTGATCTGTGGATCCATGAGCATGGCTTCGACAGGCTTTATCCTGAAAAAATCTGCGTCAAATCCTTCTTTTCCTTCCAGTAATCCTCCGGCGCAATTGACATACCGCGGATCGTTCATTTGTGCCGGGGATACATTCATTTTGCGGAGTGTCGCTTTATCCAGGAACGTTATACTTTCTTTTTTTGCAACAAGATTGTCCCAGAACGACTGTACGTCTTCTGCGCCAGGCATCCGACACGACATGCCTACCACTGCTATTTCCAAGCCATTATGCAAAACCTCCGCCATAAGAAGCTGATTAACGATTGATAAACGCTATTAATTTTCGTATATACTATCCTCCCCGGCTATATTACGTAATGAACGCTGCTGTAGTTTTTTCTGCCGGGAAATCACTATCTGTTCCTCATGGATGCTTTCCGTGGCGGACACATTTTCTGTAAGGAATGCGGCCAGCAATCGTATCGTCGGGTATTCCACCAATCTGATCAGCGATCCGGAGAAATTCATTTCGGTTTTCATCATGCCGTATACCCTTACCAGGTCCAAAGAATTGCCACCAATTTCAAAAAAACTGTTGTCTACCCCCACCTCCTCTATTCCCAGCACCTTTGTCCAGATAGCGGCAAGCTGCATTTCCGATTGATTACGGGGAGCAATCGTATCACGCTTTAAATGACCGGTAACATCATAAGCCAGCAAAGCCTTGATATCCGTTTTATTGTTGGCGGTCAATGGTATACTATCTATTTTGATAAAATAAGACGGAATCATATAGTATGGCAGGTGTTTCTCACAAAAATCCCTTATCGCGCCAGTAGTATACTGGCGATCCGATACATAAAATGCCATGAGACGCACGGAGTCATTGAACTCCTTTGTTACTACCACCGCTTCCCGGATACCATCCAGTTGCTGCAGTTGTTTTGTAATTTCGCCGGGCTCAATTCTGAAACCGCGGATCTTAACCTGACTATCTATTCTCCCTTCATAAAACAAATGCCCGGTGGCGAGCCGTTGTCCTAAATCACCGGTTCTGTAAAGGCGGTCTCCTGCCACAAAAGGGTTAGGTATAAACTTTTCCTCAGTCAGGTGTTCCTTGTTATGGTATCCTTTGGCTACACCGGTACCACCTATGTAGATCTCTCCATGAATACCCGGTGGCAGTGGCCGCTGGTCTTTATCCAGGATGTATACAGACTGATTTGGCAGTGGTTCTCCTATAGGAATTTTTTCCCATTGATCTGTTTCTCCTGGTATAATATGGAAGAAAGTACTGTCTACACATGTTTCCGTGGGACCGTACAAGTTAGTAATCCGGGCTGTATTTCCCCTGCTGTAAAATTCGTCCACTATTCTTTTGGGCAACTCCTCTCCGGCTATCAGGAAGTGTTGCAATGACGGTGCAAATGCCATCCCCGTTTCCAGGCACAGACGTAAATGTGTAGGAGTTCCATCTGTCAGCATGATATTATTTTCCGTGAAAAAATCCATGAGCAGGTACCCATCCGCCCTGGCTTCTTCTGGTACAATAAATACAGTATGTCCCAGCAACAAGGCACCAAAAAGGTGCTGCACGGAAGCGTCAAAATCAAAAGGAGATACCAGCGCCATCCGGATGCCGGGGCCATAGTCCGCAAATATTGTTTCATTTAAACCATATACCAGGTTCACCACATTTTTATGCATTACCCGGACACCTTTGGGATTCCCGGATGATCCTGATGTATAGATCATGTAAATCAGATCTGTAGAAGATTGGTTTTCTGCAACGACCTCCTGTACATCAATGGTGGTCGCTGGTAATTCCTCTATAATGACCACCTCCCGGCCATCTTCTTCCAGCAGCGCTTTCAGGTGCCTGTTAGTGATGACAGTGCTACAACCGCTATCGGACAGCATATACTTGATTCTGCTCTGCGGCAGGCGGGAAGACACGGGGAGATAAGCGGCGCCGGCTTTAAGAATACCCATAATTGCTACAACCGTATCAATTGAGCGCTCCATCAATATGCCGATAATCGTGCTATGTATGGCCTGCCGTTGCAGCAGCAAAGACGACAACCTGGAAGAACGCTCGTCCAGCTCCTTAAACGTGATAGCATTTCCATTAAATATTACTGCGGCTCTTTCCGCATGTTGCCTTACCTGCTCACTAAAAAGACTGGTCACTGTTTGCTCCAGCGGGTAACCCGGGTTGCTATTATGAGAACCGATATTGAGACCTGTCTTTTCTTCCTGCAATAAGGGATCTACTGCCGCAATGTTTGTGTCGCCAGCCAACGCCAACTGTTCCAATATCTGCCTGAAACGTGCAGCCATCTCCGGCAGTATTTTGTTATTAAACTTACTTTCATCATACTGGAAGCGGATATGGATATCACTATCTGCACTGACAATAACACTCAAGTCATAATTGGTTTGTTCTGATACCTCCACATTTACCAGCCTGAATGGTCTTGGGCTACCAGCGGCCCCTGCATTCCATATAGTTGTTATTTCTTCTCCCAGCGGATAATTCTCAAATACAAAGATGTGGTTAACCAGTTGATTGCCTGCCTGACTCTCTGACTGTATCCTCGCGAGTGCGTAAAAATCATACCGGTTACTGTCTAAAGCTTCATGCTGCAGCCGCCTGTATAGGTCAAAAAGCCTGGTATCCGCATCAAAGGTTACGCGTACCGGAATTGTATTGATAAACAGTCCTATCATATTTTCAATTCCCGGTACTTCAGGAGGACGGCCAGATACTACGCTGCCAAAAACCACATCCCTATTGTTATTGTAATAAGCCAGCAGTATTCCCCAGGCGGTTTGCAACAATGTGTACAGGGTTACCTCAGCCTGGTTCGACAATTCTTTCAATTGTAAGGTAATGTCGGACCCAATGTTAAATGACAGGTCCTTTGTTGTCACCCGCTCAGCAACACCTGTCAGCAACCTGCCGGGCAATACCGTTACCTGTTCAAAACCGGAGATATAATTCCGCCAATATGCGGCTGCAAGCACGCTATCCTGTTTTTCAAGCCAGCTAATATAGGCACCGTACTGTTCAACAGGCATTAAAGCAGGTTCCTGCTGTGCAAGGAATGCGAGATAAAACAACAGGAATTCATTTACCAGCAGAGCAGTACACCACCCATCCATTAACAGGTGATGAAAACTCCAGATGAATTCAAAATCATTGGCGGACATCTGAAGTACCGTCAACCGAATTAATATATCCTTACTTACATCAAAGTTACGTTCACGATCGGCGGAACAATATGATTTCATCACGGATTCATGGCCCTTTTGCGCCACTTCGGCTGTTACATCAATCCATTCATATTCACCCTTCCCGTCCCTCAATACCATCTGCAGCGGTTGTTTCCCATGTGTATAGAGAAAACGGGTTCTGAGGACATCATGTTTCGCTATTAATTGCTCAAATGCCTGCCTGACATGTGCCGGTTCAATAGTTCCTTCGACCCGGTAAGCACACTGCACAAAATAATCCGGGGACGACGGATGTAGCAAGGTATGATACAAAATTCCTTCCTGGGCCGAGGATAGCGGGTAAATGTCCTGTATGGCATATTGCTGTTGCAAGGCATCGAGCTCTGGAATGGTTAACCCTTTATAGTGAAGATCAGCCGGTAGCAGGTAAGTTTTATTTAATCCTTCACAACAGGCAATCAACGCGGTCAGGCTCTCTTTATAACAAGTCATCAGCAAATCAATCTTCTCTCTATAATATTGGGACCCACTGTAATAAATGCTAACAGACAATTGTTTGTCATCTACAACCGCTACCATTTCAAAAGGATGCGACCTGTTTGCATCCGGGGCAATGGGTCGGCCTGTTGATTCACCTGCCATCTTGAAGTGCTTAGTGCTTATATCCGTATCAAATTGTCCCAGGTAGTTGAAAACAAGCGGCGCGCTAAACAGGCGCCCGTTATCGGCAAATAGCGCATAATCAAAGCCGTTATTGGGTATTCTCCGCAGCAACGTCTTATTATGAACGATAGCAGCAGGGTAGCCGTCTTCTTCCGGCATCTCCAATACCACAGGATAAATACTGGTAAACCAACCTACGGTACGGGTTATATTCACTCCATCCAATGCCATTTCGCGGCCGTGTCCTTCCAAATCTACTTTTAATGTTGTAAATCCAAACCCTTTGTTTACGGCCAGCATTAATGCTGCCAGCAACAGTTCAGGTGTGTTTGCTCCAAAAGACCGGCCAGCCTGCGTTAATAAAGACCGTGTTTCAGAGGAATTAAGCGTAAAGGTAACCTGTCGAACATCTTTTACACGATTGGTCCCCGATGGGCAATCCTTAACAAGGAAAGGGGCTACCGCTTCTGAGTTGTTTCTCCAATATACACACGCAGTCTCAAAAGCAGCACCCGCGGTATAAATGCTTAACCGGTTTACCCAGGTTTTAAAAGAATCAGTTTTGTAAGGCAGCGAAAGGGGAAGCTTCGCCGTCTGTTGCTCCAGCAGCAAATCCAGGTCCTCCAACAAAATGCGCCATGAAACGCCGTCCGTTACCATGTGATGAATAACTATCAACAGCCTGTCGCCATCCTTCCGCTTCAGGAGTGCCATCTTCATCAACGGGCCAGTAGTAAGGTTTATAGAAGCCTGTATACGGTCTGCTATATTCCGGGATACCTCTTCATAGTTTTCTTCTTCCGTCAGATCATAAGTGGTAACGCTTACCGGATAATCCGCCCCCTTATTTTCCTGCAGTATTCCATTATCATCGGGTTGAAATACCATTCTGAGACTATCATGATGTATTTGCAACTTGCGGGCAATAATCAATAAATCCTCTGTTGTTACCGGCGTTCTAAGCAAGAGCATCACCGCCTGGTTAAAATGATGCCGATAATTTTTCAAGAGCGAAAAAAAATGTTTCTGCAGCGGCGTAAGCGGTATCATTCCCTCCACGATGTCTTGTGAAGCGGTTTGCGTTATCTTCACTGCCTGCATTGCAAGCCCTGAAATAGTGGGATAATTAAAAATATCCTTTATGCTCACATTCAAATTTTCATTGAGCAAACGGGACGACAACTGTATTGCCTTAATAGAATCCCCTCCAAGCCTAAAAAAATTATCGTGAATGCCGATCTCAGCTTTACCGAACAATTTTTTCCATACTTTGGCCATTACCAATTCCACCTCTGATTGTGGATCTGCCTTATCTCTGGCCTCGTCAAGGAAAAAGGTCTTTAATTCCTTCCGGTCAATCTTACCATTTATTAACCGCGGGAAGTCGGCTATTGATACAAAAACTGCAGGCAACATATAAGCAGGTAGCTGCTGCTGCAGGTATTCCTTCAATGCGTCTGCGGATACGTTTTCATATGTTGTGATATATGCACAAAGAAAAGCGCTGTTATTCCCATTACCCTGCAATAGTACAGCTGCTTCCTTTACGGCAGGATGGGCGCCAAGTATATGTTCTATCTCTCCCAGTTCTATTCGGAATCCGCTGAGTTTTACCTGGCTATCTTTACGGCCATGAAAGCAGATATTGCCATCAGGAAGCCATGCGCCAATATCACCTGTCTTATAAAGAAGGCCGGCAGTACCAGGTGTAGCAAATGGATTGGGCTGAAATGCCAGGCTGGTCTTTTGAGGTTGATTCAGGTAGCCTTTACCTACGCCAGGACCAGCCACACAAATCTCTCCTTTCACGCCTTCCGTGCATAGCCGCATATAAGGATCCACGATATATACCGCCATATTTTGCAGCGGCTTTCCAATAGGTACTGTTTTACCAGGCAGGTCCTTTATAATATAATGGAGAACATTGTCTGCCGCCTCGGTGGGCCCGTAACCATTTGCCATAATGATGCCCGGAAACGACGTTAACCACTGGCGGGCCAGGCTAACCGGCAATTCTTCACCAGTAGATATGAGGTATTGCAAATGATCCCAGGTGCGGTGATTTGCCCGCATATACTCCAGCAACAGCACCAGATAAGCGGGTACCACCTGCAAATGGGTAACGGCGTAATGGTTTAACCGTGCTATAAACAAGGCAGGGCTATGTACTACCTCATCGGCGATGATAACCGTTTTTCCGCCCGCCACCAAGGCTGCAAAAAACTGCCAGATACTAATATCGAAAATTTGCGTGGTATGCTGCGCAATTACACTATTCCTCCCTATTCTGAAATCTGCTATTTTCCCCTGCAGGTGGTTCATCATACCGGCCTGGGTGACCAACACGCCCTTGGGCCGCCCTGTGGAACCGGAAGTATATATAATGTAGGCGATCGTTTCTTCCGGGCTTGCTATTTTATATGACCGCCGCACTGTCCCTTCCTTTTCCGGAACCTTTTCCAGGTAAATACAATGATCGCTATATGCCTCCTTTACCGCCGCAGGGAGCAGTGACTCCGTTGCTAGCAGAGTGGCCTGCGCATCCTTTAGTATTAATAATATCCTGGCAGCAGGCTGCTTTATATCCAACGGTATATAAATACCCCCGAGCTGCCATATGGCAAGGATTACAATAGGCAACGCAATATCCCTCTCCAGCAATACCGCTACCGGAGCGCCTGCTGTGACCCCCTGATCCCCGAGCCAAGCTGCAATGCTGTTTACCTCATTCGCCAACATTCCATAGCTCAACTTTTTCTTGTCCGCTTCAAAGGCGATATCATCCGGATAGATACTGGCATGCATATCCAGGTACTCTCCTACTGTTCTTTGCCCACCCGAAATATTATTATTATTCAATTCATATAGCAGTCGTTTCCGTTCTGCGGCCGCGATGATGTCTACCTGGCATACTGCAGTATCCCGAAGCTCACGCAGGCTGGTCAGTAATTTCACAATATGCTCTCCGATATGGCTTATATACTGCTCCGTATACGCAACTTTACATACTATGTCGAGTGTTAATGCATCTCCATTTTTGCTAAAAAGAAATCCCACATCACGAATGTTTTCCTCTGCCATGGTCATATCATGAACCCCCTCATAGGCAAAAAGGGCTTGCCCGAATGAATCCTGTTCCTTCCTTATTTTATTCCACAGGTGCAACACGGGGAAATTTTGATGGCGCATTACCTTCACCACATTCGACTGGACCAATTCTAAAAGTTGAAAAAAAGAACATTGCTCCCCGATATCCGTCACCACCGGAACAATGGTATTCATTCCATCACTGGCCGCGTCTTTATTGTATACCGGGGTAAACACTACCGCCAGCCGACTGCCATGATACTTAAAGAACAGCAGGCTCATTACGGTTGCCAGCAACACATGGACGTTCTCAGGTTTGTGCTTACATATTTTCAACATATAGACACCATCAGCCTCAGGAATCGCAAATGAATACCTTTGCCTCGTTCCTCCATTCAACCCTTCCCTGTCTGCTTTTGCCCACTGAATACCTGATGCAATTTCTCCTGCAGGAACATACCCGTTCCAGAACGCAGCCTCTTTTTCCTTTTGAGAAGTAATTATATTCAGGGTAATATCATCCATGCGATTAGATTTAACAGGTTATCTCGAAGGTATACGGCAAAGGGCGCCAACAATGTCATAAACATATCCTTCACTTCTTGCGGTATTAATGACTTCTAAATTCTCAGCAATCAATATTTTTAAAAACTCTGCTGAGGTAAGCAACTCGCGGTATCCCTGATTCAGCTCGAAGTTAACTTCGTAAAAAGCCCTTGTCAATGGGCTATCCAGGGGAATAATTATAAGGGCATATCCGTTATCGGACAGGAATTTCTTATGCGTCGAAATAATTTCCGTCTTATCAGGAAAATGTTCTATTACGCCAAAACTGCAAACAATATCATATTGTGGCGGTAGCTGCAACCGGAAGATGTCTTCCCGGACATAAGTCATGGAGGCATTCTTAGCGTCCATAGTATCCATAAATGCAGCGTATGCCTGATCGGATCTATCTACGAGCGTACCGGTTCCTCCTGAATTATCCACCAGCCACTTTGTTAAAAAACCAGTAGCTGCCCCCAGCTCCAGGATTCGCGGAGGAGAAGGGAACCTGACATCTTTTAATAACTGTCTCATGAATTTTTGGAATACAAAACCTAAAAGCGCATGATTCTCCTTGAGATGAGAGCGGGCGGCAGTAAAAATGGATTCAAGCGCCGGTGATATATCTTTCTTCTTTTCAGACTTATTAAGAAAGTAGCTGTCCCAGTCAAATCCATTTTCATTATTGGCGATAAGTCCCTTTACTAAATACATGTTTGGAAAAATTGATAAATCAGTTATAATCAAATCCATCAAAGGAAATCTCTGTTTCCTCAGATATTGCTTCGCTGCCGTTATATTCCAACTGAAGCTGACTAATCTGGACATCCGGATCTTTTAAAACAGCAGTGAACAGTGAGATGAAATAATCTTTTATCCTTATAACAGTCGCTTCACAGAAAGAGCGTTTATCATATATAAAAAGCACCTGTAATTGTGCGTCCATATCAGCAAAAACAATTTCCAGTTTATATTTTGGCTGATAAATGTGTGCATTGTAATAGCTAATTCCCCCTTGTAATTCTTCGTCATCAACCAACAACCGTTCATTAATATCCTTAACTGTAAACAGTACATTAAATGCTGGCGCGCTGAACCCGGCATCTCTTTTTTTCAACGATTTAATGAGCTCTTCAAAGGGATATTCATCCTGTTCAAAAGAGGCTATCGTATTATTATATACCGATTTCAGGAATGAAGAAAAACTGATATCATGCGATATATAATTTCTCAATACCACAAGGTTAATAAATATGCCGAGCGTGTTCTGCAATTCTTCCCTCTTCCTGCCCAGCACCGGGCTCAGGATACATATTTCCCGGTTTCCGGTTACCCGGTAAAACAATACGTTCAGTACAGCCAGAAGCCCATTGAACAGTGTTACATTATTATCTTTCAAAATATGTCTAAAAACACTTGTATCTTCTTCACCTATCAGCCATTCTATTATTCCGGCAGAAAGGTCTGTCGTTTTGTGCTGAACCTGGTCTTCCGGGAGAATGAGCGAGCTGAATGCGCCTGCATCCAACATTTTCTGCCAGTAATTCTGCTGTAGTTGCAACTGGCTCTTTTTTATACGATGCTGCTGCCATTCGCTAAAGTCTTTATACTGCCACCTTACAGGCGGAGGCATCCTTTGCTTTAGCAGTGATAAGAGTTCCCTTTTAAATATATTGAAAGAAATGCCATCTATAATAAGATGATGGATATCCAACATTATTATGACTTCTTCCGATTTTAATGTAAGCACCAGCATCCTGAGAAAGGGCGCGTGCCGCAGATCAAAAGGGCGGATAAATGCCTGCAAATCCTGGTGAACATTTTCGCCGCCATTATGATAAACAATCTCTATATCCACTACATCCTGCACTACCTGGTAAGGAATACCATCCAGTTCGATAAAAGATGTTCTCATCGCTTCATGCCTGGCTGAAAGCTGCTGCAATGCAGCTTTGATATCCAGGGGCGTAACGCTTCCCGCAACACTTATGATAGTTTGTTCATTGTAGGAAATGCTGCCAGGATTTTCCTTCTGAAGGAAGTAAAGCCGCTTTTGCGCAGAGGACAGTTCATAATATTCTTTTTTCTCCGATAAGGGAATGTTTTTATAGCTGTCTTTCTCTCTGGCATTTATGATCTGTGCTACCTGTTCAATCGTTCTGGCGGCAAGAAACTCCTTGAGGAGCAGATTCCTATGAAACAGATACTCTATTTTGGCAATCAATTTAATCGCTTTGAGCGAGTCCCCACCTATTTCAAAGAAATCATCTCTGACTCCCGGTGCATCAAAACCGAAGATATCCTCCCATAATGCGACTAATTTTTGTTCTGTTTCATCCCGGGCTGCCACGTAAACCGTAAGTAAATCCGGTCGTATTACTCCTTGCTTCTTCTCTGGAGCATTGGTGTTTACGTCTTCGGCGCCTACGTTTACCCAGTTGCTTATTTTATGCTCAAGGTCACTCAGATAAATAAATATCTGTCCACTTTCCCTGGCTTTCAGCACAGTTTCCACGGCCAGCATGCCTTCTGAAAAAGTCATTCTCTCATTATAATCAGATTGCCCGTAAGCAGGCAGCTTAAGATCGTCTTTGTAATAAGTCCACCCGGGTGCATTAAAGCTAATGTAGCGCATCCATCCTTTTTTCCGTTGGTAATGCGCAAATGCATCCATAAAGATATTTGCTGCCGTATATGCGGCATAACCCAGCCCGCCGAGCACGGAGGAAATAGAGGAGAGCAGCAGGAAAAAATCCAATGGCAGGTCTTTCGTTAACCTGTCCAAAATTAACAGCCCATGGCCTTTGGTGCGAAACTGTGTCTCCACCTGTTGCTCGCTGATATCAGCTATCAACATTTTCTGATCCTCACCAATGTCTGTTACAGCATAAATAACACCGTGTATCGTTCCTTCGTTGGCCAAAGCCTCCGTGATCACCTTTGTCATTTGCTGTTCGTTGGCTGCATCCGCGGCATGATAACAGACTTTTACCCCGGTAGCTTCCAGCCTTCTGATCTTCAAAAGCCTGGATTTCAGCTTCGGACTGGCCTGTTCATCACAGATCACGGCATTCCACGTACTGCGATCTGGCAGGGGTTGCCTCCCTGTAATAATAAGATCTGCGTTATACTGTGTAGCCAGGTGTTCCGCGATTACAAATCCTACATTCCCAAGTCCCCCGGCCAACAGGTAAACGCCATTTGCACGAATTCGTGAAGGCTGATCTATCAACTGTTGTGTTAATACCGGCTCGAGGGTTTGTACCCAACGGTAAGCACCACGATAAGCTATCACCTTCTCCGCTGCGTTCTCATTTACTTCGGCCAACAGGTGTTTGACTTTTTCATCGATATTCCCTTCGAAGTTGTTCCAATCAAGATTATAGCAACGAAGCCCCGCATATTCCTGGTTAATACTTTTTAACAATCCCAGTAAAATAGATTGTGCGGGGTTGATATCTTCATTCCCAGTTACATCGTGCAGGCCTGCTGTAAGTACGAATAAAGATTTGTTTCCGTTCTGTTTACCGGCAGCTCTGGCTATTTCCAGCAATTCATAAAAATATTGTTGCTGAGTATCCCGGAAATAAGAAGGGGTGATATCCTCGTTAACATCCTGAGGAAGAAAATAGACGATAATTCCCGGAAGTATTGTAGTCATTTCCCAATGGCTTACTATCGTAATACCTGGCACATGATTCTGTAAGTCCCGAGCAAAGACCTCTCCGGTGCTACCGGCCTTATTGATAAATAAAATCTTACCGTCTGTTTTTATAACAGGTACTTCAATGTGTTTTCTTTTCCATCCGGGCGTGTAAAAACAATCTCTGAAATCATTTTTCCGCTGCCCTGGATCGGGTGCTCCGAAAGAAGCGGGCAGTTCATCCAACGTAAAAATCTTTCTATCGAAAGGGTAGCCAGGCAACGCCACTTTCTTCCGTTGCTGCTGGCTGTAAAAAGATGTCCAATCTATATTTATACCCCAAGTCCATAACTGGGAAAGTTTATTATACAAGTACTGTACATCATCATGTACGCCGTTTCTGCGTTGTAATAGGGACACCACCTGCGGGGGTGTTTGCTGCCGGTCATAAAACCGTGCGAGGCTACTACCCAATGCATTACCCGGTCCGGCTTCGATGTATACTGCATTTTCCATGGCCGCAATTTCCCGGAGTCCATCAGATAACCTCACCGTTTTCCGGATATGGTCTATCCAGTAGTTAGGATCGACAGCCATACCAGGAGTAATCCAGTTTCCCGTAATGTTGGATATAAAAGGAATAACCGGCGCTTTTAACGTTATACTGTCTAATACTGCGGCAAATTCCTCCAGCATTCCATCCAGTAAATGGGAATGCCCGGCGTGGGAAATTTCGAGGCGCATGGTGACTACCCGCAGCTGTTTCAGTTTATTCTCCAGCGCTGCTACCGCCATTTCTCCACCAGCAACCAGGCAGCCGGGGTCGTTGATGGTGGCAATGGTCAGCTCCGCGCCTAATAACTTTTCCAGGTCGTGTTCCGGCATCGGTACATACAGCATTACGCCCCGTGGCAATTGTTCCATTAACTTTCCGCGTACTGTTACCAAAAGCAAGACGTCCTCTAATTCAAATACGCCAGCCCAAAAAGCTGCTACATATTCACCTATGCTTTGCCCGAACATGGCATCTGGTCTTATCCCCCATTCCCGCAGCACATAACTGAGTGCATAAGAAACAACGAACATCAGCGGTTGCACAATATGCTGCTGGTAAACAGTTTCTTCTTCCTTCTCTATAAGAGTACCGCCCTTGATATATACACGAATATCCTCGTGCAGATAAGCTTGTAATATCTCCGCACACCTGTCAACGGCCTCTCTGAAAATGGGTATTTGTTCATATAACTGCCTCCCCATATTCAGATACTGGTAACCTTGTCCGGGAAATAATAGTACTGTTGCCGGAGTTTGCCGGGTTATGCTGGAGGCTGGCCGCTCTAGGGCGGCAACAATCTTTTCCAGCGCCTCTTCCCTGCTTTTTACCACCACAGCATAACGGTGGTTAAAATGTTTTCGGCCAGTATGCAATGTGTAACAAATATCTTCCAGCGATTTCTCCGGGTTGTGTTGTAATACAACAGCGATATTATCCAGCTGCTGCTGTAATGCTTTTGTTGTTTGCGCAGTAACAGACAGGATGTGAAAATAAGATTGCCTGCAATGACGTTCCACTGGCAGGTATTCTTCCAGTATAACATGTGCATTTGTACCGCCTATGCCAAACGAGCTCACTCCTGCTCTTAGCGGATGTATTTCGTTCTTCCATTCTTCGAGTGTGGTATGCACATAGAAGGGAGTATTAGCGAAATTTATTTTGGGATTAGGCTTTTCAAAGTGAAGACTTGGTACCAGCAGGCGGTGCCTGAGTTGTAAAACTGTTTTAATAAATCCCGCTAACCCGGCTGCCGTATCCGTATGTCCTATATTTGTTTTTACAGCACCAATTGCACAATATTGTTTCAGGTTAGTACTAAATGCTTTTGTGAGCGCCTCTATTTCAATCAGGTCACCCAGCGCAGTACCTGTACCATGTGTTTCCACATAGCTGATGGTTTCAGGCTTTACCGCTGCCATACGGAGCGCACTGCGGATAACCGCTTCCTGTCCTTTAATGCCCGGCGCAGCGTAACCTATTTTCTGTGCGCCGTCGTTATTAACAGCTGTTCCTTTTATTACCGCCAGGATATTATCTCCGTCGGCCAGTGCTTCTTCATATCTTTTCAGCACCACTACTGCGCCCCCCTGACCATTTACCGTACCATCTGCCTTTTCATCAAATGCGCGGCAGTACCCATCAGAAGACAATACCATGTCATTCTCATAATAGTAGCCATCCATCATATTCGATGATACCGAAATGCCGCCGGCCATCGCTATTTTACATTCGCCCTCCAGCAATGCCCTTGTTGCCATATGTACCGCTACCAACGATGAAGAGCAGGCTGTAGAAAGCGATACCACCGGGCCGGTAAGATTCAGTTTATAGGCAACAAGACTTGCCATATAATCTTTTTGGGCCACTTTGTCTGCCATAAAACGACTGATGACACCAGATAGACTTGAATAGTGCGCTTTCACTTCCCAAATTGTATGCTCCCCGGCTGCGGCAAAGAAACCAATTCGTCCTTTATAATCAAAACTATTGTACCCTGCGTGTTCCAATGCTTCCCATACCAACTCGTGCATGATACGGGTCTGCGGATCCATGAGCCTGGCCTCGTTGGGAGTATAGCCAAAAAACGCCGCATCAAACTGCATCGCCCCATTTATCCGGCCTCCTTTGGATTTTACAAACTGCGGATCATTGACCACCTCCCTGGGCATGGTATTTATTTCCGCATCATCCAGAAAAGAAAGAGAAGAAATTCCATTCTTCAGGTTTTCCCAATAGGCAGCTACATTTTCTGCTCCGGGGAATCGGCAGGAAATTCCTATTACAGCTACTTCAAGGCCTGTCAGTTGCTCATTCATGGAACTATTAGTTAATGATGTATATCGCCATATTTACATTTCATCTTGTCCGTTTTGCCGCATTTGCGCAAAGCGGTTTTGCGGTACCCGAAGGTCTTCCGCCTGCACCTCGTCCTCTCCGGATGTTTTCTTTGAGCGCAGGTAAGCTGCAAACGAACGAATAGTAGGATACTTAAAAAACAGCAGGATGAGATCTTCCTCTGATTCATTAACATCTGCTTTCAGCAAATGGCAGATCTCAATAACTTTAAGCGAATTACCTCCGATATCAAAGAAGCTGTTGCAAACACCCACTTCATCCAGTCCCAGTACTTCTTTCCAGTAAGCGGCCAGCAGTTTTTCCATTTCATGCACCGGTCGGACAATTTCTTCCAATACTACCGATCCTGGTTCAGGTAATGCATTTTTATCCAGCTTCCCATTTGAGGTAAGCTGAAATGCCTTAACTCGGATAAAATGGGCCGGCATCATGTATTGCGGAATATACCCAGCCAGTACGCGCTTCATTTCCTTTACCGCTATTTCGCTCTCTGAAATATAATAGGCACAAAGCATCAGCTCTCCCATGGCCGTTTTCCTGGCCATCACATAACAGTCCGCGACACCAGCTACCGTGGATAGTATTTTACGGATCTCTGCCGGTTCAATTCTATAACCATTAATTTTTACCAGGTCATCACTTCGCCCTTCAAATTCTATTACATTCCCGGGTAATACAGTCGCAATATCACCTGTAATATATAGACGTTCATTGGGTGCATACGGATGATCTATAAACCGGTGCCGGGTCAATTCAGGGGAGCCGGCATATCCTCTTGCCAACCCGGCTCCACTGATATATATTTCACCCTGTTCTCCTTCCGGGACGGGCATTAACTGGTTATCAAGCACTAATACCTGCATGTGGTCAATTGCTTCTCCAAGCGGCACGGTAGTGCTATTGTCTATCCCATGACGATACTTGTAAACCATAGCCCCAACGGTAGTCTCCGTTGGACCATATTCATTAAAGATTTCCACCTCCGGAAACTGTGCCGCAATACCCGCCGCCAATGACGTTTCCAGGGCCTCTCCCCCTACAATGAACTTTTTCACAGCACTACGCGAAATTTGCAAACGGCTGATCATTTTCAGGTGCGAAGGCGTCAGCTTTATGATATCTACTTTTTCATGTTCCAGGATCCTGTGCAGGTTAATTTTACTCAGTTCTTCCTCAAAAACAATAATCGCGCTGCCACTGATTAATGGCGTAAAAACGGAAGTAAGTGTGAGGTCGAAGCTCAACGGTGTAAACAGCGGAAAATTAAGCTGTTGCCCCTCAAGATAGGTACGGGACGCCCACGTAATATAGTTGACAATACTGCGGTGTTCAATCATCACGCCCTTTGGATCGCCTGTAGATCCCGATGTATATAAAATATATGCCAGATCCGATCCGGTGATAGCTGGCGCCGGAACAGGTATTTGTCCGGTAAAAAGCTCCTCCTTCATAATATCTGCTGCACGTATGCCTGCCGGGATCTGCTGCTGCATATTTTTAAACAGCAGCAACTTACAATCGCTATTTTCCAGCAAGTACAGAAAGCGTTTGGCCGGGATATCCGGATGTATCGGTAAAAATGCTCCACCTGCCTTTAAAATACCTAACAGCGCAACGACGGCTTCCAGGCAAGATGGCATCATAACTGCTACAGGAGCGCCTTTCTGCAACCCGGCAGATAACAGGTAATTCTTTATCCCTTCTGCTTTTTCATTCAACCCGGCATAAGAAATTGAAAACTGCCGGCCAATAACCGCTGTATTTCCCGGATATTTTAATACCATTTCTTCGAATAAAAAATGCAGCGATTGATCCTTCTTTATATTCTCCATGCTCATCATAATGACATTATATTTTGAGTTGTTGCTAAAACATTCATATCCTTCAACAGTACATCCCTGTTTTCCCGGATTGCAGCGATACACCTCCGGAAAATACTGATATATCGATGAATAGTTTTCTCGTCCAAGACAGCGCTGGCATAATAAAAGGAGCCGTATAATTTTGTGCCGGCACTAATCTGCAAACACAGATCAAATTTTGAAATATTATTTTCCAATACTCCGGCAATATGTGAGATAGTAGTATTATTGCCTTCCGTCTCCGGTTCATAAAAATCATACATGATTTCAAAAAGCGGGTTACGGGAGGTATCGCGGGGAACGTTAAGCACTTGCAGTAAATCGTCTAAAGTAAACTCCTGGTGTTCCACTGCTTCCATAAATGTATTGCTTACTGTTTTAAAATAGTCACTGAAACGCCTGTCTGAAAGTGGAAAAGTATGCAGCACCAGTGTATTCAATAATGAACCTACCACATTTTCCAGTTCCTGGCTGCTCCTGCCGGATAGATTAAAACCCATAACCACCTCCTCCATCCGGGTAACAGTGGCTATTACAACATTAAAAAGTGTTAAAACCAGGACATTCAGGGTTGTTTTTTCACTATGTGCGTAGGTTTTAAGCCATTGTGTATCTCCTTCCTCAATCACGAAATCAACTCTCGCTCCATCAAAAGACTTCACCGCGGGGCGGGGTTTATCAGAGAGATTAATTTCCGGTAGTGTACCGTTTAGCTTACCTACCCAATAGTTTTCCATTTTTTCAAAATGCCGGCGAAACTGTTTTGTATTTCTTGCTTCGGCAATATCCTTGTAGTGAAACTGTTGTAACGGCAATTCATTTCCCTGCAAAAGGCCGGTAAGTTCCCTTGCCAGTATCTGTTGCGATATTTGATCAGATATTATATGATGCATATCCACTAAAGCTACCTTACGTAACCCGTCAACATAGCCGATTCTGATCAGGGGAGTGTTGTCCATGTCAAAAGAAAAGGGCCGTATGAAGCGCTTTACTTGTTCTTTTAATTGTTCCCTGAACGATGTGTCACTGTCCGCCTGTATCAATATATATTCTATTTCTATTTGAAGCTCCGGCAGCACAAATTGTATCAATTTACTTCTCTGTAACCGGAAAGATGTTCTCAATGCTTCATGTCTTTTGACCAGCATATTAACTACCGTTGCCAATTTCTCCGGCGATATGGCGTTCCCCAGGTCACAGGTATAGGTGAGGTTATATGCTGTTGATTGCGGGTAGATTTTCTGTACCAGGAAAAGCTGCTGCTGAGTGGAAGTTGTTTTGTAGTACTCCTTTTTCTCAGCCTTTCTTAGCGTGATCCCTCCTCCGGGTTTCCGGGATTTACAATGCAATGCCAGTTCTGCAATGGTGGGCGCCGAAAAAACAGCCCGCAGTGGCAGATCGGTATTCATCTTCTTATTGATATAGGATACCAATACCGCAGCTTTAATAGAATGCCCGCCGAGGTCAAAGAAATTATCGTGTATACTGATCGTATCTTCCGGCCTTTTAAAAACATGCGCCCAGCTCTGTAACAATTGCCGTTCTATGTGATTACGTGGTGCTGTAATATCTCGTGCTCCAGTACTTTCAACCGGATTCGGCAATGCTGATATATCTAATTTTCCATTGGCAGTAACGGGAAATGAGGGGATCTGTATAAAATGGACCGGCACCATATAGCTGGGTAATTCTTCCTGTAACCGGGTTCTAAGGTCTATCGCTTCTATGGGCTGATCTGAAATAAAATAGGCACAGAGAAACTTATCTGCTGCCTGGTTTTGCTGTACGAAAACGCGGGCCTCTTTAATACCGGGTACCTGCCGGAGTTGGTACTGTATTTCTCCCAGTTCAATACGATGGCCGCGGATTTTTACCTGCGCATCCTTTCTTCCAAGAAATTCAATATTCCCATCTGCATACCATCTGGCCGTATCCCCTGTCCGATACATTTTTTCACCTGTCCGGAAAGGATTGTCTATAAAGCGGAATGCAGTCAGTGCCACTTCGTTGAGATATCCGTCAGCAATACACTCCCCGCCGATAAACAGGTCTCCGGGTACGCCTATGGGGCAGGGTTGCAAATCCTTATCCAGGATATAATACTTTGCATTTTGCATCGGCTTACCATAGGGAATACTTTTCCATTGCGGATCTACTGATTGTACCGGATAAGAATTAGACCACACGGTAGCTTCAGTAGCGCCGCCGAGTGCAATTACCTCCGCTTTGCGAAAGACTGATTTTATGACGGTGGGCAAATTCAGGGGAATCCAGTCACCGCTGAGAAATACAAGCCTTAATGCATTATGCTGCATTTGCTCTTCTTCCAGCCATGGTGTCAGTTGTTGTAGGGCTGCAGGAGCAGAATCCCAGTAAGTAATTCCATACCTGTATATCTGTTGCAGTAGTTTTTGGGGCTCTCCGATATCGGTGTTGGGTACTATCTGCACGCTCCCGCCGGCAGCCAGTAAACCAAAGATATCATAAACGGACAGATCGAAACTCAGTGACGACACAAATAACACCTTATCATTTCTGTTAATATGATAAGTATTATTTACCCATTCTATCAGGTTGATCACCGGCTGGTGCCTGACAACAACCCCCTTCGGCATTCCGGAAGATCCTGAGGTGAAAATAACGTACGCTGTATCGTTTGCACTTACAGATCTGTTGAGGTTATCATCCCGATAATCACCGCAGTCCATTTCGATAGAAATACAGTCAGTATTTTCTTCCGGCAGATCAAAACAATATACCTGTTGCAGACTCGCGACCGCTTTCCTGATACCGGCCATTCTCAGGCATTGCTGCTTGTCTATTACAAGTTTCCTGCAACCTAACGACTGCAACAGGCGAATGATCCGGCCATCCGGGAGATGCGGTTCAATAGGTACATAAGTACCACCGGATTTCAGGATGGCAAAAAGGGTAATGATCATCTCCGGTGAACGGTTCATTAGTATTGCCACCAGTTCACCTCCTTCTGTGCTGTCGGCCATCATTTGTCTTGCCAATCGGTTGGCACGCACATTCAACTCATTATACGTCAATATCTTATCTTCATAAACAAGTGCGGTAGCATGAGGTGTTTCCAGTACCTGCTGTTCAAATAATTCATGGATAGTAATATGGCGATTGTAGTCCCTGGCGGTATCATTGAAGCCATCAACCAACAAATTAAATGCTGCATCTTCCAGCATACAAATACTTTTAAGTTGCCGCTGTGCATCTTCAGTCATCTGCATGATAATCCTTGAAAACTGCTGCAACAAATCAGCTACCAGTTCCCTGCTGTAAGTAACTGGATTAAACCAGCATTTGATCGTGATCTCTTCACCGGGTACAATAACGATAGTCAGGTCATAATTGGTTTCCTCGAAAATTTTTACATCTGTCACCTGGTAGCTGGTATCAGCAGTTATTCCCGGGAGGCCATCCACCTGGTCGAGCACAGGGAAATTTTCAAAAGCCATAATATGACTGATAAGCTCCCGGCCATTAAATAGTTCAGCCTGTATGTTTACGAGCGGATAGTATTCATATCGTAGGCTTTCCAATGCGCGTTCCTGTACCCGCCGGAGCTGGGATGCTACTGTCCCTCCTTCTTCCAGGATGATTCTCACCGGAATGGTATTAATGAATAAACCAATCATGTTCTCCACCCCTCCTATTTCAGCAGATCTCCCGGATACCACGGCGCCGAAAACTACATCGTTGGTATTGTTATATCTTGACAGCAAGATACCCCAGGCGGTTTGCATCAGCGTATTCAATGTTACGCCCGTTTCATTAGCCAGGGCTTTCATCTGGTTTACCAAAGGTATTCCAAGCACCATCACCTCTTCATCCCGGTGGCGTACGCCGTCCGTTTGTGCTATTGTGCTCAATTTCGGAAAACCAGCAGGCCCTTCGTAGGAAAACAGGTACCTTTCCCAATAGCTTCTTGATAATTGAGCATCCTGTTCTTCCAGCCAGTTGATATAATTGACATATGGAGTGATGGCGGGAAGTATAGCATTACTACCACTGGTGGCTGCCTCATAAAGCCTGGTAAACTCACGGATTAATATATTAGTACACCATCCGTCCATCAATATATGATGATAACACCAGATAAATTCATAATCGCCGCTGCCTGCCTGTAAAATATGGATGCGGATCAACAGGTCATTGTCCAGCCGAAAATGCTTATCGCGTTCCTGCAGGCGGTACCGGTTTACAACTTCCGATCTTTTATGCAGGCGTACTTCTTCTCTTATATCGGTAAAACTACAAATCCCATTTAATTGCTTCAGCACCAGTTGTAACGGCCTTTCCATTCCCTCATAAACAAAAACGGTCCTTAATACATCATAACGTTGTACAAGCTGACTGAAGGCAGTCTGCATGGCTGTCACATCAATATTACCTTTCAATGTGTAGGAGAATTGAACCAGGTAAGAAGCGGGATCCAGGAGGGAATGAAATAGCATTCCTTCCTGCATGGGCGACAAAGGATACATGTCCTGCACCTCATACCGCTGTTGAAGGGTATCCGCCTCGCTGACACTTAGTTCGCTATATGTAAAGTCGGCCGGTGTACGCAAATGGTTTTCAGCCGTAACACAATGCCTGACTACCTCTTTCAGCGCTTCTTCACAGGCATTCATCAAACTGTCGATAGTACCCTGCAGGTATTGTTTTCTACTGAAGGATGCCCTTACGTGCAAGCGTCCGCCAGTCACAATCGCCGATACATCCAATGCATATGGAAATTTTCGTTTATGGCTTGTTGTTATACCGGCCTCACTACTCACTTCGAAAGATAAGGAAGATGTATCTGCGTCAAACTGTCCCAGGTAGTTGAACCGGACAGATGGATCTTTTTGTTGCAGACAATGGGTGTCGTCGGTAAAATATTTACAAATCCCGAAATCAATACCACCATTTGGTACTCTCCGCAGGCTTTCTTTATTCATCCGGATCTGCTGCCCTACGTTGCCTGCACAGGAGATCAGCTTTACCGGGTAAATAGTAGTAAACCATCCAACAGTCCTACTTACATCTATATTTCCACCGATGCTCTCCCGCCCATGTCCCTCCATGTCAATATTGATTGCTGATATACCAAATGTGGCCTGCAATGCCATGGTAAATGCAGTGAGTAATAAATCCTGTGCACTGGTGCGATAAGGGTGATTGGCAACAGTTAACAACTGCGTTGTAAGGTCTGCCGGAAAAATAAAAGATGTTCCTGCCACATCTTCCAGTAGCGACGCACTTCCTTCAACATCCGAAGGGAGCACCTGAACGTTGTCTGATAGATTTTTATGCCAGTATTTCCTGGCTTTTCCGAACTGCGCGGTAGTTACGTATTCCTGCAGCTGTGCCACCCATTCACTAAAAGCAGTTGTTTTACCAGGCAGTGTCATTATTCTGTTCTCCTGATGCTGGCGGAAAAGGGCGTCCATATCTTCCAGTAAGATACGCCAGGAAACACCATCCACTACCAGGTGATGGATAATGACAAACAACTGGCTACCATGATTGGTATGGCATAACACCAGTTTTACCAGCGGGCCATTCTCCAGGTCGATGCTTGCCTGCACTTCATTCACTTTTGCAGTAATTGCAGCCTCCCGCGCATCTTCTGCTACCGATAACAGCTCTAATACATCCAATGAAAATGGTAACCCATCTCTCTGTGTTTCCTGGATAATTGCTGCTCCCTGTGCTTTAAAACTCATCCGCAAGGCGTCATGGTGCGCTGTCAGTTTTGTAAAAACTGCCGCGATAACATCTTCATCTACACAATATGCAAACTTCAATACAACAGCCTGGTTAAAATAATGCCTGTCTGTTGAATCAGATTCAAAAAACCAGCGTTGTATAGGCGACAAAGGAGCTTTGCCGGGCACGATATGCTGGCTAACCTCCCCGCCTTTCTTGCGGATGCAGGCAGAGAGATTCTTTATTTCAGGGTACCTGAAAATATCTTGTACCTTGAGTTCATAGCCCTCTTTATGTAGGCGGGATGACACTTGTATGGTTTTGATCGAATCGCCACCTAAAAAGAAAAAATTATCACTAATACTGATATTTGCCACACCGAGTACCTCCTCGTATATCTTTACCAGCTGCCGTTCCAGTTCATTCCCCGGCGTTTCCCGGTCCTTAACGAGCGTGATAGCAGGTGCGGGCAACGCGGCTTTATCCACTTTACCATTTATTGTCAATGGAATACTCTCCAGCAAAACAAAATAAGAGGGTATCATATAATCCGGCAGGAAGGCCGACAAGAATGCGCGGAGTGCCGGTATATCTGCTGCATTGTCTGCCACATAATAGGCACAAAGTGAGTGCTGCTCCTCCCGGCTCCATAAAACAACTACCGCGTCTTTCACGCCCTCATAAGCCACGATCCGGGATTCAATTTCCCCTGGTTCGATCCGGAAGCCATGTAGCTGTACCTGGTGATCAATGCGGCCATAATACTCTATGTCTCCATTCTCCAACCATCTTCCACTGTCACCGGAACGATATAACTTCTCACCCGGTGAAAACGGGCTGGCAATAAACCGGCTGGCAGTAAGCTCCGGATTGCCATGATATCCCCGACCAACGCCTTTTCCGCCGACGTATATCTCGCCAGTTACGCCTATAGGAACAAGCTGTAACTGACTGTCCAGGATATACACGGTAGTGGTAGGAATAGGTTTTCCAACATTACTTTTCCCGGTACTGATCTCCTGATCGGTTATCTCTTTATAGGTTACATGAACGGTTGTTTCGGTGATCCCGTACATATTAACAAGCCGGGTTGCCGGGTAGTTCTTTCTCCATTTCGTCAGCTTGGCAGGAGCCAATGCCTCCCCGCCAAAAATCACATACCTGACCTTCAGGGACTGGTCACCTTCCGGAATAGTTTCGCTCAGATTATAAAAAGCGGTGGGTGTTTGATTCAATACTGTGACCTGGTATTCACGGAGTAACCGGAGAAATCCGGGCGTATCCCTGGCTATGGCTTTTGGCACTATTACAAGTTCTCCGCCAAACAGCAGGGCTCCATACATTTCCCAAACCGAGAAGTCAAAGCAACATGAATGAAACAGGCTCCAGACATCATTTTCATTAAAATCAAACAGCGCTCGATCATTAAAAAACAACCTGACTACATTCCGGTTTTCAATCATTACTCCTTTGGGCATCCCGGTTGTTCCAGATGTATAAATGATATAGGCCAGACTTGCGGAGGTTGCTGTATTTTCTATCCGGCCTGTATCCTCTTCGCGGATGTCCCGGTCTAAAAGGAGAGCAGTCGCTTTATCTATTACCGCACAATTATATGACGTGGTGCTGATAATCATCCGGCAACCACTGTCTTCTATCATAAATTTCGTTCTTATATCCGGATAATGATGATCCAAGGGCAGGTAGGCAGCTCCTACCTTTAGCGTTCCCAAAATGGCAACGATCATTTCCGAATGGTGTTCGAGGGCCAGTGCAACCACACTTTCAGGACCTATCCCTTGCCTGCGGAGCGCATGAGCTACCCTGTTGGCTTTCGTATCCAGTTCTGCATAGGTCAGCCGTGTGTCGCCATCCCTGATTGCTATCTTTGCCGGATGTTTGCCTACCTGTATATTAAACAGGTCTATAATGGTAGCATCTTCCTGATAACCAATGCCGGTGGTATTGAAAGCCGACATTATTTTTTCACGTTCTGCTATTGACAAAAATGATAACTGGCTTAATTCAGTAGCAGGCTCCTTCACTGCATTTTTCAATAACTCCAGGTAATGTCCTATCATCCTACTGATTGTATCACCATTAAAATAATCACTGTTATATACCAATATACCGTGATAGGCATCACCATTTTTTTGTACCAGCAGATTTAGATCATATTTACCCCATCCAAGATTGGTTTCTATATACTCGAGGCACAGGGGACCTGCCTCGTAAATCACCGGCATCTCTTCCTCATACGCAAATAATATATCAAACAGCGCTGTGCGTCCCATATCTATCTGCGGCGCCAGCTCTTTTACAAGTTTGTCAAAAGGCATACTCTGGAACCGGAGCGCTTCATGTTCGGTGTCAGCAATGCGGGCAGCAAGATCTGCAAAGGTTAGCCGCTCTTCCACAAAAGTGCGCAGTACCAGTAAATTGGAAATCGGTCCGATCGTATTTTTCAGTTCCGGTTGAATCCTGTTTACAGCAGGAGTTCCCAGCACAATTTCTTCTACCCCAGAATAATTCTTCAATAACCATTTAAATGCTGTCAGGAAAAACACCCTGGGGGTGACACCGGCAGCCTCGCTGGCACGTTTTATTCCTACCTCCAGTGACGGATCGAGGCGAAATGACTGCCGGCCGGCAGAAAAAGTATGAATCAGGGACCTGGAACGATCCAAGGGCAACTCGACCGCCTGTAGTTTTCCATTCAGCTTTCTCTTCCAATAAGACAATAGGGCATTAATAGCGGAGGCTCCCAGGTTCTTCTGCCACTTTGAGAAGACACTATATGGCAGTAAAGGAGCCGGCAGAGAAGCCTTGGTATGATTGACCCTGGCTTCATATAACACGGTCAACTCCTGAATAAACAGTTGTACAGAGGGTTTATCAATGATACTGTGATGGATGCTGATGACGAGTAGCGACTGTTTTGAAGCTGAAGTAATCAGCCAACCCCGGATCAGGGGCTCACCCAAAAAAGTCATAGGCTGTAATGCCAGCGATAGCGCATAGGTTATCAGTTCTTCATCGGCATGATCTGTTAAACAAGTGCCAAGTTGAAAAGCAATATGCTCCTCTACCTGCTGATAGGGTAAATTATCGGTCTGTTCAAAAACGGTACGGAGCGCATCGTGCCGTTGTATCAGTTCCCGGATAGCCATTTCCATCGCTTCCTGGTCCACCACTCCATGCAAGTGTAATATTATAGGTACATTATGATATACAGGGCTGTTATCATAAATATTACCTTTTTCAAATTTATCAATAAACCACAGTCTTTCCTGGTGATAGGACGCTTCAAATTTCATACTGTAACAGTTAATAGCGTTTATAAACATGGAACAAAAACGGGGCAATGCTTACTGTACCACGCTGGATTTTTCATAGAAAAGTTCTTTCTCTCCGAACAACCTCTCTGCTACTTTTCCCTGGCTGCAGCAATGTGCAATTAGTTTATCAGATTCAATAATGGGTATCGATGTGGCGGTATATTTAATACTGCTGATGAATTCCAGCCAGGGCTCCATGCCCATGGCATAAACATATACTTCTTTGGGATCAAAGGCCTCTATCAATGCCTTCCCTCTTTCAAAATTGGAACCGGCAAGACGCCTGGACTGGTCATTAGTCATATCCAGGGATGTTGTCAGGAGAGGACCGTATAACCACGACAAAGGGGCGCCATCACATTCCATGCCCAGGAAAACGACATCCACTTTACCTATATACTCGCGGATATGCTGGTATAACCTGGGTTCAACATTACAGGCATCTGCAACAAACAACATTGAAAACTCTCCCGCGCTAACGTGATGACACATCTTTGCCTGAATATTAAGGTCGCTGTGTTCTCCAATAAACGGTATGCCCGTTATGGTAATATCCTCAAATTGAATTGACTCCAGGTCATGAATTTCTATTACATTTTTAAATCCCAGGTAGTTAAACATTAGCTTCAGGTTGGGGTCCTGCAGTGCCCCTGCGGTAGTGGCGGGCACCACCAGGTTCCTGATTTTATGACGGATCGGCAGCAATGTCTCAAATAAAATATGGTCCTGGTGATTATGGGTGATCAACACATAGTCAATTACATCCGGCAGATCTGCATCTGAGAACCTGGTTCGTTCTATATCGTAACCATAATAACTGATAAGTGGATCTATGAGCAGATTTACTTCTTTTGTTTCTACCAGGATACAAGCATGTCCGAAGTATCTTATCCTTATTTTATCCCCGGTGTAATGTTTATACACGGGTGGCGGATCAGTAGTGAAAAAAGAAGTAAACAGCGCTTCATCTTCCTGCGAAACGCCCAACATCGTCTTCACTTTTTCCGGAGCCGCTGCCTGTCTTTTCATCTTCCCCAGTTCATCGATCACCTCGTGAGAAAACGGTATCTGGAAATGCAACGTATCGGTATCAGTTTTTAAGCGTGGTGTACTCAATACAAAAGGGCGTTCATCATTATTCGTTACCCACAAGGCAATACTTTGTGCCTGTGGATCATATAACTTGCTGCGATACAGCAAAGATTCAAACAACCGGTATGCCGGATGATTATTCAGATCATATACCAGCTCCACATATCCTTTCAGTATCTCCGGCACGAGTTCATACAGGCTTTCCATACTATAGCCACTTTTATGGCTTTTCAAGAGCTGATCGAGTTCCTTGATCGCGGCTGAAAAAGCTACCTGGTATTCTCTTTTCTGATAGGTATCTTCCATCAATTGCCTTACCTCATCCACCTGCTCCATTTTCACATCCATAAATGGACCGCCCTTCATTTTAGGATTTCTTACCGCTGTAGCATGCAATTCGGGAGCTTTTAAAAACGACTGCATAATCTTCAGGTGTCTGCCGGTCACGTTCATGGCTGAAGTAGCTGGTGAAATCAGATGTGGCCATGCATACCATTGATCAAACAAGGGTTCAATTACGGTATTAGGCTTCAGAAAAACCTCCATATATAATATCTTTTTGCAGATATCAGGTAATAGATATATCGGGCAATACCAATGCTTCAGCGGCAAGCGCTATAAAAACTCCGGCAACCCGGCAATTGGTATCAGCTATAAGTAAAGTAATGATCCGTCGCAGATCGTGTTGCAGATCTTCTATGTCTTTGGTCAGATACACCGATTCATTATACCGGATTTCAACAACCAATTCTTCATTCTTTAATGATATAAATGCAGAAAGGTCGTACTCATTCGGGTCATAACTTTCCGCACGGGTAATTTTAAAATCCAATGCCGCCATTTCCGCTTGTATCTCCATTAACTGGTACTGGTTTTCAAAAACAATTACATGGTCAAACAGTGCATTTCCGGCGGAACGAATATCTCCAAGGGGAAAAGTATGATGTTCCAACGACGTCATATCATCTTTCAGGACCTGGTTGATGAAGGCGCTGAGTGTAAGCGACTCGTTTATTATGACTCTCTTGGGAATTGTATTTATAAAAAGTCCCACCATATCCCCTACGCCGGCAATATCCGGTCTACCGGACACTACCTGCCCAAACATAACATCGTTCTGATTCCGCCACCTTGATACCAACAGGCTCCAGGCAACCTGTATAAGTGTATACAGCGTACAATGTTCCTCCTTCGCGATATTCATCAGTTGCGCAACCACAGCACCATCAAAGCGGCTGATAACAGACCGGTCCGAATGATTGCCTGCAGTAGTCGTCGGCAATTTCTTTTTTAATAACGCTCCTGAAGCGGTATATCCCTTTATATAATTTCTCCAGTATGCCGCCGATTCACTAAAATCCTTTTCCTGCATCCATAACATATAATCGCGATACGACGGAGGCGCAGGAAGTTCCGGCGACTGTTCCGTGATAAGCAAATAATAAATGACAAGCACCTCCCGGAATAATATATTCAGACACCAGCCATCCAGCAACAAGTGGTGATAATACCATATCACTTCATACTGCGCAGGTCCTGTTTTTAAAACAAATACGCGCATCAGCAATTCCCGCTCAAAGTCATAGGGCTTTTTGATCATCGCCGTTTTAAAATCAGCTATGTATGTCGCTGTATCCGTTATTCCGGAAATATCTTTTTCCTCGAACGCCATCTTCTTTTCTTCTCCAATCAATTGCAGTGGTACAGACAGCCCATTTATGGTAAAATTGGCCCGCAGGTTCTCATATCTTTTCAAGATTAGTGAAAAGCACTTTTGTAATATGGCGGGTTGAAAGTTTCCTTCAATAAGAAATGAAAACTGTGTATTATAAGCAAATGAACCAGGATTTGACAATGCATGAAAGAACAATGCTTTTTGCATCGGCGTAAGCGGGTAAATATCACGGAATGCAAACTTTGCAGATAGCAGGGAAAGCTGCTCATCAGTAAGTTTTTTATACGTAAAGTCACTGATGGTTCTTTCCGGAGTTGTCTTTTCCATGCAATGCCGGATGACATCCAGGAGTGCCTGTTTATAGGATAATGCTATATTTTCGGTTGTTTGCCTGCTAAACCTGCTTCCGTTACTGGTAATGGTAAAAGAAAGCCGGCCTTTTATGCATATCCCCTGTATTTCAATATCATGAATCATGGGATTGGCGATACTACTGTTATCGCCTTTGTTTTCCATGGCCGGTTCAAACGGGCCGTTTTGTACAACATCATCAAAACCTCCGAGGTAATTAAAACTTATCTGAGGACGAAGTTGAAAAACAGCATGGTTGTTATCCTTACTCCGCATATATTTCAGCAAGCCATAGCCAGCTCCTTTCGTGGGAATACGCCTCAATTGTTCTTTTACCTCCCGTATCATACTGCCGACATTGCCCACATTCTGCGTATTCAGTATGATAGGATAGATACTGGTAAACCATCCTATCGTACGGCTGATATTGATATCCGGAAGTATGTTTTCTCTGCCATGTCCTTCCATGGCAATAGCGAAATGACCACTCCCAAATAATTGCCCCAAAGAAATAGCCAGCGCAGATAAAAGCAGGTCATTAATTTCTGTATTATATACCTCATTAACTGTTGTCAATAACTGGCGGGTATTCAGACTGCTGAGAGAAAAATCCGATAGGCATTTGTTCAAAGGCTCCGGAGATAACATAACATCTGGCTCAATGGTTAAAAGCTTACTGAAGTCCAGTTGTCGCCAGTATTGCAGTTCTTTTTCCATGTTGTTGCCTGTGGCATACCCCGGCAGCGCATTATTCCATACAAGGAAAGCACTTGTTTTAGGTGGAAAACTTATCCTTTCCCCTTTAATCGCCTGCATGTAGCCACCCTCTAAGTCTTCAAGCAGGATGCGCCAGGAAATACCGTCTATTAACAGGTGATGGACCACTATCAGCAGGCGGTCGCCATCATCCATTTTAAAAAGGTGCATTTTTATTAGCGGACCATCTGTAAGACTGAATCCTGTCTGCAAATCCATCGCTTGCTTCTCCATTTGTTGAACAGCATGGGCAGTTCCCCGTAAATCACTTCTTCCGGGTATGGCATTACTTATAAATGCAGGCTGATATAAAAAAGGCTGGCCTGACTTATATTTTACCACCATTCGTAACGCATCGTGATGTGTCAATATACCATCAAATACCGCTTCCAAAGCCTGTTCATCAACTCCATCCCGGATATGTAACAACAGCGATTGATTATAATGATGTTGTACAGTATAATTTGCAAAGAACCAATGCTGCACGGCATTCAGCGAGGCTTCCCCCTCTATTCTTCCCTGCCCGGCATACCTTTCCACTGGCTGTAGCAACAATGCCAGGTCAGCAGGAACCGGATGGTAGTAGATGTCTTTAACACTTACTTTGAAACCTGCTTTTGACAATTTAGCCGAAAGCTGAATAGTTTTTATTGAATCCCCCCCTTTCCTGAAAAAGTTTTCATTCACCCCTATTATGCCCATACCCAGCACTTCGGACATAGCGGTTGTTATAATTTTCTCCTTTTCACTTACGGCAATACCCGGTGCTTCACTTTGCTTGTAATCGACCGATGGTAGCGCATTATAATCCAATTTCCCGTTCCTCGTCAATGGAAATCTATCCAGCCACGTAAAGCTTGCCGGGATCATATAGGCCGGTAATGCCATTGACAGGAAATTCCTGAGGGCAACTTCACTAATTGTATTGTCACCAGTATAATAAGCGCGGAGAATGCCGGCGCCAGGATGGGTCTTATCAACGATGATCCTTGCCTGCATTATTCCCGGATACTGTGTCAGCTGTGCTTCAATTTCTCCAGGCTCAATGCGATATCCGCTAATCTTCACCTGTTCATCTATCCGGCCGAGATATTCCATATTACCATCTGCATACATCCGTGCATTGTCTCCCGTTCTATACATTCTGGCGCCTGCTATAAACGGATCTGCAATAAATTTCTCCCTGGTTTTCTCTTCGGAGGAAATATACCCTGTGGCCACCTGGCTTCCTCCGATATATATTTCACCCGCAACGCCTACAGGTACCGGCTGCAGCTGTTTGTCGAGGATATACAGCCGGCAGTTAGGCGCCGGCCGGCCTATCAGCACACTTCTTCCTTTCGTTACGGTAGGATCGTACCGGTAAATAGCACATCCAACGGTAGCTTCCGTAGGCCCGTACTCATTATATATTGCAACGTTTCCACCCGACAGCTCATCTATTTCCCGGGCGAGTCCCCTGTCAAAGAATTCCCCTCCCACTATCACACATTTTAACCGGGCCGGCCAGTAACCATGCGCCTTGATGATGCTGAGATGAGAGGGAGTCAGTTTAATAATGTCAACCTTGTTCTCCTTTATTATCCTGCTCAACACGACCTCATGTTCTTCCTGTACATAAATAAGCAGGCTTCCACCTGTTAAGAGCGGCAGAAAAATACTGGTGATAGTAAGATCAAAGGAAATGGAGGTAAACAATGGAAATATCAGCCGCTGTCCCGATATATATTGATCAGCTGCCCATGACAGGTAATTATTTATATTATGCCTGCTAACTACTACGCCCTTTGGGTAACCGGTAGAACCGGAGGTATAAATGATGTAGGCGGGAGCATCCTCCGCAGCTTCTGTATACTCCTTTACTACATCTTCCCCGTATTCGTAAAGCGCCGTTACATCCGCCAGCAAGGCTGCTTCGACATTTGTCATTTCATTATTGGCGGCCAGGCTTGCATTAGAAAGGATCACCGCTGTCCTGCTATCCGATAGCATAAATGCTTTGCGTTTCCCGGGAATCGCCGGATCAATAGGCAGAAAACAAGCCCCTACCTGTAAAACCGCCAGTATACTGACAATCAGATCCGATGACGGTGGTAATATAATAGCCACCACGCTACCCGGCCCTATACCCTGGTGGTCCAGGTATTGTGCCAACCGGTTTGCCCGGCGGTATATCCCGGTGTAATTCCATTTCTGGTCATCAGTCACCAGGGCAATGCTATCACTTCCCGCATGTTGCTGCAATCTTGCCCACAGCCTATTTTCCGGCAACGCCTGCACCCAATTGTTAAGATCGTAAATAAGCCGGCGGCTTTCCGTTGCTGTCATGGAAACCAGACCCGTAACCGCCCCCCCAGGCTGGTCCAGGGCGGCCCGCATGCTCTCCATAAACACAGCCATAAATCCCGCTACCGATTCCTGCAGGAATCTATGTTTATTATAACAGACCTTCAGCTCAAGGATGTTATCCTTCAGGGAAAAGCTAAAAAGTAAATGATACGGAACATTCTCCAGGTATGTTTCGTCCTGTAGCCCGGTAAACAATACTATTGTATCAACTATTTGCGGGAACCCCTTCGTTTCCAGCAACTGCCGGTACGGATAGTTCTGATGTTGCCCCGCTTCAATAACAATACGCTTTGTCCGTGAAGCCAATTCCCTGAAAGTATCCTTATCATTTACTTCATTTCTCAGCAAAAGGCAGTAATTAATAAGCCCTTCGGGATCATCCTGTTTGAAAATGGGTGTCCCTAACAATAATTCCGATTGATCCGTATATTTCTTCAACAACAATTGAATACCGGCCAACAACAATACGAATAACTGCTCCTGGCTGTTCGCCGCGGCCTTTAATAACCCTGCAGTCAACACACTACCCAGGGATGTTATAGTGGTTTCATATTCCGGCGTAAGCTGCGAATCGCTATCAGAGGGCAGTACAGCGTATGCTGACAGTCCCTCCAATTTGTTTTCCCAGTACTGTTTGTCTTCGTAGACGATATTGTCTGTAAATGTTAATGCTTCTCCAGGCAGCATAGCAGTAAATTAAGCGGCTAAAGATCAAATTCCTCGTTACCCATATGCATTGTATTGTGCCTCGCTTTCTTTTTATCTACCGACAAATGGATACCTTCGAGACTAACGTGAAAGTTGGCAACTGTTTGCTGGATAATTTCCAGCAGATGGATTTTTATCTTGTCAATAGTATGTGCATGAAACAGGTTATGTGCATAAGATATCCTGAACCGGGTAGTATTGATATGTTCAATGGCATCGAGGCATAACTCAAATTTTGTTTCTCTACTATTCATAAATGCATATGCTGACACGGCGTTATCTTCCCCTTCTTCAAACCGGTACAACCGATGTGCATGCTGCATTGTAAATACCGTCTTCACCAATGGCCGGCTGCCTGTACCGCTGTGTTGCAGGTCCTTCATCAGCCGGTCAAATTCGTAATCACTGTTTTCCAGTATTGCTCCAATCTTTTCCTTCATAAAAGAAACATAGCGAAAGAAGCTTTGTGTTGGTCCAGGATAAGATCTTACTAGTAACATATTTACAAAAAATCCCGCCACTCCTTCAAGATCAGGATTATTCCGCCCTGTTGCCGGAAAGGCAGTTAACAGTTCCTGGCTACGGCTATAACGAAAGAGCAATACATTATACACCGTAAAAAAATACATGAACAAGGTGAGGTCATGCGCTTTCAGCAAAAGAAGCACCTGTTCGTAGAGTGCCGGCGGAAGGCTGAAGTAGGTTACACTTCCCGGATATTCTGCTTCATCCTCCACGGGCGGAAGGTCATAGGGAAGAATAATATCCGGCAGTTTCCCAGCCAATTCCTCTCTCCAGAACTTTGCCTGCATATCAACGTCATTTCGATGCCTGACGCTACTCTTCCAGCGTTCATAGTCCCGGTATTGAATCTTTAGCGGCGGTAACACCTGGTCGAGTAACAATGCGTTGAACTCTTCAGATAAAATCCGTTCTGTGACGGCGTCATTGATAATATGGTGGATTTTAATAAACAGGTTCTTTCTCTCTTTGTCCGCAACAATAGCAGCCATCAGCAGCGGGGCAACAGACAGGTCAAAAGGTTGCATAAATGCTTCCTCGAGCTGCCATTCTTTCATTTCCGTTACATCCAGCTCCAGGTGGTCATGCACAATTTGAACGGGTTGTTCATTAAATAACCGGAAAGATGTACGCAGGCTTTCATGCCTTGCTACCAGCTTATTCAATGTACTATGGATTCTTTCCAGAGGCAACCCTGTTACGTCCAGCTTCATGTACATGGTATAGGCCCTGCTTCCGGGATGAAGATGCTGTAGAAAATATAACCGTTGCTGAGACGGTGTTAACGGGTAATAGGCCTGCTTCTCCCGCTGTTTAAGAGGCAGAAAAGAAGATGGGCGGGCCTTTCTGATACCGGCGCTGATACCGGCGATAGTGGGGCTTTTAAAAATCTCTCCCAGGGATAATCTTACATCAAACTCACGATGAATCCCGGATATGAGCGCCATTAGCTTCAGTGAGTTTCCACCCGCATCAAAAAATTTTGTGTGGATACTAATGGGCGAATCACCGAATGATAATATTTTCGACCATATTTCCTGTACTTTATACTCTTCTGCATTCCGGGGTGGCACATACAGGTCACCGCTTTTTTCCAGTACAGGCAACGCTTTGTGATCCAGCTTACCATTTGGCAGTAAAGGCCAGTCGGAGAGCTGCGCCAGGCTGGCCGGTACCATATATTCCGGCAAAACATTACTAAGGTAATCTTTTAAGGCAGCGACAGATAGCTGTTTATTTGCCATATAGTATCCGGCCAACTCAATATCTCCTTTCTCATCTGTTACGGGTAAAACAGCGGCCTGGGAGATACCTGGAAAGCCGGTCAACAGATTTTCTATTTCGCCCGGCGCCACCCGGTTACCTCTTATCTTTACCTGGTTATCTTTCCTTCCCAGGTATCCTAACTCCCCATTAGCCAGCAACCGGCCAATATCCCCGGTTTTATAGAGCAGATCATCCGGATCTCTCCTATTAAATGGATTAGGCAGGAAGGTATGTTTATCCGGGCTTCCTTGCCTGAAGTATCCCAGGGTCCGATACGGTGTCCGGATATATATATCCCCTGGTACAAGGGGCGGAAGCAGCCGTTGTTGTTCATCCAGTATAACCACCTGGCTACCTTCGATCGCACTCCCTATAGCAACCCGGTTGCTGTTGCCATCGCACTCACGGATAAAATAGCAGGTTTTTATCATTGTTGTTTCTGTAGGGCCATACAAATTGACCAGGTCGACCTTTGCTTCCGAATTTTCATACCATGTCTTCAGCTCATTAGGTTTTATCTCTTCTCCCGAAAGGAGAATGTGTTTCAGGGTGGTAAACCCTTCGCGGAACAACGTTTGTTGTTTCAGCATCCGGAATATACTCGGTACACAGTGTAATAATGTTATCTGCTTTTGTTGTATCCATAGCGCCAGTAGTCCCGGATCAAAGAGCAAATCCCTGTCTGGTGGGATACAAATGGTGCCTCCTGTCAAAATAGGCACGAAAATATCACGAAGTATGGCATCGAAGCCGGGGGCTGTCAACTGACTTACCCTGCAAGAAGCATCCAGGCGGAACCGGGCAGCTTCCCATTCCACAAAGTGACAAAGACTCTCATTCCTGCCGATAATGGCCTTCGGCTTTCCTGTAGAACCGGAGGTAAAGAAGACATATACCGCATCGTCAGGGGAATATGCCATTGAAAGTGGAAACAGCGGAGATAATCCTGGGTCTTCCGGCCACGTTATCACAGGTGTATCCCCTATAAATCCAGGGATCTGTGTCGCATTGTCCGCAATCAGGGCCGCCAGCGGAATTTCTTGCAACAATGCCTTGATCCTTTCTGGTGGCAGCTTTTTGTCGATCGGTACAAAAATATGTCCCGCTGCTAGTATCCCAATGATGGCGCTGACGAACCCAATCCTGTCGTCTGTAAATATTCCAATAAAACGCTTATCCGGCAATTTCATACCGGCCAATTTGCGGGCAATAGCGGCAGACCGCCCCTCAAGGGCGGCATAACTGCAGGACTGATCTCCCCATTCAATGGCAACATGCTCACGGTAATGGATAAAGCTGTACCGGCAAAGCTCCTGGACAGTATTGAATTTCAAGGGCTGTTTTAATGATTGCGACAGCTTTGATACCGCGCGGACCTTCTCATCGGGACTAAACATGTCAAGATCGCCGATAGTCTGATTCCAATTATCTTCCACTGATGAAAGCACCTGTATAAAGAACCGGCGGATCCTTTCAATAGTGGCGCGTTCAAATAAATTGCTGTTATAACTCAACCCGAAAAAAATCTTTTTACCGATTTCCTTACAGGTTAAAAGCAGATCTACTTTAGCTCCTCTCTTCAATGCCTGGTTTAAAAATATATCTTCCTGATCCTGATGCGGTTCTGCTTCTGTAAAACTGCTCAGGAAATTAAACACTACGTCAAATACCGGATTACGGGTATCATGCCACTTTATGGCCAACGCTGCCACTAGTTCATCAAAGGGATATAAGCTATTAGCCTGTGCAGCAAGCATGCTATTTTTCATGCCGGTAAAAAAATCCGCTACCGGCACTGTCGACGCAGGATGGCTGAGGATGGGAAGAAAATTTACAAACATCCCGATAATCGTATGTGTGTCTGCGTGCATTCTTCCTTCCGACAACATGCCGGTGATAATATCTTCCTGTCCGCAGACCTTAGCCAGTACAATATGGAATGCACCATGCAGGACCATGGCCGGCGTAAGGCCGTAGGCGAAGCACAGCCGCCTGAGTCCCAACAGTTCAGTTTCCTCCAGAGAAAACAATACAATATCTTCTGCCTGGTTGGCACTACCGCGGGCGTAGTTTACCGGTAATTGGAGCAGAGGCAAATTTCCTCCCAGCGCTGTTTTCCAGTATAGCCCCTGTTTTTCTATTTCCTTCCGTACCGGTTCGGTCTGCTCCCATTCCGCAAAATCCTTGTATTGGAGTGAAACCGGCGGCAACTTCCTTCCATTAAGCAGGGCTGACAACTCTTTTTCCAGCATCTGTTCGGAAGTACCGTCGCAGATAATATGATGCATATCATACAACAAATGCAAGCTACCGGCCCTTCTTACAAGGTGTGCCCGGAATAAAGGCGCTTCGGCCAAATTAAATGGTTTTACAAAGTCCGTTACCGGGTCACCACCGGTTTCTTCCAGTATAAAATTCACCTCAGGCGCCACCCGCTGCATACACGCTTCATTTATCATATGAAATGATGTGCGAAAGCTTTCATGTCTGTCAAATAGTTGTTGAATGGCACTTTCAATTGTTTGCCGATCGAGCGAAGGATTCAGTTCAATACGTCCCGGCATATTGTAGGCTGTTTGCAATGGGTCCAGCTGACAGATAAAATAGACGCGGTGCTGGGCAGATGACACCCGATAATATTCTTTCTCTTGTACGGGGGTAATACCAGCGAAAGCCTGGCTCCAACCGGACTGTATAAGTGCAGCTATTTTTTCTATAGTAGACTGATTAAAAATCTCCTGGAGAGAAATCCGGGTATTAAATACTTTATGGATCTCTGATAGTAATGACATCAGTCTAATGGAATTTCCTCCGGTATCAAAAAAGGATGTATTTACACTTATTAATTCGGCAGGTATATGTAGTAGCTTACTCCACAACGCTACCAGCGTTGCTTCTGTGTGGTTGTGTGGCGGAATATATTCCTCGGCCGTAAAAGCCGGTTCCGGCAATGCCGCCTTGTCTATTTTTCCGTTAACAGTTAAGGGGAGCTGCAGCAGCTTAACAAAGAAAACTGGTACCATATAATCCGGCAACCCCTCCCTCGCGTAGCGCCTTAACTCCTGTGGCGTTAGTTGGCCACCTACATAATAACAACATAACTCCTTTTCCCCCACATGATCTCTTACAATCACCACGCAATTATTGACGTCGGGGTGCCGCAACAGATAATTTTCTACTTCTCCGGGCGCCACCCTATTACCCCGAATCTTTACCTGATCATCCTTTCTACCTAAAAAAACGAGATTGCCATCCGGGAGCATATAACCCAGGTCCCCGGTATTGTACAACATATCATCCGGATCATCATTATAAGAATTGGGGATAAACTTTAATTTGTTCTGTTCTTCATCACGATAATAACCTAAAGTACGGTAAGGCGTTCTGATATAGATATCCCCCGTCACCTGCTCATCGCAAATCTGCAGATCTTTATCCATTACAAATACCTGCGTATTACTCATTGCCCTGCCTACGGGAATTCTGGCCATATTAACATCTTCAGGAGAAATCAGATACCATGTTTTGGCCATGGTAACCTCTGTAGCGCCATACAGATTCACCAATCCGATGCGGGCCCCCAATAATGCGAACCACAACTTAAGTTCGCTGGGCCGAAGCTCTTCGCCGGCCATAATAATATAACGGAGATGAGGCAAGCTCAATGCAGTTAGGGCCCCCTCTTTCAACAACCGGAATATGCCCGGTACACAATGCATATGCGTGATATTATTTTCCTCCAACCAGCCTATCAGTATTTCCTGGTCAAAAATGATTTCTCTCGCCGGCGGAATGCATAACGTAGCGCCAACAACAAGCGGAAGAAAAATATCGCGTAATACCGCATCAAATCCCATCGCCGAGAACTGGCTCACACAGGATGTTTCGTTCACATCAAAGGTACTTGCTTCCCAGGTAACAAAATGAGACAAGCTTTCATTTTTACCCAGCACGGCCTTGGGCAAACCATTGGTGCCAGAAGTAAAAAAGGTATAAATTGGATCCTGTGGCTGATAATTACCGGTAAAAATACTGCCGGTAAAATATGTCCCGGCAGCAACGTCAGCTTCGTCGAATAACCTCTGTGGACCGCAAAAGTGCGTAAATAGTGCCTTGTCATCTGTAAAAATGCCAGTAAAATCTATCATTCCTGTTAACTCTGCGATCCGGCCTGCTGGCAAAAGGGGATCTATGGGCACAAAAACGCATCTCCGGCTCAGAATACCAATAACGGCGGCTATGAAACTTAACTTATCCTTTGTATATACCCCTATAAAGCTTCCGGCTGCCACTGATTCTCTATCAAGAAGATGCGCATACTTACCCGCCAGCTGCTCAATACCAGCGTAAGTGATATGCTGCCCTTTATACCTGATAGCGGTATAGCCGGCATATTTATTAAAAGCGGTTTGCAATAATTCCTGGATAGATTTCATATAATTGAAGCACTGCTTATAACTGATGTAATACAGATATGTTTATTGATAGACGCAGCTATCAGGCCAGCGAGCGTTGCGTGAGCGGCCACTGTTTAAATTCATTTTTCCATATACGGGAAAGATCATTTTCCACCAACTTCACCAGGTTACTCTCTCTTTCATATTTCTTTTTTATGATGAGCTCACTGTGATGAAAGTCCTTCACCTTATCAGGAAAAGGCAAATGGTCGGGATTCGCGAACCTGATAGCACCATTGACACTCCTGAAAGTGATGGTTTTTCCTTTATTGTAATTGCTGGGGGAGAAAGGAATATCCAGGATACCTTCCTGGAAAGCTTTAACAGCACCACGTGCTATATGTCCCATACCCATAATTTCGATGACGTTCATAATACCGGTAACTTCTGCTTCGAGCAATTTCATTTCCTCCTCTACTGTATGCTGACTATACTTTACATCCCCCGCCTTTTTTATTCCTTCAAATGTTAGTTTTACACCTCTTACATTATCGTTCACATTTGGAATTTTAATAGATTCTACGGGGGTTTTCGTCATAATTTTGGTGGCATTTGCGCAGGTGGCGGTAACAGAGCTTTCCCTGATTAACTGCTCCGACTTCCCATTATCCGTAGGAAAAGCTGCCATAAACTGATGGAAGACTGTAGTTACCTGGCAATGTCTCAAGCCATATTTAAGCAGGTAGGAATTGGTTAGCTTCTCCATTACCGTAAGTGCGGCTATATCCTGTTCCCGGTTTCCCTGCTCGGCATACCCGACACTGATGCTCCTGATCCCTTGTTTGGCAGAGAGTATCGCTTGTACAATATTGATCACGATGGGTATACTTGGCTCTATCAGCGTACTGGTAAGCGGGCCAAAAAACTCCCTGTTAACTAAAACATTATGGCGGAAAAAGTACCCTGCTACCAATCTATCTACATACTTCCAGTGAGATAACGATTGGTGTGGAGGTGTACTTTTATCATATGGAAACAGGTAACACAGAAAAGATCCTTCTACTCCTGTGGCTCCGCCGGCGATGCCTATTTCATAAGTCAACCGGTGATCCGGTGCACCTCCGCGAATCTGGAAAGGCTTATTAAAATTTTCAATGATTTTCTGTACGCCAGCTACACCATGAACAGGCACCGGAAATCCATTTAACCGTGATTTACCACACAAAATACTGTCCAACAACCCCTCTTCTGCCACATGATAAAGATTACGTCTGCTGGCCGCATCCAGCTGTACAGACAAAACAGAGATATTTTGTTCAGACAGCTTCTTAAACAGCGCTATCTGCTGATCAATATCTGCTACGCCGGTGCGGGGCTGCACCAATGGCGTCTTCCCCTGCTCTTTGTTATTCCATAAAAGTTGGCTAAGGTTCTTCACTTTTGACAGGCTCTTTTTTGCGTCCAGCTCATTTACATCTTTACCTGTTCTGAAACTTAAAAGAACATCTTTTCTTTCCTTTTCAAATGCTTCTCTGCTCAGGGGATTATCATCAATCAGATCAATGTTATAATCGAGCCCTTCTTTAAAATGGATATAAGACTTCGCGACCGGGCGTCCCTTGATATTATAATAACCAATATCTTCTTTCAGACAGGTCTTAATATTATCGAGTCCTACCGGCTTTGGGAAAACCCGGGTAAACCCTTTTTGCAGATAACTGCCTATCACTTCATCGTTTGATTTACTGGTAGAAAGGTTTCCACCAATGTACCATATTTTCGGTTCGTCGTGAACCAGCTTAAAGCTAGACAGCTTTTCCGCAAAATCCTTAAGATACAGATCAGAATGACCATTCAGGCTGGATACAAATATTATTTCATGACTATCGGCATGCTTAAAAAAATCGTTAATTGAATTTTGGATAACGAGGCTGGTGACATGAAATCCTTCTTCGAGTAAAAACCAATTCAGTAATGTTAATCCGACAGAATGTGCATCGTCGCCCAAACCACCCAGTAGAACTCTGATTTTCATTATGGAAAATATAAACAGGCGTTATGAATAAAACTGCGTTAATACATGATCTGTCAATACATCGAAAGCATCTATCAACAGGCTTTCTATATGCTGTTGCCGCATTACGATCGGGATTTCAGAACAACTGGACAGGATCGCGTCTGCTCCCATAGCAGTAAGCATATGACAGGCTTCTATCAATTTCTTTTGAGGTTCGTCTGATACCTGGCCGGACTTTACACCTTTATCGCCGTAGATAGCCTCCATGAAAACAGACTCCTGTGCAGCGTGAGGCAAACAAATAACCTCAACACCTATATTCCGGAGTTTTTTATGCCACATCTGTGTTTTGATTACGCCGGTGGTGGCCAGCAAACCCACGGTTTTCACAGCCGGCAAATGTTCCCGGATATGATTTGTTAATACATCAAGCAGGTTGAGGATCGTTGAATAATGCAGCTTCTCCTGCAAAATATCACAATAATAGTGAGCCGTTACACAAGCCATAAGCAGGTAGTCTACCTGCAAAGTGTCCATTATCCTGGCCGATCGCAGTATCTCAGGGAAAGGATCCGGCCCGTTATAAAGAATCCCCCTGGTCCGGTCGGGAATCCGTGCATTATTATGAATGATAATTTCAATATGCTCTGCATCATTTTTCGCAGGTGATTTGCTTAAAATGGTATTATAAAGATTTGCAGAAGCAAACGAACCCATACCACCAATTATACCCAATTTCTTTTCAGCTGGAAACATACCTGTAAATAATAAGGGTTAAAAAATAAGGGTTGTCAGGAGTGATCAGGAAGGTCAAATTTATCTAGCAGTATGCCAAAGGTAATAATGATCATCAGCAAATCTGAGTCAAAAGGGATATTGAGATGAAAATCCTCCCGGCTATATTGTTTTACGAGTGCCTGTACTGCTTCCGGATCAAAATACCCCTGCCGTTTTACGGTATCATATGACAGCAGGTCGTTAATATATGCAACATTCCTTTTCAGGATATAAGGGCTGCCGGGCGCCACAAAGCCAAACTTCTCCCGGTTTACTATCTCCATAGGGATTTCGGCGGACGCAATTTTCTTCAGAATATACTTCTCTTCAAAGTCATTTAGTTTGAGATCCGGCGGTATCCGGGCAGCAAATTCTGCGATGCTCCTGTCAAGAAATGGATACCGTACCTCTACTGAATTGGCCAGGCCCATCCGATCACCGTGATCGGATAAAAGATGATCCACCAGGCGTAATTTATAATCGAGATAAGCCCTCTTATGCAGTATATGCCGATTTGCGAGGCGACTGTTATTTACAACGAAATGCTGTAAACAGTCGAACTGGTCAAATTTTCCTCTTACACCTGCCGCATACACGCCCCGCTTTACCCCAGTTAATGCGGATTTATTTTTTTCGTAAAAAAAATCTTCGTCTCCCCATAACCGGGCCCGGATAGCTCTCTCCTCCGCACTGTCGGCACCGATACCGGCAGGCTGCAGTTGCCTGATCTTATCAAACCTATAACCAACATATCCGGCAAAAAATTCATCTGCTCCTTCACCGGAAAGTATTACCCTGTAATCGTGGTCGTGTACCATTTCAGAAAGCGCCATAGATGCAGTATTATAGCTTTCCTTTATAGGGCATTCACAAAAATAAACTGCATCAGGTAACCGGGTCGTGATATCGGTATAATTAAACAACTTCTTATAATGTTTAAGCTGTAGCTGCTGTACCAGTAAATGCTGGTATTTTTCTTCATTGATATCTTTCTCCCCGAATACGATAGAATATGCATTGGTGATATACTGAGGCGATATTGTCTTGGCCTTGGCTGCTATCAAAGAAGAATCCAATCCCCCGCTCAGGTAAAGTCCCACCGGCGTGTCACTGCGTAAACGCAGCCTGATAGAATTATTGATCAGGTCATTCAATCCTTCTATATAGTAGCTTTCCTTCTCAACCGGTATACGCTCCTCCAGGGTTGGATAAATGAGATCCCAATACTCCTTTTCCTCTAATTTATACCCATCGTAGCGCAAAAAGTGTCCGTTTTTCAAACTTAACACCCCTTCAAAAAGAGTTCTGTTACCTACCATTCCCGGAAAGGTAAATACCTGGTCCAGTCCCGTCAGATCTACCTTTCTCCTGTATTCCGGAAATGCCAGTATTGATTTTATCTCGGAGGCAAATACCAGGTAATTATTAACTACTGTATAATAAAAAGGCGTAATACCAAAATGATCCCTCGCACATAGCAATACCCTGTTCTTCAGGTCAAACAAGGCAAATGAAAATTGCCCATTCAGGTGGTCCAGTAAGGCAGTTCCATATTCTTCATATAGATGGAGGATCACTTCTACATCCGACCCTGTTTTAAACAGGTGGCCTTTTCCTGTTAGCTGCTGCCTGAGCTCAATAAAATTGAATATCTCACCATTGCAGATCAGCACAATGGAATCATCTTCATTGCTGATAGGTTGCATGCCTCCTTTCAGATCTATAATACTCAGCCTGGAAAACCCAAATACAAAATTATCGTTGTAAAAAAAGGCGTTACTATCAGGTCCCCTGTGCCGGAGTTTTTCCGTCATCCCCGTAATGACAGGAAAATGTTCTTTTCTTCCCTGGTAAGAGAGGTCAACAATGCCGCAGATTCCGCACATAATGTTAGTGAAGGTTAATAAGTCAGCTACTTCAAACCTGCACGTAGCAAGTCTGCTTGGTTATGTTTATCGTTACCGGTCATCTTAAATGTACCAATTCGATTGTCCGGATACTGCATGACTCCTTTGATTAATGTCAGGAAGTAATCCACAAAATTACGGATGGTTTGCTCCCTGAACATTGGCACAGCATATTCAAACTCAAAAAGCAGGTTATCCCCGACTTTGACGATACGCAGAATAAGGTTATTCTTAGCCGTAGCCGCTTCTCTACCTGGTTTATCCCAGTTTTCAGCTATATTGAAATGGTCGGTTTCATTTTCAGTATCAATGTAATTACAAACCACGTCAAATAGCGGGTTCCGGCCTTTCACTGTGCGGAGCTGCAACATATCCAACAGGCTGTCGTATTGATAGTCCTGGTTATCAAAACACTGTAGGATGTTTGCTTTAGTATCTGTCAGGAAGGCAGCAAAGGTTGTGTCCATATTCACTTCACTCCGGATAGCCAGATAGTTAACAAACATACCTACAATACCCTCAAAGTCGGCCTCTGGGCGCCCAGCTACCGGAACACCGATAACAATATCTTCCTGTCTGGCAAGCTTCGCTATGAAAACATTGAATACGGAAAAGATAAAAGTAAACAGGGAGACCCGCCTGGTTTCTGCAAACCGAAATATCTTCCTAACGGTCTGTTCATCGGCATGAAAACGAACGATCGCTCCCGTATAACCAACTCCAGATGACAGTGGCTGATCTGCCGGCAAGTTCAGCAACAGAGGTGTCCGGCTGAATACATTTTTCCAGAACCGTTCCTGACTGGCTATCCGGGCTTGGTAACCGGATGATTTCATCCACGCTACATAATCGATATATGCCAAAGATGACTTGGCGGGCGCCAATCCATCCTGTAGTAATTGCAGGAACTCCTGTCCAACAAGATGTTGTGAAGTACCGTCATATATGATATGGTGCACGTCTACCAGTAGCTTCCGGCGATCTCCCATCTCTACAATGCAGGCACGAATAAGGGGCGCTACCTCCAGATCGAAAGGGCGGACAAACTGTTTCCTGATAACGGAAAGATCCGACTCGTCACCGGCAGTATAATAGTCTGTTGCCAGTACCACTTCTTCCTGTAATTTTTGCACCGGTATATTATCTATCATAGAAAATGACAACCGGAAGCTATCATGTGCACGAATAATATATTGAAATACCTTTTCCAGTCGATCCGGTGTCACCTCCATATCAATATCTATTACCTGTGGCATATTATAGGCAATGCTTCCAGGATTTAACGCCTGAAAATAATAGATCCTCCTTTGTGAAGGCGATAACGGATAATACTCTTTTTTCTCCGCCCGCTTTATGGCTGCCCCGTTTTGCTGGCGGCTTACACCAATATGCCTGGCCAGTTCCTTTATAACGGGATACCGGTAGAGATCTTCCAGCGAAAAAAGGTGATTGAATTCTTTACGAATAGCAGCCAGTAAATAAACTGCCTTAATAGAATGGCCTCCCTTTTCAAAGAAATGATCAGTCAAGCGAATATGTTCCGGATCTATTTTCAAAATATGTCCCCATATCTTTATAAGCCTTCGTTCTATGCTGTTGGCAACATCCCCATCCACCGTCATGTTATGTACAGGAACCTGTGACATCGTTTCAAGAAACTTCAACAGTTCGGGTTTATTGACTTTGCCACTGGGTGTTAATGGGATAGCCGCTACGTGCATGAAACGGGACGGTACCATATAACGAGGTAACTGCTTTAGCAGGTAGTCCGCAAGTTCCCCGGCAACAAGTGCATCGCTGGCCGTATACCAGGCACAAATATGGGGGTTGTCACTGCCGGCAATTAATACAACGCTTGCCTGTATACCTGGAAAACTATTCAGCACCGCTTCTATTTCTCCCAGCTCAATGCGTAAACCGCGTAGTTTCACCTGTTCATCTTTCCTACCGGTATAGGCCACAATTCCAGATGGCAGCCATTTGCCCCGGTCTCCGGTTTTATACAACCTGCCGGTTTCGTAGTAGGGATCATCCAGGAAAGCCATTTCCGTTAGCGCCTTGTTATTTAAATATCCGGCGGCAACGCCCGGTCCCGAAATGAATATCTCTCCTTCCACGCCTATTGGTTGTAATTGCATGCCAGGATCCAGGACCAGCAACTTCATATTATCAACCGGCCTGCCTATGGGTATTGGTGAAACGCCATCCCACTCATCCAGATCAAACAGGCTCGCGTAAATACTGGCTTCAGTGGGCCCATAAGCATTAATTAACTGTGTTTGCTTATTAAACTGCCGGAACTTTCTTACAGCCGCTCCATCCATAGCCTCCCCAGCAACAAACAGATGCTTCACACTTACCATTTGCTGCGCCAATTCATAATCTAATATATCTGCAAGCGCATTGAATAACGATGGTACCAGGCATAAGTGTGTAATACCACTGCGATGGACCTCAGACAATATGCTGTAAGGATCTCTTTCCAGCCCCTGCTGCAGTATTACCAGGCGGTTGCCACTATATAAGCTTTCGAACAACTCCTGGATACATACGTCAAAAACGAGCGGCGTTTTAAACAGGTAACTATCACCCGGCAGCATGGGATAACGGCTGGACAGGCAGGTCAGCGTGTTTAATATGCTTGCATGCGTAACCATCACCCCTTTGGGTTTACCTGTGGAACCAGATGTATACATAATGTAAGCCAGTGCATCTGGTGACACTGCGGAAAGAGCTTGCGTTGATGCTGTTTCATAAAATCCGTCTCTCATACAAAGACTTTCTGTCCCATCATACTGATCGGATGCATCATCGCAAAGCAATATCGTCACATTACTGTCTGCCAACATATACTGAATACGCTCGGCCGGAAAATCCATACCAATAGGCACATATGCCGCACCGGTATTCAGTATACCATAAATGGCGATCATCATTTCTATAGACCGGTTCATCTTTACGGCAATCTTACTACCCGGGCCAATCCCTTTTTGGCACAGAAAATTACCCAGTTTACGGGCAGCTATGCTCAGAGAAGCGTAGTTAATCTGTTGGTCCAGGTAGGAAAGAGCGATACCGCTGCCATTTATCATTGCCTGTTGTTCCAGCAGGGAACTAATATTATCTGCCGGCGAAGGCATAACTTTCGTTTTGTTAAATACCTCCAGTATCTCCCTGCGTTCGGCGGGACTAATAATAGCTATTTCACTTACCCGTTGTGAAGATTGATTGGCAATAGCCTTCAATATCCGTAAAAACTGGCCTATCGTTCTTTCTACCTGCAGTGAATCAAACACCAGCTCATTATAATATACACTCACCTTCATGCTATCACGGCGAGGGTGTATCACCAGGTTAAAATTATAGTTAGTCTCTTCGTAGGTCCCTGAACCGGAAATTTTAAATGAGGTGCCGTCTGCCGTCCTCTGTCCCTCTATTTCCGGATAATTTTCAAAAATGAGCAAATGGTTAACTAACCTGCTTTTAAATGGAGATGTTTCCAATATATCAGCCAGGGCACAGTATTGATGCGGAACACAGGCAAGATGATTCTCCATCACTCTTTTCAGAAGACCAATTACGGTCTCTTCTGTCGCTATTTTTATGCGAACAGGCACAGTGTTAATGAAAAGGCCGATCATCGTATCTATTCCGTCCACTTCATCAGAGCGGCCGGATACAACTGTACCGAAAGTAATGTCATCGCTGCTGGTTAATTTAGACAACAGCACTCCCCATGCCGTTTGGACCACCGTACTCATAGTTACACCTGTTTGCCTGGCCAACTCCTGTAGTGCAACAAATGTGTCACTATCCAGTAATATTGTTTGAGCAGCATTCTTATACTCCCTCACCTCGTTATGTCCGCCTGGCAAGACCGTAACTTCACTGATACCAGATAGATAACCGGACCAGAATGCGCTCTCTGACTTTTTATCCCTTGCTGACAGCCATTTCAGATAGGTGGAATACTGCCCCGCCTTTTTGAGTACTATAGGGCGCTGGTGAAGCAATCCGTGATATATAGCCAATAATTCTTCCAGCAATATACCCAGGCACCACCCGTCCATAATAATATGATGAAAGCTCCATATCACCGAATACCTGTCCGCCGCAGTTCTTATCAGCATCACGCGCAGCAGGTCATTGTTTAATAAATCAAATCCCTTTGCAAGATCTTCCTGCTTTTTCTCTGCTATAACAACTGTCCGGGAGGTCTCCTCCATTTCCGAAAGATCCAGGTAGCTACCTCCGGTAATGTTTCCTGATAGTACTACCTGTAGTGGTCGGGAAAAACCATCAGCAACTATTCGTGTTCGTAATATTTCATGGCGGCCACTTAGCTGCTTTACACTCTCGAGGAAAACAGCTGCATCCAAGGCTTCTTCTATATCAAATACCAATTGTACAAAATAAGCGGTAGTGGATGGTCCATGCAGATGGTAAAATAAAATCCCTTCCTGCATAGGAGATAGCGCCGACACGCTTTGTATAGCGGTCCCTTGGCCAGCAGCTTCCCTTATGATTTCCTGTAAAGCATCAAATTCGGCTATACTTAACATTGCATCACAGTCACTGGGCGTGAGCTCAGGGGTGGTGATTGCGACACAATGCGCGATAGTTTCTTCCAATGCCGATATAAACTTCCGGGCAAACGACTCTATTTCTGCAGTAGTAAATTCCATTTCATTATACCCGATATATACTTTCAGCTGTCCATCTTCTATCAAACAGTTTAAATTCAGTGGAAACAAGCTCTTCAACCGGTCACCAAATGCCTTTCCTCCTTGCAGCGAAGATCTGGTGAAATGGGTCAATGCCAGATTATCCAGCTGGCCCAGATAATTGAAACTGATCTCAGGTGTTATATTCCAGACGGCATGTGCCGGTTTTGACGCAGACATATAACGTATCAGGTTATATCCCACCCCATTGTGTGGAATCTTGCGCAGGTATTCTTTAATACTTTTAATATAAAACGCAGGATCATCTGCCCGCGATACATCTAATACGACGGGATACATACAAGTAAACCAACCGATGGTCGCCGTGATATCGATATCAGGAAACAGCGGTTCTCTTCCATGTCCCTCCTGGTTAATTATAAACTTATCGTTGCCGGTCCATGCTTTCAATGCTGCACCCAGGGCCGCCAGCAAAAGGTCCTGTACCCTGGTATTGTAGGCACGATGGCAATTTTTCAGCAGGTCCCCGGTACGAGGGGCGTCAAGTACGGCTGTCACAATCAGGGTATCTGCTTCCAACCGTTCCTGCAGCTGGGTAGCTTTATCCAACACTGCCGCCCCCTGTATATCCAGTTCTTCCCAATAGGCTAATTCCGTTTGATCCCGGTTCGCATCCAGCAAGTCAGTAGCGTATCTTTTTAACCGTTCTGTCCACGTAGCATAAGCGTTGTCTTTAACCGGCATCACAACCTGCTTACGTTGCAGGAGCTGATCATACACTGTATGCAGCTGCTCCAGTAAAATACGCCAGGATACGGCATCTACAACAAGATGATGTATTACTATCAGCAGGTGGTCGCCTGTATTTGTTTTAAACAGTGCGGAGGCTGCCAGCGGGCCTGTCTTAATATTTAATGCACTTTGTATTCCTGCCGCCAATATTTCGATATGTTCCGCTACATCAGCCACAGAGGTAAGATTATAGCTGCTGAAGGTAACTGCATCATTATTATGCTCACGAATAACCGCCGATATCTCATCTTTCTCATCTACGGCAAAAGCACTCCGTATAATATCGTGATGCTGTAATACCGTTTTTACCGCTTCCCGGATCAGGGCTTCCTCAAAACCTGCCTGGCGGAACAACACCACATGCTGATTGAAATGATCATGATACGCTGCCTGATGATGAAAAAACCATCGCTGCGCAGGTGACAACTCAAGGCCGCCTGTCATTGCCTCAGGGCCTGGAATAGCTTTGCCCAACAGCTTTACCTGGGAACTGATTAAAGCCACCGTAGGATAAAGGAAAAGATCGCGGATGTCGATGCTATATCCGAGGCTGCGTAGCCTGATAGAAATCTGAATTGATTTTATAGAGTCGCCGCCCAGCTCAAAAAAATCGTCGTGCAGGCCTACTGCCGGCAACTGCAACACCGCGCTCCAGATATCAGCCATGCAGCGCTGCAATGGCGTAAACAGCTCTTCCTCCGTTTTGTTAATCCTCACAACCGGTAGCGGCAGCGCTTTCCTGTTTATCTTTCCATTTACCGTAACAGGTAATATCTCCAGCTGCATAAAATGTCTGGGAATCATGTAATAGGGCAGTCTTTGCTCAACGTGCTGCCGTATCAATGAAAGAGGCACCTGCGCCCCGGCTGTGAACCAGGCAGCCAGGTAATGCTGACCATCCTGGTCTGTGAGTATATCGACCACTACAGCAGCTATGCCCGGGAAGGCAGCGATGCAGATTTCAATTTCTGTTGTTTCAACCCGGAATCCCCTTATTTTCACCTGCGTATCCCTTCTGCCAATAAATGCAATGTTCCCATCTGGCAGCCATTTTGCGATATCGCCGGTTCTATACAACCGACCCGCTCCGAAAGGATTATCAATAAACCGTGCAGATGTTAACTCCGGATTATTCAGATACCCTCGTCCAAGCTGATCTCCGCCAATATAAAGCTCGCCGGAAATGCCCACCGGAAATAATTGCTTGTGCTGGTTCAATATATATACTTGCGAATTAAAAGTTCTTCCAATAGGTACAGGATCATCTGCAGGAAGATCTTTTATTTCATAGAAGGTAGTAAAGACGGTATTTTCCGTAGGACCATATCCGTTGAAGATACGGACACCCGGACTATGTTCTCCCACTAGCCTTAAATGTCTGGGAGATACCACGTCCCCTCCCAGCAAAATCCCCTGCATACCGGTAAATACAGCAGGATCCTGGTCTACCAGCTGGTTAAATAATGCTGGTGTAAAAAACGTATAAGTAATCTGATGCGCCTGGATAAATGAAGACAGTTTGTCGGCCCTGAACAGGTGCTCTTCATCGATTAAGAAAAGCGTCCCTCCGTTCAGTAATGTGTACCATATCTCGAATACGGCAGCATCAAAAACGACCGCACCTGTTTGCAGAAAATTGACTTCTTCCGGGATGTTGAGCATTTCTTTGAGCCGTAGCATTGCATGAATCGCTTGGTGCTCCACTATCACACCTTTGGGCTGCCCGGTAGATCCTGAGGTATAGATAATATAGGCCGGATGCCCGGCAGTAATATCCACCGGTAACAACGGATATACTTTTTCAAGTGCATCCTGCAGGGTAAGCACAGGTATACACATATCAGCCACCTGCTCCGCAGATTCCGCCGAGCTTAAAATAACGGCAGCACGACTGTCATCCAGTAAATAATCCACACGTGACCGGGGATATTTTAAAGAGATCGGCAGATAAACAGCACCGGCTTTCAGCACCGCCAGCTTAAATATAATCATCTCTGCCGAACGCTCTGTCAACAACGCCACAATGCTACCCGCCGTCACCCCTTTATGCTGTAAATAGGAACACAACCGATCCGATTGCTCTTTTAACGCCGTGTAAGTCAAAGCATCTGTACCGGAAACAATAGCCAGGTGGTTGGGGTGCAGGCTCACCTGTTCATCGAATGCTGCATGTACTGTTTTATTACATGATACATTGGAGACTGCCGGATTAAATACGGTCATTATCTGAGTTCTTGCATCTTCCGACAACATAGACAATTCACTGACCAGTATATCTGGCTGAACACTCAATGATTCCAGCAATTGCGTAAAGCATGCAGCAAATTGCAAAATTGTTGTTCTTTTAAACAAAGATGTTTTATAATAGAACTCAAATGAACATTTTCCTATATCATCGCAATGAACATACAGCGACAAGTCAAATTTAGACACCTTCCTTTTCTGCGGATAGGAGCTGATCTGTATGTTTTCCATTATTACCGATGAGAAACTTTCATCGTTGTAAACAAATACCGTATCAAACAATGGGTTGGCGCCATTATAAAGAGGGATATCCAAATCCATAATGATATTCTCAAACTGGTAGTCCTGGTTTTCTATGGCTGTGAGTGTGCATCGTTTCACCTGGTTGACAAACGCTGTAAAACTCATACCATCAATGACTTGACAGCGCAATGGCAGCGTATTCACAAACATACCGATGCTATGTGTTAACCTTTCATGATTTCTTCCGGACACCGGTGTTCCAATAATAACCTCCTGTTGGTTATACAACCTGGAAAGGAAAATAAAATACACGGATAAGAGTACCATGTATTCATTGGTATTGTTTTGCTTGGCAATTGCGCTGAGACTTTCCCTCAGGCCGGGCGAAATTTCAAAAAGTACCGTATCTCCTTCATATGCAGGTATGGCAGAACGGCTATAATCATTCGGAAGCTGGAGAGGCGCCCATTCATCCTTAAACTGGTTCTTCCAAAATGCAGCCTGCCTTTCAATTTCTGCTGAATGTTGTTTTCCAAGGCACCATATCGCGTAGTCTTTCGGATGTATGGCCACTGCGGGGAGATTTTCTCCTTGGTAAAGACGCATAAAGTCCTTCAGCAAAAGATTTTTGGAAAATCCGTCAGTGGCAATATGATGTATGTCTATCAGCAGCAGGTAATCCTCCGCAGTCCGTTTCACCAAGGCCGCCCGGAAAGGTATCTCCTTAGCCAGATCAAATGGCCGTACAAAGCTGCGAATAAAAGCCTCTTCGTTCCCGGCAGCCTCCTTTATTTCCAGTTCAATAATCACATCTTCCTCTACTACCTGGCATTCCATTCCGTCCAACAAGTGAAAAGTAGTACGTAAGCTCTCATGCCTGTTTATCAGCTCCTGCAATGCTGCTTTTACCCTTGCTTCATCCACTGGCCCTTTTAGCTGAAAAACGTCAGTTTCATTATAGGCCACCATAGCAGGATCCCACTGCTGCATTAGGTAAAGTCTGCGCTGGGAAGGAGACAGTGGATAGCTATCGGCCTTTCCCTGGGGGGATATATCATAGAACGCCATTTTGCTGCTACGGTGTATCTTTGCCGCGGTTTGGGCGATGGTAGACTGCTGCAGAAAATCGATCAGGGAAATTTTTACCTGGAAGGTCTTAAATATCTTGGCCAACAAAATAGTAGCCCTCAAAGAATCTCCCCCCAGCTCAAAAAAATCGTCGTCCACGCCTATATTCTTATATCCTAATATTTCCTCCCAGAGGGCCAGCAGTGTATGTTCATAATCAATAGTACCTGCTGCATAAACTGAGCTCATCCCCGACCGGTTTAACTGCGCAGTAGCATTAACCGCTACCTTACTCAACAGGCTATCTTTTTTGCTTATCTGCTCCCGGTTATCGCGGATTCTCTCCATTAAAGGAAGCGACGATACCACCAACTGATAATATCGTGCGGGTAATATTTTTTCAAAAATAATTATACCATCCCTTACATCGATGCCACCTTCCAGTTGTTGACCACTCAGCGTATAATGTTGTTGCTCCGCGTTTACAGCCATCCCTGTATTTTTCCACCGGTCCCAGTTCACAGACAGCAATTGCGGGCCACTATTTAACCTCGCGTATGCGGCAAATGCATCCAGGAAATGATTGGCAGCACAATAGTCTGTTTGCCCAAAATAAGGAGTAATGTTGCCGATAGAAGAAAACAACATAAAGAAATCAAGCTCCCGGTCCTTCAGGCAATGATAAAGATTTAATACACCATTCACCTTAGGCGCCAATACCTGCGCGGAGGCAGCTGTATCTAAGAGTTGCAGTACTTTTCCTCCCGGTACACCTGCTCCGTGCAACACCCCGGAGATCTTTCCATGTGTTGCCTGCACGGTGTCGATCATAGTGGCTGTTGCACTTGCGTCGGAAACGTCACACCTGAAGTAATAAACATGTTGATGTGCGGACTTCAGTTCTTCTAAACGCTTTTCCTGTAGACTGTTCTGCTCAATATCCCTACGCCCAAGAATAACCAGTGTAAGATTTCCGCCGGCCAAATGTTTGGCTACTTCGAATCCAACGCCGCTTAATCCGCCCGTTAACAGCACGGTACCGGAAGGCCGGAAAATTTCGTTATTCTCCCCGTCAACCGCAGTAAGTTCGTAGTACTTAACCATTCGGTCCTTGCCCCGGTAAACTACAAATGGATCTGCTGCAACAATGGAGAGTTCCTCGGCAACTATTTCTGCGATGGCGGCTCCCCTGTTTACATCCAGCGAAACATCTATACTTTTGCAGGATATCTTGCTGCATTCAATATTTAATCCGTCAACAGCTGCCATTACGGGCGCCTTTCCGGGGTGCACTACCTGATCCCCCACCACATACTGCATGTGATCCGTTATAACCAGTAACGTCGTCTTCTTATCTATAGATATTATATTTTCCAACGCCACTCCCAAAGCACAAACGCTGTAGTAACCTGTATCCAGGTTCTGTTGCACCCGTAGCTGATCTGCACGCTCTTCCCTGCCTGTTACATTCCAGAGATGAATGACCAGGTCTGGCAGCAGGCCGTCTTTCAGGAGCTCCTCCAGTAATAAAGCATAGTGCGAAGGTTCGGCGGGGATCACCTCATAGCTGTTGGCTGCTATCTTCTTAAAATCGTTGCCGCTTGCAACAAAAACGACCTGCCCGATGGAACCCGATAAACGGCCGGATAATGCACTTCCGGCTTCCGGATCATCTGTAAATATCAGTACATTGGTATAATGTTGTATTATCTTTCTGCTACCATTTATTGTATTCTTCCAGGAAGGAATATAGATACTGTCAGCTGCATTAACTACACCGGCAACTTTGGGAATCCCGCGCGGAATTGGCTGCATCCCTTTGGTAACGGCAAATAACTGTCTTTCAAAAGCATAGGTTGGTAACGGAACTTTTCGCCGCGGCAGATGCCCGTGAAAAGCGTTCCAGTCAATGACACCACCATTTGACCAAATTTCGCCCAATTGTTTGTTGAGATAATACAAGTCTGATACAGGGTCTTGCTTTCGTTTGATAAGGTTATTGGCCACATGTCCAGGTTTCCGGTTGTCGTTTCTCTCAAGAAATAAACAAAGCTCTTTCCCCGCTCCCACCTGCAGGAATATACCGTTGTCATAAGCAGCTATCAGTTTGTTCATTCCTTCATAAAACCTCGTGGGTTTCCTGATATGGTCTGCCCAGTATTGCGGTGATGTTGCTTCTGCGCCCGTAATCCAGGTACCACTCATACCCGATATAAAAGGAATAACCGGGTCATGGTATACGACGGTCTTCGCTGTTTCCAGGAACTCCTCCAATATAGGATCCATTAGCAAAGAGTGGCCACCCAGCCGCACTTTTAAATTCAGCATTTCTATTCCTGCTTCGCTTAAAGACGTTGCCAGCGTTTCCACGGCTTTTGCTTCACCTGAAACAACGCAGAGACCGGGAGCATTGACAGCTGCGAGATCAACCCCTGGCTGTAGCCATTGCCGCAACTCCGCTTCTGCTATATTTACGCTCATCATTCGTCCTTCGCAGGTCTTCTTCATCAGCTCCCCTCTTTTCAATAGCAGCTTCAATGCATCGTCAGCAGAAAAAACACCCGCCAGGCATGCAGCGGTATATTCTCCCATACTATGTCCTATCATAGCCACCGGTTCCACTCCCCAACCACGTAACAAGGTAGCCAGTCCATATTGGAAAATAAAAATGACCGGCTGCAGGTAATAAGTATCATGCTCCTTATCTTCGGAAAGCGCCTGTTGAAAAAGACCAGGATACAATACTTCAAGGAAATTGTCAGTGGAAAGGGCTTTTAGTCTTTCAAACAATCCATCAATGATTCTCCTGAACGCAGGCAAATATTCGTATAACTCCAGTCCCATATCAATATACTGTGCCCCCTGCCCAGAGAACATAAATATAACAGCGCTCCCTTCTTTTGGTGAAACGGTGGAGGTATACTGTTCCCGGAGTAAGGACGTCACGGCATCCCTGATGTCTGTGCAGGGCACTGATCTCCTGTAGCGAAAATGTTTCCTGCCGGTTTGCAGGGTATAGGCAACGTCCGAAAAATTTATACCAGGATTATGCTGAAGAAAGTTGATCAATTTGGTGGTAATCGAATTCAGCGCCTCCGGCGAATTAGCCGATAACAATAGTGTTTCCGCCGGGTTGGACAGGTATTCGTCTTCCTTTTTGGCTATCGCCTCTTCCAGTATCATATGAACATTAGTTCCACCCAGGCCCAGCGACGTAACTGCTGCTCTTAGCGGCGTGTTGCGGCGTTCCCATTGTTTTGCACTGTCGTTTACATAAAATCTTGACGCCGAAAGACTTAATGCCGGATTGGGTGTTGTAAAATGGAGACTGGGAGGTAATTCCTGGTATTGGAGTGCCAGCACTGTTTTTATAAAGCCCGCCACACCTGCCGCAACATCAAGATGCCCAATATTGGTTTTCACAGAGCCAATAGCACAGCTTTTTGTTTCACCGGTACCATAGCCTCTCTTCAGGGCTTCTATTTCTATTACATCACCAATGGGCGTACCAGTACCATGTGTTTCTATGTAGCTTACTGTTGCAGGATCTATACGGGCATTGCGGAGCGCAGCCCTGATAACCTTCTCCTGGCCTGTAACCCCCGGGGCTGTATATCCGGCTTTATCGCTACCATCGTTATTAACAGCGGTTCCCAGTATTACTGCCATGATATGGTCACCGTCTCTCAATGCCTGTTTTAATGGCTTCAGTACCACTACACCTCCGCCGTTACCACTAACCGTCCCCTTTGATTCCTTGTCAAATGCCCGGCAATGACCATCTGGTGAAAAAATCATCCCTTCAGTATACTGGTATCCCTCTTCGTCATAGAATGTTACGGAAATACCACCGGCAAGGGCTATATCACATTTTCCATTCTTCAATTCACTGCAGGCAAGATCAATTGCCACAAGAGAAGTAGAGCAGGCGGAATGAATTGTAAAGCTTGGCCCCCTGAGATTGAGCTTGTAAGATATCCTGGTAGACAAAAAATCCTTATCTGCATATTGCATCGCATTCCACTTTTCCGAAAAGGTGGTCTGCTCATTTAATATAATTTCCGATTCAAACCTGCTGTTGGGCGTGGCTCCTGCGTAGAGGCCAATGGCTCCTTTATAGGAAAAAGGATCATAACCGGCATGTTCCAACGCCTCCCAGGTCATTTCATGGAAGATCCGCATTTGCGGATCCATATGCGCCGCTTCAAATGGGGTATAGCCAAAAAACGACGCATCAAAATACTCGGCCGCTTCGAGCCTTCCTTTGGCCTTTACATACCCGGCATCCATCGATCCGGATTGAGCCTGGTTATCTCCTTCCAAAAAGCTGATACACTCCCTACCTTCTTTCAAGCTGTTCCAGAAAGCGGAGATATCCTGACTTCCGGGAAATCTGCCGGCCATACCTATTACTGCGATACTGTCAGCGTAATCTGTTTCCCGTTCGTCGACTGGTAAATCAGCAGTCGGCTTATCTGTTGTTTTCAATATCCGATTCGCCAGCTTACGTATAGTCGCGTGTTCAAAAACATCCACCACAGTCAAATCGGACTGAAACTTCCTGTTTAATTGACTAACCAACCGGATGCTGAGTAAGGAGGTACCGCCGGCATCAAAAAAACTGTCTGTAACACCAATATCATTTATTTTCAGTACGTCCTTCCATATGGCTGTCAACTCCGATTCCAATACGGTATATGGCGCTGTATTGGTATTTTCTGTAATCCCCCCCTCATAGGTGATCAATGCTTTGCGGTCTGTTTTTCCATTGGCTGTCAATGGCATCGCCTCCAGCTGTATAAAGAAAGAAGGCACCATATATTCTGGCAGGAATTGGCTCAAATAGGTCTTCAGTTCATTTACCGGTAGGTGACCGATAGCTACATAAAAGGCATACAAATACCCAACACCATCCCGTTCCCTGGATAATACCGCTGCCGCTGACAATAACGGATGCTGTTGTAAATGAAATTCAATCTCACCCAGTTCAATCCGGTAACCTCTTATCTTTACCTGTGTATCTCTTCTCCCTATGAACTCAAACTGGCCATTTATATTCCTGACAGCCAGGTCACCGGTATTATATAATCGCTCGCCCGGAAAGTAAGGATGAGGAATAAATTTCTGCGCAGTCAGCTCAGGACAATTTAAATATCCGGCCGCCAGTCCGGCTCCGCCGATATATAATGTGCCCTGCACTCCAAAAGGAACAACGCGCAGATGCTCATCCAATATCAGCATACTGGTATTCATAACCGGCTTTCCGATATCTATGCTATCCTGCTGCGTAAGATCACTTACAGAAGTCCAAACAGTTGTTTCCGTTGGCCCATAAACATTATAGATCTTCCCCTGGTAGACTGATTTTATCCTTCCAAGCAAATCCCCGGTAAGCGGCTCTCCGCCAAGCAACAAAAATTCCGCTTGCTGCAATCCTTCTCTGAACTTCTGCTCTTCCAGGAAAGCTGACAGCTGTGAAGGCGTGAATTGTGCCAATGTCACTTTGTTTTCCAGCAGCATACCACCTGCCAATACGGGATCCTTTTGTTCCGATGCGTTGCCCAGGCATATGGTATACCCATGCATAAGCGGCAATAAGGTTTCCAATACGAAAATATCAAATGACAATGTAGTAAGAGATAAAAAGCGAGGCCCCTCTGCAAATGGAATTATATTCACCATTCCTCTCACGAAGTTCACCACACCACTATGCCGGATAACCACCCCCTTGGGTTTCCCTGTGGATCCTGATGTATAAATTATATAAGCAGGATCTGTTGGCAACACATTTGGCAATACATCCGCCTGTAGCCCGTTATCCGTTATTCCTGTGACATTTATCTTCTTATAACTGTTATCTATTTCATTTGCCGTTAAGGCAGAAACAAGCACACATTTCACCCCTGCATCTTCCAGCATATATTTCACTCTCTCTGCCGGCAAAGAAGGATCTATCGGCAGATATACCCCTCCTGACTTCAATATTGCCAGCATGGAAATAATAATTTCAGGCGAACGTTCCAGATAAATTCCTACCGCGATGCCTTTACTTACCCCCCCGGCAGCAAGTATCCGGGCAAGAAATGTTACCCTTTCATATAAATGGCCATAGGTTAGATTTTCCCTGTTGAATACTATCGCTACCTTATCAGGATAAGTGCTGCAATTTCCGTCAACAATAGCAGAAATACTTTCCCCATTGACATACATTTCCTGGCTGGTTGGTGCTGACAGCATCTCATCCATATCTGCTGCCGATAACATAGGCAGATCCTTCACCAATGAGCCGGGCACGTCAACTATATGACGGATGATCCGTTCAAAAGCCCCCATTAATCCTGCTGCCAGTTGCGGTTCATACAAGTTCTGATTATAGCTCAGCGTAACAGATACCCCATCACGGGAAGGATAAACAGTCAGGGTAAGCGGGTAATTAGTTTGCTGATGATAGTTAAAATTATGCAGTGTAAAACCACCTGCAATATTATTCTCTTTAAAGTCCAGCGGATAATTTTCTATTACCACCAGTGATTCAAAAAGTGAGGCACCTTGCTCTATTCCCGACAGCTGCTTGATAAGCGCCAGGGAAGTATGTTCGTGCGCTTCTCTTTCCAACAGAGAGGCCGCTACCTCTTTAAGAAATTCAAGCCCTGATATTTCTCCCTTTACCTGTACCCGCAGAGGAACCGTATTGATAAACAACCCAACGATATCGCCGATCCCTTTTACAGGAGCATTGCGGCCAGACACCGTGGTGCCAATGATTACGTCTGTATTGCCGGAATAGGCGCCCAGCGCCAATGCCCAACAGCCGTATAAACAAGCGGCCAGCGTAAGATGTTGTTGATTCAAAAGGTGTTGAAGATCTTTTACCAATGCAGGCTCCAGTATAAAACGAAGGCAATTGGCAATGTTTTTTTCCTGCAGCGAAGGCATCCGGACACGGCGCAGCGGCGCTATCTGTAGCTCTTTCAGGTAATCTTTCCAAAAAATGCTATCCGCCGGCCGTCCTTTTAGAAACCTCACATATTCCCTGAACTTATTTTTAGGCGATAGCTCCGTTTCTTTACCGGCTTCGAGTGATGTATAAAATTGAAAGAAATGCTTCAACAAAATACCTGTACTCCATCCATCAAATAAAATATGATGACTTAATATCGTCAGCTCATATTTAAGTTCTGCCAATTTACAAAGCGATATCACCAACGGTGTTTCCTCCTGAAGATCAAACCTGCGTTGTTTCATTTGTTCCAGCAGATCAGCTAAAGCCGCTGCCGGGTCGCCTTCTTCCGAGAAATCATAAAAATGAAGATCAGGGGATACAGTAGCATAAATAACCTGCACAGGCGCCTTAATATCTTCCCATCTGAACGAGGCCCTCAGCATTTCATTATCCTCTACTACCTGCTGCCAAGCTTTTATAAATATCTCTTTTTCAAACCTGCCGGATATATTAAGACTGACCAGTTCATAATATAGATTACTTTCTTTGTCCACCAGGTAATGAAACAGCATACCCTCTTGCAGGGGAGTAAGACCAATAATATCCTCGATGTTTTTTGTCGTCATAAACACTTGGTGTTCAGTCAGTTAAAAGAGATAACTTCAGGTAATAGTCAGAACAGGAATGAATACATTAAAGCCTGGGTATGGCTCATTCTGACCGCAATGCTGTAACAGGATTTACGGATACTGTCCGGTACAGGGAATAGGTAAGGGTGAGGAGGAAGAAAAGCACCACAATTACGGTTGGCAGCAGGAAAAACCACACATCTATCCCAATATGATAGGCGTAGTTACTTAGCCATTTACCCGATACAATGCCTGAGAAGATAAAACCGACGGTAAGCGAAATCGCCATAAACCGTAAAAAATTCCTGGACAATTTCATGATGTCAAATAAACCGGCGCCGAGTACTTTATGGATAGCGATTTCTTTTTCGCTCTCCTTAAAGGCATAATAAGTGATCATAAAAATGCAGAAAGAACAAATTAACAGTGTAAGCCCGCAAAAGAACTTCAGCCATTTCTGCAGGTTGATCTCACTGGTATAAAGTGTTTTAAAATCTTCCGTAAAAACGCTATATACAAATTCGCTCTCCGGGAATATCCTGCCCCATATTTGCCGGAGCGAACCAATTGTACTGGCACTGCTATGCGGAGATATTTTCACAGTGGTGGTATGCCGCATATTCTCCCGCTCCAGGTGGAAGATCACAGGTTCTATCTTAAATTTCAAACTTTCCTGGTTAAAATCCGCTACTACTCCAACCACTTTTTTATTGACCCTTTTATGCTTTACAAATACCATCTGTCCAACAATATCTTCCGGCTTTTGATACCCCAGCTTACGGCAGGCCGTATAATTAACCACGATATCATCTTTATCACTCTCCTTTGAAAAAAAAGAACCAGCCAGCAATTTCATCCCATAAAGATCAAAAAAGTTATACATCACCTCATTATGCGCAAACATAATGTAGGTATCTTTTCCGATTTTATCATTGGAAACACCTCCCCACTGGGCATAACCGTTACTCCCCGGACCGTATACCGACCTGGTAATGCTAACCACATCAGGAAGACTTTTCGCTTCCTGATCAAAGGCTTCCATTTTTGAGGTTACGCTCCCTATATCCTCAAGATGTGGCTGCGGAATAAAGATGATATTTTCCCGGTTATATCCCATATCCTTATTGAGGATATAACTTACCTGCTTAAAGACCACTTGTGTAAATGACAGAAAAAAGATACAGATAGTAAACTGTATAATAATAGGGACAGATTTCAATGTGATCCTTCTGCTGAGAATCTTATCGCCCCGTTTTATGATATTGATCGGTTTAACCCTGGAAAATATGAATGCGTATAGCAGGCTTACTAATATTGTAAAGAAAATGAAACTTAAGAAGATAGCGAGGTAAAACCAATATGATGCGGCGCCAATACGGTAGTTATGCGGGAAGTTAAAATACCTGGCTACCAACCCGGCGGTAACCAGGTAAATAAGCATACTTAATACCAACGCAATCCCTATTTGCAATATTGCTTCCGCAAAAAAGATCATCATATTGTCCCTGAGCGTGGCCCCCATCATTGTTCTGATACCAACTTCCCTTGCGCGTCCTATTGTTTTTACCAGTGAAATATTAATAAAATTCAGATAAGTGATAACAAAACAAATAATACCTATCAACTCCAGCAATAAGATCGTTTGTTCATATCCCCCTTCGCTGCCTACAATTTCGTTCTGCAACTGTGATTTCAGGTGAATCATTCCCATTGGCTGTAGCTTGATTCTGACTGCGGCCGTTTTATAAATCTCCATTTTAGCCAGTTCCTCATTGGTTTTATCTTCCACCATCTTGATATTCGTATTATCATTCAGTAGCAGGTAAGTCCAATGGTTCATGGATAACCTGAAACTATAAAATTGTTCAGGAATTTTAAACAGGTGATGATTAGAACAGATCCAGTCCATCTGTATATGTGAGTTGGCGGGAAAATCCTTACAAATACCTGTTATTTCAAACAGGAAGGTGGCATACTTACCTTTAATTTTCACGGTTTTACCGATAGGATCTTCTCCATTAAAGTATTTACGTGCAGCTGATTCCGTTAGCACCACGGTATTAGGCTTTTTCAGTACTTCAGACGGATCTCCTTTTACAAGGGGGAACGAAAATATGTTGAAAAAGGTGGAGTCTACCTCAAACACCCTGTTTTCCCTGTACACTATATTCTTATACACGATGGTACAACCATCCGAAAGCGGGGTAAGGTTCACATAATCTTTTACCCCACTGATAGTCCTTTTCATCAGGTCTGCCGTCAATCCTAAAGAAGTAGCATACTCCGTCGTTTCGTCGGATGCTACCAATTCGGTCTGGATGCGGTAGAGATTTTTTGCATTTGCGTGGAATTTATCAAAGCTTTTCTCAAAGGCGATATACTTCAACAGGTGAAGAACGGTGGCTGTTACCAGGGCTAATAATACAATATTAGCCAGTCCGATAAAATTCCGGTGAATGAGATTCCGCCAGGCGTAAATAATGTTTCTTTTTAACATGCAGATAAACTTAAAATGCTATTCATTTACATAATAACCATTCCGGTAATACCGGCTAAGTGCGAGCTCGGAGAGTTGCACTTGTTGTATCTGTGAAGATCCTTCAATAATCTCCAGTACTTTCGCTTCCCGGAAAAGCCTTTCAACCGGGTAAATGGAGTTACATCCATTTGCGCCGTGCACCTGCACAGCATCTGCAGCCACTTTCACTGCAGTAACGGAAGCAAAATATTTTGCTATTTGGGTAGCGCCGGTCATATCAGGATGATTTTCCTTCCGACATGTCCCGGCATGTATACATAGTGACCGGGCAGCATGTACCTGGGCGACAGCGTCTCCAATCAATCCCTGTATCAATTGATATTCATACAATGCTTTTCCAAACTGTTTTCTCTTTCGGGCATAAGACACCATCGCTTCCAGCGCCTCCTGTGCAATAGCGAGCCCTCCCCAGGCAACGCTATACCTGCCATGATCCAACGCCGTATTAACGATATAACGAAAGCCATTCCCGGTTTTGCCCAACACCTGCTGATCAGCAACGGCTACCTCAGTAAACTCCAGCTCCGCCATAGCCGCAGCCCGGCCTGCCATCATCCCTTTCATAGGTGTGACATTTAAACCCGGGCTATTCTTTTCCACTAAGAAGGCTGTTATTCCTTCACTACCGGTGGCCATCACCAAAAAAAGATCGGCCCTGGTTCCGAAAGTGATCCACTTTTTCCTGCCGCTGATCAGGTATCCACCGGATCTTTTCCTATAAGTAGTTTGAATGCCCGCGGCATCACTGCCCACACCGGGTTCGGACAACGCAAAAGCGGCTATCACCGTACCATTAGCCATTAATGGCAACCAATAACTTTTCTGTGAAACAGTACCATAGCGGACAATGCTTTCGCCTACCAGGGAGGAATGTACCGTGAGCAGGGAACGGGTAGCACAACAAGCTTTCCCTATCTCTTCTGTGATGTAGCCATAGGTCAGCGGATCAAGTTCCAGTCCGCCATACTCCCTTGGAAAGGTAACCGCCAGCATCCCCATTGTCGCCAGCCCCTGGATAATATTTTCCGGTACACTTCCATTTTCCTCAATATCTGCGGAAAGCGGTCGCAGGTAGTTATCAGTAAATTGCTTTACCTCCTCCAGCCAGTTCTTACTCATTGCCTGCCGTTGAAGATAGTTTGCCAGCAATCAATCGTTCTATATTATTCACGGAACTGAAATTATTGATGTCGATGTCCTCATTTTCAAGGACAATATCAAAAGTATGTTCCACGTAATTGAGCAATTTCATTGCAAACAGGGAGTTTACAAACCCCAATTCAAAAATGTTATCCTCATCTGTGAAGGAAACATCGTCGTTGAAGACAATAAGATGCTGGCCGATAAATGCTCTGATATTTTCTCTTACTTCCATTTTGAAATTAGTTGATGGTCTGTAATTTTGATATATCCGGGTAATTTTAGCAATTGAGCTGCTTCATTTTCAAATAAAATAAGTCCTGCTTCGTTGGTGAGTACTGTAAATCCGGCAAACTTAAATGTCAGGTACATCATTCTATTCCTGTCTGTTTGTTGAAAATCGGCTCTTACTTTTTTACCGGTTTGGAAAGCCTGGTTCAGAATATAATTGAGGAGCACTGTACCAATACCATGTGAAATAACCCGGCAGGAAATCAATATCATACGCAGATGCCAGTAAGAGGACTGCTTCTCCACTAATGCCAGCCCTATTTTTCCGTAGGATCCGAATTTGTCCGTCAGTTCGCACACCAACAAATCGTGATCAGGCGAGATGCGGAAATAATTGAGTTCTTCATAACTGTATATGGTACCAGTAGCATTATATTGATTAGTGCGCAGCGTAAGCTCCTCTGCTCTTTCCAGATCTTCTTCCGTTGCGGGTGAGATCAACAGCTCCATATTCAGTTGTGCCAGAAACTGTTCTTTGGGACCTCGAAATGCTTCCTCCTGCCTGTTTCTTTCCGCCGCCTCGAGATACATGAATCGCCTTCGCCTGCTATCAGTCGTAATGAACTTGGGCTGTAACCTCTTATCTGTCAGTAAAAGACGGAATTCCGCTGCATCTATACAGGAAATTTTCGGATGCACATTTTTCACCTCTTCTCTTTCAAATGGCTGATCATCTATAAACAGGAAGGTATCCGCCCCTAGGTTCAGTTGCTCTTGTATTGTTGACACCGCATGGGACTTTGCGTTCCAGCTAACCTGAGGGAAAAGAAAATAATGCGCAATACCCAGTTCTTCCAGCTTCCCGACAGCTTCTTCATAATTATTTTTACTGGCAACAGAATGTAATATCCCCCTATTGTCCAGCTCCTCCAACACTTCCCGTATCCCATCCCGGAGCGTCACCGTCTTATCTTCCAGCAGGGTTCCTTCCCAAATAGTATTGTCCAGATCCCATATCACGCATTTAATATCTTTCATGCCGAACCACTTTAATATTTATAAAATCCTGCACCTGTCTTTTTACCTAGTTGCCCCGCAGCGACCATTTTTTCCAGCAAAGGACAACTACGGAACTTGGGATCCTGATAGCTGTCATAAAGTATTCTAAGGGAGTGCAGTACGGTGTCCAATCCTATAAGATCCGCTGTTTCTAATGGCCCCATAGCATGCCCATAACCTTTTCTGAAAATAATATCTATGTCTTCCGGTGTGGCAACACCTTCCTGTACCAGGAAAGCGGCTTCATTCATAAACAAGTGAGACAACCTGTTTGCGACAAAACCGGTAGCATCATTTACCAGCACCGGGAGTTTGCCGATACTCCGCAAGAAAACGCGCATAAAATCGATAGTGGCCGCTGATGTATGATACCCTTTTATTACTTCTACCAGCTCTTTCAACGGCACAGGGTTAAGAAAGTGGGTACCTATTACCTTTGATGGGTCAGGAAGCCAGGAAGCAACTTTGGTAATCGAAATACAGCTGGTATTTACGGCATAGATAACATCCTTATCAGCAATAGCGGCTAATTGCTGATACAGCTGCTGTTTCAGCACCACATCTTCCGGTATGTTTTCTATAATCAGGTTTACATGTTCCCAATGCTGATAGGATGTGGTAAACTGAATATGTGATAAAATCTCCGCAAGATCTTTCTGTTTCCAGTCCTTCCTCATCATCTGAAACATTCTGAAATCCCCCTTCATCCTTTTTTCGGCTGCTAATAAAGGAGCCTCCTCTTTGTCTTTCAGGATAACCTGATGACCACAGGATCCAAGATCCATTGCCAGGTGGGCACCCATTGTACCCGCACCGATAATGGCTATTGTGGCATAATTCATTATTGTTCCTTTTAGGTAAAGAGAGGAATATGATGCGGCGCCTTTATCTTCTCAAATACAAAATTCATAATCGCCTTCTGCATATACAACCGGTTTCCGGCCTCGTCAAATATGATTGAACGCGGGCCATCTTTCACTTCCGCAGTTACTTCCTCACCCCGTATGCTGGGTAAACAGTCCATGTATACGGCATGCTGACTCGCCGCCTCAAAATGCCTGGATGAAAGACACCAGTCTGCTCGTACCGAATTCTTTATCGCAAGTTCATCTTCATCACTCAGGTTCAATGCTTTCCAGCTTTTCACATAAATCACGTCCGCTCCTTCTGCTGCCGCCATCATATTATGTGAGAAAGAGAGCTGGCCACCTGAAAGTGCGGCCTGCTTTTTGGCAAAATTTATGTACGCCTCATCAGGTTCAAACCCTTCCGGAAAAGCAACCTCCAGGTTCATTCCAAGGAGTGCTGCCGCACTCATCATGGAATGCGTAACACCGGGAGATTTTTGTCGTTGTGCGAAACCCCATGTCAGTAACACTTTCTTCTTTCTGAAGTCGGGCCCCAATTGCTCCTTTATCGTAAGTACATCGCTCATCACCTGGCAGGGATGGTCTTTATCATCCAGCGCATTTATAACCGGAAAGGAGGTGTTCGCTGCAATTGTTTCCAATGCTTCCCGCCCACTACCATAACTTTTCATGTCATACATTCTAACGATAAGGCCATCAAGGAACCGGTCCATTACTCTGGCTGTATCGGTGACTGTTTCCCGGTTCTTCAGTTGTAAATCGCCGGTATTCAGGTACTCTGCATGCCCACCCATTTGCCGGGTTCCTGCAAGAAAAGACAGACGCGTACGGGTGGATGCCACACTGAAAAGCATCCCCAGCGTTTTCCCCGACAGCACCTGTGAAACATCTTTCTGGCCGGATTTAATTGCTTCGGCATCTAACAATATCTGTTCGAGCTCCTCCCTGGAGAAAGACCTTAAGTCAATGAAATCTCTTTTATGCATATGATCTATATTAGTTACCCGTTGTTATTACATCAGCCGGAACTGGCAACGTCACCGGATTTTCCCGGATCACCTTCTCTACGAATTTTACGCCCGCCGCGCAATCATTCTGTGCGCGGAATATGTGCTGAAAATGGCGTATCGATTTCTTTATATCATCATTGCCCAATACATAGTCAATCTGCCGCAAAAATTCCGTATCCCTCACGTTTCGGAAGGAACTGCTGACACCCAGGCGGTGATATACCACCCTGGCAGCATTCCCCGGCTGATCGCATCTTAGTGGAAAAACAATCATCGGTACCCCGAAGTATACCGCTTCTTTAATAGAGGAAGGCCCCCCATGCGTAATAAAGAGATCCACCATGCCAAGTACTTTTACCTGGGGCACAAAGTCATGTACCTGTACATTGGCCGGATAAGGCTGCAGATCCGGATGCATATCGTCTTTGGGTAAACTTAGTACAAGATATAGGTCCGGTCTTTGCCGGAATGCAGCCAACAGCTGATGATAAAAATGGTACCGGTCTCCCGCATTAGTGTAAAAACTCAATGTACCCAACGCACAATATACCACGCGCTGCTGTGAACCAGCCCTTAGCTGAAATGGTCTGCCATCCACCCTGTCAAGATAAACATGCGTACCGCCGTACACATAATCCGACAGATGCTTTTTACCGGGAAAATCCAGTTCAGGAGGGAAAGCATAATAGTCAAAGCCTATTAAACGGTGACGATGTTCTGCCATATAGTATCTCCCGCCCAGCGCTCTGATTTGCCGGTATATATCCAGCTTTCTGTACTTTTTATCTTTATAATTCCTGAGATAAAAAGCATATAAAAAAAAGCGGTAGCTTCTTGCAATAAAATTTTTATGAGATACCAGCCACGCCCACATGTTAAGCATCCATGAATACCACCTGGTGGTATAATGTACACCTGAAAATGCAGGAGGTACCTGCGTGCTGAATCTATGTACCAGGATATTTTCAAAAAAAATCAGCGGGACACTATATTTCAGGAAATTAACGGACAACAACAGGTTTTCAGTCAAACAAACACAAGGACGCTCTTCCAGGATTAGCTTCTCAATTTTACGGTTTACCACCTGCTGGTATAGATAAAAGTGCCTGACATGTGCATCCAGTGTATTGATATTCCTCTTTTTCTGCCGCGGATTCAGTAATACATACCTGAATCCATTCTCCCTGATGTGCAGGCTCTCCTTTCCCATGGAAAGGTATAATACCTCATAGCCCTTTTGCTGCAATTGTTTGGCCAATACAAAGCTGCTGTTCAGAGAACTGGTCTCCTGCAACAGGAAAAACACTTTTCTGCCGGCTGAGGCATCAAATGAGGTTTGCTCCATAAGAAAATGCGTAAAACGGATCAAAGGAGTGGCGCCGGAATTCGCCTGGAAGCGATCATAGCCTCCAGAAAAGAGACGCCTTTACTGCAATCATATTGTTTATCCGCCAATTGTTTGAATTCGGTCACTGCCGCTTTGATTTCCCGGCTGTTAAGCAGATAGTCAATCATCCGGATAATCTTCTTCGCAGATACGCGCCGGAAACTTCCCCGGACGCCTAACTTATGATATACCACGCGTGCTGCATTACCCGGTTGATCAACAATACCGGGAAATACCATCATCGGTACCCCATAGCTAATAGCTTCCTTTATAGAAGACGATCCTCCGTGCGTAATAAACACATCTGTTAACGGCAATACCTTTAGCTGAGGAACAAAGGAATGCACTTGCACATTTTTGGGAAAAGACAATGACAGGTTTTCAAGATCTTCGTTTGGTAAACTAAGTACGAGGTGCAGGTCCTGTCGCTGCGCAATTGCCGAGAGCAGCTGGTTGTAAAAATTAAGGCGCTCCCGCTGTTTCAGATGTTGGAGGCTCCAGGTGCCAAGTGAACAATAAATTATTTTTTGCCTTTCATTAGCCTTTAGCTCAAAAGCAGTATTATCATTCCGTTCCTTATAAATATGTGCCCCTCCGTATACAAATGCCGACCTATGTACCTTACCCGGAATATCCATCTCAGCGGTAAATGAAAAATAATCAGGTCCCTTCAAACGATAACCGTATTCGCACCAATAACAGTTCCCTTTATATAACCGGATTTCTTTCATATAATCCAGCTTCAGGAAAGGCCGCCGGGAAAGCCAAAAGAAAGCTACCAGGTGAAACAATCCTTTCTTCCGGTAAAATTGAATATAGGTATATACCCATGACCACAGGTTCACTATCCTTCGATACCATTTCTTTCCTGGAAGTACCCCTGAAAAAACTGCCGGTACTTCGCTGTTAAAGCGATAAATAAATTCATTGACATAGTTTACCACAGGTACCTGATGCTTCAATAACTTTACGGTAAGCGGGAGGCTCAACACATTAACGAGGCAAAGACATGGCCTTTCCCTCAGCACCAGCCGTTCAATTTTCCTGTTAACAATGTATTGATAGATATAATAATACCTGACATACGCTATTAAACCCCTCAGGTGTCGCTTTTTAGACTGGCGGGGATCCAGCAATTCATACCGGAATCCGTTATCCTTTATGTATTTTGCTTCTTTTCCAAATACAAGGTATAATACAGTATATCCCCTCTCCTGTAACTGCCGGGCCAGGATAAAACTGCTGTTGTAGGCGCTTTTCTCACCCAGCAAAAAAAAAATCATTCTTTGATTAACTGTCTCTTTCACCGTTATGATCCTTTAATAGTATTAGTCCAGCTCTATGAGATGGTTGGTTTGCGATAGCTTATGCAGGAAATAAGTCCCTATGGCGATATCGAAAACAGCCATTCCCATTGGATTGAACATTACAGGTACATCAGGTGGATATCTGGCTATACAGTCGCCATATACCACATTTATTATCGACTGCGTGTCTGCCTGCTGAAGGCTTCTCTCTTTATGCATTACTTCAATATCCGTTTGTTCCCGGCAAACCTCCTCCCAATTATCCACAATGATAGCACCCCGGAACCAGTCGAATGCAACCGGCATATAGTCTCTCAGCGATACATTCAAATGAAGGGATCCGGATTTCGGCCGGCGGTCTATGTACGGACGCTTAGATACTGTACAGGTAATAAAAATATCTGCGCTATCATATGCTTCCATCCAGCTACCGGCTATCTGAATCTTCGCTATAATGTCAGGAGACAGTTCTGAGAGATCAATTTCCTTTAGATCATAAAGCACAATCTTTGCGAGATTTTCACCAAGTATGTCAACGCACATCTTAAGATGATACCTCCCGATAGGGCCAAATCCGGAGATACCGAGGGTAATCTTCTCCGGGTTCCTGGCATCCATAAAGCGCTGTATCACCATTCCGCTTACAGCCGCGGTTCTGATAGCACTGAGCAGGGCCGTATTAATTACAGCTTCAGGTTTACCGGTATCTGCGTTATTCAGGATCACCACGCTGTGGGCCCTGGAAAGCCCCTTATTAATATTATCGGGAAAACTGGCAATCCACTTGATACCAGACATATTACAGGTGCCCCCTACATACGCAGGCATGGCTATGATCCTGTTTTTCATATCCTTATAACGCAGGTACGGTTTTATAGGTTGTGCGTACTCATTAGTAAACAAACAACCTACTGTATCAGTAATAACACCAACGGCTTCCGGCCAGTCAAGCACGATTTCTTTTAAATGATTTTCATTCAAATATTTCATCTCTTAATCTATTAATATAGTTCCTTTCGCAAGTAATTCGTCACACCAGGTCTTATTATAGATAGTATTACAATAACGTTCTCCCCTGTCGGGCAATACACAAAGCACATTTACAGGCTGCCTGCGTGGAAGCCGGGAAAAATATTGTTTCATTGCGGCATACACAGCTCCCGACGACCCACCGGAAAAAATGGAGTACTCACTAAGTAACTCCTGGCAATTTGCGATGACGTCTGCTTCACTTACCCATACCACCTCATCTATCAATGCACCTTTCAGTATGTCTGGCACCATACTGGAACCGATTCCCGGAATAGACCTTTTCATTGGTTTAGCACCGAAGATAACAGAGCCTTCCATATCCACTGCAATAACAGATGCCTCCGGAAACCGTTCCTTTATTTTTCTCGAAGCGCCGGTAATAGTGCCGCCAGAACTAACACCAAGGAAAACATAATCAAGTCCGCTGCTAAAATCCGCGCAAATCTCTTCTCCAAGGGATTTATAATAGGCTTCTGCATTCAGCTCATTCCCATATTGATTGATCCAGTAACTGTTCCCGATAGCGTTCTTCAGCTCCTTCACTTTCTCAATCCTAGTCAACAAATACCCGCCATTCCTATCCGTTGTTGTCACCTTGCATATTTCGGCGTTATAATTGCTACCGATCAGCATTTCATTGATGGGAGAAATAGTGGGGTCAATAACGCATATAAACTTCAGGGAAAGCAATTTACAATAAGCGGCCAATGCCACGCCGAAATTGCCGGAAGAAGATTCTATGATAGTGGTATCCTGGTCTATAATTTTTTCCTCCAGGCATTTTTGCAGAATGTAATAGGCTGCCCTGTCTTTCACACTCCCTGTCGGATTATAGTATTCCAGTTTGCAAAACAGGTTAACATCGGGCAAATCTGGCGTATCCAGTTTTACGACCGGTGTATTACCAACTTTCTCTAAAATGCTGGAGATAACCATTTTATTTACTTATTTATTGGTGTGAGATATATACTGGTATTAGACAATTGTATACTCAAATCTGGCTAAACAGTGCCTTCAGATCATCTTCATCCAACTCAGAGGTATCAAAATCCGATGCGGTAAAATAGCGGCCAGGCGCCATCAGAAGGTGTTGAATAATTTCCTCCAGTACTGCTATATATTGCTCGATAAAATTTGTAGCGGCATGAGCAGTAAAATAGTGGCTGTCGTAGGTAATTTCTACTTTCAACCGGCCGTAGATCACTATTGCATTTATCTCAATACATGCTGTCGGGGCGTTTTCCGGGTCGATATCTTCTCCTGAAAAAATATCTTCATAGGAAAAAAGGTCATTGTCTGTATCCTGGTCAAACTGCCCCAGGTAATTCAAACGTACCGGCGCCTCCTGATGCTGATCCGAAAACTTTCCGTACAGGTCTTTCAGTATACCATACCCTATGCCCTGCTGAGGTATATTATTAAGTAACTCTTTTACATACCGGAGCTGCATGCCGATATCCCCGGTCTCCAAATGCAGGCTAACCGGGTACATGGCAGTAAACCAGCCAATAGTCTTTGCCACATCTTCTCCGGGCAAATTTCTCCCATGATGTTCCATCTCTATTTTAACATCCGGCGTATTGCACCAGTCTTTTAAAACTATCGCCAGTGCAGTGGTAAGCAACATCAACGTATCAGTATTATATATCAGGTGCGCTTCTTTTAACATAAATTCAGTAAGCCGCTCATCGAGATGAGCCACTGTCTTTCCAGTACGGGACAATCCGGTTGCCCTTCCTGATATCATCGGCATTTTGAATACCGTCGACGACATAGTTTGCCAAAATTCGCTGGTTCGCTCCACTATATTCTCCTGTAGCGCATATCTTTCCAACAGCTGGGGCCAATCCTGGCAGGAACCGGTTTTACGGGATAGTAATGGTGGTTGCCCATTTTCCAGTGTAGTATACAAACGGTACAAATCCTCCAACAGTATCCTCCAGCTGATACCATCCACAACCAGGTGATGTGCCGTGATTAGCAGCAACATGCTGTTCCCCTGGTAAATAATCAAAGGCTTTATCAGCAACGTATCATGAATATTGAAGGAGTTCTTTACACTGCGCCCTTTGGGCGCAATAGTTTCTGTAGCGCTTAACGTACAGGTATCGATTTTAAAAGGCTTTCTCAGGTAATCGTTGTTAAAAAACGGCCTGTTATCCTTTTCATCATAGTTTAACCGAAGTGCGTCATGATGTTCTATTATTTTCCCGAAAGCAGCATCCAGTAAGGCATTATCAACGCGCCTTTTAAACTTCAGGACTATCGACTGATTAAAGTAATGCGGATTTTTAAGTTGCTGCCTGAAAAACCAGTGTTCCACCGGCGTTTTCGCCTTAAACCCTTCTGCTGTTCCCTGGTTGATAGCTGCGGTATCGGTAAAAGATGCCTGCAAACTCAGCTGGGAAATAGTGGGATAAGTAAGTATACTTCTCGTGGAGAGACTAATGTTTTCCTCTCTCAGATATCCGGCTATCTGAACTGCTTTAATGGAATCGCCCCCCTGCTCAAAAAAATTATCTTCCACACCGGCACCTGATATCCTAAATACTTTCTCCCAGGCAGCCGCTATCCGTTCTTCCATGGCAGTCCGCGGAGCAACGTGCCTGGTACGTCTTTCCGCGGATGGCAGAGGCAGACGTTCCTGGTCTACTTTCCCATTCCTGGTCAAGGGAATAGCGTCGATTATTACAAACTTTGCCGGAATCAGGTAAACCGGCAAATGTAAATACAGGTGTGTTTGCAAACTTTTCAAAAAAAGCTCTTCGGAAGTATTCTTCTTATCCATCACCACATACGCGCATAAAAAAGCAGCACCATCTTTATCTTTCCGGGTCAGCACCACTACATCTTTCACATCTGCCACCATCTTTATATACTGCTCTATTTCAGCCGGTTCTACTCTATGCCCGTTTATTTTGGCCTGGTTATCCACACGCCCCTGGAAATCGATCTCTCCACTGCTGAGTTTCCGGGCCAGGTCTCCTGTTTTGTACATTTTTCTTCCCGGGCAAAAGGGATCATCGATAAACCGCTGTTCCGTGAGTATTGGATCATGCCAGTAACCTGCTGCCAGGCAGTCGCCGGCTATATAAATCTCTCCGGTTACGCCATATGGGACAGGGTTCAGATACCGGTCCAACAGATAGATGGCTGCATTGTCCATAGGCCGGCCAATTGGAATATTTACGCCATTATCCTTTTCTGGCTGGTACCGGTATATCATACACCCTACTGTTGCTTCTGTAGGGCCATATTCATTATAAATATCTACGTTTCCACCCAGGGTATTATTTATTGCAGCTGCCAGCGATGTTGTCAATGCCTCACCGCCAACAATGATTTTCCTGATGCGTGTAGCATTCCCCTTGCTGATCAATGACGGATCTGCCGCCATCATCTTGAGATGCGAGGGCGTCAACTTGATAACATCTATACGGTTGTCTTCCAGCACCTGCTCAATCGACAGTTTACTACCTGTATCTTTATAAACAACAATAGTATTGCTGGTTAGCAGGGGAACAAAAATGCTGGTAATAGTAAGGTCAAATGATATCGAGGTAAACAATGGAAAATCCGCCGGCATTGTTGCGGCATATATTTTAGCTCCCCACCAGGCGTAATTGACCAACGACCGGTGTGTTACCATCACGCCCTTCGGATTCCCCGACGTACCGGAAGTGTAGATGATATAGGCAATACTTTCCGGAGAAATATCTTTTTCTACCGGTAGATCTATGTCACCAAGTACGGGGTAGTCGTCCACGTTAACGAATATAGCCTGCGGTAATCCCAGGTCGTGCTGTCTTACTATATTCTCTGCGTTTGTGATCACCACCGCTGCGCCACAATTCTCCAATACATATTTTATTCTTGCCGATGGCAACACCGGATCAACCGGAACAAACGCGCGGCCAGACTTAAGCACTGCCAGGATAGCGACTATGAGGCCGGCGCCTCTTTCAAGAATGATACCAACAGGCTCATTGCTCCCCGGCTGCACCCTCTCCAGGAAAGCAGCCAGCCGTACTGCCCTGGCTTCCAGCTCCCCGCCAGACCATGTGAGCCTGCCTTCGGCTACTGCAATATATCCCGGATTCCGGGCAATTGCCTCACTTATCAGCTGATGTATCGGTGTATGCCGTGGATAGGCAGCAACGGCGGCATTAAAGGTAACGGTATGGGCCCGTAATTCTTCCGGCGACAGCATATTTACCTTTGCAATAGTGATATCTATTGAGGTAGCAACATATCTCAGGACATTTTGGTAATGCTTCGCAAAGTTGTCAATGGTAGCAGGTTCAAAAAGTGAAGTAGCATATTCAATATAAAACTTGTCTTCTGCTTCAAATATCTCCAGTGACATATCATATTTGGCAACGCCCGGATCAAAAAAATACCGGCTAAGATGGATATTATCCGTACCCGGCACAGGTACTTCCAACTGCTGATAGATAAACATCGTATCGAAGAGCTGATTGCGGCTCATTTCACGCCGCATGCCTGCCAACGCAACCATCTCGCTGAATGGATAATCTTGCCTGGCAATGGCCTCCTGTGACATATCAGCGAGTGAGCTTAGAAATGCGGCCAGCGTTTTGCTTCCCTCCGGAGCTGCCCGCAGCGCCAGGCTATTAACAAACATCCCGAAAACACCTTGCCACGCCGCCCTGGAGCGTCCACTTACCGGTACCCCGGTTACTATATCTTCCTGTCCTGTGTATTTTGCCAGGGTAATATACCACGCAGCTAAACAGATGGTAAAAAGTGAGACCCCACGTTCTTTTGCCACAACCTGCAGCTGCTGCTTCAATTCAGTATCCAAGTAAAAAGCCCGTTTCTCCCCGGCATAGTCAAATACCGGAGGACGTGCCTTATCAAGGGGAAGTGATAATATGGGCAACTCACCCTGCAAATGATTCTTCCAGAACGACTGATGCTGGGTCATCTCCTCACTGCTACTGTTACTTTTCTGCCAACCCAGGTAATCCATATAACTAAATGCTGGTGGAGAAAGCACTTTTCCTACATACAACGACATTAACTCTTCCAGGAAAAAAGCAATCGAAATGCCGTCAGCAATAATATGATGGAAGTCAGCAAACAGGATACACTTTTTTGCCGAAACACGGAACACCTTTATGCGAAAAAGCGGACCTTTATGCAGATCAAATGCCTGTAGGGCATCCACCAATGCTCCATTTAGATCTTCCTCTACAAGATATTCATAGATTATTTCCACATCGACAGTCTCCGCTATAAATAACGCCGGCGCCCTGTCCTTCAATCCGAAAAATCCTCTTAACAGCTGATGTCTGTCCAACATTTGACGCATGCTTTTCTCAAGCGCTACGGTGTCCATTTCTCCTTCCCAACATAACGCAGATGGAATATTATAGGCGATTGAGTTCGGATTTGACTGCCATATATAGTATAACCTCTCCTGTGTGGATGACAACGGATAAACAGCGTCGAATGGGAAATGAGTAACAGGAGCTGGTATAGCACCAGCGTATGCCTGGTCGATATATTCGGCAAGCCGTCCTATTTCGGGATAAGTATACAGATCTCCCACCGACAGATCAACACCCATTGATGCCTGAATCCGCATGAATAGCCTCGCTGCCAGCATGGAGTTTCCGCCTATAGAAAAGAAATGATCACCTGCATTTAATCCCCGCCGCTCCAATACTTCCTCCCATATCTCAGTTAATGTTGTTATAGTAGTACTATCAGCCGTTTTCTCCTTTTCACCAGCAGATCCTATACTTTGTGCCATATCTTCAAGCACCTGATCAAAAGCTCCGGCTGCATATTGTTCGATAAGCCTGTAGCGTTGTATTTTCCCACTGGTTGTTTTAGGAATTTCTTTAACAGGGATAATATATTCAGGAACCACACCCGCTCTTTCGTTAATGATTTGCGCCAGGCCTGTATATAGTTCTAAAAAATCTGTTACAGTGCCTCTGTGCTGTACAAATACCAGCACCTCTTCTTTATCTTTCTGAGGATTGTAATACCCTGCTACAGCTATTTTCCCGGCACGTACTTTCGGATGTCCCTGCGCTTGTAACTCCAGGTCATGAGGATAAAAGTTTTGCGCATTCACGAGGATAAGGTCTTTCTCCCTGCCGGTAATATATAAATCCCCATCAAGCGTAAATCCAAGATCACCGGTATCCAGCCATCCTTCAGGGGAGATGGTGGCAACTGTAGCCGCCTCATTATTATAATAATGGCTGGTAACATTATCCCCCTTAATCAGAATATGTCCTATGGTACCCGGCTCTACACGTTGACGATCACCATCCGTGATTAAAATATTACAGTTATCCGAGAGCGGCCTGCCTACATTTACAAAAGTAACTCCGTTACTATGCGTGGATAATACTTCAACCTTGCTGCCAACGCCCAATGATTCCCGGTTAATGGTAATCGCTTTCACCGCTGCTCCCGGCCGACTGAAAGTTACTGCCAGACAGGCCTCTGCCAACCCATATACAGGAAATATTGTACAGGCGGATAAACCGTAATGTGCCATTCTCCTGGTAAATGCGTCACACAGCGAGGCGGAAATTGGCTCTGCGCCGTTGGTTATAATTCTCAGGCAGGAAAGATCAACATGTTGTAATTCGTAGTTGTCCAGGTAATTTAGAATATAAGCGTACCCGAAGTTAGGTGAGGCCGTAAAGGTAATCCGGAACCTGCTGATTACTTCCAGCCACAATGCAGGGCGTCGTATAAATAACTCCGTTGGCATGATATAATGCTCCCAGCCAGCTACCATCGGTGTTAGATGATAGCCAATAAGCCCCATGTCGTGCGTTAGTGGCATCCAGCTAAAAAAAGTATCTCCGCTTTCAGGGCTATCAATGTGGCCCAAAATCGCCCTGCAATTAGTCAGAATATTTCTATGGGTAAGCGTTACTCCCTTGGGAGTGCTGGTAGAACCGGATGAAAATTGAACGTAAGCGATAGTATCCTTATTTGCCGCAAATATCTTTCCCGTACCCTGCGCCTGGCTGGATTCCTCCAGCAACAGGATCTTGTCTGCCATGTCTTCCAGGCTAACCTCAACCGTCATTGAACGAAAACCCGCTTTTAGCTTCTCCAATGCTCCCCTCGTAGTAATCAGGCAAGGATTATTCAGGCAGTCCCACACGTTAAGAAGCTTTAGATACTGATCATAAGTTTTGCCAACCGCAAGAGGTACCGGGATGATACCTCCCAGTATGCAAGCCCAATAAGTAATGAGAAAAGAAGATGGTTCTTCTATCTGCAATATCACTTCATCATGGGGCTTCAGGCCTTTCTTCTGCAAATAAAAAAGCAAACGGCTGGCCTTGTCATATAACGCAGCATAGGAAATATGTTCCTTGTCTGAATTATTTTTAATAAAACTCACGCCGCGCATATCGGTCTTTCTTGCTTCCAGAAGATCAATAAGCGTATTGACTGTTTCCGACATCAGGGCAGTTTGATATAGATGTGAATAGTATTGTCCTGTACAACACATGCATTCCAGGTGGAATTACAGGAACGTTGAGTGAAAGAAAAGATAAGTGCGAATCCAAACATTGACACGTAGCATTAACAGCGGCTATACACCGCATTAAGCTTTTATCCGATTGAATAATTATTCTGCAGCGATAAATACTCCGGCTGAAAAGCGATCAGGATACTTCTTTGCAGGAGTTCTACTCTCACCAGTATACGCTTTAATCCTTTATACTTAACAACTTCACAGGATAGTCCACACAAAGGCCCCTTGTTGATCAACAATACCTGACCCTCCTGGAACCTTTCATCAGATACGCAGAGGTCTTCTCCATGTTGTGCAACCAGTGCTATCCGATTAATTATCTGTTGATCTACCCGGGCCAACTGCTTACCAAATCTTACATAATATGCAGCGCCGGCAACATGCTGTCCATAGTAAAACTCTTTCAGGCTCTTGAGGTTAACGAATACATAAGACGGGAAAAGCGGCGTATCCATCATCTTTTTCCGGTCATGCCACTGGCGTACCGATTTGCTGGTTGGGAAAAAGCATTCCACTTCACATTCTGTCAGTTGCTGTAATACTTTCTTTTCCTGGCGTGCCAATGTGTAGATCAGATACCACCCTGCTACAAAATTGCTCATGTTATTTTGATTTTTACAACTAGGAAGATTATAATTGAGATGAGTCTGGGATTATCACTTTATTATTTACCACAGTATAGTTGCCCTAACAGCATACCTAGGCCCTCCTATTGTATGTTAACACTAGTTTCCGAACAAAGCTATCGCTGCCATTATCACAAGGAAATGGTACCGTTTAAATATATATGTAAGAGGGAAAGGAAATATCGGTGCTAATTTTTGGGCTTCATTTATTCTAAAAATCGTTGTGCAAAAATAAATACCTGGTGGTCCGACCAGAGATAAACAATCATCATTCAACTAAACCAAGTGCATTAATAACTCAACAAAATATCGATCTGTCAAATCATGCAAAAGCTATCGCTACGGTAAGTAACAGCGACCTAACCGGGATAAAAGTGTCTGAAAAAAAATGCCAGGATATTACAAGGTGACAGCACTTCTGTAACTTTCAGGGCATAGCTAACGCTACAATAAGTAACACTTACTCACTTTAATAAAATAAATTAAAAACCTATTAAGAATTAGATTCAATGGCTCACCTCTAAATCATGGAGTCTTACTTTAATAATCGGGCCATTTAATCTTAGAACCAGGACTCAATAACGTGCTAAGCTGGATTAAAACAACTAAAAGGGAAAATAAGTTAACATAGTGAAAAATAAGGTTACGAGTTATAAACACAAAACAGTAACTTTTTCTGAAAGTGAATATAATGAATGTTTTTTGTAAAATACAATAGGTAGAAAAAATTTTATTCGAAAAATAATTCAGCACATTTTAATTACTCGCCCGGTTAGATAAAAGATGAAAGAATTACAGGCAATCCGCTTATATACACTACAACAAAGGATTTATGGGGATTAAATGCCACGGTATTGACTTTTCGTGTAATGTTGTCCGTTAAAAACCAGGTATTGACATTGCGAAATATTTTTCTGTATATTTATAATCGTTCCATGTTAAAAGGCAAATGATCCGACAACTCATCAGTCCGCGAATCTTCTTGTTTGCCAAAATACTTTCTGTGAACCCGTGAAGCTGTTTATTAATATTTTTACTTGTAAATCAATCCACTCAATATTAACCCGAAAATACCTGGCAGTTTTAAAAACTGCCAGCATCATAAAAAATAATTTTCTATGAGAACTGAAGCAGACATCCGGCAAAGGATGGCAGAGATCAGAGGCAACCTCTCTATAATAGAAGAAAAAGCTAAAATTGAAATGGCTCAATATGTTGGTGATATCAGCATACGGAAAATCCATTTCCTTTTCCAGGAAAAAAAGGTCTGGGAATATGCCTTAAATCAACTCGAATGGATACTGGAAGAAATACCTCATCATCATTCAATCCATCAAGCGCTGCAGCATGAACAATAAAACCCTCCGTGTAATTATGTTTGGCGGACTGGGTGACGTATTATTAACGAGCCCGGTATTCAAAGCTATTAAAGAAAAAGCTCCTAAAAAAAGGATCGTTGTATTTTGCATTAACAAAAAGATGCAGCTTATTTTAAAGAACAATCCTTACATCAATAGAATTACCTCCGTCTCCTTTTGGAAAAACCCGATATCATTTATCAGATACTATCAAAACAAGGAGAACTTTTTTACCACTTTTTATGGCGCAATGCAGCCAACATTATTCTGCAATAAGAATGTGAAAGAAATTATTGCAGACCTATACAATGTAACACTAACAGACAAAAAAGTACAGATATACCTTTCTGATGAAGAAGATCGAAACGCGCAGAAAAGAATTGCTGCTTACAAAAACCCTATTGTAATGCATATCACCTCTAGAACCACCTCCAACCAGGAATGGCAAATACATAACTGGAACGAACTGGTTGCATCTATGCCGGAATATACTTTTCTCCAGGTAGGACTGGAAGACGAAAAGCCAGTAAAAAACGCAGTCGATCTCCGGGGAAAGACATCCATCCGGGAAACATTCGGATTGATTAAATATGCACGCAGCTTTGCAGGTGTCAATTCTATTTACTCGCATGCCACTAATGCATTTGACACCCCCGGTGTAGTAGTATGGGGACCTGCCCAACCTACTATATGGGGACACGAAAACAATATAAATATCTATAAAGCGGTACGCTGTTCACCCTGTCTGGACCTTATCCTCGGCCACCCCTGCCCTTACGACAAACGCTGTATGAGCAATATTAGCGTAGATGAAGTAAGAACGGCTTTACTGAGACAGCTAACCTGCCCATCAACATCTAACAGATAACTTACCGGCAATGCCTGACCCGATAATATCTCCGGCAGTTTACTATACCACCTACCATACTCCGCTCCCGACAGCGCGCTTTTCCCAACTATTGCAGGAAATCCCTGCACATTTCAGGGAAAAAATAAGTAGGTTCAGACGATGGCAGGACGCACATGCAAATCTCCTGGGAAAACTGCTTCTTTTGCATGCCTTGAAGGGAAATCACTGTAATGCCACCCTCAACGATATCGTATACACGAAGTATGGACGGCCCTACATCGTCAATGCCCCGGATTTCAACATCTCTCACTCAAGCGAGATCGTTGTCTGCGCCATTAATTGCAATGGGCGCATAGGCATAGATTTAGAACGATGTACACCTATTTCCATAAGTGACTTTCGACGTCAATTTTCACCGGCAGAATGGACTAACATTGAACAATCTACCCCCCGGGAGGCCCTATTTTATAAATACTGGACAATAAAAGAAGCTATTCTCAAAGCAGATGGAAGAGGTATCTTTACTTCCCTGGACACGCTCGACGTCACTAATGGCCCAGCCTTCCTTCTCGACGGTCAAACATGGTATATTACTCCTATCAGTCATTTCGAGCATTACATTTGTCACATAGCCACCAATATGCATCATCAACAATATACTATCCAAAAAGTATCCTTTATATCATAAGATCCCGCCAGCCATCTTCACTTATCTCCTGATCTAAAATATCAAACATATTATCAAAATATACACATCAAACAATTAGCAACAATCGGATGTAAAAGATAAAGAAACAAGATAATACAGGCAGGCTGATGGGCAGATTATCTAACATACCAAGGAAATGGTTAATGCTGATTTACAGTAGCATCGGCATACTCGTTATACTGATTACCGCCAACATCGTTGCAAACCGAATCATTCAGCATACCGTCAGTGAGCAACTTCAGCATCTTTCTCCTAAACTAAAAATTAGTTATTCCTCCATAAAAAGCAACCTATTCACTTCATCACTTGCACTGAGCAATCTTACCATAGCGTATACGCCGGATAGCAGCCATCACCAGCATGCCATGCATTTTTCAAGCATTGAACTTAATGGCATTCATCTCCTGGAGATGCTCTTTCGAAGGACACTATCTATCAATCATTTAAACTTAAATAATGGAGAAATAGACCTGGACCGGTTCTTAATGAATAGAAAAGATACGGCGCCCATACAGCTGTTGGCGCAGGCGCCCGTCAAAAGTATATCAATCAACCATCTTCAGTTAGGTCCCTTCCAGGTACGCGAGGATCATCAGCTACTGCTGAGTGGGAATGTGGGTATAGACGACATAAACATACATCATCTTAAGGACGCATTCGCCGCCGGCAATTTTCATTTCGGCGATATCAAAGGCAGTCTCTCCGGTATCACCTATCCCCTACCCAATGCCTACCATACCCTGATGGTCAAACAGGTAACGATAGACAGCCGCCAGGGATTACTGGAAATAGATTCCTTACAACTGCTACCACAATATAGCAAAGCCGACTTTTTCCCGAAAACCGACAACCAGCCTTTATTTGTGAAGGCAGGCATTGCATACATCTCCATTCACAATGTCGATATCCGGAAACTGTTTGATAAAAAACTGGTGGCTGAAAAAATAATTTTAAACCATCCCGTTTTGAATATCTATAGTGAAACTACCACCCGCCGGCCGTCATCTCTTTTTATTGACTTAACAAAAATGCTCTCTGCTATACAAACAGACTCCTTCAGGATGCGCCACGCTGCCATTGCCTGCGAAACCACAACAGGCGCCCAATTGAAGCTACATGGCGATATGGAAATAGATAAACCGGATATCCGGATAACAGATAGTCTTCCGGGTATTCGTTTCAAAACGCTTGCCTGCGCGCTAACCGATATTCAGGCATCCATCCCGGGCGCTCGCCAAAACCTTCAAATAAAGCAGCTGGACGTTGATCGTGAAGGCAGCTTACAGGCTGCTTCCCTGAAGGTAACTCCGCAATACGACAAGGTGGAGATGGGGCGGAAAGCCGGGCACCAGGTAGATGTTGTTGATGCCAGTATTTCCGGTGTAACGATCACCAAACTGGATATCAACAAATGTCTTCAACAGCAATTAGTAGCTGAACAAATATGGATCAAGGAAAGCAACTTTTATATCTTCCGGGACAGAAGGCTACCTCGTCTATCACAGTATAAACCGTTACCAGTTGCATTCCTGAAAAGCATCCCGGGTAATATCCGTGTTCAGCGTTTCAAAGTATCTGCGTCAACACTGTTGTATGAAGAATTCCCCAAAGACAAACTGCAAACAGGTTTGCTGCGGTTCGAAAGACTGCAACTTTCCGTAGCTCCGCTTATCAATAACCCTATCCCGTCTGACCCCGATCATATGGATCTGAATATGGAAGGTTCCATCATGGGCTCAGGCACTATTAAGACGGCCATCTCTTTGCCGTTTACCGCTGGTAAAAGTTATAATGTCAATGGGACAATTGATAATTTAGATGTGACCACCCTGAACCCATCCGCCGAAAATCTTGGTAATTTTCATGTAGAATCCGGACTATTGAATCATTTAGCCTTTCAATTCAGTTTCAATGATGAAAAAGCCAGTGGCAAGGTGGTGGGCGAATATCACAACCTGGTGTTGGATAAACTTAAAGGACAGCAAAAGAAAATAGCCAAATTCCCGTCGTTTATGCTCAAACATGTCATCATCCCAAAGAACAAGGATAAATCACTGCCTGTGGACCGTCGCACGGGTACGATAGATTATAAGTTTGACCATACACGCGCATTGTCGTTTTACCTGTTGAAGTCACTGCTATCGGGTATTGAGGCAAGTTTTACGTTTGGGTTTCTGCTGCCGAAATGATGGGGGTATTACCAAATCGGCAGCAGATAAGATAGCTTACTGGGTCAAAAAAATGAATGAAGGCCGGCTATTCAATGGCGAAACTGACTGACAAATAGATATATTGCTCTGCCAATGGCTTAAAGTAATAAGTTTCTGCCACCGTGGTTTCTTGTTGGGTAAGATCCGTAACCGCGAGCACAGGTCCCAGCTTTTTATTGATTGCTTTTGCAATTTTGGCGGCTTTTTCCTTACTGTCGAGGAATGCAGTTTCGTAGCCTTTTTCATCTTTCACCACCGGCTTGAACTTTATCCGGGTAGCGGTGATATTGATAATGTTGCCGTTCGCCAGCCTGGCAGCCGTCAGCAGTTCATCGCGGGAACGGGTTTGGAAAGTATATAAACCACCTTCCCTGAAAAGCTGTAGTGCCTGGTATGCCAGCTTATCTTCTTTGAACTGGTTTTCACTCAGACCAACTTCCTTTACCTTTGCAAAAAAGTCCTTTTTGACGTCTTCAAAAGATTTTTTGCCTTCCGTGTCTCCGTACTCCGGTGCTATGGCGAAATCGATCAGGTAAGCTTCCACTTCACGGTTTATTTTAGCGGCGCCACCCACCTGGATAGCATGGTTTTGTTGTTCCTGGGCATGGCCCTGTAGTGCCGACACCAATATGATGGCGGCCAGTATCATCTTTTTCATCGGTTGACGATTAAGTGGTGAAAGAATAATGCTAGGCAATCGTAAAGAGGAAGGATGCAACGATCATCCATATACCAACGATGATGCCCAGTATGCCCAGGCTACCTTGTTTCGGCGCAACTTGTGCCCGGATACGCACTGCCTTTTCGCGGGCTTTTTCGTTGTTGGAGAGGAAGAACTTGTTGATGAGCGGGAATCCGAGCAGGAAACCAAGGCATGCTTCCACCAGGTTGCCTGCAGTCAGTGTGATCCACCAGATAGGCGCTGAAGTGAGCCACCCCAGGTTTAAAATGGCCATTACAAGCCCCCATATACCCCAGCAGCAGAAAACAATCCCTATCCACCCCTGGTAGGGTTCTACTTTTTCCAACAGCTCCTTTGCATTGGTTTTTTTAGATAAAATCAGGGAAGGAACGGCGATGATGCTTAGCAGGATTAATGTTATTCCGTAGATCATAATGTTGCATTTTTACGTGACGAGATGGTTTCGTTTTATTATGCAACAAAGGTAGCAGCGTACGATGGCGACCACAACATCGTATTCAGTGAAATTCACCCCCCTGTTTTCAGGGGGTTAACTCAGGAGGCCCAATTTGACGGCATACCTGGTGAGGCCAGCCAGGTTGCGTACCTTCAATTTCAGGATGAGGGTTTTGCGGTAGCTTTCAATCGTATGTTTGCTGAGAAAGAGTTTGTCTGCGATTTCCTGGGTGGTGTATTCCTCCGCGATCAGCTTCAGTACATCCTTTTCGCGGGAAGTGAGCATTTCAAGGGTTTCTTTTCCCTTATTAAAAACACTCTTGAGATACTCCTGTTTCACCGCCTCTGAAAAGTATTTCCCGCCCTTGAGGATCGTTTTGACCGCTTCCAGCAATTCGTCTGAATCCGCATTCTTCGACAAAAAGCCGTCGACATTATTCTGGATAAGCGCATCGATGATATTACTGTCGGTATGCATACTTACCACCAGCGTGCTGATCTCCGGTCTTTTTTCCTTGATATAGTTATTCAATGTAATGCCGTCTATGTCGGGCATACTGATATCGGTGATAACGAGATCGACCTGCTCATCCGGATGCTGGTCGAGATAGTTGATGACCAGTTGGCCATTATGCGCATAATATGGTACATGGAGGTCTTTTTCCTGTGTTATCAGCCTGATAAGGCCTTCCAGGAACAATTTATGATCGTCGGCCAGGATAATATTATGCTTCATAACATTCCGGTTTTAAAGGTATTTCAATGTCAATTACGGTGCCTTTCGATGGGAAAGAGTCGATGGAAAATACGCCGTCGAATAGTTTCAAACGCTCCCGGATATTCTGAAATCCGATGCCATATTTCACCGTTTCCACAGAAAATCCCTGCCCATCATCTTCAAACAGTAACTTCAGCATACCATCCAGCCGGGTCAATTGTATTTCTACTTTCGACGCCTGGCTGTGTTTCTGCGCGTTGGTGATGAGCTCCTGGATAATTTTATAAACCTCCGCTTTCAGGGTAGTCCCGATCCGGTCAATTTCTTCGCCGGGAAACGCATGAAAGGTGATAATGGCGTTGCCGGGCATGTTGAATTGCCTGATATAGCCGGTTATGAGTTCGGTGAAGCCGGTGTTACCAAATTTCAGCGGCACCAGGTCATGGGAAAGATCACGTACCTGGCGGTAGGTGTCGTCTACCTGCCGGATGAGCGCATCCAACCGATTCGCGGCAGTTTGATTGGAGAGCTGGAGTTTGATAGCGGCGAGGTTACCGCCAATGCTGTCGTGCAACTCCCCCGCAATTCGTTGCCGTTCTTTTTCCTGGCCGGTAATGGAGGCCTTCAGCAATTCAAGTTCTTTATCTTTCAGCAGCGCCGCAATTTTCTGCCGGTTCATTTCCTCCATCGTAGCATTTAGTTTGCTCTGCGCCTGCAATTTCTGGTAATACATAAACAGCAAGCCTATGATGGGCAGCAGGATAACGAGAAACCCGATCAGCAGGCTATATTTTACTGTCTTCTGATGATTTAACTCATTTTCCTTATTCAATATTTCTTTTTCCTTCTGGGCGGTTTGGTATTTTATTTCGAGTTCGTTGATCTCTTTTTTATTCTGCCTGTTCAACACTTCCTGGGAAATGCCCAGGTACTGGGTCATGAGTGCATAGGCGTTTTTATAATCGCCTGTCACCGCATGGAGGTTACGCAGGCTATTCAGTACTCGCAGCTGTGCTTTGAGATCGTTCCATTGGAGCGCGTTGGCATACACCAGCGACAATAAGGCCTTGGCGTTGTCATAATCTTTGCGGGCAATGAGCAGATCGCCCATCCGTTGTCCGGCGTTGATGTACAGGTCAAAAAACTGGTGCTGCTGCGCCTTGTTTTCCACTTCATTGTAAATGGCATAGGCCTCGTCTGTTTGCTGGCTGAACTCTGCGATAATACCGAGGGTCAGTTTCGCCTGTAGTGCCTTCTTTTCCTCTTGTTGCTGCTGGAAATAAGCCAGTGCTTTTTCAGTATACAACTTCGCCTGGGGCAGGTTCTTTTGTTCCAGGAAAGCGATACCCAGCCGCTCATACACCAAATGTTCCAGTTTTTCAACCCGGCCGGTATTCCGCAGCAGGTCCTGGTACGCCGCTATGGCTTTGTCATATTCCTTTCGGGCGGCATATACGTTTGCTATGCCCAGTTTGTTGTCATTGATGGCGATTTTGTTGTTGAGGGATTCTGCGATCGGGATACCCTGAAGGTAAAAACGTAAAGCTTCGTCGTATAGGCCTTCCTCACTGTAGGCGTTGGCCAGCGTAAGATAAAGGGAAACCTGGCTGGGTAGTTTATCGGCAGATGGAAGGTCGCTTTGATTAAGACTGCCAATAAGCTGCTGCGCATAAAAGATCACCGAGTCCGTAGTGCCATGGGCTGCATGGAAGGCCAACAGCGGCTGCACCGCCGCTATTTTTGCTTTGATATCGGTAGCCAGATGCATTCTCCGCAAAAGAGAATCGGGTGTTTTTACCGGTACGTCTCCGTACGCCGTGAAACCTGTTTCATTCTGGGCCAGACAGGGACTGGAAAGCGCCATCAGGACTACAAAAAATAAGGCTGGCACTTTGTTTAGCCAGGTTCGGGTTAATATGGTAAGTTCCACTATCAAGAAAAAAAATTTCCGTTTAGACGTTGAAGGTAATAATTAAATATATTATTTGGAATGGGATAGGCAGGTTGTTATCTGAGATAAAATATATTGGATCAGAAGCCATAAATTTGTATCCTACCAATTTGTTAGCTAACCCATGGTCATTACTAAAAGAATACAGACAACTTATAACACCGTACTCCGTGCTAAAATGTACTTCTTTTTCAGGAAAAGTATCTGGATGTACCTATTGGGCATGCTGATGCTGGGCTATGCGCTTCCCCTGGAAAATGCTGGTATGCTCCTTTCTGCACTCATTTATTTTATCATTTTCGCGCTGGTTATTTTGGTCCCAGTTTATCACTTCAGTACCCAGATGATGGTTCGGAAAGCCCATTTAGATGCCAATATTGAATTTAATGAGCAAGGTATTATTATAAGACATATCGATAGTAATACCATCGAAACCAAAAGCTGGGATTGGATTAAACGAATAGACATCACCCGGAAAGATATCCTGCTCATAGTGGATCATCCTACCCGCTTCCTTATTGCGCTGGAAAAGAGTAAATTGACAGCCCCTGAAATTCAGTTTTTCCTGGATAAAAAGAAAGGATAAAAGACTATTATCATAGCGTATCTATACACTAAACACGCTTTTGATACGGCTTATCCCTCTCCTTCCCCTACCTTTTTCAGATACCGTGCCGGTAGTGGCGCTACCTGATTTGCTGAGAAACAAAGCAATGCACTCCCTAATAACAAGGGAGTAGTATAAAAGATCAGTCGCCAAATCGAAGTTATACTTCGGCATGGCGACTGACAAGATCTATTTTCGAATGATTTTAGAAGAAGAATCTTACTCCTAACTGCACCTGGTAGGGATCTCCACCCGGGTTAGCGATTCCGCTGGTATTAACAGAATAGTTGTACGAGCGGGTGTCTTTGCTGAATGCGGAAGCACGGTATAACGAAGTATTACCAAAGTTATGGCTGGCTCCCCATTTCTTATTGAGCATATTGGCGAAGTTGAAAACGTCGACGGAAAGTTCAAAACCGCTCTTTTTAGACACCTTCAGTGTTTTGGCCAATCTTAAATCGAATGTACCATAGAATCCATTGACGCCTCCATTTCTCTCCGCAATCTTACCTTCCGATTTTTCAATATATTTTTTGAAGCTGCCACCTGCACCTGAACTCAGCAGTTTATTCAAACCATCTCTAACCGCAGCGGGGGTTGCCGCATCATTCGGATTAAATACATACGCGAGGTCGTTGGTACCGCTTACAAAGTCCTGGTTGCTGTTTACGCCAGACAACAGGCTGTAACGGGTGCCACCAATACCGGAGAAGCGCACGCTGAATACAAATCCCGCAAAGGTGGGCGATGTGCCATAGAATACTACCTTATGACGGAATTGCGCATCAGAGTAACTCATCTTACTCAAATTACGCGGATCATCTGCCACCGGCAAACTTAAGGTAGCTGTATTGGCCACATTACCGTTGTAGGAGGTATTATCTTTGGAATCGTTCCAGGTATAGCTGGCAGTGATGCTACCATCTTTATAATAGCGGTAGTTAACATCATATACGAAAGTATAGGTATTGTTTTTACCCTTGCTGGTGAGTTCCAATACCCTACCAAACGCGTTGCTGATCCGGCCATCCAGGTAGTTACCACTGCCACCGCTGGTATTCATCTTATCTAAAGGAATATATACGCCCCTGTTGGCTTCGTTAGGCATTGTGAAATACGGGGTTTCCACCATATTCCTGTCTATATAGAAGTAGTTATTACGGCCGTAGGTGAGGTAAGCGGAAACGCCCATTCTCAGGCGGCTCGTAATATACTTGGTGTAATTGATATTAGCCTTGTAAACGACGGGTATCTTAGCGTCGGGGCCTGTGTAGTTAATGAGTGGCAACTGGTATTGTGCAAAAGTTGGCACTGTAGAAAGATCTTTCCGGAATGCCGCGAAATCAGGAGAAGGTATGCTTACTGAACTCGCGTTCAGGTTAGCTGTTCCGAAATGTTTGCCATCAAATGTGAGGTTGTTGATGAGCATATAGTTATTCATATCGGAGCTAAATATACCTGCACCCACTTTGATATAATCGGTATGTTGCTGGTTCACATCCCATGTGAGCTGGATTCTTGGCTGTGGCACAAAAGACTTAATGCTGTTGTTGGTGCTTAGGCCCAGTGCTTTATACAGATCTTCGTTGAATGGCGCTTTAGGATAAGTAGCCATATCAAAACGTAAACCGGCCGTTAGGCTTACCCCTTTACCCAGGTCTGTTTGCAACTGACCATAGATACCGCCGTTGAAAATACCGGAGGTTACGCTTGGATCGGCCACCAATGGTACTTCCCGATAGAACGCATACGGCGTATTATTACGGAAAGCATCCAGGCCCCTGTACACATAGCGGCCATTTACTTCGCTACCATACAGCGATTTGGCATGTGTATACATGAGATCGATACCGAAGGTGTAATTAACTTTTTGGGTATTGTAATACAGGTTATCTGTGAGCTGGAAAACGTTGTTGGTAAACCCTTCCTGACCAAAGCGGTGCCCGCCAATCTGGATATTGGTAGACTTGGTAGAGCCATCAGACAATACAGAAGTAACGTTTTCCACGATCGCTCTGGGCAGTGCGCCCGGCAGCTCATCATTTTGCTGGCTGGATTGCCAGGTATACAAATGCTGCGCTTTTAATTCGTTGGTAATTCTAGGGCTGATCGTAGACCTCAGCGTCAGCAACAGGCTGTTATCTTTGTTGAAGTCGTTACCGGTTGACTCATACAGGTCGATGGCCGTATTGTCAATCAAGCCCAGCTTGTTGATGTCATTGGTGTAGTTGTCTCGAATAGTCAACAGGTTCTTATCGTTGATCTGCCAATCCAGTCGCAGGAAGCCTGCATCGGACTGACGTGTTTTTCCAAAAGAGCCATACTGAGCATGATTGGAAACGCCATACTTTGTTCTGGCAATATCTACAAATGTATCCAGTACATTCCGGGTAATATTATATACGAGCTGATCGGAATTGGATTGTACGTCGGCGATTACCAGGGAACGGTTATCTGTTTGATGGTCCCAGGCGAAGAAGTAGTGCAATTTATCTTTGATGATGGGACCGCCGATAGAACCTCCGAACTGATAAGTAGAATAGTCGTTATTTCTTTTGTTACCACGAATATCATAGGGGCTGGATAACCAGTTGGCGCGACCATAACCAAATACCGAACCAGACACCGTGTTGGTACCGGATTTGGTAACGGCGCTCACCGTACCGCCACCGGATCTGCCGAGCGTAACATCATATTGGTTAGTCACCACTTTAAACTCGCGTACCGCTTCAATAGAGATAGAATATGGCGCACCGCTCCTTGACGTGGTAGGGCCGGCAGACGTAGGATTCTTTGCCGTCATACCATCGATGGTGTAGTTGGTGCCAGATCCCAGCTGACCACTGATACTGTTACCATTGCCGGTAAGCGGAGACAACGCCGCCAGGTTGGCGAAGTTTCTTCCGTTGACCGGCAGCCTGTTCATATCTGTGGGCGTAATAGTAGTGGCAGCGCCTGCATTCACCACCGCTTTCCTGTTGGACGTAGATACGATGGTAACGGCCTCCAGGTTGGAAACAGATTGCTCCAGGTCAAAGTTCACCTGGAGTACATCTCCCTGGTTAAGGCTATAGTCCTGCTTTTTTTGCGCGCCGAAACCCACTGCCGATACGGTAATCGTGTAAGGACCGCCGAGCGGCAACTGTTTAAAAGTGTAATGTCCTTTGTTATTTGACTGGGTCCTGTTGGTAAAACCAGTCGACTCATTTCTTACAGTAACAGATGCCCCAGGAATCAGGGTACCATCCTTGGCTTTGACCTGGCCATTCAAATCAGCCAGCGTAGATTGGGCAAATACATAGGAAGACGCTAGCATACCTAACGTAATAAAGAACAGACAGAGTGATCGCTTCATCGATTTAGATGGTTTAAAATTCAGTCCGCGAAATTATCAACGTGATGTTTAGTGCGTATTAACACGATGTTAATAAAATATTATATTTGGTTTTCATATAGGCGTGACAGATAAGATAGGTTTAGATAAAGATAATATTTTAAATCGTTATTTCTTAGTTTCATATAAAGGGCCTCATTGTTCTTTAGAACCGCTCAAAAATATCCGATCCGATAACGAACGCTTCCCATATCCCAGCCGGCTTCTTTGTTCCATCCGCATCCAGCTTTTCATTGGCAACCACGTACCACTGGTTTCCATGCTGCCATCACGTAATACTTTTCTTGTACTTCAAATTATTCTTGCCCGCTCCATTCATTATTTGAAAAATATCATATATTGCGAATATGTTCGTAACTCAGTTTTTTTTTGTTAATCACTTTGAGCTGTAGTATTTTGAAAAAATACCCTTTTGCTATAATGTCCATACTTTTCATTGTTTCTTGCCAATCAACCCGGAAATTTGAGACAAAAGAAATATCGAGGTTATGTATTATCTACAAGACAAACTTTACACCCGCCCATAAAAGATCGCCAGAAACGCGAAAACAGATTAAGAACAGGTTAGAGCAGCTAGAACGCTATATGGCACTTTCGCCCGATTCAATAGTTATTTCACAAAAGAGCGGCGAAGCCGCAGATAAGGCTGTGGTGGATTCTTTTTACTCCAACATCAATAAAATTTCCTATATCCAGCGGCACAAATTAGAGTCTGCCCACAAAATTTTCTATTAATAAACGTGGTCGACATCCCTAAAAGGTCATTTTACAAATCCCTTAAATTAATTTTTTCCGGTCTGGGGTTAACCATTCATTAAAAATTACCAATATGAGAATTTACAATTATTTTTTAATTGTCACATCGACACTTTTATATGCTTGTTCCAAAAACGATTATGCACCTGTTGTCCCAAAATTGAATCCAATTGATGGCTACTCAATTGCCCAAGTCGATTCCATCGCCCGTCACTATGGCTGGACATTTACTCCAGGAGATACAGCAAAGGGAAAACAGACCATGAAGATTCAGGATTTCATAAACCTAGCCGAAGGCCGCATTGCAAACGGACTGAACGCAAGAAAAATTAATATTGAAGGCACTCTAACGTTTGCGAATACCGTACTCGGTGCGTATCCCAATGACGGAAATACTTTTGTAGGGCTGGGTGGCCAAAATGCGCCATTATACAATCTTACCTGGAAATTCCCCAATTTAAAGAGCATGGCATTTCCAAGTATATACAATATGACGTTTTCTGTTTACTCAGACATTGGGTCTGAGCCGCAAGTTGGAGGCGCAGACTTTATGTATGATGGAGCAGACGGCCCTATTTTAAATACCGATTGGGCATATAAGCACCAAGGCTCGACTATTTCCGGTCTTGCAAGCGCATTTTATGTGCAAAATTATGGTACCGAACATGAAACTGTTCACGTTTTGGGAGGGACGATACAACGCCATTATGTGGTTCAATTTAAAATTAACGGTCAAAACGTCGCAAATGTATTATCGCCGGTCAATGCAGTCATCACCCTGACACTATTAAACTAACTTCAGGAGTACCAACTGCCACAATAAAAAATAGAGGTTATGTGTAAAAACCCCGATTTGATCCAACAGTAGGATAACTTTTTAGGCAGCCGGAGGTAGATCATCCAGCTGCTTTCTTTTTGCCCAATGTAACGTTTCTTCAAAAGTTTGTAATAGCTAATTCCAAAACAAGGCAGGACAATAACAAAGGCAGGATTACCTAGCATGTACATCCTGCTTTTTTTTCAGCAACAGCCAATCAAACACATCTTTCCTTTCATAAATAAACTGAAGGTCGTGACCTATCCCCTCAAGCCGAGTAAACCTGATATTTCCGTTACACCAATCTAGTTTATTAACGACTCGCTCTGTTTCAGTTATCGGAATTTTCTCGTCTGCTGTCCCATGAAAAGCCCATACTGGAACCCTGCTAATATCGCAAATCCTTGTTGTGTCGGTATCATTACAGCCTCCGCATAATGGTATTATTGCAGCAAATTCATTGGGGTGATCCATTGCTGTAATATAAGTGCCATATCCTCCCATGCTGATTCCTGTTAAGTAAATTCTGTTGGAATCAATCCGGTATTTAGATATCAAATCCATATATAACGAATCAAACCAATTCTCAGTTGACCAATACTTACCTTCCGGGCACTGCGGCGCAGCAACGATAAAGCCGAATTCTTGTCCTCTATCAATAAGGTGGGGCCATCCATATGCTTTTACTTTATTCAGGTCATTCCCCTTTTGTGACCCTCCATGAAGATAAATAACAAGGGGATAACGATTGCTTCCTTCTGAATACCCCTTTGGCAAAAACAATACGTAGTTGTATTTTGTCTTTACCTTTAAATTAGATTGCGCATACGCATTGTTACCAGCAAAAAGAAAAAAAAATAGCAAGAAGATAAACATATTTTTGGGCTCTGTGAATGTTCCGAATAGTTCTCTTTGTAAAGATAGTTGGAAGCGACATAAAGTGTATGTAAACCACAACAACTCTTCTCCGCTTTTATAGAATAAATTATAGAGCAAAAACAAAAAATACACTACTACAGCGAATTACAGCAAAACCCTGTAATTTCGCTGGAATTATAATCGGAGACTAATATGTACTTAAAAACAAAATGTCGTAAACTAGTACAGACAAATCAACCCAAATAAAATTAAGTAAACACGAAACGCGATTTCGCACTTTGATAGACTAACAAATAGACCAAAACAACAAAGCCCGCGACCAGCGCGAGCTTCGTGAGGGGCTTGCAATGGACTTTCCATAGTAAACTATCAAGGATGTAAGTGAAACTATGTCGCGCCTGTAATTGACTGATAAAATTTAAGTCAATCATTTCTTACTGTAATGTTACTTTAATAATGTTTGTGATAGCAGGCAATGTATTATACTGGTTCGGATTGGGAACAGGCTGAATGGTTTTACTTTCCTGTAATGGCGTACCAGCCAGGTTTGCCTGAGTAACCCCTGCACCAGGATACTGATTAACCGCTGTACCATTATCGAATAAGCCGACGAGGGAAGAGAAATCTCCCTTTTGTGAGCCGTCAATATCATTGCCTGTAGTTGCAAAAAACCAATCATTGGAAAAACCGTACATAGTGGCAACAGCAATTCTGTCGCCAGGTTGCAGCGATAACTGCTGGGATACCTTTCCGCCAGCGGCGCCACCTACTCTTGGCAGTAATACTGTATTAGCTGCTTCTTTTAACACATAGACATTCCTGACACCAGGTTTAGTTTTCAAGAAACCTGCCAGGATATCCGCATTACCTTTCTGTGCAAGATCTTTTAAACCTTCTCCGCGATCATTTTCACCAGTCTTGTAAAATGGGTTGGCTGCTCCCTGATAAATAACGACCAGTACTGGAGATAGAGGTGTAAAAATGCCGGTTTGCTGGGTGAGATACGAATTCATTGCAGTGATATTTCCCATCTCAGCGATATCTGTCAGTCCATTGGCAGTAGGTTTACCAGATGAATAAATGGGTTCTGGCAACAACTGGTTACCCCCAGCTACGTAAGATATGGTCCATACACCCGGGCTAAATGGTGTTTCATTTGCTGTGCCTCCGGATTTATTGCTGATTGTAAAAGTAAACTTGGAGTTGCCATCGTACTGTAATGACGCCTGCATTAACCGGGATGCTGGCAGATAGGAATGACCATAGTCGTCCATTCCATTTACTTCCTTAATATTTTTAGTACCAGCCTCCGCCGTTCCTGGATGCATTACGGCCCCTCCCGGCGCCTGGTTTACCCTGGTGCCATTGTCCCATAGCCTGATCTGATCGGAAACATCCCCGGTAACCGGGCTTCCATCGCTATTATATAGTGTAATGCCAGGATTTATAGGTGCAAAGAAGAGGTCATTGCTCCAACCATACATGGTAGCGAAAGTTAGTCGTTGGTTTTTAGCAGCATAAAACGAGAAGGATACGGACTGCCCAGGGAGGATCACGGGTGGCGTACCGTTACCTTTGAATGTGCCGGATTCCACCAGGGGTTTGCTATCCAATACATTTTCAATAGTAATAGTACCGTTTTGCTCAGGCGGCATATCGTCGTTCTTATTGCAGGAAGCCAAAAATATAAAGAGGCTTAATACCGCCATCGAGCCGAAAAGGGTCTTTTTCATGTCTGATTAAGTTTAGAATACAAAAAAACAAGATGTAGTTCCCAAACTAGTAACAGAGTTATAACAAAAGTATCACAGCCATATTTTGACCGGTTTTTTCATGAAATTTGTAGCGCAACAGAACGATATGCAGAAAGTACTAATTATTGAGGACGACCAGGAAATAATTGAATTACTGGATATTCATCTTAAAGACCTCGGTTGTGAGGTTACTGCCGTTACTAATGGGCTGGATGGGCTGACTGCGGCCAGCCAGGCCAGGTACAACCTCATTATTCTGGACCTGATGCTTCCAGGACTCAACGGCATGGAAGTTTGCAGACGCATCAGGCAAAACGACCGGCTCACTCCCATCCTGATGCTTACAGCAAGATCAGAAGAAATAGATAAGGTAATGGGATTGGAAACCGGGGCAGACGACTACCTCACAAAGCCTTTCAGCATCAGGGAATTCATAGCCCGGGTTAAAGTTATCTTCAGAAGGAACGAAGAAGTATCCGCCCCTGACGTAAACCACGGGCCGCCTCCCCTGATCCATTTTGATGGATTAGAAATTGATCTCGACAAACGAAAAGTCAGCATCAATGATCTCCGGATTGACCTCTCCCCTAAAGAATTTGAGTTATTGGTTTTACTTGCCTCCAACCCGGGGAAGAGTTACAGCCGCAAACGACTTCTTAACCTTGTGTGGGGCTACGATTTTGAGGGCTATGAACATACGGTAAACAGTCACATTAATCGCCTGCGAGGCAAAATAGAGAGCGACATCGCAGCACCAAAGTATATATTAACCACCTGGGGAGTTGGCTACAGGTTTAATGAAGAGCTATGATGAAAAAATCAATCCGCGGCAACTGGCTATTTTGGAAGATTGCCTCTGTTTTTACGCTTGTAATGGTTATACTGGGGCTCGTGTTTATTTATATAGCATCTACCTTCTCACGATCCTACTATACTGCCGCCCATCAGCAATTGTATGGCGATATCGCTCAACATCTGGCAACATTTACGAAGCCAATCAAAAATGGCAAACCTGATACCACCGTTACTCATGACATCATCCACTCTACAATGGTTGCTAACCCAAGTGTGGAAGTATATCTCCTGGACACCGCAGGAAATATAACCGATTTCGTGGTTCCGGATACCACTGTTCAAATTCGACGGGTTAATATGATCCCTGTTAAAAAATGGCTGTCTGCTTCCAACGGTAACCGGCCGATGGGAGATAATCCCAAACAGCCCGGCGAGCCGGCTATTTTTTCTGTTGCACCTATTGCTGAAAACGGACATCTTGCAGGCTATGTTTATGCTGTACTTGCTAGTGAAAAACAGCAGGAGGTGCTGACGTCATTAAACGATCATTTCTATTTCCGATTAGGGTTTTCAATCTTCTTTGCAGCATTGATTGTTGCACTCATTGTTGGGCTAATAACATTCTTTTTGATTACAGACAGCATAAGAAAGATTTCAGATGTAGTAAAACGATTCAAAGAGGGCGACTATTCAGCACGGATAGAAGGCACTGTCAAAGGTGAGTTGGGGCTCCTCACCTCCACCTTCAATGAGATGGCAGATGAAATTGTAAACAACATTGATAAAATAACAGCAACTGACAAATTCCGGCAAGAGCTGATTGCAAACGTATCTCACGATTTACGTACACCACTATCTATCATGCAGGGGTATATTGAAACACTCCTGATAAAAAAAGAAATCACAGCAAACGGAAGGGAGCGTTATCTTTCAGTAATACATGCGAGCGCTCAAAAACTCTCCAGTCTGGTAGACCAGCTTTTTCAATACGCCAAACTTGAGGCAAACCTCGTAACGCCTGAAAAAGAACCATTTTTCATAAACGAACTGGCTTCCGATATACTTGTGGCCTATCAGTTAAAGGCAACCAATCGTTTTATTGATCTGCATCTGGATGCGGCCCCTGATCTGCCAAGAGTTTTTGCAGACATTGCACTCACTGAGCGTGTGTTTCAAAATTTGCTGGATAATGCATTTAAATTCACGCCTGATGGAGGTTCTATCAAAATCATCCTGACAAAAGCGTCAGCAGGTGTAGAAGTTCGTGTGATTGATACGGGCATTGGCATCCCACTTTCAGATCAGGCTTTAATATTTGAGCGCTACAAGCAACTGGACGTTGACTCAAAACCAAAGAAAGGAATGGGAATTGGACTAGCGATCGTAAAAAAGATCCTGGAACTGCATCACTCAAGCATTGAGGTGGAAAGTCAGCCTGGATATGGAGCAATGTTTCATTTCATAGTACCGGCAGTGTGAGAGGATGATCTGTAAAAGTTCAGGGGGCATCATATAGCGAAAATATCAAAAGACCAAACTGGCAGAAATATTGAAAACTCGTCAGAATACAATTAATATTATGCTGGCAAGATAAACCTTAAAAAAATCAATTGTTTTAGCAACACATAGCCTAGAAACTTTTTCTATAATACGCCTTTATGCCTAAATAACTTCATTATGAAAAAAGCTTTATTTGTATTAATTCTGTTATGCAATCTAAAAGGCTCTGAATGATTGTTATCTACTAAATATTCATACTGGAACCACTTGGTGGTTAACACAAAAAAAGATAAGAAGTTCTCCTTTGAAGTAGTCGATATCTTCATTGCCTATATAGATAATCTTCAGGGCTTTGCTGATGCCATCGAAAGTGTCTTCCCCCAAACCGAGGTTCAGCTCTGTATCGTACATCAGATACGTAATTCTCAGAAACATCTTTCCTACAAGGATGTCAAGCCATTTATGAAAGATCTTCAAAACGTCTACAAGGCCACTACTGCTGACCAGGCAGAACGAAGCCTTGACCAGCTGGAATCTAACTAGGAACCAGGTATTCCAAAGTGATTGAATCCTGGCGGCCATCGGGAGCGAAGGAACGACTAGGTTGACAACTAGCATTAAAGCATTTATAACCGCTAAACATTGAATCCATCTCAAGATTTTATATAAAAATTGTATATATTTTGCATTATCAGAACTTCAAATTAAAGGAAAGATGAAAAAATTACCTCTTTTAGGGACTATTCTTACTGCCTTACTTTTTATAAGTAAGATTAGTAGCGGTCAAGACAAGATTACTAAAAATTTTTATGAGTTAATTTGTAAAGAATGGAAACTTCAATCCTATGAAGAAAAAGGAAAAAAATTCCCGCCTGTTCCGGAACAAAAAGGAGATAAAATGATATTTTATAAGGATAACAAAGTGAAATCAATTGAGTCAGGATATATCCAAAATGGCATTTGGAAATATGAAGCTACCAAAAGTATACTGACTGTCATTGATAATGATACAAAAGAAAAGGCGATAATGAAAGTAATTAAATTAACTAATGATGAGTGTATATTGGAATATAAAGACCCGGAAGGAACTTTACTAAAAATGCATATGCTACCCGTCAAAAAAGTATGATTGATTATCTCAAAAGAGAGCAACAAAATAATATTCTAACTTGTGAAGTTTCAAGAGATTCGCTACATTTTGTAAATTACTGAATCTAACATTCTAACTATCATCAATGACTCCAGAAAAAAGACAAATTAAGGCCAGAGAAAGCTGGATCAAGTATTATGAAGAATTAGGTTCAGTAAGCCAAAGTTCGGGGAAGTCCACATAATCAGGAAACGCAATTTCGCACTTCGATAGACTAACAAATAAACCAAAACAACAAAGCCCGCGACCAGCGCGAGCTTTGAAACGGGACTATTTCAATAAGTGTGTAAACTTAAAAATCGGGGATCAAATTAATAATTAGATTCTCACTCTTTTATCAAAAATAGTTAAAAACTGATTTAGGACCATGCCCCAGTTTCTAATGGGCATGGTCCATTTTTTTGATACTTCCCGTAAAGCCAGGTATACTGATTTAAGGACAGCTTCATCAGTAGGGAAGGATAGTTTGTTTTTGGTATATTTTTTAATTTTACCGTTCAGATTTTCGATGAGATTGGTCGTATAGATGATCTGTCTGATCTCCATGGGAAAGTCAAAAAAGACAGTCAGGTCTTCCCAGTTTTCGCGCCAGCTTTTGATGGCGTATGCATACTTTGTACTCCATTTAACATCCAGGGCATCAAGAGCAGCCATGGCAGCCTGTCTGGTTGGGGCAGCATAAACATCCTTCATATCGGTGGTAAACTCCTTTTTATCTTTCCAGACTACATAGCGGCAGCTGTTACGTATCTGGTGTACGACACAAACCTGAGTGGCAGACTGAGGGAACACCGATTTGATAGTCTGAGTGAAGCCATTAAGATTATCCGTGGCTGTAATTAGAATATCTTCCAGGCCACGGGCCTTCAGATCTGTAAGTACAGTCATCCAATAGGCAGCTGATTCATTCTTACCCAGCCACATTCCCAGGACTTCTTTGAGGCCATCCCGCTTTAGGCCGACAGCGATATAGACGGTTTTATTCACCACTTTGCTGTTCTCCCGTACCTTGAACACAATGCCATCCATCCAGACTATGAGATAAACCGGTTCTAATGGCCGGTTTTGCCAGGCGACAATATCTTCTGTCACCCGGCTGGTGATGCGGCTGATCGTGGCCGTGGAAACGTCAAATTTATATACTTCTCTTATTTGCTCTTCGATGTCGGACACACTCATTCCCTTGGCATAAAAGGACACAATTACCTCTTCCAGGCCCTGAGCCATCCCTTCGCGTTTCGGGATGATCATGGGATTAAAGCTAGCATCACGATCTCTGGGAACTTTTATCTCAGATTCACCATAGCTGGTCTTAATCTTCTTCTTACCATAGCCATTACGGCTATTGGCACTATCATTATGTTCATGCTTGTCATAGCCCAAATGGCTATCCAGCTCGCCTTCCAGCATTTTTTCAATGCCCCGCTTCTGAATCTGGGCAAGAAAATCGTTTAGCTGATCGGCTGTTTTAAACTGCTTCAGAAAGTCGTCTGATAAAAAATCTTCTGTCTTCATAAAACTGTATATGCTTTAAAATTAAAAAATCGGAGCTAAACCCCGATTTTTAATATTTACACAGTTTATGAGATAGTGTCTTTGAAACTTTTCGGTGATCCCCTTGGGAGTAGCACGTATCTTCGTAATGTCTTGTAGAATGGGTGTTTAGTAGTGGTGAGCGTTTATTGCTAACCGTGATACTGACCGGATTAGGTGTAACCGCTATGGTCAGGAGTAATGTTAGGCAAATATAAAGAAATTAATTTTATAAAATCCCCGGAAAATCTGCCTTAATCTATTTCTATCAAGGGATACAGCAATTTGTAGATATTAGCTATTTAATCGTTAAAGAATCAATGCTCCCCATTTTATACATTATGCTCGTCGAATCTCTTTTATCATATAAAAATATATTATTCTGCGTTTGGCCAACAAATATTAACGAATCTGTAGTCTTTACGCGATGTCCATTATATAAAAAACTCATTTCCTTTATACTACGTGTACCGAATTTCGTCCTTTCTGCATCAAATCTCCTATAGTTACCTATCTCCTGTCCTATAAATATAACAAGGGCTAAAGAAGCTACAAATGAATAATTCAGAATAAACCCCAACTCATTATACCTTTTAAGAACAAATAGCAACCCAATTAAAAATAGAAAGGAAGCAAAAAGATACCAATCTTGAAGTTCATAGTGTCTAAAATGCCAAACCCTTGTGAGTAATAAGGCACCAACAACTAGAATAGCGTAAAAAATTGCGATAAAAATCAAAGCTGCATTTGGGGCTTTTCGTGATACATTACCCTCCCCGGCCTCTTCTCTTTCTACCACAGAAGAAGTATCAATATTTTTTATCTTCTGATTAAATATCATTTGAATAAGCCCGATATAAACTGTTGAAGAAAATATCACAATTCTTGGGAAGAACGACAAAAGTATTTCGGTGCTTGAAATATAGTTATATATGTCGATGCCAAATTCAATATAGTAGTAGTACAAGTTGCAAAATCCAAAATACAATAAGCATATGGTGCATAAAGGAAGGTATTCTAAAACTTTTTTCATAGGTATTAATTCTAATTCCTCAATTTACTATAAAAACTAATTTCAAGGAAAAAAGTACAAACATATCGTCAGGGCATAAACAGCCAGCTATGTTTTGGTAATACCCGAACCCTTAAACTTTTCATGCTACGCATTCAGTACCTATAACAAAAATGGCGCTAGAAGAAATCAAGCGCCATTGTCATTCAGTCCTACCTTACAAAAAAAAGAACACAATCTTACTTTTCTTCAGCTCCCAAAATGGAGGAAGATAGACCATCGGTAACCTCCTCGGCAATCTCCTTTATCTTCTCCTTTTCGGCGTTACTTAAAGCCTGTATCAACTTACCTTCTACTCTCCTATCAATCCCCCGCATCTTTCTGTAGAACGTAGGAGTACTATAGTTACATTCCTCACAAACACGCTCCCTGAAAAGTACCGGCAGCTTGGAAAACTTAGTATGCATGTCAAGCAAAATGTTTGCTGGTTGGGATTTAATATTCATAAATGAAGTTTGAAAGGTTAGTACTATTTGATTTTACTTCATCGATTCGCTCCTCAATATCTAGTCCATGGAGCGTTAGGAAAAAATTCTTGAAATAATTGCCTGTAATAGCCGCTATTGTTCCATCAACACCCGCATCTCCATCTATCAGTATGGAGATATATCGGTCCAATGCGGCTTCTAAATCATGTAGTTCGATTCCGGATTGAAAACTCGATAACTTATAAAGGTCACCTTCAAGCTCTTTTACCAGCGAAGGAGTTAAGTCCTTTACCCCGTCCCTCCGTAAGGCATCACGAATGCTAAATGCCGCAATGATGTTAGTTCTAAACAGGGCATAGAACATTATGAAATCGGCCCGTTGGCCCCCTGTCCAGTGATCAGCAATGTTGCTGCCGATGACGTTTGACAACTCGTACTCGCAGACCTCAATAAAGCCATCTGAAGTACCGCAAGCGGTGATTTGATCCAAGATGGTTAATAGATTCTCCATAACATTTAATTTTAAAGGTGATTACTACTATATCAGATTGCCGTATAGACATGGATGTCTCGTTCCAACCGACAACTATCGATGGGCTAAATGAAGATGATGAGGATTATATATGCTAACCACCTGGATAGCACTATATCACCATAAGGAGAAAGGAAAAGCTTAAAAGATGGAAGGCGCTGCAAAAGAAAGAATAAAAAAGCGCAGGCATTCACAATCCGTTTCAGAGGTACTGGTATACCCGACGACGAGAAAGTGAAGCCCACGCTATATCGCATGAGCAACTCACTTCATCTCTCGTCGTCTTAAAATTACCAGTTTTCTGAAACGAGAATCTTATGTGTTGCTTCAAATCATAATTGAAGTTACAAATATAACTTTTCCCTGCTTTAATAAAGCATTATGCAAAAGAATCAAATAGCACCAATTATAATACTAAAAGATGCAAAAACAATTCCTTAAGTAGCAAATATAATTATTTGAATTCTAAAAAACAATCTTTTAGATTCTTTTTTCAATCTTTTAATATCTTTTTCAATTCTAAAAGATCTAAATACGTAAAAAAACAACTTACTGCAAATCGATATATTTGTTCCAGACAGATATTATCAAATAAAGTATGGCTACTTATAATAGAATCAAGGCGGTGCTTGCATTAAAGAAGGTAAAGAATGATCAATTGGCTGAAGCCATTGGGGTAAGTTCTGGCGCAGTATCTACCTGGTGTAGAAATTTCAAACAACCTTCTATTGAAAAACTATATGCCATTGCCCGTTTCTTAAACGTCGAAGCAACAGCATTACTAAGTCCAATGAGCGAAGTAAACGAATAAGTACTCGTACCTCCAACATTTCAATAAACAATACGCGTTTTAGAATACTATTCATCAGCTCTAACCTCCTGCTGAAATAGCTGCCAAACTTCTTCCCTCAAAAAGAAAACACGCGATCTAATCTTATGGCGCTTTAACTTACCTATCTTTATCCAATCATATACCGTTTGACGGGTGATCTGAAACAACTCACATACCTCCGCAATCTTGTAGACAGGCTTATGAAGTAAGCTATCGGCTTCACCAACAATCCCAGTAGGACTATTCTATCCGGCGAATATTTCTTCCCGAATTATTACCCTCACCTGTTGCCAAAATTGGTCTGAACCTAAAGGAAACGACATAGAGGACATAGCATTTTCATTGCTCACATTTTCTTTCATACACTTGCTTTTTTTATTATTAAGATTAAGTAATTCGAAAATAATTAAACGTTCAATGATAACCTCGACCTAATGGAATTTCGATATAGGTTAAGGAGCTTCCCTACTGTAGAGGAAAAGCATCCCAAATCCCGGTTGTGTCACAACCGAACATCTTGCGGGTTCCGACGAAGTAGGGAACTTCCTATCAAAACTAATTCAATATTGAGCAATAGCCTTTACTCCTACAAAATTTAAAGGGATAAAACCATTACCTCTTTTTCTTTTCACCGGCCACAATCTCCCCTTAAATCTCCGCTGAATTTACCCATTTGCGACCACCGGGAGCGAAGGGCAAGCGGTTTTTGCGCAGCAAAAACACCGCTTGCTAATGGAGCGAAGATCCATTCAAACTCCGCAACCGGATGGCGAAGCCGGCCGGTTTATCTCCGCATACAGGTTGCGAAGCAGCCGGTATAATCTCTCCGAACTGGTGGCAACGCCGCCTGTTCAATCTTCGCAAACGGGTAGCAGAACTACACGTTTTATCTTCCGTCCTATCTGCATAAGCCACTAAATGCTCAAATCTCCATTTAGTAGAAAATAATTATTTATATTTAAGGGATAAACCTCAGTCCACTATAAAATGATTACCTGTGAATAATTTAACATCTTGTCCAAATTGTGGCGCCAAAATAAAGGATGGCGTATTCAGTAG
>NZ_JABAOB010000044.1 GCF_012726295.1 Chitinophaga sp. Ak27 | reverse complement strand
CAGCTCACTGGTCGAGGGTTTGGGCACGGAAAATAATCGGGCATCAAACATATAACCGAAGCTTTAGGCCTAGTATGTAAATACTAGACGGTAGGGGAGCATTCTAAACTGCATCGAAGGTGTGTTGTGAGACATGCTGGAGCGTTTAGAAAAGAAAATGTAGGCATAAGTAACGATAAATAAGATGAAAAATCTTATCGCCGTA
>NZ_JABAOB010000043.1 GCF_012726295.1 Chitinophaga sp. Ak27 | reverse complement strand
CAGCTCACTGGTCGAGGGTTTGGGCACGGAAAATAATCGGGCATCAAACATATAACCGAAGCTTTAGGCCTAGTATGCAAATACTAGACGGTAGGGGAGCATTCTAAACTGCATCGAAGGTGTGTTGTGAGACATGCTGGAGCGTTTAGAAAAGAAAATGTAGGCATAAGTAACGATAAATAAGATGAAAAATCTTATCGCCGTA
>NZ_JABAOB010000042.1 GCF_012726295.1 Chitinophaga sp. Ak27 | reverse complement strand
CAGCTCACTGGTCGAGGGTTTGGGCACGGAAAATAATCGGGCATCAAACATATAACCGAAGCTTTAGGCCTAGTATGCAAATACTAGACGGTAGGGGAGCATTCTAAACTGCATCGAAGGTGTGTTGCGAGACATGCTGGAGCGTTTAGAAAAGAAAATGTAGGCATAAGTAACGATAAATAAGATGAAAAATCTTATCGCCGTA
>NZ_JABAOB010000041.1 GCF_012726295.1 Chitinophaga sp. Ak27 | reverse complement strand
TCGCATCAGCCGACGGCCGCGCAAGCGGCCGTTGTTTTTAGGCGCTGGCCTATTCCAACTGTCCACCTTTGGCGCAGGCCCCACGGCTAACTTGCGTGCCTGCTGCCCCACCCGTGCCGACTTGCATCCCGGTATGTGAATGAGAACCTTGAACTGTCTCTCGATCGACTACGTCGTGAGAAAGCCGAGGCCGGAAGGTCGACCTCCCGCTCCTACCATGCCCTGGAGAATCCAATGGACCACCACCCGCTTTGGAAAGTGATCGTGATCGAGTGCAGCGACT
>NZ_JABAOB010000040.1 GCF_012726295.1 Chitinophaga sp. Ak27 | reverse complement strand
AAGCGGCTCCCAAAGCAAAAGTATATACCATTGAGGGCTGTCCAAACATTGCCGCCCGGGCGGCGAAAAATTTTGAAACCTTGCACCTCCCTAATATTATCCAGGTAACGGGAAATTTTGATACCGTACTGCCGGATGTGTTAAAACAGATGCAGTTACCGGATTGGGTGTATATAGACGGTAACCACCGTAAGGAGCCAACGCTGGCATATTTTGAGCAGTGCTTGCAATTTGCCGACGAGTACTCTGTATTCATCTTTGACGACATCCACTGGACGCCTGATA
>NZ_JABAOB010000003.1 GCF_012726295.1 Chitinophaga sp. Ak27 | reverse complement strand
TTTGCCGCCAGCTTCCTTCAGATTCCACCTTACGATGGACACCCTTGCTATTGGCTAATGCTTCCTGCTGCAAAGTGCATTCGGGACTTACACCCTAGAGCTATAACACATGCCTGGCGCACAATAAAACAGCCGCCCGTGGTATACGAGCGGCTGTATGCTTATCAATAATATTTTACTTCTTTTTCTTCTTTTCTGCTTTTTTCACAAATCCTCCTTCAAAGAAACATTTAATTCCCCTGTAGGCGCCACAGCCACCAATCTCCCGGATATTTACCCTACCAGCAGAAAACTGGAAGGAAATACCACAGGAAGATTCTTTGTCTTTGTATTCACCACGGTTACCGGCCAGGTAATTTCCTTTACCACTGAGCTCTCCTTTGCAGGCGCCATTATCTTTGGAGAAGGTAATAAAGAACTGGAATGTTTTATTATCCTCACCATCACGGATAGATACAATGCTCATATCGCCGGCAGTATAATCACCTGAAAATTTGTGTTTCCGGGGCAGGGTGTCTATGGGGTTGAATATTTGTCCGGCATTGGCAGGCCCGTTGGAGTTAGTCATAATCAGCGTGGTAGTACCTTTCGCATCTACCATGTAAAAATCTTCTTTCAATGCGCTGCGGTTACCATCCAGCCTTTTCTCACTGCTGATCTTAATTACGTTTTTGTTATCTATCAACAGGGAAGAAGTAGTACCATCTGCACTACCGGTATTGGCTACACGTATACGGCTCAGGTATTTACCCTTTTTGTCGAAGAAGCAGAGATAACCTACGGATTGGGAGCGGCCATCCCCTCTTACTACCATATAGTTGACTACGCCGCCGGGAATCCGCTGCAACGGGAAATAGTCCACCTGCTCACGTTTGCCAAAATCGCCCTTACCCAGGGTATCGGGTAAAAAGTGCATGGCGGCGGTGTCCAATGCCAGCGAGTCGGCCAGCTTCAGCTGCAGCGTGTCTGGAGTAAGCTTGTAGGGCAGCGTACCAGGTGTAAACAGTGCCTGGAAATCTTCAAATGTCATTGGTTCATCACCCCTGCCTGTTTTCTTCTTGGATTTGCAGGCTGCCAATACGCCAATGGCCAGTAATAATAAAAGGATACGCTTCATTCGAAAAGTTAGTTCTGGGCGAAAAGTTAGATATAATTTTTATATGTGCGCGCTAAAAATCAAAAAACATACCGGATAGATAAAAGTTCGGATTTATTATTTAGATTTGTCTAAATAATATTTTAGATAACATGAATTTATCGATCGCGGAGGAAAACTACGTAAAATCCATTTACAAGCTACAGGAAGGCGATGCGGTGGTAACGACCAACGCCCTGGCCTATGAACTGGAAACCAAGCCAGCATCGGTAACAGACATGGCTAAAAAGTTGAAAGAAAAAAAACTGATTGACTACGAAAAATATAAAGGCATCACGCTTTCTTCCGAAGGCAGAAGGGTGGCCTTACAGATTATCAGGCGCCATCGCCTCTGGGAATGCTTCCTCGTAGATAAGCTGGCCTTTAGCTGGGAAGAGATACACGAGCTGGCAGAAGAGCTGGAGCATGTACGGAGTGAAAAATTAATCAGCCGCCTCAGCGACTATCTCGGTAACCCGGTCATAGATCCACATGGCGACCCAATACCCGACGCCCACGGTAAAATGGCCAAACCGCGCCCGCAAACCTCGCTGGACCAGGCCAACGCCCGGCGCCTGGTGGTAACCGCCGTTACAGATCAATCAACCGCCTTGCTGGCCTTCCTGAATGCCAAAAACATTAAACTGGGCACTCAATTAGAGGTAATTGCCCACTATGAATACGACAACTCTATTGAAATAAAACTGAAACAACATCCGGCCATCACGATCAGTGAACAGGTAGCCAGAAACATTATGGTAAGACCCGTATAATCCTCGTGCAGCCCGAATTATTATCTACTATGAGCATGGAACATATACATTCAGCCACATCGCTAAGTGAGGTACATCAGAGCGTAGAAACCAGCGGAAAATCCAGGTGGAAGAAAATCTTTGCCTTCTTTGGCCCCGCCTACCTGGTCAGTGTAGGTTATATGGACCCGGGTAACTGGGCTACCGACCTGGCCGGCGGCAGTCAATACGGCTACAAGCTGCTCTGGGTACTGCTGATGAGCAACCTGATGGCGCTTCTGCTACAAAGCCTGAGTGCCCGCCTTGGTATTGTGCGCGGACGCGACCTGGCCCAGGCCAACCGGGAAACCTATCCGCCACTGGTAAACTTTATCCTTTACATACTGGCAGAAATTGCCATTGCTGCTACCGATCTCGCCGAAGTACTGGGAATGGCCATCGGTATCCAGCTGCTTACCGGGCTTCCCCTTATCTGGGGCGTGAGCTTAACGGTACTGGATACCTTCCTCCTGTTGATATTACAACGCTATGGCATCCGTAAAATGGAGGGATTTATTATTTCCCTGGTAGCCATTGTAGGCACCTCCTTCCTGGTAGAACTGCTATTGGTAAAGCCGGAAATGGGCGAAGTAGCCAAAGGATTCATTCCCTCAATCCCCGATAATACAGCGCTGTATATTGCTATCGGTATTATTGGCGCCACCGTGATGCCGCATAACCTTTATCTCCATTCTGCCCTGGTACAAACCAGAAAAATTAAGCGGGATGATGCCGGCATCAGGCAAGCCATCAAGATGAATTTTCTGGATAGTACCATCGCCCTGAACCTGGCCTTCCTGGTCAATGCCGCTATCCTCATCCTGGCTGCCGCGGTATTCTTTAAAAGCGGCCGCACCGATGTTGCCGAGATACAGGATGCTCATAAATTACTGGATCAGCTACTGGGCAGTAAACTGGCCCCTATCCTCTTTGCCGTGGCATTAATTGCTGCAGGGCAGAGTTCTACCGTTACCGGTACCCTGGCGGGGCAAATTGTAATGGAAGGCTACCTGCGCCTGCGTATCAACCCCTGGCTGCGCAGGCTCATCACCCGGCTGCTGGCCATTATCCCGGCACTGCTGGTGATACTCATTGCCGGCGATGATGAAGTAGGCGCCCTGCTGGTTTTCAGCCAGGTATTACTCAGCCTGCAGCTGGGCTTTGCAATTATCCCGCTGATACACTTTGTGAGCGACAGGAAAACAATGGGCAATTTTACTATCTCCCTACCTACAAAAATTATCAGTTGGGCAGTCACCATTTTATTGGTGTACCTTAACATGCGAATGGTATTCACAGAAGCCATCGGCTATATGTCTGGTACCGGAAATATGTTTGTAGACGGACTCATTATTGCCGGCTGCGCCGGCTTTGTGGTGATGCTCTTCATTACCATCCTTTATCCCCTGCGCAGACGCTATCGCGAAGATGCTGCTGCTGGTATACACACCACCCAGGTATCACTGGGCGAAATGGAAAAACCAGCTTACCACCGCATCGCCATGGCGCTGGACTTCACCGCCAGAGACCGGGAAATCATCACCAACGCTATTGCTCACGGTAATGAAAATACGCAGTACATCCTGATCCATATCGTGGAAAGCGCTTCCGCCAAATACTTCGGGAAAGATTCTGACGACCTGGAAACACGGCGGGATCAGGCCCAGCTCGACACTTACCTGACCTTGTTAAAAAGCCGCAATATCAACGCCAAAGGCGTACTCGGTTTCCGCAGACGCCCCCGCGAAATTGCCCGCATTGTACACGAAGAAAACGCCGACTTCCTCGTGCTGGGCGGACATGGACATCGCGGCTTCAAAGACTGGCTATACGGCGAAACCGCCAACCAGGTAAGACACCGCGTAAAAATACCGGTGCTGGTAGTACAGTGATAATATTTTTTACATGCAGCAACGTTTTCAACCTGGCGACCATAAAGAATTCCGCCGCATTGTACGGCCGGAAGACTGCGCCGCCTTCGACAGCGGAAATGTACATCCTGTTTATGCCACCTTCGCCCTGGCCCGCGACGCAGAATGGTGTTGCCGCCTGTTTGTACTGGACATGAAAGACGATACAGAAGAAGGCATCGGAGTACAACTCACCATCCATCATATGGCGCCGGCCTTAATAGGCAGCGAGGTGCTGTTTACGGCCACTGTCAGCCATATACAACAACACGAAATTTCCTGCACCTACACCGCCACGGTAAATGGCCGGCTCATTGCAAACGGTACACAGGTACAGAAGATCTTAAAAAAGGAAAAACTGGAGCGATTGTTTGCAGGGTTGGGCAAAGATCAACAACATCCATAAAAAAACAGGTCAGCCATCCATTCACCAGCGTTGCTGATAGCCGGATGGCTGACTTTTATATAAAGGATGAATATTCTTTTACAGGCCCAATGCAGACTTCAGGCGGGGATACCCTGTTTTACTCACCAATACTTTCGCCCCGCTGCGCAGGATAGCCAGGTGGTTTTCTTTTTCATACGGATCAATACGGGTTACCTGGTTTACATTCAGGATATAGGACCGGTGTACCCGCGTAAACTGCTGCGGATCCAGCATCTTCTCAAAAAAAGACATGGTCTTGTTTTTCAGAAAGTTTCCTTCCGGTGTAAAGATTTTCACGTAGTCATCGGCTGCTTCGATATAGTGAATATCCTGTACCGGGATGATCTTTATTTTACCATTGATCTTGATCACCACCCGGTTACTTTGTACCGGGTTGGCTGCGGCCGTTTCCAGCAAAGCAGCTGTGCTGGCGGGCGTTGACTGGTATTGATCCAGCCACTTCTGAACAGCTTTATCAAAACGGTCACTGGAAAACGGTTTCAGGAGGTAATCTACCGCATGCACCTCAAAAGCTCTGATGGCATGTTCTTCAAAGGCAGTAGTAAATATAACCGCCGGCATATTTTCTACCAGTTCCAACATCTCAAAGCCGGTAATCTTCGGCATTTGTATGTCGAGAAAAATAATATCCGGTTGCTGTTGCTGTATTGCTTTCAACCCTTCAAATCCATCATTGCATTCCTGTACTACCTGTATCTGCGGGAAGTTTAGCAGGTATTCCTTTACTACTTCACGGGCCAATGGTTCATCATCAATTATTACTGCTTTTATCATGGGTTTGTGGTACTTTAATGATTGTCGTAAAAATGTGTTCAACGGCAGTAGTTTCCAGCAGATCCTGTCGTGCAAACAACAGGTAAAGCCTTCGCCGTATGGAATTCAGGCCAAATCCGGTGCCTTTATTAGGTTGTTGTAACTCGTTGTCAAATGGGTTTTGTATAGAAATATACAGCATATTGTCGGCTATCCATGACTGTATGCTGATGGTAATTTCGCCGGTAGTATCGTACAGTCCATACTTAATGGCGTTTTCTACCACCGGTTGCAGTAACATGGGTGGCATCCGCATCTTTTCTGTATTTTCATCGGAAACAACCTCGGTGCTTAAGCGGTGCCCAAAACGTACCTTCTCAATATCAAGATATAGCTGCAGATAGTTCAGCTCTTCCGCTAAGGTAATCCATTCCTCATCTTCCCGCTTGATGGAACCCCGTAAAAAATCAGAAAGCTTCAGCACCATTTCCCGGGCCTCTTTCGGGCGAAGCATAATCAATGCGTTGATAGAGTTGAGACTATTAAACAGGAAGTGTGGTTGCAATTGCTGGCGCAGCTTAAACAACTCCGCCTCTCTCACTATTTTTTCGTTGGCCTCTTTCCGTTGCAACATTTCCTGCGCGTCTTCTGCATCGTACCACATCTGGCTTCTCAACCCAATGCCGGTGATGATCATCCAGCCCACCAGCCCATGAATGGGGATAGCATTGTTAAGCCAGTGCAGGTAAACCGTATCTGTTACAAACACTGATTTAAGTATCCATCGGCTTAAACATACCCATAATACCGACAGCGAAAAACTAACTACGTTAACATAACCAAACTTCATGCTTTCCACCGTTGGCCGGTAATAGGCTACGTTCTGGCTGATAATGATCCCGGCAGCTCCCAGTAATATCACGTGTACGGCGCTGTCGGTAACGGCCTGCCATAGGGGAATATCAAACCAGAAGTAGAGCAATCCTCCATACAGCAACAGCCATACTCCAAAAGACATGATAAACATCCACCATGCCTTGCCTTTCATGATTTGTTTTGCCAATAGCGCGATTTTATACGTTAAGCTCAAAATATTGCTGGCCCTGCAGTTGCGCAGATTTCATCTGCAACCAGGCGATATAGGAATTTGGATCCCCCGGTTCTTCAATACGGGAATACAATTCCATACCATCTGTTAACTGATCCAGTGTATATACTTCCGGTACATTGATGAATTTCCACTGTACCAGCTCCTGCTGTTGATTCTTAAATGCATATTGTTCCTGCATACCAATTTCACGGGCTTTGTCACATGCATCTTTCTTGGTAACAGCGCTGATTAATCTTAATTGCTCATCGAATTGCGGGGTATGATTTCCGTCACCGCAAATAATCTGATATACTACTTTCGCAACAAACCAATGCATAAGAAAAGATTTTAAAGTTGGAACGAGATAGAGTCGAATAATAGGGAGCCAGGGGCCTGTTAATAATCAGGAGTAGCTCTTGATTTCAAGTCCGCCGAAAATGCAGGAGCCTCTCAGAACCAACATTTTTTCAGGACCGTTATTGGTTAGCAATTCAGGATAGCGTTTATCATCAACACCGCCCAGGATGCTGGTTACATCTACTTTTAATTTCCAGTTGGAAGGCACGATGATTTCACAGCCACCAAATATGGCAGTAACATCCAGTACAGCGGTGCCTTGTATATCGGCTTTCATAAAGTTGAGTACGGTGCCGCCAAAGATGGAAGTCACATCTCCTCCCTTGAAGTTTTTAGACATGACCACTTTATCTACACTACCGAAGATGGCGGTGGCATTCAAAACATCGTCGCTATCAGCACCGCTGGCAGATACCTCGCCCAGGTTACTGGCAAAATCTGCCGCAAAATTTGCTTTTTTATCTTTCCATTGTTTAGTGGAATAACTCCGTTTTGCGATGACCGACACTCCTACCGCAATCAGCACCACCGGCCAGATAAACTCTGCACTGCTATAGGGCCAGTCAAAAATATCTCCTGCAAGGAAAATACCGCCTACCAATACCATGATGAACCATCCTATCCCTCTGAAATTATGACTAACGCCGATAGCAATACCAACAACCATCAGGATAGTTTGCCAGGAAAACAACCAGTACGGCAGGTTCAGGTTTAAGCGTTGCAGCAACAGGCATATACCCACAATGATCAAAATAACGCCACCTATGCCGCGGCTTTTCCTTCTTGATGCTTCGATATCTTCGTTTTTCATTTGTTTAATGTTTATGATACAAATGTAGAACGGCCCTCCCGCTTTTAAAACAGCGTTTAGGCTAATAAAGCACCACTACCGGTAAACGGCAGGAAATTACCGGTGAAAATGCCAGGCCAGACGTTCCCTATTGGGGAGATACCGGTGAAACTAGATCTCCACTGTTACCAGGGCCTCATCGCCGGCTAATTTTACCAGGATGGCCTTTAATTGCTGCACCATGGGATCAGGGCCACAGATGTAGAAATGCTGGTTGAAATCACTGACTTTTTCCCTCAGATAAGCTTCATCAATAGTCCGGTGGTCGTAGCCCGGTGTATTATCAGCGGTAAGGGTGTTGATAAACCGGTTACCCAGCATGTGCTCAAATTCCTCTTTCAGGATAATGTCTTGCCGGGTTCTATTGGAGAAGATAAGCTGATTATGCCCCAGCTTCCCCTTTTCCTGTAAGTCGCGTAAAATGGCGATAAATGGGGTTACACCCGCGCCTCCGGCTATAAACACGCCCTCTCCTTTATAATGAATGGTTCCCCATACATCGTGCAGGATCAGTTCATCGCCGGCTTTCAGTTGCCCCAGTTCATGGGTAACGCTGTTATGGTCATCATATATTTTTATGGTAAACTCCAGGTTTTCCCAGGAAGTGAGGCTGGTAAAAGTGAAAGGGCGTCTTTCTTCCTCCCATCCAGGCTTATTTACAGATACTTCCGTAGCCTGGCCAGGTATATAGTTATATCCATGGGGCTTTTCCACAGTAAACCTGCGGACATTGTGTGTTACGGGGGTAACATCGAGAATTTTTACGATATGGCTTTCCATTGGTTTAGGTTTACTATGATGAATGTAGCGTACGTCGGTATTTACCGCAAAGCCTGTTCCAGCCGTGGCGCCAGGGCGAGGGCCCAGCGATGGTAATCTTTTCCTGACGGATGCAGGCCATCGGGGGCTACCAGGGAAAGATCCTTCGAAGCCTCCCGGGTGAAGGGGGTAATATCAACGTATTGTACCTGCTGTTCCACGGCTATGGCTTTATTCACCGCGTTATAAGCATCTATTTCCCGGGCTATCTGCTCCCGGTCACGATCGGCTGCGAAGGGCGTAACGCTCCAGTCGGGAATAGACAATACCACTACATGCGCGGGGCGATGGCCTGCGAAGGCGATCGCCTGTTGTAGCAAAACGGTAAATTCCTGCCGGTACTCTTCTACAGAACGGCCACGGTATTGATTATTCACTCCTATGAGCAATGTTACTATATCATAAGTTTGCGTAATATGTGCAACTGCAATACCGGCCGACAGTTCATCGGTAGTCCACCCGGTAGTAGCGATAATTACAGGTTTGTCAACCTGGTATCCTTTCTCTTGGAGCAGGGCGGCGGCTTGCACAGGAAAACATTCCGGGTAGGCAACTTGTTCACCAATAGTATAACTATCGCCGAGGGCGAGATATGTGATGGGAGTCATGCTGGTGTCTGCGATTTTGTTGTTGCAAAAAAATGTGCAGCAAAATAACATTAATACTAACATAAGCAAAAAGTTATATACCGGTGGAAAATTTGCCTGATGACAATAGAAACTTGACCGGGCTTTAAGTGGAAAAGCGTTACCTTTGCACCCGATTACAACAATTACGTAACGCATAAAGAAACCGTTTTATGCCGGCAGAAAAAATATCGATGAACAATGGCCTTTTACAGGTCCCTGCAAATCCCATCATCCCATTTATAGAAGGCGACGGAATAGGTCCCGACATCTGGAAAGCCAGTGTCCGTGTATTCGACGCAGCTGTGGAAAAAGCCTATGGTGGTGATCGGAAAATTGAATGGAAAGAAGTACTGGCAGGTGAAAAGGCCTTCCAGCAAACAGGAGAATGGCTGCCAAAGGCAACATTGGACGCGCTGAAAGAATATCTCGTGTCTATTAAAGGTCCGCTTTCTACCCCGGTAGGCGGTGGAATCCGTTCCCTGAACGTGGCCATGCGCCAGGAACTGGATCTGTACGCCTGTGTAAGGCCTGTACGTTGGTTCAACAAAGTACCTTCTCCGGTTAAACACCCGGAGAAAGTTGACATGGTGATCTTCCGTGAAAACACCGAAGACATCTATGCCGGCATAGAATACATGACAGGCACGCCTGAAGCTAAAAAACTGCTCGATTTCCTGCAAAATGAAATGGGCGTTAAAAAGATCAGGTTCCCCGAAACATCTTCCCTCGGTATCAAACCTGTATCTATTGAAGGTACAGACAGACTGGTAAGGGCGGCTATTACTTATGCACTGGAACACAAACGCCCTTCTGTTACCCTCGTTCACAAGGGCAACATCATGAAATTTACCGAAGGTGGTTTCAAAAACTGGGGTTATGCACTGGCAGAAAGAGAATTCGGCGATAAAGTATATACCTGGGAACATTGGGAAAAAACCAAGAAAGACCTTGGGGAAGAAGAAGCCAACAAAGAGCTGAAAGTAGCCATGGCAAAAGGTAAACTGTTGATTAAAGACGTTATTGCTGATAACTTCCTTCAACAGATCCTGCTGGCGCCGCAAGACTACTCCGTAGTAGCTACCCTGAACCTGAACGGCGACTATATCTCCGATGCGCTGGCTGCAGCGGTAGGCGGTATCGGTATCGCTCCGGGCGCTAATATCAACTACAACACCGGCTACGCCGTATTTGAAGCTACACACGGTACTGCACCCCGCTTTGCCAACACCAACACCATGAACCCATCCTCCGTGATCCTGAGCGGTGTAATGATGCTGGAATACATGGGCTGGAAAGAAGCAGCAGAAATCATTGTACATGGTCTTAGCACAGCGATCATGCGCAAACGCGTAACCATCGACTTCTACAACCTGATGGACGATGCTACCCTGGTTAAAACCAGCGAGTTTGCCGATGAAGTCATCAAACAAATGCACCTGTAATAAGCATAACGCTTACAGCATATAGCAAAAAGCTATTGTAGCGAATGAACCAGGCGAAATATGATACAATATTCGCTTTGATCATTCGCTACAATAGCTTTTTGCTTTCAGCTTTGCGCTTTATGCTTTCTTAATTTTGTTTTTTTCCCAGCTATTTGTATTTTTCGTGATTATCCCGCAAGGGATCGCTTGAATAATTGTTGAGAATTGCTTTTAATCTAATTTTTAAAAAACCCGAAATGGCAGAAAAAATTAAAGTTGCTAATCCGGTGGTAGAACTGGACGGTGATGAGATGACACGCATCATCTGGAAATTCATCAAGGACAAACTGATACTTCCATACCTGGACGTTGAAATTAAATATTATGACCTGGGCATGGAGCATCGCGATGCTACCAACGACCAGGTAACCATTGATGCTGCCAACGCTATCAGAGAAGTAGGCGTAGGTATCAAATGCGCCACCATTACTCCGGATGAAGCCCGTGTAAAGGAATTCAGCCTGAAGCAAATGTGGAAATCACCCAACGGCACTATCCGTAACATCCTGGATGGTACCGTATTCCGTGAGCCAATCGTTATGAAAAATGTACCACGCCTGGTACCTAACTGGACAGCGCCGATCTGTATTGGTCGACATGCTTTCGGTGACCAGTACCGTGCTACCGATTTCGTTACCAAAGGAAAAGGTAAACTCACCATCAAATTTGAAGGTGAAAACGGTGAAGTAATCGAACATGAAGTATATAACTTCAAAGGTGATGGCGTAGCATTGGCTATGTACAATACCGACGAATCTATCAAAGGATTTGCCCGCGCATGTTTCAACCAGGCGCTGATGAAAAAATGGCCTTTGTACCTGAGTACTAAAAATACCATCCTGAAAAAATATGACGGCCGCTTCAAAGATATCTTCGAAGACATCTATCAACAGGAATTCAAAGCGCAATTTGATGCTGCCGGCTTAACTTATGAGCACCGTCTCATCGATGACATGGTGGCCAGCGCACTGAAATGGCATGGTAACTTTGTATGGGCCTGTAAAAACTATGATGGCGACGTACAGTCTGATACCGTAGCGCAAGGCTTTGGTTCCCTCGGCCTGATGACGTCTACCCTCATCACTCCAGATGGTAAAACCATGGAAGCAGAGGCAGCACATGGCACTGTAACCCGCCACTACCGCGATCACCAGGCTGGTAAACCAACGTCTACCAACCCAATCGCATCCATCTTCGCATGGACACGCGGTCTGGAATTCCGTGGCAAACTGGACAACAACCAATCCCTGATCAATTTCTGTCATGCACTGGAACAGGTTTGTATCGAAACTGTGGAAAGTGGTAAAATGACGAAAGACCTGGCTGTTTGCATCCATGGCAATAAAGTAGAACATGGTAAACACTACCTGTATACAGAAGAATTCCTGGATGCGCTGGACACTGCACTGAAAGCAAAACTGGCTTAAGTGATACTTCACATTTCCAATAAAAAAAGCAGCGAAAATTTCGCTGCTTTTTTTATTTAGACTTCATCGCTGAAACACTATTATAACTTCATTTTCTTTCTCATGACTTTATCTTCGCCATAGATATCATCATAGAAAACCAACTCGCCGTTCTGCCCTTCTGCGGTGAAATAACGCAGGTAAATAGGAACATGTTTAGGCAGATCTACCTGCTTCTTTTCTTCCCTGGCCAACCATACACGTACACTATCTCCACTATGTCTTATGCTGTCGGCCCGTACCAGGAACTGCGCCAGGCTATCCCATTGTTGTACCCTTACGCAACCATGACTCATGGCACGCATAGAATTCTTGAATAACCCGCGATTATTGGTATCATGCAGGTATACGCTGTACTTATTGCGGAAATTAAACTTCATAATGCCCAGCGAATTGTCAATACCGTCCATTTGCCGCAATACATAAGGGAAATGCCCTTTGCTCAGCTTCGACCAATCGATAGAAGCCGGATCTATGGCATTGCCATCTTTATCTATTACTTCCAGGTTTTTAGACGCCAGGTAATTGATATTTTTCTTAATAGCCGGCAACATCTCCTTAAACACGATACTGTAAGGCACGCGCCAGTAGGGGAACATCATGAAATTAGTCATGTAGGAGTTTAACAACGGTGTGCGGGTGCGCGGTGCGCCTACAATTACACGCGATTCCAGCTTCACTTCCCCGCTATCTACTACCCGCAGCAAATACCCGGGCACATTTACCATAATGTATTGCGTGGGTAGGGTATCCGGCAACTTCCGCCACCGGTCCATGTTTACAGCTGCCTGCATCACCCAATCGTGCATAGAACGGTTCAGGGCAATAACTGTGCGCCTGCCGGCTACGCCGTCCGGATAGATGTTAAACTCTTTCTGGAATGCTTTCACACCGGCTTTCAGCAACGATGTATCTGCTCCCCGGCCGGTGGTATCCAGGTGGCCACTTTGTACCAGGCGGTTAATCACCAGCTGCTTGAATACCAGCGTATCGGTATAGTTGAGCGGCAGGGTATCCCAGTGGTAATGTCCATACTTCGACTTGAATGCCTGTATGCCTTCTTTCAATGCCAGGTAACCGGCATGCGTAGGTTCCAGTGCATGAAGAGAGCTGGTAACATTGTTACCGCTCAATGCTTCTTTTAACCTGGAGATCAGCTGCGCGTCCGTAAAGGTGGAGTCTTTTCGAAGGGTGATACTATCCCTCGGCGCTACGCCAAACTTCAGGTCCGACGTCATCCGCATAAAAGCGTCTGTCATCAGTACATCCACTTTTGCCCACAGCGCGGCATCCTTTTGGGCGGCAGCATCATTGTGCAATTGCGTCCAGGCAGCTGTAAGTGCAGGCTCATGGTACTGCGCTGGTAAAAGTCCCGCATCCTCCGCCTGTTGAATCATCATCAACATAGAGTCGGCAGCAGGGCTGGCCACACCATTCTTAGACCATTGGCCGGAAGGTTTGTCTTGTCCGTAAAATTCCTGAATAGCAGCAGGCCGGAAAGCCTGTAAACTGTCTTCCAGTTCTCCATCATTGTCTTTCAGGGCCGACAACCGTTCTGTGATATTATCGCTGATCACTTCGTCGAGCTGTCTGATGTTTGCTACAATCTGTTTTTGTTTTGGGGCAGTATGCTTTTTTTTATTCACACAAGAGGCTAACAACAAGCACACTCCAGATCCGCACAACAAACTAATAATTAAATTTCTGTTCTTCATCTGCAGTAAATCGCTATGGTAAAGGTAAGGGGTTTTACAAATACTGTGCTGAAAATTTTTGTAACTGCCGTGCATTTCCCGGGATGGGCCTGATTAAGAAAAGAACGGGAAACAAATGTAAAATATTCACATTCGTCTCCCGTTCGCTACTGGTTGCACGGCTACTCCTGTTATTTACAGCAATCCTTCTTCATAAATAAGGATTGTAAAATCCGAAGTAAACCGCTTAATACTTTTTTCATGTCAGATTTTTTTAAAAAGAGGCCGCGGTGTGCAGCAGCCTCTTTTACACTAAAACTAAAACAACTAACTTCTCACTATATCTTGTCTAACGGTATACGCCCCGGCGCTTTTAATTGCTTAAACTGGCTGGGCGTGAGGCCTGTAACTTTCTTGAATTGAGCCGAAAGATGCGCTACGCTGCTATATCCCAGTTTATAACTGATTTCGCTTAAACTTAACTCGTTATATACCAGCAGTTCCTTTACCCGTTCTATCTTTTGTTGAATAATGTATTGTTCAATCGTAGTGCCTTCTGTTTCAGAAAAAAGATTGCTGAGATAATGATAGTCCTTTTGCAACTTCCCTGCCAGTAAAGTAGAAAAATTTTCCCTCATTTCATCCAATTCAGAATGATGCACTACCTGCACAATGATGCTCTTTATACCGGCTATCAACTGCTGCTTCCTGTCGTCGATCAGCACAAATCCTTCCTGTTGTAATAATCCCGATAGCTTTTCCTGTTGCGGCTCTGTTACTATTCCCTTCACCGTTACCTTTCCCAGCTGAATATCCAGAATATCCAGCTGCTGTTCCGTGAGTATATTCGTGACCACCTTAATACAACGTGGACAAACCATATTTTTTATATACAGATCTGTTGTAGGCATCGACTACTTTTTGATATTAAAGATGTTGTGTTCCACCCTGATTAAAAAAGAGTTAAACGTATTTCTTGGCATATCGCCGGCTACCTGCGCACGGTACGACAAATCCAGGCGCGTGGTGCTGTTGAAAATAAACTGTACGGCAGGGGCAATATCCAGGTAGGAACCACGGCCTATCCCATCGGTATTCGTTTTTCCCAATAACTCCAGGTACAGGTTTAGGTTGGTTTGCTGGAAGCTCTTATACTTCACCGGCAATACCAGGTAACCTGCTGAAAGACTGTAGTTAATGGCGTTCCGGGAGAAATCATCCGGAATATTATCTTTCACGTTATTCATATAACGGGAATATCCCAACGTGGTAGACAACGCCAGCTTATGCAATAACTGGGTAGCAATAATCCCCCCGTTTACGCCAGAAGCAGCACCTTCCAGGTCGAGCTCCTTATTATTATAGGGCTGCATGGGATGGGCGCCCGCAGCCATCACCGGGTAGTAAGGGTTGTCGATCACAGCACCCCGCACATATGCCGCCATGCGGAAATGCGCATGCTGCTGGTCCAGCGACAGGAAGCGATACTTTGCATAAACGCTTCCTCCTTCCGCCCGAACAGACGACTGCATCATATTGGACGCATATCCCTGCAGGTGTAACATCAGCTTCTTGTTGACGCCCCACATGATTTCAGGCTCAAAACGCATCCCGTTCTCCCGGGAATGCTCCATATTAAAAAACTTATTGGTCAGTCGTATGCCAAGGGAGTGGGCCGGCATATTACTCGCCGGCTCTGTATTTACGTATAATTCCTGGGCAGATAGGATGCCGTTGCCAGCCATGATCGCCACTGCTATCATCAAAATTTTTTTCATATAGCCGGCAAGTATTAAATGGTAACGTGATATACCCGTTTAGAAGCAGCCGTTGCATCTGTTTTGCAGCAATCGCCTGTCATCATTCCTGTTTTATAGCAGGGCATACTTGTTTCGGTACTGAATTTTTTGAACTGTTTGGCAGACACAAAATCCTTATCGATCACCGTAATATCTTTATCGCCTGTTAACACTTGGTTTTTCACATCCATGAAATGCAGGGTATTACCGGCAAAAGCCACATGGGCATCGTTTTTAATATTCACTCCATCAAAATTTGCCGTCATCACCAGCTTACCTACAGAAAATCCGGCGTCTTCCACTTTTGCTTTGATGGCATCGATATTTACCGGCACATTGGACTTGAAAGTGAGTATAAAGGTGGTATTATCCAGGTCGGTATCTATCTTATCCACAAAGGGCAGTGATTCCAGGGCTTCATAAGTTGCTTTTGAACACATGGCGCAGGTAAGGCCGGTAGCATGTACGCTGGCTTTTTTAAATTGGGCATTGGCGCCAAAAGTCAAGCTCAATGCGAGCAATATAATGGATATTGTTTTCATGATGAATGATCTGATTAAATAAATAAAATGAATAGAAACGTCATAACTGTACAATTCCGTAGTAAACGGACAACAGTATGCATCAGATCAGGAAAGTGCAGTTGCGGAGGAAAATAGGGGTAGTAACGAGATCCGGCGGGTCATGGGGATTACCGCTAATCCAGTTAGCAGCAACAGATAATGCAGGAACGGGCAGTATTCTTACCGGCAACAGCATGTCTGTAGTAGTAACGCTCAATGTTTGCTGCACTACTTTGGCTGCCTGGTGCGACTCGGTTACCTTACAAAACTTGAATTCATTCTTGCAACAATCCATGCCTTTCGATGGCTTATGACATTGCTGGCAAAAATTTGCCGGCGTATCCAGCCACTCCACCGATGCCAGTTTCCCCATACAATAATGCACATTTACCGCAAATCCGCTGGTAAGCGTCACATACAGAATGGCAAGTAATATGGTAAAAAAGCGTTTCATGTTGAATAACAAAGATAGTCGAAAAAGCCGAAAGCGTAAAGCATAAAACAAAAAGCTATTATGTAACATGATCATTGCGATGTTAAATATTTGCAAAAAACATATTACATAATAGCTTTTTGTTTTGTGTTTTTTATGTCTTTATACTAATTGATAAACCACCATCTTAAACCTACCCTGAAAGCGAAATTGTTGTATGGGTATAATGGGCCGGCAAAGTTATTATTGCCAATGAAGGTATTCAGGTTTTCTGCCCGTATATAGGCTGAAAATGATTTGATCCGGAAGTTGGCAAAAGCGGCAATATCCGGCAGATCGTTACTGATTTTTACCTTGTTCTGGTAAATAAACTGTCCGCTCAGCGGGGAATAATCATCCGCATAATAGCTGGTGTTATAGCGCAGCTCAATACCCGTTACCAGGTTCAGGTTAGTATATAGTCTCTTTTCAAAGGCAAAGCGGTGGCGGGTCCAGATAGCTGGAACATTCAACGGGCCATTACCATGCAATTGCTGGAAGGCAATGTCTGCATACCAGGCAAAAGGCTTGATAGAGAATTTCTTGCTGAACGTTATCTGCAGCAGGTTGAACAGCGAATTATATTGCGCGCTGTGTCTATAATCCTCGAAGTAAGTGTAGTTGGTAAACAGGAAATAGTTTACTGCCAGTGTGTAGTTCAGCTTATGATTGTCCGTAGCAAACTGCAGCTGGGTAATATTTTCCTTGGATAAGGAGGTGTTATACCAGGCATCCTTGTTACTGTTGAAATACTTGTATACATAAGATGGTTCCTTATTTACGTTGTTAACCGACAGGCGTACATCTCCTAAAAGATCATTGATATGGCGTCTGAGCATCCCGGAAACAGCATAATCGCCACTATTCTGGCCCACCAGGTAAAACTCGCCTTTGGCAGAAAAGTCCCACTGCTGGTTGCGGGTTTTATTACGGTACTCGCCGTGCAAAGCCAGGTTACTGAAGTTGATATCAGCATCGAGGAAGGTGCCCGAAATAGATTCAAACCTGGCTCCTACATTAATAAAATGCGCCAGGTTGCCTCGTACCGGGAACTGTATGAGCGACAGATCGTTGGAAATCATTTTCCACTGGTGTTTTGCCGTCACGGTGTCCTGGTTGCTCAGGGGATAAAAATTATAATGGGAGAAGTAAAAAGTAGAATCCGGAGAACTGTCTATGAACTGGTAATTATCGTTCTGATAATTAAAAGTATACTGAACGCGAAATACCGGGTCATACTTATATATATCCAGTGTATCATTCACATGAATACTATCTCCCCTTCCCCAGTCGTATTGCTGCTGGATCAGGAAGCCGGTTTCCCGGTAACTGGACTTCACTGGTAAGCTACCGCCGCCAAAGAATGCATAAGCCTGGGAGGTATTGTTACCCAGGTTTACCGGGATAGTTTTCCGTTGCCCATATCCTCCTGCGTTCATAAATGTATCGCTCCTGATACCGCCATTTTCTCCCCCGTTAATTTTGTTATAGTAGAAGCTCATGTAGGTATTAGCGCGCTTATTCTTGCTCTGATAACGGGCGGTAAACCGGTAAATATCGTGGTTTGTATTCTGGGTACGGTAATATCCCGGCGCATTGATTTTGCGATAGTCGAAGGCAAAATTAAAGCGTTCTGTACGGTCCTGCGTATGCGATAGTCCTATTACCTGTTCCTGCTTGCTGCCTACCAGGTATTGCAGTTCCGTATAAGGCTTGGTGGTATGATAAAAGCGGGCATCTGCATGGGAATTGGAATATACATCATAGGAGTGAAAGCCCGCATCAAATCCGGGTTTCATCAAAGGGGTAAATATCATGTTATACGCGGCGCTACCGGTATTTCCCAAAGTAGTATAGGAAGATGGTACCCGCAGGTATTTTGTCTGGAAATCGTTCACAGAGGAGTCTATCTTATAATCGGTGGGTTCACCGAGTATTCGGTAGGTAACTGTGATGGTATCTGGCTCGTGTGTATGCTTTGCAGTGTCCCGCTGCATTTTACTGTTGCCGCCTCCACCGCCGCCCATATTACCGAAGCGGCCAGTGTTGTACTGCGCCATCAGTTGATTCCCGCAAAAAAACAGCAGGGCTATGAAAATGAAAAGTTGCCTCATCCGAAAGTAACAAAAGCTTTTATAGTTGCCGGATTAATTCACTAAAGATAAGCGTAAGCTTTGGTTCTGCCTCTTTGGCAGCCGCCAGTACTTCCTCGTGGGTGATCACATTTTCCTCTTCCCGGATACCGATATCGGTGATCACGCTCATGGCAAATACTTTCAAACCGGCATGCGCTGCTACAATCACTTCGGGCACCGTGCTCATTCCTACGGCATCTCCGCCGATAATGTGCATGTATTTATACTCTGCCCTGGTTTCGAAGGTAGGTCCTTGCACTCCTACATATACACCACTGTGTAAAAATATATTATTATCGGCTGCAATTTTATTGGCCGCCGTAATCAGCGCCCTGCTATAGGGTTCGCTCATATCCGGGAAACGTGGCCCCAGCGTATCTTCATTCTTGCCCCTGAGCGGATGTTCTGGCTGCAGGTTAATATGATCCCGGATAATCATCAGATCGCCCACTTTAAAAGCGGGGTTCATGCCTCCGGCAGCATTGGATATAAATAAAGTATGGATTCCCAAGGCTTTCATAACTCTCACCGGGAAAGTGACTTCCTTCATGGAAAATCCTTCATAAAAGTGAAAACGCCCTGCCATGGCCACTACAGGCTTGCCCTGCATGTATCCCAGGATCAATTTGCCTGAATGTCCTTCTACGGTCGATTCGGGGAAATGGGGTATATCGCTGTATTTGATTTCTATGCTACGCTCTATTTCCTGGATTAGATTTCCCAACCCGCTGCCCAGTATAATGCCTGCTACTGGCTCTTCTTCCCAGAATTTACTGATATATTCCTTCGCTGTGGTGATCTTTGCTGTTAGTTCACTCATCTGTTTATACATTAGTTAAAAGTCGGATTTAAAAATCAACCCGCGCAAAGTTATTTTTTAATTCACAAATGACTGCAGTTTTATATTTAAATCATAATGACCTATTTTAGCGGCAAATTTTATTCCGATGAACTTACACGAGTACCAGGCTAAAGAACTGTTGAAAAAATATAATGTACCGGTACAGGAAGGTATCCCGGTAGATACCCCTGAAGCGGCTGCGGAAGCATATAAGCAGCTGAAAGTGCAATTTGGTAATGAATTTGCCGTTGTTAAGGCTCAAATCCATGCTGGTGGACGCGGAAAGGGTAAGATCCGTGGTACAGAACAAAGAGGTGTGGCAGTAGGAAAAAATGCAGAAGATATCAAAACCATAGCTGGTAATATACTGGGCGGTACACTGGTAACCATCCAGACCGGCGAAGCAGGTAAACTGGTAAATAAGGTACTGGTGGCACAGGACGTTTACTATCCGGGCGCCAATCCGGTAAAGGAATTCTACCTGTCTATCCTGCTGGATCGTGCTAAAAGCCAGAATGTTATCATGTATTCTACCGAAGGTGGTATGGATATCGAAGAGGTAGCACACAGCACACCTGAAAAAATATTTAAAGAGTGGGTAAAGCCAAATATGACCCTGCAGCCCTTCCAGGCACGCAACATCGCGTTCAACTTCGGATTGACCGGTGAAGCGTTCAAAAACATGGTAAAATTTGTCACCAACCTCTATAACGCATACGTAGGACTGGATTGCAGCATGCTGGAAATCAACCCGCTGTTTAAAACCAGTGATGATAAGATTATTGCTGTAGATGCTAAAGTTAACCTGGACGACAACTCCCTGATGCGTCATCCTGACCTGGAAGCACTCCGCGATATTTCAGAAGAAGATCCTACCGAAGTAGAAGCCAGCAAGTTTAACTTGAATTTCGTAAAACTGGATGGTAACGTAGGTTGTATGGTTAACGGCGCCGGTTTGGCCATGGCTACCATGGATATGATTAAACTGAGTGGTGGTGAGCCGGCTAACTTCCTGGATGTAGGTGGTACTGCCAACGCCCAAACCGTAGAAGCAGGCTTCCGTATCATCCTGAAAGATCCTAAAGTAAAAGCTATCCTGATCAATATCTTCGGTGGTATCGTTCGTTGCGACAGAGTAGCGCAGGGTGTAATTGATGCTTACAAATCCATCGGTAACATCACTGTACCTATCATTGTACGTTTGCAGGGCACCAACGCTGCAGAAGCAAAAGCACTGATCGAAGAAAGCGGCCTGAAAGTACAGTCAGCGATCCTCCTCAGCGAAGCAGCTGCCCTGGTAAACAAAGCCGTAGCCTAATATCAAGCATACAAATCCTTAAAATAAGAGAGGGCTGACTACCAGTGTAGTCAGCCCTCTCTCTTTGTATATCTTTTCGTTTAGTCGTTCTTTTTAGGAGCCGGTGCAGGCATGGTTGCCTTGGGCTTATCTTTTTGTTCTTCTTTAGGCTTGGCCGGCGCAGTGGTTTCCGCCTTTTCAGGTTTGTCAGCACCCGGCGTAGCATAGTCACTGGCATCGCCGGAGCCGTAATCATCTGCAGAACCATTACCTACATTTTCCGCTTCCGCACCTGGTTTTACGTTGGAATCATAATTCATGTAGATATCATCTTCACTCATGTTTCTCGGCACGGGGAAATGATCGCTGGCACTAACTTTCAACGTAGGATCTGCATATACTTTCTGCATGAAATAAGCCCAGATCGGAAGGCCGGTATTCGCACCCTGCCCGATGGCCGTGGTGCTGAAATGAATAAAGTTGTTTTCACAGCCTACCCAGGCGCCCGCCAGCAATTTGGGGGTATATCCCATAAACCAGCCATCCGTATTATCATTGGTGGTACCGGTTTTACCGGCAATCTCGCCCTGGATGTTATAACGGGAACGCATACGCGCACCTGTACCGCCGGGAGCTACCACTCCTTCCATCATTTTCACCATAGTGTAGGATTCTTTCTCGCTGATCACCTCACGTTTAACCGGCGCAAATGTTTCCAGGATATTGCCGTTCCTGTCCTCAATACGGGTAATATAAATAGGCTTGGTATTAATACCCCTGGCCGGGAACATCGTATACCCCTGCATCAGCTCATACAGCGATATTTCCACCGCCCCCAGCGCGATGGCCGGGTAAGCGGGAATATCACTACTGAAGCCCACTTTATTCTTCGCGAAATCCGCAAATGACTTGGCGCCAATCTGTTTGATCAGGTAAGCGGCCACCAGGTTCAATGACTTGGCCAGTGCACCCGCCATGGTAATGGAGCCACCTGTACTACCTTCAGAGTTATGGGGCGTCCATCCATTGATATTGATCGGTTCATTAGGTAAAACGGTGTTAGGCGAAAAACCATTCATAATCGCAAAGCAATACAGAAAGGGTTTGAAAGTAGATCCTACCTGGCGACGGGTTTTAGCTACGTGGTCGTTCTTGAAATAACGAAAATCCGGTCCGCCCACCCAGGCTTTTACCTCTCCACTTTCCGGATCCATGGCCATAAAGCCGGCCTGCAAGATAGCACGCATATATTTAATGGAGTCCATCGGCGTCATTACCGTATCTGTTTCATTCAAATCCGGTTCTGTAGAGCTCTTCCAGGCGAATACCTTCATACGGGTAGGTGTATTGAATACACGGGCAATGGTAGAATCATCTTCCTCATCGTCTTTCATAGCCCGGTACCGGTCAGATTCTTTCATGTACTGATCCAGGTATTTAGGCCACTTCTTCCATATACTGCCGGTTTTGACATCGCTTTGTGCAGACAGGGATTTTTGCAGTACTGCCAGGTGTTTGGCCACCGCTTCTTCCGCATACAACTGCATTCTTGGGTTAATCGTCGTATATATTTTCAGACCATCGCGATAGAGGTTGTATTCTGATCCATCTGCTTTTTTGTGTTGTTTACACCAGCCTTTCAGCTCATCGCGCAGTACTTCTCTGAAATAAGGCGCCAATCCTTTGTTATGGTCTATCTTATTATAGTGCAGTACGATGGGTTTACTCTTAGCAGATGCCGCTTCTGCCGGGGTAATAAATCCGGCATCCTGCATATTGTCGATCACCGTATTACGGCGATTCAGCGCATTTTGAGGATTACGCCGTGGATTATAGATGGTATTACCTTTCAGCATACCTACCAGGATGGCTGCTTCCTCAATGGATAAATGCCCTGCATCTTTGCTGAAGAAAGTCCGGGCACCATTTTCAATACCATATACGTTATCGCCAAAGGCTACAGTATTCAGGTAGAGCGTGAGGATCTCCTGCTTGGTGAAGTTACGCTCCAGTTTTACTGCCATAATCCACTCCTGTATCTTCTGGAAAGCTCTTCCAACAGGATTACCGGAACGTTGTTTCCCCAGGGCATCCGTTTGCAGGTTCAGTGCCAGCTGCTGGGTAATGGTACTGGAACCACGTTTTTTACCAATGAGCAGGTAAAAGGGAATGGCTAGGGTCCCCTTGGGGTCAATACCGGAGTTATCGTAAAACCTGGTTTCTTCCGTTGCTATGAGCGCGTTGATCACATTTTTGGATATCTCATTGTAATCACTGCTCGAACGATCTACCTGGTAATATTTACCGAGAATAGTTCCATCATCGGCGATCACCTCAGCAGCCAGGGCTGCCCTTGGGTTTTCAAGCTCCTCCAGGGAAGGCATACTGCCTATCACGCGGAAGTTGATGAGTAAAACAAAGAGAACAAGTAATGCTAAGATACCAAAAGCCACCCGCCACAATATTTTCACCGATTTTTTCATGCGCTTATATAATTTGTTTTATGGCCAAATTGCCTCATTCTTCCGAATTTCCGGCAATTTATTACTATCCGTTGGCTATATATATAAATTTTTCAATAAAGTTCAACTGCAATAAACACGCCTGTTTAGGGCAGTTTGACCGACAAAGCTATTTAAAATTATAACATTACTTACTGCGTTACATAATTATCTGTAAAAAACTTACGATATCCTGTCAGGTCTTTGGTGCTGTTGAGCAGGATAAAATTATCCCGGGAAATCACAAAGAAGTTATACTCTGTAGGCCTGATCTTAGGAATAATGGAAATAGCGGCTTCATCGCGGATTTCATCGAAATAAGCCAGTGCCTTATCCTCGTTCGGGAACAACCGGAAGATCAGCATCACATCATTAGGGGTGAGCACGAAGCTGCCTACCTCAATTTTATCGGCGGCATGTTTAGAAGCATTATACCGGGTAAACTGCGCTAGCCCTTCATCCATCAATTCTTTCGACACCCGCTGGAAGGAAAGCACTACGAAAAATGGATTATCTGGTGTGATTTTATAAGGGGTAACCGGTTTAGACGGCGCTACCGTGGCTATAGGCCCCGGAATAGGGGCTATAATGCCGGCTTTAATAGCGGAAGAATCTACCGGCGTCTTGGCGGTGGCAACATTCACTTTATCAGCCAATACCGACTGCGGATTTTGCCAGGGGTACCGCATGGTAATATTTTCATCCAACAGTTGCCCATTGGCATCTTTCTTTCGTACTTCCAGTTTAGCCAGGTAAGCGGTTAATTCCGCCCGGTGGTCCAGCGCATCCATCAAGGCCTGGGCCTGGGTGCGGATAGGCTCATCTGCTGCATATTTGGTTAATACGGCCTGCACTGCCTTGCGCGAACGCTGCAGGGAATCAGTAACAAAGGCGGTATCTGTTTTTACAATCAACATAGCTTCCAGCAGGTCGAATTTCGGTTTCAGGAAGCTAAAGCCATACGAACTGTCAGACTGCTGCTTCAACGCCATCGACTTATCATAATTGCCATCCAGGAAGGCTGTATAGGCCGAATCATAGAGGGCGCTGATCTGCTTCTTTCTGGGCCCATCGGCATCATTCAGGCCGCCGGAACGGATGATATCGGCAAAGTTGGTATTACCATATTGATTAAGCACCAATGTTTTATATTGATTTGCCTGTGCAGTATGATTCAGTTTATTATGCCAAACGTACAATGAATACAATACTTCCGGTTTGCGCGGATGATCCGGGAAAAGGATCAGTAATGAATCGTAGGTTTCTATGGCCAGCGGGTAGTTCTCCAGTTTATCGTGGTATAGTTTGCCCAGGTCAAACCAGGCCTCTTTTACCGACTTCTGGGAAGCGGCCAGTTTTTCCGGGGTAAGCGGCAGATCGGCGCTTAGCATATCCGTAGTTAAACTATCCGGAGAGATGTTTTTGGTGGCTGTTTTATGATCTTCGGCAATTTCAATAGGGGCGTTACTATTGGCTGCGTTGACAACGCCGTTTTGGCTGCGGCGCCAGTTATCGCCTGGCTGGCGGTTTCCCCACCTGCGTTTAAATTCGGAATAACCGGCCGATTTGCTGGCGGCATTGTAAAAATACCATTCGCCTTTCTCGTCTTTTGGAGAGTAAGCCCCGCCCACATTCATACCGAGCGATGCGGCATCCAGGCCATGTGCCGCTTCCTCAGACGCTTTTTTCTTCTCTTCTGCGGCCTTGGTTTTAATGCCAGCCACCATTTTGGTCAGGAAGATATTCCTGTCGGAAGGCGACATGGCGGCAATTTTCTGCAGGCTGTCTTCTCGGTGAATGATTTCCAGTTTGGCTACCACATCGCTGAGCACTTCTTTCCGTGTTTTCACTGTAGCGGCATCTGCAAAGTCCTGGGTCATTACACCGGCGGTGCTGTCGTAATATTTTTTTGCGTCGGGATAATTGCGTTGTTCGTAATAGATATCTGCAATGCCTTTATAGTTGAGCGTACGCTGCATCAGGTTGTCGCTCGGCATTTTAAGCCCCTGCTTCATATAACCGATGGCTGTTTCCGGGTCTTTGGGCGCTACCAGGGTTCCCATGGTATAGTAAATACCATCGCGGAATTTCTGGAACCGCTCTTTCCTGAGCATATGATGGAGGCCTGCAATACTTTTAGCGATATCGCCGGTGGTTTGGGCGTTGGTTTTAGCAATTTGAACCCTGGCCTGGAAATCCATCATAGGATCGGGTTTCATGCCAATTACGTTCCTGAATTGCTCCAGGGCGGAATCCGGACGATTCAGCTGTACATATAGCTGCCCCAGGATAAAGGACATCCTGGCGCGGGAAACCCGGTTGCGGCTCAGGTTAATGGCTTCCTCTAAAGGTGCAATTGTTTCGGGATATCTTTTCTGGATATAGTTGCTGTAGGCGCGTACCTCTGCCAGTTCGCCGTCGAGCCGGTGAGGAAAGTTGGGATCGGTGTGCAGGATATTGAGCAGGGCCTGAACTTCGTCATATTCCTTTTGCTCCAGCAGGGTTCTGGCTCTCCACAGGAAGGCGTCGTTACGTGCTTTGGTATGTTTGAGCTTTCCGAAGAAGCCTTTTCTTTTTTCGTTGGTGGCAATAGAAATCTGGTCATTTTCCCGGGCACCTACTACTGTTTTATATTCTGATTTGCTTTTGGGTGCAAAGGTAATGTTGACGTACTGGAATGTTTTATTGGCATTATCCAGGTCACCCTCATAAAAATAGGCCCTTCCCATCAGCAGGAAGCAGTCATCTATCCATTTTCCACGGGGATCGTGTAGTTGTACGGCCATAGTGGTTTTGTCGATCACAGAGTCCAGCTCCCCTTTATTAAAGCCCTGGCTTTGGAGGCTGTAGGGGTAAAACGGGAGCAGCAAGTTGTAATTATCCTGCCCATCGCGGTTAGCCGACTTTACTACGCGGTCCAGCTTCACTTTGGCGTGGAAGTAATAATTAAACCGGGTAGCCATGTTCTGGAAGAACCGCCTTTTCCAGGTCCATTTCTTTTTCTCCAGCATTACTTCTGAAGGGGGGCGCCGATCCTGTACCACATGATTTTCCCGGGGTTTAAAAAGGGGTTTGACAGCAGGCCTTTGTTGCTGATTGCCGGGACTTGGAGTCTGATTCTGGTAGTTTGTTTGCGATGGTCTATTTTGGGGTCTGTTCTGTGCCCAGACCGCCGGCAAACCCAGGCAAAATGACAATACAATTATTCCCAGATATTTAAGAAGCAGTTTGATGCAATTCATGGATGCCAGGGTGTATAGGCTAAATATATATAACTTATAGTTTGAAAAAATATTTTAAAGATAGTATAAAATAGTGGCTTTTTTTAAAGCAGAGAGCAGAAAGCGGAAAGCAAAAAGCTATTAGCCCGGAGATTAACTGCGAATATCTCCTGTTCAATAGCTTTTTGCTTTCCGCTTTCTGCTTTTAGCTTTCAAAATAATGATTAACTTTAGCCCGCCTTAAAAGGATTAATTTCTTTAAGTAGTAACACAAACATGGCCAAGAAGGGGAATAAAAACAACAGAAGAAACCTGGAAAAACTCAGTCATAAGTACCGTTTGGTCATTATGAATGACGATACCTATGAAGAAGTGACCTCGTTCAAACTCTCCCGTATGAGCGTGTATATTGCCTTCAGTACCCTTTTTGTGCTCCTGGTGGCCATTACGGTGGCTACTGTCGTGTTTACCCCTTTGCGCTATTATATTCCCGGCTATGGAGACCTGAAGCAGCGCAAGGAATTTATTCATTTAAAAATGCGTGCCGACTCACTGGAAACGGCTATTAATGCCCGTGACCAGTATCTGAACAATATCAAACAGGTGATCAACGGTGAATTTACCGGGAAATTGGACACGACTACGCTGAAAGTCCCTACTGTAGACAACAGTACCTACTAGTTATTATTTAGTTATTTTATTATTTCATATGCAAGGATGAGTGTGCGGAAATGTGTGCATAAAGTGTCTAAATATATAAATATCAAAATATTTCATATTTTATTTATATTACATCACTAAACTTGAAAAACCTGACTCCCTATGTTTAATAGCAATCAAAAATCAAAAGGTGACAATAAGACCATGTTGCCTACCTCTACGGTTAACATTATCGGTAATGGTACTACTATCCAGGGTGATATAGTATGCGAAGGAGACATTAGAATTGATGGCCAGGTAAATGGCCTGGTATCTACCAAAGCTAAGATAGTGGTAGGTCCGGAAGGCGATATTACGGGCGACCTGGTATGCCAGAGCGCTGACATCCTGGGTAAAGTGACAGGCATTATCAAAGTAGAAGAACTGTTGTTTTTAAAAGGCAATGCTTTAGTGAAAGGTGATGTGTATACTGCGCATTTTGAAATGGAGCCTACTGCGAAGTTCAATGGCCGTTGCTATATGGATGATCAGCAGCCGGCAGATAATCTGAAACATGGAAAATCCGTCCTCCAGGAAGCAGAATAATAACGACAATAGCCGTAACACACTTTTGCGCTATGCCGGCCTGGCCTTTCAAATGATGGCTACGCTGGGATTAGGGGTGTTTGTGGGATATAAAATCGACCAGCGTATAGGCTGGCGGTTCCCTGTGTTCCTTATCATTTTTTCTTTAATTGCATTAGCCATACTTTTGTGGCAAATTATAAAAGACACCCGCAGGCATGAGTGATAGATTTTTTATTCGGTTATTCGCAGTTTTTGGAATTTTAAACGGACTTCTCATCATATTCAAACCCAGGTTGCTGGATATTGGTACACACGTAAACGTACTGATGGCTGGTAACCTGATTATGGCCATTATATCCCTGGTGTCTTACCTGATAAGTCGCCAGGGACTTGCTTCTTCCAACCACAACGCATTTATCCGGGCCGTTTACGGCGCCACCCTTGCCAAACTTTTCCTTTGTGTTATCGGCGTTGCGGTGTATGTGCTGATGTATCGGCCCAACGTCAGCAAGCTGACCGTTTTTGCACTGTTATTCCTTTACCTGGTATATACTGTTTTTGAAACACTCAGCCTCTTCCGGCTAACCAGGCTTAAAAAATAATCCATTTGAAAAAAGAGGCGCCATTAAATGCTTTAGCGTCCTACTTACCCGAAGGTACTTTCGGACAGGTAATGGAGTTTCTCACTACCTATAAGGTACACCTCACCATTACCCGTGAACGGTCCAGCATCCTGGGCGACTACCGCCACCCGGATGGACAGGGCAAAGGACATCGGATCAGCGTAAACGGTTCGCTGAACAAGTATTCCTTTCTCCTTACTTTACTGCATGAAATTGCCCACCTGACCACTTTTAATAAATATGCCAACCGCGTAGCCGCACATGGTAAAGAGTGGAAACAGGAATTCAGTTATATCTTACATGGATTTGTGGGCAAAAGCCTGCTGCCTCCCGATGTGGAAAAAGCCGTGCGCCAAAGTATGGCTAATCCGGCCGCCAGTTCTTGCGCAGATGAAAACCTGCTACGGGTACTCAAAAACTACGATCGCCAGAAAGAAAATCATTTTTTTGTAGAACAAGTACCGCTCGGCGGTTTCTTCAAAACAAAAGACGGACGCGTATTCCGCCGGGGAGCCCGGATCCGGAAAAGATATCGCTGCGAAGAGGTTGCCTCGCAGCGATGGTATCTTTTTAGCCCCGTATACGAGGTGGAACTAGTAGAAGGAGCAGAAAACAGAGAGCAGAAAGCATAAAGCTGAAAGCAAAAAGCTATTGTGGAGAAGGACTTAGCGAGTATTAAAAATCGCTTTGATCATTCTCCACAATAGCTTTTTGCTTTCAGCTTTATGCTTTCTGCTCTAAATAATGTAACTCGGGGAAAGTCATAGCACGATTAATCAATTGTATTTCCAGCCGGATAATATTTGCTTCCGCGGCAGCCTGTAACTTAGGCGCATCATCGGTTGGCTTGTGATAGTCATCATGCCCGCCTGTATGAAAAAACATTACTGGCACCCCATTCACATAAAAGTTATGATGGTCTGAAGCGCCTTTTCCTGCTGCATCTGTGAAGAATTTAATACCTAGCTGCTGTACTTCTTTAAAAACAACCGGCCATTCGGCTGCGCTGCCATAACCACCAATACCGATACCTCTTTCCGGGTTGTAACGCCCAATCATGTCCATATTTAACATGAAATGCATTTTATCCAGGGGCATCAAAGGATGCGCGGTATAATATTTAGATCCCTGTAAGCCCAGCTCCTCGCCGCCAAAGGCAATAAAGAGAAAATTAAAAGGCTCGGACGTATGGTTATGCACATAATAACGGGCCAGCTCCAGCAATCCAGCTACACCGGAGGCATTATCGTCGGCGCCATTATGAATCTGGCCAACAGGATATTTACCATCAAATAAAGCGGCCGTTCCCAGGTGATCGTAGTGAGCGCCGATGATAATCGTACGGTCAGCACCGTTATCCAGGAATCCAATCACATTCCGGCTGGGGATGTCCTTATGGGCATTTTTATTAAATGTAAAATCCTGGAAATAACTGCTGCCATTCACGGTTTTCAGTCCCAGCTTTTTAAACTGCTTTGCTACATAGCGACTGGCTTTCAGTCCGCCTTTTTCCGCAGTACCTCTGCCTTTGAGCTTATCGGATGCCAGGTAATTTACAATTCCCTGGATTCGTTTGGCATCAGGAATCGTGTCCTGTGCCAGGGCGCTGGTGTATAAACCAGCCGCGCATACTAATAGTAACCAACTCTTCTTCATATCTGGTCAAAAATAGAGAAGGCCTCCTGAAAAGGAAGCCTTCTGCTAAAAATTATGTTTGAATTGTTCAGATTGTATTAATCCTATTTCTTCTTCTGTTGCTGCATTTCCTGTTGGCGTTTCTGTACTTCTTCCAGTCGCTCCTGCCATTTGGATTTGCTCTTCGGTTTCTTCTTATTTTCCTGGATCTGGGCGTGGATCTTATCGTGATTGATGATAAATTTCTGAATCACCCATTGCAACAGGATACTGATTACGTTAGACAGGAAGTAGTAGAAGGTTAAGGCTGCCGCCAAACGGTTGAAGATACCTAACAGCATGATAGGCATGATATAAGGCATGTACTTCATTACCGGGTTGCTCTGATCGGTCATTCCACGGTTGTAGAAAGCCAGGATCAAACTGGTGATAGTCATCAGGATGGTGAAGAGGCTCACGTGGTTACCGTAGAAAGGTATGTTGAACGGCAGGTTCAGGATAGAGTCGTAGGTCGACAAGTCCTTGGCCCACAGGAAGCTTTCCTGGCGCAGCTCAATGGAAGATGGGAAGAAGCTGTACATCGCTACCAGGATAGGTAACTGCAGTACTGCAGGTAAACAACCTCCCAGTGGGTTCACTCCTGCGCTCTTGAACAGTTTCATTTGTTCTACCCCAAATCCCTGCTGGTCATCGCCGAATTTAGCTTTCAGCTCATCAATTTCCGGTTTCAAAACCTTCATTTTAGCCTGGGATACATAGCTCTGGTATGTAAACGGAGCAATGAGCAAGCGAATGAAGATGGTAAGCAGGATGATGATGATACCGTAGTTCTTGATAAATCCGCTCAGGAAGTTAAACACCGGGATAATAATGCCGATGTTAACATACTTCACAAAAGCAAAAATACCAGTACCCAACGGGATGATCTTCTGCAAACCGATATCGAAAGATTTCAGTGTTTTGTAGTGGTTAGGACCGTAGTAAATTTCTACCGGGAAGGAGTAGTCGTTCGCGCGGTTGTACGGAATCTGGATGGTGGTGAATGTTTGTCCCACGATATTCGGGCTTTCCGGTACTTTGGTATTTACGTCCGCGTTATTGAAAAGCTCGTTTTTAGCGATCAGCGTGGTGTTAAAGAATTGTTGCTTTACGCTCACCCATTTCAGTTTATTCTCCAGTTTTTCATGGCTGGTACGGTTAAGGGTGAAGTAATCGTGCTTATCATGCTCGAACATATAGTGTACCTGGTTGTTCAGGCGTTCGTTCTGCATGTCGTGTTCCTGTTTATCGTCCTGTGCATTCCACTGCAGGTTCAGGTAGTTCTGATTGCCTGGCAGGATATTTTGTAATCCTACTGCATGGATAGTGTAGTCTACCACATAGCTGCCTGGTTTCAGGGAATAAATAAACTCGAGATAAGATGCGGGATTGTTGGTATTAAGGCGGTAAGCAATGGATTTAACGCCTCCTGCCAGCTCCTGTGGCTGTCCGGCAGTAAAGAAGAGGTCAGCACTGTTCAACACTTTGGTTAAACTGGCAGGCACTTCTACGGATAAACGGTTGAAAGACCCCTGTACCAGCATTAATGGCGCGCCATCATATGTTTTATAGTCTTTCAGCTGTACAGTTGACGGTTGACCACCTTTATTGCTAAAAGTGATTTTTACCACGTCATTTTCCAGTACGGTATTTTGAACATTGCCGGTAGCGGCAGCGGCAAATACGCCAAACTCTCCGCTTAATAATGCCTGGTGAGCCGAGTCCAGCGGGCCACCTGCCGCGGCTGCAGCGAGACTTGCGGTATCTGTAACGGGTGTTTTAGGCTTGTTAAGCTCTGCGATGGAATCTTGCCTGGCTTTTTCCCTTGCGGCTCCTGCCTGTTGTTTCTGATTATAGAATATATATCCTACCAATAAAACGCCCAACAGTAAAAACCCAATGACCGAATTTCTATCCATGAAATGCAATTAAAATTTAGGCAGCAAAGGTAAGCATGATTTTATGAAATGACCATGCTTTTTAGGTGAAACCCCTGTTAAATGCGGCTAAAGTAATAGATAAGCAATCTGAATGTGTATATTATTGATAAACAAATAATATTTGCACCCAGAAGTGATGTCATTCTCAGTCGATTGTTAATAATATAATATTTGCGATTAATATAAATCGGGTTCAACAAAAAACCGCCTGATAATGCATCAGGCGGTTTTTCTGCTTTTATAACGTAAATGATTTTTCTTCGTTAGTTAGTGCATAACATGGGTTATGCTAACTTTTCTTCCATTTTTGCCTTACCATTTTTAGCTTCAGCATACTGCTTAGCCGCTTTGATAAAGGACACGAAAATAGGCGCCGGATTTTCCACGGTACTTTTCAATTCCGGGTGGAATTGAACGCCCACAAAGAAAGGATGTTCAGACAGTTCCACGATTTCTACCAATCCACTCTCCGGATTTTTACCGGAAAGGCGGAGGCCTGCGGCTTCAAACTGCTGTACATAATCGTTGTTGAACTCATAGCGGTGGCGGTGTCTTTCGCTGATAGACGTGCTACCGTATATTTCTTCCGCTTTGGTGCCAGGAGTAATTTCACACGCATAAGCACCCAAACGCATGGTACCGCCCTTAGCGGTTACTTTCTTCTGTTCCTCCATGAGGTTGATAACCGGATGAGAAGTATCGGGGTTCATTTCAACGGAATGCGCATCTTTCCATCCGAGCACGTTACGGGCATATTCCACTACACTCATTTGCATACCCAGGCAGATACCGAAGAATGGCAACTGATTTTCGCGGGCATACTGGATAGCCGTAATTTTTCCTTCAATGCCGCGATGACCGAAGCCGGGCGCTACCAGGAGGCCGTCGAGGTTCTTCAGTTTTTCACATACATTTTCGGGAGTGAGGTGTTCAGAATGTATATTTTGTACAACTACCTTGCATTCGTTGAGCGAACCGGCATGTATAAAAGATTCCAGGATAGATTTGTAAGCATCTTGTAATTCCACATACTTACCTATCAAACCGATGGTTACCTTGGATTTCGGATATTTCAGCTTATCCAGGAATTCGCGCCACTTGGCCAGCTCCGGCTCTTTTTCCACTGGTAATCCCAGTCTCTTCAGCACAGATACATCCAGTTTCTCGCGCATCATTTCCAGTGGTACTTCATAAATAGTAGGTACGTCATTGGCTTCAATCACTGCATCCACCTGTACATTACAGAAGAGGGCTATTTTCTTTTTCAGGTCGCGGTACAGCGGTTCTTCTGTACGGCAAACGATAATATCGGGATGCACGCCATATTCGCTCAGCAGGCGAACAGAGTGTTGTGTAGGCTTGGTTTTCAACTCTTTAGCTGCACGTAGGTAAGGAATCAGGGTCAGATGTACCACCAGGCAGTCTTCTTCGCCCAGCTCCCACTGTAACTGGCGAACGGCCTCAATGTAAGGGAGGGATTCAATATCCCCTACCGTTCCGCCCAATTCTGTAATCACGATATCGAACTTACCGTCTTTACCCAACAGGAGAATACGACGTTTGATTTCATCGGTAATGTGAGGGATTACCTGTACGGTTTTACCCAGGTAGGCGCCTTCTCTTTCCTTGTTGATCACGGTTTGATAAATACGGCCTGTAGTAACATTATTGGCCTGAGAGGTAGGCGTGTTCAGGAAACGCTCATAGTGTCCAAGATCCAGATCGGTTTCTGCTCCATCTTCCGTTACATAACATTCACCATGTTCATAAGGGTTTAATGTTCCCGGATCCACATTGATATATGGATCAAATTTCTGAATAGTCACTCTAAAGCCGCGCGCCTGCAATAGCTTTGCAAGCGAAGCTGCTATAATTCCTTTACCCAAAGAGGAAGTAACACCTCCCGTAACGAAGATATATTTTGCCATAAAAACTAAAATTCAGCTAAATGTACTTGACCTATAAACGGGGAAGTGCCGGACTGCGTTTGGTGTAATACCGATCAAGTAAACTACTTCCGAAGGTCATGCAAAGTTACACAAATTTGCTTCGCTCCCAAGTTTTTTACCCGCCGGCTTTATTTGTTTGTTAATTTTTCGGAGAATATCTTCAGCGCTCATTACTGATCTGGCGGGCGTTTTAAAGAATTTTCAAGTACAGGAAATTATTTATTAAAAACCTTTATCCGGCATCTTCGTTCATTTAAATGCTTTCGCTACTATAAATATATATACTGTAAATTTGCGTCCGAAATACATAAAAGATGACATTAACACCAAAGAGAGCTCAAGACTCGCTGATACAAATGACCGAACTGGTTTTACCGAATGATACCAATACATTCGGCAACCTGATGGGAGGTCGTTTGATGTACTGGATGGATATTGCCGCCGCGCTGGCCTGCATGAAACATTGCAGCGCCCCTGTGGTAACTGCATCCGTGGATAATATTTCTTTCGAAAATCCTATTAAGCTGGGCAACGTAGTACATATAGAATCTAAAGTGAGCCGCGCTTTCAATACCTCCATGGAAGTACATATGAAAGTATGGGGAGAAGACCCGGTTCAGCAATACCGTTACAAATCCAATGAGGCCTTCATGACGTTTGTGGCACTGGACCCTAATGGTAATTCCCGCCCTGTGCCTGGTATCATCACCGACACAGAAGAAGAAAAAAGATTATATGAAGGCGCCTTACGTCGCCGCCAGCTGCGCCTCATCCTGGGGGGAAAGATGAAACCGGAAGATGCTGATGAACTGAAAGCACTGTTCTCTATATAAATTTTCTCATTAGTTATTTAGATATTTACTTTCACTTTCGGCGACAAATATCTAAATAACTAATTTCATTCTTCTTCATCCATATTAACATAATTAATCATATCTCCCCTTCCCATTCTTTGTAAAACCGATCCAGGAACTGCTCCATAAATGTATGCCGCTCTATCGCCAACTCCTTTCCGGTAGGGGTATTCATCCGGTCTTTCAGCAACAGTAACTTTTCGTAGAAATGCGTAATGGTAGGCGCTGTGCTGTTCTTATACTCCTCTTTCGTCATCTGCATATTAGGCTGTACCGCCGGATCATGCAGCAGCCGGTTTTTAAACCCTCCATAATTAAATGCCCTGGCAATACCAATAGCGCCCATTGCATCCAGTCGATCGGCATCCTGAACCACGCCTAACTCAGGCGAGTAAAACGATTTTTCCTGGTTTCCCCCTTTAAAGGAAATATGCCGGATGATGTTTTCCACATGTGTAATCACGGCCTCCGGCACTACCTGTGTTTGCAGGAAGGCCACGGCTTTAGCGGGACCAATATTTTCATCTCCGTGATGGAACTTGGAATCTGCAATATCATGCAATAATGCAGCTAACTCCACTACCAGTAAGTCGACTGTTTCCGTGGCTGCAATATGTTTTGCCTGCTGCCATACCCGGTAAATATGCCACCAGTCGTGGCCTCCTTCTGCGTCGGCTAATTCCTGTTTTACGTAACTGACTGTTGCCGCTATAATCGATGAATGATCTGTCATAAGCTACAATAATATTAATTTTCAGCGAGTTTTGTCTCGCAAGACACTAAGGAGCAAAGGCACAATGATATTTTCTATCTTATAAATTTCTTGGTGTCTTTACTCCTTAGCGTCTTTGCGGGAAACGGGAACAAAATAATTCACCGGGTTGTTAATTTAGTTATGATACAGATTAAACGCGTATACGAAGATTATGCAGACACTGACGGTTACCGCATCCTGGTGGACCGCTTATGGCCCAGGGGACTTACAAAAGAGCGGGCCCATGTAGATGAATGGGTCAAGGAAATAGCGCCCAGCAATGAACTACGGGAATGGTTTCACCATGACCCAACAAGATTTGCTGAATTCAAAACAAAATATCTGAAGGAATTACAGGAGAAAAAAGAGTTACTGGCAGTTATCAAAAAGAAAGCACAACACCATCGGGTAACACTGTTATACGGGGCTAAAGACGAAACGCACAATCAGGCGCAAATACTGTTAACATTACTGAAAAAGTAATCTATTACAAAGGATCATTTTCAGATTTTACTAATACATCGGTGAGACTGTTCAGCTTTTTTACTTTGGCGCTGAAGTCGCCGGTTAATTTGTCTCGGATCAACGATAACTTATTCAATACTTCATCGATGGTATCCGGAATAGCTTCCTGCAGCACCTGTTTCAGGCGTTTGGCAACGGTGGGCGATTTACCATTGGTAGAAATGGCAATTTTCAGGTTGCCTTTACGTACAATAGAACCGAGATAGAAATCGCACAGATCGGGGGTATCGGCTACATTAATCAATACCTTGCTGCATTTGGCAGTTTCCCATACATGATAATTCAGCTCCCGGTTGTTGGTAGCTGCAATCACGAGATCTTTCCCCAGCAAATCCCCGCAGGAAAACGATTTCTGTACCAGGGTAATATTAGGATATTGATGCGTGAGCGAAGTTAGCTCAGGCAAAAAATCCAATGACACGATGGTAACATTTGCCTGGGGGCAATTTTCCAGCATGGCATTGGCTTTTTCTAATCCGATATTACCACCGCCTACAACGAGTACCTGCAAGCGGTGTAATTTGAAAAACACCGGAAATAAATGATTTTCTTCCATTATACGGCAATTTTAAGTTCGGCTGACACTTTGGTCTGCAGTGCCTGGAACGCTTCATGGAAGCGTACCACCTCTCCTATTACCAAGATAGCAGGGTTATGCAGATCGTGTGTAGCGGCTATTTCCACGAGGTCGGCCACATTTCCCAATCCCATTTTTTGGGTAGGCAGCGTACCATTCTGGATAATAGCGGCGGGCGTTTTGCCTCTTCCTGCGTCGCTGTAGATGCCGGCAATTTCCGCCAGCTTGCTCATTCCCATGAGAATGACAACGGTGGTATTGGCCTTGATGGCATGTTCCAGGTCGCGGGACAAGTTGCCATTCCGGGTATTACCGGTAATCACCCAAAAGCCTTCGCTCACGTGGCGGCTGGTTACCGGGATTTTGTTAACGCCAGGCACCGCAATGGCGCTGGAAATACCTGGAATAACTTCGGCGGTAACACCAAACTGTTGTGCGAAAGCTATTTCTTCCTGGCCACGGCCAAACACAAATGAGTCTCCTCCTTTCAACCGCACTACACTGCCATAAGTTAAGGCATATTTTACAATCATCCTGTTTATTTCGTCCTGCGAATAAACATGCATGCCTGCGCGCTTGCCCACAAAACGGCGGAGGCAATTGGCCGGCGCATAGTCCAGCAGTTCGTTGCTGGACAATGCGTCATAAAGGATGACCCGGGCATTTTGAATAGCCTTTAACCCCTTAACAGTAATCAGCTCCGGATCGCCTGGGCCAGCACCTATCAATGTGAGTTTCGGTTGTATATCTTGCATGATATTAATGTTGAGATGAATGAATAATTAAGCCTGCACCAGCTCGTTTGTCCGTTGACGGTATACCTGCGCTGCGGTATAAAAAGATTCTGCCTGTGCGAAATAAGACTTTGCAAAGCTCTCCGTAGGCTCGTTCGCGTTAATCTGTAACACTACTGTTTTAAAGTCAGGCTCGAAGCTGAATTTACCAGTAGCTACAAAGTGTTTGTCGAAGTCATTGATGATACCTATCTGTGTGTTACCACTGATCGCTTCGCTCAGCAGCAGCGCTTTGGCGCCCTGTACAAAGGAAGAGTAAGCGTGGTAAATGCCATCCGCATAGGCGCCGCCGGCCAGTGCTGTGCTGCTCAGTTCCAGCTTTTCTTCTGCTTCAAGCAGCAGGGTAGCCACCAGGTCGATAATAACGCCTGCGCACTCTCCTACTCCAATGGCAGTAGCGTAGTCCTGTGCCTGTCCCCAGTCGATGAAATCAGCCGCAGTGAGGGTGCTCAGGTCTGCCAATGGCTTCAGCAGTTCGTAGAAATATTTTTCTGTTTTACGATCGTAGTATTGGTTAAACAATTCGTGCTCCCCTCCGTTGATTTCAAAATCGTGCAACAGGCTGCGCAACACGTCGGGACCACGTCGGCTAGGCACTTTAATTACTTTATCTGCTACACGTCCATCGCCGTTACCTACGATACCGCCCCCCAAAAGTACCTGGAGAGCCGGCAATACTTTACCGCCACTCTTCATGGAAGAGCCGTGGAAGCCGATGCTGGCAATACCATGTTGACCGCAGGAGTTCATACAGCCGCTGATTTTGATTTTGATATCCTTATTATAGATCAGGTCCGGGAATTCTTCTGTGATCACATCTTCCAATACTTTAGCCACTCCTGTGCTGCTGGAAATACCGAGGTTACAGGTGTCGGTACCCGGGCAAGCCGTGATGTCAGCAACACTGTCGAAACCGGCATTCGCAAAGCCTGCAGTTTCCAGTACGCTGAATACATAGGGCAGATTTTCCGGCAGTATGTATTTCAACAGGAGTCCCTGGTTGGCGGTTACCCGCACGTCGTCTGCAATAACGGGCCGCAGTGCTTCGATCAGCTGGCGGCTGATGGCAGAGCCGATATTACCGAGGGTTATTTTAACGTAGGCGCCGTAATAACCTTTTTGTTTCTGCTCAAAAACGTTGGTAGTTTTCCAGGCTTCGTACTTTTTAGGGTCCTTGATGGAATATGCGGGAATAGTACCTACCTGAGCGGGTTGGGTAGCTACCCAGGCGTCTGCATCGATAGGTACGCTTTTCAGTTTTACTGCTTTATATTCTTCTTTCACCAAACGTTCAAATTCTTCCATACCAATTTTCTGGATGAGGAATTTCATGCGGGCTTTGTTCCGGCTGGTTCTTTCACCATAGCGGTCAAATACGCGCAGTACGTTTTCAATATAAGGAATGAGCTGGTCTGTTTCCAGGAATTCATATACTGGTTTAGCCAGGAAGGGTTGTGCGCCTAAGCCTCCGCCTACCAATACTTTGAAGCCACGCACTTCTTTACCGTCGATGATTTTCACTTTGGGAATCATACCGAAATCGTGCATGAAAGACCAGGCGGTATCTTTATCTGAAGAGGAAAACGAGATCTTTATTTTACGTCCCATTTCCTGGCTCACCGGGTTACGCAGAAAATAACGGAATACCGCGTCTGCATAAGGTGTTACATCAAATGGCTCGTCAGGATCGATACCCGCGCGGTCGGAAGCGGTTACATTACGTACCGTGTTACCACAGGCTTCGCGGATGGTGATCCCATCCTGCTCCAGCTTGGTCCACAGTTCCGGCGTTCTGTCGAGGCTAACGTAGTGGATCTGCACATCCTGGCGGGTGGTCAGGTGCAGGTTGCTGGTAGCATATTCATCAGATACTTCAGTAATGCGGTTCCATTGTTGCAAAGTCATTTTACCATAGGGCAGTTTGATACGTATCATTTGCACACCTGGCTGGCGTTGCCCATATATCCCTCTTGCCAGACGAAGGCTGCGGAATTTTTCGTCCGTGATATTCCCTTCGCGGAACTGGCGAATCTTTTTCTCCAGGTTTATGATATCCTGTTCAACAATTGGATTTTCGAGTTCTGTTCTGAAGCTTTGCATAAAAAGTATTTTCAGGTGGTGGTAAAAAGCAATTTTCTAAGCGGGGATAGTTGTTTTCTATAAAAACAAAAAGCCCCCGGGGTACTTTCGGAGGCTCGTATAAAGATTTACAGTAAACTGATCACTGGAATTTCCCATTACACGCGCCCCGCAGGTGTTGTGTTACAACAGCTACATCCATTATTTCTACGATATGACACTCCATTACCCATATTCCCTATAATTTTAGTAGAGTAATACAAAGATAGAAATGCAGCCCATCTTTCCAAAACTTTTTTGGGAATTGAATAAGCCCCCAAAAAGGGGTGGAATTAGCAATGGGCTGGGGCTGGATGAAAAAAGCAGCGAAAACACAATGCTGTAGCCCAATCCGGCAGCCGGTGGAAGTATAAACCTGCAGCGAGCCAATAACCAAAATTTATCCGGTATAACTTATTGTTATAGGAGAAGGACATGACCGGTGCCCTTTCGCTTGATTCCACTGTGATCTGGCCGCATATCTTCTTATCTTTGCCGCGCATAAAAAAGGGAATTTCATGATAGATACGGTAATATTTGATATGGATGGCCTGTTGATCGACTCTGAACCGCTGTGGGGCATTGCGATGCGGGAAGTATTTTCCACCGTGGGCGTTAGCCTATCGCCTGAACTGACGCATCTTACCACGGGTTTACGTACCAAAGAAGTAGTAAGTTACTGGCATAGCTATTATAAATGGGAGGGCAAATCCCCGGAACAGGTTGTCAATGAAATCATTGACAGCGTAATTGCCAAAATCATCGCCACCGGGCAACCTATGGAAGGGTTACATTACATTCTTGGGTATTTTAGGGAGAAAGGGTTCAAAATGGGACTGGCTTCCTCCTCCCCGCTGCGCCTGATCAATGCGGTGTTGGATCATTTACAGGTAAAAGACCGCTTCCAGGCCGTATATTCTGCCGAGTTTGAAGATTATGGTAAACCTCATCCGGCGGTATACCTGGCCTGTGCCAAAGCCCTGGGCAGCGATCCGCTGGATTGCCTGGCATTTGAAGATTCGGTGACCGGTATGACTGCTGCAAAGGCTGCCCGTATGACCACCGTGGTGGTACCGGAAGCCCATAACAGGAAAGATCCCCGGTATGCCCTGGCCAATATGCAGCTGGACTCCCTGCTGGAATTTAATGACGCCAAGCTGGCCCTGCTCACGAAATAGTTTTTGGAAGATGATATTTTGTTGATCATCTTTACGCGCGCAATTGACGCCAAAAAACCAATATGAAAATCATAGATCTATCCAAAACCATCGCCTACAACAAACAGGATCCCTGGTTCATGCGTATCAAAATCAAGCACAAAACGCATCGACAAAGCAAAGGACTGATCCGTTTTTTCCTGGGTCTTCCTGCAAAGCTCTTCCCTAAAGGATTTGAAGGCTGGGCTGATGATAAAATTATCGGCATGGGCGTACACGCCGCCACCCACATCGATGCCCCCTGGCACTATGCGCCCACTGTAAATGGGGCACCTGCCAAAACCATCGATGAAATTCCGCTGGAATGGTGCTATGGTAACGGGGTAGTATTGAATATGACCCACAAAGCAGATTTTGAACAGATAACAGTGGCGGATATACGTGCCGACCTTGAAAAGAGCGGCGCCGTAATTACTCCTGGTACCATTGTGCTCATTCATACCGGTCGCGATAAATACGTTGGTACCAAAGAATACGCGATGAGGGGCACCGGTATGAGCGCAGAAGCCACCCATTGGCTGATAGACCAGGGCGTAAAAGTAATGGGAATAGATCAGTGGGGATTCGACCTGCCTTTAAAATATATGGCGCAGCAAGCCAAACAACTTCAACGGGACGATTATTTCTGGCAGGCCCACCTGGTAGGACAGCAAAAGGAATACTGCCATATGGAGCAGCTGGTTAACCTGGGCACATTGCCGGCATTTGGGTTTAAAGTGAGTGTATTTCCGTTGAAAATAAAAGGAGCCAGTGCGGCGCCGGCGAGGGTTGTGGCGATATTTGAGTAAAAAACTGTTTTGCCTTTAGGAGTATATTCGGAATCTCTTATCGCAGTACGCACAAGGTCTTAAGAAGGATTTTAATGCTACTTTTTTTGGGGCTATCATCTAGCTAGGATGCGATCACCTGGCTATCCAACTTTTCTAATTGTTCTTCATCTATTCGGAGATCTTCAATCAAGAAACCCCTGGTCTGTTTGATACTGCGTAAGTTAACGCCACTGGTAGTGATAATCTTGTCACAAACGGCTTTCTCAAGGATTGCCATCTGAGCGCTTTGTCCGGAGCTGTGATCTGCGATTGTAATACCAAAACTATAATAAGATAGAGGAATATGCTGATAACTAAATCTTCCAACAGCTGAACTAAAAGTCTTGTTACTTTCTGTTGTAACAGAAGTTGTTTCGTGTACCCGTTCCGGTATCATTCCGTAATAGGCTAAGGCCGATTCCAGTGAGACATAACTGGGACCGTCCAGATGGTTTGCCAAAAGAAAGGTTCCGGGCCTCGTCTACGAAATCCGTTTGTCAAATTTTCATATAGACATCGGAAATTATCCGATAAAATGCCCTTTTTGGCAGGTCTGCATTTAAAAAAAAGCTCCGGTATTACAAGCACGCATTAATATTCGTTTCTTATATAGAACATCAAAAAATAATACTGCCAATTATAGTGAGCCTGCGATCGAACGCATTCTATATCAGGCTTTCAAGTAACAAATTTCCATCAATATGGAATTTGTTGTGCATGGTTTTAAGAACTTCTGTGTTAGGAGACTTACTACCGTGCAATAATTGATTGAGAAACCCCTTTGATATACTTAATTCTTCCGCCAACGTACTCTGATTCATTCTTCTGCTTTTCAACAGATATTCAATAATATCAGGGAATCGAGGTTTCAATGGCATAGGATAATGAATCGCCTCCCATGCTTCTACTGCTTCTGCTAACAGATTTAACTTCTTTTCCTCTTCAATATTCAAATTTGAAAAGCCTTTTTGGTAAAGTCCTTCAATTTCAGCCATCGCAGAAAAGTATTCCTGTTTAGTCGCTATTTTCATATTAAATATGTTATCCTTCTTTATAAACTCAGCAAGGTTTTATTCTTATTATGTTCATCATACTCTGCATGCGTCAGTATTGCGCGAATATATACGAGCTGTGTGTTAAAATGAATACCTGCTACTAACCTATAGTTGTTACCTCCAATATTGAAAACATACAAATCACCACCAACATAATCCACTGAGCCAGCAACCTCATTTTTTAACTCATTAAAGTTGCGGCATTGCGCCTTCTTGATCTTTCTACACCAATCATTTAGCGATGTTGCCGATACTGGATGTTTAGCCTCAAATGCGTAGATAGGAGGCATTGATATAATGCGCATTCTCTAACAATTTTAATTTTATCATGTTTTTTAAGGCTATCTAGAGTGATCAATGTAACCGCAGACATTGATAAGCAGCTGCGTTTCTGCTTTATACTTCGTTTTCAAATGTAAATAAAATTTTACAGTTGTAAATAAAGTTTTTATTTGAAAACTTTCAGTGTAACAAAACATTATGTTTGACACTTCTTTGGGATCACTGTTAGCACTAAAAATGTCTTGAAACATTACGTAGTCTATACTCATTAAAACCAGGCCCCGTACTATGCTTTCTCGACTTACCCAATAAAAAATCCCGCCCCGAATTACTCGGAGCGGGATTTATTATTTAACGAAACTTAAACCTTATTGTGCACTTTTTTCTTCGCCACCTTCAGATTGTTTCAGTTTTTCTCTCAGTTCAGCTAAAGCACCCAGATCGCCTAAAGTAGCTTTTTCAACTTTACCCTGGATGTTTTTCACAGCCTTACGGGTTTTGTCAGCTTCTTCTCTCTTCTCTTTCACGATAGCTTGTTTTTCTTCCGCCTGAGCTTTTTCCCAAACGCGGGTGTGAGAAACCAGGATACGTTTTTCGCTGCGATCGAATTCGATGATCATGAATTCTTTCACGTCTTCAACGTTGATTGGTTTTTCGTCTTCTGTTCTCAGGTGACGTGCAGGAGCGTAAGCTTCCAGACCGTATTGCAGTTGAACAGTAGCACCTTTATCATCTTTCTTCACAACAGTACCTTCGTGTACAGAGTTGATCGGGAAGATAGTTTCGAAAGTGTTCCAAGGATCTTCTTCGATCTGTTTGTGACCGAGGCTCAGTTTACGGTTTTCCTTGTCAATACCCAGGATAACTACATCTATTTCGCTACCTACTTTAGTGTACTCAGATGGGTGGTTGAAACGCTTGATCCAGCTCAGGTCAGAGATGTGGATCATGCCACCGATACCGGTTTCCAGTTCAACGAACACGCCATAAGGAGTGATGTTTTTCACGATACCTTTGTGACGGCTGTCAACAGGGAATTTAGTTTCGATAGTAGACCATGGATCTTCTGTCAGTTGTTTGATAGACAGAGACATTTTACGCTCTTCTTTGCTCAGGGTAACTACCACTGCTTCGTATTCTTCGCCTAATTTGAAGAATTCTTTAGCGTTGATTGGAGTAGAAGCCCATGAGATTTCAGATACGTGTACCAGACCTTCCACACCTGGCATAATTTCCAGGAATGCACCGTAATCTTCGATGTTTACTACTTTACCTTTTACTTTAGCACCTTCAGTGATGGTAGCTGGTAAAGTATCCCACGGATGCGGAGTCAGTTGTTTGTAGCCCAGGCTTATGCGACGTTTTTCGTCATCGAAGTCAAGCACAACAACGTTGATTTTCTGATCCATCTGCAGTACTTCGCTCGGATGGGAGATACGGCCCCAGCTGATATCGGTGATATACAGCAAGCCGTCCAGACCACCCAGGTCGATGAACGCACCGAAGTCGGTGATATTTTTGATAGTACCTTCCAGCACCTGGCCTTTCTCCAGTTTGCTGATGATATCCACTCTTTGTTGTTCGATATCGCTTTCGATCAGCGCTTTGTGAGAAACAACGGCGTTGCGGATGGTTTCGTTTACTTTCACCACCTTGAACTCCATAGTTTTGCCTACAAACTGGTCGTAATCGGTAACTGGTTTCACATCAATCTGAGAACCTGGCAGGAATGTTTCCATACCGTATACGTCTACGATCAAGCCGCCTTTGGTTTTGCTGGTAACAGTACCGGTAACCACTTCGCCTGTTTTGTAAACTTCCACGATTTTTTCCCAAGCACGTTTTTGACGAGCCTGTTTACGGCTCAGGTGCAGGTTACCATCGCGGTCTTCTTTTTCTACTACCAGCACTTCCACTTCATCACCGATCTTCAGACCTGGTAAATCACGGAATTCGTTCAGAGAAATCAAACCATCAGATTTGAAACCGATGTTGATTACTACGTCTGTGTTGGTTAAACCTACTACAGTACCGGTCAGCAGGCTGTTTTCTTCAAACACCTTGAAAGTACCATCGTAAGTAGCATCGTACTTAGCTTTTTCTTCTTTGCTGTAAGAAGAAACATTACGTTTGTCAACGCTCCAGTCGAAATCGTCGTGTGCAGTTTCAACTTTCGCCACAGGCGCCTTTGGTGTCGCTGTTTCTACTGCTGGTGCAGCAGCCTGTTGTTCAGCGTTTTGTTCGTTAGGAATGATGTTTTCGCTCATAAAAAATTGAAATTTTAGCCCGGAATACCCGGACTCCCTGTTTTATGGGACGGCAAAAATACGAAAAATTACCCGTTTACCGACATATTTATTGAAGAAATAGCCTATTGATGGTAGAACAGACCGCAGTTTTCAGATATTTTTAAATTGTATTATTAAAAAATACACTACGTCAATATTTTAGCCTGCATTTTCCTGGTAATTTTTTCTAAAAAAAGCAACCAGACTGCCAATTGATTGTTGATAAACATAGGGAGCAAGCTGCTGTCCACCTGCGGTCATGCAGCTTATTTTTCCATCATCCAAAATGTTAATTTGTATACCGAAATCCCGGATTTTATTTTAATTTGTGTATATGAACGGGACCTCTTTTCAATCGGATATTCGCTATTGGCTCAGGCAAGGTAACACAGTGAACCATTTGCTTTTCTGGAATATTATCGTTTTCCTGGGCATTAATATTATACATCTTATTGCTTTTCTGACCAAACAACCTGGTCCTTTTATCTGGACGTATGATCAACTGGCCATTCACGCTCCCCTGAGCGCTTTCATATTGAAACCATGGGGGCTTATTACCTACATGTTTACTCATGAACAGATATTTCATGTGCTGTTTAACATGATTAACCTCTACTGGTTTGGCAACTTATTCCGCGATTTCCTGGGCAACAAACGGGTGCTCCCCTTATACCTGTTGGGCGGGATTGCCGGTGGTTTGTTGTATCTGCTGAGCGCCAGCTTGTTTCCCGGTTACATGGGCTATACCATGATAGGCGCCTCTGCTGCGATTATGTGCATACTTGTGGCTGCTGCCACCCTGATGCCCAACTACGAAATAGGCCTCATGTTCCTGGGAAGCGTACGGTTAAAGTGGCTGGCACTGGCATTGGTATTACTGGGATTGATTTCTATTCCCAATGGCAACATTGGCGGTTTGATCTCCCATATGGGTGGCGCCCTGCTGGGCTTCTTCTATATACGCATCCTGCAGGCCGGTACCGACCTCTGTAAACCGCTGATCTGGGTATTTGACGCCAGTACCCGCCAGGAACAAAGGAAGGCTGACCGGAAGTTTAAACCCAAAAAATCACCACTGAAAGTAGTCCGGAAAACAGATGATAGCAGCCAATCCCGCCTGGATCAGCTACTGGATAAAATCAACGAAAAAGGCTATAACAGCCTGAGTGCTGAAGAAAAAGCCTGGTTAGACAAAGTGAGCAAAGAAAACTGATTAACTTTGTCACTCAATTTTCCGTCATTTAACACATGAAAACATTTAACGTTCCGGTGATATATCGCAGTCCGCTGATCAGCGCCATTAAAAACCAGCGCAAACAGCAGGACCGCATGAAAAAGGACTTTACCCCTACTGAGCTGGATTTTGGCCCTATCAGGATTCTGCTGGCCCGCCATTTCGGCTTTTGCTATGGTGTAGAAAATGCCATTGAAATCGCCTTCAAAACAGTAGATGAAAACCCTGACAAACGCATTTTCCTGCTGAGTGAAATGATTCACAATCCACATGTCAATAGCGACCTGCTAGACCGGGGCGTACAATTCATCATGGATACTGCCGGTAAACAGCTGGTACCCTGGGAAAGCTTACAGGCAGATGATATCGTTATTATTCCTGCTTTCGGTACTACCCTGGAAACGGAGAAACAACTCGCTTCCCTGGGTATAGAGCCGTTGAAATACAATACCACCTGCCCTTTTGTAGAAAGGGTATGGAATAAGGCAGAACAGATTGGTCAGAAAAACTACACCGTCATTGTACATGGTAAGCCCAAGCATGAAGAAACACGGGCTACCTTTTCTCATAGCCAGGCCGGTACTCCGACCGTAGTCGTAAAAGACATTAAGGAAGCTGCATTACTGGCCGACTTCATCAGTGAGAAAAGAAATCCCGAAGAATTTTACACCTTATTTGAAGGCCAGTATTCTGCCGGATTTGATGTTACAAAAGACCTGCAACGGGTGGGGGTTGTGAACCAGACCACTATGCTGGCCACAGAAACTCAGGCCATCGCAGACCACATCAAACAGGTCATGATCAGTACCTTTCAGCTGACAGACGCCAATGTGGGCGAAAGATTTGCAGATACCCGGGATACCCTCTGTTATGCTACCAATGATAATCAGACCGCCGTTACCGGTATGTTACAGGAAACTGCCGATCTGGCCATCGTAGTAGGTGGTTATAATAGCTCCAATACTTCCCATCTCGTGGAATTATGTGAAGAAAAACTGCCTACCTATTTTATCTCTTCTCCCGAACATATATTATCGGCAGATGCAATTCAGCACTGGGATTTTCATCATAAGCAAACCATCAACAGTAATCAGTTCCTTCCCAAAAAAGACCAGGTAACTATCCTGCTGACCAGTGGCGCTTCCTGTCCGGACGCGCTCGTAGAAGGGGTGATTCGGCGGTTACTGTCTTTCTTCCAACTGGAGCATAAGGCAGATGAACTGGCAACAGTCAATGAATCATAAACACATCTAACTAACCGTATATCAACATATAAAACAAAAAAGACACCAGAACGGTGTCTTTTTTCTTTGGGGCTAATCACGCTAGTAATGCAGAGTATAAAATCTTTATATGGTGTTAATATTGAAATCGTAATTCAAAAGTAGTTTATCTATCATATGCCTGCAATAGCCATTTATTATATGGTAGTTAATTTCCTGTAACTGGTATGAAAACGTATAAAATCGGAGTGCTTCCCGCTAAATCCCTTGTAAATCATTACTTAGAATTGCATGGCCTTCTTTAAAAAGTCCGCTTTACGCCGTCGGGACACCTCTACCTGGGTACCGTCGCTCATCAGCGCAAAACCGCCTTCTCCCTGGATATAGGACTGCATTTGCTGCATATTGATGAGGTGAGAATTATGGACCCGGAAGAAATCCACGTCAGACAATAATTCCTCAAATTCTTTCAGGGGACGGGATACCATCAGGTTTTTCTTATCGGTAAAGAAAATGCGGGTATAGTTGCCGGTAGATTCACAACGCACAATGTTCTGTACCGGCATAAATACCAGTCCATTGATAGTAGGTAAAGCTATTTTCTTATGGGTTTGTTGCAACGTTTTCATGTTCTGTAAAAACACATCCATGGGTGATACCCCACCTGTTTCCTTCACTCCCCGGTTGTTTTTCTTCTCCTTACATTTTTCAAGGGCATCCTGTAGCTCCTTAATACTAAAGGGCTTCAGCAGATAGTCCAATGCATTGAACTTAATCGCTTTTAAAGCATACTGCTCGTACGCGGTGGTGAATATTACATCAAAATGAACTTTTTCAAATAGCTTCAGGAGTTCAAATCCGTTTTGATAGGGCATTTCCACATCAAGGAATACGAGATCCGGTTGCAGTTCATCTATCAGCCCTTTGGCTTCTGCCACGCTTTTGGCCCAGCCTACGACATTCACACCTGGGCATTTTTTCTGCAGCATTGTTTGCAGTGCATCTATGCAGTGCTGCTCATCATCTACGATGATAGCTTTTAGTTCGCTCATATAAGTAGCTTTTAGCTATTTAGCGTTTTACAGTTATGATTGTTGGTTGTCTGTCGGTATCTTAAAATATAAATTCTGCCGGCAATACGATGGTTACCCGGGTGCCGGTTGCCTTTCCTGACTCGTCTTCCAGGTCGGTTACGGTTACTGTTGCCTCTTTATTATTAATTTTTCTTATCAGGTCTATCCTTCCTTCTGTTACTTTCATGCCCACCGAATTATGCATACGCCCTTTCCGGTCTTTTATTTCCATTGCTTTCTTTCGTCCAATACCATTGTCGGTGATGGTACATACCAGGCTACGCTTTTGCAAGATAATACTGATATCCAGTAATCCCTTCTCTTCTGACAACTTATGTACGAGGCCGTGCCAGATAGCGTTTTCCACATAAGGTTGTAAAATCATGGGCGGGATCAGTACTTCTTCGTCATTTATCGCTGTATCTATCTGAAATCTATATTCAAAAATACCATTACAACGCAGGGACTCCAGGTCGAGGTAAAGTCTTAACGACTCCAGTTCCTTATTAAGGGTTACAAAGGTATGTTGCGTATTATCCAGGATCAGGCGCATGAGCCGGGAAAACTTGGTAAGGTAGTCAGATGCTTCTTCCTGGTTATTACTCCATATATACCGGTGGATAGAGCTGAGGGAGTTAAAGATAAAGTGTGGGTTCATCTGGGAACGCAGCGAGCGCAGCTCCAGCTGTAAAGTTTGTTTATTGGCCTTCAGGTTACGGTGACGAATATAGAAAAACCCGCCAACGATGGCCATCAGGAGAAAAGCTGCCAGGAAAAAAGAGATCGCCACATTCCGTTTAGTACGGAGTGCTCCCAGCATTTTATCATGTTCCAGGGTACGAATCTGGTTATCCTTCCGGTCTACTTCATAGATGGTCTGCATCTGGGTCAGGGCCATGGCCGACTTTTCATCGAGGATACTATCTTTATACAACAGGGATTTATCTACTGCTTCCAATGATTTTTCAAAATCGCCGCTTTCCTTATAATCTTCTGCCAGGGCCTTGTAGGCATCCATCAGCATTGATTTGAATCCCCAGAAAGTGCTTACATCGATGGATTGTTGAATATATTTCCTGGCTTCTTCATGTTTCGCCTGGGCGCCCAATAGTTTGCCGATGCTGAGGTAACTCTCTGCCACATGCACTTTATCATCTACCTGGTCATTTACTTCGAGTGCTTTTTCCAGGTAATACATAGCGGCTGCATAATCCTTTTTTTCTTTATAGGCCGCTCCCAGCGCGTTGTAGCAAATGGCGATCCCAATAGGCCGGTCCATTTTCAGGTTCATATTCAGGGAGCGTTTATAATATTGGATGGCCAGGTCCAGCTTCCCCTGCCCCTGGTAGGCATAACCCAGGTTTCCCAGGTTGATGGCTACTCCCAGGTCGTTATGGCTTTTTTCTTCCAGCGCCAGTGCGCGGTTAAAGTGTTGAATGGCATCTGCGTATTTTTCCATAGTAAGCTGGATATTGCCGATGCTGTTGGTGGCCACGCAAATATTCCTGATATCGTTGATCTGCTCGGCCAATACCAGGGCTCTCATATGATAATCAAATCCTTTCTGAAGTTTATCGAGCCGGCGGCAATCCACCCCTGCATTGTTGAGAGAGAAAACAATCAGGGAAGTGTCTTTCGCTTCTTCTGCCGCTTTCAGGGCTTTCTCGTGGTAGTCTTCCGCAACAATATAGAGCGACTTATTTCTTTTGCTGGTACCGATTTCGTTATAGGCACGGGATATTCCCTGGAAAAACCTGAGTTGCTGGGATAGGGTAAGCGCCTCCTGCCAGAAAGGATTGTCCAGTTTATGATTATCAAAGTAACGGGCATTTTCCCCGCCTTTTTTAATCAACAGCGACACTTTTGCCGTGTCTGCACGGAGCTGGCGAACGGAATCCAGCAGCCGGTATGTGCGCAGAGAGTCCTGGGCTCTCGCTCCCAAACAGGCTCCCAGCAGGAGCCAGCACAAAAAACATACACCTTTAATAGACATTGGCTGGTCTGTGTGACTACACAATTTAAAAAAGAATTACGAATAACTGCCGGCGATTTCAGCACATATGGGGTGCTCGCCACAAGTAAGTTCGGCTGACTATCCAGGCTGATTAAAAAAGCGAAAGGGCGAAAGAATTCGCCCCTTCTTCCTATTAACCGAATACACCTACTGAAAATATGGAATAGTCATGGCAAACCATGCCATCCCACATTACCTTTACTGTTTGTATGCAGCACCTACGCTGCCACAAACCGGATTTTTATAATATACGCTATCAGCTAGTCGGTTAATAGCAAAGGCTCCTTGTGGATATAGCTAGGATAAGACTTTCCCCGTGTACGATATATATAACGCGTCTTACGCACTGTTTCAATCTGTCTTATTCAGTTCACAACAACACGCGTCAACCACACGATTGACTCCATTCAAAAATTACCTAAGCAGTATTTCTCAGGGAGGATAAGGTTGGTTATATGCATAGCATCTTAAAAAGACACTTGCCGGGCATGCAAATAAAAATTATTGGAAATTCGGGAGGATGTGGAAAAAAATTATTGGGATGCTGGCCATATTGCGCCATACCGCAAATGTATAAAAGAATTTCAATAAAAGAAAATAATATTTTGTCAGGAGTGCGCCATGATAGCATCTTCCACCCATTGCATCACTAAATCGAGTTGATCTTCGAGGTTTAAGTGGCTGTTATCCAGGATAATAGCATCTTCAGCCTTACGAAGCGGGCTAATTTCGCGGTTGGCATCTATATAGTCCCTGAGTTCGAGGTTTTGTTTCACTTCGTCCAGGGTAATATGTTTATTTTTCTCGTATAATTCTTTAAACCTGCGCTGAACACGGATTTCTATCTCCGCAGTCATGAAAATTTTGAGTTCGCCGTGTGGGAATACCACTGTGCCAATATCGCGGCCATCCATTACGATGCCTTTACGGACACCCATTTTCTTTTGCTGGGCTACCGCAAAATCGCGAACTTCCTTTATAGCCGCTACTTCGCTCACTTTTTCGGCCACCACCATTTCCCGGATCAGGTGCTCTACATTTTCATTGTTCAGGTACATTTCACCTAAACCGGTAAGGGAGTTGATCACAAAATCCAGGTGAATATCTTTAAGGGCTGTCGCCACTGCTTCGTGGGAAAGCCAGTCAATACGGTTTTGAATAAAATAAAGGGTCACTGCACGATACATAGCGCCGCTATCAATGTACGTATAGCCCAGCTTCTTAGCCAATTGCTTAGCTAATGTACTTTTGCCACATGATGAGTAGCCATCTATCGTGATGATTATTTTTTTCAAAACTATCTATTTAAATAAGAACCTGTTAATAGGGAAGAACGCTACAAAATTGAGGGAAATCTCTGAGAATAGCAAACCAATAACAATTGGGTATCCCATTTTGACATAACTGCCAGCATGAGATACCCAAATAGAATGGTTACCGGGTTACAATTACTTTACAGGTGTAGGCCAACTTCATAGTGTCTTTATGATAAATGACCAGGAAATAGACGCCGGAAGGCAGATCCCTGATATCGATATCCATATCTGACTTCACTTCATACTGACGCATTACCTGGCTCCATACATCGCGCATTTGGAGCAACATAGCTCCCCGGATGCCACGGAGCTGAACCTTAAACGTACCATTGTTGGGGTTCGGGAATACGTTGATCTGCACAAATGGCGGCACAGCACGCACTTCAGAATACACCACTTTGCCATTCAGTCCTATTGCTTTTATACGATAATAGGTCCAATCGTCGTAGTCATTAGGATCCTGCCAGGTATAGCCGAGCGGCACACTACTGTTACCATTGACGGCCTTCGTGAGCACCACCCCGATTTTTCGGAAAGTTTCCTCTCTTTCATAACGGCGTTCCACCTCAAATGCCATATTGCGCACTTCCCGGAGGGTGGTCCAGTCCAGCTGCACCATTACCGGCGCAATCCTGAACGCTTCAAAGTTGAGGAAGGTGACCGGCTTCACACTACCTATCAGAGCTGTCTTCGCGAAAAACTCGTTGGTCCCCAACGCGTCGAAATGCCGCAGGTGCATAGTAGCGGGGGCTAACATAGGACTGGTGGTGAGTGTACCTGCTAAAGGCTTATTGGGGATGACTGTTAACTGATCCCATACCCCTGTCACAAAGCGGGTAATAAAGCTACTGTCGCGGGAAGAGGCGTAGGCAGGTAGTTCGCTCGCATCCATATGTTGCAGGATAACATCCACTTCTCCCCCACTATTATCTTCCCGGCGGATGTTCCAGGTTTTGTTGACGAAGCTGTCTTTATATGCTGCTCCCCCCGCTGCTACGGTAAATACGCTATCGTATACACGCGCACCAATCATATCTGTAGCACCGGTGATCAATACCGCTGCGGGAGCATAACTGTTTTCGTCGGTGCCTACCGGGAATACCACTTTACCCGCAGCATTGTTAATAGCGGCACGATACAGTAAACCGCCGGCAATACCGTTGCCAGTGACAACATATTGTTTGTCGCTGTAACCGGTAATGGTGCCGGGCGATTTATCGCCGACCTGCAAATTCCATCCATTGAGATAAATATGCCCGCTGGCGAAATGCAGGTTATTCCTGATTTTCAGGTCACTTAGGTCATCCAGCAACAAGCCGGATATATTGTTCAGTTGCAGGTTAGGAAAGCTGGGCCCGGCTTTGGTAATAAAGCTATAGCCACCGAATATCTTTTGCTGTGTTGTATTGGAAAAGACAAAAGTACCGCCGGTGCCGGAGTTGCCATCAGCACTTTCATCGGGCAACGTAGCTCCGTTGCCGTTAGTCCATAATTTACTGAGGAAATAAAAAATGCTGTTAGGATTAGATCCGAGCTTACCATTGTTGGTCATATCAGAGAAGATGCCCACGTTGGTATTACCGGAGAGCCACACGGTGGCGCCGGTAGGGATGTATACGCCTTGCTGGGCGGAACCGTACTCCGCCAGCAATAAAAGAGCCGGTATAATATATAGCTTCTTCAACAACATTTCTTATTGGATAACAGTAATATCGAAGCGTTTACCTGTTCCGGTCAAAGAATATGCACCGCCAGTTGTATTAACAAAAATCGCAGTCACGGTATCATCTGCACTCACTCTTGAGGAGATCAACCGAAGATTAAATGGAAAGTCAAATCTTGGGTTTATAATAACATTTCCGCCCAATGTTCCGTCGATACCTGTGACCGTGAATGTTACCGTAGTGGTTGCCGTAGTACTATTTGGAATACTCGTAGTTACTGCATTAACATTTACCGCTCTGTATACGCCATTTAATACCGTTCCACCGGTTCCGATTTTAGCGGTACCTGCTACATCCAGTAAGGCAGCTGGTGTATTTGTTCCTACCCCTACGTTTCCCCCGTTCTGCAAAAACAAGCGGTAGTCTTTTACATTGGTTTCCACAAAATTTAATCCGCCCCCCAATATATTCCAGTGCCATTTGGGGACGCCATTTGCATCTTCAAATGCCAATACATCATTACCATTTGCTCGTATTATCAGTGGGTGACCATTAAACTTTGTAGCATTATTCATGAGCGTTAAGGTATATGCAGAAAAATCTGCTCCACCACTTTCTGCAGCAGTTTGACCTCTTGATCCCCTGAAAAGTTCTTTGCTATTATATTTCACTACCATATCAACAGCATTCGTCGTTCCCAGGAACTGTGTGCTGGTAGCGGCATTACCACCTGTTAACCAGTTGGTGGTAGCGGGGTTATCTGTTAAAATTACGTCGCCGGAGCTATTGATAGAAAGTACTTTAGAAGTTGCTGATGTTGGTGTGGCTGTTGCCAGGTTTGTTAACCGGAGCCCGGAAGTACTGGTAGAGAAAGGTGCTGTGGTGGACGGAGGCCCCGCAATTTCTACTTTATTCACCGGAGTATTAGTGCCCACTCCCAACAATGACTTTGTACCGTCCCAGAACAACTGTGTATTATTTTCGGAGATTACATCGCCAGTCCCGACATATGGCACAGAACCAGGCGTCAATCCCTTTACTGTCAATGTACCGCCGATGACGCCGTTTCCTGATATATTAAAGTTGGAAGCAGTTTGGGTGGCAGTAGTATTTTGAATATAGGCGGAGGAGTTAAAAGCTTTGGGAGTCCAGCTTCCACCAGTAAAGGTGAAGAGGTCGCCCTCATTGGGAGTGGTGGTTAATATGCTTTTTCCCTGAATTTGATTAGCGTTCCAGATTGCATTGGTATTGTCTGCCTTGATCGTCCAGGTTCTGTCGGCCGACAGGTCAGTACCTACAGGAGAAGCTGCAACGCTGCTAATCCCTGTACCAGCTTGTAATGTTAATTTTCTTGAAGCGTCTACAAATGAGGGGGTAATATTCACCCATTTGCTGGTGGCGCCCTGGTATTGCAATATTTGTTTATCGGTGGGCGTAGTGATCGTCACATCTCCCATCTGGCTAAGGTTATAATCGCCACTGGCCGGTCCTACGGCGCCTGTGCGGCTATTGAAGCTGATTACGCCGTTGTTGCTAATCGTATTTCCGGCAATCCCGATACCTGTGCCGGCTGTCAGGATGGAAAAGTCTATTTTTTCCCACCCGGTTGTTTTCTTAAGGTATAGTGCTTTATCATCTGTTATATATACTAGCATACCCTCGGAGGCGCCATATAAGGCTCCGCCGGAAAGGATTTGCGCTTTTATAACACGGGGGAGTAAAAATCCTTGTTTGTCACTGTTAAGCTCCAGCAACGCATTTTTATCCAGCAGGGTGGGATTAGTACCCAGCTTTAACTGTTGTGCCAGCAAACGCTGATTGCCCAAACAAAACAGCATTACAGCACATACTTTTACAAGCCCTTGCAGCTTCATACATCATCATTTAAATAAGCACGAAAGAGGGAGGAAACGGCTACGGTTATACGTAGCCGTTTCAAATACTGTCCAACCTTATTTCTTAATAATATACCAGGTATCGGTACCGTTTGATTGCACGGTGATAAAGGTCCAGTCGTTGTAGATGTCGATGGAGTTGCCATCTTCAATAAACTGGCCGGCCTGGGCTTTCACAGTTACCGTGTTAGTAAGATTGTTGGTAGCATCAAATGCGGCTTTTTTGATGGTGTAGATGCGGCCTTTGGAGCCTGCGGCGGTGGGCAGGTTAACAGTAACGGCGCTACCGCTTTTTACGACTACGGTATAATCGGTGGCATCAACCGTATATGGACCGGATGCAATTTCTTTAATGGCCATAGATACGGAGCCTGCTACCTGTAAGGTAGAATTGGCGAGGGATGTAGTATCACCGATTTTCACATATTTCTGAACAGACAGGTTGTCGGCCAGTCTTTTATCTCCTGCAAAAGACTGGGATACATTACTTACCAGACCGCCTATAACAGATGGATCGGCCTGTGGGATGCTCACCGTTACTTTATTGGCGGTGGCATCTTTTACTACTTTCAGATCCGTACCGGTGTGATCTGACGCAAAGGTCACGTCGGTGAATGCTGATTCCGGCAGGTCCCTGGTAATGATTTCCTTGCTGGCATTGAGCAATAATACTTTATGATCGGAAGTAGTTCCGGCGGCCGTGCTGCCAAGTGTAACGGTATTATCGAGCGCTGATTTGCCGGTTACGTGTAAGTCGCCGGTGATGCCGGTGTTACCAGTTACATCTGCGCCGCCGGTGGTGATGATTAATTTGTTGTCGAGTGTAGAAGTACCGGTTACATGGAGGTTTCCACCTGCTTCGGTATTACCGGTGATGGTAGTAAGACCGGTAATATTGGTGGCCCCGGTGATATTTGTTACGCCGGTGATGTTGGCGCCACCTGCTGTTACATCGAGTCCGTTTTTACCGGTAATTTTTCCGGCAAATGTTTTAGCTCCGCCAAAAGTTTGGGTACCAATATTTACACCACCCGGTGTGAGCTCTGTGGCTGCATTTAATGCGATGGTAGGATTACTAGAGGCATCTGTACCTATTGTTAAACCTTTTGCATCTGCGGCATCGATGAAGTTGGCTATCTGCAGTGCTTTATTAGCCGCAGTATTAAATGTATTCCAGTCTGCCCTGGTCAGTAAACCTACTGCTGGCCCGGTTGTTCCACCGGTTTGAGTAGCGATGCTCAGCTGGTGTGTAGTTGTGGTGCCGGAAGTGGTGGTAGTAAATTTATAGTCGCCTGCAGCGTTGTCGGTATTGATCTGCTGATCCAGCATTTTAGAACCGTTGATCATGAAGTCGGAAAAAGCGGCGGCGGTGAGGGTACGTTTGTATATTTTACCGGCTGGATCCACAATTACGGCGTCCATCAGGGTGTTGGCGCCAGCGGTGATCCCGCTGAGTGTGAGGTCATTTTTCACAATTACGTTCCCGTCATCAATGCGGAGACCTTCTTTGTTGTTGCCTCTCAGGACGAAGGGTACGTTGTTGGTGCTTCCGACGAACTGGGTGGTAGCATCTGTAATGAAGTTACCGAGCAGGTCCCAGGAGGAAGCTTTGGTAGCCATTCTTTCCCATTTGTAATTGTGTCTTACATAAAAACCTTCTACCCCGGTTGCTGTCCAGTAGATGATCATACCGTCGGGTGGATTCAGGGTGGTCATCAGTGAGGTGTCGGCCACACGTGGCAACAGTAAACCTTGCTTGTCTGATTCCAGTTCAAGAATTGCTGATTTCTGGATTGAAGTAGGGTTTTTACCTACTTTCAACTGTGCATGTACCTGGGTGGCGATAAGACTTACACCACCTATTAGCATAACGCGGGCTGCGATGCGTAAAGATTTTTGCATAGATATAAGGATAAATAATTAATACTCAGTTTCTTCGGCGCATATAATGCCGAAGGGTTAATTACAAGGATCTAAAGGTGTTATTCGGAGGTTATAGGAAAACCCGTTCGGTTCGGTTTGTCTGTTCTAAATAATACTTAAAAAAACATAATTTATTTATCTTTCATAAGCACCTACTTATATAGGTTATATAGAATACATACTGCAAATGTGACATATTAAATGTTTTTAAAAAATGACATGATCATACCATTTTAGTTTGAAATATTTGCCTTGGGATGTACAAAAACTACCCAATGAGTGTTATGACGTCGGTTTAAATAGGGAGAATGGCACATAGCAGAGGCTGTTATGGCCAGAGAATACCGGTAAAAACTATTAATATGTAAGGGCGTTAACATGAAGATGTTATAAACAGAACGCCCATCAAAGGCTTTTATACCTTGATGGGCGTTGTTTATTGATTTATTTAGCGTGGTTTACGCCTCTGATTTTTCGGATTTACTCTTAGAAGAGTTGTTTTGCAGCGTAAAGATCAGCTTTTGATTTTCTTTATCCAGGTCTGCTACGAGTATATCACCGTCATGAATATTCATGTTGAGGATTTCCTCTGCCAGGGGATCTTCGAGGTATTTCTGGATAGCCCTGTGCAATGGTCTGGCGCCGAATTGCTGGTCGTAGCCTTTATCGGCCAGGAAGCCTTTGGCTTCGTCTGTCAATTCCAGGCTGAAACCGAGGTTGTTCAGGCGTTTCAATACGCTCTTCATCGTGATATCGATGATAGTATAGATATGTTCTTTCGCCAGGGAGTTGAAGATGATAACGTCGTCAATTCTGTTGAGGAACTCGGGGGAGAAGGTACGTTTCAGTGCTTTTTCAATCACTGACTTAGTATTTTCTTCTTCGCCGCCGGATCTTGCGCTGGTAGAGAACCCTACCCCTGCACCGAAATCTTTCAGCTGACGGGCTCCGATATTGGAGGTCATGATGATGAGGGTATTTTTGAAGTCCACCTTACGACCGAGGCCGTCGGTGAGGATACCATCGTCCAGTACCTGCAACAGGAGATTATAAATATCCGGGTGTGCCTTTTCGATTTCATCGAGGAGGATGACGGAATAAGGTTTACGGCGTACTTTTTCGGTCAGCTGGCCACCTTCTTCGTAGCCTACATATCCCGGAGGTGCACCAATGAGACGGCTTACAGAGAATTTTTCCATGTATTCGCTCATATCGATGCGAATGAGTGCTTCATCGGAGTCGAACATGTAGCGGGCCAGTGATTTGGCTAGCTCTGTTTTACCCACCCCTGTAGGTCCGAGGAATATGAAGGTACCGATTGGTTTTTTAGGATCTTTCAGCCCTACGCGGTTACGCTGTATGGCTTTGGTGACTTTGCTGATGGCATCGTCTTGTCCAACCACGGCTCCTTTCAGATCTTCGCCCATGCGGCGCAGCTTTTCAGTTTCTGCCTGTACCATCCTTTTAACAGGGATACCGGTCATCATGCTGACTACTTCTGCGATGGCTTCTTCATCGATGGGGTAGCGTTTGTGCTTCACTTCTTCTTCCCACATGGCTTTCGCGCGTTCCAGGTCTTCGCCCAGTTTCTTTTCAGTATCGCGGAGCGCAGCGGCTTCTTCGAAGCGTTGGCTTTTCACCACCTTATTCTTTTCCTGTTTGATATCTTCGATCTGTTTTTCCAGGTCGAGGATATTCTGTGGCACGTTGATGTTTTTCAGGTGTACCCGGGCGCCCACTTCATCGAGAACGTCGATTGCCTTGTCTGGCAGGAGACGGTCGGTCATGTAACGGTCGCTCAGTTTCACACAGGCATCAATGGCTGCGTCTGTATAGCTAACGTTATGGTATTCTTCATAACGCGGCTTGATATTGTTCAGGATCATAATGGTTTCTTCCACGGAAGGCGGTTCTACCATTACTTTCTGGAAACGACGGTCGAGAGCTCCATCTTTTTCGATGTACATACGGTACTCGTCGAGGGTAGAAGCGCCAATGCATTGGAGTTCTCCTCTGGCCAGGGCTGGTTTAAAGATATTGGAGGCATCGAGGGAGCCAGAAGCGCCGCCTGCGCCAACGATGGTATGAATTTCATCGATGAAGAGGATAACGTCCCTGTTTTTCTCGAGTTCATTCATGATGGCCTTCATTCTTTCTTCAAACTGGCCGCGGTATTTAGTACCGGCCACCAGGGCGGCCAGGTCGAGGCTTACCACGCGTTTGTCGAACAATACGCGGGAAACTTTACGCTGCACGATACGGAGCGCAAGACCTTCCACGATGGCGGTTTTACCTACACCGGGTTCACCAATAAGAATCGGATTGTTCTTTTTGCGGCGGGAAAGTATTTGGGAAACCCTTTCAATTTCCTGCTCGCGGCCAACAATCGGATCTAAGCTGCCGCTTTCGGCCAGCTTGGTAATATCTCTACCAAAGTTATCCAGTACGGGCGTTTTGGATTTGGTATTTGTCTGTTTGGCTTTGGATGCGTAACTCTTTCTTTCGTCTTCAAACTCTTCTTCGCCCGGATCGTCAAATTCTGACTTAGGGTCCGCAGATTTTACAAAGCCCAGTTCGTTTTTAAAAGTATCGTAGTCCACGTCAAATTGTTGTAAGATTTGTGTACAAACGTTTTCCTTATTCTTGAGTATAGAAAGCATGAGGTGTTCTGTTTCTACCGTAGCACTTTTGAGTGCTTTGGCTTCCAATACAGTGACACGTATCACTTTTTCTGCCTGTCTGGTAAGCGGGAGGCTATTAATGTTAGCAATATTCTTTCCGGTCTTATCTTTTACAGCCAGCTCTACTTCTTTGCGTAACTCGTACAGATCTACGTTCAAAGCCTGCAGAATCTTTACGGCCGTGCCCTCGCCTTCTCGAATAATACCTAACAGCAGGTGTTCAGTACCTATGAAGTCATTTCCCAGTCGTAAAGCTTCCTCTCTGCTGAACGAAATGATCTCCTTAACTTGCGGTGAAAAATTCTGGTCCATTGTGAGATTATTAAATTATAAAAACCCTTACGGGGGCTTGCCTATACAATAATAACGAATAATTCTGACTTAAGATTATCACGTTATGTTGTAATGAAGTTATTCCTTTTTTCAACTTAAACAACTTACACTTTAATAGTATAAGAATTATTTTTGCGTTGATGCGGGTACGTTCGTTTAAAAATATCTACGAAGAAACGGAGGTTTATGTTTCGATCTCTTGCGGTTATATTTTATAGGCGGCTTCCCTCTGTTCAACATTCCATTACCAAGTATAAAACAACGTCCAACGCATGAAATTCAAAATTGATACCAAAGAAAAAATAGTCGTTTTTTGTCCGGAAATATCCGTCCTGGATGCTAATTTGGCAGAAGACTTCATTCACACGGCAACTTCCCTGCCGGAGTTGGCGGGACGTAATCTCATACTGGATATGGCATTGGTGGAGAAAACAGACGAGAAAGGCATCGAAGCCATTTTAACAGTCTACCGGTGTATGTATGACAATCATTTTTCCTGCGCCATCACCGGAGTTAACAACATTTTAACAGCCAACCTGAAGGCGGCGGGTGATGATATGCTTAATCTTGCTCCTACGATGGCGGAAGCGATCGACCTTATCATGATGGAGGAGCTGGAGCGGGAATTACTGGATGGTATGGAATAAAGCAGGGCCAGGGGCGCTATGAGGTAAATTTTGGCCGGGCGCCGGTCTAACCACAGAAAGATAAAGCTATTTAAATGTTTGCAGTCACAATATTAGGTAACAATTCCGCGATTCCCACCCTGACGCGGCACCCCACCGCTCAGATAGTTACCTGCAACGACCAGTTGCTGCTGGTCGACTGCGGAGAAGGCACCCAGATACAAATGGCCAGGTACGGCATCCGGCGCAGTAAGCTGAGGTATATATTTATCAGCCACCTGCACGGCGATCATTATTTCGGGTTAATTGGTTTGTTAAATACCCTTAGCCTGATGGGGCGTACGGAGCCGCTCAGCGTATATGCGCCTCCAGAACTGGAGCAGATTATCCAGCTGCAGCTGGATTGTTCCGCTACGGTACTGAAGTTCGAGTTGTCTTTTGTACCGCTGCAGCAAGGCTATAGTGGCCTTATTCTCGAGGACCGGGAGTTGCAGGTACGTTGTTTTCCTACCCAGCATCGGATTTCCTGCTTTGGTTTTTCCTTTGAATGGCGGAAGCGCAAGCGGAAACTGTTGCCGGACCAGGCCAGGGCATATGAGATCCCGGCAGCCTATTACTCCAAACTCCAGGATGGCGCCGATTATCAGCAAAAAGACGGGAATATCGTTAAAAACGATTGGGTGACGCTTCCTCCTCCCCCCGGGAAACGATATGTTTACTGTGCAGACACCATTTACGATACCGGGTTATTACCCTGGTTACAGGGCGCCGATATGATTTACCATGAAACCACCTACCTGCATGATTTACAGGAGAGGGCGGCAGAACGTTACCACAGCACTTCTGTACAGGCGGCCAGTCTTGCGGCGGCAGCCGGTGCCGGGAAGCTGCTGATCGGGCATTTTTCTTCCAAATACACCGAGTTACAACCTTTCCTGGACGAATCCCGGCCTGTTTTTACAGCTACGGAAATTGCGGAGGAAGGAGTAACATATCTTATATAGCTGGAAAGCATAAAGCGTAAAGCAAAAAGCTATTGTAGCGAATAACCAAAGCGATTTTTAAATAATCGCTAAGATCATTCGCTACAATAGCTTTTTGCTTTACGCTTTTCGTCTTCTGCTTACTTGTATTGTTCCAGGTACGCGGAAATTTTGGCGTACAGCGGATCAGAAACGGGTAATATGGGGAGGCGGAAATTATTTCCGACGATACCGTCGTGGTGCAGGAATGCTTTGATGCCGGCCGGGTTGTTTTCGGAGAACATCAGGTCAAATGCTTCCAGCATCTTGTTGTTGAGGGAGCGGGCTGCCGGGTAATCATTTACCAGTGCGGCATGCACCATACTGGAAAAATCGGTGGCAAAGTAGTTGGCAGCCACGGAAATAACGCCGTCCATGCCGCAGGCCAGCTGTGCGAGGGCCAGGGCATCATCGCCGCTGATCACGAGGAAGTCTTTCGGTTTATCGCGAATAATCTGCATACACTGCATCATATCGCCGGAGGCTTCCTTCATGGCCACGATGTTTTCCACCTCATGCGCGAGGCGCAGAGTGGTTTCGGCGGTCATATTACGGCCGGTACGACCGGGCACATTATACAGGATAATGGGCTTAGGAGAGGCCGCTGCAATTGTTTTATAGTGCTGGTATATCCCTTCCTGGGTAGGTTTGCTGTAGTAGGGTGCAACGCTGAGGACGGCCGCAGCTTCCTCCAGCGGGCATTTTTCCAGTCTTTTTACCACATCCCGGGTATTGTAATCGCCAATACCAACCACTACAGGCACCCGCTTCGACACCTTTTCGAAAGTGAATTTTATCAAATCCAGCTTTTCATCTGCAGAAAGCGTAGGTGTTTCACCAGTTGTACCAAGGGTTACAACGTAGTTAACGCCGCCATCGATCACATGGTTGATCAATTTTTCCAAAGCATTCCAATCTATGCTTTCATCTGCTTTAAAGGGTGTTACTAATGCCACCCCGGTGCCTTTTAGTTGTTCCATATTGCGTTTACGGGAAAATAAAAATTTCGAATTCCGAAGGCCGAAATTCGAAATTTTTATTGTGATCTCTAAATATTTTTTATTTCTCTTCGTAAAAACCCATGCGGGAGAACTTGTCGATACGTTGTTCTATGCGGGTATCGGGATCGATTTGCTTTAATTCTGCCAATGTTTCCTTAATTCTTTTTTTCAGGATAGTGGCCATTTCATCGGGATTTACGTGGGCACCACCGAGGGGCTCCCGTACAATACCGTCTACCAGTCCGAACTGGCTCATGTAATCGGAGGTAAGTTTAAGTTCTTCAGCGGCTTTTTCTTTAAAGTTCCAGCTACGCCAGAGGATCGTGGAGCAGTTTTCCGGAGAAATAACGGTGTACCAGCTATTTTCCAGCATAAATACCCGGTCGCCGATACCGATGCCTAATGCACCACCGGAAGCGCCTTCACCGATAATAATGCAGATAACGGGCACGCGGAGTTTTACCATTTCGAAGAGATTGCGGGCGATGGCTTCAGCCTGACCTCTTTCTTCGGCTTCCAGGCCAGGATAAGCGCCGGGCGTATCGATCAGCGTTACGATGGGCTTATTGAATCTTTCAGCCAGTTTCATCAGGCGGAGGGCTTTGCGATATCCTTCCGGATTGGCCATTCCGAAGTTTCTGAGCTGGCGCATTTTGGTGTTGATACCTTTCTGCTGGCCGATAAACATGACTGTTTCGCCATCGAGGTCGGCGAAACCGCCTACCATTGCCTTATCATCTTTTACATTCCGGTCGCCATGCAGTTCCGTAAAGTTGGTGCACATTTTTTCGATATACGCCATAGTATAGGGCCTATCTGGGTGACGGCTCAGCTGTACGCGCTGCCAGGCGGTGAGGTGGTCATAGATATGTTCACGGGTAGCCGCAATTTTTTGTTCATATTCGTTTACGGTAGCCGATACATCTACGCCAGATTTTGCACCATTCTCCTTCAGCTTATCCAACTGCTCATATAAGTCAGCGATAGGTTTCTCGAAATCCAGGAATTGCATAATTTGATTAAATTGGTTAAAGATCGGGTGTAAAGATAATGCTGAAAATATTTTTTAAAAAAGATTTGCTTAATTGGGAACTTTGTTACTATCTTTGCAATCCCAAAACGGAGGAATACAACGAATTGGGATACAGAAAGATAGGGATATTTTATCCTTTTATTTCAGTAACGGATCGGTAGTTCAGTTGGTTAGAATGCCGCCCTGTCACGGCGGAGGTCGCGGGTTCGAGTCCCGTCCGGTCCGCAAATAAAAGTCACATCTTAAAAAGGTGTGGCTTTTTTGCTTTGTGGAGATAAAGGTGACGGTAGCCGTTCCAGGATCTAAAAAGGGATGACATAAGTCATCCCTTTTTAGATCAATATTGAAAATATTATTATTTATTGCGCCCGTTTAACAATACTGTTAAGTTCTGCCATGAAGTTTTCAGCATCCTTTTGAGAACGAATTACCTGCGCTAAACTATCAACACGAACTGATTTAGATCGTACAGGCTTGGGATTGCTACCCGGACTCGTCTGGGCAGCTTTTTTATACTGATCTATCTTCTGTTGAATATTTTGATTCATACCACAAATATAGTTAAATAGTTTGGTCAATATCCTTGTCTCACTTCAATTGAAACATGTAATATCGATAAAGATCATGCCTGGTCCGCTCATAATTAAATAATTCTGGTTTAGGTTTAGATAAAATATTCCCGGCAGTATCCACCTCATAGCTCCAATCTCTATATACACGAACATACCAGTCTACGCCTATACCCACAAAAAAATCATTCAAATATTCACGATTTGATTTAAACATAAGATGGTACATCGTAGCTCTAACATCATCAGAACCATCAATACCTAGAGTTAAGTCAGGGTTTACTTGCAAAAAGGTTAGCCCATGAAATAAAACAGTAGAAAAGACCTTACTATTTTCGGTATGCTTTAAGCGTATATCATATCATCATGAAAGTTTCCAGTTTCATCAGGTGGACCAAAACCAAGATTAAATACATTTGGCAAATACAAATCTGGATGCGGATCGATTTTCACCAGTATCTGTTTAATTGTTCCATCAACCTGGGGTGAATTAAAAATCATTTGAGAAAAATCATTTTCAATGCTTACCGGATCAAAAGTTTCTTCAAAATTTATTGTAACCATAGCGTATTCTTTATTATACATGACAATACTATCATGTATAAAATATACACGTGGCAAAACGACATAGTACTTTAAAAAAATCGATTCCAGGTACCTGGCATACCTCGCCTGAAAAGCCAGGCATAATTAACTCTCATTTGGTTGCAAAATGAAATAGTGCAACCAAATCTTAAGAAAATACCCTCAAATAAGCGCTACTTTGTAACCGGCTTTTGACCTATAACCGGACACCAGTATACTTCGCTTGTCATGTTCAGCGTAATTTCAGGGTGCGTTCCCGAAGCCGCAGCCAATACCTCATTATCACTAAACAGTTGGCGTGGGGTGAATCCCGCATTAAATACAATCTGCACCTCTCTCCAAACAGGATTGAAGCCATCTCCGGGGATAGCATCTATCACGCTAATAAAAGGCTGGTTGTTGGGCAACCCGGGATCAGATTGATAAATGAAATTCAGGCTCTTGTTGTGTGCAATCTGGCTTGCCTCAGCCTGGGCTGAGAATTCCACAAATTGGATCTTGAAAAGGGAGGAGTCATAATAAGCTGGTATAGTGCTTTTAATCCCGGATGTCGTGTTGCCCTGGGCAACCATTGCCGTCGAATTAGCTGTAGCAAGCTTTGAATCAGTCGTTAATTTGGTTTGGTTATCAATTTCTGTTTTACTGCAAGAAATAAATAGCAGCATGATGGCGGGAATAATTGTGGTCACCTTTTTCATTGTCTATATTTTTAAAATGTGGAAAAAAATACAATAAAAGGTCCGACAGCTTAAGGCCGCAATTTTTATTCCAGACTCCTGTTAATAGGGGTGTTTGGGAAGGTATCCGGATTCTTTTTCTCCACAGCGTTTCGTAAGTGGCATGTGTGTGAGTATAGGGGTACGCGAACATACCAATCTACACCTATTCCCAGAAAAAGATTCAAATATTCACGAATCGACTTAAACATAAGATTATACAGCGTTGCCGTTATATCATCAGAACCATCAATACCCTGAATTAGCCTGGAATTTACCTGTAAAAATGTAAGCCCATGAAATGCTTATCCAGCACACATTTCAATGAAAATGCTTGGAGGATAACGTTATACATACTATATTTGCGCAATATAACATACTATAATGATTGTAGCTTCTAAGCAACCCAAAAGGATTTTTGGACTAGATATCCTCCGTGCAAGCGCCATAATATTAGTTATGTATACACATAGCTACGTGTATTTAGAAAAAATACTTCCAAGTACAATAGCTAGCTTCTTCCTAGTGGATGGTGTAGGTATTTTTTTTGTTCTAAGCGGCTTCTTAATTGGAGGAATACTTTTACAAACGATTCATCGAGATGAATTCAATAAGGGAGATTTAATTAATTTTTGGCTGAGGAGATGGTTAAGGACACTTCCAAATTACTTCTTAGTTCTGTCTGTACTTGCCTTATTCTTAGCGTTGATAAGGCCAGATACATTACCTGATAACCTGGTAAGCTATTTTTTCTTCTCTCAAAGCCTCTTTTTCCCTCATCCCAATTTTTTTTCTGAAGCGTGGAGCCTGGCAGTGGAAGAGTGGTTCTATTTGCTGATTCCGGCTGCACTGTTTATAGCTATATCCATTCTGAAAGTAGAAAAGAAAAAGGCAATTATCGCTTGCATTATTATGGTAATCGGAGCTGTAACCGTTTTTAGGTCATTCCGGATACTTGGGTTAGCCCCAGATGCCAATTATGGAAAAATGATTGGACAGCAGGTTGTTACCAGATTAGACGGAATCATGTATGGCTTCCTTGGGGCGTTCCTAATGTTTTATGATTTCGAGATATGGAAAAGATATAAAAATCAACTATTCTTTATAGGCTTGTTTATACTCTTTGCGCCCAACATATACCGGCTTTTCTGGGTCATTCCTGTTCTGCCTTTCAATTACTACAATCTTACCTTCTTCTCCATAGGGACGCTACTGCTTCTCCCTAAATTATCTTCACTAACCATGCAATCCAATGGAATATTTTATCGGAGCATCACATTCATAAGTCACATATCTTATTCGATGTATTTGATAAATTACACTATAGTTCAGAGCATGCTAGTTCAGAAGCTGGCCAAAACCTTCCTTATAAATATATATGTTCAATTGCTCCTATTTTGGGTAGTAACTATCGTATTTTCATTTCTCTTATATCGGTTTTACGAAGTACCTATGATGAATCTACGACGACATTTTACCAAAAGAGACCATTTGCCGTCGTCATTAATAGGATAATTTTTCGATCAATATTGGGTCCGAATCTTCTAGGTCCCAAAGAATAGTGGGAAGCCCCTCCCGTCGGCAAGTACAATGTCAACCCGGCCAGCTTGCCCCCTGTATTGTCTCCATGCCTAGGCAATGTTGACAACATTGCCTAGGCAGTTATCCCGAACAGGACCAAACAGTTGCGCGGTTGCCACGTTAGGAGCGGGAATGGCCTTTAGTATCATTTTTTATTGGGGACTGCCAAATCCCGATACTGATTGCGATTCGTCTGAACATTGCCTTGATGCTCAATGCGAACACTCTCCCGAAATTTTCTTCAAAAAAATTTGCGAAACTGATCAGTTGCACATATATTTGCAACCAATTGGTTTCACTACTATAATTACGTCATTATGAAAAACAAAATCCTTTTTGTGTTGTGCCTGTTGACAGGCCTGATGTTCATGAATGCAGGGTTAGACAAATTCTTCCACTACATGCCTATGCCTAAAGACATGCCGGAGAAAATGGTAAAAGCCGGGATGGCATTTATGGAAATAGGCTGGCTGATGCCGCTGGTAGGCGCCACAGAAGTGCTTGGTGGCCTGCTGTTAATGATCCCAAAAACCAGGGCGCTGGGAGCTATTGTTATTCTACCGGTTTTAATAGGTATTTTGCTGGCCAATATCAGTATGGCCCCATCAGGGTTGCCTATTGTATTGGTGCTCATCGCCATCATTGCCTGGGTAATGATCGACAACAGGGAAAAGTACCTGCCGATGATCAGGTAATAAACTGGTAGAATGGCGGAGCGCATCTCCTGATCTACTAAAAAATGAAATGACACCTGTATGAGAAGAGATATTTTCCAGGCCATTGCCGATCCGACGAGACGAGCGATTATCGCTTTAATTGCCATACAGGCCATGACCCCCAACGCGATTGCTGAGCATTTCGATACCACCCGGCAAGCTATTTCCAAGCACCTGAAGATCCTCACGGAATGTGAATTGGTGAAGCAGGAACACCAGGGCCGGGAAATATTTTATCAACTCGAAATTGATAAAATGAAAGAAATAGATAAATGGCTGGAACAATTCAGGAAAATCTGGGAAAGCCGCTTTGACCAACTTGATCAACTTTTAGCTACTATAAAAAAGAAAAAATAATGAAACCTAATTTGCAATTTGACTTCATCGCAGATAAAAAAAATAATACGCTGACTATCAGGCGTGAGTTCCTGGCCGGTAGGCCATTGGTATGGGATTGCTACACCAAAAGTGAATTACTGGACCGCTGGTTTGCCCCCGCTCCATTAACTACCAAAACAAAATCGATGGACTTCCGCGAAGGAGGTCACTGGCACTATGCCATGGTAGAACCCAACGGCACAGAGTATTGGGGCTATACCGCCTACCTGAAGATCAAAGCCATTGACTTCTACACTTCCCTGGATGCTTTTAGTAATGAAGCCGCTGAAATCAATGAAGCGCTTCCCCGCGCAGAATGGCTAGTTACTTTTACTGATAAAGGAGAAAACGCCCTGGTGGAAACCATCGTTACCTACAAATCGCTGGCAGACCTGGAACAAGTCATTCAAATGGGCATGGAACAAGGAATGACTGCTACCCTGAATAAACTCGATGAATTATTACTCACTTTAAAGTCATAAAAAATGAGCAACAAAGTAACCGTAACCGCCACCGTACATGCGGACCGTAAAAAAGTGTGGGACTATTATAATCGTCCTGAACACATTACAAAATGGAACTTTGCTGATCCTTCCTGGCATTGCCCCTCCGCTTCCAACGATCTGCGCGTAGGCGGAAAATACGCTGCCCGGATGGAAGCCAAGGACGGAAGTTTTGGCTTCGACTTTGAAGCCGTATATGATGAAGTAGTGGATGGCGAAAAATTTACTTATACCATGCCTAACGGCCGGCAAGCAAGCGTATCCTTCAAAAAGAAGGATGACCAAACCGAAGTAGATGTTGCATTTGACCCGGAAACAGAACACCCGATTGAAATGCAGAAAAACGGGTGGCAGGCGATCCTGAATAACTTTAAAAGTTATACGGAAGCAAATTAATGATAACAAATATATGTATTGGGAGGGAGATGTGATGACATCTCCCTTTTTTATTTTTCTCTGCATTAAACATACACGTTATGCCTTCATTCCCACGATTTCCCTACCTTTAATCATGGGCCAATTAGATTTATTTGAAGACGCCGCTAATCACCCCGCATCACCGGGACTACATACCATTCGCGATGGCGCCTATTATTTCCAGCCTGACTTTTTCACCAAAGCGGAAAGTGATGCATTCTTTACCTCACTGAAAGAACAGATCCAGTGGAAGCAGGAGTCAATGCAGCTCTATGGCAAACTGGTGAATTTTCCGCGGTTAAGCGCATGGTATGGCGAAGAGGGGACCTCCTATACATTTTCCGGCGTTACGCACCATCCCCAACCATGGACGGCCGATTTAATGGATATCAACAAACGCATCAATCCACTGGCAGGAGTTGTTTTCAACAGCGTGTTATTGAACCTATACCGCGATGGAAACGACTCCATTGCCTGGCATACCGATGCAGAGCCGGGACTGGGGCAGCATCCTGTGATTGCTTCCGTGAATTTTGGCGCTACCAGGAAGTTTCATTTGCGGCATATTCAAACGAAAGAAAAAATAGAGATTCCTTTAACCCATGGCAGTTTGCTCATCATGCAGGGCGCATTGCAACATCATTGGCAGCACCAGGTGCCTAAAACCAGTAAACCGGTAAAAGAGCGGATTAACCTTACCTTCCGGGTGATTAAATATTGATATTGGCCTTAAATATCATAAAGAAGACTATACTAAAATAGCCCCAGAGAAAAGAAAAGATAATATGCATAGTGGTTTCAAAGCGCTTGCCTTTCCATAGCGAGGGAGAGTAAACAAAAAACTGGAAGAACAAACGACAAATCCAGAAAATGAACAGGCCCAATGACAACAAATGCCCCAGGCGGGTATGCAAGATATCTTCTGCCGCATAAATGCATCCTATTCCCATCAACAGTACTATTAAGGCAATAAAGAAAGTATGCACATACATAATTTGCCTGCTTAAAAGCGTCAACGGCGCAAATTCTTCTCTCCAATTAAAATACTTTGGAAAAAAAGCGTGCAATAGCGCCAGCAACACGAGTATATATCCGATGGTTTTAAGATGCCATTCCATTTTTCTCTAATAAAAAGGCTGATAAAAAAGGGGTTATTTTTATTTCGCTAACCATGTCCAAACCGGCAGCGAGAAAAGTACGTTGCCAGGTTGACCTGGAAAAAAAATGCAGGAACCCCAGGTTATATGCCATGAAATTGCGGATATCCCTGAGATGCTCTACCACTACAATCCTTCCCTGGCTTTGTAAACTGCGGCGCAGCTCCCGGAAAAAAATATTCCTTTCAGCCTCATCACGAATCTCGTGGGCTGCCATAAAAACCAGGATCATATCGGCCGATGCCGTAGCCACGGGTATGTTAGCCGTGGTAATGGTTTGAGTGCCGGGATAAGCTGCATAAACCCTGCGTGCCCGTTCAATAGACACTTCGGTGTGTTTGACCGGGTCATAAAAATCGAATACCGTTAGTTTACTTTCCGGATACTTTTGTAATAGCAGGTAGCTGGTTTCATCAAATCCTGCATGCACGTTCATCAGTTGTTTACCCGGCGATGTAACCAGGTCATCCAGCCAATGAAGGCTATACAATGCTGACCTGTCGTAGATATACCAGGAAGCTGTAAGCGACAACAACACACTTCCTGCGAGTAGCCAGCAAGCTACCTGCAAGAATAGGTATTCACTGAAACAGCCCAACAACACCAGCAGCAATACCGCTATGACGTAAAAGTGCCAGTTGAAACGGATGATGTTTACGACACCCTGGAATGGCTTCCTGTCTATCTTTTCCATACATCTGTTTTTCCTTTCTTCCAACAGTAGGGTACTTCCTGGATGAGAAAAGCATTGGCCAGCCGCGCCTCCCGGAAAGCCGGCTCACGCAGAAAACCGACTTCCGCATGATTAACTTTCACTGGCTGCGGCGTCCAATGTTCTCTTACCCCTTCAATGATCAATACCTTATCAGATCCGGGTTCGCAGGTAAATGTAAACGGCAGTGGGCCTGCAAATCGCCGGGCCTCCTTCCAGCTGTCGAACGGCGAAGTGGCTGGCAACGCGGTATCGGGTTGCGTAGTATCGACCGATATGTGTATACCTGACTGTGCCGATGTAACCTCCAGTAGTTCATTGCCGGTTATCATCTTCATATCGGTAGTGGTGTAATGGTAGTGTGTAAACAAGTTTCCCAGGTACTGCATTTTCTTCTTATTCGTTTCCGACTTCAAGATAAACAATCCCCTTAGCCTTTTCCCCTGGCTGGTAGTATACCTTACAAAAACCCGGTAGCCGGCTAAAATAAAATCATTGCCCATAAAAGCCGGAAATCCTTTGGGCCGTAGCCCTTTTGTTTTCACCAGTGCCAATGCCACAAAGGCCCATTTATCCTGAAACCGCTCCAATTCAAGCGGGGCGGGAACAAGCGGCTGCAGTGCTTCTGCCGGAAGCGCATAGGTGAGTACCAATGAATTTTCAAAAAAAGCCTGTACTGCAAAAGGATGATTCTTGAGAAGGGACCACATAACCAGCTTATTTTTCTACAGACAGCCTATAGCCGTGTATATACAGTAAGATAATAAATATTGCTGCGATAACGATGTTCAGCGGGCCAAAAAGCAGGAGATCTCCCGCCAAAAAAAATTCGAGGATGTTCATGGCACCTACCAACACCATTTGCGACAAGGTACACCATCGCGGCTTGATTCCCGATAATACCCACACCGCCATTAACACTTCCAGGAAGCCAATCATACGGGTAAGAGGCGAAGCATATGTTGGGCCCAGGATCCGTGCTACTATTAGCTCGTGGCGGGTTACACCATTTAATAACTTACAAAACAGCCCGTTTACAATCCAAACAATGGCAATGGCTATATTTCCGAACTTATAAATTCGTTCCTTCATCTTTTGTTCCTTTATGAAAACAGCACCCGGTTAACCTACAGCAAGATAGGATGATTTCGGGGAATTAAGCGAATACTGCATGCAGCAAATTTATCCGGCAGCGAATTGCTATAAAAAAATATGGGGCGCTGCCCGCATCAGCAACGCCCCGTGTTGATCCTCTTCTCTCTTTATTTATCCATATTCCATACTTTCAGGGTATTCAGCTGTACTCCCCCATTTTCTGCAAATACTGCACATCCGGTAGCATCTTTGGCGGGAAATATCAGTGTAGTCATCACCTTTTCGCCATCATTTACAAATACTTCCAGCGAAGATTTATCCAGTAATACCTGCAGGCGAATTTTTCCATTGACCGGCTGTACCGGCATATGTTGGGTATCTTTGCCATCATTGATATATATTTCCTGGCGCTGTACATTATAGCCCACTACTACCCCACTGCCATTACTATGTTGCGCTACTTTTACACCAAAGTCGCTGGCTGTGCCCGGGGTAAATGTAGCATCTATCCAGTTGGCATTGGTATTAAACTGCCGGCTATTGTTAATGGGCAATACTTTACTGTTCAACGAAACATTGCGCTGCTGCCATTTTTTAGTTGCTGGCAATTTTTCCAGGTAGCCATTCAATACTGTGGCCGGTTGTTGAAATAAACGTATGCCCGCCGACGTAGTTTTTAGCTGCAAGTCGCGGGGGATAGACATTTGTCCCCGCCACGGCCAGGTAGCCGTTTCGAAAGGCATCAGCCATCCTATCATCATCTGGTGGTTAGCAGGCAGATGATTGTAGGGAATAGCGGCATAAAATGTCTTGCCATAGTCTACAAAGAGCTGCGTTTCGGGAGTATGATCGTTGGTAAAGGTTTTACCATCGAAATCACCGGTAAAATATTGCATGCCTGTAGCAGCATCCTGGTTGCCGGATGAAATCATCAGCAGCCATTTCTTTTTAGCGGGGTTGCCATCTACGTATAGGGGTGTGAGTGAGGGGCATTCCCAGATCTTGCGGGCATCGCCCTGTGGACCAAATTCACTCAGCAGCTCCCAATCTTTCAGGTTGACCGAACCGTAAAACTGTACTTTATGTTCGGCAGGTACAGCCACCGTCATCAGCCATTTATGCTGGTCTTCCAGCCAGATTACGCTGGGATCACGGAAATCCTTCTTATGGATATCTACCACCGGGTTGTTGGCGTAGTTCGTATAGGTGAGCCCTCCGTCATTACTGTAAGCAATAAACTGCGATTCTTTCTGCTGCTTGGGCTGATCGGCAGTGTAAATGGCTACTATGGGCGCTTTACCGTTCTTGCCAAAGCCGCTGCTGTTGTGCTGATCCAATACCGCCGATCCGGAAAATATCCAGGTAGTTGTATCCTTGGTTTCAACTTCCGGGATGGCTACCGGTAAGTGTTTCCAATTCACCAGGTCGGTGCTGGTAGCATGTCCCCAGCTCATATGCCCCCATTTATTCTCGAATGGATTATGCTGATAGTACAAGTGATATGCGCCATCCAGGTAAATTAATCCATTGGGATCGTTGGTCCAGTTTTTAGCAGGTGTAAAATGATATACGGGACGCCATTGTGGCGTGGGTATCGTGCTTTCCTGGGCCTGGAGTAGCCCGGGCAATAGTGCTGCCAACAGTAGTGGAAATAGTATTCTTTTCATAATAAGATGAATATATAAATGAAATCGGTTTTTATTGATTACCAGCCGGTATTTTGTTTATACAGCCCTTTGCTGTAATTGATCTGATTTAAGGGTACCGGCAGGTATTCATCTCTCCCTTTCTTAAAAGCTGCATCATTTAAATGCGCGCTGCGTGTTTTTTCAACAGCAAAATAAGCATTGAGATAATCGGCTGCAATACCCCAGCGTACGAGGTCAAAAAACCGGCTGCCTTCCATGGCAAATTCCAGCCGGCGTTCCCAGCGCAGGGCCTTGCGGGCAAAGTCTTGCGTCCAGGTACAGTTAACGCCGGGCTGATAAACGCCTATTTTATAATTAGAGGTAAAGCTGCCATTGGCCTGTTTTAGCAGGGTGGTGCTGTTCCCGGCTCTTTCGCGGATACGGTTTATCAGCGGCAGGGCTTCTGCCGGGCGCCCCAGCTCTATCAACGCTTCTGCTTTAAATAACAACACGTCGGCAAAGCGGATGATTGTCCAGTTTTTAGCACTCGACATAAATGGCGGTACTTTCTGGAAAGACGGATCGGTAGGTAATACCACTTCTTTCAGGCTGAGATAACTGCCGTATACTTCCGGTGCACGGGCCCAGGAGCGCTGATAAATAAATGCCGGATCGTATTTATACGGATGTCCCGGAATGGCCACTGTATGATCTAAACGCGGATCAAAGGTGTTGGTGAGGAAATCACTTTCCTTGCTCACATTTACATTGTTGTAAGTATCGAACAGGGGCAGGCCGCTGTTGTCGGTCTTGAAGGCATTGACCAGGTTGTAGCTGGGCGAGTGAAAACCGCAGCAGCCATAGTCCTGGTTCATGGGATAATCGAGCGCATGCCCGTAATCCAGGCGGCCTTTGGGCGTACCATCCTCTTTTGAATACTGGATGGCAAATACCGATTCTGGACCGTTTTCTGTTTTAGAAAGGAAGTTATTGGCGTAGTCGGTTGACAACTGGTATTTACCTGCGTTGATCACCTCATCACAAAGGCTGTTTACCTGTTGCAGCATAGCGGCGTCAATGCTGGTTACGTTGTTGTTATCGTCCTGCTTATAAGCCTGGTACAACAAGGTTTTGGCCAGGTAAGCTTTAGCTGCAAACTTATTGGCCCTTCCTGCTTCCGGTTGTATATCGGGGAGATGGGCGGCGGCGAAAGTAAAGTCATCTGCGATCTTTGCCCAAAGCTGGTCGCTGGTATACGTCCTGTTGGAAATCGTATCATAGCTTGCCTTAGGCGCATATTCGTCGATATAAGGCACGTATTTAAACAATTCTTTCAACAGGAAATAGTAATGTCCTCTCAGGAACCGCATTTCTGCCTGGCGTACAGTCTTCTGCTGGAAAGCGCTTTCTGTAGCTTTATTCAAACGTGCCAGCGCATCGTTTACGCGGCCAATGCCCACGTATAAACGAAACCATAACAGGTCGGAAGAGCCATTGTCGACCCGGTTGAGCGAAAATGTTTCATAGAAGTGGAAGTCGCTGATATCGCCGGCGCCATCGCCACCTTTATAGGCATCGCCGCTGCGGATATTACCGTAGGGCCACATGCTGGAATAGGGAGCGGTGTAATGATCGTTGCCTAAAGATGCGTAGGCGGCGACCACCATTTTCTCCAGGTTTTGTGGTGTGTCCAGGTCATCGCCGGAGATAACGCCCTGGGGCGCCTGGTCGAGGAATTTGTTGCATGCGCCGAGCAGCAGGCAGCTCAATAAAAGAATATATCTTGTGTACTTCATGATAGCGGTGTTAGCATGTTAGAATGACAGGTTCAGACCGATGGTGCCTATCACGGGGATAGGATATGCGTTATTAGGATTTTCAGGATCTGTAGCGGTGAACTTCCGGCTCTTGAAAGTGAGCAGGTTACTACCCTGGATATATACCCGCGCTGTTTGCAAACGCTTGCTGAATAAGTGTTGGAAGCTGTATCCCAATTGGAGATTTCTTAATTTCAGGTAAGATCCTGGTTCCAGGAAATAGGTAGAAGTCCTGTTTTCGTTATTGCGGTCTACCAGCGTGAGCGCCGGGATAGTGGCATCCGGATGCTGTGGCGTCCAGGCGCTCAGGGTACGTTGTCCCCAGTTAGTACCTGGCCATAGTGAGGAGAAGTCGGTATATGTTTTATAGGTGTTATATACCTGTAAGCCTTGGATACCCTGCAGGAAGAAGCTCAGATCAAAATGTTTGTATTCCAGCGATACATTTAAACCGTAGGTAAATTCAGGGTCTCCTTTACCGATATAGTCGCGGTCTTTGTCATCAATGACGCCGTCGTTGTTCAGATCTTTATAACGGATACGGCCCAGGCCCTTCCCGATTTGATTCGCATAGTCGTCCACTTCTTTCTGGGAACGGAACAGTCCATCTGCCACATAACCGAAGGTAGAGTTGATAGAGCGTCCCAGGATGGTTTTATCCTGACCGTTGCCGGGATAGGAAGTAAGTACTTCTGCCGGCAGTTTGGTTACCTTGTTGCGGTAGGTAGCTACGTTGCCTGTTACGGTGAGCGATAAGCCTGGCGCTATATTACCGCTATAGGAAAGCAATACTTCCAGGCCTTTGTTTTGCATGGAGGCGCCATTTACGAACTTAGTCCCCCCTCTCCTATTACTGCCAGGTAAGCGGGACTGATAAGGATATCGGAAGTATTTTTCACGAAATAGTCGACCGAGCCGGTTAACCGGTTGTTGAATAATCCAAAATCAACTCCTCCATTCGACTCTGTGGTGCTTTCCCATTTCAGGGAAGGGTTGCCTTGCTGGATGAGCGTATACCCCGAAGGCAGCTGTCCTGAGCCTGCGCCGTTCAGGTCATATGCGCTGCCGGAATCGAAATCCCAGGTGGGGTCAATGCCATATATAGCGGAGTACAGCGTGTAAGTAGCATTGTTGGCAATTTCCTGGTTCCCGGTTTTGCCCCAGCCGAAACGCAGTTTCAGGTCAGATAAAAAGGGGACATTGTCTTTCAGGAAGTTTTCCTGGCTCACACGCCATCCCAGTGATACGGCGGGGAACATACCGAAGCGGTTGTCTTTCCCGAAACGGGAAGAACCGTCGCGGCGCAGCGTTACAGAGGCCAGGTATTTATTATCGTAGGCATAGTTGACCTTACCGAAATAAGACAACAACGTATAGCCACTGCCGATACCTCCATTATCTTTATTGGAGGAGCCGGCATTCAGGTAGGCATAGTCGATGTTTTCCAACGCGTAGCCCTGCCTGCTGGCATAGAAGTTCTGCGCCATGTATTTGATCTGTTCTGCGCCGAGCAGGAAATCGAACCGGTGCCGCTGTAGGGTCAGGTTGTAGGTCAGAGTATTTTGCCACACCCAGTTTCCATTGTAATCCTGTGAGGTTTGGGAGAAGTTGGAATTATCTGACAAGAATCCGGAGGTATAGGATTTACGCAGTACCCGCTGGTAAGTACCGTTATAGTCGATGCCATAGCTGCTTTTGAAATGCAGGTTAGGAATAATTTCCAGGTCTGCATAGGCATTGCCGAAGATGCGCACAAAATTGCTTTTATTTTGGCGGTTGTCTTCAATAAGTCTGACAGGATTCTGGCGATCGGTCATTCCGGGTGCGGGACCACCCCAGCCGCCAGACACGGTATGTACCGGCACTACGGGTTGTTGTACGAGCGCTGCAAAAAGTACATCGCCGGAGGGGATTAATACATCCCGGGTGTAGGTAGCCGACAGGTTTTCACCGATTTTCAAACGTCCTTTGAAGAAAGAATAATCGGTGTTAAAGCGGGCATTGAGCTTTTGCTGATTAGTAGCTTTTACGATGCCTTTGTTGTTATACATGCCTACCGAAAAATACGAGTTCCCTTTTTCGCTGCCATTGGCAATGGCTACGTTGTAGGTTTGCAGCAGGGAGGTTTGCGCGATCTGGTCGTACCAGTAAGTATCCGCCGGCTTCATGGTTTTGGCGGCATCGATATATTCGGGCAGCAATACTTTGTTGAGTACCGGGTTGTTGTAATCACCGTTCCAATCGTATTGATAAATCTGGTTGTTGTTGGGATCTGCATGGTCGTTCACAGCCGCCTGCCAGTAGGCACGGCCACGGCCTTCTGTATTCAGTGTTTTCAGCTTGGTGGTATAGTCCTGGAGCGAGGCGGAAATGTCTGCGGAGATGCGGCTATATCCTTTCTTTGCTCTCTTTGTAGTAACGATGATCACGCCGTTTGCGGCCCTGGAGCCGTAGATAGTGGCGGCGGAGGCATCTTTCAACACCTGTATGGATTCGATATCGTTCTGATTAAGTTCCTGCAAGCCTCTTTTGGTGGGAATACCATCAATCACGTACAGGGGATCGTTGTTGCCCAGGGTTCCGATGCCGCGTATTCTCACTGTGGCGCTGGCATTGGGATCGCCGCTGGTGGTAATGAATACACCTGGTACCCGGCCCTGCAGTGATTTAACCGGATTGCCGGATGGGATGTCTTTTATTTCACTGACATTGACTACTGATACGGCGCCTGTAAGGTCGGCTTTCTTTTGTGTCTGGTAACCCGTTACCACGATCTGATTCAGGTCGGTGGCATTGTCTTCCATCTCCACCTGCATATTCCCCGTGGTGGCTTTTTGCGACAGGGGTTTCATACCGATGTAGGAAAAGGTGAGTACATCGCCGGGAGCGACCGACAGGGTAAATTGTCCGCTGCCGTTGGTAATGGCGTGTTGATTGCCTGATTGCACCGTAACGCCGGGCAGGGGCGTATGATTTTGTTTACTGATAACAGTGCCGGTAATGCTTCTTTGTTGTGCCAGTGTATATAGGCCAAACAACAGCAAGGGTAGCAGGTAAAATAATTTTTTCATAACGGAATTTGTGGATTTGTATTACAGATGATTAACTGTGTTGTGGCGCGTTCATTAACGTGATAATTTCCGATGGATCATAGGCCGGGCAACCGCCGGGGCGGGAAGCCACCAGGGCGCCGAGGGCATTGGCAAAAGCGAGGCTGTAAGCAGGGCTCCGGCGCTGGAGCTGGCATACGAGGAATCCCGCCAGGAAAGCATCTCCACTGCCAATGGTATCGGCTACGGTAATAGGTTGTCCTTCCTGGTAGTGGAACTGCCCGTCGATATATCCCATACAGCCTTTACTCCCCAATGTGACAACTATCACCGGTATATCAAAGCGGGACGATAATGCCTGGATACATGCTTCGTGGGTGGTATAATGGCCATACCAGGAGCTGATTAATTCCAGCTCCGCTGTATTGAGCTTTAGCAGGTCGCATGCCTGCATCAGCCATTCCAGGTTGCTGGTGGAGTAGTAAGGCGCACGGAGGTTGATATCCAGTACCTTTTTAGCGGGCGATTTCAAAGCTTTCAGCAAGGTAGCTTTCGACACATCGTGCCGGGTCATGAGGCTGCCGAACACCATGTATTGTAATCCTTCTTCCTCTAATAGCTCCGACAGTGCGGGATTCCAGCTAATAAAATCCCAGGCTACGGGATAGAGGATGTCGTATTGCATGTCGTTGTGGGGATCCATCCAGGCGTTTACTTTACCGGTGGCATACTGCTGGTCGGTTTGCACATAGGCAGTTGACAGCCCCATTTTTTCCATGAGCTGCAGGAGCCGCCGGCCATGCTCATCTGTTCCTGTGCGGGACACCATGGCAACCTGCTGCGATAGCTGTTGCAGGTGGTATGCCACATTCATAGGGGCGCCGCCTGGTAGTTCTTTATCCGGTAAAATGTCCCACAATATTTCTCCGAGGCAGGCGATGTTATACTTTATCATAGCAAAAAAATTAATGTACCATCATGGTCGTTTCTATTTCTTCCAGTGTTTGTCCTTTTGTTTCCGGCATCCAGCGCCATACGAACAGCAGCTGCAATACCATCATGAGGCAGAAGAAGAGGAAAATATGTCCACCACCGATATGGCTGGCGAGATAAGGAAAAGTAAAGGCGATGAGGGCTGCCATGATCCAGTGGGTGAAGCTTCCCAGGGTTTGTCCTTTTGCTCTTACCTGGTTAGGAAAAATTTCGGAGATAAATACCCAGATTACCGCCCCTTGCGAAAAAGCAAAGAAGGCCATATATACCAGCAGGTAAGAGATGACTGCAATGCCGCCGGTGTGCATATAAAAAGAGATGGCCACCAGTCCCAGAGTAGCGATCAGTCCACCGGTACCTATCAGCATCAGTTGCCGACGCCCTATACGGTCTATAAAGCGTATAGCCGTGAGGGTGAATACGAAATTGACGATGCCCAGCCCCACAGTAGACAAAAGTGAAGACCCTGCTCCCATTCCTGACATTTCAAAAATCCGGGGCGCATAATAAATAATGGCATTAATGCCTGACACCTGGTTAAAGACAGCAAACAGTACTGCCAGCATCACCGGGGTGCGGTATTTTCCCGAGAAGAGGCGTTCGGCCGGCACACCGGTTACCGCCTGCTGTGATTGGCGGATGACAGTGATATCCTCCTGGTAGCTAGCTGGATTAATAATTTTCAGCGTGTTGATAGCGGCGACCTCATTTCTGCGATGCAGTAACAGCCAGCGGGGACTTTCGGGCACCCAGCGCAGCAGTACCAGGAACAGGGCCGCGGGTATGGCTTGTATACCCAGCATGAGCCGCCATGCGTTTTCGCCTCCATAACCGCCAATGAAATAGTTAGACAGGTAGGAGATGAGAATACCAAATACCACATTGAACTGGAAAAGCGCCACCATACGTCCACGGTAGGTCGCGGGCGATACCTCCGATATATATACCGGGGCCGTTACGGAAGAAGCACCAACGCCGAGGCCGCCAACGAAGCGGCAAATGAGAAAGAAATACCAGTTGGTAGACATGGCGGTACCTACTGCCGATACGAGATAAATCAGCGCCACCAACAAAAGTGTGGCGCGGCGTCCCAGCTTATCAGAGGGGAGGCTACCACCCAGGGCGCCGAAAACTGTTCCTATGAGAGCAATAGATACGGTAAAGCCATGTTGCACTTCCGTTAGATGCCAGTACTGTTGAATGTGTTGTTCCGCTCCGGAGATAACGGCTGTATCGAAGCCGAAAAGAAAACCGCCAAGCGCTACTACAAAAGCCCAGAAAAAAACAATGTTGTTCATCCGTTAGTCGTTTAGTTTTTTGGTAGGATGGAACCTCGCAGGCCTGCTTTAGCTTGTCCGGTTTCATAACGTGATGGGTCAAACTTACAACGGGGAGCGGGGCTGTAGTTACGCTATTGCATCCTTTTCTTTCAAAATAGTAACAAGGGCCAAAAAGTAATTATTAAATTTTAAATCAATTAGTTATACATTAAATATAATATATTACGAACAGATGTTTTTCAATTTTGTATCATTGTTTTTAGAAAAAGAAACATACTGCATCAACTAAAATCAGCCACGTTGTCTGTTATAGGGAAGAGATATTTCATTTTATTATTGCTTTGGGTGTTGATATATGCCAGCGGGTGTCGTCAGGAGACGATACCGCAGCATCGCATCGGGTTTTCCCAATGTACGGGTAATGACGACTGGCGAAAGAACATGCTCACGGAAATGAAAAGGGAGCTTTTCTACCATCCGGAGATGCAGTTATTATATAAAGATGCAGAAAGCGACAGCCGGCGGCAGGTAGCCCAGATCAGGGAACTATTGGCGCAGCAGATAGACATACTGGTGGTATCCCCCAACGAGGCGGCGCCACTGGCGCCGGTGATTGCCGAAGTGTATGGCAAAGGTATCCCGGTGATCATATTGGACCGTAAAGCTGCCACCGATTCTTTCACTGCTTATATTGGGGGCGATAATTATAATATCGGGAAACTGGCGGCCGCCTATATTGCGGCTACGCTGAAAGGCAAAGGACGCATTATCGAGGTAACAGGGCTCCGGGGCTCCTCTCCTACCGTAGAGCGACACCAGGGCTTTCGTGATGCCCTGGCGCATTACCCCGGTCTGCAGGTGATTGCCACGCTGGAAGGCGGCTGGGTAGCGGATAAAACACGAACTGCCGCAGCCAGTAACGACTCGGCTATACAAAAAGCAGATATCATCTTTGCCCAAAATGATGTGATGGCGTATAGCATGTACCGTTATTGTCATGACAAGGGCATTACCCATACCCGGTTTATCGGCGTGGACGCCTCTCCTTATCCTGATGCTGGTATCGACCTGGTATCGAGGGGCGTGCTGAGTGCCTCCCTCCTGTATCCCAGCGGCGGTAAGGAAGCCATTAGTATGGCCGCGGATATCCTGGCCGGAAAAAAGGTGCCCCGCAATACCCTGCTGCAAACCGTATTGATAGACAGCAGCAACGTAAAGCTAATGCGGCTGCAGATAGATAAGATACAAGCCCAGCACCAGGAAATAGAAAAACAACAATCGCTGTTACAGGAGCAACGCTCACTGTACCAGGACCAGCAACACCTGCTGCGTATCGTGGTAACAACGCTGTGCATTGCCTTCCTGCTGGGGATTGTACTGTTTTTCATTTTACGGACCAACCGGCGTATTAACCGGCAGCTGAAACAACAACGGGATGAAATACTACAGCAACGGGATCAGCTGGTGGAAATGACGGCCAAAGCGCAGGAAGCCACTGAAGCCAAATTCAGCTTTTTCACCAACCTATCGCACGAGTTCCGTACGCCGCTTACCCTGATACAGGCGCCACTGGAAAGCCTGATGAGCAGCCGTCAGTTATCGGCACAACAGAAGCAACAGCTGGAGCTGATGCGCCGGAATGTGACCCACCTGATGCGCATGGTAAACCAGCTACTGGAATTTCGCCGGATAGAGAGTGGTAAGCTGCCACTGAAAGTATCAGAAAATGACCTGCCCTCGTTTATGACAGATATTATGGAAGCCTATAAAGGCATCGCCATGAAGAAGCATATCGATTTCCGGCTCATTAGCCGGCAGCCGGGTATTAAAGCCTGGTTCGACCAGCACCTGTTTGACCGCGTATTATATAACCTGCTCTCCAATGCGTTTAAGTTTACCACCGACTATGGCAAAATACACATCTACCTGGAAAAGCCGGAGCATCACAGCGACGTATTGATACGTATAGAAGATGATGGAACAGGTATGGACGAATATACGCTGGCACATGCCTTTGAGCTGTTTTATCAAAGCCGCAACAATGAACACAAAGGCACGGGCATAGGCCTGGCGCTGACCCGTGAAATCATTGCCCTGCACCATGGCGCCATTGAAGTAAAGAGCAGTAAAGGCGCCGGCACTACTTTTAGTATTACGCTTCCGGGTACTGCTGCGCCATTTGCCCCGGAAGAAATTCAGGCGGAAGCGCCCAGTACGAATGTAATCCATGATGCGCTGCATAATTATATTGAAAATACCGCGCAACCGTTATCCCTGGCGACAGGCGATAACGGGGGAAAAGAACATGAATGGTCGTTGCTGATCATAGAAGATCACCCCGACCTGAATAATTTCCTGGCTGACTACCTGCGGGAGCAGTACGAAGTTTTTCATGCCACCAGTGGGGAAGAAGGACTCCAAGCCGCTTTCCGGCATATTCCGGACCTGATCCTGTGCGATATTATGATGCCGGGCATGGATGGTATACAGGTATTGCAAACCCTCAAAAAAGATATCCGGACCTCTCATATACCGGTTATTTTATTGAGCGCCAACAATAGCGAAGAGCAACGGATCAAGGGGATGCAATATAACGCAGACGCCTATATCAGCAAACCCTTTAACCTGCAATATCTCTCCCAAAGTATCAGCAGCATACTCAACAACCGGGCATTGCTGAAAGATCATTACATTGCCGGGCCAGACACGCGTGTACACAGCACACAATCCAATAAAACAGACCGGAAATTTGTCAATGATTTTACTGCAATTGTAGAAGACAACCTGGGCAACGACCAGTTTACCGTAGAAGACATTGCCCAACAATTGAATATTTCCAAGATGCAGCTATACCGTAAGGTAAAGCAGTTGCTGAATGTTAACGTGAACGACTATATCCTGGAAGCCAGGATACGAAAAGGCCGTTACCTGTTGGTGAACTCTAAGTTTTCTATTGCTGAAATTGCCTATGCCTGCGGTTTTTCTTCTCCCGCCTATTTCTCAACCGTGTTTAAATCCAGGGCAGGACAAACTCCCAAAGCATTCAGGGACCAGGGAAGTAAAAAGGCGGGGGAGTAACCAAATCTTCGTTTTTTATTGATACAATAAGTAGTGGCGACTATGCTTTATACAGTTGGGGGGAATCGAAATGTTCCATCACCAGGGCGGCGGCGCCGAGTCGTTCTGCGGCATACCCGAGCGGTGATACCATTAGCTCTATACTTTCTGCTATTTTAGGTATGCAGTTTTCGTTTAGTGCATGTTGTACGGGGGCCAACCATAACTTTCCAGCCAAGGTTCCTCTTCCACTCAATATGATCCGGTTCGGATTCAATACATGTATCAGTATGGCGATCCCTCTTCCGATGTGGTAGCCTGCCTGTGACAGTAATTCCACGGCATACTTATCTCCTTTGTTGGCGGCGGCCATTATTTTCCTGAAGGCTTCATCGCGGCTATCCATCGACAGCCCTTTCATCACCGTGGGCCTGCCTTCCTGTATGCCTGCCACCGCTTTTTCTGCAATTACAGAGAGAGAGGTTTCTGTTTCCAGGCATCCCATTTTACCGCAGCTACAAATTTTGTTGTTGGTGAATAGCGGGATGTGGCTGAATTCACCGGCAAATCCATTTTCACCGCGGAAAAGGCGGCCGTCGAGTACCATACCAAGGCCAATTCCCCAGCCGATGTTGATGACCAATGCGTTTTGTTTGCCGCGCGCGGCACCAAGTTTCCACTCGGCCAATGCCACCAGGCTGGAGTCGTTGTCGATAATCACCGGCAAGCCGGTCTGCGCCTGGAGGTATTTGTTGATGCTGGAGAAGTCGGTATTAAAAAAAGAATAGTTTATCCCTTTCTTCACATCTACAAATCCTGGCATTCCTATACCAATGCCTGCAAATTGTTCTTTAGGGATGGAGGAGCGATCGATGAATGCTTTCAGCTCTTCGCCCAGGATATTAATAGCCTTCGGATGTGCTGACAGGTCGAGTTGTACCAGGTATTCTTCACCAATCATGTTATTGTGCATATCCATAATGCTGATACTGGTCACAAACTGGTCCATTGCTACCGCGAGGATATACATGAAATCCGGTTTTATGGAGTACATCTGTGGGCGCCGGCCACCTGTAGACATGGCATAGCCGGATTCGAGCACTAGCCCGCTTTCCACCAGTTCATACAATGCCCTGGTAGTATGCGGCAGGCTTTTACCGGTGAGTATACTCAAATCGGCACAAGAGAGCTCTCTCTTGAAATACAGCTGCTTTAATAACGTCTTTTTGTAAACTTCCTGGCGATCGGGCACCATCTAGATTTATTGTTTGCTTTGGCTTAAATCTACATCAATATAATAACAAGTGAAACAGCACGATCAAATGACTGTATCTTCAAGATAATTAAACTTTCTTAAATCCTACGATACTTTTATGAAAATTTTAATTAGTCTGATATAATTATCATTAAAATGGCTAATAATTCCAAACAACTGTTAATTTTATATCATAAAAAATAAGTGGCTTAAGGTATGGTAATTGTGGCCTGCCAGGTATGCCTTCTACCGTTGTAGCTCATATGGATTATCATGCAACAGAGCATATCCTGCGGATAGTATTTGTATCCGGGATGATATATGATTATAAAGAAGTTCCCGAAACCGTATACAGGGCCATGAAATCCGCGACCTCTAAGGGTACCTTTCTCAATAAATATATAAAGGGGCATTACGCGTTTACGAAAGTCAAATAACGCAGAAGGTGCTCACGATCAATCAGCTTTTGCTTCTCCGAATTCATTCAGGAAATCTGATATTGATAATGCCGTGGGTAAGTTGAGTTTTTTCCTTAAACGGTATCGCTTAATTTCCACACCACGCACTGAAATAGCCATCAGCTGGGCAATTTCTTTGCTGGATAGCTTCAGCTGCAGGTAAGCGCATACTTTAAGATCAGTGGGAGTCAGTGCCGGAAACGCGGCTTTTAACTTTTTCAGGAAGTTGTTGTTGATAGCGTCGAAATGAGCGGCAAACTGTTCCCAATTATCATTATTCTTCTCCGCATCATTTAATAATCCCAGAGCATTTTTTATCTCCGGGTTATTGCCATTTTTCTTGTAAACCGCTGCCAGGATGTCTTTTACTTTTACCAGGGCATCGCCTCTTTCCACCAGGTGCATGGAGGCATCTGCCAGGGCATTGTTTTTAAAATGTATTTCACTGGCCAGTTTCTCGTTTTGCAGTTTAATAATTTCTTTTTCATTTTTTTCCAGTTCCAGTTGGTGAATATATTTCAGGCGTTGCTGTTCTTCATCGAAACGTTGCTGTTGCCTGTGCAGGCTTCTTTCCTGCCAGCGGTTCAGCAGGTAAAGGACACCCAGGAATAGCACCACGTAGAGCAGATAGGCCCAGATTGTTTTGTACCAGGCGGGCCTTACTATAAAGCTATAGCTCACTACGTCCGATTCATGCCCGAGATTATCATGTGCTTTCACGTTGAAAACATACTTGCCATCCGGCAAATTGGTATAGTCCTTTTCTGATTTCGCCGACCAGGCTGACCATTGGTGATCATACCCTTCCAGCTGGTAGCTGTATTCAATATTGTTTTGCAGTCCGTATGCGGGGGAACTATATTCAAAATGAAAGGAGTTGTAATTTTTCGGCAAGGAAAAAATTTCCCGTTCATCCTGGTAATAGCCTGTTGCATTGCGCTGGTGGAAGTAGCCGCCAAAAAGGATACTGTCAGTCTTCCCAATGGCTTTCACCTGGCCCAGTAATACCTTTATCACCTGCTTGTTGGTGGTATATTTTTCATAGTTCAGGTGGATCATCCCTTTTTCGGAACTGATGAAAATATTCTCTTTATTAAAGGGATAAATATTCTCGAATCCCAGCAAGATTTTGCCTGTCAGTTCTGGTATCCAGGTAATGGTAAAGGGCTTATTACCCGAGGGTTGATGGAAGTTGACCACCCCGATGGTTTTACCGCTGCAAAACCAGATGTTACCTTCTGCATCTTCACTCAGGTAACGTATTTCCATATTACCGAATACCGGCGTCAGGAAAGCAGAGGGGATAAACCGGCCGGTAGCCGTATCAAACTCATATACTCCTTTGCTGGTAGCAAATACTACCCGGTTCTTGATTTTAAATACATAGTTGCCCAGCGCAGAGGGTAGTCCGGCGCTATCGGTGAGGAGCCGGGAGCTGATAGACTTATTATCTGCCGATAACTGCAACCTATACACGCCGCGGTAAGGATGTGAAGCCCAGATGGTGTTGTTATTATCTATTTCCAGGAAGCGCAGCGATTCTGAAATGCCGTCCGGTTTACCTACGTCGGTGAACTTATTTTGATTAAAGGTCAGCATCCGGATGCCAGTGTACGTGCCTACCAGGATATTGCGGGCAGGAAACACCGATGAAACGGGTTTAAACAGCCAGGCTCCCGTGCTGTCGGACAAGGTAACGGCGCTATGGTCCTGGAGCAGCGCAGCTCCTCCATGTTGTGCCATCAGGATATGATTATTCACTTCATCGAGGCGCCACACTTCCGATTTGCTGTTTTTAACGTGTGTAAAATCTCCTTTAGAGAAACTAAGATCGCCGGAAGTGGTTGCCAACGGTACATACCAGGCCCCATCGGTGGTACCGATATACAGTTCATTATTAAAGATGCGGGTACTGTGTCCGGATACCTCGTTGCTTTTATTGGGGGCAATGTATTTAATTGCTGCATTGTAGGCGATAAAGCTGATTCCATTATTAAGACCGGTCCACAGGTTTTGGTTCTTATCGAGAAAAACGCTGATGACATCATTATTTTGTAATCCTTCAGCACGGGAAATCTTTTGTATGATCTGGCCGTTGAGATCAAAAATCATACAGCCATCGGCCGAGGTGCCAGCTACCAACCCCGTGGCGTTAATCTGGGCGGTAGTATTGATATTGCTGCCTGCGATAAATGGCTGGTGTTTTATGATAGCATCGTGGTATAAAAAATACAGGCCATTCCTTTGGGTGCTGATCAACAGGCTATCATTTCCAATATCCACAATACCAGATATCAGCAGGTTATTCATTTTTGGGCCGGTATTTACGGGTATCCATTCCTGTTGCTTAAACACCATGAGCCCATTACGTTTATCCTGCGCATATAATTTATCGCCTACGCGCTTGAGGTACATCCAATCATTAGGATATACCCGGATAGTATTATTACGGTATTCGAAGATGCGGTCTGATGACTGGAAAAAGACAGATTCTTTATAGATCTCCACCTTCCAGATGTCGGCAAACTTATTATAGGCTGGAGGCACCTGGCTTCTCAGGGAGGTGTAAACAAGATTGCCGTTGGTGCCGGGGTTAAAATAACCGATTTCCCCCTGGCCACCGGCATAAATGCGGTCGGTACTATCTATGGCAAGGGCGCGAACAATCGTTTTGTTGGGCAAGGGATAGGCTTTCCAGTGACTACCGTCATAGGTGAGCATCCCCTCGTTGTTGGCGAAGTACATCATACCCCTGCTGTCCTGTTCAATGTCCCAGGTTTGGGTGCCTGCGTGATAATCGCTTTTGCTGTAGTTGATCATCTGGGGCAATCCAATCGTGTTTTGTCCGGCTACGGGCAAACAGGCGATAACCCATAAAGAAAACAACCACAAAAGCTTCATAAAACAGGGATTAGATGTAGTAATGATGTAGTTTAAATTTATTAATAATCAATCATTTGTGCAAACGTGATGAAATATAGATGTAGTAGAAAAGTTGGCAGCACTCTACTTACCATGTAATTTTGGTATCATCCGGCTTTCCCCATTGCGTTCACGAAAATAAATAATGTGGGGGATAAACTGATATACAGTGAGCCTCCGGCATTTACCTGACCAGGAGATGCTGCCTGTACCGATGCGGGTATTGGCAGTATTTTATCAGGTAAAGGCCGGAGGTTTTCTCAGTTGATCTGTTGTGAATATCTTTCGAGTTTCTCTCTTTCAGCTTTAGACAGGCTGTTGATTCCCTTTTGGTGGATCTTCTCTAAAATGGCATCGAGTTCCTTTTGCCGGTTGGCCCTTTCAAAAACATACCTGTCATCGATATCTCCATGTTGTTTGTGGAAGAAATTATCCACCAGGAGTACGTGGGGTTTGGAGATGATGATATACATAAAAAAAATGCAGGGCACCATAATGGTGATACAGGTAGCCAGGTTTGCCAGCATAGCCTGTGGCGCTATGATTGCCGCCAGCCCCATGCCTACCAAAGCTCCGCCGAGATGGGCGTCATGGCCTATATTATCGCGGCGGGAGGTAATACCGTAAATTGCGTAACCCGTATACAAAATACCATAGAGCCAGCCAGGTATAGCCAGGAGGCCAAAGAAGCTCACTTCCATGCCCGGGAACAGCGCAATGCAAGCGAAGATGACTCCGCAGATAGCCCCGGAGGCCCCAACCGAACTATAATCGCCTGCATGCCGGTGTATAAACAGCGAGAGTAAGTCGCCGCCGATCAGGCTTCCGAAATAGATCAGCAAAAAAGCACCTGCTCCCAGGTCGGCCTCCAGCAGCCAGCTAAAGGCCAGCAATGACAACATATTAAAGATCAGGTGTTGCCAGTTGACGTGAAGAAAGCCGGAAGTCACCAGCCGGCGATACTCCTTAAACAATAATATCCTTTCTACCCTGAAAGCGTATTTATCGAAGAAAGCGCGGTCTTTAAATCCTTTTATAGAGAAAATGAAGTTGGCAAGGGCAATAGCCAGGCTTATCATTCCGGTGTTATTCATGGATCAGGGAATTTTTTATGGGTCTGATGTCGGGTATATAAGTGACATGTAAAATACTTAAAATACATTAAAATTTGCGCTAGATAACAAAGAGGTTAATTCGAAAAAACCACCTAGCTTTAAGGTATACTTCTTTACTTCATGTATCCCAAGCGATATTGCCTGTATCTCTTACTGTTGCTGCTTTTTTCCTGCAAGCCCGGGACGAAGCACCAGAACGGCCATTCCTTTTATTATTGGAAGCCCACATTTGAAATGTCTTCCGAAGAGGTAGAACAATTGAAGAGCTGGCAAACGGGCCGCATCTATCTTCATTATTTTGACGTTGACTGGAGCGAGTCGCTTCATATGGCCATTAGACCTGGCCTTCCCTGTATTTGGTTGGTATGTCTGGTTCCGTGATGGCCGGTTTAAAAGCATTGTACACCAGGAGGAACAGTTTGTGGCCGATACTACTTTGCTGACTACATCAGCGCCACATCGCTACCGCTTCCAGCGGGATACGGTGATTGACAACACTATTTCCGGGAAGGCGATCAATTACGTATTTACCTACAACCAACAAATATGAAAAAATTATCCAGGACGCCCCGCACTACTAGCTGCGAACCAGAACATATGCCGGATGAGTGCAGGTTGATGCTCATGTACCATCAGGTACTCGGGCAGGCACTGATAAAGAAATAGCGGCCCAGGCAACCATCATGCTGGCCACCTGCGACGAGGCAGTACAATTGTTTAAAACAGATACCGAACAATATTATTCTCCCTACCGGAGGCTATTGAAAACCCGTTATGGGCAAACCGAAGCCTTTGCGGCAGCTGTGACCCACTGCCCGGACATCGCTGCTTGGAACAAGAAATTTAAATTTTTTTGCAAATTTATTTGGTTGATTAAAAATAATGTTGCTACATTTGCAATCCCAATCGGGGGATATAGATCGGCCGAAAGGCTTGTCTGTAGCGAGGATCGGTAGTTCAGTTGGTTAGAATGCCGCCCTGTCACGGCGGAGGTCGCGGGTTCGAGTCCCGTCCGGTCCGCAAGGATCTTTACAAACCCGCACTAGTTGCGGGTTTTCTATTTTAAGTCGAGTATTTAACCGAGTTCCGATTAACTCTCTCTCGTTTTTTATACTACCTTATTAATATTAACTGTCATTTACAAATGATACGACTATTAATTACTGATTTTTCCTTTCTCCCTTGTCTCCGTTCTTCAAACGGCTCACTGCTTGCTTCTTGAAGGCTTCGAAATTAAAGTTTTGCTTTTCAATATTCGTATGGAAATCTAAAGTTAAAGAGCTTTTTACTGACATACTTTATGTCATAGCCTCGTGTGGCGGCTTAGCCGTGTTTTTAAACCGCATTAAACCCTCGTTTAGTAAACACTGTTAGCCATTGGACTACTTCCGAGCACTATCAGTAGAGTGCAGCTCTTCTTAAAGACTCCGCATTTCCTTTTTTAATTCTTCCCGCCTTGGTTGCGTTTTTTTTAGCTGCTGAATTATAAGCTCTGACAGAATAGACAGTAGGCACTATTTCCAGATGTATTTATTCCACCAATACCAGATCAAATTAAAAGCCCCATTCCCACTCTATTTGATAAGTTCATTCATTTCAGGGGAATAACCGCAAAACGGAATAGAGCTGGTAGGTTTACATTAATGGAATATAGTACCATGACTTCCCACATCAATCTGTTGTAAACTATGAACTAACTTTTCAGGAGTGTAACAAAAAATATGACCCATTATAGAAAAGGCAACAGAAGCTGTGTTCTAATTGTAAGCTTCCCATAAAACTAGGCCAGTCGGGATTAGAGTTCCAGATGTAATAGTCCTTGATAAAAACGCTCGGCATATTTGCTTGCGCCAGATAGCCGAGAGCCTTATGAGGCCTTTCAGTATTGTAATCTATTCTCCATTCTTCCGCCATAAGGCGAACTTCTGCAAGACTGTAGAACAAATAAGCATTTAACAGTCCTCTGCGCAGACTTCCTTTTCTTCGCTCTATAAACGCATTCTGTGTCGGTTTCCCCGGTTGGATATAAACCAGTTTAATTTCCGGTGCTGTAACGGGTCGTCCGTTGAGGCATTTGCAGCATTGAACAGCGGTATTTATTATCATAACGATTCGACATTATGGGTGAATATGTACTCCCATCTCTGGTAAATTGGAAAGTACGATCGCTTTCTTTGGAACAAAGCGGAAACTTCCCGGTTGACTCAGTTGTAGAATTTACCTTTCAAAGAGGCGAAAACGACAACGCTTACATTAAATCTATTGATTCCGAATTGGTCGAAAAAATTTGAGATGTACGTCAATGATCAGCAACAAACGATCAATGTCCGTCCAGGCACTTATCTGTCATTACAGCGGGTATGGAAAAAAAATGATAAGATCAGGTTGGTATTCCATTACGATTTTTATCTGAAGCCAATGCCCGACGATGAAAACGTTTTTGCCATTTTTTATGGCCCTGTTATGCTGGCGGCTGAAACGGATTCAGAATTCATATTGAAAGGACCCAGGGACAAAATCTTAAAAAACATAACCGTTGCTGGCGGGAATGTTTTCCAGTTGAAGAATGGAGGAAAGACTTTTGTTTTGCGCCCGTTAAGTGATATCAATCAACAATCCTATGGGGTCTATGCAATAATCAGGGGGTATTGATTGATATTTCTTTGATTTCTGCCCCTGAGAATCGATCAATTTCAGATAAAGTATTTGCAAAACGGTTCGAACATTATTCCCCACCCCGCAAAAAAGGGACAAATGATCCGCTGGATGGTTTGTCCCTTTTGCATTTTCAGCGTATTGTCCAACAGGTGAGCGATGCGTGCGACGGATTGGAAGTATCCATCGGTGGGGCAAAAGTAAATACAGTGACACCATATTTCATCCCCACACGGCTGCTTACACCTTTGCTGTATTGATTTTATAGTGATGTGCCTGTTTTTATAGCTACCAGGACATCAGTTTGGTATGCTAACAGTCTATAAAAAAGTTCACCTTTTCTGCACATAATTTCTGTTATTTAATGTAGTTTTATCGTTTGAAAAACCGTTCACCATTTAATAGTATTGAGTTAAACCCGTTTCTTTATGACCCAGTTAACAGATGCCATATTTAGTATTAATGGTAACCCAGTATCTCAATTCAGAACCTTTGCCCTGAAACAAAGCATTTTTGATCACCACGAATTTGAATTGGTTTGTCCCGCCCAGACAATAGATGGTGTAACAGGTATTTTTACCTCATCGAGAGACCTGATAGGCGCGTTGTTCAGTGCACATATTTCAGGTGTTGGACTGAAAGGTGATCTCGCATTTAATGGCATTGTAACCAGTGTGGAGACCTCCCGTCTTAACGGTGAATACGGAGACGTTATTATTGCCGGATATAGCCCTACTATTATGCTTGAGAGCGGCCCTCACTGCAAAAGCTGGGAGAACAAGGCAGTAAAGGATATCGCACAAGATGTGTTGAAATATTTCCCGCAAAATGTATTATCACCTAAATTACAGCCTTTATCCAAGGAAAATCTTGAATATACCGTACAATATAAGGAAACAGCCTGGTCATTTTTAAAACGGCTGACAGCAGAAAATGGTGAATGGCTTTTCTGGGACGGCCAGGGACTGGTAGTAGGACCCCCAAAAGGAGATATTAAAACAACGTTGTTATATGGTAGTACGCTCAGTCATTTTGCCATCAACCTGAATGCAAGACCTACCCAACGTCAATACATCGGTTGGGATTATAAAAATAGCCAGTTATATACCAGTACCCCACAAAATGATGCCATTGGCCAAAAGGCAGGGCTTAATGCATTGGGTGAAAAAATACAGGAGAAAGCCAAAACCGTTTATGGTACGCAACCTAAACAATGGAGTTTCAGATATTCCAGCAGTAAAAAACAACAGGACGATATGGCGACTTTATACAACGCCATGGAAAGCAGCAAAATGGTGCGGTTAACTGGCAGGAGTGGTCATCCGGGTGTAGCGTTAGGGTCGATAACTGATTTAACCAATAATAATTTATTCAATGATAGTGCCGAAGCATTTGGTGAATACCTCGTGACGGCCGTAGAACACTTTGTTGATACCAAGGGTGAATACCATAATCAGTTTACAGCGGTTCCTTCTTCAGTTCATCTACCTCCCGTAACAGTTCCGGAAATTCCCGTTTGTGAAGCTCAGAGCGCTATTGTAACAGATAACCATGACCCGCAGGGATTAGGCAGGATCCGTGTAAAACTTCACTGGATGAATGGTGAAGAAAAAACACCATGGGTAAGAGTTACAACCCCACATGCCGGAGGTGGTAAAGGCCTGTTCTTTATCCCTGAAAAAGACGAAGAGGTCATTGTAGGATTTGAAGGAGACAATGCAACCAGGCCCTATATCATCGGAGCTGTATACCATAGCAAAGCCAATAACAGTTTTGGCAATGCCGCCAATGATGTCAAAGCATTGCAAACCAGAAGCGGTAATAAGGTTATCCTGAATGACAAGGATGGCAGTGTATTCGTAGAAGACAAGGATGGTAACAGCATGAAAATGGATGGCGCGGGAAATGTGCATTTGAAAAGTAAAGTAACCGTAACGATTGTATGTGGAGAAGGGGACGCTGGTAAAAGCTCTATCACCCTGAATAAAGAGGGAGAAATAACTATTGTTGCAGAAAAAGATATTATGCTGAAGGCACAAAATGTTTCTGCAATGGGCGCTAAACTGGTGACTATGGGATCTGGCAGTGGAGAGGGGGATTCCTTTAGCGGTTCCGGCTTCTCGCTAGACCCGGACAATGTAAATATCGGCGCAAAAAAGAAACTGAGCATTGCCGCAGAAACTGAAACAGAGATAGGTTGTGTTGGTAAATTAACTATGCAGGCAGGCGGCGAATCCTTTCTTAATGGTAAAAAAGTGAACATCAATTAATACAGATGGAGAATAACGCCATTACACAAAGGATACTGCAGCTAAGTGATCTGTGGAGCCAGGAAGTAAAAGATCATCCGGAGGTACGCTCATTTATCATGATGGGGGCCAACCTGGTGGAATATAAGACGATAAAGGGTTTTGTGATGTTCCAGGCATCTGTTGAGAAAACGCTGCCCGATACTTTTCTGTTGCATCAACGCCCCTTTGAAGGTGACGGTGCGACATATGCCGCTGAGTTGTTACAAAATCTCCATCAGTATTTCCAAGCGTTTAATCAGGACGCCAGCCTGGTCAAAGAGTATGGAGGAAAGATCTTGTGGGAATATCCTTACCTGGGAAAATCGGCTGTTACTCAACAGGAATTTATATCGGCCCTGACCACCTTGTCCGCTACCTTGAAGATAGATGGAAAACACAGCGTATTAGTTATTGCCTTGTTCCCGGAACAAGTAAGCGATTTTGACAAGCTGGTGGAATGGGTGTCGTTACTGACCGCTATCAAGATCCCTTCAACCATACGGTTGTTATTATATGATAACACAGAAGCGAGAATGTATGAAGAGCTCATAAAACATAATTCCACCGCACGGTATATTAAACCCGACCTGGATATTCCCGGAGCCATGAACCAGATACTGGAAGAAACAAAAGCTCAAAAAACGTCGCAGGAGGAAATAGATATTATCCAGTTCCAGCAGTACCTCATTAAACTAAATGAGGCGGCTACTTACACCAGCGAAAAGGATTTACTGTTTTATAAAGAACAATGCTGCAACATTACCAGCCGGTATCGATGGCTGCAAAGAGAGGCTATTGTTTATTTCTTTGTGCATAACTTCTACGCCTATAATAACAAAGAGAAAGCTATCGAAAGTATCAACAAGGCCATTCAACTAGCGGATGAAGCAATGCATAAGGGGCTGACAGACACTAACCAGGAGCAGTTTCACTATCGCATTGCGAAAGGCAACCTTTACTATTTCGATAAAAAACTGTCTGAAGCTGCGTCCGTGTACAAATCAGCATTGGCACTGGACGCAAAAGATGCCAACCCAATGATGCTGGCTGGCCTTTATCAGATGCTGGCTTCGTGCCAACGCCATACCGAAAGCCATAAGGCAACAGCCAGTAGCTTACTGGCAGGTTGGGAATTGCTGTCCCGGCTGCCTGAAGAAGAATTAAAGGAAAATGCAATGGCCATGTTCTATGGAAGAGATATGGTCGAATTGAATGACCCGGAGTTGAAAAAACATGAATCGTTTATGAACCGGCTTTGGGGCAACAATTGGTTGCAGAAGATCAGGAATAGCCAGGTATATCAAGGTTATACTGGAGCCGGTGAAAATTAGCCGACGGCGGATTAAAAAAGAATTTAAACCATGGAAAAATCTAAAACGATCATTTATCTCATTGTAACAGGAGTTGTCATTTCATTGGCCTATACTGCCTGGAGTTTTATCGGCCAGCAGCCCGATAAAAAGAAATACAAAGAGTATCAGCCAGTAACTGCCACCATAACAGATAAACTCGCAGGCAGAGTAAGCAGGTATGGCGCCAAGCCAACCCGTTACCACGTTGTATTCAAAACGAAAGATGGAAAAGAACATTTTGCTTCCAATATAGAACTGGGAGCCAATATGAACCCTGGCGATACTGTTACCGTTTATTACAACCCCACTAACCCTGAGGATGAAGTGGTACCACGATTACCTTAATCCAATTTTCTGATGGCATATATAAAAATAAAGAACAACCCGTTAACTCCCCACCCACCGGTTGACCCGAAACCGGTGGCCAAACATTTTGATATTGTCCTCGGACTCGATTTTCACATGCTGAAAGTGCCGTGGCCGTTCACTCCATGCCCTATCACTCCCTTTGCAGCGCTGATCTTTGATCCGTTGGATTACATCCATATCACCCTGCCTGCCATACCGGTGTATACCCCTGATAAGGGATTTGAGATTGCACGGAATGTGCCAATGGGTGGAACAGTATATTTCAACGGCATGCATAAAGGTGTTGCCCAGGGCGCACTCTGGGGGATGCCATCTGTTCCTCCCTTCATGGGCAAATTCAAAGGTCTGGGTAAAGTTGTTAGCAAACTGAATCTGCTGCATTCTGTTATACCACATCCATTATTTTTGTTGCCCAAGTTCTTTCATCCGCATGAAGGCCAGCTATCACACGGTAGTAAAACAGTGCTCAGCCAGGGCATGTATCAGAGTACCTGGCTATGTCGGGCCTATTCCTGTCAGGATATCGGGAAAATCCTGATGAATAACCCGGTTAGGGGATTCTATCTCAACTTCCTGACGGCGGTGATGGTGGTATTGCCGATAGGTAAACCGGTAATGATAGGAGGTCCTAAAGAAGAACAGCAGCTAAAGCTTTCAGACCTGATGAACGCCCTGTTTTTTATGGCGTTACTACACGGGTTGAAGTTTTCGTTGAAAATGCTGGGTAAACTATTCACCAAAATACTGGCAAAAATAGAATCCCGTCTCCCTAAATTCAGCAAGTTCAGGGCGGCTGTACAACCGGCTATCTGTAAGTATTTAGGAGAACCGGTAGATGCTGCCAGCGGTCATATGGCCAGTTACCTGGAAGGTTTCAGTTTGCCTGGCCCGATTCCCTTTACCTGGGAAGCTAATTACTACAGCGATAGCCACTACGATGGCCCGCTGGGGAAAAATATATATCATAGCTACGATATATCGCTGCTGGTAAGTGAGGAAGATGGCGCCGTAGTGATGAGCGATACTGCCGGCAGGCCGGTGGTATTCCCCATCTTGGAGCGGGGTAGCAGCTTTTACCATCCCAAGGAAAAGTATGAATTACATCGGACAGAAACGGGCGAATATTATGTAAGTGGTAAAGATCAATTACGGTATCATTTTAATCGCCCTGCCTACAATGATCAAGGACACGGTAAACTGAGCAGCATCACCAATCGTAACGGGTTTGCTATCCGCTTTTATTATAACCAGGACGGCCTGTTGGAAAAGATCATTGACAGCGTTCAGCGAAATATCCATATCCGGTATAATGAGGATCACCTGATCACCGCAGTGCAGGCCCCACACCCGCAACTGGGAGATCGCGGCATAACGGTGGAAATGATGCGTTATACCTACGACAGCAAAGGTAATCTCCATGAAATGTACAATGCAGAAGAGTATCACAATGCTTTTCAGTGGGAGAACCGTCACATCATCTCCCGCCGATTTAACGACGGCACTACGTTTATGTTTCATTACGACCGGCAGGGTCGTTGTACAGCCGCTTTGGGCCCACATGGCCTGTACAGCTATACATTTGAATACCTGGAAGGCTTTACAGTTGCCACCAATAGCCTGGGGCATAAAAAAACATATTACCATACAGGCGGTATCGTCAACAAAATAGTGAATGGCTATGGCGCCACACAACTATTTACCTACGATGAAGCAGATAACCTGGTAGCTGAAACCAATGAACTGGGCGTTGCAACTACCTATGAATACGATGACCGCGGTAATATGACCAGCCTGCAACTGCCAGGAAAGGGGGCAATACGTATCACTTATAACCAGCAACAGCAGCCTGTTAGCGTTACACAACCAAATGGAGGGATATGGCAGTATGATTATGATGAAGCCGGTAACCTGCTGCAGCACACCAATCCGCTGGGTGCAACTACGAAGTTTGAATATACTGACGGCCTGCAAAGCAGGATCATTAATCCACTGGGAGCAGTTACCCACCTGCAATATAACAGTCAGCTATTGCTGAGCGATGTTATTTTACCGAATAGGAGCAGGATCAAATATAACTATGATTTCCTGGGGCGGCTGACAGCGATTACAGACCCGGCCGGGGCTATTTCCCAGCGGGAGTGCAATCTGCTCGGCCACACGGTTCAGACAAAAGACAGTAGCGGTAATATCGTCGAACTGCAATACGACAGCATGGGTAATACCATTGTTATCAAGGACCGGCATCAGTCGGTCGCCTTTCGTTACAATTTCTTCGGAGATGTGGTAGAGCGCCGGCAAGGTAATACCGTCATTCAACTCGGCTACGATAAAGAAGGGCAATTACTTCATATTATCAATGAACACCGGGAAATCTATAGCTTTGAACTGGATGAAGAAGGTAATGTCGTTACTGAAAAAGGTTTTGATGGACTAACGCGTCAGTATATACGTAATGCGGGGGGCCAGGTAATGCGTACCATTCTGCCGGATGGCAGCCAGCAGGCCTATGAATATACCGCTGCCGGGCAGGTAGCAACAGTATATTATGAGAAAGATGGCAGCGCTGAAACCTTTGGCTATAATGCTATGGGACAGCTCATCAGTGCACAAAACAGCCATGCATCCGTACAGTTGCAGCGTGACCTGTTGGGATCAATTACCCAGGAAACCAGCAATGAAACGGTACTCAGCAGCGAATACAACCAGCTGGGGCAACGCACTGCACTAAAAAGCAGTATGGGCGCTACATTGAGCATGCAATATAACAACACCATGAGCTGGCTGGAACAAATGGAGGCGAATGGTTGGCATACTCAATTAAAATACAATAACCAGGGCCAGGTAACCGAACGATCAATGACCGGTCGCGTGACCCAACAGAATCAATACGATCTTTCAGGACGGCTGGCAGACCAGGTAACCACCCGGGGCAACAAACGGCTGCAGCGGCGCTACTCCTGGGATGGTGACCGGCTGTCGGGTATCCACGACAGCACCACCGGTGCTAAACAGTTCAGACATGATACCTATGGTAACCTGGCAGAGGTGATCTATGGTGATGGCAGCGTGGAATATCGTATGCCCGATACCGTAGGAAATCTGTTTGAAACCCCTGCGCAAAAGGACCGGACCTACGATAAAGGTGGCAGGTTGCTGAAAAGTAAAAAAGCCACTTATAAATACGATCAAATGGGCAACCTGGTACGCAAAGTAGAACTTACCGGCCGGGTATGGGAATACGAATGGAATCCCGCCGGTATGCTGTCGGGTGTATTGCGGCCAGACGGAGAGAAGGTGAATTTTAAATATGATGCTTTAGGCAGGCGGATCGAAAAACGATATAAACATACGATCACCCGTTGGGTCTGGGATGGGAATAAGCCATTGCACGAATGGAAGGAATTTGATGCCAGGGAAAGCAGTGCGGATGATTTGATCACCTGGGTGTTTAATGAAAATAATTTCTCGCCAACAGCCAAGATAAAAGGCGACAAGAAATATAGTATCGTTGCCGATCATTTAGGCACGCCCATACAAGGATATGATGAGGCCGGGGCGTTAATCTGGCAGCGGGAAATTGATAGCTGTGGAAATGTCAGGATGTTACATGGAGATGCGGGGTTTTGTGGGTATCTTTATCAGGGGCAAGTGTCGGATCAGGAAACAGGGCTGGCGTATAATCGTTTTAGATATTATAACGTGGAAGAAGGAGTGTATATAAGTCAGGATCCAATCGGGTTAGCCGCTGGAAAGTCCAGCCTCTACGCTTATGCTCATGACACCAATACCTGGGTAGATATCTTCGGATTAATCTGCAGCCATACAGCTAATAATCCTAAAGAAGCCTACGCAGCCATCAAAGACAAATGGGGGCATGAAATGTCTGCCCAGGAAATGAGAGAGCTACAAAAGACAATTGATAGAATTAAAACTAATTCTCCAAATTACAGCAATGACGGAACACCTTTTTCGAATAGCCATACAATAGGTAATCCTGATGCTCAAAGATTAAACACCTCGAATACCTACACTGAATGGACGGTTAAAACACCAGGTGTGGGAAATAATGGAGCCAGACGAATAGTGGTAAACAACCAAACAAAAGAAGCTTTTTATTCTCATGACCATTATGACTCTTATATTAAAATTGACCTATCAGGTTGGCAATAATTCAAATAATGAAAAAAATACAATTAGACTTTAGGAAAATAACATCAATTGAACATTTCCATAGCGAAATGAAAAGTATCATGGGATTCCCTGATTTTTATGGTGCTAATGTAAATGCGCTGATAGATTGTTTATCCAGCATGAGATATCCCGACGAAGGAATGAGCAAAATTACTTTATCTCTAACTGAAATATTATTGATCGAAGTAATAGGGTTGTCTCAATCAAACGTTGTTATTTTAAATAATTTACTCGTAGCTATTGAAAACGTCAATAACCGGGAGTTAAGCAGAGGAAGAACACCAAGCATCTACATGTGTATGCTATAGGGTAAAAAATCATTAAATTATTAATTAATTAAACGATAAAGCTGCTCACGGGTGTTAGAGCCGGCATCGTGATGAAGGACTTTTTTGCACAAGGCGGAAATGTGACCGGAAGAATCAAGCTGAATCAATTCGCTGAAGATTTTAAGAGCAGGTATCAACAGGCATAAGTATAACATTATCTGGATAGCATAACAAGTGCATTTCGATAGTTGATTTCAGGATTTTGAATAGCCCCGTTCCTTTTTCGCTTTCAGGGGATTGCCCTGCTAGTGGGCGATGAGCGCGGATAAAAATCAAGTTAAAAACGGGTCAAGCTTTCAACTTGATCCGTTTTCTCTTATACGTACAAATACGGTAAGATTAATGACTAAATTTTTCCGGTTCAGGAACGATGATTAAAAGATAAAGCACCACCATGAATGCAATGGCGGCTGTAGTCAAAAGTGCGCTGCCTGCACCAAACTCAAACCATAATAAACCGGTAACGGAACTTGCCAGCATAGTACAAACACTTTGGAAGGCCGTATAGGTGCCGATGGCGGTAGCTGTATCATCCTTACTGGTTATATTACTGATCCAGGCTTTGGAGATGCCTTCTGTTGCGGCAGCGTATAGTCCATACAGGAAGAACAACAGTCCATACCAATACCAGTCCCCGGCAGCGGCCATACCGGCATATACGATAGTAAATAACAATAACCCTGCAACAAATATCTTTTTTAGCCCTATCTGGTCTGCCAGCACTCCGAGCGGAAATGAAGCAAGCGCATATACCATATTGTAAAAAATATATACGCCTATCGTGGAAGTATCGCTTAATCCCGCTTGTTTTATTTTTAGTAACAGGAACACATCTGAACTATTACACAAAGTAAATATCAGCAATCCCGCCACCAGTCGACGATAAATAACCGGGCTACTTTTCCAGTAATGCAGAAAAGAAAAAAAGCCCACACGTGTGCTATTTTCAGGCATTGCTCTTTTTTTGTCTTTCAGTAAAAGAGAGCAGCCGATAGCCAGCACTCCGGGAAAAAATGCCAATAGAAACAGCATGCGGTAGTTAGCCGGATAAAAATACAGGTACAACAAGGCCAGTGCAGGTCCTATTACTGCTCCCAGCGTGTCCATAGACCGGTGAAAACCGAAAATGCGGCCTTTGGTCGCCGGTGTTGCTTCATCTGATAACATGGCATCTCTCGCCCCGGTGCGGATACCTTTACCCACACGATCAACCGTACGCGCAAGAAATATCCATAACGGATATACGGTTAAGGCCATCATAGGTTTCGATAGCGCACTGAATGTATAACCCAGCCGGACAAACGGCGCGCGCTTACCGGCATGGTCAGATAATTTTCCGAAATACCCTTTGCTTAACCCGGCGGAGGCCTCTGCCACCCCTTCTAAAATGCCGATCAACAGTACTGAAAAGCCAATACTTTTTAAATAAATAGGCATAATGGGATAAAGCATTTCACTGGCAATGTCCGTCAGTAAACTGACGACCGAAAGTATCCAGACAGTGCGCGTTAAGTATTTCATTCGCTTAGGCAATAAGGCAGTTCGAAATCTCTTTTACTAAAGATATGTGATATTCGCTTAGGCAACCTACAAAATTGTTGCCTTGCAACCTTACTAAACTTCCCCCGGCAGCGCCAGCCCCAATTTTTTCCGCTGCCCGATATATAGCCCCGCAATCACCATCAGCGTACCGGCCACAGTATACCAGGTAATAGGTTCGTCCAGCAGCCACCAGGCATAGAAGAAACCAAAAAGCGGGCAAAGAAAAAGCCATAGGGAGGCTCTTACAGTATCTATCTTCAGCAAATAAAACCAGCAGATCAAACCGGTAACGGATACCGCCAGGCTTAACCATAGCACTGAATAGATAAACCTTGTATCTAAATGTACAGACGAAAAATCGCTGAACAAGAGGGTAAACGGCAGCAGGAAAAGACCACCCAATGTTACCTGCCAGCCATTGATCAAAAGATTAGGCAGCACCCATTGTACCCTGGCGTAATAAACGCTGGCAAAGGAAACTGCCACCATACTGGTCACTAATACTATCACTCCCGGTAAACTGGTACCACCGCCGTTGAGCAGCGGATACGTGGCCAGCCCAATACCCGCCATCCCGATGATAATACTCCATATCTCCCCTTTTCCAGGTTTGCGCCCCATCAGCCAGGAGGAAAGCAATACAATCATCAGCGGATTAGTGGATGCTGCCAGGCTACCAATTCCGGCGGCAATGTATTTCATGGCATACACATACAGCCCCAGGTAAACCGTGGTATTTAAAGCCCCGAAAATAGCCAGCTGCCGCCATTCAACCCGATCAGGCATGCGGTACTGCTTATCCCTGCTTACCAGGTAACAGAAACCTAATAACACAAAACCTGCGATAAAAAAACGAACATTGCCAAGCACCAATGGAGGTGCCGAATGGATCCCTACTTTTGTTGCTACAGACGCCGATGCCCATAACATCGCGAACAGTAAGCCGGTAATAATATTTTTCACGCAACAAAGATAAACGAGAATATTTCGAAAACTATACCTGCGGGGGAATTGTAGATGTGGGCGGCTTCCCCTGCAGCCATTCTAAACAGCGCAGCTTTCCGCATAAATTGTGAACTTAGGAAAGCTAACATTTGTTATATTTATATATCAACCCGATTTTTATACTTATTTTACTCCAAATGGCCGTACCAGATATGAGCGCCATATCCGCCAAACCTTCTAAATGCCAGTCTGCGTGCCTGGTGGTGATTTTTTTCCTTTTGATGGCCTCCTGTAAACAACCCAAAGACAATCCCGATCATCCCCAGATTGTTGACCCTATTTCCTGGATGGCAGATAGCATGCTTACCAGCGGACAAATGAACAACATCCCACATTTCCTGGATTCAGCATATGCAAGACTTAAGGAACCGGGTCCTCATGATCTCTGGATAAAATACAACCACCTGGTTGACCTGTATACCTTTTATACAAAAAATATTCCCCTGGCAAAGACTAACCTGGACAGCATGTTTTTTGTGCTAAAAGGTAAAGAGAAGATTTATCCCATGGAGTATGCCAGCACTTTATATGCAAAAGGAGACCTGGATATGGCAGATAAACAATACTCCCAGGCGTATAAAAGTTATTTCAGCGGCAGGCAATTTGTACAACAGCACCTGGATACCTGCGACTATGGACGGTTCAGCAGTAAACTCGGACTTACTGAATATGGCCAGGAAAAATACCAGGAGGCGATTGTTCACTTCAAGCAGGCCTTTTCTGAATTCCAGCACTGTAAAGCCGGCGCCCTACGTGATTTCGACAACCGCTTTCTTTTCCCCCAGTCAGCCTTGAACGCTATCGCACTCTGTTTTGAAAAAGCAAACATGCCAGACAGTGCCATCTTCTATTATAAAAAGGCAGAGCAATTTATCCAGGAAGCGCTTATTCAATTTCCTCATAAAAAGCTTTTCGCAGAAACGGCCCTGGGAGTTGTATACGGCAATCTTGGAGGAACTTATGCCAGGAAAGGCAATTTTGAGCTGGCCGAACAATATCTGAAAGAAGACATCCGGCTTAACGATCGCACAGGTGCCGCTGTTGAAGATGCACAAACGGCCAAAATTAAATTGATCCGGCTTTACCTCGACAATCACCGCCTCCCCGCAGCATCAGCATTACTCGACCAGGTCGGGCAGGATATCCATTCTGAACGTGGCAAAAGCATCTTAAATGATAATATCCGGTTACGATGGCATGAATTAAAATGGCACTACGATGAAGCCACCGGTGATCTTGCCGGCGCCTACCATTACAGCCAGCGCTATTACCAGCTCAGGGACTCGCTCAATAACGTCAATGCCGGATTAAAAGAAGCTGACCTGGAAGCAGGTATCAGGGATGCCGGGCAGCAGTACCAGATAGCCCTTCTGCATAAAAACAATCAGCTCAAAACTGTATATCTTTTGGCGGCCACGATATTTTCTATATTAACCATCCTGATCCTGTTTTTACTATGGAAAAATCTTCAACGCTCCCGCAGGAATATAGCCGAACTGATTACCCTCAACCAACAGGTAGAAGAAAAAAACCATCAGACTGTAGAAACACTCAAAGCGCTGGAACAGAGTTACGAAGAAAATACACGGATTATGAAAGTAGTGGCCCATGACCTCAGAAACCCAATAGGCGCTATTACCGGCCTTTGTGCCATTATGCTTACCGATCAGCATCACCAGGAAAAAGACCGGAACATGCTGAAGATGATTGAGTCGTCGGGACATAGCTCGCTGAACCTCATTAACGATCTCCTGTACTACAGCGTACAGTATGAACTGCAAAAAGAACCCGTAGATCTGAGTGAGTTGCTTCGCTATTCAGTAGACATGATGCGACTCAAAGCGATGGAAAAACAACAGCATATTGAACTGCAAACCATGCAACTGACACTTAATATCAACCGGGAAAAAATATGGCGGGTATTCAGCAACCTGCTCTCGAATGCTATTAAATTTAGTCCACACAATAGCAGCATAGATATTGCTACCAGCACCGAATCGGATCACGTTACCGTTTCCGTGCAGGACCAGGGCATCGGCATCCCTTCCGCCATCGAAAGCAAGATCTTTGATCTTTTTACAGAAGCCAAAAGAACCGGCACCAGCGGCGAACGGCCCTTTGGAATGGGATTGGCCATCTCCAAACAAATTACGGAGGCCCACGGCGGCACCATATGGTTTGAAAGCTCCCCCGGTAAAGGAACCACGTTTTATGTTAAACTGCCGTTGGAGTAATAGCCATCAACCATCCCAGCATCGCGCTCCGCCCTTCATCATCTTAGCCTGTTATGTTATTGGTCAGATAACTTCCCATACAGCGCAGGATAGTGCAGGATAGTTCAGGATAGAGCAGGTTGCCGGAATTGATTTTATCGCTTAATATTGATGACGCTACGGTGGGACAGTGAGTAATTATGTAGCGGATAATATCAGCCAAATCAATTCCACTATCATGAAAAATGTTCTGCTAAAGTTTTTCAGCGGCGCCCTGCTGCTGATTACCCCGGCATCTATTGCCTCCGCACAGCAGCTACTGACAAATTATTCCGCCACATTGCCTGCCACGGATGCACTCGGCAGAAAACTCCCCACCTATGAGGAAGCAGGTGATGAAAAAAAAGACAGGTTTGTGGGTATGTTTTACTGGACCTGGCACCAGGACCAGAGCAAAAATTTAAGGCCTCATAACACCACGGTTTTCTTACAACAACACCCCGAGGCGTTATATGATTTCCATCACCCGGCCTGGCCAAAAAACATCATGAATTTCTGGAATGAACCACTCTTTGGCTACTATACCAGCCTGGATAAATGGGTGATATGGAAACATGCAGAAATGCTCGCAGATGCTGGTGTAGACATGATCATGTTTGACTGTACCAATGGTGATATCGTATGGAAATCGGCTTACATGAAGTTATGTGAGGTGTTTACAGAAGCGCGGAAAAATGGTATCCGCACACCGCAAATCGCTTTTATGATGGGATTCGGCGCCAGCAATGATAGTAAAAGCGCGATTAACCAGGTATACAATGACCTGTATAAACCAGGTCTGTACAAAGACCTATGGTTTCAATGGAAGGGAAAGCCGCTCATCATGGCCTATCCGGATAATATCAGTGAAGAGATAAAAAACTTCTTCACTTTCCGGCCCGGGCAACCGGTATATAATAAAGGGCCTCAACGGAACGACCAATGGGGTTGGCTGGAGATATACCCACAACACGGATTTGCGAAGAATCCGGATGGTAGTTTTGAGCAGATGACTGTAGGTGTTTCCCAAAACTGGACGAAGGCCAACGGTTTAAACCCTATGAATGCCAAGGGCGCTTTTGGCAGAAGCTATACAGATAAAAATGGCCATGATCCCCGGCCGGATGCTCATCAGTATGGGCTGAACTTCCAGGAACAATGGGACTATGTACTAACACAAAATGTAGAACTGGCCTTCGTAACAGGATGGAACGAATGGATTGCCGGTCGTTATGAAACATGGTGCGGTCAGCCCAATGCTTTCCCCGACGAATTTGATACAGAGAACAGCCGCGATATTGAGCCCATGAAGGGAGGCCATAACGACAACTACTATTATCAGCTGGTGGCCAATATTCGCCGCTTCAAAGGCATGCCCGCCCCCGGAAAAATATCTTCCGAAAAAACAATACAGATCGATGGCAAATTCACTGACTGGACCGATATACGCCCTATCTATAAAGCACACCGCGGGAGTACGCTGCATCGCGATGCCGATGGCTACCCCGGTACACATTATACCAATACTTCCGGTCGTAATGATATTGTAACCACCAAAGTGGCCCGCGACAAAAAGTATGTATACTTCTTGGTGGAAACGGCAGACAAACTGACCTCTCCCAACGACCCTGCCTGGATGAGATTATTTATTGATACAGACCGTAACAAACAATCCGGCTGGGAAGGATACGACTATGTGATCAACCGGAAATCTCCCGGCGCCAAAGCCGTTTTAGAAAGGTCTCTACATGGCTGGAACTGGGAAACAGTAGCAGCAGTGGATTATCGCTATGCCGGTAACCAGCTGGAAATACGCATACCCCGCAAACTATTACAAACAGGGAACAATCCGCTGGACTTCGAGTTTAAATGGTCGGATAATATGCAACAGGAAGGAAACATTATAGACTTCCTTATAAACGGAGATGTGGCGCCCGCCGGCCGTTTCAACTATTTTTTTAAAGAATAGCAATAGATCCATCGATAACAGGCTCACCGAATCAAGTTTTACCAAACCAAAATCAAGTTAGCAGAAAAGTCTAAAAAGACCACGATATGAAAAAGAATTTTAACCGTCACGGGGCAACTTTATGCTTGCTCCTGCTGGGAGTTTGCTGCTCATTTGCCACTCTTGCCCAGGACAAAATTAAAATTTCAGGTACTGTCATAGATTCCTTAGGCGCCAGTCCGCTGCCCGGTGTTACCGTGAAAGTACAGGGAGTGGATAAAGGCACCCAAACAAACGGAGAGGGCCGGTTTACCATAGATGCCGCGCCCGATGCCATCCTGGTTTTTAGTTACATGGGCTATAACCGGAAAATCATAATGGTAAACAACAATCCACATCTGTACGTACAGCTGGCCGCATCGAATGAAAAATTAAATGAAGTGGTCGTCGTCGGCTACGGGCAACAGAAAAAGATTTCTGTTACCGGCGCGGTGTCTTCTGTACAAACCAAAGACATCAGACAAAGTTCCTCCGCCAGTCTCGCAAATGCATTGTCGGGCCGCTTGCCCGGCCTCACCGCTATACAGTCGGGCGGAGGACAACCAGGACGCGACGATGCCACCATGTACCTGCGGGGCGCCGCTACCACCAATGGCACCAATCCACTTATCCTGATAGACGGAGTACCCCGTGATAATATCCGTACAATAGACCCTAATGAAGTAGCCTCTGTAACCGTATTAAAAGATGCTTCCGCTACGGCCGTATTTGGCGTACGCGGTGCCAACGGCGTGATACTCATTACCACCAGGAGAGGGCAGCCCGGCAAAGCAGAACTGAACATCAGCGTGGATCAGAGTTACTCCTCCTTTACCAGGGAGCCGGAGCGACTACACTCCGTTGAATACATGGCGCTACGCAATGAGGCCGCAAAAAATGATGGCATCACTACCCCTCCTTTCCCGCAGGAAATAATAGATAAATACGCCAACCCTTTAGCAGGACTGGACCCTAGAGATCCGGATTATGCCAATAAAGTCAGGATCCGGAACTATATTTATCCGGATCATGACTACTACCGTGAATATATTTCCAGGTACTCGCCGCAAACACGCGTGAATGTAAGTCTTAACGGAGGTACTGATAAAGTGGCTTATTTTGCCAATGCCACTTACCTTCACCAGGGTGGCAACCTTAAAACAGAACCCAAATCACAGCTCGGATATGACCCTTCCTCCAAACTGGATCGCTATAGCTTCAGATCTAACCTCGATTACAAAATAACGCGCTCCCTCAAAGCATTCTTAAATATCGGCACCTATATAGAACGGGTGAATATGCCTTCCGCAGGCTTATATCCCGGCAGTTCCACCGATTGGATGATCACAGATCTTATTTACCAGGCGCAAACCATTCTGCCTATTACCCCCGGTCCTACTACAATAGATGGATTTGGCGTACCCGCCGGAAAGATCGTAGATCCTGGCTACATGGACCGCTCTGCATTTGAAATTATGAACCGGTTCGGCTACCGGAATGAAGTAAGGTCCAACCTTAACAGCACACTGGGCCTGGAGTGGGACCTCAGCAAAACAGTCACCAAAGGACTCAGCCTGAAAGGCATGATTTCCTACGACTCCAAGGCAACAACTGCCATGCAGGGCTACAAAACAGAACAACTGTACCTGGCCCAGGTCAACTACCAGACAAATGAATTAAGCTATGCCTTAAAACGATCTGGTGAAAACCGGCTCTCCCTGGTCAAAGGGGCCGATTCCCGGTATAACATCAATCTCCAGGGTGGGATCAACTATAACAGGACCTTTGGGGGTAAACACGATGTGGGCGGTATGGTGCTGGCACAACGCGATTACTGGGAATCGCCATCCGGAGAAATACCTTTTAACGTGGTAGGCGTAGCCGCCAGGGCTACCTATGGATATGATAACAGGTACCTGGCAGAAGTAAACATGGGTTATAATGGTTCAGAGCAATTTGCTCCCGGCAAACGCTACGGCTTCTTCCCGGCCGTATCCATCGGATGGGCGGTGAGTAATGAAAAATTCCTGAAAGGAAATCAGCTCCTGACCAATCTGAAATTAAGGGCTTCCTATGGTAAAGTAGGAAATGATAAAATGGGAGATGCCCGTTTCCTCTACCTGAGTGATATTACCATGGGTGGCGGTCCATTGGGAAGTTTAGGAATGGGACAAGGGATCAACCAGGGATTATTGGGGAATACAAACATTACCTGGGAACTGGCAAAAAAACAAAACTATGGCGTGGACCTCGAATTGCTGGGCAGCCTGGGAATTACCTTTGATTACTTCATTGAAAACCGCTCGGATATCCTGATAAGCCGTGGTACCATTCCACAGCTACAGGGTGTGCCACTCGATAAAATCCCGAGGATTAATATGGGGCAGGTGGATAATAAAGGATTTGAAATTGAACTGACCTACAATAAAAGTATCACCAGGGACCTGCACCTCAATTTCAGGGGCAACTTTGGATATAATCACAACACGGTGAAGTTTATCGATGAAGCCATTAATAGTGATGCCTATGCATACAGGTACCGGCAAACCGGCTTTTCATTGGGTCAAAGCTGGGGATATAAGATTGACTATAGTAATGGGAACGGCTACTTTAACTCGCAGGAAGAACTGGATAAATACCTTTCACATACCGCTTATGGCTTTGGTAGCCCGAGGGTAGGTGATTTCAAATACATTGATCTGAATGGCGATGGCATCGTAGATGATAAAGACCTGGCCCCAATCAAATACACCAGCATCCCGGGCATCGTTTACGGTACCACGCTGGCGCTGGGTTACAAAGGTGTCGATCTCACTATTTTCTTCCAGGGTGTAGGCAGGTATTCTTCTAATTACGCTAACCAGGGGGTGTATGAATATATTATCCAGGGTACCTATTTCGATTACCATAAAACGGCATGGACCGCAGAGCGATATGCGAAAGGGGAAAAAATTACGTATCCGGCGCTGAGTACAAGAAGTAATACCAATCATACGGCGAATGATTTTTTCATCATGGACAGGTCTTTCCTCCGTCTCAAAAATATAGAATTAGCCTATACCCTTCCTCCGGGCTGGTTAAAGAGAGCCAGTATAAAAGCCGTTCGGATATACGTCAGCGCACAGAACCTGCTTACCTGGGATAAGCTGAAGATGGGTCATCTTGATCCGGAATCGACTAACAGCATTGGCTATCCAGTTACCCGCATGATGAATTTCGGATTCAACGCCACATTCTAACACTCAATAAAGAAGTTATGAAAACGATATATACATATTTGCTGCTACTGCTGTTATTGGCCGTGGGCGCCTGCAAAAAAGCACTGGACATGGCGCCGGACGGTAAGATCTCAATGAACGACATTTTTGCAGATAACACCAAAGTAGGCGCATTTTTAAACAGCTGTTATAATAATATGCCTGCAAAAGGCGCCAGATATTTCTTCTGGAGCCGAGGTCCTGTAGTGTGGAGTGATGAAGCATGGGACACCGATGCAGAAGCAGAGCCCTGGATCATGGCAGGACGCATGTACAACGGGGATGCCTCCGCAGGTAATCATCCCGTTGTTAATATCAGCGCAGACGCGGGCAACGGCGATTACTGGGCCAGGTACTGGAACGCTATCCGTAACTGCACCGTATTTATAAGCCGGATTGATAGTGCCAATGTTACCAACCCCGCCGATCGTAACCGGTGGAGGGCAGAGGCCCACTTACTCAGGGCTTATTATTATGCGGAATTACTAAGATGGTACGGTGGCGCTGTGCCAATAGAACGTGAGCCTCGTAATTTTACAGACGATTTCTCCAAAATTACCAGGGCAAGTTATTACGATGTGGTGAAATTTATTATTGAAGATTGTGATGCTGCGCTCGCAACAGCGGAACTACCCTGGAGGATTACTACAGATGGAGAAGCCGGCAGAGTCAACAAAGCCATGGCAGAAGCCATAAAATCCCGGATGATCCTGTTTGCAGCCAGCCCGTTATATAACGCAGGGAAAAATTACTGGCAGGAAGCATATACTATCAACAAAGCAGCGCTCACTCATCTCCGGGCAAATGGATACCAATTATACAACAAAGTAAACCTGCCGCAGATCTATCTTGCTGACGAAGCATACCTTGGACCTAATAAGGATGTACACACCGCCCTCTATAATGAGTATTTCACGCAAACAATGGCATACACTTCCAATCCAACCGATAAGGAAACTATTTACCAGAGCAGGGACGGGCAGGGAAATATTTGGGATATTGATGGCATTGGAGCACAGGATGGCTATAAATCAGGTACCTGTCCTACTCAGGAACTGGTGGATGCCTACGAAACAAGTAATGGGCTGTCTGTGCTCGACATAGATAATCCTTATGCAGATGAAAAACATACACAACCTAATTACAACACTGCCAATACCCTGTACAATCCAAACAAGCCTTATGAAAACCGGGACCCGCGCTTTTACGCCTCCATCTATTACAATGGCTCTAAGAGGAAGGCCTGGTGGACATTCAATGAAACGCCGGCATCCTTTGAAAATTATCCAGGCGGCATAGGCAACAGGGTACGGGTAATTGCTACCTATGTAGGCGAACCGCAAACAGGTATTCATCCATCTGTCAGAAAAGCTACTCGCACCGGGTACTTCGAAAGAAAATTCCAGCATCCCAATGCAGGCAATGATAACCCGGTAGGTGGCGCCAACTGCAAACTTTTCCGTTTGGGCGAAGTGATCCTCAATTTTGCGGAAGCCGCTGCAGAAGCAGGCAAGCTCGAAGAAGCAACGGCCGCTGTTAATGAAATCAGAACCCGGGCAGGCATGCCCGATCTGCCTGCAGGCTTATCCCAGGCAGCACTGATTAAACGCGTATACAGTGAACGCAGGGTGGAACTAGCTATGGAAGAAAACCGCTACTTTGATGTGCGCCGCTGGTGTACACCAACAGCAGATCTCTCCAAAACAGACAAGTGGGTTACCGCCATGGAAATTACCCGCAACCCCGATGGCACTTTTAGTTATAAACGCCGGCCGGTACGTGAAACAGCGCGCAGGAATTACACCAACAAATTTCTCCTCCTGCCAGTTCCGCTGCAAGAGGCTAACCGTCTACAGGCCATCACCGGTAATAACTGGCAAAACCCAGGTTGGTAGTAAACACTTTTGTAAATGCTTGTAATACCAAAAACATGAGAGCTAAATTAACCACCCATATCATACTCACCTTTACGATTGTTTCCATTGCTTCGCAGGAAGCAACGCTTCAGGCACAGCAACGGGGCACTATCCCCATAGCAACAGATACTACATTACAACGAGATGCACATTACCGGGATGAGATAATACAGCTGGGGTACAGCACCCAGTTACGCCGAGAAGTAACCGGGGCGGTATCCACCGTTAGCGGCGAAACACTGGAAAGATCTCCGGTAGCCAATCTCACCCAAACGCTGGCTGGTCGCCTGGCTGGGCTAACTACCATGGAAACGTTCTCCGAATTATCCAGGGCCAATACGAACCTCTTTGTAAGAGGTATTTCCTCCGCCCGTCAAAATGGCCCACTGGTAATCATCGATGGCATCATCTGCTCCTACAACAGCAACCAGACATTAGAATACATTTCCGCCAGTGAAATTGAATCCATCTCTATATTAAAAGACGCCTCTACACAGGCACTATACGGCATACAAGGCGCTAATGGCATTATAGTGGTTACCACAAAAAGGGGACAGAAAGGCAACCTGAAAGTGAACGTCCGCATGGACCAGTCTTTCCAGCAGGTAACTACCAAACCCACTTTCTACAATTCCGCTGACTATGCTACCATGAGAAACCAGGCCGCATTTAATGACGGGCTGGGTGATCATTATTTATTCTCTGAAAAACAAATAGCAGGTTACCGCAGCGGAACAGATAAACAACTCTTTCCTAATAATAATTGGTATGAACAATACATGAAAGACGTTGCCTTTATGCAGCGCGTGGCGGTAAACTTATCGGCAGGAAATGACCGGGTGCAGTTCTTCTCCAATATCAATGTAATGCACCAGGGTGGACAGTTTAAAACGGATCAGACCAAGTATAATCCCAACGCCAACAATGTATGGGTAAACTACCGGACCAACCTGGATATGACGCTCAATAAGTATATTAAAGGATTCTTACGTTTAAGCGGCAACATTAAAAGAGAACGTACTCCCGGCTCCGGCAATGCGACTATATATGGCAGCATTTTTCAGATGCCGCCTACGACCTACGGACCGCTTACCCCCGATGGAAATGTGATTACTACTGAGCGGATTGGTGCGCCTACCTATGGTATGCTTAACCGCTCCGGCTATTACAGGCATACTGTTACCAATATATCTTCTCAGGCAGGGCTGGAGGTGGATCTCGGCTTTCTCACCAAAGGACTAAGTTTAACAGGAACCTTCGCCTATCAGACAAATGCCGTTGGCAGCCTGGCTACCAGGCAAAACTATGAGCGTTGGATCCGGACGGATGATCCCGACACACTGGTTTTCGTAAAAAAAGGAGGCGATAATAATACGCCCCTGGCTTATAGTAAGAGCAGCTCTTATTATTATCATCTTACTTACAATGCTATGCTCAATTATAAGCGGCAATTTAATAAACATAGCATCAGCGGATTGGGGTATATGTTTTATCAGAACCTAACGAAAGCCGACGTGAGCTCTCCTGCGTTGCTACCCTATAACAGGGTGAGCTCGGGTGCGGAAGTAGCCTATGCATATGACAACAGGTACTTCATAAAACTAGATGCAGGTTATTCCGGTTCTGAGCAATATGCCAGGAACAGCCGCTATATAGCTACACCTGCCATTTCAGCAGGATGGGAACTCTCTAATGAACATTTTATGAAAGGCCTCTCCTGGCTGAGCCAATTGAAAGTACGCGCTTCCTGGGGCAAAACCGGCAATGACCAAAGCGGCCTGGCCCGGTTTGCCTACCTGGATAATGTAACGATGAGTGGTGGCGGTCCTATCGGGTACCTGCAGTACCTCGTGAAAGAAAATCAAGTGGGTAACCCGTCAATACAGGCAGAAATTTCTACAAAACAAAATGCCGGAATCGACCTTGGACTATTTCATGCGTTAACTATTACCCTCGATGTATTTAAAGAAAGGATGGAGAACATGGTGGTAGGCGCTTCTTCCAAGATCCCGCTCTACCAGGGCATCCCGCTGGATAACTATCCCCAGACGAATTCCGGCATCTTTGAAAATAAAGGTTATGAAATAACAGCGAACTATATTAAAAACATCAATCGCCATCTGACAATATCCTTGGGTGCCATGCTGAGCTACCAGAAAAACACCATCATCAGCTGGAATGAAGCGGTAAGAACAGCGGACTATGCTTATGTAAAAAGAGAAGAAGGATATTCTTTCGGCCAGGAATTCGGCTACCTGGTGGACTATCGTAACGGCAATGGCTTCTTTAACTCAAAAGACGAAATTGAAAAGAGCGGTCTGACTTATGGCATGGGTACTCCCCGTGTAGGCGACCTGAAGTACCGTGATCTGAATGGGGATAACATCATCGACGACCGGGATAAGGGCCCCATTGGTAATGGTATGTTGCCGCGCACAACATACGCTATCAATGGTGGTATGCGCTACAAAGCTTTCGACCTCAGCTTCCTGTTCCAGGGAGTAGGTGAATTTTCTTCTATCTACGGTGGGCAGGGAGTATACGAAACCGACTACGATGGCGTGTTTGGCGCATTACATGCCAATGCCTGGACCCAGGAAAGATATGATAACCACCAGGTGATCAGCTATCCAGCACTATCATTACAAAAGACGGTAAATCACGAAGCCAATGATTTCTTCAGTTATAACAGGTCGTACATCCGGCTTAAAAATGTTGAGTTGTCATATGTATTACCTGCATCTGTTGCCCGGCGTATTGCGGCGGATAAAATCCGGATATTGATAAGTGGCCAGAACCTCCTTACCTGGCACCATATGAAATCGGGCGACTTCGGCCCGGAAGGTGGCGGGTACACTTCCTTCCCGGTTTACAAAGTATATAACGTAGGCGTGAGCGTAGGTTTTTAACTAACATAACATTACTGGTATGAAAAAATATATCATCCTATTATTAGCTATAGCAGGTCTTTCTTCCTGTCAGAAGCAGCTTGATTTGCCAAGCGATGGCCGTATCACCATGAGTGAGGTATTTAATGACTATGACCGCGTAAGAGGATACCTGAATTCATGTTACGGGTATTGTCCCCCACCTTATATGGACCGTGCTTCCTATACCGATGAGGCGCAGGATGCGGACGATATTACGCCCAATTCCAAATACAGCAACTGGTATTCTGGCAGCGTTACCGCGCAGAGCTATGCCAGTATTTCGGAAGATGGCAGCCCTTGGGGAAGTTTGTATGAAGGTATCCGCAAATGCAATTATTTCCTGGCCAACATTGGCGCCTCAAAGACAATTGCTTCACCGGAAGAAAAAGCTTCCTGGATAGCACAGGCACATGTGCTGCGGGCGCTCTACTACCTGCAGCTAATCAAAAGGTATGGCGGCGTGCCTTTGTTTGATAAACCTTTACCGGTGAATTATGACTTCTCGAAAGATACGAAGGCCAGCTTCAGCACCATCGTTACCTTTATCCTGAAAGATTGCGACACCGCATTGATGGTACCGGCAACGAGAACCGGATTCCCCTGGGGCATCTATGATAACCAATACGGTATTATGTCGCGCGCAGTGGCATATGCCATCAAATCGGAAGCTGTTACTTATGCCGCCAGCCCTTTATGGACCGACGGCACCTATACATGGGAGCAGGCGAAAACTATTACAGCCGAGGCGTTATCGGAGTGCCTGGCAAATGACTACCAGCTGTTTAATGAAACGCCCGACGATGGTATCGCACAAAATGGATATGCATTGTATCATTTCATCACCTCCAATGACCAGCGTGCCAGGGATAAGGAAACTATTTTGCAGGTGGGCGTACCCATGCAAGTATGGAAGTACGCCGGCATGCCCGGCACAGGAGGGATGGAGAAGGCTGGTCCCTGTCCTACCCAGGAATTGATAGACCGGTATGAAATGGCCAATGGAGAACCCGCCTTCCTGGGCTATTCAGATGCCGACAGGTTACAACCTATTATCAACCCGGCAGCCGGTTACGATCCTAAAAATCCTTATGCCGGCAGGGACCCACGTTTCTACGCTTCTATTTATTACAATGGCGCATTGCGCTACCTCGACCAGCCCGCCGGCAAAAAAGTGGAAACATTTGTGAACGGTGCAGAAGGTATTTCTTCCAACAACCGGAAGTACACCCGTACCGGCTACTATCTCCGCAAATTCAATAATTTCAAATCAGATCAGAATAACAATGCAGATGGCGCTATCCGTTTATTCAGGCTGGCAGAGTTGTACCTGAATTTCGCGGAAGCAGCCTATCAATCCGTAGGTCCCGACGTAGCGGTAACCAGCGGCAATTTCTCTATGAGCGCAAGAGATGCTGTGAGCGCCATACGCAGCAGGGCAGGCATGCCGGCATTTCCTGCAGGTATGTCTAAAGAAGCTTTCGAAAAAAAATACCGTAATGAAAGAAGTGTGGAACTAGCCTTTGAAGAACATCGCTTTTTCGATGTGCGCCGTTGGAAAATCCTGGATAAGACAGATAAATTCGTGACGGGCATGCGCATTACCAAAAGCGGTACAGACCTCATCTATACCCGCTTTAAGTTCACCGGGCGCGGTTGCTCCTCAGACAGGTTTTTAATGTATCCTATCGACCAGTCAGAAATAAATAAAGTATTTCAGCTTACCGGTAAGAACTGGCAAAACCCAGGTTGGCTGGATTAGCAGGACAGATGCGCTGAAAGCCAGTGGAGAATAGACGAAACGGCAAAATGAAATGCCCGGCAATGTTGTTATTGCCGGGCTTCTTTTATCCACTATCTGGTACCGCGGTTATTTATGCCATACACAACGGTAGTTAAATCTCCGGTTAGGCGCAGCATCTCCATTGGTACATAGTGATATCGGATTTTGCAGGGCAGCGACATTGTCGCACCATTTGAAATCAAATGTAAGTTTGTCGCCCGCAAGCCCCAGCAATTTCCTGGGAATGGCCAGCTCTAATTGATTCCCGGCATAGCGGTAAGGTAAATCGGCCACTTTCATCCACTGATGATTGTTATCATAATGCATCAACGTGGTAATGCTTTCACTCTTTATATGCTTGTTGATAAGATAGTCGTACCCATACCAACCAGTTTGGGGGTTGTTATCGGCGTCAATTAGCAACAACATCCAATTATTATCTTTATAGGAGGAGAGCTTTCCTGCGGTTTCTACATAGAAGGCAACTCTTTCCCGGTCTACCATCACCTTACTGGCGATAATATCATTGCGCCCTGATGTATCTTTGTAGTGGGTACCTCCATACCCCTTGTTATCCCGGTGAACAATATCTCCCTTTGTATCCCGGTATTCTACCCTTATATTTTTCCATTCCGCAAAGCCTCCGTCAATTTTTATCCTGGATAATCCTTTCAACTCAGGGATGGGCCGTACGCCTTTGTAGCGGCGGATATTTTGTGCCATCTGCATATAATAGTTGTCCGTATACCCATCTTTCATGGGTTGGATAGAGCGATTAAATTCGGCGTTGTACTGGTCTACAAAGAAGTATCCATTGTTCCGCCGCATAAAAGAGGTCGTTTTTCCGCCTTCCGGCTGGTATTTCCCGGCAGTCCATTCATTCCAGTCGTTAATATACAGGAACTGGGGATCGGCTTTAAGTGCTTCGTCCCATCTCTCCTGGAAATAAATACCAAAGCCTTCCGGGTTACTCACTGTCTTTTTCAGCCAGGGCACGTAGGTGGGTTCAGGAAGATCATATTGATTCAACAGTGGTTCGCCTTTGGCTCTTGACCATGACTTACCTATGAGGGAAGCAGGATGTTGTGCCGGTGTAACAGCGGCTTCTTCTTTTATCCCTTTATGCCTCGATACAAGACTGTCGGCATTCATGCCCCTCACCTTTTCATTGCCGAGATCATAGCCAAAGCTCCAGTTGTCTTCCGTGCCTATAAAGCGTTTGCCCGCCCATTCGTAATATCCCCACCACATGCCGCGTAGGGTAAAGAAATGTTTCACTTCCCTGGTATAGTCTTTATAAAAAACATCGGTATAATCAGGGTCGCCGTAATGTGGATGGTTTACATTTGTTTTGGCCGTGGAATCATAATGGCGATTGGGTTGTTTTGCCCCTCTGCCGTTGGCGTCGTATTCCGGGTTGCCGTTGTATAGTAATAATGGCTTACCATCCCAATAAAACCACAGGTCACTAAAGCGATTGTTTTTATAGATCCGGTCGTAAAGATCTTGTACAACTGTTATCACGTCGCCATTAAATGCCCAGAAGCAGAATTTTGGTACTTTATTTCCTGCTGCCTTCATTTTTTGCATCGTATTAAAAAGTACTTCCCATTCATCCCAGTACCTCACGGCATTGGTAACGTCCATTACCAACACGTCTACACCGGCATCTGACAACATGGACATATCTTTCCAGATTACATATTCATCCTTACTCAGAAAATACCCCATCTCGGGCTCTCCCCAGTGATAGGAGCCGTATGTCCACAGCGGGTGTTGCGCGTTGGTACGGGCTTCCGGATCTTCGGAAAGCACTTTGGTAACATCGGCTGTATAAGGGCTTTTTACGTTAGCGTTACCATCACTATGCCAGGTGATATAAAACATGCCCACTACACGTCGCTGGTCTTTCTTTACAGGACCGGCTTCGCGAATGCCGGGCATGGTTCGCCCCAGCGCATCAGACGCTACCCAGGTGTCAGCATAGAGATCGCGGTAGTAGTTTTCGCCGCCGGTAGTATCAGGCAAAGGCCGCGGCGTATTTTCTTCAGCGGCAGTATGATAGGTATTTACCGTTGCTCCACTCAAAGCAATAAATAAAAAGGAGCCCATAAAAATATTTCTGAGGAAGATGTTATAGTGCATAGTATGAAAGAATTGGTTTAATAAAATATCGCTTTGCATTCATCGTGGCAACCTGTACTATCCTGACCTCGCATATTCATGCTATTTCAGCACGGGGGTGCAATGGATAGGGCAGCCCGTGGCAGGACTGCCCTATCCATTATGATATTATCGAAAGATGTTTTCTTATCCAGGCTAACGTTTATGGGCGATACTCCCAGATATCTCCTGAGCGCATCGTTACACGGGGACTGGTGTATAATAGGGTTGAGCCATCTGTATCATACACGTAAAAATGTCCGGTCTCAATATTGGTATTCATATACAACTTAATCCGGTCGGGACCATAGGCTCTTTCTATATCTCCCCACTGTGCCCCAGTGGCATCACTGATAAAAAGCACTTTTTTCTGCATCCATTTTGCATGGATGGCATTATGATCAAGTGTAGACACCGGCCCGGCGCCATACAATACGCCATACAGCCGATTGTCTTTGGTCACGAACCCTGCAGCGGTGATATACTGGTCTGCCGAACCGAGATTGGTAGTAAGCTGCTGGCTGGCGGCAAAATTTGTGGGGCTTGTACCAATACTGTATCTCAACTGGTTGCTGTTAATATGCATCGCCATCAGGTAATAGCTGCTGTTGTTGTAAGTGAATTTCTTGACATCCTGCGCTACCAAACCTTCGTTTAACACATCACCGGTATAGGAAAAGTTCACCATATCTGTACTGGTAGCATGATGAACTGCAAAGGCGTGACCGGTGCTGGTATAATTAAAGTCGTTAAAGTAAAGATGGTAGGTTCCCCCTTCATAATAAAGCACATTAGAACCATTTACATCGGCATTGCTCCAGTTGGCGTAACCGTTCATATTAAGCAGGTAAGATGCATTACCCGAAGAGGGCACCCAGTTTACCCCGTTAGTGGAAGTGGCATAGCCTGGTTTATTGATCGCCGGCGAGCCGCCGTAAGTGGTATAAAACATACGCCAGATACCATCCGCCGTTTTGACCACCGTTTCATTATTCATATGCGTCATTACTCCTTTATCGATCACCAATACATGCGGATTAAACGTAAGGAAGTTATCGTTAGTAACCGTAACTGATATGCGATCGTGGCCATCGGTTGTTCCATCCCAGCCGCCAAAATAAACATTCCATGCGCCCCCGTTGGCCTGGATACTGGGTGCATATATGTTGCTGTTTCCACCGGGCTGCGCTATTATAACAGGATTCCGTTCGTCATAATTCCAATTGGCCATTTTACCAGGATTGAAAGTACCTGAGCCGATGTTCCTGATCTCATTCTGTTGATAAACATTGTTATTCCCTATGAGTTTAAAATGATCAAAATTCGCATCATAGCCGGCTCCCACTTCCGCGAGCTGGAATACATAATTGTTTACATCGTCCTTCCCTAATGTTGTAGCAACGATCTGAATACCATTGGTATAAACAGCAGATGGCAACTGCAATATTACCCATCCCTTCTGGGGTGTGGGAAAGGCAGTATCAGTAGCGGCAAGTACCCAGTTGCTTCCATTGGAAGTATAAATACTGAAGCTGACCGGAAATCCAAGGGCGCCTGTGCTACCATAGCGGGGAAGCATCTTTATGTAGTTCACGCTATCAAGGCCATTAAACCAATAGGCTGCCCATTCGGTTACCCCTGCGCTGCTGTGCGTGACGGAACTCCATATGGTAGCATCATTGCTGTCTTTCAATGCGGCCACCGGCCATAAGGCCGATGATGCCGCAACGCTCGTTACCGGAATATCTGTGCTTTCAAATACAACCACTTGTTGGGTTGTCATTGCCTGCGGGGCGGCTATCCGCTGCAATGCCGCTTTCTCGCATCCGAAAAACGCAACAACAGCGGCCATAAAAAAAACTGCGTAAAGTCTCATAAGACGGAATTTATGAACGTGAAATATGAATCGCCGGGATATTATATCAGTATGTTGATAACAAAGAGAAAAATCGGAGGTCTTCTATAGCCGTATCTGTATGCTAACCCAAGTTAGAAAGAAATGACTGTACAACTATCCTGTACTGTCATGTATCCGGGCCACTCCTTACAGTCGATTACATTTATATGATAATCGCTTTTTCAAAACCGCGCATTATTGTCATAAAAAATAAACAAAGGAAAAAAGAGGATATTCAGATAACTTTTTTTATTAACTTTATCTAGATACGAACGACCAATTTCTGAAACGAATGTAAGCAATCAACAAAAAATCCTGTTTAAAATACCTGAGTACCACGGGAAAAGTAACCCTATAACAGGCCAGACACATCAGCACAACGAGAAGAGAACCTTGAGCACTAATGTAATTGTGACGTGCCAGCGCACAGTAAGATATTTCTGTAAACCAAAAGGCTCTGTGAACTTGATTTTTACTGTGAACAAATGAACTGATACAAGTTGCCTTTATCAACTTTTAATTTTGTTATCCATGTAATTAACCAAATCACATATAAACAATGAAAAAATTTACTCCCCGGCTATAGCGTGGCTATGCCTAACGGCATTGTATACACGTTAAATTTCTTTCAAAACCCAAATTAACACCCTGATGAAAATCCTGGTCTATTCCTTACTGGCAACAGTATGGTCCCTCCATAGCTATGCCCAGCAACCAACACATGGTAGCGTATATGATCTGTACACACAAACGCCCATTAAAGGCGCTGGCCTGTATTCCAATGGTAAACTTTTGTCTTCCACAGATATCAGCGGCCGCTTCGCCGTAGACTGTTCCAACTGCACAGTGACGATAACCGCCATGGGATATGAATCCCAAACGATTACCGTTAAAAATAGCAGTACACAACTGATGATCGGGCTTACCGCTGCATCGTACAACCTGAATGAAGTAAAGGTGTATGCCGGCAAGTCTGGCATAAACCTGCAACAGCCTAAATCGGTAGCCGTACTCACCCATCAGGACCTGCACCGCAACGATGGCCTCTTTCTCGAAAACTCGCTGAACCTCGTACCCGGTGTACGCATGGAAAAAAGAACTATGTCTGGCGGCCAGCGTATTACCATCCGTGGATATGGTAACAGCACCAATTTTAATGGCACCGGCTATAAGGCTTACCTGAATGGCATTCCCGTTACCGATGCAGAAGGTACCACCATACTGGATGATATTGATTTCTCCATACTGGGGAAAGTAGAAGTTATTAAAGGGCCTGCCTCCAGTTTGTACGGCAGCGGTATTGGTGGCGTATTGAAAATGTATACCCTGAAGCCTGCCACCTATGGCACCCGCATCTCACAGGAAGCGCTAGCTGGGAGTTATGGCCTGTTTAGAACCAATACCCGGGTAGAATATGCTGATGAAAAATCAGCGGTAATGCTCAACTATGGCCATCAGAATTACGACAGCTACCGCATTCAAAGCGGCTCTAAGAAAGACTTTGTTTCCTTTATCGGCGATTTTCATAGTAATGATAGACAAACATTCTCTGTGTACGCGGCCTACAACAATTCCAACGACCAGCTGGCAGGGCAACTGGATAGCATACAGTTTGCACAGCGAAAAGATACCGGGGAAGTACCTTACCTGAAAAATAAAGGCTATGTCGCCTTCGAATCCTATCGCGCCGGGCTCTCTCACAACTATCAATTCTCCACACATGTTAATAACCAAACCAGCGCCTGGTTTACAGGGTATAAACAATCGCAGGCTTTTGCAGTTGGACTATCCAGCAACCTGTCGCAGAACATTGGCGCCCGCACAGCATTCGGACTCAATTTCACCGGCAAAACTATTACCCTGAGTGGCGCCATAGGCGCTGAGCTTCAGAAAACTAACTCCTTCAAAAAAAGCTACGGGCTGTCTAATAATATCACCGGCGCACTCACAGGAGACATCGAATTGTCGGCCATGCAATACAACATTTTCACACAATGGGAATTGAAACTGCCGCAGGGATTTATAGTTACCGCCGGCGTAGGCAATAACTACATTGAATACGGCATCACCGACCGCCTCACCAATAGCGCCAATCCTGCACATAAGGACCAGTCGGGCCATAAAACATTTACCCCCGTGCTCACGCCGCAGCTCAGTGTACTGAAATCGCTGAATGAAAAGGTGTCGGTATATGCCGGTATCAGCAAAGGTTACTCCCCGCCTACATCCGGGCAGGTCGTTATTCCGCAGATCAGCCAGGTGAACACAGGCCTGCGGCCCGAAAAATCCATACAATACGAAGCGGGCGCCAAAGGCACCCTGTTGCAAAAAAAACTATCATTCCAGGTAGCTGTATTTGATATGGAAATAACAGATAAGCTGACCTCACAGGCAGTAACGGACAATACCGGCACCGTCCTGTATACCATGACCACTAATGCCGGCGGGCAGCAAAACCGTGGCATCGAAGCGGAAGCAGCCTATACGATACAGCCCGTACAACCGAAGATATTCTCCCTCATACGGCCATTTGTAAGTTATACATATTCCAGCTTCATCTACAAACAGTTCCGGAGCGATAATAACAACAATACCAAAACTATTGACTACAGCGGCAATAAGGCTTCCGGTGTACCTCCTCAACTCCTGAACGCAGGGGTAGACTTCATCTCCAAATGGGGCGTTTACCTGAACACCACCTGGCAGTTCGTAGACAAGATGCCAATTACTTACGACAACCGGCATTATGCAGACGCCTATACGCTATTGCAGGCCAAACTGGGTTACCGTCATGCTATCGGCCAGCATTTTCAGCTGGATGTATTTGCTGGCGGCAACAACCTCACTGGCAGCCGATACTACACCATGGTATTCTTGAATGCCAACTTCAGCGGCGCGGCGCCCAATATCTATTTACCCGGTCCTTATAAAGCCACCTGGTATGGCGGGTTTAATCTCAACTATAAATTCTAGTCATGAAAAAAAATATACACCTTCCATGGGTGATGATACTGCTCACTTCCTGCGGAAGATTTGGTCATCAGCCCCAACAGCATAACGACAGCACCCGCATTGTTTGTTTATCCAAACAATACAATGAAGTGATTTATGCCCTGGGAGCAGAAAAGAACCTGGTAGCAGTAGACTTGTCCAGCACCTATCCTCCCGCTATCAAAGCATTACCTACTGTAGGTTATCACCGGGCCTTAAGTGCGGAAGGACTACTGGCGCAAAATCCAACGCTGGTGATACACGACAATAACATAGGGCCGGAGAATGTAATGCGCCAACTGGAAAAAATGAAAGTCCCTATGAAAACTTTTATGGACAGCGTATTCACCATCGCGCAGACCAAAGCCATGATACAGCAGCTGGGTGCTTATTTCCACAAGGAACCAAAGGCCGACAGCCTCTGTAAAAAGCTGGATGCGGAAATGAACCAGGCATTAACCAACGCGCATCAATATACGGATACCCCCAAAGTAGTCATTATTCATTTCGGACGCGCCATGAATATCTACCTGGCGCTTACCCAAAAAAGCACGGCTGCTCAACTGATAGGATGGGCTGGCGGACGTATTCCCATCGATGGCGACAAAGGCATGCAACAGGTATCAGCAGAGCTCATTGCGCAGGCTGATCCTGATGTTATACTACTCACCGACTTCGGTTATGACAGGCTGGGAACTTTCGAAAAAATAAAAGAACTGCCAGGCGTTTCGGGCACCAAAGCAGCATTGCATCATCGCATCTACAGGATAGAAGAACACGACATTGTATACCTCGGTCCACGTACAGGCGCCAATGTGCAAGGTTTTCAAAAACTGATACATGCAGGTAAATAAACAATATCAAGGCGTGTACCCGGTTCTGATAGCGTTATTGATAGTAACGGCATTATTATCTGCCTGTTATGGCGCTATTAATATCAGTACCGCTGAAATAGTGGATGCTATGAGTAAAACCATCTCAGGGCATAGCGATCTCTCCTTACATGAACGCATTTTTATGGAGATACGTTTACCGAGGGTGCTTTTCTGTTTGCTGGCCGGATCGGCGTTGTCTGTAGGTGGGGTGTTGCTGCAAGCGCTTTTCAGAAACCCCATTGTGGAACCAGGGCTGATAGGCACTTCCAGTGGCGCTGCTTTTGGAGCAGCGCTTTATTTCGTATTGGGGGCATCCCTTCATTTTAATGCCGGAGAATGGACGCTGCCCATTGCAGCGGCTGTTGGCGCGCTGGTAGCCACTTTCCTGGTGCTGGGTTTATCAGAAAAAAAGCAGACAGGGAAAGCAGCCATCGGAACGCTGTTGCTGATGGGAATTGCGGTGAATGCATTATTCCTGAGCGGCACCGGTTTTCTTTCTTACTTAGCCCGCGATCCGCAGGCCCGCTCCATTACTTTCTGGAACTTGGGTACCCTCTCCGGCGCAAATTGGCATGCAGTAACAATTACTGCGATAGTGCTTGTAATCTGCTGCTGGCGCGCACTTTCTTATGCCAAACAATTGAACCTGCTGATACTCGGTGAAGATGAAGCCATGCTGGCAGGTGTGGCTGTTCAACGGCTCAAAAGAGAGATACTGTTGATCAACGTTATCATGGTGGCCGTGGTCACTTCTTTCGCTGGTGTGATCAGTTTTGTAGGATTGGTAGTTCCTCACCTGATGCGGATATGGAAAGGAGCCGATAATCGCTACCTGCTTATTGGCAGCGCACTGGCAGGCGCCATCCTGTTAAGCCTGGCCGATATTGCCGCGAGAGTGCTGCTGCGCCCCGCTGAACTGCCTATTGGTATCGTTACTTCCGTTACCGGTGTACCTGTTTTCATTTATCTCTTAAGGAGAAAAAAATATTATTACTGATGTTGGTAGTATCTGATCTGACCTTTGTTGCCGGCAAGCGCCCATTGCTGCAATCTGTCAATATGCAACTGGATGCCGGCAAACTGCACCTCGTAATAGGTCCCAATGGCGCAGGAAAATCCACTTTATTAAAAGCGATGGGCGGGCAAATCCCGCCTTCTTCCGGTACTATCCGGTATGCTGATAAAAATATTGCTGCATTTGGATGCAGGGAGCTGGCGCGTATACGCGCGTCGCTTTCCCAACACCAGGAATTGTCGTTCCCGCTAAAGGTATGGGAGGTGGTAATCATGGGAAGATACCCACATGTACGGGAAAACCCCGGCCCTAAGGATATACAGTACTGCCGGGAAGCGATGCAACTCTTCGACCTCGAAGCACTGGCCGACCGGGACTATATGAGTTTGTCCGGGGGAGAAAAACAACGGGTACACTTTGCCCGTATCCTCTCGCAGATATGGGAGCCTATTCCGGATACCTGTCGCTACCTGTTCCTCGATGAACCACTTACTTTCCTGGATGTGCACTACCAGTTTCAGCTGATGGAGTTGTTGAAGCGGTTATTGCAGCAACCCAACCTGTTGGTCGTTGGCGTAGTACACGATCTTAACATCGCCGCCAGGTTTGCCGACAACCTCCTGTTGTTGCACCAGGGGAAATTAATAGCACAGGGCTGCCGGGAAGAAGTACTGACAACAAGAAACATCAGAGCTGTTTATCAGCTGGAGCCGGTGATCTATGAAAAAGATGACCGGTATTTCCTGGCCTTTTGAAAATTGTATTTATCCACTCACAACAATCAATACAAATGAAAACAAAATCCGTAAAAAGGCCGCTATGGCGCTATGTTTTACTGGTGGCACTTTTGCTTTCCGGTATAGCATCACCCGCGCAACAACATGCTCGCCAAAGTACCAAAGCTCCCGAATGGATTACCATGATGGATGATCCGAACGTCAACTTTTTCGTCATTGAAAAATCTTTTAATGATTACTGGAGAGGAAAGGAATTGCCCGTAGAAGAAGATGAAATACTGGATGTAAAAAATAACTCGGAAAGAAAGCGCGGCTTCCTTGGCTTGTTTAAACGAAAAGCATCTGAAGAAAGAAAAGAAGGGCAGCAATATGCATTTGAATATAAAAAATACCAATGGTGGCGAAGGCAGGTACTCCCCTATGTGCAACCAGATGGTACTATTCTCAGCAAGGATCAGCAGATACGGATCTGGCAGCAGCAAAAAGAATTGAAGACTAATATTAATGCAAAGCAGGCCAGGGACAGGATGGAAAAAGAGAAAAAAGACACCGGTACCTCCCGGCAACGCTATTAAACATAGCCATTGCATGAAACAATAATTTCCCCATCAACCAGAAATAACTAAAATGCATATACGTAAATACCTGTTATTACTTTTACCCGCCTGCCTGTTGCTATCATCAGCAGCACTTGCCCAGAACTATGGCAGCTGGCGGAATATAGGGCCGGTGCTCTTCCCGGTCAATTCTTCCGGTCAGATCAATGGTATCGGCCGCGTTACACAAATGAAATTCCATCCCACTACTTCCGGTACGCTTTATGCCACCAGTGTATGGGGATTGTGGAAAAGTACTGACACCGCCAATACCTGGCAATTGCTCGGTACGGATGACCTGCCGAAAGCCACCTGCGCTTCCGTGTGTATCGATAATACCAATGATCAGATCATTTACCTGGGCACCGGAGATCCCAACTATTACGGCTCCTCCCTGGGTGTTTACAAAACCACAGACGGCGGACAGTCGTGGTTGCCGGCTAACAGCAGCATCGGCACCCGTATGGCCGTGGAACTGCTGATGTCGCCTACGGACCACAATGTGCTTGTAGCTGCTACCAATGATGGTATCTGGAAAACCACCGATGGCGGTATTTCCTGGTCGCAGCAATTGGTCGGTGGCCAGTTTACCGACATGGTATTCAAAGCCGTTACCAACACCACTACCCTGTTTGCGGTTACCATGGATGGTAGTTTTTATACTTCCAATAATATGGGAGATACCTGGACGGCCACCACCCTCACGCTGCCGGCAAATGGCGCCAAGGGCACCCGGCTGGGCGTTACCCGTGCCGATTCTAACCGCGTATATGTGGGCATGGTAGGCTCCAATAGCGGTTCCGCGGGAGGCGTTATCTACCAATCAACCAATGGCGGCGCCTCTTTCACCCAGGTGAAGGGCGACGTTTCTCCCAACCTCAACGGCTATTCCAGCACAACCACCGGTCAGGGCAACTACAACTGGTCCATGTGCGGCGATCCCACCAATGCCAATACCGTATATGTAGTGGGTCACCTCATATGGAAAAGTACCAATGGCGGCAGCACCTGGACACAAATGGAACCCAACTGGGCTTCTGTGATCCACACTGATATGCATGGTATTAAAGTAGACCCCTATAACAACAGCCGGCTATTTAACTACAACGATGGCGGCGTATGGCTCTGCACCGACGGCGGTACCACCTGGACGCCAAAAAGCAACGGGCTTTCATCCACAGAGGTGTACCATGCCTCCAATAGTCCCATCAGGAGAGATATGATCAGCATTGGTACCCAGGACAATGGCGAGCTATATTATAAATATTCTACCAATCCCTGGTTTACCAACAGGGGCGGCGACTGGGGCGCACGCTCCAACTTCGACTACAACAATAATAGCCAGGTGTATTATTACAACGGGAAAAGAAGGTCCGTTACCGGCAGTGATGCCTCCTACAACCTGCCCTTCACCGGTACCAATAATATGCAGCTGGAATTCACCCCGCAAAATGTAAATATCGCTTTTGCCGCAGATACCGGTTTATGGCGCAGCGCCAATATTACCGCCGCCACTCCAACATGGACTAATGTAGCCAATGCAGCGGAGAAAATTAATGCGTTGCAGATCAGTAATGTCAACGCCAATGTAGTATTCTATGTAACTACCAATCAAAAGGTATACAGCTCCCGCAACGCTACCGCTGCTACGCCTACCTTTACCAGCGTGGCCGCACCGGCTGCTACCAACGTATCCGCCAGCGTTACCACCATCTCCAGCGATACCAACGTAGTATACCTGGCCTGCGGCAGCCGTGTATACCGCTCCGGCGATAAGGGCAATACCTATACCGATATCAGTGGCACCCTCCCATCCGTAAATGTAATCCGCCTGCTGGAAGACCGCTACGCCACAAACGAAACCGTGTACCTGGCTACTGCACGCGGCGTATATTATCGCAACAAAACCATGAGCGACTGGGGACTCTACTCCATAGGACTTCCTACGGCAGCAGATATTACAGATCTTTTCGTTTATAATAACGGGAACGCCGATAGTAGCGAATTAAGAGTGAGCTTTTATGGAAGGGGTGTTTTTGGCACCAAACTAAACAATGCCATCACGCCATTAATTTCCTTCGCATCTACGTCTATTGGCACCACAGCTGCAGGTACCAGCATATCGGGGTGTAGGCCATATACAGATTACCCTGTGAACCTCACCATCAGCCCTGCGCCCACCGGCAATGCGAATGTACAGCTGGTAGTAGGCTCCACCTCCTCTGCCAAAAGGGGAATTGATTTTGACGTAACCACCAACGGCAACTTCACTACGCCCAGCGATACAGTAATTTTCGCTTCGGGACAAACAGCGCCGCGAACGGTCACGATAAGGGTATATGGCAGTAAAACAGATCCCTCCAGTAAATATGCCCTGCTTACCTTCAGTGTTAATGGCACTACCAATGCGATGGCCAATCCATCTGCACAAACTGCCCGTGTGGATATCACCTATCCGGATGCATCGCCCGTGGGAGATACCGCCCTCGTGAACCTGACCTATGGCAATGGTACCACCGGAGGAAGCGCTTCCAGTCCATTCAATGGCACCCAATCGGATAAGAAGGCACAAACCATCTATCCCGCCAGTGAACTACGGGCTGCAGGCATACAAAAAGGATATATCAATGCGATATCCTACCATGTTAGCTCCCGGACCGTCACCACTACCAGCACGTTCCAGAACTTCAACGTCGCAATAGGGCTAACGCCACAGACAGCCTTCACCAATACCGTATTCGACAACAGTCCGCTCACCAGTGTATACTCCGGCACCATCAGCGTAACAGACACCGGCTGGGTGCAGGTACCTTTCTCACAACCATTCTATTGGGATGGTTATTCCAACCTGCTCATCCAATCCTGCTACAATAATACCGATGGCAATGACCAGGGCGATAATCTCGTAGCCTCCATATCTGTTAGCGGGGCTAATCCTACTGCCTTCCAACGCCAGACCAGTGGCGCCGGCTGCAGCTTTAATACACCGGGTTACGGATCTACCAGGCCTAACCTGATCATCAATACCAAACCTTCCGTTACGCCGGTAGCCAGCGTGCTAAACCGCAGCACCACCCAGTATCTTGGACCTAATGCCACCGTGTACTTCTCAGATACCAGCGGAGCAATTATTGCCAAAATACAGAACCTTAGCAGCTTCGATTACGGATGTACGACGGTGAAAATAGACAGGGCCGGCAGCAGCGCCGTTCCATTCTGGGACAGCACAGCCGCACATTACCTGGCTTCCAAAACCGTGAAAATAACGCCTGCCAATAACAATCCATCCGGTAAAGTGAGCGTAACACTTTATTACAACCAAACAGAAAAACAAGGTTGGGCAGCTGCTACCGCACAATCATGGGACACCATAAAGATGGTGAAAGTGCCCAGCAACATCAGCAACGTAACGCCTTCCAATCCTTACCCGGATGGCGCCGGTTCCGTTGAAACAGGCCGTGATTCCAGCGGTAAAAAAGGCGCTACCATCTATTATGTTTCCGCTACATTTAACACGGGCCTCGGTGGCTTTGGCGTAGGTATTCCGGGTACGCCGCCTGCAACCTCCGCTTGCAATACGCCGATACCGCGCACACAATTAAGAATATCGACGTTCGACAGCCAGGAAACCGTTGGGGAAAATGCACCCGCCACCAATGCCATTGATGGCGATATAAATACCTTCTGGCATACGCAATGGTATAACAGCACGGCGCCCATGCCGCATTATATATCCATCTACCTGGGCGGCTCCTACAACCTGAGCAAGCTTACCTACGTACCACGTCAGGCAGCGGTAAATGGCCGTATTAATGCCTATAAAGTGGAAGTGAGTGCGGACAGCATTAACTGGACTCAGGTAGCCACGGGCAACTTTGTGAACAGCACGGCGGCACAGGATGTTGTTTTCAGTCCTACGGTAAAAGCGAAATACGTGAAGCTCACTGCCACCTCGGAAGTAAACGGCAATCCCTGGACTTCAGTAGCGGAACTCTCCTTTACCGGTTGCCCGGATACCAGTCCAATGCTGAGCAAACAGAGTACCTTGGCTGTCGGCAACGTCAAAGTATATCCTACTTTAGTGCGCAGAGGAGAAACCATCAATGTCCGGAACAGCAGCACAGGCGCTATCATGATGCAGTTGTACGATGTGAATGGAAAAATGCTGAAGCGGGAACTGTTTAACAACAGCGGTACTATTCAAACCGGCGACCTGCCAGCAGGTATATATATCTATAGTATTTACAGTAATAAAACGAGTACGCACAAGCAGATCATGAGTGGAAAGATCATTGTAGCGGAATAGTATTTCACCTTTTATAATGATGAGTAGTGGGGCTGTATCATGTTGATACAGCCTCATTTATTTTTACAGGTTAGCAGACTATTGTAGTAATCATCAGTATCATGGGATGTGGATGCTTCCCGATTTAGCGCAGCCTTATACTGTTCCATAACCAAATCGGCTTCTTCAGCAGCTCGCTGAGTTGAGCTAACACCTTGAGTTCATTTAACAGCGCGAATACTACTCCCCACTCGGTATTTCCAGGCCGACTCACAAATCGTTGTATGGACACGTGCAACAGCGCCAGCTGTCCCTGGGTATGAGGGTCTCCATCAAATTGTTGTTGCAAATTGACGATCAAACCTGATACCGTATTGGCTGTTTCAGTTGCTTCTCTGATGCTGATTGGCCGTGGCGCCTCTGACTGGAAAGCGGGCGGATGGAATTGACCAGGGTTGAAAACGCCGGAAGTATTTGTATTAGGTGTAAAGGCGCCAGGACCGCTTTTTAGTTTCTTCCGCTCACTTTCTTTTCCTTCGCCGGAGTCCTCTTCGGTCTTATTTTCCTGCTGGTCTGTTTTCTTTTCTGGTAACGGCTCAAATTTGCGTTTAACGAGTTCCGTTTGCTGCGCTGGTATTTTTACCTGTGGGGTTGTTGAAGGGAGTACTTTTTTTGCACGGTCCCGCAACTCTTGTATTTTCCTCAGTGCAGAGCCCAGCAACTCCGGGCGTTGACTTTTATTAAACCTGTTCCTCGGATTTTCCCAGTATTGTTTGTAGAAATTGAAGATTCTATCAGCCTCCCTGTCGAATTCCTCTACTTGCCAACGGTCTGTCAAAGCGCTTCGTTCTTCGTTTATATTTTGAGTTAAGTCTTCCAAAAGACCACTGACAAGTTCTTCTCTGTCCCGGGCTGCTCTCGCCTTGATTGCTTCCTTGGACTGTTCAAGTACCAATTGTTCTTTCTTTCGTTGTAATTCATTTACAACAACGCTCAGTTGAAACTCAAGGCTCCCTGTATACAATTGCTCATCCCTTTCCCAGAGTGCTTTTGCATTTGAAAGAATATCGCCCTTTAGAACCTTGAAGCGTTCCAGGAATATATCACTTGTAAACAAATGCTGGTATTGCTCTGCTTTCTCGTTGAACGCCATTTCAAGCTTTAAAATACGGTGGGTATTCTGGCTTACTTTCCAGCTTTTGGCCTCTTCGGCGCTACTTTTGATCCGCTGCTGTTGCTCCTGTTGCTTCTTCTTCAGTGCAAGCTGCTCTTCCTGCTGCTGCGCCAGCTTTGCATTGTTCACCAATTTTGCATAAATAGCCAGGTTATTACCCCGCGTGCTGGCATCTGCTATCACAAAAGATTCCCCTTCGGGTGTGTCTACTTTATGTACCTTCCCATTAATGATAATTTCTATCGTTCCTTTCGGAATTGGTATCAATGAAAGGCCCGACGGCAACTGGAATTCGGTAGTTACGTTGAGGGGCAGATTTTCACTGGTCAGCGTTGCCGGGTCCAGTCCGAAAGCTTCAAAAAAATACAAGAACGAGGGGTTATTAACGGTATACGTACCGACAAGGTGATAATTTAAGTTGGCCGCCTGTTCTAACTTACCATCATGAGAGCGATAGTACCCGGGCTTAAATGTTTGTACAACCGGCGCTACTGTTCCTTGTACCACATCAGCGGCGGAGGGAACGGTATGTGTTTCTGTTTTGCTGTAAAGAACAGGACCATCCTGCCAGTGAGTGATATCGCTGCCATCCGTCCCTGGAATGCGCGTCATTTGCCTTACCAGGAAACGGAACTTGTTGGGCAGCTTTTGCTCATCGGGGAACGTATGGTTATAAAATCCAGGATAAAGACCCCAGTCCAGTGGTTCAGCCTCAAACCTGATTACTTTATTATTGGCATTCACTGCTTCTTTAGCCGTCTTCTCCACACCTGTTTTCATCACACTGTTGAATGCAGTGGAGATAGGTACCAGGTTATTGCCTGTACCTGGCCCATGCAGGTGTTCATTCAACATATGTCCCCGCTTATAATTTATGCGCTTTGTGAGCTTTGTAAATAAATTGGAAGCAGCGCCCGGAGGGGATCCCACTACTCCGTCATCTCTTGGCAGAAGGCTAAGCGGTGCCATGATTACCTTAGCACAAAAAGGATCGCCGTCTATACTTTTGGTATCTACCTGTACTTTGTGGGAAGGCGGGCGTTGTTTTTTCATCACCACGGCAGACGCAATGTTTAGCTTTTGCAGTAACCCGCCGATCAACTGTAGTTGTGTCACTGCTGTTTGCCGTTGCATCACCGTAGGGGCTACCCGCTGGGATGTTTTTAATATTCCTTTGGAATTAACCCGGTTGGTGGACTGTACAGTGCCGTATCTCCCAATATGCACCAGCTTTGCCGCATCTTCGATGTCCTTCAGCAAATTTAGGAGGATAGCTGAACTTTGTACTACAGACTTTTTACGCTTTCGCTGTAAAAATAGTTCCAGCGTCTGCTTATCTGAATGCAGCCACAAAATGCCATCATCGAGGTCAATGAACAAGGTATGTGCTTCATCCACCTCATCGTCATTCATGTCCAGTATTACCGGCACTTCTACCGGTGTTGCAACAAGCGCTTCTTCGGCTACTGGCGAAGCTTCTTCTTGCGCTTGCGGCCGCGAGGTAACATCCGGTATGGCCACCCCCTTAGTAGCGGGTTGGTTGGCCACAGCACGGGAATTGGCCAGATGATCAGGCGTAACGGTTTCTTTCATCAGCTAACTATTAAATACAAAACGATTTTACATCAACAGGCATGGTTTATCATCCCTGTTAGCAGTCTGCTGTTGCCGCGGTTGTTGCCGGGGCGCCTGCTCTGCTGCTATCTGCTTTTTTACATCGTCAAAAACGATATCCATCCGCTGCAGGGATGTAAGCAGGTCGATATATATCTTTGGCATTTCCGACAGCAATAATCTTTTTGCCGACCTGCTTTCAAAAATGACTCCCGCTTCCCCGCGCATCATTTCGTTGGCCGCATTCAGCTTAAACTTCTCAATGGCTTCTGGCGCCTGGGGATTAATTTCGCTGATACCTGCCAGGTTATTGTGGGAAAATACGTCCCCTCCTGCGGCGTTATCTCCTTCTACCAATGCGCCCAGATCGCCTTTCTTTTTGTTGATAATACTGAGCAGCATTTGCTCAATAGTGATGCTGTGTGCCTGTTCCTCTTTGCTGGTATCCGGAGTAAATACCCTGTCGGTAGGAGCTTTACCAAAGCTCGTGGTAAGCTGGTTTCCTGGTTTGGCGGACAAATACTCTTCTACCATTACGATGAAAGCCTCTTTTGCATTGGCGCTGAGCTGACGGAATGCCATATCGAGAGAGGTTCTGCTCATAAAAGGAAGGTATTCTTTCGCATAACGTTTTGTAGCACTTCCCGTTGCCGTCACATATTCCTTCAAAATAAACAGTAAGCCCGTCAAGGCTGTCGTGGCTGGTCTCAACACTTCGTTCCTGCGTTGCGGAGCAAGTATATCGCCCGTCCAGAAGTCCTCATTCGGAGCCTCGCCTTTTCCGAGGATCTGGTGAGTAACATGAAATGCTTCTATGAGCGACCCCAGTGAGCTTCCGGCAGTTGCCTGGGCAGATACCGCCGGATCTTCCTTATTCACCGAGATATAACTATTAAACGAATGATGGCGCCAGTCAAACTCAAATTCCTTGTCATTGCCCTCTCCGGTGCTTCTTACACCTGGATGCGGCGCCTGATCACCGGCGTCAAACTGACCGCCTTTCCAGGTTGGGTTCAGGGTATACCAATCGGGTGATACCAGGCCATGTAACAGGTCCCTGTTGTTACCTACAGCTGCCCGCCAGAAATCACCTGCTTTCTTCCAGGCGTCGGATACTTTGAAAAACTCGCCCGGGTCGCCGGCCAGGGGATCTACTGCCTTCTGCACAAACTCAATCACGTATTTCCGGTAAGCATATTTATCATTATCAGCTTTGACTTCATTGTCGAGCGTCACATCTATTTTCCCATCTATCTCACCCAAACTAAATTCCTCCAGCGTGATATCCTCGCTCTCAATCAGGTTTTGACCCTCAGTCCCCTTCATTGCCCCAATTACAAAAAAACCATCCACCACTTCTGCTTCTATGCCAAACAGCCCCGTTCTCCTGGCAAATTGAGCAACACTACCGGAAATGGACATACGCTGCAGTGGAGCCGCACCCGGGATTGTTTGCAACGCCCTGGCCCCCATTACATCCGCTTCGTGCTCCAGCATTGCATCATCGTTGATAGCGATGCTTTTCATTTGGCGGGTGGCCTGTACTCTGCCTTGCTTTTGTTGCACCACATGCCAGGCCTCGTGCGGCAAGTGCTTTTCCTGACCAGGTGCCACATGGATATCGGTGCCCTGTGTATAAGCAAATGCCTTCATTTGCGCAGGCTTATCGGAATTATAATGCACCGATACATCATCCAGCGATATACCGGATAATGATTCTACACCCGCTTTTAACTGTGCCGGCAACCCATTAGCGGCCGGGATGCTCACACCGCCTGATGCAATGTTGTTGGCGACCGCCTTACCGGCGGGCGCCTGATGCTGTATCTTCCCCAAATTTTCAGCCATAAGAAGCAGTATTAATTAAGGAATATCATCGTTCTTAAAAAGAGGTTGCAACAGGAAATGCATAATGGCCAGACCCAGCACCAACCCAATACCCAGTATAATCAATACACTCGTAAGCGGTACACTATGACATTGCCCGGGTATACTGCTAATGCCTACAAAAGACATCTCTTTATTCAGGAAAAAAGCCATGAAGGTGCTGACCACGGTTAGTAGTACCAGCACGATCAAGACGATCAGTAATTTCTTTCTCCATTTCCATTCATCTCCCTGCGTCTTTATAAAATAAAAATAGGCTGCACTGGCAATGATCAGGAGCAAACCAAAACCAATAGCGAAATAAATAAAATAAGTATCTCCTTCATATTGCGATATATCCACGCTGCAGGGATCTTTGAATAAAACAACATAGATCGCCAGCTCCCGCTTAATCCGCTGCCACCATGTAAGATGCAGCGGAGGGAGTGGGCGTAGCGGAATAGTATCCAGGAAGAGCGTATCTGTTACTACAAATTTATCTACCAGGGCATCCCACAGTTCTGAACGGCCATTGTCGGCGCCCAGCGTCCAGAGCGCTACGCCGCCAATACCATTCTTCAAAACATAATCGTATTTCATGCCCATACTGATGCCATCATCAAACCAGATCTCCTCCTTTACATCGCCATACTGATCTCTTACTTCGATAAAAAAAGAGGCACTCGTTTCATCGAAGATGGGAACAGTATCAGACGGATACTGTTTACGGAGATCGCTGTAACTCACGTAATGACTGAATGTATCCGGGCTGCCTTTCTTTCCCTTCTTCCATACCGCGCCGTAGTAAGGAAGCAACAAGGAAAGTTGCGCGGGCGGAATATCCCCCTGTAAATACCTGGAAACCGCCCCTTCTATAGACCTTGCAACACTGCCACCCAGCGGTGCAAGCGCCATAGCGGTTTCTCCACCGGCTTGTGTAAAATCGATGATGAAGTAATCGACCGACGTGCGCAGGGCGCGCAGATCGTAGTTATAAAACTGATCGTACACAGGTACCACCACGTCTACTTTAAAGTTCTTATTCGCATTTTTCAGCGTTTCAGAAAGGAAAGTAATGAAGCTGCTAAAGACAGTACGCTGATGATCCGGCAAACCCTGGAAATAAATAGTAACACCGTCTGCCTGTTGACGCGCGAGCAAACGGGCAAGACTATCCGCAAAAACCGTCTGCGCGCTTCTACTCTTCAGCAACGCGAGTATATTATCGCTTTTCTTCTCCAGGAAAAGTAACTGGAGACTACATCCGGCAGATTTTGCGGTAGCTATTGATTGTATATCACTTTCCTGGAAGGCGGGCTGTATTACGCCACTCTGGCCATTGAAAACGTAGCCCAGGAAGCTGAAAGTACCCAACGCGTTATAATTATAGCTGGTGTAGCCTTTCTCCATCCAGTAAGGCTGAATGCCCATTATATCAATTTTATGCGAGAGCCGCAGCTGGTACCTGGCGCCAATGCTGTCATTAAGCTTTAAAGTATCCATTTGCCCCGGCGGTCGGCCATACAACGAGCGAACTGCTTTGAGATGCGCCGCTTTGGCCTCTTCCGCTTGCTGCTCCTCACTTTTTTTCTGAAGGATGGGCATCATCTTATCCACCAATGCATCGAGATCGGTACCCTGAACAGATTTATCCGGTTCCTGGACAGGCACTTTTTCCGTGGTTGTTTTTTTTGACGCGGCAGCAGTATCGGCTGCATGACTTAGTGCAATCTGGTTAAGCAATGCCATCAGAGAATCAAATTGCTGATTCTCTTTCTTCATTAATGCAGCATTCAATTTCCGTATGTCATCCTTACTAACCACCAACGAATCCGACAAGGTTTGATTGATGATATATAAAACGCGTGCGCGCTCGCGCGCGAGAGCATTATGTCGGAAACGGAAAAATTTCAACACCCGCTGAATCAGTTTTAAGTTGGCAGCGGTATCTGCGGGTACTTTTGGAGGTTTCGGTAATTTTGGCTCCTGTGGCGGCTTTGGAGGCTTTGGCATTTTCAACTTAGGCTCCTGGAAATTAACGACCGCAGCAGCACACATAGCACTACCATTGCTAAACACAAAGTGATTGCAATGAAATAGGATAAGGAAAACAACTATCCGCGTGGCCATTTTCTGAGAGGGATTCATGAGGAAACTTAAGGTAATAAAAGGTAGAAAAATATTTTTTCAAATAAAAATATTTAAATCGCTTTTTTGACTTTATATTGTGATAACAATATGAAAACTCAATTCATTCTCAAAATAACGAGCGTCTTTTAGTCCGATTTTTTTCACAACAGATATATATCACACGGTAAGCGTTAAATACTAAAGGAAATGATCTATGAGGCCCTTAGCTGTGTCACAGAAGACATTAACAATAATCTGAAGCGAAAATTACATATCAACGAAGATAAAATGATACTCTCTGGCATTGTAAACCAGGATGGATCTATTGCTGCATCTGGCGAAAATAAAATGCTGGTAACATTGGTGAATGTTGAAAAAGAAACAGCAAGAACATCCGTTTCCCACACCGGTGCAGGTACGTACAATACCGCATCACCAGGGGTTTGTATCAATTTGTATGTATTATTCTCTGCCTACTTCAGTAGTAACAACTATGCGCAGGCATTAAGGTTTCTTTCCTATACAATTGCTTTCTTTCAGTCGAAAAATACGTTTACAGCACAGAATACACCTGCATTGGACAATGGTATCAGCAAGTTGTCTTTCGAATTGGAGAGCCTGGGGCCAGAGCGGCAAAATAACATGTGGGCCACGCTGGGCACTAAGTACATGCCATCAGTATTGTACAAAGTCCGTATGCTTACTTTCGACGATTCGATCATTAAAGAATACAGGCCTGCAGTTGCAGGAACAGCCGGAGATACCCTACCGGCACGATAAATATTATCCTTGGCCAGTTGAAAATTTAAAATGAAACAGCGATATGAAACATTGACTGCTATCCGTTACTGTCATGATTTTTTCCGGGCGTTATCCTATGAAGGCATTAGCATCCGTATATCTCCTTCCACCAGCAAACAATTGCTGGATGCAGATCTTGTATTGAAGCAACAGCCAGCAGGATGCACGCTGCTATATAATACCCTGACTGCCGGAAAACGAAACAGAACCGATCTCCTACAAGATAACATCACGCTTATCTTCGACCTGGTATTAAAAGATCCTTTATTTTATAACTATACGGCCATCAATGCTGGCGACATCACCAAACAATACTTCGTTTTCGGCAACGATCCAGGCAATGCGCCTGCCGTCTTACATAAAGATTCCTATGCAGGCGTAAAAGACCTGCAAAACGGATCCGCCTTTTTTACAAAGCCTTTCGGGCAACTGGTATTACAGCTCAACGAATCTTTACAGGCGTCTTATGATATCCGGTTCCCCGCTAAAAGTACGTACTGGTGCTATTTCCTGATGAGCGACCACCTGGCAGCACTGGCTAATCCCGTAATCATCGACAATAACGGCGCCTCCTGTTTCAGCAAGCCGGTATTATCCACACTTCCTGAAAAGGAGCAGGTACCCGTGCTGGTATCCAATCAACCCATTTATTTATCAGATAGGATTACTAACCAATTCAGATTAGCCAACAAATCCGAAGATCAAACCGACAGGCATAACATCATCATCTCCCCTCTCCCTGTACCGGAAATCAACCGGATATCCGCAGCAGGACGATCGTGGCAGACAGGCGATAAAGTATACTCAGAAATATTTTTATACTAACTAAAAAACACCTGATATGGCTTCAACCTTCATGACCCCGGGGGTCTATATTGAGGAAAAAAATGCATTCCCCAGTTCCATTACTGCTGTGGAAACTGCCGTGCCTGTATTCATAGGCTACACCCAAAAAGCAGAAAGGAATGGCAAATCCCTTGTACACAAGCCCACCCGGATCACCTCCTTCGCAGAATACCTGTCGTTTTTCGGCGCTGAGTTCAAACCTAAATTCACACTGGCGGATGCCGACCCCAAGGTGAAGCAGGAAACGTTTAACATCAACGGAAAACCTACGGTGGTAAAGATCAAGGACAATAATACTGCCTACTTCTACAACAGTATCCGCCTGTTTTTCGGCAATGGTGGAAGCCTTTGCTACATCTTATCGGTAGGTACCTACGACACACAACACGATGGCTTTACCATTGCGGCAGATGACTTCATTGGCTCCGACACCAAGCCGAATGTATTCAAACTGCTCGAAAAGGAATCGGAACCCACCCTTATTGTAATGCCCGACATTATTGCATTAGGTGCGGCAGCCTATACAACCGTATATACACAGGTACTACAGCATTGTTCCGACATGCAAAGCCGCTTCGGCATCTTCGACCTGGCAAAGCAACAACCATCGGATGTACTGGAAGATGTGGTAAACACATTCCGGGAACAGGTGGGCGTAAACGCCCTCAACTACGGCGCGGCTTATCATCCCTGGCTGAAGACCACCATCGTACAACCCGATGAAATAGATTTCGAAAATCTTGACGCTACCGTAGACCTGGAGAAGCTGTTACCTGAACCTGCAGCGGCACAAATCACAGCCAAGTTTAAAACACATGCCACACCGGATAAGAACACCAAGAAGAATTATCACCAGTCGCTCAAAGCTGCCAGCCCCACCTATGTGAGCATCCTGGAAGAAGTGCGTGCGCAACTAAATGAGCTGCCCCCCAGTGGCGCTATTGCAGGCATTTACACCCTTGTAGATAACTCACGCGGTGTTTGGAAAGCCCCTGCCAACGTATCGGTTAGCATGGTAACTGCCCCCACGGTCAATATCTCCAGTGAAGAACAACAAAACCTGAACATCGATATCATTGCTGGCAAGTCCATCAACGTAATCCGCCCATTTGCCGGCATTGGTACATTGGTATGGGGCGCCAGAACACTGGATGGTAACAGTTTGGACTGGCAATACATCAACGTAAGACGCACGCTCATCATGATTGAGCAATCTATTAAACTGGCTACACGCGCTTATGTATTTGAACCCAACGATGCCACTACCTGGATTACCGTAAAAAGTATGATCAACAACTTCCTACAAAATCTCTGGAAACAGGGAGCACTCGCCGGCGCCACACCAGACGTAGCCTATGATGTGCAGGTAGGTATTGGTACTACGATGACGCCACAGGACATCCTGGAAGGTAAAATGCTGATCACCGTGAAAGTCGCGCTTACCCGTCCGGCTGAATTTATCGTCATTACATTCCAGCAACAGATGCAGCAATCTTAATGCACCACTAATTTTCATTCAATAACTTTTAAAAACTTACAATTATGGCAGATGACGGCTCCACCCAATCACAGGCCACCTGGCCAATGGTAAAGTTTTCTTTCAAGGTAATGTGGGATGGTAAAGAGATCATATTCCAGGAAGTAACAGGACTTACTTCAGAAACACAGGTCATAGAATACCGTGGCGGCAGCAACCCTGTATACTCCGTAGTAAAAATGCCCGGAATAGCGAAGTTCAATAATATCACGCTGAAGAAAGGCATCTTCAAAGGAGATACTACGCTGTGGGATAATTATGACCTGATCAAAATGAATACCATCAAGCGTTCTACCATCGTAATCAGCCTGCTCGATGAAACCGGGCAAACGGCGATGAACTGGACCCTTACCAACGCATTCCCCTGCAAGATGACCGTTACCGATATGAAATCTGATGCCAATGAAGTGGCAGTGGAAACTATGGAAGTAGCCCACGAAGGATTGCATTTAACCAAATAAAAAAGAATTACGGATTACAGGTCGTAATCCGTAATTCCTTTTGCTTACCGCCGTAAAAATATTATCATGGCCATTCCGCCACCACCACCATCGCAGGCCCAAACGCCCTATTACCCGCCGGTAGGATTCTACTTCCGGGTAATGGTGCCCGGGATTAGCGGCGCCAATGAAGGCAACTTCCAGGAAGTAAGCGGAATATCTGCCACTATTACGCCACTGGAAGTAAAAGAAGGCGGAGAAAACAGGTTTACACACCGCCTTCCCCAACCGCCAAAATATGGCAACCTGATATTGAAAAGAGGGATGGTGACCGGTTCTTCGCTGATAAAGTGGGCGCAACAAGGCATCAACCTGTTTACCTTCAAACCCGTAGCAGTAGTAGTAAGCCTGATGACCGCCAATCGCGGGTTGGTAGCTTCCTGGCAATTTGTAAACGCTTATCCCGTTGCCCTCAAAGTATCTGATTTCAAAGCACAGGAAAATGTGATTGCCCTGGAAACACTCGAGCTGTGCTATGATTATTCTCAACAAATTTCGTAAGTCATGCCACTTGAAATAAGGGAACTGGTGATTAAAGTCACCATAGAAGAGCATTCGCCGCAGGCAGCCGCCCAAACAGGCGTCAAAGATATCCAGGCGCTGAAGGATAAAATTGTTCGTGAATGCATGGATAAATTAATGACCACTATAGAAAATTTACCGACAAGATGAGCTCACCAGGCGCACCTACCAAATTACTGTTAGCCGGCTACTCAGACCCTGAAGCCACCGCCCTGATCGACAGTGTTGATGCAGTAATCAATCCCGATAACTATACCCTTAACTATACCATCAACTATAAAAATACGAATGAACAGGGCGCTGTGGCGCCTACCCAGATCTTCAGCAGCATGGAGTCCGGCAATTTCGACCTGGAGCTGATGGTGGATGGCACAGGCGTAATCCCCATTCCCGGCGGGCTTACCGTAGATGCCTACATCGCCAAAGTGATGAACATTGCCTACAACTACCAGGGGGCGGATCACCGGCCAAATTACCTCCGGATTTCATGGGGCAATACCAGCTTTACCGGCGTATGCAAAAATATCAGCGTTAAATATACGCTGTTCAATACCAGCGGTGCAGCCTTGCGTGCACTAATCAAACTAACAGTAATAGAATCAGTGGCGTTTGCCACGAAAATAAAGGAATCCGGCGTATCCTCTCCCGACCTTACGCACGTGCGTACCGTACTGGCCGGCGATACCCTGCCATTGATGACTTACCGCATTTACGGCGAACCCGGTTATTACATGGAAGTGGCCAGGGTAAATGGCCTGAACAGCATACATGATATTAAACCGGGAGATGGACTCTATTTCCCGCCGCTAAAGAAATAAATCATGGCAACAGTTGTACCTATCAATATAGCAGATCCTACCCTGCAGTTTTCCGTGTCGGCAAACGGTACGGAAATACAATATACCTACCCGGTAGTAGCTATCACTATCCACCATGAGCTGAACAGGATTTCCTATGCGGAAATTACCTTGTCTGACGGCACTACGTCTAAAGCGTCTACCGGCGTAATCGGAGATTTCCCGGCGAGCGACAGTGAAAGTTTTCTACCCGGCGTGGCGGTCACCATTACCGCAGGCTATGGCAATACCGGCGAAACACTGATATTCACCGGCATAGTAGTAAAACAAACCATACAGGCTTCCGACCAGGGCTTTCACCTGGTAGTTACCTGCAAGCACAGCGCCGTACAGATGACCATCGGCAAAAAAGAGGCGGTGTTTATGAACCAGGTCGATAGTGATATTATGTCTACGGTAGTGAGCAATAATGGGCTGAGTGCTGACGTACAAAGCACCAGCGCTGTCAATGAACTGGTGTTTCAGAAGTTTTGCAGCGACTGGGATTTCTTTTTGTCCCGTGCCGAATTCAATGGCTATGTAGTATCATTGATAGGCGAAAAAATAGTGGCGGCGCCACCGGTAGTAAGCGGCGAGCCGGTAGTGTCGGTAGCTTTCGGCGAATCGTTGATCACATTCAATGCGTCGGTAAGCGCCGAAAAACAGGTACCTTCTATTACCGCGGCTGCGTGGGATCCGCAATCACAGGCCCTGATCAGCGCCACCGCCACAGAGCCGGGACTGAATGTGCAGGGCAATCTCACTGCAGACACACTATCGGCAGCCCTGCACCAGACACCGCTGCAACTGATCTCCAACTCACCGATGGCGCAGGAAAGCCTGCAATCCTGGGCCAACAGTACCCTGCTACGCATGCGCCTGGAATCTATCAGCGGCAACGTATCCTTTATGGGCAACGCCACCGTATGGCCCAATACCCTCATCAGCCTGGCAGGCGTGGGATCCAGGTTTAACGGCAACGCCTATGTGTGGGGCGTAACACATACACTCAAAGAAGGCGTATGGACCACCGACGTAAGATTTGGTTTGAATGGCAAGCCTATTTATGAAAGGGAAAACTTCTCCTATTCGCCGGCTAATGGACAGCTGCCGGCCATACAGGGACTCCAGCTTGCAACGGTGGTGGCTATTTCAGAAGATCCCGGCACAGAGTACCGCGTGCAGGTAATGCTGGCGTCTACCGCCACCGGGCAGCAAGGCACCTGGGCACGGCTTTCAACCTTCTACGCCACCAGCAGCGCTGGCGCCGTATTTTTTCCGGAAGTAGGCGATGAAGTAGTGGTGGCCTTCCTCGAAAATGATCCGCGTTATCCCATCATCCTGGGATCCTTGTACAGTAAGGCAAAAGTGCCGCCTGTAGTACCAGCTGATAATAATAACTATATCAAAGCACTGTATACTAAAAGCCAGCTGCAAATCAGCTTCGACGACGAAAACAAAATTATTACGGTGCTTACCCCCGGTGGGAACAGTATTACAATGAACGACACTACGCAGGAAATCGTGGTAAAGGATCAAAGCAGCAATAGCATCACCATGGCGCCTGCCGGCGTTACGATTAACAGTGCAAGCGACATGACCCTGCAGGCAACGGGGCAGCTTAACCTCAATGCCATGGCGGTAAGTATCGCTGCCACTACCAGCATGGAAACCAGCGGTCTGTCTATTTCCCTTACTGCCGATACATCGTTCAGCGCCACAGGCAATGCATCGGCCAGCCTTTCCTCTTCTGCATCCACGATGATCCAGGGGGGAATAGTGATGATTAACTAAACCATAAAACAAACGATCATGGGACAACCCGCCGCAAGGCTCACTGATATGCATACCTGCCCGCTGATAACTCCGGGGCTTCCGCCAATCCCCCATGTAGGTGGGCCTATTGTCGGCCCTGGCATGCCTACGGTGTTAATAGGCGGCATGCCTGCTTCCGTCATGGGCGACCTCTGTACCTGTGTAGGGCCGCCGGATGCGGCGGTAATGGGTTCTGCCACCGTGCTGATTGGCGGTCGCCCTGCCGTGCGTATGGGTGATACTACTGCCCACGGTGGCGTTGTTGTAATGGGATGTCCCACAGTACTAATAGGAGGATAACAAACCATGGCAAAAGATATGAAGTCCTTTTTAGGAACGGGCTGGAGCTTTCCCCCTTCCTTTGATAAGCCCAATGCATCGGTGCTCATGGTATCAGATGCCAATGATATTGAGGAAAGTATCCGCATTATTCTCAGCACCCTTCCCGGCGAACGCACCATGCTGCCCGATTTTGGCTGCAATATCCACAAGTTGGTATTTGAAGTAGCAGATGCCCGGTTGTCGTCGGAACTCCATCATGTCATTTACCATGCATTGCTGGAATATGAACCCCGGATTAAGCTGGTGGAATGCGTGATCAATGACCAAACTATGGAAAGCGGCGTCTTATATGTACAAATCAACTATACCATTATTGCCACCAATACCAGGCATAATATGGTATATCCATTCTACTATCTCGAAGGCACGAACATCGCTACCCGATGAGTAATTATTTTGAAAATATGCAGGATGGGCTCAGCCAGTTCGAAAGACAACTGGATGCGCTACACCCTGAATATGTGAAAGTGGATAACCGGAGTAATTTTGATCTGCTGGCGCAGCTGACGGCGTTATCGACTGAGTTTAATTACTATAATTTCCAGGACCAACGGGACGGCGACTGGCAGGAGTTCTTCCATTCTGACCTGGTGATCATGCTGATCCTTGCGGCCAATATCCAGTTTACGGAATACGAAGAAAAATATCTATTCCTCCGGGATGCCATGGGCAAATCGGGTACAGAAGCCACGCTCTTCCGTCATACAGCTGCATTCTTCTCCCTGTTATATGATATTGCAATTGTACTGATGGACCTGTTGCAAAAGCTAACCGGCGCCGATAAACAACAGTCACTCCAGTATTATCTACAGCAGGTGATACATGCTGTGGCAGAAGAAACGGCAAGATTATACCGATACGAATTACAGGTAAAAGAACTATTCCCGCTTGATAATGCCCGGCATCATACGCTGCGTACGGAAGGCACTTCGCGGCAACTCCAGGTACTCTTTCCAGGTATCTTCAGTCCCACTGTTAAAGGAGATGAAAACTTCAGCGGGTTTTACTCATTGAATGAAATCTATGATACCCTGCGCACTAAATTCTACCAGATCTCCAGCGCATCTGCCTACTACCTGAAGAACCAGCTGCATCAACAACAGCATTCACCTCATATGGGATTGTTGATGACGTTTACGGAGCTGTATAAACATCTCCAGGATCAGATCAATGAAATTCCCCGGCGCCACCTGGACTATTATTACCACACCGTACTGGGTATGCCACAGGTAGCCGCAGTGCCAGACAAGGTACATATCCTGATCAACCCGGCACCACAGGTAGACAATCTAGCGCTGGACAAAGGAGAAGTAGTATTGGCGCCTCACAGCGCCCGCAAAGAGCCACTGCAATACGAATTGCTGGAGCCGTTCCGGGCACACAATACCAACATCATAGCGCTGCATACCCTATATGTAAGTAACTATCTGCAGGTTGCTTCCAATAACCTGCAAACCAATGATATCCGTGAAGCGGCCATCTACCAGGCGGTTCACCCGGTAATACCTCCTCCTGCTTTTGCAAAGCTCACTATTCCACCGGTTACCTGGCCTTTGCTGGGAGAAGACCAGCACGATTTGTCCCCATCCACCCGTACCATGGAGAACAGCGCAGTGGGATTTCTCGTAGGGTCGCCAGCGTTATACCTTACAGAAGGCGTACGCTCGGTGCAAGTGAAGCTTCATTTCAATCCAGCCTCCTTCGCACAGCTGATGAAGTATTTAAAGAATTTTTCCGATGTTACCCGCAGGAGCAATGCTATTATCACCGGTGAGCTGATGTCTGGCGCCTTTCTATTGTCGTACACAACGGCAAAAGGCTGGACCAGGGTACAACACTACAATGTACGCTGCAGCGCTGCCGAGCAGGCAGATTATGCCATTGTGATCAACTTCCTGTTACGCACCCATGAAGAAGCCTTCTGTGTGTATAACCCCGAAGTACATGGCGCTCATATCTCCTCAAAACTACCTCTGTTAAAAGTGTTGCTCAACAACAACAGTTTTCACCACCCCTACTCCTTTCTCCGTAGCCTGGCGCTGGAAAGGGTAACCGTTATCGCCAACGTAACCGGCTACCGTGCTGTAAAACTGGACAACAATGTGGGAGAGCTGAATGCCAGCCACTCTTTCCGGATGTTTGGTTCTTTACCGGCGGTAGGGGCTTTCCTCGATATCTGCAATACCAATGTGTTCAATAAGTATACTACCGATTTCAGCGTAAAACTGGAATGGCTGGATCTTCCTAAAAATATCAACGGCTTCGACAACTATTTTTCGGCCTACCAGGCGGGCATGACTAACAATGCTTATAAAGTAGGTATCAGCAGTATCAACAACGGCGTATGTTTACCAGAACGGGGCAACCAGGAAGAGTTTCAGCTTTTCCATACCACGCGTAACAAAGAGGGAGATCTGTACCTGGCTGATACTTCCTTCATCAAAGGCCCCGACTTTACCAGGATCAGTTTTCCCAATGCCATGAAAATGGACAAGGAGCCAAAGCATAGCAGTATGGTGTACAAGCAGGGCGCCATCAGGCTGGAGCTTGTCACCCCTTCAGAGGCTTTCGGGCATCAGCTGTATGGCATCATTTTCCCTGAAATCATTTTATATAATGGGCGGCATCCCAACCGGAAAAAGCCGTTGCCCGCGCCGCCTTATGTACCGATGGTAAAATCTATTTCGATAGATTATACGTTGGAGCATTCTGAATCACTGAAGCCAGTAAAATCTGCTCCACGGGGCGAATGCCTGGAAGTGCATCATATCGGCATCTTTGGTCATGAAGAAATATATCCAGGACCAGGTGTTAATTATTTTCCCCTGCTACCCGTCATTAATGAAGCCGGCTATCTTTACATCGGCTTCGATCAGCTCCAGGCGGGAGAAGAGCTGTCATTGCTGTTTCAGCTGGAAGATAAGTTTTTCAGTGATACTACTACCAATCTCACCCCGATCAACTGGAGCTACCTGGCAGATAACAAATGGTACCCTTTTGAAAGCAGGTGCCTGTTATCGGATAACACTAACAACCTGGCACGGAGCGGCATTGTAAAGATCCGGGTACCGGTTGGAATCAATAACCACAACAGTGTGATGACACCCGGCACCTGGTGGATCAGGATCTCTACGCCCGCGCATGAATGTGTAACACCAAGGGTCATCGGCATTTTCCCCAATGCCATAACCGCAGGAAGAATACTGGATGAAGGTGGCTATTCGCTGGAAAGAGTTTTGTCCATTCCTCCCCTAACCATAAAAAGAACCCGGAAAGATGTCCGCACCATCCAGGCCATCTGGCAATTATTTCCCTCCTTCGGCGGACGCAAAACAGAGTCAGAAGATAAATACTATACCCGGGTGAGTGAGCGGTTGAGGCATAAACAGCGCCCGGTTACAGCCATGGATATTGCCCAGGTGTTGCTGGAGGCCTTTCCGGAAATCCTGATTGTCAAATGTGTGACGGCAGCGCCTGGCCCCGGGGCAGAAGATATCTGCATTATTGTAGTGCCGCGGCAATCGGACAGCGGACTATTTATCAGCACTGAGCCCAAAGTTAACCTGGATACGCTTTGCCGCATCCAGGCATTTATGCGGGAACATATCTCCCCATTTGTTGATATCTCTATCCGCAACCCCATATATGAAAGCGTGAAGGTGGTATGCAGTATACAGTTCCAGGATCCTTCGGATAATAACCAGAACAGCCATCTGCAACAGTTGCAGCTGGATATCCAGAAATACCTTTGTCCCTGGCTGTTCGATCCTACCTCCCATTTGAAGATAGGCAGTACCCTGTATAAATCGGAGTTATTGAACTTCATCAATCGGCTCCCTTATGTAGCCTACATTACTGGTTTTTCACTCGTGCATTTTTATTTTTCGAAAGATGAGATCACCGGCAACATGGTGGCCATGGCTACAGATACAGCCATAGACGATCTGCAGGAAATCAGGCCCTCCCTGTCGCAGTCAGTGTTGATTCCATCTACCGAACATCTCATTACCGTATTGCATGCACCGGAATACAAAGAACCCCAGGTGCTGGGCATCGATGCGCTGAAGATCAGCAACGAACTGATTATCGGCAACCACCCTGTAAACTTTACACCCGTGGATGACCGGCCAGATCATTCGCCCGACGAAGAAATGCTGACCATCTCTATCACACCACCATAAATGATCACATTAATAGCTTTTATATGGATACACAAAATAAAAAAGTATACGGGCGCGATGAGCTCAAACAATATTTCAGGAACGGCGTGATGCCATCAGAAAATCACTTCGGTTACCTGATCGATTCTACCATTAACAAACAGGAAGATGGTTTTTCGAAAGATGAAGACAATGGCTTACGCGTAGCCACACTGGGCGATTCCAAGCGCCTGGTATCTTTTTACCGCGCTACCGACGACCTGGAACCTTTCTTCTGTATGGAAAAAGACGAACAGGACTCTCCCGGCCTGCGCATAAAGCCTGGTACCAGCAAAGACGATCCGGCTGAACAGGAAAAAAGTTTCTTCTTCCACATGAATGGAAACTTGGGTATCGGTAAAAAAAGTGACCCCCGCTTTAAAGTAGACATCAACGGCTTCACCGGTATGCAGGGCCGCATGGGCACCTTCAAAACCGGTACGGTGCCCGCCGATGGCAAATGGCATCCTATACTGGAGCAGCTGGATAATTGCCAGGCATTTGAAGTCATGGCCAGAACCGGCAGGAAAGGGGTTGGCAGGGTAGCTATCTTACATGCTACCGCTTTAGCAGCATATGGCGGAGCACATAACCGCGTGAGCCAGCGCTGCGCCCACTACGGCTTCTTCTGGAATAAAATTAAACTCCGCTGGAAAGGCGGTACCCATAACTATGCCCTTCAGCTCCGCTCCAACAGCAACTATGGAGAAGGCGTAGAAATCTTCTATCACATTACCCGGCTCTGGAGCGATGACCTCTTTATGCCCAACGAATATTACTACTAATAGTATACGATATGCCCGGTACTCCCCTTCAAATAGACAAAGATAAAGCCGTTGCCACGGCCATGGATTTTGATGCGTTAATGACGGAAGCCATTGCCCGTGTGCAGGAGCTGTCGGGCACCGAGTGGACCGACTACAACCTGCATGATCCCGGCGTCACCATCCTGCAACAGCTGTGTTATGCCATCACCGACCTGGCCTATCGTACCTCCTTTCCCATCGAGGATATACTGGCAGATAAGAAAAATAATATTGAGCCACTGGATCACTCCTTTTTCCGGAAGGCTGAAATGCTCACCTCTTCACCGGTAACGGTGAATGACTATCGTAAAATGGTGCTGGATGAAATAGATGCTATAGAAAATATCTGGATAGAGCCGGTGCAAACATGGCAGCCTTCCGGCTGTACGAAAGGTGTATACCGCGCATTTATCCAGGTAGAAGATAATATCGCCGAGAACATGAAAGCCAATGAGGCGCTGGTACAACAATTAGCGGAGCAGGTGGATAACCTGCTGCACGCTTACCGGAACATCGGGGAAGACTTTGAGCGGGCGGTGATCCTCCAGCCACAATATATCTACATCAAAGCTGAAATATTTGTCGACAGCCGGCAGGATCCGCAGCAAATCCTGGCGCTGATGTGTAACTCGTTTGAGATGACGCTGCATCCCCCGGTGAGATTTGTATCTGCCGCTGAAATGTATATCAACGGCTATACCGCGGCAGATATGTATGCAGGTCCATTGTTAAAAAAAGGCTTCGTGGTGGATAGTGATCTGCACAACAGGAAAGCAGCGGTAGATCCTGCAGACCTGATGAAGAGCGTATCTGAAGTGCCTGGCGTAATAAAGGTAAAAGCAATTTACCTGGCAGATGAGGATGGCGCCTTCCAGGCCAAGCCTGTAAGGATCAAAGAAGGCTTTTACCCCTTCCTGGAAATGGTGAACGACAAACATGAGATAAAGATTTCCAGCGACCGCTTTGAATACAACCTGCGTGACGCCGGCTTCCTCAATATGTATGAACAGGTAAAAACAGTAGCCCGCAGGAAGTTTGCAGGACATAAGAATGCAGAAGCGTCTAAACCGTTAAAAGGCACCTACCGTAATCTAGGAAAATACTTCTCTATCCAGGAGCAGTTCCCCGCCATTTACGGCATCGGCAGCGAAGGCCTGGAAAAAGAAGCACCGGCGCTACGCAAGGCGCAGGCCAGGCAACTGAAAGCTTACCTGCTGTTCTTTGAACAAGTACTGACCAACTACCTGGCGCAGCTGAATAATATAGGGCCGCTTTTCTCTCCTTACCTCCGGCAAACACCGGCAGCCACCTATGCTACACAACCACTATACGATGTACCACAAGTGGCTGCGCTGCTGAAGGCATTTACCGACGAACAGCCCGGCGCTTCCTGGGAACATTTCCTGGAAGATACCGGCAACGCCTATATGAAAAAATTACAGGCAGCTATTGAACCCGATAAGGTATTTCAGGACCGGAAGAACAGGATTCTCGATCACCTGCTGGCCAGGTTTAACCTCGTACTGCTGAAATATCCGGTCAACTTTTATGAACAGGTGTATGCTTATGACGCACCTTCGCAAAGGATTAGCCATGAGCTGGAATGGAAGGCTGACATACTCCGTCATCTACCCACGCTCAGTGCAAACAGGAACCGGTCTTTCAACTACCGGGAAGATATTTATGCAGGATCTGAGCTATCCGGCTATGAAAACCTCCTGCACAAACTATTGCATATCAGGGTGGAGAAAAGGAAACGTTTAACAGCGGCCTTCGATACCGGCAGTTGGAAAGTATCGGCAGGTAAGCATTCCGATACCGGGCTCCATGTGCACCTGGTAAAAGAATTCAAAGTAAAAGATGAACTTATTAAGGTAAATATGGCCGAAAGTGAGTCAGGCGAGGTGACTACGGGAAAAAGATTTGACTATGGCCGACAGTCGGTATCGCTGCTCCGCTATGGCCTGGACATTAAAAACTACCGGGTAATACTCGACGACGAAACCAACAGCTACCTGGTAGTTTACCGCCAGTCGCCGCATGCCCTGTGGCAGGTAGTGAGCCGGGAAAAAACCCACAAAGAAGCATTGGATTCACTGCTGGAAATGATGGGGCACCTGAAAAAAATGAGTATCGATTCAGAAGGATGCTATCTGCTGGAACACCTGTTACTAAAGCCTGCCTATGGGGACCAAAGCTTTGGCTACCGCATCTGCAGCGGCTACGATACTTTGAGGCTACAGCATGCCCGTTGGCTTACGCTGGAAGAGCGGGATGAACAGCTCAGGAAGCTGTTGGCCATGGTAGCCTCCATGCAGGAGCCAGATCCCTATAAGCACTGGCAGCTGTTGATGGAGGATCATCGTATTTATTTTTATCCGGGCAATTCCCCCGAGATATTAACAGCGGAACATTTCAGGCAAGATGCTTACCGACCGGCTGCTGAACGGGCCATGACGGACCTCTTGTTGTTACTACGGCAAATGAAAACCAATCAGCCCCGACGGATTCGCATGGAGCCCTATGTAAAATACGGCACGTCACAAATGTTGCAGGAAGACTTTTTCAAATTCGGTATCAGCATCCTCCTTCCCTCCTGGCCTGCCCGTTTTCAATACAAAGAGTTCAGGAGTTTCGCAGAAGAATTGTTCCGGGAGCACACCGCAGTACAATTCCGGATGCATTACAAATGGCTGGGTATTGCCGATATGCAGACGTTTGAGTCGCTTTACTTCAACTGGCTGAAAACCATGCGGGGTGAAGGTGATAGGCCAGAAGCAAGCGAAGGGCTCATTAAATTGTTGTTGAAAGACCCGGCATTTGCTCACTATGTAGTAAACGAATAATGGAAGAACACATCATCAGGAGATACAGTTTTGATATCACCTATGATTCCCGACCCAGGGCCTTTGCCTTGCAGGATAAGGTGAGCATGCTTTTCAGGCAAAGCATCAGCACCGGCATGGATGAACTGCTGCAACAACTGATCCCTGCCGATATGATGGCGTCGATAGATGAACTGGTTCTCGATATCGGGCACATTCCTTTTAATGACCTGGAAGCGGAACTTCCTGCCCGTATCCTGTCGGCGTTACGGCAGGTATTGTCAGACCTGTTGCACCACAACCATGCTGGTACCCAACATAGTATTAACGGCGATATTACCATCCGCAAGGGCGATGAACGGTTGCTGGAGCTATTGACGTTTTTCCTGTTACAGGGTGTCATGCCCTGGTGGGCAACTGCCGCCGAGCGCGCACAACCCGGCGACATGGCATTGTTGCTGTCTAAAACATCGCCGGGCAAACTGGCAGATTTTCTTCGCAATATTGGCCGGAGCAGTGCCGTACGCGAGCGGATTGTATGGCAATTCCCGGTAGCAGTGCTACAAGCCATCGTAGAAGTGCTGGAACCAGCTGAAGCGCTGTTTATTATTGCCGGCAACCGGGAAATATTACTCCTGCAACAGCAGCAACAGCTGCTCCACACCGAAACCAGCGAGCTGGAAAAGGCACTGTGGCTGTTCATGCTCACGTACCTCATTATGGAGCGGGGCAGCAATTTTAACAGGAAAGAATTTGTACGCAGCAACCTACTGAAACTGGCAGGGCATTTTAACCTGTCGTACGATACGGTGCTGGAATTATTTTTCGAGGCGCTGTCGCGCTATAGTACCGGTTTACCAGCTACCGGCCTGGCTACCTATATCAGGCAACTTTACGAAGAACTCACCAAAAAACCCTTGCGCAAATCTATCTTCGGAAATGACCCCGCCTTTAAAAAGATAATGACCGATACGGAAGACCAGATCAGTATCCTGCGGTATTACCTGCTGTATGGCGCTATACCCTGGTGGGCGTCTGGCATCACAGAAGCCTCATTAGAGCAGATGCTGGCGCATACCGGCTACCAGGCACCGGCGGCATTAAAACAGCTATTGCAGCAGGTATTGCAGCAACAACCCGCTGTAAACAGGTGGAAAAAGCTGATGCATACCCATACAGCGGCAGTACAAAAAGAAAAGTATTTCCAGGAGATAAAAACATGGGCCGACGCCACCATCGCAGCCGCTCCATTTGGCGCAGACACGACAGCAAAACAGCTGCTGCTTCGCGACGTGATCCTGCATTTGCTGACCTATGGGAGTATATCGTGGTGGGGCAAAGATTATGCACATTTTTCACTCAATAGTTTACTCGAACAGCTGGCCGACCAGCATCCGGAACAAACACTCGGCATACTTGAATATGCGGGCACCTTGCCCGATGCCATGTACCGGTTAATTACCAGTGCGAAGCCAACAGTATTTCTCCGCTTGCTGAAACACAGCGGCATGGATACCGTCACCGAAGAAGTGTACAACAACGTATATACGTTGTTGCGGGCGGCACAACAACTGGTAACTATTACTAACCTTCCATTGGAGCAGTTTATATTACAGGCGCTATGGCATTCTCTGGCGGCAGCACGTTATAAACGGATCAGCAGAACGGTACTGTTACAGCACCTGCTCACCCCCGTATGGTCGGCTACGCCTGTGGCATCACCGCATATGATCCGGTTTTTATTACAGCAGCTATTGCCCGTAATTCATCACCTTCCAGGTAATGCTTTGCTGGCAAATGACTTAGCGCAATGGGATATAATATCACCACCACAGCAAACATTCCATTTACCAACAGAGATACATGCCCCGCCAGCGATGGTAGCCGAATGGCTGCAACAATTCCTGACCACCGGTGAATTCCCGCCGGTGGTGCATAATACGGACATTGCCTATGCGGCGCAATTACTTCAATGGCTATACGAATATCACCGGGAATACCTCAAAATACTGCAGGACAGCATCACCTTGTCCCCACTCCTGTTCCGTCAGCTGGAAGAAATATACCTGCAACTGGAACCGGAGATAGCACCGATACAGGCCTTGCTGCAACCCTGGCTGGAGAAAACGATGCAGGCAGATCTTTCCTTTACCGGGAGCAGCAACAGCCAGCTTTACCAGCCATCCGTGGCATTCCGGTCTTTGTTGCAACGTATGCAGCGCTACCATGCTATTACCATAGAACGCCAGCAACAAACGCTGCTGGAAGAAGCGCAGCAACTGGTTACCGAATTCCTTACCCGGCATCGGCTGCCGGAAAAACTGGGAAGCCTTTCACCGTCTGCCACCAATGATCTTCTCAAAGCAGCCATCATACTGCTGTTCAAAGCGGCTCCTGCAACGCTTCAGCAATTATTTACCGGTTACCGCCAGCAATTGGCAGCAAGATTACAGATCTACAGCCTATTTTCCTTTTATGGAGGCCTACCCGACAGCGATATCCGTCAAAGCCTGGACGTATACGCCGTACAGGACAGCCTGCAGCTGTTGCAGGAAACAGCCGGCGCCACGATGGCCAATAGCATCACCGATCTGCGAAAAGCCATCCGCTTCTACAAGCAACGCAGCCGCCAGGAAAGAAAAGCTTTCTACAGCAAAATATTACAGTACCCCTCCCTCATTGAGCAAATGGCCGAACATCTCAATGATGACTCCTTCCTGGATATTATGCAGGACACTCCCACCAGCTGGGCAGGTAATACACCGGATGCACTGCATGAGCTACAATCACTGCTGGCAGGTTTGCTACCCGGCAGCCTGGAAAAAGCAGCGCTACAACAGGTATTCCGGCGCTTCCACCTGATGTTGCTGGGCGCGCATATACATGTGTACAACGCCAGGAGCTATGCTAACCGCTTCCTGGACTTCATCACTATATCGGCTCCTCCCATTGCTAACTTGCTTATATTACAACTGGCTGAAACAGCACAGCAGGCCCCTGTATCGTCATATACACATATACGTGGTATACTACCCGTATTACAGCAAGAGGCGCTGGCCCATATTAGCAACAGGCAACACCAATCGTTGTTACGGGAAAGCCTATATGAAAAAGAGCAGGCGCCATTGCGCCAGCAGCAGCCAGCAGTACCTGAAATAGCGGTAGCAGAAAAAGAGCCGGACAGTTGGGCTAAGGTAAAAAAGCCTCCCCTGGATACCATCTATACCGGAAATGCAGGGTTAATCCTCCTGCATCCGTTCATTCCATTTGGCTTTAAGCGGGTGGGCCTTGTAAATGACGAAGGATTTGTAAACCGGGAAGCGCAACATCGCGCTGTACACCTGTTACAATACATGGTAAATGGAAAAGAAATACATGCCGAGCATGAGCTGGCATTGAATAAGTTACTCTGCGCCCTGCCGCTGGAAGAACCGGTACCAGCCGAAATATTGCTAACAGACGAAGAAAAACAGCTTTGCCAGGAACTGCTGACAGTGGTGATCCAGCGTTGGGAAAAAATGAACAACTCTTCAATAGAAGGCTTCCAGGCAGCCTTCCTGCAACGTGAAGGTGCACTATGGCAAAAAGACGACGACTGGCGGCTACGAGTGGAAGAAAGAGGCTATGATTTAATATTACAAACGTTACCCTGGGGCATTGGTATGATCAGAACGCCCTGGATGGAAAAAACAATTTATACAGAATGGGCATACAGTTAATAGCATCCAATGCAACAACCCTGGAACAAGAGCTGGAATGGTTCCAGTTGATGGCAACAGCGCGCATGCAGCAATATTTCCAGCAAACAGCAGTAGAAACACCCGCCGCACCCGATCTCACCGATGATCCATCTATGTATGCACAGGTGGTACGCCATTACGGCATGACCACCGCAGAACGTATCATTTTATTGCTGGCACTCATTCCGCATATACAACCACAACTGCTGGATATCTTTTTTGTAAAGAACGCCACATACGACCGCGGTTTTACAGAATTCGGCGGTATTAAAGGGCAATCACACGGTGGCTTTCTGCCTACCGGCGAAACCGCCGCCTTCCTGTTGGCTACAGATGGCTTGCAGCAACGGTTTCAATTAATCCGTTATTTCAGCCCTGATCATTTCTTTGCCAGGCACCAGGTACTGAAATTAACACCCGCCGGTGACGAACCCCTGCTAAGCGGTACACTGACCCTGTATCCCGAATACCTCAATTTATTCATCCAGGGCCAGCCACATCGCCCGGATTACAATGTACAGTTTCCGGCCAAACGGATAGAAACCGGTATGGAATGGGAAGACCTGGTATTGGAACCTCATGCCATGGAGGAAGTAGAAGACATCCGCACCTGGATTCAACATGGCGGCACCCTGCTGAAGGACTGGGGCATGAGCCACAAAATAAAACCGGGGTACCGCAGCCTGTTCTATGGTCCACCGGGAACCGGAAAATCACTGACCGCCTGCCTGCTGGGTAAAACGTTCAACATGGACGTATACCGCATCGATTTATCGCTGGTAGTTTCTAAATATATTGGTGAAACAGAAAAAAACTTGTCGCAGGTATTCGACAGGGCCATCCATCAGCAATGGATCTTGTTTTTTGATGAAGCAGATGCACTATTCGGAAAACGCACGCCCACATCATCGTCAAACGACCGCTATGCCAACCAGGAAGTGGCCTACCTGCTGCAACGGGTAGAAGATTTCCCCGGGGTAGTAATATTGGCTACCAACCTCAAAGCTAACATCGATGAGGCCTTTGCTCGCCGTTTCCAGTCCATGGTCTATTTTTCTATGCCCGGGCCGGAACAACGGCTACGCATCTGGCAGCAGTCATTTCCTGCACATATTACACTGGAAGACAAACTGGACCTCGAAGACATAGCGCGTAAATATGAAATGACCGGGGGAACCATTATCAACGTGGTACGTTACAGCTGCCTGATGGCATTGAAACGCGGCGACAACACTATCCGCCAGAAAGATGTGATGGCGGGCATCCGCAAAGAATTCGGGAAAGACGGGAAGATTGTATAAGGTGATTACCTCGTATGCTATAGCTATGGATCGCTCAGCAAAAGGATTGCCATTGCTGATCCATATAGTATATTTGGTAAAAAAACCGATGAAAACAATCTGCCTGCTTCTTGTATGGTTAATTCCTTTTACCAGGACATCGGCGCAACAGGTGGCATTTGAAGTAAAATATTCAGAGCCATTGGCTGTGTTAAACTTTGTGGAAAACCTGTCCAACAACGCACCTGACAATCCTTATAAAACAGCATTTACCAACTCCGCCTTCCACCAAAAGAAGTATACCGACCTCATTGCCGCATTTGATACGCTGAATATAGATTACGCTTATGAATTCACAGCATATCCCTATGCACAGAAAATAGGCGGATCAACCGCCTCCCTGTTAAAGCGGAATTTAATCTCTGCCGACGATCTTGATAATTTCAAACACTTGTCAGTTGGCATTATTCCCAACAGCGACCTGATAGCGTTGACGGCTATCCTGCAAGCCTTTACACCGGTATACCGCGAAGTGATATATACGCCCAATAAAATGCTGTTCGAAAAACAATTAAAAGATATTACTGCGCTGATAGATTCGAGCCAATTGGCCAACTATTTTAACATAGGGCTGCAATTCTATGGCTCAGACTGGGACCTGTCTATTCCGCTGGTATTTTCATTCTATCCGCTGCCGGCTGCCAAAAAAGGTTTTACCGCTACCGCCTTTTATAATCACGCCGTGAGCGCCATCCCGAGTAGCTTAACGGACTATCAGCAGTTGCTGAGCGTACTGTTGCATGAAACTTTTCATATCCTGTACGACGAACAATCGCTGGCCCGCAAAAGAGACATTGAAAGCTGGTTTAATACCCATCCCTCTAAAAACAGCCGGTACGCATTTCTATTACTAAACGAGGGGCTGGCCACGGCGCTGGGCAATGGCTATGTATACGGACAATTAAAAGGAAAGGAAGATACCGCGTCGTGGTATAAGCGCAAATACACGAATCTCATTGCTAAAAAAATATACCCGGATGTTAAAGCGTATGTTGAACAAAAGAAGCCAATGGACAAGGCTTTTATAGATCGTTACATTGCCCTTTACGACGAAAACTTCTCCAGCTGGCCACAGGAGCCGGACAACCTGATGACAGACCGCTACGTGCTGACGGATAATGCCACCGACTTCAATGTAATTGACGGAAAATTCCGCTACCGGTCTATGTCGCAATACGAAGACCATATATCAGAAAGTACGATTGATAAAATGAGCCAGGCGCCCATTACTAAAATCGTCATCATTTCACAGGATCATAAAAAGAAGCTACAGCTGGTAAAAAATAAATTTCCTGAATTGCAGCATTGGCAGCCCAATGAGCAGGCTGACTTTAGCCATGCAGTATTTCTGAAGGACAAGACTTATTTACTAGTGATTAACCTGGCAAAAAATACGTTGGAGCAGGCACTTAACACCCTGTCAGTGAAGGACCAGCACCAGGCTCCTGTCAAGAGGCTATGAACATACATGTATGCCCGTACCCTTATCCCGGGCATACATGGCACCCTTACTTACCTAATTTCTCTTTAAAGAAATCAATGGTACGCTTCCAGGCTAATTCTGCCGCAGCATTATCATAGCGGGGAGTGGTATCGTTATGAAAACCATGATGCGTTCCGGGATAGTGATATGCCACATATGTTTTGTGGTGCTGTTTCAAAGCCTGCTCATATGCTTCCCATCCATTATTAATGTGGGCATCTGTTGCTGCATAGTGCAATTGAAGGGCGGCCTGTATATGCGACACTTCTTCCAGTGGCGCCTGTCTTCCGTAAAAAGGAACAGCCGCCAGCAAGCCAGGTATCCGGGCTGCCATCATGTTGGCAATCCAACCGCCAAAACAAAAGCCTACTACACCCACTTTTCCGTTACAATATTCACTATGGCGCAGATATTCAAACCCGGCAATGAAGTCTTCCAGCATTTCGGGTGGATTTCTTTTGCTGTGTAGTTCCCGTCCGGCATCATCGTTGCCGGGATAGCCGCCGAGCGGGCTAAGCGCATCCGGCGCCAGGCTTACAAATCCGGCCAAAGCAGTACGCCTGGCCACATCTTCAATATGCGGATTCAATCCCCTGTTTTCGTGCACCACCACAATACCCGGCAAAGGCAATTGATGTCCGGCAGGTATACACAACAAGGCTTTTATAGTACCTCCGCCTTTAGGAGAAGAATAACTGATATACTTCGTAACGATGCGGGGATCATCGGCCCGCACCTGTATCCCGCCCTGGTAATCCGGCATCAGGAAGGCGAGCAGGGACGCCACGGTCCATCCATTCACCGCATAGGCAGATAATTGTGCGGTGAATTCCTCCTTGCTGAGGCGGTTGTGTGCATAATCGTTGTATAGTTCAAAAACAGCAGGTTTGATATCTTCTTTTCTAAGTTCCATATCATGCTATTTTAGTTGGTAATTCGTCATTTTAAAATCCTCGGCAAATCCCAGCTTCAGATAAATATTTTTTCCCATGGCAGACGACTGCAAGGTAGCCATCTCCTTTTGTTGTGCAAGCGCACTATTCAGTAACATCGCCATCACTTCTTCTGCAAATCCCTGCTTCCTGTATGCCGGAACAATGCCCACTCCATGTATGCCCACCAGGTTGCCGGTTTCATGTACGATAGCGGTGCCCATAGCTTCCTGCTGGTGATAAACCAGATAATACTGTACCTCTTCCCTGGTTTTGTTCAATATGTCGGCGGCAATGCGGTATCCAAAGCTCAGCGGATACAGTGCGTCCCATGCAGCCGCCTGCTCAGGAGTAGTTACCCGTACCAAGTTCAACCGGTTTAATTGTTCATAAGCTTTCTCCAGCTTCAACGACATCCCGGTTTGTTCCGATTTTATGGAAAATCCCAGCTGTTCAAAAACAGGATGCAAGTTTTGCTGTGTATGACCCCAATAGCTGACTGTTAAAGGTACTGGCGCGTTTTTAATCACATCCGCTATTGTTCTTATGGTGTCAGTATCTGCAGGGTTGTTCAGCCAAATCCTGTTTGGCCACTCCGATCCAGGCACCAGGCAATAATTAAAACCGGCCTGTTGAAAGTACTGCCTTGCCGCATTTCCGGCCAGGGTCCACAAAGAAGTTAAGTTGTGTATATTTTTTTCCGTTACGAGGGAAACAAAATGCTGGTTCATCTGGCAAAATTACCACCAAATTGCTGCAATACGCTTTACATATGTTGATTCGGTTATTTTTCCTTCAACTCTTTACGGATCCGGCTTAGCTGGGTGGGAGTTACCCCCAGGTGAGAAGCGATGTGCTGTAGTGGAATACGCTTCTCTATGTTCGGGTATTCGGCCAGCAGCCGCTGGTACCGGGTGCTGGCGTTTTCCATCACCAGGGAAATTTCCCTTCGCTCTTTGTCAATGATCCAGTTTTTTTCGAGGTAGGCGATATAAAAATCTTTCAGTTCGTCGTGCCCGTAAATCAACGCTTTGTATGCGCTATAATCCATCCTGATCAGGATAGTTTCTTCAATGGCTTGCAGGGTAAATTCCGACGGAATTCTCAAAAGCGCGGACACAGTGGATCCCGCAAACTGGCTTTCTAAAAATATATTTTTATTATAGGTATTACCGTCGCTGCCGGTAAAATAAGCGATTACGGCGCCTTTACAAACAAAATGAAGATGCCTGGATACCTGCCCAATGTTTAACAGGATCCCTCCTTTCTCCAGCTGGTGAAAGCTCACAATATCTTTCAGCAGCTGAAAGCCTTCGGCTGAAACGGGATAATAGCTGAGGATCTTTTCTTTAAATGCTGCTAAATATTGGGCTTCTGCTGTCACTGCTATCGTTTTATCGGTATCAAATATCCGAAAATAAATAAAAAAGGTGCTTAAAAGCGGCATCGGTCATTTTCAAAACAATGCGTATTTTCGGGGCTATTAAATCTGATTCAACCATGGAAGATGTAAAGGCATTAAATAGTGTGGCGGAGTTTCACTCCACTTTCAAACACCCCATTGAAAAATCGCCCGTTATTCCCAGTCAGCAAAGATGTGAGTTGCGGGTATCCCTGCTCCAGGAAGAGCTGAATGAATTGAAAGCTGCTATTGCCGCCAATAATATCACCGAGGTAGCGGATGCGCTCTGTGACCTGCAGTACGTATTATCGGGCGCCATCCTGGAATTTGGCCTGGGCGAAAAATTTAATGCGCTTTTCAATGAAGTACACCGGTCTAATATGAGCAAAGCCTGTAAGTCGCAGGAAGAAGCAGAAAAAACAATTGCCCATTACAACAACACAGAAAATACCGAGTGTTATTACAAAAAAGTAGAAGAGCTGTACCTGGTATACCGGACTTCCGACAATAAAACATTGAAATCAGTGAATTATGCGGCAGCCCAGTTGACGGAGTTACTGTAAATAAAGATCCCGGCTATCCGAAAGGATAGCCGGGATCTTTATACTGTATGAAGTTACTGCAATTCCAGCTTCGCCTTTAACCGTATGTCCGCAGACGACGCTCCAATCATCACATCAAAGCTCCCGGGCTCCGCTACCCATTGCAACTGGCTGTTGAAAAAAGATAGCTTCTCTTTGTCGATCGTAAAATGCAGTTGCTTACTTTCGCCAGGTTGCAACATTACCTTTTGAAAATCCTTCAACTCTTTTACCGGCCGCGTTACCGAAGCTACCGGGTCTCTCAGGTACAACTGCACCACTTCTTCTCCTGCATAGGTGCCCGTATTGGTCAGCGTGAAAGCCACATCGATAGATTGCTGGCCGCTCATGCGGGAAGCGCTGAGCGTAAGATGGTCATATGTAAAGGTGGTATAGCTCAGGCCATAACCAAAGGGGAACAGCGGATCGTTTGCTACATCCAGATAGTTGGAGCGAAACTTCTGCGTCGGCCCATCCGGTTGAGGGCGACCCGTATTTTTGTGATTGTAATAAATAGGGATCTGCCCAACATTGCGGGGAAAACTCATGGTTAGTTTACCCGACGGATTGTAGGCGCCGAAAAGCACATCTGCGATCGCATTGCCCGCTTCCTGCCCCGGGAACCATGCCTGCAGCATGGCAGTAGCCACTTCGTTTTCCATATTTAGGGTGAGCGGGCGACCACTCATTACCACCAATACCAATGGCTTGCCTGTTTGGGCCAGCGCCTGTATTAACTTACGCTGACTGTCCGGAATACCGATATCAGACCTGCTGGCGGCTTCGCCGCTCATTTCCGACGCTTCTCCTACTACCGCTACCACCACATCTGCTTTGGCCGCCGTATTCACCGCTTCTGACAACATGTCGGCTGCCGGCCGGCTGTCGATATCGATCCTCTCGCCAAATACGTTTACTTTCTTTGCAAAACTGGTATCATCGCTGATATTAGCGCCCTTGGCGTATAATATATTCACCGTGCCGCCTGCAGCCTGTTTCATTCCTGCCAGCACCGGCACCGACAACTGCGGATCGCCATTGACAGCCCAGGTACCCAGCATATTATTTTTGTTATTGGCCAGCGGGCCAATCAACGCAATGGTACCTGTTTTCTTCAGTGGTAATACTTGCTTTTCATTTTTCAGCAACACACAGGCACGTGCACCAAACTCCCGGGCCGCCTCTAGCTGCTCCCTGCTACGGATTTCGGCCGCCGCCGCGGCTTTATTACAATACCGGTAGGGATCCTCAAATAATCCCAGCTTATACTTAGCTTCTAATATCCGGCGACAGGCAACATCGATATCAGCCATAACTACCCGGTGCGTTCTCAGCGATTGTTCCAGGGTGGTAAGAAAACCTTCTCCTACCATGTCCATGTCTACACCTGCTTTGAGCGCTAATGCGGATACCGTTGCCAAATCGCCCAGGCCATGATCTATCATTTCATTGATGGAAGTGTAGTCAGTTACCACCATCCCTTTGAAACCCCATTGCTTCCTGAGCAGGTCTGTCAACAACCATTTATTGGCGCTGGCCGGAATGCCGTCTATTTCATTGAAGGAAGTCATTACACTGCCGGCGCCAGCATCCACAGCTGCTTTATAGGGAGGCAGGTAATATTCATACATTTTGATGCGGCTCATATCGGTGGTGTTATAGTCGCGCCCCGCTTCTACGGCGCCATACAACGCAAAGTGCTTCACACAGGCCATTACGCTATTGCCATCTCCCAAATGATTTCCCTGGTATCCCTTTACCATGGCTGCGGCGATCTTAGCGCCCAGGTAGGTATCTTCTCCCGAACCTTCTGCTACCCGCCCCCAACGTGGGTCTCGCGCAATGTCGACCATCGGCGAAAAAACCCAGCTAAGGCCATCTGCTGCCGACTCCCGCGCCGCCAGCCTGGCACTGCGCGTTATCAGCCCCATATCCCAGCTGCAAGACAATCCCAGCGGAATGGGAAAGGCCGTTTTATATCCATGGATCACATCAGATCCGAATAACAGCGGAATTTTAAGCCGGCTATGGGTTACCGCCAGCTCCTGCGCCTGGCGGATCTTATCCACACCAATTACACCAAATAAACCACCTACCTTACCACTGCTGATCTTCGCTTCCACATCGGTGCTCACCACCGCGCCGGTAGCTACGCCGCCGCCGGGGGTTAATAAGTTTAACTGGCCTATCTTTTCTGTCAGCGTCATTTTATCCATCAACGCCGTGATAAAGACATGCATCCTGGCCTCTTCCGGCAATGCCTTCTTTTGTGCTGTTACGCGCAGGTAAGCGCAGGATAACAGTAAAGCAAAAGAAAAAAATATTCTTTTCATATAAAATCAGTTAGTGATCAATCTACTTTCATTACCGCCGTGCGGGCAGATACGCCGTTCTCATTAATGGCTTCTATACAGAAATAATAAGGCCGGTCTTTATCCATTCCCTTGTAATAATAATCATTGTTACTGTGTACCATGATGCAGCTATATAGCTTATCCGGGGCAATACCGGTGTAAATATTATAGGCATAGGCATTGTCTACCGGCGACCATTTAATCCACGCACTTCGTTTATCCTTCTCCGTGCGAAGCACCACGAAATCCTTTACCGTATCCGGCAGGGCGCCATTGCCATGGCCAAATACCCGGAGTCCACTTAATGCAAACTTTCCACCAGGCATATGTATATTTTCCATTTTTATATAACGGGCCTGCACCGGCTGTGATAATTCAACATAGTCGTGCGGCACATCTTTCTTTTGCCGGCTCTTGTCTGCCAACACTTTCCAATGGTTACCATCTGTAGAATACCAGAGTATGTACTGGTGATAGATATCTGTTTGCTTACCCATAAAAGGAGCGTCCTGGTCGGCGTAGTTCACCTGTACCGCATTTACCCGGCTGATAGTACCCAGGTCCGTCTGTATCCATTCACCCTTGTTGCCGGTAGCGGCGCTCCAGTAAGTTTTAATATTTTCGTCTACAGCATTATTCGGAAAATAGCCGCCCAGTAAAGAAGAAACGGCCACTGGTTTATTGTAATTCAACAGCATCCAGCCGGTAAACCCCGCGTTATTAAAGTCGGCACTGTCGGCCGCCTCCCGTGAACCGCGGGAAACATAATGAGGATAATCGCCAAACACCGTATTACAATACATGACATCATCTTTGTCAAAACCTGCCGGCCAATAGCCTATACGCCGTTCAAAGCTGTTTTTTACCGCAATAACCATGGTAGATACATGCCACCAATATCCTTTATTATCCTGGAAAGTACTGCCATGACCTGCTCCCCGGGCATATCCTCCCGGTTTATATGAAACAGGATTATGGGCTTGCGGAGTGAAAGGTCCCAATGGGTGATCGCTCACCACCACGCCATCGGCATATCCGCTGAATTCCGTTCCCGGAGCACCATATTGCAGGTAATATTTATCATGATGTTTGGTCATCCACGCTCCTTCAATAAAAGGATCGAGGAAGGTATTATCCTGGTACTCACCAAACCGCTGCCAGCCATACTTGTCGGGCTCCAGCAGGTACATTTCCTTCCGCGTGCCCTTCGGTTGGAAGGTAGTCCGGTCCATCTCCACCCCATACAATGGATAACGGTTGCTGCTGCCGTTGTACATGTACAACCGCCCGTCGTCGTCGGCAAAAAAGTCGGGGTCCCAGCCGCCTATCTGTAGCGAATCAATAGCTTCCTTCCATTCATTGCCTTTGGGATTGGTGCTCATCCAGATAGGGAAATCGCTGGTATAGGTAGACCCGAATACCAGCAAGGTATCACCCATTACCCATACTGCCGGCGCACACAACTCGTCATACACATGGTGGTACGACTTCAAAAATTTCCGGGATACAAAATGCCAGTCCAGCAAATCGGCGCTCCACCAATATCCCCATTGGTTAGTGGAAAAAAGATAGTAGTCGCCTTTATAATTCACGATCACCGGATCGGCAGTAGCCCGGTGCTTTCCCCAGGTGGTGAAGTTGGGAATAGGACAATAACCATAATCAATATTTACCGGGTTACAATAAGTCGTTTGTGCGTTTACGTTAGCAACACCTAATCCTATGCTCATCCACACCAAAACGATATACAAACATCCTTTCATAGTCGTCACTTTTTGATGGCCGCCGCCGTTTCAAAACCTAATTTACTCAGCCCCTGTTTAATTTCCGGGCAACCCATAAACAACTTCCAGAGCAGGCCGCTGCGGTAGTTTTCTATCATTACAATAATAGGCCCCTGGTCAATCGCCAGGTGGGAGGTAGCATACCATTGCTTCGTTTCATTGAATGCGTCTGTAAAACCGTACTGGCTCCAGATCTTATCTCCCAGGGTATAATAAAAATGTTTCAGCGCCTGCATAGAATATTCCGGCGTATAAGGGAATGCCGACAAAGCAGCGGTAGGGGAAATAGTACCCCAGTCATTTTCCGGCGAATGCGCATTATACCCGTCATAAGTATCGCTGGCGGTCAGTCCCCAACAGTCGGCGCCGTATCCCTTAAATCCCTTAGGATTGCGAATACAGTGCTCCCGGTTAATCAGGGTATGACGCAGGTTTTGTTCCCAGTAATTGGCATAGCGGTCTTTCAGTCCACGCGGATCGAGCCCGAGGAAAGAATATTGCGAGAAAAAGAGGGGACCGCCGTAATCAAGCCCCAGCGGCAACTTGATGCCATAAAATTCGCGATCGTTCCGGAAGTAAATATTATTCACCCAACCGTGGTGATATACGTCTGGGCTAATGGCATAACGGGGAGCGGAAGCCGCCAGCACATAAGTGATCAGGCATTCGTTCCAACCCTTGATTTCATGGTTCATGCTCCAGCCATTATTGGGGCTCCAATGCCAGTACAGTACATTCTGCCCACCCTGTGTAAACCAATTCCATTCTGTTTCCTGCCAGGTGGCGTTGATTTTATCACGCAGCTCCGTTTCCACAGGGTTGCCGGCATCAAAATACTGCCGGGCACATAGCAGGCCCTGAAGCAGGAAAGACGTTTCTACCAAGTCAGCCCCATCATCTTTGCGGCTGAAGGGAATTGTTTTACCGGTATTGCCGTTCATCCAATGTGGAAAAACACCATGATAGCTGTCGGCTTTCCGTAAGAAGTTGATCATTTTCAGCAACCGCTCTGCTGCAGCCGTCCGGGTAATCCATTTATGCTCCGTGGCCACAATAATGGCCATCACACCAAATCCGGTGCCTCCGGTAGTAACTACCTCATCGCCATAATCAGCCTGATTACTGCGTTCACGTGCTAGGCCTGACACCGGGTGTGCAAAATCCCAGAAGTAACGGAAGGTTTGTTGCTGCACCAGGTCTAATAGCTGCTCATCGGAAAGTTTCACTTTCTGCTGCGCATTGGCAGGCATAGACGACAAGAGCAGGCAAAAGCCCATCAGGATAATATATTTCATTATTTATTTTTTTAAAGATGTGGACTGGTGAAACCCAAGCGTTGCATACCCGTTTTTACTTCCGGGCAGCTCATAAAAAGGTTCCACAATAATCCCGTGCGATAATTCTCTATCATCACAATAATGGGTCCCTGGTCGATAGCCAGGAAAGAGTCCGCAAACCAATTATGTTGCAGCGAGAAAGCATCAGTAAATCCATACGCCTTCCAAAGTTTATCTCCCAGCTTATAATAAAAGAATTTCAACGCCTGCATAGATGCTTCAGGCGTATAAGGAAAGGACGACAACGCTGCCGTGGGTGCAATTATCCCCATGTCATTTGTAGGTGAGCTGGCATTATACCCGTTGGGCACATCGCTGGCGGTAAGCCCCCAGCAATCTGCTCCATAGCCGTAGTGCCGGTCGCGGTTAGCCACACAATATGCATAGTTGATGCGGGTATGATTAGTTACCTGTTGCTCGTAATCGGCATACGCATCTTTCAGTCCGCGCGGATTAATGCCCAGGAAAGAGTAGTGCGAAAAAAACAGGGGACCGCCATAAGCCGGGCCCAATGGCAAAGGAATACCTTCGTAAGATTGATTATTACGCATCGTACCATTCCCGGCCCAGCCATTGTCATATACACTCCGGGGAATGGGGTCGGGCGAAGATGCGGCCAGCACATAGGTGATCAGGCATTCGTTCCAGCCTTTGACAGGCATGTTCATATCCCATTGGTAGTTGCTGCTCCAGTGCCAATACAAGGTTTGTTCGCCGCCTTTGCGGAACCAGTTCCACTCTACCCCATTACAAATGGTATTGATATCGTTTCGTAGCTGCGTTTCTGTTATATCAGCTTTATTAAAATACTGCCTTGCAGCAAGCAGGCCCTGTACCAGGTAAGCTGTTTCAACCAGGTCGGCGCCATCATCTTTGGTACTGAAGGGCACTACGGCGCCGGTGCTGCCATTGAGCCAATGCGGGTAAGCGCCGTGGAAGCGGGCCGCTTTCGTGAGCAGGAAGGTGGTCATTTGTTGCAGGCGATGCACGGCATCTGTACGTGCAACAAAGCCCCGCTCTACAGCTACTACCATGGCCATGATGCCGAAGCCGGAACCACCGGAAGTTACCGTCTCTCCACTGGTATTCCTTTCCCGGGCCATTCCACTCACCGGGTGTCCAAAATCCCAGAAATATTTAAAGGTTTGCCGCTGTACTAGAGTTAGCAGGGCCTCGTCGGTAATACGAGGAAATTTATCGGTGGTATCTATCCCGGTAAAAACTGATAGGGTGACCGCCGATAATAACTTCGACTGCCGGACCGATTGCAGGGAAGTGCTGGCCGTAATCGTATATGCGGTAAGATTAGCCAATGCAGCAGCAGGCTGTAGCACCAGCGTACTATCTCCATGCTCCCACGAAATATTAAAAGGTATGTTAGCTCCATTTCCGCTGAAGGAACAAGCCGCAGCGGCCGCACTACGCTGCACCGCATCGCTGAAGGAAATCCGGATAACAGGGCGCGTACCGGTACCCATATACGAAAATCCATCGGCCTTGCCGTCCACACTCAAGGAGGCAAAGTTTAATGGGACGGGGGTTACGGGCGGAGGCGACGGTTTGTCGCCCCCGCTTTTACCACAACCCACTGCCAATAGCAGTAAAGCACTATATATGATACGAGACAATCCTGTCATAAATAGCGGTATTATTTCCCCCGGCCTTCCAGTTTTACCAGGGCGCCCACTTCCTTATCACTCAATGCTTTATTATAGATCCTTACCTCATCTAAAGCACCGGTAAGGTAACTGGCCCAGGACTGCGCATCAGCGGCTGAAGTAAGACTGGGTACCGTTTGGAACTGTGAGGTACCAAACACCATTTTACCGGTGTTGGCAAATGCCAGCTGGCCAAATCCGCTGTTCACCTTGGTATCAATCTTCTGGCCGTTTACATATACCCGGAAGGTGTCTACGCCGTTATATGACACAGCGATATTGGTCCATATTTTCCAGATGTTCATCACCTCATAGTTGCCCAGCCAGCCATCGCCATGCTGACCGGTGACATGCGCTTTCAAAATGGCCTTGGAATCGGTGCTGCCATTTTCAAAGAAGATATCTATGTTACCCCAGAAAGACTTGGTATTACTCAAGCTCACCAGTCCCACCATCCCATCGGTATTCTGCGGGGCATTTACCCACATGGTGAGGGTAAATGCTTTAAGGCCGGTAATGCTGCTACCGGGAGAAAACAGTGCATATGATTTGTCGGCCCCTTTGAGGGCGCCGCCTTTGATGCCTTGTGCGAAGCCGGTACCGCTGTTGTCGCAGGCGGTTTTAGAGATACTGTCTACTAGGTTGCCATTAAATCCCCAGTAGGCCACCAGGCTGCCGGGGGCAATTTCGCTGGTGCTGGAGTATCCGTCGATAGATAATGCAGGCGCATAACTGCCGGCATCAAATTTTTTATAGCAGGCCGACAATAAGAGTACGGCTGCTGCCAGTATTGCATATGATGAATATCTGAATTGCATGATCGTAGTATTTGAAATTAGTATCCAGGGTTTTGTACGAGGGTGCCGGCGCTGATGTCTATTTCATCCTGCGGTACCGGCCATACTTCGTTTTTGCCTGTTTTAAATCCTTTAGGACCAAATACAGCGGCAGCTCTGCCCTGGCGGATCACGTCGAAATAACGGTCATTTTCCATGGCCAGTTCCACCCTTCTTTCATGCCAGATAGCTTTGCGTACGGTTTCTTTATCAGTAGCCGTAACATCCGGGAGAATAGCCGGGTTGCCCTGGCGGGCGCGTGCTCTCACCGCATTCAGTGATTGAAGCGCCTGCGCGTTGTTGCCGGTTTCATTGGCTGCTTCTGCATTCATCAGCAATACTTCTGCATAGCGCATTACCCTAACGTTCTGGTCGGCGCCTTCGTTGTAGCCGGTTACAAACAAACGGAAAGGCACATACGATTTCTGGTTAAACATCGGATTGTCGCCACCTACCGGGATCACATCTCCTTCGGGAGTTGTTTCTCCCCTGAAAATGATAGTGCCATCTTTACGGGGATCACCGGGTTCGTACTCGCTTACCAGGTCGGCGGTAGGTACGTTAAAGCCCCATCCGCCACCTACTACTCCTTTTACGCCCTGTACCTGGGAGTATTGGGAGTTAGAAGCATCTTTGCTATCCAGGATAAGCTGGCATTGGATTTCAAATACAGACTCTGAGGAATTTTCATTGGGAATACGGAACATTTGCTCGTAGTTAGGAAAGAGCGTATATCCCAGTGCCATTACCTGGTTGGTGTAGTTGAGCACATCCGCCCATTTCTGTTGGTACATAGCCACCTTGGCATGCAACGCTAAGGCAGCGCCTTTGGTAGCGCGGCCTTTGTCGGCAGCCGGATAGTTAGGTGGCAATACAGCGGCAGCTTCTGTCAGGTCTTTTTCAATAGCGGCCCATACCTGTGCTTTGGGCGTTCTGGCCATGTTGTATTCACTGGCTTCTGTGGGCACTTTGAGGCGCAGAGGCACATCGCCGTAAGCGCGTACCAGCCGGAAATAGGCGTAAGCGCGTACAAATTTTGCCTCCGCCAGGTAACGTGCTTTCAAGGCTTCATCCATCGTAATGGCTGGCACATGATCGAGCACCTGGTTACAGAAGTTGATTTCCTGGTATTGTCCTTTCCAGAAATCCAGTATTTGTCCTTCGGTAGCGGTAACCGAAAAGTCGTCGTACTTATTCAGGAAGCTGGCATCTGCCGTATTACTTCCCTTCTCTGTATCATCGGAGCCCAGGCTCTCAATGGCAATGGCGGCAAAGGCTACCTGCTTCCATTCCCGGAGGTTGGCATAAATGGCATTCACCGCTTTGGTAGCATCGGCTTCATTTTTCCAGAACTGTTCGTTAGGCTGTTGGCCTTGTGGCGGTACATCCAGGAATGACTTGCTGCAACCTGCCAGGAGGAAGGGTGCAGTCAATATAACGCTAACAGACATACGCTGTATATAAAATTGAATTAATCGTTTCATAAAAAAGCTGCTTTAGATCAGAAAGTAACATTTACACCAAAATTGTAGGTGGCATACAGCGGGTATACATTGTTATCCACACCTGCTTCCTTGGGCTTACCGCCAATTTCAGGGGTAAAGCCCCTATAGCGGAAGAAGTTGAAGGCATTTTGTGCATTGGCATATACACGCAGGTTTTTCATTCCCCACCTGTTTGCCATCGCTGCCGGGAAATTATATCCCAGTTGTATATTCCGTATCCTGAAGTAGCTGCCATTTTCTACGAAGAAAGAATTGGGTAAATAGTTATCGCGGCCACCGATGAAAGCAGAAGGATAGGTATTGGAAGTACCTTCTCCATGCCAGCGGTGATCATAGAAATCCTTGGTAAAGTTTTCATTACCGTAACGGGCGCCGAGATTGGCATTGTATACTTCCATTCCGGCCACGCCCTGGAAGTCGAGCGTCAGATCAAATTGCTTCCAGGAAAAGAAGGTATTGATACCGTATGTGTAACGGGGATTGGGATTACCCAGCGGTACCCGGTCGTTGGCATCAATTACGCCATCAGGAATACCTTTCGGTCCGCTCACATCCCGGTATTTGAAATCGCCTGCACGGGCTTTGGGCTGTGCGGAGGCTGCCGCTTCCGCATCTGTCTGGAAAATACCATCTACCAGGTACCCTATAAATTCACCAATAGGACGGCCATTCATAGTACGGGTGCTAAGCGCGCCACTGGTGAGGCCACCGCCGCCGCCATAAATAGGATTGTTACCGGAAATTACATTCTCTACTTTGTTCTGATTATACCCTACATTTCCGCCAACGGACCAGGTAAAGTCTTTACCTATCTTGCTTTTCCAGCTTGCGGCTATTTCTACGCCACGGTTCAGCAAGTCGGCCTGGTTGGCGATGATACCGCCGGAATTGGTTCCCACAGAGCCGGGAATCCGGATCTCGAAAATGGCGGCTTCTGTTCTCCGGTTATAATAGCCCGCTTCTATATACAAGCGGTTGTCCAGCATACTGGCCTCCAGGCCTACATCCGTACCAACACCTCTTTCCCAGTAAGTAGTGGGCGGTACCACGGAATTCACGCTGGCGCCGGTGTTAACAATACCGCCGAAGATCGCTGTTAAATAAGGATCCTGTGCTACCCGCAATACCGATACATCGGAAGGGATGGTAGCATTACCCACTTTACCCCAGCTACCGCGGATTTTGAGGTTATCGAAAAAGTGTTGGTGTTTCATGAAGCTTTCTTCTGTTACTATCCAGCCTATTCCCACAGAAGGGAAATATCCCCATCGATGATCGCCAAAGAACTTGGAAGATCCATCGGAACGAAGGGAAGCATTCAACAGGTACCTGTTTTTAAACGAGTAGTTGATCCTTCCGAAATACGAAGCCACCGTGTATAACGTACCTTCATCTCTTACTTCACGACCATTGGTGCTACCAAGTTTCAGGTACATGTCGCCTTCACTGTTGTTGGGCACATCAGGCGCCAGTGCGGTCAATTTATAGGTTTGGTTGCTTTGAGCGCCTTGACCTACCATCACACGTACGCTATGTTCATTAAATTTATTTTCATAGGTCAACGTGTTCTCCACAATCCAGTTACGGGTATCCGTATTTTCACGGGTGAGTTTACTGTTGGTAGCGCGTTGTGCAAGAGTAGCCGCAAATACTGGTACATAGTTACGCATCAGGTTTTCGCCATACTCTCCACCCAGGCTGGAATGGAATACAAAATGTTTGGCAAACCGCAGGTCGGCATATACGTTACCGGTAACGGTTTGCTTTTTAGTGAACTGGTTGAAAAAGTCGAGTGTAGCCTGGGGGTTGAAGTTAGCGCCTTCTCCCAGGTTAAAATCGTTAGGATCGCCATAACTTCCGTCTGCATAACGTACCGGTACTACGGGAGCAGCTGCGTACAGCTGACGCCAGATAAAGTCCGGCACATCGTTAGATTTGCTGGCAGCAGCGGTGACGCTATAACCGATTTTCAGTGGCTCAAATACCTGGATATCATTTTGCAGGCGGGCCGTAAAACGGGTATAGTCGTTGGTTTCCACCAGTCCCTGCTGACGGAGATATCCTACGGAGAAATTATAGGTTGATTTTTCAGAACCTCCGCTTACAGATACCTGGTGGTTGGTGATCATGGCATTGCGCAATCCCAGGTGATACCAGTCGGTTCCTTTTCCGAATTGTGCAGGGTCCAGCAATGGCGGCTTGCTGTTCCGGTCCTGTAACTCATTCACCAGGGTAGCGTATTGATTGGCGTTTGCCATCTTTACTTCGTTGGTTACTTTCTGATAGCCTACGTAGCCATTATAGTTCACTGCAGGTTTGCCTGACTTTCCTTTTTTAGTAGTAATCAGTACTACGCCATTGGCGGCACGTATCCCGTAAATAGCTTCGCTGGAAGCATCTTTCAGGATACTCATATTTTCGATATCTGCCGGGTTCAGGAAGCTGATATCATCGTACCATACGCCATCTACTACATAGAGCGGGCTGTTGCTGCCGTATACGGTACCCATGCCGCGGATCTTTATTTCCGGCGCAGCGCCGGGTTTCCCGATATTGGTGATCTGTACGCCAGGCACTTTACCCTGTAACGCACTCACGGGGTTAGCGATGGGTTGTTTATTAATTTCTTCTGATTTCAGCTGGCCAATAGCGCCGGTAACATCCACTTTACGCTGTACCCCGTAACCTACTACTACCACCTGTTCTACCTGGCTGATGGCTTCTTCCATTTCTATGTTCACTACAGATTGACTGTTCACCGGTATTTCCTGGTTGGAGTAGCCAATGAAAGATACCATCAGCGTGGCATTTTCCGGCACGGTGAGGCTATAGGAACCATCGGCGCCGGTTACCGTACCCCTGGAAGTTCCCTTAATACTGATGGTGACACCGGGCAACGCAGTTTTGGTTTTCTTATCAGTGACCTTACCGGTGATCTTTATATCCTGTAGTTCAGGAGAATTCGACATAATGACCACCAGGTTATTCTCAATGACCTTATACTTCAGGCTGGTGTTAGCGAGAATATTGCTCATAAGGTCGGCCAGGCGGGTGTTGGTCACATCCACATCTACTTTCTTCCGGATATCTTTTAACGCGTTGTTGTACAGAAAACGATACTCGCCCTGTTTCTCAATGTTGTGAAGTACTTTGGCGATCTCCGCTTCTTTCAGCCGGAGCGTAATAGTTCCCTGCCCTCTCGCGTTGGCAGATACCTGGAGCACACCTGCCAATAGCAGTACGGCGGTCCAGTTCATAATTAATAGTGCTTTTTTGAAGGCATGGGAGGGTCGCTTCGCAGTTGTTAGCGATTTTTTCATACATTTAGATTCAGAGGTAATAAAATGGAAGCCAGCTACTATTTGGATCGGCGAAGCTTCCTGTTATGCTTCAGAGGGAAATGTTGACGCATTTCCCTTTTTTATTACCAGTAGCTCATGACGTGTTATACCTGCTCCTTTTTTTCATAACGGAAATATTACTGGTTTATAATGATATCAGTACCGTGGATGCTGTAGTTAAATACAGCGGTCATTTGTAAAGCTTTTAAGGCTTGTTGTATCGTTTCCTGGGCAAATACGCCGGTAAATCTTAGTTGTTCGAGTTGCGGGTCGCTAAAGCGGATAGTAACGCCGTACCAGCGCTCCATACGGGCGGCCAGTGAAATAAAGGACTCATCTCTGAAAACGAGCTTATTTTCCAGCCAGGAGGTTTCTACGATGGCATCTGTATTTTCCTCGTAGTAGGTGAGGTGGCGAACCTCCATCACCGGTTCATTGTTTTTGGTGTTTTCTTCTTGGATTTTCTCTTCGGTAACGACTATTTTCTCCGCAGGCCGGAGAATGATCCGCTCACCGGGCCGGTTATGCAGCGACGCTTCTATACTTCCCTGTATCAGCGCGGCTTCGGTCACTTTTTCGCCCGGGTAAGCGCGTACATTAAAACGGGTGCCTAATACCTTTACATCCATCCGGGTAGTATGGATAACAAAAGGATACTCTGCATTTTTTGCCACTTCGAAAAAAGCCTCCCCGGTCAGCGTGATATCCCGGTTGCCGTTACCAAAATCTTTATTATAAGTGAGTTTACTGCCGGCATTCAGCCATACCTGGGAGCCATCAGGCAAATGTACTGCCGTACGCGAACCATTCTTTGTCACCACTTCACTGAGCGCCAGTGGCGAGGCTGGTTTGCCCACCGGGCGCCACCACCAGGCAGCTGTTATCAGTCCACCGGCCACTACGGCCGCTGCTGCATATCGCCACCACGACTTCCTTTCCTGTGCCTCCAGCTGGAAAATACCAGTTTGTTGTTCTTCGAAGGATAATCCTATGTCAATACCCTTTTCTTGCATACGGCTGATCAGCCGCCTGTGCGCATCTTCTCCCGCAGCCCGGTCATTTGCCCCGGAGTCTGTTTTCCAGATATCCGCAATGGCTTCCACCGGAAAATGCAAATCGGGATGGGCACGCAACAGGCTGTCGAGCTCCTGCAGTTCCTCTGCAGATGCTTCCCCGGCCAGTTTACGCCCCATCAGTTCCCAGATACGCTTGTGATTCATAACGTTTTGATAGCTACTTCTTCTACAGGTACCTGTTTTTCTTAAAATCTACTAAAGGGAAATAAAAAAAATTTCCGGTACGGGTGACACCGGTGTTAACGAACAGGTTTCTTTAGCTGTACATTCAATGCCCTGGCTATCTTGGCTAATGCTACGGCCAGCTGATTATCTATTGTTTTCACGGAAATATTCAAAATCTCCGCTATCTCTTTATATTTCAATCCATCTTCCCTGATCAGCTTAAAAATAACCTTACACCGGGGCGGCAGCCCTTCAATGGCAGCAGTAATACGTTCCATCATCTCTGTAGTGAGCAGCTGCTGCTCGGGGTTCTGATGCGGACTGGCCAGTTCTACAGACAAATCATCGATGGTAATGGATACCTGCTTCTTTTGCTTGAAAAGATACTTTAAGGCAGTATTCTTCACGCTTACATACAGGTACACCTGCAGGTTATTTACTTCTTCCAGCTGGCGCCGGCGCTCCCACAAACTAATGAACACATCGGATACTACTTCTTCAGCTACCTCTGCTACTTTCACGAAAGATACGGCAAACTTCAGCAGCGGCGGATAGCAATGAAGAAATAATTCCTTGTAGGCCAACTCATCATCATATAAACTTATACGACGTTGCCATTCCTTTATTTCATTACCGTGGGCCATATTAATGGCTCAAAGTAAAGGAAAAAAAACTATTTGGGATCATATACAGCTACCGACACCCTCGAATCAGCACAACCATAATATAAAAACCATTGGTGCTTAAAGTATATCATGCCTTCTATAAATACAGTACCATCTTTATACTGTCCACTTTTTTCATATGGTCGTTGTGGATACAAAAAAGGCGTATCCAACCGCGTAATCATTCTCGCCGGATCCTGCTTATCAAATAAAAACTGTCCGGCACAATAGGCGCCGGCAGCATAACGGCGGTCGCCTTTATCACCGACTGCATTCTTACCATTATACAGCAGCACTATGCCTTTATCGGTATAAATAGCTGGTGGCCCGCATTCTGTCAGGCCGCTATCAAAATAACCTTTCCGGGGAGATGCCAGCTCGCGCAGGTTCCCTTTTTCGTCCACGAGCGGCGTCCAGTCAGTGAGATTTACAGAGGTGGCCGCATATACATGGTATTCGCCCCAATACATCCAGTATACGCCGTTTATTTTTTTGATGACCTGCCGTCCGTTTTTCAACGTTGTTAAAATGGAAGCAGACTTACTCGGGATGTTTAAAAATTTTCCTGCAAGCGCTTTAGCGAAAATAGGTCCTGTTTTCTGCCAGTTTTTCAGATCGCGGGAAGTAGCGGCGCCAAGGCGCGGCACCTGCCGGTTCCATTGGGTATACAACATTACATAGGTGCCATCTTCCGTTACGGCTACGCGGGGATCTTCACATCCGCCCGGCCACTCATAAGACCGCTGCGCATCGTTACCCGGGTATAATACCGGTTGCTGCTCACGCCGGAAATGGATCCCATCTTCGCTTTCGGCATAACCTATCCTGGATGTCCTGGTACCAATACGGTCGCCGGTTAAGTCCTCTGCCCGGTATAATACCACTACTTTGTCCTTTAGCACCGCTGCAGCGGGATTAAAAGTATAATTCCCCTCCCAGCTCACCGGCTTATTACTCATGGGGTCCAGGAAGCGGGTACTGGTATCGGGAGAGATAATGGGGTTTACGGCATCTGCTCTCACAAACGGTGGGAACGCCCACTGTGTCTTAACAGGCGCCGTCGTTGTTTGGGCAAACGCGGCATTAAAGGTCAATAAACAAGTGGCTACCAGCGTGAAAAAAATAGGCTTCATATTGGTGGAGGCATTTAGTACGCTTTAAAGATGAAATCTTTTTCCTTTAAACACAATAGGGATATGGCGGAAATTATTCAAATGGCAGAAACTGTATATTTTTTGTCATTGCTGCCACCAGCGTTGTTATCTACTTTTGTACTAAATAAAAACAGAAACACATGAAAGTTGCTATCAATGGATTTGGAAGAATTGGCCGGATGACTTTACGGGCCTTACAGCATAAAACCGCCGTAGAAGTAGTGGCGATCAACGATCTGACAGATGCTGCCACGCTGGCTCACCTGTTTAAATACGACAGCGCGCATGGCCATTTCCCTGGCACCGTGGAAGCAGGCAATGGTTCGATTACGGTAAACGGTAAAATCATTACGCTCCTCAATGAAAAAGATCCGGCACAACTGCCCTGGAAAAAATTGGGTATCGACGTCGTGATTGAATCTACCGGGCGTTTTACCGATAGGGCTAAAGCGCAGGCGCATATTGATGCCGGTGCACAAAAAGTACTGATCACCGCACCTGCCAGTGGAGGTGTAAAAACGATCGTGCATGGTGTTAACAACGAATTAATTGGCAACGATAATATTTACTCCACCGCCTCCTGCACTACCGGAAGCATTGCGCCGGTACTGCTGATTCTCGATAAAGAATTTGGTATTACTTCCGGCTTTATGAGCACCGTACATGCTTTTACGGCCGATCAGCAACTGCAGGATGCGCCTCACCGGGATCTGCGCAGGGCCAGGGCTGCCACACATTCCATCATTCCCACTACTACCGGCGCCGCCAAAGCCATCGGCGAAGTATTGCCCAACCTGAAAGGTAAAATGGATGGATACTCTTACCGTGTGCCTGTTATAGACGGATCTATTGTGGATATTACTGTTAATCTGAGCCGGGAAGCATCTGTTGACGAGCTGAATACACTGTTTAAACAATATGCCACCGGTTCGCTGAAAGGCATCCTCGCCTATACAGAAGAACAATTTGTATCTGCCGATATCATTGGCAATACACATTCTTCCATCATTGATGGCACCCTGACCAAGAGCCTCGGAAAAACGGTTAAAGTGGTGGCCTGGTATGATAATGAAACAGGTATCTCCAACCGTATTTCGGAGCTGGTATCCCTGCTGTAAAACGTGATTGTTTTTGTTATTTTTGTTACCTATGTCCAGATCCCGCTCTTCTGCTAAAAAAACGGTGGTCATCGTTGCCACGCCTGGTATCTTACTATTGGATATTGCAGGTCCTGCTGATGTATTTTCTATTGCATCCAAAGAGATCGCCAGCGAGGAAAAGGGGTATGAAATTATACTGGCATCGGTCACGAAAAACAAACATATTGCCACTAAATCCGGCATCCGTATCGCCTGCGATATATGTGTAACGGATATCAATTTTCCTATAGACACCCTGTTGATTGCCGGTGTTTCCCTGGGCAGCCTGGATAAAATTCCTGCCTCGTTTTTCACCTGGCTCACGGCACACTACCCGGGCATCCGAAGAATGGGTTCAGTTTGCGTAGGCGCTTTTGTGCTGGCCAAAGCGGGGCTATTACATAACAAACGCGCTACCACGCATTGGGAACATTGTACCCGGCTGCAAGCGGCGTATCCTTCGGTAACGGTAGACAGTACGCCCTTTTTTGTGCGCGACGGAAATATCTATACCTCCGGTGGTGTTACCTCCGGCATGGATCTCTCCTTGGCATTGGTAGAAGAAGATTTTGGCAGGGAAATAGCCTTGCAGGTATCCCGCCAGCTGGTGCTGCACCTGCGGCGTGCCGGCAATCAATCACAGTTCAGCAACCTATTGCCTTCTTTTGAGCTCAAAAGTCCGCTGATCAGAAGTATCCGCGAATGGCTGCTAAAAAACCTGGATCGCGAAATCCGGGTGGAGTATATGGCCGATCATGTAAATATGAGCCCCCGTAACTTTGCCCGGGTTTTTCTAAAAGAAACCCAGCTTACCCCGGCAAAATTTGTGGAAAAACTACGGGTAGAAGTAGCCCGCCAATACCTGGAAGACACCAATCTCAGCGCAGAACAAATTGCCGAAAAATGCGGACTCGGTAACTTAGTTTCCATGCGACGCGTGTTTATCCGGCACCTGCAAATATCTCCCAGCTTTTACCGGCACGCATTCCGCACCACCCTGGCCACTGAAATGGCATCCTGAACATTTGGTATTTCTTAGCGAATGTTTTATGTTGGAGAGATAATTACCAGAAAACTTGATCTTATGATGCGTATCTTTTGGAGGAAGTACTGCATAACAACCCTGCTCTCTTTACTGGGCTGCCTGACTAATGGAATGGCACAAACCACCCAAACCATCTATCTCTCCCAATCCGATACTACTAAAAACAAGTTTATTGCAGTACTGCCACCCACTGCTGTAAAAACAACCGGCTACCTGCTCCTGGTACCGGGTGCTTTTGAGCAACCGCAGGATGTGCTGGCACAATCCGGCATTCCTGCGGTTGCCGCACAAAAAGGCATCCTCGTCATTATCCCCGTGCTGGAAAATGGGAATGCAGGTTTGGCCATTGATGACGCTACACAACGATCGCTCAAAAAGATGCTGGACTATTGTATACAGCAATACCAATTATTGGGTAAAAGCCTCTACTTGGGCGGATTCTCCGCAGGAGGCGCTTGCGTGATGAAGTTTGCAGAATGGCAGGTAAAAAACAATGCTCCTGTTCAACCCAAAGCTGTTTTCACGATTGATGCCCCACTGGATTTTGAACGGATGTATCAGTCCGCGCAGCGTAACCTGCGACTCGCACCCGGCGGCCGGGTAAACCCTGAACAAAAAATGATTGCAGGTTGGCTGGAACAGTATATGCAAGCCACCGCCAAAACCGGTACGGCCTTCTTTCATGAGGTTTCGCCGTATAGTTTTTCAGACACCACGCAAGCAGCAGTAAAATTATTACGCAACATCCCCGTGACTATTTACAGCGAGCCTGATATTGAATGGTGGATGCAAAACCGGGCATTCGATTACAGTACACTCAATGCCGTAGATGGCGCTGCCATGATCAATGAATTACATTTACTGGGCAACAACAATGCACGGTTTATTGCCACACAGGGTAAGGGCTACCGGCTCCCCAATCATAATAAACATCCTCATTCCTGGAGTATTGCCGATCCTGCTGAAGTAGTTAACTGGCTGTTGTCATTTCAGTAACTTTGTGCAAAATCTCATTACTATTCATTCATATATAAATCATCTTTCCGGCGTACTACCACGATAACAGTAATTAACAATCCCCTGAAAGCGCCGTGCAGCCTGATCCGGGAAGGATCGCTATGGTACTGTACCTGGCTGTTGGCAAACTGGCATTTTATTTGGCTTAGCACCTATATCTAAATCATTGTATTATGAAAAAGATAGCATTTATTGCCTGTTTGTGGATGGTTGCCGGTGTACTTTCTACACATAAGGCAAGCGCCCAGGTTAGGGCAAATATCAATATCAATATTGGCAGTCAACCGATATGGGGCCCGGTAGGATACGACGATGCACAATACTATTACTTCCCGGATATAGACGCCTACTACAATATACCACAGCGACAATTCATTTATTTAGATGGTGGCAGATGGGTGTTCGGTGCAGCATTGCCCGGCCGGTACCACTACGATTTATACAGGGGTTATAAGGTGGTAGTGAACGATCCGCGGCCTTACCTTCATCCTGATATATATCGCGAACGATACGGCCGGTATAAAGGATGGTATGGAAAGCAAACCATCATCAGGGATAGCCGGGACGAAAGATATTACGAAATCAAAGACCACCCGATGCACTACAAATGGAAAGGCGACAATGGTAATCATAATGGATGGAAAAACGGCCGGGGAAATGACCGGGGCGATGAGCGTGGAAATGGCCGGGGCCGGGGACGTGGACATGACAAGGACTAATATATAACATTGTTGTCAACAAATTACAAAGCCGTATACATCTTTGCATGGATACGGCTTTGTGTTTTACTGGAATTTATTTATGGTACCGGCTGTTCCAGTAATAATTTTTTCGTATATTCATAACCGGTAGTATATATATTCTCCAGCTTATTAAATTCAAACATGCCAAACTGCCCCAGCGCGGCAGGTTCTATGAACTGGCTGCAGAGCTGTCTGTTTTTCAGCACCGGTTCGCGGATGGCGAGGTGCAGGGTTCTTTCCACATTGGCTAAAAATCCGCCAGCTGGATTGTAGGGTGTCAATGGGTTAACATGTACCCCGATAATCTGCCTGAAATCGGCCAAAAGTGGTTCTATGGGCAGGTTACCAGACAAACCGCCATCTACGTAGTACGTGTTATTAATTTGTACCGGCTGAAACAGTAATGGTACCGAAGATGCAGCCAATACAGCTGGAATAATGGCGCCTTCCTGGAAGATGGTCTGGTCGCCGGTTACAAAGTTGGTGGCGGTAACATATAGTGGTATATCCAGTCCATCAAATGTTTTGTGCCGCAGTGTTTTCTCCAGTACCTCTCCTACTTTTTTGAGAGATAAGAAACCGGCCCGCCAGTTCCGCCATTGCATAGACAGCCCCAGCTTATGCCGTTGGAATATTTCTCTCACTTCATCGGTGGTATAACCATCACAAATAAACGCGGCCGCAATAGATCCGGCACTTGTGGCGGCAATGGCTTCGGGAAAAATATTTTGTTCTGCAAAGGCTTTCAAAACGCCCAGGTGGGCGTAACCACGGGCGCCGCCTCCTGATAGCACAAAGGGTCGGCGTACCGGCAAGGGATGCTTCAATTCATTCATGTAACGAATATAAAAAACCGGTGGACATCTGTTGACTTTATTTTCCTGGCATACTGATATATACCGGACTCTCGCCTATGGTAAGTGTGATGGCCGCAGGGCCGGCAGCCGTAAAGCTTACAGCCGGCGCAACGCCATCGGCGGTGGCCATCCCCGTAACGCTGACCGGCAATCCGGGTAAGTTATCCAGCTTTACAGCGATTGATTTGGGCTGATAACCCTCTTTTTTATTGGTAGGCGTGCCGGTGGGCGACCAGGCTACCCAGATGCGTGCGCTGGGATCATCGCCCTGCTCAAACTCGTAAACGTATAACCGGGCTTCCTCCTGTTTTACAATGCGTCGAAAGCGGTAGGCTCCCAGCGTGGCGTATAGTTGTTTCACCGCCCAAAACGACATTTTGGGAACGAAGTGGCGAGTAAGCCCGGAAGCCGCATGAAAAGAGGCTTCATCGTCATCGTTATAATAGTACAGGTATGCCCGTTGCACATCGCGGGCGGCAAATGCCATAAAAGAACGCACCAGGTATTGGGCCTGCTGCAAATCGGTAGTGCCCTGCCAGTTTAATTTCAATGCCCAGTCTTTTCGCAGCTTCATGGCTTCCGGTGTACAGGCATCATAGCCAAATTCGGTAATCCATACTTCTTTCTCCGGTGCGTGCTGATTGCGCCAGGCAATGCCATCGTCAATTACTTTGAGGTATTGTAAAGACTTATCTTCCGGGTAACTCCTGTTCCAGCTGTTTTCATTGGTAGCCGACTTTTCCATCGTGGGATACGTATGCAAATTGATAACGTCATACAGGGGCAGCACAGACGTATCCTGGTACCGGTCATCCAAACCCTGTGAGTAATCATCTCCCTTACCTGCCACTACTGCCGGCGTTACTATCTTAGCTTGGGGATCGGCATCCCGGATGCCCTGCGCCATTTTCTTAAAAAGCGTACTAAAAAGGGTACGGTCGAACCGGTTGCCTGGTTCATTATCGATTTCGAAAGAAGTACATAATTTTTCTTTTCCGGACGGGCCAAAGTAGGCCGCCATGGCTTTGGCATAATCATAACCCCACTGTTCCTTACCGGCCCAAATCGTTTTGTACTGCGGGTTACCTACGCCAAGGCTGAGAAACTGCAAACAGATATCCGTTTCAAACCCATGCTGCTTCCAGGGGCCGTATACATCGTCTTTCCAGTTGATATGGTTAAGCGTATGTGGTATATTAAGTGCATCGCCCGGGGCTTTGGCATCCCAGTCGATGTTATGATACATGCGCACCAGGCGGCATACCTTTCCGTATAAATCGGGTTTAAAGGTAACATGCCCGTTAAGGCCCATGAAGTCTTTAAACAGGGGTTTATTAGCGATGATAGTGGTATCAGCAAATACAGGTATCTTTTTACTGACGGAATGAGAACAGCTGACGCCCACGCTCATCATACCGATCATGATTATGGGGAATATGTATTTCTTTCGCATAGGAATTTATTCTACCATAAAATACTTAAAATTCCGGGGAATACCATGCCCTAAAAAAAGGAATGCGGCAGGGGTTCCTGCCGCATCCGCGTTTTATATATCGTTCACTGTATCTTACCAGCCTGGTGTTTGCTTGTATGTACCGTTACTATTGGTTACTTCATCCGGGTTGATAGGCCATGCCATATGCTTGTTAGGATCGAAGTTGCGTTTTGGCCATACTTCCTGGATGGTATAGGGAGAAGCAGGATCTTTCTTGTTAGCGTGAATGCGACCATGCAGCGGTGCATTGATCGTATTATAATCTCCCCATCTTTTCAGGTCCTGGAAGCGGTCTGTCCACTCACAAGCCAGTTCTACCCGGCGCTCGTGCTTCAGATCAGCCATAGTAGGATTGGCGATAGGCGCCAGTCCTACACGGGCACGGATTTCGTTCAGCGGACCTGCCGCTTCACCGCTTTTACCCTGCTGAATAAGTGCTTCCGCTTTGAAGAGCAGTATCTCCGCATAGCGCATCAGCGGGAGATTGAGCATAGTAGTTGGATAATCCGGGCTTTGATTAATATATGGATTGGTGCTGCTCACGCCATCTTTACCGTAGGAATAGGGTTCCATATACTTGTTGATCTGGAAACCGGACAAGCTGTTGGTAGAATAATAAGTGAAAGGCAATCCGAAGTAAGTGAATTTATCGCCGAACTTCAGGATGGTAGCTTCACGACGGGGATCGTTGGCTTCGTACGCATCATATAGTTCTTCGGTAGGCTGGAAATATCCCCAACCATTGAATAAGGTCCATCCGGTATTTTCCAGTACTACGCCGGGGAATTCGGAACCGCCCTGTACGCCAGACGTAACAGACCACATATACTCAGAGCTCCAGTTGTTGGCAATCGTAAATACTGCCTTATAGTTCTGTAAACCAGTAGGCTGGTTGGTAATAAGTGCGCGGTGTCCTTCTGTTTTGATCTTATCGCAAAGTGCCGGGATCAGCGCCCATTTGCTTTGATCGAACTGTGCCCAGTAAGCATAAGCTTTTACCATATATCCCCAGGCAGCTGCTTTATGTGCTCTACCCTGGTCATCTGCACCATAGGTTTCGAATAAAGGTAACAGGTCGGCTGCTTTTTGCATGTCGCTTACCACCTGTGCATAGTTATCTTTCACAGAAGGTAACTGTGGAGGTATGCGTTTCCCGAATTGGGCATTTTCAGGGCCATCAAAAGGTACGCCTTGGTCTTTATGCCCCCATACGTAGGCTACCCAGAAGTGTGCGAATCCGCGGATAAAGTAAGCTTCACCGAGTGCCTGGTTACGGGCGGCTTCTGTGGTATTTTTAGAAGTAGGCACGTTCTGAATTACCTGGTTAGCACGGTTGATCATGGTGTACAGGTCATTCCAGCCACCGGTCAGATAACCTTCTCTACCACTGGGGATAAAGTTTTTGATGTTGGCTGCATCGGCTTTCGAGCGCCCCACAATCAGGTCGTCGCTGGCGTCCTGTACCCAGAAGAGGTTTCTTCCCCAGGTAGACTCGTTACGCATGATCACATACATGTCTGCCGTCGCCTTTTTCAGATCATTATCACTTTGCCAGAAGTAGGCCGTGGTAGGCGCCCCGTTAGGCTTGGTATCTACCCATTTGTTACAGGCGCTGGAGCCCATCAGCATAGCTGCCAGTATAACTATATGATTGAATTTCGTTTTCATAATACTGTTTGCTTTGATCAGAATTTAACATTTGCACCTACAGAAAATACGCGGGAAACCGGGAACTGCCCACCGTCCAGACCTACGCCACCTACTTCAGGATCCATTCCGGAGTATTTGGTGAAGGTGAGCAGGTTGTCGCCACTGAAGTATACGCGTAATCCCTGGTTCCAGCTCATTTTCTTAAACGTATAACCTATCAGCAAGTTTTTCAGTCTCAGGTAGTTACCGTTTTCGAGATACCAGTCAGAATTTGTCTGGAAGTTTTTGTTATTATCGTTAGCGTTGATACGGGGGATATCGGATCCTTTATTTTCAGGAGACCAGGCATCCAGGATTTTATTCCAGCGGTTGTAGCCTTGTTCAGAACCACTGAGGGTGGTCATTTTAAAGGCATTGAACAGTTTCACACCACTTACGCCCTGGAAGAACATAGTGAGGTCGAAATTTTTCCAGGTAACACCAGCGGTAAAACCGTAGGTGAGTTTAGGGAAAGCACTGCCCATATAAACACGGTCCGCATCATTGATAACGCCATCACCGTTTTGATCTACGAATTTCAGGTCACCAGCTTTTGCATTTGGCTGGATCATCTTACCAGTCTTATCAGTGTAAGCCTTTGCTTCGTCATCAGATTGGAATATACCGGCAGTTTTCACCAACCAGTAAGCGTTGATAGGCTGACCTACTGTATAGCTGAAAGGTCTTAATACATCGCGGTATGCGTTGCCATTATCTACGGAAGCAGAGTTGGGATTACCATCTATGTAGGTTACCCTGTTCTTTAAAGTAGCAATATTACCACCGATGTTGTATCCTACAGCGCCGATATTGTCATGCCAGTTAACGGCTACTTCGAAGCCTTTGTTGCTGATTTTACCCTGGTTGATGTAAGGAGCTCCCTGACCAAATGTGTTGGTCCATCCCAGGTTTTGTTGTTTAATCAGGTCGTAGGTCAGTTTATCAAAGTAATCGGCAGTAATGTTCAAACGTTGTTTCAGCAAGGCGATATCGATACCAATGTCTGTTTGTTGAGAAGTTTCCCACGAAAGAGTAGGATTAAAAGCATTGGCTATTGCCAGTGAGTTTACGCGTGGTGCTCCATTCCCGATCTGGTAAGTATAATCAGGATTAAGTTTGGCGTAACCGTAGTAGTAAGGCAGAGAACCAATATTACCTATTCTACCCCAGCTGGCCCTTACTTTCAAGAGGTCCACTCCTTTCACGTTAAAGAAAGGTTCAGAGCTGATTTTCCAGGCGGCTGTTAAACCGGGAAATCCTTTACCGCGGTATCCTTCTGTTAACCTACCGGCTACATCATACCGGTAGCTTCCAGTAACGAAATAGCGGTCGGCCCAGCTATAGGAGAGTCTACCTACATAAGAAACGTTCCTGTCTTTCCATTCTTCGTCAGAAGGGAAGGTACGGTCAAAAATGCTGGCATTGGTAAAGAACTGTGCCCAGTCAGCTTCATTTTCGAAGCCCATAGCGGAAGCGGTAAAATTACGGTGTGCATTTTCCTGGGCGGTCATGGATACCATGGCGCCAATACTATGGCGTTTGATCAGCTTATTATAGTTCAGGGTATTTTCCCAGATCCAGTTATAATTCTTATCGGCAGAATAATCTAACTGGTTTTGATTGTTAGGCTTTCCAGGTTCTGTTCTTTTTGGTGTAAAACTTTTCCAGAATCCATTTTGCTGGCGATAAGAAAAGCGGTTGATATAAGTCAACCCCGGGATGATGTCTGAAATGGTTAATTCAGTAACTGACTGCAGATCATTTCTCTTGTTATAAGGTCTGTTTCTGAGCAGGGTAGCTACCGGGTTTACCACGTCGCCGTAGATACCATTGTAAGCGCCATCTCTTGGGCCTACGCCACCAAATGTTCCGTCTGCATAGTAAGGGGTGGCAGAGCGGGGCATATAGATCGCGGAAGTGATTACACCGGTGTAACCGCTGGCAGTTTCGGCATCTCTGTTATCATTATTATTCCAGAAGATGTCCTGGCGCAGTTTCACATGCTTGTTAAACTGGTAGTTGGCATTTAATCTTAAGGAAATATTTTTATTGTAGGTATTTAACAGGGTACCTTCTTCGTTTTCGTAACGGGCCTGGAAGAGGGTAGAAAATTTATCGGTACCGGCGTTTACGCTGATGTTATGTCTTTGTACGATACCGGTGCGGAAAATTTCACTCATCCAGTCGGTACGTGTTACGGCGCCATATGGATTTTTAGCGGGATCCCATCCTTCCAAAGGCTGGTTACCGGCGGTAGTTTGTGCCAGGTTAGATACCTTGGCTTCTTCCTCTGCCGTGAGTGATTGTAAAGTGCGCCATGCATTTTTTGCACCTACAAAACCAGTGTATTGCACGGAAGGCATTCCTTTGCTGGCCTGGCGGGTAGTGATGAGGATAACGCCAGCAGAACCGGCAAACGCACCGTAAATAGCTGCGGAAGCTGCATCTTTCAGTACTGTTACAGATTCAACATCGGCCGGGTTGAAAGGTGCACCGGGTACACCATCTACTACGTACAATACGTTTTCCCCATTTTTGGATCCCACCCCGCGGATAACGATGTTATTCGCATTGCTGGTATGCCCGCCATTGCTGGTAACTGTTACGCCTGGCACTTGTCCCTGTAACATATTAGGTACATCCATTACCGGGCGTTCTTTCAGCTTTTTCATATCTGAAATAACAGATACGGCGGCGGAGAGGTCACCTTTTTTGGCAGTACCATAACCTACAACCACTACCTCATTGAGGCCGCTGCTGCTGATTTTCATGACTGCATTGAGTACATCGGAAGTACCAACCGCCACTTCAGTCATTTCATATCCTACAGAGCTGAAGTTCAGCACTGCTTTATCATTATCTACCGTTACTTCATATTTTCCATCGGCATCGGTAACCGTTCTGATCTTAGTTCCTTTTACCCAAACAGAAACGCCAGGAATAGGTTCTTTATTCTCTGTAGTAATTCTACCAGAAATTTTGCGTGTGGTGACGGCCTGCGTACTTTTTGTTCCACCATCTTTTTCAGCTTTTCTCAACAGGATGGCTTTATCGCTCACACTGTATTCGATGCCGGATTTGTTCCGGAGCAGGTTCAGGGCTTCATTCAACGTGATGTTATCAGGCTTGAAGTCGTTGACAATAATCTTGTCGAAGTCCTGCTTTACATAGTTGAAAGTAAAGCTGCTTTGTGAGCCTAGCGCAGCTAGCACCTGGGAAAGGGAAGCCCTGGAGATATCCAGTTTCACTTTTTCATTCAATGCATTTTGCCGGGCAAATCCCATGGTAGCAGGCAATAATGCACATCCTACCAGGAGGAATTGTTTGAGCCGGGATACAGCAGGCCCGCCGCCACGGGTGTGCTGATCTGCAGTGGTAAATTTCATTTTCATGATTTGATTGTTTCAGGAGTGATCACGCTTTTTTAAAAAATGGTAACCTGTCTGTTGGAAATACGGTATTGTTTACGACTGATATAACATAGGTTGTTGAGCATTTTCCCGAAGCTTTCCTTTTTAAAGCTGGCAGAAATGTATTTGTCGATGCCCTGGGTATTTTCCCATTTCACGCTGTAGCCATAATCGGCACAGAGGCGGGTGACCGCGTCTTTGAAAGGAAGGTCAATAGCGTTGAAGGCGCCATTTCTCCAGGCAGCAACATCAGTTACCGGGGTAGAGGCCACACCCAGTACTTTGTCTTCATTAAAATAAGTGGCTGTAGTACCTGGCTTTAGTACCGCTGCAGTTGCATCGGATTTACGTGCCTGTACCTTTACTTTTCCTTTTACCAGCGATACGCGGCTGATTCCTTCGGCCGCATAGGCTTCCACGTTGAATTGGGTACCCAATACCTGGATGGCCAGGTCGCGGGTGTGAATAACAAAAGGTTTCCCGGTTTGCCCCTGTACATCAAAGAAGCCTTCTCCGGTGAGTTGTACGCTACGGTTCTGCTGATTGAAATCAGATCTCCAACGCAGGGTAGCGGCGGTGTTGAGCCATATATGTGAACTATCCGGTAATACTACCAGTTTAGCTACATTGGTTTCATTGGTCACCATATTATAATGCCAGGCCAACTGGGAGGTATGCGCTGTTGTTTTTTTCCAGAGATACCCGGCGCCAACCATTAATATTATACTGGCAGCGGCGGCCCATTTAACCACCGGCTGTTTCCACCAGGCGATCCTGGCAGAGGGCAAGCTATTGCGGAAATTTTCCAGGAACTGTTGCTGGTAATGGCTGGCATCTGCCGGCAGGATATCTTCCGGCATATCGCCCAGCCCATCGTACCAGCTGTCTAATAAGGCCAGTTCTTCGGGAGTACATTTCCCTTCATAAAATTTCTTTAAAAGGGCCTGGGCCCTGGGATAATTTTTTGGTGCCATCTCAGAGTTGAATACCCGGAGATCAAAAAATGTTAACTAAGCGGTATGTTAAGGAATTGTAACCAATACAAAAGAGGTTACTAATGAAGCTGTCAGGGCAGGATTGGCCTTAATATGCGCCTTTACCTGTTTGAGCGCACGGCTGTATAAAACCCTGGCAGAGCCGGGGTCGATGCTGAGTTGTTGTGCTATCTTCTGATAAGAGTAATGATATTTTACCCGTAATACAAATAGTTGCCGCTGGCTGGGAGAAAGCACTTCCAGTGCTTCTTCCATAATTGTTTCTTTAAGCCCATGCAGGTTTTCCTGTGCCAGGGCATCCGGTGTTTCCAGGGTATCGTTGAGCAATACTTCCAGTTTTTTCAGATGCGCCTGATAACGGCCATTAGTGCGGTAATATTTAAATATCCGGAATTTAAGTGCGTTCAGCAGGTAATATTCCAATGTTTCATCCTTGGGAACCTCCTCCCACTTCTGCCATAATGATAACAACACATCCTGTACAATGTCAAATGCATCGTGCGGGTTGGTCTTAGCTGCGGCAATGCCCAGCAGCTTATTCCAGTAAATCGCTACGGATGCCTCAAATGCCGCCTGCTGCGACGTACCGGATATATTATGGAAAGATATTTTCTTCTGCCCTGACATAAATGGAATATAACAGTCCCTGCAAATGTACTTGCCTAATATTAAGTAGATATTAATTCTATCAATTCCTGGTTGATGTGTACCCGTTCACTCTCCTGTTAAAAATCGATTTAGCTAACCCCTGTATTAAAAAACCGCTGTGATAATTGATCTAAAAAATTAAATGGTATTAATTGCTGCTATTCTATGGTTGATATTCACACGTGGACAGTTGGTATGCAGATAAGTGGCATCCTCTCGTCATTATAACAGCAATATAAAATTACTTTTTGAATATGAGCGTCCTTTGTTGATATTTTATAATTTTTAAGGTGATAAAAAATAATTTATATCATAACATAGGTGCTACATACCTGTTATGTTAATAATCCTTCAGATGGAATTATAGCAACAAGTCATCATCATTGACGAGTTACTGTTGGCGCTCTAAATATGCCCTGTTATAATGGAAAAGAGAAATATTTGGTGATTTGAAATTATTATCTATATATTTGCAACCCCGAAAGGGGATACCCAAGGGCTGAAATGCTGATGGGTAGCAAGGATCGGTAGTTCAGTTGGTTAGAATGCCGCCCTGTCACGGCGGAGGTCGCGGGTTCGAGTCCCGTCCGGTCCGCAAAATCTCGAAGAAACCCGCGCTTGTCGCGGGTTTTTTATTTTAAGTCGAGCATTTAGTCGAGTTCCGATTAATGCTCTCTCGTTTTTTATGTTACCTTATTAAAGCTAAGTATCACTTACTAAGATACTTGTAATTACAGATTCTTACCCCTACCCCCTGCCAACAGTAATGTGCAGCCAAAATAGATTTAGAAAAAGTGTATCTGATCATGGGTCACAGAGATCCTCTGGAAACTACAGAACGATAGGGTTTCTTTTGAAGCAATGCACTATTCATGCAGACCGAAGAACTCGTAAAGGCTAAGGTTTCCGATCTCAAACAACTAACACGATGACACAAATCTTCATCATCACCTCATGGGCGAAACGCAGCTACCAACTGCTCTTGTTACTATATCCCATCCTGGATGGTTTATTAAGGAGATAATTAGAAAAATAAGCTAGGGCTGCTGCTATCCCGTACATAGAAACGTAAAAACAAAGTCACAAACTACTTAACGTATTTTGCGACTTTGCTCTTCTGCTTTCTTAACAGATAAAGGTAATCGACGTTTTAAAATATCCACCTATTAGTATCTGGGTCTAAATCCAGTGCCTGGGCCGGATCTGGAGAAACGATTATTCTCTGGTCTTTCAGGTTTTGGGCGAGCCTCATACACGACTATTTTCTGGCCAGCAACTACTGAATTATTCAATTCCTTAATTGCCAGTACTGCATTGGAATCGTCTGGCATTTCAACGAATGCAAAACCTTTAGAACGGCCACTGTACTTATCATAAGCCACATTAATACTATATACAACTCCATATGGGTCAAATAAAGACCATATCTCAACTTCAGTTGTTCTGTCACTTATATTACCTACAAAAATATTCACAAATATAATTTTAATTAAATATTCATACTCCTGAAAAACAGGGCATGAGGAAGAAAAATAAACCCAAACTTAATCAGAAGAAGCCAAATGCAACCTTGTTAAAGTTAGAGCAATAAATTGAGTATTACAGGATTAATTTATAGGGATTGGATTATTAGCATTAGCACATAACCTGCGCGAAAAGCAGCTTAAAATGGCTGAAGAATATTTATTTGGACATGTTATGATTTAGCATCTTTAAGCCGGGTTGTAGTATCAATTCGAGGATGAGGAAATATTACACTCTTTTATTTCTCTCTGGCTCTTGTTCTTCTTGTATCAATTTATTATCCATTCCAAAAACAATTTAAGTGGAAAATTTAGGTTTATGCGTTAAAATTATTTCACCCATGGAAGGCCTACAGATTTCTTAAAAGAAGTTCGTCTCTTATAAAATACTGTATTTCAATTAGATCATCCAATAACTGGTTCGATCATTGTCCCCTCCACGCCGCAAATAAAAGTCACATCTTAAAAAAGGTGTGGCTTTTTTGCTTTATGCAGGTGGGAGGGACCTCACGGAGCTGTCCTTTTCAGACAGCTCCCTTAAGTCGTTATTTAATTCAGCCCGGTGTAGTACCACCTTATTTGATAATGGCAGCAAACCCGCCATTTCTGGCCATTTTTAACTTAAAATGATCGCCATACTTAACTTGTACCATCTTCTTTCTATAGTCCATGGCCTGACGGTCGGCGTTAATACCATCTTCAAAATAGGTCATTGTATAAGTCTTCCCTTTTTCCAGGAAATCAAAGTTCAACTCCATGTTTCGTTCCTTCTCTTTCCCATTCGTAATACCACCAATAAACCATGTTTGCCCTTTACGTTTGGCTACTACCGCAACTACGCCAGCTTCAGCTTCCAACGCCTTTGTTTCATCCCACGTGGTAGGGACTTGCGTAATGAACTCCGTACACTCCTGATTCCTGTAATATAAAGTCGGGTTATCTGCAAGCATCTGCAGGCCACTTTCAAATACAACATATAAAGCCATTTGATAAACGCGGGTCCCGATACTTGCCGCATTAGGCCGCTCAGCCTTATATACTTCCGGCTGCATACTGAGCATGGCTCCCGGGGTATAATCCATTGGACCAACGGCGTTCCTCATAAAAGGTAAATATAGACTATTGCCGGGAAGCGCTCCTCCCATCTGTTCCATCCCCCTGACTCCCTCATACGAGATTACATTTGGATATTTATATTCCAACCCTGCCGGCTTAAAAGCACCATGAAAGTCAACTAACAATTGATACTTTGCAGCTTCTTCAGCAACTTTCTCATAAAAATTAACCATCCACTGATCACTCCTGTCCATAAAATCAATCTTTACACCCTTAATACCCCATTGCTGGAAAGTCTTAAACAAATCCATATGGTCATGAACGGTAAGCCAGGGTAACCACAATAAAATACCCACTCCTTTTTCTTTTCCGTAGCGAATCAGTTCGTGAACGTCAACCTTTGAATTAGGCGTAAAAGGATCTCTTGTACTCATAGCCCAGCCTTCATCCATCAGTATGTATTTTAATCCAAATCTGGCAGCAAAATCTATATAGTATTTATAAGTTTCGAGATTATATCCAGATACGAAATTCACATCCGGGCCATAAGGAGCAGCATCATTCCACCATTCCCAACTCACTTGCCCGGGCTTAATCCAACCCGGATCTTTAACCTGCGATGCAGGAGCAAGTTTAAGTGTCATTGTATTCTCTATCAATTGCTTGTCGCTGGACGTAATGACAAAATATCTCCACGGAAAACTCCTGGTACCCGCTGTTCTGGCGATATAATCGGCTTCCTTCAGGATTTTCTGACTCCGGTCTCCATCTTCACCAAATTCCAGGGGGGCTTTTGGAAAAACAGATATAATACCGTTATTCCCTGCGCCTTTAAGGAACATGCACGGATAGTCAGAAAGATCCGATTCGCTGATCAGGATCTTATATGGTTTCCTGGTATCAATAAGCATCGGTAAATTCGACATCTTGTCTGTGGCCTTCCAATCCTTTGAATTCACCTGGCTATAAAATTCTTCATAAGCGGTTTTAAAACTTCCTGGCTGCTGTACGTGAAGCAAGTAATCCCCGGGGAAATTCACGGCAAACGCCTCGTTCAAAACATCCACCTGCCCTTTTTTACGTGTTAAAAAACGATAGGCAACTCCCTCATCAAATGCCCGGAATTCTACTGAATAATCGCCCTTAAAGTTTAATACCAGGGAATTATAGTAATTGCTGACCAGCGAGAATTTTAAAGGCACGTCTGGTTTTAGGACGCCCGTTCCCTTGCCCTTTTTTACGCTCAGTAACTTAGGGAATTCTCCAAGTGTACCTGCATCTTTCAACGTTAAACCCAGATAATTTTTCTGCAGCAGGGTATCCTTGTTGATGGCAACAGCATAATAAATCTTATCTGAAAGTGTCACAAAAACCTGGATGGTTCCGTTAGGAGATTGCAAGGCAATCTGCTTCTCCTGTGCACGAACTGTAATAGCCAAAGATAGTAATGTAAACAGAATGACTCTTAATTTACTCATAAATCGCTTTAGGTTATTTAAATGAAGATGCAAACTTACGGATCGTTAGATTGAAACACACCATGTCAAAAGTCAAAGATACTGTATTACAAACAAGAAGAAGGCCAGTAATATTTACCGGCCTTCTTCAATGTGATATACGCGCTGGATCACCTATTGCAATGGATCAAAACTGCCACCCCACTCGCTGTTTTGCTGTAGCATATTCTTTGATTGTGAAATCTGTCCTGGATTCAGTGCTGAAAACCAGTGATTTAAATTGTATTTGAATTTATAGTTATCATCGCCATCTAAACTGTTAATGTATGCCGCATAAAATTTATTCCTGGTTGAATCATTGAGAATAAGTTCATTACTTGCAACTTTTTTATCCGGCCTTAACACAATATAAATGGAACTACGCGTACCCATGGCATTTAAAAGATCATATCTTTTCCAACGTCTCAAATCACCTGAACGTTTTCCTTCAAAGGCAAATTCAATAAACCGCTCAGCCATGATAGCACTTCGTATCTCGGTGGTTGATGCAGCGGTTATACCGTAGTTACCACCGTTGCCCGGAATAATACCCGCACGCTGGCGAATTTGATGCAATACATCCAGTGCTTCGTTACCCAGGCCTATCTCATTGGCGCATTCGCCATAATTCATCAATACTTCAGCATACCGCATTTCCAGCCAATCTGTTTGTCCTTTAAAACTATTTTCATCCGCTACAGTTGTATCCAGTCCTTTCCTGTCGTAAAATCCTACATACCCGGGAATACCAGAACGGAAAAAATCGGTCACCAATACACTTTTATAACTGGCTCTATCGGTTGTATTGCCAGAAATATACCGATAAACACACCAATAAGTTTCTCCTTTACGATAGGTATCAGCATTTTGATCAGGTAATACATATGGAACTCCGCCAAAAAAGACTGTTGAATAAAAACGGGGATCGCGATTTGTATAGAAATCCTTCAGGAACTGACTATTATAATTTGGATCTGACAACCTGTTCACATCCAGTTGTAAAGGGGAACCATCACGCTTTGGAAAACCCAACAGCATTGGAAGATATGGCTGGTTCTCATTATAGGTTCCCGCTTTTATTTCACCGAAATCAATTGGATTTCCCGGATAAAAATGTTGGTTCACCATAATAACTTCCTTATTCCGTTCCTGGTACCAGATATTTTTAAAATCTCCGAATAGTCCATACCCCGCGGCCAGCGCCGCATCTTTTGCTGCTTTATTAGCGTCATATGCTGCCTGCCAACGGGTTTTATCATTGGTAGGATTAAATAACGGGCTGGCATACCACAATAGTACGCGCCCTTTAAATGCCATCGCCGCAATTTTGGTGATTCTTCCATAGTCATTACCCGCATCTGTATATACTGCCGGCAAAACGGCAATGGCTTCGTCCAGGTCTTTTACAATTTGTGCTATACATTCAGAAGTCTTGTTTCGTGGAACAAATAGTTTCGAAAGATCAGAAATGTTTTGTACCCCCAAAATAAGTGGTACCCCACCTACTTCTCTTACCATATTCCAATATCTCCATGCCCGCCAGAATTTGGCTTCCGCTACATATTGCGTATTCAATGATGTGTTTAGTACGGTACCTGGCACGGTGGATAATTTATCCAGGAAGTAGTTAATCCGGTCTATATACTCATAACTCAATTTCATATTGGTATTCTCCACCGTAACAATCCCTTGCTGGTAGTTACTGAGGTTATGCGCATCGGCATCAATTCCCTCGTCGCTGTCTGATCCGTCGAATGGCCAATCCGGTGTAGAGGCGCCGTAAATGTCATTAAGATAAGACTTTATCATATTAGGATCGGTCCATACATTGTCCGGAACGATGGCATCCTGGTTTTTATAATCCAATCCTTTTTTACAAGCCTGACTAAATAAGAGTAGTGCGGCCGACAATACTCCGGCCCTATATATTGAGAAACGAATTCTTATATTCATAACACAGTAGTTTTTAAAATTGAACGCAAGTTGGATTAGTAGGTTACACTTGCTCCGAAATTGAATGTGCGCATAATGGGGAAGTTATTAGGATTACCAATTTCAGGATCATAATACAGCTTGTTAAATTTGCTGATGATAAATGGATTAGTGGCATTAAAAAAGATACGTGCACCAGAGAGGCTGGCTTTGTTCACCCAATTCTGAGGAAGTGAATAAGCAAGAGATATATACTTGCATCTGAGCCAGTTACTTTTCTTCATCCAAAAGGAGCTTTCATCACGGTTAATCCTGTCTTTTCCATCATTAGATGAATAACGGATAGGTAAAGAAGCATTGGTATTTTGTGGCGTCCATGCATCTGTAGCCCATTTTACCCAGTTTCGATTCCATTCCACATTTTGATTCAATGGCCTGATGGACTGATAATAATTAAAACTACCATTGAAACTGATATCCAGGCTCAAACCTTTCCAGGAGGCTCCAAAATTCAGCCCAACAACAATTGGATTGTTGTTTCTCCGCCACTCTACCTGATCCCAATCATCTACAATACCATCTGGTTTGCCGTCAGGGCCACTAATATCTTTAAACACCAATTGTCCAATCGCAGCTTTGTAACCATAATAGGTGTAATTCGGATTAGCAGCATTCCAGGCGTCGAGGTCAGCCTGAGTTCTGAGTATCTTGTCTGCCACACGTGTAGAAATACGGCTGGTACTCCTGCCTATCTCGTTTTGCCATGGATAGGTGATATTCAAATCCTTGATAATATTTTTGGCATTGCTATACGACGCAACTCCATTAACATAATAGTTTACTTTTCTCGCCTGGCCCTTATATCCTAACCCCAATTCTATTCCTTGCGCTTTAATTTCTCCATAATTAGAAGAAGGTAATGATCTGCTAAATGTTGGAGGAACTGTTTGTATACGCGATCCCAGGATATCATATGTTTTCGTAGAGAAATATTCTAACGAAGCATTGAAGTGTTTTAAGAAGTTCACATCAACCCCCGCATTATAATTCAACGTTTTCTCCCATGTTAGAGCGGGATTGACCAGTGCACCGTATTTAATACCAACACCTGTTGCTCCACCTGTGCCCAGATATGCATTTTTACCCTGATCGTATGATTCCTGCCATTGCCATCCTCCTACGCCGTCATTACCTACTAAACCAGCAGACATCCGAAGTTTGAGCATGTCAATTTTGTTTGACTTGAAAAAATTCTCCTTCGAAACAATCCATCCTAACGAACCGGAAGGAAAGAAGCCCCACCTCATATCAGGTGCAAATTGCATAGAGCCATCATAACGATAGGCAAAAGTTGCCAGGTACTTACTGTTATAGTCATAAAATAGTTGTCCGATATACGATTTTCTTCCCGTAGGCTGTTGTGTACTGCCATTAATATAGGAGTCCGCCCGATCACCACTTGTGAAACGCCATTGATCCGAAACATATACCGGGAATCGCTCCCTTGTACCTTGCATCCAGGAACCATCAGCCCCTGTGCGCTCATAGATCAACCAGGCCTTTACATGATGTACATCCTTAAATGTATTCTCATAGCTTAACTGTAAGTTTAGCTGGTAATTAGTGCTCCAGTCGTACCGCTCCGATAAACTATTGGTATGGTAGGATTTCTTAAAAGACACAAAATCATTAGGATCTGTACTGATCAGATACTGATCTGTTGTCTTCATGACCCACATATTATATTGCTTAACGAATGACCTCTGGCGCTGATTAAAAAACGACTTGCTATACTGTCCCGCTACGCTAAGCCCTTTAATACCGGGAATCTGGTAATTAAGCCTTAGGTTAGCAACAGGTCTAACCGCAGATACATTCTTATAGCCATTATCTCCCCTCACCTCAGCGCCAACATTCTGGATCCATCCATAATCAATAGGGTTGCCATCGGTTGTCCAAACCGGCTGATACGCCTGCCATATCCTTAGTTTTCCATAGATATCGTCCCAACCATCAGCAGACGGGAACTTTTGAATATTATTATTGAGCGACAAAAGCGCTTCCGCTGTCAATCCGGTAGCAATTTGAGCCTTGACATTTGCTCTTACACTATAATTTTGCCAATTCATATTTTTCAGAAACAACTGTTCCTTACTCATAGAACCGCCAATAAAATACTGTACTTTATCTGATCCTCCGGTGATACTTAAATTATGTGTTGTAGTAGATGGGTCATTCCATACAGCGCTCAACTGATCGTATCCCCAACCGTCATTAATTGTTTTAAATTTATCAATGACATTCTGGCTATACTTATTTGGCGATATCCGGTTCTGATACTCAAAATACTGCACTGCATTCATCAGGTCACTATTTCTTCCTCTTCTATCAAATCCGGTTTGGTAAGAGTATTCAATGCTTGCCTTGCCAGATTTTCCACGGCGGGTCGTCACAACGATAACACCGGCGGCGGCCCTGGAGCCATACACCGCTGTAGATGCTGCATCTTTCAAGACTGTAATATTATCTACCTCATTGGGAGATAAACGGTTAAATTCACCTCCATCCGCAATCCTTCCATCTATAACATATAAAACGTTCTGCGTATTCCAGGAACTCTTCTGGCGAACGGAAATACCAGGATCACTGCCAGGTATGCCCCGAGGGGTAGAAACGCTGACACCAGCCACCTGTCCAGCCAAAAGGTTTCCCAGTTGTTGAGTAGGTATATTACGTTTCACCTCATCAAATTTTATTATACCCACCGACGCAGTTAAGAGTTCCTTTTTCTGTGTACCATATCCCATAACCACTACATCTCCTAATGTTTCAGCAGATGCAGTCATTGATATGATCATATTTGTCGTGGCTTTCACTACATTGGGGTCATACCCGATCATTGTGACCTTTAAGTAACTACCATCTGGTACCGTCATCTCAAAAGCTCCTTCCTGATTGGCAACAACAACTTTTTTGCCATCCTGAAAAGCGATCGTAGCGCCTCTTAAAGGCGACTTGTCCTTGGAGTCGATAACTTTACCGGTAACCCGGATCTGGCTTTGCGCGACCAAAACCTGCGCAGTTAGTAGAAGGCATAAGGTACCCAAGAGCCATCGAAGCCCTTCAATTTTTCTTTTCATAACGAATTGGGTTGATGAATAATGACAATAGCATTCTGAACACTCATGATGCTGTCTTCATTACGAAGATCTACTAATCCATTCTTTTCGGCCTCGTATGGATTAGCAGTTATTTGTGTTATTTTTGCTCATTTTAGGGATTCATGAATGCACTAAAAACACGATGCAAAAAAAGTTAACAGTGCATCAATAAATTAACTCTAGTATGCCACCTTTCATTATCTCTGCATGTGTGATTTGTAAACTGGTAAGGGGCTTCCCGTTAAACTGCAATGAATAACGTATAACCTTTATCATAATGACCAGATATTAAATAATCGAAACATTCAAAGCCATGGGGCCAAGACTGACCCCATCCATCGCTAAGCCTATGTTTGCTTACATTTCTGTTTGCTAGTTTAACTTATTCCAAAGTATATGTCTTATATAGCCACCAGGCTGATAATACCTTAACATTATAACCAGTCCTCACTGGCATAGTCCTTTATATTCAATACCGATTTAAAAAATTCCTTACGGACATAAAATTCCGAATATTATAGCAAAGCTAGCTGATTGATAAATTATAAATTACTACTATATCAACGAACACCTATGCAATATTTCCAGATATCAAAGCTTATAAACCAATTACCATTAAAATAGATAGATGTCATCTCCCACATCTTCTTCAAGAAAAGCCGCCCTGGAATATTCCCGGGTGGGTTATATCTGTCACAAACTCCAGTTTAATTGAACTTAAGCCTTTAGAACTTCAAACAAAACAAATAGAGATGAATCAAGATCGGAACAAACCACTAACCCATATGCGGCGCCGCTTGTTCTTTTCCCGTCGGAAGGAGTATTAGATGGCGGTATCATCTCCATGAATCTGATATTGTCTTATAAAGTTCCTCGGTGCAAGCCCTTTCACTTCCTTAAAGTGTTTATTAAAATTGGAGATGTTGTTGTATCCACAAGTGTAACATGCTTCTGAAACGTTAGCCATCCCTTCCAGCAATAACTTAGCGGCATAGTTAATCCGGATTTCTTTTATGACATCAATAAGCGTTTTATTAGTTTTCAGCTTAAAAAAACGGCAAAAACCCGACGGAGACATATGAATAAGATTGGCTACTTCTGGCAACGTTATTTCATCTTTGAAATTTTTATAAATGTAATCGAACACCCGGTTAATTTTCTGTCCATCTGCAGATGTTTCCCCAAGATTAAAAAATCGGGAAGACAATACTTTGAAATGCTTTGAACGAGCAAGCACGTGCAACAACTGCATCATCCAGGCCATTCTTCCCAACCCAGTTTCACATAACATTTGCTGCAGAATAAATCTGGCGTAAACAGCGGTCTCTCCTGAAAACGAAATACCTCTTGCAGCCCTGCTAAATAGTTGATTTAATTCGCGAGCTTCCGGCTTCGCAAGAAGTTCTTTGCCAAGGAAATCAGGCAAGAAATGCACTACATAAGCCATAGGCACCTGGGTGGTATCCTGAACCTGTTGATATTGCCAGCAGTGGGGCAGATAACTTCCAAGCAACACTAATTCCGGACCTTCAAAATTTCCAATATGATCCCCAATAAAGCGTTTTCCGCTACAATTTTCCAGGAGCGCTATTTCATAATTAACATGACTTTTGAACGTATTATACTTTTTCATCTCCAACACATCTGTGCGCACTGTAAATGACTGATCTGCCGGAAATATGAAACTCTCGTATAAATGCTTCATGGATTAATTAAAAATTTATGAGTGGCATTAATTCATCCACGGGATTATATTGAAATAAGAACTAACAGTGCTACTATTAACAGCTGTAAATTCATGGGGCCAGGAATGGTCCCATCCATAATTAAGTCTATGTATTTGCTTTAAATAAGCGCACTGTACTGAATCTTTAAATTTACTTCAAGAAAATACTTTAATTCCTTTTACAATCATCCTCTCCTATTCTATCCAAACCGCTAAACAAACTCCCCGAAGGCGACTATCAAAAAATGTATTATCGGCTTTCACATACACAAAATTTAGCGAACGCTCTCCTTTGCACCAGCATAACGAAGGAATAAATATTACCCGCTACGACAACATGCTAATGCAATAGCCATTACGACTACATACATAACACTAATCTTACTTTTCATAGAAACTGTAAAATCAAGAAAGATAAATTAACGGTAGTCGGTTTAAACCTTTTCTGACTATTGGAATATTTGTCACATAGCTCTTCATGGCATTATAGTCCGGATTACGTAACTACCAACCAACGGTTAAGCTACACTGGGTTTATAAGGCGTACAACAATCAAATTCTATCGCATACATCTGTCCACTCCTATGGGCAATGTACAGCTTATCCCACTCAAAGAAAGCATTATAAATATGGTCTACAGCCTCGCCTATTAGACACTCCTCATGCCTGAATATTTTAAAAGGTCAATGCCCGGAGCGGCAATGGCAATAAAAAATTCCAGTCATCCCCTTATCCATTTTGTACTAATCTCTGAATGCAGGTTATACTTTAACAAAAGCAGAGGTTTTAAAATCAATCAATAATCATATAGTAACGATGTCAAATTTAGATGAATGACCTACAATAAATTGCTGTTATATTGGCAATTACTGATGCGATATTTTCTCTCATTGGGAGCATATTCCCATTAAATCGATTGCAAATTAAAATTGTCACCAATCAATACTCATGCAATAATAGATCTACATTTCAATCAAATCGATTGCAATTAAACACCCTTCCAAATATCCGCGGGGTTGCTGTGGATTATTCTCATGTACTACAAAAGAAAAGAGCGCCTCAGCTACACTTTTGAAGACGCCCTTTCTTATATCTGAATAACAAAAAATCATCTGTCTACTTTCTCCAATAATAAGCAAGCCCCGCCACCAGGCGCCAGTCTTACTTTTACCTGGTTTTTATTATTAACCGTCTGCGTTAACACATTATAATGCTCTTTATTTCCCAGATAACTGGCATCTTCGGCATCCTGAATAATCGTTGCCTTATAATTGCCTTTTTCCAATACAGTAAGCGGAATTATCAGTTCACGTTCTTTCTCATTGGTAGCCGCTGCAATCAACCATTTACCCTGAGACGATTTACGGGCCATCACAATATACTCCCCAATCTCCCCACTCAAAGTTTTACTCTCTTGCCAGGGCATTGCCTCCGAACTAATAAATTTGAGTAATTCAGGGTGCATTTCATAGTACTCAGGGATATCAGGAAGTATGGTAATACCCGAAAAAGTAATCAATGTACGTGCTGCTTCAGCAACAATAGTTGAAGGAACAGGCATCGCATTATCTACTCTTCCTTTCTGTTCCATATCCATAATGCCGTTATTCATATCCAACGGGCCGGACAACATATTCACAAACACCGAGGTAACGAATGTTTTGGGTTGAAATACCTGGTGACCATCCAGCTGGGCCTGGCAAAACTCGCGGGTTACGGCATTGGGATAAGTGCGCATCTGTCCGTAAGGATGAACGGGATTATCGTGAAAGTCAACCAACAGTTTATTCTGAGCACAAAGTTGTGTGATACGTTGTGTTTTGGGATTTTTCTCAGCTAAACTGCCCTGCATAAATCCATATTTAATTCCTGCTGCACCCCATTCTCCATATTGCCTGATAGTTTCTTCCAAGGGATAATGGTTTCCTCCTACATCATTTAAATATAACCAAACGCCCACGGCTCTTTCTTTTGCATATTGGATTAATTCTTTTACGCTTTGAACCTTTCCTCCCTTTACCGGATCAGATGCTTTATTAAATTCAGGACCATACCAGTCTGCATCTAAAACGAGATAGGAAATGTTATTCTTTGATGCAAAATCTACCATCCGCTTCCATGAAGGCAGTGACATTTCGTACTTAAATCCATTAAATACAGCACCATTAATACGCCAATCCCAAACTGCCAGCCCCGGTTTTATCCAGGAAAAATCAGCATCCTTTTCAGGTGCAGGGTTCAATAACTCCAGCAAATGACTGTCTACCAGGTCACCGGGAGAACGTCCATACATAACTACGCGCCAGGCTTTAGATCCCTTTGATGCAACATTAAAAACAGTAGTACCGGAAATATGTTTTAATAATAAAGGCTCTCCACTTTCCAAAAACGCTTCATGAATTGCCAGGTACTGCTTATCAGACACCTTTACCGTCATTACCGGATATCGAATCGCCGCCGCATCCTTTAGATACTCAGGTCCGATATTATGATGCTCTCCATTATAGTACCATGCTTGATAATTCCCGGCAAAGTTAAATACAGTTAACTCCGAGTCTACCTTCACTCCTTCATAACGGAAAGCCAAACCGTCATTGTAAAGTCTTGCCCTAATGGTATAAGCATCGAACTGCAAAACCATTTCCCGGTAAGCATCTGGCACGATGCTACGCTTACCCCATAATGGCTTCCACACTTTGCTGACCTGCCTTTGCTGTTTACTTCTTAAGTGCTGATATGTTGTATTGTTAACTCCTAGGGGCGATGACTGTAAAAGCATACGGCCATCAGCTATAAAACTATAGTAAACGGCGCCCTTCTTGTCTTCCAGAAATGTTACTTTTAATTTTCCATCAGGGGATACCAAGTTTTCAAAAACAGAGGTTGTCTGTGCATGGATGTTTATGCCAAAAAATAATAAACCCAGGAAAATAATAAAACTGAATCGTGTATTCATAAAAAATATTATCATCAATTAGACCATTACAACCGTCCTCCCAAAAGCAAATACCGGGATAAATATCGCATTACTACCTGAGATAATTACCGAAAATATCCTACTATCCTACAGCACTTAAAACAAACGCGGGGGGAAGACGGCTGAAATAGTACGTCCCCCCTTTAACCCATTATGAGTTAAACTCATTTGCATTAGTCTTTCTGCCGCAGCAGGTACCAGGAAAATCCTCCTGCTGGTAAAGTCATCTGGAACTCAGCTACTGCCCCTTCTTTAAGCGAAACTTCACTTACCTTTCCATCTTTCCCTGTCAACACTGCCGTTTGTTTAATGCCTGTATAATATAGTGGCACTTTAACATTCTTTGTAATTTCATGATCCGTAGGATTGAATGCTATCAACATACCTTTATCCCGTATGTCTGGATTTACATGCAGCATCAGATCTATATCGCGGCCATCAGGGCGGCCAATGTGAATAATATCCGATGTAAGGATATCACGATACTGTTTAAACCAGGCTATCCAATGTTTTACCATTGCTTTGGTATCGGGCGTATCATACAGGCGTTTTCCTCGAATAGTAAGCTGGCAGCCACTTGCCAGGTGTTGAAATAAACCTGTTTCGTAGCGGGACAGATTATCAGCTAATGGTTCCAATCCTACGCGGGGATCGTTTGTATAAAATCCAACCAGCTGCAACACCATTCCGCCCATAGTAGGTGTTTTATGCCAGGTACCATCATAAATATACTGCCGGCCAAGAAGCAATTGTTGCTGAGGGGTAAGGTTAGCACTCGCTTCGCGATACCCCATTCCGGTGGCAGATTGGCCATTTAAGAAATACCAATCCGGCATTGGCGCATACATGTTTCTCTTTTGTAATTCATGCAACACCTCTACCTGGGTTTGCCACTGTTTCCATTGGGAATCATTAAGGCTGTAGTGATGCGGATGAATAACAGAAGCACAAACATCACCATGATAGGGGCCATCGATGTTATAGGTCATAAAACCGGTTCGGTCAAAAAACTTCCACATTGCCGGATAGTAGGTATCCTTCCATCCGCTGGCAACACATACACTTTGCCCAAACAGGCTACCTGGCTTACCGGTTGCAGGATCAATACAATCAACATCCGCCCCTCTTCCCCTGGACGCCACCTGCAACTCATATCCGCCCATTACGATGCCCCGTTCTTTCGCAAAACCGGCAATCTCTTTCCATAAGGCGATATAAGCCGTATCCAGGTTATCATGCGAAATACCTGGCCATGCCATTACATCAAGCCTCTCAAAGCCAAGCTCACCCATCTGCGTAATGAAATGCTTTAATTCAGTTCGATCATGCGAGGTAATTCCCCCTGTCAGTAAAGACTCGGTCACCTGCGGTGCCAGCGTGCGGTAAAATCTTCTATGTGCAAGGCTCTGACGCTCCTTATCATCGCTATCGTGCAGCAGTTCAAAAGTGGTAAATGAATTAAAGCATCCCTGCGGCGCCAGCAACTCTGATGGTCCCATCGGCAAGCGGCTTACCAGTAGGGAATGATGTGGGAATGCGAGAAACCTGTCTTCTGCCTGATTATGTGTTGCCCAGGTATTATACTCAGGATCTACCAACCATTTTGTAGTAGAACCACCCACCTGATATGCAGGCGGTTCGCCTTTATAATGCATCAGCGCACTTCCTTCCTTATCGGCATTTGCCAATGCAAAAGAATAATCACTTTCCATGTGGATGCGCTTTTCCTGATCCTGTGTCACAGCCAGCACTTCACATTCTGTTTCATTTACCAATACCGGTTTCCCGGTACCATTGCTGATGGTAATCCACTTTGCCAAAACGGGGATGCCGTCATACATTTCATAATGAACAGCTACCCTCAACTTTTGTTTCCATTCTGGGATATTGACCGGAGCATCATAGTTCATAACAACGTGTATTCCTTTAGGTGGCCACTCCGTATGAACAGCGTTAAATTTCTGTTGCCAGTGGTAACGCGCCTCTGGCTGGCGAATCTCCAGCCCCGCGAACTGAAATCCAGCAGGATCATATACCATGTCCTCCAACCATGAATTGAGCAGATAAGATTTCTCCGGCTGACCAGTCAATCCACCGATATCGTACCAGGTGCTATCTAACCTGATTCTTGCTTCCGGCTTTACCGCCCGTAGATATTGCGCACCATTGGAAAGATTTTTATAACTGATACAGGCAATATTATCACCGATATAGAATTCACGGCTAATCAAGCCATTAGACAATTTTATTATCCCGCTCAACCCATCAGCAGATGGTTGGAACGAAAGATGTGAAGACTTGTCAATATGACTTACCAGCCAGTCTGATGGCGCCTGCTGTTCAGTATCGCTCTTAAGGCGACTAACGAGAGGATTTCCCGCGATTGCTGCAATAACTCCACGCCGCTGGTCCTCCAAAAGTTTTCTGCCCCGGGCGACTGCCTGCTGGTTGAAATGCAGATCCTTCAATGGGTTAAATTTTCTTCCATTAAGTGCCGTAATACGAACATCATAAATGAGTCCATTGAAAGCAGCACGGCCGGCAAAAGCACCCAGAAACAACGTATCTGTATGAACAGGCCGGGCTATCTCTTCAGCAGCTGTTTTCTGCCCATTTAGCCATGTAGTTACTTTACTATCAGATACAACAATAGCCAAATGTACCCATTCGCCTGGTACTGCCTTACCAATAGCCGATTTTACCGGAACACCATTTGCACTTACCATCCAGGTATCATTCTCACGATACACTATATATGCTGCACTACTTATGCCCAAAGCTAACAAGGTAGTTTGCTCTGGTAGACCCAGGATGGCCCCCTGACGCCCATTCACCTGCGCCCAACATTCCAACACAAAATCGTGGCTTGCCAGGTTAAGAGCGCGTTGAGATACATAACCTGCATTATCCCTAAAGAGCAGCGCTCCTTCTCCTTGTAATTTCCTTTCAGCCGGTGCATCAGCAAAAAAAAGCGGCTGACCTTTTCTTTTAAGAACGACGCGATCTCCCCGTGTTTGTAATAGGGAATCAGGTCCGGTGGCATAAGTAATGGCTCCTGCCCGACCAAAATTATAGTAAAGAGTGCCACTCTCCTGTGCTGAAACTACTGCCGATAACGCGGTCAATGCAGTAGATATATATATTTTCTTCATAATTCACCTTGCTGTTGGGAAGGGCCTATTTATCTTCCCAGGCGATACTCCCACCTGATTATATTGCCGCTTTTGGGCAGTTATACAAATACCAGGAATCCCCACTCAAATATATATCTCTGAAACAGGCCACCACTTATTCATTTTGACCGATTCATATGCTTTTTTAACCTTCCCTTTTTTTATTGCCATTACCTGATGAGGTACCTTTTTCCAAACAGGGCAAATTCCTTGCTGCATTATCAAGGCTGTTTCTTTTCTGGACAAACTTTACTTGATTTTTCTGTTTTCAGTATCCGTCGTTATCTCCCCGACGACTCCCGCACGATCAACGTTGTTTTCAACGACTGATGCACCGGCAAATACTCGTTTCCCTTCTTAATGGCCTCCAGTAATATACCCGCTGCCGAGCGGCCGATGTCTGCCACTGGTTGCTGTACCGTGGTCAGCGCCGGCTCAATCACTTCGGAAATAGGATCATTGCTGAAACCAACAATGCCCAGTTCAGACGGGATCTCTATTTTACGCTTTTTAGCTACCAGCATCAGCTGGATAGCCACAGGATCATTCACACAAAAAACGGCATCCGGTCTGTGTTTTAAGTTAAGCAGCTTTTCCGCGCAGTGAATCGCGTCTTTTTTGGAGAGGTCGCAATGCACTATTAACTCTTCTTTAAATGGCAGCTGATGCCTGGCCAGTGCATCCCGGTAACCATTCAACCGGTTATGCGTGATGAGTAAAGCAGGTGGCCCGCCAATATGTGCAATATTTCGATACCCGTTTTTTATCAGGTGTTCCACTGCTTTCAGCGCTCCTTCGTAATCGTTCACCAACACCCGGGAAGTATCCATTTCATCACAGATCCTGTTAAAGAACACCACGGGGATACCATGCCGCTCAAAGGCTTTAAAGTGATCAAATTTCTTGGTTTCCTTGGTCATGGAGATCAATACCCCATCCACCCGGTTCGCCAGTAATACATTGGCATTGGCTACTTCTGTTTTATAAGATTCCTGCGACTGACAGATGATCACGTTATAGCCAGCCTGTTCAGCCACCTGCTGAGCGCCCATGATAATAGTAGGAAAAAAATAGGTTAGGAACTCCGGTACAATAATACCAATAGTGTTGCTTTTACTTTTTACAAGGCTCTGGGCTAATAAATTTGGTTGATAATCCAGCTGCCTGGCCATCTCCAACACTGCAGCCCTTGTTTGCGGGTTAATATCCCCGTGTTCGTGTAAGGCCCTGGATACGGTAGATTTAGAGATATTCAGCGCCTTTGCAATATCCACAATGGTGGCCATATGCTTTTTAAGCTGCGGCGCTTCCGCTGCTGTTTCCCCGGGAAGGGTGAAATAGATATTACAGTTCTTACAATAGTAGCGCTGCTTCCCCCTTACAATACCAGATTTTGTGATCGCGTGCACGTGGTTGCACCGGATACATTTTATCATTAAATCAAAACAATTTTATATTGGTACGACTAATTTTAAGCGCATTTTTCCAACCTATTACCATCAGAAGGAGCACCTTCTGCGCTACCGGTATCGTTTGCGGTATCGTTCCCGGTAGATTTCGTTTTCCAAAACGCCGGCAATTCTTTCATTGTTTAATATTCTTCTCTAACATTGCTGACCACTTATGATTAATGTTTTACCAAAAGCTAAAGACGCTACGTTATGAAAAAAACAAGCCCCTTGTTTAAATTATCGGGTTTACGCTTGCTTGTCCTTTTTTCTCTTTTTACGCTGCCGGCAAGTGCACAAACCGTTGTGCCGTCTGTTTCCGGCAAGGTAATGGATGAAAGAGGGCAGCTATTGCCCGGAGCCACGGTTGCGGTAAAAGGCACCTCAAAAGGCACTGTCACCTCCGTCAACGGTATGTTTACACTGAAAGATGTTCCCGTCAATGCCATTATCACAGTTACCTTCCAGGGGTATCAGCATACCGCGATGGAACTCCGCGGACAATCCTATCTGGCCATATCCCTTAAACCGGATATCAGTAAACTGAACGATGTGGTGGTAGTTGGCTATGGCACACAGCGCAAAGCCGCATCTACAGGATCTATCGCCTCCGTTAAAGCAGCAGACATTACGCAAACGCCTGTTACAAATATTGCCCAGGGCCTTGCCGCCCGGGTGCCCGGCGTACAAATCACGCAAAATAGCGCAGCCCCGGGAGGTAATATCAGTGTACGTATCCGCGGTACCAATTCCATCAACGGTTCCTCCGAACCGCTCTACATCATTGATGGCATCCAAATATCCAACAGCGGCGGCGTAAGTGATGTAAGCCCACTATCTACGATCAATCCAAATGATATTGAATCCGTGGAAATACTAAAGGACGCATCTTCCACCGCTATTTATGGCGCCAGGGGCGCCAACGGTGTGGTATTAATTAGTACCAAACGCGGAAAAAGCGGCGTTACCCGCGTGCAACTGGATGCTTACCGTGGCATACAAAACATCACCAAAAAACTGTCGATGCTCAATGCCTCACAGTTTGCAAAACTGGAAAATGACATCTACAATTCACCGGTATATCCCGATCCATCCTCCCTTGGAAAAGGAACTGACTGGCAGGATGTTGTTTACCACCAGGCCAATATGCAAAATTACCAGGCATCTGTAAGCGGTGGTTCAGAAAAAACGCAGTTCTCTTTATCCGGTAACTTCTTCAATCAGGAAGGTATTATTATTTCTTCGGATTTCAAACGTTATTCTTTAAGAGCCACACTCGATCATAAGATCAGCGAAAGCTTTAAAGTAGGGACCAGTATTGTTAGCAGCTATACGATCAACAACAATATTCCCACCGGTGTCAACTCTATCGATGGACCGCTGGTAACCCAAAGCATTATAGGCGCCACCCTTGGCGCCCCTCCTACCCTGGCGCCTTATAGAGCTGATGGCAGTTTATATCCTTTTCCGGATCAATTCAATGGCCGTTACCGGGAAATTACCAATCCTCTCGGACTGGCAGATATACTGAACCGTAATACCATTAAACGCACCCTCGCCAACGTATATGCCGAGGCAAAAATCATTACCGGTTTAAGTTATCGTGCTTCCTTCAATGCAGATATAGGCAGCACCCTGAACGATTATTACTCCCCTATTTATATTCTCGGTAAATCGGAAGTAAATGCCAACTCCGGTACTGCATCAAAAGGGAACATCAACACCACCAACTGGCTGCATGAAAGCATTCTAACCTATGATCGCACTTTTGGAGACCACTCCCTAAAATTTACCGGTGTATATGCCATTCAAAGCAACATGTACAATGATAATATCATCAATGCAAATGGCTTTCCGAATGATGCCACCGGCAACGAAGCTGTGCAGCTGGCAGTGAATAGAACCGTGAGCAGCAATCGCACCAAAGACGCACTCAGCTCATATATGGGCCGTATCAACTACGGTTATGCCAACAAATACTTCCTTGACATTACCGCCCGCTACGACGGCGCCTCTAAGTTCGGTGAAAATCATAAATGGGGCTTCTTCCCAGCCATTGCCGGCGCATGGCGTATCATTGAAGAGCCTTTCCTGAAAGGCAGTAACGTATTCAGCGACCTGAAACTAAGAGCCAGCTATGGTCGCACCGGCAACGCAGGCGCCATTGCACCATACCAGTCACTGGCACTGGAAAGCTCCGGAAGCAACTACCAATTCAATCACCTCTACACCGTCGGTATCAGCCCTTCCGGCATCCCCAATGCAGACCTGCGCTGGGAAAAATCAACACAAGCCAATGCTGGTCTGGATATCGGATTGTTCAACGACAGGCTCAACATCGTGGTTGATTACTACAATAAAACAACAAAAGACCTGCTATTTGTGAAGAACCTCCCCCTTTCCTCCGGCTATACTTCCATTACCGGCAACTTTGCCAGTATCCGGAATAAAGGCGTAGAAATTGCCGCAGACGCCAGGCTGCTCACCGGGAAATTTAAATGGAATGTGAATGCCAATGTTTCCATAAACCGCAACGAGCTGCTAAGCCTCGAAGGCGGTACCAATGAATATGTACTCAGTCCCTACAGTGTACTCCGCGTGGGTCAGCCGCTGGGCATCTTCAAAACCTATGTATTCAACGGCATTTATCAAACCGGCGAAACAGTATTACCAGGTAGCGGAAGCAGAACAGGTGGCGTTAAAGTGGCAGACCTGGATAATGACAAACAGATCACCGGCGCAGACCAAACCATTACCGGCAACGCAAATCCTTCCTTTATCTTTGGTTTCTCTTCTAACTTCAACTACGGCCGCTTCGACCTTTCCATCTTTCTTTCCGGTGTACAGGGAAATAAAATTTTTAACCTGAGCCGCTATTCTTTTGAAAATGGCCTGGGAGGAAGAAATGTATTAGAAGGTATGAAAGACAGATGGTCGCCCACCAACCCTAACAATGAATACGCGAGCGGATTCCAGGGGGGCAGGATCCCCGTGAGCGACCGCTTTGTGGAAGATGGCTCCTACATCCGGATGAAAAACATTACGCTCGGTTACAAGTTGCCTGCCATTAAGTATATCACCAATGCAAGACTGTATATCAGCGGTAACAATCTTTTCACTATCACCAAATATAGTGGCTATGATCCCGAGGTAAACTCCTTCGGCGGTTCTAACACACTAATCGGGATCGACAACCTCGTATATCCCCAGGCAAGGTCTTTCCTTATTGGCTTACAGGTTGGTCTCTAAAAAATGATGTATATGCAAACAAAGAATAACTTACAATATCTGCTCGGTGGTTTATTACTGCTGCTTGCGCATACCTCCTGCAACAAGCTGACAGAAAACCCCTACTCTTCTATTTTCACAGAAAACTTCTATAAAACAGCATCCGATGCGGAAGCTGCATTAACAGCCGTGTATGGTCCGATGGTAAATTTATACCTTACCGCTGCCACCGGCGCCTCCGACTTCAGTGCCGACCAAACCTATCCACGCCCTGTAGTGGGCCGGGATACCTATACACTCTTCAGCTATGATCCTAACTACACCACACAGAAAAGCTTTAACCGGCAAAACGAATCACCACAGCAAATCTGGCAATCCTGCTATGCAGGTATTGAAAAAGCAAACTGGGTATTGTATAAAGTACCTCAAACCAACATGGACTCCGCCAGGAGAAGTGTCATTCTCGGAGAAGCCTGCTACATGCGCGCTTTTTATTTGTGGATGCTGACAAAAAACTTCCGCGACATCGTGGTTAAAACAACGCCCAGCACCAATATCGATACCGCTATCGTTGGAAAAACCCTGCAGGCGGACGTTTATAAACAGATTTACCTGGACCTGGATCAGGCTATTGCCAAACTTCCTACTTATTCTGGCAATATCCAGAAAGGCCGGCCTTCAAAGGAAGTGGCCATGGCGCTCTATGCCAAAGCCGCCCTTTATATACAGGACTGGCCCACCGCACTGGACAAAGCAAAACAGGTGCTCAACTCCGGCAAATACAGCCTGATGCCGGATGTAGTAGATGTTTATAACGTTGCCAAAGAAGACCTGGCCAGGCAGGAAAACATGTGGGCCTTTGAATGTGAAAGTACTTCTCCGGGATTTTCTACCCAGATCATCGGCCTATATGGTCCAAAGAACAGCGACGGTCCGCAATATGCAGCCACTTCTTATGGTTCTACATTTGCCTACCAGTCTTTCTTTGATTCCTTTGACCCTGCCGACCGCAGACGCCTGTTGCTCGACACTTTTTATATCAACAAGCTGGGTAAGGTAGTCCATCAGAAAGATATTACACCTATTACACCACATGGCGTGCTGGTAAAAAAATATATGGATCCCAACTCTATCGGCGGAAGCGGGGCCGTTAATATTCCCATCCTGCGCCTGGCGGATGTTTACCTGATTGCCGCAGAAGCATCCGCGCAGCAAAACGGCCCATCCGGTGAAGCCTATGGCTATATCAATGCGGTGAGGACCAGGGCAGGCCTTCCCGGTTTAACCACTGGTCTTGGTAAGGCTGCTTTTGTGGATGCCGTCTTGCAGGAACGGAGCTGGGAACTCTTTGCAGAAGGTGATCGCTGGTATGATCTCACACGGACCAATACCTTTTTGCAAGTAATTCCCCTAGCGGTGAATGATGTATTTCCCACCCGGACACCACAGGCAAAAAACCGATACTTCCCGATTCCATTGGATGAAATCAATGCGAACCCGAAACTGGCACAAAATCCTGACTGGAAATGAGATGGATCATCACCATTATTTGTTTTCTTAGCTTATCAGATGCGATGGGACAAAATAAGACGCTGTTCCTGGCTGCCGGCCAAAGTAATGCTGTTGGCCAGGGCGACAGCACCCTGGCAGTACATTGCACGCCTGGAACCGCCTTTGAATACTACTTCTCCCGGGATTCCCTGGTGGCTTTAAAAGATCCTGCGGGCCAACACGAGCTTCAGTTTGAAAAAGCTCACAGCGGCAGCGCCTGGCCAGCTTTTGCAAAAGCCTACCACGACCTTACCGGAAGCGAAGTGATTATTGTACAGACCGCAAGAGGCGGCAGCTCCTGTCACTATAATGCAGAATTAAGTAACTACGGTACCTGGGATAACCGGGGCCGTATGCCTTTGTTTGGCAGCGCCGTTATAAAAGCCAAAGCCGCCTCACGCAAAACGGGACTGCCGGTAGCTGGCATTTTATGGAGCCAGGGAGAACGGGATGCCAATGCGGTGAACGCACAACAATTATCTCCGGAAGCATACGAACGACAGCTCACGCTACTGATCAATCAATTCAGGGCAGCGCTCGGAAAGCAAGTAAACTTTTATATTATACAAACAGGCTATTATCTTCATTATCCAACCCGGGGATTTGATGCGGTGCGTAAAGCACAAGAGAATGTGGCGGGTAAAATGAAACGAGTTTTTATCGTGTACCGGCAAACGATTCGCTTCCACGAAAAAGGATGGATGAAAGATGACATACATTATCATCAACCCGCATTAAACGATATAGGATCTGAAGTTGCAAAACAGGTTGCACTCAAAGAAAAAAAATGAAAATGAAAAGAACATTATTCTGTCTACTTCTGGCCATTCCATGCTTACTCTCTGCACAACACCGCACTGATAACAGCTTAAACAGTGAATGGAAATTTGCCCTGGACCCGGTGAAAGTGGGAGAACAGGAGCATTGGCAGGACACCGCCTTTGCCTCGCAGAGCTTCGATAAAGTAAAAGTACCCCATTGTTTTTCCACAGATCCCCGGTACTTCTTTTATACAGGCGCTGCCTGGTATTTTAAACAATTTGAAGCACCTGATCCCGGCAAAGAACACATATTCCTGAAGTTTGATGCCGTATTTTACAAATCAAAAATATGGCTCAACGGCATACTGCTGGGTACTCACGAAGGCGGCTATACGCCGTTTGAATTTGATATCACTACTTTACTAAAAAACAAAAATACCCTGGTGCTGGAAGTGGATAACTCCTGGGATACGACCACCATCCCTGGCGCAAAAACCGATGTGCCTTATTCTTCCGCCGCTCAAAGACAGCTTTACCCGTGGATCAATTACGGCGGTATTACCCGCCAGGTACACCTGATTACCAGACCTCCTACCTATATCAGCAACAGTAAAATCACGGCTATCCCCGATCTGGCAAAGGGAGATGCTACCATCCGGATAAAAGCATTTATCCGCAACCACGACGCTGTTGCCGTTACCACGTCAGTGAATGTTGGTATTTATCGCAATGGCGCTAAAAGCAACATCCGTTTTAAACCGCAATCCGTAAAGGTAGAACCTGGCAGCGTAGTTCCGGTAGAACTAACCGGCACCCTGCCGGCATCCGAAGTTACCTTATGGAGCCCGGATGCACCTGCATTATACAGCGCCGCCATTACCGCCGGCATGGATACCATTAACACGTTCTTTGGCATCCGAAAAGTTGAAGTAAAGGGCACCCAGATCTTATTAAACGGCGAGCCATTGAAATTGGGCGGCTGCAACAGACCACTCGACTACCCCGGATATGGCTCTATGGACCCCGAAGAAATCCTGGAAAAAGACCTCGTAATGATCAAAAGCGGTGGCATGGAACTTTCCCGCATCAGTCATTATCCCGTACCGGAAGCCTTGCTCAACTGGGCCGACAAGCACGGACTGCTGATTATCCTGGAGGCGGGCAACTGGCAAATGACCGCCAAACAAATGAGCGATACCCTGATGCGCGGCAAATTCAGATCGCAGATGCGGGAAATGATGGAACGCGACTGGAACCATCCCAGCGTGATTGCATATAGTGTAGGTAATGAGTTTCAATCGCACACCGAAGAAGGTAAAGCCTGGGTACGCGATATGGGCAACTACGTAAGATCGCTGGACGACTCCCGCCTCATCACTTTCGCCAGTATGCTGCTGGGAAATGAAAATCTACGGAAACCAGAAGATGAAGCCTCTCAATACGTTGACTTTGTAAGCGCCAACATCTACTGGAATCATTTAAAAGTGCTGCAGCATATACATATGCTTTATCCTGCAAAGCCTGTGTATGTAAGCGAATTCGGCATCAGAACCGATGCGGTGAATACAGAAGAAGAACGGATTCAATACCTGAAAAAAGCGATGCTGGATTTCAGACAATGCGATTATTTAGTCGGCGCTTCTGTATGGACCTTCAATGATTATTTCAGTCGTTTTCCTGCCACCAACGCAAACGGATACCGGCCCTGGGGCCTTGTAGCGCCAGATAGAACGCGGAGAGGCATGTACACAGCATGGCAGGAAGAATTTGCACCTGCCACCATTGAACTGCTGCATAAGAATGCAGGCCACGCGAGCATCCGCATTACAGCAAGAAAAGATTTCCCGGCCCACACCATGAAAGGGTACGGGTTAAAATGCAACGGCACCTACATTCCTTTAAAAACACTGCATCCCGGAGATAGCGTGATGCTTGATATAGACCTGGCCGGTGGAGCCGCAGACATTGCACTGGTAAAACCCGGCGGCTTTATTATCCTCGAAAAAACCCTTAATTAACATGATTAGATCAGATAGTACAGAAAAACGTTCCTTTCCGAATATAAAACTGGAGGCCGATTTGATTGTCACAGGTGGCGGCTTATCAGGCATCTGTAGTGCCATAACCGCTGCCAGGCAGGGACTGAAAGTAGTGCTGGCACAGGATAGGAGTGTATTGGGCGGCAATGCAAGCAGCGAAATACGATTATGGATCCTGGGCGCCACCTCTCATATGGGCAACAACAACCGCTGGGCACGCGAAGGTGGTGTAATAGATGAGATCCTCGTAGAGAACATCTACCGCAACCCGGAAGGTAACCCCATCATCCTCGATGCCATATTGCTGGACAAAGTAGTAGCGGAATCTAATATCACTTTGCTGCTGAACACCACGGTATATGAAGTAGAGAAAACGCAGCTCAATACCATTTCCGCTTTAAAAGCCTATTGTAGCCAAAACCAAACAGAATACCATTTAAAGGCGCCACTCTTCTGCGACGCCTCGGGCGACGGTGTGGTGGGCTTCCTGGCCGGCGCAGCCTTCAGGATGGGCGCAGAACCAATAGAAGAATTCAACGAACTGTTTGCCCCAACCGTTTCCTACGGCGAACTACTGGGTCACTCACTTTATTTTTATACAAAAGATACCGGCAAACCGGTGCGCTTCGTTCCACCCTCCTTTGCGCTCATGGATATTACCCAGATACCAAAATTCCGCAGCTTTAATTCGCAGGAATATGGGTGTAAACTCTGGTGGATTGAATACGGCGGCCGTATGGACACCGTACACGACACCGAGAAAATAAAGTGGGAACTCTGGAAAATCGTATACGGCGTATGGAACCACATTAAGAACTCCGGTAACTTTCCAGACGCGGAAACCCTTACATTGGAATGGGTAGGCATGATCCCGGGAAAAAGGGAAAGCCGGCGGTTTGAAGGCGACTATATTTTAAAACAACAAGACGTCATTGAACAACGTACACACCAGGACGCAGTAGCCTTTGGGGGCTGGAGCCTTGACCTGCATCCTTCAGATGGTATTTATTCCGCCCAGCCCGGCTGTACCCAATGGCATAGCAAAGGTATTTACCAGATTCCCTTCCGTTCTCTTTACTCGAGAAACATCAATAACCTGTTTCTGGCAGGACGTATTATCAGCGCCTCGCATGTGGCGTTTGGCTCTTCCCGGGTAATGGCCACCAGCGCCTATGTGTCGCAGGCTTCCGGAATGGCGGCGGCACTTTGTACACAGCTGGGATGTACCCCGGCCGCACTTTATGACAAAGGACAAGTATCCACCCTGCAGCAATTGCTCACGCGCAGCGGACAATATATACCCGGCGTTATAGCAAAAGATGAACAGGATCTTGTACAACAGGCCACCATTACTGCCAGCAGCGAATTGTTACTCACCACGCTGGAAGAAGATACCCCACCGCAATCACTTGATATTGCGGTAGCACAAATGATACCAGTGCAAGCCGGTAAACTCCCTGCGTTCACTTTGTATGCTTACTGTGACGTACCCACCACAATGCACGCAGAAATAAGAACCTGCTCGCGAACCGGTAGCTATACACCGGATACCACGATCGCCACTTTTGAATTTTCAGTTCAGCCCGGCAAGAATTCGCTGCAGCTCATATCTGATATGGCTATAGAAAAACCGCAATACGTGTTTATCATGCTGCATAAAAATCCACAGGTAAAGATCTGCCGTTCTGAAAAGAGAATCACAGGCATCCTGTCGGTATTTAATACGATTAACGCCGCGGTTTCCAATTATGGAAAACAAGTGGCGCCTGATGGCATCGGTGTCGACAACTTTGAGTTCTGGTGTGCACAACGCAGACCGGCAGGGCAAAACATTGCCCTCCGGCTCGAACATCCTTTGCAATCATTTGGCCCGGCCAATATCAGCAATGGTGTAGCTAGACCTACTACTCAACCCAATGCATGGGTGGCTGATCCGAACGACGCCGACCCAACGCTCACACTGACCTGGAAAGAACCCAGGCATATCAAGAAAATGATCTTTTCTTTTGATACAGATTTTGATCATCCCATGGAATCTGTGCTGATGCAACACCCGGAAAATGTGATGGTGTTTTGCTTGCGGGACTATGCTGTCTTTGATGAAAAAGGACGCATGGTATATGAGAAAAAAGGAAACTACCAGACCAGGAATGAAATTGTTTTCCCGGACACTGTTATTACTTCCAGTCTCACCATCAAAACAACACATCCATCACCCAATACACCGGCTGCCATTTTTGAAATACGTTGCTTTGAATAAGCAACATCAACGAAGCATTATGAAAAAAAACTGCCTGATAATTGTATGTTGCCAGCTACTTTTTGCTGTCGCTATAAAAGCACAGACCATCACACTTGCCAATAAGCAACTGCGGATGGAGTGGCTGCAAACAAAAGACGGATGGAAAATAAACAACCTGCAATTTTTCATCAACCAGAAATGGCAGCAAGTGGCACGCCCCTCCGGCGAATATACCTTGCTGTACACTACAGAACAGCCTTCAGACAGTGCGGCCATGCAGTTTAAAATGGTGACCGGCAAAGCATGGCCGGACACTGTTTATCACTATCAACTCAAAATATGGCAACAAGCCTCCACTGCCGTGGCCTTGAATACCGCCGGACAGGCATTTCATTTCTATCCTGCCAGCGCCCGACAAATATCGGCCAACGAAGTTGTTTTCACCTATAGTTCTCCATTGGCAAATATGACCGCCACCTGGAAACTGGACGAGCAATATGCCGGCGATGTACAGGTAAAGATGCAGCTGGAATGCAAAAAGAACGGTTATTATTCGCTTTCCAGTCCTTCCGCCATCACGGTCGACAAGCAGGATATGGCTTGGGCAGTAATGCCTGGTTATTTCCAGGGTAAAGAGATGCAAAAAAATATGGTACTCAGCTACGCTTACGGCCAGGGTGTCCCCGAGATGCCGGTGCTTTACCGGGAACGCTGCGCCAGCTCCTTCTGCCCCATCATTACCACGAAAGAAAATATATCCTTTGCCGTGATACCCGATCCGGGGCTTGGCAGAGATCCATGGGCAAACGACCATATCACGCATCAAACCTGGCAGCTGGCCCTGTCGCACCAAAACCGGAGATCCAGCCTTTCACCCACTGTCTATTACCCTGTGCTGGGCGAACCCGGTTCCTTGAAAAAACAGGGAGATCATATCAATTACGGCTTCCGTTACAGCTTTAACCAGGGTGAATGGTACGAGGTGCTGACCCATGCCGTGAATGATATATACGATTTTAAAAGGACACTAGCCCTACGGAAAAATACCCAATCGCTCACCAGCAGGGTGGAAGAAATGCATCATTACCTATGCGACCGGACTACTTCTTTATGGAATACTGAAGAATACAACGGGCTTAAGATCGGCGGGCAATCGTACCTGGGCGGCGTAGTAGGGTCCAATCGAGACGCTATCAAGAATGCAGACTACGGCGCTATGTGGATGCTCGCCAACACAAGTGGTGACAAATATCTCCAGGACAGCGTGTTGCCTTTGGCCTTGAACTTTAAGCTGGCACAACAACAAACTACTCCCGGCTTTTTCCAGGGAGCTGCTATGGGGCAATACTATCTCTCGAAAAGTAAAACCTTTCGGGAAGAATGGGGCGATTTCGTGGAACCGGTAAGTCTTACTTACTACGTAATGCTCGACATCGGCAACATCTTGTTATTTGAACCCGGTAACGACACGCTGAAAAAAAGACTGGCCCTTGGGGCCTCGCTGCTGCTGAACTGGCAAAAGCCGGATGGCAGTTGGGAAGTAGCTTACGACCGGCACACACAACAACCACTTTTCACCGACATCAAAGATTTGCGCCCCACCTTCTACGGACTGATGGTGGCTTACCGGATATTGAAAGATGAAAAATATTTGACCGCTGCCAAACGGGGCGCAGACTGGTTCATTCAAAATGCCGTTAACAAAGGCCATTTTATAGGGGTATGCGGCGATGCCCGTTATGCGCCAGACTTTGCCACCGCTCAATCGGCACAGGCTTTACTGGATCTGTACGACCTTACACACGATAAAAAATACCAGGAAGCGGCTATCAGTACTGCCCGCATGTACCTGACTTCTATTTATACCCAGCCGGTGCCATCGGAAAAGATCAAACTGGTGAACGGGATTGAACGCAAAGATTGGCAGATTTCACAAGCAGGTCTCAGCTTTGAGCATGGCGGCATTATCGGTTCGGCCAATGGCGCAGGTCCAATCATGCTTTGCAGCCATGCAGGTATGTTTGTACGGATGTTCCAGCTCACAGGCGACAGCCTCTTTATTGAAATGGCCAGAGCTGCTGCCATAGGAAGGGATGCGTTTGTAGATCAAAAAACCAGCGTAGCCTCCTACTATTGGAGTACCATGAACAAGGGGGCAGGCCCTTATCCACACCACGCCTGGTGGCAGATAGGATGGATTACCGACTACCTCCTGTCCGAAGCGCAATTGCGCTCTGGCAACAAAATTACTTTTGCCAGGGGCTTTATTACGCCAAAGGTAGGACCCCATGAATCATATGGCTTTACGCCGGGACGTATTTATGGAAAAGAGGCCAATCTGATTCACCAGCAAGGCGTTATTAAGTGTAACAATCCAAATATCGAATACATGCTGGCACGAGGCACTGACGCCAAAAGCTTGTTTGTAATATTGCTGAATGATACGGGTGAACCCCTAAAAGGCCAGGTCAAGCTAAACCTTGACAAGGTTAAAATGCCTGCCAACGTTCAGGCTATCACAGAGCTGACAGCAAACAAACAGCTGGAACCTGACGCTGAACTGGACGTAGCGCTGGATGGATATGGTATCAAGGTATGGATGATTCACTAAGACGCTTGCGTCTTACCTGCTTATTTATTAAACTACAATCTAAATAATTCGAATGGCGCAGCTGGATTTTATAGTAATGGGAGTTTTTGCCATATTGGTGCTTGGCATTGGCATGATGTTTACCCGTATTGGCAGCAAAAATTCATCTGCTTTTTTTGAAGCCGGTGGCGCTACGCCGTGGTGGATCAACAGTATTTCCCTGTTCATCAGCTATTTTTCTGCCGGTACTTTTGTGGTGTGGGGCTCTATTGCCTACAAAAGCGGTTTTGTAGCCAATGGCATCCAGCTCACCATGGTATTGGGAGGAATGCTGGTGGCGCTATTTATTGCCGCCAAATGGAAACGTACGGGCGCTGTTACGGCAGCAGAGTATATTGGCAAAAGACTGGGAACAGGCACACAAAAATTCTACACCTTCCTGATTATGCTGCATGGCCTTTTTACCACTGCTTCTGTACTTTACCCGGTTGGTAAAATGGTGAGTGTGGCTACCCCCCTTTCGTTGAATACCTGCATCCTCATCATCGGCGGCATCATTGTGCTATATACTTCTGCCGGTGGATTATGGGCAGTATTGGTGACAGATGTAGTACAGTTTGTGATCCTTACGGCCGCGGTCATGATCGTGATCCCGATGGCCCTGCAGAAAGCAGGCGGGGTACATACTTTTGTGAACAATTCGCCCGACGGCTTTTTCAATTTTTTCAATTCAGAATACTCCTTTGGATTCTTCCTGGCATTCCTGGCTTATCAAACCGTGTATATTGGTGGTAACTGGGCGTATGTACAGCGGTATACCAGTGTTTCAAATGAACGCAACTCAAAAAAAGTAGCCTGGTTATTCACTGCGTTGTACCTGGTAAGTCCGTTTATATGGATGTTACCACCTATGCTATACAGGGTGATCAATCCTTCCCTCACAGGGCTGCAACCGGAAGGGGCTTATATGATGCTATGCCAGCAGGTGCTACCGGCGGGACTTATCGGGCTTGTCTTATCCGGCATGATTTCCGCCAGCGCCAGCAAAGCCAATACCACTCTCAATATTATGGCAGTAGTATTTGCCCATGATGTGTATAAAAAAGCATTTAATCCAAAGGCTTCGGAAAAAAACCTGGTGCTCGCAGCCAGGTTTTTCACGGTATTATTTGGCGCCATCACGATTGTGATTGCGATGCTGGTGCCTATGATTGGCGGGATTGTAGAAATGGTGTTAAGCACCGCTTCTATCGCAGGCGGCGCGTTGTTTGCCCCTATTATCTGGTCTTTGTATTCCAGGCGGCAAACAGGTACTTCTGTAATCTGCGCATCGTTAAGCGGATTAGTGATCAGTCTTGCTCTTAAATTTTTTGCTGCCGACCTGATTGGCCACAAGCTGAATCGCACCTGGGAAACAGCCGTAGGCGTGGGAGTACCAGTGTTGGTATTGCTTTGCTGGGAAATTTATTACTTCCTTGTTAAAAAAGAAGTGGCTGCTCACCTGTTACAACCATTACCGGTGAGCACTGGCAACTCCACCACGCAGGATGAAGATGCCAGGACACAAAATGTTTTTGGTATGAAAGTGATTGCGTCGGCTATTGCCGTAGTGGGCATTGGTATCGCCATCCTGGGACTGGTAGCCAACGGTGGTATGGTAGCTTTTCTCACAGGATTGGTAATATCTCTCTGTTCGCTGCCATTATTCCGCTCCGCTAGCACCTATTAATATCCGGGTCATTTCATGTCAAGGCGGGTGTTTCTCAAAAAAAATTGAGAAAACACCCGCCTTTTTTAATCTTTGCCGTTAATTTTGCGCTTTCAATACGAGTTGATAACCCAATGCTTCCATGCGACTTTTTGCTTTATAACCAACCATTGTTTGCCTGATCTGCCTGATTCATGTAACTTTATTTTAGGATCCTTTAAACTTACATAGCATGGAACAGCCGCTGTTATTTTTTTCGGCAGGGTACTTTATCTATATAGGCCGCGCTATCGATACGGTTGTTCACGAACATCATGCCCTGCAAATTGCCATCAGCTTTGAGGATAAAATAGAAATAATATCACCAGACTCAGTTATTAAACATAAGGCTGTTATCATCGGTTCCGATGAGCCACATGAATGCAGAACTTACAACAATACATTTCTACTGATCAATATCGATCCGGAATGTAAAATAGGAACAGGTCTTAAGAAAGCCTGGCTATCCGGCAAAAAAGTGGCAGCATTACCTGAAACCATAGTAGAAGAGCTATTGGAAGAAATAAAACCACTGTTAGCAGGTGTCACAACTGTCGACAGTATTTTCAATGTTACGCTTCAATTTCTCCGGGAACTTTCGAATACAAGCGGAAATGAAGATATGGACGACCGGATCGTCAAGGTCCTCGAAGTGCTTCAACAGCCGGGATATGTACCGGTAAAGATCAAGGATTTATCAGCTATCGTCCATCTTTCTCCAAGTCGGCTTATCCACTTATTTACGGCACAAGTCGGTATCCCCATCAGGCAATATACCCTGTGGGTCAGACTTTTAACTGCATTGCAGTACATCATCGACGCCAGGGATATCACCGATGCAGCCTTCGAAGCCGGTTTCTCCGATGCCCCACACTTCAACCGGACGTTCAAACGAATGTTTGGAATAGCTCCCTCATTTCTACTAAAGAATAGCCAAATCATTCAAGCCTATGTAAGGTAACCGGGGGATCTTTGCATAAAATAAATCCAGTTTATTTATGTATGCAATTAATCATGCAGCAACAGCTCTGTTGTTAAGAAAAAAAGAATCAAAACTCCCATTGCTTCCGTTATTGGTCTCCGTACAATTGGTGGAAATATTATGGGTGCTTTTCAACTACCTGGGTTGGGAACATTTTTCAATTTCCGACGGCCGGGTTCATCTCGACTACCTCCCTTATTCACATTCAATTCTTTCAGGAGTAGTAGCTGCTGCACTTGCATTTTGTGTGATCAACTGGGGCTATAACAACAGGAAACTAGCTGTGGCATTTGCCATTGGCGTTTTGTCGCATGTTGTAATTGATATGGTTTTCCATGAAAAAGACATCCGGTTATCTCCATTCTCCGCCACCCCGGTTTTGGGATTTGGAATTATCGATTATCCCGTCTTGAATTTCATTATTGAATTTGTATATGGCATATTTTGCTGGTGGTATTTTAAAGGAAGTAAGGCATTACTTTGGGTAATCATTGTATTCAATATAATTGATCTGCCGATCATGTTAGCACACGGCGCTACGCTGACTCCTTTTATGCATTATCCATTTCTTTTGCCATCGGTGATACTATTTCAGATACTTATTACGTGGTATTTCGTTTACCGTTATGCAAACTTGAAAGGCGCTCATCGTCAAACGGCCATTAGTTGAAATTTAAGTACCATCCCGGAGCTACGGCAGACTGCCCCTCTGCCTGAAACTCCGGCATATAAAACAGTTGTATATGTTCCTGATCTACAGCAGCACAAATCGTTAATAATAATTCGAATACTGAAATCTACGCACCAGCATTAGGTCTGTATAATCTGTAATTAAAAACGCCAACTCGTCAACTTCTTTAAGTAAACTTTTCTCTGCTGCAGGATCAATATCATGATCTCTTGATATCTTGCTCTTAACTTCCTCTTTAAACAAATCTATATATAATGATTTCATCTTGTTATAAGTCCATGCGCTATCCCCAGGATCTAAGCGGTAAAGATCATATTCAACGTAAGCCGGTATTCTACTGTATTGATGCCCAAAATACGTTCCTCCGTGTTGTAATTTTCCGTAAATGCTATTAACATATCTATACAACTTAAGCAACCTTTCTCTTCTTGGATGATGCTTAACATTTTTCTTTGCCAAAAAATAACTATAGAGAAGATAAAATTCATCCTCGCCTGCTTCACTATAAAAACGGTCATTTCCTTGTACGGAAGGATCCTCCAGGCTTCTATAAGCCTCCGCCGGACTAGATGGATATTTCTCAATAAATACCGGATTGCGCTTTAAAATATCGTTTAGTTCATTTTCGGTATATACGAGATTAGTTTCACTATCTATTATGATTTTAAGACTATTATCTTCTTTCTCCACCGCGTCAATATCTGTACGGTGCGCTGGTTTGTTTGCATGACAGGCAACGATGCATAACAATAAAAATAAAAAGTACGCTTTGTGCATATAAGTGAAGATATTATATAAATTTACCCAATACAATTCAACAACCAAAATCTCCAAAGCATTGTCTTTTTTGTATATTAGATAATCAGCACCAATATTATCAAGCGCCTAGTTTCATGCTATGACCCTACCACAAAAGACAAAAATCTCTGTAGCACTATATGTGATGGCAATTATTACGCTGTCCTTGATGCTACTGACAATGATGTTTCTGAAATTCTCCATAAATGGAGCAGCCGTTGGAAAAACTATCACATTGAATGGTCCCTGGAAATTTAAAACCGGAGATAATCAACAGTGGGCACAGTCTGATTTCAATGATTCGAATTGGGAAAGCATTAATCTTACCGCGCCCGCAGGCGCGCATGACGGCGACGTTGGCCTCTCAGGCTATGTACCGGGATGGGCAGCCAGGGGGTATCCAACATATTCAGGTTACGCCTGGTACCGTATGAAAATTTCATTGGATAGTGTGAAAAAAAATAGCATCGCATTAGCAGGACCTCCTGCTGTTGATGATGCCTATCAACTATTTATTAATGGAGTATTATCAGGCAGTGCAGGAGATTTCTCGGGTAAAGTTCCGATAACTTATAGTATACAACCCCGCATGTTTCTATTGCCGGAAAGTACAAAAAAAGAAAACTATATCACGATTGCATTCCGGGTATGGATGAGTGCCGCCACCTCGGGGCAAGCGCCCGATGTGGGAGGTATTCACATTGCGCCGGAACTTGGAGAAAAAAGTAGCGTCGAATCAAAATACAGGTTCCAATGGGAACAAACTATTAAAGGCTATATTGTAGAGATAGTGGAGCCAGTAATATTTATCCTGCTGGCCATATCCCTGTTCCTGCTGTTTAGGAGCCAACAACCACCCCGGTCCTGTAAATGGTTTATTTTGGCGTTAGTCCTGCTGGCATTCGTACGTGCCAACCAGGCTATTTATTGCTGGTTCCAAATAGAAAGCGCGCATCAATACGATATCGTGACAACCATTCTCTTGCGACCACTGATACTTGGCTGTTGGCTGATGGCCTGGTGGGAATGGTATGAACTGCGCCAACCAAAATGGATACCTTCCATCATAGTTATCCTTACCTTGATCTACATGGGAACCCAACTACTGGGACTTCCATGGGTATCCAGTTCAATGAATAGTACATTTTTTCAAAAAATGGCTGATAATACACGCTTATTATTTGTTCCTCTGATGCTGTTTATTATCTACCGGGGATTCCTTCAGCAGGAGCGGAAAGAATGGTTAGTCTTATTGGCGATACTATTAGTATCAGTTGGTCTCTTCGCGCAGGAATTCGCTCAGTTGCATATTATTCCGGGCATTTGGTTTCCTTATGGAGTGGGGGTATCAACAACGCAGTATGCTTATGCCGCTTTCACATTAGTGATGTACATAATATTAATTCAAAAGAGTCGAAAAGTATTTGTAGCTGTTTACCCGGAACGATAGGCCCGTACTGATGCTTCCGCTTGCTAGCCAATAATAACCGTGACAGGCAGCAAGGAAGCCGATCACAATTCCACAATTACCGGTAAATACGCCCCTGATGTAAATCATACTACCTACTGACCCATATCATTCAATAGCCATAACAGGTGACCTACATTAGTACTGTTAAAATTTGTCTGGTATACCCCCTCAAACCGGAATATATGAAAAAAATAATTGTAGTATTAGACGGCTTGCGCTTCCGTCAGAATGCAGTAGATTATGCTATCGCCATTACCAAAAGTGAAAAATCACACCTGGTAGGTATTTTCCTGGAAGATTTTAGTTATCGTAGTTATGGCTTATATGAACTTGTAGATGAAACCGGTGCAGTGACCGACAAAAGAATCGCCACATTAAGTGAGCATGATAAAAACCTCCGGGATAGCGCGGTAGCACGTTTCGAAGAAAGCTGTCAGCGGGCAGGATTGAATTATTCTGTGCATCGTAATACCAATATTGCGATAGAAGAGCTCCTTCACGAAAGTATCTATGCCGACCTGTTAGTCATTGACTCTCATGAATCCTTTACCCGTTCGCAGGAAGAAGCCCCTTCCCGGTTCATCCGTCACCTGCTTGCAGATGCAGCCTGCCCGGTATTGATGGTGCCTAATTCCTATCAACCTATTGGGAAGATTGTTTTCCTGTTTGATAGTACACCCGCGTCTGTACAGGCCGTGAGAATGTTCGACTATCTGCTGCCCGGCATGAAGCATTTGCCAGCAGAGGTAATTGCTGTAAAGAGTGCTCACGAAGACTTTCACCTGCCGGACGGCAAATTGATGAAGGAGTTTATGAAGCGACATTTTCCTGATGCTCACTACAATGTACTGAAGGGAATACCGGAAGATGAAATCGTTCAACAGATCAACGAAATGCGCGGCAATGTTCTCATAGTACTTGGCGCATACACCAGGAGCGGTCTCTCCCGTTGGCTCAACCCCAGCATGGCCGATACCTTAGTGGAAGGAACAAGTGCGCCATTATTTATTGCACATAGTAAATAAGGTAGATAATGTTATCCGCTATCCAACTGCCTCATACCGCGTCCTTACCTCCTGAAGAAATTGAGCAGCTGTTAAACACCAGCATCATCCGGGGGATTACGGAACAGGAGGCGCTCGAGCGCCTCCATCAGTTTGGACCTAATATAGCGGGAGGAAAGAAGCGCGTAACAGAACTGGTTGAGCTGTTATCCCATTTTAAAAATCCATTGGTACTCATCCTGCTGGTAGCAGCCGGCATCTCAGCTGGAATGGGTGAAACCGTCAATGCCGCTATTATCTTCATCATCGTCCTGCTTAGTATATCGCTGGATTATATGCAGGAAAGAGGAGCCAGGAACGCCGCCGCTACCCTGGGAAAAACGCTTGGCAGTAAGATTACCGTCACCCGGGGCGGAGTGAGCTATGATATAGCCACCTCCCAGCTTTGCCCGGGTGACCTTATTTCCTTGCGTGCCGGCAATATAATACCCGCAGACGTACGGCTGATAGCGGCACACGACCTGTTTGTAAACCAATCCTCGCTTACAGGCGAGTCATTTCCTGTAGAAAAAAATGCTGCCACTATCCCGGTTACTACCGGTAATGATAGTCTTCCGGAGAATATGTGCTATATGGGATCGGGCGTCATCTCCGGTACAGGAAGGGCGCTTGTGTTGTATACCGGCCGGAAGACAATGATTGGTACAATAGCCGATGAGCTCAACAGCAGCCAGGAAGAGACCGACTTTGGCAGGGGCATGCAGCAATTCGGTTTGCTGATCACCAGGGTAACATTACTGCTGGTGCTATTCATTTTCGTGGTAAATGCGATCAGTCACCATTCCATCTTCCAGTCATTCCTGTTTGCCGTGGCCATTGCGGTAGGCCTTACACCCGAGTTGCTGCCTATGGTGATGAGTGTAGCCATGTCCAGAGGCGCCATGAGAATGGCACGCGAAGGCGCTATCGTGAAACGGATTGCTGCCATTCCGAACTTCGGCAGCATGGATGTATTATGCACAGATAAAACGGGCACCCTCACCACCAACCAGATCAGTCTCATAAAATGTGTGAATGCAGCGGGAGAAATATCAACAGACGTATTCAAACTGGCCTACCTGAACAGCTCTCTGCAAACAGGCACCATCAATCCGCTCGACCAGGCCGTACTGGCAGCCGGCGCACCCGATATCTCCTCGTTTGAAAAAACAGATGAAATACCCTTCGACTTCAACCGGAGACGAATGAGCGTGGTAGTAAAACACGCAGATACCTTTACCATGATCTGCAAAGGAGCCCCGGAAGAAATACTGAAAGTCTGTCGAGTAGACACCGAAACAATCCAACAAATACAACATCTTTATGAACAGCTAAGCCAGGACGGCTTACGGGTACTGGCCATCGCTTCGAAATCACTGCAAAGTGGCAAGAATTTGCTGGCAAGCGACGAATCCGACTTGTCTTTCGCCGGGCTGGCAGTCTTCCTTGATCCGCCGCGTGAAGATGCCGCCACCATGATCGCTGAGCTGGAGAAAATAGGAGTAGAAGTAAAAATTATTACCGGCGATCACTACCTAGTTACAGAAAAAATATGCCGGGAAATAGGGCTGCCGGTAAAAGGTGTCCTGCAGGGGCTTGAGATGGATCAAATGAGCGATGCTGTATTGCAGGAAAAAGTACACAATATCAGCATCTTCACACGTGTTTCGCCAGACCAGAAAAATCGCGTTATTCATGCCCTGAAAACACACCACAGGGCAGTGGGTTACCTCGGAGATGGCATCAACGACGCGCTTTCGCTGAAAGCAGCTGATATAGGCATTTCTGTTGCCGGCGCTTCAGATGTGGCAAAGGACGCTGCAGATATTATTCTCACCGACAAACAGCTCACCATTCTCCGTGATGGTATTATTGCCGGGAGGGAAACCTTCGCCAATACGATGAAATACGTCCTCATGGGCCTCAGCTCTAATTTTGGCAATATGTTTTCTGTTGCCATAGCAGCAGTATTCCTCCCCTTTCTTCCGATGCTGCCCGTGCAGATCCTGGTCAACAACTTCCTTTACGATACCTCTCAGATCACCATCCCGACAGACAACAACGATATAGATATACTTCATCATCCACAACAATGGAATATAACCGTTATACGCAATTTCATGCTCATATTTGGGCTGCTCAGCTCCGTATTCGACCTCGTTATCTTTTTCCTGTTATACCATGCCTTTCCTGTTAGCCAGGCCCAATTCAGAACAGGCTGGTTTATGGAATCCCTCGCTACACAAATATTGGTGGTATTCATTATACGCACCAGGAAACTTCCGTTTATACAGAGCAAACCGGCTATACCACTGGTTGTCAGCACATTGGTATGTCTTACCATAGGCTGGCTGCTTCCCTATCTGCCATTTGCAGCATCGATGGGTTTCAAGCCCCTCCCATCACAGATTATGTGGTATATCTGTGTGGTGGTAATCATATACCTTATTTGTGCAGAAATTACCAAAAGGTTACTATATAGTTATCATTCAAATAAACAGACGACAACTGTCCAAAGCCCAATTTCTCCACTGAATAAACTATCTACCGGGCAAAAAATCAGGAATGGGCAATAAACAGCGGAAAAGCCAGGGTTTGTATTAGTGAATCGGCATGGCTCTCGCGAAAAATACGGGATACAACAGAACGTCCGTATGCACCCATTACCACCAGGGGACGTTTACTTCGCATTAGGAAAGCAGATAACTCCATATCGGTATTACCTGCCAATACTTTAAAATCAGTATTACTATAATATTTGCAAAGCCATTCACGAAGGCGTCTTTTTTCTTCCGGTAACAGCACACCGTCCTTGTTGACCGTGAGTACTGTTACTTTACATTCGTTCCAATAAGGCAGTAATAAGGTAAATTGCTTCATGGCCTGAATGGCACTATCACTCTGATCATAACAGAAAACTATTTCTTCCGGCGGTTCGAATACCGGCGGCGTAATGAGCACGGGGCAGGATGTATTTGTCAACAAATGGCGAAGAAACCGTGAAGGTATCTCCTCATTTTTATCAGACAAGGAAATTGTAGCGTCCGAAATAAGGAGATCCGATAACCTGGCTTCCTCAAGCAACTCACCTGGCGAAACAGCCCTGTCGAGAAAAACCGTAGCAGTTACACCTTCGCTTTTGCAACCGGTTGTAAACTCGCGTATGCTATTTTCCAGTCCATAACTGGCAGATGCCCAAACCGGATTATTATCATTATTGCCGACAGAGGCCTGGTCAAACACTTGCATATTGGGAGGCATTTCGGGAAAAGGTTCATTTTCTACAAAAACCCCAATAAGCCTGGAACCCGTCATATTGGCAATATAACAGGCATATTTTACGGCGCTTTTAGTAAGCAACATACTGTCGATAACCAATAATATCTTTTTCATAAGTAAACGTTAGGAAATCATCTGACCAGGATTTTTGCTTTATTATACTCCTGCCTCGCTACGGCTTCCTGCTGCCCAAGCGTCCATACATCCGTGGAGGTGGTCTGAATCCAGGCATCACCAGCTTTCCTGAATACCTGCACACTAAGGCCCAGCAAGTCATAAAATGACTGTTCCATGTTGCCGGTAATAACCTTTTCGCCAATATCGATCCAGACAGCTGTAGGGATACTACAAGCTTCATCTATAGAAAGATTATTGGTCAATCTTTCGTCCTCCGGGCACGCAGCGCCCCAGTCATGAGGATTTTTATAAAACTGTAGCCGCAAATGGGGGTAAACTATACTGAATTTGTGCTGAATTTCTTGCAGAATAGATGTTTCATTGATATAGAGCTGCATAATAAAAAAGTTTTCAGGTTAATAATACCTTGCTTCAATTTACATCCGGACACAAGCAAAGAAAATGACCCTGATTATTGTGCAGTATGATTTTGATCAGATATAGCGCCATGATCTGTATCAAATATTCCCCTGATCGAAATCATTTCTTATGCGATGAAAAATGAAGAACTTAACTAAAATATTATTATGAAATACGAAAAAAGCGGTAATGAGATATTCACGCCGTCAGAACCTCCAACAGTGCCTCCTCAAGTACCTGAAAATCCGGGTAAAAGCACAGAAACCCCGGTAATAACTCCTATTCACGAACCGGTTCCGCTTATACCGCCATCGGAGGTACCTGCGCCCGAAAAAAATGCCCCTTAAAAACCCCGTGACAAACAGCAGTCATAAAAAGTCAAGCGGGAGGATCATTTTCCTCTCCGTTGGCAGCGTTGTTATTGATTGGTAATACAACAACAAAAGTTGTCCCTTTTCCGATTTCGCTTTCACATGATATTTGCCCTTTCATCAATTCTGTATACTTGTTTACAATATGTAACCCCAATCCTGTCCCCTTTATATTGCCGGCGTTTGCAGCACGAAAAAAACGTTCGAACATATGTTGCTGGGCATCTGCCGACATGCCAATACCATAGTCTTTCACTGTCAGTGTCAATTGACTTCCCTCTACAACTGTGCTTAGTTCTACGGTGCTGTTCTCTGCAGAAAACTTGATTGCATTACTAAACAGGTTCATTATAATATGCTTCAAAAGCGACGCATCGAGCGTTACCTCCGGCCTGCCCAGATGCCTATAATTAACCCATTGTCCATCTTTTAATAATCCCTGCATCTCCTGGATCATGTCATCAACTAATACGTTTACTTCAAAGGTGCTGTTATTTACCGTTACCTTTCCTTCCTCTATCCTTCCTACAGAAAGAAAATCATTGAGAATATCTGTCAACATCTCCACGGATGATATAATGCGCTGCAGGTACTTCTCCCGCTTAGGCCGGTCTTCTTCAGTGGTATACTGTTTTACCAGGAAGGCAGACGAAAGAATGATACTCAAAGGTGTCCTGAATTCATGTGAAGCCATAGATACAAAACGCGACTTCAATTCACCCAGATCTTTCTCTTTTCCAAATGCTATCTCTAATTCCTCTTTCGATCCCTTTAACTGCTCCAGCGATTTTCTAAGCTGGAGAGTGCGCTCTTCAACCATCAGCTCCAATTCGTTATTCAGCCTTTCAATCTTTTCCTCTGCTTTCTTCCTTTCAGTGATATTGTTGACATATGCTATCACAAAAGCGCCATCTTCGTTTTCATAATGGCTAAGACTAATTTCGACAGGAAATTCCGCCCCGTTTTTATTTACTGCAAAAAGATCCATGCCAACACCCATAGGTCTATCCTGGGGATGCCCCATATAGTCTTGCCGGTGTAATGCATGTTTTTCCCTGAATTTGTGGGGCAATAATATTTCTACCCGCTTGCCCAGCACTTCATTCCGTTGGTACCCAAACTGATGCAATGCGAAGTCGTTAATCAGGATGATCTCGCCCTGCACATTGGACACAATGATACCCATACCGGCATAATTAAATAAGGCGCCAAAACTTTGTAACTCCTTATTTAAATGCTGTTTAGAAGGAAAATTATCCAATATCCGGAAAAGACAATAATCTGTTTCCTCATACCGGAACATTACTTCTTCATAAACACCGGTAATTTCTTGTCCTCCAGGCCCTATCCAGCTTCTTTCTGCCAGCTGATGCCGGCCATCTTCCTCAATTTCAGGGTATCCTAACTTGTTTTTTTCCACCAGCAGCGACAAGGCATGAAAATCCATTCCTTCCAGGATGGACATACCGGAGAAATTAAGATAAACAATACTCCCATCCCCCAGGTTTCTGATGCCTGTGAGTCCAGGTATTTTTTTTGCAACAACGCTGAATACATTCAGTTGTGTCTCGAAGTTGGTATTATTCACAGGTACATTTATTATAAAAGGTGATATAGACAAGTCTCCTTTTGTTTTTCTAACAACTAATCGGCTAAAAAGTTTATATGACTTTTATAATATCTGGTCTCTTTTTATGAATAGATTTGAAAGGAAAAAATCATTGACAATCAGTGGTAATATGGTGAAATAAATCAAGCCAGGTCAATAGCTCCCCGTATGACTGACATCACGTATCAGCATGACTGCTGTCATAGAATGAGCAGCATTTTTTGAGGAAAATTGCATAAAGCTCAGCATATGAATACTTTCATTAAACCGTTCTCTACAATTAGCATGAGCGATGTGCCAGAAGTAGGCGGAAAAAATGCATCTCTCGGTGAAATGATCTCGGGATTAAAAGATAAAGGTATCTGCGTTCCGGACGGCTTTGCCACTACCGCTGCGGCATTCCGGTATTTTCTTGATGTGAACCGGCTTACCAGTCAGCTGGAAACGCTACTACAAACATTGAACCGTCAGGACTATTCCAATCTCGCTGTCATTGGCGCGGCCATCCGTAAGCTGATACTTCAGGCAACATTTCCTGATGACCTGAAACAAGCAATTCTAAGCGCCTATCAAGATCTTTCTGGCAACACACCTGCTGCCGTGGCCGTGAGAAGCAGCGCTACCGCTGAAGATATGCCGCAGGCCAGCTTCGCTGGCCAACATGAGTCTTTTTTGAACATACAAGGCTCCGCAGCGCTGATTGATGCAGTACATCGCTGCTACGCCTCTTTATATACAGACCGGGCCATCAAATACCGGGAAGACAATCATTTTGATCACAGTAAAGTGGCACTCTGCGCAGGTATACAGCGAATGGTACGCTCTGACCTGGCTTGTTCGGGCGTGGGATTTACCCTGGAACCTGAATCAGGTTTCCGCGACGTAGTGCTGCTTACCGGTATATGGGGACTCGGCGAAAATATCGTCCAGGGAACTGTTGTACCGGACGAATTCTATGTATTCAAACCCACTCTCCAGCAAGGCAAGCAAGCCATTATCCAACGAAAAAAGGGCAGCAAAGCCCAAATGCTGGTCTATGGAGGCGCTGCGGCCACCTTAAACATTGCAACACCTGACTATAAACAAGCCCAATATGTATTGTCTGATGAAGAAGTAACCAGGCTTGCCAGGTGGGCAGTAGATATAGAACAACACTATCAATGTCCGATGGATATTGAATGGGCTAAAGATGGCATCAACGGTGAGCTGTACCTGATACAGGCAAGGCCTGAAACCATACACTCGCGCCGGCAGCCACAACACGTTACCACTTATCAACTGAAAGGAACAGGCGATCACATTTTATCAGGTGAAGCCATTGGCAGCCAGGCCGTCAGCGGCATCGCACGCGTATTGACATCGCCGGCAGACGCCGGCCGCCTAAATGCCGGTGAAATCATCGTCACCACCAATACAAGCCCCGATTGGGACCCGCTCCTTAAAAAAGCCGCCGCCATTGTTACGAATACCGGCGGCAGAACCAGTCATGCTGCTATCGTTGCAAGAGAAATGGGCGTACCCGCCATCACAGGCACCCAACAGGGTACCGCGGTTATTCATGATGGGCAACTCATCACCGTTTCCTGCTGCGAAGGAAGGACCGGCTTTGTATATGATGGCGCCATCCCCATTGAAAAAACAACCTCCGATTACAGCCAGGTACAAATGCCTCAGGGCACCGCTGCTATGTTAATCATCAGCGATCCGGAAAAAGCATTTCAGCTGGCACTTCTTCCGAATGACGGGGTAGGACTGCTTCGCATGGAATTCATTATCACCCGGTACATCAATATTCATCCCATGGCGTTGGTAAAATACGAGGTATTAAAAGACCGGGAAGCGAAAGAAAAGATTGCATCACTCACAGCAGATTATGACGATAAGGAACAGTTTTTTATCGACCGCCTTTCAGAAGGCATTGCCACCATTGCCGCCGCCTTCTACCCCAAAGACGTCATCGTAAGGATGAGCGACTTCAAAACCAATGAATACCGGCAATTACTCGGTGGTAAAGAGTTTGAGCCCTCCGAAGAAAATCCTATGCTCGGCTTCCGGGGCGCCTCCCGCTATTACCACCCGTTGTACAGGGAAGGATTTGCACTGGAATGCGCCGCAATTAAACGAGTGAGGAATGATATGGGACTCACCAATGTAAAAGTAATGATCCCCTTCTGCAGGACAGTAAATGAAGGACGAAAAGTATTGCAGGTAATGGCATCCTGCGGTCTGAAACAGGGTGAAGATGCACTGGAAGTGTATGTAATGGCTGAAATACCTTCCAACGTACTGGAAGCTGAAAAATTCGCCGATATATTTGATGGCTTTTCTATCGGGTCAAATGACCTCACACAACTTACCCTGGGCATTGACCGCGACTCTGGATTAATCGCCAATATTTTTGATGAGGAAGATCCTGCTGCGATGCAGATGATCAGCATGATGCTGCACAACGCGAAAAAAGCCGGCGCCAGGATAGGGCTATGCGGACAAGCACCCAGCGATATCCCGGCATTTGCCAGCTTTCTCGTAGCACACGGCATAGACAGCATTTCATTCAATCCGGATGCTTTACTCAAAGGCATCGAAAATATCCGGAATGCGGAAGAAAAACAAGCAGCGGGTGAGCTTCCCCTACCAGTGCTGTTATAATAAGCAATGCCTGCTATAAAAACATAGCAGGCATTTTTTCTCCATTACTGTCAACTAGTTAAAAGCATGGCAAATTTTTGACAAGGATTAACTTTAACCCGACCACTGGTATATTACTGATCATAATCAGCCAATAGCTTGCCGCAAGTCATTCTTTCCTTTGCTTCAGCAAACTAATTTTATACCAAAACCTCAATATGAAAAAGGTCTTGATTGCCTTCGACGGCACGAATTTTTCAAAAGGAGCGCTTGAATTTGCGGGCAAACTGAATGAACTTGCTCCAATTTTATTAACAGGTGTATTTCTGCCACAAACTGATTTTTCTATGGCCTGGAGTTATGCCGTACCAGATGGCGCTCCTTTCGCCCCCCTGGTAGAATCAGCCACCACAAAAGAAATAGAAGAAAACATCAAACAATTCGAAGAAACTTGTATAAAAAAACATATTGAATACAGGGTGCATAAAAACCTATACGATGGCACCTTGTGGGAATTGAAAAAAGAAACACGCTTTGCCGACCTGTTGATACTGGGAAGTGAAAAATTCTATCAGCAAAGAGGTACGGCAGATTACCTACAAATTGCATTGCATGATACTGCATGTCCGGTCATTATTACACCAGAATCCTGCGTATTCCCTGAAACCATCTTGCTGGCCTATGATGGGAGCGATGATGCTACTTATGCAATTAAAACATTTGCAGCATTATTCCCCGAGTTATGCAACAGGAAAGCTGTGCTGGTATACGCAGCCAGTAAAAATCATACCGAGCTCCCTGATCAGGAATATATTAAAGAATTAGCCGCCAGGCATTATCCTCAGCTTGATATTGAAGTATTACCTCCAACGCTCAAAAAATATTTCGACACCTGGGCTGAAGAGCAGGGACACCCCATCCTGGTATGTGGCTCTTTCAGCAGATCGGGATTTTTACAGCTCTTCAGGAAGAATTTTCCTTCAGAAATAATCAATGAACATCATATCCCGGTATTCATTGCGCACCGTTAAATCATTCGTGATATGGGAATTTACAGATGGTGTTTTTTCCTGTTGATACTGGGTGGCTGCACCGCCACCCATATTACGAGCGAGTGGCAATCGCCGGATATTCACCCTAATCGCTACCGGCACATACTGATACTCGCTTCCTTACCTGCCTCTATGCAGCAATGGCGGCCAGCACTGGAAACACATCTGGCCAATGATATTGCGGCAATGGGATATACCACTATTCTATCATCCAATACCCCTTACAGTGAAACCCTTAAAGGAAAGGATGAAAAAACGGCGATAGCATTGCTGCAACAAGAAAAAGCAGATGCCATACTGACCATTACACTGTATAGCACTGTTAAAGAACGCTACCATATTCCATGGATTCTCGATTATTACTTCCTGGACGCAACCTCCGACTACTCCCTGGAATACTATAACCAGGCACTTCTATTAAGCACACTGTCAGATTACGACCCTGATCATACCGTATTTTATTGGGAGAGCAACCTGTACGATATGCTCAATGGTCAACAGGTCTACGCACTGCAGACATCCGCATTGGATATCAATTCTGCAAAGCGGTTTAGTCACCGTTATGGAAAACAGCTGGTAAAACGTATGAAAAGAGCGGGTATATTAAAACAACAATATCCAAGTGATTTAGAATAAATTACCATGACTACAAAGCACATTTTTTTATTGGTCGTCTGTATTGCCATCTCCATACAGGCGGTATGCCAGGATAATGGCGTCCTCCAGGAAATCCCCATACTTTGTTATCACAACGTCTTTTCCGGCAATGATGCACAGCCCGGTCCGCTGCGGATTAGCACGAATCAGCTGGAACAGCAGTTACGTGCCCTGACTGCAAACGGCTATCATAGCGTTTCCCCTGACGACCTCCTGCAATGGATGCAAGGCCGCCAACAGCTGCCTGCTAATCCCGTCATGATCACCTTTGATGATTCTCATTTGGAACATTTCACACTGGCTGCCCCATTATTGAAGCGGTTTGGATTCAAAGGTGTCTTCTTTGTTATGACCGTTACCATCGGCAAACCACATTACCTGTCAGCGGCGCAGATAAAGACACTATCAGATAATGGTCATGTAATTGGCTGTCATACCTGGGATCACCAGCCCCTGGCTACTGGTAGTATCGATTGGCAGCAACAGCTTACAAAACCCAAAGCCACCCTGGAAAAAATTACAGGAAAAGCTGTAAGCTGCTTTGCCTATCCCTATGGCGAATGGAATATGGCTGCCATACAGCAGGTTAAAACTCATGGTTTCACAACAGCATTCCAGTTAAGTAATGCACAAAACAGTCAGGAACCCCGCTTTACTATCAGGAGAATGATTGTGGTAGGCAACTGGTCCGGCATACAATTGCTGCAGAAAATGAAAGCAACCTTTCCAGGTGGTAGTCAACCCGTATTGTGACAGTAATCACGCTATATACTGACCGTCATCATTTCCAAAATGTCTATTTAGCCATAGCTTGCAGGGTAAACCGAAAAAGATGAAAAGTGCTGTAACCCTTTTCCGCATCCGTAAAATCGACATCTCCATTCACTGGTCGTTTCCTCTGCTAATGGCATTGATACTAATCATCATGGCACTTCAGCGGGAAACTCTCTCCAGTACTTTATGGGCATTAGTGGGAATAATAGCTGTATTCAGCTGCGTAGTATTGCATGAACTAGGGCATGCACTTACGGCAGCGCAGTATGGCATCCATACCAAAAGTATCATGTTGCTGCCTATTGGAGGAATGGCCAGCATGGAGCGAATTCCTGAGCAGCCAATCCAGGAGATTAAGATCAGTATCGCTGGCCCTCTTGTAAATATAGTCATCGCTGCCATGCTATTACCCTTTATTGCTCACTATGTTCCATTCTGGAAATATTGGACCACTTTTACAAATCTGAACGGTAACAATTTCCTGCTTTACCTCCATACGGTGAATATTTTACTGGCTGTTTTTAACCTGATACCCGCGTTTCCAATGGATGGCGGCCGTATTTTACGGGGGATACTGGCGCTGGGTACCAGTTACCCACGGGCTACCGCTATCGCCGCCTTTACCGGGCGTATTATAGCGGTATTGTTTATCATTGTTGGCCTTGTGTCCTTCAACCTGTTACTCCCCATCATCGGCTTTTTCATTATGGTGAGCGGCAAGGCGGAAGAAACAACCACCTACCTTCGTTACCATGCTGCGGGCTTACTCATCCGGGATATCACCACTACCCATTTCGTTACGCTCCCTGGCGGACTGCCTCTGCAAACAGTTGCCAATGTGTTGCTTCGCAATGCCAACCCTTGTTTCGTAGTAACGGATGATAATACGCCTCCGGCTGTTGTTATGCGTAGCGATCTGCTCCAGGCACTTGCAAAAGGCCACAGAAGCAATCCATTAAGAAGTATTGTTAGTAACAATAAGATTATATTACAGTCAGATGCTACTGTTCTGGATGTAATGGACCAATTATTGGTCAATCCTTCACAAATATTCCCGGTATTAAAAGGTGATCATCTGTCAGGTGTTGTAAGTCTCAATAACCTTACGGAGTACTCGCTGGTACATGAGCAGCAAACAGATGCCACTATCCGGCACGAAGGCGGTTTGCAAACAACAGCATAATATCTCAAATTATGGATCAACACATACCCGAAGGCGCCATGCGCGCAATGGTACTGGAAAAGGCCGGTGCTCCGCTCACGATGCACATATTGCCCATCCCTGTTCCGCAGTCAGGACAGGTACTCATAAAAGTACGTGCCTGTGGAGTGTGTCGTACAGATCTGCATATCATTGACGGTGAACTCACTGATCCCATTTTGCCATTGATTCCCGGCCATGAGGTAATCGGTGAAGTAATAGCGACAGGATCGCAGTCAGGATCGCTAAAAAACGGGGAGATCGTTGGTGTGCCCTGGCTCGCCCACACTTGTGGCCACTGCCGGTATTGCCGGCAACAACAGGAAAACCTCTGCGAGCAGGCACTTTTTACGGGATATACCGTTAACGGTGGCTATGCAGAGTTTATGGTAGCATGGGAATCTTACTGTGTAAAGATGCCTGCATTATATCACGGCGCTCCTGCCGCCCCGCTTCTATGTGCCGGCTTAATCGGCTATCGCTCCTGGCGAATGATGCCCCCAACTGCACATAACATTGGCATTTATGGTTTTGGCGCTGCTGCGCACATATTAGTACAAATCGCCACCTACCTGAATAAGAACATTTATGCATTTACCAAACCCGGAGATACTGCCGGCCAGGAATTTGCCAAAAAAGCTGGGGCCATATGGGCAGGAAACTCCAATGAGGCGCCACCCGTAACATTAGACGGCGCCATCATTTTTGCGCCTGACGGAAGTCTTATACCCGAATCATTATCCCATCTGGATAAAGGAGGCATCATTGTATGTGGTGGCATACATATGAGCAATATCCCTTCGTTTCCCTACCACTTGCTCTGGGAGGAACGAACCGTCAGATCAGTAGCCAATCTTACCCGCGATGACGCTGCTGCCTTTTTTCAACTTGCACCCGAAATACCCCTCACTACTACCGTCCAGCTCTTTCCGCTACACCAGGCAAACGAAGCGCTGGACCAACTGCGCAATGGAAACATTAAGGGAGCTGCGGTACTTGTGGTTGATCGTTAACCGCCTGTCAGTCACTATTCTACCATACTTTCCATCTTACTACATCTGTATCCATGAACCATTCACCATTGCCAGACGTTGTCCGGTATCTGCCGGTACCATAAGCAGTAAGCAAGGTACCATCCGGCAACTGTACGGTAGAAGTAGACTGGCAGGAGCGGTAACAGTAGTTGGGATTTGTTAATGGCAGATTACCCTTCCACCTGGAGATAACATACCGTTTATTGATATTCCAGGTTGCACCGTTGTCGGTACTGAGTATTGCCTCAATACCGTAGTAGGGATAACCATCGGGCGAATTACTGAAATTATCGTCTATGCCATTTCGCGCGCCACCTACACGTACCGCATAAGTCATCAGTATCGTATGCTGATCATTCAACACCAACATACTGGCATGGTGCCTGCCATAGGAAAATAACACCTGTGGATTGGACCATGTCGCGCCCTTATCTTTTGAAATGGACACAGCCAGTCCACTATAGTTGTCAAAGTTGTTAGGATAACTGCTATGGGGATATTGTGTTCGATCTACATCTTTTCTCAGCGCAGCTACCCAATCACCATTGGGAGCAATCACGAGGCTGACTTCATTGAAATATTTCCAGTTAGGGATAGCCCGGGGAACGCTCCAGGTAGTTCCCTGGTTGATTGATGACCGGACATAAGGCAGGGAGTAATAATTAGGGTTTGAATCAAAGGGAGGGTTGTATTGTCTGTATCCTGTTTCAGTTATTTGCTGTATGCCGTTATCATTGCTGACCAACAGCGGATTCCAGGGAAATATGTTTGTGGTATCCGGATTACTGAAAGATACCCACGAGGCGCCATAATTCGTACTCCTATAGAATGCTTTCTTAAAATTATCCTCGAAAGAATATAAAACGCCATTACCTGCATATGTCAATCCTATCGGCTTACCTATTGGAAATTGTGTTCTGCTGCTCCAGTTCGTGCCCTGGTCTGTACTGGATACAAGTACTCTTTGACTATTATTATTACCATTCACCACGGCAGGAAAAGAAAGCAATTGCATCAATAATTTATTTTGCTCCGGCATGTATACAAGATACGGTTGCTGGATGTCGTCATTATTCCAAGCCTGGCCGCCCAGGTGCTGCAACTCTGCCGATCTGACAGTTGTACTATCCGCTTTCCACACGGAGTGATTATACGACCATAAAGTTGCCTGACCTGTGGTATCCTTTACCGCCAGCAAATCATATCGCTTATCACCGGAAAAGTCAGTACCGTTGAACTCTCCCAGGCAAAACGTATGACCTGAATAATCGCCCTGCGCCTCCATCATTGCGGCAACAGTTCCGAAACTGCTGCCTGTGTTGTTCCACATCACAGCCCGGCCGTATTGTGGCGTTACGGCTACAAGATCGCTTCTTCCATCACCAGTCATATCAGCTGTCATAAAATTATAACCAGTATAGTTACCCTGGTTCTCCATCCAGGAAGTGGCAGTACCCAAAGCACTGCCAGTGCTGTTCCACACTACAGCCCGACAAGGCTGCGGTGTCACTGCCACCAAGTCTGACTTTCCATCTCCAGTCATATCGGCTGCCAGAAAAGTATAGCCGGTAAGATTCGCCTGGTTATCCATCCATACAGCGGCAGCTCCCATCCCACTACCGGTACTGGGCCAGATAATGGTACGTCCTGTAGCTGGCGTAATAGCCAGCAAATCAGCTTTCCCATCACCCGTCATATCTGCTGTCAAAAATGTATAGCTGCTAAGGTTACCCTGGTTCTCCATTAAGGGCGTCATTGTGGGGAAACCTCCGCCGGTACTTCTCCAGATCACTGCTCTCCCAAATTGTGGCGTAACAGCAATCAGGTCGGCCTTCCCGTCGCCCGACATATCAGATACCATAAAACTATAACCGCTATAGTTGCCCTGGTTCTCCATCCAGGCTACCGGAGGCCCGAAAATATATCCTTTATTCTCCCATACTACAGCGCGACCAAATTGTGGCGTAACAGCGATCAGGTCTGCTCTTCCGTCTCCTGTCACATCGCCTGTAAGAAAATTATACCCGGTAAAGTTTCCCTGCCTCTCCTGCATAATCTTGCTTTCAAATAAAAGGTTATTGATGGGCGTACCCTGTAATTGTACAGCATCCATCGTTTTTCCATTTGCATCAAGCCGGTCTAAATTCTTCTGGGTTTTCTTGCACGAAACAATGGCTAATACCAGCAATAGCTGCATGGCAACATAGGTTTTTCCAAATAGTAATTTCATGAAATCAGGGTTTAAAAAACTGCGATTAACAAAGTGAGTTTATCTTCCTCAAAATACAATTATCTGCGAAGATATCGCGGTAATATTTTACACTTGTCTATTTTACGAATTTATATATGCTGGCACGTTTTATATAGCGAATCTTTTGATGTTGGCGATAAACATCTTACTCTGTTACCACTTTCCTTACCCGGAAAACAAGCCCTTCCACTACGTCTCCTTCCACCCGGAACCTGATAGTAAATGGCAACTTTACCACATCCGCTGCCATACCTTGCTTCTGTAGTTGAACGGTATCAATCCTGGCGGTATAAGCTCCTGGTGGCAATCCCATATAATCGAAATAACCATCGGACTCGGTTTGCGTGCGAGCGACCAATATAGTATCGTTTTTATAAAAACTAACGGCCAGCCGGCCCATTCCATTCTGGCTGTCCTGCCCATCCAACAACAACTTCCCTGAAACCTCTCCCATAATGCTGACAGGCACTTCTATCAGCTTCATCTGGTTAGGATCGATGGCCACACTGATCGCAGATTTTTTTATTTGCCATGCCACATTTTCGAAACTATTTTTTGCCAGCTCTATAAAATAATACTCATACGGTTCCAGATTCACAATCCGGATAGTTGTATCATGCAGGTTTTGCAATATTCGCCCCGCGTTACAGTTTACCTTCAGTCCATATGCTTTGGGCTCTCCCGGGTCACGGCGATCATTGCCATTAAGATCCAGGAAAGGTACCAGTACCACTCCTCCAGTACCTACGCTGGTCCGGTTGCTAAACCCAACGGACCTGGTCTTATCGTCGTATATCAGGCTACCACGGGCAGATTCCACCAGGGTGCTCATATTGGTTCCTTTCCAGGCGGCAAACCCGATCTGTGAAAATGCAAAATCATAGCGCAGCCCTACTCCCACGTTGGTAATATCACTTTTATAATTGCGCTCATAGGAAACATTCACATAACCATGTCTGAAGAGATACTTTCCCAGCTCACATCTCATGGCCATCACACTATTGGTATTATATTGATATTGCAACTGCGGCGTAGCAATGATAGCTCCCGGTAGTCGGAAAGTGAGCGCCAGGTTGCTATATACGAAAGCAGGCTCCGGTTTCAGGAAGATGGCATACGTACTTAAATTAACGCCCACGCGGGCAACAGCGCCGGAAATCAGCCATTCTGCCGTGGTATACCTGGTGTCGGGCATGATGATCTGGTTAAGCGTAAGACGGTTATAGAAAGAAAATCCTTTGGTAATAAAAGGTTTTGAAATAATAAATTTCCTTTCTTCCACATAATTATAAATGATGGCTTGCTGCCCTTTTTTATACCGGGTATAGTATAATTCCAGCTGTAAATTTGAAGGCATGCGATAGGTGAGCATCCCCCGCCCTCTTACGCCATAGGTATAGTCTGCGGACAGCAAAAGATTAGGCGTCATACGCATCGATGCCATTACAAAAGGCATCAATTTACCTTTGGTGATAGATGACAGGTATTCCACGCCACTACCCAGGGTGAGCTTCCGGCTGGCGCCATAATTCATTTGCAGACGGGAAAAAAAGCTGTTATGGTCATCCTCTACAACGCCGGCACTGGCAGTATACTCAAACTCGTGTAACGGTAAAAAATTGAAAGGGATACTTATATTCTCTTCCCGCGATCTTTCCTCACCCCAGGGACCGTAAAAACGGAGCTTTACGATTGAATTACCATATACCAATGGTACCTGGAAAGTATAAAAACCTGCCGCATCGGCCGTGGTATAATCTACCAACGCATTGTTAACATACAGCTCTACGGTCCATCCCGGATCGGTATAATTACTCAGCGTATAAGAACCATAGGAACGTCGGTAGGAAGTAGGTGCATTGGTAAACTGTACCCCTACTATCGGGTCAAAAATAGAGGCTACCGAGGGTACAAATATCTTTCCGGCTATCACCTGGCGCAACAGGTGATTATCGTTGTTAACATACCGCCACCGGTAATATTGCTGCCGCTGATCGAATGGCTTTACAGCAGATAATGTATCATGGCTGAAAGGCAGCTGGCTTTGCGCATAGTTGTTATAGTTAAGCGATACATTGGTTTCACCGCCCAGCACCATTCCCCCCAATGCCAGGTTCACCCAGGTATCGTTCGCTTTGGTTTCCGGGCGCTGAGTAGCAACCACCGACCAGTCGGCTGTACCGATACTAAACATCGGGTGCCGGGGGCCTATAATGGTATCTGCTTTCAGCTCCCCTTTCAGGCGACTGATATTTCTACGCATCATTTCCTGCCGCATTTCCCGGATGGCGGGGAGCTCCTGCCTTGTTTCCAATTTCACCGAAAGGGAGCGGAAACTAAATTGGCAGGTCAGGCCAAATACACTGGCCAGACAGCCGGTACTCAGGTAAATACTGGTTTCCGTGCCCACCATATCATTCTTATTCAGTGGTGTCAGCTTATCCACGTAGCGGATAACACTATTCTTTTTATCTATAAGAAACGGGGCTTTTTCAGTAATAAAAAAGCCATATACCGAATCCATATGTGGAGTAGCAATGTTCTTTATCCTCAGAAAATTAAACAGATCTGTAACAGATAGGTAAGCCGAGTCATTGTTGATCACAGCCGAAATTTCTGCGCCACCAATACCCTGTACCACCACAAACACGGAGGTTTCGTAGAAAACCGGCTCTGGGTCAGGGCCTATCGCCAGGGCCTTTCGTGGTACAGCCAATGATAGCATGCCCAATATAACCGGGATGACAATCATCCGGGTTACACGGCACAAACAGCCAATGGTGCTATTTTCATACGCTGCTATCATTTGCCCTGACTGGAATTATTCCTGTATAAAAGTGACGTTAAATACGCCGCTATAAGCGCCCGATGGATTAGAAAGCGGCGGCCCTACTGTAAGCGTCCCCCCGATTTTCACCAGGTTTGTTGCCGGCGGCGTTGCCGTGGTAATGAAGGTACTGCCCGTACTGGCAGCACCGATATGTAAACTGATAACACCGCCATTACTGCCGGTGAGCGTTACATCCGGACCATTTAATATCGAAACAAGCGTTCCCCGGTTGGCCGTTATTTCAAATATAGCCGGTGAAAAAGGATAACCCAGGTTCGCCTGTATAACACTACCGGTAACAGCGCGCGAACCATCAGGATAAATGATCACAGTGCCTCCCGACATACCCTGAAAAAAAGCGCCAAAGATAAGCCCCTGTGCAGGGTTCACATACACAGAAATTGGCTTTGGCGGCGGCTCCTGGGCATGCGCTGGCGTATGCCCTGTTAACAGGTATATGCCGGCAATTGCCACCTTGTATAGCCAATTTGTAGATATAATTTCTCTAAGCCCAAAACCCATCTCAAAAAAAATTACTGGTTAACGATAAACACTTTCCTGGAAACCACTTTATCATTTGCATGGAAAGAAACGATATAAATACCACTGCTATATTGCTTGCCGATCACATGTTGTTGTCCGTTCCCCACCACCTCTTTCGACCACAACACCTGACCGAGTAAATTAGCAATGGTGATATGACATTTTTCTCCTGTTACTTTATCAAAATATCCGTAAAGTGTTTTCCCCGTGAAATAAGCACGGAATACCGGTTCCAAAGCAGGGGATATTACTTCCCCACTTTTCCGGAACACCAGGGAAAAACGCCGGTCATAATTCCCCCCATCCAGGTATATCCTGTATTTAGAATCGGGCAACAGCTCCACTGTTTTACCAGCTGTTTCATCCTTCAGGTAAATATGTAGCCCGTCGGGAATACGCATCATCTCCAGTGTATTAAAGGTGATCCATCCAGTTTTCTCCGTTTTTAATCCTATTGGTATGATGGTATTGGAATCCGGATTCGCCGGCCACGCATTGATAGAAAGACGTTGACTATCCGTCGACAATGCATACATGTTAGGAACAGTGGGATCGGTATTCATCAGCTTCAACGCATCCATATCTTTTTCAAAGGAGGACGTGGCTGCCGCATCGAAATAAACCACCAATGGATCAGTTGCTAACCCATCGTCGGCAAAGGCAGCCCCCAGCCTCAGCAACGGCATTGTTTGCGGTACCCGGTGAAAAACAGGCGAGAGATTAGTCGTTCTCACACTGTTATTGGCAGATAAAGTGCCTGATACGGGGAATGTACCGTTGGTAACATGTATGAAAAATCCCTGCATAGCGCCAATAATATTTCCTGCGATACCATCGCTGGAAACACCATTTATATAGGAGCTGTAGGTGCCGGTATACTGGTCGGTGCTACCGGTATTAAAATAATAAACGGCGTTATCCACATTGGTACGCGTCCATCCGATGGCGGCATCCCAGTCAATCGGTGAAGGATACGGATTACCCACCAGGTTAAATCCCTGGGTATACGGTTGATTGTTATTGGTGACAGTAGGCGCTGTCACCGTACCGTTATTCACGGTGCCGGTCATATCTACCGTGACCGGTGAGGTAGATGTTCCTATTTGTGCCGCATATCCCACCATAGGCGTAAGTATATTGGAAGTAGTGGTATAGGCCACCCACCCGGTGGACGCACGGTTTTCCACATATTGATAAAAAGAGGGAAAGGTGGCGTTGAGATTAATGTCATTGGCAAACTCATTCACGGTTGATGCCTGGAATGGAGAACTAAAATACCGGTATCCGAAGCCAGTAGGAAGATATCGCCGCATAGTAACGTTCCCCGACACTTGCCCGGCGCCGCTGCCATCAATCAACGCGGTTTGGGCGGCAGTGGAAAGCAGGGTTAAAAAGCCGCCGGTAGTTAACTGCCCCACAGTGATCTTTAATATACCACTGAGGTTCAATACCCCGCCCAGCGTTACGCCCGCAGCATTACTCACCGTGAGATGCTGTATGGTATTGGAAGAGAAGGTAGATGCAGGGATTACCTGGGCCGACAAACCGTTTAACACGATGGTACCGTTTGTGGCAGTAAAAGTACCACTGGTGGTAATAGTACCGCCTATCTGCAGGATGCCTCCATTTACGGTAACACTCGCGCCGCTTTGAATGATAATATTGTTGGTAATCGCTGTTCCGGTATTAATCAGCGGATAATTAACGAGACCAGTAGGAATAGTCACATTCGTAACACTTACAGGTATTGCTGCCGGCGACCAGTTGCCGGTAACATACCAGCTGGTACTGACAGCACCGGTCCACACAGTACCTGTTGACAACTCCCCTACTGCCAGATCACCAAAAGCAGTCAAACCAGTTGTTTGTATGGAAGTAGCCAGGGGCGAAGTTACCGACGGCTGCGTCCATGTTCCGCCACTATACCTGGCTACTTTAAAATTAGCCGTATTGGCCCCTGCATCTACATCGGCGGCGATCCAGTTGAGCGTAGCAGTGGCGGTGGTAAACGCGGTGCCATTATTGGTAACCGACCAATAACGATTTACTTTTTTACTGGTATTCAAACCGGAAGTAGCCAGGTTGGGGTGACTACCGGAAGTTACCAAAGCAGTTACATTGCCGCTGGTACCCACGCTGGCAAATACCAGCGTGGCCGGTGTATAATTCAGACTGTCTCCCACTTCATAAAGCCGGCTGATATTAGTACCGGTAACAATATTTTTTTGCAGCGAGCCATATACCCATCCGGTGCTTTGCCCGCCCCCCACCACACTTCCGGAGGCCCCGATGATCATCGTATTATTGCCCGTACGTATGCCTTTGGCTGTAAATGTTAAGTTACCGTTGGCAGTTACATTGGAAGATAATACTACTGCTCCTGCCGTCTTATTAATGGTAATATGATTAAATGCCCCCGTGGAACTAACGTTTTGGTCTACGCTTCCCGAAAAGTAAATCGTCGAACCTGTATTGGTAAATGTTCCACTCGTCATTGTCCAATGCCGCCGGAGTGTATCCGTAAAACTACCCGGTACAAAAGTGCCATTGCTCAATGTAAAATCATTCTGGATCGTTAGTGCAGCGGTGGCCGTTTTGGCGCCCAATGTAGAAATGGTCAAATTTCCATAAGGAGTAACTGCGGATACGGTTTGTGTACTACCGCCATATTCCACGGTGCTTAAAGTATCCAATGCGTAGTTATCAAATGCAGGCAAACTATAAACGCCTCTTACTATAAGCCGGGTGCTGTCATTGATCGTCAGCAGTCCCCCACCGGCAGGATCCTGTATAATAGTAGAATCTCCTGTATCCAGCGTTCCACCTATGATTGAAAGGGTGGACATTAAACTGAGGGTTCTTGTCATCGTCACGGTGGCGGTAGACGATTTTTGCACTTCCAGCTGGGCCAGGTTAAAGGGACTGGCCGTTCCTCCGATAACAGAGGGGCCGCTGCCAATCGTATTTGGCATACCGATAGACGCATCCAGCGCACCGTTGATCGTAAAATTATTCTGTATGTTGAAATTCGATTGTGTCTGTACGGTTCCGTTAACCACAAGATTATAGAACGTTGTTCCCAGGCTGCCTGTCAGCGATCCGGAAGGCGACGTCATGGTAAAGGTAGAAGAACCTCCATTCAACGTACCATTACTTTCAATATCCCCATTTACGGTGTACGTATTACTACCCGCATTAAAGATGGCATTCCCTGCAATATGCAGATCTGCGCCGAGACTCCAGTTAGCGGCAGGAGTAACCCCTGCAGTATTGGTGATGGTAACTATATTCAGACTCCCGGGTGTACCACTGACCGTTATCGCAGCAGTACCGCCAAATATTACCGTACCGGTACTGGAAAAAGAAGTACCTGTAAGCTGTATATTCTGAGGAGAAGAAGGATTAAAATTCAAGGTGCCACTACTGCTTACGGTACCATTATTCGTAAAACTGCCACTGATAGTATGAGTGGGCAGCCCTCCATTGAAAATAGCACCACTGCTTATATTAAACGCTACCAATACCAGCCATGGCACACTGGGATTGATACCTGCTGTATTATTTACATTCAGCGTGGCAAACGTAGGTGAACTGGTAGAATTTAATACCGGGGACACATTGCCATTAAAATTGATAACACCTGAAGAGTTAGACACCAGGGCATTGATGAAACGGATCGTTTGTAAAGAGGTGCCACTAAACGTGGTAACCCCATTGCTGATAAGTGACCCGCTGTTGATCAGGTCTCCGTTTACGGTAGCCGACCCACTCCCCCCGTCATACGAGCCTCCCGTGATTATCTGTAGTAACCCGTTATAAGTAATATCACTTCCTGCCACGGCATAACTACCATATACTGAAACCCTGTTGAAGGTGGTATTGCCGGTAATTGTTTTGTTGCTTCCGTTTAGCGTAACCGTTCCTGTGCCTCCTGAAAAGGTGCCGCTATTGATCCAGTTGCCATACAAATTAGTGGTAAATGCGCCAGCACTATAGGTAACACCGCTGCCAATTGTGAGGTTGTTGTTTACAGTAATATTCGCTGCAAGGCTTTTAGTGCCACTGCCACTCAACGTAAGGAATCCATACGGAATATTACCTGCTACTGTTTGTGATGCTGCTGCATTATAATTAACGGTACTACTGGTACCCAACTGGTATTGGGAATAGTTGGCCGGGAAGTTAGCCGTACCACCTACTGTCAGTAAGCTGCCATTAGCCACTGTTAATATCCCCCCCTGGGTAGCCCGGTTAGCTGTAAAAGTGGCTAATCCAAGGGTACCGGCATTCACGGAAATATTTCCATTAACCACTATATTCCCGATGAGCGAAGCTACTCCCCCGGCTTTATTGATCACCAGGTTATTAAAAGTAGTACTGCTGATATTTTGCGCATTACTGCCGGTAAAATTAATAGTCCCTGTCGACGGCGTAAACGTGCCGCTATTATTCCAGTTGCCGCTGAGCGAAATAGCAGCACTGCCACCATTGGCAGTGGCCCCGGCACTGAGTGTTATGTCGCCTGTTACCATGGTAGTAGCATTTACACTTAAATCGCCACTGCTGACAGTGAGGTTCCCGTTGACAGTAGTACTGCTATTGATTTGGGCGCTATTGGCAGATTTATTAATAGTAAGATGATTATAGGTAAGACCGGCTACCGACTGCAATGCGGCGCCATTATATACTACTGTTCCGCTACCGGCACTAAAGGCACCACTGGTATAATTAAAATTGCCACCAATACTGAGTGAACCTGTCCCTGAGCAGGTAATACCTGCACCGCCTGACTGCGTAACGGATCCTCCCACGGTAACGCTACCATTACCAACATTTAGCTGGATGGTATGCCCGGCAGTTCCATCGCTTAATGCCAGGCTGCCATTTACAGTCATCGCTTGATTATTCACATTAATGATATGTGCAACATTATTTGACCATATCCCGCTGATGTTTCCCTGGGTAGTCAACGATCCACCCGATGCCAATGTGAGGGTAGCCGCCTGCACACTGCCGAAAGAAATACTTTTCACATTCACGCTATTGCTGATCACAGGCTGGTTGGTAAATGCAATAGTGCCTATTTCCGCTATATCATTTACGCCCGGTGGGGTGGACGGGGTCCCCTGCGCAACTGTCCAGTTGGCAGCTGTATTCCAGTCGCTGCTTACACTGCCGTTCCATCTGGCCACGTTGGATGTTGACGCAAGCGTATAACGCCCGGTAAAAGAACTCAACAGGCTGCTCTGTTCCACGTAGTTAGCGGTAGTGCTGCTGGCGGAATTGCCATATACTGTCCAGCCAGAACCAGTATTACGCCAGATCGTAAGGCCCGCGTCCGCATTACCATTTAACTCAGCATCTTCATAATGAAAACGTAGTGTAGTGGTAGCCGACACTACGAGCGCTCCACCGACAGTGATATCATATTCGCGGTTAACAGCTGCACCGGATGGGAAATCCGATACCGGTTGCGGAAGTACAGTCATCGTAATAGAAGTGATACCAAGAGCAGTAAGTGTAATGGTGGTATTAGGCCCCTCAAAAGCATAGGGAGTACCCAAAGTAAAGGCATGGGAATGTTGGATGGTACCCAGTATAATACCGTTACCACTTCTGTTATTTGTAATGGTTACCGTATTAGCACCTGTATTCATGGTCCCGCTGGTCATCGTGAGCGTCCCTACGGAAATATTATTGACCAACGCCACCTGCGTAGCAGCCGTCGATTTATTTAAAACAAGCGTACTGAAAGTAGAAGCACCTGTGATGGAAGTATTCGCAGCTCCTGTAAGCGACACTGTACTTGAAGACGCTGTAAACGTACCGTTATTAGTCCAGTTACCGGATATGGATATAGATTGGGTAGAACCACTAAATGTGGTACCTGATGCAATGGTAAAGTCACCATTCACCGTTACGGTTCCTCCCAGCGTTTTGGTATTGCCTCCGCTAACTGTCAGGTTATTAAAGGTACCTGTTGGGATCGTTTGCGCTGCTGTACTATTAAAATTAACAGTATTAGGTATCGAAGAAGTTACATTCAGGGTACCCGCGGTAACTGTATAGGTATTGGCAATGCCCAGTATTGAATTGGCTGACAGTTGTAAAGAAGTACCATTCAGGGTAACGTTAAAAAGATTGGCAGTGCCATTAAGCACGCTGGTGCCGGTAAAGGTGGCAGTACCGGCGCTGGCGGAAAAACTGCCAGATACATTCAGCGTATTATTTATAGAAAAACTGGCAGTCGATGTAATAATCCCAGTTGGTATCAGGCTTCCGAAGCTGAGCGTACCGGCACCGGAAATAGTCTTTCCAGTGCCGCTCATAGTAACGCTGCCGGATGTATTGGTAAAGGTGCCGCTGGCAGAAATATTACCCGTTAAAATAATATCCACTGCCGCTGTCACTGTGCCCGATATGGCCAGGTTTTCGAAAGAAAAGCCGGTACCGGTTATGGTAGCACCGGTACCGCTCATCGTTACTGTGCCCCCTGTCTGATGTGTAAATGTTCCCGGAGCCGTGCTGGCAAAATTACCGGAAAGGTTAAGGGAAGTACTTGCTGCTGCCGTAATATTAGTTGCCGCTACGGTCAGATTATTAAAATTATGCGTTCCGGCGCCGCTGATGGAAGCTCCGCCCCCTGTCATCACCACAGTGCCGGTACCGCCACTAAAGGTGCCGCTGTTGACCCAGTTACCGCCGGCAGTTACGATAAAGCTTCCTCCATTAAAGGTAGTAGATGCACCGATGGTAACATTACCACTCACGGTAATATTGGAAGCGGCAGTATAGCTGACAGATGTCCCGCTACCAATAGCGGAAGTCAGGTCTCCCGCTACCGTAAAAGCAGTAGATGGCATCGTTTTCACAGAAGCCCCGCTACCGGAAGATAAAGTGAGATTACCATAGGTTTGAGCACCCACGGTTTGAGTAGTGCCGTTGTACTCTACAGTGCTGGTCAATCCAAGGGAGACGGTACCATAGTTAGCGGGAAAGGTGTTGGTACCGCCAATCTTCAACGATGCTCCATTGGCCACTGTAATACCGCCGCCGGCCACGGTGGTACCCCTGGCGGCAGTAAATGTCGACAGGTCGAGCGTACCTGCTAATACCTCTATGGTGCCAGCGGTTGCAGTAGTGGAATTAAGCGGGTTCAGGGTACCTCCCAATGTTTTTACGCCGCTACCACTAATCCTCAGTGTGGAGTAAGTCAGGGTATTCCTAACAGTTTGGCCCACCAGGGTTCCGCCGTAATTTACAATACTGCCTGCTGCCAGCGTAATAGCTCCGGTGAGGGTATAGTTACCGGCAAATGTGGAAGCATTCACCTGGAGAATACCACCCGCGCTCACCGTCAAGGTACCGCCTCCGGAAGTTACCACAGGTGTGGCTACATCTGCCGGAATAAATGTACCATTTACCGTAAAGGTACCGGAAACAGCCATGTTCACGTTCTGGGTAATAGTACTACCGACTCCGATGGTGAGCTTACGGAAAGTAGTGGTAGCAGCCCCTCCGATACTCTGGGTTATCCCGGCCAAAGTTACTCTGGCATTGTTGTTAGTGGTAGTATAAGTGCCTCCGTTTGTCCAGTTACCATTGATGGTGAGCGTAACTCCTTTTTGACTAATGGTACTGCCGGCGCCAATCACCAGGTTACCGGTAACGGTAAGGTTTTTACTAAGCGTAAGGGTGGCGTTTACCCCCGCACCCACAGTAAGCGATTTGCAGCTGGCACTACCACTTATATTCGGGCTGAATGGCCCTGTGAAATTGGCGTCGCCAATAACTGCATCTACCGTAGCGCTGGGTACACCAGCCGTCCAGTTGGCGCCAGTCGACCAGGAGGTACTAACAAGGCCGGTCCAGCTGGTTTGCGCCAGTGAGAATACTGGAAATAGGAAAAGCCCGGTTGTCATGAGCCAACCAGTGATGAATTGGATACGGCGCCGGCCCATAGCAATACAGGGGTTGCCTATGCATGAGTTCCGGAAATATCTATTGATACCAAACTGATGAATTAACCAATGTATAATCACTTCCATAGGAGCGTTATTTGGTTGATGCTTCCCGCTACAGTACCAGCTCAGCCGCGGCAAGTTGTTGCGTGGCTGTCTTCAATTTCGTAGTGTATGCTACCCGTAACTTTCCTGTGTGATAATTAATTCCTGGCTTGTTTTCGAGGGGGAGGCGGAGATAACGTTGTTTATTGGGGGTATATACTGCTAATCCTCTGGCCATGGCTACTTCTGTTACTTTTCCCTGGGGAGAAACATGTTCCACAGTTATATCGCCGTACACGGAGGCATTCCCTGACCGGTTGAGCAAAATACCCAGCATGGGTGACCCAGCCCTGGCAAGATCTACAGAAAGATCTGATAACTGCACATTAGCAGTAGTTTCTCCTACTCTTATGATAACAGGGATGGTAATGCCGAAGACGGGCGTAAGCTTCACATTAATACTGTTGCTATCTGATGCTGGTTTATTTTCACTGGAAGTCATATCGCCGGGCACTGCTCTGAAATAAAGATGAGAGCGGTATTCTCCCGTTGTAAGCTCGCCGTTACCGGTTAGCTGCAGCTTTATTACCTGTGCTTCGTTGGGCCCCAACACTACACTTCGTGGAAAAAAACGGAGGTATTTACTGGCAAATTGCTGCCCTGAATCCGGTTCATTAATCTGGTCAAAAGTGCCGTTTTGATTCATCCGGATTTCTACGAATGAAATAAGGTACCTCGCGGTATCCGTACCGGCATTTGCCAGGTTCAATTCCTCCGCGCGCTTCTGTCCTTCAAAAACAACCCTTACAGGCGTCACCAGTAGGTTACCTTGTGCGCTTGTCAGGAGTCCATAACAACATAAAATAGCAGTAATAACAAAACGGAAAGTATATCCGATATTTGAAATATCCGGTCTTGCCAATATCCTCATGGGTTTCATGCTTTAAAATAAAAGCGTATAGTCGCGGATAGGCCACGTACTATACAGGAGGTTAAGTTTACCTGGGGAAAAATCAGACGGCTTTATCCAATCACTACGTCAGTTATAGTTAACAGTTACATTAAAAGGGGTGCCTGATACATAAGTACCGGCTGGTTGAGCAGCAGTAACATTCAGCGTGGCGCCCACATTAAGGGTTTGTGTACCCGCAGTAAGTGTTCCCACACCCGAAGGGGTACTGGTAAAAGTGCTGACTGTCATCGTGTTCGATCCACTGGTAATGGTCAGCGCTGACGATGGCAGAGTAATGGCGTAAGTATAATTACCTGTCCCATTCACGGTAAAGGAGGCGGCTGTAACGGTTCCGGTAGCCGTTGTAGGCAAAGTAACACCTCCGGTGGCAGAACGCACACCAGCGGGTGTAAGCACTACGGTACCTCCAGTGGTAGACTGAACTGCCACATTGCCGAAGTTCATGTCAACAGTCTTGGTAATACTAATAGGAGTTACAATAGTGGCGGTAGCGGTGGCGGAGGCTGTTTCCTGAGCTACAGCACGGGCGCCCACAGCAAGGAACGCCAACGTAAGGAGTGCAGTAATTTTAGTCCTTTTCATTTTACGGTTATTTAATTTTGAAGGTATATTCGTTAAACTTCCAGTAAATAATAGAGATAACTTGGCTGTATCACATGCCCTTCTTCCTGATTATGGTTGTTAACTCATGGGTTTTTCATTCTCTCGTCACCGTTAGACCGGTTATTCCTATAATGAAGGTAATATAAATATTACTTGCAGGGAAATATTTATACTGCCCGTCAGGATAAGTTAAACTATTATCTATCAAGGTCTAGCGACAGAGCAATCCGCTCTTCTCTCTATCTTTAAATACGTCAAAATGAATAAAATGTTCACCATTGATACCCGTCTATAAAAAGCCCCCGCCTTTGGCGAGGGCCTCAACTGGCATTTACTTACTGCTTTCCTGCAATAACAACTCTAACTGCCCTTGCAGCTTGGGCAGCACCTCCGGACCCTCAAACCCGATATTGCTAAAACGGATGTTCCCTTTTTTATCGATCATATAAGAGGCAGGAATGATATTAAACCGGAACTTTTCTCCTATTTCCGGATCCGTATTATAATATACGGGGAAGGAATATTTTTTACGTCCGCTCCATCCCTGTGCATCGGCCAGCGTATTCCTGGCGCCGCTGTTGGTGATCATAAACACCACGTCTGGATTATTTTTGTATTGGTCGTACAACTGTTGCAGGTAGGGCATTTCCTGCATACACGGAATACACCAGGTAGCCCAGAAATCAATGACTATAATTTTCCCCTGAAGCGAAGCAGCAGACACCGGCTTGCCCTGCATGTCCACGAAGCTGTTGAGCACCGGCGCCGGCTTGTTGATCTGTTGTTGTAGTATCTTTTCCCATTGTATTTTCTTCCTGAACTCCGCCAGCATCGCCAGCTTTTCGGCATTACCCGTTTGCTGGTAAAAAGCGGCAGCATCATCCAGGGTGGCTTTATCAGCATCGGCTTGTACGGCCAGCTCCATATGCTTTCCGGCTTCCTCCAGGCGGTGTTGCTGCAAGTCTATCAGTCCCAGCAGGGCGTGCAGGCGGTGACTGGCCTTACGGTATACGGCCTGTTTGGTGCTATCATCTGCATAGGGATAGATGTAACCTGTTTCGGGGAAATAACGGATCACGCCTACCGGGTAAGTATGTACACTATCTAACGCGCGTTGCGCATAAGCCCGGGCACTATCAGGTACAATATTGCTTTCCTGCAAGGTTTGGGCTATTTCCTGCCAGGTCGTGGCTTTGTAAGGATCGGGTTGCTGCGAAGTGAGGAACCGGGCATGGTACAAGGCTTTGTCGCTGTTTTTGCGGGCTGCATAATAATGGAATAATTTATTATGCATCTCTACAAAAGATTCCCGGTTGTCAGGAGTCTCCTTTTGCAGCTCTTTTTCAAAGAAAGCTATTTGCGCGGTCGTATCTTTTCCCCTGGCCCGGGCGGCGGTATTGAGTTCCCTGCCGGGAGCCGATTCAGGATAACGTTCCATCACCACCTTCCGGATGGAGTCCAGCCGTGTGTTTTCGCCGATAATAAGATACCCCATCGTTACCTTATTAAGATTCCCGCTATTGCCAGGGTCGGCATTAAAGCGATTGGTAATCACCTGGTGTGCCTGTTCCATCAGCTGCAACTGTTGTGCAGGAGATGTGGACTTTTTGATTTCATAAGTGAGCAACCGGAGCTTCGCCTCGTAGTTACCCGGGTACAACGCCAACTCCTGTTTGTAAAGCGCCCCCTGTTTGTCTGCCAGCAGCGGGGATTTGCCCATTTGGGCGCCCAGGCTGTAGGCTTTATAAAGGTACCCGTTTTCCACGGGCACCTTATTTTTATAAACAGGGACTTCATAATGTTGATCTTTGGCCGGCTTATCTACTGCCTCGCCGCTTTCCAGGTAAAAAGTGGCAAAAACAGTATAATCTGCCAATACAAAGGAAGTAGTCCATTTACCATCCTGTGGATGCATTTTCATACGCCAGGGCAGGTTGTAAAAGTTAGAATAGGAGAACACCAGCGTAATATCCTTGCTGGTGGCTGGTATACCGCTACCAGGCGCCGATGGATCGAAGGTAACGGTGACCGTTTGTCCACGCTCCGGATAGGCGGGTGTTATCGTTACCCGCTGCTGTGCATAAACGCTGGTAACAGCCAGCAGGATAAAACCTATCATAGCAATCATCTTCTTCATCTGGCTCGCTTTAATTATAACCTGGATTTTGTGTCAAGTGTTGGTTGGTGCTGATAGCATCTGTAGGAATCGGATACAGGGTATCGGTCGATTGCCAGTTGGCGCCTTTCAACGGTCCCAATACCGCATCAGATCTTTTGGTGCGTTTCAGGTCAAACCAACGATGACCCCACTCTACAAAGAGCTCTGACCGGCGTTCGCGTTCTACTGCCAGCAGCAGTGCAGCCTGGTCCAGGTTAGCAGGTAAATCGGCCAGACCTGCTCTTTCCCGTATGGCATCCAGGTCGCTGCGGCCTTCATCACGTTTATTTTGCCGGATACGTGCTTCGGCGCGGATCAGATATTGCTCCGCCAGGCGCATTACCATGGAATACTCTGTTAATACAGCGGAAGGAGCGGTGCGTATTTTATATTTGTAAGGGAAATAATACACACCGGAAGCAGTGGTTCTGAAATCTGTCCATTTCGCTGCGCGCTGATCTCCGCTTTCAAAGGCTGCCACCAGCCTGGGATGCAGCCGGAATACAGCAGTACCTGTGGCAGTAGCCGGTGTGGAGGTAAATCCTTCCCAGGTGTTACGGCCACCCAGCACATTCAATGGCTGCAACTGGAAAAGCGCTTCCTTGCTATTGGCCAGGAATACCGTGTTCAGGTCTTTCAATAACGTATAGTCGTTATTGTTAATCACCAGGGAAGCAGTGGCTTCTGCCTGTTGCCAATTTTCCGTATAGAGATACACCCTTGCCAGCAGCGCATTGGCCACGGCTTTATTGGGGCGGTTGCGCTGTGCGGCAGGGTATTGATCGCCCATCAGCTGCACTGCGGTTTTGAGATTGCTGATAATGGTATCGTATACTGCTGCACGTGGCGCCCTTGGCAATTGCCCATTTACCTGGTAATCGGTGCCTGTCACCATAGGCACATCTCCATACATATTCACTAAATAAAAGTAAAAGAAGGAGCGCATAAAATAGGATTCTCCCAGCAACTGGTTCTTTACAGCAGGCGTAAGCGTGGTAGCCCCTGATACGCCTTCAATACAGGCATTCATCTGGTAGATATAACTATATACATCGGCAAACATGCTTTGTACATATTGACTACTCGGCAGCAGCCTGTTTTCCCGGAACACATCGTAGTTGGCAAAGCTGGCGAAATAATACAAGTCATCGGCCTGCATAGCCGTGAGGTAATTCATCAGCACATTGGCAAACTGGTAGTTAAAGGAATACATGTTGCCATATACGCCGGTTACCGCAGCGGTAGCCGTTTTATCATCTTTAAAAACAAGACCGGATACCAGTTCATTCTTCGGCAAAGGCGTATCCACATACTTGCTGCAGGATGTAGCCGTGAAAAGGAAAATACTGGTTAATAATATATGAATGCGTTTCATGTGATATCTTTTATCTGACGTCAGAAAATTTATTAGAACCCAAACTGAACCCCGATGGTATACGACTTCAATGGCGGCATCACCACGCCCTGCGTTTCCGGATCCAATCCTTTATAGTTGGTGAACGTAAGCAGGTTCTGTCCAAGTGCATATACACTGGCGCTGGTAATTTTCCATTTTTGGGTATACTTGGAGAGATCATACCTCAGGGAAACATTCTTTAACCGGATATAGGATGCATCGCCCCAGTTGGCGGTAGACAAGCTATAGTTACGGTAAGCAGAAGAGCCATCGGTGGTGGTAGCACCGGGAACAGCAGTGATATCTCCTGGCTGATGCCAGCGGTCTAATGCACGGGTGTCTTGGTTGGCGAAAGCTCCAATGGTGGTAGTGTTGTAACCATAATTAATTCCCGGTCCATCCTGTTTCACAAACTGCCACAGGAAATCCAGGCTGATGCCGTTCCAACTAAAGCTATTCAGCAATCCTCCATAAAAGTCGGGCGCCCGTTTACCTAAAATCACATAATCATCAAACTCTGTAGGCGTGCCACTCTTGCTGAAAAACTGAGGAACACCGGTGTTGGGATCTATTCCCAGGAACTGGTAACCTTTTACGATAGACAGCGGTTCCCCTACTACATAAGTGTTCTTGTAAGTAGATGACTCAATGCCGGGGAATGATTTCAGTTTATTCCTGTTTACAGAAAAATTGAGTGAAGACTGCCAGGTAAATGTTTTGCGCTTTACATTGGTAGAAGATACTTCAAACTCCCAACCGCTGTTCATGACGCTGGCGGGGAGGTTGGCGGTAATAGAGCCAAAGCCTACCTGCGGTGTGAGCTGGTAAGGCACCAGCTGGTTATTGGAAATATTGTAATAGTAATTAGTATTAAAGAGAATGCGGTTTTTCAGGAAGCCCAGTTCCAGCCCCACTTCTTTCTTATGGTTTTCTTCCCATCTGAAATTGGGATTAGGCAGGCGGGAAGGTGTTAATCCTGGTATACCAGCATAGGGATAAGGATTGGAGCTCCATGCATCGAGATATTGGTAATCGCTGATATTATCATTGCCTGAGTTACCGATGCTTGCACGCAGCTTACCAAAACTCAGGAAGCCTGCTTCTCCGATAAAGCGTTCTTTACTGAAAATCCAGGCTGCACCTACGGCCCCGAAGTTACCAAAACGGTTGCCGGGCCCGAAACGGGTAGATCCATCGCGACGGAAAGACGCATTGATGATATACTTTTCTTCCCAGTTATAATTCACTCTGCCGAATATGGAAGTGTAGCGATAAAAAATATATTGGGAAGGGCGTGGCACTACCAGGCGGGCTGCTTGCTGATCTTCCAGCAAAGCATCGCTGGAAAACCCCGAGGCAATCGCCGATTGGCCTTGTGTAATGCTCTGCTGGAAGGTGGCGCCGGCCATTACCTGCAGGTTGCCTTTGGCAATAGCCCGGCTATAATCCAGTTGCGGCTCTATGATGTAAGAACCTATGCCCGATGACCCGAAATAAGATTCACTACCGGCAGATGTAAGCGGATTTAAGCTGGCATCCGGCGTGATCCGCATCTGTTTCATATCGGTGCGGGTATAGCCCAGGCTGGCCTTTGCATTTAAACCAGGTAAAATGGTATACCGGATCACGGAGTTAGCCAGTAGCATGTTGGTAGTCAGTTCCGATTTTCTCAGCAGGTAAGCTTGCGGATTCTGCGCATTGGAGAACCAATACAGCTTCCCGGTTGAATCGTACAACGGGTAGTTGGGTGGCAGGTTATAAAACATCGTCAGATCCACTGGCAAAGAATTGTCCTTGCTGCTGGTATAGTTAACAGACGCAGTAACATTGAATTTGCTATCCTGGCTGGTATGGTTAACATTGAGATGTCCGGCGCCACGCTGGTAGCCCAGGCTGCCGGGCATTACAGTGGTTTCTTTATGGTAGGTGCCGCTCAGGAGGAACTGTGTTTGCGCCGAACCACCGGATACAGATCCCTGCGCTTCGGTGATATGCGCGGTATTGCCCATAATAAAACGCTGCCAGTCGCTCGTTTGCTGCTGGTCCCAGATGGTCAGGTCCGGCGCTATGTCTTTGTCGTAAGGTTTATTATCATGCGCATAAGCTTCTTTACGCATGGCAATATACTGCGGTGTATTCAGCATAGGCAGGGTGTTCACCACTTTGCCTGTGCCCGTATATACGTTAAAGTTAGTTTGAGTTTTACCGGCCTTTCCTTTTTTGGTGGTAATCAGGATCACGCCATTACCGCCCCGGGAGCCATAGATAGAAGTAGCATCGGCATCTTTAAGTACGTCGATACGTTCTATATCAGCAGGATTAATAGACGCCATAGGACTTTGATTGCCGTTGGCAGAGGTGAATTGGTTGAGGGGTTCCGAATAAAAAGGAACCCCATCTATTACATACAATGGATTATTCGGGCCGGATAAAGAGCTTTGTCCACGTAGTACTACGCTGTAATTGGAACCGGGCAAACCGCTGGAAGAATTCACAAATACGCCGGATACCCTGCCCTGTAATGCGGCAAGGGCATCGAGTACCGGTTGAGAGGCAATATCGCTGGCTTTCACGCTGGATACAGAGCCGGTGTTAAACCGCTTACTGGTGGTACCATAGCCAATTACTACGGCTTCATCGAGTCCGCTAGCCTGTTGCTTCAGCACGATATACAGCTGACTTTTCAAATTTACCGGCACCCGCCTGGTTTCATACCCCACATAGGAAAAAACCAACGTTTCGCCGGGATTGGCGGCAATGGAGAAATAGCCGTTCTCGTTAGTTACGGTACCGGCGGCGCCATTCAGTATTTTCACTGTTACCCCAATCAGGGCGGTGCCGGCAGCATCCTTTACAACGCCGGTTTGCATTTGCTGTGCCGCCTCCGGGCTCATGATCTCCGCTTCCTTCTTTTCCACAGGCAATATCTTCTTCCGGATAAAAATTGTTTTGTCTTTGATCGTAAAGTCCAGCGCGCGGTCTTTAAACACATCGGTTAAGAAGGTCGCCAGCACGGTATGGTCTGCCTGAATGGTGACCGGCTTCACATGTCGCAATACATCCCTGTCATAGAAGAACAGGTATCCTGTTTGTGCTTTTACGGCCTCGAATACCTCCTCCATGGGTGCATTCTTTACATGAACGGTGACCGCCTGCGCAAAGGCGCCGCCAGATACTTTGAGGGTAGCCACCATCATGAGAATAATTGTCAATCTCATAGCGAGTGCAATTTTGGTTGAGATAAGCCCGGGCATAGAAAGGGCTTTACCATGAAAATTCAATTGCATAGATTTGCATTTGTCTGGTTGGATAATCGGTATTAAGTATTTGCGTGCTTAAGGCGAATGACAGCCGGACTTTATGCCGGGGGTGGCTCCAATCACCTCCGGTTTTTTCACGGCTGTCCTTTCACACATCTAAAATTGGCTGTACATAATGTTTTGTTGACTATAGCTATAAAAAATAATTATGGCTCCACGATGATGTTGCGTCCCTGTACGCGAAAATGAACACCGGTGGTTTCCAACCCTTCCAATACATCTGAAAGCGGTAATCGGCGCTGGATCTCTCCCTGGAACCTCCTGGCCGGGATGTTGCCGGCATATACAATGTTTACATCATACCACCGGGCCAACTGGCGCATCACAGTAGGAATGTCGGCATCGTGAAAATAAAAGGCTTCCCTTTTCCAGGCCAGGATGGCGGTGGTGTCGGCATGAGTAATAATGCCAATTTGATCCGGGTTGGTTATCCTTGCCTGCTGGCCAGGTAATAATACCCTGGAGGCATGTCCGTTATTCACCTTTACTGCGCCGCGGATAAGGGTGGTGGCAATTCCCTGTTCATCCGGATAGGCGTTTACGTTAAAGCTGGTTCCTAAAACATCAATGGTGGTTCGATGATCGGTATTAACGCGGAAAGGCCGCTGCGGCTCTCCGGCTACTTCAAAATAGGCTTCCCCCTTTACAGATACTTCGCGTTTATCATGACTGAAAGCAGTGGGATACGTGATCGCAGAAGCGGCGTTGAGCCACACCCGGGTGCCGTCCGGCAGGGTAAGACGGAATTGCCCGCCCCTGGGCGTAGTCAGCGTATTAAGGCTATAAGCGCTGCCAGGTTGGGTAGCGCTGTATTGCAACTGGCCATTGTTGAGTTTTACAACACTACCCTGTTGGGCAATTACCTGGCTGGCATTACTATCTAGCGGCACGGTGGAACCGTCGGCCAGCGTGAGTACGGCTTTGGTAGAGCCAGGTAATATTGGCGCTGTGTTTATCGCCACAGGAGGTACCGGCCTGGTAGTGCTACGCCGGGATAGATAAATACCAGCTCCCAGCAGTAATAATATAGCCGCAGCTGCAGCCCATTTATAATAAATGTAACGAAGACGGCCTTTGGCCGCAGCAGGATAATGCCGGTCACGAAAGATTTCCCAGCCGGCATTTGCATCAAAATGGCGGTATTGCTGCAATCTCCTCTGCAGTATAGCCGTATCAGTTAATTGGTCAAAGAATACACGGTTCTCCTGGGCAGCCTGTAGCCATGCTTCCAGCTCCGCCTGCTCTGTTTCCGTTAATGATTGCTGCTGGTATCCATATACCAGGTAGGCGATCCGCTGTAAAAAAATAGTATCCTTATTCTCCATGTTCTTTGGCACTTCCTACCCCGCTTTTCTATGAAAACAAGAAAATTATATTTTCGATTAAAGATCCGGTTAACTTTTTTTAAAAATTTTTTAGGTCGGCTATCAATTAATGATGATAGTAATATTTAAGCAGGGCAATATATACGCCCAACAAGGGCAAAATATTCTTTCTGATCAGGTTGCTTCTGATTAATTTCAACGCCCGGAGCTTCTGCGCCCGGACGGTATTATAGGATATCCGGAGCGCAACGGCAATATCCTCATTTTTCCTCCCTTCCAGGTAGCTCATCTTAAAGATCTTCCTGCACTGGGTAGGCAACGCCTCAATTTCGTTATATAATTGCTGGATGACTTCTGTTTCTGTTAATAGTGGATCAAATCCTGTATCGACCGTTTGCAGGTAGGAAAACTCTTTCTCCTTGATGGTGAGTCTTTCCCGGCTTTTCAGGAAATTGAGGCAGGCATTTTTAGTAGCAATAAACAGGAAGGCTTTTATATTAGCAGCGGTCTTAAAGTCGGTCCTTTTATTCCATAATTTGGAAAAAGATTCCTGTACCAGGTCTTCCGCCTCCTGGTCATTAGCTACAATACTGTTAGCGAAATAACATAACGCCTTGTAGTGTTGATTAAATAAAAACTGAAATGCGGACTGTTCCCCGGCAGCGAGTTTTTGTAATAATAAATGTTCGGCTTGTAAATACTCGTCCATCATCTATGGAAAACACCCCCTTACATAAAATGACATATCGGTATAAAAATACCCAAAAAAGATGATTTATTATATCCGGGGCGGTAAAGTACCTATTCTACGGAGTGTGTTTCTTCGTGCCCTACCTGGTGAATAGTAATTTTTCCTCCTTGGCTGCACATACAGGAGGATTTCTCTGTGAGTAACTTCATATCATTTATATCGTCTTTCCGGGAGGTATCCTGCCAGGCTATCGGGGCTGGTGTACAATTCTTGCGGGTAATGGTACACATGCCAAAGGCAGGAATATTTTTCATTCCCTGCTTGTCTTCTGCGGTGGCTACCAGCTTGCCTGCCACGTAAAAGAATCGCTGACTATCTACCTTCAATTGCGCCGGGGTAGTTCCTTTATCGCATTGCAATAGCGCAGATTCCGTGATTTTTTGTGCCATGTTGCCAATATTGGGATAAAAGTTACCGGATGATATCCTGGTCTACTTCTTTCAGCTTTTTACCCGTTTTACCATCCAGGGTAACTATCCGGTTCTTTCCATTATACAGGTAAGTGATATCCCACTCAGGTTGAGGAGCAGTACGTTTATCAATGAACGTATGGGATTCGTGAAGATCAATATTATTGCTGCTGCAATACTTAACCAGGTCTTCATACGTAAACCCAAAAGGCTGATCATAGTCTACTGTCTTCTCCAGGCGCCCGCTTTCATCATAGTAATGCCAGGTACCTTTCTGAAAATTTCCTCTCACAAACAAAAGCCCTTGTTCTTTGCCATTTCCATTTTTATAAAACAGGGAATATTGCTGGAATAAACTGTTTTTGGGGACTTCCATCCGGGCATAACCTGCCGCATAGCTGTGTTCTTCGATAACAGTGCTGTCGGCCGTAGTCCAGCGCCGGCTGCCATTTTCACTGTGCTGGTTAAAGTCTTCGATATTAAAACGTTCCATGTGTTTAGTATTTTGTGATTGGCACGAAAGCATCATGCCGAACGAAAATATGGTTAGCAGGATCTTCTTCATTTTATTGCATGTTTATTATTCAGCATCAATATTCGGTCTGATGGCCTCCCACTGCCATTTCCATAGTTGAACCACCGGAATAGGGGTAGCTGCCACATCAGAATAGTCCATAATATTGTCTGTCAGGTTTTGCGTAAAGGTATGTTTTCCATGATCATCAAACGAATGGTATAATCCCAAAGCATGTAAACACTCATGCGCCAATGTACTATCTGTAAATCCGGGAGCGAAAACCACTACCGACCGGGGCGTAGATGGAATACCATAAGATCTTCCATACAGTGAGCCACCAGCGCCGGCAGAAGAAGTTGCTCTTTCATTGATAAAATATATTTTGTAGTGCTTCGTATAATCTTTACCTCCCTTGTTATAAAGTGCATACAACGCACTATTCATATGATCCTGGATTGCATCGCTGGCGCCATCTGTAATAATAGCGCCATTGGAATGATTACTGTTAAAAGTGGTATCCGCCGATAAGTCGAGCGTTAGTGTCTCGAAGGAAGGCTCTACCAGTGCCTGCCGCAGGTATTTCCTCAGCTCATCTTCTCTTCCCGGAGGACTGGCTACCTTTAGCACCGTACCTATTTTAGTAGTTACCTGCACAATCGCTATCTTCACTTTATACCGTTGATGATTAGCCAACAATCTCAATTTTCCCGCCAGCTTTTTCTCGATGGTGCCATCCGCTTTTTTACTATGCGCCAGTATCTCAATACTTTGATCTTTCTTGAAAGCGGACAAGCACTCAATCTTCAGCGATACTTTGCGCGGCGTACCACTGGTAGCGGATTTGGCTGCAATTTCCTCTTTATCCAGTTTAAAAAGGCTTTTATCGTATTTAATCTCCAGTTTTTCCGGTTCCACATCTACGGTCACCTGCATGGATACTTCGGCGCTGGTATTGCTAAAGCTAGTCGCCGTTTTTTGTGCTACCGGAGGTTTACCTTTTCCAGGAGATACCATTTTAGTCACCTGTTTTGGAAACAAACATAACCACGGAACATAATACTCATGGTATAGCTTCTTTTTTGTAACCGGATCTGTCTGCGGCTTCCCGGTGGCATCCAGCTTAGGTTTAGATACAATAACATGTGTAGGATTCCCATACACGCCCTTTAGTTTCTCGTATTCTGCCGGATCGGGAAAAGAAGTAGCTCGTTTGCCGCATATCTTCTCATAAGTGTTGGCAGCGTCATCGCCATGAGACAAACCACTATCCGCTACCCTCATCCAATCGAACCCGTAATCACCTGCCCAGCTGGTCTCTGGCCTGAAGTGAACAATACATTGTGCATCCAGTTTTATCTCTGTCACTTTATATTTATCGGCCGTATTACTGTGCTTATTACCTTTCGCGCCTTTCATTTCCGCCGTTCCCTTCGAATTAACGGTTACATTCTCATCGGAGTGAATAAAGATTTTGTCCTTGCCCGCGGCAAAGATTTCGCGGGATTCAATTTTTATTTCATTTTCCGCATTAATTAAGGCTTTGCCGCTGAATAAATGCATGTACTCAGATACCATCTGGTATAGAATGGGTGTGTTGACCATCATCTTCTGTAATACGTCTATGTTCAGCTGGTTACCGACATTCATTGCTAAGGTATCTCCGGCGTTCATGGTCACATTCCGGGAACTGACTATTATTTCTTCCGGTGCAGAGAGTGAAATTTTTGTTCCCTGCGTATCCATGTGAATAATATTACCTCCTTTATCACTGATGGTAATGCTTTCCTGACCATCACTATCATTAAGGCGGATCTCATGCCCCGATCGCGTTTTGATAGCTTTAATATTATTCTGGACATCCCCGAATCCGGCTGCCGCCTTTCCATTCCAGGCAGCGCCTACCACAAAGGGCACCTCAGGATTCCCATCTTCAAAATCTACCCATACTTCTTCGTGCACTTCGGGAATAAAATAGAAGCCCTTGTCTTTCCCTCCGTAAGGTGTGAGTGTTCGTAACCAGGGACTACTTCCTTGCTCCTGCCAGCGAAATCGTACCCGGATACGGCCAAGTCCCTTAGGGTCACGGTTATCGGTCACAATAGCACTTTGCGGCTCGCAACGCGGAAAATCATGGATGTTGATGACCGGACTGGCAATATCCTCCGGCATGCCCTCCAGCGTATTAGTGTAATGCCCGCTACCAGTACAAGTATGCTTCAGATAGGTGATCACATACTTGCCATGGCTGACAACTGTAGGAAACTGCTCATTAATCTGTACGGTATCGCCTATACGCAGCGCCGTACTTTTACTCGTAGCTGTCAGCAACATCATCCGGGAAAGTTGCCCCTGTTGATGCAGGCTGGTAAATGTGTCTAGCTCAGATTTTGCTTTACCGCTAAACCCATAGTTCATTTTATACAGGGAAGTATGCCGGTATAATTTACTGCTCACCGATTTCAGATGGGTTGCAGGGCCATTCAGGTCGGGCGCCGGCAGTGCTTCCGCCGTTTGGTCAATGACTTGATCCTGCCTGTAATCATAACCATTTAAGCGGGTATTCCGGGCCTGTACCTGCATGGAAATATCAAAATCCACCAGGTCGACCTGGTGTGTCAGACTCGTTTCTTTTCCTTTATATTTTCCAAAAATGAGCTGCTGACCATTATAAAAATACCACTCCCCATGCCGAGCAGCCAGGCGTTTAACAAACTGCTGGGTAGTTTCTTTGTATTGTACCGTATACTTCAGCGGAACGGTGGTAACCGGGTTTACAGCCGGCTGGCCAGTATATGGCTGGCAACCTTTCAGACATTGTGTGACAATACTTTGCAAGGATTGTCTTTCAAAGCAGGCAATATGGGGATTATCTTCCAACAGTATACCCGGGCTATTTGCCTTTATCACGCAAAAGCCGTGCGTACCATCGCTCTCCTTTCCCGTATGGATGCCGGTAACTATTCCCTTAAACTGTAAAGGGCTATAGCTACCTGCTGCCTCTACACTGGTAATTGTCAGGCTGATTTCTTTGCCCAGGAAATTCCTGCCCGCAGAAAACAGGCTATCACCCAGCTTTTCGAGCCAGTCATATCCGATCAATATTTCCAGGCAATGATGCCCCTGTATAGATTGGGTTAGCGTAAGCGAATGAAAAGCAGAAAACTGATGATCTCCTATACTGAAAGTAGTGTGTACGTACAATGACATGGATTAATTTTATTGGGTATAACAATGGTATGACCAGCAACGTTATTCAACGATCCGGATAGGAATATGATTCGCTTTCTTCAACACTTTACCTGTTTCTCCATCCAGCACATAGAGATTATTAAATCCATTGATCTCAATATCAGCCTCCCATGTTTTCTTCCCATCAATATTATTAAACTTCAGATGCAGCCTATCCCTGTTTTCACCGGTATGTATATTGATCATTTTTTGTTGATGGAGATAGTGCAAAACATCGTTATAACTGAATTTTCCAAAAGCTGCGTCTTCATTGGTTTCTTTCGTGAGTTTGCCCTGCTCATCAAACTGGTATGATTTACCAACATACGTATCTTCTCCTAAAACCACGGCCTTTTCCCGGATATTGCCATTGCCATAATAATATTTATAGACAACAAAAAAAGATGGTTTGGGTGGAGTAGTATTCACTATAAAACCAGTTTCCCGGTTGCCTGATTGAACAATGGAGGTACCATCCGGCAACGTAACATGTGACTCGTTATGCTGCTGCACCTGGTATTTTCCGATATCAAATTGCTCAAATTCTCTCGTGATCATATGCAATGGATTTTGCGATGCAAGCCTGGTCGATTTGCAGGCAGTAATACTGATAATAATATAGAGGAAACATATTTTTCTCATGCATCAGATTTGATTGTTCAATACTTGCCATTGCCAGTACCAGGTGCTGATACGGTTAATGGGTGTGTGAGCGTTACCGTCAATATCCACATTCCAGTTGGAATAATCAAGTATATTCTCTGTTTTTTGTGCTTCATAACAAAACCGTGCCTGGCTGTCGAAAGAGTGTGGCAACCCAAGCGCATGCAACATTTCGTGTGCAATGGTGGGCTTATCATGCGTAGCAAAAAACACGCCCCAGTTTACGTTTAGTTGAGAAAATCCCTGTTTACTCCTGGTTTGTTGATTCCCGCCGGCATCAGCAGTATTTTCAGTAGCACTATCTCCCAGGAAAAAAAGTCGGTAATGATCTGGAAATAAAGTCCCGTACCTGCTTTGATCAAATTGCCTGTTCAGGAATTCTCCCAGGTCCGCCCGCACAGGCCGCAGATAATTGCCATTAGGCGCATAATTTGCCGCAAAGTTCAGTCCTGGTTCCGTTACATCAAGGGTAATCACTGCCGGCACGCCGTTGGCATCATTAGCCTGGTCAGTAATATTCAATTGGATCAGGGCTTGCCGAAGGCTACGCTGAAAATCATCCAGGCCTCCCCTGATGGGAACCCCTTGTTTTACAGCCCTCCGCACCCTGGTTAATACCCTAACAATCACCACGTTTACCTGCCTCGTTTTCCCGCTGCCAACCACATGCAGCTTTCCAACCAGTTTACGTTTATCCCTGGTGTCATCAGGTTTAGCATAGGCATACACATTTATCTCCTCATCCCTGGGAAATACCATCCTGCTGGAAACTTTAAGGGTATCTTTCTTATGAATATCTGTTATTGTTTTTTTGTCGAGCGACAAATGTGCTTCATTATATTCGAATTCTATTCTGGCCGGCTTATCCTGATAATCGATCAACAGCTTCAGCTCCACTTCAGCCGCACCCGGCTGCCCGGATGGCAAAAGCGCTATCCAGGGCGCGTAGTACCGCAATACTACTGCGCGGTTATCCTTGTCTTTCTTCAAAGCATAATGAAAAGGCGTATACAACAGCTTAAGTTGCTCCAGATCGGCGGCTTCTTTTCTAAAAAATTTACTCCAGGCATTACGGTCCGTTACAATATCTGTATACGCGGCACTGGTATAATACTTACCAACAATATCTTCATAATCCACATCACCGGAAATACTGGTATCGCTCTGCCGGAACCAGTCAAACCCATATTCTCCTTTCCAGCTGTTCTGCGGCCTGAATTGCACCACACAGGCCACCATCAGTTCATCATCTGCTACCTGATATGAATCCGGGCTATTAGTGTGCTTACTCGCCGTAGCTCCTTTAATAAAGTTAGTTCCCTGCGAATTGAGCACCGTTTGCTGCTCCGAATACAGGAACATTTTCTCCTTGCCCGCCGCATAAATTTCCGGTGATTCAACCCGGATCTCATCCCTGGATTGTAACAGCGTCTTTTCGCTAAATAAGTACATAAACCCGGGCACCATTTGCTGGAATAAAGGCGAGTACACTAACATGCGTCCGCCGGTATTCATTAAAAGCTGGTTGCCCGAATTAATCGTAAGCGCATTGGCAATGTGAAAGGTGATGTTACGGGCCGACCAATCTATGGCTTCGGCGGCCGTAATCATAATGCTTCTGGCGGGTGTATCCAGGAAAATGATATTTCCGTTTTTATCGGTGATGGTAATACTTTCCTGCCCATCTGTATCATCGAGTCGAATAAGGTGCCCGCCGCGGGTTTTAAGTGCTTTGATATTATTCCGCTGACTACCGAAAGCCGAATGCGCCGTACCATTCCAGGCAGCACCCAGCACATAAGGATTCTCAGGGTGTCCGTCTTCAAATCCCACCCATACTTCTTCATTGATTTCTGGCACCAGGTATATTCCTTTACCAGTACCGGCATGCGGGGTAATAATCCTTAACCAGGGCGTGCTCCCTTCCTGTTGCCACCGGAACCTGACCCTTACCCGGCCCAGGTTTTCCGGATCATTATTGTCTGTTACCACCGCACTTTGTGACTCACATCGCGGGTGACTGTGTATGTCGGTAGCCGGTCCCACCAGATCTGCCGGAATTGCTTCAAACTGGTTGCTATACATCCCATGCGCGGTGCAGGTATGCAACAGGGAAGTAATAATAAAATCACCATGTGTGGTAGTAGCAGGCAGCTGCTCCTGTATACTCACCTTATCGCCTATACGTAGAAAAGGGACTTTACTGCAGCCCCGCAATACCACCATTTGCGACAACTGACCCTGGTGCTGCACTGCTGCTATCTTGTCCAGTTCCTCCTGCGTATTCTCCGTAAACCCGTAGTTCATTTTGTACAAGGAGGAATTACGATAAAGTTCATTACTTACAGTTTTTACATGCGTCGTATAACCGTTGCTGTTCGACAGCGGCACTGCGCCGGCATTAGATGCCAAGATCTGTCCTGGGGTATAGGCATAATGTTGTAAACTGGAATTGCCGGCCGTTGTCTGTAAGGAAATATTAAAATCTACCAGGTTATGCCGGTGAACCAGTATTGTTTTCCGGGGTGTATATTGCCCGAAAATGAGTTGTTGACCGTTATAAAAATACCATTCACCAAACCTGGCTGCCATGCGCTTCACAAATTGGCCGGTGGTTTCTTTGTATTGCACAATATACTTCAATGCCTGGCTATTCCGCGATTGAATAAGGAATGCCCCTCCATAGGGCTGCAGACGTTTCAGGCAGGTGGCAATAATACTGTCCAATGACTGTAACGTAAAAGTAGTAGTGTGCGGATCATCTTCCAGCAGAAAATCTGGGCTATGGGCGATGATGCGGCAATACCCATGCGCGCCTGCTATACCTTTGCCTATATGTACGCAGGTAATAATACCATTAAAGGACAGCATATCCGTAGATGCGGTTTCGGCTATACCACCAATCGACAAGGTGATTTCCTTGCCAATCAGCTGCTGGGTAGAATCAAAATGATAATGCGCTATCCATTCCTGTCCCATTGTTATTTCAAGCCGGTGAGGCTGCATAATGCTCTGCTCTAGCCGAAGTGAATAAAAAGAGTGAAATTGAACATCTCCAATCCGAAAAAAAGTTTGGGTATACAGTGACATGATATGGTTTTATACAGGGTCACAAAATCTCAATCTGGCGACATATCAACTAAAATAAGGATTCCATACCGAATAAAAAACAACGGAACAATGGTGCGGAATAATATAATGCCCGGCCAGAACGGAAATCCCGCTGTCTGGCCAACTGAAAAAATCCTTTCCATTCTTACCATGTACCGCTATATCCGGACATTTGCTGTCTCAAAACCGAACAAATTAAAATAATACAAATGCGTATTTTTATTATGGACAACATATAATTCGATGGCACTTCCTTTGTTCGCAAAAAGAAAAATTTCCGAGCTATGTTTGTCACCTATCTTAAAACCGCCTGGCGCAACCTGTTAAAAGACCGCAAATTTGCTTCCCTCAATCTCGTTGGACTGGCCACCGGTTTAGCTTGCGCGCTCCTGATTTACATCTGGGTGATGGATGAACTTAGCATGAACAAATTTAATCAGCAAGATGCACAACTCTACCAGGTACTGGAAAACCGTGTGCAAGCCAGTGGCATATGGACCGCCAAATCCTCTCCTATGCCCATGGCCGACGCTCTCGCCAAAGAAATGCCCGAAGTGGCCTATACCACACAAACCACTTATATAGACGATGTAGTACTCTCCACCTCCAAAGAACTAAACATTACCAGCGATGGCAAATATGCCGGCAAAGATTTTTTCCACCTGTTTTCATACCAGCTCATTGCAGGCAATCCCAACCAGGTACTGGCCGACAACAACGCCATTGTGCTTTCTGAAGCCACTGCTATCAAACTGTTTGGCACTACGCAAAATATAGTGGGCAAAACGGTGGAGTTTCAACACGAAAAATTTTATACCGTATCAGGTGTTTTCCGCCTGCCCAAACAACATACCAATGATATATTCGACTTCCTGTTACCCATGACGACGATGAAGTGGGCACAGAATAATAAAGATAACTGGGGAAATACTGCGGTACATACCTTCGCTTTATTGAAACCCGGCGCCGATGTAGATAAGCTCAACGCCAAACTGGCCGGCTTTATCAAACAAAAAACAAATGGGGATATTACCCACCGTACCGCATTTCTGCAACGATATTCCGATAACTACCTGTACGGCCGCTTCGAAAATGGCGTCCAGGTGGGAGGCCGCATCGAATATGTACGCTTGTTCTCCATTATTGCCATTTTCATTCTCCTTATTGCCTGTATCAACTTCATGAACCTTTCTACCGCCAAAGCCGCCAGCAGGGCAAAAGAAGTGGGAGTTAAGAAAGCCCTGGGCGCGGGAAGAAGTACCCTGGTCCTGCAATACCTGGGCGAATCGGTATTAATGGCCTTCGCTGCCCTGTTGCTGGCTATCTTACTGGTATATGGTTTATTGCCCGCCTTTAATCATATCACACAAAAACAATTATCCCTATCAGATCTTAATATCAACTTCATTTTATCTGCAATAGGCATCACCCTGTTCACCGGCCTGGTTGCCGGCAGTTACCCTGCCTTCCTGTTATCTGGCTTTAAACCGGTAATTGCCCTGAAAGGAAAGTTCAGCAACTCCATTGGTGAATTGCTGATCCGCAAAGGATTGGTAGTCTTTCAATTTACCCTGTCTATCATACTAATTGTAGCCGTACTGGTGATTTACCGGCAGATCAGCTTTATACAAACAAAAAATCTTGGTTACAGTAAAGATCATATCATCAGCATCTACAAACAAGGCAAGCTGGAAGATACTCACACACAAAATACCTTCCTCGCGGAAGCCAGGAATATTCCCGGTATTACCAGTGCCACAAGTATTGGTCATGAACTGAGTGGCCATAGCAGTGGTACCTCCGGCGTATATTGGCCAGGGAAAGATCCTAAAGACAAAACGGAATTTGAATACGTACCAGTCGATTATGACCTGCTCCAAACGCTCAATATCCAAATCAAAGAAGGAAGAGCCTTCTCCCGCAGCTTCGGCGCGGACAGCAGTGCCATTATCTTCAATGAAGCCGCCATTAAATTTATGGGATTGAAAGATCCTATCGGGAAACAAGTGAGGTTATGGGACAACGATGTCACCATCGTAGGCGTGGTAAAAGATTTCAATTTCCAGTCGCTTCATGAAAAAGTAAAACCCCTCCTGCTTAAACTGGAACCGGGAGGCACTTATCGTTTTATGATGAAAATTGAAACCGGAAAAGAAAAACCGGTAATGGCTGCATTAGAGAAATTGTATCACCAATTCAACCCTGGATTTCCCTTTAAATATGCCTTCCTGGATAAAAACTATGAAAAGTTATACGCCGCCGAAAACCAGGTATCGCTGTTATCCCGCTACTTTGCTGGTTTAGCCATCCTGATATCCTGCCTCGGATTATTTGGCCTGGCTGCTTTTACCGCACAAAAAAGAAACAAGGAAATAGGTATCAGAAAAGTGCTGGGTGCTACTGTTGGCGGTATTGTGATGCTGCTGTCGAAAGATTTTCTCCGCCTCATACTCCTGGCCATCCTGATTGCGGTACCATTGGCCTGGTGGGCTACCCAGCAATGGCTGAAAGGCTTCGCCTATAGCGTGCATATAGGCCCCTGCATATTTATCACTGCCGGCATTACTGTGATTGCACTCACCTTCATCACCATCAGCTTCCAATCTATAAAAGCTGCATTGGCCGATCCGGCCAAAAGCCTCAAAACAGAATAGCGGTGCTAAAAATAGTCGTCGCCGGATAGCTTGAAAAACTATACGGCAACGACTATACGTTGCGTATGCTCCAAACGAGAGCGCTGCTGGCAGCTAAAATACCTTGTCATTATAAGTGACCAGCTATACGTAATGATCAGTTCTTTGCTCGCGCTGTTTTTACATCGGCAGCAGTTACGGCACTGGCTTTGTTGCCGAAATTACGCCGCACATAAGTCAATACATCGGCAATCTCCTGATCTTTCAGGAAATTATGTGGCGGCATATTATTGGAATAATATTCATCATCAATAGGCTCAGACGATTGCATCCCCTTTAAAATAACCTGTATCAGCTTCGTTTTATCGCCCAGTACAAACGATGTTTTTATCAACGGAGGATTCAAATGCGGTACCCCGCTGCCGTCCACCTGGTGACAGGTCAGGCAATACTGCTCATATACCTTCTTTCCCCGGATAACCGACGACTGGCTACCAGCAGGCTTCTTCGGTGTTTGTGCCGACAAAAAAGAAAGTGTTGCACAAAGTACAACACCTATCATCGTTATTTTCTTCATACAAAATTCCATTATTTACCGCTGTAAGAAATCTTATACACTGTACCCTTCACATCATCTGTTATATACAACGCGCCATCAGGACCCTGGGCTAATCCGCAAGGGCGGTGCTGCGCCTGTCCGGGGGACTGGATATTTTCCACGCCGGTAAAATTGTCGGCAAATACTTCCCAGTTGCCGGAAGGCTTACCATCTTTAAAAGGTACAAATACAACATAATATCCCTTCTGTCCTTTCTGCCGGTTCCAGGAACCATGAAAAGCAATGAAAGCGCCATCCTTATAACGCGCCGGGAATTGGTTACCGGTATAAAACAATAATCCGTTAGGTGCCATATGCGCCGGGAAGGCTACTACCGGGTCAATCGCATCGTCGCCACCGGTTTTCTTACCATCGCCGCCATACTCCGGCGACAGCATCTTCTTATGCTGTATACCATCGTAGTAAATATAAGGCCAGCCGGCATTGTCACCTTTCTTCAGGGCATACATACATTCTGCCGGTAATTCATTTCCCTGTTGTAAATCGTAATATTCCGGGAACATATCAAACAGTCCATCACGGCCATGCTGCATTACAAACAACTGATTCTGCGCTGTATTCCAATCCAGGCCTACTACATTACGCAAACCAGTGGCATAACGAACGCCATCGCCATAGGTTTGGTTCAGCTTATCCGCTTTAAATTGCCAGATTCCTGCAGCAGAATCCAGTATAGGACAGCCCGGTATTCCTTTGGAACCCTTAGCCCTGTCCTGTTGCTGGCAGGAATTCGAGTAAGCGCCAATATTCACATAGATGTTACCGGCATTATCCAAAGCAATAGACTTCGACTCATGCTGATGACGATTAATCAATCCCGTCACTATCTTTTCCGGCTGATCCGGATGCATCACCTCAAATTTATCGTTCAGCTGATAACGATAAACATCTTCATCGGAAGAAGTATACAGGTAATGATCTTTAATTACCATACCCGTACCCCGGTAAGTACCGAAAGTTTTTACAGCGTCGGTCTTTCCGCTGCCGGTGGGATGTAAAACGGCAATGGCTTTACCGGGCTTGGAACTTTGTATTTTTACATAGATGTCGCCTAGCGGGGTCACCGCTATGTGACGGGCAGCGCCCAGGTTTTCCGCTACTACCTGGGCCTTAAAACCAGCAGGCAGCTTCAGTCCTGCATTTGCCTGATCTGCTCCCACAGAACGATGAATGGCGCTGCTGTCGCCATTATCTGCCAAACAGGATGCAGACAACAGTGATAAGCATCCCAGCAAAACTACATTTGTTTTCATGCTACTAAGTTTTTCAATGATTTTATACGGATTTTCACACTCAAGGCTGTAAAAATAATAAGGTTTTAATGGAATCCGTAATTAATAAGATGAACGGTATCATCCACGCCTGACCACCTCTGAAGTATAATACTTCATGAGATAATGGTAAATCACCAGCTCATGCAACCGGGCGTTGGCAGCAAACATCCGGTTCAGGAACATATGCAGGTAATGGGGAGGCAACGCCATTACCGCATCGGCCTGCTGCGCCTTTAACTCCTCCACCAGCTTGCGGATAGCAACAGAGCGGCGGTTAAAAATATCCCGGCTCATCTCCACCAGCGTAGGCACATGCCCGTTATCCCTTAGTATCGCCGTTATCAAAGGAGTATCCTGCCGGTACTTGTTATTCAGCTGTTGCAGCAGATCTGCATCCCCTTTATGCTCCGCAAAAAATTGCTGCTGCAACTGGCGTAGCAATTGTAATTTCATTCCAGGCGTATAACCAAAATCGTCGAGCAACGCATCTGCCCCCTTCAGTGCCAGCAACCACCGTTCGGTAGCAGTAGTGCCGGTATCAATGGCCAGCAAACGGGTTACCGCCTGGCTGTCATGAAAAAATATCTTTTCACTGATCGTTATTTGCAAAGGCCCATATCGCTCCAACTCCCGTATATAAGTGTCAAACTGCACTTTCTGTACGACATCGTTGTCCAGGTAAGGCGTCAGTACTTTATTCAATAACCCGATTACCTCGCTGGTATGCTGCGCAGGCTGTGGCAGGTGAAACCGGATCCGGATATGGTGGTCCGGGTCCTGGAAACGGATAAAAAACCATCGATCCACCATTCCCGCCTCCTCTAATTCCATGGTAAGGGGCATCAGCTCTCTTAGCAACAGCCGGTCCATCCATTTGTGACCGCAATAGATCTTGGCATACAACCACTCGCTGCCAGGCGAAAAACTACGTTGTACAAGCGTGGCAGCGGGCGCGCCCGGCCGGCCGGCAACGGGCTGGTAAGCGGTATTATGCAACGGAATAATGATCTCGTTACAAAATGCGCCGCTATCGTTGGCCTGCAAGCGGGTGTCCGCATTAAACAAATGCTCGCATAACACAATGTCCCCTTTCTTCAGTTTTTCGGCAAGTATGCCTGTCGCAAAAACGCTCGAAAAATCTATCAGCAGCTCATTATCTCCTTCCGATAACAATACGGTATCCGGAATCTCATACTGGTCTTTCAAAAACTGCAGCGCCCCCACCGCGGTACGCTGCGGTTGCAGCGCCTGGAAGGCTGCCTGGGTAATCTTCCATCGCGCCCGTTCTATTATGACCTGCTTATATACCACCCGGGGTAAAAAAGGTTGCTCCTGCAGCAAGCCCCAATTCCATTGCATCGATACCGCCTCCTGCTGCTGCAGATCACATAAAAATTTATAGACCGACAACCCACGGGTATAGTTATGTGCACTGGTAAGCCGGGGCACCACTTCTTTCCCCAATCGCGCCGAACATAATATCACCCGGTTATCGCGTACCGTAACATAAAGGTCAGTGACCGGCAGCTGGTAAACTTCCGGCTTACTGCTTTTCCCGAGGAAAGGTATTTCATATTCGTACAGAGCAGGACGTAGCAGGACGTTACCGGTACGTCCTTCCGGTAAATGCACGATTTCTGCAAATACCTTATCGGGTTCCAACAGCTGTTCCTGTTGCACCATTGCTTTCAATTTGCCTTTCAGCGTATTATCTCCTGCCGCAAAACGCCCCAGCAACGCGATAGCATTGGGACCATAAAAGGATTTAAACAAAAAGCGAAAATCGCCCTTGTCGAGGGCATCTGCATCGGTAGCCAGCAGCGCCCCCATCAGGCAAAGGTTGGCCGGCAACGAGGGTACTTCCATAGCCGCCGACAACTCGTCCAGGTCAGCATCGGTAAGCAATATTTCCTTATGACGACCACTTTGGGCAAGCAAGAAATGCTTCAATACAAATTTCGTATGCTCATTCCAGTTAGCACTGCCTTTTTTCTCTCCCACCGGCATTACCAGGTCGTCAATCAACGGGGTGTAGCTGGCATTATCGCCGGATACGATACCGTATCCGATACCTGATTCACTGTCCAGTGCCGTCATTAACGGGATTTCCCGTTGCTCATACATTTGCAGGAACCGCTTCTTAAATGTTTGCAGGTCGACCGGCGTACTGCGGTTAGCCAGCACCTGCAAACGCTCCAGCTGCGGTAGCAGCAGCTCCACCGCCCTGGCCGACAGGTGATGCCGGAACGATGGAAAGAAGAGATCTACCTGCACCGGGTCTTTAATGGTAACGTTGGGAAATTGCCCCGCCAGCAGGGACTGTATCTCAAGATACCGTTGCACTCCATCTGTTTGCTTCTGCAAAAGCTGCTGAACCCGCTGCAGGGTGGCCACTGCGGCATGGCCCTCCGGCAACTGCCGGATCAGGTAAGCCAGGTTATCTTCCCCACTTACCACCGGGGCCAGGTGAGCCACCAGTATCTGGTTATGTATCAGCGTTTCGACGAAAACAGCAGCTTCCTTCTCCGGAATGTCGTATTTATATAATACGTTCACCAAGTAGGCTATACGGGCCCCCTGCCGGGCAGCGGCCAATATCTCGCGGATATAGTCCCGCTGTAAAAATTCACTGAGAAAATAATGTCTTTTGCCGTTCCGCAACTGGTACTCGTAATAGCGGCTGGATGGCCCCGCGTTGTAGAGGCTGTTGTTAGGGTAAAAATCCAACTGTGACCGGATATCCGGCCACGTTACCAGCTCGTCCATAAGTGCCGAAAGGTATTCCATATCCAGGCGGGCTACCTTGTAACGGTGATGGGCAGCCGGAGGTGTTAGAAGAGTGTTTCCCGGGCCAATAGTACCGGTAATGCAACCGGCAAACAGCCCATAGGGCGTGCAGCGCACACTCATTCTCAAGAGATAACGGTAAAGTGCCAACGGCAACTTCATGGAGCTGTCGGGCGCCCGCAGCCATTTCAGCATTTCAGTATAGAGGTCAGGACTAGCCAGGAAAACGGCTTCCTGTAGCAACGGGAGCGTGAAGCACTGCCGGATGGCCGCAACAAAAGACACCGGGTCATTAAAGGTACTGCGATGTAAGCGGAGTACTTCTTCACATGACAACAGTGGCATTCTGAGGAGGTAGAAATCGTGAGCTTTTAGCGGGCGTATGCGTGATGAACCCATTTATCACGTATGGTATTAAGCCGCTAAGATACTATATAATTGAAAGCAAACCGGACCTGCTTTCAGGTCATGGCCAATTTAACAGCCGGAATCACTCTCTCCATTTCATTCACAAATTTTTTATAACTCGCAGGTTTACCCAGATATCCTTGTTTCTCTTTCCAGTAAAGATTTTGTATTTCCCGGCTGGAATAGGCGGTAACAAGAATAAAAACGCAGTCCTGTCGAAGGAACTGCGCTATAATGTCCCTCGTGTTACCTCTCAGGTTTACATCGAGGAAAACGAGGTCCACTTTTCTTTCGGCAATCAGGTTTTCTACTGTTGCCAGTTCTGATGCCTTCTTTACGAGTTTCAAATAGGAAGTTCGTTGGATATAGTTTTCCAGTATGTCTAATGCCAAGGGCTCGTCATCTACTATGGCACATCTGTATTGCATTGCTGACGGGGGTTAATCATGAAGAATAGTAAACAAATTGGGTTAAGCTTCGGCACCTAAGATGCCCCATGTAGTGGGAATAGTGGGTACGCTGGAATGCAGCTTTCCTTTTCCGGACCTGTCAGATGTACGCATGTTTTCAATCGAATAAACATCTGCTTTGGAAATAATCTCCTTTTCCAATAATAGTCTCGGACGGCTGTTCATAGATTTTTTGTCTACCATAAAACAGTAATTTAGATGAACAGATAAGTATATCTGCTATCTAAGCTCGCCCATTCATAGTATATAGCATATTTTATTAGACGTAATTACCTTAATTTTCGACCAACGACAATATTTCACTCATCATCCTCTCCATAGTTGGCAATCCCAAGTAACCGCTTCAGCTCCTGGCGGGAGGACTTTGAGATAATCACCGTCTGCCCGTTTACTACCTCCACCGTATTGCCCATAAGAGATTTGACAGCCTGAAGACGGATAATATAAGATTTATGAATCCGCATAAATTGATCGGCAGGTAAAACATCTTCCATCACTTTCATACGCATGTAGGTGATCACAATCTTATCCCTGCATACAATTTTTATATAATCTTTCATCCCTTCCACATAATAAATATCATCGAAAAGGATCTTGGTTAACTTATTATTATCTTTTACAAAAAGGTGATTGGTATTACTGATCTTGGGCTTAGTTGCCTCCTGGGGTACCACTGGTGGCTGCCGCTGCCCGATATGGTTCCTGGCTTTGTTCACCGCTTTCAGGAATCGTTCAAAGGAAATAGGTTTCACCAGGTAATCTACAGCATCCAGCTCAAAGCCCGCTATGGCATGCTCCCGGGAAGCCGTCGTAAAAATTACGAACGGTGGGTTACTCAGGGAACGGATCATTTCTATACCATTGATATTGGGCATTTGTATATCTGAAAAAAGCAGGTCTACCGGTTGGCGTTGTAACTCATTTATAGCGTCAAATGCGCTTTCACAGAAGGCCACAGGTTGTAGGTAAGGCACCCGTCCAATGTAATTTTCCATCAGATCCCGTGCGAAAGGCTCATCATCCACTACCAGACAGGTAATTACTTGATCCATAGTTTTTAATTCAGCGTTAGTGTCAAGACAACTTTGTAATATTCGGGATTATTTTCAATATGTAAGGTATGCCGGTCGGGATATAGCAAAATAAGCCGCTTACGGGTATTGCTCAATCCTATTCCACCGGCCACTTTTTTGCCTGCCGGCTGTTCCCCCTTGCTGTTGGCAATTTCAAACCGCAACTGCCGCTCCACTACTTCCATAGATGCATGTATCCAGCATTTATCGTTGGTGGTGCTATGGGAATATTTAAAGGCATTTTCCACAAAAGGAAACATCAGCAGCGGCGCCACCAGGTGATCACCTATTTTGTCGGTATCACAGTTAAACTGGATACTGGCGTTTTTACCATACCGCACACTCTCCAGCTCCACATAATTTTTCAGAAACTCTGCCTCCATATCCAATGGCACCTTGTCGGTATTGGAGTCATAGAGGGTATAACGCATCATTTCAGATAAGTGCATAATCAAATCCGAGGCCAACGCGTCATTTCTGATCGATAAAGAGTAAATATTATTCAGGGTATTGAATAAAAAATGCGGGTTCAGCTGGGATCTCAGGAAGCTAACCTCCAGGTTAAGGTTATCTCTTTCCAGCCGCAGTGTACGGGTGGAAGATCGGATAATATCCAATATCAGCTTCAGGGATACCGGCGGTGCAATGACCATTAACACCGGCAGGAAAATTTTTATCATATGATGTAGCCCAAAAGTGTCCGACCAACCGGCATCTACCACCCGCTTCAGGAATTCCCGCAGCGAAGTGTCATTAATTTCCAGGAAAGCCACTGCATACAGGGAACAGAGATAATTGATAACCGACCAAAAGAAAAAGGGAACGCAGAAACATAGCAAGGCCAGGAAAAAATACCCCTTCTGTAAAACTTTGGGAATAATAAAATAAAACGCAGTGTAAAAGAAAAACATCGCCCCCAGTATGTTCCGCAACATAAACAACACGCTTACCCCGATGGATATAGTGAAATTAGACGCCATCATCAGCCCGTACAGGACCGACAGGATGGCCCACATGAGTACATGTGCCCATACCCTGATGTTGGTCTTATAATATTTATCAGATAAAAAGAAGGAAATCCACTCCATCAGCTTCCGGCTAACATCAAGTGGCTTTCCGTTGGTCTTGTCCCTGAGAAAAGCTAGCATCGTACCCTATATATATAAATGACAGTAAGCAAAAGGCAAGTAAGATAAAAATACTTTATCAATCCGTAATTTCTTTTATCGTATAAAAAATTAAAATTATATAAATTTACCTTTCCGACTGCAACTTACACATTATGAATGAATTCCAGCTCCATTGATGATATACAATGTTGGAAACAACCGCATTTTCATCGCGTTTATGGGTCAATTCATCTAATAAGTTTAAAAGGCTCCCGCTTTTTGTAGACTTTTGATATAGATCAGTGAATCAGACCACAGATACTAAGTTCTTTGTTACTAACACATTGAAAACAAGGATGAAGTCGCGCAAAGCTCCAGAAAGCAGCCTTTCATCCATTGTTGTTACCATTGTCATACTATTGTAGTTGATAATTTCGTCATCGAATAATATTTATACCAATCTGGTCAGAAAACCTAGCACATTTTATCCAACGGTTACTCCAAAAAAGAATATATAGCTGAGCGTAAGAACATCTACCTGCTAACACTATTCTATTCTATGTAAACACTATGAAACCCAAAGCTCCTCAAGAGATAGACATCAGTCTGTCTCTTTTTTTATCAAGAAAGTCATACCCAGTCTCCAACATATCAATTGCCCCAGTAATAGCATTACCAGGTAACCCACAGCTTTTCCATGATACATGCCCTGCCCCAACCTTGCCAGCCCTATTATAAATATCCCTCCCAGCCACCAACATATAAAAACCGGATAAACAACCGGTCGGTGTACATAACCCGTCACCAACAGGCTAAGATAACTGCCACCGGTACAAAGCAGGTAAAACCGAATAAAATGATGGCCGTTCATAGCAAAAGGATTCCACTGAGCGGTTACCAGGTTCACATACAATAAAGGGAGCACCCCCCCCAGGAAAAATATTATTAACAGCCAGTAATATGGTATTTTGTTGTGCATAAATGAGTTTTTATCTTCAGGAACCACTGCAACCACCACAGCCACTGCCACAACCTCCTCCGCAGCTACTGCCACAGCTGCTATCCCCGCCGCAAGTACTGGAGCAACTGCTGTCAATGCTGTCACCCGACGATTTACCGGGTTTGCTCGTGGCTGTTCTCACCGCCCAAAATACCAGGAGACCAAACAAAATGAAATTCGTAGGGCTGGCGCCGTTACAGCCGGGAAATAATAAAAGGAGAAAAAAGAAGAGAAGGAAGGTTAACCCACGCCGGAACAACCGGGTTAAAGGAACTGATACAGAGGAGGGGAAACTAACTTTTTCATCGAGCCAGAAGGCCGCGGGAGGATCTTCACCAAAACATCGCCGGTATTGCTCCCAGGTACTGGCCTGCCATGCCTCATGTCGCTGTTTTTCCGCCGGTCCGCCCAACGAAGGGTGGTGATGAATGTACCGGCCCAGGGTTTGTTCACAGAAGGCGACCCAGTAATTTTCAGTATAAAGCAAATGCTGATGCCATACCTTGTCTACAATGGCCGAGGGCGATGCACCGCCGGGAGAAATACAACAGAGGTAAATGAATCGCTTGTACTCCTGTATGGCCCGCTGGGTAAAGGCCTGATCCCACCCTTGTTCCCTGGCCAGTTTCCGTGAGAAGGGTAACACAGCTGTCGGATCATCCAGCCGGAAAGCACTGATTTGCTGCCACAGCAGCGGGCCCGTCGACGAGGCCGCAAATAATGTCTGCTTCTTCATATATCGATCTTTTGTTCATATACGGAAGATGGAAAAAAAAGACAAGACTCACGTATTCTTTGTATCTTATACCGACCTATAATCGTATTATAATCGTATTTCTATGAGTAAAGAAGAGTTGCTTAACCTGGAACGATTAATGAACTACATTGCACATCAATATCTCAAAAAAACAAGCTGGGAAGATGTTTCAAAGGCAGAGTGGACCTATACAGCACAGGAGCTCAACATACAGATAGAGAAACAGCACCGCCGCAAAAAGATAACTACACCACCCGTATTATTCGGAGATAATTATTTATACGAGCACCTCATCATAAAAAAATTAAAGGCCGCGCAGGTAAAATCGGCGCTAACTACTATCAGTAGTCCTAACTTCTCTAAACTAAATACCCTCGCCACCATCCTGGGATTCAGCAGTTACATCGATTTTATTAACAACGCCACCACGCAGTTTCCTTTCCACGAACTTAAAATCAATATTCCCATTGCGGGGACCAACCGCCTATTACTCGACAACCTGATGGGATACTGGTATTGCTACAACCGCAACCTCCCTCTTAAGCCCGGTAAGAAAGCCCATGAGCGTATCTGGCGCTCCGCCCTCGAAATATATAAATCAGGAGATGAATACCTGGTAGAACGCTCCGGAAGAGACAATCATATGTACTATGGTAAAGTAACCGCATTTGCCAACTATGTCTTCATTATAATGAACAGTACTACGTTTATCCGTCAACGTCATTTCATCGGGCGACTCCCCGACGTAGAAGATAATATTACCCAAGCGGGCTACCAGATTAAAGAAATGAATTTTGTAAGTACCTGTGTGGGTTTCAATGAGGAGCCCATCGCGCTCTATGAAATATTCCATCGCGTACCCAGGGCAAAAGACTTCCAGAAAAAATCGGTCGACCTGGCATTCGACAGTCCCCTCCTGCCCAAGCATATCCTGCTGCACCTGAAAGACAGCGAGCAAAACAGGATCCGGCAACATTAAAGCTTATCTGAAAGATAGCCGCTTCCAGGGGCTTTCCGGCGCCATCAGCAAGTATTCCATGTTAGCGTGTAATGTTTCGAAACTTCCCATTTCCACGCCGTTCCATACACAGCGGGCAAACTGGTAAGAAAGCGAAAGATGTCGCCAGGAGGTATAGCTCCGTTTAATCAGCGGTACGCACTGCATCATATAATCCAACGCCGCTTCACAGGTCAGATAGCCCGCATCGTAGCCAGCCCTGCTCAGGTTAATAATACGCGCAAAATCCCAGATCAGCATATCCGGTTGCAATGATTTATCAATCAGCTTCCGCTCTTTAAAAAGTTCCAGGGCGTCGCGGGTATTACGCAAACGCTCCATTACCACGGCTTCTTCCAGCTCATTGCTGGCAATGTATTCCCTTAAAAAGGCCTTGCTTTCTTTCATGGATACCATGTTGATCGCCTGCCAGATAATATCGTATTCAATCCTATGACCGCTTTCACGGAGCCAATTCAGCATATCTACCAATTCAGCGGTACTGTCAATATCCCACCACTCAGACAACTGCTCCCGGCAGTCGGCCTTACTCATCCCGGTAGTAATATCATTCAGGTATTGTTGATTAACGAACGCTATATCTGCTCCACAAGCAATGGCCCATTGCTGTTCCGGCATTAAACGACTGCCAGTGTGCAGGCGAATGACCTGTGGCTGATCATCCATGTCGCATACATCTGCATCATCACCACCAAACATCTGGTTGAACTGCTTTATATTTTCCGTAAATACGCTCATTTGTGCATTCCAGCTGTCTGCCTGGTTCATCGATTGCTCTACCTGTTGCTTATACAGGTTAATCATGTCTTCGCTAAATCCCATGTTACGTAATTGCTCCCAGTACTTGTCCATGTATTGCTGGTCCATAGTATATGGTTAAGGTTAAGGATATATGGTTTATATTGGTGGTTATCGTCTGGTTAAAATGACTGGTATACTGTTACTTACGTATAAAATTAACGAAAAGTTTTCTAAAAATAATTTTACATATCAAATATAATTAATGTTTATAGAAATTTATAATATTAATACTTAATGAGATGATCACTATGGCATTGTTAAAAATCAATGAATGCCAATTAGTGTACTGGCGAAAGACGTAACTTCCGGGTACAAATAAAACAAGTCGTGTAGGCCTAACGTTTAGTTATTAACAAGATCCCAATGAGCACGAATACCACTACCATCCCATCTAATCCGGGTAAACAAATCAGGGACAGCATTCCCCGCACTTCCCAGGGAATATTTAAACTACCCAAACAACGCCCTACTATTTTACAGGCTATACAGGCATCCAATGCGGGCCGGGTGGAAGAACTGATTCCCATTCGCTGCGGCAGAATGAGCACTTCGCCATTTGCCTTTTACAGGGGTACCGCCGATATTATGGCGCGCGATCTGGCCGGACTTCCCCATACACAATTACAGGTACAGGCAATGGGCGACTGCCACCTGATGAACTTCGGTGGGTTTGCTACGCCCGAACGGAACCTCATCTTCGATGCCAACGATTTTGATGAAACACTGCCCGCTCCCTGGGAATGGGATATCAAACGGCTGGCCACCAGCTTTGTATTGGCAGCCCGGCATAACAGCATGCGGGAAGCCGATGCCAGGCAAATGGCCATAGATGTGGCCAGCGCCTATCGAAATGCTATCACCGAATATGCCCAGATGAACACACTTGATCTGTGGTATATGAAGTTTGATATACCCGGCCTGTTAAACAGCAGCAAAAGCGAAAAGGTGAAAACCATGCTGAAAACCGCCATAGACAAAGCAGAGAAAAACACGCCTGAAAAGGTGCTATATAAAATTACGACAAGTGTTTTAGGCAACTTCGAAATAGCGGATCAACATCCGCTGGTATATCATACCATCGACCTGGTTAAACAAAAAGAAATGGTACATCACTTCCTGGAGTCTTATCTCAATACCCTCCAGGACGACCGGCGCTACCTGATGAGTCAATACAGGATAGTAGACCTGGCCCTGAAAGTAATAGGGGTAGGTAGCGTGGGCACCCGCTGCTATGTAGCCCTGATGATGAACGATAAAAATGAGCCGCTCTTTATGCAGGTGAAAGAGGCCCGCAACAGTGTATTGGAAGCTTATACAGGCAAGTCCAAATACAAACACAATGGAGAGCGTGTAGTACAGGGGCAACGCTTGGTGCAGGCAGCCAGCGATATTTTCCTGGGATGGAGCACCGGACTGGAAAACCGCCATTACTACCTGCGCCAGCTGAGAGACCGCAAAATAGCCCCGGACGTCGAACATTTCGATAAAGAAGTATTGGGCGCCTATGCAGGCCTCTGTGGAAAGGTGCTGGCCAGGGCGCACGCCAAAACAGGAAGAGGAGATATGATCAGTGGCTACATGGGAAAAGCCAATATCATGGATGAAGCTATTGGCAAATTTGCGGTAGCCTATGCCGATCAAACAGAGAAAGACTATGCCGACTTCCTGAAAGCCATCAAAGCCGGTAAACTACCGGCAAAGAAAGAATAAAGCATCACGCAAAGTATTATAAAAAGCAAAGGCGCAAAGAGATGATCAACACTCTTTGCGCCTTTGCTTTTTATAATACTTTGCGTGACTAGAAGGTTCTGTCGCGCTTATCTATCTTACCTCTTCTGTTCTTCGGCTTAGGCCTCCGGGGGTCTGCCTTGGGCAAATCCGGGTTGGCATTACGGACCTCTATGAGCGCAGCCTCTTCAAAAGGATGCGAAACAGAAGGAATCGTTTGCCGGGTCAGTTTATTAATACTGTGGAGATACGGTCTTTCTTCGGTATCACAAAAAGAAAGCGCATATCCCACGGCGCCTGCTCTACCGGTTCTGCCTATACGATGTACATACGTTTCAGAAACATTCGGCAGGTCATAGTTGATCACATGTTCCAATGCATCCACATCTATTCCCCGGGCAGCAATATCCGTAGCTACCAATACGCGCAAACGTCCGTTCTTAAAATTGTTGAGCGTATTCTGACGGGAGGCCTGCGATTTATCGCCATGCAGCGCATCAGCATTGATATTGCGCTTCTTCAGATTCTTGGCAATCCTGTCCGCGCCATGCTTGGTTTGGGTAAATACAATCGTACGTTCTATCCGTTTATCTTTCAACAGGTGATCCAGCAACTGCTGTTTATCTTTCTTCTTTACAAAGTACACGGATTGTTCAATCCTTTCGGCAGTAGTAGATACCGGCGTAATGGTTACCTTCTCCGGCTTGTACAGCAGGGAGTTAGCCAGTTGCGCAATGCTTGGCGGCATGGTAGCAGAAAAGAACAGGGTTTGACGCTGCTGCGGCAATTCCCGGATTACTTTCTTGATATCATTGATAAAGCCCATGTCCAGCATACGGTCTGCTTCATCCAGCACAAAAATCTCCAGATGGTTCAGGTAAATATAGCCCTGGTTCATCAGGTCGAGCAGGCGTCCGGGTGTAGCAATCAGCACATCGGTACCATTACGCAGGGCAATGGTTTGCCGGTGCTGCGGTACACCACCAAAGATAACATCGTGCTTCAGCCCTGTGTATTTACCATAGGCGGCAAAGCTTTCATCGATCTGTACGGCCAGCTCACGGGTAGGGGTTAATATTAGCGTACGTATATGCTTATACCCCTGTGTAGCCGGGGTGCTGTTGTACAATAACTGTAAAATAGGAATAGCAAACGCGGCCGTTTTACCGGTACCGGTTTGTGCGCATCCCAGTAAGTCTTTTCCTTCCAGTACAATAGGAATAGATTGTTGTTGTATAGGGGTAGGCGTGGTATAACCTTCGTTTTTAACAGCTTTTAAAATGGGCGCAATAAGCCCTAATTGCTCGAATAACATATTGATATATCTGATGTAATAAATATTAAATAACGCTTCTTCGTCTTTAGCGTTATCACAATTGAGGGAGAGCAGTAAAGAAAAGATTTCCGGACTGGAGAGAGTGAATAACTGTGCTTTATGCTTTTAACTCAACAGACGGATGCAAAGATACTGATTTTCCCAGCAGGATAGCCATAAATTAATAAAATAACATATGAATCCATAAAATAGGCTGCAAGATGGGCTAAACCGCATAAAAAAAGCCGCTTTCCGGCGGCCCTTTTTAAAAATCTACTTGGCAGCTTCAGGAGCTGCATCTGGTTTGGTTTTCGGTTCTTCATTACCATGGTGACAAGTATAACAACTTACTGCCATTACCTCCGAACCCTTGAAGAATTTCTTGTTGATCCTTTTGGTCATCTTCATCATATCCCGTGCAGTGCCCTTATGGGGATTGGCATCACTGGCAAAATCCAGTTTCTTGGGATCATCTTTGCTTGGCTCGTGACAGAAATTACATTTTACACCCAGGGCGGCATTGAAACCGCGCATGGTTGCAATCAGCTCTTCGTGGCTGATATCCTTAGGCAATACCTTCAGATTCTTTGCCTTTTCAGGCTGCTGAGGTAATGCGAGAGAACATAGGGTGCCGACAGCCACCAGTGCCGCCACCACTACAAAACTTTTCCTGATTTTCATGACCATGGGTTTAAATAGTATTAAAAGCTTCCTTCTGATCGGGAATCTACAAAAAAGAATCATATGTTGTAATGATCCCTCCTGATTTTTCACACAGGCAATAAGACTGTTATTTTCGTATAAACATGGATGTTACTAAACACTTACCAGTTCGGATTCTGTTCCATCACACTGTTCGACACCTGTAACTCCGACAGTGGAAGCGGGGGAAAGATAATCCCTGTTTACGTTAAACTTATAACCGGAAGCCATAGCCGGCGAATTCTTATACAGCTGGATATAGCCCGCTGCATTGGTAGTAGCGCCGGACAATTGAGAGGCTGATTCCGCAATAACCGGGTTTTTTGCCGACATTCATGGAACTAACTTTGTCTTCAAATGATAAAGCCATGAATAATTACGATAAAATAGCCACCGCAATAGATTACATAAAAAGTAATTTCAAAACGCAACCCGACTTACAGGAAGTAGCGGCGGCCGTACATATGAGCCCTTTCCATTTTCAACGGGTATTTTCGGAATGGGCAGGTGTAACGCCCAAAAAGTTCCTGCAATATCTCACGCTGGACTATGCCAAAAGTATTCTACGGGAAGAGAAAACCACCGTATTTGACGCTGCCTTTGAAGCAGGTCTTTCCGGCACCGGCCGTTTACACGATTTATTTATTAACATCGAAAGTATGACACCCGGAGAATATAAAAATGGTGGTAAAGCCCTGCATATCAATTATAGCTTCGCAGAAAGTCCCTTCGGTAATATCCTGGTAGCCTCTACGGCCAAAGGTATCTGTCATATGGCTTTCGCCGATCACCCGGAAGCAGCCCTGCAAACGCTGAAAGAGCAGTTCCCCCATGCGGAGTTTATGCAAATGGTAGATGTTATACAACAAAATACCCTGTATATATTTACCCAGGACTGGAGCCGGCTGTCTGAGATAAAACTGCATCTCAGGGGCACCGACTTTCAGCTGAAAGTGTGGGAAGCCCTGCTGAAAATTCCGATGGGTAACCTCACCACTTACTCCCGCCTGGCAGAAGAAATAAATCATCCCGGCGCCTCCCGCGCAGTAGGCACAGCAGTAGGCCAAAATCCCGTAGCCTTCCTGATCCCTTGTCACCGCGTAATTAAAGCGTCGGGCGAAGCTGGTCAATACCATTGGGGAATCTCCCGTAAAAATGCCATGATAGGCTGGGAAGCGGCTCGTACACAGGTCAGCGGATCATAAACAAAAAGGGCTGCCCGCTTGTGAAGGACAGCCCCGTTTTTGCTTATGAAAAAAAAGACTGGCACTGAAAAATGCCTGCCGGTTAGACGAGGAAAAAAAGAAGTTATTATGGGCACAGGGAAATAAAAGGTAATGACGACATGCCGCCCGGCATGAGTAGTGATTTTCTCATGGAATCAGATTTTGGTCTTTCTTACTAATTAATCAACCCAATTAATGCGCTGGAAATATTGTTCAGAATTTTGGTCGTTTCGTTTTATCCCGCTGAAGTCGAACTTTAGCGTTACTTAAAAGTAAAAAAATATTTTACATTTTCAAGTATTAATATGCTTGTTTTATTTCTTTCTCGCTATCCTGGCAGCATTCCACACATTATCAATAGTTTATACATCTCAATATCTCCGCTTTTCGTAACTTCCTGTAAAAAAGAATGACGTCAGGGAAAAAACAAGTAGGTCACACTACCTCACAGGGCTGGGAAATAGGTATCAGGCGTACTTTTACCATGGAGGCCCACCAGGCATGGGAGATGCTGTTTACGCAGCCCGTACTCAGTTCCTGGCTGGATGACAAAGCGGACCTTCCATTTGAAAAAGGGAGCACTTATACTAACAAAACTGGTATCACGATCCTGGTATCTTCTGTGACCACGGGGAAAGTCATCCGTATGAAATGGCAGCAATCTGGGGACCCGCAAACTTCTACCCTGCAAATACGTATTATCCCTGCCAAAGAAAAAACAACCATCAGTTTCCATCACGAGTGGTTGAAAAATGAGCAGGAAAGGGACTTGATGAAAGGCTACTGGAGCCGTGTGCTCGACGAGATCAGCCGGCAGCTCAATGCATAAATACCCGTGGCGCTTATAACGGTAACACCTATACGATCAGGTGGATCACAGACAGAAGCCGCCCGCACCCTTTTATAATAAGAAATTTTCAGCAAATAATCTATTATTTTTAAGGATATTATAAGACTATACACCGATTCTTACCAGTAACTTTGCGGATACGTAATACCAATGAACCTACGGGAACGCGAATTTATGAATGTTTATAGTATAGTTAAGGGGCCCCAGTTGCCAGATTTGCTCCACCATGAAACCCTGGCAGATATATTCTCTGGTACTGTGCAAGCTCATGCCCATCATACGGCGTTGATCTTCCAACAACAAATGCTCACCTACAAAGAACTCGATCACTGGAGTGATGCGGTAGCTGCCTTCCTGCAATCAAACGGGATAGGACCAGGCAGCGTAGTAGGGGTATGGTGGCCCCGGGGCATGGAATTACATGCCGCTATATTGGGCATTATCAAGGCCGGCGCCGCTTATGTGCCACTGGACCGGGAAATGCCGGCAGAACGCGTAGAAGGCGTGCTCACAGAAGTGAAAGCAGCGGCCTGCTTCAGTGAAGAACCGCTTCAACTGAAGGCAGCCGTCCTGAAAGTTCCCCCCGTTCCCGATAGTACAGAAGTGTTTACCCTTAGCCAGGGCCCTTCTCCCGATAATTTCGCGTACGTTTTATATACTTCTGGCAGCACCGGCAAACCTAAGGGCATCCCCATCAGTCACCGGCAGATATGCCACCTGATCCGGGCTGAACAAACAGTGCTGAACATCCGTAGCAACGATAAGGTATACCAGGGCTTCTCCGTATCCTTCGACATGTGGTGCGAGGAAACCTGGCTCAGTTACTTCGTGGGCGCTACCCTCTGGGTAGCCGACGCTACTACTGCCAAAGCCATTGATGAACTGGGCGATGTGCTGCACCGAGAGAAAATTACAGTACTCCATGCCGTGCCCAGCTTACTGGCCATCATGGATGATAATATCCCCTCCCTGCGCCTAATCAATGCCGGCGGAGAAGCCTGTACCCCTCAGGTACTGGCCAGATGGGCCGCTCCCCCACGCCATTTCTTCAATAGCTATGGCCCCACGGAAACAACGGTTAGCGCCACTTTCGCCGCGCTTAAACCCGGCGATTATATTACCATCGGCCAGCCGTTACCTAACTATAACATGGCCGTAGTCAATGAAAAACTGGATATCCTGCCCGTCGGAGAACGGGGAGAGCTGGTGATTTCAGGACCTGGCGTAGGCGCCGGTTATATCGACAGACCCGAACTTACCCGGGAAAAATTTGTGGATAAACCAAGCTCCATGAGCGAACTACCCGGCGATCGCCTGTACCGTACCGGCGATGCCGCTGTTATACTGCCCGATGGCAGCATCGATTTCCAGGGCCGGCTCGACGACCAGATCAAACTACGCGGTTACCGCATTGAGCTGGGAGAAATAGAAAACCAGTTGCATGCGGTAGACGGCGTTGCCGCTGCAGCCGTTGCCGTTAAAAAAGACGGCAACGACCAGGATCAGCTGGTGGGATACGTAGTAAGTGAAGATAGCCAGCCGGTAGATGAACCGATGCTTAGAAGCCATCTGGCCAAAGTATTACCCACCTACATGGTACCCGGTATCATTATGGTGCTCGACGATATGCCCAGGCTCCCAAGCGGTAAAATAAACCGGAAAGCGCTGCCGGTACCACCCGCCTTTACCCAGGTAACCAGCCACGAAGCCATCGACCCCAACGCGCCATTGCAGGACCGGATCATGACAATCCTGGCTAAAGTATTCCCCGATCGCAATATTGATCTGCAACAGGACTTCTTTACCGACCTGGGAGGACACTCCCTGCTGGCCGCCGCCTTTGTTTCCCGCTTACGCAAGGAAGCCAATATACCACAGGCATCTCTGAAAGATATTTATATACACCGGCCTTTACAGGAACTCGTAAATGTATGGTCCGCCCAACCACAGGCCGGTCAACACAAAGAGAAAGTATTTAACAAAGTGCCCTGGTGGCGTCACCTTACCTGCTGGTTCTTCCAAACGATCGCCGTCCTCGTGATCTTCGGTTTATTTGCCATGCAGATATTCCTGCCATACCTGGGCTACTATTACGTAGAACAAGCTACCAGCCACCTGGGATATGCTATCCTGACCGCCCTGGTCATGTTCTGCCTGTTGCCGCCCCTGTTTTCTGCACTTATCATCACCACCAAATGGCTGGCCATTGGTAAAATGAAAGCAGGCGACTACCCCGTGTGGGGCAGCTACTATTTCCGCTGGTGGCTGGTAAAAACCAGCCAACGCCTGATGCCGTCACAATTCCTGAATGGCACCCCCTTGTATCCGGCCTACCTGCGTATGCTGGGCGTAAAGATAGCTCCCGACGCACAACTCGGCGCAGTTACCATTGGCGCAGAAGACCTGGTCACGATCGGCAGCGATGTAAGCATCAGCTCCCAGGCGGTGATCAACAATGCTTTTATTGAAGACGGGTTCCTGAAATTGCGTGCGGTGTACCTGGGCGACCACGCCTATGTTGGCAGTAGCGCCATTATTGGAGGCGACACCGTTATGGAAGCCTGGAGCGAACTGCAGGATCTTAGTTATCTCTCTCCTGGTACTACCGCTAAAAGCGGGGAAGTATGGCAGGGAAGTCCCGCTACCCTGAAAACTACCAAAAGCATCAGCGAACTGCCACAACCGCTCCCGGTATCCAATGCTACCCGATTCAAATACAGCATTATTTTCTCTTTGTTCCTGTTGGTGTTTCCCTTCACCGTGTTATTACCGTTATTACCCACCATCATTACCCTTAACCAGATGGATAATGCGGCGCCGGATTATAACTTTAACTACATGGTGATCACGCCGGCATTGGCGTTGAGCTATATCATACTGTTTACCAGTCAAACGGTATTGCTCACCCGCCTGCTGCAATGGGGCATCAAACCCGGCACCTATCCCGTGTACAGCATCTTTTATGTACGCAAATGGTTTGCAGATCAGCTGATGTCCCTCACGCTGATTGTAATACACCCCATTTTCGCTACAGTGTATATATCCTCGCTGTTTCGTGCCCTGGGCGCCAAAATCGGGAAAAATACCGAAGTATCTACTGCCAGCAGTGTTACTCATCCGCTCCTGGAAATAGGCGATGGCGCTTTTATTGCGGATGCCGTTACACTCGGCGAATCAGATGTACGTGGACAGCAACTCATCCTGGAAAAAACAGTTATTCACAATACCAGCTTTGTAGGCAATAGCGCCCTCATTCCACAGGGATATGTGCTGCCGGAAAATATGCTGATCGGCGTATTATCTACGCCGCCCTCTAAAGAGCAAATGGCTGCCGACAAAGCCCGCGATTGGTTTGGCTCACCTGCTATTGCACTGCCCCGCAGGCAGGAAAGCCATTTCTTTCCGCCGGAACTAACTACCACGCCTTCGCCGCAACGCCGGCTGGCCAGAGCTTTCGTGGAGTTTGTACGTATACTCATTCCTGAAACCGTAGTGATCTGCTGCAGTATCCTGTTCATTGCCTATGCGCACGACCTGGTAACAGATAAACCGTGGTGGATGATCTTACTGCAGTTTCCCTTCTATTACCTGTTCTTCCTCGGGCTCCCTGCCTTCCTCTTCACCGTAATACTGAAGTGGGTGCTAACAGGGGTATATAAACCATTACAAAGCCCCATGTGGACATCCAAAGTATGGCGCAGTGAAGCGATTACTTCTACCTACGAAGCACTTTCTATCCCCTTCCTGCTGGAATACCTGAAGGGTACTCCCTGGCTGCCGGTTTTACTCCGGCTGCTGGGCGTAAAAACAGGTTACCGCGTTATACTCAACACCGCCGATATTACCGAATTTGATATGGTGGAAATCGGATCAGACAGCGTGTTGAATGAAGACAGCGGCCCGCAAACACACCTGTTTGAAGACAGGGTCATGAAAATAGGCGCCATCAAAATAGGCCGCAGAAGCAGCATAGGCGCCAGGTCTATCATTTTATACGATAGCGAAATCGGGGATGATGTCAACATTACCCCGCTGTCGCTGGTGATGAAAGGAGAAAAATTACAACCTGGTACCAGCTGGACAGGCAGTCCGGTAAAGCCAGAATAGTTATTATAACGCCGACGGGAAAACGAAAATGATCACTATCCAACCCATACAGATCCGCGAACATTATGCGCTTATCAACAGCATGATGGAGCAGCTGCATATCTCGGAAAAGGAATTTTTCCTAAAAACAGCGGCCTGGGAAAGTATAGCGGCCGACTACATGCAACATGTAATAGACACCCAGGAAACCTGCGAGGGCACCTGCCTGGTGGCATACGTGGATAATACCCCGGCAGGCTTCATCTTTGCTTACCTGGAAGAAACAGATGAAAGCCGTATTGAAGATTATACCAATGATACGTTGTACGTATCAGATGGCTATGTAGATAAAGCCTTCCGTCGCCAGGGCATCTACCGCCTGATGAACGAGGAGCTGGAGAACATTTATATCGCGAAAGGTATACGCAGGATCGTCAGGTATACCCTTACCAATAATCACCGCATGCAGCGATTCCTCGACACTCAACATTATACACCGGTAAGACTGGTGTACGAGAAATGGTTAACCGACGACGGAAAAAACACGCTGCCACTGTTTCCGGAGCAGAAAGCGTAAAGCAAAAAGCTATTATGAAGATTGATCTTAGCGAATATTTAAAAATCGCTTTTATTGATCTTCATAATAGCTTTTTGCTTTATGCTTTATGCTTTATTACTTCGCCCATTGCTTATACCGCAGCAAGGCCTCTACAAAGTAGTAGTCGGCATACGTAAGTGGCACATCCACCTCCGATTTATGTGGCAGGGAACCCACGCTATGCATTAATATAAAATCATTGTTTTCTCCTTCCTTAGCCAGGTAAGCCGGGCTGCAAAGACTGTTCAGCATCTTTTCTGCTGCATTCCAGTACCGTTTGCCATCAGCTTTATTGGTGTAGCCACTCAGCTCCAGTAATGCAGATGCAGCTACTGCTGCAGCAGATACGTCGCGGGGTGCATCCGGAATATTAGGTGCATCGTAATCCCAGTAAGGCACCCCGTCTGCCGGCATCTTCGGATTGTTGAGGATATAATTTGCTATATGGCGGGCCTGTTCCAGGTAAGTCTTGTTTTTAGTATCCCGGTACATCATGGTATAACCATACAGGCCCCAGGCCTGGCCACGTGACCACGCAGAGCTGTCGGCCGCTCCCTGGTGCGTTTTACGTTCATGAACAGCACCGGTGGCCGGATCGTAATCCACTACATGATAGGAGCTGTAATCGGGGCGGAAATGATTTTTGATAGTGGTATTGGCGTGTGTGCGGGCAATCTTCGCAAATTGCGGATCGCCGCTTTCACGCGTAGCCCAGTTCAGCAGCTCCAGGTTCATCATATTGTCGATGATTACCGGGAACTTCCAGCTGCCATGATCCCATGATTTGATACAGCCCACTGTAGGATTAAAGCGGGAAGACAAAGACCTGGCGCTGGTGAGCAATATGCTCTTATAAGCGGTGTCTTTCGTGATTCTTAATGCGTTGCCAAAGGGACAATACATCATAAATCCCAGGTCATGTGTATGGGTATTGAATTGTTCTTTTTTAACCAGTTCCATACGCTTCAAAGCTTCTGCTTTGAATGCCGGGTCTTTTGTATATTCATACAAATACCAGTTGGTACCGGGATAAAAACCGGAAGTCCACCAACCGGAATTGGAAGTCATTAAGCTGCCATCTTTGATATTGGTAGTGCGGGGCAATACGCTATCCGGCACGTGGGTCATCATCAGTTTATATTGTCGTGCGGCAAATTGCAGGGAGGCATCGGCTTTTGCCAGCAGGGCCTTGTCCGCTTTACCGGATTGCGCATACGTTTGCATTATCAGTACCGGCAATAGCAATACCGTAAAGAACAGGTTCTTTTTCATAAACGTTTGATTGTAAAATGATCATTTCTTTTTTCCGCTGGTCTTTACCGTTCCGGCTGTAGACTCGCGGGCTATCAGTTGAATAGGTATTATTTCCTGTGAATAACGGGGCGCTGTAGCAGAGGCCTGGTTGGTAATCAGCTCCATCAAAGCAGCCACCACCCGCTCGCCCATCATCGCCGGATACTGGTCTACGCTGGTAACGGGAGGCGTTACTATTTCCGTACGCGGATCGTTGGAATACCCTACAATTTTCAGGTCTTCCGGCACCCGCACATTTATTTTACGGCAATACTCCATAATGGTAATAGCTGTGGTATCATTGGAAGCAAAAATACCGTCGGGATAAGGCGTTTGCGCGAATATCTTTTCGCAGACCTGCCAGGCATTATCACGGGTCAGCTCCTGGTAAAACACCCGTGTCTTTTTGAAAGGCAGCTTATGCGCCTGCAATGCATGTTTGTAGCCCGATACCCGTTCTACATATAGATTACAGGTAAGCGGCCCGGAGATATGCACAATGTCTTTACATCCCCTTTCTATCAAATGCGTAGTAGCGGTATATCCTCCTACATAATCATCTCCCTTAATTACTTTCACATTGTAATCTTTGGGAACCCGGTCAAAAAAGATCAGGGGAATATTATTGTCCTTAAAAACATCAAAATGTGAAAAGTCGGTGGTATATAAGGTGGTGGATACCACCAAACCATCCACCCTGGCGGAGTACAGGGTATTTACCAGAGCTACTTCCTGGTCGTAGGAATCGTTCGACTGGCAAATGATCAGGTTATACCCATACTCCTGCAGTTTGTTCTGAATAATAGTACTGATCGTCGCCGGGAAGAACATGGAAATACGGGGTACGATAAGACCGATGGTCTTACTTTTGTTATTGCGCAATCCCGCTGCCAGCGCATTGGGGCGATACCCCAGCTTGCGGGCCATTTTCTTCACCTTATCCTTCGTACGTGCGCTGATGTTAGGATTATCATTCAGGGCACGTGACACCGTAGATACAGAGAGCTTTAACTCTTCCGCAATATCTACAATCGTTTTTTCAGTACGTTTGCTCATGTGTGGAGTATAAATTTTTATCTTCCCATCCAGCCGCCATCAACGGTGAGAATGGTTCCATGTACATAGTCTGCCGCTCTGGAAGCCAGGAAAATAACTGGTCCTGCAAAATCTTCCGGCGTTCCCCAGCGCCCTGCCGGAATACGCTCCAGGATGGAAGTACTCCGCTGCTGGTCAGCCCGCAATGCCGCAGTGTTATCCGTAGCAATATATCCCGGGGCAATGGCATTCACGTTCACTCCCTTTGAAGCCCACTCATTGGCAAATGCCTTTACCAGTGATCCTACAGCCCCCTTACTGGCTGCATAACCCGGTACATTAATACCTCCCTGGAAAGTGAGCAAAGAGGCTGTAAAGATAACTTTTCCGCTTCCACGTGCAATCATTCCTTTTCCAATTTCACGGGTCAGGATAAATTGGGCATTCAGGTTAATGTTAATCACCTCGTCCCAGTACTCATCCGGGTGCTCTGCTGCCGGCTTCCGGAGGATAGTACCCGCATTGTTCACCAGGATATCAATTACAGGCGCTTCCTGACCGAGTTGCCCGATAAAGGTATACAGCGCTTCCCGGCTGGAGAAATCGCACTGGTACGCCTTAAAATTACGCCCCAGGGCCCTTACTTCGTTTTCCACCTCACTGCCGCTCAGCTCCAGGGAAGCCGAAACCCCAATGATATCCGCACCTGCCGATGCCAGCGCCACCGCCATCGCTTTACCGATGCCGCGTTTACATCCTGTTACCAGTGCCGTTTTTCCTTTTAACTGAAATAAGTCCATAAAAATAAGTTAAGCTCTTCCTTCCAAGTGTAGCGGAAGGAAGAGAATATTATTGAATACTCACCTGCAAAGGTTGTTTGATCTTCTGTGAAAATGCCTCCAGGTAGCCGAACCAGGCATCCGCCGAGGCAATCCGGCCTCCCTTACTCCAGGCCGCCCCGAAATAATATACATACGGCTGCTGATTACCAGCTGTACCAGGACTCAACAGGTGTATATTATCTGCCTTCATACCAGGTACTTCGCGGGCAAATACACAACCCGTACCAATAGTACCATCTTCGCCATGCACCGGCTCCCAGTAACCCATCACGCCATTTTTTTCATCCAGCAGCATAGCACCCGGATCTTTACGCTTCACCAATCCGGTTACCACCGGGAGCTCATTTCCTTTGAAATGATACTGTATAGACATTTTATTGAGCTGCGAACCCGCATCCAGCGAAATTGTTTTGGTAACAATAACGGGTATACCACCAGCCTGCCAGCTGTCGTAAGTCAGCGCAAACGTAGTACGCAACGGCCCATTGTCCAGCGATTTCCATTGACGGTAATTCTTTGGATAATAGATGGTATCCTTGCCGGCAGGCGCGGTATCGCCAGCTCCCAACGTCAGGCCCACACTGAAATAATCCAGTCCCTGACCATTGTCGTGATGATAATTATCCAGTTTATACCAGGTATCTATCACCATATCCGTAGTCCGCTTCGCCCATACATCAATACCATAGGCCATTTCCTTCGGCACCTGTTCCAAAGCTTTTCCGTACATACGATAAGCCATCCGGTCATTCTCCCAGGCATAGTCATCTTTACGCTCCGGTACATAACGGCCATAGGTGGCTGTTTTCACCGGCGCAGGAGTACCCTTTTCCAAACGGGCATATACGTGCGATGCCGCCGGTGCGGTTACCTGCAACAACAACTGCTTAGCCGTTTTGCCCCCTTCATAGGTCAGCTGGTAAGGAACTTCTTGTCCGCTTAACGCATCCACTACCTTAAAAGGCGACTGCAAAGACTTTCCTGCCTTAGCTGCCAGCAAAGCATAGGGGATCTCTACCAGATCTCCTTCCCGGTTAATACCCGTGTTATTGGAGATGGTTAGCGCAACAGGATTTTTCTTCAAATCATATTTAATCAACTCTGACCCTGCTAACAGGAATGCACCAATGCCATATACCTCGGTATCATCTGCGGTGGCCTTTCCCGGAGCAGCGCCTATTTCCTGTACAAAACCCAGTTTACCATTGGGATGTACACAACCCACCAATCCCTGCCATCCTTTCTGTATCACCGGCATAAATTCTTTCTCCGGCAGTAACCCGTTATTCACACCCCACATCAACGCATATACGTAAAATCCAGTGCCGCTCGTTTCTTTGGCAGGGTAGTTAGCCGGATCCAGTAAACTCGCATGCCAGGTGCCATCTGCAGTTTGTAATGCAGCTATCCGATAAGCCATTTGCTTGTACAACTCCTGGAAACGCGCTTTGCCGGCATATCCTGCAGGCATATTATCCAGCATGCGTACCAGGCCGCCCATTACCCATCCGTTACCGCGGCTCCAATACACATTAGTACCATTCTTTTCTTTCTTACCTATATAGCTGCCATCACGGTAATACAAACTATCCTGCTTATTGTATAAAAAATCGGTCGTCTTCCACCATAGCTTATCGGCAGTTTCCAGATAACGGGGATCGCCGGTGGCGGTTGACAAATAAGCCAGTGCGGGCGGACCCATAAACAAGGCATCACACCAGGCCCATTCGCGGTGATGAATGCCATTCTTCCATTCGAGCGACTCGGTATGTGGTTGCGCTACAATGCTGTCGGCCAGCTTACGGAAGCGGTCTATCATCACTGGGTCTTTATATACGCTGTACAACTGCGCATACAACTGACCTACGCAATATTCATCTGCGAAAAAGCGATCAGGCCCCGTATTCCATTCGTTGTCCCTTCCTACCTGTAGCAAGCGGTCTATAAAAAATGAACGGCCGGTTACCTGTGCCAGCGACATCATACCTGCATACATAGCACCGTTGGTCCAGTCGGTAGGCGCATGATTCCAGCCACGCTCTGTAATGTAACGCCATTGCCAGGAGGCTACTTTCTCCATCTGTGCTCTTACAGCAGGCGCTGTAAACACATCTTCGAATACCGTGGCATGCCTTGCTGTAGCCAGACCGGCAGCATATACCGGTAGGCCGGCCGGCAGGAGAGACAAGCCCAGCAGGCTCCCTGCGATAATTGTTTTCATCATGATAACAGCTATTATCAGTTAACGTAAATCCGTGATCTTGCAATGATCCATATCACCGTAATCCAGGTTTTCACCAGCCATTCCCCAGATAAAGGTATAGTTGCTGGTGCCCGCACCAGCATGTACTGACCAGGGAGGTGAAATCACTGCCTGTTCATTTTGCATCCAGATATGGCGGGTTTCCTGTGGCTGTCCCATAAAGTGACAAACCGACTGTCCTTCCGGTACTTCAAAGTAAAAATATACTTCCATTCTCCGGTCGTGCGTATGTGCCGGCATGGTATTCCATACGCTGCCAGGTTGCAGCTCTGTCATTCCCATTTGCAGCTGGCAGGTTTCCAGTACACTGTTCACCAATAGTTTGTTGATAGTACGATGATTGGAAGTTTCCAATGTGCCTAGCGTTACCACTTCCCCCTCTTTCTTAGATACTTTGCGGGTAGGATACGTATGATGTGCCGGGGTAGAGTTCAGGTAAAATTTAGCCGGATGCTGTGCATTCCTGCTCTGGAAAACAATGTCTTTACTTCCCTTCCCGATATAGAGCGCTTCTTTAAATGCCAGCTCATATCTTACACCGTCTACTGTTACGATGCCATCGCCGCCAACATTGATCATACCCAGCTCTCTTCTTTCCAGGAAATAGCTGGCTTTCAGGAGATCGACGGTTTCCAGTGTTATCGCACCATTCACGGGCATAACGCCGCCAAACAGGTAGCGGTCATAATGTGTATGCGTCCAGTGAATATGATCTGCTTCAAAAAGTTTCTCCATTAAAAAAGCCTGTCTCAGCTGTGCGGTATCCATGTGCTTCACTTCTGTGGGGCTGCTGGCGTACCTGGATGCTAACGTGGTGCTCATATAGTGTTCAATGTTTTATAATACCTGATACTAATAGTTGACGTGGTAATCTTTCTTTATCTTCTTTCCTGACCATACTTTTTGCGCCGTCCATTCTGCAGCAGGATCGGTCCAGAAAGGATCTGTGGCAGGCAACCCCAATGCCAGGAAGCCATTGGTGCAGATATACAAACTACCGGTGGAAGTATATACGTCCGCTACTTCCGGCTGATGTCCGCAAATGCCCAGCTGTAACCATCCCTGTTTATCGAAGGTGCCTTCCATTTCGAAAATATTTTTCATAATGGCGGTCATGGCACAACGTACCTGTGCAGGTGTAACACCTTCGGGCAATTGGTGCTGAAGCGCCAGCTGTACCAGCGGCTGAAAGGCAGCCGTGCGGTAGGTCATTGACCTTCCCAATGCAGGGTAAGTGCCATCCGGCGCAATCATGCGCTCCTGTAGTTCGGCATAGCGCTGCATGCGTTTGATACCCTGTTCTAAATCGGCCTTCGCCCACTGTCCTTTATCTACCAATACTTTCAGCATATCTGTAAACATAGGATGTATTACATAGCCGTTATAGTAGTCCAGTGAAAACTGCGGCCCATCGCTGTAAAAGCCGTCCCCTGCATACCATTCCTGTATTTTCCTGGTGGCTACCATGGTGCGCATTGGCTCCCATTCTTCACTGATCGACAACAGGAAAGCCTCCACCATACCGGCAAACAATAACCAGTTATTATAAGCCGGACGGATACGTCTCAGCTCTTTCAGTTCTTTCACTACATTAGCTTTGGTAGCATTATCCAGGGGTTGCCACAGCGCTTCCGGCGCCCGCATAAAAGTCTGGCACAGGTAAGCAGCATCCACTAGTGGCTGGCCTTCTGAGCGAAAGTTAAGATAGTCAGGAGAAGAGGGATTCACGGCGTTCACAATGCCCTGTAATACCTGCCCACGTACTTCCTGCCGCAGTTTGCCCTCCGCTGTAGTATCGTCGGGCAATGCCAGCCAGGGCGCCAGGCCTGATATACAACGGGCAAATGCCTCGAGATAAGTCACTTTCTCTACTGCCAATCCATATCCCGGGCCTTTCTCCAAAGGCATGTTTTTCTTTAACGTGCCTCTACTCATATTTTCTACTACCGGCCGAGCAATGCGATGTAATAAATTTACCTGGTACTGCCGGTCAGGCATGGCAGCTCCCATAACGGAAGCGCTACGCGCATTCATGGCAGAGGCCAGTACGCCGGCCGGCGCGATAGCCCCGGCTAATCCAGCCAGCGGCGCTATTTTGATAAAGTTTCTGCGTTCCAATGTAGAATTACTTTGACGTGGTTAATGTGACTCTTTCGCGGATATACAGCTGTAACAGCACTAATGTAATGCAAACGTTTGCAATATTCAAGCTTTTTCATAAAAAAACCGGAAATCCACTAGGACCGGCGCATTACAAAACTAACGCTGTGCTGCCCCGATAAAGCCTGTTTACGTGCCTTTAAACTGATACGGGTAACATGATCCCCCCATACCGGCGACAACCTCCCATCGGTAACTTCCTGCCTTTCTGTGATCACCTCGAATAATGCGGGATCATAAGTCATCTCCAGGTTAGCTGTACTCCCCTGTAGAACTACCTTACCCGGCGTATGAGTGTCTGCTGGCAGGCAAGTCATAAAGTGCAATAAGAACGGTTCTTTCCAGGCGGTCAACTGGTAAGCCTCTTCCAGCAGCAACGATTGCTTCGCCGGATTAAAAGTAAAAGTGCGTTTCCACGACTGTATCATAGCCGTTTCAGGATAAGCTGCACCAATATCCATGCTAAGCTTATTATTGCCGTAATGTACATCCTTTGCCCCAAACCGGCGCCCATCGTGCTGCTGCACGCCGTTTACAGTAGGACAGTTATGCCATTGCGATTGCATAAACCATAGTTGATAACGGTCTGCGCTAAACGTTTGTTTCGTATATGTACCCACCCCTACATCTATCAACGCCGGCGCGCCATCCATATACAACACAAAATTGCCCACGTCATTATGGTTATGGCTCTCTGCATTATGGCCGCCCTGTGCCGCAAAGAACAGGCCTTTGGCTGTACCTTGTTTCGAGCGGAGCGATAATACCTGTAAATCAGGTAACCAGTTTTCGGTGGTATAAGGTGCTGCTGGCTGTACTCCCCTCAGCTGATCCCTTAATGCCATGTTATAAAGAAAGAAAGCCAGCGACGGCGCTTTTATCTTCGTGGTATCCGGATTGTCCAACGCCGCCAGGTAAGCTGCAAAACTTTTCAGAGAGAGATCACCAAAAGCTTTTCCATATAGATACACGGTGTGCGGCGGAGGAATAGTGCTGGCAGAAGCATCTGCAAAATTCACAAACCGGCTACTGTCAACATGCATCTTATAAATATAGGCGCCTATGCGATGAATCAGCTCATTACTTCTCCAGTTTAGCATACCCCCCGAAGCATCTGTTAGCCAGGTAGTAAACTCTGCCAACTTGCCACCGGCATGTCCCCAATAGGTAGGCCCTTCATCGCACCCTCCATCTTCCGGATAGCCATTGAGAAAATTATCGGCGCTGTGAATCGCCTTTTCAATTACTTGATTACGTATGTCCGTTTCATTTATACTCAGTAAGGCAGTTTGTAAAACGTTCGTATTAATCCAGATATTCCAGTTATTCACCGTCTGGCCTTTGAAGCCCATCCACCAGAAATCAGTGCGCTGCAGGTAAGGCGCTACAATACGGTGCTGTAGCTCATACGTGATCCGCTTGTTCACAATGGGGGAAAATTTGTCCAGCTGGTCATGCAGTAAGAATTGCGCCCAGCTAAGGGTGGCGGATGTTTCACCGGCAAACAAATCCACCACAGGCTCCGTGGGATCCGGTAAATCGGTACCAGCCTTTTGGGCGCCCACATGCGCTGGCAATACCCAGGTGCTCTCTTCCAGGATAACCCATAAACCATTTACAATCTGCGGTATATACTTGCCATTGCCCCCTGCCAGCTCTCCTGCTACCAGGGCTGTCAATACCTTACGTCGTTCAAATTGCGCATTCTCAAAGTTGACCCGGTTACCATTATCCCGGTACTGCAGGTATAGCGTAGCCGGCAAAGCAGGCCAGTTAAAAGACATGGCTTTATCAGCTTCCTTTAACAGGTTTGCCTTTACAGACACCGGCAAATTGTTCATTTTCCCGACAAGGCCCTGCAAACATTGCGCTCTCCATCCGGCGATATTCCTGAAAACAGTCTCCCCACCTTCCCGCTGATATTCGTTGTACAGGTAGTTCCGTTCTTTCGCCTGTTCCTGTGCTATTGCAGCAGTAAACATCCCGGAACTCACCGCAAGCATTAATGCACCAACAATATTTTTAATGTACATAGGACATTTATTTTCAGAAAGATAACAAAATGAGCAAAAAGGCAAAAGCACAAAGCTGAAAGCTATTGAAGCGAATAATGCAGGCGGATAGCTTATTATGAAATACTCGCTTCAATTATTCGCTTCAATAGCTTTCAGCTTTATGCTTTTAGCTTCCAGCTCTACTTAACATAGTTCGGGTTTTGTACCAGGTTGCTATTCAAATCAATCTCCACCTGTGGAATAGGCCATAAATTAAAGGCATCTACAAAATTAATCTTGTCAATCTGCTGACCGGCAATATTAGTCACCACCAGGCCATTCATCAGCTGTGTAGCAATGCCCCAGCGGCGAATATCCGAATAGTAGGTTCCTTCCATGGCAAATTCTATCATCCTTTCATGACGGATAATATCCCGCATCTCTTCTTTCGATTTACCGGCAGGAATAGGCGGCATATCTACACCTTTACGGGCCCTTACCCGGTTAACAGCAGTGTACACGGTAGCATCCGGGCCAGCTGTTTCGTTTTCTGCTTCTGCCAGCATCAGCAATACATCGGCATAACGGAAGATAATAAAGTTCAGTGGTGAATCACCCGCGCCAAAGCCATCTACTTCCAATACGTATTTCCGGGTAAGATAACCGGTAAAAGTAGCCGCATTATCCAGTCTCAGGTTGGCGTAAGGAATATTTTTCCAGGTAGATCCAGGTCTTACTACGGTATAGTCTAAACGTGGATCACGGTTATTGTACGGGTTGGCAGGATCATAACCGGAAGTGGGATCTGTAATCATCTTACCATTCTTCATCTCATAATTATTCACCAGGTTCACAGAAGGATACACGTTGCTCCAGCCACTGGAAAAGGAGCTTCGGGTAGATAAACGCTTATCCAGTAAGCTACCCTGCCCTAATCCCGGCGCCAGGTATTGTATGTCAAAAATCACTTCCACGTTATTTTCCGCACTGGTAGAAATAAACATACTTCTATAGTCGGAGTATAAATCGTATCCCAACCCACCAATGGTTTTACAGGTGGCGGCAGCATCTGTATACTGCTTCGCTAGCAACTGTGCCTTGGCTTTCAAGGTGAGCGCGGCGCCCTGGGTAGCATGACCTACCAGCGATGCCGGGTAGCTTACCGGCAGTGAATCGGCTGCTGCACCTGCTTCCTTGATGATAAATGCCAACAGGTTGGCTCTCGTTTCTTTGGCAGGCAATGGCGCTCCCAATGCCAGCGTTTTGGTGATCAGCGGTACATCACCATAAAAATCTGTCAGTTGATAATAATACAATGCCCTTAAAAAAGTAGCTTCTGCTATCAAACGGTGATTAACTGAAGTACTCATGTTACTGATACCTGGCAGTTTTTCCAGCGCCAGGTTAGCCCGGAAAACACCGTTGTACAACGCTTTGAATTTATTCACTACTGCGCTGGTAAATGGATTCATATTCCCCTTTGTAATAGGCCCCATACCAGTGCCCCCATCATCCCAGATATAAGCAGATGGTGTTAATCCGTCGTTGTATACATACAACCCAAAAATATCATTGTTCTGAAGATCGTTGTAAATGGCGCTCACACCTGCATTCGCGTCTTTCTCTGTTTTCCAGAAATTTGCATCAGATACTTTATCAGAAGGAGTAGTATTCAGGAAATCTTTTTTGCAGGCACCCAGTGCTAATAAACTGCATGCGCATATTGCGGTTAATATCTTGTTCATTACTTACCCTTTAAATAGTTAGAAGATCACGTTTACACCACCTGTTATCACCCGCACGTTAGGATACTGTATGCCCGGCTGCGTATAATCGCTTACTTCCGGATCCAGCCCTTTGAACTTAGTCCAGGTAAATGCGTTCTGTGCATTCACATATACACGGATGCTGGAAATAGTGCTGGTAAACATTTTCTTTGGCAGGGTATAGGATAACTGGATATTCTTCAGTCGCACGAAAGAAGCATGCTGTACCCAGAAAGTATTCGCCTGCGTGTTGTCTGTATTGGCGGCAGCGGTCAACCGCGGTATATTGGTGTTAGGATTGTCTGGTGTCCACGCGTTCAGGAAGTCGGCATTAATTTCGCGGCCGGCACGGATACCGGTGGTATACCAGTTATCCTGGTAATAACGGTTTACGCCACCCACACCCTGGAATAACAGCGCCAGGTCAAATCCTTTGTAACCCGCATTCAGGTTGAGGCCATAGTACCATTTAGGAATGGTGTTACCCATGTTGATACGATCATTACCGTCTACTATCTGATCTCCGGTCATGTCCACAAATTTCAGGTCGCCAGGTTTATTTGATCCGGCGGTACGTTGTTTAGCCCAGGCTTTTACTTCATCGTCGTTCTGGAAAATGCCCGCTGTCTGCAATCCGTACAGGGTACCGATAGACCAGCCTTCTTTCAGTACAGAAGCGCCTCCGAGCGTACCAATGGCATTGCCCTGGTATTTAACCACTTTGTTATTGATGTTGCTGACATTACCGGATATGCCATAGCTGAAATCGCCGGCTTTGTTGTTGTAACCTAAGGTCAGCTCCCACCCTTTGTTATCCACAATACCTACGTTCTGGAAAGGAGCCGTAAGGCCGCCATACAGCGACGACAGGTTCAAACGTACCAGGATATCGGAAGTACGGCGATTAAATACATCGAAAGTGAGGTTGAAATGGTCGTTAAACAGGTTAGCGTCTAACCCCAGGTTGGAGGTTGTTGTTTTCTCCCACGTGATGTTGGGATTGGCCATCACCAAAGGCGCCAGGCCAGCAGAGATGGTACCGCCGTAGTTATAGTTTACGCCGGCAGAATATAGGCTCATAAAGGCATTCAGCGGAATCCGGTCGTTACCCAGTTTTCCCCAGGAAGCACGCAGCTTTAAATTATTCACCCACCCTGGTATCGCATCCTTGATAAAAGGCTCTTCTATCAGGCGCCAGGCAGCAGAGAAGGAAGGATAAACGCCGTATTGCAGGCCGGAGCGGAATTTAGAAGATCCGTCTCTACGGAGATTGGCTTCCAGCAGGTATTTACCTTTATAGTCGTAGTTGATACGTCCGAAATAGGAAACAATTTTATAAATATCGGAAGTACCTCCTACTTTCGGTTGTTCCAGTCCGGCGCCCAGTTCCCAGGTATTGTTGGTAGGAAAATTCTGTATGCTACCGGTAAAGAGTGTGCCCCTGATAGATTCTGTACTCATCCCTGCCAGCACATTGATATGATGATCTGCTCCAAAGTTCTTGTTGTAGTTCAGTGTAGCGAAGTAGGTCAGATGCAGATTGGTACTATCCAGTTGTGCCAGGGTAGCCGGTTGCTGATCCAGCTGTTGTGCCACTACGTTCTTCTGAAAGTTCCACCTGTTCTGGATAGCGCCGGCTAAGGCATAGCTTTTCTGGCCCATATTAAAATAATCGCCTGCTCCATTTACCTGTAATTTCAGGCCATCGATGATGTTCCATTCCCCCCATACTTTGGCAAATGCGCGCTGCTGGCGGTTGGGGCGGGACCAGGTTTCTATGTATTGCAGGGGATTATCCAGCTGCCCGTTTTCATCGTCGGTATTACGGCCACCATAGCGGGTACCGCTGGCATCCACCACTTTGGGCGTCATACCGGGCGTAGTGCTGCCCGCAAGCGACAGTATGCTGCCTACATCCTGTGGTTCGCGACGTTCTTTCCAGGTTAAGGCGATATTGGCGCCTACTTTAATTTTTTTGCTGATCTCCTGGTCTGCATTCAGGCGCATCATATACCTGTCCTGGCTGGTATTTTTGACGATACCGTCATTACGCAGGTAGTCGAGCGACATATAATAGCTATTCTTTTCAGAGCCGCCGGATACTGATACCGTATGACCTGTCAGTTTTCCCTGTCCAAAAAGTACGTCCATCCAGTCGGTGTTGGGATACAGGGTTCTGTCGGTGGCATTTTTCCAGGCATCAATAGTAGCCTGTTTAAAAGGCGGGGTATTGCTTGGATTATCGGCTGTGGCAACGCGGTTCATGAGTTGCATATAGGTGGCATAGTCACTGACCACATTAAACAGCCTGGTGGCTTTCTGTACCCCATAGTAGCCATTGTAGGATACCGTTGCTTTGCCCTTCCTTCCTTTTTTGGTAGTAATGAGCACTACGCCGTTCGCTGCACGGGAACCGTAAATTGCGGCTGCGGAGGCATCTTTCAGTACCGAAATGCTTTCCACATCGGCCATGTTTACATCGCTCATGCTGCTTTCAATACCATCTACCAGGATAAAGGGATCTGCATTATTCAGCGTGCCTACGCCCCTGATACGGATGGTAGCATTTTCACGGCCCGGCTGTCCGGATGCCTGCGATACGCTTACACCGGGCGCCATACCACTGAGCGCGGTGCTCAGATCAGTTACCGGGCGGCTTTGCATGGTTTTATCAAAATTTACGCTGGTAACAGCGCCGGAGAGGTTTATCTTCTTTTGTACACCATATCCTACGACTACGGTTTCATTGAGACTGGTGGCGCTGGATTCCAGCTTTACTTTCAGATCTGTTTGATTGTTAACAGCTATTTCCTTTTTATTATACCCTACGAAGCTGAATACCAGGGTATCTTTTTCTGCAACATTGAGGTGAAAGGAGCCGTCGGGCCCTGTTACCGTACCGGTGCCGCTGTGCTTAATTCCCACGGTTACGCCGGGAACGGTAGCGCCTTGTTCATCTCTGACAATTCCTTTGATTGATTTTTTTTCCTGGGCATTGGCTGTCTGAAGTACACATATTCCCCATATGCATAGCGATGCCCCTAGCAGTTTTTTCATAAACGTGTTTTTATGTAAACGTTTGCATTAAAATGAATGAGACTACAAAATTTTGTTCACCTGATTGTTCACTGATCCTGCATGTTTCTATAAAATGGAACTAAAGTTAGATTTGGCTTTAAAAAAAATATAAACACCTGTTTGTAAACTACTTACGAAGCTATAAACACCGTTTTCTCTCGTTAATTTGCTCTATTGGACGGCCTGTTGAAATCAAAAATATCGAATTATTTTAAAATTACAAACGTTTGCATAAATATTTTCTTCCGGCAGCGGATAAGTTTATCCCGAACGGGGTTAAATGGATGATAGCCGTTTAACATTTTATAATCCTTTCCTAACATGCCACCAACCGCCCTTTCAGCTGTTTCGGCAAATAGTCAAAATCTCATCAAGGATTAATATTTTAGTATCACCAGCCGGAGCACATATTTACTACTTTAGCTGTTATGAACACTTATTTACAAATTCATCCGAGTGACAACGTGCTGGTAGCTCTTCAGGATATACCGGCTGGAACCAACATTTCATTCAACGGGCACGACATTCAAACGCAGCAAAATATTTCCGCCAAACATAAATTTCTCATAGAAGACATACAGGCAGGTGATCCTATCATCATGTATGGTGTACTGGTAGGTAAGGCCAATAAAACCATTTTGCAGGGAGAAAGCATCACCACCGAAAACGTGGTACATGATGCGAACGCTTTCCATGAAAAAGACAGTTCCCTGGAATGGCAGGCGCCTGATGTAACCAAATGGAAAGACCGCAGCTTTATGGGCTACCACCGTAACGATGGACAGGTAGGCACCCGTAACTACTGGCTGGTTATTCCGCTTGTTTTCTGTGAAAACAGGAATGTAAGCGTTATTAAAACTGCCTTCGAAAAAGGACTGGGCTTCGCTCCCGCAGAAGTATACAATGAACAGGTAACCGACCTCGTAAACCTATACAAAAGCGGCAACCTGGATGCAGTGAAAAACTATGAAGCGGGAACACTAACGGAAACGTATAAACGCAATCCGGTATTTCCTAATATAGACGGTATTAAATTCCTTACCCACGAAGGTGGCTGCGGCGGTACGCGCCAGGACTCTGACGCGCTCTGCGCGCTGCTGGCAGGCTATATCCACCACTCCAACGTGGCAGGCGCCACCATCCTGAGCCTGGGTTGCCAGCACGCACAAGTGTCAATTTTACAGGAATCCCTGAAAAAGCTGAATCCGAATTTCAATAAACCGGTACTGGTATATGAGCAACAGAAGAGCCCTTCTGAATTTGCAATGTTGTCGGCCGCTATCAAAGATACATTCCTGGCACTGGTAGAAGCCAACAAACAAACCCGCCAGCCTGCGCCTCTTTCCAAACTGGTAATAGGCCTGGAATGCGGCGGATCTGATGGTTTTTCCGGCATCTCTGCCAACCCTGCGGTGGGACATACCTCTGATTTGATCGTGGCCCTGGGCGGTACTTCTATTCTGTCTGAATTCCCCGAACTTTGTGGCGTGGAACAGGAGCTGATCAACCGTTGCCAAAACGATGCTACTTCTGATAAGTTTATCCGCATTATGCGGGCGTATGAAAACCAGGCCCAATCTGTAGGTTCTGGCTTTTATATGAACCCTTCCCCGGGAAATATCAAAGATGGTCTTATTACCGATGCGATCAAATCTGCCGGAGCAGCTAAGAAAGGCGGTACTTCCCCGGTAACAGATGTACTCGATTATACAGAATACGTTACCAAACCAGGACTCAACCTCCTTTGCACTCCCGGCAACGATGTGGAATCTACTTCCGCAGAGGTTGGATCCGGCGCCAACGTGGTACTGTTTACCACCGGCCTGGGTACCCCTACCGGCAACCCTATTTCCCCGGTAGTGAAACTGGCCACCAATACCAAACTGGCTACCCGTATGAAAGATATCATCGATATCAATACTGGTACTATCATTAGTGGTGAACAAAGCATCGCTGAAATGGGTGAGGATATCCTGGAATTTGTAATCCGCACCGCCAGCGGCGAAGTGCATACCAAAGCAGAACAACTGCACCAGGATGACTTTATTCCATGGAAAAGAGGCGTTTCTCTCTAAACAAAACAAAAACTAATCATAATAAAAACGTCCGCGCAGCTGCACGGACGTTTTTTGTTTTAGTAGTTGTGTTATAAAAAGTTATTAATCCAGTTTTACCTGCTCCATTTTCGGTGCAAACAGGTGCATTACTCCCCAGGCCAACAGGTAAGCCACACCGCACATGGTAAATAGAATATTATAGCCGATACCAATATTTCCGATCACCTTATAATGATCCAACATAGTACCAATGACTATGGGAAACAAAGTACCTCCAATAGATCCCGCCATACCACCAATACCTACCACAGAGCTCACTGCCCGCTTGGGAAACATATCAGATGCCGTAGTAAAAATAGTGGCAGACCAAGCCTGATGCGCAGCTGTAGCCAGGCTGATTAATGCAATGGCGAGCCATAAACTGTTGGTATACTGTATCAGCATAATAGGCACTACGCAAAGCGCAAAAATCAACATAGACACTTTACGCGCCCTGAACACCGGCCAACCGGATTTAATCAGGTGGGAAGACAACCAGCCCCCGCCAATACTACCGAAACTGGTGATAGAGTAGATGATGATAATTGGTAATCCAAGATTGGTTTTCATATCTACATGGAAGATAGACTCCAGGTATCCCGGCAACCAGAAAAGGAAAAACCACCATACCGGGTCGGTAAGCAGCTTGCCGAATACAAATGCCCAGGTTTGCCGGATGCCCAGCAAACGGCCCCATTTAACCGGCTTAGGCTTTTCTACTTCTACTTCCTGGTCGGAGTGAATATGGTCGAATTCTGCCTTGGATAACTTTTTATGACGACTGGGCACTTCATAGTAAAACCACCATAGTACCAGCCAGATGAAACCAATGGCGCCGGTCCATACAAATGCGCTTCTCCAGCCATGATTCCTGGCCAGCCAGTATACCATCACCGGACCTACCACCGCCGCAATATTAGATCCAGAATTAAAAATGCCTGTCGCCAATGCACGCTCCTTCTTGGGAAACCACTCGGCCGTAGCTTTAATGGCCGCAGGGAAATTGCCTGCCTCACTTACGCCCAATATCGATCTTACGAAGCCAAAACCCAGCGTGGTGCGTACTAACCCATGTGCCATGGCAGATAAACTCCATACCACAATAGAAACGCTGTATCCCAACTTGGAACCGATCTTGTCTACCAATGCACCAAAAAAAAGCAACCCGATAGAATAGGCTGCAGAAAACACCATGACCAGGTTACTGAAATCCTTTTCCGTCCAGTTAAACTCTGACGATAAATCGGTTTTTAATAACCCCAGTACCTGCCTGTCTATATAATTGATGGTGGTAGCTACGAATAACAGCGCACACACCCGCCAGCGATACTTACCTAAAGTTGTGGAATTCATTGTTGATGGAATTTATAAAGTGCTTAAGTTACTTCATAGCACGGAGAATTGCAAACGTTTGCATAATTTTCTCTTTCAGCCCCTGCCAGTCCATGTTTTCAATGAGGGTTTTCGACAACAGGTTAGACCCCATACCTACGCATACCACGCCCGCATCAAACCAGGCGTCCATGCTTACCTGTGTAGGTTCTACGCCACCGGTAGGCATAAATTTCAGGTTCGGGAACAATGGCATAATAGCTCTTACATATCCCGGTCCCAGCACATTGCCCGGAAATAACTTCACGAGCTGCGCTCCATTTTTTTCTGCAACACTTATTTCGGTAGGCGTCATACAACCCGGTATCCACACAATATTTGCGTTTTTGCACCAGGCGGCTGTTTCCGGGTCTGTTACCGGGCATACGATAAAGTCGGCGCCCAGCGCCGCATACGCCGCAGCATCCGTGGCTTGCTTAATAGTACCGATCCCCAGGTATAAATCAGGCATAGTGGCTTGCTTGCGGTCGCGCAGGATCTCAAAGTTCTTACGGGCATTCGCTCCCCGGCTGGTAAACTCAAATACGCGCAAACCTCCATCATAACAGGCTTGCAATACTTCCAGGCAAATGTCTGCATCATCGTGGTAGAAAACAGGAATAATCCCGCTTTGCTCAAACGCAGCAATAATTACGTCAGGACTCGGTGCCATATGTTATATCAGTTTTATAATGTCTTCAGCAGAAGTGGTATTAAAATCCCCCTTCACAAAAAATTTAGAATAAGCAGCAGCGGCAGCATAGGAAATAATCTGCTGATCGTCCAATCCCGCCAACTGTGCGTGTATTAACCCTGCCATAAAGCAATCGCCGCTTCCGACACGATCTACCACATCATGGGTATCGTATTCACGGGAAATACTTACCTGTCCGGCATGATAATAAAATGCGTAATAGCGATTATGCGTAGGGGCATCACTGAAGCGGAAGGTAAAGGCAATACGTTTACAACGCGGAAAACGTTGGGTGATTTCTGCTGCTACCTTCTCTGCCTGTTCCAAGTATACCGCTTTGGTATTGGCTTCCAGGGCAACAGTATCCAGGGTGGTATCCAGCATATTGTTGGCTGCCCAGATATTCCCCATCACCACATCGCAATATTGCACCAGCTCCGGCATAACATCCACCGGCTTCTTTCCATATTGCCATAACTTGCTGCGATAATTAAGATCGGTGGAAATGATCAATCCTTTCCTGCTGGCCGCCTGTAATATCTCCCGGCAAACGTCTGCCGCATCGGGGTTCAAGGCAGGCGTAATAGCACTCCAATGAAACCACTGGGCATCGCCCAGCAAGGCATCCCAGTTGACAGTACCCGGCGTAATCCGGCTAAATGCCGACCAGGCCCGGTCATACACCACCTCCGCATGTTTCAGGTCACTGCCCTGCGCCAGGTAATAAATACCTATACGCTCGCCTCCCCACAGCATCCGGTCGGTATGAATGCCTAAATGATTCAGCTGCTGCAATACATCTCTTGATAAACCATTCTCCGGCACTTTGCTGATATAGGCTACGTCGGTACCCCAGTTGGCCAGCGCCGCGGCTACATTTGCTTCTGCACCGCCTACATAGATAGCAGCGGTATGTTGTGACAGCTCGGGCGACAAGCGCAATAATATTTCCCCGAATGTGATGACTTTTACCGGTTTCATTAAAATCCAAAATATGCTTTTGCGTTATTGTAACAAATATCCTGTACCATCTTTCCCAACCAGGCAATATCATTCGGTAGTTCTCCCTGTTCCACATCATTGCCCACCAGGTTGCACAAAATACGGCGAAAATATTCATGCCGGGAATAAGATAGAAAACTTCTGGAATCTGTTAGCATCCCCACAAAACGGCTCAATAAACCCATATTGCTTAATGTGTTCATTTGCTTTTCCATGCCATCTTTCTGGTCAAGGAACCACCAGCCCGATCCATATTGGATCTTACCGGGTACGGTACCGTCCTGGAAATTGCCGGCCATGGTAGCAAATACTTCGTTATAAGCCGGGTTCAGGTTATATACAATGGTTCTAGCCAGTTGATCAGATTTATCCAGCGTATCAAAAAAAGCGCTCATCGCTTCGGCCACGTTCCAGTCGCCAATAGAGTCTACGCCGGCGTCCGCGCCGATGCGTTGCAGTAAACGGGAGTTGTTGTTGCGGATAGCGCCCACATGAAATTGCTGGGTCCAGCCCCTCGCATGGTTCCAGCGGCAAATTGCCAATAGTACGGCGGTTTTAAACTGTGCATTTTCATGCGGCGTGGCAGCCTGTTGCCGGCGTGCCCGCTGGAAAATGGCATCTAATTCTATAACGCTGGCAGGCGTAAAGTAGAAGGTGCTCAACCCATGGTCACTTAATCTTCCTCCGGCTTCATGAAAATAAGTATGCCGGCTTTCCAGTGCTTCCAACAGCTCATCGAACTTGCGGATGTCTTTATTGGTAACGGCCGACAGCTGATCTATAAACTGGTTGAAGGCAGCCGGGTTATCAACAGCCATAGCGCGATCGGGCCGGAACGTAGGCAGCACACGTGTACCAAAGGGCTGGCTGGCAATAACCCGGTGATGCTCTAATGAATCAACCGGATCATCGGTAGTACACAAGGCTTCTACTTTATAGTGCTGCAACAAAGCCTGGGTGCTTAATTGCGGTAATTGTGCATTACAATCCCGGTAAATTTTTTCCGCGGTTTGCCCGCTTAGCAAGTCTGTTACTCCAAACGGGTTTTTCAACTCCATATGCGACCAGTGGTACAACGGATTTCGCATGGTATACGGCGCTGTAGCCGCCCAGTGGCGGAATTTGGTATAGTCATCGGCGCTTCCCGTAATAAATTCTTCCGAAACACCATTGGCGCGCATGGCCCTCCATTTATAGTGATCCCCTTTCAACCAGATGGCATACAGGTTATCAAATGTTTTATTGCTGGCTATTTCATCCGGCGGCAGGTGGTTGTGGTAATCGATAATGGGCATGGAGGCCGCGTAATCGAAATACAACCGTTTAGCCGTTTCTGTTTGTAGTAAAAAGTCTGCGGATAAAAACGTTCTCATAACGATGATATTTATCTATGCTACAATTGAATAAATGCTTTTACCCCTTTGCTTTTCAATGCCATCAGCAAATCCGTTACCTGCTCAGCAAAACCTGGGATGGTGGTCAGATCGGCTTCCCACAGGCGTTTATCGCTGCAGATACCGTTTACCATGGTAGAAGTATCCTGTTCCTGCCACCACGCCGCAAAGATAGCGGCATTGTCGTCTGTAATGGTATAACTTTCCCCATCCCTGATGCCTATATACTTACCCTCTTCCTGCTTTTCCGGCCGTAAAAACAGCAGCATCGCAGCAAATCCCAGGCAGAGGTAAGGTGGTAAGGTCTGGAATTTCCCGTGATAGCGCAGCAATGTACGCACGTTGCGTGCATTCATCTTCGAGCTTTCCTGGAAAGTGATGCTGATCAGTTTATGTGCAATGAAAGGATTGGCAAAACGGTCCAGCACTTCGGGCGCAAAGGCAGTAGCGGTAGGACAATCAGCGGCAATGGTTGGCAGAATTTCCCGCAATATTACTTCCTGGAAGAAATGACGCATATAATTATCCTGCATGGCTTCATACACCGTATTCAAGCCCGACAGGAAAGCCAGGGGCACGGCAGCCGTATGGCTACCATTGAGGAGCCGGAGCTTTTGTTCCCGGTAAGGCGTAATACTATCTGCAATTAACATCCGGTTATCGGCCTGGCAGAAAGATAATGCAGTACGGATATCATCGCCGCCTTCTATGGCCCATAACAGGTAAGGTTCTACTTCTATCCACAGCTGGTCGGTATAACCTGCTTTTTCGTTGATCTCCGCCAGGTTACGGGGCTTGCCCGGTACGATGCGGTCGACCAGGGAATTGCAGAACTGATTTTCCCGTTGTATCCAGTCGGTAAACGCCTTAGGCATATCGTTGTAAGCAGCCAGCTGTAATACAATATCTTTTAACAACCGGCCATTGTCTACCACCAGTTCCGTGGGCACAATCACAAAACCGGTGTGAGCTTTTCCCTGGAAGTGGTGGTACCGCTCCCATAGTACGGCCAGCAGCTTGCCGGGGTAAGAATCAGGTACTCCGGAAGTTATCTTTTCGGGAACATATTGAATACCCACTTCGGTAGTATTAGAGACAATTATCTGCATAGCAGGCTCATGCACTGTCTGTAAAACCTCCTGCCACTGTGCATTCGATTGCAAAACCCGGCTAACAGAAGCGTTAATCAGTACCTTATCTACCAATTCCCCCTGGGAAACGCCTTTGATATGCGTAGTATACAAGCTATCCTGGCTGGAAAAATCGTGGGTATCGCCATCGGTGGATTTCACCACTACGACCCTTCCCTTGAAAATGCCCTGCTTATTGGCCTGATCTACCAGGTAATCGACCAGTCCGCGCAACAGCACGCCGGTGCCGAATTGCAGGATCTTTTCCGGGTAGGTGAATACCTCTGCTGTAACGCCGAACTCCGGTCGTTTTAATATAAATTCTTTGTTTAATATAGGAAGCATCATAACGGATTTATGCCTAAAAGGTGGCTAAAACTAATAAATATATTATTCACAATTAAGAAATTATAGCTCCCGGTGAAATAATCATCCATCCGGGTCATTATATAGTCAGAATCAATCATCACATTGTCAGGATCAATACCCGGTAGCTGGTTGATGACCGGAATTTAAGTAATTTTGCATCCTTAAACTATTTCAAATGAGCAAGCATGGTAAAGTACTGGTAGCCATGAGCGGTGGTATAGACAGTACTGTTACAGCGCTGATGTTGCATGAGCAAGGGTATGAAGTGGTGGGTATCACCATGAAAACCTGGGACTATGCATCTGCAGGTTCCAGTAAAAAGGAAACCGGCTGCTGTAACCTGGATTCTTTTAACGATGCCCGCGCAGCGGCAGTACATCACGGATTCCCACACTTTGTGCTGGACATCCGCGATGAATTCGGTGATTTTGTGATCAATAACTTTGTTGATGAATATATTGCAGGACGTACACCTAATCCCTGTGTGCTTTGCAATACCCATATAAAATGGCGCGCCCTCATGAAACGCGCCGACGCCATGGACTGCGAATTTATTGCAACAGGTCACTACGCCCAGATCCGCCAGCACGACAATGGCCGTTATGTGATCAGCAAAGGTATCGATGAAACCAAAGACCAGAGCTATGTGCTCTGGGGCATCCAGCAAGACGTACTGTCACGTACCCTCCTCCCACTCGGCACCTACCGCAAAACCGCCATCCGGCAAATGGCCTTCGATTTCGGCTACCCCGAACTGGCCAAAAAAGCAGAAAGCTATGAGATCTGCTTCGTACCGGACAACGACTACCGCGGATTCCTGAAACGTAAAGTAGATGGATTGGAAGAAAAGGTGAATGGTGGTAACTTTGTATTAGCAGATGGCACCATTGTTGGTCATCATAAAGGATATCCTTTTTACACAGTAGGGCAACGGAAAGGACTCGATATTGCACTCGGCCGCCCGGTATTTGTTACCGAAATTATCCCCGAAACCAATACCGTAGTACTAGGCAACGAAGATGAACTGCAGAAAAGCGAAATGTTTGTAAGTGGCATCAACATGGGTAAATACGAAACCATCCCCGACGGCATGGAATCCATTACCAAAATCCGCTACAAAGACAAAGGCGCACTCAGTAACCTTTACAACGAAAACGGACAGGTGAAAGTGAGCTTTTATGAAAATGTAAAAGGTATCGCCCCCGGCCAATCAGCCGTTTTCTATGAAGGCGATGATGTAATAGCCGGAGGAATTATCCAGCGCGGCGCATCAATCTTAAAGTGATTAATTTCATAAGATAGATAAAGAAAAAGGTGGGAAGAGAGATCTTCTCACCTTTTTTGTTGGATGTTTACAAACTATCACCCTTTCAAATATCTTTTGACAATAATTTTATTGCCAAAACACTAATCAGCTGATTACGAAAGCCTTACCGCATACATCGTATCCGCTCCCTGATCATACCCCGGGATCACTCCACCCGCCTGCCGGCGCAAATCACTCATACTTTCTATATAGCTCACTACTTCTTCATTCTCCTGCTTAAACACAGAACAGGTAATGTAAATCAACGCACCTCCTTTCTTCAGGAAAGGCACCACATTATGGGCAATCTTTTGCTGTAGCTGCTGGTACTTTCCAATCTCTTCGGGCTTAAAAAAGCTGATACTCTCGGGTGTACGTCCCCAGGTGCCAGAGCCACTGCAGGGCGCATCCAGTATAATGCCATCAAACTGCTGATGCCCCATAGACGCGGCAAAGCCAGGCGCGGTAAGGTCTGCAACCCGGGCATCATAATGTTTGATACCCGCTGCCGTGAAGCGCTGCTGCAGGTTTTCCAGGATAGAGCGTCTTACATCAGACACCAGTAATTGTACGCCTGGCTGCTGATCTTTCAGAAGAATAGACTTTCCCCCGCTGGCAGCACAGCAATCCCACCAACGCTGCCCGGCAGCTGGCAAAAAGAGCGCCCCCGTTTGCTGGCTCGAAGCATCCTGTACCTCGTACCAGCTCTTCTCTGCTACAATGGTTTCTATCTTGGTACCATTGGGCAAAGCAATGGTAGTATTATTGGCAAACACCTCATATGTAATACCCGCCTTATCCAGCAGCGCTTTTATCTTATCCAGCTTCTGCTGACGCACCCGTATAAATAACCGGGGCTGTGTCAACATCGTATAGGCATAAGCGTTAGCATCAATAGAATCAGACAAGGAGGTGATAAGTGGAAAAAGAGCAGCTGGCGTTAGTGCCGCCGGTAACAAGGCCGCTTTTTCAGATAATGGCAACGCAACCCGCTCATTCCAATCGGGATGCAATGCCGCGAGGAAATCGTTGGACGCGGTTTCACACAAAAAGGTTCCTGCAATAATACGCTCCTTTACAGGAAGCGTTTTCCCCCAATGTCCTAACCGGAAATAATGATATACCAACTGTGATATCCAGCGCCGGTCGCGCCCACCCATATAAGGATGTTCCTTGAAAAAAGATTTCAGGAAATGGTGTAATGGCAAGCTGCCAGTGTAGGCGCCAATGATTTTTTCTGCGGATGCTAAATAATTTTCCCAACGGGTCATACGCGAAGATACGGCTTCTGTCAACGTCAGCCCATAGTTAAGGAGCATAAAGCGAAAAGCATAAAGCGATTGAGGCGAATAACCTCAACGAATAATTATTTATCCGCTTAGATCATTCGCCTCAATCGCTTTATGCTCCTTAACTATCTTACAGTTTCAATAACGCTTTCAGCGGATCTTTACCGAACAGCAGTTGCTCAGGATTCTCCAGCATTTCTTTCACCCTTACCAGGAAGCTTACAGACTCACGCCCATCAATGATGCGGTGATCGTAGCTGAGCGCTACATACATCATCGGACGAATCACCACCTGTCCATTAATGGCCATCGGACGTTCCTGTATTTTGTGCATACCCAGGATAGCAGATTGCGGGATATTAATGATAGGTGTGCTCATCAGGGAACCAAATACACCACCGTTAGTGATAGTAAAGGTACCACCAGTCATTTCCGGTACAGTTAATTTGTTATCGCGGGCTTTGGTAGCCAGCTCCAACACTGCTTTTTCGATGCCGGCCATATCCAGGCTTTCTGCATTGCGGATAACCGGTACTACCAGGCCTTTAGGAGCAGAAACAGCAATGGAAATATCGCAGAAGTCATGGTATACCAACTCATCGCCATCAATATACGCATTTACAGAAGGGAATTCCTGTAAAGCAAAGCAGCAGGCTTTTGTAAAGAAGCTCATAAAGCCCAGGTTTACCTCATGCTGTTTTTTGAAGACGTCTTTGTATTTAGCACGCAATGCCATAATCTCTGTCATGTCTACCTCATTAAAGGTAGTGAGCATGGCAGTAGTATTTTTAGCTTCCACCAGGCGGCGGGAAACAGTTTTACGCAGGTTACTCATCTTCTCGCGGCGTTCCTGGCGGGTAAACATTTCCTGTCCGATAGCTACACCCGGATTTTTCAGGGCAGCATATACATCGTCTTTCATGATTTTACCGTGTGCACCGGAACCTTTGATGCTGGATGGATCTACCTGTTTGTCCGCAATAACGGCTGCAGCTACTGGTGTAGTTTTAATATCATTCGGGATGCTGGTAACAGGCGTCTGTTGTGGCTGTGGAGCAGCGGTTGGCTGGGCTGCAGAAGCGGCGGCCACCGGCGCTGCTTTACCTGCTGGTCTTGCTACGCTGGTATCAATCTTACAGGCTACATCACCAATTTTTAATGTATCTCCTTCTTTAGCTACCGTAATCAGGGCGCCAGCTTCTTCTGCGTTCAGTTCGAAGGTAGCTTTCTCTGATTCCAGTTCACATACCACTTCATCACGCTCTACATAATCACCATCTTTCCGTATCCATTTTACCAGGGTTACTTCACTGATAGACTCTCCTACTGTAGGCACTTTCATGTCAATCGTCCCTTTGTTCACTGCCGGTGCTGCAGGAGCAGCTGGTGCTGCTGCTACAGGTGCAGCAGTAGCTGCAGGAGCGGCGGCGGCCGGTGCTGTTGTGGAAGCTGGAGCGGCGGCGTCTGTATCAATAGTACAGGCTACCTCACCAATCTTCAAAGTAGCGCCTTCCTGGGCTGCGGCTGCAATCTTCAGGATACCCGCTTTTTCTGCATTCAGTTCAAAGGTTGCCTTCTCAGATTCCATTTCACATAATACCTCGTCCTGCTGCACATAATCTCCGTCTTTCTTCAACCACTTTGCAATTGTTACCTCGCTAATAGATTCTCCTACCGTAGGGACTTTGATTTCGATAACCATATTTAATCAGTTGATGGTGATACCGGGCTTCCTGCTTTCGGCGCTAGCTTGTCAACACAAACCCCGGTTATTCTGTTTATTCGTTTAATTTTTTTAGATGTTAAAAGCCGTATCAATAATCTGTTGCTGCTCGCGTGCATGCACTTTCGCATAACCGGTAGCAGTCGAAGCGCTCGGATTACGACTGATAACGCCATAATTGATCTGTTTCAGATTCATTTGCAGGTACGCTGCAGCTCCCATATTCAATGGCTCTTCCTGTACCCAGAAGAAGGTAGCTCCCTTATATTTCTGAGCAATCACTTCCAGCTGTTTTACCGGCAATGGATACAGTTGTTCCAGGCGAACGATGGCCACATCTTTACGGTCATCCTTGGCTTGTTTATCACTCAGGTCGAAATACATTTTACCAGTACACAACAATACTTTTTTCACCACCGCAGCATCATCGATAAACGGATCGTCCAGCACCTCTTTAAATCCGCCCTGTGTAAATTCTGCCATAGTAGAGTAAGCTCCTACATGACGCAGGTTGGCTTTAGGCGAGAAGTTAATCAGCGGCTTACGGAACTGCCAGGTCAGCTGACGACGCAACGCATGGAAGAAGTTGGCTGCCGTAGTGATATTGGTAATCACCATATTTTCTTCTGCACATTGCTGTAAGAAACGCTCCGGACGGGCATTGGAGTGATCAGGTCCACCTCCTTCATATCCATGAGGCAACAACATCACCAAACCATTCTGGGTTGTCCATTTTTGCTCTGCACTGCTGATATACTGGTCAATCACTGTTTGCGCACCATTAACAAAGTCGCCATATTGTGCTTCCCATAATACCAGGTTGTTAGGATTGGCCATGGCGTAACCATATTCAAAGCCTAACACACCATATTCGCTCAACAAAGAATTATAAATTCTGAATTTACCCTGGTTTTCCTGGAAGTGACTGAGACGGTTATATGTTTCATTGGTATTCTCATCAAATAAAACCGCATGACGGTGAGAGAAAGTACCGCGCTTCACATCTTCCCCGCTCATTCTTACATCTTTTCCTTCGATCAGGAGACTGGCGTAGGCCAACAGTTCACCGGTGGCCCAATCTACTTTACCTTCTTCTTGGTACAGCTTTATTTTATCTTGCAGCAGTTTACTCACTTTACGCAGTGGTACGAAGTTTTCCGGCCATTTCATCAATCCGTCGAACAGACGTTTGAAATCTTCTTCCTTGATAGCAGTTGCCGGGGACGCTTCAAAATCTTGTGGCGTGGCTTTGCGGAGGGCCAGCCACCATTGTTCCGGTTTCTGGTTGGCGTAAGGCAGCGGATGCTGTTTCACTTCATCCAAACGAGCCTGCAAATCGGCCCAGAATACTGTTTCCATTTCCTTGGCTAATGCCTGGGCATCAGACTCTCCATTATTCAGCAGGAACTGGGTATATACTTCACGCGGATTGGCGTGTTTTTCAATCAATGCATACAGGCTTGGTTGGGTAAACTTAGGTTCATCACCCTCGTTGTGCCCATGCTTACGGTAACACACCATGTCGATGAACACATCTTCATTGAATTCCTGGCGGTAACGGGCAGCCAGCTGTGATACTTTTACCACCGCTTCTGCATCATCGCCATTTACGTGGAATACCGGCGCCTGTACGATAGAAGCCACGCTGGTGCAATAGTCTGATGAGCGGGCATCATCGAAATCGGTCGTAAAACCGATCTGGTTATTGATAACAAAATGAATGGAACCACCTACGTAGTAGCCTTTCAGTTTGCTCATCTGCTCTACTTCATACACAATACCCTGACCAGCTACGGCAGCATCACCATGAATGAGGATAGGCAGTATTTTATCATAATCGCTGTTATAGATTACATCGGCTTTACTACGGGCAAAACCTACTACAATCGGATCTACCACTTCCAGGTGGGAAGGGTTAGGCATCAGTTGCAGGTTTACCGGTTTGCCGGCCGGAGTAGTTACCTGTGAGCGGAAACCCAGGTGATATTTCACGTCACCGCTACCCATGGTCATATCCGGGGTAGCCAGGCCTTCAAATTCATTGAAGATCTGCTCGTATGTTTTTCCGAGAATGTTGGCCAATACGTTCAAACGGCCGCGGTGAGCCATGCCGATCACGGATTCCTGTACGCCATATTCTGCGGCCACGTTGATGATCGCATCCAGCGCAGGAATGGTAGATTCGCCCCCTTCCAGGCCAAAACGTTTTTGTCCGATATATTTTGTGTGGAGGAATTTTTCGAAGATAACACCCTGATTCAGCTTCTGCAGGATGCGGCGACGCTGCTCGAGCGACAGGGGCTGGGTCATGATACTTTCAAACTCCTTTTCCAGCCATTTCGCTTTCGTGCGATCGTTAATGTAAGTGTATTGTAAGCCTACGGAAGCAGCATAGATCTGGTTCAGGTAAGCTATGATTTTTTCCAGCGTAGCCTTACCCACACCGATGGTAGTACCGGCAAAGAATTCAGTTTTAAGATCAGCATCCCCTAATCCAAAACTGGCAAGGTCCAGGTTGGCCTTCCGGTCTTTTCTCTCACGGATGGGGTTGGTTTTAGCAATCAAATGGCCCTTTTTGCGATACGCCTGTATCAGGCGGTATACACCCAGTTCTTTCGCCAACTGGTCGTCACTCACCGGCAATGAAGTGCTGCCCCCTGCTACCGGTGCTGCTGCCCCTGCGTGACCGTTTACATTGGATACTGCAAAATCAAATCCTTCGAAAAATTTAACCCAATCCGGGTCTACAGAGTTGGGATCTTTGCGGAAATCCTGGTATAACGATTCTATGTAAGCAGGATGTGAGTTAGTGACGAATGAGAAGTCCTTCATTTACAACGAGTTTTGCTGATCTTCAGTTCAAATACTTTTCTGTTGGTCCCAATACATTAATATATGGGATTGCAAATATCGCTCGTTTTTCGATACGCTGGTTGGAAAAAATGAGAAAAAATCAAGTGATTATCTGTGATAAATCAGCCTTATATTTGCACTTTGACGGAAAAACTACATTTAGTTTGTTTTGTAAATGGAATATAGTTACCTTTGCCGTCCGAAACTTGAAATTTGAAAAATGGCAAACCATAAAGCAACAAAAAAAGACGTACGTCAAAGCAGAAAGCGTAATGAGCGTAATCGTTACTATGGTAAAACTACCCGTAACGCCATCCGTGACCTGAAAGCAGTGACTGACAAAGCAACAGCGGAGAAAGATTTAGCTGAGGTAGCTTCCATGATCGATAAGCTGGCTAAACGTAACGTTATTCACAAAAACAAAGCTGCAAACCTGAAAAGCAAGCTGGCTAAGAGAGTTCTGGCCCTCGCTTAATTGTTTCAGTAACAATATTTATAGCTCTTCCTCTAAAAGGAAGGGCTTTTTGTTTTTCCTATCACGATCGTATATGAAAAAGATACTTATCCTCCTCGCCTCCCTGTTACCATATGGCGGCTTCGCCCAGGACCTCACCACCCGGTACGAAAAAACCAATGGCCGCGAAACAGTTACCTACCCGGAAGTTATTCAATACTACCAACTGCTAGCCAAAAGATTCCCGCAAATCAACCTCCGTACCATCGGTACCACCGATGCCGGGTTCCCGCTCCACCTGGTTACCTACTCCCCTCAACGGGATTTCGATTTTAAAAGCCTGCATAAGAAGAATAAACGTATTATACTCATTAATAACGGCATACACCCCGGAGAGCCCGACGGAATAGATGCCAGCATGATGCTGCTCCGTGACCTGGCCCTGGGCAAAACCAAGCTGCCCGATAACGTGATCCTGGCAGTGATCCCGGTGTATAATATCGGTGGCATGCTCAACCGTTCACCCTGGTACCGTGTTGACCAAAACGGCCCGGATGCCTTCGGATCCCGGGGCAACGGGCAAAACCTTGACCTGAACCGCGACTTTATCAAGGCCGATTCAAAGAACGCTTTGGCGTTCCAGCAAATCTATCACCTGACCGACCCTGATGTATTTGTGGATAACCACGTGAGCAACGGAGCCGACTATCAGCATATCATGACCCTACTCACTACCCAGCACAATAAATTGGGCGGCCCCATGGGCGAATTCATGAACAAAACCTTTGAACCGGGCCTGTATAGCCTTATGAAAGAAAAAGGCTACGACCTCGTTCCCTACGTCAACCATTTCGGTGAAACACCCGACAGCGGATGGGTAGAGTTTGCAGACGGCCCACGCTACTCCACCGGCTATACCACCCTCTTTCATTCCTTCGGGTTTGTGCCGGAAACACACATGCTCAAACCTTATCCACAACGCGTAAAAGCCACTTACGCCCTGATGGAATGCTTTATACAGTTTACTTCCATTTACAGCGAAACCATCAGGCAGCTACGGGAACAGGCTAAACAAACTTCCCTTACCCAGTCCAGCTTCCCACTGGCCTGGCAGTTTGATATGAAGCAGTACACAAACATTACGTTCCGTGGCTTCGCTTCCGGACACAGACCCAGCGCCATTTCCGGCCTACCGAGGTTATATTACGACAGAACCCGACCCTATGTCAGACAGGTCAAATTCTATAACCAGGCCGTAGCTACCAATTTCGTGGAAAAACCGGCAGCATATATCATCCCCCAGGGGTGGTGGACCGTTATTCATCTCCTTAAAAATAATAACGTACAAATGCAACCGCTACCCAGGGATACCACCCTGTATGTGGAAGTATATCATATAGCCGACTTTCAGACCTATAACAAACCGTTCGAAAAACACTACCTGCATACCAACATTAAAGTCATTGCCAGCAAGGATTCCATACACTTCCGAAAAGGTGATTGGTATATTCCCATGAACCAGGCAGCCAACCGCTTCCTCATGGAAACGCTGGAACCTACCGGCGGCGATTCGTTCTTCGCCTGGAACTTTTTTGATGCGGTACTAGGGCAAAAAGAAGGCTATTCGCCTTATGTATTTGAAGATACTGGGGCAGCGTACCTGAAGGAGCACCCGGAATTACAGGAGTTGCTAAACAGGAAAAAAGCGGCAGATACCGCCTTTGCCCATAATGGCAGCGCGCAGCTGGAGTTTGTTTTTAAAAACTCGCCCTATGCAGAACCGGAGTACATGCGCTACCCTGTATACAGGGTGCATTAAATGCTATACCCGCTCCAGCTGGAGCATCACGTGCTGCTCTCCAAAAAAGTGATTGTAAAATAAAATGGAATGAACCGGCGCAGTCAATTGCTCCTGCATGGGAAACCAGGAAGCAGGCAGTTGCTGCGCTTTCAGTATCCAGGCTCCCAACCAGAGACCAAATGCACCTGCCGTATCATATTCGCCGCATAAATGCTTGAAAGGTAATTGGGGTACGCCCGGGAAACAAGCATCCATTACTTCGTAATAATGTTCGTGGTTACTGTCGCCATTACGGCCGCAAATAACCAGGTCTGCACTCTGACTAAAATTCCGCAAGGTGGTTGCCAGCTTTTCCTCACTGGGTTTATACAACATCCTGAACCCGGAAATAGCCGCATAACTCTGAGGAGTTGCAGCGTCCGTAAGCGTAAAGAAGGTGGCCCCCTCGCCTGCTATAGTACCCGGAGATAGTTGCTGGTATACATCCTGGCTGTTGACAGGTGCCGACTTCCAGCAACCAATCCGGCTCTTGATATAAAAATGTTCTTGGGTAATTTCTTCAAAAGCACCGGTCAGCGTATGGGATGCTCCTTCCTGTATCATCATGATACTGTCGAGCAAAGCATTTTCAAAGGAGAAACCGCGGTGTACAAATGTATTGTTATAGGCTGTGCATTTTTGCTGGAGAGCAATCAGGCCATTTACCGAATTGTAGGTAGATTGAATAAATGGCGTAGGATTTAAAGCTGTTTCCTTATACTCAACAATTTCTTTAATGAACTTTTCGGTATCCTGTAAACTACCTTTCCCGGTGCCGGTGATAATAGGACCTGGCGAAGAGATCCCGCTATCCTGTATACATTTCAATGCGGCGGTGAGCCCCATTTTCAGCGTGCGCGTCATGCGACGCAGGCTGTTGCCGGGAATAAACGGCTTGTAATCAGGTTCTATACAGGCAAGCAGGTTACTATCTGTATGCACCAGTGGCGCCTGAAAAATGTCTCCCTCAAAAGTTGGCTGAGGAGAAATGGCTGCCATTCCTTGTATATAACACTTACCCTTCATATTTACTGATCACCAGGGAAGCATTGTTGCCCCCAAAGCCGAATGAGTTTGAAATAACATTATTAACGGGATATCCCTCCAGTAGTTGTGTTACCGGTGTAACGCTCAATTCTTCCATTTTTTCCGAAAAATTGAGATTTGGGAATATTAACCCGTGTCGTATAGCTAATATGGAATATATGGCTTCTATAGCGCCTGCTGCTGCCAAAGTGTGCCCGGTAAAGGGCTTGGTGGAACTGAACAGGGGAACTTTGTCACCAAACAACCGTTCGAGTGCTTTTCCTTCCGATACATCGTTATTGAGCGTGGCAGTACCATGCACATTGATATATTCCACCTGTTCCAGGGAATGGCCACTCATGGCCAACGCGGTCTTCATGGCTTCATAAGCGCCATCTCCGTCCGGCGACGGTGAAGTGGGGTGGAAAGCTTCATTGGTATTACAGTACCCGCTCAGTTCCGCGAGAATGCGGCTATTGTTGGCTTTGGCAAACGACTCGCTTTCCAACACCAGGTAGGCAGCACCTTCTCCCAGGTTTAACCCCGTACGCTGCTGATCAAAGGGACGGCAAAACTGCTTATCTACATTTTTCAGGGAGTTGAAACCATTGAGTGTAAAGCGGGTCAGCGCTTCTGTGCCCCCGCATACCATGCGGGGCAACATGCCCTGCCTGATCATACGCGCGCCAAACATCAATGCATTGGCGGAAGATGAACAGGCAGTACTAATGGTGGCAATATGTTCGCTGAATCCAACAATATCGGCTATACGTTGTGTACAGTCGGCGCAGTCCAGCGTATCAATGTATTGTAAAAAGGTGCCTGTTTTTTCCGGATCTATGATATCGAAGTACACTTTTTCGGTATCACACATTCCACCCACCGTGCTGGCATTGATAAAGCCGGTAGGAGCAGATTGCACGTCCTCTATTCCGGCATCCCGCAAAGCTTCCTGCATGGCGATTAATCCCAGCAGGGTAGTACGGGTATAGCCCTCTTTCACCGGCACACCAGCCAGTGCAAACAGCGACTCACTGGGATGCTTTACTTCTGCCACGGGCAACACCTGCCGGTAAATGGTATCAATATATTCGGTATAGCCCAGGCCACTGCGCTGAGACCGCAGACTGTGCAGGTTTCCGGCCACATCATCACCAATGGCGGTGATCATTCCTACCCCTGTTATAAAAACTCTTTCCGCCATGCCGCCAATTTACCTATGCGGGTTGTTTGGATGTAATAAATTCTGCCATTGACTGAACAGACTGTAAGATCTTACGACCTTCACGGGGATCTTCCACCTTGATATGATATTGTCTTTCCAGTAATACCATCAGTTCAAGGGAATCAATACTATCGAGTCCTAAACCTTCGCCAAACAAGGGTGCATTGTCGTCAATGTCTTCTGGTTTGGTATCCTGCAGGTTCAGTGCCTCAATGATTTGTTCTTTCAGTTTCTTTTTTAATTCTTCCATAATGTTGTAGGTTTATCACCTGCTGTTCACACAGGCGAACGCCCTTGTGGGGGGTAAAAATACAGTTTTACTATTGTTTTGAAAACATTTATCAGTTCAATCTCCGTTTTTCCATCCACCCGGCTAAGGCCAGCATAGCCAGTCCTGTGAGTATTAATCTTACTACATTCTTCCACACATAATCAATATCTCCGTTACGCAGGTAAATATCGTTAATCGCATCCAGTCCCCAGCTCAGCGGGGATAAATGCCCCAGCAGCTGCATTTTTGCCGGCATCACTTCCAAAGGAATCCATATACCTCCAATGGCCGATAAAATGACAATGGAGATAGCCCCGAAATTAAGCGCCTGGTTAGGCGTTTTAAATATCGTGCCTACCAGGATGCCATAAGCCGTAGCTGCCAGCCCGATGCCTGCCGCCACCAGTAAGGTAGCCCCGTGATGCTGACCCATTTGCAGAGTAGGCAGGTCCAGCAGAGGCATTACGTAAATACCTACCAGCATCATCAGGTAAAATTGTAATACACAGATACCTACGAAAAAAAGCATTTTTCCAGCCAGTATCGCCAGGTAAGATCCTGGAATCAGCTTCATCCGCAGCAGGCTGCCATCTTCCCGTTCCCGGATCATATTCCCTGCAATGGGAATAACGATAAAAAACATCGCGAAAATGCTCCAGGCAGGCACATTGTGCTGTACCGAGTTGGAAATAACATCCAACTGTTTGCCTGTACCGGTGCTGTGTTCCTGTAATCCAACGGCCTGCAAACGGATAGGCAGTGTATCTGTAGCATTGGCCACCGAATCTTTGCTTTTCAGCTGCTGCTTGATACGGCCCAGCAGCATGTCAGTTTCTACCTGTGTCAGGAAATTATCCAATGCCTGGTGAATAGCCCCTTTGAAAGCTTTCTTTGCAGCCGGATCAAAATAAATGATCACATTCAATGAGTCGGCCTGCTGCTTTACTGGCAAAGATACCGACATGCCCATTCGCTTTGTAATATCGTTTACAATATGATTGGCATTACTCACAATAGCCGCGGTAGCCCCTTCCGGCACAATGATGCTGATCTTGTATTTGCCTTCATTAACCAGTTGCCGGGCCCGCTCTGCCGTGACCGGTTTGCCTTCCAGCGAATCAATAATATTGAATTGCCCGCCAGATTCCAATCCTTCCCTGATATACCGGCCCAAACGGCCATGGTCATTATCTACCGTTAATATGTCAAATTTGATATCCTGGTAATCTTTAAACGGCGCATCCTGTATCAGCGCCATCACCGTAATTAATACTACGGGCATTACAAACAGCAATATCAATCCTGTTTTATCGCGCAACAGCAGCTGCCATTCTTTCCTTATTGTTGCCAGTAATCTTAACATAGCTGTTACAGCGCTTTTTGTATTCGTTTAATTTAAATGCCAAAAGCTAGTCTCTCACCCCATGTCCCGTGAAATGCAGGAACACATCCTCCAGGTTATTACAGGTGTCATGCTCCCGGATCAGGGTAAGCGGATTACCATGTACAATCATTTTGCCCGCATCCATGATCACCACTTCTTCACATAAAGACTGGGCTTCTTCCAGCAGGTGGGAGGTATAAAGTATGCTGGCTCCCTGCCGGTTGTAGTCACGCAGAAACTGTAATATCATACCGCGGGATTGCACGTCTACCCCTGCGGTGGGCTCATCCAGCACCAGCAATTGGGGATCGTGCAAAATAGCGGCAATAATGTTTGCCCGCCGCTTCATGCCACCGGAATATTTATGAATTTCTTTATGTGCACTCGCTTCTAATCCAAACAGCTCCAGGTAATGCATAATTTTCTGCTGTAATGACTTGCCTTTGAAACCATAGAGGTTACCAAAGTAGGTGAGGTTTTCCACAGCAGATAATTGTGGATATAGTGCAATCTGCTGGGGCACTATCCCGATAAGCCGCTTAATAGCTTCCCGGTGTGCAGCATCCTGTTTTAAACCGTGAATGAACACTTCTCCCGTATCACTCTTCACAATACCACATAAGATAGAAATAGTGGTGGTTTTTCCTGCGCCATTTGGTCCTAATAAACCGGCAATTTTTCCCTTTTCAAACTGAAACGTCAACCCTTTCAGGGTAGGCGCTGCGCTTCCTTTGTAGGTTTTATATAGTTCGTTGACAGTTATGCCGGACATGCTTATTCGTATTTAAAACTTCACCTGTGCCAGCTTCCGGAAGAAAGCCTCCTCGGAGGCAGCACAAGTCATCAACATCTCACTTAATTCTTTATAAGATACATCGCTGGCTGACCGGCTTTTACATACCCGTCCTGCTGCAAATGCAAAATTACGCCACAAATCACCGGTTTGGGTAAGCTCTCCCGCCAGTTTGCTCAACTGGTCATTTTTCAATACTACTGACGCCTCCTGTAAAAAAGCGGCATACAGGAAGCGGAAACCTGCACCACCGGTGCCTATTTCTTCCTGCATACGGATAATATTTCCCAGGTACAACGTGGCTTTACGGTCGCCCGGATTGGTGGCATAATTGGCTACTCTTTTAGCCAGGAAACGTATTCCTTTTACGCCAAACATAGGCAGCGGCACTTTCAGCATAAAGTGGCAGGCCTGTGCAATGCCCTCCTGGATTGGTTTTTCCAGTGATACTTTCGACGGTACATACACCGGATAATACATCTTTCCTTTAGGGGCGGGAAATCCTTTCGCAAAGCGCGCCTGCGCCAGGCTTTCCGGATCTATGGTAGTCACTGTATCCATCACCGGGTCGCTCACCAGGTATTGATCCTCCTGCTTACCATATACCACCAGGTTATGCGCATTAAAGTGAAAACGATAGGAAGGCGGGAAATAGGGCAGATAATATACGCTGGACTGCAATCCAACCGGGATACCTGCTGCCACTACTTTGTCGAGCGCCAGCATCCCCTTCTCCGGCGTGGAAAATTTTTCTGATTCCATTTTCACGCCCAGGCGTTTACATACCCGCTGGAAAATAGCGCCCGGCCAGATACGATAGGTAGTACCGGGCACACCATTGACCTTTACGAAGGGCAGGTGTCCAAAAAATATACCGGCGCCAATACCAAATGCCATTGGTTCGCTGATTTGCAAACCCTGGTGTCCCAGCAGGTTTGATATTACTCCACTCTCACAATGAGCTGTCTGTTTGTGTTGGAAAATAGAATTACTCATATTATTGTTGGTCGTAAAGACACAAAGCAGCAAAACGCACAAAGAAAATATAAACAATCGGTTCTTTGCGCGTTTTGCTGCTTTGCGCCCCTGCGTGATATTTATTTTATCTGTAACAGCTCCGTTACACTCACTTTAAAGGCATCAGCATACCGTTGCACCATTTTAGGCGAGAGCTTTTTAAAGACGCCGGGCTTCATATGCCTTTTTACCTGCCACTGGAATTTTCCAACATAACTGGCCAATAGCGCCAGGTCCATCAGGTTCTTTTCCATGTAGTAAGCTACCGGGCTGATTTCCCCTGCTTCCACACGGGCACGGGCAGTCTTTATTCTTTCATTCACTTCTTCCCAGGCCTGGTCCATTGCAATGTTTTCCGGCTCCCAGCCTGCACTTTGCACCTGCACATAATTACCGGAATTATCCACCGCATACATAATCTGTTTGAATGTACCTTCATGCAGGTTGTCGCTGTCTTGCGGTACTTCCTCTTTTTTCATGATAGCAGTTTTTAGAAGTGATCCTTATACTACGGTAATATGCGCGTAAGCATAAGAGAAACGCGCGCTCTCCGGTACCATCAACACTACTTTCTGTCCTTTCTTCAGGCGGCCGGTATTCATCAGCTCTTCCAGCATCAGGTAAGGCGATGCCGTACCTACATTACCTACATTAGCCAGGTTGGTAAACCATTTGTCCAATGGAATAGGTACGCCCAGCCGGGTAATTTCCTCATCGATCTTTAATCTGAAGAACTCAGAAGATAAATGCGGCAGGAAGAAATCTATTTCATCCAGGTTAATCTGGTGCCGTTCTACCAATTCTTTCCACATCTTTGCTCCCGAAGGAACTATATTCTTGCCCAGTAAACGGGTATCCTGTTTAAAAGAGAAAACGCTATGTTGAGCCCACTCTTCCGGCGTCATATCTATCCAGCCGGTAGTGTTACCATCTGGTTGCTTGATAGCCCCTGCATACATACAGGTTTCCAGCTCGTTGGCGTAAGACAGTATTTCTACCCAGTCCACCCGCAGCGACAATCCTTCGTCATTAGGTTTATCCTGGAACAGTGCGGCACTGGCGCCATCGGACAGCATCCAGCGGAGGAAGTCTTTTTCAAAAGCGATGATGGGATTTTCGTCGAGGCTTTTCAGGTTTTCTGCTTCAGGCTGAAATTTCTGTGCCAGCATCCAGGCAGAAAATTTTTCTGAACCGGTACTTACCGCGTTGGAAGTATTACCACAACGAACAGACATCCAGGCATATTTGAAAGCCTGCATACCAGCTGCACACGCACCTGTAGCCGCAATCAGTTCTAAGGGCTGGCATCTTAAAATACCATGTACCATAGCAGCATGATTGGGGAGCAGTTGGTCAGGAGAGGTGGTACCACAAGCCAGCAACTCTAATTTGTTGATGGGGAATTTCTCATCGAACAACTGTTCTACTGCTGTTGCCGTCATTTCGGCATTGGAATGCGTTGATTGGCCATCCTTGTCTAAAGAGTAGTAACGCGTCTTGATTTTATTGTTACCCAAAATCTTTAAACGTGCACGAGAAGGTTTTCCGTCTACCATGCCGAGAATGCTCTCCATTTCATCATTTTCAACAGGCTTGTTAGGTAAAAATTTCGACAGCCTGGTAATATAAACTTCCTTCATTTGAAAATTATTCGTCTTTAAAGGCTACATATAATAACCTGATCAACACTGCTTGCCTTGCCAGACAGCGCTCAGAGATAAATGTTTTTTATTTAAAATGCGTTATATACCGGACGTAAATATAGAACTCTAATCGGAATTACAATTATCACGCCGCAGCGTAAAGCTAGCTAATAAAGCAGGTTACCGCAAAGAAATACCTTTATAGTAATCCACTTCCCTGCGTAGTTGATTCTTCTTCAAATTGAGTTTTATAAGAGAAGTAATCAGGCTAATGGGTGTTAATACAAAGATACCGGCTAACAATAATCCCCGGTACATACTTACCCTGCCCTGGCGGGAAGCCGCTCCTGGACCGCCTTTGGCGCTGATGAATTTTGCCCAGAAACGGAAAGCCCTGATTCCTTTGGCTTCCAGCACCACCAGGTTAGGTTTCAGCTCTACGGCGTCGAGCGCCAGCAACTGTGGATGTAAATTACTCCATTGCTGCTGCAGTAAAGCTTTTTCCAGGGGTGCGGCAAAACGGTTGGAGGTTATAATTTCGTTTTCCTGTATACCTGCCTGTGGTAAAAAGCGGGTGGCTTCCTTCTTTCCCTTGAATGCCCAACGGAGGATGGTGATTACAGAGATGAGATTAGGAGATTTATCTACCAGTACAATATTACCGACCAGCTGGGCGCCGGCCTGCTGCAAATACCCTTTTACTTTCTCCTGCGCATTGAGCCACATATTCCGGCTGCCCAGCAAGGTAACGACCTTCTTCCCTTTTAATAATTGCCTGCCAGCATCACTTTGCAGAAAAGCAGCCGTAGGTTGGGAAGGCGACAAAAACCAGGGCTGATAGGCCATGATCACCAGGTCGAAATGTGCATTCACATCTACTTTCAGCGGTTGTATGGCGCGCGGTGTCAGCTGCACCGTTTCCGGCATAGTATCATAAAATTGCTGCTTTCCCCATGGAAAAGGAAACGGCGTTACGGGTACCAGCTGCTCAAATGTAATATCGGCTTTGCCTTCCAACGGAGCCAGCACATGATCAATAACCCTTTTCAATTGCCCTGTCTGGGTATAATATACCACCAGGATCCTCGGTCTTTCGTTCATAAAAGGAATAGGAGTTCAACAATTCAAAACGTAATTCCAACAACTTAATTGGCGAAAACTACAAATCAAACCGTAAACATACAAAAAAACGGTCATCATTCATGTGATTTAATGATAATTTGATGCGAATCGTTGATGGGATGGGGTATTTTTAATTGAGGTAACTGCTTGTGCCCCAGCCAGGTACAGCATCAGCCGGCATAAAATTGCGAATGCTGTACCTGGACTCAAGGACTTGTTATGTTTGTAAAACTTCCACTATAAACAGCGAAAGGGTACGAATTATGATATGCGAAGTGTTAAAAATTTGCAAATGTTGATTTTATTTCTTCTGTACAGTACCTGAACCGGTAACGGAAGAATTAACGGAAGGGGTGCCTCCGTAGTTTACATTTCCAGAACCTGTAATCTTTGCATCCAGCTTCACGCTGGCATACACATCTGCATCGCCGCTACCCGCAATTTTTACGCTGGCGTTTTCCGCCAGGAGCTTATCTCCCTCAAAATTACCGCTGCCGGCAATCACCAGGTCCATATCCCGGGTTTCGCCCTTCAGCTGGATATTACCCGAACCGGCAATAGATGCTTTTACAGCCGGCGCATTAATTTCACCACTGAGATTACCAGAACCGGTGAGGCTGAACTTCACGTTGGACTTGGTGTTAAACCTATCCGTTAATTTCAGGTCGCCCGCCCCGGCCAAACTAGCCTCGTCTACCTCCGGGGTGGTTAAATAAATATTGATGTCTTTATGTGTACTGACAGAAATACCTCTTTTAAAACGTACTACCAATTTGTCACCCTCCCGGGCAAATTCTATCAGCGGTATAATATTATCCTCCGCCTCAATAACGGCTGGCTTAGCCTCGCCCTGGGACAAGAATACATTCATGCTGCCTTCTACCTTGAGTTGATGGAAAGCTGCCGACTGTCTTTCTTCTTTAGTAACATGCCCGTTACCTTTTACCCGGTTCTGGCCGATTACATCGCAGGAATTTAACAGTAAAACAGTAGAAAGAGCCACAGTGGCCTGACATAGGAGAGATTTTGTTGATATCATGGGTCAAGAATTATAGTAGAAAGATACGCCAGATTTCTGAATTTCGAATTTCAAAATCTGAAATTGACCGAAGGGCTTTATCTTTGCACCACCATGACAGAAAAGATACTTATCCTCGATTTCGGTTCCCAGTATACACAGCTGATTGCACGCAGCATCCGTGAACTGAATGTTTATTGCGAAATTAAGCCTTGCCTTCAGCCCATCGCCTGGGATGAAACGATCAAAGGTGTTATATTATCAGGCAGTCCTTTCTCCGTAAATGATGAAAAAGCGCCCAACATCGACATTGCAGCCATTGCAGCAAAAGTACCTGTACTGGGCATCTGCTACGGCGCCCAGATGATGGCCAAAAATTTCGGCGGAGACGTAGCTAAAAGCAACATCCGCGAATATGGCCGAGCTTTTATGGAACACCAGGACAGGGAAGAGAAATTATTATATGATATCTCCCCCAAGAGCCAGGTATGGATGAGCCACTCCGATACCATTAAACGTATTCCGGAAAATTTCGATATCATCGCCACTACAGAAAATATCCCGGTAGCTGCCTTCAAAAGCACCACTGCTGCAGCTAATCCCATATTCGGTTTACAATTCCACCCGGAAGTAACCCACTCCCTGGAAGGCAAACAAATTTTGCGCAACTTCCTGGTACATATCTGTAATTGTCAACAGGACTGGACACCGGCTGCTTTTGTGCACGAAACGGTAGAAAAGATCAAAGCACAGGTAGGCGAAAAAAGAGTAGTAATGGCGCTCAGCGGTGGTGTAGATTCTACCGTAGCGGCTGAACTGATCCACAAAGCCATTGGCAAAAACCTCTTCTGCATCTTTGTTGACAACGGCCTTCTGAGAAAAGATGAGTTTGAAACCGTACTTGAATCCTATAAACATATGGGATTAAATGTAAAGGGAGTGGATGCGAAAGCCCTGTTTTATGGTCAGCTTAATGGTGTTTCCGACCCCGAGCAAAAACGCAAAATCATTGGTCGCCTCTTCATAGAAGTCTTCCAGCAGGAAGCTACCCAGCTGACAGACATTTCCTTCCTCGGCCAGGGTACAATCTATCCTGATGTGATTGAATCCGTTTCTGTGAATGGTCCTTCTGTGACGATCAAATCGCACCACAACGTAGGTGGCTTACCGGAAAAAATGAACATGCAACTGGTAGAGCCCCTGCGCTTCCTCTTCAAAGATGAGGTACGCCGCGTAGGCCGCGAAATCGGTATCAGCGAAATATTCCTGGGCCGTCATCCTTTCCCTGGTCCTGGCCTGGCCATCCGTATCCTGGGCGCTATTACCCCCGAAAAGGTACATATGCTGCAGGAAGCAGATGCCGTATATATAGAGGGACTGAGAGAAGCCGGCCTGTACGACAAAGTATGGCAGGCAGGTACCATCCTCTTGCCGGTACAAAGTGTAGGTGTAATGGGAGATGAACGCACCTACGAATTTACAGTAGCATTACGCGCAGTAACCTCCGTAGATGGTATGACCGCCGACTGGGCGCATCTGCCATACGAATTCCTCGCTAAAATGTCTAACGACATCATTAACAAGGTAAAAGGTATTAACCGCGTAGTATACGACATCAGCTCCAAGCCACCGGCTACCATAGAGTGGGAGTAATTAATTTAAGGCTGAAAGCTTAAAGCAGAAAGCAAAAAGCTATTGAAGCGGAGATTTGTGCAAATATTAATGTTACACTGGTCATTCGCTTCAATAGCTTTTTGCTTTCTGCTTTAAGCTTTTAGCTTTTTAGAACTACTAGGAATGATTTTTGTAAATTAGCGGCCATTATGAACCATTTAGTTTCCATAAAAAACCTGTTATCCGGCTTCGTACTCCTGGCGTTGATCAGCTCCTGTTCTTCCTCCAGGAAAAGTACTTCCCGGGTAGACGGGCCACCGCCATCATTGAGTAAACCTTCCCCGGCCAAAAAGCCGGAAGAGAAAAAAGAAACCGCCAAAGCAGCGCCCTTCAACGTACCAGCATTTGCGAAGGAAGTAAAAAAAGGTACTTACAACATCGCCTTCTTTGCACCGCTGTACCTGGATTCCGCTTTCGCCAACTCTGCAGATATTCCTGGCCGCACAATTCCAAGATATGTATTACCCGGGCTCGAATTTTACGAAGGCGCCCAACTGGCCCTCGATTCATTACAACAGCAAGGGTATAACCTGAAAGTAAACGTATATGACAGCAAAGCCAGGCAAAGTGTGTCTTCCCTTATCCGGAGTAAAGCACTGGATGCAACAGACCTCATCATAGGTGCTGTCAATAATCCCGAACTGAAGGAGCTGGCCGATTTTGCCAAAGAAAAAGAAATCACACTAGTGTCCGGTACTTTCCCCAATGATGCCGGCATTACTGATAATCCATTTTTATACATCTCCAACAGCACACTCAAAACACACTGCGAGGCCCTTCAGAACTATGTACAGGCTGCTTTCGCCAATAAAAACATCGTGCTGTTCCGCAGGAATACCGCTTTCGAAGCCCGCCTCGCAGCTGACTTCAAAGCATCCTACGAAAAAATGCAGAGCGCTAAAAAAGTAAGGATCAAAGAAGTAGTTTGGAACGACGGCACCTCTACAGATGAAATTTCCAAGTACCTGCTCACCGACCGCACCAACGTAGTGTTGGTAACCGCCCTGGATGAAGCTGGCGCGAAAAGCCTGCTGCGTAAACTGAGCGTTTCTGCGGCTACCTACCCTCTGCAGATATTTGGTATGCCCACCTGGGATGTATTTAAACTGAAAGAACCTGAATTCAAAGGACTGCAGATCTATTACTCTTCGCCATACTTCAACGATAAAACAGATGCTTACAGCAAGTATATAAACGACTATTTCCGCAGAACCTACAAAGCCCGTCCTTCAGACATGGCCTACAAAGGCTTTGACCTGACCTATTACTTTGTGAGGCTGCTGCACAGTAACGGCGTTTATTTCAATGGTATGGTAGAAACAGCCCCTAAGGTAATTACCAGCTATAACTTTCAGCCGGTTTACCTGAAAGAAGGCGAGCAAACCCCTTCCTATTTTGAAAACAAAAATATCTTTATCATCCAGAAAGGAGATAGCACGGATATCAAAATGAATAAACAGTAGACGCAATACCTGCGTACTTTATATAAAGCAAAGCGCTCCCACGCCAAGGCGTGGGGGCGCTTTGCTTTATACTAACCCATTCTCCGGTAAAACCATAACAGCTGCCCAATAGCCAGTAAGCCGATGGCCACCAGGATACTCAAACCGGCACCATAAGCACTCCATCCTTTCAACGTAGCCAATTCCATTGCCAACCCTACCAACGACAATCCCAAGCCACCGCCCAGCGCATTGGCCGTACCATTAATACCTGATGCCAGCCCCTGCTGCCGCTCCGGTACACTTTGCACTGCCAGGATAGTAACACAAGGGAAAGTGATGGCCATCCCGAACGAATTGATACAGGCTACCGCCCCTAAGATGAATAGAAAAGGATAAGCGGTGAAATAACTGGCCACAAAAAACAGGATTCCTCCCAACATACATGCATAGCCTAAAATCCCTGTTTTCGCTACTCCCAGCCGGGTAAATAACCGCGGTAATACAAACTTTGAAACGATGCCGGATAAAATGCTGAAAGGAAAGAGCAACAACCCTGCCTGCGACGGGCTGAAGTGAAGATCGTGCTGCAGGTATAGCGTCAGCATAAATATGTAGCTCAGGAACATGCTGCCCAGCAACGCCGCACCGGCATTACCGGTCATGACTCCCCGCAGCCGGAATAAACGGAAATCGACCAATGGCGACTCATGAGCAAGTTCCCTGCGCACGAAAATTATGGCGGCGCCAATAAACAACAACAGCCATATGCCATATTTCGTATAGTGCTGTCCGATGTTTACCAGGTCATGTATCAACCAGGCCGCCAGCATCATCAGTATAGTAATCAGCAAGGCACTGACAGCGTTGTTCTCGGCTTTTACCACGGGCTTTTTATCGGCAGGAATATATATTACCGCCAGGAGAATGGCTACGCTAATCACTGGTACATTGATGAAAAATACCCATTGCCATCCCAGGTAGTTGCTGATGAGTCCCCCGATAGCGAGGCCAGTAGCAAACCCAATTCCCGCCATTGCACCAAAAATTCCCAGTGCCCGGTTCCGGGCACTGGCCTCGGTAAAAGTGTTGGTAATAATCGCCATAGCCGCAGGAATGGCTAATGCTACGCCAGCCCCCTGCAAGGCACGGCATACCAGGAGCCAGGCAAAGCTCAAAGAAAATCCTGCCGCCAATGACGCCAATACAAAAATGAGTGCACCCACAATAAAAATACGCTTCCTGCCACGGGTATCGGCCAGGCGCCCGCCCAGCAGCACCAACCCCGCATAGCACAACACATATACCGTTTGCACCCACTGAATAGCATCCGCCCCAAAATGAAAGAACTCCTCCATCTGGGGAATTGCCATGTTTAATACAGATACATCCAGTGCTTCGAAAAAAATAGCCATACAGGCCACCGTTAAAATAATACGTTGCTTCATTGGGTGCAAACTTAATAAATCATCTCATATGTAATTTTTTTGCAAAAATTTTAGAACAAATGACTATAATTAACAAGTAAAATAGAATTTTGTCTTAAAATAGAAAACAAGATGGTCAACAAAAAAGAAAATACTACCGACACCCCACTTTCCCTCGACGAGAAAGATATGGGCATCCTGAAGCTGTTACAGAAAGATGCCAAGATGACCATCCGCGATATCGCGGCCCAGCTTAACCTGAGCACCACACCCGTATATGAACGTATCCGCAAAATGGAACAGGCCGGAGTTATTAAGCAATACGCCGCTATTGTAGATCCCCGGAAAATAAATAAAAGCCTCACGGTGTTATGTTATATTACACTCAAAGAGCATAATAAAAAATGTGGCAAGAAGTTTATCCAGGAAATACTGAATTTCACAGAAGTAACCGAATGTCTTAATATCTCTGGTGAATTTGACTTCATGATAAAAGTACAGGTAAAGGACATGGACGAATACCGTGAATTTTATGTAAATAAATTAGGAGAGCTGGATAACCTGAGTCATACGCAAAGTATATTTGTGATTTCAGTGATCAAAGCTACCCACCAGGTAGTTTTTTAGCCGCATGTGCTAAACTTCCGGTACCTACCCATACTGTTATACACTAACCCTGGCGCACCAAGATAACTAAGGCTCCACGGGGTTCATCAGGTCGAAGCCAACGTGAAAATCAAGATAACCTGCGGCCGATTCGCCAGGGTCAAATACTACTACCATAGCGCAAATTGGCTTCCGGCTGCGTGAATTAGCCGTTTCAAAAGCAATACCCTGTTGGGTATCTTCATACACAGCAATACGTTTTGCCTTATTGGCCGTTTCGTATAGCCGTACCAGTTTAACACCCGGATAAGCTTTTTTGATAGCCGATAACGTGCTGCCGGCCCCCACGCCTTTTGCAGTTTTGAACTTGGGTGAATTAACCCGTATCTGCTTTACATACTGCGTATCCTGTGTACGCATAGCGGTGAATACCGCCAGCATATGCGTTGAATCAATGCTGTTATCTTTCTTCCGGCTATACCAGATACGCCAGGCTTTCATCATAGCAGCATCGCCTCCATCCGGCTTACCTAATACTGCCAGGCTCTGTGCAGGCGCTTCCAGCTTTATTTGCCCGATGCGTTGTCCGGGAACAATCGTCCAGGCGCTTTGCTGTGCACTGGTTTCCAGTGTAAACAACAGGGTGGATAAGAATAAGATAAGATATCGCATAACAAGAGTATTTGATAAAGTAAGACAAAAACACTGCCATCCTTACATGAAAATTTTGATAGTTAAAGTGATGTAAAAAAAATAAAGTAAGGATTTTCTTAACATTTACAACTCTAATTTTATCCCTGTAAGGCCTTACTGTAGTAACTTTTAATTAAATCACTCAACTATCACCTGAGAACTTACAGACATGAAGAAAATTCTATTGCTCCTGCTTCCGTTCGTAGCAGCAGCCCTGACAACCCGTGCCCAAACCATTCACTATGGCATTAAAGGGGGACTTGGACTTTCGTCTAAAACCTCCAAACTGAACCCGGTATTTCCGTCTTTTTACGGAGGTGGCTTTGCCAACTTCAAATTGAATGACCATTGGTCACTGCAACCCGAAGTAATATATTCTTATAATGGTCAAAACCAAAAATTTATAGTGCTTCATCCGGGAGAACCACTTCAGACCCTGACATTCAAAACCAGGGAACAATATCTCAGCATACCCGTAATGGTACAATATCATATTACGCCCAAGCTCTACGTGGAGGCCGGTCCGGAAGTAAGCATGTTGTTGGATGCCAAACAGGGTTCCGCCGGCAACTGGCAGCACTATACCAGCTATTACAACCGGTTTACCCTGGCTGGATCTGTCGGCGTTGGTTATAAACTGCCCTTCGGCCTCGGTGTTTCCGCCAGGTATATGCATGGCATTACGAAATCAATCGGCGCCGAATACAACTCAAATCTAAGAGTTGGTATCGACTATACCTTCGGGAAAAAATAAGCCGGCCGCATCCATTTAACCTTTTACTGTCACCCGGTGGTATAGTCACGTTGACTATACCACTGCCTTTAAAAACCCGGGAATGCTTACATTTGAAACATGTTACTCAAATTCCCGAAAGACCAGGACGGACAACAAATACTCAAAGCAGGCAACACCCATTTTGCTATGCTGAAACAACGCAGCATGGCCAATAAACGCACCATCTTCCTCAAAGAAAATGTGATCATTTTTGTACTCTCCGGGTATAAACTGCTACATTTTGATCAGCAAACCATAAAAGTAGAAGCCGGCTCGCTGCTGCTAATGAAACGCGGCTTTTATGTGATGTCCGACTTTGTGGAAGAAGGGTTGCAATTCAAAAGCCTGTTGCTTTACTTTTCTGATGAACTGCTACGCCGGTTCCTTCACAAATTCAACTATATCACTCCCCAGAAAACTACTGCAACAGATCATTTGGTAGTACCGGTTAATCCATTAATAGAAGCATTCCGGGAACAATACGTCCACTATTTCCACCAGGAACCCGCTACCTTACCGGCACTTTTACCGGTAAAATTATATGAGCTGTTCCTGCTGTTGTTAGCTACTCCGCAACACGCTGCCATACTCGCTTTCCTGCAACAAATTGTACATGCCCAGCCCCAGGACCTGGCCTTTATTGTACGGCAACATTTATTTCAACCCCTGACACTGGAAGAGATGGCCAGACTGTCCGGCCGCAGCCTCGCTTCCTTTAAACGGGATTTCCAGCAACAATTTCATACTTCCCCCCGCAAGTGGATCAATGAACAACGACTCTCTTATGCCCACACCTTATTACAAACTACCCCATTACAAGTGGCGGAAATAGCCTTGTCATGCGGATTTGAAAGCACTTCGCATTTTATCCGGATTTTTAAACAAACCTACGGTGTCACCCCTAATCATACGAGAGCCAAAAAAGCAATGATCTGAGCTTTTTCCGTTACTGGCCTGTATGACTTCCAGGTAGCTTTGCAGTTATAAAAAGATAACATGCAGACGATACAAGAAAAAAACAAAGCCATAGTAAGACGCTTCAATGAAGAATTTATTATTAAAGGTAACCTCGATGCCTTCGAAGAAATAGTAGCGCCCGGATTCATTAATCACACCGGCGTACCAGGCTATAACGATCGCATAGGTACCCGCAATTTTATTACCCAGCTCCTGCATCCTGCGCTCCCAGATATCCAGCTGGAGATTTTTGATATGATTGCAGAAGATGATAAAGTAGTTACCCACAAAGCATTTACCGGTACACTGCAGGCATCGTTCATGGGACAAGCTCCTACTGGTCGTAAGGCTACCCTGCGTATCATTGATATTATCCAGTTGAAGAACGAACAATATATTGCCCACTGGTCGATACGAGAACTAATCACCACCTGATTGTTTGCCAAATTATGCTTACATTAAACGTATGAACCGTAAGCATTTTTTATCCTCCCTTATTACCTCCGGCGCGGCCTTATCGTCGTTGAAAACGCTTGCCGGAATTGATTTGCCAGCTAGTTCAGATGTTGAAAAGCCACTCGCGCCTCCTTATCTGAAACCTGGCGACATTATCGGCATTACCTGTCCGGCAGGCTATATTCAAAGAGAAGAGATACAACCCGCCATCCGTATTATGGAAAGCTGGGGATTTAATATTCGTATAGGCAAAGCCGTAGGGGCACGCGATTTCAGTTTTGGTGGCACTGATGCAGAGCGGCTGGCAGACCTTCAGGCTATGCTGGACGACGACAGCATCAAGGCCATTATGTGCGGGCGTGGCGGATATGGCACCGCACGTATTATCGACCAGCTCAACTTTTCCCGGTTTCGGCGCAAGCCAAAATGGATTATCGGCTTCAGTGATGCTACGGTATTACATTGTCATATTAACCGGCACTTCGGGATTGCCTCCCTGCACGCAAAAATGTGCAATAGCTTCCCCGATGAATTCAGCAAAGCCGAACCGGTGGTGCAAGACACCATCATGTCTATTTACCAGGCGTTGACCGGCAAAAGAATGCAGTACAGCGCGCCTCCCGATGCCCAAAACAGGAAAGGGAAAGCCAGGGGCGTAATTATTGGCGGCAACCTGTCGATCATCCAGAGTATGTGTGGCACCGATTCTGAAATAGATACCAATGGTAAAATATTGTTTCTCGAAGAAGTAGGAGAATACCTGTATAGCCTGGATCGTATGCTGGGCACCCTGCAGCGATCACATAAGCTAGACCACCTCGCGGGCCTTGTCATTGGCGGATTTAATAAGATTAAACCAGATGACCCCGGCGAAGAATTCGGAAGAACCGTTTATGATATGGTCTTCGAAAAAATAAAGCATACCAGTTTCCCGGTTTGCTTCAATTTTCCCGTAGGGCACCAGAAGAATAACTATGCACTCAAATGTGGCATGATGCATACGCTCAACGTTACTGATAGCGGAACCACATTGGCGGAATAATTATTTTACGAGAAAAGTAATGATAAACAGCACCGCCAATATGTACATCACCGGGCTGATTCTTTTATACTGCCCGGTTAATACCTTCAGTAGCACATAAGACAGCATACCAAATACAATCCCCTCTGCGATGCTATAACTGTAAGGCATCATTACAATAGCGAGGAAAGCAGGAATAGCTTCCGTTACATCGTTAAAATCTATTTTGGTAACGGCCCCCATCATGAGCATACCTACTATAATCAAAGCAGGCGCCGTAGCAGCTTGTGGTATCATGGCAAACACCGGGGCAAAAAACAAGGATAACAAAAACATGATGGCTACGGTAAACGAGGTTAATCCCGTTTTGCCGCCGGCAGCAATACCGCTGGCACTTTCTACATAAGCTGTTACTACGCTGGTACCCAGCAGCCCGGCAGCGGTGGTACCAATGGCATCTGCCATCAGCGCCTGCTTGGCGCGGGGCAAACGTCCCTGTTCATCCAGCAATCCCGCCTTATTGCAAAGTCCTATCAGGGTACCTACGGTGTCAAACAAATTTACCATCAACAAGGTAAACAGGATCATCACCATATTCAGCGAAAATATTTTATCGAATTGCAGCTTAAACGCTACAGGCGCTAATGATGGCGGTAAGCTCACCAAGTGCCCGTTTTCGGGAAGATGGGTAATGCCCAGGGGTATACCGATTACAGTCGCCGCCAGGATGCCTATCAACAGGGCCGCATTCACTCCCTTATACATTAGTACAGCGCTGATAATCAGTCCTATCAACGCAATGAGCGGTCCTACACTGGTGATATTTCCCATTTTCAGGATCACACCGCCCAGTTTACCATCTCCCACATGATGCATGCCTGTTTCAATAATACCGGCATTGGCCATGCCTATCAATGCAATCAATAACCCAATACCCACTGATATGGCATATTTCAGGTTACCCGGGATGCTGTTGATAATAGCCTCCCGTATCCGGAACATGGATAACACAATAAAAATAAGTCCTTCCAGGAAAACAGCTGTCAGTGCAAACTGCCAGCTATAACCCATGGCCGATACAATCGTATAGGCAAAGAAAGCATTGAGACCCATGCCGGGCGCCACGCCAATGGGCAGCCTCGCGTACAAGGCCATCACGAGGGTGCCAATAGCAGCAGCCAGGGCGGTAGCCGTGATCAACGCCTGGAAATCCATTCCTGTTTGCGAAAGGATACTGGGATTTACCGCCAGTATATACGCCATCGTAGAAAAGGTAGTTAACCCTGCCAGTACTTCTTTCTTAACCGTTGTATTATTTTCGGAGAGCCGGAAAAATTTTGCGAGCATGCTGCAAAAATAGCGTTTCGCGATTTACCATTTTATCCTAATTTCATTGTTATGCAACAACGTTCGGGAGGTTGGAAAGTGATCCATCAATGGCTGGAGGGAAATGAATTTAAACCCTTTAAATTTCAGGAAGATGCCTGGAAGGCTTACCTGCAGGGGAAGTCGGGTATCGTAAATGCCCCCACCGGCTTTGGTAAAACCTTTTCCCTGTTCCTCGGTGTACTGATTGCCTGGATAGACGCCCATCCGAAAGATTATACCCGCAAAACCAAAAACGGTTTACAGTTGCTGTGGATAACCCCGCTGCGAGCCCTGGCCAAAGATATTGCCCGGGCGATGGAAGCCGTGCTCCAGGAACTAAACATTCCCTGGCAGGTGGGTATACGCAGCGGAGATACCTCCCTGGCCGCCCGCGCTGCACAGAAAAAGCAGATGCCGGAAATACTCCTCATTACCCCTGAAAGCCTGCACCTGTTGCTCGCCCAGAAGGAATATCCCAACTTGTTTAAACACCTGCATACCGTAGTGGTGGACGAATGGCACGAGCTCATTGGCAGCAAACGCGGCGTAATGGTGGAACTGGGACTCAGCCGCCTGAAAGGCTTGCGTAAGAAACAGCTGAAGATATGGGGCATATCAGCCACCATCGGCAACCTGGATGAAGCGCTGGAAGTACTGCTGGGCCCATATCACAATGATGGCTTGATTATCCGCGCCAAACTGAAAAAAAATATTGCGCTGAAAAGTGTGATCCCCCATGAAATCGAAAACTATCCCTGGGCCGGACACCTGGGCATTAAGATGCTGCCACAGGCGCTACCAGTGATTCATGACAGCCAAACTACCCTCATATTTACCAATACCCGCTCCCAGTCGGAAATCTGGTACCAGGCGCTGTTAAAAGAAGATCCCATGCTGGCCGGCGCCCTGGCATTGCATCATGGCTCTATCGATATGGAGCTCCGCATCTGGGTGGAAGAGGCACTGCACAACGGCATCCTGAAAGCGGTGGTATGTACCGCCAGCCTGGACCTGGGCGTGGACTTTCGCCCGGTAGACAGCGTCATCCAGGTGGGAAGTCCAAAAGGCGTAGCGCGCTTCCTACAAAGGGCCGGCCGTAGCGGACACCAGCCGGGCGCGGTGAGTAAGATTTTCTTCCTGCCCACCCATGCCCTGGAACTGGTAGAAGCAGCAGCGCTAAAAGCAGCCATGGAAGAAGAGCTGATAGAAAGCCGCATGCCGGTATTGCTCGCTTATGATGTATTGTTGCAATACCTAATGACACTGGCCGTTTCCGATGGCTTTCACGGCGCGGAAATATGGGAGGAAGTAAGACAGACTTTCTGCTACCAGCATATTACGGAAGATGAATGGCTGTGGCTACTCTCCTTCCTCACTACCGGCGGCGAAGCCCTGGGTAGTTATGATGAGTTCCGCAAAGTAGAACGTGAGGGCGACTTCTTTATCTGCCGCAGCCGCATGATGGCCATGCGCCATCGTTTACATATCGGCACCATCGTCAGTGATGCCATGCTCAAGGTAAAGTTTATGACAGGTGGCTATATCGGCGTCATTGAAGAAAGCTTCATCTCCCGCCTGCAACCCGGCGACTCATTTACCCTGGCCGGCCGCAACCTGGAATTCACGCTCATCAAAGATATGACCGTACTGGTACGCAAGTCAAATTCCAAAAGATCTATCGTACCCAGCTACCAGGGCGGACGTATTCCATTGTCATCCAACCTGGGACGCATGCTCCGGCAGAAATTCAATGAGGCTCTCTCGGGCAAATCCCGCGATGCCGAACTGATAGCGCTGCAGCCCTTGTTCCAGTTGCAGGAAACATTATCACATATTCCGAAAGACAACGAACTGCTGATTGAAAAAATAAACACCAAAGATGGTTACCATCTCTTCGTATATCCTTTCGAAGGGCGGCTGGTACACGAAGTAATGGCGGCGTTGCTGGCCTATCGCCTCAGTCTCATTCAGCCTATTACTTTTTCTATTGCAATGAATGACTATGGGTTTGAATTATTGTCAGATCAACCGATTCCGCTCACCCAGGAAAATGCCAAGCAATTATTTACCACCGATAACCTGCTGATAGAACTGCAAACCAGCGTCAATGCTACTGAAATGGCACGGCGCAAGTTCAGGGATATCGCCGTGATAGCCGGGCTTATCTTCCAGGGATACCCCGGGAAACATAAAGCCAACCGGCACCTGCAATCATCGGCCTCTTTGCTGTTTAATGTGTTTAAAGATTATGATCCGCAAAACCTGCTGCTAAAACAGGCTTTCAATGAAGCTTTCTTTTACCAGATGGAAGAAGCCCGCCTGCGCGAAACGCTGGAGCGCATTGCAGTGAGTAAAATTGTGATCACTGCCCCACAGCGACTTACTCCTTTCTGCTTTCCTATTAAGGTAGACAGTCTGCGGGATACGATGACCAGCGAAAAGCTGGAAGATCGCATCAAAAAATTGATCACCACAAACGATTAAGAAATTAATAATTTGCAGCTCATAAAAAATGGATTCAGTGGTCGGGGAAATTTTTCATTTTCAACAACAGCATTGGCATTTACTGCCCCAACGGGCTATTTTTTGGGAGGAAGAAAAAACGCTGATTGTGTCAGATATGCATCTGGGCAAGGCAACGCATTTCCGGAAAGCCGGTATTGCCGTACCTGCGGGGATAGAACAGGAAGATCTTTTCCGCCTGCAACAGCTGATTACCCGTTACCTGCCGCAACGCATCATCATCGTGGGAGATATGTTTCATAGTACCGAAAACAACGACGTACAATATTTCCGCGTATGGCGGCAGCAGTTTGCCAACATCTCCATCAACCTGGTAAAAGGGAATCATGATATTATGCCGGATGAAGTTTATGAACAGCTGCAGATCCAGGTAAATAACACGCTGACTATTTCAGGCATTCATTTCATTCATGAGCCTTGTGAAGATCATAACGGTTTTCAATATACCTTTTCAGGACATTTTCATCCTGCTTTTGTGATGCAGGGCACTGGCAAACAACGCTTGCGTTTACCCTGCTTTTATTTTGGCCCCCATTGCGGCATTTTACCCGCTTTTGGACACTTTACCGGCTCCGCGACACTTGACCCTGCCGCCAATGATCCGGTGTTCGTAATCGCCGGAAAATCGATTATCCGGGCACAATGAACCATGCTCATGAAAATTGCCACTCACGATAGCTATACGCATCCCTTACCAGCCGACCATCGCTTTCCGATGCTCAAATACGAGCTCATACCTGCACAGCTACTCCGGGAGGGCGTTATTACCCATGAACAACTATTTGAGCCGCAGCCTGCTACCGAAGAGGTGATCCTGCTTACCCACACCGCCGACTACTGGCAGCAGCTGGAAGACCAGACCCTAACACCTAAAGAGCAGCGGAAAATAGGTTTTCCACAATCCCCTGCCCTTACTCACCGCGAAATCGTTATTGCGCAAGGTACAATCGATATTGCCCTTCACGCCCTGGATCATGGCATCGGGTTCAACGTAGCCGGGGGCACTCATCACGCGTTTGCTGACCATGGGGAAGGATTCTGTTTATTGAACGATTTTGCCATCGCTGCCAACTATCTGTTGCACTGGAAAAAGATCAAACAGGCGCTGGTACTGGATCTCGACGTACACCAGGGCAATGGCACCGCAGCTATCTTTACCAATACCCCGCAGGTATATACGTTTAGCATGCACGGGGCGCATAACTATCCTTTTCATAAGGAAACGTCCGACTGGGATATCCCCCTGGCCGATGGTATGGACACGGCTACTTACCTGCAACTACTGGAATCGGCATTACCCCTGCTCATCGACCAGGTAAAACCCGATATTGTTTTCTACCTATCGGGCGTAGATATACTGAATACTGATAAGTTCGGGAAACTGAAAGTAACGCCGCAGGGATGCCGCGAGCGGGATGAAATGGTATTCCATGCGCTGAAAAAGCATGATATCCCCTGCGCCGTGGCCATGGGCGGCGGCTATTCCAGGCATATAAAGGACATTGTAAATGCTCACTGTAATACCTTCAAGGCAGGTATCAGCATTTACGGGTATTAATCACCGGAAATAATTTTGCCGTCTTTCATTACCAGCTGCCGATCGCTCAACGGCGCCAGTTCTTCATTGTGAGTAACGATAATAAAGGTTTGCTGTAGCTTATCCCGGAGCTCCAGGAATAGGTTATGCAGTTCCCGGGCGTTGCGGGAGTCGAGGTTACCGGTAGGTTCATCGGCCATCACCACGTCCGGGTTATTGATCAGGGCGCGGGCTACGGCTACTCTTTGCTGCTCTCCGCCAGAAAGAGCATTGGGCTTATGATCGAGCCGGTCTTTCAATCCCAGGGTTTCCAGGAGAAACTCCGCCCTTTTCCTGACATCCTGTTTACGGGTACCGGCAATATAAGCAGGAATACATACATTCTCGAGGGCGGTAAACTCGGGTAACAGGTGATGGAACTGAAAGATAAAGCCAATATGACGGTTCCTGAAATCAGCCAGGGCGTTTCCCTTCAAACCGGTCAGATTGACATTATTCAGCCATACTTCACCACCAGAAGGTGTATCCAGGGTTCCCAGTATATGCAGAAGGGTACTTTTACCTGCTCCGGAAGACCCTACTATGGTGACAATCTCTCCTTTACTGACAGTAATATCTACCCCTTTTAATATGGGTAAATTGGAATAATTTTTGGTAACATTGCGAGCGGTTAGCATAACCCAAAGAAAAGTAATTAACCGATAAAATAGTAAAAGTTGTTTATTTCAAATTAAATAATACTTTTGCGAAAAATTAAAAAGTAAAAATTTTAATACGATGTACTGGACCTTAGAATTAGCTTCATACCTGGAGGACGCTCCATGGCCAGCTACTAAAGACGAACTTATCGACTACGCCATTCGTTCCGGTGCACCGATCGAAGTAATCGAGAACCTCCAGGAACTGGAGGATGAGGGAGAAATTTACGAGGGGATTGAAGATATCTGGTCTGATTATCCGTCGCAAGACGACTTCTTCTTTAATGAAGATGAATATTAACCAGCGCTGCTGATAGCGACTCCCGTTCATACTATGACACATAATTTTTGAGCCGCTCCCGGACAGGGTGCGGCTTTTTTATTATAGCGTAAAGCTGAAAGCATAAAGCAAAAAGCTATTGTGGAGAATAACCAAAGCGATTTTAAGTACCCGCTAAGATTATTTTCCACAATAGCTTTTTGCTTTATGCTTTCAGCTTACGCTTATTTTTCCATCTGATCGATCACTGGCTTGGAAACGCCTGTGAAAGAGAAACCGCCGTCGTGGAACAGGTTCTGCATGGTCACCATCCGGGTAAGGTCGGAGAACATGGCGACTGCATAATTAGCGCATTCATCGGCGGTAGCATTACCCAGCGGGCTCATTGCATCTGCGTAGGTCATAAAGCCATCGAAGCCTTTCACGCCGCCACCTGCGGTGGTTTTAACGGGAGACTGAGAGATGGTGTTTACGCGCACTTTCTTAGCAGTACCGTAGTGGTAACCGAAGCTGCGGGCAATTGATTCCAGCAAGGCTTTGGCATCCGCCATTTCGCCATAGTCAGGGAATACCCGTTGTGCAGCGATATAAGACAATGCAATGACAGAGGCCCATTCGTTCAATGCATCCAGTTTGTAAGCTGTTTGCAGTACGCGGTGCAATGACATCGCAGAGATATCAAATGTTTTGTGATTAAAGTCGTAATCCAGGTCGGTATAGCTTCTGCCTTTACGAATATTCATACCCATTGCTACAGAGTGGAGAACAAAGTCCACTTTACCACCAAAGTGCTCCATAGATTTGTTGAACAGGTTGGTCAGATCATCCATGTTGGTAACATCAGCCGGAATAACAGGTGCTTTGCAGGTTTCGGCCAGTTTGTTGATCTCTCCCATACGCAGGGCAATAGGGGCATTGGTAAGCACAATTTCAGCGCCTTCTTCCACGCAACGCAGGGCAGTTCTCCATGCAATAGATTTTTCATCCAGTGCGCCGAAGATGATACCTTTTTTCCCTTTTAATAAGTTATGAGCCATTTGGTCAAAAATTAATTTCGGCAAAAATAGTCGTTATAGTTGAAAAAAAAAGCTGTTAACTCCCGGTGAAACGGTTTTAGCTGGGGACTTACCCGCTAAAGCCGCATTACCAGTGGTTAACAGCTAAATATGCTTCCCAAGCCTGCCACGGCTTTTTGGCTATTTAAACTCTAGGAAGGAATCGCCAGCATCTCCCGCGCATTCTCCAGGGCCGCTGCTGTAGGCTTCTCTCCACTCAGCATCTGGGCAATTTTGTTCACCCGTTCCTCTTCCGATAGTAAGCGCACGCTGGTGGTTACTTTCTCCGCTTTGGCTTCCTTGTATACAAAGTAATGTGCGTCTGCTTTTCCGGCTATCTGCGGTTGGTGCGTGATACAGATAATCTGGTGCGATTTAGCCAGGCCTTTCAAAATGATACCTACCTGGCGGGCAGCTTCTCCCGAAATACCGGTGTCTATTTCATCAAAAATAAGCGTAGGTAAGGAAACAGATTGAGCTACCAACGATTTAATACACAACATCAGGCGGCTTAACTCCCCACCGGATGCTACTTTCCCAACCGGCGCAAACTGGTTACTCTTATTGGCATCAAATAAAAAGTCGATAGTGTCTTGCCCATATGGATTCAGCTCACCGGTTACGATATCTACCTTTAATCGCGCATTAGGCATGCCTACCTGTGCCAGCAGTACATTCACCTGTTTTTCGAACGGAATGGCCTGTTCCTGGCGGTAGGTACTGATGACGCCCGCCAGCTGCAGAAGTTGTTCTTTTAAACGGGCCTGTTCCTGTTCCAGGCTCGCCAGCTGTTCATCGAGGTTCAGTACATTTTCCACTTTTACGGTCAATGCCTCTTTGATGACCAGCAACTCATCGGTGGTTTGTACGCCATGCTTTTTAAACAGGCGATATCCCAATGCCATTCTTTCATTCACCAGCTCAATGCGTTGTGCATCGTACTGCACCTGGTCGTTGATTTGTTCCACCTCGCCTGCAATATCCTGCAATTCCAGGTAAGACGACAACAACCGTTCAGCAATGGCAGGCATCTCCTTATGAAAAGCAGATAATCCCTGCAGGGAAGACTGCAACTGCTTTAGTTGTTGCAGAATAGGCTGTTCATCTTCCTTCAGCTGAAAATATACCCGGTTCAGCGTATTCTTTATTTCTTCTGCATGGCTCAGCGTTTGCAACTCTGACTCCAGGTCTTCTATTTCGTGTGTGCTGAAACCCGCATCGGTTAACTCTTCCAGCAGGAAGCGATTATAATCCAGTTCTTTATTGGCGCTGTCGCGGCTGTCAAACAGTTGCTTGTATTTCTTTTGTACCTGTACGTACTGTACATATACCTGGTGATATTGCTGCATTTCCGCCGGTTTATTCACCAGGGCATCAATCACTTCCCGTTGGAAATCGGCGTTACCCAACGCCAGGGTATCAAATTGCTGGTGCAGGTCCACCAGGTAGCTGCTCAGTTCCGATAGCTGGGAGATATTAACGGGGGTATCATTTACAAAAGCTCTCGACTTACCGGTAGCACTAATCTCTCTTCTTATGATTAACTGGTCTTCCAGGTCTAGTTCATGTTCCTGGAAGAAAGCGGCCACCTGTGACTTCTTTACTTTGAAGAAGCCTTCGATAATGCATTTCCCGGTTTTATCAAACAATACTCCAGGGTCGGCCCTTTCACCCAGGATTAGGGAGAGTGCGCCCAGTAATATTGATTTACCTGCACCGGTTTCACCGGTGATCACATTCAGGTTTCCTGAAAAATCTACTTCCAGGTGATCGATAATGGCGTAGTTCGTAATGGTTAATCGCTGTAACATAAGTAAGGAAATTCCTTTATGATGTTGAAAGCTCAGGTTCCGTTTACCCGCTGAATGCCTGCTTTGGCCCGCTGGTCAAGGGAATTCTTATAATCATGCCCTTTCATGCTCAGGCAACGCTGATAACATTCCAGTGCTTTGGCTTTTTCATTTCTTTTTTCATAAATATAACCCATCTGGAGGGAAGCCCTGGCCGCATAATATTCCGGCCGGTTAACACCCACTTTTACGGTTACATCGTACATGGCAATGGCCTGGTCGTCCTGTCCGCTCTCATCGTATATCCGTCCCAGCCGGTAGGCATATTCCAGCTTATCTTCCATGGCAGGAAAATCGGCTGCTTTCTTTGTCAGCAACATCCCTAACGCTTTGCTGAAATATCCGCCATCGCTTAATAACCGCACTCGTAGCAGAAATGGATTCGGCCATTTACCCGCTTTGGCCTCTTTCAGCGCCTGTTTGTCTGCGTCAGTTTCCACACCGCCTTTCGTAAGGATCAGGGCCCGGTATTTATCTGCCGCCGCCTGGTTGCCTTCCAGGTAATAATACCAGCTGAGTCGCTGTAAACACTCTTTCACATAAAACTTGCCCTTGAAGTTATTAACAAACCGCTCCAGGTAAACATGCGCATCGGGATCCAGCCTGGTTAATTTCAACAATCCCATTACATAGTTGTAGTACTGAATATCTTCATATTCTGGCGTATCATTTCTCTCCTGTAATACCTTAATTCCCGTGGCAGCTTTTTGGTTATTAAGTGCCAGGTTAGCCACCATTAACGCAAACAGGTAATTATTCTTGGTGTCGAGTTGTTTACGTTGCAGGAAATCCCAGGTATCTTCCGGTTTATTCACAATAAAGAGCGTCAGGTAGCAATAATAGTAATAGGATTCCTCCCTGAACATTTTTGCTTCCGGGCTATTGCTTTCAATGAACTTATTCACATTAGCCATGCCATCCTTCATGCTGCCTTTCAGGCCAAGGATATTGGTGATCCACCTGTATCCTTCGGGGATGGTGCCAAATACTGTTTGCATGGCGCCCAGCAACAAGTTGTTGGGAACAAAATCAGGAAAAAGCCGTTGATTCTCTTTCAACATCATATATGCTTTCCGGATTTCCCAGGTAGCATCCCACTTTTCATCGAACTTGATCTTGATCATAGCCCACTGAAACTTTACGGCCGCCTGTGTATACAAATAATACGGAGAATCCGAAGGACCTTCCGACAGCTTATTGAGCCGGAACGACCTTAAACTTCTTTTCTTCGCATATTCTCCCGCATCTTCATTAAAGAAAAGGGGAAAGAAGTCTGCATAATTGTCCAGGAAATAAGGCGCCAGGTTATCCGGGTGCTCTTTTTTCTCCGCTTCCAGCAAAGCCCTGCCCGTACTTATGCGTAATTGCATAATTGCATCGTACGCCTGTTCGCAACGGATATTAAAATCATATACTTTCTGCCTGGCACTTACATTCAACCCTACACCCAACAGTAACAACAAAGAAAAAATAATACGCATACGGGGAAAATTCCGGAATTAAAGGCCAAATCTCACATATCATCGCTCAAATCCCAAATAAACAAATTCATTTTTTTAAAGTTGCATTGCCCCATCCAATTCCCTGCCACAAAATAAAAGAACTACTACGCAAGGTACCTGCGTAACCGCAGTGATCGCAAAGCTAATATAATTAGTAAAACAAAACTAAATAAATTAGTATATTTTTTACGGAAAGGGCTATACGAAAAAAGGGCATCCATGGGATGCCCTTTCAATTTCTTATGACAAGTATTATCGGCTAGATCGTTACGGTAGCTTCCAGGTCGTTGTCTACCAGGATACGGCCACAGTGTTCACAAACGATAATTTTCTTGTGCTGACGGATTTCTGCCTGACGTTGAGGAGGAATAGCGTTGAAGCAACCACCGCATGAATCGCGTTCTACGGTTACCACAGCCAGACCGTTACGGTAGTTCTTACGGATCTTTTCGTAAGCCTGCAGTAAACGTGGGTCTACCTTGGATTTCGCTTCTTCGCTGTCTTTACGGTAAGCTTTCTCTTCTTTATCAGTTTCAGCAATGATCTTTTCCAGTTCGCCTTTCTTGTGCTTCAGGTTAGCTTCTTTATCAGCTACTGCTTTCTTAGCCATTTCAAGAACGCGACTCTTGTCTTTTATTTCTTCATTCGCATCCTTGATATGCTTTTCAGCCAGCTTGATTTCCAGCGCCTGCATCTCCATTTCCTTGGTGATGGCTTCAAACTCACGGTTATTCTTCACATTATCCTGCTGCTTCTCATACTTCTTGATCAACGCTTCAGCCTCTTTGATGGCGTTCTTCTTGCTGGCCACGAAATCCTGGATACCTTTTACCTCGTTCTCAATATGAGACTGACGGGTGTTCAATCCTTCGATTTCGTCTTCCAGGTCCTTTACCTCCATCGGCAACTCCCCTTTCAGCACCTGGATTCCATCCAGTTTGGAATCAATCTTCTGTAATCTGAGTACAGACGCTAATTTTTCTTCAACGGAGTATTCTTTTACGGTTGCCATGTATTATAAATAATTTACCGGGTTTGTTTTAATCGTAGATTTAAGAGGCGCAAAATTACGGAATTTTTCAGTCAATATATGATAAAATAATTCCACTGTAAACTGCTCGCTCTCAAAATGTCCGATATCTGCTATAACTAATTGATTTTCAGTATCAAAAAATTCGTGATATTTAAAATCTGATGATATGTAGGCATCAGCCCCCGCCGTAATCGCCTGCTTCAACAGGAAACTTCCCGCTCCTCCACATAACGCCACCTTTTTTACGGATTTGCCCCGCAAAGGGGTGTATTTCACACAACCTGCCTGAAACTGCTGCTTCACATACTGCAAAAATTGCATCTCTTCCATCGCCTCCGGTAACTCGCCTATCAACCCCGAACCTACCTCCTGGTATGCATTATCCAGGCTTACCACATCATAAGCCACCTCTTCATAGGGATGGGCCACCAGTAACACCTCTATAATTTTGCCTTCCAAATATACCGGAAAAATCACTTCCAACTTTATTTCTGCCTCAAAATGTCTTTTTCCCGGGGTACCCACGTAAGGATTAGTGTCCGCCGACCCCTTAAACGACCCCAACCCCGGCGCGTTGAAGCTCGTTTCGCTATAGTTACCAATATTTCCTGCCCCGGCTGCAAATAATGCGTCTCTTACCTTGTTAACATCAGCCTCCGGCACAAATGTGTATAACTTTTTCAGTAATCCCCGCTTAGGCTGCAACACCCGGCACATTCCTAACCCCAACTTCTCCGCCATCTGCCGGCATACCCCGTTCTTTACATTATCGAGGTTCGTATGGGCCGCATACACGGCAATATCATGTTTGATGGCCTTAATAGCCACCCGCTCTACATAGTTTTTTCCATTAATCTTTTTCAATCCCCCAAAAACAATAGGGTGATGGGCAACCACCAGGTTACATCCCCGGGCAATCGCCTCTTCTATTACTTCTTCCGTTGCATCAAGTGTCAGCAATACATTAGTCACCTCCCAACCAGCATTTCCAAATATAAGCCCCGCATTGTCATAACTCTCCTGGTACTGTACAGGAGCAAACTCCTCTATCGCCTGTATAATCTCTTTGATCTTCATAGCTGAAAAATTAATGGTTCATTGACGGCATCAACTAAATTTGCAAAAAAATAAATTTTATGCCCGGAAGCAAATCTACAGCAGAACTATATGCCGAATACAAAATAAAACTGCAAAAAATTGCAGACGTAAAAAATGCCCTGGCTGTATTGGGCTGGGACCAGGAAACTTATCTCCCCGAAAAAGGCGCCGGATTCCGTGGCCAGCAAATTACCACCCTCAGCACCATCGCACACGAATTGTTTACCGCCCCCGAACTCGATGCCGTACTGCAAGCCCTCAAAGGCCAGTCATCACTCGATCCGGTAGCACAAAAAAATATTCTGCTCTCCACGGAAGATTTTGAGAAAAATAAAAAATATCCGCCTGCTTTTGTAGCCGAAATGTCCAAGGTAACCAACGAAAGCTATCATGCCTGGATAAAGGCCCGCAAAGCCAACAGCTACGATCTCTTTGCTCCGGCACTTTCTAAAATGATCGCCCTTAAAAAACAAGAAGCCGATCTCCTTGGATATGAACACCATCCCTACAACGCCCTTCTCAACGAGTACGAAAAAGGTGCAAATACAACGATGCTCGACACCATCTTCGAAGAAGTAAAAACAGCCTTATCTCCCCTACTGGCACAAATAGAACAGCAACCTGCCATTCCTAAAGATTTTCTCCACAAGCACTACGAACGGAATACACAGTGGCAGTTCGGGATCTCCCTGCTGGAAAATATGGGATATGATATGCAAGCCGGCAGGCAGGATATTTCCGAACATCCGTTTACAACCAGCTTCAACCCCCATGATGTGAGGGTTACTACCCGCATCGATGAAAATGACTTCGGTAACATGACCTGGAGCTGCATTCATGAAGGCGGACATGCACTATATGAACAAGGTCTGCCTACCGAACAATATGGCCTCCCCTGCGGTGAAGCTACCAGCCTGGGCATCCATGAGTCGCAATCACGCCTTTGGGAAAACAACGTTGGACGCAGCCTTATTTTCTGGCAACATCACTACCCTCGTTTACAGCAACTATTCCCGGACAACCTCGGTAACGTTACACTGGAGGCATTTTATCGCGCTATCAACAAAGTTCAGCCATCCCTGATTCGTACCGAAGCCGATGAATTGACCTATCACTTCCATATTATGATCCGGTATGAAATTGAAAAAGGATTGATAGATGGAAGTATACCCGTGAAAGACCTGAAACATACCTGGAATGAATATTACCACCGATACCTGCATGTAACTGTACCCGATGATGTACAGGGCGTATTGCAGGACATTCACTGGTCGCACGGTAGCTTTGGCTATTTCCCAACCTATTCCCTGGGCAGCTTCTATGCAGCACAGTTCTTTACCGCTGCACAACAACAGGTACCGGGACTAGACAACAGTATCGCCACTGGTAACTATCAGCCATTACTCGATTGGTTGCGTACTAACATTCACCCCTTTGGCAGATTCTATACTTCTAACGAATTGTGTAAAAAGGTAACCGGAAAGCCACTGGCATTCGGCGATTTCCTTGCCTATGCCCAGAAGAAATACAGCGGTATCTATCAGTTTTGAGAACATTATATCTATATAAAAAAGGGGAGAGATTATATACATCTCTCCCCTTCTTTTATCAGTCATCGGTAAGATATACTAGTAATTGCCAAACATCTTCTTCAGTTTCGGCATAAAATTAATAAACACTTCGGATCCCTGCCGGGCAGGATGAGAATTGTAACAGGCCTGCAATACCTTAATATCGAAAACGGGTGCAAACAATTCCTGGTATTCCGCCACTGATCCGCCATATGGCGGCCCTTCCTGTGGAAAATCACGATCAAACAACACACCTACCAGGTGTCCTCCAGGACGGATCAGTGAGTGCATATGCCTCACATAGTCCAACCGGCGGGACGGGTCTATGGCACAAAAAAAGGTTTGTTCCAATACCAGGTCATAGGTACCGGTATGTGTAAAAAAATCCTCCTCCAACACTTTTACACGGGTACGGTTAAACATTGTACGCAGCTTTTCTATCAACACCGGGGCAATATCCAGTACCGTTACATCACTAAATGCCTGCCCCGCCAGGTAGGCAGCTTCATAACTATTGCCTCCCCCGGGAATGAGTATACGAATATCCCGGTTATGTACCTGGTCGATATAAGCTTTCAATGGTGGTGATACTTCGCCCATATCCCACCCCGTAGCGCCACTGATATACCTGTCATTCCAGTACTGACTATCCATATCCAATATTCTTTTACGCTAAGTTACGGCCATTCAACAACATACATAAAACCCAAGGTTTTCCAAACATTATTACTACTTTTATACTTTATAAATACACCTATGAACCGGCCTTAATGCCAACCTATGCCATGAAAAGCCTACATCGTCATCTGCGGATTGTCACCAGACACATTGCCCTTTGTCTGCTCCCCATATTTATCATGGCTATCGCCGCCCATGCACAATCTGTTTCCATCAGCGCAGATAAAACAGCCGGCTGCCCTCCGTTCCTGGTTAACTTTTCTGCTACACTGGATCCTGGTTATCAACAAATTGAATGGGATTTCGGACTCGGCGCCAATGTTACCAACGAATTGACCCCTTCCAAAACTTTTCAGAATCCCGGCGTCTATCATGTGAAAATGATGGCTACTTATGGCGCCAACATCATCACCAGGCAACTAGACATCCAGGTATACAATAAGCCGGTGGTGAATTTCACTACGGTAAACCTCAGCGGATGTGCCCCATTTATGGCTGCTTTCAAAGACCAGTCCACCCCCGGAGACGGTACCATCACCGATATTACCTGGGATTTTGGAGATGGCGGCGGCGGTAATGGCGCCAACGTCACACATACCTTTACGCAACCGGCCACTTATAACGTGGTGAGCGTAGTAACTAACTCCAAAGGGTGTTCCAGCGCAGGTGGACCAGTACCCGTAAAAGTACAGAGCGCCCCCGCTCCCTCCTTTACGGCCGACAAAACACAAAGCTGTACCGCCCCGCTGACCGTCAACTTTTTCAATACAACGGTTAATAACTCGCCCGACCCAGTTACCTATACCTGGGACTACGGTGACGGGAGTACGGGAACTGCTAACCAGCACCTCTACACGAAACCAGGCAGGTATACGGTAAAGCTTACCGCCGCTACCAATGCCGGTTGTACAGCCCCGCTGATCAAAACCGACTATATCGTTATAGAACAGGTGAAACCGTCTTTCACCGCTTCTTTGGCATGTGCCGGGCAAGCCGTCAATTTTAAAAACACTACCCAACCCACACCAGACAAGGTGACCTGGGCGTTTCCAGATGGCACTACACAAACAACCACAGATGCCGCAAAACAATTTTCCACTGCCGGCGACTATCTCGTTAAAATGCAGGCCTCCCTGGGCACCTGTATGGAAGAAGTACAGCAAACCATCCACGTAAATCCCATCCCGCAGATTGACCCGGTAGCCACACCCGTTAGCGCCTGTAACACGCCGTTTACCACCCAATTTAATGCTACCTCTTCCAACGCTACTTCCTGGAACTGGAATTTTGGAGATGGCGCCAGTACCACCCTGGAAAATCCTTCACACACCTATACAAAAGAAGGTACCTATACCATTAGCCTTACCGCTACCAATACCCTGGGATGTAGCAGCACAGTGAGTAAACGCGATTATATCAGCATCGTAAAACCTAATCTCAGTGTATACCGCAGCGCCACGGAAGGATGTATTCCCCTGCCTGTAGACTTCTATGCAGAAATTGACCTTCCCGATCCTATTACCAGCTATCAATGGAATTTTGGAGATGGTTTGACTTCTACTGATGCCAAACCGCATCATATTTTTACGAAAGAAGGTATCTTTTACGTCACCTTAACCATTAAAACAGCGGGCGGTTGTACTGCCAACGGCCAAACCGTCATCAGCGCCGGTCAAAAGCCGGTAGTAGATTTTGTGGCTACCCCGCTGAAATCGTGTGCCAAAGACCCGGTACAGTTTACCAATCTCTCCACTCCCCGGGGTACCTCCTGGAACTGGACCTTTGTACAGGACCAAAGTACCAGCACCGATGAAAATCCGAACCACCGCTTCAATGAAATAGGTAGTCACGATATTATACTGGAAGTGAATAACTACGGTTGCCGCGTACAGTTAATGAAAAAAGATTACATCCAGATCATTCCGCCCATAGCCCGTTTCAATACCGCGCCGGATTGCGTAAACCCCTACCATCGCAAGTTTACAGACAATTCTACTTTCGGTCCTATTCCTACTGCCGTAAAAACATGGCTGTGGGAATTTGGTGAAAATGGCGCTACCTCTACCGATCAAAGCCCCGACTTCACCTACAAAACTACCGGTATCAAACAGGTAAAACTCACCATCGACAACGGCATCTGTACCTCTACTACCACTCAATCCGTTAATATCATCGATGAACATCCGGCTATTACGCCTAACAAACCGCGTATCTGCCGGGGTGAAAATATCAGTATGACCCTGGGGGCAATCAACAATGATAATATCAATGAATACAGCTGGGATTGGGGCGACGGCACCGCCCCGCAAACCATTCCCGCATTTAGCTTTGATCCCGGCCAACCGGTAACCCACCAATACAACAAAACAGGTACGTTTACTATTCAACTAACCATTACAGATAAAAACAGCTGTACCAGGACATCGGCCCCGGTTACCGTCGACGTCAACGGATCTGATCCGGACTTCGACTATGTGGGTAAAAAATGTAAGGACGAAATTTTCACATTCACGGATAAATCCACGACCAACGCCGGCAACCAGATACTAAGCTGGCAATGGGACTTTGGAGACCAGAGCGCCAAAGAAACCTATACCACTCAGCCGGTAGGGATTAAACACACATACACTAACGCAAACGATTATACGGTAATACTCACTGTAACAGATAAATTTAGTTGCGTGGTGAAAGCGCAGAAGGTGATTGCATTTGAAAAAGTAAAGGCCGATTTCATGGCGCCTACCAACATTGCCTGCCTGGATAAAGCTTTTACTTTTGTTGACCAGTCGCAAGGCAACATACAACAGTATGCATGGGACTTTGGCGACAATACCACGGTTACCAGCAGCAATCCAAGCAAAATATACAGCGCACCCGGCACTTACCCGGTAACACTTAAAGTAACTACTGCCGGCGGATGTACAGACCAAATCACCAAACCCAACTTTATAACGGTTCCCGATCCAAAGGCCTCTTTTAAAATCCCCGATAACCTCGACTTATGTCCGCCAGTGAAAGTATTATTTACCAATACTTCCACCGGTTATAAAAATGCCAACTGGGATTTCGGAGATAACGGCACTTCTACGAAAAATGATCCGGATGTGCATATTTACGCCCGTGCCAAAACCTACAACGTGGTGCTTACTGTTTATTCTGAAGGAGGATGTGCCAGCACCGCTACTTTACCTATTACCATTAAAGGTCCTGATGGTACCATGAAAACAACGCCTACCCAGGGTTGTGTACCGTTGGATATCAGCATCAGCGCTACCTCTGTAAAAACAGACAGCTATATGTGGGACTTTGACGATGGTACCGTATTAACTTCAAAAACACCTGTTTCTCCCGCCCATACCTATACGAAACCGGGCATCTATTATCCCAGGGTATCGTTGCAGGATGATCAGGGCTGTGTGGTAAAAGCCGATGGGAACGACAAAATTATTGTAGATAAGGCAACTGCTGATTTTACCACCGACGATTTTAAAGTGTGCGGTGGCGGAAAGGTGACCTTTACCAATAAAAGTAAAACCCTCACCAAAGATTCGCTGGCGCTGGACTTTAGCAATACTTGGGATTTCGGCGTACCCGGCGATCCCAATAACAAAGCTAGTACTTTTAATGGCATCTTCAATTATCCACAGCCGGGCAGTACCAATGTAACGCTGCGGGTAACGAGCGCCTATGGCTGTAAAGACGATAAAACACTGCCAGTAGTGATTCCACCGCAGGCAGTGCCGGACATTGCACCCATTGCGTCTTTGTGCGTTTCCGGTAAAGTACAGTTATCCGGTAGCGACCGTAAAAATGTACCTGGCACCAAATGGTTATGGCAGGTAGGCACCAGTCAAACATACGACCAGCCAGTACCGCCGGAAATAACGCTGAGTACAGCTGGCACTATACCAGTAACATTGACCATTACCAACGCTGACGGTTCCTGCCCGGCTACTACGACTGCCAGTATGGTGATTAATCCTTCGCCGGTATTGAACCCCTCGCCGGATGTGGCGTCGATTTGCCGTGGCGCAGTCTTGCAGCTGCAAGCCAATACCACCGCCAATGTTAAGGTAGCGTGGACTGACTATAATATCTCAGACCCGGCAAGTGTATCTCCTACTGTAAAACCAGAGATAGATACAATATACCATGTACTGGCTACTAACGAATACGGGTGTACGAATAAAGCGGAAATACCGGTGAGTGTAACGCAGCCGTTCCGCATCTACGCATTAGATGCAGAAATGTGTGAAGGGGCAACCGTGCAGATGTTGGCGGGCGGTGCTTTGCGTTATCAATGGATTCCGGCGCGTGGACTTAACCGCGCCGATATTGCCAACCCGGTGGCAAGTCCGGATGGCAATATTACCTACCAGGTAGTAGGCTACAATAACAGCACTTGTTTCACGGATACGGTACTGGCCAGGGTATATGTTCGCACCGCGCCAAAAGTAAATGCCGGTCCGGATATCGTTACGGCCACTGGCTCCGTGATTCCATTGCCTGTTACCGGTAGCGATGATATTACGCAGATAGAATGGACTCCTATCCAGGGTCTCAACTGTTATAACTGCCTGGCGCCAACCGCCACACCTACTGACGATATTACTTATCATGTCAAAGTAACCAATCGCTTTGGATGTGTAAGCACCGATGAGGTGGCGATTAAACTGGTATGTAACGAAGGCAACGTATTCATTCCCAATTCCTTTTCTCCTAACGGTGATGGTCAGAACGATGTTTTTTATGTGCGGGGAAAAGGTATGCAAACCATCCGGCGCTTCCGGGTATTTAACCGTTGGGGACAATTGGTGTTTGAACGGCTCAATGCCAATACCAACGATCCTGCAGCCGGATGGGACGGACGTTTCAACGGAACTCCACTCAATCCTGATGTATTTGTGTACTACGTGGAAGTGGTATGCGATAAAGGTGCGGTAAACCTGTTGAAAGGCAATATCACCCTCATCCGGTAAATGGATTTTCAGATGTACTGGCAACCGAACACCACCGTTTATTAAAGTCAATCGTCAAAAAATCTGAAAAATCAAAAATTTTATATATGTAATTTTTATTAATTTGTGCAGTCATTCAGTCAATGGAAAACCTGTGTACCTATGAAATCCCTACAGGCAACGTGTTTACGGACATTTCTGCTCATTGCAGGTCTCTTACCCGCCAATAGCTTACTGGCGCAGAAAGCGGATTTTAGCTATACCGCATCGCCGGGTAACTTATGTACACCTGTTACCCTTACTTTAAAGAATAACAGTACTGGAACACCTATTGCCTATAACTGGGATTTTGGAGATGGCAGGACTTCTCACGACCCTGAGCCACAAATTACTTATACCAATGGCGGACCGGTTAAAATTACATTGGAAACCCAGTATAAAATAAATGGCGGCGTTATTACCAGCACCTATTGGCGTGATATTATCCTTGGCAGCACCCCTGTTGTCAACTTCTCTGCAGATGTTACCAAAAGTTGCAAAGCTTACACCGCCAATTTCACAGATGCCACGCCCGGCGCGGCCAGCCGCACCTGGGACTTTGGAGATGGAACAGTGGTCACTACCAGCAACGCCTATATGCCACACACCTATACCCAGGCAGGCAAATATGATGTGACCCTCACCGTTACTAACAGCAACGGCTGTACGGGCACCTTGAAAAAAACGGCCTATATCGATATCTCGCTGCCCTTGCTGGATCTGGCTACCCCATTGTCGGGCTGCGTGCCTTATACCGCTGTATTCAATGGTCTTTCTTCCAATGACATGCACGATCCGGTAACATCCTATGCATGGAATTTCGGAGATGGCAATACGCAAACCACCAGCGGAGGCAATGTGAGCCATGTATACACACAAACAGGTACCTACAATGTAGACGTTACCGTTACTACACAGAACCAATGCGTGGTAACAAAGTCGTTCGATAAATTTGTACATACCGGTAATCCTCCTTCCAATGTAGGTTTTACGGTGTCGCCTACCAGCAGCTGTGTAGGTGAACCTGTACGTTTACTGGCCAACGCTAATTTTGCAGATACCTACAGCTGGGATTTCGGAGATGGTACTACCAGCGAAGGCAGTAATAATGATATCAAACATTCCTTCGCCACCAACGGCACGCTAACCGTACAGATGAAAGCAGGCGGCAACGGCTGTTTCACGGCAGCTCCACCGGCCACCGTGGTGATCACCGGACCAGTTTCACACTTCAGCCTGGTGCGCGACTGTACAGATAAAAGCAAATTTATTTTCACCAACCAATCTACCGGCATCAATGCCAACAGTACTTTTGAGTGGGATTTTGGAGATAATTCACCTGTTGTAAATACCCAGGACGCCGTACATAACTACACCACACCCGGCAACTACACCGTGCGCCTGACCATTGGAGAAAACGGTACCAACTGCAGCCACAGCAGCTTCCAGACAGTTTACTACTTTAAAGCCGACTTTACCAGTGGCGTAAGTTCTATCTGCCGGGGCAGCAATACTACTTATGAAGTGCTCAACGTGCCATTGGCACTGGTATCCAGCTATACCTGGCAACTGGGCGATGGAACCGTATACACTACTACCGATCAGAGCTACGTGAAAACCTGGACCATGGCTGGCACCTTCAATAATAAACTAACGATCCGGTATAAAGATCCTGCCTATTGTGATGATATTGTGTTTAAGCCCAATGATATCAACATATTGGCGCCCATAGCCAACTTCACTACTGGTTGGCCTACCTGCGCCGGTCAGCCGGTCAGCTTTACCAATACGACGGTTACCTCTCCCAATATCCCTATTACCGACTGGTACTGGGAGCTGGGCAATGGGCAAACTTCCAAATCGCAAACGCCTCGGGGCACAAAATATACGACCTCCGGTCCACAGCTGGTAAAACTGGTGGTAACTGATGCCCGTAATTGTAAGGATTCCATCATACAAACAGTGAATATTAATGCAACCCCTTTTGTTAAGGCATCTGCCCAGCAGGCTAAAATCTGCGAAGGCAACAGCGTATCGCTTAATGCATTATCTGATGGCACGGTGCAATGGTTATCCGGTGCGGGACTTAGCTGCACCTCTTGTACGGATCCCTTAGCCACACCGCTGGCAAATACCCGTTACCTGGTGCAGGCTACTAATGCCAACGGCTGTACGGTATTTGATTCTACAGATGTGGCGGTTGTGCCTAAAGTTAATCTCACGGTCAGTAAGGATACTATTGCCTGTTATGGCACTTCCGTACAACTGAAGGCCAACGGCGCCGCTATCTATAACTGGACACCCGTTACGGGGCTGACCAGCAACACCATTGCCAATCCTATTACTACACCGATAGCAGATATTACCTACCAGGTAACGGGCACCAATGATCCGTTGTGTCCTATGAGCGCGCCATTGTCAATAAAGGTGGCGGTGAAGCCGGTACCGCAGGTCAGTGCAGGAAAAGATCAGACGCTTACCGTGGGCGATGTAGTAAAGCTGATGGCCAGCGGCAGCGCAGATATCGTACAATGGAAATGGAGCCCCGAAGATTATCTCGATAATCCCAGCTCCCCCTATGTTACCGCAGCAGTGCGTAAACCAATGACCTATAGCATTACCGGTACCAACCAATTTGGATGCAGCAAAAGCGATGTGGTAAAAATAGACCTGATCTGCAACACAGATGTCATATTCATTCCTAATACCTTCAGTCCTAATGGCGACGGGCAAAACGACGTCTTTTATCCCCGCGGTAAGGGCATTAGCATGATTAAATCTTTCCGCATTTTTAATCGCTGGGGACAAGAGGTATATCACCGGGAGCGTATTAATATAGATGATATTACTATGGGCTGGAATGGCACGCTCAATGGCAAACCGCAACCCGCCGATGTATACATTTATTTCATCGAGGCATATTGCGACACCAATGATTTCTTTCAGCTAAAAGGCAATGTAACATTACTCAGATAATTATTTAACCTGGTTATTATGAAAACCGTATACCGCATATTACTGGCGATTATAGGCACCACAACGGCCACACAATTGTATGCACAGGATATACATCTTTCCCAGTTTTATGAAACGCCCATATTGCGTAACCCTGCGCTGATAGGTATCTTCAACGGCGATGTGCGCGTACAGGCGGTGTATCGCAACCAGTGGAACAGTGTTACCATTCCCTACCAGACCGGGACCCTGAGCGGCGAAATAAAGTTCCCGGTAGGACGCAGCAACGACTATGTAACCACCGGCTTACAACTTACCTACGACCGGGCCGGTACTTCCAAACTGCAGTCTACCCAGATATTTCCGGCCATCAACTACCATAAATCGCTCAATGAAGACAAAAGCAGTTTTCTTTCGTTAGGGTTTATGGGAGGCTATGTACAGCGCCAATTTGATCCGAGTAATATGACTTTCAACAACCAGTATACCAATGGCCGTTTTGATCCGGCGATGCCTACCGGTGAAGAAGGGAAGCTGGCATTCAAGGGATACAGTTATCTCGACATGGGCGTAGGACTCAGCTACAATGGCGTGATCAGGGAAGATGTGAATTACTTTATCGGGGCTGGCTATTTCCACTTCAACGGGGCTAAAATTTCCTTTTACAATGATCAAAACATAGCGCTACAGCCTAAAATAACGTTCAACGCTGGTATTACCATCCCGGTAGACGAGCGGGTAAAAGTAATTGCGCACTACAACCAATTGCACCAGGGAACTTACTCAGAATATATCGGGGGAGCATTGATCGGGTATGGCCTGATGAACCAGGGGCTGGAATCTACCCGGGCTATTTATGGCGGTATGTTCCTGCGATGGAACGATGCGATCATCCCTACCATCAAAATTGACATGGATAAATATGAGGTGGCCATGAGTTATGACACCAATATCTCCCAATTACGTACTGCCAGTCAAACTTTCGGGGGCTTTGAAATCTCATTGGTTTTCAAGGGCTTCCTCAATAGCCGGAACTCAACATTGGAAAGCTTAAATTGTCCAAGATTTTAAATAACAGAAAATCAATTACTTATGATAAAAGTGTACAAGCGTTAAAATTTACATAAAAAAGCAAAAAAAGATAACAAAATGGCGTTTGGTTTGTTATTTTTATGTAGGAAAGGTCTGTATGGGTCTGAATTTATCAAACAAAAATTAGGAAATATTTGAAAAAAACTTTATTTTTATAATACTATGTGGAAAACCTCTACCCTGATTCTCATAATGGTTTTAAGCTTGCTGCCGGTTACTGGCATTGCGCAAAGCGAAAAATCCCAACCTAATACGGAGGGGGGTAATAAGATCGTGAAACTATATCCCAACCCCGCTACTACTACCATAAATTTTGAAATTCAACAGCATAATAACGATCGCTTATACGATCTTATTGTATACAATTTTCTGGGAAAAAAAATAGACCAGTTAAAAGGCATCGGTCCACGCACTACCGTAAGCCTGGACAACTATTACAATGGTCTGTATATTTTCCAGTTACGCGACCAGCGTGGCAACCTGATAGAGTCGGGTAAGTTCAATGTCGTCAAGTAGTTTAGATACATCTGGCATCAAAATAAAAAAGGAAAAGTCACGATATGCATCGTGACTTTTCCTTTTTTATGTATGTTATCTTCAGGATACTTCTACAATGAGGAACTTCAGATAAGTGGTATTCTCAATATTTCTCAGGATGGGATGATCCTGGGCTTGCGTCTGGAAAGTTACCTGGCGTAATCTTTTCTTGGCGTCCCTGGCGGCAGCATCGATAGTTTGGAGAAACAGGTCCGGTGATACAAGGTTGGTACAGGAAGCCGTTACCAGGAAACCTCCTGGCTTCAGTAGCTTCATGCCGCGCAGGTTAATTTCCTTATAACCCGTTACTGCTTTCTGGATATTTTCGCGGCTTTTGGTAAAGGCTGGCGGATCCAGTATCACTACATCAAATTTCTTCTCTTCCCGGGTCCATTGTTTTAGCTGATCAAATGCATTAACAGCTTGGAACTGGCAGATATCCTGTAGATTATTCAACTCCGCATTTTTACGTGCAGTGTGAACAGCTGTTTCGGAAATATCAAGTCCCAGAACACTTTTAGCGCCATAAAAACCTGCATGGCAGGAAAAGGTACCGGTATAGCAAAACGCTTCCATGACATCGGCGTCTTTTACGATATGTTTTATTTCGCGGCGGTTGTCCTGTTGATCGAGGAAGTAGCCGGTCTTCTGACCATTTACCACATCTACATGGAACTTCAATCCATTTTCATTGATGATGAGGTTCGTGTCGAAGGGAGCGCTGAGGAAGCCTTTTTGCTGGCTCATACCTTCCAGTTCTCTTACTGGTACATCATTTCTTTCGTAGATACCTTTAGGAGAAAAAATACGGTTGATGGCATCTACAATGGCATCTTTCCACCGTTCCATTCCCAGGGCCAGGGTTTGTATAACAAAATAATCATTGAATTTGTCGATCACCAGTGCAGGAAGATCGTCTGCTTCTCCATATACCAGGCGGCAGTTTTCCACATAGCCCAGCTTCTGCCGGTATTGCCAGCATTTGAGGAGGCGGTGGTAAAAAAATTCCGGGTTAATTTCTTCTGATTTATCGCGGGTTAGCAGGCGTACCAGTATCTGTGATTGCGGGTTAATATAACCACGGCCCAGGAAGAAGCCTTTATGCGTATATACGTCTACAATTTCACCGGCATTTACTTCTCCTTTTATTTCAGCTACCTCGTTGCCAAAAATCCAGGGATGCCCTTGTAATACCCTGTTTTGTATCTGTTTCTTTAAAAAAACTTTAGTCATTTAGCGTATTTCGAGGGGCAAAGGTAGCTATTTAGCGGGGAAGCTTTGCATTTTCGGCTTTTTCTGCCTTTTTGTCGCCAAAACTCCTGTTGGCAAAGAAATTGACTGGTACCCACAGCAGACAATTATTACTTATTATGACAGAAAACGAAAAAGACATGCAGACAAACGGACAGGCTAACGCTGGTAGCGAAAACGAGCAAAGCATGCCAGAAGAAAATATAAGCAATAGTTCAAATACGAATAATGAGTCAGATGAAGTGACAGCACTGGAGAAAAAAGAACAGGAAGTCAACGAAATCCGTGATAAATACCTGAGATTACAGGCAGAGTTTGACAATTATCGTAAACGTACTGCCAAAGAACGTATAGAGCTGATGCAAACCGCCAGTAAAGAAGTTATCATATCTTTGCTGGATGTACTGGATGATAGCGACAGGGCTAGTAAGCAGTTGGAAAATGCTACCGATATCAGCGCTGTAAAAGACGGCGTGATGCTGGTGTTTAACAAGCTGAGAAGTACCCTGCAAGCGAAGGGATTAAAGCCAATGGAGAGTATCCACACCTCATTTGATCCGGATCTGCACGATGCCATTACTGAGATCCCCGCTCCTACGCCGGAGCTGGCAGGAAAAGTAGTGGATACCTTGCAGCCAGGTTATTACCTGAATGACAAATTAATCCGTCATGCTAAGGTAATTGTGGGTAAATAAATGACGATGTGGCATTATCTCAGATGATTGCCTATGCTAAGCTGACATATTTTTTACCGAACAAAAAGCTGGTGCGTTGCACCAGCATTAAGTGATTATTATAATGTCTACCAAGAGAGATTATTACGAAATACTGGTTGTTGCCAAATCGGCCTCTCAGGATGAAATTAAAAAGGCTTACCGTAAAGTGGCCATGCAGTATCACCCTGACCGCAACCCAAACAACAAAGAGGCCGAAGAAAAATTCAAAGAAGCAGCTGAAGCTTATGAAGTATTGAGCGATCCTGATAAAAGGGCGCAATACGACCGCTTTGGCCATGCTGGTATGAATGGCAACCGTGGTGGTGGATTTGGTGGAGGTGGTATGAACATGGATGATATCTTCTCCAACTTCGGTGACATATTTGGTAATGATGATATTTTCGGCAGCTTCTTCGGCGGCGGCGGTGGACGTAGCGGTGGTGGAAACCGCCGTGGACGTGGTACTCGTGGCTCCAATCTTCGGGTAAAAATTCGTCTTACCTATGAAGAAATCGCCAAAGGCGCCAATAAAAAAATCAAAGTAAAAAAATATGTACCCTGCCAGCATTGCGGTGGCCTCGGTGCAAAAGATAAAAACGCATTCCAGTCCTGTAATACCTGTGGCGGTTCCGGCCAGGTAAGAAAAGTGACCCAAACTTTTCTGGGACAAATGCAAACAGTAACTACCTGTCCTACCTGTCATGGAGAAGGCCAGATCATTACCAGCAAATGCGGCCACTGTAAAGGAGAGGGTCGTATGTATGGCGAAGAAATGGTGAGCATCGACATCCCGGCAGGCGTACAGGAAGGCATGCAGCTGAGTATGAGCGGTAAAGGGAATGCCGGCGAAAGAGGCGGCGCCCCCGGCGACTTACTCATCCTGATCGAGGAAGAACCACATCCGGAACTGCAACGCGACGGACTCAATGTAGCGTATGATCTCTACATTTCCTTCCCGGATGCAGTATATGGCACTTCCCTGGAAGTCCCTACCATTGATGGTAAAGCCAAAATTAAAATCCCTGCCGGCACACAAAGCGGTAAAATATTCCGCCTGAAAGGCAAAGGATTCCCTTCTGTTAACTCCTATGAAAAAGGCGACCAGCTGATTCATGTGAATGTATGGACGCCTCAGACGGTGACCGCAGATGAAAAAGAAATGCTCGATAAATTACAATCCTCCGATAACTTTAAACCCAATCCTGAAAAGTCTGAAAAAGGATTTTTTGAGAAGGTAAGAGATATTTTTAGTTGAGGAGAAAGTTGAAAGCATAAAGCATAAAGCCATTGAAGCGAATGACCTATGCAGGTCATTATTCTATTAGTCATTCGCTTCAATGGCTTTATGCTTTATGCTTTCAGCTTTATGCTAATCCAAAAGATATGAGTTCTAAACTGCAGATGTTCGAAAACCGGCTGACGAAAGTTTACCGGCATATTTCCAAGCTCGCCAGACGGCAGCATATCACCTGTTACCGGGTATATGATGACGATATTCCTGAATTCCCCTTCAGCATAGAGATCTATGAAGATCATGTATACATCGCTGAATATAACCGTAAACACGGTATGGAAGAAGAGGCACACGAAGCCTGGTTAGACAGCTGCCTGGAATTAATCAGCAAAGTACTGGAAATACCACCTGCTAAAATCTGGGTAAAGCAACGCCAACGCAAAGAAAACAGGCAAAGCCAGTATGAAAAGCTGAGCATAGAAAGTCATGTGATGACGGCCTACGAAGCAGGGCTGCAGTTTAAAGTGAACCTTTCCGATTACCTCGATACGGGCCTGTTCCTCGATCATCGTATTACCCGTGGTATGGTCAGGGATGAAGCCAAAGATAAAAAAGTACTAAACCTCTTCTGCTATACCGGCTCCTTCTCTGTATATGCAGCCGCCGGCGGCGCCGCGGAAGTAACTTCAGTCGACCTGTCGAAAACCTACCTGGCCTGGGCAGAAGAAAATATGCGACTCAATGGATTTGACAACCCTCAGCATACTTTCGTTCATGCAGATGTACTTCAATACCTTGATACCCTTAAGCTAAATACGTACGACCTGGTCATTATAGACCCTCCTACTTTTTCCAACAGTAAGCGCATGAAGGATTTTCTGGATATCCAGCGGGATCATGTGGACTTGCTGAATAAAGTGTTACTGGCCACCAAAAAGGACGGCGTAGTATATTTCAGTAATAACTATCGCAGGTTTGTACTGGAATCAGATAAGATCAATGCCAGCAGTATTAAGGATATCACCAATCAAACTTTACCTTTTGATTTTCAGCAGAAGTTGATCCGGAAGTGTTACCGGCTGATCAAATAGGGTCAGTGCTTACTTTTGCGCAGCATTTTTATCATCTTCAAAAATTCTGCCCGGTCGTTGCCTTTATCATTTCCCAGTGCATCCCGGGCTATTTCCATCACCATGCCGGCATTGCCATTGCCACAATAAGACGACTTACGCAGGAGCATGCCGAACAATGCTACCGCCGCAGCGAAGCGGCAATCGACGGACGCATCTTCAAACTGGATCAGTGTTGCCGGAATCATGCCTGGTAATGTATTGATCGTTGTATCCTGGGGGTTGCGATAAGTAATATTTACATCGGCCAGCAGCGAATCTCCAGGAGGCACATGCTCTGCCGGCACAATTTCGTAGAGCGCTACAGAGCAATGTCCGCTGCCAATAATGCCACCGCCGTAGTCCGTACTGGTAGCAGTATCTACCGGCAACATCTTATTTTCATAACCGATCAGTCTATACGCTTTTACCTGCGCGGGGTTAAAACATACCTCCGACTGCACATCGCGGGCGACAGTAAACAGTGTACTACCAAATTCACGGGCAAATATCTTATTGGCTTCTTCCAGGTTGTCTATATAAGCAAAATTGCCGTTCCCCTTTCCTGATAAAGACTGCAACTTGGAGTCCTTATAATTCTTCATGCCAAATCCGAGACAGGTAAGCAATACCCCGCTTTCCTTTTCCTGGATAATGAGTTGTTCCATTTCTTCATCGCTGCTTTGTCCCACGTTAAAATCGCCATCTGTAGCCAATATTACGCGGTTGTTGCCATTGGGGATATATTGTTGTGCGGCGATGCGGTAAGCCATCCTAATGGCGGCTTCGCCAGCGGTAGAGCCGCCGGCGGTAAGGTTATCAATAGCGTTTAATATTTTCTCCTGCTGATCGCCGGAGGTAGAAGGCAAAATAATGCCTGGCTCACCGGCATAGGCTACAATAGCCACTCTATCTACCGGCCGGAGGTTATGTACCAGTATTCGGAAGGCCGCCTGCAACAAAGGCAATTTATTAGGAATGCCCATAGATCCGGAAACATCTATCAGGAAAACGAGGTTGCAGGCAGGCAAACTGTCGGTGGCCAGGGCTTTTGCACGGATAGCTACCTGCAACAACCGGTGCTTGTCATCCCAGGGACAGGTAGTATAATGGCTATACATGGCCATAGTGTTGCCGGTTGCGGGCAATGGGTAGTCATACTGGAAATAATTGACCATTTCCTCAATACGCACAGCATCTACAGGAACAGCTTCTTTCAACCGCAGGAAGCGACGGATATTACTATATGCAGCACGGTCTACATCGATGGCAAAAGTAGATACCGGCCGGGTGACCGTGCGCACAAACTTATTCTCATAGGTGGCGCCGTATGTTTCGTTGTAAAAGGAATGAGTGCCCATACCCACATTACCGTAATTGGGGTTGCTGCTATGCAACATTTTAGACCTGGCTTTAGCCATGGCAACAGGGTCTGTATCTTTTCGTGCAGGAGATAATGTTATTAACAGCCGGTCGTATTTAGTCACCTTGACCTCTTTGGGAAGATAACCGGCTTGTGTAAACAACAGTGTAGTAGTTGTTGCAGGGATGGCTATTTTAAAAAGACCGAAAGCGTTAGTGACTACCTGTGTGGTGTCGTTTACCACCTTCACTACCACGCCGGAAACAGGGCGATGTGATATACTGTCTTCGACTGCTCCCGATACCCAGATTGTTTGCGCTTGCAGTCCTCCACCCCATAATAATAAGAGTAAAAGGAACTTAGGCATGTATTAAGTTAAGATTTTTTCCGGGCAGTTGCCCGGAAAAAATAATACTATTCTGCTCCGACCAGTTGATATATTTCCGGCAGGTTACGGCCCAGGCCATCGTAGTCGAGTCCATAGCCCAGTAGGAATTTATTGGGAACGGAGAAGCCCAGGTAATCGATCTTAATGGGATGTACCATCGCTTCCGGCTTGGTGAGCAGGGAAGCCACGAGTAATTTTTTAGGTTGCTGATGTTCCAGCTGTGGCAGGAACTGGCTCAGGGTTTTACCCGTATCCACGATATCTTCCAGGATTACCACGGTACGACCAAAGAGGTCTTCATCCAGGCCAATGGCCTGTACCACGTTCCCGGTAGATTTAGTGCCTTTGTAGGAGGCCAGCTTAATAAACGATATTTCCGCCTCGATATTCAGGTACTTAAATACGTCTGCGGCAAACATAAAGGAGCCGTTGAGGATGGCAATAAACAAAGGGCGCTCTCCCTTCAGATCTTCGTTAATTTGTTCGGCCATTTCTTTAATACGCTGCTGCAGCGTTACTGCATCGATGTAAGGCTCGAACTGTTTGTCATGCACCTTGATTACTGACATAATACTTCTACATTTCCATATTTAACAATCATAAGCAGGAAAAGGATTACTGCTTATTTATTTACGAGCAGGCGTTGTCCGATTTTTATATCGTAACCCTGCAAATTATTCCATTCCTGTAACTGGGCAATAGACCGGTTGTACATTTTTGCAATGCCGTACAATGTTTCCTTGGGTTGCACATCGTGGTATTGCAGCCCTCCCCGGGATGCGGGGGCAGGCGCTGGTTTGGTGATTACCGGCGGGGGGGGCGGTGTTTGTGGCAGGGTGGCCCTGGGCGCTGTGGCGCTTCCTCCGGAAGTAGTTACCTGGCCGGCTTTTTTCAGGTCTTCTACCATTGCTACCGGAATACCGCCCGGTTGCTGGGCAGCGGGTTTGCTTTCAGGAACAGCGGTGACTCCTGTAGTTTTAGCTACTTCTTCTTTAATACCTTCTATGGCTTTACGTGGAGAAAAATCTTCTGGTGGTTCCTGGTCTTCTTCTTTCAGTACCCGGGTATTTTTAGCCAGACGGGGTGCGCTGGAAGCAAAACCATCGAGGGTTAAGCGCTGCCCGGCGGCGGGCTCTTCTCCTTCGCTCATTTTATTGCGCCTGCGCAACCATCTGAGCTGAATACCTTCTGCCTGTGCTACATCATGCATTGTTTCTCCATTTATCACGGGGTGAAACTCCTTACCGCCTCGTTTACTTTTCTTCTGTAGAAAAACAATCATATCCCTGGCAGGAGGATTATCGTTATCCAGGTCGTTGAAACGTACCAGTTTACGGAGACGTTTATTGTATTGATCAGCCACTCTTATCAGGGACGTGCCTGCCTTTACGAATACGGCTTTCCGGCCATTGATTTCAAAAATACCTTTGGGGTAGTTACCAGCCTGTTGTTTGTTGTGTGTATTATGATTGGCTCTGCTTCCGGACGAGCGGGGTTCTGCTTTAGGCGTTACCTCTGCATAGGAAGTTTTATCTAAAAATCCATCTCCGGCGCCTGGCGCCATTTTACCCATAGCAATCAGCGAGTATTGCTGTAGGTTATAATCTTCAATTACTTTTATCAGCTGCTGGGGATATGTTTTATTGGTGGCATATCCGGCTTGTTTCAGGCCGAAGGCCCATGATTTATAATCATCTCCATCAAACTGAAAGAGGAAAGCATAACGGGGATTACTGTGCAAAAAATCGGAATGGTCCCTGTAGGAGTCTGCTGCTGAGTCGTATACGCGGAAACACTCCTGGGCGGCATCGTCATCGTATTTGATGGTTTTACCAGTCCAGGTATTTTTACATTTAATACCGAAGTGGTTGTTTGACTGTAAACACAAGGTACCGTTGCCAGACTGTGTTTCTACAATGCCCTGGGCCAGTTTAATGGCGGCGGGCACGCCGGTGCGGCGCATTTCCTCAATGGCTAAGTTTTTATAGGTAGCAATATACTGCTGGGTAGTCATAGTCTGTGCCTGCAGTACGGTAACGAAGCCAATAAGAAAACTGACTATCAATAAGAATTTTCTTACTTGCATGTATTTTCGGATTTAATGGGCGTTTTTATTTCTTCCTGATCATTAATACTCCATCTCGGATGGTCAGGAGTACCTGTTCGGCGCGGTCATCTGCCAGCACTTTTTCACAAAAATCAACCATTGCCTTTGCCTGGCGGCCCCGCTCATTTTCAGGCAATAGTACCTGTCCATGATACAACACGTTATCTGCCAGGATAAAACCGCCAGGACGCAGCTTTTCCCATACCAGGTCATAATATTGCTCATATCCGGCTTTATCAGCGTCGATGAATACCAGGTCAAAAACTTCGTCCAGTTGTTCGATGACCTCAGCAGCCTTGCCTATGTGCATTTTAATTTTATGTGCATTCCCACTTGCCTCAAAGTATTTCTGGCAAAGGGCTTCCAGCTCTTCATTCACATCTACCGTATGTAAGATACCGTCTGGGGTAAGACCTGCCGACAGGCAGATAGCAGAATATCCCGTGTAAGTACCCAACTCCAGGATGCGGCGGGGACGAATCATATAACTCACCATCCGCAGGAACTGTCCCTGTACCTGCCCGCTCAGCATATGTGGCAACTCTACTTTCAGGTGTGTTTCCCTATTCAGTTTATACATCACTTCACTTTCCGGGCTGGTATACTTCTCTGAATAAGCCTCTACTGCCGCTGGTATGAGCTCCATATATTAAAATTTCTGCAAAGCTAAGGAAAAAGCAGAAAGCGGAAAGCAGAAAGCAAAAAGCTTTTACCGCGAATAAAGGGGATGTATCCCTGAAATAGCATGACCGGCATATATTCATAAACGTTATTCACGGTGATTTTATTCTCACACTAAATAATGTTTATAATCACTTCTCTGCCTGCTATCTTCCTTCGCAGCAATCGCTTTTTGCTTTCTTTTTTATGCTAGAAATTAGGCCGTAGCTTGTTGGTAGTATAGAAAACCCGGAAATACTCCACCACTTCATCGGCGGTGTCGAATAACTGCAGGAGATCCAGATCCTGGGGATTGATGTTACTTTCTTTTTCCATCATTACATTACGGATCCATTCGAGCAAACCGCTCCAGTATTCGCGTCCTACCAGTACCATAGGGGTTTCTTCCATTTTCTTAGTCTGGATAAGGGTAGCCACCTCAAAGAATTCGTCCATGGTACCAAAGCCGCCGGGCATCATTACAAAGCCCTGGGAATACTTGGTAAACATTACTTTACGTACAAAGAAGTAGTCGAAATTCAGGGCGTTTTCCCGATCTATATAAGGGTTAGCCTCTTGCTCATGTGGTAATGTGATATTGGCGCCTACAGATTTTCCATGAGCTACCTGGGCGCCTTTGTTGGCCGCTTCCATTACCCCGGGTCCTCCCCCTGTGATAATACCAAAACCTTCATCTGCCAGTTTGGAAGCTATCTCCTGGGCCAGGTCGTAATAACGGTTACCCGGCTTGGTACGCGCCGAGCCAAAGATGGATATACAGGGACCTATTTTCGCCAGCTTCTCAAACCCCTCAACAAACTCCGCCATAATTTTGAAAATCTGCCAGCTGGAATGCGCTCTTGTTTCCGTCCAGTCTCTCTCTTTAAGATTCTTTATACTACTGTTCATACGATGACTAATTTTAAGCCAATAAACACTTTCCCGGCATATACACGGGGTGGTGTAATTTATACAATAATTAGCTTACTGTCATCTCATTAGAAACAAAAAAGCAGGTAACTATAAAGAAACCCGCTTTACATTTAACACGTTATGAACGTGCAGCAATGTTTGAAACATTGCTGCAGAAACGTTGCTAATGCTGGCAATTGAAATAAATATTGTTGAAAATTTTTCGAATGCTACTATCGTTTTATTCAACAGGTGTTCTCATAACGCTTAATCTGCATTTAATTTATTAATTATTTGAGCAATAACCTAATTTAAATTTATCCAGATTACGCAAAGGTTGTTTCTTGCAGAGACGCAAAGCAACAGGGATTTTGCTATGAAAACGGAAGGTTTTCATAGCAAAATCCCTGTTGCTTTATGACCAAAATTATAAGCGGCCGGTAACTTCCTGTGCCAGGCCGAAGGATAAAGTCATCCCTGCACCGCCCAGGCCATTAACGATAGTGACATTTTTTTCCGGGGAAAACACCAGGTCTGTCTGGCCATTGGTGAGCTTAGGATAAATGCCATGCCATTGTTCCTGGATCGTATACGTTGGTGCTTCCAGGAAGGTATGCAGATACTTCAGGATCAGGTCATTGATAAACGTTTTATCAAATGGTTCGAAATCCGGACCATATTCATGAGAATCCCCAATGGTTAATTCCCCTGCCCCATTTTGAGAGACCAACAGGTGAATACCCCATTTTACATAATCCGGCATTTCCTGCGCGTAGCGTTGTTTCAGCGGTTGCAGGGCCTTGCAGCTTTCGAAAGAGGCATAGTGCCCCAGCGTTAAACCAGCACATAAAGCGGGGCCTAGCTGCCAGTTGCCGGGTTGAGGAATGGTGCGCATCATCTGCAGTTTGCACTTTTTCAGAGGAGCTTCCGCAAATGCCGCCGGGTAGAGGGTTTCGAAATCCGCGCCGCTACATACAAACACTTCTTCCACCTTCCATTTTTCATTCCTTGTTTCAATATAGGGCATACTGATACCATTTACGGCGGTACCAAAACGTACGGTTACGTTCATTTTCTGTTCCAGGTGCTTCGCTATGGCGGCACTGGCCTGGCGTGGATTCACCGTCATTTCGGTAGGACTCCACAACGCGCCTTTTAGTCCGGCTGTTTTGATAGCGCTGGTATAATTTCCCACCTTGGCGGGGGGAAGCAGTTCACACAGATAACCATTTCCGGCCGCCGCCTGTGCAAACTCTTCCAGCACAGCCAGTTCATCCTGTTCGTACACGAGATGCAGCGAACCTGTTTCCTGGCATTGCAATCCTGTAGCAGCTGCCAGCTCCTTCCAGGTAGCGCGGCTGCGCATGGCGCGGTCGTACATTTTACCGGCAGTTTGACCGATAGGCCATACCAGTCCAAAGTTGCGGATAGAAGCACTGATCGCTTTACTGTTGCGTTCAAATAAAACTACTTTTTTCCCCTGGGATGCCAGGTGATAAGACATGGCCAAACCTACAATACCGGCACCTATTACCGCTACATCTGCCTGTTGTTGCATGATATGAAAAGTAAATAAAGATTAAAAAATTGAAAGCAATTCATCCAGGGAAGCCACCAGGTGTGTATGCGGCCCTTTTTCCAGTTCCTCCCGGCTATAAGCACCCGTAGTAACACCAATCACATAGCGGCAACCTGCGTTGGTACCTTCTTCCAGGTCGGAAGTGGTATCACCGGTTTTTGCTACCGACTGAATACTGCGGATTTCCAGTTTTTCCATGATACGGTAAATCATATATGGATAAGGACGACCGAAAGGTACTTCATCACTCGTAGCTACTGCGTCAATTAATCCTTGCTGTTGCCAGCCTACCCTTTCCAGGATTACATTGGTGATGTCACGGTCAAAGCCCGTATCCAGCGCCACTTTGATGCCCCGGGCCTTTAACGCCGCAAATACAGCGGATACGCCGTCTTTTTCACGTACAGCAGGATGGGTGGCATAATGTGATTTCATATCGGCCACAAAACGGTCATGCAATTCGTGAATAAAGGCCTCGTTGCTATGCCGGCCATCCTGGCGCAGTTGCAGCAAACAGCGGATAGCATATGGTTTGGCATATCCCATTACTTCATTTACTTCTTCCAGCGTTACCGTTACCCCTGCCAATTGCAGGGTATGCTGTAATACCTTGGCCACATTGGATTCATCGTGCAGGGTAGTGCCTGCAATGTCAAAAACAACTAACTGTATTCCCATCTTTCCTGATTTATTATGGCCCAAAGATAATCTCTATGTAAAATAAAGTTTAGCATTTATAAACATTTAACATGCGGATAATATACCTTCCGATCATCCGGGCTACGCAAAACCGCTATGGCAGCAGCATGATGCAAAACAAGAAGCCGGGCCATCTTTTTTATCAGATGATCCGGCTTCTTGTAATATATCTCTCTAAAAAAATATCCGCTTAAAAACCTAAACCTGCACCCACCCGGTATATCAGGTTACTGCGATAAGGCGAACGGGCATCCTGTATTACATCATATAAAATGGAAATCCCTATGCCAACCCGGCCTCCTACGCTCTGTGTATAACCGGCGCCTACCAGCAAACTGGGCACACTGTAGTTGGTTTTGTAGGTCTGTTTCATGTTACTGCCATCATTGGCATATACGGTGGTAGACTGGCTAATAAAATTATACTCCGGCTGTATATGCACAAACACCATGGGCAAAGGATATACACGTCCCCATATACCGCCTCCGAAAATAGTATACTTATCGCGGGAATAGGTGGTATTGGAATAGATGTCACGGGTACGATATTGTCCGTATTGCGCATTCACGTTAATACCCGCTGCTATATAATCTGAAAAACGATACCCTACCAGAGGAGACACATCCACATTGGTATAATCTCCAAACACCATCCCCAGCGAGCCGCCCAGCACCAGGCGGGAGGGGTCGAATCCCTTATGGATCGTGGTATCTGTTTTATAATACTGTGCATGTACCAGCTGTCCGGCAGCCAGCAGAAAAAAACATATCAGTAATCGTTTCATGTTCGGATGTATTAAATTTGGTATTTGCCGGCAGTTTAAACTATCCGCCGGTAAAAAGGTTTAACAATCAAAAATTTTACCCCGGTTCAATATATTATTCGGGTCAAATATCTGCTTTATTTGTTTCATGAGGTGCATGGAAGTCTGATCGAAAATGATATCCATATAATTTTTCTGTACCAGCCCGATACCATGCTCTCCGGAGATAGTACCGCCCAGTTGTTTCACCAGCTCAAAAATTTCGCGTATACCTTCCTTGAGGGTACCATTCCATTGTTTTTCTGTGAGCTCGCCCCTGATGATGTTCACATGCAGGTTGCCATCACCGGCATGGCCGTAGCAAACAGAATGGAATCCATATCGGTTGCCTATTTCTTTTACGCCTTTCAGCAGTACTGGCAATTCGGCCCGGGGTACTACCGTGTCTTCTTCCTTATAGATGGAATTGGCTTTCACGGCTTCCGCCACCCGGCGACGTAACTTCCAGAGTTCATCCTTTTGCTGGGAATCTTCCGCAAACAGGATTTCCCCGATATCAAAGCCTTCTACCACACCGGCAATTCCCTCCATTTCCTGCATTAACACTTCCGGATAGTTGCCATCTACTTCTATCAGCAAATGGGCCTGAATATCGTCTTCAATTCTTACTGCGCTGCTTTGCACATATTTTGTAACCCACTCCAAGGCATCCCTCTCCATAAATTCCATGGCAGAGGGAGTATACCCTGCACGGAAGATGGCGCTCACGGCGGCACAGGCGCTTTCGGCGGAACGGAAAGGCACCAGCATCAACAAATCATTTTTAGGCAACGGGATCAGTCGCAACACGATTTTGGTGACAATACCAAGGGTGCCTTCACTACCTACTACCAGTTGGGTAAGATTATAGCCTGTGGCGTTTTTCAAGACATTGGCGCCCGTCCAGATGACATCCCCGTTAGGCAATACCATTTCGAGATTTAGGACATAATCCTTTACCACGCCGTATTTAACTGCCTTTGGTCCACCTGAATTTTCGGCAATGTTACCGCCTATAAAACAGGTTCCCCTGCTACTTGGATCAGGGGGATAAAACAATCCCTTTTCTTTTACAGCGTTCTGTAATTCTTCTGTAATAACACCCGGTTCGGTGATTACCTGGAGATTTCTTTCATCTATCAGCTGAATGCGGTTAAAGCGCTCCATGGAAATGAGCACGCCACCGTATTGGGCCAGGGCGCCTCCACTGAGACCTGTACCGCCGCCCCGGGGCGTTACCGGCAGTAGTGCCTCATTACATAACCGCATAATCCGGCTCACCTGTTCGGTTGTATCCGGCTTTACTACCACTTCCGGCAGGTAATGCAGGTCTTCGGTTTCATCCTGTGCATAACGGCTCATACTTTCCTCGTCGGCCAATACATATTGTGCGCCGGCTATTTCGCGTAATGCTGCGATATGGGCGGCAGTTACTTTATTAAACGTTGTCATAAAACAAAAGTAATCATAATGCCGGTTAGGTGGTAATATGGGCCTGTTAAAATGAGGGGCAAATGGTGGATCGCCTTGCGTTAGAAAAGGTACGGTTGGTATACAAACCGGTATATACAATACCTATTTCATAGGCTCCCCTGCGGTTGGTGGCAGCAGATAGTCCCGAAGTATTGATATCATAGTTAAACATCAGTTTCAGCGCGTTGATCTGGTACCCAACGAGGAAAATAGCAGCATCGTTTGCACGGTAGTAGATACCGCCAAACAATTGTTGTACTCCATCGCCTGACAAGTTATACGCCGCATTTCCTCCCAACATGATTTCACGGGCACCCGCCTGCGTGGAATAGTACGCGGCAGGGTTGATAATCACTTTATCACTCATTTTAATGCTGGCGTTCAGGAAGCCGATATAGCGGCGGGGCACTTTGTTATTGCCATCAAAGAACGTTTCGCGGGGAGTGTTGATATGTTGCACGGAAAAACCAGCGTTGATATAGATATTGTCGGTCGGGAAATATGCATAATTCATCCCTGCCTGCAAGTCGAAATAATTAATACTGCTTTGCGTAATGGGTTCACCGGTAGGTATCTGTGAGTCGAAAAATTTTCCATTCCACTGATCACCGAACGTTAGCTTAGTGATATCCACTCTTTTACCCGCGGAACCGGCATTAAACCCTAACGACAACAAGCTGCTTTGTCCTAGTAACTGGTGATAGGCAATTGATGCATATGCTTTGGTAGAAGTAAGATTCCCGGCTCCTGCAACGTCTCTGAGTACAACACCACCCAAGCCTAACCAGCCATATTCCAGTCTGTCGCGGAATAGCTGGAAATCGCCATAAGCAGACATCGTTTTATATGGTACCGGAATACTCGCCCATTGATCGCGGTAATTAATGCCAATACGGTAATTCCCATCAGGAATAAAGCCTGTATTGGCAGGGTTAGTTGTCAGCGGTGAATTAAAAAACTGTGAAAAGTGGAGGTCTTGCGAAAAGCCACCCACTGCAACAGTTAATAATAACGCCAGACATGTTGATAATTTAACGATCTGATTCATGGCTCATCATCTTAACAAGGTTACACTTCCGGATCTGCTGCCTTTGGTGCCGTCAGTAAACTCGAGATTTACAATATAGGCATAAGCGTCCATTGGCTGAAGGTTCCCTTTAAACCGGCCATCCCAGCCGATCCGTGGATCTGAACTTTCAAATACCAATTGACCCCAGCGATTAAATATTTTAAGATTGAATTTGGTCGCGCCAAAAGCTTTTACGTAAAAAATATTGTTCTTTCCATTCGGCGCAAAGGCATTAGGCACATCGAACAATGGCACTACAATAGCACTCACTTCTTTACAGGTAGTGGCGGCGCAACCGGCCGAATTAATAGCCGTAAGACACACGTTATAATTACCCGTTCTTAAATACTGATGCGAAGGCTGCGCTACTGAAGTCGTATCTCCATCTCCAAAATTCCAGAGATAATGTATGGCATCTGTGGAGGTATTGGTGAACTGCAACGGCGTATTTTCAACCGGCGTTACCGGCGTGAAAGTGAAGTTAGCCGTAGGAGGAGGTACCACCATTACAGATTTGGTGATACTGTCTTTTTTATTACAAGTATTGGGATCTTCTACCACCAGTTTAACATCAACATTACCGGGAGTATTAAACGTATGTAATGGATAAGGATCTGTAGATGTTTTACCATCGTCGCTGAATGTCCACAGGAACGATTCTCCACCAAGGGTAGTGTTATCCATTTGCATAGTGACACCCTGGCAAATAGTATCCGGCAGCGTAAAAGCAGCTATCACGTTAATGGCTACACGTAATGGCCGCGTAACAGTTTGCGGTGCGTTACAAAAGTTGGTGTCCACCAACGTTAAGCTGGCGTTGTATATGCCTGCAGCCTTATAAAAGTGCATCACCGGCGTCATCATACTGGTGTATTGTAACGGAGTACCATCGCCAAAATCCAGTATAAATGAACTATCCCTGTATGGGCCGGAGGCAGGAGGAGGAAGCGGATTAGTAAAAGAGTATTTCAACTGGTCGCAGGGTTGTTCGCGTTTGGCCACCAGGTCAAACTTGGCTTCATTGTTTCCCAGCTTTACATCGACATAAGCAGTATCGGATCCGTTACAGCTATTGGGATCAAACTTTACTACCCTAACGCGATAGGACCCAACCTTGCTAAACAGGTGTTTTACAGTATCCAGCTCGGGGCCGCCGGTCAGCAACGGGGAGCCATCGCCGAAAGACCATTCGTAGGTTTTGCCGGGGCGGCCGGTGGTATCTACAAACGTAATTTCTTCCGGTGCACAATAGTTTTTACGCCGATCCAGCGTTTTGGCGCCTACTTTCACACCGTCCAGGTTAAACGCAATTTTGAGCGCGCCAAAGTTACATCCGCGTGGAGGCGTACTGGAATAAGCGCCGGGTGTAGTAGGATATGCCGGTTTAAAACCCGACTGGCTCACTTCACACCATGCACAAATACCCTGGTAGATAATACCGTTTCTATCGAACCGGCTGGTCCCTCCATCTACGTGCTCGTATAAACCATTTCCGCCAAAATAACTGCCGTATAGAGGAGCAACGCCGTCGCGCTGTAATACAAAGAAATAGAAGTCCATTCCATCTGTACTGCGTTGCAATGCATCCGGACTTACATACATACCGAATGTGGTGGAATTGGGATAACCATCGCCCTGGTTGATGCCTCCCCCCCAACCCGACACATACACATTCTCACACCGGTCTACCAGGAAGGCAGTAGGGGAAATATTGGGAGAAGATACCAGCGTTCTGCTTTTACCAAACGTGGTAGAGTATACGAAATCTGATAAATCTGCTTTCAGTTTTGAAATGAACTGTAATCCGTTGCCATTGTAGTAAGTACTGGCCAGCAGTTTAATAGGCCAGGCTCCCTCTGTAGTGCCCATTACGTATACAAATCCCTTCTTATCGAGTTGAATACCATAGATCTGGTCAGCCGATGGATCATCAGATCCGAGGAAAGTACTTTGTAATATTGACTGCCCGTCGTTGGTAATATGGGCAATAAAGCCATCGCATACGCCACCACGATACGCTGTATACTTGGTCGTTCCTTTAATCGGGAAATCGCTGCTGGCGGTTCCGCCAGCTACGTACAGGGTATTGAGGCCATTTAATGCGATGACATAACCTGCATCTTCTTTAGAACCTCCCAAGTAGGTAGACCATACCAGGTCCTGGCAAAGTGGGTTTATTTTCATGACTACAGCATCTTGCCCGCCGCCAAATGATTTTTGGAGCACGTTGCCCACTACAGGAAAGTCGGCAGAACGGGTACAGCTGGTCATGTAAATATATCCTGCATCATCTACCACTACTTCACTTCTAGCATCGTCGCCGTAGTTACGTAATAGTACGCGGGCGCCGCCGGAACGCACATCACTGATATTTACGCCATCCTCGCCGGTACCGCCAATCACCAGTGAACCTATTATCTTGGTGGCGTCGGCATTCAGCTTAGTAACTACAATATCCCATCCACCTCCGGGGCCTTTCACTTTATCGCTGGGGTAGTCGCGGGAAGTGGTTCTTCCGGCTACCACCAGGTTACCATCCTTATCCACAAACAAGCTGTGGGGCTGGTCGGCGCCATTTCCACCCAGGTAAGTAGCATAAATCAATTTGTTCCCGGTGGGATTGAATTTGGAAATACCAATATCAAAACCTGTTTGTCCGCCCGGGCCAATAAAAACACTCTGCACTACGCCAGGTGTGGTTGGGTAGCCCGCGCCAAATACAATACCTCCTCCGTAAAAATTACCGGCATCATCATAGGTAGCGGTAAAGCCCCAGTTATCAGCCCGGGAACCGGATACGGTAGAGAAAACATAAATGGGGTCTATCACCAGCGGGTACGCCGGGTTATAGTCGCCCGAAATCTTGAATCCGAGTTTATTACCATTCAGCTTATAGGCTACCTTTACGGTTATACGTTCATTGTTAACATATTGATATGCAAAAGGCAACTGTTCTATCACATCTCCAACGGAGGTATGCACATACAGCTGTCCTTTTTTTATTTCCATACCGGTAGGACCATCATACTGTAATTGAATCTTGTCGGGGTTAGCGCCGGGATGAATGATCAGGTCGTATTTCAGCTGGGATCCTTCTGAGTAAATATGTGCATCAATACCGGGATACAGGGAATTGTAATGAATGCCCTGGAATGCTTTAACCCCGGCGGCCCATTTACTGCGATCGTTGCCGATAAAATAATTGCTTACCACATCCTGTTGCTTTTCCGGCACCATTTCCGGGTTTGGGTTGGCGTTCAGGAAAGTGATGTTATAGGCATGTCCTCGTACATCGGGAAAGCTTCCGGGCCTTGGAGGTGGCTTTTCTCCGCTGTTATCTCCCGGCAGGTGGGTGTCGGGCATATTGGCGGAAGCATTGGGTTTGTTACTGAAATCATTACGGTGAATGTACTTGATAGAATCGGCCCGGTGGGAATGTCCATGTACTGCCTCATCCAGCGCCCACATATCATCCGGGTTATACATCAGAAAAGTAAATCCGGTTTTCCTGAGAAAGACGGAAGCGCCATCAAACTCAGTTTTATAAATAACATCCGGGTTCCATTGTCCTTTGTTTTCTTTGAAATCCAGGGGAGTAAAATTCACAGGCCGTTGCTGCGCCAGAGCAAATCCTCCGGGAAGCAAGCAGAATATCATCCATCCAATAAGGCCGGTCGGGAAGGTAAATTTCAACGGGATCAGATTTATTTTATAGTTAAAAACCAATATAATACTATAAACGCAGAAGCCACTCAAATTGTTACGGTCCTGGAAAGCAGAAAGTGTTGAAAACGAAGAAAAACAGGTTAAACGGGATGCAAGTGACTTACTACTTCAGCAGCTTTTTGCTTTACGCGTCATCAATTAATAAACGTTAAAATGCTCAGGAAATTTTACTCCACGCGGATTTACTTCGCTGGGCGGCTAAAAATTCTTTTAATGCCTGATTCTCAGGCAACAGCAAATCGGTGTCTTCGGACAATATTTTTTCTGCGCTGGCCCGGGCCGCATCCAGGATAGGTTTATCGGCTACAATATCGGCCAGTTTAAAGTCGAGCACCCCGCTTTGCCGGGTTCCTTCAATATCGCCGGGGCCCCTAAGCTCCATGTCTTTTTCGGAAATAATGAACCCATCGTTGGTTTGTACCATTACGTTGATACGCTCTTTGGAATCCTGGCTGAGTTTATTGCCAGTCATGAGTATGCAGAACGATTGTTCGGCGCCCCGTCCTACCCTTCCTCTCAGCTGGTGCAGCTGCGACAAGCCAAAGCGTTCTGTACTTTCAATCACCATCACAGAAGCGTTGGGTACATTCACCCCAACTTCAATCACGGTGGTAGCCACCATGATATGGGTATCGCCGGTAACAAAGCGCTGCATGTTGGTCTGGCGCTGGTCTGCCGGCTGTCGGCCATGCACCATACTGATATAAAACTGCGGTTCAGGGAAAAAGGCTTTTACTTCTTCATACCCATTCATCAGGTTTTCATAATCCAGCTTTTCCGAGTCTTCAATCAGTGGGTATACAATGTAGGCCTGCCGGCCTTTCTTTATTTCTGTTCTGATAAAATCCATGACCTGGGGCCGTTGATATTCCGTACGATGCACGGTGGTAATAGGCTTACGCCCCGGGGGCATTTCATCAATTACGGACACATCAAGGTCGCCGTATATAGTCATCGCCAATGTTCTTGGGATAGGCGTTGCTGTCATTACAAGGATATGCGGCGGTATGTGATTTTTCTCCCATAGGCGTGCCCGTTGTGCCACTCCAAAGCGGTGTTGTTCGTCTACAATGGCCATCCCCAGGTTTTTAAACTGTACTTCTTTTTCCAGCAGGGCATGTGTTCCTACAAGTATGTCGATGCTGCCATCGAGTGCGCCTTCCAGTATTTTTTTCCGGGCTTTTCCTTTGATGCTGCCGGTAAGCAGGGCTACGTTTACGTCCATACGTTCCAGTAATTCCGCGATCCCCTTGAAATGTTGCTGGGAAAGGATTTCTGTGGGCGCCATCAAACAAGCCTGGAAACCGTTGTCTTTAGCGAGCAGCATGGTAAGCAAAGCTACCATAGTTTTGCCGCTACCTACATCTCCTTGCAGCAGCCGATTCATCTGCCGGCCATGCATGGTATCGGTTCTGATTTCCCTTAATACTCTTTTTTGTGCGCCGGTTAAGGAAAAGGGCAGATGTTGGTTGTAGAATTCATTAAATGAATCGCCTACGGCGCCAAATACATATCCCTGCGATTGTTTGTGCCGCTTCAGTTTCAGCCGGCAGATACGTATCTGCGCAATAAATAATTCTTCAAATTTCAGTCGCCTTTGCGCCAGGCGCGCTTCGTCTTCATTAGCCGGGAAATGTATTTTGAAATATGCCATCGACCGGGGCATCAACCGGTACTGCTGCAATACATCCAAAGGAATATTTTCCCGGATTTCGAGCGGCGACAACTGTTCCAGCAGGTTTCTGGTGAGTTTTCCTATAGCCTTTGCCGTTAGTCCGCGGGCTTTCAGCTTTTCGGTGGTATAATATACCGGTTCGAGAAATTGTTTACCGGTAGCAATTTCCTCTGTAAGCAGGTCCATTTCAGGGTGTGCCAGCTGGGTAACACCATTGAATACGGATATACGGCCATATACCAGGTAGGCCACATTTTCACGCAGCGATTTTTGCATCCATTGCCAGCCCTGGAACCATACCAGGTCGATGGTACCCGTTTCATCGCGGAAAGTGGCTACCAGCCTTTTTGACCTGTTTTCTCCCATCACCACCATATTGATAATTTTTCCACGGATCTGCACAAAGTCTTCATATCCGCTCAGGGAAGCAATTTTATCGATCTTAGTGCGATCTACATACCGGAAGGGAAAATACTGGAGCAGATCTCCGAAGGTATATACCTTGATTTCCTTACGGAGCAGTTCTCCCTTCTGCGGGCCCACTCCCTTCAGGTATTCTATCGGATTGGATAATATGGCGGTAAAAGTAGAAATGATCTATGCTTTTAGTGAATGACAAAAATAAAAAAGGCAAATGGTAAAAATTCACCACTTGCCTTTTTTAGTAAAAAACAATTATAACTATTCGGCTACTGCATCTACTTTACCTTCTACAAATTGCTTCATCCACTCGGTGGTAACGGATTTTGGTCTTTCCAGGGAAAGTCCCAGTGCTCTGTCCCAGCAAAGAGAAGCGAGTACGCCCAATGCGCGGGATACGCCAAACAATACGGTATAGAATTCATATTCTACCATACCATAGTGTACCAGCAATGCGCCGGAGTGAGCATCTACGTTAGGCCATGGGTTCTTTACTTTACCCAGGTCCTGCAGAATAGGCGGTACTGTTTCGTATACGGTCCACACAATTTTCACCAGCTCATCGTTTGGAAGATGTTTCTTGGCAAATTCCATCTGTGCAGTAAAGCGCGGATCTGTTTTACGCAATACTGCGTGACCATAGCCCGGTACTACTTTACCTTCAGAGAGTGTTTTCTGAACATAGGCAGTAATTTGCTCTTTGGTAGGCACACCGCCACCCAGCTCTTCACGCATCTGGAGTATCCATTTGATTACTTCCTGGTTAGCCAAACCGTGTAAAGGACCTGCCAGACCGTTCATACCGGCAGCGAACGATAAATAAGCATCGCTGAGGGCAGAACCTACCAGGTGCGTCGTGTGTGCACTCACGTTACCACCTTCATGATCGGCGTGAATCACCATGTACAGGCGCATCAGTTCTTTAAATCCTTCATCGGAATACCCCAGCATATGTGCAAAGTTACCTGCCCAGTCGAGCATGCCGTTAGGCTGAATATGTTGGCCACCTTTATATTTACGACGATATACATAAGCTGCAATACGCGGTAAACGGGCAATGAGGTTCATGGTATCCTCATAGGTGAAACTCCAGTAGTCTTTTTTGTTCATTCCTTCCGCATATTCATGTGCGAAAGAAGATTCTGTTTGTAATGCCATGATACCCACGTTGAACATGGTCATCGGGTGGGTAGTGATAGGCAATGCATCAATAGCAGCGAAAACGTGATTAGGTACATGAGAACGACGGCCCCACATGCTGGAGAGGTATTGTACATCAGCTTCAGTAGGCAGTTCACCGATCAGCATCAGGTAAAATAAACCTTCCGGCAAGGGTTCTGCACCTCCCGGCGCTTTTGGTAAATGTTCTCTTAACTCCGGAATAGAATATCCGCGAAAACGAATCCCTTCGTTGGCATCCAGTAAGGAAGTTTCAGTGACTAACCCGGTAATACCACGCATACCCTGGTAAACCTGCGCCAGTGTTACATCTTCAATTTTTTTGTTACCGTGATTCTTTACCAGATCTTTTACTTCAATGTTAAGTTCATCTGCTTTAACCTTGAATTTCTCTTTTATGTACCCCATTTTACTGCTATTGTTATTAATGAAAACAAAATCGATCAATAGTCAAAAGTAATGATTTGTTAACGAAGTTACCACCATTTCATGGTATTTAATGCCAAATTAACAACGATAAATAAGCAGTAGCACAAAGCAACAAGATAGCAGTAATACATTGTAATATATTAACAATAAATTATTAGTATATGTTAAATAATTTACATTTATATAGACGTTAAAGAAATGTAAAATTTTCAGAATGAATTGAAAATTTTGAAAGAAAAATCGGCTGAAAATAATGTCCGGCAGAGCGGTATAAGCGAAGTTGGAATGTTTATGCAATCCATTTATATAAAACAAAAGGTTGTATCCTTTTCTTGATACAACCTTTATAAACTCGTTGAAACTGGCATCATTTGGGCGCCCGGCGATACAGATAAAAGGCGAGCCCCCCGAATATAAAATTGGGTATCCACACTGCCAGCAAAGGATCCAGGTCAGCCTTAACAGAAAACACCGTAGCAAACTGAAGGAAGATGATATAACTTGCGCTGATCACAATACCCAGGGCCAGGTGTAATCCACTTCCTCCCCTTACTTTTTTGGCAGCGATAATGCCCCCGATCAGTGTGAGCACCACCACAGCAAAGGCAGCTGCCGTTCTGCGGTAATATTCTACCCAATAAGTATTTAATCCCTCTGATCCACGGATGCTTTCACGCTTGATAAACTTTCTCAGCTCCGGAGTCGTCATCGCTTCCTGCAGGTTCTTTTCATCTACCAGGTCTTTAGGCAGCAGGGCGAGCTTTAGCATGGTGTCCTGCTTATTGCTCCACTGTTCTTTCAAGCCATTCATAGTACGCATGGTCACATAATCCAGCCGCCACTTTTTGGTAGTGGAGTCCCAGGTAATCCTGTCGGCCTTCATTTTGAATGACATGGTCTGCTTATTTACGGTAGACAGCACAAAATTACTACCGCTCTTATAGTTGGGATCATAGCTGCCAAAGGTAACATACGTAAAACTATCGATACGGGTGGTACGGTTGTACTGCGCCTTTTCATCGTCGTGACTATGCAGGTATTTGTTTTCGAAAGTGGTTCGGATGCGGTTGGCATTGGGTACCACCCAATAGTTGGCCAGCCAGAGGATACCGCCAAACAGGAAAGCCCCCATCCAGTAAGGGCGCAGAAAGCGGCGGAAACTGACGCCAGCCGCCAGGATGGCGATAATCTCCGAGCGATACGCCATCTTGGAAGTGAAAAATATAACCGACAGGAATATAAACAGCGGGAATAATAACGCCAGGATATGCGGAATAAAACCAAAATAATAGTCCACTATAATTTCATGCAGCGACAGGTGATGCTTCATGAAATCATCTATTTTTTCCGTGGTGTCGATCACTACGGAAATCAATAGGAATATCATCAGGGAGTAAATGAAAGTACCTATGAGCTTGCGTAAAATATACCAGTCAATCTTAGTCATGACCCCAAAGATATTAGTTTATTTTATAGTCCGAACTTTTACAGGCGTGTTTTCAGCTGTTGCACCATTCCTGTTTTCCAGGCAGCAAAAGTACCTGCCAATATTTGTTTACGGGCTTCCTGTACCAGCTCGAGGTAAAAAGCCAGGTTGTGAATACTGGCCAGCGTCATCCCCAGGATTTCTCCGGCCACAAACAGGTGGCGCAGGTAGGCGCGGGAATACCGACTGGTAGCAAAGCAGGTGCTGTTTTCATCTATCGGACTAAAATCGGTCGCCCATTTTTTATTACGGATGTTCATTACCCCATTCCACGTGAAAAGCATGCCATTTCTACCGTTGCGGGTAGGCATTACACAGTCGAACATATCTACTCCCAGGGCAATGTTTTCCAGGATATTCCATGGCGTGCCCACGCCCATCAGGTAGCGGGGCTTGTCGGATGGCAGTACTTCACATACCAGTCCGCACATTTCATACATATCTTCTTCCGGCTCGCCTACGCTCAATCCACCAATAGCATTACCGGCACAGTTGCGGGAAGCGATAAATTCGGCCGAGGCCTTACGGAGATCTTTATAGGTACTCCCCTGTACAATGGGAAACAACGTTTGTTCGTGACCGTAAGCCGGCTGCGTATCGTTCAGGCGCTGGATACAGCGATCGAGCCAACGGTGCGTGAGCTCCATCGACTTGCGCGCATAGCGGTATTCAGACGGATAAGGCGGGCATTCGTCAAACGCCATGATAATATCGGCGCCGATGGTGCGCTGGATATCCATCACGTTTTCAGGGGTAAAAAGGTGACGGGAGCCATCAATATGGGACTGAAACACTACCCCTTCTTCTTTGATTTTACGATTGGCTGCCAGGGAAAATACCTGGTAGCCACCACTGTCTGTGAGAATGGGCCGGTCCCAGCCATTAAATTTATGGAGGCCTCCCGCCTGGGATAATACTTCCAGGCCCGGTCTTAAATATAAATGATATGTATTCCCCAGGATGATCTGGGCCTGCACATCAGCCCTCAGTTGTTCCTGGGTCACCGCTTTTACACTGCCAACAGTGCCAACGGGCATAAAAATGGGCGTTTCTATTTCGCCATGAGCGGTAGTAATTTTCCCCGCCCGGGCATTGCTGCCACTATCTGTAGTTATCAGTTCAAAATTCACGCAACAGTATTTCAGGCCGCAAAGATAAGGTAAAGCTTAAAGCGGAAAACAGAAAGCAAAAAGCTATTGAAGCGAATGACACCGAATAATATTCTTTTACAGATAATAAAAATATTATATTTTTGCCAGCATTATGCTGGACCATCTAGGGGAAATTGCCTTATACTTTTTTGCTACCGTTGCAGGGATACAGATCATTTATTTTCTTTTTATCTTCTCCCGGGTAGCTTTTTATAGACGTAAATTTGACCTTGATCATACGCCTGACGGGTCTTTTTCAGTCATCATCTGTGCCAAGGATGAAGAGTTGAACCTGCAGAAAAACCTGCCGGGGGTTTTGCAACAGCGTTACCACCAGCATATGAAACCAGAATACGAGGTGATTGTGGTGAACGATAACTCCGAAGACGATACGAAATACTACCTGCGTTCCATAGAGCCAGGGTATCCCCATTATCGTCATATTGAAATCAAGCAGCCGGCGAAATTTATCCCAGGCAAAAAATATCCTTTATCCATCGGCTTAAAAGGCGCCCAGTTCGACACTGTACTGTTAACAGACGCGGACTGCAAGCCTGGCAGTACTTACTGGCTTTCGCTGATGAGCCAGGGATTTACCAACAACAAAGAAATTGTGCTGGGATACGGGGCTTATCATAAGAAACCCGGTTTCCTCAATAAAATTATCCGCTACGAAACTTTCTTCAGCGCTCTGCAACATCTCTCTTTTGCCATGAGCGGTATGCCTTACATGGGCGTAGGACGTAACCTGGCGTATAAAAGAGAATTATTCTTTAAGCATAAAGGCTTCACCAGCCACCAGCATATTGCCAGTGGCGACGACGACCTGTTTGTAAATACGGCCGCCAACAGGAAAAATGTGGGCGTAGTGATCGATAAACAGGCATTTACCTATTCGGAGCCTAAACAAAACTGGAACAGCTGGTTCAGGCAAAAAACCCGGCATATGTCTACCGGCAAACATTACCGCTTCAGCCACAAGTTTGTTTTGGGCTTATTTTCCCTGACTCATTTCCTTTTCTATCCTGCTTTTATTGCAGGGCTGTTCTTCCCGCCTCCCATCCTCTGGTATGTGCTGGGGATCTTCGGACTTAAAATATTGGTACAGTCTATCATTACCTATGCCGCCATGCGTAAACTGGATGAAAGTGATCTTTTCAAGTTCAGCTGGCTGATGGACATCTTTATGGTGCTGTATTATATCATATTTACTCCCGCTTTACTTTTCAAGTCAAAGAACCGGTGGTAGTAGCGCAGAAAGCTTAAATCAGAAGCAAAACGCTATTGTGAAGGATTATCTTAGCGGATTTCTAACCCGCCTTGGTCATTCACTGCAATAGCTTTTTGCTTCTGCTTTAAGCTTTCTCCTTATTTTTGTGGCATGGAAATTATTTTAAAGTATTTCAGCGACTTTACACCGGAGCAGCTGTCGCAATTAGGGGCGTTGAAGGGATTATATGAAGAATGGAATGAGAAAATCAATGTAATATCCCGCAAAGACATTGATGCCTTGTATGAAAAGCATGTATTACACTCTCTCAGTATAGCTGCCATCGCAGATTTTCAGCCGGGCACCCAAATCCTGGATTTGGGTACTGGCGGAGGATTTCCTGGTATCCCCCTGGCTATTTTCTTCCCGGAGGTACAGTTTCACCTGGTAGATTCTATTGGCAAAAAGATAAAGGTAGTGCAGGGGGTAGCGGAAGCGCTGCAACTTAAAAATGTAACGGCTGCCCATAGCCGTGTTGAAGATATTAAAAACCGGAAGTTCGATATCGTAGTATCCCGTGCTGTGGCGCCTCTGGCCGACCTTTGGCGTTGGAGCAAGCCGGTATTGAAAAAATCGGCCGTCCCGGGCAAACAGTTTGAAAAAGGACTGATCTGCCTGAAAGGGGGAGACCTGGCCCAGGAAATATCTGATAGTGGCCTAAAACCACGACTGGTGAAGGTATATGATATCTTTCCGGAAGAAAGTTTCCAGGAAAAGTTTGTGGTACTGGCCAAAAGCTAGCAACCAATTTCCAATGTAGCGTGGCGGATGCCCAGGTGTTCCAGTTCATGACGCAGCTCTTTCTTCAGGTCTTCAATGGCCAGGGCAGTTAACTGCGGATCCAGTTTCACCTGGGCAGTCAGTGCATTTTCAGTGGTGCTGAGCGCCCATACATGGATATGATAGATATCTTTTACACCGTTTATGGCTAACGCCATTTTCCGTAGCTCCTGTATGTCAATTTCTCTGGGCACCCCATCCATCGACAGGCGCAAGCTGTCTCGCAGCAATCCCCAGGTACCTATTATAATTACCACCATTACCATAAGGCTTAGCAGAGGGTCCAGCCAATACCATTTTGTATAGATGATGACCACGCCGGCTACCACGGTGGCCAGAGATACCCCGGCATCAGCAGCCAGGTGCAGGTAGGCGCCTTTTATATTCAGGTCTTTTTCTTTATCCTTGAAGAACAACCAGGCCGTGAAGGCATTGATCAGGATACCGATACCGGCTACAATGGCAATAGGGCGGCCCTGTACTTCATAAGGTTCAGAGAAACGCCTCACCGCCTCGTAGCCGATAATACCTACGACCACTAATAACAACATGGCGTTAAAGAGGGAAATAAGTATTGTACTTTTGCGATACCCATAAGTATAGCCCGGGTTGGAAGTAATTTTAGCCAAACGAAAGCCGAGGAGAGAGAGGGCCAAACTGGCCACATCACTGAGGTTATGCCCCGCATCGGCCATCAGGGCGAGGGAATGTGTGAGAAAACCCGATATGAATTCTGCCGCCACAAAGGCCAGGTTGAGGGCAATTCCCCAGATAAAAGCCCGGTTCACCTGTTCACTATTCAGCGCAGGAGTATGGGCGTGAGCATGGTCATGCATAGCTGACAGATTTCGTTATTTGTAATTTAAGTAGTTTTTTTTCTTTCATCATAAAATATCCGCTTTGCTGCTTCGTCATCCTTATTAAGATGAAACAGCTGGTCCTTACAAATAGCATTATGGCCATAGAGCAAAACGAACGCATACAGGCAACCGTAAAGCAGGAACGCAAGCGATTGCTTCACTTTATCCGGCAACGGGTAAATAATGCGTCTGATGCGGAGGATATTTTACAGGATGTTTTCTATCAGTTTACAGAGTACCTGCGGCTGGGTAGCCAGGTCGACTCCATTACCGGGTGGCTTTTTGCCGTTACCCGCAACAGGATTACCGACTTTTTCCGCAAAAAGAAAGAATCACCATTCTCTGACCATACCCGGGAAATAGAAGGGGAAGAAGTATTATTTCTACCGGAATTACTGGCCGACAAAAATATGGAAGCCGATAACCCCATGATAAAGAAAATCATGTCGGAAGCCATTATGGAAGCTATAGACGAGCTGCCGGCAGATCAGCGACAGGTATTTCTGCAACATGAACTGGAGGGTAAATCTTTTAAGGAGATGAGCGAAGAAACTGGTATTGGCGTAAATACCCTCCTGTCCCGCAAACGTTATGCGGTATTATTCCTGCGGGAACGTTTGGCTGAACTGTACCGCGAATTATTAAATGACTGATTAATTTATTTAAGATATGAGAAACGATTTCAGAAGAAGCAGAAAGGGACTTCACATACTCAAATTCATAATGATGGGAGCCGCATTTATCCTGGCCATTGGATTTGTAACCATGACATTATGGAATTGCCTGATTCCCGACTTGTTTCATGGTCCGGTAATTACCTTCTGGCAGGCATTAGGCCTGTTGTTGCTCGGTAAGCTTTTGTTTGGCTGGCATAATCACCACAATCGCTCCTGGGAAGATAAATGGGCCCGTGGCCGGGAATGGAAAGCCAAGCTTCGGGAAAAGATGGCGCATATGTCACCGGAAGAACAGGCCAGGGTAAGAGAACAATTGCGCAACCGCTGCGGGCGCGGATTTGGAGCTTCCAGACGGGAAGGATGGGAACGCTACTGGAGCGATATGGACGAAGCGCCGCGGAAACCGGAAGAACCCAATAAAGACGAACAAGCTACTTCATAAAAAATTGCCGTACGATGATAGGTATATTCAAAACCAATATAGACAGCCAGGAAAAACGCCGTTATGTTATCCAGGCTATTTCATCCAGCTTCAGCGTTGGCTCCTGTCATGTGGACCTGGATGACTGTGATAAAGTATTGCGCATTGCCGATTTACAGGTGGAGGAGAATATTATAGTAGAATTTGTACAAAAACAGGGATATGAATGCGCCATACTCGAATAAATTGATTTTTTTCTGACCTAATATCAATATTCCCGGGCCATAAAGCCATTTTATTATAGATAAAATATTTTTTTATATGATAAAATCTTGGCTGGCTCGCAAATCTGGCGTAACTTCAAAGAAATTGCAGTGGCCCGGGTATATTGCATACAACAACAGGTAATGTGTTATTGAAACCTCTAAAATTGATTCCTATGTACCTGAACCAGCACGAGATCCGCTCTCTCATAGATAAGAGTTTCGACAATTTCGTAGATTTTGTCAATACGCTGCCGGATATACGTTTTACCGCCTCCCCTTACGGTAAATGGTCGGCTGGTCAGCAACTCGATCATCTCACTAAATCCATCAGGCCTGTTAGCAGTGCGCTGGCCTTTCCTAAATTAACGCTGCGTTACTTTGGCACCACAATAATACCTTCCCGTTCGTACGAAGCACTGGTAGCCGATTATCAGCGGGTATTGGCGGGAAGCTTCAAAGCCGCCAGGGCTTATCAACCCGGCGTAATCTACCCAGCGCAACGACCGGCACTATTACAAGGCTTTCTCCTTCAGAAAAATAAATTATTAGATAAGCTATCCGGCTGGTCGGAAAAAGACCTGGATAAATACCGGCTTCCCCATCCCCTGCTGGGAAAAATTACCATCCGGGAAATGCTTTACTTCATTGCCTATCACAATGAACACCACCTGGAAAAGTTGAAAGACCAGGAGCTACAGGGACACACCTGGCAAAACCAACTCCAGCAACTTATTTTTTGATTTTTTAATTATATTGTCTTACCATAAAAAATCCTCATGGCTAAGACTGCGTTAGTCATCAGCGGCGGCGGCTCCAGGAGCGCATTTGCCGTTGGTGCCCTGAAGTATCTGTACGCACAACAACCAGCAATTGAATTTGGTATCCTCTGTGGGACCGGCACCAGTGCACTCATTGCACCACTGGCAGCATTAGGAGAAATCAACCTGCTGGAAAAACTCTTTACCAGCAACAGTACCGCAGACATCGTTAATACTGCCACCCTGATGCAGCGTTTTCCACACCACAACTCCCTTTATAATGCCACCGCATTAACCCTCAAAGTCAATAATATTTTTAGCGAGGCAAGATTCCGTGCATTGGAACAATTGGATAAAGAGGTTTTCGTTTCCGGGTACTGCCTGCAAACCAATCGCACTACCTATTTCTCGCCACGTAGTAGGGATACCGTGCAAAAGGATTACGACATTGTAACGCTCCATGATAACTACTCTTTCCGCGAAGCGGTACTGGCTTCTATCAGTATGCCCGTGTTCATGCCACCTGTAGCTGTAGCCTCCCTGCCCGATCATGTACAGCAGTTTACCCATGGTGGCGGCGAGTACTACAATGCCATCAAACTGGCTATCGACAAGGGCGCTACGACTATATATGCCATCCTCCTTACGCCGGCCGATCCCGAAGAAGATGGAATCGAATTTAAAAGCCTGCTCGATGTACTGGAAAGACAGATAGATAGCCACACCAACGGCATGTCATCCACCGACCTGAAAATGACGCAATTTTTCAACAAAGCCATTACTTACCTCGACGCAGTAAAAGAAAATATGAAACAAGCCGGTATTCCCGAAACGGCAGTGAATAATTACTTTGACCTGCCGGACAATAACCCGTTCCGCGATAAAAAAGTGATTAACCTGCATATTATCCGTCCGAAAGCGGCGCTGCGGGTGCAATTGGGAGGATTGGAATTTATACCGGAAGAAATGAAGATGATGATGAAAAATGGGGAAGATACAGCGGCCGAAATCCTTGGAAAGCAGAAAGCGTAAAACATAAAGCTATTGTGGAGAGTGATCTTAGCAATCTTTTAAATCGCTTTAATTATTCTCCATAATAGCTTTATGATTTATGCTTTACGCTTTAAGAAACTGCCTTGTTATTGCTTCTGTCTACATCGGCCATACGCTGGCTGGGATCAATTTCCAACTCTTTGATATTGGATAAAGGAATATCCAGTTCTACTTCGTACGTAGTATTTGTCCAGTACCAAACGTTATCTACTATACGTTTATTAGCAGGATTTTCATTTGGCTTTTCGCCATACATGATAGACAATGGAATATAATGCAGTACTTTATTTCCGCTTTTATCTGTTACCAGGAAATCTATTGGCATTGGCATCAACCCAATCCTTCGCAGTCGAACAATAGTTTTGTTCCCTTTTTCATATACACTGTCTATACCGTAATCGATATGCTTCACGGAGTTGATAAAGTATTGTTTGTACCAATCCAGTGCAATACCGCTCTCCTTCTCCATTACCCTGATAAAGTCGTTGGCATTGGGATGTTTAAAGCGCCACTCCTTGTAGTAACGCAGTAACCCTGCATCACGGTTGGCAGCACCAATTACGTATCCCAGCTGTTCGAGGAATACGGCGCCCTTAGAATAAGCCGTGAGGCTATATCCGTAGTTAGTATTATAGTGATCGGAATGCGTAGTAGCCGGTTCTTCAAAAGGGCTTCTGGCCAGTGCAAAATAGCCTGCATATGCATCTTCCTGGGCATTGGCATCTTTCAGTGAATCGATGGTATTATGAATCACATTGTTTTCTGCAAAAGTGGTAAACCCTTCATCCATCCATGGATACAAGCTTTCGTTTGTAGCCAGCATTCCCTGGTACCAGCTGTGCATCCATTCATGCATAGCCACCCCATACAAGCCATCCATTTTACCATTACCCATAATCAGGGTAGCCATGGGATATTCCATACCGCCATCGCCGCCTTGAATGAAAGAGTACTGCTCATATGGATAAGGACCGTAATGTGCTTTGATATAAGCATAAGCAGCGGGAATCATCTTTGCCAGCTGAGGCCAGGTATTATGGGTATGCTCATTATCGATATAGAAGAAATGAGCCGTAAATCCATCTACCTGTTGGGTTATGTGCTTATAGTCGGGATCGGCCGCCCATACAAAGTCATGTACATTAGGTGCTACAAAGTGCCAGGTGAGCGTGTTGCCAGCAGACCTGTTTACTTTAGTACCGGGCTTTTCATAGCCATAGCCAATCTGTTCAGGATTTTGCAGGTAGCCTGTTGCAGCCAGTACATATTTTTTATCAATGTTAATTTTCACGTCATAGTCACCCCATACGCCGTAGAATTCACGGGCAATATAAGGAGTAGCATGCCAGCCTTCGTAGTCGTATTCGCACATTTTAGGATACCACTGGGCCATGGAAAAATCTACGCCTTCGGAGTTATTGCGGCCGCTACGGCGGATTTGCACAGGCACCTGTGTTTCAAACTCCATATCAAATTCCACTTTGGAATTAGGCATGATAGGTTTATCCAATGGTACTTCGAGGATGGTTTCCACTACTTTGAAATCCTGCGGCTTTCCATCGCGTTTCAGTGAAATCACTTTCTGATAGCCTATTTCATCGGGTTTCAACTTGGAAATACGATCACGTACGCGGTTGTCCCAGTCGCGGCGCTCGTTGCCATTACGGTCTTTTCCCACTACTATTTTTCCCAGCTCACGGCTGCGGACATCCATCATGCTATTGGGTTGAAAGGCGTTCCAGTACAGGTGATAGAACACTTTCTTCAGGGTATCGGGAGAGTTGTTGTAGTATTCGAGATGTTGCTTTCCCTTGAATTGATTTGCTGATGCGTCCACCTTTACATCCATGGAGTACTTCACTCTCTGTTGCCAGCGATCTGACTGTGCATTTACTTGTAGCCAACTACCTGCCAGCATGGCTATAGCCAGGCAGCTACCTGTTGTAACCCGATACTTCATTCTTTTCACGTTTGATTAAAGAGCTAAAATAAACATCATTTGCGGAATTTGATGTACCGTCCATGGGTTATTTCGGTGTGTAGGCTCAGCTGAAACCGTTGAGGGTAAGTCCCAGAAAGTCGGCATATTGCCTGGCCGCCGGTTCAAATGCTTTGAGCAGGGCTTTTTTGGCTGGTTTAAACAGTTCGGTGGTGATGGTAACGGAATCCTTCTTTAGCGCACGTTTCCAGGTGCCTATCACCTGTCCGTTGTGGATCATAATGGGATTGAAAATACCATTGTTCGTCATTACCTTGCTGGTAAACCGGCTATCTATCAGGGTGCTACGGTCTTTATATCCTATAAAGTATTCATCGAAAGCAGGTAACAGGAGATGTGTGTCCGTTACCGTCACTTTCTTCACCGGGGCCATCCAGTAGCTGATTTCACCGATTTCCTGCGACTGGAGGGAGGGTTGAGCACCCTGCAAACCAGTCTTGGCATCGGCAACGGATATTCCGGCCCACTGTGCAAAATCGTGTACTGTAGCGGGCCCGTGGCTGGTAAAATAGCGGCCAGCCAGCTTATGCAGGGCCTCTTCCCGCTGTAATGGGGTATTATTAGGCACCCATTCCTGCAAGAGGGTATAGGTAGATTGTTTACCTCTCAGGGGGCCATTGCAGATAACGCGTTCCACGGAGGCATGGTAGATGATATGATTCATGCGGTTTTCCGAGGTATCGATCCCATTTTTCTGTAGCAGGTCTGTCAGCTCTTTGCGGGTATGGTGGTTACCATTCTTCAGCGCTTTGGTGATCAGCTGGCTGGCTTTGGCCAGCCCGGCCTCGTCCAGTCCCAGTTTTCGCTGCATGCTGTTCATTTTTGTTTTTACGTTGGGCGCTATGAGTTGCAGCATCCAGTGAATATCTTCGGCTGCTACCAGGTGTAAGGTGCCACGAAAAACGGTGGTACGGACGATCAACTTATCCCCTATGGCCTGTTCCACGTGTGTTTCCCGGCATCCAGGCAAACGGGCGCCTATGCCCCATTTGCTGCTCGCATATTCCTGCGATTGTATGGCGCCAAAGAAGGACACTATTTCCCGGGGAGTTTTAAAAGCGGTTTTAATGAGTTGCTGATGCCGCAGTCGTTGCGCAGGAATATCGGTCATGTACATGGATAGCTGTTTTGTTATACAAAGCAACGACATGGCTATGACAACAGTATGTCAATTGCCGAAAAAATTATTCTTTGCCCTGTACCACTACTACAATTTCGCCTTTCACGCCTTTTTCCGCGAAGTAGTCATGCACTTCCTGGAGGGTACCGCGTTTATTTTCCTCGAACATTTTGGTGAGCTCGCGGCTAACGCAGCAGGGGCGATCTGGTCCGAAGTATTGGATCAGGTCGGAGAGGGTTCTGACCAATCTCATGGGCGATTCATAAAAAACGATGGTCCGTTCTTCTGTGGCCAGTTGGGTAAACAAGGTATGGCGGCCTTTTTTCAGGGGAAGAAATCCTTCAAAGACAAAGCGGTTCATGGGAATACCACTGTTGACCAGCGCAGGTACAAAGGCGGTAGCGCCGGGCAGGCATTCTACCGGTACGCCGGCACGGTTGCACTCCCTGACGAGTAAAAAGCCCGGATCGGAAATACCCGGAGTACCGGCATCTGTGAGCATAGCCATCGTTTTACCTCCCTGCAGTTGTTGCAGGAGGTGTTGTACTATTTTATGCTCATTATGCTGGTGATAGGGTGTTACCGGCTTATTAATCTGGTAGTGCCGGAGCAGGACGCTGGAAGTGCGGGTATCTTCCGCGAGGATCAGGTCTGCTTCCTCCAGCACTTTTACGGCCCGGTAGGTGATATCGGCCAGATTGCCAATGGGAGATGGAACGAGATATAATTTCATAATTGAATTACAAAGTAAAGGAAGAAATACACGCAAAAAGGCAAAAAAACAAAGTTGCAAAAGGAATATTAACACCAATAAAACCTTTGCGGCTTTGTTTCTTTGCCTCTTTGCGGGAAACGCCTCTTTTACGCGGCGTAATTAATTATTGTATATGTACTTCAAAAGATTCCATTACCTGATTTGCCAACAGCTTCTGGCAGGCATTTTCAGCGATCTGCCTTGCTTCTTCCTGGCTGGCGGCTTCAATTTGCAGGGTAATGTGTTTACCAATACGTACATCTTGTACCTGGCCCAGGCCGAGGTTCTTGAGACCACTCATTACCGCTTTACCTTGCGGGTCTAATAATTCTTTCAGTGGCATCACATTGATATGTGCAGTAAAAGTCATTGTACTAGAAATTTTGCCGCAAACCTACATCAAAAAATCCAAAATGTTAAACCGCTTGTATTTTAGGCGGAGCAACGACAGATAATATCACGTAACAAATAAATATAAATGGTACGGCGGCAAATTGCAGGAAAGGTATGCTCACAACGGTTAAACCGATTAAAAGGAAGCGGGGCCAGTTGTCGGCCAGCGACTTACTTTTAAATTTCAGGCTGATCATGGGAATTTCCGCCACCATCAGGTAGCAGAGCAGGGCGATAGTAATATATAATACCCAGATATTCTGGAACCAATGAGCCAGGTTAAAGGGGTTGAATAAGAGGATCAGGGGAAAAGAGGCCACCAGTATAGCCACTGCCGGAGTAGGTACGCCGATAAAGTTTTCCGATTGGCGGGTATCTATATTGAATTTAGCCAGGCGATAGGCGGCAAAACAGGGCACCAGTAAAGCTGGGGCCAGGTTAACGATTGATACATCAAACACATCGGGTTGTTGGAAATAGGCGCTGCGCAATAAACGGTACAGCATCATGCCGGGTACTACCCCAAAAGTGACAACGTCTGCCAGTGAATCCAGCTCCTTCCCCATGGGCCCGGATACCCGGAGGAGGCGGGCCACCATCCCGTCAAAAAAGTCGAAAATACCGGCAATCAGCACCAGCGCCGACGCCCAGTAAACCGGTTCAGGACTGATAATCGTATAGTCTGCTCCGTTAATTTCCGCACGATACTCCGGCGCATGCAAGATACAGATAATGGCCAGTGCTCCGCAAAAGAGGTTACATAGGGTAAGAATATTGGGTAGTTGTTTCATCTAATCGATTTATGGCATGCAAATTACGAATTACGGGATTTGTGAGGAGATCGCGAACATAAATATTTTCTGTTCAACAGCTCTCCTTACAAATCCCGTAAAATACATGCTGCATACCCTGATACGCTATTTCTTCATCAGGGCTTCTATTTCATCGGCCGTGATAGGAATATGTTTCATCAGGTCTACATTGCCTTCGGCAGTAAGCCAGATATTATTTTCGATACGGATACCCAATTGTTCTTCTTCAATATAAATACCTGGTTCTATGGTCATTACAGCACCTTCCGGAATTGGCTGGTGCATGGAAGGCCCCAGATCATGTACATCCACACCGAGATGATGGGAGATACCATGGTACAGGTATTTGCGGTAAGCCGGTGTTTCAGGATCCTGATTTTTCACCTGTTCTTCCGTGAGCAGGCCCAGCTTAATAAATTCCTTTGTCGCCTCCTCTCCTACCATTTCATGGTATTTACCAATGGTAATACCCGGGCGCAGGATAGATTTGGCATAGTTGTGCAGATGCAAACAAGCGTCGTAAACCTGGCGCTGGCGGGGGCTGAATTTACCGTTTACCGGTATGGAGCGGGTCAGGTCGGCATTATAACCACCGTATTCAGCGCCGAAGTCCATCAGGATTATTTCTCCATCTTTACATTCCTGGTTATTAGCTACATAATGGAGCGTACGGGCCCGGTCACCGGACGCGATGATAGAGCCATATGCCTCGCCTGCAGAGCGGTTGCGCAGGAACTCATGCATAATTTCCGCGTGAATTTCATGTTCCCATACACCTGGTTTGATGAATTTCAGCAGGCGTTCGAACGTTTTCCCTGTAATATCCATCGCTACCTGCATCACCTTTACTTCTTCCGGTGTTTTTACGGCCCGTAGTTGTTTAAAGACTACTGCTGCGCGGAGGTAGTTATGGAGCGGATAACGTGATTTCATCTCTTCCGCATACCGGTAATCTCTTACCGGTACCAGGTTTGACTTGCGGTTATTTTCATTGGAGTTAAGGTAGATGTTGGCCGCATCATTGACCCACTGCTGCAACAGGCCGTCCAGCGCATCCAGCCACACAACGGTAGACATGCCAGAGATGGCATATGCTTCATCTTTGCGCAACCGGTGGCCATCCCACTTTTCCTTTAACTCGTTAGGTCGCACCAATACCAATACTTCCCGGTATTTTGGATCTGGGTTATCGGGAAACAATACCACCATCGTATCCTCCTGATCAATACCTGTGAGCCAATACAGATCTGAGTTCTGCTTGAACTTATACAAGGCGTCACCATTGGTGGGCAGTTCATCATTGGAGTTGATAATAGCTATAGACTGTGGCTGCATCTTAGCCACAAAACGCTGACGATTCTTCACGAAAAGCTGCGGATCTAAGGGCAAATTCTTCATATCTCTTAATTTCAAATGAGGGTTCAAACCTATGTAAAATTTCGGATGTAGAGATCATGAAACCATGTTGGATTATCAAATCGGTTAATATCTGAGGGGATAAATGACAAAATCGTACTAATATTTCCTTGCAAATAATTAATGCTATATTACCCTGCAATTGGTTTGACAATCCTGCAACGAAACAAACACATATTGAAGATATCGCAACAATACACCCCAAAACGATAAGCAATTTCTAAATTTCAATGGTGTAACGCCTATAAAATTTGACGATATCAAAAAAACGCTAGTTTTGCTATTACACCAAAACAATCTTGCTTTTATGCAAATGAGTAGCGTAAGGAATCCTGTTGCTGACTTACGGGGACTTGGCATAGAGAACGTATCGAACGTCTATTACCAACTTTCACCCGAAAAACTGGCGGAGCAAACGGTCGCCCGGAATCAAGGGGTTTATGCTGACACAGGAGCACTGGCCGTTAATACTGGCGAATATACTGGTCGCTCGCCGAAAGACAAATTCATCGTAAAAGACAACATCACAACGAACACTGTAAACTGGAACGACTTTAACCAACCTATTTCAGAAGAAAATTTCGATCGTTTATACAGTAGAATAACCCGTTATTTCAGTGGGAAAGATGTGTGGGTACGCGATTGCTATGCCTGTGCCGATGAAGATTTCCGGATTAACATCAAAGTGATCAGCGAACTTCCCTGGTCCAGCTTATTTGCCTATAACATGTTCCTTCGTCCTACAGAAGAAGAACTGGATTATATGCATACCGACTGGACAGTCATCCAGGCTCCCGGCTGTTTAGCAGACCCAGCTACAGACGGTACCCGTCAGGGTAATTTCTCTGTTGTAAACTTCACCAAAAAGATGATCCTGATCGGTGGCAGCGCCTATACCGGTGAAATTAAAAAAGGTATTTTCACTATCCTCAATTATGTATTGCCACACAATAAAAATGTGTTGAGCATGCACTGTTCGGCCAACATTGGGGAAGAAGGCGACACCGCCGTATTCTTCGGACTAAGCGGTACCGGTAAAACCACGCTGAGTGCAGATCCTGCCAGGAAACTGATAGGCGATGACGAACATGGATGGACCGCTACGGGCATCTTTAATTTTGAAGGCGGTTGCTATGCCAAATGTATTGACCTCTCTGAAGAAAAAGAACCACAGATATTCCATGCGGTAAGAGAAGGCGCATTGCTGGAAAACATACAATTCTTCCCCGGTACCCGTACCGTGGACTATGCAAATAAAACCATCACGGAAAACACCCGGGTGTCTTATCCCCTGCATTATATCGACAATGCCCAGGAACCTGCTGTAGGCGGTATTCCGAAGAATATATTTTTCCTGACCTGCGATGCCTACGGGGTATTGCCTCCTATTTCCAGGTTAACGCCCGGACAGGCGATGTACCAGTTTATTTCCGGGTATACTGCCAAAGTAGCCGGAACAGAAGCTGGGGTAACAGAGCCCAAATCCACTTTCAGCGCGTGTTTTGGTGCGCCTTTCCTGCCCTTGCACCCCGCGCAGTATGCGCAGATGCTGGGTGAAAGAATGCACGAACACCAGGTAAATGTATGGCTGATCAACACCGGTTGGACAGGCGGCGCCTATGGTACCGGCAACCGTATTAAGCTGAGCTATACCCGCGCCATGATTGCCGCTGCCCTGAGTGGGAAGCTGGATAAGGCTTCTTTCCATGCCTACCCGGTATTTGGCTTTGCCGTCCCCGACAACTGTGAAGGCGTGCCTGCCAATATCCTGGATCCACGCAATACCTGGGAAAACAAGGCTGCCTATGATACCCAGCTGAATGACCTGGCAGGACAATTTATCCGCAATTTTGAAAAATATGCCGCAGCAGCCGACAAAGAAATACTGGATGCAGCACCAAAAATTTAAAGTAATACTGTGATCTGTAATTCTTCGGTTTTAAACATCCACCTGGAGATTTATATTTAAGTTTTGCCTTATAACTTCCACTGATGAATATGTAAGTTCCTGACGGGCGCAACGCCCGAGCAAAGCAAGTTCCTTTACCGGGGCTTGTTTTGCTGGACTTCGGGTCGCTCCTCCTCTTCCCCATCGTAAAAAGCCTCCCACTGGTGAGGGAATGCTAATAGCTTTTCCTTACCTTTGCACATGCAAATTTTAGACGGTAAACTAGTTTCTGAGGCTATTAAGGCCCAATTAGCCACCCAGGTGGCTGAATTAAAGGCTGCTGGTAAAAAAGTTCCTCACCTGGCAGCGATCCTGGTTGGTAACAATCCCGCCAGCGAAACCTACGTGGCATCCAAAGTAAAATCATGTGCAGAATGCGGGTACAACTCCACCCTGCTGCGCTTTGATGCACAGATTTCCGAAAAACATCTCCTGGATCAAATCATTTTGCTGAATGAAAATCCAGATGTAGACGGTATCCTCGTACAGCTGCCTTTGCCCAAGCATATCAACGAAGAACTGGTGATCAACACCATCGATCCTAGTAAAGACGTGGATGGCTTCCATCCCATGAATGTGGGTAAAATGGTGAGCGGCCTCCCCGCTTTCATCCCGGCCACGCCATATGGTATTATGCTGATGCTGGAACATTATAACATTCCTACAAAAGGCAAACATGCCGTTGTGATAGGACGCAGTCATATCGTGGGTACACCGATCAGCATATTGCTGAGCCGTAACACCAACCCTGGCAACTGCACCGTTACCTTAACACATTCTCATACAGCCAACCTGGCTGAAATTTGCCGCCAGGCCGATATCATTGTCGCAGCTATTGGTCGCCCCGACTTTGTTACTGCCGACATGGTAAAAGAAGGTGCCGTAATTGTAGACGTAGGTATTAACCGGGTAGAAGACGCCAGCAAAAAGAGTGGTTTCCGCCTGAAAGGTGATGTGAAGTTTGATGAAGTAGCTCCTAAATGCAGTTATATCAGTCCCGTGCCTGGTGGCGTAGGACCTATGACCATTGCCGCGCTGCTCAAAAATACCTATCATGCCAGCATCGGACTGAAGGGGAGTATGAATTAAATGTGGACCGATAAAAAAATCGGACCTTTGCGAAGTAAGTCATGTCTGTAATAACAACAAATATTAAAACCGATACACTCCCGCTGATGGAACGTTTTTATACGATCCAGGGAGAAGGCTATCACCAGGGAAGAGCAGCCTATTTCATCCGACTCGGCGGCTGTGATGTAGGCTGTGTGTGGTGCGATGTAAAGGATAGCTGGGATGCCGATAAGCATCCGCAGATATCCATCACGGATATTGCCACAGAAGCCGCGCGTTATCCCGGACGTATTGCCGTGGTAACCGGTGGCGAGCCACTGCTGCATAACCTAGATGCGCTCACCAAAGCGCTGCATAAACAAGGTTTTAAAACGCATATGGAAACATCCGGCTCATCGCCTCTTAGTGGCAGCTGGGACTGGATTACCTTATCTCCCAAAAAGTTCAAAGCGCCTTTACCAGAAGTATGTAAGGCTGCCCATGAATTGAAAGTAGTGATCTATAATAAAACTGACTTTGCATGGGCAGAAAAGTATGCCGCACTGGCAGGTAAAAACTGTAAACTCTACCTACAGCCTGAATGGGAACGCAGCGCTGAAATGACCCCGCTGATCACGGAGTACATCAAAGACCATCCGGAGTGGACCATGTCTTTGCAAATCCATAAGTACATTAACGTACCGTAAGGAGCTAAAAGCATAAAGCTGAAAGCAAAAAGCTATTGAAGCGAATGAACTTTGCGAACATTACAAATCGCGTTGATTATTCACTTCAATAGCTTTTTGCTTTCAGCTTTATGCTTTTAGCTGCACACTTTATGCATTTCTTATGCTTTTTTGCGTTATTTACAGGACTAATACGTACTATGAAAAGATATATCCTGTTGATACTAAGTTGCCTGCTGGGCATGGGACTGCATATGCAGGCTCAGACGGTTACCTATGAAAATGCTCCCAAAAAAGCCAAAGCCAGTTTTGACCGCGCCATTGATGCGGTAAGAAATTATCAAAGCAAAGCTGCCATTGGCTTCTTGCAGGAAGCCATTAAAACAGCCCCCAATTTTACCGATGCCTACGGACAAATGGGATTGTGCTATGTAGAAATGAAAGATTATGCCGCCGCCAATACTGCCTTTGAAAAATTAAAACAGTTGGATAGCAGCGGGCTGCGTCCTGTAATGGTGGCCTATTCCAAGGCAATGGCAGGCACCGGAAATTTCGTAGGTGCGCTGCAGTTAATTAACCAATACCTGTCTGTCATTAAATCCAAAAGCGCTATTGCCGAAAAGCTGAAAGCGAACTATGAGTTTGCCGTTAATAACAGCCGCCAATCCGTTCCCTTTCATCCGGAAAACCTGGGTGATCCGGTTAACAGCGTAGATCCTGAATATTTCCCTTCTCTGACCATCGACAGTAAAACATTGATTTTCACCAGGCGAGTAAATGGCCGTAATGAAGATTTTTATATTACTACCCGGGAGGACCACAAGTGGTCGATGGCGCAGAATATGGGCGAACCCATTAACTCCTCGTTCAATGAAGGCGCACAAAACATTTCACAAGATGGTACCATGTTGGTATTCACCGGTTGCGAATTTCCGGAAGGGAAAGGTAGCTGCGATCTCTATTACTCAGAAAAAACGGCTACCGGCTGGACCGCCCCAAAAAATTTTGGAAGTCCCATTAATACACGCGACTGGGAATCGCAGCCCTGCCTCAGCGCCGACAAACAAACGCTTTATTTTGCACGTGAAACACCAGATCATGGTGCAGATATATTTGTAAGCAGCCAACAGGCAAACGGCCAATGGAGCGTACCTCAGCGGCTGGGTCCCAATATCAACACCAATGGCAGGGAAACTACTCCTTTCATTCACGCAGACGGGCAAACGCTTTATTTCGCTTCCGATGGGCATCCTGGTTATGGCGGACTAGATATCTTTTATTCCCGGCGCCAGCCGGATGGCAGCTGGGGCCCCGCTACCAACCTGGGCTATCCCATCAATACCATTGATGAAGACGCGTCCCTCGTAGTGGAAGCCGATGGCAAAACAGCCTACTTTGCCTCTGACAGGTCGGATAGCCACGGCGCATTGGATATCTATAGTTTTGAACTATACCCGGAGGCCCGTCCGCTGCAAACCTTATATGTTAAAGGCTATGTGTACGACACACTCACTCATGCCCGGTTAGCCACCAGTATCGATGTAATAGACCTGCAGGGCGGATATAACATAGCTACGGTGAAAACCAATGATAATGGCGATTACCTGGCGCCGCTACCGGTAGGTAAAGACTATGCGCTGCATGTAAACCGTAAAGGATACCTGTTTTACTCAGATAACTTTTCGCTGAAAGATCATAACCCTGGCGTACCCTTCGAAAAAAATATCCCATTACAACCACTGGCGGCCAATGCAAGCATTGTACTGCACAATATTTTCTTTGATACGAAACAGTACAGTTTAAAACCGGAATCGGTAACAGAACTTAACAAGCTGGTAAAATTATTACAGGATAATCCTACGCTGACCATTGAAATTGCCGGATATACTGACAATGTAGGTACCGATAAGGATAACCAGGTATTGTCTGAAAACCGCGCCAGGGCAGTAGTACATTATTTAACAGAGAAGGGAATTACGGCCGGTCGCCTTACTGCAAAAGGCTATGGCGAAAAAGATCCGATTGCTACCAACGATACCGAAGAAGGGAAAGCGGCTAACAGGCGTACTGTGTTCCGGATCATTAGTTTGTAACGAGCAGAAAGCAAAAAGCTATTGTGGAAAATGATTTTAGCGGATATTTTTAAATCGCTTTGGTTATCCTTCACAATAGCTTTTTGCTTTATGCTTTGCGCTTTCTGCTTTAGTAATTTCTCAACCGGCTTTTCATCACTGAATCTTTCTGGGGAGTACTCAGTTTATATTGATAGTTATAAAGGGCGCCTTCCCAATCGCCATACATAGGATTAGGGAGTACGATGAACCGGCTACCGAAGCTGGCGGCCGATTGTAGTGCAGCTGCATTTCTTTCATCAAAAGGTTTTTTGTCGAAGATGGCAGAAAAATCGCTCAGGTTATCTCCAAATAACATTACGATATCATATTGTTGTAACACATGCTGACGGCGGGGTTCCTTACCAGAGGCAGTTGTTTTCAGCATCAGGTGCTGATCGTCGGCATCGGGAAACTGGTATTGCTGCAGGTTGCGAAGGGTAACCGCCCTTTCGCTTTCCGCACGGTTGGTAATATAAAACACTTTTACTCCTTTGGAAGCGGCATATTTAAAGAAGGCAGGGGCGCCGGGCACTGTATCTGCTGCGGCTTTGGCTGTCCATTCCATCCAGCTTTTGTCGTCGTATCCTTTACCTGCCAGGGCCTGATGAACCGAATAGGGGCTATTATCAAGCACCGTTTCATCAATATCTGTTACTACTGCCAGCGGTTTATTTCCTTTCGTGGCAAGATACTGATCCAGTCTCAATGTCGCCAGCTGATAGGCTTGCAGGCATAGGGCCTTGTATTCGCCCGACTGTTGTTGCCACAGGGCAGCCCAGGCTGGGCCTCCAGGCACCAGGGTGGTAGCAGCTGTTTTTTCTGTCACGGGACGGGTAGTTTTACATGCTAACAAAGCCATTAACAGAGCTCCAGGTAATATCCATTTCATCTTCATAAAATATCCGTTAGTCGCTGCAAAAATAATTCATGTGGCGCACAATAAGTGCCGGCAGAAAATTGTAAATTATGCGGAAATATTTGTTTGTTATGCCCCAGGAATTAATGTACCAGATAGCATTAACCCGGATCCCCCTGATTGGAGATGTGATCATTAAAAAGCTGCTTGAACACTTTGGCTCTGCCGGGGAAATATTTAAAGCTAAAAGATATGCGCTGGAAAGAATCGAAACGGTTGGCGCCGTTCGTGCGGCAGCGCTGCTGAATTTCCGCGATTTTGAGGCAGTCGAGGCTGAGATGGCATTCCTGGAGAAATACAGGATACAGCCTTTGTTTTTCCAGGAGCCGGGCTATCCCCAACGGTTGTTGCATTGTTATGACAGTCCTGCAATGCTGTATTACAAAGGTCCTGCTTCGCTGAATCCGCCGCGTATGGTGAGCATAGTAGGTACGCGGCATCCATCAGCTTATGGCCGCAGCGTGTGTGAAGCGCTGGTACAGGACCTGGCGTCGGCGGGTATTACGATTGTGAGCGGGCTGGCTTACGGTATTGATATCATAGCTCATAAAGCGGCTTTAAAAACCGGGATACCTACTATTGGTGTGTTGGCGCATGGGCTGGACCGGATTTATCCTGCTGCCCATAAGCAAATTGCCACCGATATGCTGGAGCAGGGCGGATTGCTGACCGACTTCAGCAGCCAAACCCTGCCGGACCGGCAAAACTTTCCGAAGCGTAACCGTATCGTAGCGGGGATTTGCGATGCCACCATCGTAATAGAGAGTGGTATCCGGGGAGGCTCTCTTATCACCGCCGACCTGGCCAATGGCTACAACCGGGAAGTTTTGTGTGTACCGGGCAGGATACAGGATATCCAATCGGCCGGCTGTAATCACCTTATCCAGCAGAATAAGGCCGTTTTACTGAGAGATGCCGGCGATGTACTGGCGCTCATGGGCTGGGAGGAAAAAGCGAGGCCGGAAGCCCCGCCGGCGATACAACCCAGCTTATTCCCGGCGCTAACCGAAGCAGAACAGGCTATTATGGCCTTGTTCCGGGAAAAGCCGCAGCGGCACCTGGAAGAACTATACCTTCAAACCCGGCTATCGGGTAGCCAGGTAGCGGTGGCAGTATTCAACCTGGAAATGCAAAATTTACTGAGAAGTTTACCTGGACAACGCTATGAACGAGTGTAGTACGGGTTTTCGTTCGTTTGTTAATGATTTATTAACAACCCGGGGCTGGTTGACACTGCGATTATTTTATTTATTGCGTAATAAGGTGTACATTTGCGTGCAATTATTTTTTAACTGATTAATAGTTGCATCATGCCTGCGGGAAAATCTAAACCCAAATTTGTAGCTGACGGACTTACATTTGATGATGTGCTCCTGGTTCCGGCCTACTCTGAAGTTCTGCCTAAAGAAGTAAATCTCTCTACGCAATTAACAAAAAACATACGTCTGAATATACCTATGGTATCTGCAGCGATGGATACTGTTACAGAAGCCACTCTGGCTATTGCGTTGGCTAGAGAAGGTGGAATAGGTATTCTCCACAAAAACATGAGCATTGAACGCCAGGCTGAAATGGTAAGACGCGTTAAACGCAGTGAAAGCGGTATGATCATGGATCCCGTTACACTCAAAAGCGATGCTACCATTGGTGAAGCATTACGGCTCATGAAGGAAAACGGCATCGGTGGTATTCCTATTGTAGATGACAACAACAAACTGGTAGGTATCCTAACTAACAGGGACTTACGTTTTGAAAAAAATAAAAAGCGCCTGGTAAAGGATGTAATGACCAGTGAAAACCTGATCACTGCTCCGGAAGGCACTGACCTGAAGAAGGCGGAAAAAATTCTCCAGCAATATAAAATTGAAAAATTACCGGTTGTTAACAAGCAGGGTAAACTGGCAGGACTGATCACTTACCGTGACATCTTACAGTTGACCAGTTATCCTAACGCCGTAAAAGACGAGTTTGGCCGCTTGCTGGTAGGAGCTGCGCTGGGTATTACCGCCGACCTGCTGGATCGTGCACAGGCACTGATTAACGTAGGTGTGGATGTAGTTTGTCTGGATAGTTCGCATGGCCACTCGATTGCCGTATTAAACAACCTGAAGAAATTAAAGAAAACGTTTCCTAAACTGCAGGTAATTGCCGGTAACGTAGCTACCGCAGAAGGTGCGCTGGCACTGGCACAGGCAGGCGCCGACGCCGTGAAAGTGGGTGTAGGACCCGGATCAATCTGTACTACCCGTATCGTAACCGGTGCTGGTTTTCCACAACTGTCTGCCGTAATGGAAGCTGCCGACGCACTGAAAAAACTGGGCATTCCGGTAATTGCCGACGGTGGTATCCGTTATACCGGTGATATGGTAAAAGCCCTGGCAGCAGGCGCCTCCACTATCATGGCGGGATCTATCTTTGCAGGTGTAGAAGAAAGCCCTGGAGAAACGATCATCTACGAAGGACGTAAGTTCAAATCATATCGTGGTATGGGTTCTATTGAGGCGATGCAGGAAGGTAGTAAAGATCGTTACTTCCAGGATGAAGATGATATCAAGAAACTGGTACCAGAAGGTATTGTGGGCCGTGTTCCTTACAAAGGCATGCTGTCTGAAATAGTACAGCAGTTTGTAGGTGGTTTACGTGCTGGTATGGGGCTTACCGGTTCCAAAGACATCAAAGCGCTGCAGGGGGCACAGTTTGTAAAAATCACGGCTGCTACCGTTAAGGAAAACCACCCGCATGATGTGGTGATTACCAAGGAAGCACCGAACTACAGCAGATAATAAAGCACATTGAAATATACGCCCCGCACTTTCATGCGGGGCGTTTTTGTTTTCCATAATTCCCCGCTTATCTTCGTTCTCAATCGACATTCACAATTCTTATAATAAATGAAGAAGCCTTTCCTGCTGTTAAGCATTTTAAGTGGTATCATCCTATGGCTATCCTGGCCAACCATGCCGCTTACGCCACTTATTTTCATTGCATTTACTCCTTTGTTGTATATCAGTGAAAAGGTGCAGCACCGCTGGAAATATTTCGGCCTGGTTTACCTGGCTTTCCTGGTGTGGAATGTGGCTACTACGTGGTGGGTGGGCAATACTACCCTCCCCATGAGCGGTGTATTTGCCAACTGCTTCAACGCATTATTGATGAGTGTTCCCTGGCTGGCTTTTAAAAATTCCCGGAAGAGATTGCCCGAACGGGTGGCTTACTTCGCGCTGATTACCTATTGGTTAACCTTCGAATATATTCACCAAACCTGGGAGTTCAGCTGGCCCTGGCTAGTATTGGGTCACGCTTTTGCACTGCGCCCGGGATGGATACAATGGTATGAATATACCGGCACCAGTGGTGGTACTTTATGGGTGATGCTGGCTAACATCGTGATTTACAATATATGGAAACGTATGCGCCTATACGACTTTTCCTGGAAACAGGTATTACGCAATGAAAGCTGGAAGCCGGCACTGATCATCGGCATTCCGTTAGTGCTGTCGGCCTTTATCCAGCCTCCAACAGATAATCCTGCCAGGAAAACCGATGTAGTGGTGGTGCAGCCCAATATAGACCCCTATGATGAAAAGTTCAGCTCCGGATCGGCGATGGAGCAACTGGAAAAATTAATCCGCCTCAGCAAGGAAAAAGCGGATAGCAATACCCGTTATATCATCTGGCCGGAAACAGCCCTATTTCCGCAGGGAGCCTGGGAGCACGACCTGAACTATCAGCCTGAGATTCAGGCTATCCGGGAAATGCTGCATCAATACCCCAAAGCGAAGCTGATCAGTGGCGCCGCTACACTGAAACGTTACAACAGCACGGAGGAAATACCCTCCACTGCCAGAACATTAAATGATGGGAGCCGCTGGGATGCCTATAACAGCGCACTGCAGGTAGATACCTCCAGGTTTGTACAGATCTATCATAAATATGAGCTGGTACCTGGCGCCGAACTGGTGCCTTACGTGGGCTACCTCTCCTTTATGCAAAGCGTGGCGCTCGATTTCGGCGGTATTACCGGTAGTTATGGCCGTATGCCGGGCGTGGAAATGTTTACCAACCCGGCAGACAGCATCAACGTTTTCCCGGTCATCTGTTATGAGTCTGTATTCAGCAATTATATGGCCACCCATATTAAACCCGGTGCTAATCTGTTAGTCATTATCACCAACGACGGATGGTGGGGCAATACAGAGGGGCATCGCCAGCATCTGCAATATGCCAGGATCCGGGCTATTGAAACCCGGCGCTGGATTGCGCGCTGCGCCAACACCGGTATCTCTGCCGTAGTAGATCCGGCGGGCAATATTCATCAGCCACAGTCCTACTGGCAGGAAAGTGTTTTTAAGGCTACTGTAACACCAGAGACGGTAACTACGTTCTATGTAAAAAATGGAGACCTGGTGTCGAATGCCGCATTAATATTTTGTATCTTGTTACTTGTACATGCTTTTATTTCACGATTTATTCCCGGTTTAAGACATGCGGAAGGCAATCAATAACGGAAACATCACCTGGCTTGATGAGGGCGAAGGTGCAACGGTAGTGCTTTTACACGGATTTTCAGAAAATGCGGAGATTTGGTCTGCTCAAACTGAGCAGCTCAAAAATAAATACCGGGTTATTATTCCTGACTTGCCAGGAACAGCAGCATCACCTGTCACAACGCCACTGACCATGGAGTCGATGGCTGATTACGTGTATGCCATCCTGTTAGCCGAAAATATCCGGGAAGCGGTAGTCATTGGCCACTCTATGGGAGGCTACGTGGCATTGGCACTGGCAGAGAAACACCCCCGGATGCTGAAAGGACTGGGCCTATTTCACTCTACCGCCAAAGCTGATAGTGAAGAGAAAAAAGAAGGGCGGCGCAAATCCATTAAACTGATGGAACAGTACGGCGCTGAAACATTTATACGGCAAACCCTTCCGAATATGTTCAGTCCCACTACCAAAAGCGCACATCCTGAATGGGTGGATGCCTACGTTAAAATGGGAATGAGCTGTGAATTACCGGCATTAGTGGCTTACTACGAGGCCATGGCGCTACGGCCCGACAGAACAGCCGTATTACAACAAATAACCGCGCCCGTGCTGTTCATCATCGGTAAAGACGATAACGCAGTGCCCTTAGAGAACGTGTTGCCGCAGATTACTTTACCTCATCTCAGCAGCATACATATCTTTGAACACGTAGGCCATATGGGTATGTGGGAAGTGGCCGCCGAAAGCAATGTGATATTGGAACAATTTATTGCCTTTTGTCAACTATAATCATATAAATCCCTGGTTGTGAAAAAGCTATTTGTCTTCCTGCTATGCATGGCGGGCGCCTTGATGGCGCAAGCCAGCCATATTATAGGGGGACAGGTATACTATAAGTTTGTATCGCAGAGTGGCAACCAGGTTACTTACTCTGTTACGCTGAAATTATACAGGGTATGTACCACGGGGCCACGGATCGCTAAAATGCCCGATGCCGTATACCTCAGCGTCTTCGATAAAGGTAACAATGGCTGGGTATCAGACAACCTGATCAAACGCACTGCCTTTGAAGAAAAAACACTGGGACAAATAGATCCCTGTATTGTAAACCCGCCCGTCATTTGTTACCAGATAGGTACTTACACTACCTCCATCACTGTACCTGTAAATACACAGGGATATATTGTGTCGTTCCAAAGCTGTTGCCGTGATCCGTTTATGCAGAATATTGTGGCAGAACCTATCCCCAACAGCCCGGATGTAGGTACCGGCGCTACTTACTATACGGAAATTCCTGGCAGCATTACAGGCGCCATCAATAATTCGAGTCCCACCTTTAATAAAGAAGAAGCCACGCTGGTATGTTCCGAGAAAAAATTCACTTACGATTTCTCCGCGTCTGACATAGACAAAGATTCTCTCGTATACGAGTTTTGTGATGCTTATAAAGGCGGTAAGCTGACCGGTGAAGATAATATTCCTCCCGCAGCGGCCGCTCCCCCTTATTCCTTTGTATCCTATATATCTCCCTATAGCGGCAGCAGCCCCCTGGGGCCTAATGTAACCATCAATTCCAAAACCGGTATCATTTCAGGTATTGCTCCTGCCGCCGGAAAATATGTAGTGACTGTATGCGTACATGAATACCGTAACGGTATTAAGATCGGTACTCTCCGTAAAGACTTTCATATCAACGTTACCACTTGCGTGAAGCAGGTAACGGCGGCCATGCCGGAAAAATATGCTGATTGCTCCAGCCTCACGGTTACCTTTCTCAACAACAGTACCCTGGGGAAGCCTTATTCCTGGGATTTTGGAGATGGCACCACGCTGAATACCACCAGCGCCGATCCTTTTACACATACCTATGCCAAAGAAGGTGTGTATACCGTAAAACTGTATGTGGATAAAACCAGTAACTGCGGCGATAGCGCCACTGCTATCGTATATGCCTACCCGGTATTTAAGCCACAGTTTTCCGTTGCCGGTCTTTGTACCAATAAAGAAACGAAGTTCAATTCCAGCGCCACCCGGTCCGATGCAGGAAAGATCAGTTACTATAAGTGGGAGTTTGGCAATGGAGACACGTCGAATCTGCCCAATCCTTCCTATCTCTATAAAACTCCCGGCGACTACGAGATTAAATTATATGCGCGTAACGAAAAGGGATGCGAACAAACTATTAAAGATACCATTACGATATACGACAAACCGCCATTCAATGCCACCGCCGACACCCTGCTTTGTGCAAAAGACAGCCTGCATATGTGGGCTACCAGCAGTGTGGCTGGCCAGTTTGCCTGGACACCGGATAATTACTTTATTCTCCGGCCCAATACGCCCAACCCCATTGTATTTCCGCCCCGCACCTACACCTACAAGGTCACTTTTACGGATACACAAGGATGTGTAAATGACAAAGATATACTGGTAGAAGTGAAAGATACCCTGCGGTTACACACCACTACCGATAGCACCGTATGTACCAACGACGAAGTGCATTTGACGGCAGTGGCGGATGGGCCTTATGCTTTCCGCTGGACCGACCTGGCCACGCGGCAGGTGGTGTCTACCAACTCCGATGCCCTGGTTACCCCCACGCCTCCGCGGCACAAATACGAGGTAATGGTATCGTTAGGTAAATGTCATACAGCCGATACCGTGAGTCTGAAAGTGGTAGATCCACCGCAGGCTACCGCCGCTCCCGACACTACCGTTTGCTTTGGCATTCCGCTAACACTGCGGGCTGGCGGCGGCGCCTATTATAAATGGGCTCCGGCTTACTATGTGGATAAGCCCAGCTCCCAGGTTACATTGGCACATCCCGTTGATACTACGTGGTTTACGGTAACGGTAACGGACACACTGGGATGCCCAAAAGAGGTGACAGCTGCCGTGCAGGTAAACGTAGTACCTAAGGTACAGGCGTTTGCCGGAAATGATACCATTATAATGCTGAATACGCCGTTCCAACTCAACGCCAGTGGCGGGGTGCGCTACGCCTGGACGCCTCCGGATGGGCTCAACAATCCTAATATTTACAACCCCGTAACTACCTACAACCATGATATTACCTATACCGTTACCGCCTATACGCAGGAAGGCTGCTCGGGTAGCGACAATATCTTCGTGCGCTTTATCAAAGGGCCGGATATTTATATACCTAATGCCTTCTCTCCCAATGGTGATGGTTTAAACGATATCTTCCGCCCTTTACCAGTAGGGATTGTAGAAATAGAATTCTTCCGGGTATTTGACCGCTGGGGCAAACTAATGTACACCACTACCACCTACATGAAAGGTTGGGACGGTACGGTAAATGGCCAGAAAGCCGGTATAGGCACCTACGTATGGGTGATACAGGGAAAGGATGTTAACAACAACACCGTACAGCGCAAAGGCACCGTTACACTGGTAAGATAAAGTTGCCCGGATTGAACAGGATCTGCTCTTTTTTTGTTAAATTCAGAGAGCAGTATCCACCATCATGAAGAGAGCATTTTTCCTGGTATTGAGCTGCTGTTTGTTCCCTATTCTCGCAGCTGGATATCATATCATCGGTGGCGAAATTTATTATAAAACATTAGGACTGAACGGAGATAAAACGCGCTACCGTTATCTCATCACTCTGAAGTTGTATCGCGACGCAGATTTTACCTGCGGCGACCGACAAGGTTGTATCGACAGATTTGAAAACCCCGTCACTGCTAACGTATTTACTTACAACGGTTCCAAAGTTTTATCTTCCGTATATCTTTACATTGAACATACCCGACCACTGATAGATACGCTGAAAAACCCCTGCCTGGCGCCACAGGCCCAACACCTGGAAGTGGCTTTTTATACGGCGGAAATTGAACTGGCGCCTGTTGCGGGTGGCTATTACGTAGCTTCCCAGCGTTGCTGCCGCGGTGAAAAACTCAGCAACATCTATGATTCAGAACATGAAGGTTCCACTTACTACACCACTATTCCCGGTACAGAATCCAGGCCTAACAACAACAGCGCCTATTTCAATAAAGATACTTCCATCGTTATCTGTAACGCGCTCCCTTTTTCGTTGGATTATGCGGCTTATGATGAAGACGGCGACAGCCTGACCTATAATCTTTGTAACGCATTAACAGATGGCTCCAGTACCAACGAAAGTAATTCTACCACACCACCTCCTTACAATACCACTGTTCGTTATATACCTCCCTATTCGGGTAGTAACCCGATGGGAGGGAGCCCGGGAATTTCCATATCTTCCGGAGGATTGATTACCTGCACGCCCAATCTGCCGGGAAAATATGTAGTAACGGTATGCGTAAATGAATATGACCGGATCACCAAACAATTCCTGGGCACGCATAGCAAGGATATACTATTGACCGTGTTTGACTGTCAGACAAAAATTATTGCCAGCTTTCCACCGGTGTTAAATAACTGTACAGAAGATCCTGCGTTACACGTACCTATCAGCAATTCCAGTAATGCCGGTTTTACCTCTACCTACTACTGGACTTTTGGGGATGGAACAGATACCCTCACCGACAGCAAAACCATGTTCTATCATCAATACCCTGATACAGGCGTATACAAGGTAAAGCTGGTGGTGAACCCAGGGTTGGCGTGTACCGATAGCATGCAGGGCGAAGTAAACAATTATCCCGGGCTGGTAGCGGGATTTACGAGTACCGGTTTATGCCGGGGCGACCCTATTGCATTTAATGATACGTCTTCCTACCGCTATGGCCATATTACCAGCCACATCTGGGATTTTGGCGTGTCGGACAGCAGCGTTACTCCTGGCAGCCAACGATCCCTTACGCATACCTTTACTAAAGGTGACGTGTATACGATTTCGTTGACGTTGCTGACGGATAAAAACTGCCAGAAAACGGTGACCAAAAACCTGCGTATATACGAGGTAAATCCCTTTGCAGGACATGATACCATCCTGGCCAGGGGGCAGCCTTTGGAAATGCAGGGCAGCGGGGGCGACTTCTATTCCTGGAGCCCCTCCGACGGCTTAAGCGATCCGCTCATTGCCCGGCCGGTACTCAATTACAACCGCGACATTGTGTTTAAGCTGCGTGTTTCCAATGAACAGGGATGTTTCGGCTACGCTACCGTAAGTGTAAAATATTATACCGGTCCCGAAATATATATCCCAAATGCCTTTACGCCCAATGGAGATGGGCAGAACGACCGTTTTCGCTTTATCCCCGTGGGGATCACCGAATATAAATTCTTCCGTATTTACAACCGCTGGGGGGTGGAAATTTATTCCTCCACTGATTTCCGCGCCGGATGGGATGGTACTTACAAAGGCATGCCGGCTCCTGTAGACACTTATATCTGGATATTACAGGGTACCGACTACACCGGTAAAGTGATACAGAAAAAAGGAACGGTGACGCTGATCCGCTGATCCTTAGTAAATTGCACAAAAAACTGACGTCTCATGGGTATTGTTCTTATCACCGGCGCTACTGCTGGTTTTGGCCAGGCATGTGCTACTACGTATGCTGCTAAAGGCTATGATGTAATTATTACGGGTCGCCGTAAAGAGAGACTGGAAGCATTTAAGACACAGTTGACACAGGAATTTGGCGTGAATGTGCTGGCCCTGAATTTTGATGTGAGGGTGGAACAGGAGGTAAATGAAGTGCTGGGAAATATCCCGGAAGAATGGAGGAAAATAGATATCCTGGTGAATAATGCAGGCCTCGCCGCAGGCTTAAATACCATTGACGAAGGCAGTACTTCCGACTGGGATGCCATGATAGATACCAACGTAAAAGGATTGCTGTATGTATCCAGGGCTGTAATTCCCTGGATGCGCGCCCGTACCACCGGCCATATTATCAACATTGGTTCTACGGCAGCCAAGCTGGTATATGCCAGGGGCAATGTGTATTGCGCCACCAAAGCGGCAGTAGATGCTATTTCCCAGGGTATGCGTATCGACCTCCTGCCCTATCGTATAAAGGTGACCGCTGTTCATCCTGGTGCGGCAGAAACCGAGTTTTCCCTGGTAAGATTTAAAGGAGATGAAGAAAAGGCGAAAGATGTATACAAAGGATTTATTCCGCTCAGCGCCCAGGATGTGGCAGACGTGGTATTTTATTGCACATCGCTTCCTCCGCATGTTTGTATTAACGACCTGGTAGTGACGCCATTACAACAAGCCAACGCTTACTACATCGATAAAAAATAACACATAGATGTGATTTCAATACATAGAGATAGTTTTTATATTTGGAAACATTTATATATTTTTTGTTCATACACTATCCATGTGACAAAAAATCTATGCTGATGCGACTAAACTAACTGAACTATCCTAAACTTGAAACCATATCCCTATGCTTACATTTATTACTATGTACTTGCTACGCCTGTACTATCCGAGATGGAAAGAAGGATGGCGTTTTTACTTTGGCAACACGAGGAAGGGCAATTACGGCCGATGGGCAGCTTCTCATAAAGAATGGCCTGGACAACAAGGCTTTTCTTTGGGGTACAACTGAGAACATTTTTTGCAAATGGGATATAGTTATGACGTAACTATATCCCATTTGCGTTTTTAGCTACCATGGTAGCCTCAATCTATGTTCAGCCGGGTCACCACCACCTGGCTTCCATGCACTTCTCTTCTTTTATACGCTACCAGGGCTTTATGGTCTTTTACCGCGCCCACCACCGGGAAATTGGCATAACTGCTGTCGGTTGTTAACATGCCTGCCAACATTGTTTTTCCATCCGCCGCTTTATATTGAAATCCTACCCGGCTATTGAAATCGTTTTTCCATTTCACCGGTTCATCCCATACCACCAGGATATCGTCGTTTACCGTAGTCATTTGAGGATGCTTGGCCATGGGCGCTTTGCTCAGCGGCTCCTTTTGCGTATAGGTATTGCCGTTATCTAAGGAACGGCAATAAAAGGCGCCTTGTCCCCCTCCCATGGTAAACCAGGCAAAATGCAATCCCTGGCTGTTGGCAGTTAGTGTAGGGCCGGTATGCGGACACCCATTCACTACCCAGTTATCTGCACTAATGCGCACAGGGGCAGAAAAAGACTGCCCGCCATCCGTGGATACCTGGTGTACCATGTCCCGGATAGAATCGTTGATAATGTCGCGGTACGCCACATGTACATGGCCATTGCCGGCTACATACAACTTAGTTCGGCAGCACTGGCATACCGTAGCCGCGATCGGTTTTGCCTGCCCAAACCCGCTATATCCATGGGTAACCGCAAAGTAAAGCGTAGAGCCTTCTGCGTTAGTCTGTTTACGGTTATCCAACCAGATAGCAGCCGCCTCGCCACCAGGCAATAAGGCCATATCAAAATAGCGTTGATCATACCCCGCCGTATCAGTAACCAGCGGCACGGCAGGTTGCCAATGCTTACCGCCATCGAATGACTGGGTATACATCACTTTACCTGCATATTTATTACGCGGATCATTGGCTTCTACACCAAAGAGCGCCATCACGGTACCATCGGGCTTAAACAATATCTTTGGTAAATTTTCATCATGCGGGAATACGCCCGCACTCGCAGTAACTGCCACCGGCGCAGAAAACGTATAACCGTTATCGTTAGAAACAGCATAAAACATCAGGCCGTTTTCAGTGCTGTCATCTTTCTCTACCCAACTCACCACCGGATGTCCATTTCCATCCTGTGTAATAAACGGGCACGAAGCTGCCTTTCCTGCATGTGACAATACCAGCGTATGATCCGGCTCCACCTGCCCCTGGTGGCAGGAAAACATCAACCCTATTATCAATCCAGCTGCAACTTTTTTCATCTTACTATTATTTTCCGGTAAATGTATAAGCAACTCCAAACGTAAATGTCTGACGCGGCCCTATCCGATAAGTTTTACCATAAGCCGATTTTTCCGCTGTGGTAGCATATAACTGATCGCCTATATTCATGCAATTGAGCCAACATTCAAATCTTTTAAAGGCATAGCCCATACGTGCATTGAATAAATCGTACCCGTTATATACCGATGTATTGGCAGCATCCATATAATACTTACTGATATGCTGCCATTCGGCGCCTATCCTGAAACCTTTTATCAAGGCAGGCTTCCAGGTAATTTCTGTATTCGTGATCCATTTGGGTGCACCATTCATTTGGTTGTTGGTGTATATCTTGCTGCCGTCGCTATATGCTTTGAAAATATGCACGGCATAAGTACCGCTGCTCCTGATAAACAGGCTGGGCAACGGTGTATACTTTACATTCCATTCTATGCCACTATGCGTAGTGGCGCCGGTATTACGGTTTTCGTACACGCCATCCGCATTTCTCACGCTCACAATTTCGTTGGTGCCATTCATCCGGTAAACGCTGAGGTCTGCATATCCCTTTTGCTGCGCAAACCCTAACCAACCACCGGCTTCATAGTTCTGATAAGTAGCCGGTTTCAGCACCGGAACCTTTACGCCAGTATAGAGCTCTGAAATATTAGGCGGTGCAAATCCCACGCTGTAGTTGGCATACAATCCACGTTGATGGCCCAGATTGTAAGTGAGTCCTACCTTTGGCGTGAAAGCATTGAAATTATTCCGCTCACTGGGAGCGCCTGTATAAGCAGAAGGTGTAAGGTGATTTTCAAAATTATAATCCATCCGGTCGTAACGCAGGGCGGCTACTATGCGCATCCGCTCCATCGGCGAAAACTCAAACTGTGTATATACAGCGCTGTTCAGTAACCCTACATGGTAATCTGTTAAAACGGAATCGGTGGCGCGGTAACTGGCATAATAACCAGCCGCGTCTTTAGTAATATCTATGTAACTGGCCAGGTAAGTGGCAGGGCTGTAATCCGCACTCACACCAGCAATCAGGGCGGCGTCTTTCCAGGCAAATTGCTTCTTATGTTGTACAATCAGTCCATAGCTGTTAAACCCATCACTGTTAATTTGTCCATTGGCCTTGAGGGTACCACGGATATCTTTAATGGCATAAAATGGGTTTTGCCCGATGGTATTATTTCTGAAGAAGACAGTAAAATTGGTATGACTGCTGCTGTTCCATTCATGCTCCAAAGTACTGCGTACCCGTAGGGCTTTTACTTCCCGGTATGTAAAAGTCTGGAAATTACGATAGTCTTTGGCAAAGAAGTGGGCACTGTCAAGCCCGCCGGTTTGATCTGTTTTATAGTTGATCAGGGTAGCAGCATTGGTCCATTTATTCTTTTCATTGATTTGGTAATCTACTTTTGCGGTCAGCGACAACTTGTGAAAATCGCTGTGATCCATATAACCATTGGTTTGATTGGCGTAGTAACCGCTCACTGAAAAGCCAATTTTTTTAACGGTATTGGATACACTGAAATCGGTTCGCTTATAGCCCCAGTTACTGCCTTCCAATTGTACTTTAGCAGTAGGCACCAGCGTGGGAGAAGCGGTAATAAAATTGACAGCGCCGCCTACAGCTTCGCTCCCATATAAAGAGGATGCTGGCCCACGGATCACTTCAATATTTTTCACAGCGGCCATATTGATTTCGATCAGGGCATTGTGGTTAAAATCACCGATGGTTCTGATGGGAATTCCATCTTCCAGGTACAGAAAAAGGCTCTTATAACCAATAGGCTGGCGGATAGCCATGGTGTGCTGTTCGTTGCCCAGGTCTACCATATACACGCCACTTACTTTATTCAGCACCTGGTCTATGGTAACTGCTTTGGTTTCATTTAGTGTTTGCGGAGAAAGGGTGCTGATGGCCACCGGCGCTTCTGTACGCCGTTGCTTATCGCGGGAAGAAGATACGATAATCTCGTTCAGGTTGGTAGCGCCCTGTTGCAGGTAAATAACCGGCATTGCCGCTATCTCTTTTGCGGCTATTTTCCGGGAGAGATAACCTGTGTAAGATATTTCTACAGAATCAATGCCGGCCACGGTGATTTCAAATTTACCTGCAGCATTAGTACTGCATCCTGCTGCTGCATGCAGCCATCTTATATTCACGCCGGGCAGTGCTTCTTTGGTTTGGGCATCGGCCACACGTCCATGCAATTGCTGTGCATAACTGCTATAGGCAGCTATACACGCAATGATGAGTAAACAACATTGTTTCATGTATAAATCGTTGACTGTTCGCCATAGGCGAACAGGGTTAGTCAGGTAGTATAAAGGAATATCAGGCTACTACTGACTGTGGCGGATGGAAGATGGAAATAGCGAAGGTATCGAGGTAGGGGTCTTTATAAAAAGGAGCAAAAGTAATATCGTTCTTAGGGGTGGAGGGAGCGAAGGCATGAATGGTTTCTACAAACATCACTTCATATTTATCTTTCCCGGTATTATTATTCTTTTCCTGCTGGGCGTCTCTGTCCAGTTCTTTTTTCAGATGACAGCGCCCATTACAATGCATTTGGGGTTTATTCCTGTTTTCGCACAGCTCTTTTGCGATAAAAGCCTGGTTCACCTGGAACTGCACTACGATAAGGCTCTTGCTGAAATTTTGCAGCAACAGCCCCAGGAAAATGCATATCATCGGGAACCATTTCACGCCGCAAACCTAGTAAATAATTACCAATCGGGCATTCATTATAACGGATTTATAGTTAGATAATCGTGCATTATTATCTATCTATAAATCCGTTATGTGTAAGTATTTGTATTTCCTATTGGGATAAAATAAACCGGAAGGTTAAGCCGCCGCTGGTGCTGGTAATTGGGTAGGCCGTGGAGATAACCGGGATCGTTTGTCGCCGGTCATAGAAGAACCGCAGGTTGAGCCTGTTGTTCACCACATAGTCGATCGATGGCGAAATGCCAATGACCTTCTGGCCACTGGTGGGTATCGACAAGTCAGCATCCAGCCTGTTATTAGCTGTTTTATCATCCCTGAAGCTCAAGTCCAACCGGAAGTTCATATCATTCTGCGCTTTCTTGCCACCATTCTTACTGAAAGAGAATGGCAGCTGTACCCCTCTGACCCGGTAGCCGGCACCGATAATAATTTCGCTGGATCTTACTTCTGTCAGCTGATAATCAATGAGACTAAGGCTGAGGGAGCGGCTTTTCCTGTATTCTACCCTGGCGTTAAAGCTATTTACAAAAGTGAGATCTATTCCCAGCAATGGTGCAAACGCCTCTGTGATGGTGAGGTTAGGCACCAGGAAATAAGGATAGTAGTTACCAGATACGGTGTCGCGGAATGCCGGGAACCCTGCCAGTCTTGGATCTTCAAAATACATGGAAGTATTATAGGAATTCATACTGAGCGTTCCGGTATAAGCATGTCTTAACGTGAAGTTGGTCAGGAAGGAACGGAAAGGTTCCAGCTTGGTTAATCCGTTGTAAGTAACATTCCAGTTTGGTTTGGGTATATAGTTACTGAAAGGATTACTTTTCACGTTATCGTTACCCTGTTTGAGCAGGGATACCTTGTCGGGCGTAGTACCGGTGTAAGCCGCCAGGAATGCTGGTATCAACACATCCTGTGCATACCGGGTATAACCGTAGGCATAGGTAGGATCTTTAGGATCGCCAGCCGGTATGCCCGGATCTTTATTGTATGGGTTGATAGCACCCAGTCTTTTTGAAATCGTATTACGATAAGCTTCAAAATTGCGGAAAGTTTGTGATACGCCATCTGAGGCGTTAATGTGCCCAAACATCGTTTTAATGGCGATGTAGGTAATTTCAAAACCACCGGCATCGTAAGGACTCAGGTGCTGGAAGTTGGACGGATCGGTCAGGTTCTTGAATAATTCCGTATGCGTTTTGGTAAACGACTTGGTCATATTAAGGTCGATACGCAGATCGTTGACCGGCTCCAGCTGGGCCTGCAGGTCCCAACGTTGGGTAAACTGTTGCTGTGCCTGAATATTAAACAGGGTATCGGGTGTGATCAATCCTTTTTTCGCAAAATTATCCAACCACTTCCTATCAGGCTGATAACCAAATACGAAATTGAGTCCCGGCGCCATAGTAGCCCAGTTCATACCTATTATCTTGGTACTGTCTATATATCCTGGTAAACGTGTACCGGCATTTTCGTTATAGTTAAATCCAACCCGCTTCAGCATCATCAGTGGTTTCAGTATGCCTTTCACCCATGGAGATATCTCATTGGAAGCAGTCTGGTTCTGGCTTTGCTGTTGCTGGTTGTTGTTATTCTTATTCTGGTTATTGTTGCTGTTACTATTGCTTTGTGGATTCCTTGCATTTATCTTCCGCAGGAACTTGGACTTATTATATAACTCTACGAATTTGAATTCGGCTGTCAGTGTTTTCTGCTGGGAGTTTTCGATAGCATTACCCAGGTACAATGCCAGCTGGGAAGCGCCTGTCCATCTATATTCTGTGCTGTATCCAAATGCGATGTTCGTCCAGCTGAGGGCCGGGAATTTGGAAGTAGGCAATGTATAGGTGAAGTTGGCGTTGTGCATATAGTTGGTATTACGCCCTCCTTTGAAGAAGTTTCTACGCACGGTATCTTTCTTCGCTGCATTGTCGAGACGGCCGTTTGGCTCATCTATACGCGCATTGTTCACCGCATTGAACTCGAAGTTGATACTACGTGTAATGTCCCATTTCACTGTATAGTAGCGGTCAAACGTAAAGTACTTATTATACGTTTCGGGGAGTTGATACTTCACATCTCCGCCTACGTTACGGACACGGGTAGCGCCAAACTGCCGGGAAATATCGGCCCTGAAGCTCAGTATTGCCGGTACATAGTTGATATTGAAATCGCGGATCAGGTCCAGCCAATGTGATTTACTTTTGATCAATTTTTTAAACGGCTCCAGGTAATGTGGCTGACCGGCAAAGTTGTATCCCAATCCTCCGCGATGTTTGGTAAGCAGGTCATTTTTGATCAGCGGGTTATGCCGAAGTATCTGCGAGAAGGAATAGCTGATATCGAAGTTTTCTATATCCCACAGGTGCCGTTTACCACCGCCTCCGAGGTTTAGCTTCCGGACGTTGGTAAAGTTCAGACTCTTAATGGAGGTAAAGTCCTGCGCATCACGCCGGATAGAATCCTTCTCCGCCCGGTTCCTTGCCAGGGCCAGCTTATCTTTCAATTTTATATCCAGATCGTAAGGGTCATATTCAGGGTTGCTGGCAGATTGGGAGTAACCTGCATATACCGGTATAGAAATACCCATTTTCTTCGGTAACAATTTACCCAGGTCCAGGTTGGCTGCTGCATCATATTGCAGGAAGTTATCCCTGAAACGTTCATTGACGCGTTGGTCGATATTTCCAAAACCGGCGGTGTGCATATTACCGGATACCGAAATAGTACCCAGGTCGGATAGCTGTACATCTACCCTTGCCAATGCCGCATAACCACCTTTTTCGTCAAAGTCAGAAAGGCGTAGCTCATCCAGCCAGATTTCGCCTCCATGAGGTTGTCCGTCATCTTTAGGGTTCTGGATACCTATCATCATAGTGCGGGCATCTCCCAGGCTTGGGTTACCCACTACCTGCATAAAGTTGCCGTACTGGTCAGCTACGGGGGTTTGCGGATACGGCAATAGCGGCGAACAGGAGTCGCACATGTTCCGTTTTTGTTTCAGGGCGCTGAGCTGCGACATGACCAGCTCCACATTATTACGGTCCGGCCAGATATCCACAGCTGTTTTCGCACTCCAGTCAGTTACTTTCAGCGGAATACGGTATTCATAGTAGTTACTTACAAAGTCGCTACCTATACGGATTACAGCCTGCAGCTGTCCATCCTTCAAGGCGGTAGCAGCACCAACTGCCTCAGCATGGATATACATCTCCATCTTTTTATACTGACGCAGATCCATATTCAGGGTTTTATACAGTGCGCGGGTTTCACCGTCTTTCAGGTTAGCTACCTGTACGGATAATGACTGCTCATTCAGTTGCAGGGTGGTATTGTTGGTACTGATGGTATTCTGTCTTACTACTCCCGGTGGCAGCACATATGGAATAGGTGTGCGGGAAGAGTTTTCTTCAATATTCACCGCGGAAGTATTAAACGTGGTAGCATTATCTAATGGAATAGGATCTCCCGGGCGCAACTCATACATATAACGGCGCCATTGGTTCCTTACCAGTTCCAGTTTGGCAAAGCGTACTACCACCGAATCGGTAAAGCCGGTGAGGAACATACGCATGAAGCGGATGGATTTAAAATCGGGAATATTACCCACTTTGGCGTTGAACTGATTCAGTGGCACTTTAAACTGGTACCAGGTTTCTGTTGTTTTTTGGTTATTGGGCAATGTTACATCTGCCTCAATCTTATCCACAACATAGTTGGTACCCACCTGCATATTAGGTTTCAGATCTACCCGATACTGGAAATATTCCTCTGTTTCATTCATGGTATTATCCTTATTCAGGTCTTCTGATTCAGGAATATTGGTGGCAGCAGAAGAAAAAGTATTTTTCGGATCGGATACCGGGGAGTTGCCTTCCGGGTTGCTATATGCTTTATAGCGTTCGAGGATAGGCATACCATTATAAGATGGATCGCGATAATGTTTATAGTCGTCATTGGCAGGATCTTTCAGGGCCTGGTTATATACCGGGCTTCCTCCATAGTTCATTCTCATGGTATCCATATAGCCTTTATAAAAGGCTGCTTCATCCTGTGATTTCAAACCATCATATCCGACGTCCTGGTAGGCGCGGACATTTGGATCATTGTCGAATGCCTGGGTGATCTGTTGCTGGAACTTAGGCAACCGGCCCCAGTTCGACGAATCGATCTTGTTAGGATCCGTATTGGGGTTAGGCATCCCGTTCTCAAAGAATTTCTTGGAATCTTTGAGGATATCTTCCGATACGTTGCCCAGGTTGAAGTACAAGGAGCCACCGGTGCTGTTAGGCTGTTTGATAAACGGATCCTGTATCCAGAATTCGATGTATTCTATATTCGCTGTTTCAAAGTCGCTGTTGTCAATGGCTCTCATGATACCGCCCCACCTGGTTTGTGGTCTTGCCAGAAATCCATCGCGGTTCATCATCACCGGGTTGCTGGTAAAGTTGTACGGGCCTCTTTCTGTAGGATAATAGGCCAGGTCGAGGGTACTTAACTGGCTTTGGCCAAAGTCGGTAGACCTGTTCTTAAATACTTCCTTCTGGTATACCAACCTAACCCGTGGATCGGATTGGCCATCAATCGTAATACCGGGGGGGAGGTTAGGTGATTTAGGCAACTGGAGAGTAGGTTCTATAATATACCAGGCCAGTTTTGCCCTGTTTTTTCCATATTCCAGCACATTATTTAATGCTGCTTCCGGGAACATTTCGCGGCCGGAGGCATCGGTAGCGCCTTTCGGTGTGGATGCCAGTGCCCAGCTGGTAGCAGGGAACTTCAGGTCGTAGCCACTTTTCACTCCTTCAAAATCGTCTATGTAAGCAGTACCCTGCTTGCTACCGGGTGCATTAATTAACTTGCTATGCCCGGGAAACAGTCGGGCTACCTCACCGGTGAATAAGATGTTGGATGGGGTGGTGCTCTTATAATTGGGTAGCTTATCCAGGAAGCGGTTCAGCCCTTTCCATTCAGAGGCGTAGTTCGCATCCAGGCCTACCATGGTGTTTTTGATTGGGTCTTCCCCATAGTTTACCTTTTGGTAATAGGGTCTTTCGCTCATCCTTACTACCGTACCACCTATGCTTAACTTATCATTCACCATATAATCGAGCCGGGTACCGAAATAGTTTCGGACCTGCTGCCCAAACAAGGCATTGTTTTCAAACTGTACATTGATAGGTACGCCGGAGTTGAGGATACCGCCGTTGATGATTTTAAGCCTGCCCAGGTTATAGTCGATAATATAATCCACGTTCTCCCGGAGTTGCTGGCCGCCAGCGGTTACCGTAACGGAACCCGGCGGGATGGTAGTCCCGGCGCCCAGGTTGATTTCCGAAGAGGAAGCCGATTTATAGGATCCCCGGATCACATACCGGTTTAATTGCGGGAACTGTTGCGCCACCACCTTGATGGAGTCGTAGAGTACATTATACAGGTATTGCTTTTCCAGGCTGGCGTCTCCGCCGAAGGCTTTTTTCAATCCACCGGCAAAGGGTTCCAGCGTGGGGAACATGATCTTCCCATTCAGGGAATTAATCGTATATCCTTCCACGTAATCGAACACTCCGTCGGGCTGTGGATCCAGCTGGTTGTTGAGGCGGTCGAGTCCGAGGATGGTAATGATAGGTGCGCCGGCAAAATCACCTTTGGCATCGGGAATATATCGTTTATCGCTGGGCGGACGGCCTTCTGCACCTGGGTCTTTATAATATACGTCCATGCGGAAGTCTTCCTTATTTACCTGGAAGGCGCCGGTCGCGTAGATATTTTTCATCATCAGGTCCCAGATAGGCAGGGTGGGCCGGGCGGAAGTAGCTTTCAGCAATTTGAGGAACAATATCGGCTGGTTGGCGCTATTGTTCTGATCCGGGGGTACATCCTGTGAAAACTCACCCACCTGGTATACCCGTCCGTTGTAGGTATATTGGTAGGCCACCGCCAGTATTTCATCTGGCAATAATTGCTGATTAAGGGAGATGAAACCCAGTTGTTTGTTATAGGTGTATTCAGTAGAATCGAGTTTTCGGGCAAATGTTTTTTCAAATTCTGATACGGGTTGCAGCCCCAGGGCCAGTAACCGGCTAACAACCGTTCCTGTATTGCGACTGGCCGGGTCTCTGATCAGGTTAGCGTACAGGTCGTTGGTTCCCCTGTCTGGCAATTTAGAAGAAGTCAGGGGTTTGACGGCTGTTTTGTTATATGGATTATACTCTGCCAGGTCCATCAAGCCCACCACATCACGGGTTTGAGTGGTAGCCCCGGTTTTGTTGGTTACCCAAACTTCCAGGCGGGTAATGTTGGTCAGCGACCGTATTACCGGCAGGTTGGACATTGCATAGTTAAAGGTATCCCGGAAGAACTGTGCTAAAAGGAAGTGGCGGTTATCTTCGTACTCATCGGCTCTCAGGTTATAATCCTGTACCTGGGTGCCGCCTTTGAGCATCAGGTTTTGTTTCTGCGACTTCTGGTTAGAGAGCACGCTCGTTACCGTTAACCGTCCGAACTGTAATTGGGTTTTCACCCCAAACAGCGATTGGATGCCGGAAATGAGGGTACTGCGAAGGGGGAAGCTTACGTTACCCGCTTCTATTTTCTTGATGATTTCATCGTTATAACCGGTGTATTCGAGCTTTACCTGGTTTTCAAAGTCGAACTGCGACTGGGTATTGTAGTTGGTAATCAATTTGAGCTTATCGCCTATTTTACCTACCACGTTCATATTGATACCCATATCAAAATTGAATCCGCCGTTTTTCCGGGCTTGTTCAACCAGTACGGGGTTTTTGATATTTTGTCCCTGGTAGCCGAAGGTAAGGTCCAGGCTTCCCTGGGGGCGGATATCCACTTTACTGCCACCAAAGATGCGGTCAAAGAGGTTGTTGCCATTATACAGGGCAGGTCCATTGCTGCGTTGGTTCAGGTTACCCAGGGCGCTGGCTCTCTTCTGCCAGTAATCCTGTTCGCTTTGTTTAGCCTGCAGCTTATAGAATTCGTCGAAACTCATGTAGGTAGGGTTACGATAGTATTGGCTACCTACTTTTTCGGTAACAGTATACTGTTTGGTAACCGGGTCGTATTCTACCGTTTTGTTGATGTTAGCGGGATCTTTCAGGTCAATAGCGTTCCTTGACCCCTGATCCGTTATGTTGGGGCCTCGTCTGTCCTGAAGGGGGTATTTCAAGGTATCTCTCTTTCCGGTAGTATCGATTTTGGTTTGACCTGTAATGGTGGTATCCGGCTTCCAGCTCTTTCTCGATAATTTCAGATTCCCAGAACGATCCCTAGCGGCAGTATCAACAATGATAAAGGATACAATTGCTATTACGGCAAAAGCACCATAGAATGTTTTTCTTGCCAAGAAAAATAGGTTTTATAGAGGATTTCATTTATAAATTATAAACTTTTCAGGGCTTTCTTGATTAGCTCTTCCAAGTTTTGCAATAGTGGCTCATTCTTCATCACTTTCTGAATTGCCGATTCGGCCATGCCCCGGGCTATTCCCAGAGTTATCAGAGCATTTAACGCATCTTCCTGCATTGTATTGTTTACGCCAACAGATAAATGTACGCCGGCGTCTTTGTGTTTCGCGATCTTATCCTTTAATTCCAGGATAATTCTTTTGGCTGTTTTTGCACCGATTCCTTTCACACTTTCCAGCATCCGCTCATTTTCCATCATGATAGCCCTTTGTATATCTTCTGGTTGCAGGGAAGATAACATCATACGGGCAGTACTGGCTCCTACACCTGAAACACTGATCAGCAACAGAAACAGGCTTCTTTCTGCCTCTTCAAAAAAGCCATACAGGGTATGTGCGTCTTCTTTAATCTGCAGGAAGGTTAACAGTTTACAGCTTTCCATTCCCTGAATCCGGGAATAGGTATTGAGGCTGATCTGTACTTCATAACCGATTCCATTCACATCCATATGAACCAAAGCGGGTGACTTATAGGCTAATTTTCCATTCAGATAAGCTATCATACCAGGTAAAGGTTCAGTAATTTAATTAAACTTTTGGAAATTGATTAATAATGTCCTTTTTGGGTAAATCGGGGCAAAGATGCTAACTTTTAATGGATTGTCAATCCTTTAAGTTCCTCATATGCGACTTTTTTAGGAAATATACGTTTATATCGTATTTTTACGCCTCGTTTTAAACACATATTTAGTTTATATGAATAAAATAACGGCCGCTATTACAGCGGTGGGTGGCTATGTTCCCGATTACGTGCTTACCAACCAGGAATTAGAAAAATTAGTTGATACGACGAACGACTGGATAATAACCCGGACGGGCATTTCGGAGAGAAGGATACTGAAGGGAGAAGGGAAAGGCACCTCTGATTTGTGTGTTCCGGTAGCGCTTGAAATTTGCAAAAAAAGAGGTATTTCCCCCGAGGAAATTGACCTGTTGATTGTAGCCACCGTTACCCCGGATATGACTTTTCCGTCTACTGCCAACGTAGTAACCGACAAAATCGGCGCAAAAAATGCCTTCGGCTTTGATATCAGTGCGGCCTGCTCTGGTTTTTTATATGCACTGGATACAGGCGCCCGCTTCATTGAAAGTGGCCGTTACAAAAAAGTAATGGTAATTGGAGCCGATAAAATGAGCTCTATCATCGACTATACCGACAGAACTACCTGTATTATTTTTGGTGATGGCGGCGGTGGAGTACTGCTGGAGCCTAATACCGAAGGATACGGCTTAATAGACAGCATCCTGAAAAGTGATGGTCATGGACGGGAATACCTGCACATGAAAGCCGGTGGCTCTGTAAAACCTGCTACTATTGAAACGGTAACCAACCGCGAACACTATGTTTACCAGGAAGGTAAGATGGTATTCAAATACGCCGTGTCGAACATGGCAGGCGCAGCCAAAGATCTGATGGAACGCAATAACCTCACTGCTGACGATATCGCATGGCTGGTACCTCACCAGGCCAATAAACGTATCATTGCGGCTACTTCCCAATACATCAATGTTCCGGATGAAAAAGTAATGATGAATATTCACCGCTACGGTAATACCACCGCCGGTACTATTCCTTTATGCTTGTGGGACTATGAAAAATACCTCAAAAAAGGCGATAACGTCATCATGGCTGCCTTTGGAGGTGGATTCACCTGGGGTGCCAGCTACATCAAGTGGGCATACGACGGAGATAAAGTTGGTAAATAGCGGAAGATACAAAGCACACACAGTATAAAGCAAGAAGCTATTGTGGAGAATGATCTTAGCGAATATTAAATCGCTTTAGTTAATCTCCACAATAGCTTCCTGCTTTATACTTTGCCTGTATACTACTTTCACGCCCTTAGCGAAACAGTGATCACCACATAGCGATCTTCACTATCAGTAACTTCCATTACGCCATTCATCTTCTCTAAAAAATCCCTGGTAATAGCATAATTCAGAGCATGCGTATTGTCCTGCCAATTAGATAAAGACGTTATAACACCTGCTGCCCCAATACCCGTATCTACGATAAAGCGGATATATACCACGGGTGCAATTGTCCAGCTAGTTATTACCAGTGGGCGACCCGGTTGTGAATAATATACGGACAATTGCAATATATGCAGGAACACCATCCGGAGCATTTCAGGGTCGGCCTTTACCATACAATTGGCGGTTAACTGGTTCACTATCTCCAGCTTTTTTTCCACAACTGTGCCCTCTACCTGGTGTAAAGCCGTCAGCAGTAGATCGTAAGCATGGCAATCCACCGGCTGATACGTAAACCCTGATAATTGCAATCGTATCCATTTCAGGATATTATCAAACACGGCCAGCGTATCGCCCGATACAACTGCTACCTTCCGGATCAACGCCACCATGGTAACCGGATCCACACCCGGCTCCTTTAAACGGCTGGCTACTTCAGAAATATAATGCAGGGGTGTCCTGAAATCATTGGCAAGAATGGTGATCAGCTTATTTTTAAACTCATCGTTTGCACGCAACGCTATATGCTTCAAGGATATACTGGCGTAACTCTCCGCCACCATTTCTTCCTGTTTCCCCGCTAACCGGTATTCCTGGTATCTGAAATACAGTAGTACCATCAACAGTAAAACGATGGTGAATACCCCGGCGATCACCATCTGCGTACTTCTCCGCCTCATGGTCACTTCCTCCAATGCTGCCTGTAGCTGTTGATTGCGGTCGGCCTGCTGCCGCAGTGCTTCCTGTTTCACGAAATAATCGATATAGTTGATCTCTTCCCTGCTTTGTACGTCCGTTCGCGCTGCTGCCAGGCGCATTATCTCCTGGCTATAGTAAGCTGTTTTGCCTTTGTCGCCTGTTGCTCGGTATTGTTTGAACAGTCCGGCCAGCGCAGGCAGATTCAACTCTGCGCAACCTGCTTTCTTTGCCAGATCGTATGAAAGCTCCCGGTAATAGGTCATGTTAATGGGGTATCCCATGGCAGGATAATCTTCCAGGTGACTGTAAATCTCCATCGCCACATAGGGGAGCCCCCGATATAATGCAACAGTAGCCAGCTTATTGATCACTGCCTCTCCCTCTTTCCCCCTCCCCTGCCTGACCAGGGAATCGGCCGCAAAAGCATCAATGTATAACGAAAACCTGCTCTGGGGATATTTGCCTGCCAACTGCTTTGCCTTGCGTAGTGCCCATTGCAGGGAATCCCTGCGGGTGCTGTCCTGGTAAAAACGCATCACATAATTAACCAGTAGCATACTGTAAAGCGAATCCTTTGTAGCCGGAAGACGGCTGGCCATCTGGAAAGCCTCGTAAAAATAATTCCCTGCATCGTCCTTCCTTCCCATGTTGAGGTAATAGATATAAAGATTATTCAGGGTATTGCAGATACGCATGCTATCCGACAACGACTTATGCAATTGAAGGGCCCTATAGGCATATATCGCGGCAATGCTGAAATCTGTCTTCAGCGCATAACGGTAACTGATCACATCAAAGGCGTCTGCAATCCCGTGAGGATATTTCAGGCGTTCGGCGATCTCCAGCTCCCTGATAGCATACCGGAAACTACTGTCGATATTAATCATCATGTACAGGGTCCCAATTTTACCCAAGGTATTCACATACGCCGCACTGTCCTGCAGCCCATGCAATTCCTGCAACAAGACCGGCAATTGCGGGCCTTGTGCGGCTACATGATCTACCCGGCATATCCAAAGCATCGTAATGCCCATAACAAACACCAGGTTCCTGAACCTTGTAAGTATACTTATCATTACTTCCTCAATACCATTTTCTTTGCTTCCGGCAACCGGTAATAAAAAGTGCTTCCTTTATCCTGGTTATTATTGGCGCTGATAATTCCGCCCATTTTTTCAATAAAGTCTTTACAGATAATCAGCGCAACGCCTGCGCCTTTTCCAGGTCGCTCCTGTTGCTCCGCCTGGCTGTTCCAGCTAAACAACCGGGATAACACCGTAGTATCTATGCCGGTACCGGCATCTTTGAAGGATACCTGCAGCCATTCATTTTCACGTATAGCCGTAACAGTTATAATACTATGCTGTGGCGAAAACTTAATTGCATTATGCAAAAAATTACGGTGAATAAACTGCAGCATTTCATAATCTGCGTTCACCGTAATCGCATCCGGGATTTCTTTCTGTACCTGGATATTTTTTTCTGCCAGCAAATGATGTAGGTTGCTGACGGTTGTATCGATCATATCTGACAGCAGGAAAATTCCGGGGCGGTATACAAAACCTGACAACTGCGTACGTATCCAGGCCAGTATTTCTTCAAATACGGAAAGCGTGGCAGCCGCGCTGGTTTCTACTTGCAGGATCATATCGGCAGCGTCTGTTACAGTCAGCGCTTTTTCTTCTATAAATCCGGTGATATTAACAATGTTATGCAGAGGTGTTCTGAAATCATGCGCAATCATGGAAATCAGCTTATTCTTAAAATCATCGCTTTCCTGCAGCGCCTTATTGCCTTTACGGATTTCTTCCCGCAAAACAGCCATACTGGCTGCATTCATGCGCGAAAAACGGTATGCACGCACAAAATACAGCAGTAAAACAGCCAATAATATAGCAATAGCGGTGATAATGATCACCTGGTAATACCAGAAATAATTGTTGCTTTTACCTTGCTGTAGCCTAGCATGTTGCAGCTGGTATTGCGTACGTAAAGAATCCATCAGCTCATCGCCAAAAACATAGGACAGGTAATCTGCCTCCCCTCCTTGTATATCTTCTTGCTGTTGCTGCATTACCTGCAAGGCCAGCTGACTATAACTGGCAGCCCGCAGCGAATCCCGCTGCTGCTGATACCAGTTGAACAACGTAGTAATGACCGGCAGCATCAAGCCGGTATATCCTCCTGCCACTGCATAATTAAGCGATTGTTGCTGATATTGTAAGGAATCCGTCCTTCTCTGCCAGGTGAGGTATCCGGCCAGTTGGGTACAAGCGTACATGGCGATATAATTCAGGCCCAGGTGATCGGCGGCGGCTATCACACCTTTCAGCTGCGCTTCTGCTGCGGGAGCATTTCCTGCCCGTAGCGTTTCATGTGCCAGAAATAGCTTTACGTATAACCTACCCAGGTGGTCGTTATACTGTGAAGTCAGTGCTACCGCCTGTTGCAGGGCTTTCTGTGCCACTGGCAACATGCTGGTATCCCCCGCATTAATCATATAATAATTGATTAACACCCAGGCCCGGAGGGAGTCGAGATGTTGATCCCAGGCTACTTTCAACGCTTTGCTTACATAATACTGTGCAGCTGGATGGTTACCCTGGTATTGATAATAATTGCCAATATTCATCAGGGCGGCTACTACGCCGGCAGAGTCGCCGGCAGTGCGGCTGGCTTCCAATGCTTTTCCATAAAATAAAAAGGATAGATACCGGTGAGGCCGGAGGGAGTAATAACGGCCAAGGCCCCTTAAAGCATTACGCCGGCCTTTCTCATAACCAATACTGGCAGCGATGGTATTGGCGGCAGTGGCGTATACCCCACTACTGTCGAGCTGACAAGGAATGTAGCAGGCAGACAAGCGGTTTAGCGCGTCTACATACTTCATGCTATCCGTTATTGTTGGTAACGCATGCTTAATGTTTATAATTTCATTCTGCTGGGCGTACAATCCCCCGGTAATCAGTAACAGGCAGGAAAGCGCCATGTAACGCAAACGGGACATATCAGGAAGTCAACTGCCCGTAAAATAGCGGTATTTACGGTGCCTGCTGCCATCCATTTTGTTCATTTTACAAACTAGATCTCAAAGACCAGTCCTTTACGTTTCAGCGCTTCATATTTTTCAGGATCAAAGCGATACAGGTGTGCTCCTTTCTTGGAAGAGGTTTTGTCTTTTTCATCCAGTTTTTCCATTACATCCAGGGAGAGGATTTTCTTGCGGAAATTGCGCTTATCCAGCGTTTTCCGGTAAATTTCTTCATACAGGCACCTGAGCTGGGAGAGGGTAAATTTTTCCGGCAGCAGTTCAAAGCCAATAGGATGGAACTGGGCATTATTACGCAGTGCTGTCAGCGCATCTTCGATCATCTTTCCATGATCAAAAATCAGGTCGGGGATTTCATGTAATTCCAGCCAGTGGGCGCCATGCTCCCTGGCCAGCGGTTTATCGTGATTCGTAATGCGAATCAGGGCATAATAGGCCACTGAAATTACCCGGGCACCGGTATCACGGGCTACATCGCCATAGCAATGCAGCTGGTTCATATAAATGTCATTAAGTCCGGTAGTATGCTCCAATACACGTGCTGCTGCATCATCCGTGCTCTCTTCTTCCTGCACAAAACCACCCACCAACGACCATTCACCCGCCATAGGGGCTACTTTACGTTGCATGATCAGCAATTTCAACCGGCCTTCATCAAAGCCGAAGATGATACAATCTACTGCTACCAGGTGCCTGGGAGCCTTCGCATAAAAGGAGGCAGCATTCATAATGGAACTTTAAAAGCAAAAGATCGGTAAAAATAATAAAACAGCCTACTTTTTAGGCTTAAAACGGCTGTATTCCACAGCCGGTAACCGGTGAATACCCAACTGCGCTAACATATATACGAGTTGACCACGGTAAAAGGTACTATTGGTACATACCTGGACAATGGCATCCTCCACGGCTATCTTGTAATGCTCACTCTTTTTGAGCGTATAGGCAATCGTATGGTTCAATCGCACCTGGGGCGCTTTTGTTACCCACTCCTCCAGTAATGCTGATTGCTTTAGCCAGGCCGCGCAGGCCGCTGCAAAAGAGCCCTCAAAGCCGGTTGTAGGATCAGTGGTCTTTTCTACCAGCTGTAAACGCTGGTACCAGCAACTTTCCTCTGACCATAAGTGGTAAACTGCTTTCCGCAGGGTAGAAAAACGTCCTCCCAGCTCCCGGTCCAATTGCTCCGTTGTTAGCTTCCCTAATCCCTTCACCAGCTGCTGATTAGCCCAATGATTATACGCAGCCAAATGCACAAGCAAATTTTTCATGTTAAAAGAGATTAATAGTCACGCCCAGGTAAACACCTTCCAAATTACAATATTGTTTGTCATTTTAGTATATGATATTTTGCCAAGCTTCCTGCCGCCCGGCAAAGGGTCAGGTAATTCACGCAATGCCTATAGTGGAAGCCAGGGGATCTCCACAATTTTTTTGATTATTTTGCACCCGGTATATTAAAACAAAGCGCTGGTTCACCGGCATAATATTTTACAGCTATGGAAGATATAACGTTAAGGGTTGCACGAAAAGAAGATTGCCCTCGCCTGATGGAGCTAATCCGCGAACTGGCGGAATATGAAAAAGCATCGGAAGAAGTCACTGTCAGCATGGTCCATTTTGAAGAATCGGGCTTTGGGGCCCATCCCGTATGGAAAGCATTTGTGGCCACCTCGATAGTCGAAGGCCGGGAAGTGATCCATGGCATGGCGTTATACTATATCCGCTATTCAACCTGGAAAGGATGCCGTATGTACCTGGAAGATATTATTGTTACCCGCGAATGGCGTGGCAAGGGATTGGGCAAATTACTCTTTGACCAGCTGATATTGGAAGCGCAGGAAAAACAATTCAGTGGCATTACCTTCCAGGTGCTGGAATGGAATACACCCGCTATCAATTTCTATAAGAATTACACGAACAAATTCGACCCGGAATGGATAAATGTAGCCATCGAATTGCGATAATTTTTCCGCTCATATAATTCTATAAGGGTATATCCTCCATCCTTGCTAATATTGAGGATATACCCACTCTGTTATGACGATTAATTTCAGAACATTACAACAAGTCACTACCCCTGCGCTTTGCGACACCTTCAATACTGCATTCAGCGATTATATAGTCCCCCTGCATCTTACTCCTTCCATCATGGAACAAAAAATACAGGGCGAAAACCTGCATATGGATTATTCCATAGGCGCCTTTGCCGGCCATGAGCTGGGAGGATTTATTTTACATGCACCAGACAACCACCTGCATCCTACTATGCTGTATAATGGCGGTACGGGGGTTATTCCCGCTTATCGCGGGCAACGTCTTGTGCAGCAAATGTATGATCATTTCCTACCCCGTTACCAACAACAGGGTATTGAGAAAATTATACTGGAAGTGATCAGCAGTAATATCCCGGCTATCAAAGCCTATAGCAGTACCGGCTTTGAGAAAATAAGAACGATCAATGCCTATAAGGGTAATATCCGCATCGGTAAAATCCCGGCAGGCATCTCTGTAAAAGAAAATAAAACTCCCGACTGGTCACTGCTGACAACATTTATGGATATGGAACCCACCTGGTCTAATTCCGTGAGTACCCTGCTCAGGGAAGCACCGTTTACCACCACCTGGGAAGCGGCGATAAGCGGAGAAACAGTTGGCTATATCAGTGTTCACCGTGATACGCGCCGGATCCGTAATATAGCGGTACATCCCCACTTTCGCCGACAGGGCGTGGGCAGTACCCTGCTTCAATATGCAGCCGCCAGTCTCGACGGCCCCTTTACCATCATTAATATTGATGAAAACTTCCCGGAAATACGGCTATTCCTGGAACGTGCAGGCCTGGAACAATACCTGTCGCAATATGAAATGGTATTGAAGCTAAAAGCATAAACCGAAAAGCAAAAAGCTATTGTGAAGAAGAACTGGCGAGTATTTAAAATTCGCTTAGTGCAATCTTCACAATAGCTTTTTGCTTTTCGCTTTATGCTTTCAGCTTAGTTAATACCGTTTACCACGGTGTCTTTGTTAATCTTCTGGATCAATCCCTGTAATACTTTACCAGGACCAACTTCCGTAAACTCTTTCGCACCATCCGCTACCATGGCCTGTACAGACTGTGTCCATTTTACCGCGCCGGTCAGCTGATCAATGAGGTTTTGTTTGATCTGTGCCGGATCAGTTACTGCTGCTGCAGCCACGTTCTGATATACGGGGCAGGAAGGCGTGTTAAAGGCAGTAGTTTCGATGGCTGCTTTCAGCTCTTCTTTGGCGGGCGCCATCAGCGGGGAGTGGAATGCGCCACCTACCGGTAAAATCAACGCTCTCTTAGCGCCGGCAGCCTTCATTCTTTCACAGGCAATTTCTACGCCTTTGAGGCTGCCTGAAATAACTAGTTGTCCGGGACAGTTATAATTGGCTGGCACTACTATTTCGCCGGTTTCGGCGGTAACAGCAGCACAAATCTCTTCTACTTTTTCATCTGCCAGGGCCAGTACGGCAGCCATGGTGGAAGGTTGCAGTTCACATGCTTTCTGCATGGCATTGGCGCGGATAGCTACCAGTTTCAGGGCTGCTTCAAACGACAATACGCCATTGGCTACGAGTGCGGAAAACTCGCCGAGGGAGTGGCCGGCCACCATTTCGGGCTGTGAATGTTCGGTGCACAAAAAGGCAATTACTGCATGCAGGAATACAGCAGGCTGGGTAACATTGGTTTGTTTCAGATCTTCTTCTGTACCGGTAAACATGATATCAGAAATGCGGAATCCTAAGATGCTATTGGCCTGCTCAAAAAGTTCTTTTGCTTTTGCATTGGTGTCATACAGGTTTTTGCCCATGCCCGGAAACTGGGAACCTTGTCCGGGAAATACGTAAGCATGCTTCATGTGGAGATATTATAGTTTTAGCTTATCAAATTAAAATTTTCCAAATATACAAGTAAAAGAATTATAAATTATTTAGGGACCCTCAAATTTCATCTTTCCTGGTAGCACTGCGTAGCAGCGCTATCCCAAAAATAAAATCTGAGCGTCCCTAAAATAGGTATAATGCTTTCTTATCTGCCTATCAGCTTGAGGAATTCGGCCCTGGTAGTACCGTTCTCAAATTGTCCGCTGAAGGCGGAAGTAGTGGTAACAGAGTTTTGCTTTTGTACCCCCCGCATCATCATACAGAGATGCTGGGCTTCGATTACTACAGCCACGCCTTGTGGCTCCAGTGTTTCCTGGATAGCATCCAGGATCTGGTGTGTTAAGCGCTCCTGTACCTGCAGGCGGCGGGCAAATACGTCCACGACCCTGGCTATTTTACTCAGGCCGGTAATATATCCGTTGGGAATATAGGCTACATGCGCCTTTCCGAAAAAAGGCAACATGTGGTGTTCACACATAGAATACAATTCTATATCCTTTACAATCACCATTTCACTATATGCTTCGGTAAACCGGGCGCCTTCCAATATTGCTTTGGCATCTAACTGATACCCCTGTGTAAGCACCTGCATCGCCTTAGCCATGCGCTCCGGTGTTTTTTGCAAGCCTTCCCGATCAGGATCTTCTCCCAATAACTGCAGGCATTCCCTATAATTCTCTACAAGACCGGACGTGATCTTATCATCGTAAGTTTCAATCTTATTATACGCCATTCTTATATGATTTTAATAAATTCCAAGGCGGCATATACGTATCCGTTTCCACTATTTTCCTCCGTAGTATTCTACGTATATGCGAGGGGTCTCATACAACTTGATACAATGTAATTGCACTTCTGCCGGCAGATGTTTGGCCAACTGATCCCAGATAGCAATAGACAGGTTTTCGGCGGAAGTAAATTTACCTGCCATAAAATCTACATCCATGTTGAGATTCCGATGATCAATCTTCTCAATAACAGCATCCCGGATAATTACTCCTAAAGTCTTGGCATTAAATACAAACCCGGTGTCCGGGTCTGGATTACCTTTTATAGTGACGTGTAATTCGTAATTATGACCATGCCAGTTTTCGTTGGCACATTTACCAAAAACTTCCTCGTTCTTCTCTTTGCTCCAGCCCGGGTTAGATAACTTATGCGCTGCATTGAAGTTCTCTACGCGCGTTAAATAAATCATTATTGCAAAAAATTTTTGCAAAAATACCACTATTAAGTGAGTAAGGCCAATTTATCCTAATTCCTGTCAATTGTTTTACATGGGAAGCTCTCATTTTTGCCGTACTTTTACCCCATGAAATTACTGGTAACAGCGGCTACCACACTGGAAATACAGCCATTTTTACAGTTCCTGGACCAACACCGCCCAACTTTATCTGCCGCTCATTGTGAAGTCGACGTACTCATCGCCGGCATTGGCATGATGCACACCGCTTTCCACCTCGGCAGGCACCTGGCCAATCACAAACCCGATATCGCCCTCCAGGCAGGCATTGGCGGTGCTTTTGGCCCCCACTGGCAATTAGGACAGGTAGTGCTCATCCGTCAGGAATACCTGGCCGACCTGGGCGCAGAAGATAATGATCAGTTTAAAGATTTATTTGATATACAACTCTGGCAGCCCTCCCAGGCGCCCTTTACCGGCACCGGCCTGGTCAATACCTTTTCCGGGCTCCCCTGGAAGCCCAACCTGCCCACCGCTACCGGCGTTACAGTCAACCTGGTCAGCGGTAGCCTACCCACTATACAGCGACTGGAACAACGCTATTCGCCAGACATAGAAAGCATGGAAGGCGCCGCCTTCCACTATGCCTGCCTGATGGAAAACGTACCTTTCCTGCAGCTGCGGAGCATTTCCAACCAGGTAGCAATCCGGGATAAAAGCAAATGGAAAATACCGCTGGCCGTGAAAACATTAAACGAAGAGCTCGTGCAAACTGTGAAAACACTGGCCGGCATTCAATAACAAGCAAATAAAATTTTGGAGCATATGCATTTATCGCTAGGATTTTCACCCTGCCCAAATGATACCTTCATCTTTGACGCATTGGTGAATAAAAAAATAGATACAAAAGATTTTACCTTCGACACCCACCTCGAAGATGTGGAAACACTCAACAACTGGGCTTTACAGGGTAAACTAGCCATTACGAAACTGAGCTTTGCTGTATACCTTAAAGTAAAAGATCAATACGATCTGCTCAACAGCGGTAGTGCACTGGGACGCGGTTGCGGCCCTTTACTCATTGCCAGGAACGACATCCCGAGAGAAGAGATCAAAAACCTGCGCATTGCCATTCCGGGGGAAAATACTACCGCTAATCTCCTGTTCTCCATCGCATTCCCCGAGGCGAAAAATAAAAAGATCATGGTATTCTCCGAAATCGAAAATGCCGTATTAAATGGCGATGTAGATGCCGGCGTAATCATCCACGAAAACCGCTTTACCTACCAACTGAAAGGCCTGGTAAAACTTATGGACATGGGCGAATTCTGGGAGCAGACTACCGGCAATCCTATCCCGCTGGGTGGCATCTTTATCCGGAAAGATGTGCCGGAAGCGATCCGCCACCAACTCGATCAACTTATTCACCAAAGTTTGCAAAATAGCTACACCACTTATCCACAGCTCTCCGACTATGTAAAATCACATGCCCAGGAGATGGATGAACAGGTAATGCGTCAGCATATCGATCTGTATGTAAATGACTTTAGCCTGGACTTAGGCCAGGAGGGGAAGGCAGCCGTGACTGCACTGATGCAGGCAGCGGAAAAAATCCGTTCTTAAACCAGCCTTTTTCAATAAAATTCAAATCAGTGTTACTATAATAACAACCATCTACAGCAAGCGGGGATCATCGATCTCCGCTTTGCTTTCTAGGGTTTCAGCGCTTTCCCGTATACTTCCAATGCCCGCTTCCTTGCTACCTCATGTGATACGATCGGCTTCACATAAGTAAGTGCTTCAAATTCCGGCACCCACTTACGTATATATTGCAGGTCTTTATCAAATTTTTGCGTTTGTAAAGTGGGATTAAATACCCTGAAATAAGGAGCGGCATCGCAGCCTGAACCAGCCGCCCATTGCCAGCCTCCATTGTTGGCGGCTAAATCGTAGTCTAATAATTTAGCCGCAAAATATGCTTCTCCCCAGCGCCAGTCTATCAATAAATGCTTCGTTAAAAAACTCGCGGTAATCATGCGTACACGGTTGTGCATGTAACCGGTAGCATTGAGTTCACGCATACCTGCATCCACAATAGGATAGCCTGTTTCGCCTTTACACCAGCGCTCAAATTCCTGTTCATTATTACGCCAATGAATCTTATCGTATTCCTTCTTAAACGAATGCCCTACAACATGCGGAAAATGCCAGAGTATCATCTGATAAAACTCCCGCCATATCAGCTCTTTGGCAAAAGTATCGTTGAGTTGTAAAGCCAGGTGCATCAGCGCACGGATGCTAACAGTTCCAAAACGCAAATGAACACCTATCCTGGAAGTGCCCGCCACAGCAGGAAAGTCGCGCGTTTTGTCGTACCCGCGGATCAGCGCTTCCGGCAATACGTTTGCTGGGAAATGTGTGTCTCCTGCCACAAAACCCATTTCCTCCAGGGAAGGAAACCGCAACGCCGGTTGCTGGTATAATTGCCTGATATAACGGTGGCAGGGATAAGGCTTCAAATGAAAGGCAGTTAACGTATCGTGCCACTTCCGGCTGTACGGCGTAAATATCGTATATGGCTCCCCGTTATCTTTCAATACCTCATTCCGGTCGAGGATCACCTGGTCTTTATAGCTATGAAAGGAGATGCCTTTTTCGCGGAGCTCCTTTGCCACCAAGGCGTCGCGCTCTTTCGCGTAAGGTTCGTAGTCATGATTGGTATATACTGCGGTTACATTATACCGATGGGTCCAGTGCGCAAAAGCAGCGGCGGGCGTACCGTAAAAGATATCCAGGGAGGCGCCATTGGGTACCAGTTTCCGTTGCATATCTTCCAATGCCTGGTAAATAAACTGTAAGCGCTGATCCTGTTTGTATTCCAGGTCATCCAATATATTCGTATCAAATATGAATACAGGCACCACCGGTTTTCCGGAGCGTAATGCATAATAAAATGCGGCCTGGTCATCCAGCCGCAGGTCACGGCGGAACCAGCATAAACTTACTTCAGGCTTCATGCAAACAGGTGATTTAGCTACAACATTCCTTCATGCAGTACTTCATGTAAGATAGCAGCGGTGGCGTTGCCATAGCTGCTGTCGCGGAAAACGCCTACCCATCGAATGCCATAAATGGCATTGGTCAGGAAGATTTCGTCTGCCATTTCCAGGTCATCAATATCCAATGCGCGCTCTTCCACTTTAAAGGGCAATTCTGTTTGCAACAGGTATTTACGCATGACGCCACATACGCCTCCTTCAGAAGTAGGCGGTGTATACAACACTTTGTTCCGAACAATGAATACATTGGCGATGGTGCTGTCTGCCACACGGCCATACTGGTTCAGCAGGATCGCTTCATTCAGCCGGTGTTGTTTGGCGTACATAGCCGCCATTACATAAGGCAGGCAGTTGTTAGATTTGATGGAAGAGAGCTTGTCGCAACTCTTTTTCACATCCGGGAAAATGTCTATTACCAGGCCATTTTGATTTAACTCCAATACTGATTTACTTAGTTCCCAGCATTGGATAATATAGTTGGGCAAATTATTGACGGGGTCGTATAAACCGCCGTCAGAGCGGAATATAGCTAGCCGTACGCGTGCCAGGTGCGACACGTTGTTTTTAGCGCAGAGGTCAGTGATCTGCTTAACAAAAAATGCCTTGGTAAAATTAGCAGGAATGTCGAAGTGTAACAAGTGTAAACTGGCGAGCAGTCGTTCAAAATGGAGATCGGCCAGTAATACATGGCCCTGGTATACTTTCAGCGTTTCAAAGAAACCATCCCCATATCTGAAGGAACGATTGTCCGCAGTAAAAATCGGGTCTGCCGCAGGAATATATTTACCATTATAACAAAGAAATCCAACTTGCACCTCGAACTATTTTAGCAAGGTGAAAGTTACCACTAATTTGGCGATTTTTGAACTTTGAGATTTCCGGATTTTATTTCAGGAAAATATGTATGGAGATACAAAATATCTGATACAAACAGTACCATACATTTCTTTCCCAACATCTTTATCCGGTTTATCCGGCATGAAGAATTAAATTATATCGATCTTTTAGATATATAAAGCCACAAACATTCATATTTAACATTTAGTATAAAAATGGCCACTTCGTAAAATAAAGTGCCCCTGCTTCCTATAAAGGCGCAGGGGCACGGTAACGTATATACGCAATTCTCCTGTCAGATTTTCATCTCGGGAATTTCACCTGTTATAATTAATCTGCCGGCTGTTTTAGCACGAATTTCGTCCACACTCACACCAGGTGCACGCTCCAGCAGCTTAAAGCCGTCAGGAGTAACATCCAGTACAGCTAGCTCTGTTACAACCTTCTTTACACAGTTCACACCGGTTAATGGCAGCGTACACTGGGGCAGTAATTTACTTTCTCCCTTAGGATTGGTATGCATCATGGCTACGATAATATTACGTGCCGATGCTACCAGGTCCATGGCGCCCCCCATTCCCTTTACCATCTTTCCCGGGATTTTCCAGTTGGCAATATCACCGTTATCAGCAACTTCCATTGCACCTAGTACGGTGAGGTCTACTTTCCCCGCGCGGATCATGCCGAAGCTCTCGGAAGAATCAAAAAAACTTCCACCCGGCAATAAGGTAACAGTTTCCTTACCGGCATTGATCAGGTCTGCATCTATATCTTCTGCTGCCGGGTAAGGCCCCATGCCCAGTATGCCGTTTTCTGATTGCAGCATAATAGACACTCCTGCCGGAATGTAATTGGATACGAGTGTTGGGATACCAATACCCAGGTTAACATACATACCGTCCCGCAGCTCCTGCGCTATTCTTTTGGCGATACCATATTTATCGAGCGACATAAAATTTCAGATTTGAAGAGTGGAAAATTTGATGAACTAGATCTTAACGGTTCTGCGTTCAATCCGTTTTTCATAGTTACCGCCCCGGAAGATGCGGTGCACATAAATACCCGGTACGTGGATGTTGTCCGGGTCCAGCTCTCCCGGCTGTACCAGGTGTTCTACCTCTGCAATCGTAATTTGTCCGGCTCTGGCCATAGAGGAACTGAAATTCCTCGTAGTTTTACGGAATACCAGGTTACCCATTGTATCGCCCTTCCAGGCCTTCACAATAGCGAAATCAGCATGCAGGGCCAGCTCCATCAAATGGGGTTTTCCGTTAAATACCCTTACTTCTTTACCTTCCGCCACTTCGGTACCATAACCGGCAGGTGTAAAGAAGGCTGGAATACCCATACCTGCCATCTGGATCCGGGTGGCCAGGGTACCCTGGGGAATCAGGTCTACTTCTAGCTCTCCGGCCAGTAACTGCCGCTCAAATTCTGCATTTTCGCCTACATAAGACGACATCATTTTCCGGATTTGCCGTGTTTTCAATAACAGCCCCAGGCCAAAGTCATCAACACCTGCATTGTTGGAAATACAGGTCAATCCTTTTACGGCTTTCTTTACCAACGCAGTAATACAGTTTTCCGGAATACCACACAAACCAAATCCTCCCAGCATCAGCACTGCGCCATCCTGGATATCCTGTATCGCTTCATCGGCATTAGCTACTACTTTCTTCATGTTTTGGTGTTTTATAGATTATTGCTGCCGCTTAACAAAGGGCCGCATCGTGTCCATCCTGGGAACTAATATCACACTGTCGGCATAAGGAAAAATACTCTTCAAACGATAGCGGACCGGCGCATTTTCTTCTATCGGGTTACCCAGCTTTTGCTTCTTGTTGGAAATATTATTCTGCACCATCTCCAATACCTCTTTCAACCTGCTGGGATGCGATTCATAATAGCGGTAACTATCCATAAATTCATGCACTGTCACTTTATGCAAATCAAGTATCTGCTTATAATAGATCTTCACCTTTTCCTGTCTCACAGAATCGTAGTTGGGAGAATAGGTTGTATTTTGCTGTACCTGCAGCTCATTACTATAAGCATCTGCAATAGACATATCTGTCATAATGCTGCTCATTTTATCTTTCGAAAGATATTTACCCGGTACTTTGTCCCCCTCTCCGCAGGCAAATATAAACAGCACCAATAAAGCCAGGGGGATATATTTTATTATATTCTTCATTATCGCATTTCACTTTTAGCAGGCAGATATGCTTCCTTCCGCCATTATTTCATCTGTTGATACCGTTGTGCATTGGGTACATCCATCTGGGACAGTAACTCCGCTGCACGGCTTCTTTCCTGTGGCATTGCTTTCGCAAATAATTTCTGTAATTCTTCCCCTTTTGCAGCAAAAAATACCTGCATCAGCATAGAATTGGGAATATCCTGGTGAATGGAATATAACATATTCAGGCAATTCAGTATCGCTGCACGTCCCTTGGCTACATCATCGTACATTACATCCAATCCCTGACGGTGGTATTGGTACATCACATCGTGGAACTGGAGGAACTTGGCATTCAGCAGGTTGTCCTGCAGCCAGTAACGATTACGATTCCCTTCAAAGGCTTTCCAGCCGCTGATTTCCTTCCCATCTGGCGCATTATTCACAATATTCAGCGCCTTTTTAAAATACGGGTCACCGCCACGGGGAGAAAATGAGTCATAATCCAGTCCCAGTATAATATTCACATAATAGGCCAGGATAGCGGTGAGATTTGATGACAGCGGATCATTGCCTACAATCCGGGTATCGCTGAACTCCAGCTGTTGAAACTCTACGTACCGGAATACAACGCTGTTGTCCTGGATGTTCATCAAACTGGTCACGTAACTGGCATTGTATACGGGCCGGGTGGCCTGTATGGTGAGACTGGCCTTATAAGTGTCGGAGCCTATAGTGCCGGTTACATTCAGCAGGAAATTGCATTCAATCCGTTCGGCCGGGGTAAATGCGTCGTTGGCCCAGTGACGGTTGTTGAGAAATTCCCTGATGGAATTTTGCAGGGTAGTAAATATTTTCTTGTCTACGCCTTGTACCTGGGCGGCTACCACAGATACGTTGGCCCTGATTTCCTGGGCCTGGGCGGGGCGGCGGCAGTATAGGATCAATGCGCCAGCCAGCAGCAGAAGTAACGGGAAACGTTTATGCATGTTGCAATTCTATTATAGCGGAAACAATATCCTGCGCCACGACCTGTTTAGATTTCAATGGAAAGCTTTGTTCCCGGCCATTTTTATCAAACAGGGTTATTTTGTTGGTATCATAGTTAAAGCCTGCACCAGCATCGGCCAGTGAGTTCATCACGATCATATCCAGGTGTTTTTCCCGGAGTTTTTTGAGGGCATACTCCTTTTCGTTGTTGGTTTCCAGTGAAAAGCCTACCAGCAGCTGTTGCGTTTTGGTATCTCCCAGTGAACGGAGGATGTCGGGCGTTTTTTCCAGGTCAATATGCAACTGCGCCTCTCCTTTCTTAATTTTTTTATCGGCTATGTTAGCTGGGCGGTAATCTGCCACGGCTGCCGCGGCCACTACGATATCGGCCTGGGAAAAGCGGGCCGTTACAGCTTCAAACATTTCCTGGGCTGTTTGAATGCGGGTAGTGGTAATACCGGGGTGGTTGGTTTGCTGGGGCGTAGGCCCCAGTACCAGTTGCACGTTGGCGCCGGCATCAGCCAGGGCTTCGGCAATAGCGATACCCATTTTTCCGCTCGAATGGTTGCTGATATACCGTACCGGGTCAATATGTTCTATCGTGGGACCGGCGGTAACAATCGCTGTTTTTCCGCCAAGTGGTTTATTTACAGTTACTTTTTGTTGAAAATGCTGTTGCAGGCAGGCCACTATCTGTTCAGGTTCGGCCATGCGGCCTTCTCCAAAGAGCCCACTGGCCAGTTCCCCGGCGGCGACCGGTATCTGTTGATTTCCGTAGGAGACGAGTTTATCCACATTGCGGCGGGTAGCCGGGTGATGCCACATGTCCTCGTCCATCGCAGGGGCAAACATTACCGGGCAGGTAGCGGAGAGGTATACAGCCAGTAAGAGGTTATCACAAAAGCCGGAAGCCATTTTAGCGATGGTGTTGGCGGAAGCGGGGGCTACGACCATTATATCCGCCCAGCGGCCCAGCGTTACATGGTTATTCCAGCTGCTATGGTCGCTGATATTTATGGGCACCTCGTTTTTGGAAAGGGTAGCCAGGGTAAGCGGGGTGATAAAGTCGGCAGCGGCGGGCGTCATCACCACCTTTACAATAGCGCCTTCCTTTACCAGCAACCGGGTAAGGGTAGCCGCCTTATAGGCAGCGATGCTGCCGGACACTCCCAGCAGGATTTTCTTTCCTTGTAGCATGTTAATAGCGTCCATGGACATATACAAAAACGAAAAGCGGCAGAAATCATTCTGCCGCCATGAAATTAATATTTTTCTTTTTCGCAATCGCGCACCTCACAAAATAATGTGTGGCGGATTAGCTGAACAAATCGTCATCGTTCTTGCGGAAATAAATTTTGTTGTCCAGGAATTCCTGCGTAGCCTGAATAGCCGGATTAGCCAATCTTTCGTAAAAACGGGAAATTTCGATCTGCTCTTTGTTCTCGTGCACTTCCTCGAGGTTGTCCGTATGGCTGGCAAACTCTTCCAGTTTGGAATGGAGCTCCTCTTTCACGGAAATATTGATCTGATTGGCGCGTTTGGCTATCACGGCAATAGACTCATATAAATTACCAGTTCTGTTCTTAATGTCGGTAGTATTTTTGGTTTCTACCCAGGGATTAAGGCTACTGGTTAGACTTCGCTTTAATTTGCTCATTATCCAGTGATTTTATGTTGTTTTGTGCTAAGGTATAAAATTTTTCGGCATCTGGCTTCAATTTGCTGTTCGGGTAGTGATCCGCGAAGTCCAGGTATTCGTCCAACACGGTTGCATAGCGTTCCTTCTGTTTTTCCGGAATACTGTTCTTAGCATAATTGTAATAAGCCCTGATAGCCATTACTTTGTATCCATCGCTTTTATCAGAGTCGGGGTAGTTGCGCATCAGGTTTTTGAAGGCAATACCGGCTGCTTTGAAAAAGCCGAGGTTATAATATAATTCGGCGCTGTTAAATTCTTTCTTTTCCAGCTTGCGGCGGCACAATTCGATCACGAGATTGGCTTCGGCCACTTTTTCCGCAGTGGGATAATTATTGATGAAGGTTTGCATAGCGGCAATGGCCTTCATGGTATTGGTTTGATCCAGGGATACCTTGGGCGACTGCTTATAATAGCAATAGGCCTGCATATAATCTATTTCCACGGCTCTTGGGCTGTTGGGGAACAGGTCCAGGTAGTTTTTAAACTGGAAAGCTGCCTGAATATAATCCTTTACATAATAAGAGCAGTATGCGAAATTATAATACATCGGCTCAAACTTATCGGTCCCCTTATACACTTGTACCAGGTCCGTATAGAGTGTAATTGCTGTATTGTATTTCTTCTTCTGGAATAACTGGTTGGCATATTCCAGCTTCTTCTCAAAGTTGTTGCTTTTCTCTATTCTCCGTAACTGGTTATTACAGGAGGTGGTGATGATAAGCGCAATAACACTGATGTACAATAAAAATTTCTGCATAAAAGAGTGGCAAAATTAAGAATTAAATGTAAATGTAAGGCAGAGAGATTTTCATTGCTGTTAAAATTTTGCAAAAGAGGGAATTAAATCGGCCAAACCGCTGTTTTTCACCTCGGCAGCGGTCGCTGTTATTTTTATATTTTCCCACTTTCTTGTTTTTCTCCTGTGTCCCGCAGGATAGGTAACTAACACGATATGCACATTTAAATCACACTTACAAACATGTTATCAACATGTATTATGAAAAAACACACATTAACAGGTGCAAAATGAGGTCGAAAGGGCTACTATAGCCGCCGGACTACCTGTGGAAAAAATTTATAAAGTATTTTTTCGTTAAAAAGTGGGAAAAAGTGTTATTTTGTGTTAGAAAATGGATTTTCAAGGACTTTGCCCCATGGTATGACAGGATTTCTCGGTGAATATGAATCGACGCTGGACGCAAAAGGACGCTTTCTGTTACCTGCTGGATTTAAAAAGCAGTTATCAGACGGGGCCGGAGGACAGTTTGTGATTAACCGAGGGTTTGAAAAATGCTTGTCCCTGTATCCCATGAACGAATGGCAGCCTATTTTCGAACGTATCAGCAAGTTGAACGACTTTGACCCAAAAGTAAGGGAATTCAGGCGGTACTTTCTAAACGGGGCCACCATTCTGGAGTTAGACAGTGCAGGAAGACTGCTGGTACCAAAAAACCTGCTGTCTTACGCCAATCTGGAAAAAGATATTGTGCTGGCAGCAGCAACCAATAAAATCGAGATCTGGGATAAAGCTAAATACCAGGAGTTCTTTGAAAATTTCTCACCAGGAGCGTTCAGTGATCTGGCACAACAGGTAATGGGAGGAGGAGATAACAACATTTCAATTTAAAGAGGGGAGCATATGGGCGAACAACAATATCATTTACCCGTTCTGCTGCAGGAGACGACGGAGCTGTTACAGATTAACCCGGAAGGGATATATGTGGATGCAACGTTTGGAGGCGGAGGACATTCAAGAGCCATATTGGAAAAACTGGGCAAAAACGGACGACTGATAGTGTTTGATCAGGATGAAGATGCTTACCGCAACAGGATTATAGACGATCGCGTAACTTTTGTACAACAAAATTTCCGTCATCTGCAACGCTTTCTGAAATTGCACAAAGCTGAACAGGTAGATGGGGTACTGGCAGATCTGGGCGTATCATCGCACCAGTTTGATACAGCAGAAAGAGGATTCAGTATTCGCTTCGATGGCGACCTGGATATGCGGATGGATCAGAGAACGGAATTTACCGCCGCCCAATTGCTGGCCACATGGGGAGAAGCAAGGTTACAACTGATTTTCCAGGAATATGGAGAAGTGACCAACGCCAAAACCCTGGCACAAACAATTGTCAAACAACGCAAAACACACCCCATGCGCACTATCGCGGAATTCAAATCCGTTATCCAGCCCATCGTAAAAGGCAACCCGCAAAAATACCTGGCACAAGTCTTCCAGGCACTGCGTATTGCCGTTAACGATGAACTGGGCGCACTGAAAGATTTACTGGAGCAAGCTACCAACGTACTGAAACCGGGAGGCAGACTGGCCATCATTACTTTCCACTCGCTGGAAGACAGGATGGTGAAAAATTTTATGAAGACTGGCCGTTTTGATGAAGTACCCGAAGATCCGTTTGCGAAAGAAACACCCCCTAAATTGTTCAAATTAATCACAAAAAAACCGGTTACCGCCAGCGATGCAGAGTTGAAAGCCAATGGAAGATCCAGAAGTGCAAAACTGCGGGTAGCCGAAAAAACAACATGACGCGGATTGAAAAACCGCCTTTATTATCCTACCCTATCCTAGTACACATCTGTTTGATTTGCGTTCAGGTTTATATTGTCAATTTTTAAAAAGACATAGCGCGTGTTGCAGGAAGTAGAAACTATCGAGACAATCCAGGAAGCTCCGGAGGAAGTTAACATCACGACCCCGCCGGATGAACAAAAAAAAGAATGGCGTTTGCGCATCAACTACCGAGCGTTGGTGCAAAACATGCCCTTCATCGGTTTCCTGGCCTGTTTGGCCCTCATCTACATCGCTAACAGTCACCTCGCAGAAAAAAAAATAAGACGCATAAACAAACTGGGCAAAGAAATAAAAGAGCTCAAGTGGGAGTATATCAATGTGAAAAGTGAGCTCATGTTTCGAAGCAAGATGAGTGAAGTCAGCAAATCTGTAGAGCCGCTGGGACTTAAACAACTCAGCTCCCCTCCACAAAAGATCGTGCTGAAAAAGGAATCAGAAAAATGATTTTAATACTGATGCCTGACGCTGCCCGCCTGACCCATCAATCAGGTCGGGGATGCTGGTAAATCAAATCAATGGCAAGCATCTCAAATACAAATGCAGCCAGTGTCAGGTATCTTCTTAATAAGCTGTCTGCTCTTAACGATAGCCCTTAGCCCAACGCTGAGGGCATTCATGCTAAAAGCCAACAGTAAAAAGCTAATCGCTAAAACAAATACGTGGATGTAAAAAAGGACATATTGTGGAGAGTGTATCTGTGCCTTATAGGTATGGCGCTGTTTGGCGTGGCCATACTGGTAAAGGTATTCTACATCCAGAATGTTCAGGGCCAATATTGGCGCAATATGGCCGATAGTCTGCACACCGGCTACGTAGCACTCGACGCAGAAAGAGGTACCATCTACTCAGAAGAAGGCAGAATGCTGTCGACCTCCATCCCGTACTTCGATATCCGTATCGACTTCGCCGCCGATGGCCTCCGCGATAAAAATGGCAAAGTGTTCAAGGAAAACCTCGACTCACTCGCCGATCGCCTGGCAAATACCTTCGGCGACCGCAGCAAAGCAGCCTATAGAACCATGCTGCAGGAAGGATACAAATCAAAGGACCGCTATTTTCTGCTGAAAAGAGATGTGCCCTTTAACCAATACCAGGAGCTACGCACCTTCCCGATGTTTCGCCTCGGCAAAAATAAAGGCGGCATGATCGCAGAATCCAAAAGTAAGCGCATCAACCCCTTTAAATTGCTCGCCAACAGAACCATCGGACTGGCCCGCGAAAACTCACAGAGCGTAGGACTGGAAAGAACCTACAACGATTACCTGAAAGGGGTAACCGGTAAAAGACTGATGCGCCGCATCGCAGGTGGTACCTATGTACCCGTTGATGGATATGACATTGAACCGGAAAACGGCCGCGATGTAGTTACCACCATCGACGTGAATATGCAGGATATCGTGGAAACAGCCCTCATGAACATGATGGTAAGCAATGAAGCCGAACACGGCACCTGCATCCTCATGGAAGTGAAAACCGGCAAAATCAAAGCCATTGCCAACCTGGGCCGGCAACCCGATGGCAACTACTGGGAAGATATGAACTATGCACTGCAGGTAGCGGAACCCGGTTCCACTTTTAAACTGGCTACCGTTATCGCTGTGCTGGAAGATAAATTCGCGACCATGAACACCATGGTCAACATGGATGGTGGACACTGGCAGGTGGGACGCAGAACCGTGTACGACTCGGAACCTCATCCCGGCCCCCAGAACGTAACCGTGAAACACGCATTCGAACTGAGCTCCAATGTGGGAATGGCTAAACTGGCCTACCAATTCTATAACCGTCAACCTAATAACTTTGTCGCCCACCTCAGGAAACTGCGGCTTGATCAAAGTACCGGTATAGACCTCGTAGGCGAAGGGAGACCAGTGGTAAAATCCACCGCTTCCAAAAGCTGGAGCAACACCTCCCTACCCTGGATGGCATTCGGATATGAAGTGCTCATCAGCCCGTTGCAAACCTGCATGCTGTACAATGCAGTTGCTAACAACGGTAAAATGATGAAACCCTACCTCGTCAACTCTATACAGGAGTATGGCCAGGTAGCTAAACAATTTGAGCCTACTGTACTGCTGGATAGCATCTGTTCTCAAAACACGCTTAAACAGGTACAGGCCATGCTCGAAGGCGTTCCTATAGATGGTACCGCAAAAAAATTGCGTACCCCCTATTACGACTTCGCCGGCAAAACAGGCACCGCACTCGTGGCCAATGGCAGCCATGGATATGCAGACAAAATCTACCAGTCGTCCTTTGCCGGCTATTTTCCAGCAAAGGACCCACAGTATACCTGTGTGGTAGTAATTAAAAATAAACCGCACGCTTTGCGCTTTTACGGAGCAAACGTTGCGGGTCCCGTGTTTAGGGAAGTGGCAGATAAACTGTATGCCATCGCCGTTGAAAGACAAAAACCCATGCAGGCTACCATGCAATTGGATACCCTGCTGGCACTGAAAAACGGAAGAGGCAGCGAATGGAAAGAAATTCTCGGTACCCTGCAACTCCCCCTCAGCAGCACCCCGGCTAATAACAGCTGGGTAAGCGCTAAAGTAACGGACCGGAAAATTGCCTTCCAGCAGGTAACGCAACTGAAAGGCGCTGTACCGGATGTTACAGGAATGGGACTCAAAGACGCACTGTACCTGCTCGAAAATGCAGGACTTCGCGTAGTGGTGAAAGGCGCCGGCAAAGTGAAAACGCAATCACTCCCCGGCGGAACTAAAATTGGAAACGAACAAACGATCGTCATAGAACTGAGCTAAATGAAAACGCTGCGCGACATATTGTACAATGTAAGCATCCAGGCGGTGCATGGTAATACCGATATTACCATCAACTCGCTCGCCATCGACTCCAGGGCCATCGGCTCCGGCGATGCTTTCATTGCGGTGAAGGGAGTACACGTGGATGGACACGGGTACATAGAAAAAGCAATTGCCCAGGGCGCCGCGGCCATTATCTGTGAAACATTACCGGAACAACTGGCCGAAAATATATGCTATGTACAGGTAGCCAACAGCGCTACCAGCAGCGGCATGATGGCAGGCAATTTTTATGATAATCCATCTCATAAAATACAACTGGTGGGCGTAACAGGTACCAATGGTAAAACTACCATCGCTACGCTCCTCTTCCGCCTGTTTACTAAACTAGGCTATCATTGCGGGCTATTGTCTACGGTGCAAAACCAGATAGGCGACACCGTTATACCAGCTACCCATACCACCCCCGATCCGATCAATCTCAACGCATTGCTCGCAAAAATGGTGGAAGACGGGTGCTTGTATGTGTTTATGGAAGTAAGCTCCCATGCCATACACCAGCAACGCATCGCAGGACTGAAATTCGCCGGCGGTATCTTCAGTAACATCACCCACGACCACCTCGATTACCACAAAACTTTCGAGGAGTATATCCGGGTAAAAAAATCATTCTTCGATCATCTCCCGGTAGGCGCTTTTGCCCTCACCAACCTGGACGATAAAAGAGGCATGGTAATGCTACAGAATACCAAAGCCAGGAAAGCTACCTACAGCCTGCGTACCCTGGCAGATTTCAAAGGTAAAATCCTGGAAAATAACCTCACCGGCCTGGTAATGCTGGTAGGAGATACGGAAGTACATTTCCGCCTCATCGGTGAGTTTAATGCCTATAACCTGCTGGCGGTATATGGCGCCGCTGTATTACTGGGCATTGACAAAGCAAAAGTACTGCAGGCCCTTAGCGACACGCCCGGCGCTGAAGGCCGGTTCGATTATATCATTTCTGATAAGGAACAGATCATTGCCATCGTAGACTATGCACATACGCCGGATGCACTGAAAAATGTACTGGCGACTATCAAAAACCTACGCAAAGGCAATGAACAGGTCATCACCGTAGTAGGCTGCGGTGGTGACCGGGATACCACCAAACGTCCTATTATGGGAGAAGTGGCTGTGGAAAGCAGCGATAAGGTAATCCTTACCTCCGATAATCCCCGCTCGGAAGACCCGGCAGCGATTATCCACGAAATGGAAACAGGAATACCCGTGCACCTGAAGAAGAAAGTACTCTCCATTACCGACCGGAAAGAAGCCATTAAAACGGCACTTTCCCTCGCCAACCGAGAAGATATTATCCTGGTGGCAGGTAAAGGACACGAAAAATACCAGGAAATCAAAGGCGTGAAACATCACTTCGATGATAAAGAAGTGCTGGTGGAGATGATGAAGCTGATGGACAAATAATTTTTGAAGAAGAACGAATAATACTTAATAATCCAATGACTTAAAAGCCTGTCTGCCTAGGTTGCGGACGGGTTACGACTAAAACATATGTTATATTATTTTTTAAATTACCTGAAAACAGAATTTAAGATCAGCATCATTGGTGGTGGTATGTTCCAGTATATCACCTTCCGTGTAACGATGGCTTTACTGCTGTCGCTTGTGATTTCTTTGCTGTTTGGTAAAAGGATTATTAAGTTTTTACAGAGAAAACAAATTGGTGAAACTATCCGTGAATTAGGCCTCCAGGGCGAAAACACGAAAAAAGGAACACCAACCATGGGTGGATTGATCATCCTTTCCGCCATCGTAATACCTACTTTATTGTTTGCACAGATCGCCAATGTATATATCTGGCTCATCCTGCTCTCTACCATTTGGCTGGGATTGATTGGTTTCCTGGATGATTATATCAAAGTATTTAAAAAGAATAAAGAGGGGCTCGCCGGTAAATTTAAGGTCATGGGACAAATAGGCCTGGGACTGATTGTAGGCTGTACCCTGTATTTCAATAACGATGTGGTAGTATCCCGTGAAGTAGTAGGCGCCCGCAAACTGGCTCCTTATGAAAGACAAATCACCAATCACCCGGAACGTGTAACACGCGAAGGACAAAGGTTTGTAGATGTTAAAACACCTATTACCACCATTCCTTTCGTAAAAAATCATGAGTTCAATTACGCCAAATTAATTTCCTGGATTCCGGGAGGAGAAAAATATACGTTCGTCATCTACATTCTGAGTGTGATCATCATTATTACCGCTGTTTCCAACGGCGCTAATCTGACAGATGGGCTAGATGGGCTGGCAACAGGCGTTTCAGGTATTATTGGTGTGGGATTGGGAATCTTCGCCTATGTATCCGGTAACATACAGTTTGCTGAATACCTGAATATCATGTATATCCCTAACCTGGGTGAGTTATCCATATTCATTGCAGCTTTCGTAGGCGGATGCGTAGGATTTCTCTGGTACAACGCTTACCCGGCACAGGTGTTTATGGGTGATACCGGTAGCCTGGCATTGGGTGGTATCATTGCCTCCCTCGCTATTATTGTAAGAAAGGAATTACTGGTACCCATCTTCTGTGGCGTATTCCTGGTAGAATCCCTGTCGGTAATGATGCAGGTGTCCTATTTCAAATACACCAAGAAAAAGTATGGTGAAGGCAGACGCATCCTGAAGATGTCGCCTCTCCACCACCACTACCAGAAAATAGGGTATCATGAAAGTAAAATTTCTGTTCGCTTCTGGATCGTTACCATTATGTGTGTGGTAGTAGCAATTGCAACATTGAAAATGAGATAATTTTTAAACGACTAACAACGCAGTATAAACGAAATGAAGTACAAACTCGTCATATTAGGAGCTGGTGAAAGCGGAATAGGTGCAGCCTTGCTGGGAAAACAGCAGGGGTATGAGGTATTTGTTTCTGACGGCGGCACTATAAAAGATAACTATAAACAGGAACTGGCGGTAAACCAGATCTCTTTTGAAGAAGGACATCATTCCTGGGATATTATACTGGACGCAAATGAAATCGTGAAAAGTCCTGGTATTCCTGAAAAATCGGAACTGATGAAAAAGGTACGCGAGAAAGGCATACCTGTTATCTCTGAAATAGAGCTGGCCTACCGTTTCTCGACAGGTAAAAAGATTATTGCCATCACTGGTAGCAACGGCAAGAGCACCACTACAGCCCTCACCTACCACATCTTTAAAAACGCAGGACTGGATGTGGCTATGGTAGGTAACATTGGTATCAGCTATGCCAGGCAGGTGGCAACCGCACCCGCGGAGTATTATGTGATTGAAATCAGCAGCTTCCAGCTGGATGACATTAAGGACTTCAAACCCAATGTGGCCATTCTGTTGAACATTACGCCTGATCACCTGGATCGCTACGACTACAAAATGGAAAATTACGTAGCCTCCAAATTCAGAATTGCCATGAACCAAACAGCGGAAGACTACTTCATCTACTGCATGGACGATCCTGAGATCATGCGACATTTAGCGCAGCAACCCATTTATTCAGCATCAATACCTTTTACCATCATGAAACCACTGAAAGAAGGCGGCTTTATTGCCAACGACCAGTTGCACGTTGATGTCAACGGAGATCCGGTTATCATGTCTATGTATGACCTGTCACTAAAGGGAAAACATAATCTATATAATTCAATGGCAGCAGCAATTGCAGGCAGAACCATGGATATAAGGAACGAAAAAATCCGTGAGAGCCTCACGTCATTTGAAAGCCTCGAACATCGCATGGAATATGTAGCCACCGTGAGAGGAGTAGATTTTATTAACGATAGCAAAGCAACCAATGTTAACTCTGTATGGTTTGCACTGGAAAGCTTTGACAAACCCATCGTGCTCATTATGGGCGGTGTAGATAAAGGCAACGATTATGACGCCATCCGTGACCTGGTGAAAGAAAAAGTAAAGGCCATCATCTGTATGGGCGTAGACAATACCCCCATCTTTGCGGCGTTATCTAACGATACACCGGTAATGATCAACACTACCAGCATGCACGATGCCGTCCGGGAAGCTTTTAACCAGGCAGCTAAAGGAGATATCGTATTACTATCTCCCGCCTGCGCCAGCTTCGACCTGTTTAAGAATTACGAAGACAGAGGCCGGAAATTTAAAGAAGAGGTAAAAGGATTATAATATATAAAAGTGAAAAATGGCAGGAGCGCTCTATAGAACAAAAGGCGATAAGGTAATCTGGACGATAGTAATTTTTCTATCGCTGGTGAGCCTGTTGGCCGTATATAGCGCTACCGGATCGCTCGCCTACCGCGAAAGAGGCGGCCACACTGAGTATTATCTGCTGAAACAACTGATCGTATTGGTGATGGGATTGGCTATCATCTATTTTGCGCACCGGGTAAATTATACCGTTTATTCCCGCGTGGCACAGATAGGCTTCCTGATCTCCATCCCCCTGCTGATCTATACACTGGCCTTCGGGCGGCACCTCAATGATGCCAGCAGATGGATCAGCTTACCGATCATTAACCTAACCTTCCAAACATCGGATGTGGCAAAACTAGCCATCTTCATGTATGTAAGCAGGCAGCTATCCAGGCGTCAGAACCTGATCAATGATTTTAAGAAAGGCTTTTTGCCCATCATTACACCGGTGGCTATCATCTGCGCACTGATTATGCCGGCCAATATGAGTACAGCGCTCTTACTCGGCGCCAGCTGTATGTTGCTCTGTTTCATCGGCCGGGTCCCGGTAAGATTCCTCGCCTCTATGGTGGCGGCAGGAGCAATAGGCATCGTATTGCTTTTTGGAATAGCAAAGGTAACCGGCGTGGAAATGCGTACTAAAACATGGGAAAAACGTATCGATAACTTCTTACATGGCGATCATACAGAAGCTCCTTACCAGGTACAACAGGCCAACATCGCCATTGCAGGTGGAGGCATTTTAGGTAAAGGTCCAGGTAATAGTACCCAGCGTAACTTTTTACCACATGCCTATTCTGACTATATCTATGCAACGATCATCGAAGAATATGGCATGGCTGGCGCCTTCCTGATCCTGGCAGCTTACATGATACTGCTGTTGAGAAGTATCAGGATCTATAAAAGATGTCCGTATGCCTTTGGTGCATTCCTGGCAGTAGGACTCAGTGTAACACTGGTGATACAGGCGTTGACCAATATGGCGGTAAACGTACACCTTTTCCCAGTTACAGGGGTTACCCTTCCGCTGGTAAGTATGGGGGGATCCTCGGTTTTATTTACCAGCATGGCCATCGGTATTATCCTCAGTGTATCCAGGAACGTGGAAGAAATGGAAGGGAAACAGGCAGAAAAAGAACGTTTGGAAAAAGTTATGGCGAATGCAGAAAACGCTGCGGTAGCTTAATACGTATTTATAACAATATCAATCGTAAGTAATAAAACACATGCAACGCAAAGTGATCATAGCAGGCGGCGGTACAGGGGGACATATCTTCCCCGCGATAGCGATCGCGAATGCGTTGAAAAAAATTCAACCAGATACCAACATTTTATTTGTAGGTGCTGCCGGAAAAATGGAAATGGAAAAAGTGCCGCAGGCAGGTTATCCGATCGAAGGATTGGAAATCGCGGGGCTCAATCGCAGTAATATCTTCAAAAACATACTACTTCCTTTTAAAATATGGAAAAGCCTGCGCCGTGCAAAAGCCATCCTCCGCAACTTTCAGCCGGATGTAGTGGTAGGCGTGGGTGGATACGCCAGCTTCCCCATGCTCAACAGGGCACAGAAAGATGGTATTCCCACCCTGATCCAGGAACAAAATTCCTTTGCCGGAAAAACCAACAAAATATTGGGCAAAAAAGCCAGGAAAATTTGTGTAGCATACGATGGTATGGATAAATTTTTCCCGGCAGAAAAACTGGTCCTCACCGGCAACCCGGTAAGAAACAACATCTCCCAGTCGGCCGTAACCCGGGAAGATGCCTTGCAGCATTTCGGCCTGAGTCCTTTGAAACAAACCATCTTTGCAGTAGGTGGCAGCTTGGGGGCTAAATCCATTAATGAAGGATTACAACCTTTGCTGAAAACCATTGCAGATAAAGATATACAGCTCATCTGGCAAACAGGGAAGCCTTATTATGAAACTGCCAAAGCAGCGGCAGCACCGTATGGATCACATATCAAAGTATATGATTTCATCAACGTAATGGACTTTGCCTATAAAGCAGCAGATGTAGTACTATCAAGAGCAGGGGCATTGGCCATTGCAGAATTATGTGTAGTGAAGAAACCCGTGATCTTCGTGCCCTATCCCTTTGCAGCGGAAGACCATCAAACATCCAATGCCATGAACCTGGTTAACAAACATGCCGGGCTAATCATTAAGGACAGCGATGTAACCAGTCAACTGGAAAGTATATTATTCAGTTTACTGCAAAACAGAGCACTGATGGAGCAACTGGAAAACAATATCGGCAAACTGGGAAATCCTAATGCAGATATGGTGATTGCGAAACAAGTATTAGAAATTATTTAGAGAGATTTAGCAGTATATATGGATTTGAACAACATACAAAGGGTTTATTTCATCGGTATCGGTGGTATTGGCATGAGCGCCATTGCCCGCTTTTTTAACGAAAAAGGCGTGCAGGTAAGCGGTTATGACCGTACTGCAACGGCGCTTACCAGGCAACTGGAAGCAGAAGGTATGCAAATCCATTATACAGACGATATCAACCTGGCGGATAAACAGGCCAACCTGGTAGTATATACACCGGCTATTCCGGCTGCACATACTGAACTACAATGGTTTCGTGAACATGGTTATGAAGTAGTGAAACGTAGCGATGTATTGCAGGAAATTACCCGCTCCCTGTTTGCCATTACCGTAGCAGGTACCCACGGTAAAACCACCGTTTCTACCATGATTGCTCACCTGCTTACTGACAGCGGCTACGGTTGTAATGCATTTTTGGGCGGTATCAGCGTAAACTATGATAAAAATTTCTGGAGTAGCAGCAAGCAGGTAGCCGTTATTGAAGCAGATGAGTATGACCGCTCTTTCCTGAAATTAAGTCCGGACATCGCCGTATTGACTGCCATGGATGCAGATCACCTGGATATTTACGGTACTCCGGCAGCTATGGAAGATGCATTTATCCAGTATACACACAATATTAAGCCCAATGGCACGCTGATTGCTAGGTTCGGCCTGCATCGGAATAATGAGCTCAACGCTACCAACAAGTTGTTGTACAGTTTACAAAACGATGTAGCCAATGCTTACGCCGCTAATATCCGCATGCACAATGGCGGATATGAGTTTGATGTGATGCAGAGCGATTGGATGATTGACAATATTTCGCTGCACATTGGAGGCATGCATAATGTGGAAAACGCAGTAGCCGCCATTACTGTAGCACACCTGCTGGGCATAGATGCCGGTAAAATCCGGGCTGCTATGGCCAGCTTCAAAGGCATCAAACGCAGGTTTGAATATGTGGTAAAAACAGCGGAGCAAGTGTATATCGATGATTATGCACACCATCCGGAAGAGCTGCGGGCATTGATTTCCAGCGCCAAAGCATTATTCCCGGGTAAAAAATGTACCGTTATTTTCCAACCGCATTTATTTACCCGTACCCGTGACCTGGCAGATGGTTTCGCTGAAAGTCTTTCCCTGGCAGATGAAGTAATACTACTTCCCATCTACCCGGCACGTGAACTGCCTATTGAAGGGGTGACCAGCGAAATGATTGCATCGAAAATAACAGTACCCGTAAAGATATTGCCGAAAGAGTCGGTAGCGGAATATGTGGAAAAGCACCCATCCCCGCTATTAATCACTGCCGGCGCCGGAGATATAGATCAGTTAAAAGAACCGATTGCCCGGATACTAAAAAACAGTACCACATAAAACAGTAAACATTTGTCTAAAACTACCACCATATTAAAACGACTGGGCACACTCTTCCTCTGGGGGCTGGCGTTGACAGGCTTTGTAGTATTGCTGGTAGCTGCTATACAAGACAAAGATGCTGGTAAATGTAAAGGCATACAGGTAAAGTTTGAAGGAAAAGATGACAACTTTTTCATCGAACCCAAAGACATCAAATCACTGATTGCAAAAGATAAAAACCTGAACCCGGTAGGCAAAAAGATCGGCGAAATTAATATCGCACAACTGGAAGCCCTGGTAGATCAGGATCCCTGGGTAAAAAATGCGGAGCTTTACTTCGATAACAGGCAACAGCTAAATATCAAGGTAACGCAACGCGAACCGGTAGCAAGGATATTCACCTTTTCCGGTAACAGTTTTTACCTCGATGCAGCAGGGGAACATATACCGGTATCCGGTCGTTATGCCGCCCGGGTGCCCGTATTCACCGGCTTTCCCACAGATGCAGAAAAGCTGCAGAAAGCGGATAGCCTGCTCAGCACGCAAATTGTGGACATGGGCAATTATATCGGTAATGATCCGTTCTGGATGGCACAGGTAGAACAACTCATGATCACTCCCGATCGTAAGTTTGAATTTATACCTAAACTGGGCGACCAGGTCATTGTATTCGGAGACGGTACTGATATAGAAAAGAAATTTGTCAAATTATTGGCTTTTTACAAAGAAGGATTGAATAAAGTAGGATGGAATAACTATACGCGCATTAACATCGCATTTGAGAATGAAGTAGTGTGTACCCGCAAAGATGGCGTAGTTCCGTTACAACCGGTGATCAAAGCAGACAGTATAAAACTGCCCGCCGTAGATGAACCACCTATTGCAGATGTGGAAGATGCTGATAGCGGTGCAGTAGCGCATCCGGTGGCAACATCGCCCAAACCGGAAGCTGTAAAATCAGCAGCCAAACCGGAACATCCCGCAAAAGGAAAAGAAAAGGCGAAAACGCAGCATGAGAAAGTAGTGAAGAAAGCAAAAGCAGCCCCTGCGCCCGCCAAACAACAACCCAAAGCAGTGTATAAGCCAGGGAATAAATCTGTTAACACATCAAAAAAACAAAAAACGCCATGAATCAGGAAGCTCCCATCATTGTAGGACTCGACATAGGTACTACGAAGATTGCTGCCATTGCAGGACGGAAGAATGAATACGGGAAACTGGAAATCCTGGGATTCGGAAAAGCTACATCATTTGGTGTACAGCACGGTATGGTGCTGAACATCGACCAAACGATCAAAGCTATCAGGCAAGCACTCGAAAATTGTTATGCATCCAACCCCAACCTGGAAATTAATGAGGTGTACGTTGGCATAGCTGGTCATCATATAAAAAGTTTGCAAACCCGCGGGGATATTGTACGCAATGACACTGATGCGGAAATATCCCAGAAAGATATTGATCAACTGATTAATGATCAGTATAAAACAGTTATTCCCGCGAGTGATCAGATTATCGATGTGATCCCGCAGCAATATATTGTAGACAGCCTGCAAAACATCACTTATCCCATTGGTATGTCTGGGGTAAAGGTGGGCGCTAACTTCCACATCATCACCGGCGATAAAAATGCCATCCGTAACATTAACCGTAGCGTAGAAAAATCCGGTCTCAAAATCCGCGACCTGGTACTTCAGCCACTGGCTTCTGCTGCCGCTGTTATGTGCGATATGGACTTTGAAGCAGGTGTAGCCATTGTTGACATTGGTGGTGGAACTACCGATCTGGCCGTGTTTTACGAAGGTATTCTCAAACATACTGCAGTAATCCCCTACGGTGGAGAAAACATTACCAATGACATCAAAAACGGATTGGGCGTATTAAAAACCCAGGCAGAGCAGATGAAAGTGCAGTTTGGTTATGCGCTGGCAGATGAAGCCAAAAGCAATGCCTATATCACCATTCCAGGCTTAAGAGGTCAAAGCCCCAAAGAAATTTCAGTAAAGAACCTGGCCCATATCATCCAGGCCCGTATGAGTGAAATACTCGATTTCGTAGTATACCATCTCAAACAAATCGGTATGGATAATAAAATGCTGAATGGCGGCATTATCCTCACCGGTGGCGGATCCCAGCTGAAACACCTGATACAGTTAACTGAATATACTACCGGCGCAAGCGCCCGCATTGGTTTCCCCAACGAGCACCTGGCAAGCGGCCACATAGATGAATTAACTAAACCTATGTACGCTACCTGCGTAGGCTTGATTTTAAAAGGATATAATGATTTTGAAAATGATCGTAAAGCGCTGGAAGAAAACTATGTAAAAATTAATACCAGCTATCTGGCAAAAGAACAGGCTGCCCAATCAGTTGCACAGCCTGAAGACTGGATAGAAGAAACGGCCCCCAGCAGCCAGGAAATACAAGACCGTAAAGCAAAAGAAAGAAACGCATCCCTGAAAAACTTCTTAGACAAAATGAAAACAAAAATCATTGACATGTTTACAGAAGAAGAAGATGCTAAACTTTAATCGCTATATGGCGCAATTGTTGTAACCAGCAAACGTTTATTATAATAAGAATTAAGAACGATAATTAATAATGACAGGACAAATGAACCATAGTAACATAATAGCATACACGCACTTAATTCTTAATAGTTCATTATTAATTAATCGTACTAACCCATAAAAGTATAGAGTCATGATACATTTTGATCTTCCTAAAGAAAAATCTTCTATCATCAAAGTCATCGGCATAGGTGGTGGTGGAAGCAACGCGGTGAATCATATGTATAGCCAGCGCATTGAAGGGGTAAATTTCATTATTTGCAATACCGATGCACAAGCTATTGCTAACAGTCCCGTTCCCAATAAAATTCAGTTGGGACCTCACCTCACCCAGGGACTTGGTGCCGGTGCAAATCCTGAAATCGGAAAACAGGCGACAGAAGAATCCTTTGAGGAAATCAAAAAAATACTGGAGGTAAATACCAAAATGGCCTTCATTACTGCCGGTATGGGCGGTGGCACCGGTACCGGTGGCGCCCCTATCATCGCACGTATATGTAAGGAACTGGGTATCCTGACCGTTGGTATCGTTACCACTCCTTTCTCCTACGAAGGAAAGAAAAGAATGTTGCAAGCCGACGAAGGCGTACAACGTCTGAAAGAATATGTAGATACCCTGCTGATTATCTCCAACGATAAATTACGTCAGAAATTCGGCGACCTGAAATTCAAGGCTGCCTTCGAAAAAGCAGATAACGTACTGGCAACCGCCGCCAAATGTATCACCGATGTGATCAACTCTACCGGTCAGATCAACGTCGACTTTGCCGACGTTTGTACTGTTATGCGCAACGGTGGTGTGGCTATCCTCGGCGCTGCCCTCGCGGAAGGCGAAAACCGTGCGCAGAGAGCTATCGAAGATGCACTGACTTCTCCATTGCTGAACGATAACGATATACGCGGTGCTAAATGGATCCTCATCAACATCTCTTCTTCTGAAGGTGAATTCGAACATACACTGGATGAAATGGATGTTATCCAGGCCTACGTACAAAGCCAGGCTGGCGAAGATTGCGATGTAATCCTCGGTGTGGGATATGACCAGTCGCTCGACAGACAACTGGGCGTAACCATTATTGCTACCGGCTTTGAACAAAAACCTATTACACAGCAAAAAATCACACCCTCCACCCAGGAACGTGTAGAACCTAAAATAGTGATGCAGCTTGGTAAAGATGGCGATGAGAAGAAAATGAATCTGCAACAACAATCGCAAGGTCTGCTGTTCCAGGAACCGCAAGACCTGATGGCGCCACGACTGATGGAACCGGTAATCACACATCCGGAGCCTGTCATTCCTTATACACCGCCGCAACCGCAGCAACAGCAACAGGCGCCCATCGCTCCTGCCCGTCAGAACTATGTGCTGAACATACAACAAGTACCTACTACCACACAGCAACCTGACCCGCAGATACAACAACAAATGCAACAGGCAGCACATCAGCAACAGCTGCAGCAAATGCAGCAGATGCAGCAACAACAAATGCAGCAACAACAGCAAATACAGCCTGTTCAACAGGTGCCGCCCCCACATACACAGCAGCCAGGCGTGAACGTTATCCAGCCACAAACAGGCAACGCTGCCGGCGGATACCTGAACAGACCAGCACATATTTACGTGGAACCAGGCAGTGTACCTGCTCCTGAAATGAAGATGGTATTTAAAGAGGAAGAAGACGCCGTAAACGTACCTCCAACACCTCCGGAAGTACCTATGCAGCAAGCATATGAAGACCTGGAAGAACAAAAACGCAAGCAGGCAGAAAGAGTAGCCAAATTACGCAGCATCAGCTTCAATGTGAAAAACATGGACAATAACGCGGAACTGGAAAACGTACCTGCTTACCTGCGTAGAAACGTAAACCTGGACAATGGTGCAGGATCTGCCGAACATTTCTACTCCAACTATACCGTGAGTGGGGACCCGGCACAAAATAATCACCCGGAAATCAATACTATCAATACATTTTTAGATGGGAAAAAGCCCGATTGATGAACACATTTGATTGTTTTTTAGTTGTGTTAAAAAAAATCCTCCGGTTCCCCGGAGGATTTTTTTTGATAGCTCCCTATCAATACCCGATTACAATTCATTCAATCCTTGTTTAGCTGCCTGCAGGATGGTCGCCGCTGGCGTGGCTTTCAACGCCTGCACATCACAAGGTTCCAGCAACTGGTTCAGTTTATTCAAAGCAGCGGTATTGTTATTCTTTGTAAACTCCTCTTTCAATAACCTGATCTTCTCAAAATCCTGTATACCTTCTACCATTCTTTCAAAACGAATAGAAGACCTCGGCCCCGGATATACGAAATAAGTATCTCCTGCAGCCCAGGAACGGAAACGGGAATCTAGCAGCGGTGCTTTCACCCAACTGTTATAAGCCCAGCGCAAATAACCACTATACCCTTTATGGGCAGCATACCAGCCCATAAAGGCCGATTCTGCCGGAGGTGAAAACGTAAATGTATTGGGATATCCTTCTGCACAATAAGTGTAAAAGGTAGTAGGCAATCCTTTTTGTATACGCTCCTTCATTACTTCTGCCGGGAATACTTCTTTGGAGGCTACACAGTAATCATAAATCTCTTGTGCAATAGGCGCATGATAGCTACCTGCCAGCGATACCTTGAAGTCCTTGTCTGCCTTCCTGATAATAGCCAGCGCCTGTTTCATGTCTTCCATTGTTCTTTCATCCATTGCGATGGCAGTAATGTTAAACCAGCCTTTCGCTTTCAGGTGCTTTACAAAATCATTCAGCATAGGCTGCCAATGAGCCGTATACTCCGGAGTACCGGGCTTTGCTACGATGAAGGTGTCTTTACCGGCAGCTTCATCATAGTAATAAAATTTCAGGTTCCACGGAATCATGCTATAACAGTTGATTTCCTTGCGGATGCCCAGGTCCATCATGAACTGTACCCATTTGTCAAACACCGTATAATCATACGCCCAGCTACCATTTTTCTTCTTCGTCCATTTAACCATGGTACCATAGATGTCTTCTGTTTGTCCATTCCATGGATCATATATAATGGCGGTAGTAATTACTTTCTGTCCGGCATCTGCCAACATCTTCATGTAGGGCTTCATGGCTTTGAAATGCGCATCGCTCCACGGCTTCAAGCCATATACACGAGCTACGGCATTGGGGCTTTGCCACAGATCCAGGTGAAATTTCCAGTCTTTCGGCGCTGGTAATGTCCGGTCTGTTACCGTTACTTCATAAGGCAGGCTCACGACACCCGCTCCTGCTTTTACGCTGATGCTACCTTTATAAACACCTGCAGGGGTATTGGCCGGCACCTGGATGCTCAACCATACTGGCTGCGTATTATTGGCAGCAATACCTCTTCTATTGATAATATCGATACCATCTGCTACAAGAGAAGAATCGAAATCGACTGTTTTCCGGTAACCACAACCGGTGCCATCTTTGTTCAGTTCGTCGGTCATTACATACCTTACAAATCCTGTAGAGATGGCACTTGCAGGAATTTTTTGTCCTCTGTCATTCTGTAGCGGCGATGTTTGGATACTCACCGCTGGCTGTGCAGTGGTCGTCCAGATAACTAATTGGGCATGTACCCTCTCTCCTTTCCAGGCTTTAACGGCCCAGGAAGGGGATAATGCGTTATCATCAGGCGCATTTCTTTTATCATAACGGGTATCAACAGTACCAAATGCTACATGTAGCCGGGAGCCATTAACAGCTGCCCAGGAGGCCTGGTTAACGGACTTGGGATCGGGCAGTTCCCTGTAATCGCTGGAGGGAGAAGTTTGCGCCCATACGTTTTGTTGCAATGCCAGCAAGGCTAGCATGCCAAAAAATTTGTTCACCATACTAAAATTTAGAGATTCGCGGATATGGGATGTCAGGATTCAATACTGAATGGCCGTATCCCAGAAAACACCTAATATCTATAAAAAAAAGGGATTTTTCATATTTATCGTATAGACGGAAGTGGCTATTCATCACATAAAAAAATGGGGTTCCCAGTGTGTACCTGGAAACCCCATCTCAAAAAAATGACTATCTATTAATGTACAATACGCTTCAATTGCAAGTTAGTAACAGGAGCTACCACCAATGGATATTTCTCAATGGTTACATAGCTGGAATCCAGTCCAAAGCCTCTTTCTTCCGATAAGCTGATCTTCTTCAGGAAGAAATACATCTTCATCACCATCCGTTCATAAAGCGGCAGGTCGTTGTCGTGTGACAAGAATTTTTCCATTACTATAAACTGGAAATCGCCCACCACATTATTCTTACTTAATGACTCGTAACGGCTGGTAATATTTACTTCTTTGTTGCGTACCATGTCTTCCACCACCATTCTGAACATGAGGTTGATGCGTTGCTCCACTTTAAATCCAAGGCGGAACTCTACACGTATTACTTCATTGGGAATAATAGTTTGTACAGAATATTCACTGAGATAAGGTTCATCCACTACATCTACATGCACAAACCAATAAATATCCGCCCTTTTAGGCTTTTTGTTGAGAATAGAATAAATGATTTTATGCTCTATCTCCTTAGGATTATCTGCGCTACTCATATAAACCAGATGGGTAGCATATTTGGGGATAGAAGTATCGTTGCTGAGTTCCTGAATAATAGGCAGGTAATCTTCCAGGCGTACAAACTCCACGTAACGGTTCTTGATCTTACGTGATTTGAACCATACAATCATTACCAGGAAGAGTGCGCCGGCTACTATCACGGTAACATAACCGCCGTGCATAAACTTCACTACGTTGGCAAACAGGAAGGAAAATTCTATCGTAAAATAGACGACCAGGTATAGCAGGATCCATCCTACCCATACCCGCTTGGTATACAGATAAAATGCAAACAGGCAGGAGGTCATCAACATACAAATAGTAATGGACAAACCGTAGGCAGCTTCCATGTTACCTGATTCCTGGAAAAGGAGTACGATGGCTGAGCAGCCAACAAACAGCATGGTGTTGATACCCGGAATATATAGCTGGCCTCTCATTTCAGTGGGATAGTTTACCCTCATTTTAGGCCACAGGTTTAACCGCATGGCTTCCGCGATGAGTGTAAATGAACCCGAAATAAGTGCCTGACTGGCAATAACGGAGGCCAGGGTAGCGATCAAAACGCCAAAAATGATGAACCATTCCGGCATAATGGTAAAGAACGGATTTTGGTCTTTTGGAAGAATCTGTCCTTTTTGGGTAAGCAACCAGGCGCCTTGTCCGAGATAATTTAAAATAAGACAACATTTTACGAAGATCCAGGATACCCGGATATTGCCTCTACCACAGTGACCAAGGTCGGAGTAGAGGGCCTCCGCTCCCGTAGTACACAGGAATACCGCACCCAGGATCAGGAATCCTTTGGGGTACGTAGTTAAGAGTTCAATAGCGTAGTGTGGACTAAAGGCTTTAAAGATGCTGAGGTCATCGGCAATATGTGAAATTCCCAGGATACCGAGCATAGAAAACCAGAGTACCATAATGGGACCAAACAGGCGGCCTATAGATACTGTGCCGAACTGCTGCATTACGAAAAGCCCGGTAATAATGGTCAATACAATCTTTACGATGGTCATTTGGCCAAGATCCTTGAAGACTTCCAGGGTTCTTAAACCTTCAATGGCGGAGGTAACAGTAATGGGAGGAGTAATGATACCGTCTGCCAGTAAGGCAGCGCCTCCTATCATGCCAAAGATAACCGCCCATTTGGCGTGACGCCTGACAAGGGCATAAAGGGAGAAGATACCTCCTTCTCCTTTATTATCTGCACGAAGGGTCAGTATAACGTATTTAACAGTGGTTTGTAGGGTAAGTGTCCATATAATACAGGATATACCTCCAACTACCAGCAGATCGCTGATGGGGTTTCCTCCTACGATGGCTTTGAACACATAAAGTGGAGATGTTCCGATGTCGCCATAGATAATGCCGAGTGCTACTACCAGACCAGCCAGGGAGACCCTGTTAATATTTATTCCCACGTAATAAAAAGTTGGTTAAAAAAGCCTTCAAAATTAGGGGTAAATATTGATACTCCAACAATAAATAATTATAGTGGAAGTATCCGCTACAAAGAGAAAAACCTCTCCCGATTGAACGGGAGAGGTTTTCCTAGTTATCATCTTAATGAGTGATACTGATTAGTTAGCAGGAGCTAAGTCAACAGTGCCAGACTCACCAGGAGTGTTTTGTTTGATGAAACGACCACGGTCGATTCCTTGTTTGTCAGCCAGGTAGTCGATAACTGAATCAACACGACGGCTGCTCAGGTCAACACCACCTTTTTTACCTTTAGCACCTGCGTGGCCAGTAACCAGCACGTTGCAAGAAGGATTAGCTTTCAGGCTGGAAGCTACAGAAGCCAGGATAGCTTCTTGTTCGCTACCAACTTTGGTAGAAGAGCCTTTGAAAGATACGCTGGGCAGCACTAAGCTAGAGCAAGCTGGAGCTATGTGTTTGCAGCATTCTGGATCTGGGCATTTACCAACACCATCAGCGTCAACTGGCTGGCAGTAAGTTGGAGTGATCAGTTGTTTGTCTTTGTAATCAGGAACGCCATCACCATCAGTATCTTTAGCAACACCGTGAGAATCAACTGGTGCGCCTGCTGGAGTGTTAGGTTCGCGATCGAACTGATCAGTTACGCCATCACCGTCAGCATCAGGCAGAACCGGAGCTGGGATCTTCATGTGACGTGGGTTGCTCAGCTCGCTGTAAGCGTATTCCAGTGGGTTGATCCACCATAATGGCTGTACGCGTTTAGAAGAGTTACCCAGGTTGAAGTTCAGACGTAAGCTGGTGTAAGAATAGAAATCTTTAGTTGAACCGCCTGGTCCAGGATAACCATCCAGGTAAGCGTCAAATGGCAGGGTCAGCTTTTCTTCAACACCCAGGTTGAAACGTTTGCTGATTTTGAATGCGATACCAGTACCTACGTCCAGTGCGTGACGCAGTAACTGGTTGTCGTTATGACGACCGATAGCGATTCTGTTACCCTGAGAAGGAGCATTTTGCTCGTATTTACCATCTTGTAAAGACTTCAGGTCTTTTACGATGTCATGACGCTTCTGACCAAAGTTGATAGAAGAATAATCATAACCGTTACCGTTTGCATCCAATGCATCTACGTCAACATCAGCAACTACAATAGAGTAACCAGCCAGTACATACCAGTTAATTTTAGGCTCTGCTCTGTAGAACAGGATATTGCTCAAAGAGGCAATCATGTCCAGAGACAGCTGGTGGTTCTGAGATTTGTAGTTAGGAACGTAAAATCCGTTCTTTGCATATGTTTTAGCCCATGGACTAGCAACACCCGGATTTTCGTAAATCGCTTTGTAGTTCTGACCTTTATCGATAGAACCGATATACTCAGCTCTCAGGGAGAAAGTATGACCCAGTGCTTTTCTCAGGGAGATACCACCGCCAAAACCTGGTCTAGGGTTAACTGTTCCATCAATCAGGTGTAAACCACCGCTTAAACCCAGTTCCCACATATCTCTCGGTTTAGCCGGGAAATTTGATTGGTGGTTCGTGAAGTTATTTTGTTGTACCATACGCTTGCTAGACACTTTGGTGCTATCCAAAGCATCGTAGCCGGTTGGTTGAACCTGTGCAAAACTAGTAGATGCTGATAGTAAACCCACAGCGCCTGCCAGTAATAAGTACTTTTTGCTTGCCATAATTGTTTTTTTTATTAAAAACTGTTAAAAATTTACTAATAACCCGTTTTTTACCTAGCAAAGGTAAATATCATAAATGAATATACAAATTTTTCTTGCAATATTATTTTCATTGATAAGTCCTTCAATATTAAAGCTTAAATGAAAGTATTTATATACCTTAAATCTAGCTAAGTTAAAGGAATGCATACCTCGTGTTAATGAAATCTTTATCTCTTGTTAAGAGAATGTTATACTCCATATACAAATTAGAGGCCAAAATGTTAAAATGTGATTTATAAAACCTAGCTTAGCAATCCTTTTTATTTCATACATGGACGAGATTAAACACCTGATAGGGAAAGAATTACAGGATTTTGAAAGTAAGTTTGCAGATTCAGTAAAAAGCCATGTGCCATTGCTGGACAGGATCATGCATTACATTGTGAAACGCAAGGGAAAGCAGATCAGGCCCATGTTTGTTTTATTATCCGCTAAGCTTTTTAACGAAAACATCCAGGAAAGTACCTACCGCGCGGCAGCCTTGGTAGAACTGCTTCATACCGCCACCCTCGTGCACGACGACGTTGTAGATGATGCCAATGAACGCCGGGGGTTATTTTCTATTAATGCCCTTTGGAAAAACAAAATCGCAGTGCTGGTCGGCGACTACCTACTGTCAAAAGGTCTGTTACTGTCATTGAATAACAACGACTTCCGGACTTTACAGATCCTGTCAGAGGCGGTAAAGGAAATGAGCGAAGGAGAGCTACTCCAGATAGAAAAAACAAGGAAACTGAATATCAAAGAGGATATTTACTTCGAAATCATCCGCCGCAAAACAGCCTCTTTACTGGCTTCCGCCTGCGCCGCAGGCGCATGGAGCAGCAGCAATGATGAACATACCACCGAACAAATGCGCCTTTTTGGCGAGAAAGTAGGCGTTGCCTTCCAGATAAAAGATGACCTGTTCGATTACGGGTCCGCCAAAATTGGTAAACCTACCGGCATCGATATAAGGGAGAAAAAAATGACCCTCCCCCTTATCTATACCCTGGAACACGCCACTCCAGATACCAGGAGAAAGATTATTAATATAGTAAAAAATCACAATACAGAAAAAGATCGCGTAGAAGAAGTCATCCGGTTAGTAAAAGCATCCGGCGGAATTGACTATACCCGCCAAAAAATGTTTGAATACCGGGATGAAGCCCTTACCATATTAAATAAATTCCCGGAAAATGCCGTCAGAAACGGACTGGAATCCCTGGTACGTTTCACAACTGACAGAACATTTTAGAAAGAATAAAAAATAATGTAATATGCAGATGAAGCTGAAAGCAGCGAGCTAACAGCAGCAGGAGATAGTGGTGGAGATACAGGCGAAGCTTTCGCTTCTTAAAATATAATAATGCAAAAACGCTGGACAGTAAAAGCATATCAACCAAATCAGGAACAGTTACTACAGTCTTCATTGCGCATACATCCTTTGCTTTGTAGGTTGCTGGTACAACGCAATGTGACCAATTTTGAAGCTGCCCGGCAATTTTTTCGCCCTACACTGGAAGATCTCCATGATCCCTGGACAATGAAGGACATGGATAAAGCCATTTCAAGAATTGAACAGGCGTTTTTTCAGCATGAAAAAATATTGATATATGGCGACTACGATGTAGACGGCACCACCGCTGTAGCGACTGTGTATGCTTTTCTACAAAAACTCTACGGTAATATTGAATTCTATATCCCGCACCGGTACAGGGAAGGATACGGTATTTCTATGCAAGGTATCGAATATGCAAGGGACAATGATTTCAGCCTGATCATAGCGCTCGACTGCGGCATAAAATCTATTGAACATATTACCATCGCCAAAGAATGGGGCATCGACTTTATTATTTGCGACCACCATCTCCCGGATGCTATACTTCCTCCGGCGATAGCCATCCTGAATCCCAAACAAACAGATTGTCCTTATCCTTATAAAGAACTCAGTGGATGTGGCATCGGCTATAAACTGATTTCCGCGTTTGCACAAAAAAGAGGACTTCCTCCTTCGGAAGCCAATCAATACCTCGACCTTGTTGCCACCAGTATCGCAGCAGATATTGTTCCGATGACCGGTGAAAACAGGGTGCTTGCCTTCCACGGTCTCGTAAAAGTAAATACCGATCCGCTCCCGGGCATTAAAGCTTTGATAACCCTTAGCGCCCTGAAGGAAAAGTTAACAATCGCCAACCTCGTATTCGTTATTGCCCCCCGGGTAAATGCTGCCGGCAGAATGGACGATGCCAGGAAAGCCGTAAACCTGTTTATCGAAAATGACGTGGAAAAAGCGGCTGCTATCGCCGCGGTACTACACGCCGATAACTTCGACCGGAAAGAAATTGACAATACCATCACCCAGGAAGCGATTGTGCTCCTTCAAAATGATGCAGATATTGCCACTAAAAAATCTACAGTACTCTACCAGGCACATTGGCATAAAGGAGTCGTAGGCATTGTTGCCTCCCGGCTTATCGACAAATATTACTACCGGCCAACAATTATCCTTACCCAATCGAATGATGATAAAGTTGCCGGATCTGCGCGTTCTGTAATGGGTTTCAATGTGTATGAAGCTATTCATCAATGTAAAGACCTGCTGGAAAATTATGGGGGCCATTTTTACGCGGCTGGCATGACCATGAAAACAGAAAATGTAAAAGCATTCCAGGAGCGCTTTGAAGCCGTAGTAGCCAATACGATACGCCCTGATCAACTGGTACCGGAAATCGTGATCGATTCAGAAATCCAATTATCTGATATTACTCCTGCCTTTTATAATATCCTGAAACAATTTGAACCACTGGGACCAGAAAACCTACGCCCGGTTTTCCTGGTAAGGAACGTCACAGATAATGGTTATTCAAAAATTGTGAAAGACGAACATATCAAGTTCTCTGTAAAACAAGGCAAATATGGCCCTACCATGTCGGGAATTGGCTTTTACATGGCAGACAAATTCAGCATTTTAGCAGATAAAAGGCCATTTGATATGGCGTTTACGCTCGATGAAAATGAATGGAACGGGCAAACATCCCTGCAGCTCAAAGTCATTGATATCAGGCGCCATCAGTGATCCGATTACCTTCCAATTATTTATGTTGCACCAGTAACCAGGTGTACACATTTGCATGAGCATAAGTACGAGTCCAGGCATCATGGCCTCCATCAGGATATTCTGTATATTTCACATTATTGCCCAGCGCTTTCAATGCATTTACCAACACCCTTGTATTACTTACATTTACAGTAGGGTCATCTGCACTATGAAAAGCCCATATAGGCATACCTTTCAGATTGGGCATCCTGTTTACATCCCCACCACCGCTGATAGGAATAATGGCCGCAAATTTTTCCGGACGGGCAGAACTCCAGTCCCAGGTACCGAAACCGCCCATACTCAAACCTGTGAGATACACCCGGGTAGGATCCACGTGGTACTTTGCCAATACTTCCTTGTATAATATATCCAGGTACTGCGGATTCCACCACCCGCTTAAACATTGTGGCGCAATGATCACAAATGGCTTCCCTCCTGCCACTTTTACCAACCCCACATTTCTCAGCACATTCACATTATTCCCCATTTCTCCCACACCATGTAAAAAAAAGACCACCGGCCATTTATAACTTTTCTTCTCATTATAGCCATCGGGGATATAAAGGAGATAATCACTGATGTTCCCTTTAGTATCAATCTTTTGCGCAGTGATGCCTACCGTTTGGCGGCTAAAGGAATCTTCTACAGGTGGAGGGGGGCCTATAGGTGTAGCAGTTTCCGTTTTCTTACAGGAAAGGAGAGCAGATATGCTCAACACGATGATATAGCTTAATACTTTAATTACTCTTTTTTTCATATAACTACTAAAAACTAAAATCCCCCATCGCATTGGCGACGGGGGACAGGTTTTACAATATTTTTCTCCTGCTGGTTAAAATGCAGTTTTCGGGGGGTTGCTGCAAATTAAATAACAAAAACAGGAAATGAAATATTTTTTTATTGTATAGCTATACTATTTTTTTTTCTGCCATCAACTCTACGCTTCTATTTACAAAAGCGGTCAGATCTGCACCGGTCAACAGGTTCTGAGATAATAACGCCAGATCTGCCAGGTTCTTTATCTGCTTCTGTTGCAAGGTATTATCACTTTCTTTCAGGATCTGGGTATATACCGGATGATTGGCATTCACCGTCATGTTGATTTCGTCGGGCATGTTAGCATACCAGTTCATTCCACCGCCGCCCATGGCTGCCATATCTTTCATACGGCGCATAAACTCGGGACGTGTAACAATTACTGGTTGTGCTTCAGCACTCAGTCCCTTCATTTCCACTTTGATATTGGACTGGGTCACCTGGGCGCCAAACAGTTCTTTCAACGTACCTTCCTGCTCCTGCGATAATACGGTAGTAGTGTTTTCTTCCTTATCAATCAGGTTGTCGGCAATATCAGCATCCACACGGGTGAATGATACATTCTCCCATTTCATTTCCATGTTATTGATAAAGGCTGCATCCACTAATGTTTCCATCTTCACTACCTTGAAACCCTTACTGATAGCAGCTTGCACATAGCTATCCTGTTGTACCGGATTGGTAGCATATAAGATGACAAGCTTCTGTTCTTTATTAGTTTGCAACGCTGCGGCGGCAGTGCGATATTCTTCCTGTGTATAAAACTTACCTCCTGCTACATCCTCCAGCAATAGGAATTTATTGGCTTTTTCCAGGAACTTGTCATCGGTCATCATACCGTATTTCACGAACAGACCGATAGAATCCCATTTTTCTTCAAAAGAAGTCCGGTCATTCCGGAATATTTCATCCAGTTTATCGGCTACCTTTTTGGTGATGTGCGCGTTGATTTTCTTTACGTTAGGATCGCCCTGCAGATAGCTGCGGCTCACGTTCAGCGGAATATCCGGGCTATCGATTACGCCATGCAATAACATTAGAAATTCAGGAACAATATCCTTTACTTCGTCGGTAACGTATACCTGGTTGGAGTAGAGGTTGATTTTATCTTTCTGTAGTTCGTAGCTTTTGTTGATTTTCGGGAAATAGAGTATACCGGTGAGATTGAACGGATAGTCCACATTCAGGTGAATCCAGAACAACGGAGGTTCAGCAAACGGATATAATTCCTTATAGAAATTCTGATAGTCTTCTGTTGTTAACTCACTTGGTTTCTTTGTCCATGCCGGGTTGGTGTTATTGATTTGTGTTCCTTCAAAAGTAACGGGAACAGGCAGGAACTTACAGAATTTTTCAAGGATAGCACGTACGCGTCCGTCTTCCAGGAATTCTTCACTTTCCTCATTTATATACATCACGATTTCGGTACCTCTGTCTGTTTTGGATACTTCTTCCAGCTCATATTCCGGGCTGCCATCGCATTCCCAGCGAACGCCTGCAGCATCTTCTTTCCATGATCTGGAATAGATTTCCACTTTGCTGCTTACCATAAAGGAAGAGTAAAAACCCAGCCCAAAATGCCCGATAATGTTAGTACCGTTTTCCTGTCCTTTGTATTTTTTCAGGAACTCCTCTGCTCCCGAAAATGCTACCTGGTTAATATATTTGTCTACTTCTTCCGCAGTCATGCCAATACCATGATCTGCAATCGTAATGGTTTTCTTTTCTTTATCTACTTTCACGTCAATAGCAATGTCTCCCAGATCTCCTTTGAATTCCCCAACACTGGCTAATGTTTTCAGCTTCTGGGTGGCATCCACAGCGTTACTTACCAGCTCGCGGATAAAAATTTCATGATCGGAATACAGGAACTTCTTGATAATCGGGAAAATGTTCTCTGTTTGAACACGTATAGCGCCTTTTTGCATCGGTTATCTGATTTTTTCTTGAACTTTTCAAAGGGTGTGCCAGCCAGGGGTTAGCTGACAAGATGGCAATAAACATATTAATTAAATTGAAATATAATATAGTAAAGCAAGATAATTGCTGGTGGCTATCTGGCAAGGAAATGCGTTCCCGGAAAAATCCGGAGATCCATTATTGTTAGGGTTATTAACAAAAAAATCATATCCAGGATAAACTGAATTCCGTAGATTTATTTACCGAAATCTGAAACCCTTTTTTCACTAAAACCTTTCTATGGAAAAACCTCTACTCTGTCTGCTTATTGGCTTATTTTTCTGTGGCAACGTGCATGCCCAAACGAATCCTGCAGTACAGTCGCTCCCTTACCAGCAAAACTTTGACGCTCTTCCGGCCACTGCCACCGTTTATCCGGATGGATGGCAGGGATGGTCGCTAAGCGGGGCTCCCTCCGGCAGTTTCAATACAGCTGCGCCGGCAGCAGATAAAGCCCTGCTCACCGGCAGCGCATCTTCTACCGGTAATGGTGTATACAACTACAATGGCAAACTGGGATTTCTGAACAGCGGCAGCGTAGATAATGCGCTGGTACTGGCACTCAATACCAGCCGCCAGCAGAATATCCAGCTGGCCTACGATGTGATGACAATCAGGAATCCTTATGACGGGAGCGCCAACACCCGTATTAATGAAGTGGTGCTGCAATATCGTATAGGCAATACCGGTAATTTTACCAGTTTATCTGAAACCGCCTATCAGAATGACACCATCACACAAACCGGGTCGGGTGTTACGACGCCGCAACACAACATCCATCAGTCGGTATTGCTGCCGCCAGACTGCAGTAACCAATCGCTGGTGCAGCTGCGCTGGGTAAACCGGCAAATCAGCGGCGGCGGCTCCAGGCCCAGCTTTGCCGTAGATAACCTGCTAGCCACAGGATCTGGCGCCGATACTACGGCGCCTGTTGCCGGCACGCTGATTCCGGCTAATACGGCTGCCGGCGTATCGCCTGTTACATCTCCCCAGGTTATCTTCAGTGAAAATATACAGGCAGGCACCGGTTATATCCTGCTGAACAACAGTCAAACCGGGCGGACCGATAGCTTCGCCATTAACAATGCAGCCGTTGTTATCACTAACAATTCACTGACTCTCAAAAAAGTATTGCAACCTAACTGTCATTACTATATCATAATAGATAGCGCGGCTGTGAAAGACTTGTCTGGCAATGCCTTTGCTGGTATCCGCGATAGCACGCATTGGGAATTTACCACCGGCAGCCAGGAACTGACCTATCGCTTCGATGATTGTACGCCGAGCGGCAGCAGCCAATTGAGTGGAGGCTTCAGCCAATACAGCGTAAGTGGCGCACAACAATGGAGCTGTACCACCTTTGGACAAAACAATAGCAATGGCGTACAAATAAACGGGTACAGCGGTGGAGCGGTGGAAAATGAAGATTGGTTGATTTCCCCGGCTTTTGACCTGACAGGATTTCATTATCCGCTGTTACAATTCAGCAGTCGGACGGCCTTTGCCGGTCCCTCGCTGACACTGCGTATATCTACCAACTACAGTGGTATTGGCGATCCACGCGAGGCTAACTGGACTACGCTGAACGGGCGTTTCCCGGATAGCGGCAGTGATGTGTGGAAATTGTCGTCCGATATTAACCTGGCTGCCTTTAAACAAGCCAATGTATCCATTGCGTTTGTGTATACCTCCGGTCCGGAAGTACAGGCCGCCCGGTGGACCATTGATGACTTTATACTTCGTGATACCACCGCAGCACCGGCGCCAACGATCAACAGCAGCCCCGGGGCGCTGGATTTCGATTATGTAAAATCAGAGCAGTCATCTTCTCCCCAAAATATTCATTTCTGGGCCAATGATTTTACTGCGAACCTCAACATTACCGCTCCTGCCGGCTTCCAGATATCCCGCGACAGCAGCAACTATGGCAATACAGTAACCTTTACTGCAGGAGAATTGCAGAACGGGCCGAAGGACATATCTGTAAAATTTGTACCTACTGTAACAGGGCAGGCCTATACAGGGAATCTTATCTTCAACGCCGGTAGCTTTGCTGATAGCCATACCCAATTATCCGGTACTTCCTTACGGTCTTTAAAAGTGGTAAACTGGAATATTGAATGGTTTGGCAGCCCGGTACAAAACCCTGCCAATGATAGTTTACAGCAGGCCAATGTAACCAGGGTGTTACAGTCGCTCGATGCTGACATTTTTGCCCTGGCGGAAGTAGTGGATACTGCGCGCTTCCGGGCGGTAGTGAGCCAGTTATCCGGCTACAGCTACGTGCTATCTGATTTTGGTTCCTACGCAGATAGCGTAACCGATGAAGATTATGTAAGTGCGCAAAAGCTGGCATTTGTTTATAAAACAGCAGTGATCCGGAAGGTACGTACCTACGGAGTATTACGGCAAAACGGCAGCAGCAACGCTTATTATAACTGGTCATCAGGCCGTTTCCCCTACCTGATGGAAGCTACTGCCAAACTGGAAAACGATTCCGCCCGTATACAATTTATCCTGTTACATGCCAAGGCTAATACTGGTACCAAACCCGACAAAATCACTTCCTGGCAGCGGCGTAAAAATGGTGCCAAAGAGCTGAAAGACACCCTGGATGCGCAGTATCCGTATAGCAATATTATTATGCTGGGTGATTTTAACGATGATCTGAACAAGACCATTACTACGGAATTGTTACCGGATACTACTTCTTCTTATATCGATTTTCTGAATGACAGCCTTGACTACCGGCCTTTGACACTCCCGTTGAGTTTGTCGGGACAGCGGTCTACCATCAGTTATCCATCGGTAATTGATAACGTGATAGGCTCCAATGAAACCGGGGTGGCTTATATTCCTGGATCGGCCCGTGTACAAACGCAGGTAGAGCGACTGGTAAGCAATTATGGCGCTACTACTACCGACCATTACCCGGTGATGAGCCGTTATAATCTACAGATATTGGCTAATCCGTTGCCTGTCAACGCATTTGATGCGAGGCCGGATGGCGGTAAGGTATTGGTAAGTTGGAAGACGCCTTATGAAATCAATAGCAAATACTTTGTGGTAGAGCGTTCCAGGAATGGCCGGAGCTATGAGGCGGTAGATACCGTGGCGGGACGGGGCAGTATTGCCTGCGCATCGGCTTATATTTCTTATGATGAGCAGCCCTGGCCAGGATTCTCACAGTACCGCCTGAAAACGGTGGGACTGGATAGCAGTGTAAAATACAGCCCGGTTAAGACAGTCTTTATGATAGATAAAGACCTGTGGTTGAAGTTCTTGTGGTGTGTTTTTGGTCATCAGTTGCAATATTGGCTGGATTGGCCAATAAGTGGTGCCGCCAGTGTGTCGTTGATAGATGTGCAGGGACGGGTGCGATATGAAGGCAGAACCGAGCTGATCAAGGGAAAAAACTACAAAACGGTCAATATTGACCAATTGCCGACTGGTGTTTATTTCCTGAGGATACAATCGGGGTTGCAGGTACAGGTAAGTAAGATTTTCATTAGCCGCTGATCTTTTTGAGAAACCATGTAAATGAGTGGCCGCCCCGGGGTTTCCGGGGCGGTTTTTATTTACGCAACAATTTATTTATCAATCACATACACATTCATCATCAAATATTTGGCGTTTCTCATGATAAAGATGTGGAAATAAGGAATAGTTCAGTATCTTTGCGGTCCTAATTTTTTTTAATTAAACCATTTAAAACAGGGAATTATGAACTACGAATTGATGGTGATCTTTACCCCTGTGCTTTCTGAGGACGACTACAAAGCCGCCCAAAAGAAATTCGCTGATATCATTAAAGATAACGGCGGAGAAATTACGCACGAAAATCCCTGGGGATTAAGATCACTGGCGTACCCAATCCGGAAGAAAACTACAGGTATGTATGTTGTTCTGGAATATAATGCGCCATCCGACCTCAATGAGAAGCTGAAAATCCAGCTGAATCGCGATGAAAATGTATTACGTCACATGATTACTGTACTGGATAAGCATGCAGTTGCTTACAACGGCCGTAAAAGACATGGCGTAAATGCTGAATCTAAAACCACTGAAGCTTAAAATTATGGCAGTTAAACCTAAACAAGAAATTAAGTACTTAACAGCCGTAAAAACTGAAAAACGTCAGAAGAAATACTGCCGTTTCAAGAAGTTGGGCATCAGGTACGTAGATTACAAAGACGCGGAGTTTTTGAAGAAATTTTTGAACGATCAAGGCAAAATGTTGCCACGTCGTATTACGGGTAACTCCCTGAAATTTCAGCGTAAAGTAGCCCAGGCTATTAAGAAAGCTCGTCAAATGGCTTTATTGCCTTATGTTACTGACCTTTTAAAGTAAGAAGTTATGCAAATTATCTTAATACAAGACGTAGATAACCTGGGTCAGAAAAATGAACTGGTTAACGTAAAGAATGGTTACGCCAGAAACTTTCTGATTCCCCAGAAATTTGCAGTAGAAGCTAGTCCTTCTAACATGAAGCAACTGCAGGAACGCCTGAAAGTGCAGAAAGTGAAAGAAGAGAAACTGCTGGCTGAAATTGCGAAAGTGGTGGAAGTGCTGAAAGCTTCTCCTGTTAAAATTGGCGCTAAGACCGGTACTTCCGGTAAGATCTTCGGTAGCGTAACTGGTGTTCAGATTGCCCGTGCAATTAAAGAACAGAAAGGTTATGAAATTGACCGTCGCCGCATCCACATCCTGGATGATGTAAAAGAACTGGGTACCTACAAAGCTCGCCTCGATTTCGGTAAAGGCAACGAAACCGAACTGGAATTTGAAGTAGTAGCTGAGTAATATTCCAACTTGTTGGAAAAGAAACTTCCCAAGCTGATAGTCAGCTTGGGATTTTTTTTGTGTTGAAAAGAAATTGTTGGGAATTCATTAACAAAAGACCCATTCACCTGGCTCATACCACCGCAGAAAACTCAAATCTTATTAGTATTTTCATATCCTTATCTGCCTGGTATATGAAAAATGTTATCTACTGCTTATTTATGGTCATTGCTATATCCGCCTGTAGTACCAATAAATACAAAGCAACCACACCGCGGCTCGCTGCGATAAGCATCCAGGGGGATGATATCCCTCAATACTCTTTTCATTATGATGAAGCTGGTAACCTGGCAACGTTAGTACAGCATTACAGTGCGCATGATACCAATGTTCATACTTTCTTCTATGACAGCAGCCATCGCATTACCGGGATGGTCGTTTCAAACCGGCATAACCAAACCGATACGGTACAAGAACAGGCACAGGTAACCGCCTGGGATAAAGACGGAAATGTGGAAGAAATACGCTATTTCGATGCGGAGAAAAAGCCGTTACGCACAGCCGCCATTCATTGGGAAAAGGGCCAGCCGTTAGGATTAAAATATTCCGACAGTACCCAGGCAGTAAGCTGGAACTATAAAAAAGCGAATCCTGTGCGGAAAGACATTTGTATGGATACATTTTCGGGGAAAAAAGAGGAATCCCTGGTAATCTTACGTACTGCCCGGTATGACTGGGATGATTCTATTAATCCATTGCACCCCCTGGTCAATCAATTACTGATGAGTCGAGCGGTAGCCCCGGTGGTTCGCCTTATGCCCTTGTATGACCTTTCGAATACCTTGCTCCACCTGGGCACTCAAAATCCGGCCCTTATCAAAATATCTGAAAAGGAAAAATCACGCTACCAGCAACATTACCAGGAATATGAGCGTTATACCACCATGCAATATACCTGGTCCTGCGATAGTCGCAAGTACCCTTCAGGAGCGTGGGTACATGTACATAGCGAAGGATTTACCAAGCTTGGGTCAGACACTGATGTGATATTGGAATATAATTACGAATAGTATTATTGATGATTTTTCATTAACTTTTAGGAGATGAAAATCATCAATCGATTAAGGGCTATGCCGGTTACCATGGTACTGATTGGTATAAACGTACTGTTTTTCGGCTATACAGCGTTAACAGGTATGGATATATGGCAGGGAAACGGCGGGCAATTGCTGCACCTGGGAGCCAATTACTGGCCACTTACCATATCTTCCCATCAGTACTGGAGATTGCTCAGCAGTATGTTCCTCCACGCAGGGCTTTTTCATCTCTGCACGAACATGATTGGTTTGTTTATTGGTGGATTTTTCCTGGAGCCTGTCATTCGCAGCGGCAAGTATGGATGCGCCTATATTGTTACTGGTATTGTATCTGATTATATGAGCATCTGGTATCATCAAAGCGCAGTGGGAGTAGGCGCCTCGGGAGCAATCTTTGGCATTTTTGGGGTATTTCTGGCCTTATTAACGACTCCTCTCTTCCGGCGGGAAGTACGGAAGGATTTTCTGGCGTATATAGGAATATTCATCGTATTAAACGTAATCGCTGCTGTTGTTTCAGAAGGCGTAGATAATGCAGCACACCTGGCCGGCTTTTTAAGTGGAGCCATGATGGGATATATTTTCTTTTTTACATTAACAGGCGCAGATGGAGAAAGACTATCCCGCTGATTATCTCCAATATGCTAAATACTTACATTTGCACACCTAAATGCAACAAAAGATGATGAATAAGTTATGGTTCCTGCTTTGCGCAGGCATAATACTGGCGCTGGGCTGTAAGACGAAAAACAAAAATAACGCAGCTACCGCCAACGATTCCACACCCCGGGCTATTCATAGCACACCAGACGACACTATTCAACTAGGTGATAAAACATTCTTTGTTTATTTTATCGAGAAAGCAGATTTTGACAAGTTCCCCCTTCCTCCATCAGATTCCAATGAAGCACAAGTACTGGCAAAAGATACGCTTGTAAAAAGAGAAGGTAATAAACTGACCATACAACTGCAAAACGGCAAACAACGGATCCTGGCCGACAATAGCAACGAAGGCGAAGAATATATTGGGTATACCTACGCGGCCAACTATCCATCCATCAAAAGAAAAGGATTTTTTGTCAGCTATTATGAAGGCAGCGCCTTTGCCCTCGTAAATACCCTCGATGGAGACTCAATGATCACCTGGTCTGCCCCCGCCATTTCACCTGATAAAAAGTACATCATGACCGCATGCATGGATCTCGTTGCCGCTTTCGATCCCAACGGATTTCAATTGTTTAGCGTAAATAACAACGAGATAAAACCTGTTGGCGAAGCCAACCTGGAAGATTGGGGCCCGGGTATGGTTCAGTGGATTAACGATAAAACATTATTGTCTGAATACATTACCATTAATGAAGAAGGAAATACGCAAATACGCTATGTAAAACTGGTGATGCAATAAAGACTATTTAGTATATTTAATAGTAATCTCCTGCACCAAACCCACGTACATATGAAAAAACTGTTCACTTCAGGATTATTGCTGTTGCTCATCTGTTCTTTTACAGCCGTAACGCTGGCAATTCCCGTTGACATTGCGTTCCAGAACCCAACCATGAATATAGACGGCACCGCCAGTTCTATTGTCAGTAAGCTGGATAAAACGCTCTTGCTAACGGATGCACAAAAGCCTAAACTGCTCAATATCATCACGAGCTATCTTCGCCAGAAAGTAAATATTCAGCCGCTACGCCTGAGCAATGAAAAAGCATATACCTCCAAAATGAACAGTATGCAAAATGGATTGCACGCTAAACTGAAACCACTGTTTACACTCACCCAATACTCCGAATTCCTGGGGTTAAAACCCAAGTCTTTCGATGACACCAATATCCTGACTCAATTGTATTACTAAGCGAAAAGCTCAAAGCATAAAGCACAAAGCTATTATGCTAGATAATAATCTGCCTGTCACGAGCCACAATGCGCCAGTTGGCAATAGCGGCGTTATCTTCCACTACATATGCTTTCTCATATAATGCCACGGTAGGGCATATGTGCAGCGGTACACCGTATAACACGGTGCCTACAGGGAATTGGCTGGCCGCTTCTACCTTGAGCACCAGATGCTCTTCGCTTTGAGAGATAATTTGTGCAGCGGGTGCATTTAAAAATTGTACACGTGGCTGCGGGCTTTCTGCAGCCACTGATTTATGACCTAAGTCAAGACAAATATGCTGCGCATCAATAACCGATATTACACGGCTAAGTACCAATGCAGCCCATTTAAATGGTTGTTCAGGTAAGTTTTTCCCATATCCCCAATCCCAGAATACAAAAGTACCGGGGCTGCATTCTATATCTTTTCGTTTTACATGTACCGGGTATGTAGGACTACCGCCTGCAATAATTACCGGTCGGGGTAGTCCTTCTTCGGTAATTTGCTTTGCCAGTACATCTACCGGAGCATATGCCGCATCACATTTCTCTTTTCGTATAGCTATATCCTTATCATGAATATGTCCGTCGTATACATGCAATCCTACGGGGGTTACACCTGGCAGGGTATGAAGATGTTGGTATAACGCCAGTGCAGCCTGCCCGGGTTGAATGCCGGTACGGTTCATACCTACATTCAGATCAACATATACCGGCAGGCGCCGCCCCTGTTCAGCAAAGATATCACTGATAGCCAACGCAGCATCTGTGCTATCGGTCACACAGGAAAAAGCAGTCTGCGGATATTTCTGCACCAGCTCTAACAGTCGCACTATTTTAGGACCAACCGGCTGATAAGCCAGCAATACATCTTCCGCCTGCACCATCCCCAGCATCTCTGCTTCTGCTATCGTAGCGCATTTAAAACGTTGTATACCGGCTTCCTGCATCAACTGCACTACTTCTGCGATCTTATTTGTTTTTACATGTGGCCGTAAGCGTTGCACATCATCGACCATTGTTTTCAACAAAGCAATATTATCTGCTACCCTATCCCTGTAAATAACTATTGCTGGAGAATCAATTTGGGCAGCATTTTCAAGCTGATACCATTCCATGAAGAAAAATTTATTTTTACGGCTTTACATTACGTTTATCCGTTAATGTTATACAACCATGCTTAACAGTAAACACCCGATCAATCCCGTTACGGAAACAATTGTTTCCATCACCGACCAGGTTTTAATCGTGTCCTTTACCGACAAGTTAAAATATTCCTTGAACATCCAGAAGCCCGCATCATTAATATGGGAAAACATCAGGCTACCTGCTCCGGTGGCCAATACCATGAGATTAGGATTTACTCCCGAAGCGGCAATCAGGGGGGCTACAATCCCCGCTGCTGTTAAACCCGCCACAGTAGCCGATCCAATACATACGCGTATAATGGCCGCAATGCCCCAGGCCAGCAATAACGGATGCAGATGCATATGTTGTAAGGTATCCGCAATATAAGCGCTTACCTTGCTGTCGTGCAACAACTGCGTCAATGCACCTGAACCTCCGATGATGAGAATAATGACGGCTACATCTCTTACTGCATCATCCATAATACTCATCACTTTCTTTGCGGGCATTCCTCTTCTTAATCCCAGTAAATACATGCCATTCAATACCGCCAGCAACATCACTATCAACGGCTCTCCCAGCCAGTCGGCTACATGGAACAAAGTGCTGTCCTTTGCCACCCATAACTTTGCCAGCGCCGTAGCCGCCAGCAGAAACACCGGCAGCAGGGCGGCAAATAAACTGGTAAACATTCCCGGCAACTGCTCTTCCGGAATGGGCGCAGCAACAAACATCTGTCCAGGAGGGTTGGTGTAATGTTTCAGGAAACGCGAAAATACTGGTCCTGCCAATATAATTGCCGGAATGGCTACGATAATGCCGAATAATAAAGTCATTCCCATATTTGCATGAAACTGCTGTATCAATGCAGTAGGAGACGGATGTGGAGGCAAATAACCATGCGTTACAGATAAAGAGGCCAACATGGGAATGCCCAGGTATACCACGGGTAATTTAGTACGTGCTGCCACGGTGAAAATCAGGGGAACCATCAACACAAATCCGATGTTATAAAACAAGGGAATACCTACAATAAATCCGGTGAGCATGAGTGACCACTGTACATACTTTGGTCCAAATACATTCATCAGGCCTCCGGCAATTTTTTGCCCCGCGCCACTTTCCGCTACCAGCTTACCAAGCATAGCACCAAAAACAATAATCACAATCAGCGAACCCAGCGTTTTACCTATACCTGTTTGAATAGACTGTGTAATGTCTGTTACCTTCATGTGCAGGGCTAGTCCCATCAGGAAAGACACGATCAGGAAAGAAAGGAAAGTATTGAGTTTGCACCAGGTAACCAGTACTACCAGTAAAAGAATAGCGGCGATAACAACTAATAAGGGCATATGTATTGTTGTTTTACATGAACATGGAAAACAACAAGATAATAAAATATTATTCGTATCTCAAGGCAATAATAGGGTCTAATTTGGAGGCTTTATAAGCGGGATAAATACCGGACACCAGTCCTACCGCCGCACAGAGGCTCACCCCTATCAATATCCACAGCCACGGTATGATAAAAGAAGATTTCAGTAATGCCGACACAATATTACCCAGTAACATACCCATGATAACCCCGATAATTCCTCCCATCACACTAATGATAATAGCCTCATACAGGAACTGGGTACGCACTACTTTACTGGTGGCGCCCAGGGCTTTGGTAACGCCTATTTCACGGGTACGCTCCGCCACTGATACCAGCATAATATTCATGAGACCAATAGCTGATCCGAAAAGCGTAATAAAAGCGATAACGATAGCAAAGAGATTCACTTTTCCCAAACTGGAAAATAACATTTCTGCAATGCTATCACTTTTACTCAACTCAAAGTTATCTTCTTCCGTGATCGCCAGTCCCCGAATAATCCGGAACAACCCAATAGCTTCACCCTGAGCGGCATCCATTTGCTTGATATCTTTCACCGATATGCCAATCTGGTAGCTGGCATTAGGGCGGTCAAAAATCCGCCGGGTATTATTTACGGTAGTAATCACTACGTTGTCGGCGCTCATCATTTTACTACTTCCTTTGGACGCCAGCACACCAATAACACGGTAACGGATATCGCCCACCCGGACGGTATTATTTACCACATTCTTCATGTCTTTGCCAAATAGCTTCTGGGCAACATCTTGTCCCAGGATGGCCACATTTCTCCCCGACTGCACGTCCAGCTGGTTGAAATTACGTCCCTGGGCTACTTCATAGTTGGAGATCTGCAGGTAGTTTTCATCTCCTCCTATTACCTGTACGTTAGGGTTGGTTTTCTTATCATCTTTATACACCGTGGCAATACCACTGGCCTGGAAAGATACACTTACGATAGCAGGAAATTTATACCGGTCGCGGAAAGCCACTGCTTCCGGGTAGCGGATCACTTTATTGCTATTGGATTTTTTAACCTTCTTGATATTTTTATTTCCCTTGGATGCTTTATTGCCATCATCCCCCATGTGCAGCTGCATGCCCCGGTTACGAATAGAAAAGCTGTTGGCTCCCATACTTGCAAAGCTGCTGTAGATACTGCTTTTCATACTGTCGATCGCCGTAAGAATACCCACCAGCACCGTAATACCCAATGCAATAATAGACACAGTAAGGCCTGTACGCAGCTTATTGCCAGTTACAGAACGGTACGCCAGGGAAAAAATATCTCTTGCTTGCATAATATCGGGTTACCTATAAAGTTAACGTAATATAGGTATTTAATTCGTTCATTTTGGGATGAGCGGTGTCAGCAGCTGGCCGGCAGTGGCAATAAAAAAGACCGGAGCATCTGCCCCGGTCCTTCCATTATTTGGTAACTGGTGATTACAGCCAGCAAAGTAACAGGTTCGGGAATAATCCCAATACCAGTACCAGGGCTACTGCCAGTATTAATGCAGCTTTAAAGCCTCCGGAGATGTGTTCTACTTCAGGCTCGCCGGTTTTGAAATACATCGCCATAATGACACGGAAATAATAATACACACTAATCGCAGCACAAAGTACTGCCAGTATTACCAGCCACAGTAAATGACCATGCTGAATAGCAGCAGATAATACAAAGTATTTAGCAAAGAAACCTGCTGTTACAGGGATACCTGCCAGAGAAAACAGGAAGACTGCCGTTGCAGCGGCCAACAAGGGCTGTTTACGGGCAAGGCCATTGAATCCTTCGAAAGTATAATCTTTCAATTTCATCAATACCCCAAATATCCCAATGGTAGCAATGCTGTAAGCGGCTGCATACAACACGATGCCCTGCGTACCCATATCATTCATAGCCACTACCGCAAACAGCATAAAGCCTGCCTGTGCGATACTGGAGTAGGCCAGCATACGCTTAACGCTCTGCTGGAATACAGCGCTGAAGTTACCAATTACCAGGGTTACCGCAGTAATGATAGACAAGATCAGGGTCCAATGTCCGCTGATGGCACCACCGGCAAAGCTGCCATGGAACATCCGTAAAAAAGCTACAAAAGCACCCGCCTTTACTATGGTAGACATGAAAGAGGTAAATACGGTAGGTGAACCATCGTATACGTCTGGTGTCCAGAAGTGGAAAGGCGCTGCCGATACTTTAAAGGACAGTGCAAATACGATCAGTATAATACCGCACAATGCCAGGGGATGCACGCTTTCTGTACCCAGGCCTAAACCGGCAATGTCAAAAGTGCCCGCCGCTCCATATATAAGGGTAATACCCATCAGCAAAATACCGGTAGAAAAAGATCCCATCAGGAAGTACTTCAGGGAAGCTTCATTGCTTTTCAGGCTCTTCTTGTCGGCCCCCGCCAGGATATACTGTGGGATAGACATAATTTCAATCGCCAGGAACAACATGAGGAGGTTACTGAAAGTAGCTGCCAGAGAGATACCTGCCAGGATAAAGAACACCAGGGTAAAATAATCTGCCACATGCTCTCCTACTTTTTCAAACTCACTGCCGGATAACAGGAAATATAACAAAGTGGCGCCCAAAGCTACTGCATTGAACAACACGCCAAATTTGGTCACTTCAATCATGCCATACATCACATAACCTCCGTGTTGTACAGACGGATACTGCGCCAGGTTAGCAATAAATGCTATAATGATGGCCGCGATGGCAAAAAATTTAATATGCTGCTTATTGCGTACAAATAAACCAACAAACATCAGTACAACGCCCGATAAAGCAGTAGAAATTAGTGCATTCATATTTTTGCGTTACAAAACCCCGTTACAAATTTTTCCATTTCGTTATTCAGTACCTAAATGACCAAATCTCAAAACAATTTATTTACCACTTCAGATGTGCTGCTTACCAAATCCAGCATTGGCTTTGGATACACACCCAACACAATAATCATGATCACAACCAGGCTCAAAGCCAGGGCTTCACCAGGCTGCAAATCTGTGGTGGTGTCGGTTAAGTCATTGCTTTCACCAAATATTACCTTCTGTATCATACCCAGGGTATAAACAGCAGCGAGGATAATACCTAATCCGGCAAATGCCATAAACCAGTGATTATATTGGAACAATCCGCTGAACATCAGGAACTCACCGATAAAACCATTGGTAAGCGGTAAGCCGATGTTGGCCAGACTGATAATAACGAGGAAAATAGCCATCCGGGGAGCTTTCCGGGCCATACCACCCATCTGATCCATGTTCTTCACTCCCAAGCGTTGCTGTATCACTTCTACGATAATCCACAAACCAATGATATTGATACCGTGGTTAAACATCTGGATCAGCACCCCCTGCAGACTCTGTTCGTTGTTAGCGAAAATAGCAGCACACATCAAACCGATGTGGGCTATAGAAGAATAAGCGATCAGGCGTTTCAGATCGTTCTGCACCATAGCAATACAGGAAGCATAGATAATACCGATCACACACAGTACAATGGCCACATCAGACCACATGGCGGCGCCCTGCGGAATCACCGGCAACAACCAGCGGATAACACCAAACAACCCCATTTTTACCATGACACCGGAAAGGATCATCGTAACAGGTGTGGGCGACTGTTCATAGGTGTCTGGCTGCCAGGTATGAAACGGAAATATGGGCATCTTGATGGCAAATGCCACAAAGAATAACCAGAACAACCATTTCTGATCATCCGGGTTCAGGTTAATACTGCTGAAAGAAGACCAGCTGAAGGAATGATCAGCGGTTTGGAAATACAGGTAGATGATACCTACCATCATCAACAGTGAACCGAGGAAAGTATATACAAAGAACTTAAAAGTAACGGCTATACGTTTTTCACCTCCCCATAAAGAGCAGAGGAAATAAACAGGTATCAGCGCTAATTCCCAGAAAATGTAAAACTGCAGGGCATCAAAAGCGGTGAAAACACCAGTCAGCCCAGCCTGGGACAATAACATCAACCCATAAAAAGCACCCGGCTTTTCATAATCGCGGTTATAAATAGTAATGAAAACCAGCAGAGAAGCTATCGCTGTCAATAAGCAAAGCATCACGCCCATTCCATCTAACCCTACACGAAATTGACTTCCCAGCTGCGGAATCCAGTTGGCAACAAGATTCAGACTGTCTGGAGCAGTACGAAAACGGCACCATGCTCCTATTGCTAACACCACTGTTGCCAGCGATGAAATCATGCCCAGCACTTTTGGCCCGGATCCCTTCAGACCAAATGCGATAAGGCCGGCTATGAAAGGAATCAATATTAATAAAACTGTCAACATAATTTATCTGCGCTTGTAACTTCTGCTATTGGTTTATAATAAGAATCCGATCACAAATAATACAATCATACCGATCACCATCGCAAAGATGTAAAAACCTACCAGGCCATTCTGTACCAGGCGAATCCGCTGGCCGCCCAGCTGTACACCACGCCCGATACCATTTACCAGCTTGTCGATACCCGCCTTTTCTACCGTATCCCGGAAGAAACGACCCAGTTCATACAATGGTTTCACTATGATAGTATCGTACAATTCATCTATATACCATTTGTTTTCCAGCACTTTACCGAAGCCAGTGCTCTCTGCGCCGGTATCTTCATAGCCAGCAAATTTCTGACGGGCCAGCAGGATAAATACGATCACCAATACACTGCTCACCCCCATTAATAACCATTCGGTGTTGTGAGCCAGGTGATGCTCTACTGCAAACGGAGCAGAAGGTGCAAAAACGGGCGACAGGTAATCGGCCAGCAGGTTCTTTGTACCAAATACTTCCGGTAAACCAACATAACCACCAAAGATGGCGAGCACCGCGAGAATCACTAATGGAATAGTAATTGCAGCGGGGCTTTCATGCAGGTGATGTTCCTGGTCATGTGTACCACGGAATTTACCGGCAAAAGTGATGTAGTATAAACGGAACATGTAGAAAGCCGTCATCAGGGCGCCTATCAATCCCAATACATATAATATAGGGTTGTTAGCATAAGCCTGCGCCAGGATTTCATCTTTGGAGAAGAAACCGGAGAACCCCGGAATACCGGCAATAGCCAGGCAACCTACCAGGAAAGTCCAGGTGGTAGTAGGCATGAACTTCTTCAAACCACCCATTTTGCGGATATCCTGCTCACCACCCATGGCGTGAATCACAGAGCCCGAACCAAGGAATAATAAAGCTTTGAAGAACGCATGTGTCATTACGTGAAATACCGCGGCTCCATAAGCGCCTACGCCGAGGGCCAGGAACATATAACCCAGCTGGCTCACGGTAGAATAAGCCAGCACTTTTTTAATATCATTTTGTTTTAACGCAATAGAAGCGGCAAACAGGGCGGTAGCCAAACCAATGATCGCTACAACCGTTTGTACATGTGGCGCCAGTGTATAGATCACGTTGCTGCGTGCAATCATGTAAATACCGGCGGTAACCATGGTAGCCGCATGGATCAGGGCAGAAACCGGGGTAGGACCTGCCATCGCATCCGGCAACCAGGTGTATAAAGGAATCTGGGCAGATTTACCCATCGCTCCAACAAACAACAGCATGGCAATGGCGCTGAGGATAGTGTTGTTCATGCCCAGCGGCGCCGCTTTTGCAAATACTTCCGGGAAAGTAACGGTACCAAACTGCATGATCATGAAGAAAATAGCAATCAGGAACCCGAGGTCACCGATGCGGTTCATCACAAATGCTTTCTTGGCGGCGTTATTATAGCTGGTATTTTTAAACCAGAAACCGATCAGGAGATAAGAGCATAGACCAACCCCTTCCCAGCCTATAAACATCATGACGTAGTTAGCGCCCAGCACCAGTATCAACATAGAGAAAACGAAGAGATTCAGGTAAGCAAAATACCTGGCAAAACTTTCATCGCTTTCATCATGCATGTAAGAAGTAGAGTAGATATGTATCAGTGTACCCACACCGGTGATTACCAGCAAGAACAGGGCGCTCAGCTGATCTACCTGGAAGGCAAAAGGAATATGCAGGGATCCTACGCTGATAAAATCAAACAGGGTAACTACCTGTGCAGAAAAACCAGGAGCTTTTACTTCCAGGAATATTAATAAGCTAATCACAAAGGACGCCAGTATAGCGCCGCTTCCAACAAATCCTACCAGGGACTTGGATAAAAATCTGCGTCCCAATCCATTCACCAGGAAACCTAATAATGGTAAAAATGGTACCAGCCAAACTAGATTAATCATTTATCAATTCTATTTACGACGACGAAAAATTCAATAATTAAGAAGAGCAGAATTATTAATTTTTCAGCCTGTTAAGAATGTTAATATCTACTGAGTGTGTATTTCTGTAAACCATTGTAATGATAGCCAGTCCCACTGCTACTTCTGCAGCCGCCACCACCATTATAAAGAATACAAACAGCTGTGCCGATCCGGCATCTACTCTGCCTGCATCTGCCCACATTTTGGAAAATGATACCATTAGCAGGTTCACTGCATTCAGCATCAGCTCTATGCACATAAAGATGATGATGGCATTTCTGCGCATCAGTACACCCATCACACCTATACAAAACAAGGCGATACTCAGGAATATGTAATATTGAACAGGCATAAAATAAATTACGAATTACCAATTAAGCATACCCGGCAGCTCCGCGTATACTCCTTTTCTAGTCTTTTTTACCAATAACAACGGCACCTACCATGGCACTGAGGAACAGGATACTGCTTACCTCAAATGGCAGCACATATTGTTTGAACAGGATTTGTCCCAGGTTCTTGATCAACCCTACTTCTGTAGGTTGTGCGCTCAACGCAGGCATGCTGGCATCGCGTAAAGCAGCTACCAATACCACCAGTAAAGCCCCCCCACTGATAGCGCCGGCATATTTCAGCCAGTTGCGTTTCTGCGGTTCCAGCTCTGCATTCAGGTTCATGAGCATCAGTACATAAAGGAACAGCACCATGATGGCACCGGCATATACAATGATATGCACAACTGCCAGGAACTGGGCATTCATCATAATATAATGCCCGGCTATAGTAAAGAATGTTACGATCAGGCACAATACGCTCGTCACAGGATTCTTACTTAATACCACGCCCAATGCTGAAATCAGCGCGATGACCGACAGCACCATGAAAATTATTTGTTGGATACTCATTCCCATCTCTGCTATGTTTGACTATTGTATTTTTAGCTAAATGTGCGCTGTGAATAATATTATTTCCCTTCTTTCGGATCAGGGATCAACAGATCGTCTTTTCCGTAAATGAAGCCTTTACGCTGATAGTTTGCAGGAGCAAAGGTTTCAGACAGATAGATAGCGTCCTTAGGGCAAGCCTCTTCACAAAAACCGCAGAATATGCAACGCAACATATTGATCTCATATCTTGCAGCATATTTTTCTTCCCTATACAGGTTTTCTTCTCCGGGCTTTCTTTCTGCGGCTTCCATGGTAATAGCTTCAGCAGGACAAGCTACCGCGCACAATCCGCATGCGGTACATCTTTCACGTCCTTCTTCATCACGGTTTAATATGTGTAATCCACGAAATACCGGGCTGAAGTCACGTTTCTTTTCAGGAAAACTTACAGTTGCCTTCCGCTGAAATATGTGTTTGAGGGTAATCCCCATACCTTTGGCAATAGCAGGGATATATAACTTCTCTGCGAAGGTCATCGGCCGGCGATCTACTGCTTTTGCCCTGTTTGTTAATGCTTGCATAACGAATGCTTTATTTAATCCACACGCGATGTGTGCATTTAATTAGATGAAATTAATGTTGACGCGCCAATACCAACGCTCCTGTAATCAGCATATTTACCAATGCCAGCGGAATCATTACTTTCCAACCCAGGCGCATCAGCTGATCATAACGGAATCTTGGCACCGTCCAGCGCACCCACATAAAAAAGAAGATGAATATCAGCGTTTTGATAAATAATGCCAGGAATCCTAAAATCGTTACCATATTACCATCCAGTCCCAGCTTATCCATACCAGGGAAAGCGTAACCACCGAAGTACATGGTAGCCATCAGGGCTGAGCTGATAAACATGTTGATATATTCTGCGAACAGGAAGAAACCGAGTTTCATGGAAGAATATTCCAGGTGATAACCTCCGTTCAATTCATTTTCTGCTTCAGGTAAATCGAAAGGAGCACGGTTACATTCAGCGAAAGCGCATACCAGGAAGATGAAAAAGCCCAGTGGTTGATATACCACATTCCATAAACCATGGCGTTGTTGTTCTACGATATCCTTTAAGCTCAGGGAACCGGTCATCATCAACAAAGCGATCAAAGCCAGGCCCATAGGCAGCTCGTAGGAAATGATCTGGGAGGCTGCACGTACAGACGCCAGCAGGGAGTATTTATTGTTGGAAGCCCAACCTCCGAGCATGATACCATATACGCCCATACTCACTACACCGAAAATGAAGAGAATACCAATATTAACATCTGCCACCTGCAGGGATATTTCACGGCCGGCAATGGTCAGCGTATCGCCCCATGGAATAACAGCGCTGGTCATACAAGCCACCAGCATAGCGATGGAAGGACCTAGTATGAACAGGAAGCGGTTGGAAGTATTTGGAATAATTTCTTCTTTGAAGAAGAGCTTTCCTCCATCGGCCAATGGCTGCAATAATCCCATTGGGCCCGCACGGTTAGGCCCCAGACGATCCTGGATCCATGCGGCGATCTTCCTTTCTCCCCAGGTAGAATACATGGCTACTACCAGTGAAAGTACCAGCACTCCGGATATCAGGAGCACTTTTTCAATTATAAAAAACCAGTCTATGCTTAATAAGGTCATACTTACACGTAATTACGATTGTTACTTCTTAAAATCATCAGAGTGAGCCGGGCCGTGAATCTTCGAGAGATCAATGTCCGGTCTGTTTACCTGGCTTTCAGAATGGATATTAAACAGCAATTTCGGTTGTCTGCCGTCCAGTACTTCCACCAGCGCATCTTTAGGCTTCACGGTATTCACATAGTGGCCCTGTGAAATAACGCTGTGGCGTTCTATTTTACGTGGGCCTTCGATGATCCAGTCTTTCACATCTTTTTTATCAAAACGGCAGGTATCGCAGATAAATGCTTCTACTTCGCCGTATTTGTCTTTACGGGCAGTTACGCGGAATATTTCATTACCACGCATCCACAGCACAGTTTTACCGCAGCATTTCGGATTTTCACAATCGCGGTGGGCATCTACCGGTTTCAGGAACCATACACGGTTTTTGAAACGGAAGGTTTGATCGGTTAATGCACCTACCGGGCAAACATCGATCACGTTACCGATAAAGTCGTTATCCAATGACTGCGAGATATACGTACTGATTTCAGAAGCATCTCCACGGCCTAATATTCCATGTTCGCGCTTTTCGGTCAGCTGGTCGGCAGTATACACGCAACGGTAGCAAAGTATGCAACGTGTCATGTGTAATTTGATTTTATCGCCCAGGTCTACCTTATCGAAAGTTCTGCGTTTAAATTCATAGCGTGTGCTATCCGCTCCGTGTTCGTAGCTCAGATCCTGTAAGTGGCATTCACCTGCCTGATCACATACCGGGCAGTCCAGCGGGTGATTGAGCAGCAGGAATTCCACTACGCCTTTACGTGCTTCCAATACTTCCGGGGAAGTGATGTTAGACACTTCCATACCATCCATTACGGTGGTACGGCAGCTGGCCACCAGTTTCGGCATGGGACGAGGATCGGCATCGGAGCCTTTGGATACTTTCACCAGGCAGGTGCGGCATTTACCACCACTACCCTGCAATTTGGAATAATAACACATGGCTGGCGGCACTATCTCTCCTCCTATCTGCCTGGCCGCATTCAGTATGGTTGTACCGGGTTCCACCTCTACAGAGATGTTATCGATTTTAACCTTAAATAATTTTTTTTCCTCCGCCATCTTAATATAGTTTTTGCCTGCAAGCTGCTCAGCAGCAAAGAAGCAAAGGTTATGATTTTATAACTTGTTTACTATGGTGTTGTTTATCCACCTACTTACACAGCTGCTACCGGAGCAGGCAATGGGTCCGCATAATGCGCCAGCCCGAAGTTCCGGGTCAAGGCTTCCTGCGGATGCGCCACATGCCATTCAAATTCGTCACGGAAGTGGCGTATAGCGGCAGCCACCGGCCATGCAGCAGCATCGCCGAGCGGGCAAATAGTATTTCCTTCTATCTTACGTTGAATATCCCAGAGCAGGTCGATATCACTCATCTTGCCTTTACCGTACTCAATATTCTTCAGTACTTTCTCCATCCATCCGGTACCTTCACGGCAAGGGCTACACTGACCGCAGCTTTCATGGTGGTAGAAACGGGCAAAAGTGAGGGTATTGCGTACAATACACTGATCTTCATCCATCACAATAAACCCGCCGGAGCCGAGCATAGAACCCGTTGCAAACCCGCCATCAGCAAGACTTTCATAGGTCATCATCCGGGTTTCACCCTTAGCTGTTTTCAGCAGCAGGTTAGCCGGTAACACGGGTACAGAAGAGCCGCCGGGGATACAGGCTTTCAGGCGTTTATTATTTTTGATACCACCGCAGTATTCATCAGAATAGATGAACTCTTCTACGGAGATATTCATTTCAATTTCGTATACACCAGGCTTATTGATGTTACCACAGGCAGAAATCAGTTTAGTACCGGTGGATTTGCCGGTGCCATATTTGATATACTCATCACCGCCGATGTTGATGATAGGCACTACTGCGGCCAGTGTTTCCACGTTATTTACCACGGTAGGGCACTGCCATAATCCTTTTACCGCCGGGAATGGAGGTTTAATACGTGGATTACCTCGTTTACCTTCCAGTGATTCTATCAGGGCTGTTTCTTCGCCACAAATATATGCGCCGGCGCCGCGTTGTACATATATTTCGAGATCGAAACCGGTACCGAGAATGTTTTTACCCAGCCAGCCTTTATTTTTTGCTTCTGCAATGGCTTGTTCCAGGATGTCTGGAATCCATGCATATTCACCGCGGATGTAGATGTAAGCACTGTTAGCACCGAGGGCAAAGCTGGAGATAATGAGCCCTTCAATGAGGAGGTGGGGGATAAATTCCATGAGGTAACGGTCTTTGAACGTACCTGGTTCCGATTCATCCGCATTACAAACCAGGTAGCGGGGAACGCCTTCCGGTTTGGCGATGAAACTCCACTTTAAACCGGTAGGAAAACCTGCACCACCGCGACCTCTCAGGCCGCTCTTCTTCACTTCTTCCAGTACCGCATCGGGGCCCATGGTTTTCAGCGCTTTTTCCGCTGCAGCATAACCGCCATTGCTCCGGTAGGTGTCATAGTACCGGATGCCTTCTATATGTGCTTTATCTAACAGTAATTTGCGTCCCATTTTCTTCCTTATGGTGTAATGGTACCGGACTATCCGACCCCATCAATGATTTTTGTATATATCTTTTATGCCTTACGTATGCCGTGTTGCGAAATGCGGTCTGCCAGTCTGTAAAACAGGAGGCCGGCGCTAACGCCACAGATAAAGGAAACCAGCCAGTTATCGATCCGCCACAATGCGGTGAGTAATCCCACCAGTAAAAGTGCTTCTACGATTTGCAGTTTATGCCGCTGATACATGTCTCTTACACGCATGGGCAAGTTGTTTTTTGGATGCATCAGTTTGCGTTTGCTTTAGATCTGCATTCTGCAATGATTTCATCTACCTTGGCTGGTGTCAGATGCTCGCGGTAATGCTTACCCAGCTGCATCATCGGTGCATAGCCACAGGCGCCCAGGCATTCTACCGTTTTAAGGGTAAACAGCCCGTCTGCGGTAGTTTCGCCCACACCAATACCCAGTTTATTTTTTATATAGTCAATGATTTGATCAGAACCACTTACCATGCAGGGACCTGTTTGACATACCTCGAAAAGGTAGGTACCTACTGGTTTCAGGTTAAACATACTATAGAAAGTAGCTACTTCATACACTTCAATCGGCTCCAGTTGCAATAGCGTAGCAACGTAGTCCATTGTTTCTGCACTCAGCCATCCACCAAATGCTTCCTGAGCCAGGTGCAGCACTGGTATCAATGCACTCTTCTGCTTCCCTGCCGGGTAGCGTGCAATGATTTCTTTTACTTTATTCAGTTTCTCTTCCGAAAATTGAACCTCAGCCATTATTTTAATCAGCTTTAATCTTCAAAATATTCTTTACCAGAGTTTATCAGCTCCCTGTTAGGCATCCAGTTCCCCCGCAATCAGGTTCAGGCTACTCATACAAACGATGGCATCGCTCAGCATGGAACCTTTAATCAACTCGGGATAAGCCTGGTAGTAAATAAAGCAGGGACGGCGGAAATGCAGTCTGTAAGGACTACGGCCACCATCGCTGATCAGGTAAAATCCAAGTTCACCATTTGCTCCTTCCACGGCATTATATACCTCACCCGGTAATATATCTGTTTCCCCCATCACTATCTTAAAGTGATAAATAAGGGCTTCCATTTTCGTATATACATCCTTTTTATCAGGCAGGTAGTAAGCTGGTACATCTGCATGGTATACCTCTGCCGGCAGGGATTTCAATTTTTCCATGGCCTGGCGGATGATACTGATGCTTTCCCACATTTCCGCATTACGCACCAGGAAGCGGTCGTAGCTGTCACCGGTAGTACCTACCGGTACGGAAAAGTCGAAGTCTTGATAAGAGCTGTACGGATTAGCTACCCGTACATCGTAGTCAACGCCGGCAGCACGCAGGTTAGGACCTGTAAATCCATAGCTGAGCGCCCTTTCAGCACTGATAGCGCCTACACCCTGGGTACGTTCCATGAAGATACGGTTACGGGTAAGCAGGGTTTCAAATTCTTTCAGTACAGCAGGATATTCTGCCAGGAAGCGTTCTATTTTGGCAAATGCAGTTGGTGTGAAATTTCTTTCAAAACCGCCGATACGACCAATGTTGGTAGTCAGACGGGAACCGCATATTTCTTCGTAAATTTCGTATATCAATTCCCGGTAAGTCATCACGTATACGAACCCGGTTAAAGCGCCGGTATCCACGCCCATTACAGAGCTACAGATCAGGTGATCTGCAATACGCGCCAGTTCCATGATAATCACGCGCAGATAGTCTACCCGTTTAGGTACTTCGATACCCAAGAGTTTTTCTACAGTGAGTAACCATCCCATGTTGTTGATAGGGGCGGAACAGTAGTTAAGACGGTCGGTAAGTGGTGTAATCTGGTAATAGGGACGGCGCTCCGCAATCTTCTCAAATGCGCGGTGGATATACCCTACGGTAGGTACCGCGCTGACAATACGTTCACCATCGATTTCCAGGATGTTCTGAAATACGCCGTGGGTAGCCGGGTGGGTAGGACCCAGGTTCAGCGTGGTGGTGTCTTTCTCGATGGAGCCTTCCGGCAGTTTTATATGTTGTTTCTGATCTAACATAGCCTGGTTGTATTAAATATTTCCTCCCCTTCCAAACATTTCATCATCCTTATCAATACGCATAGCGTCTTCCAGCGGATATTCCTTTCTCATGGGGAAATAGGTCATTTCGTCCACATTCAGTACACGGATCAGGTTAGGATGGCCAACAAAATTGATCCCAAAGAAATCGTAGGTTTCGCGTTCCATCCAGTTAGCCGATTCATATAAGCTGGTAGCGGTAAAAACGTCCGGTTTGGTCACAGGCGTAAATACTTTCAGACGGAGCCTGATATTGTCCTGCAGGTTGTGCAGGTGATAGACTACTGCCAGCTCTTCGTTCTTTTTTTCCGGGTAATGCACAGCGGTGATATCCGTTAAAAAACGAAAACGCAATTCCTCATCATCAAACAGGAATTGCATTACTTTCAGGTTATAATCTTTCTGTGCGGTGAGGGTAAGCAGGCCGTACGGCTCTTCAAAGCCGCTAAGCACATCTCCAAACTTCTCCGTCAGGCGTTGCTGTATGCGTTCGTTTGTTAAAGACATTAACAATTTGAAATTTACGATTTACAATTAACCATTCCCTCTCCTTACTTGATACCGTAGGATTCCATCAGCTCCTTATATTTGTCAGAGTTACGGCGGCGGAGACTTTCCTGACCTACGAGGTCCTGTATTTTCATGAAGCCGTCGATAATTCCTTCTGGTCTTGGAGGGCATCCCGGTACATATACATCTACCGGAATTACCTGGTCTATACCCTGTAATACGGAATAGGTATCAAATATACCACCGCTGCTGGCGCAGGCGCCTACAGCCATTACCCAGCGTGGTTCCGCCATCTGCAGATATACCTGGCGTACAATAGGTCCCATTTTCTTGGAAATAGTACCCATAACCATCAGCAAATCGCACTGGCGTGGCGTAAAAGCCATACGTTCTGCTCCAAACCGCGCCATATCATATGTTGCCGCCATGGTAGCCATGAACTCAATACCACAGCAGGATGTCGCGAAAGGTAAAGGCCAGATGGAGTTTTTACGCGCCAGGCCTATTGCCTTATCAAAAGAGGTGGCATAAAATCCTTCACCGGAATATCCATCAGGGATTTCCACCATCTTCACTTTATTATTATATTGAACCGGACGAGCCATTGGATTTAATTTAGAGGTTTAAGATTAGTCTTCCCACTTCAGGGCGCCCTTCTTTGTGATATAAATAAAACCACATAAGAAGAAACCCACAAACATCAACACAGCCATGAAGCCTTCCCAACCCAGCTCTCTGAAATTCACAGCATAAGGGTAGAAAAAGATAACTTCCACGTCAAATAACACGAAAAGAATAGCGGTGAGGAAGTATTTGATAGCTACCGGCTGGCGGGCGTTTCCCTTTTGCTCAATTCCACTCTCAAAGTTAATAAGCTTATCGCTGGTTTTACGCTTGGGACCCAAAAAGTGAGTAGCTAACATCGTGATCCCTACGAAACCTAAAGCAGCAATTAATTGCAGTACTATAGGGAAATAGCTGAAAGGAGTAGTCGTTGCTGACAAAAATACAGTGTCTGTATACATAAGCTTCCCGATAAAAACATTGTCCGAATGCGCAAAAATACTGTAAGTTGACCAAATATCAAATCTATTAGTAGTTAAAATATTATCTTTTTTCACCAACCGGAAACTAAAAAACCTCCTGTAAGTACAGGAGGTTTTTTAGTTATTTGACATTTTTCAATGCTTATTTCTTGTTCTGGCCAGCCTTAGCAGCTGGTTTAGCTGCTGGCTTGTTCGCCGCTTTTTCGCGGGCAGCCATATTTTCGATGATTTCTTTCAAGGTAGTGTTGTTTGGATCCAATGCACCAAGCTTATCACCATATACCTTCACATTCGCTTTATCTTCCTTGTAATAATAATATAACAGTTCATAGCTGTAAGCTTTGATCAGCGTAGATTTATTCTTAGCCGGATCGCTTTCAGACATTTCTATGTATTTGTCATAGTAAGGCTTAGCCAAACCAGCCTGAGCCTGAGGATCTTTCGCGTTGTTGGTATATCCTCTCCAGTAGTAACCGGTACCCAGGTCAGGTTTTACCTCTATTACTTTCTGGAACGCCAGATCTGCTTTATTCAGCAGGGCAGTGTCGTAAGGATTCACAGATACTGCACCGTAGAAGTAGTTGATACCTACGTTGAAGTAGTCGATCGCCTGTAACTGTTCTTTATTAGCTGTGCTGATTTCATTGGCTTTTTCATACCATTCGGCAGCAGCGGTGTATTTTTTAGCAGTTTTTAGCTGTTCTGCAATCTGGATAAAGGTTTCCGGATCTTTAGCAGTGATAGATCCTGCATATTTTTCCAGGTAGCCCAGCGCTTTATCTGTATACTGATTCTGCGTAGCAGTATCGGCAGATTTTAAACGCATATAGATAGTACTCAGCAGCTTATAGTCGTTGGAGTCCAGTTTAGCCTCGCCTACTTTAGCTACATACTCATCCATTGTTTTCTTAGCATTCAGGGAGTCGCCTTTCTGCAGGTAAGCATCCCCGATCAACAGGTTCAGCTTATTGGTATAGAGCTCATTAGCACCTGGCAGGGTAGCCTGACCTTTGGAGATCGCGTTATCATAGTCTTTCTTAAAGAAAGCGATGTAAGCGCCCAGGTACTGGTTCTTGGTTTTATCTGCCGGGTCAGCAACGCCCATATATTTTTCCAGGTATTTGGCTGCTTCATCCCAGGATAACTGATCCTTCTTCGGCGTAATATAGAAGTTAAACAGTTCGTAATAAGCCGGACCGTAGTTGGGGTCCATGTTGGTAGCTTTGGTATAATCAGCTACTGCTTCAGATTTCAGTCTGGCGTTGTAGTTTACCAAACCTTCTTTCATTACAGCTTCTGCATTGTTAGGATCTACTTCCAGCGCTTTTTCATAAGTAGTGATGGCTTTACCACCATTTTCACCACCCAGGTAACGGTAGGCATCTCCTAATTCGATATAATCAGCTGCAATCGGTGTGTATTGTTCTTTCTTTTTACGGCCTTCATTGTTCAGGAGTTTTTCCATCACACTAAGGGCATAAGGGCGATCGCCACCTTTAATTTCTGTGTTGGCATCAGCGATGGCGCGGGCTACATCCCCGTCGCGACCCTGGGTAGCAGCACTGGCTGCTTCAAATTTCTGTTTTGCAGCAGCGGCATTACCATTGATCAGATCAATACGGCCCATACCTGCCTGTAATAAGGCTGAAGTAGGCACTGCCTGTAAACCTTTCTGGAAAGTAGCTGCAGCACCTGCAACATCTTCCAGTCCGAGCTGTGCTATACCGAGGTAATAATAAGCTTTGTCCTCCGTAGGCTTTGCTGCTATCACCTTCTCTAAATTCTGCTTGGCAGACAGATATTTACCATAATACAGGTCTTTCACTCCGTCTTCCACAGATTGGGCCATCACACCGCTGGATGCAGCGCAAAGCAATGCTACGATTAAACTTTTCCGTTTGTTCATGCAATCTGGTTTTTTAGTTTTAGTTGTGTTTTTTTTCTACTTCAGGTTCGCTTCCCGGAAAACTACATTCAATCTGGCGGGGAATAAACGGAACTGTTTGATGACCAGTTGTCCTTCATAACTGCCGAGAAAGGTTGCAAATCCGCTGCCCAGGCCATGATAAGGCTCTTTCAGGCAAAAGAAGAAGCCACGCTTTAATGGATAGGTACCAATACCAATATAAGCCTGGTATGGCTTAACAAAATCCGAACCATTGTCTGCCCTTAACCTCACTACACTCACCTGCTTCGTAAAGGCCATCGACAATGAATCGGCGGGATCAGAGATCCAGCTGACACCTATCACACCAATTGCGTCTTTGTTTTTAGACACGTAATCCACCACCTCAGGATTGGTTTTGGCAGCCATTGTGTTTGTTGGCAAAGGCTTTCCCTTATTGATGGAATCCATGATGTATCGCACGGTGCTTGAGTTGGCATTATCAAACACCAGTTGCCATTTTCTATCTTTAGCACTACCATCCATGATGCTACGCACCTGATCCATCGTAAATACGGAATCAGGATTGTCTTTATTCACCACCAGTGCCAATGCATCCCAGGCAAGTAAAAGGCTGTTAGGCGTAATTTTTATTTGCTTGAAATATTCCAGCTCCTGTTTGTTGAAATCGCGGGTTACGATCACCAGGCGGGCGCTATCATTTAAAAGATCTTTAAAACAATCTGCTTCCGGTTTATAAGAAGCTTCGATATGTGCTTTGGGATACAGCGATTCAAAAACTTTTATTTCTGAATCCATGAGCGGTTTATACGTTTCATCTACGCTGATGCGAATAGTACCTTCCGTGGCTGTATCAAGTTTTTTCGCATTTGGATTTGGCCCACAAGCAGCCAATACCAATACTAGTGCTGATAAATATACAGCATTCATTCTTTTAAAACTGAAAAACATATCTGCCCTCTTTAGTTCCTGTTAAAAAAAAGTTTCCTGATTCCATTATAAACCCTAAAGAGGCCATAGATTAGCAATATCGCACCAGCTATGTTCATCGTTGTTTGTGAAATACGGAAATGAGCCAACCCCATTCGTTCTCCGAATATGGCAAACAAACCAAAAAGGATAAAAAATAGCCCCCTGATCAGCTCACCCATTGGCCGATACCTGTTTTCCAATCGTCTGCTTGTCTGTTCTTCGTGTGTTTCCATGTTGCGAGTTACAATTATACAAAAAATAATTTTTTAATCCGGTAAAGAGAATTTTAGAAGAATGTTAAAAAACTGCAACAAAACTGCACCCAATCGCCTATCTGGCCGCAATTTGAGGCATTTTTTCAACATCGCGCAAATTTTTGATTTAAAATTTCATCATTTCCCGCTAATTACAATTTGCGGAAGTTTCTGCTTTATTGAACCTGAAATCCTTCTTTTTGAGCCCGTTTCTATGATAAAGATGCAAATGGGTACACATTTCCATAATATCTTGTAGGTTTGCGGCCTGATATTCATCTTTGATACGATATGAAGATTTTGATGGTATGCCTGGGAAATATTTGTCGTTCTCCCCTGGCAGAAGGCGTAATGCGACATCTGGCGACCGAAAGGGGGCTCAACTGGGAAATTGATTCTGCCGGCACCGGCAGCTGGCATATAGGTCATTCCCCCGACCACCGGTCTGTAAAAGAAGCCAGGAAAAACGGCGTGGACATCTCCAGCCTCAAAGGCCGGCAGTTCCAGGCAGCCGATTTCGATACCTTCGACCGCATTTATGTAATGGACCGGAACAACTATGCCGATGTGATAAGAAAAGCCCGCAACGAGGCCGATAAAGCCAAAGTGCATTTCTTGCTACCGGAACAACAGGAAGTCCCGGACCCTTATTACGACGACAAAATGTTTGCTCCCGTATATAAAATGATCTATGAGGCTTGTGATGCCATCACAGCCCAGCAACAATAAACTTTTAATATTTTTTTGAGATGATAAAGCCAGGCATTCCTAAAGGTACCCGTGATTTTGGCCCGGTGGTAGTAAGAAAACGTAATTATATCTTCCAGACCATCCGCGAGACCTTTGAACTATTCGGCTTCCAGCCACTGGAAACTCCCGCCATGGAAAACTTATCCACCCTCACCGGTAAATATGGAGAAGAAGGGGATAAACTGATGTTCAAAGTATTGAACAACGGAGACATCTATGCCGGCGCTCACGAAGCAAAAGATAACAAAGAACTGGTAGCTGCCATCACGGAAAAAGCCCTGCGCTATGACCTTACGATCCCATTTGCCCGCTATGTGGTGATGAATCAACATGAACTAGCGTTACCCTTTAAACGCTATCAAATGCAGCCGGTATGGCGGGCCGACAAGCCCCAGAAAGGCCGCTATCGCGAATTTTACCAGTGCGATGCAGACGTGGTGGGTAGCAATTCCCTGCTAAATGAAGTAGAACTCCTGCTGATCTACGATACCGTGTTTACTAAACTGGGATTGAAAGGATATGAGCTGCGTATCAATAACCGCAAAATATTAGCCGGCCTCGCAGAAGTAATCGGCAAACCTGAACTACTGACTGATATTACCATCTCCATCGATAAACTGGATAAGATAGGCGCAGCCGGTGTCCGGAAAGAACTGGAGGAGCGCGGACTTGCACCCGACGACATCAACACCATTGAACGCTTCCTCGCCATTGACGGCAGCAGCACGGAAAAATTGTCGCAGCTGAAAGAACTGTTGCAATCTTCCGCTACAGCGCTAAAAGGCATCGAAGAACTATCGTTTGTGATCAACTCCGGCTATGGTGATTTTAACACTACGCCAATCATAGATGTAACCCTGGCCCGTGGCCTCAACTACTACACCGGTTTAATTGTAGAAGTAAAAGCACCCGCTACGGTTAAAATGGGCAGCATCGGCGGCGGCGGCCGATACGATGATCTCACTGGCCTCTTTGGCCTTCCAGGCATCTCCGGCGTTGGTATCTCCTTTGGCGTAGACCGTATTTATGACGTACTGGAAGAACTGCAGCTCTTTCCCCAAACAGCACAACAATCTACCAAGGTATTGTTCCTAAACCTGGGGGAAGACAGCGCCCGTAAAGCATTTGGTTATATGATGCAGCTGCGCAAAAATGGCGTAGCCGCAGAACTGTTCCATGAAAATGCTAAAATGGATAAACAGATGAAGTATGCAGATAAACGCGGTATTCCATATGTGATCATCCTCGGTGAATCAGAACTACAGGAAAACACACTCAGCATCAAAAACCTGGTGAACCGTCAACAGGAAAAAATTGAGGCAGCTGCCCTGCTCCAGTTTACATTCTAACATACAACTGGCTTCAGCAAAAATAAAACAGGCGGTATCTTCAGTGATACCGCCTGTTTCCTTTACAAGATGTTGCTAATTACTTAGCATGACGTTTAGCAAATTCTGCTTTTGCACCTTCCAGGTATTTCACAAATGCATCCACATCTTCCTTAGGATCATAACCATACCCTTTATTCACCAGTGCCTTACCTTCCAGGTCAACCGGGATGTAGTAAGGCTGGGAGTTACGGTTGAAGTTAGATACTTCCAGGTCCTGGTTCTTCTGTCCTATGTTATTCACTTTTTCACCCGTAGTTTTGGACACATATTTTTCCGCATCCTCCAGCGATGTTTTTTCATCTGTGTATAAAGAAGCCACGATAAAGTCGTTGCGCAGGATTTTCATTACTGCAGGCGATGACAATACCGATTTTTCGAATTTACGGCAGTTTACACAGGTATGACCAGTGAAGTCGAGCATCAGGGGCTTATTGGCCGCTTTTGCGGCTGCCAGCGCTTCTTCATAGTCAAAGAATACGTTTTCCACACCCGGAATTTCAGAATGTAAAATACCTACCAGCTTCTTTGGTTTCACGGTGTTGGCCTGGCTGCCGCCATTGCCGCTACCGGCGCCAGCGCCGCTTTCCAGGGCTGCCTGGATATCCACCAGCGATTTGTTCAGGTTAAAGTCCTGGGAGCCTTCGTGAGGCAGGAATCCGCTGATACCTCTCAGTGGCGCTCCCCACATACCGGGGATCATATATACCACGAAGGTAAAGGTAACGATGGCGAAGCAAAGCCTTGTAACGGACAGGAACGGAACATCGCTGTCGTGGCTGAACTTCAGCTTGCCAATCAGGTACAGTGTAAGCAATCCGAAGATGGCGATCCACAGAGCGAGGAATATTTCACGGTCCAGCAGGTTCCAGTGATATGCCATGTCTACATTGGAGAAGAACTTCAACGCCAGCGCCAATTCAATGAAACCCAGGGTTACTTTCACGGCATTTAACCAGCCACCGGATTTCCCGATCTTATTCAGCAGGCTGGGGAACAGCGCGAATAAGGAGAACGGGATAGCCAGGGCCAGGGAAAACCCAAACATCCCTACCAGGGGACCAGAGTTACCTCCTTTAGCCGCCAGCACCAGCAGGTTTCCTAAAATCGGACCTGTACAGGAGAAAGATACGATGGCCAGGGTAAGCGCCATAAAGAAGATACCCAGCATGCTACCCATACCCGCCTTGGAATCAGACACATTGGCCCAGGAGCTGGGCAGACTGATTTCAAAGGCACCCAGGAACGAGAAGGCAAACAACAGGAAGATCACGAAGAAGATCATGTTGGCGATACCGTTGCTGGCCAGTGAATTCAGCGCACTGGCACCGAATATCTTGGTGATGAGAAAGCCCAGCAATGTATAAATAACGATGATAGACAAAGAATAAGTAAAGGCATTCTTGATACCCTGGGCCCGGGTGCCGCTACGCTTAGTGAAGAAGCTCACCGTAATAGGAATCATAGAAAATACGCAAGGCGTAATCAATGCGATGAAACCACCACCAAAGCTGGCGATAAATATCCACCAGAGCGATTTATTGGAGGCATCATCATCGGCCACATCTCCGGAAGCAGTAGTCTTGCTGCCGGAAGCAGTAGCGGTGGGCGCTGTACCAGCGCTGGTTGATTGCTCCACCGGTACGCTGAAGGTTTCTTCTACCGGAACAGCCTCTTCCCCTTTCAGGGCCATGTAGGTAATGGTACCACTCAGTTTGGATGCAGCGCCATTCAGCTTTACATCTGCCAGTAACTCTACTTCATTCTCGAAATATTTGATGTCGAGATTATCGAATAACGGCTCTTTACGGTTTTCCAGTTTACCATTTTCTGTAATGCCGGCAATAGTGGCATTCACGCTGGTGTCCAGTGCTACCCTGGTATTGGGATCATCATTTCCCATGGTGGTGGAAAAAATCAACCAGCCTTTATCTACTGTACCTTTCAGGTGCAAAACATATTCCTGGTCGCTTTTCTTTTCTGCAGAAACCTGCCATTTAACAGGTTTCGGGCTGTTGTCCTGGCCATTTGCATGCAAAGCAAAGAGAGCGAAGACAGGTATTAAAAATGAAAGCAGTTGCTTCATAAAGTCAATAGGCTTTAAATAATATAGATCTGAGAAAACAAGAAACGAGTTCCCTGGAAGAGGAACTCGTTTTACGAGTATTATTATCAGTTACCGGATACAATTTACTTTCCTCCTACATTCACCGCAAATTCCAGTTCTTTTGGAGGCAGACACTGGTGGTCATCGCACACCATGAATTCTACAGAACCTTTCACTTTAGTAGCTGCTTTACCTTTTATGGTTACTTTCTGTACGAAGTCTACTGTGTTTTCGTAGTATTTCAGTTCAGAGTTGAAGTTTTTGTCGAATGCTTTATGCAGTTTACCTGTTTCAGTTACTTTACCATCCAGTGTTGCCAACGGATTTTTAGTAAACTTGAAAGAGGTAGGTACCGGGCCTTCTCCTGCTTCCTGCGCGTACAGGTGCCAGCCAGCTTCGATTGTAGCGATGGCGTGTACTTCGTAGGTGTTGGCATTTACTTTCTTGGCAGAGAAGCTCCATTTTACCGGATTTTCGATTTGTGCACTTGCCAGGATAGGCAAGGCGAACAAAGCCAGTGCTGTGAGTAATTTTTTCATGCTTTTCTTTTTAATTGGTTGGTTGATTTAATCTATTAATTGTTATTGATCAGACTCTGTAAAATCAGCTGCCCGTCTGTATTACCCAGGGCGAGGCTGGTAGCTCTTTCCGGGTGAGGCATCATACCAAAGACATTTCTTTCTTTGTTACAGATACCTGCGATATTACGGATGGCGCCGTTTGGATTAGCTGATTCAATAATGTTGCCAAACTCATCGCAGTAACGGAACAGTACCTGGTTGTTCTTAAACAGCTCTTCAATAGTAGCATCGTCTGCATAATAGCGGCCTTCTCCATGAGCTACCGGGATCATAAGCGCCCTGCCGGTTACATCTTTAGTGAGTGCGGTAGTGGTATTTTCGCTTTTCAGGAAAACATTCTTGCAAACAAACTGCTGTTGTTCATTCAGCAATAACACCCCTGGCAACAGGCCGGCTTCACATAATACCTGGAAACCATTACATACACCTATTACGCGGCCACCTTTGTTGGCAAATTCAATCACACTCTGCATCATTGGGCTAAATCTCGCGATAGCGCCGCAACGCAGGTAATCGCCATAAGAAAAACCACCCGGCAATACGATACAGTCATTGGTTGTAAATGCGCTCAGGTCTCTGTCCTTATGCCATAGTTCTATTACTTCCTGTCCCAGGTCGTTACGCAGGGAATCAATCATATCATGATCACAATTAGAACCGGGAAAGGTGACAACGCCAAATTTCATCTGAAAATGTTTTGTGTTTATGTGTAAATAATGTTTTTAAAAACTGTTTTTATCCCTGTTTTTATCCTCATTTTTCACGAATGACAAATCTAATGGGAAAGGACAAAATTACTTCGCCGTTCGCAATTTTCCATTGCCGTTTGTCCTGATTTAACAAATTACTGGTAATCAGCCTTTTAAAATGGAGAAACTAGCTGAAATACTGCATAACGATGACGTACGCCAGTGTGATAAAGTGGATAATGTTCGCAAAAGTATCGTTTGTGACAGACCAAAAGACGTTACCGGCGAACATGGAAACTGGCAAAACGGCTAACACCCAGTACCCGGCAGAAAAATGCACGTTAAAAAACGGTACCAGCATGGCTACCAGTACATATATGATCAATGCTGCCCATATCTTGCGGCCCTGAATCAACATTTTCTTAAGCGGGCGCTGTAATAACAACCAACCTATCACAAAAAACAGTAAACAGGCCACCATGGCTCCCCATACCTTATAATCCTTAATCATGGGCAGCGATAACCCGATATTCGGTATTTTCCAGAGTAAGGTCATCTGTCCGGTCAAAAAGAGATAAGTACCCATCAAATAAATCGGACATATGAGCCCCAGCAGGGCAATAATCCACTCTGCCAGGCGGAAAGCCCGCATAATGAGCATGCTCGCCAGTAACAGCACACAGAAGATTACTGAGGGGAAATAAAACAATCCACATACCCCCAACGCAAACCCGATGTTAAATACCACATCCCGGGCCGAAGTCCGTGTATACAGCTCCGTTATACTGGAAAACACCCATAACATAATGAGGTTGACCAGCAACGCCGGAGAAAATACGTTCCAGCTATACAGCATAGAGGTAAAAAGCAGGAAGCACATTGCCGGCAGGTAAGTAGGCCGGGCAAACAACCGGTGATGGTTGACTATGCGGGTAAATAACAGCGATTGCAGGAACAATAACAGGATCGCCAGGGACGTGAAGATCAGTGGACTGTTGCCCATAGCGGCTTGCATCCATTTCACCAGCAGGTGGTACAATAATCCTTCCGATCCATCTGCCACAAAGGAGGATGGATGAATCAGATAGTAAAACTTAACGACCAGTGTATATATCAGCAGGAGCAATACCGTTAACGGATTGCCTGAACGGAAAAATCTTATCACAGTGCAAAGGTGTGATTAAAAGTCAATTTTAGCAAAGCAAATATAATTCCTGTAAACACATGGTACTACTACAGTACGAGCACTGATCTGTTTACCATACCTGGGCATCCAGGTAAAACCTTTATCCAGGTTACGCAGGGTAGGCATGCGGTTTACTTTTCCCCCAGGCGCCAGGCTCACATCTGTAAGCATATAGCTCCTTCTGTCCAGCTCATTATACAGGAAACGCAGTTCACTGCCCACATTTACCATCAGGTAAGACAGGTACAGGTCGGCGTTATCGTCAAATTGGCTCTTGTGTACAAAGTTATTCCATTGCATATTGCCCTCGTCATCGAAAGACAACACCGCTACATTATCGTAGTGATAGCGCAATCCCTGGGAATTGTTCCAGTAATAAGGGTTATAATACATCGAAGAGTAAGGTGAATAGTAGTAAGGAGCATACATACCACCGTATGGACTTCCGTACATATAGTTCCAGCGGTTCCATGGCTGATAGCGGGAAGACGTGGAGAAGGATTCTGCTGTTAATAAGAATCCGCCATTAGCGGTATTAATTATTTTCCGTATAAAATAATCATTGAAGGCAGCGTTGGTACTGGATTCACCGCGGGCATTTGCTTTCAGCTCATCTGCAAAAGCCGTTGATTTCTCATACACGGTTTTATGATTGCCATAATCATATTTATAGAGATAGATGCCTTCTACATTCCCCCGCTTTTGTTTATAGTAAAAAGCCGTTACCAGTGCGGTTTGCTTGTTGTTGTCGAGCTTCATTTTCACCTCATCCAGCAACTGGGATTTGAACTCCATGGGAGTTACTTCAAAACTATCGACCAGCGGACGTTTGATAATCAGGTTGCCATTTAACACATAATCCCGGTTGGAAGTGCGCTCCAACTTATTGAAGATAAAATCTCCGCTATTAGTCAGGTTAAAATTGCTCAGGAACTGTCTTTTCTGCATGGGCAGCGACAAGCGGCTGTTATTGACGAGGTTCATGGCGCTATCGTACAGGAATGTATAAAACACATTGTTGTTTTCGTTGTCCTGGTTGATCTTATATACCATAATACGGTTCTTGTCTTCCGATACGTCCACAGAATATACCTTGTTTTCTTTGGAATATATACCGATGCGGGTAGAATCGATCAGGATAGGAGCATCTGCGAAAGTAGCATCCGGCGACATCGTAGCACAGAGGCTGAAAACGGCATCCTTCCGCTGAAACTGGTATATCATCAGCACTTTATCGGGATAAGCCACAAAGTCCATACTGATTACCTTCCGTGGCAGAAAGTCGAGCTTTACCCGGTTCTTGAGCTGCATCGTATTATCATATACCGATACCACGTAATCGCCGCGGTCTGTTTTATACACGAGGATATTGCCTGCTACCCTGCCAATGATTTCGAATTCCGTGCTTTTGTAATCATCCTTTTCCGGTTCTGAATAGGTGATTTTCTGTGCCATTGCTGCTGAGCCGGCAAAAATCAGCAGCAATACTAACTGTATGCGGTATAGCGTATGCATGCGGTAATATAAGTTTCAGATATGTGTTAATACAGATGGCACGTTTCAATGCTTCAATTTCAAACTTACATTAAAAATCAGAAATTAAGCAGTCAATTTACACCTGCCAGGTCCTGCTTTTACATAAATTCCAAAAGGCCCGATTTATTGTGTACTTTTATTAAATTATTTTCAAAAAGCAGCTATACTTGATGGAAAGCGTCATTATAACCGGTGGAACAGGACTTATAGGAACGGCATTGACCCAACTGTTGCTGGAGCGCGGCTACAAGGTAATTATATTGAGCAGGCGCCCGGAAAACGGCGGCAATAAGGCGGTAACATATGCCCATTGGAACCTGGAAGCACAAACGATAGATGAAGATGCCATCCAGCAGGCTGATTATATTGTACACCTGGCCGGCGCCAATGTAGGCGGCAAACGCTGGACAGCGGCACGTAAACAGGAAATTATTGATAGTCGCACGCAAAGCAGTGCACTCATCTATACCGCACTACAAACTATTCCCAATAAAGTAAAGAAAGTAATCAGCGCCTCGGCTACCGGCTACTATGGCGAGTTTACAGGTCATGTTTTCACAGAAACCGATCCGCCGGCCACCGATTACCTGGGCAGCACTACACAGGACTGGGAACAAAGCATTTCCAAGGTTACCACGCTGGGAAAGAAGCTGGTTATTTTACGTACCGGGATTGTATTGAGCAGAGAGGGCGGCGCCCTTAAAGAATTTTACAAGCCGCTGCGCTTTGGATTTGCTACCGTATTGGGCTCTGGCGACCAGTTTATTTCCTGGATACATATCCATGACCTGGTAAGACTATATTTCAACGCTATCGTCAATGATAAACTGGAAGGTATTTATAATGCGGTAAGCCCGCAGCCGGTTAGCAACCGGGAGCTGATTCTCAGCATGGCCCGGATAGCCAAAGGCCGCAGCTTTATGACCACTTATGTACCAAGCGCAGTATTGAAGCTGGTGTTGGGTGAAATGAGCGTGGAAGTTTTAAAGAGTATGAAAGCATCTCCGGCTAAAATACAACAGACGGGGTTCCAGTTTTCGTACCCGACCATCGATGAAGCGATGGAGCAGCTGTTTAGCCAATAATGGTTTTCTCCATGGCAGCTGCTTTCAGCAGGCATTCCTCCCATTCTTTTTCCGGATCACAGTAAAAGGTAATAGCAGAACCGGTTTGGAAAGACAAGTATTGATTCGTTGCGTTATAAAGTATACTCCGGATCACTACATTGAAATCGAAATCGCCTTCCGGCGTAATGTAACCTATGGCTCCTGAGTAAAGCCCACGGCGGGTTTGCTCGTACTGTTCAATCAACTGCATCACCCTGATCTTAGGCGCACCAGTCATAGAACCCATAGGAAACGTAGTGCGAAGTACTTCCGTAAACGGCAGCTGTGGCGGCAATTGAGCCGATATAGTAGAAATCATGTGGTGTACATGGGCAAAAGAATAAATCCCAAATAACTCTGTTACCTGTACCGAACCCGGTATGGCGGTGTGCGACAAATCATTGCGCACCAGGTCTACCACCATTACATTTTCGGCTCTCTCTTTTGGATTTTGCTGTAATTGTTGCTGCAGCCATTGGTCAGTAGCCGGATCTGCGTCTTTGCGGCTGGTTCCTTTGATAGGCTGTGAAATAACCGTGTTCCCATTTTTCTTCAGGAAGCGTTCCGGGCTGGAGCAGGCCAGGTAGCGATCGTGCAGGCGATAATAGGCAGCAAAGGGTGCGGGTGAAAGGTTATTCAACTTTGTGAATAACGCCGTGGGATTTACGCCGACACCGGTCATATAATTTTCCCGGCAGAAATTGATTTCATAACAATCTCCCTGTAAAATATGCCGGCGGATATCCGCTACGGCGGTGATATAGTTGTGGTGATCCAGGCGGCTTTGCAGGGCAGGCACCGGCCCTGTAGTAACAGGTGCTACCTGGACGGGCATACGTAAACAGGCGTCATATATGGCGCGGGCCTCCGTTTCATGGAGATGAATGCCGCCAATGTGTACCTCTTGCTGTTGTAATTGAATGATAATACGTGGCTGAAAAAAAAACATATCTGGGAAGCCAATACCATCAATATTGGCGGATTTTAGACCAGGGGCTGTTTCATTTTTAAGATCATATGCCAGGTGACCGAAAAGCCAATCGGCGTGCCGGTCGTGGAAAGCCTGTAAAGCAGGAAACGCATTACCTGCGTTTACTTCAAGGACTTGCAGGGTGTCTGCAGCCAGAACGGCGTCATATTGGTGCCAGGGAGAATCGTAATTATTATTGTCCAAAAAACAACAAATGTTGAACTGGTTTCCCCAATTCAACATTTGTTGCTTAAATATTTTCTGATTATCAACCGGGAAGGTGTGGAATATCCTGATAACAATCGTGTTTTAAAGCTTAAAAATCATCATCATCATCGTCAAAACGATCGTTAAACAGATCCATATCCTTGAATTCATCATCGATGCCCAGGTCATCGTCGTCATCGGTTTTCTTACCGCCGCCGGCAGGACGACCGCGTTTACCCTTTGACTTAGGCATGTCAAATTCTTCAAAATCGGGATCATAATCATCATCTTCTCCTTTTTCCCAAGCATCGTCCATGTCGTCCATCTCATCGTCATCATCATCCTCCTCATCGTCATCTTTACGTTTGGATTTTGATGCGGACTTATCTGATTTCTTAGCGGCAGATTTTGAAGGTTTCACATCTTCATCATCTTCCTCCTCTTCATCTTCATCCACCTCTTTCTTAGGCTTGGCCGCAGCTTTAGGAGCGTCTTTTTCAGTCTTAGGAGAAGTAGTTTTTTTGGTCTCTTTCTCTTTATCAGATTTTGATTTCATAATAGGTTGCCTTATTTCTTTGCCGTAAAGTTTTAATAGTTTTTCTTATTCGCCAAATTTTTTTTGCCGTTTTTTTTTCTTACTTTTTTCCTTCTACTTTTCAAGGATCTGATCGCGCCCAGGTCCGTTGGAAACGTATTTCACGGGAACGCCCAGGTAATTCTCCACGGATGAAACAAACGCTTTCATCTCGGTTGGTAACTCGTTGAATTGCTGACAAGTAGACGTCTTATCACTCCATCCTTTAAAGGTTTCCCACACCGGTTTAATGTCCAGACCGTTTAACTGGAAAGGTAATTGTTTTGTTTGCTGACCGTCGATCTCGTAAGCTGTACAAGCCAATACTTCATCAAATTCGTCCAGTACATCGCTTTTGGTCATTACCAGTTGCGTTACCCCACTCAGCATGCAGGTGTAGTTCAGTGCAACCAGGTCAATCCAGCCACAGCGGCGGGAACGGCCGGTAACGGCGCCAAATTCATGACCGGCACTACGCAGATGTTCACCCACTTCATTGTCCAGCTCAGTAGGGAAAGGTCCGCTACCTACGCGGGTGCAGTAAGCTTTGGTAACACCAATTACTTCTTTGATCCAGCGCGGGGCAATACCCAAACCGGTACAAACGCCGGCAGAAATGGTATTGGAAGAAGTAACAAACGGATAGGTACCGAAATCTACGTCCAGCATGCTTCCCTGAGCTCCTTCAGCCAAAACTTTTTTACCGGCTTTCAGTTGTTCATTCAGGAAATATTCGCCGCTTACCACGTTCATTTTTTTCAGGAAAGGAATCGCTTCAAAGAATTCAGCTTCCCAGGCGGCAATATCTTCGGTAAGATCTGTAATATCGTAATGAGACAAGAGCTGCAAGTGTTTCTGCTTCAGGCTCTCATACAGGCTTTTAAAATTAGGCGACAACACATCTCCTACACGTAAACCGTTTCTGCCGGTTTTATCCATATAGGCAGGGCCGATCCCTTTCAAGGTAGAACCGATTTTATCGTTGCCTTTTGCAATTTCAGATGCTTTATCCAGCGCACGATGCGTAGGAACGATGATATGGGTTTTTTCTGCTATAAAGAGATTTTTTGTCAGATCCACGCCCAGTGCCGCGATATCTTCGCTTTCCTTTTTGAAAGCTACGGGATCCAGTACCACCCCGTTACCGATAAGATTCACGGTCTTATCATGGAATACACCGGATGGAATGGTGCGTAATACTACTTTCTGTCCGTTTACATATAACGTGTGACCAGCATTCGGGCCACCCTGAAAACGGGCAATCACGTCGTACCTGCCGGCAAAATAGTCCACAATTTTACCCTTGCCTTCGTCGCCCCATTGCAGGCCTAACAAAACGTCTACCATAATGATTTAATTAATTATCGGAGGTTGTTGCTTTAAAAGAAGTCGCAAAATTAAGGCGAATATTAAGAAATACAAATTTTGAAAGCTTTTAGCCTTCCCTTATCCGCGATCAATAAACCCCATAGCCAGCACATCACGTAAATATACGTCACCTTTACCGACAGTTTCCCTTAAAATGACAATGGCTATATTACGATTCCTCCAACCGTTGGATAGATTGTATGCCATCCAGCTTTTTAAGCCGATCTACCAGCTCATCCAGCTCCTCCTTATCATGTACATAAACTTTGATCAACCCTTCAAAAAGGCCTTCTTTTGACTCAATACTGAGGGCGGAGATATTGATCTTCAATTCTCCGGAAATGATGTTGGTGATCTTGTGGATAACTCCCACATCGTCCATACCGATAATACGCAAGCCGGTGAGGAAAGAGATTTCCCGGTTCTTCACCCACTTGGTTTTTACGACCCGGTGGCCGTAATTAGCCAGGAGTTGGGCCGCATTGGGGCAATTGGTACGGTGAATTTTGAGGCCTTCACTGGCAGTAATAAAGCCAAATACGTCGTCGCCGGGGATAGGCCGGCAGCAATTGGCCAGCTTATAGGCAATCTTATCTGAACTTTCACCGAAAATAATCAGCTCTGCATCCTTCTTGGAAGGCAGCTGATGCTTCACCTGCTCTTCCGGTACATGTTCCGGCGCCTTTACCGGTTTTGGGGGTTCCAGCTTGTCGCCCAGTACAGCAAACTGCTTGAGCTCTTTCAGGTCGATATTCTTAACCGCTATCTGGTAGTATAAATCGAGTGGAGATGGTTGTTTATAAAACTGCACCAACTCACTGATATTATGCTGATTGATGGAGATATTCATGTGGGATAACTTGCGCTCCAACGCTGCTTTCCCATCCATGGCGACTTTCCGCTTTTCCTCCTTCAGGGCATCCTTGATTTTTGACTTGGCTTTGGCGGTAAGCACAAAGTTGAGCCAGTCTTCCGAAGGCTTTTGTTTATTGGAGGTAATAATCTCTACCTGGTCCCCGCTGCGCAGCTTATGGCTCAGGGGTACCAGCTTGTAATTTACTTTGGCGCCGATACACTTATTTCCCACCGCACTATGGATAGAGTAAGCAAAATCCAATGCGGTAGAATTAACCGGCAATATTTTCAGATCGCCCTTAGGCGTGTATACGTAAATTTCTTCAGTGAACAGGTTGCTCTTAAAATCGGCCAGGAAGTCGAGTGTATTGGAATCGGGATTGTTCAGTATTTCCCGGATCTGGGTAAACCACTGGTCAAATTTGGATTCCTGCTGCGCGGAAGCGCCGCTGCCTTCTTTATAACGCCAGTGTGCAGCCACGCCCTTTTCGGCGTAGTCGTTCATGCGTTTGGAGCGGATCTGTACTTCTACCCATTTACCGCTGGGCCCCATTACCGTTACGTGCAACGCCTCGTACCCATTGGATTTGGGGTTACTGAGCCAGTCTCTGGTTCTTTCCGGGCTGGGGTGGTAAAAGTCGGTAATAATGGAATATACTTTCCAGCAGTCCGCTTTTTCCTTTTCCAGCGGGGAATCCAGGATAATACGGATGGCGAAAAGATCATATACTTCCTCAAAGGCTACACCCTTGGTTTTGATTTTATTATGGATAGAATGGATTGACTTGGGCCGGCCATAGATCTCGAATTCAAAGCCTTCTTCCTGCAGTACCTCTTTAATAGGTTTAATAAACTCATTAATATAACGGGTACGCTCCCGTTTTGTTTCCTTGAGGCGTTTGGCGATTTCCCGGTAGGTTTGCTGCTCGGTGTATTTCATCGCCAGGTCTTCCATCTCAGATTTAATATTATAAAGCCCGAGGCGATGTGCCAGGGGGGCATATATAAATACCGTTTCGGAAGCTATTTTCAGCTGTTTTTCGCGGCTCATGCTGTCGAGCGTACGCATGTTATGCAGCCGGTCGGCCAGCTTAATCAATATTACCCGGGGATCATCGGCCAGGGTAAGCAATATCTTCTTGAAATTCTCAGCCTGCGCGGTACTGGTGCTGGAATCTATGACGGTAGATATTTTCGTCAACCCATCTACGATATGTGCGATTTCATTACCAAATTCGCGGGATACATCTTCGAGCGTCACTTCTGTATCTTCCACTGTATCATGCAATAATGCACAGATGGCGGAACGTACTCCCAGCCCTATTTCTTCCACGCATATCTGCGCCACAGCCAGCGGATGCAGGATATACGGTTCCCCGGACTTACGGCGCATTTCCTTATGTGCATCGGCTGCCATTTCAAAAGCAGTACGTACCAGCTCCCTGTCGCCTTTTTTTAACCGGGGTTTTAATGCCCTCAATAAAGCACGGTAATGCCGAACGATTTCTTTCTTTTCCTGCTCTTCGTCTAAATTATATTTTTGAACTGCCACTGTTTCCATTAGAATAAAGTTACGATTTAATATAATCTGAAAGAAAAGCAGGATGGAAAAAGCAGGGGCCGGCAAAAAATTCCCATCCTTTCCCTGGTACGGTCACCGGGAAAGGAACGGGAATTCGCTTCATTTATGGTTGTTATTTGTGCGCTAGGTGAATGGTACACATATTTTAACAGGCAGTAATGCTTCTGGGACATTCAACCTCAACCCTACATTATACACCGTTTCCAGCTCTACCCGGGGTTCCAGCTTTAGCTGCTTCCGGATCCGGCCAATAAACACGTCCATACTCCGGCTGGCATAAAAATCCTCTTTTCCCCAAACCCGTAAAAGCACTTCGTCTTTTTGCACGATAATATTGGGACGGCTCAGGAAGTAACGTAGCATTTTAGCCTCAATCGGAGATAACTTGCTCTTTACCAGCTTGCTTTCTGTCTCATATATCTTCAGCTTTCGGTAGTGATACGTATAGGTACCCAGGTTATGCCCTATCAATAGCTCAGTTCTGTTGGGCCGGGTCCATTTCAGGATGACCCTTATCCTTCTCAGTAATTCCTCGAAACTAAATGGCTTGATCAGGTAGCCATCGCCTCCCAGCTGGAATCCGTTGATCCGGTCTTCGTCCCCGGTCCTTTCGGAGGAAAGGAAAAAAATAGGCGTTAACAGGGTGCTTTTCCGGATATGCCTGGCCAGTTCAAACCCATTCATTTTCGGAATGACAATGTCTATCAGGCAAATATCATATCGGTTTCTGACATATTGATTCCAGGCGTCAATACCATCGTAACAATGTTCTACGTTGTAGCCGGCCTGCTCAAGATGTTGTTTTACAATACTACCGAAGGCCTTATCATCTTCAACAAGCAGCACTCTTGGGTTTCTGTTCATATAGCTACCATTTGTGGATGTTATTGGTTATAAAACAAAAAAGAGAGGACTGCGGGTAAGCAATCCTCTCTTTTTTGTTTTATCAACATTAATTCACATGAACTAACATCTAAATCACATCTTTTCCACAGCTGATATTTTAATCGCTACGGCATGTTTAAATCCTTTCTGGCGGATAGCTTCAGGCACCTGGATGGTTATGCCTTCTCCCGTAGTTTTCCACACCAGCTTATTACCGGCACCCAACAGCTGTAAGCGGGCACCTTTAGCAGGTGTCAGTCCTTTAAAACTGATAGTGGCTGGTACCTGTTCATTTTCATCCAACAGGTAGATAGCGTATACAGCACCATCTTTTTTACGCGTAAAACATACTTTACCATCTTTATAAGGCGCTACGGCACGGGTGCCATAGATAGCATCGCCATTAACATGCATCCACTCCCCAATACCCTTCATGGTAGCATAAGCCGCATCATGTAATTCGCCATCAGGGCCAGGAGCCACATTCAGCAGATAGTTACCACCCTTGGCCACAATGTCGACCAGGTTGTGGATGAGTACATTCACCGTTTTATACTTATCATCCGGCACATAAGACCAGGAACTACCCATGGTCATACAAGTTTCCCAGGGATAGCTGAGCGGCTTATTGGGAATTTCCTGTTCCGGCGTGCGATAGTTTTCATAAGGACCATGTACACTACGGTCTACTACGATCAGCCCCGGCTGGTGACTACGCGCCATGGTAGTAATTTTACCCATATCTATATCCTGGTCTTGTGGAGCGGTCTGGCTCCAGGAAAGCGATTCTTTGGTCTGCGTTTTACGTGGGCGTACCCAACCTCCGTCTAACCAGAGAATTTCCAGTTTACCATAACCTGTCATCAGCTCTTCTATCTGGTTGTAAGTATATTGCTTAAACTGGTTCCATCTTTCAGGATATTTCTTAATGTCATAGTTCACATTCCTGTCGCGGGGCGGGAAATAAGGCCACCAGTAATATTCTGTATGCCAGTCGGGCTTAGAGAAATAAGCACCGGCATGAATTCCTTCCTCCCGGAACGCCTGGAATATCTCCTTGGCGAGGTTAGCCCGCGGATTTTTGCTGAAAGCGCCATCGGCAGCAGTAATCTTATAGTCTGTTTGTTTGGTGTCAAACATGCAGAAACCATCATGGTGCTTGGTAGTAAATACCAAGTATTTCATACCGGCGTCTTTGGCTGCCTTTGCCCATTTTTCGGGATTAAAATGCACGGGGTTAAAGGTCTTGCCTAAAGCCTCATACTTTTTCAGGTAATCATAATACGGGATACCGGCAGGTTTACGCTGTGTCCAGCCTTCATCTTCCGGGCAAATGCTCCAGGATTCCACCACGCCCCACTGTGAATAAGGTCCCCAGTGCATAATCATACCAAACTTCCAATCCTGCCACTCATCCAGTTTTTTCACAACTGCCTGATCGGTTTCAGGTACATATGGATGTTCTTCGCTTTGGGCCTGGGCGCTCGCCATTCCCATTAATACGCAACCTAATGCAATCCAGAATTTTTTCATTTTCAGTGTTTATAAGATGCTTCCAATGTAGTTATCTTCAATGCCTGCTGAACAATTTCAGGCAATTGTGTTGTTTGCAACCGGATAGTCCGGGTTTCCCCGGGCAACAGGTCAAAATAATTTTCTTCAAAATGAGTAGCCGCCGGTGCATTGTCGAGCGATAAGTAAACATTCCGCGCCAGCTTATCCGATTTCAAACGGATGTATACCACTCCACTCTCTTTAACTGGCTTGCTGGTCACCACCTCCAGGTGCGGTACCTCCAGCTTCATTTCCTTCGCCGGAGCAAAGTAAAAGATATTCCGTTCTAAATCCTTATTGTCAATTCGCAGTTGCGCATAGAATATTACCATTGCCGGGTTTCGTCCCTGCAAAATAGCCGCCGTATCAATGGTATGCAACTTTACGCTGGCATTGCTGTTTAACTGGATATCTTTCAACTCCTTTTGCCAGATCGCCTTTCCGTTCAAGTCCATCGCCGACATTACCAGGTCGGCTTTCCCCTGGTATTCGTCGGTCACCACCCAGGTATTCAGCTGTCCGTTTTCAATCACATTGGATACCAACCGAGGCTGGAAAGCCTCTTTCACATAGTATTGCAGGGCTTTCCAGCGACCGTTATAATCCCTGCCCGACCAGGACGGACCAGGCCAACAATCATTCAACTGCCAGTAAAGAGTTCCCATACAATAAGGCATAGCCCGGCGGTGCGCTTCTATCGCCACTTTCATTCCCTCGGCCTGTAATACCTGGCTGAGATATACGGAAGCCGGGAAATCTTTCGGCTCCCGGTAATAATGCAACATATAAGTTTTAATCGCCGTATTCCCTTTAGCAGGGCTTTTCTGGTGCGCCTGCATCACATTGGAAAAAATATCATAATCATCTTTGGTAGCAAACGTCCGTATGGTTTCCATACCGGGGAAAGACTGAAAACCATATTCGCTCATAAACCGGGGAATATGCGTATTGAAGGCCTCAAACCACTCCATGCCATGCCAAACACCCCAGTAGTGGTTATCACCTCTGGTAAATTCTTCCGGCTTTCCCCAGTTGCTGATAGGAGAAGAATGGAAATAAAATGTCCCTGGCTGATAAGTCGCTACCTGTTGTGGCAAAATAGTTTTAAACAACAGATCGTACCCTTGCTGCAAACTATCCCATTGCTTGTTCGTATAGGCGTAACCGCTCTGCCATCCCCAGTTTTTAATAGCTACGGCTATCTCATTATTCCCGCACCATAACGCCAGGGACGCATGATTACGCAAACGCCTGATGTTATCAGCCGCCTCCTGCTTCACATTCTCCAGGAAAGCGGTATCTGAAGGGTAAAGGGTGCAGGCAAACATGAAATCCTGCCATACGAGGATACCCCTCTGGTCTGCCAGGTCATAGAATTTATCCTCTTCATAAACACCGCCACCCCATACGCGCACCATGTTAAAATGCGATTCTGTCATATCACGGAATAACTGCTCCTGCTTATCGGCAGTTACCCGGGGCAGGAAATTGTCCTGGGGAATATAGTTGGCGCCCTTCATGAATACCGGGCGACCATTTACTTTCACGTAAAAAGATTCACCCAGGCTGTCTGGCTTATTCACTACTTCTATTGTTCTGATACCAATTTTATCGCTGTGGGCATCTATTTTTTTCTTCCTGAGGAGCAAATTGGCTACCAGCTCATACCGGTATTGGTTACCCATACCTGCAGGCCACCACAGCACTGGTTTTTCTATCGCGAAAGGTACTTTAAATACCTGGGTACCTGCCTGTAATGTTACCGGGAACAACGCCAGGGCAGGTTCTCCTCCGTGGGTAGATTTCTTTTGCAGCTGCAGCGTATACTCGCCCGGTACCGCAGCTTCTACGGTCACTTCCGCCTGCATTTCTGCCCGTGCGCTATCTACCTTCAACTGCTGCCAGTATACATCACGAATGGTTGCTCTATTCCAGCTGTGCAGGTAAACCGGACGCCAGATACCTGAGGTGACCAACCGTGGCCCCCAATCCCAGCCATAATGATAAGGCGCTTTACGCGCATATACACTCAGCGGGATATCGCTGGCGTCATTACCGGCAGGATAAATAATCTGATCCTGTAAAAATTTAGGCATGTCTGTTTTAATGGGACTTTTAAACAGTATGCGTAATTCATTTTCGCCTGCTACCAACCACTCTTTCACATTTATCACATGCGATACAAACATATTGGATGACTGTAAAACCAGGTGATTATTGAGGTATACGTCGGCATAGGTATCCAGGCCTTTGAATTCGAGCGCTATCACATCAAAATTCAGTTCCTGCTTTTTCAGCTTCCACTTCTTCCGGTATTCCCAGTCTTTTTTATCGACCCATTGAACCGCCTTTTCATTGGTACCTACAAAGGGATCAGGAATTAAATGCTGGGCCAGCAAATCTGTATGTACAGTACCGGGAACTGTGGCAGGGCGCCACACGCCTTCATCGGTACGGGAAAACTCCCAGCCGGAGCCCATGAGGTTAACGGTATGATCCTGTGCCTGCAGATTCATAAAAACAGCTAAACAAAGCCAGGCACTTAACAGTATATATTTCATGTTCTAATTTTTCAGAAGAACCAAAAATAGTACTGATTTACGATCTTTGAGAAATGAAAAGTATCTGGAAACAAATATTGAGGTATCTATATATCGGTAAAAAGGATCCCAATGCACCAAAAACACGCTACGTGGCCATGATGCATGGGATGAACAGAATATCTCTTTTACTTTTTATTATTGCAATCATCGTGATGATCATCCGGCTGATCCGGAAGCACTAGCGCGCTACAGCATAGTCATAGATCACTTCGGCCGCGCGGCGGGAAGCATCCTTTTCGCCCAGCTTATGCCACAATGCAGCATAGTCGTTCATCACGCTATTCCTGACATGAGTATCCTTCAGCAATAAGGTCAGTTCTTTCAGGAGATGCTCTTCTGTAAGGTCGTGTTGAATTAATTCTTTTACTACCAGCTTATCCATCACCAGGTTTACCAGGGAGATGTATTTTACCTTGATCAGGCGTTTGGCGAAAAAGTAGGAAATAGGATTTCCCTTATAACATACTACCTCAGGCACTCCGAATAATGCCGTTTCCAGCGTAGCGGTACCCGACGTTACCAGGGCGGCGGTAGCCTGCCTCAATAATGTATATGTTTGTCCTTTTACCATCGATACATTGGGATGTTGTCCGGTCAATGCTTCGAGGAAATGATCGTCCAGGCTGGGCGCCTGGGCTACTATAAATTGGTAATCAGGGAAATGCTTTGCCATGGTGAGCATAATTGGCAATTTCACGCTCACTTCCTGTTTGCGGCTACCGGGCAATACGGCAATAATTGGTTTATCAGACAAGGGCGCATCCGCAGGCTTTTCCTTGGCAGCTTTTACTACTTCCACCAGGGGATGACCTACATATTCTACTTCGTAATTCCATTTATGATAAAATGCCTGTTCAAACGGGAGAATGCAGAGCATTTTATCTACCGACTGTTTTAATTTTTTCACCCTGTTTTCCTTCCAGGCCCATACCTGCGGCGAAATGTAGTATACTATTTTAAAGCCTTGCTGTTTTCCCCATTCTGCAATACGCATATTAAAGCCGGGGTAATCTATCAATACCAGTACATCGGGTTGCCAGGCGGTAATATCTTTTTTACAGAGATCTATATTGCGTAAAATAGTGCGTAGGTTCATCACCACTTCCACAAATCCCATAAAGGCCAGTTCCTTGTAATGCTTTACCACATGGGCGCCGGCGGCTTCCATCATATCGCCTCCCCAGCTACGTATATCCGCTGCGGTATCTATCTGTCTTAATTGCTTTACAAGATTACTGCCATGCAAATCACCAGACGCTTCTCCTGCAATAATGTAATATTTCAATATAATGTAGATTAAAAATTATCTGATCAGTTTGAGTAACAGAATAGCAATGGCATACAGCATGGTCATCAGGAAAATACCTTTGGCGGTAATATCCAATCGTTTTCTTGTATACAGGAAAAACACCAGCCCATTCAGCAACAGGCAAATGCTGGTGAGTTTGGGAATCATCTGGCGGTTATCTTTCAGAATGCCCAGGAACTGCCCGAACCCTACATTGTTATGCGGTCTGATAACAAAAAAATAGTACAGAAAAAACGCTGCCAGCGGTGTCAGAAACCCCAGTAAAATCCCTAATGGAAGATTGTCTTTTTTTAACATACGTGTGTTTAGCTTTTAGCTGCTAGCTGTCCGTGATCATCATAGAACTGCTGCCTTTACCTTTTTACAGGTCGCTCCAATCCTCTTCCAGCTTCTTTTTCAGCTTATAATTAGTCAGATCAAACTGCACCGGCACTATGGAAGCAAAGTTATTATCTAATGCCCATACATCTGTATCCTCACCGTTGTCGCGATTTTTAAATGCCCCGGTGAGCCAGTAATATTTCTTTCCGTGCGGGTCGCGGCGCTCGTCAAACTCCTCCACCCACTTGGCATCTGCCTGCCGGCTCAATTTCAATCCTTTAAACTCGTGTTCGCTTACAATCGGGATATTCACGTTAAACAATGTACCCGCCGGCAATTCAGACGAAAGCATACGTTTCGTCACCTCGCGAGCGACTTTTTTAGGCAGTGAAAAATCGGCGTCATAGCTGTATTCGAGGAAGGAAAAACCTACTGAAGGAATTCCCTCTATCGCTGCCTCCATGGCGGCAGACATCGTACCGGAATAAATGACATTAATGGAGTGATTGGCGCCATGATTAATACCACTCACGCAGATATCAGCCTTGTTGCCATGCAATATCTTATCCCGGGCCAGCTTCACACAGTCTACCGGCGTACCGGAACATTGCCAGGCTTCCACCCCCTCAAAAATATCCACTTTTTCCAAACGTAAAGGAATGCCGATGGTAATGGCATGGCCTTTCCCCGATTGCGGACTGTCCGGCGCTACCACCACTATCCTGCCCAACGGCCGTACCGCTTCAATTAACGCACGTATACCGGGTGCCGTAATACCGTCATCGTTGGTTACCAATATTACACGTTCCTGTTTTGCCATAATTCACCATTTAACATTGCCCAACAAATTTAAGCTCTCTGCGATACATTTCGCTTTAAAAGAATGTGAAATATATAGATATTTCTATAGATCGGATTTTAATATTTTCCTGAAAACCAAAAAGATACCTAAAATGATATAGCACAGCATGGCCAGGATATACACATAAGTATCGTAATGGTCGCTGGTAGCCACCATTTTACCCACCAACGGGAAAGGCAGCAATTCATCCCCGCTTTGCAGTGGCAGCAGCCCTCCCACAGTGCCAACGTATCGTTTCAGCAGGAATGTCAACAACTGATCCAGCATCATATTATAGGCAACAAACAGCACAATAGCCAGTCCGGCGCGTTTTACCAGCACCCCGATCAATAAAGCTATCGTGAGCATCACTATCAGTTGCAGGAAATAGTATAACATGTATTCATATCCCTCAAAGCTGACCGGCTTATTGCCATAAATCACGCCCACCAGGATAGCACTAATGGTGGCTACTATCAATGTTAATAGCGCCAGCAACACCAGCCAGAATAATTTAGCATACACGAAATGTTTCCTCTCCCAGCCATCAATGATATTCTGGCGGTTGGTACGGTAAGTATATTCGTTGGTAACCAGGATAATCAACAACAGGCCAAATAGCGCAGAAATATAGCTGTTAATAGAGGCCATAGTCAGCCATACATCCGGGAAGCTAAAGGGGTTGCCTACTAATTTGCTGAGCTGCTGGAGGTTTTCGGTGAACTTATCGGCTACCATAAAGTTACCCGCGGGAATGATGATAAGCGCCAGCAGCAGCATTGCCCAGAAAGTACGATAGTTCTTTACTTTCAGCCATTCGGTGTAGATGATTTGTTTCATTGTACAGGGGTGTTAGTAATTTCCAGGAATGCAGTTTCAAGGCTCTTCTTACGCAGTTGGAGATGACTGAGCCAGATTCCCTGTTGCGCACAGTAGTTGTTGATGGCAGCAGCATCGGGCTGTGCTGCAAACATGACTTTCAGGAGGCCGCCATTCAGCTCTGCGCTGGTACAACCGGGATATCGCAATAGCAACGACTGTAGCGCATGGTTGTCGGCCGCGGCAATTTCTATATAGTCATTCCGGCTGATTACCTCGTTTACAGCACCCGATAACAGCAAATTCCCTTTTCTTAGGATAGCCACATGGGTACATACTTTTTCTACTTCGTCCAACAAGTGGCTGGCCAGGATAATAGTTTTACCGGTACCGGCGAGGCGGCGCACCAGGTCCCTTACTTCCGCAATACCTGCAGGATCCAGCCCGTTGGTAGGTTCGTCGAGGATGAGCACCTCCGGATCTCCCAGCAATACCCCTGCAATTGCCAGTCGCTGCTTCATGCCCAGCGAATAGGTTTTGAAAGCGGAATGCTGACGCTGGGTAAGGCCGCAGATATCCAATACCCGGGCTATATCATCTTTCCCCCGCTGCTTTACCGCCGCAGAGATCTCCAGGTTTTCATATCCACTGAGATAATGGTAAAAGTTGGGTGTTTCCAGCAAAGTACCTATTTGCCGGCGCTCGCGAGCAGTAGGTGTTTTATCAAATAAAGTAAAATGACCGGTATCGGCTTTTAGTACATCGGTCACAATGCCCAGCAGGGTAGTTTTTCCACTACCATTTGGCCCAAGTATACCAAAGACGCTGCCCGCAGGTACTTCAAAGGAAACACCAGCTAAAGCCTGTACTGCTCCATATCTTTTTGAAATGTTTTGTAGGGTTAGAATTGGCACGGGAAATATTATAAGGGTGTACAATAAAAAGGGAAATGCAGCGAATGATCTTATGGCTAATCTTCACTACATTTCCCGTAGAAAATAACAGTTTTTAATTCCGTACAGGTTTGCCTGTTTTAATCACACTCTGCAGCCGCTCCAATGTTTTGCGTTCGCCACACAGGCTTAGGAATGCTTCGCGTTCCAGGTCCAGCAGGTATTGTTCGCTCACAAAGGATGCTTCTGTAAGATCGCCACCACACATCACATATGCCAGTTTATTAGCTACTTTCTGATCATGTTCTGAAATGTAGTTACCAAACTTCATCGCGTATACGCCAGCCAGCATGGCTCCCAGTGCGCCACGGCCCATCACTTTTATATCGGTTCTTTCCACCGGGCGGGTATATCCTTCATCTGCCAGGGCGATCACACTGCGCTTGGCGTCGGCAATGAGCCTGCCGGGATTCATGGTAATTTCATCATGTCCTTTCCGCAATACGCCCATATCAAAACCTTCAAAACCAGATGTGGCCACCTTAGCAGTAGCTACGGTCATGAAAAAATCTTTCAGCGGTTCTTCTTCAATCCGGCCTTCTTTAAATTCAAGGCTGGCCCGAAGCGTCATTTCTTTAGTGCCACCTCCGCCCGGAATCAGCCCTACACCCAGCTCTACCAGGCCTATGTAAGTTTCAGCTGCGGCTTGTACTTTGTCGGCATGCAAGCACATTTCACAACCACCGCCCAAAGTAAGCGCATGAGGCGCTACCACCACGGGGATGGACGAATAACGTAAACGCATGGTACTGCGTTGAAACAGGCGTACCGCCATGTCCAGCTCATCAAACTCCTGTTCTGCCGCCAGCATGAAGATCATACCTACATTGGCACCGGCAGAAAAATTGGTCCCGTCGTTTCCAACCACCAGGCCACGGAAGTCTTTCTCAGCGCGGTCTACTGCCTTGTTCAATCCTTCCAGTACTTCACCGCCAATGGTATTCATTTTTGTTTTCCAGTCGAAACATACCACGCCATCGCCTATATCAATAAGGCTGCAGGCGCTGTTTTTCCAGATGATATTGTTCGAGAAATTTTCCAGGATGATGAACTGTCCTTCGCCAGGCAATGGTTTATAAGCCTGTGAGGCCACATCGTAATAAGATTTCTTGCCGTTATCTGTTTTATAAAAAGTGTTGATACCCTTTGCCAGCATATCTTTCACCCATTGGGCCACCGTCAGTCCTTTTTCTTCCACCAGCTTTACAGATGCAGCTACGCCCAACAGATCCCAGGATTCGAAGGGACCTATTTCCCAGCCAAACCCGGCTTTCATGGCATCATCTACTTTGTACAGGTCGTCGGCTATTTCAGGAATACGATGTGAAACGTAGGAGAAAAGATAAGCATGGAATTGTTTATAGAACTCGCCGGCTTTATCGGAGGCGGTGGCCAGCATTTTGAGGCGCTGCTTCAGGTCCTCTATAGGTTTGGCGGCATCGATGCTGCCAAATTTAGGCTTTTGTTTAGGCCCATACTCCATCGTTTGAAGGTTCAGCGTAAGAATTTCCTTGCTGCCGCCCTCTCCTTTGGTTTTCTTGTAGAAGCCTTGCCCGGTTTTATCTCCCAGCCAATTATTTTCCACTACTTTCTGGAGGAAACCGGGTATTTTAAAAATGCCGATGGCTTCATCCTGCGGACAATTGTCCATCACACCTTTGGCTACTTTTACGAGCGTGTCTATCCCGACTACGTCGGCGGTACGGAAGGTGGCCGATTTAGGGCGACCAATCACCGGTCCTGTCAGTGCATCTATTTCGTCAATGCCCAGCCCCATGTCCTGCATGATGTGGAAGATGGCCATGATAGAAAATACCCCTACCCTGTTGGCAATAAACGCCGGCGTATCTTTACAGAGTACGGTAGTTTTACCGAGATAGAGATCGCCATAGTGCATCAGGAAATCGATCACAGCTTCGCTGGTATGAGGGGTGGGAATTATTTCGAGTAAACGGAGATAACGGGGCGGGTTGAAGAAGTGCGTACCACAGAAATGCTTTTGAAAATCTTCGCTACGGCCTTCCGCCATCAGGTGAATGGGGATACCGGAGGTATTGGAAGTGATCAGGGTGCCTGGTTTCCGGAATTTTTCCACCTGTTCAAACACGGTTTTCTTCACATCCAGGTTTTCTACTACCACTTCGATGATCCAGTCGACCTCGCAGATACGCATCATATCATCGGTGAAGTTGCCGGTTTTAATGCGTTTCACCACATCTTTTGTAAACACCGGCGATGGGTTGGATTTTATCGCTGCCTGCAGTGCATCATTTACGATACGGTTTTTCACAGCAGGATGTTCCAGTGTCAGTTTCTTTTTTGTTTCTGCTTCGTTCAATTCCTTTGGCGCTATGTCCAGCAGCAAAACCTGTACGCCAATGCCTGCAAAATGACAGGCGATCCTTGATCCCATTACTCCCGAGCCAAGAACGGCTACCTTGTTGATATGTCTCATCATAGCTTTTAGCATTTAGCTGTTAGTCTTTAACGGATCTTACAGCAGTGGTAAGTTTACTGATCCCTGAATTTAGCATTTTTTGCACTTCCATCATCAGCGGAAAGATGATTTCTATGATAGTTTTTTTGGCAAACAAAAAAAAGTGGCTGTACCGGTTGGTACAGCCACTATATATCTTGTTTGGATAATCAGCATCAGCTTACGCCGCTACCTGCTTTTACTGCTTCAGATGGGTTTACAAAAACCAGCTTACCATTATCTTCGGCCATGAGGATCATACCCTGGCTTTCGATACCGCGCATTTTGCGGGGAGCGAGGTTGGCTACCAGCGTTACCTGTTTACCCACAATATCTTCCGGCGCAAAGTGCATGGCAATACCGGAAACCACGGTACGTTTTTCGGTACCGATATCTACCAGTAATTTCAGCAATTTATCCGCTTTTGGTACTTTTTCTGCTTCCAGGATGGTGCCTACACGCAGGTCCAGTTTAGCGAAATCATCGTATTGAATTTCAGGCTTTGCCGGTGCAGCAGGCGCCTCACCCACGGCCGGTACAGGGGCGGCTGCGGCAGCTGCATCCATGGCTTGCTTTAAGCCGGCATGCAGCTTTTCTACCTGTGCTTTTACCTGTTCGTCTTCAATTTTCTTGAACAACAATTCGGGTGCGCGCAAGGTGTAGCCAACACTCAGCAACTTGGTGCGGCCCGCGTTATCCCATTCCAGCATACGGTCTACCACTTTCAGCAGGTGACAGATTCTCTTGGCAGTGAAGGGCAGGAATGGCTCAGAGAAGATAGCCAGGTTAGCAGACATCTGCAGGCAGATATGCAGACTGATATCAATACGCGCCTGCAGGAACTCCTCGCTCTTACCTTCATATTGAGGATGCTTGGTATTAGGTTCTCCTGCCTTCAGCTTTTCAAGCACACTGGCCAGTATCCATGGTTCGCACTTCTGGAGATACTGATTTCCCTTACGGGCAAATTCCATCACTTCAGACAATGCCTCACGGAAGCGATAGTTTTCCAGGCTGGATTCAATTTTTTCTTTGGCCGCCGCAAATTCATTCAACATTTCGCGATCTGCCTCTTCCATGTATTTTTCATGCAGTGGCGGCACTTTTCCACCGCAAAGCTTGTGCATCAGTACCAGTGCACGGTTGATAAAGTTGCCAAAAACAGCTACCAGCTCATTGTTATTCCTATCCTGGAAATCTTTCCAGGTAAAGTCGTTGTCTTTGGTTTCCGGTGCAGTAGCGCAAAGCACGTAGCGCAGCACATCCTGCTGATCGGGGAAGTCCTGGATATAATCGTTTACCCACACCGCCCAGTTACGGGAAGTAGATACTTTCTCTCCTTCTATATTCAGAAATTCATTGGCCGGAACATTGTCCGGTACCACAAATCCGCCGTGTGCTTTCAGCATTGCGGGGAAGATAATACAGTGGAAAACAATGTTATCCTTACCGATGAAGTGTACCAGTTTGGTATCCTCTTTACACCAATAGCTGGCCCAGTCTTCCGTCAGTTCCTTGGTAGCGGAAATATAGCCGATAGGTGCGTCGAACCATACGTACAGCACTTTTCCTTCAGCATCTGGTAAAGGTACTTTGATACCCCAGTTGCTGTCTCGCGTCATGGCGCGGCTTTGCAACCCGCTATCCAGCCAGCTTTTACATTGGCCGTATACGTTGTTCTTCCACTCTTTGTGACCGTCGATGATGTATTCTTTCAGCCATGGCTCATAGTTTTGTAACGGCATGTACCAGTGCTTGGTTTTCTTTTTCACCAATGGTGCATTGCTGAGCGCAGAGTGGGGGTTGATCAGTTCATCGGGGCTGAGGGTTCTTCCGCAGCGCTCGCACTGGTCGCCATAGGCCTTGTCGTTACCACAGTTAGGGCAGGTACCAATGATATAGCGGTCGGCCAGAAACATCTCTTTTTCCGGATCAAAAAACTGTTCACTTTCTCTTTCTTCAAACAGGCCATCCTTATACATTTTCAGGAAGAAATCCTGGGAGGTCTGATGATGCAATTGGTTGCTGGTACGGGAGAAGATGTCGAAAGAAATGCCCATAGCGGCAAAACTATCGCCAATGATTTTATGGTATTTATCCACTACGTCCTGTGGGCTCACATTTTCCTTCATCGCTTTAATGGTGATAGGCACGCCATGCTCATCTGTTCCGCAAACGAATTTTACATCTGCCTTTTTAGCGCGCAGGTAACGCACGTAAATATCTGCAGGCAGGTAGCAGCCGGCCAGGTGACCAATGTGTACCGGGCCATTGGCATAGGGCAATGCCGCAGTTATTAAATATCTATTAAATTTTCCCATATTCTCTTAAAGAATGCTTAAATAAATTTTAAATCGGGTGATTGTTTTGGAATCACCATTACAATTTATCACCTTAGTCTGCAAATAAAGTATGAATTTACGCTAACTAATCTGCAAAGGTAAACAAAAGGTACAATGGTAAAAATTCCACCATATTTGAAAAAAGGTGATTTGATCGGAATTACCTGTTCCAGCAGCAAAATGGACCTGCAGGCAGCTGAATATGCACGGGGCGTGCTCAGCTCCTGGGGTTATCACGTACACCTTGGTATAACAGTAGGCACCAGCTTTCATAATTTTTCCGCTCCCGACGAACTCAGGTTGGAAGAATTGCAGGATATGCTGGATGACCCGGAAATAAAAGCCATTGTCTTCGGACGTGGTGGATACGGCATGGTTTGCATCCTTGATAAACTCGACTTTACCAAATTCCGTAAGGCGCCCAAATGGCTCTGTGGCTACAGTGATATTACTGCCCTGCATTCCCATATACAACAAAAATTTGGCATTGCCACCCTCCATTCCATGATGTGCAGCGGCATTACTCCCGATACGCTGGATAATGAGTATGTGCGCAGCCTGGCTACCGCATTAAAAGGAAAGCCTTACCGCTATACCACCGCCGCTCACCCACTCAACCGGGAAGGAAAAACTTCGGGTATACTGGTAGGTGGTAACCTGTCTATGCTGGCCAATCTTTCCGGTACGCCCTCCCAGGTAAATACAAAAGGTAAAATCCTGCTGCTGGAAGATATAGGCGAATACCGGTACAACATCGACCGGATGATGTATAATCTGAAACGCGCCGGCTGGTTGGATAAACTGGCCGGGCTGGTAGTAGGCTCCTTTGTAGACGGTAAGGAAACAGATACCCCATTTGGGCAGTCCGAATACGAGATTATCAGCAACCTGGTCAAGGAATATGATTACCCAGTTTGTTTTGGCTTTCCATCGGGGCATAGCGCCGAAAACTATTCCCTTAAACTGGGCGTAAAGCATGAACTTAAGATCGGCGCCAAAACCATCCTCACTGAGCAGCTATGATATAGAGCTTTCAGCTTAATCTTCCACATCCGGCACTATTTCCAGCCCGTAATCATCCGCAGTGAGGATACCAGCTGCACGGGTACTTTCGATCTGCGCGGTATCCGGCTGCAGGTCATATACCTGGGTTTGATTATGGAGATAGTCTATACCATAGAGCTTCCCGGCAACACCTATGGGTACGTCCATGAGATATTTGATCACCTCGCATACGATTTGCATGCCGAGTGCACCATGCGTGGCGCCAATAGCACCTGCATCGAAATTGCGGTATTCTTCTGTAATAGGCAAGGCGCAGCGGTAAGTAGCTGAGCGCGTGCCGTCAGCCAGGGGCATATTAAAGCCGCCAAACCAGGCCATCCAGTTATGCACTTCCCCCGTGATAAAAGGTTTATCGTTGACCAGGCAAGCATCGTTAATCACCAGGTGAGTGGGCAGATGTTGCGAGCAGTCAATCACCAGGTCAAAGCCCACCAGCATCATACCGATGGTTTCGGGCTTTACCTGCATTAGTATCGGGTAATGTTTGGTATATGGATTTACCGCCCAGAGCCTGCTGGCTGCCATTTTTGCTTTATGCTTACGGATATCCTGCATCTGGTATACAGGTTGCCGATGCATATCTTCATCGTTGATCACACCGTAATCCGCAATACCCAATACCCCTATCCCGCTGGCGCTGAGATATTGTATTACCGGGCTTCCCAGGCCGCCGGCGCCTACTACTAATACCCGGGCTTCCTTCAGTTTCTCCTGCATGCTGATACCCATACCCGGTACGGCAATGGGGTTTTTAAAATGCTGAATTTCTTTTTCACTCAGTATCATACGCTTTATCCTTTATCTAGTTCCTGCGGAAATTCCAGGGTAAACTTACTGCCTTTCCCTACGATACTTTCCACTTTAATTTTTCCTTTATGCGCGTCTACAATGGCTTTCACATAGGTGAGACCCAGCCCAAAACCTTTTACGTTATGTACATTACCGGTATGAGCGCGGTAGAACTTTTCAAAGATACGGGAAATAGTATCGCGGCTCATCCCGATACCATTGTCGATAATCACGATGAACAGGCTTTTGCGTGTATTATAAGTCTGGATAACAATCTTAAGCTGATCATTGGAATACTTGATGGCATTGTCCATCAGGTTGAAGATGAGGTTGGAAAAATGCACATCATCCGCCATAATCACTGGGTTGATAGCATCCAGTTGCAGGTCTACCTCGCCGTTTTTACCGGCCAGCTGCAGCTGCAGGTTATCGGTCGTATTCTGGATTACGGCATGTACATCGGTGGCCTGTAGTTTCAGCCCTATTTCATCTTTTTCGAGGAGGGCCGATTGCAGGATACTTTCCACCTGTTTATTCATGCGTTTATTTTCTTCCTTGATAATACCCGAGAAATACTGGATTTTTTCCGGTTTTGACATGACTTTCTCATTCCTGATGGCATCAATGGCCAGGGAGATGGTGGCCAGCGGTGTTTTCAGTTCATGCGTCATGTTATTGATAAAGTCAGACTTTATCTCCGACAGCTTTTTCTGGTTTAGCATGGTGCGGATGGTAAGGGCAAAGGCGGTGATGATAATCATCGTAAAAAGCACCCCGCCGGTGATCATCATGCCCAGCTGCTTGGCAATAGAGTCGTCGTTGGCCATGATGATGTAAAGCTTCTCCACGCGGGGATTAAAGTCATTGGGTTCCGCCAGGGGGATCACCTGTACGCGGTACTTTTTCCTGCCTCCAATAGTATCGTCAACGTTTCGCTGGAACATCTGCTCAAAGCTGGCCGACAGCATTTTGGGTACTCCCAGGTCAGATCCGGGCGCGACACCGATGATGGCGAATTCGAAATGGGTGGAATCGAGGTGATTTTTCCTCATATTGTTCTGGATAATACGCCTCACTTCCTCTACTTTAAAGATTTCGCTGATAGCAGGCGGGTTATAGGGCATCCTGGTAACATCCAGGGGATTAAATCCTTTTATAGCCGGCGCCCGGTTATCCAGCTTAAACATGGCCATGCTCTGGCGGCGGTACATCAGATCGTTGTACACGTCATTGGTCATGTTAACAGCCCGTTGAAACAGCTGTTCCTCTTTAATCAGTATCGCGCTTTTGATCCAGCTCACCTGGATATAAATGATGCCGAACAGGGATAGCGTGATCAGTACAACAATAACGGGAAAAATCTTCTTCAGTGGTATCATGTAATGTTTTGTCTGACTTTAAGTTACGCCAAAGATAAGCGCAGGGAAATATTAAAATATGTTAAAAAAGATGTTTGCTATAGCAACTATGATACAAAATTCCGAACGGAATGCAAGCCTGCAGTTTGTTAACAGCAATACAACATCACTTTAACGTAATTTTAACTGGCCACTGCTGATTTTATTATTGCATCTTTCCTTACCTTTGCTTCAGAATCTTGGTACTAAATTTGATTAGTTCAAGATCATAACAAAGTAATTAAACTTTCTACATACATCGATGTGGATTCGTTCCATAAGCGATTTAGATTTTGGTTGATAAAATGGTAAGGAGGTTTTCTAGCCTCCTTTTTTATTTCCTCTATTTTCTTCCCGGTTCTCAAAACATAAAGAAATTTCGCATTTTTTCCATTTTTCGAACTATTTCAGCAAGAAAATCAGTCAATATTACCGCCGCATACTATTTTGCACCTGATCCTGAATGTCTTAGCAACATTATGCCATCAATTACTTTCCAAGATACTTTTTTCCTTTACTATTCAATCATTTAGTTAAATTTGGATAGAGCTATAAAATTGTATGTCTATGGTAAGTTTGTCGCCCGGCATTTTGCTGATAGCTGATCCTTTCTTAAAAGATCCAAATTTTGCACGCACGGTAGTATTGCTCTGTGAACACGAAGAAAAAGGCAGTTTTGGGTTCGTTATCAATAAGTTATTCGACCAGTCGCTGGACGACCTGGTACCGGAAGTGTTGATCAACAATATCCCCGTATATTATGGTGGCCCGGTACAAATGGATACCATACATTTTATTCACCGGCAGCCCGATTTAATTGCCGGGGGGTTGGAAATACTGCCTGGTATTTACTGGGGAGGCAGGTTTGATGAAGTAGTGGCTGCCCTTAATAAGGGCCTGCTGGAACCTAAACAGATCAAGTTCTTTATTGGCTATAGCGGGTGGACGGAGGGACAGCTGGAAGAAGAAGTAAAGGAGAAATCCTGGATCCTGTCGCAGCCGGATGCCACCTTGGTATTTGAACCCCGTGAACAGCAAATATGGCAGCAATCTCTCAAAAATCTTGGCAGCGCCTTTGCCATGATGGCAAATTATCCCATTGACCCCTCCCTGAACTAAAAGTTAATAATCTGAAATAGAAGGAGATGTAGCATGCTGGCTGGTTTTGTTGAAAAATGAACAGGCGGAATCGTGTTTATTTAAAACAAATTAAATATCTTGCTAAAGTAATTGGTAAATAATATCAATTACGTAGCCCGTTCAGGTAAGTAATAACCGATGAGAATACACCTATGAAGGAACAAACCTATGAAAACATTTTGACCCTTCTATAGACCGATACCAGAATTTTACCTGATCATCAACACTTTATCATCAAAGGCATATTCATTAGGTAATATATACAGCCCTTGATACGGCTGTTTATTGTTGTGCATTATAGAACTGCGGATATCTCGTATAGCCGTACAGGTAATGTATTGCACATAGATGAATAGAGAGGAAATCCCGGCGTTGCAATCCTGTTCCTTGCCGGGTCATCTAAGATTGGAATAGTTAGGACAAAAACGAAGGCCGGGTAATCTTACCCGGCCTGGTTATTATAATTTCTTGCTGGTATGCTTATTTCTCCACTGCTACAGCGCCTTCTACGAGTACGGTAGCCTTATTGCGCAACACTTCCACGAATCCACCGCTGATAGTAAAGAACTCGGCGTGCGCCTTGTCTTTCAGCACTTTCATTTTACCATTTCCGAGAGCTGCAATTAATGGCGCATGTTTATCCAGTATTTCAAAAGAACCGTCAATACCTGGCAGCTGTACTCCGTACACTTCGCCGGCATATAATTTTCTTTCTGGTGTTAATACTTCTAATAGCATGTTATGATCGTAAATGGTGAAGGGTAATGATCCCGGCCAAACCGGGATCATTACTATAATTAGTTATTCGCTGCTTCCAGTAATTTCTTACCTTTTTCGATAGCTGCTTCGATATTACCTACGAGGTTGAAAGCTGCTTCCGGATACTCATCCACTTCTCCGTCCATGATCATGTTGAAACCACGGATAGTTTCTTCGATTGGAACAAGTACTCCTTTCAGACCGGTAAATTGTTCTGCTACGTGGAAAGGCTGAGACAGGAAACGTTGTACACGACGTGCACGGGATACTGTCAGCTTATCTTCGTCGCTCAATTCATCCAAACCGAGGATCGCGATGATATCCTGCAGTTCTTTATAGCGTTGCAGAATCATTTTCACACGCTGAGCACAGTTGTAGTGTGCCTCACCAACGATAGATGGCGTGAGGATACGGGAGGTAGAGTCCAGCGGGCTCACAGCAGGGTAGATACCAAGATCGGAAATCTTACGATCCAATACGGTGGTAGCATCCAGGTGAGAGAAGGTAGTTGCAGGAGCAGGATCCGTCAAGTCATCCGCAGGTACGTAAACCGCCTGTACGGAAGTGATGGAACCATTTTTAGTAGAGGTGATACGTTCCTGCATCAGACCCATTTCAGTAGCCAGTGTTGGCTGGTAACCCACCGCTGAAGGCATACGGCCCAACAGTGCAGATACTTCAGAACCTGCCTGGGTGAAACGGAAGATGTTATCTACGAAGAACAGGATATCGCGACCACCACCTGCAGAACCATCTCCATCACGGAAATACTCAGCCAGGGTAAGACCGGATAATGCCACACGCGCACGGGCTCCCGGCGGTTCGTTCATCTGACCAAACACAAACGTAGCCTGTGATTGCTTCAGTAATTCTTTATCTACAGCGGCAACGTTCCAGTCACCGTGTTCCATGGATTCTTTAAACTTATCACCGTATTTTACGATGTTGGCTTCAATCATTTCACGCATCAGATCGTTCCCTTCACGGGTACGCTCACCCACACCGGCAAATACAGACAAACCTTCGTAACCTTTCGCAATGTTGTTGATCAGCTCCTGGATCAATACGGTTTTACCCACACCAGCACCACCAAACAAACCAATTTTACCACCCTTAGCGTATGGCTCAATCAGGTCAATTACTTTAATACCAGTGAACAGTACTTCTGTTTCAGTAGCCAGATCCTCAAATTTAGGCGGCTCACGGTGAATAGGATAACCATTTGAAGTATCGATATCACCCAAACCATCGATCGCTTCACCTACCACATTGAACAAACGTCCTTTAACCTGGTCGCCAATTGGCATTTTAATCGGAGCGCCTTTATCAACTACGGCCATTCCACGAACCATACCGTCAGTGGAGTCCATTGCCACGGTACGAACGCTGTCCTCACCCAGGTGCTGTTGTACTTCCAATACTACTTTCTGACCATTTTCGCGGGTAATTTCCAATGCGCTGTAGATTTCGGGCAATTTGTCATCAAAGTGCACGTCCACCACGGGACCGATAATTTGTTTGATCTTACCTGTGTTAGGCATATTTTTAAAGAGGTTTATAAAATACTAAAATGTTACTTCCTCAAAAACCGCTTGCAGTGCAAACAGTTTCCAAAATTTGCCGCAAAGGTAAGAGTTAATAGATGAATATCAAAACGCTATTGACGAAAAAAAACCTTTTCCCACCGCATTTTTCACCGTTCTCACCGTTATTTTACTTTTATCTCCCGGCAATCTAAAGCGCAGTCTATCAAATTACAGAATATTTATATTTATAAATAACCGGTATCAGCTACACCACTCATATAAAAATAGCTCCCTTTTCTTGATTCTCTTACTATTTTTAAAAACTATCCTGATATATATAATATCTACATATGAAAAAATCAAACAGTGAACAGTCCAGGCGATCTTTCCTGGGCAACATTTCCAAGGCCAGCCTGCTGGGTATGACCGGTATTATACCCGCCGTAGCCAAAGCCGGTATCCACCCGGCCGACAACCCGGACATCACCTTTCTGTGCAAACCTTACCTGCAATACCCTGGTCCACATACCATTTCCGTGATGTGGCTCACTTCCCGCCCTTCCTATAGCTGGGTGGAATACGGCATCGACGGACAGCTTAACCAGAAAGCCCACAGCATCCACCATGGCCTGGTAGACGCCAACAACCGCCGGCACCGTATTGAACTCGGCCCCCTGCAACCCGGGAAAAAATACAGCTACAAAGTTTATTCTAAAAACATCCTGTCGTTTGAACCCTATAAAATGACCTATGGCAACACCATCACCAGCGATACCTATACTTTCACCGCCCCCGATCCACAAGCAAAAGAAGTATCCTGGCTGATCATTAATGATATACACGACCGACCCGCCTCTATTCCTCACCTGATGGGACTGAATGGACAAGATCCATACGATTTCGTTTTCTTCAACGGCGATGTGTTTGACTATCAGGCCGACGAACAACAAATCATCGACCATATGCTCACCCCCTGTGGCGATATTTTTTCTACCCGAACCCCCTTCATGTATGTAAGAGGTAACCACGAAACCAGGGGCAAATACGCCAGGGAATGGCACCAGTACTTCGATAACCCAGGGCACAATAACTACTTTACCTTTAACATAGGACCCGTTTTCGCTATAGTATTGGATACAGGAGAAGATAAAGAAGATACACACCCGGTATATGCGGGCATCGTTGACTTTGATGCCTACCGGCAGCAACAGGCACAATGGCTGGAACAACAACTCCAAAGCCCCGCCTTTAAAAAAGCGAAACACAAAGTTGTCATGATGCATATTCCACATTATCATTCCGGCGAATGGCACGGTGTAAAACATTGCCGCGAAATGTTTGGCGACCTGTTCAACAAACACAAGATAGATATCCTGGTATGCGGTCATACCCACCAATACGGTGTTTATGCGCCCGTAAAAGGCCAGCATGAATACCCGCTTATTATTGGTGGTGGCCCGAAAGACGGTGCCCGGACGCTAATAAAAATAAAAGCAGATCAGCAACAACTGGTACTGACCATGCTGAAAGACGACGGTACCAAAGTAGGTGAATACACTGTATAAAATACTGATGCCGGAGTATTGATACTCCGGCATTTTTATACTTTCTTCTGCGAAGCGATAAAAGTATTTACCAACAATATCAATTTCAATATTACCCATGCAGCTGCCGCCGCAAAGAATACACTTGCCACTAATACTCCATAATACTTTATTGTCCATTCCAGCGCCACTTTCAAACGGGTTACAAAACTGATAGGCTTCTCTGCCGCTCCTTCGTACATGGAAAACTGCACCGTACAAAATTCATTCTCCGTATCAAAATTTCCCAGCTCCACGCCCAGGCCCTGCAATTCCGTTTCCACCTCGTAAATCTTGTTATGTAACGCTATAAAGTCTTCTATCTTTCCCTCTTTAGCTTTCAGGTCGTTGAAAGAAGCCAGTGACTTTTCCAGGGAAACCTTAGTAGCGTTGAGTTTGCGGTATTCGTTGGTTTTATCGGTTTTAGTAATTTCGGTAGATTTAATCACGCCAATTCCCTGCGTGGCCAGGTAAAATGAGTCGAACTTTTCCGGCGAAACACCTATCAGCATTTGTATTTCCCGTGCTCCTTTATTGCCCGACTCCTGCTGGTACTGGATAATTGCATCAAACTTTTTAATAGTGCTATGCAGCTGTTTTTCATCTTCCGTAAAATGGGAGGATTTAGACCGCACATTGGCCACTTTCTCATATTTCTGGTTACCTGCTATACTGGCAGGAGCTGCATTGGCAGGGCCCAACGATTTTATTTTCTCAGATGCATAGTTTTTACGGTGTTTTACAACCCCGGATAAAAAACTATTACTGCCAGATTCATCATATTGCCGGCCTTTATAACAATAGCCATAAATAATTCGAAATACATACATCGCTATAAAAACGAGTATAAATGCAACGGCTATACGCCGGTAAGATTTTGAGAACATAGGTATTGGTGTTTATCTGTTAACAATGGATTGTTGCCTATACGTTTTCAACCATTTCAAAAGGCCCATGGTGGCGATAATCAACAAAATAAAGTATTCGATTCCAAGAAACTTTACATCTTTCATAAAATAAATAACGGTAGCTACAATATCTACCAATACCCACAGCAACCAGTTTTCCCAGATTCTTTTCGCCAGCAGGATATTAGCCATTACACTCAATACTGCTACCAGCGAATCGGTATAAGGATAAGCCGCCGGATGTTCAAATATTCCCGGCCACCACACATGCAGGCGACTGATGATATAACCTGTGATCCCGGAAAGTACCAACGCCGCTAGTCCCAGTCCCCAGCGCTGCCGGGATTGCAACGCATACACCGGTTCATTTTCCGGCTGCTTCCTGTACCAAAACAACCACCCATACACGCCTGTAGCGAAAAAGTAGATTTGTAAAAACATATCTGCATACAGCTGCAATTGCCAGAAAAGTATAAAAAAACAGCTCACATTGACCAGCCCAACCGGCCACGTTAAAATATGGTCCCGGGCAGCCAGCCACACGCACCACAAACCGGTTAACGTACCTATAAATTCAACATAACTGACCGAATATCCCAGTGCAGTAAAAAAGATGTGCTGAATGCTAAAAAATGAAGACATTGGGTCAAAATTATAACGAACTGCTGCAATATTACAGTAATGTTTTATTATTCGTATCGCCACGGTATTTTACATTGAAATACAGATAGTTACAAACGTTTATTAAATTGGAATCATTTTTGACATAGTATATATAAACGCCCAAACTGCAGCAAAAGCGTTATAAAAACTTTAACACCATTCTTTAACAATTTAAATCATCAGGTCTTCGATACATCATTCAATTCATCATCAAAAAATGCTGTTGATATTATAAAGTAACTATACACACAACAACATTCATGACATCTTCAGGAGTCTGGGACAACAAAAATCGGGACTAATAAAACAGGGAGTTATGAACAGGGTAATTAAACATACAGGGATACTTCTCTTAACTATATCTTTCTTCGTAAGCAGCTGTGCTACTACTTATGCTCCTTACGGAAGCCAGTATGACCAGGGTGGTCAATACAATCAATACGATCAATATAATACGTCTTATCCTTCCGGTCCACAGGTACAGGTAAATGCCTCCATTTCATTTTACGATGAATTGAGCCCTTATGGTACCTGGGCGAGTTATCCGGGTTACGACCGAGTATGGATACCTAATGCGGGCCGGGATTTCAGACCATACTATACAAATGGGCACTGGGTTTATACCGATTACGGCTGGACCTGGATGTCTGACTATTCCTGGGGTTGGGCTGCCTTCCACTATGGCCGTTGGTTATATGACGACTACCAGGGATGGATGTGGGTACCGGGTAATGAATGGGGACCAGCCTGGGTAAACTGGAGAGGTGGTGGTGATTATTACGGTTGGGCGCCTATGGGACCTCAATATTCCTATAATCCTCCGAGCAATTGCTGGGCCTTCGTACCCAGACAATATATCGGTAGCCCCCGTATCAATAACTACTATGTAGATAATAGCCGGAACGTAACTATTATCAACAATACTACTATTATCAATAACACCAATAATTATGGTGGGTACCGGGTTTACGCTGGACCCAATGCCAACGAAGTACAACGTTACTCCGGCCAGCAGATCAGGCCTTTAAGAGTGGAAAACAGTGGCAGACCAGGAACAGGCAGGGTAGAAAGCAACCAGTTACGTATTTACCGTCCGGACGCTGCAGCTATTCAGAGAGGACAGACGGCCGATCGTTCAAGACCGGTACAGCAACTTGACTATAACCGTCCGAATCGTGGTAATAACAACAACGGGAACATTTCCAATAACAATGGTAATACACCAGGACGCATCAATTCTGGTAATAATGGCAACAATAATAATGGGAACGTTCCTAACAACAATTTCCCGGGTAGAGTAAGACCCGGCGACAATAGCAACAATAACGGAAATATTCCCAATAACAATAACAACGTCCCTGGACGGGTAAGGCCAGGTAGCAGCGATAACGGTAATATTCCCAACAACAATAATGGTAATGTTCCCAACAACAATTTCCCTGGTCGGGTAAGACCCGGCAACAGTGATAATGGTAATATTCCTGCCGGCAACAACACGCCCGCCGGTAATTATAACAGACCTTCCAGGGGATTTGACCAGCAGCAACAACAGCAGGAACAACAGCGTTTACAACAGATACAACAGCAGCAGCGTGCACAACAACAGCAACAGCAACAGGAACAACAAAGAATACAACAGCAGCAACAGCAGGACCGTGTTCGCCAGATACAAGATCAACAGCGCATACAACAGCAACAACAACAGGAAAGAGTAAGACAGCAACAGCAGGAACAGCAGCGTATACAACAACAGCAGCAGCAACAGCAACAGCAACAGCAGCAGCAGCAGGAAAGAGTAAGACAGCAACAACAGGAACAACAACGTATGCAGCAACAACAGCAACAACAACAACAACAACAACAACAACAACAACAACAACAACAACAACAACAACAGGAAAGAGTAAGACAACAACAGCAGCAGCAACAGGAACAACAGCGTGTACAAAGGGAACAGCAGCAGCAACAACGTCAGCAGGAGCAGCAGCAAAGACAACAACAACAACAGCAAGGTGATCGACCTTCACGTGTAGGATAAGGCTGTAGCTGGCGAAATGAACAAGTCATAATACTTGCCAAATATACATCGTCCGTTGACGTTACCTGATAAAAGACCGTCTCTGTTTATGAGGCGGTCTTTTTTTGTGCATTGTAAACAGCGCAGCTATTGTTACTGATTATATACGTATTGATATAATTGTGATTTTATCTTGTTGAAGCCCATTGTTTCGGCGGAAATCCCTTTATACATGATACAAAGTTCCAGTGGCGGAAGATGTGGATAGTAGGCTGGTTGCTGGTAACGATCCGGGAACGTCTGATAACCCAGCCGTTCGTAAAAATTAATTCTACGTATAGCTTGTGCCGTTACAGGAGGTTCTACTTCCAATACAATGACCTGTAGCTGTTTTTCGAGCAACTGCATTACCTGCGTACCGGCGCCGCCTCCTCTGGCACTGGGATGGATAGCAAAATGTTCTATAAAGTAAAAATCGGGGAGTTGCCAGTAAAACACAAGGCCGGCAAAGGCGGCATTACTGGTTATACGCAATATCCGGAGATGGCCTGCTGCCATTAGTTGTTCCTGCAGGGGCCAGGGTCTTCTTTCCTCCAGTGGAAATGCTTCGCTGTACAAGTCTTTCATGGCATCATCGGCCATGGTAACTGGGGTAAGCTGGATCATGCCGCGAAGTTAGTGATTATTCTTTGCGGCGGGCACACATTCAAATGGATCGGGGTTACCGGCGGGAACGGGCTTATCGGCCGCCCAGCAGAAGTTCATGGGCTGACTGGTAATGCTTACCAGTTTCACTTCTACCTTACTTCCCTTACGGCTATTGGAAGCAGTGATGCTTCGGCTGCTTTTTTCGGAAATGTTATTAATGGTATACTGTTCTGTTTTGAAGATTTCATTGTTATTGCGCATATACAGCACTTTTACCACCACATTGTCGAGGGGATACTCTGTTTGATTGCGTACGGTAATTGTCAGGTTTTTGATGCCTCCGAGAAAGCCGGTGTGGTAGTCGCCCGCCGTTGCTGCGATAAATTGCTGCCAGTTGCGGCGGTAATAGGCACGGCGTTCGATAAATTGTCCGCCTACCCGTTGTTGCAGCTCCTGGTGGCTGTTGATCTGCTGGCTCACGGCGCCGGCCTGGGCGAGGCTTTGCCGGAGGTCCCGATTTTCATTCCATAGCCGTTGGTTTTCAGATAATACTTTACGTACATGCCGCTGTTGCTGGCAGTAGCCCAGGCTGAATATAACGATTAACAGCAGTATTATAGCAGGATAGATATAAGCTTTTTTCATCCCTGTGGCGAGAGAAAAAATAGTGCCAACTGAGTTTTCATTACATTTGTACAAATGGTCACAATGCAATTGATTATTGTAAACAATGAACAGACAGCCCGGCAGTTTCTGGAAGTACATGTATTATTGAATAAAGACGTGGAAGGATGGATAAGGCCGCTGGATAAGGATATCAACTCGGTGTTTGACCGGGAACATAACAAAGCTTTTCGTCATGGAGAATGTGTAAGATGGATTTTAAAAGATGGTAATGGTCAGTTAATTGGGCGGATGGCCGCATTTGTCAGTAAAAAATATAAGAATAAGGGAGATGAATTCCCGGTAGGCGGTATCGGGTTCTTCGACTGTATTGATAACCAGGAAGCAGCCAACCTGCTTTTTGATACCGGCAAACAATGGCTGCAGGAGCGTGGCATGGAGGCTATGGATGGTCCCATCAACTTTGGAGAACGCAACAACTGGTGGGGATTGCTCACAGAAGGTTATCATGAGCCGCTTTATGCCATGAACTTTAACCCTCCCTATTATGTTCGCCTCTTCGAGCAGTATGGATTCCAGGTATTTTTCAATCAGATTTGCTATGGGATGAAAGTAGCAGATACCCTGCAACCCAAATTTTACGATCGCCATGCCGCCATTGCTGCTGATCCGGCGTTTAAGGCGATGCATCTCAGAAAAAAGGATTTGCGGAAGTTTGCAGAAGATTTCTGTACAGTATATAATAAAGCCTGGGCCAAACATGGTGGTGGCAAGGATATGGGCAAGGCGCAGGCGATTGCGCTTTTCAAGCAGATGAAGCCATTACTGGATGAGAAAATCGCCTGGTTCGTATACCATCATGAGGAGCCTATTGCTATCTGGCTTAACCTGCCCGATCTCAACCAGTATATTAAACATATGAATGGGAAATTTGGCCTGTTGCAGAAGCTCAAATTCCTGTATTTGAAACAGATGGGGTATTGTAAAAAGATGACGGGAATTATTTTCGGGGTAGTACCGGAATTCCAGGGCAAGGGCGTGGATGCGTTTACCATTGTGGAAGGCGCCAAATTAATTCAAAGCGGTGCAGTGAAGTATGTGGATTATGAAATGCAATGGATAGGTGATTTTAACCCCAAAATGCAGAATGTGGCGGAAAGCCTGGGGGCTGCCCCTTCCCGGCAATTGACCACTTATCGTTATTTATTTGACCGAAGAAGGCCGTTTCACCGGCATCCGATAATCGGATAACATATTTCGGATGCAGGAGTGTGGTCCTGCATCCATTTATTGATACCTACCTCGAGTATTACACACATTTTTGTATCGTTTTGAGGCCATAGATCAACCAAATATATTACATCTCATATATTATTATTAAAAATATATAATTAACCAACCTACTATTAGTCAATACGGTAATGGCTTTCGCTTACCTGCCCTGATGGCTGACTGCTGATGAAACACCAATAAGTTTATGAATATTCGATACATTTAAATCCCTTTTAGGGTCTAACCTGACATTTCGTTATGACCGACTTATATCCTGAGTGCCCGGAAAACGCTGATCTGGCGCTCATTGAACCCACGTTATTGTTTAGGCAACAGATAATGAAAGCCATCAGCTACGTTGTACTGTTTTTTATACTTTACGTGGTTTTATTGTTGGCAGCCGTAGCCCTGGCTGTTGGTTGTATACTAGGGGGGGTGATGTTATTCCGCCATCGTCCTGGTTGGCTTACAGGCATCATAGGACCTGGTCTTATGTTGTTGGGGGGGATGGTGTTGTTTTTTCTCATTAAATTTCTTTTCAACAAACGGCAGGCGATAAACCCTTACCGCATACAGATTTTTGCAGATCATCATCCCCGTTTATTCGACTTTATTACGCAGCTGGTAAAGGACACACGTATTCATTTCCCTAAAAAAATATTCGTGGTGCCAGATATGAATACTACTGTATTCTATGATTCCAATTTATTCAGTTTACTATGGCCTGCTCCAAAAAACCTGGAGATTGGTTTGGGGTTGATCAACAGCGTGAATATCAGTGAATTTAAAATGTTGCTGGCGCATGAATTTGCCCATTTTTCCCAGCGAAGTATGAAGCTGGGCAGTTACATTTATGCGTTGAATAAGCGCTTGTATACGATGCTTTATGAAAATGAGCAGTGGGATGAAATAGCCATGCGCTGGAGTAATGGCAATAGTTTACTGAGTTTTTTTGCACATATTACCACGCGGCTATTAACAGCGATGCAATTTGTGTTGCGGAAAATATATTCACTAATTAACCGCCGCTACCTGGAGTTGAGCCGGGAAATGGAATTTTATGCCGACCAGGTAGCTGTGAGTCTCACCAGCTCGCCCACTGCTATCAGCAGTTTACGCCGGGTAGAAATGGGGAGTTATTGCCTGGATCATTGTTTCCATAAACTTCCCGAGTTGGCGGAGAAGGGCGTACGTTTTTCCAGTATTTTCTCCGTACAACGGGCATTGCTTTGTTATTACAGCCAACAGCATCAGCTGGCGCTGGATCCTGCCGGGTTGCCTGTTATTACTGATCATTACTTTCAATCGTTTCTGAAAAGCCGGGTACAGTTGCGGGAGCAATGGACCTCTCACTTGTCGCGGGAAGCCCGGGAGGCGCATTATGTACAGGCTGCCGTATCCTGTAAGCCAACAGGGCATAGTGCCTGGGCTTTATTTAATGAGCCCGAAGCCCTGCAGGAGCAGATGACAGGGCGATTGTATCACCAAATCCTGCCTATGCCGGCGGATACATTTGACCTGGTTACGCCTGCCGCTTATATTGCGGAGCTGTCACAACACCACCGGCTATACGAATATCCCAAAGCATTTAATGAGTATTACGATAACCGGCCATTTAATGATATAGCAGTAGATGACGCTATTTTATTATCCCGGGAAGAGATGGCGCAGACGTGTCTCGAAGATATATACCATCCGGATATTATTGCCAGGATGCGGGCATTTTACCGGGACCGGCAGGATGCAGAAACCTTGCAGGCCATCAGTACCGGCCAGTTCCAGACCCGTTATTTTGAATTCGACGGACAGAAATATAGCACTGCCAGGGCCCGGCAGCTGGCCCGTATGCTTACCACCCAGGTATGCGCAGAAGCAGAATGGCTAAAAAAACACGACCTGCTTGCTTTTCGTTACCACTATAGCACTGCGCTGCAAAAAGGCCCTGAGGTCGCAGCCCTTTTGCTCAAAAAATACCGGGAAGTACTGGCTTATCAAGAAACGGGACATCAATTAAATGACCAGGTATTCCGTATTATACATTGCATCAGCCAGTTGTTTAACAGCCAGGAACAGGACCTGGCGTCATTGCCCCCCCTTTACCAGGAATTGTCGGCCGAATGCTGGAATTTCCGGCTCCTGACGGAAAACATCCGTCAATCGGCCTTGTATAGCACATTCCCGGAGAGTATGGAAGGAAAGCTCGGGAAGCTCCGGCAACAGGACTGTAACTTTATAACCGATATGATTCCCGACTATGCTGCCATGCAGGAACTGCATGAAGTGAGCTCCGAGATGATGGAATATTATAACAACGGAATCATATTATTAAAAAAATCATATCTGGAGTTTATTTTAACTTTGATACCGGGGGAATAGGTTGCCCTGGAAGCGCCGTTGCTGCTGTGCATTTTTCTCTTACTGAATTTGTGCGTATTTTCGGCGCTCGCGAACGCGTAGCAGTCATATGGAGAATTTTATCGTTTCAGCCCGTAAGTACCGTCCACAGAACTTTTCAACTGTTGTAGGACAAGCACATATTACCACCACACTCAAAAATGCCATTCGCAATAACCAGCTGGCGCATGCCTTTCTGTTTTGCGGACCCAGGGGAGTTGGGAAAACTACCTGTGCGCGTATCCTGGCGAAGACTATTAACTGCGAAAACCTGCAGCCAGATGGAGAAGCCTGTAACGAATGTCATTCTTGTAAGTCGTTCAATGAAGGGAGTTCCTTCAATATTCACGAGCTGGATGCTGCTTCCAACAACTCGGTGGATGATATCCGAACACTGGTAGAACAGGTACGTTTTGCCCCCCAGGCCGGGAAATACAAGATCTATATCATAGATGAGGTACATATGCTCAGTTCTTCCGCATTCAATGCGTTTTTGAAAACGCTGGAGGAGCCACCTTCCTATGCTATATTTATCCTGGCTACCACCGAAAAGCACAAGATCCTCCCTACAATCCTGAGCCGATGCCAGATCTTTGATTTCAAGCGTATTACCATACAGGATACCGTAGACCACCTACAGGAGATCTGTACCAAAGAGCATATCCAGGCAGACACTGATGCCCTGCATTTAGTGGCGCAGAAAACGGATGGTTGTATGCGTGACTCACTGAGTACGTTGGATAAGATCGTCAGCTTTACCAGCGGGCATCTGACCTATCAGAATACGCTGGAGCATCTGAATATACTGGACTATGATTATTTTTTCCGGGTGATGGGCGCTGTATTACAACAGGATATTGCCAATGCCTTATTAATATATGATGAAATTTTGCAGAAAGGATTTGAGGGAGATAATTTCCTGAACGGGTGGGCTGAATTTTTACGCAACCTGCTGCTCTGTAAAGATGAAAAGGCGCTTCACCTGGTAGAAGTATCCGGCAACCTGAAAGACCGTTATAAACAGCTTTCTGGTCAACTGAGTCCCGCTTACCTGATTACTGCGTTACACCTGCTCAACGATACCGAAATTAACTACCGGATGGCGCGTAACAAGCGTTTACATGTGGAAATGGCGTTGATTAAGCTGTGTTACCTGCAGCAGGCCGTTACCCTGGTGAGCGATGATGCTACCGGAGAGGTAGCAAAAAAAAAACTAGTTCCTGATGGTTCGGCACCGCAGAAATTGCGTGCTCCCGGCGCCCAGCCGGTTACTGCCAAGACAGTAACAGAAAAGCAGGCCACTGTAGCGAGTATTCCGGCAGCACCTGTAACAACAGCTCCACCAGTGGCCGCCCCGGCACCGGTTAGTACTGCTCCATCCGTAGCAGTACCTACGGCTATACCGACCCCTTCACTGGCGCCAACCCCGGTAGCAATACCTGTAACATCTGCTCCGGTAGCAGCTCCTCCAGTAGCGATCCCGGCGGCCAAACCGGTTGAAACCACTACTCCTGCAGCTATCTCCAGTAAATTAACCGGGCTGGCAGCAATGAAAGAGGCGATGGCGGCCAAGCAACAGGGAAATACACAGGTACAGTCTACCCCACTGACTATGGGGGCCATCCATGTATACTGGGAAGAATTTATTGATCAGTACCGGCAGGCCAATAAAATGACGGTAGTAAGTAACCTCGCCCTGGCCCAGCTCAAGTTGCTGGGTACTGAGGAAGTGGGGATTGTGAGCCGGAATATAGTGCAATTCAGGTTTATGGAAGAGGAGAAGCTGGTGATCGCAGAATTCCTGAAAAAGAAATTTAACAACCCGGCGATTGTGCTTACCCTGCAGCTGGATGAGAGTCAGCAGGTACAGGATATTGGTCCGGCTCCGCTTTCCAGCCGGGAGCAATTTCAGCAGATGGCTGAAAAATACCCGATTGTAAAAGAGCTGAAAGACAGACTTAATATGGAGCTGGATTTCTAGGCAAATGCATATAATTAAATATTAACGATAGATAGACATTTTTAAACAGTTTACACTTCCTTCTTTGCGTTTTTGCGCAAAAACATGTAGGTTTGAACAAAATTTTGAATAAAACACTATGGCAGAAGTTATCAGAATGCCCCTTTTGAGTGATACGATGACGGAAGGGGTGATTGCGGAATGGCATAAAAAGGTGGGCGATACAGTAAAGGCAGACGATGTTATAGCTGAAGTGGAAACGGATAAAGCAACGATGGAGGTGATGGGTTATGTAGAAGGAACCCTCCTGTACATTGGAGTAGAAAAAGGAAAGGCAGCTAAAGTTAACGGAATTATTGCCATTGTAGGTAAACCGGGAGAAGACTATAGTTCTCTGCTCGAAGATAAAAAAGAAGCGACTGCTGCTCCTGCGCCGGCTGCTGCGGCACCTGCACCACAGACTGCTCCCGCTGCTGCTGCACCAGCTGATGATGCTGCGTTGAAAGAAGCACTGAAAAATGCCACTGTTATCCGTATGCCGCTGTTGAGCGATACCATGACAGAAGGTAAAATAGTTGCCTGGAACAAGAAAGTAGGCGACGTAGTAAAAAGTGATGATGTACTGGCGGAAGTGGAAACCGACAAGGCTACCATGGAAGTAATCGGTTATGCCGACGGTACTTTATTATATATTGGTGTTAAAGAAGGGGATGCTGCCAAAGTTAACGGCATTATCGCCATTGTAGGCAAGGCCGGAACCAACGTGGATGCGATCCTGGCGGCTGAAAATGGTGCTCCGGCTACAACTGCTGCTGCGGCTCCTGCTGCACAGAATGGTACCACCGCAGCACCTGCACCACAGGCTGCTCCTGTTGCTGCCTCCAATAGTACAGACGGTCGTGTGAAAGCCTCTCCACTGGCTAAAAAGCTGGCAGAGGAAAAAGGTATCGATATCAGCCAGGTACCTGGTAGCGGTGATGGTGGCCGTATTGTAAAGAAAGATGTGGATAACTTTGTTCCTGCGGCGAAAGCGGCTCCTGCAACACAAACTGCTGCTGCCCCTGCTGCTCCGGCCTTTGTACCTGCCGGTCAGGAAGGTTTCACAGATGTTCCGCTGACCAAAATGCGCCAGGTAATTGCCAGACGCCTCAGCGAGAGCAAGTTTAGCGCTCCTCACTTCTATCTGAAGATAGACGTAAACATGGATAAAGCCATGGATGCGCGGAAAGCTATCAACGAAATTTCCCCTGTTAAGATTTCCTTCAATGATATGGTGATCAAGGCATCTGCCATGGCACTGCGTCAGCATCCGGATGTAAACAGCAGTTGGATGGGTGATTACATCCGTCAGAACCAGCATATCCACATCGGTTCCGCCGTAGCGATTGAGGATGGCCTGATTGTTCCGGTGATCCGCTTTGCTAATCAGAAGACACTGAGCCAGATTGCTACCGAAGCAAAGAGCCTGTACGACAAAGCCAAAAACAAAAAGTTACAACCACAGGAATTCAGCGGTAATACTTTCAGCATCTCCAACCTGGGTATGCTGGGTATCGACGAATTCACTGCGATCATCAATCCGCCGGATTCAGCGATCCTGGCAGTAGGTGGTATCAAGGAAACCGCTGTTGTGGAAAAAGGGCAGATCAAAACTGCCAATATCATGAAGCTGACCCTGAGCTGCGACCACAGAAGTGTGGATGGAGCCGTGGGCGCCCGTTTCCTGGCTACCCTGAAAGGGTTCCTGGAAAACCCGGTAACAATGCTGGTATAATCGAAATAATAAGCTATACAGGAGGGCGGAGCGTTTGCTCCGCCTTTTTTATGGAAAAAAACCAGCCGTGGGATCTTATGATAAAATAATATGAAAGCTGTTTGTTCACTCTTGGCACTGATCCTGGGCTTTCCCGCGATTTCTGTCGCACAAACACAGTGGGATGATCATACCATTACCTGCTGGACTGACCCTCTCCCATGTTTTCGGATGGATTTTGATCATATTCCAGTTACAAAACAACTAAAGCCAATGGGATACCAGGGGTTAGTGATATTAAGTTTTAAGGTGGACACAGTTAAGCCCTATCTCTTCGACCTTAGGATGATTAAGGCTACACTATATAATACCACACACACTGATAGCATTATTATCTATAATGGAAACATTACAGGGAACCGGCAAGCGGCTACCACTATCGTTTTGCCGGCCCTTACGCGGTATATCCAGGCTATTCCGTATAAAATTGTGCATAAGCAAGGGCTGCCTTGTGCTACTCCAACATGGTATCATCTGCCTGTTAAAATTTATAAATAAACGACAACCAGGAGAATTATAATGAAATAACCTCCCCGGTGTCTTCCGGTCCCGTCATTACCGCGTAAAAATGTTTCACTATCTTTTGAAAGTTCAAAAACATGACATACATTTGGCTTTGTAAATTGTCAAACGCTATAAAAACAACACCTTCATGAACTTACCGGAAGCAAAAGCGCAGTTTATTCAAACCTGGGGATCTTTAGGCGCACAATGGGGCATTAACCGCACCATGGCCCAGATTCACGCGTTATTACTGATTATGCCGGATCCGTTGAGTGCAGATGATATCATGGAGCAACTCAATATTTCCCGGGGTAATACCAATATGAACGTTCGGGAACTGATTAACTGGGGCCTGGTAGAACGCATCCTTATTCCTGGTGAAAGGAAGGAATATTTTGTAGCGGAAAAAGACATTTGGAAAGTAGCCACTTATATTGCCCGCGAAAGAAAGAAACGCGAGCTGGACCCCATCATGAAAGTGCTGCAACAGCTGCAGCAGGCCGAAGGCGATCCCAAAGACAAGGAAATGAAAGCCTTCAAAGACTCTATCTCCAATATTACCAAGTTTGCGCAGCAAACCGATAAAACCATTAGTGCGTTTATCAAATCGGAAGAAAGCTGGTTTTACAGCAGCTTGTTGAAACTCATCAAGTAATTTTTTTTTGTCGCAATATTTCAATTTTTTCTGAAAATTCCGAATTAACAAAAAAAATAAAAATGAAACTGCTCCTTATTATAAATGGTACTGTTCAGGGCTTGCTTTATGTTGCGGGGTTAGGATTGTATTTCACTGCCTCTGGCTTTTTTTTGCCTGTGTTTTATGGGCTTGCTGCCTGGCAGTTATTAAGCACCGTTATCAGCCTTGTGCATGAAGAACACCCAAACGCCAACTATGTCCTACATTTTTTCCATTGGGCATTCATTGGTTATAACTGCCTATTACTGTTAACTGTGGCAGGCAGGAATTGCGACGCATTTCCCAGCTTCTTTTATACCATTATCCTCTTTATCCTGCTCATCAGCGAAGTATTAGTGCCGTTATTAATTACCCTGGTAACTATATTGAACATCCGGAGAATATCTGTACCGGAGCCACTGCCTCTAAAATAAGCACCATGGAAAATAAGCGTATTATTATTGCGGCGGGTACTGGTTTCATTGGTAAAAGCCTGGCTACCTGTTTTGGAAAACATAACGACATTATTATTCTTACCCGGCAGGTACGCCCCGCAACGGGCCGTATCAGCTATGTACAATGGGATGGTAAAAAACCAGGTACCTGGTGTGAAGCACTGGAAGGCGCCGACCTGCTTATTAATCTCACAGGAAAAAGTGTCAACTGCCGGTACAATACTACAAATAAACGCATCGTCCTGGAGAGCCGGGTAAATGCTACGCGGGCGCTGGGAGCGGCCATCCGGACACTAAAAAATCCGCCGGCTGTATGGATCAATGCCAGTAGCGCTACCATTTACCGGCACGCAGAAGACCGGCCCATGGATGAATTTAATGGGGAGATAGCGAATGATTTCTCTGTACAGGTGTGCACACAATGGGAACAGGCATTTAACGATATTACGCTACCGTGTACACGAAAAATTGTTCTTCGTATAGGCATTACCCTGGGCTGGGAAAGCGGCGGCGTTATGCAGCCTTATCTCCGGCTGGTAAAATTCGGGCTGGGCGGCTACCAGGGCCACGGCAGGCAGATGTATACCTGGATCCATATCACCGATGTATGCCGGATGATTGAATGGCTGTACGAAAACGATCATAGTGAGGGTGTGTATAACTGTACAGCGCCTTTTCCTGTTACCAACCGGGCCTTTATGAAAACATTGCGGGAAGCGGCTTCCCACCCGTTTGGATTACCTGCGCCAGTTCCTTTGCTGAAAATAGGCGCTTTATTGATAGGAACAGAAACGGAATTATTACTCAAAAGCAGGTGGGTGTTACCCAGCCGGTCTTTGCAGGAGGGCTTTGTATTTGCTTTTCCAGAGATAAAAGCTGCCTGTGAGGATATCCTGGCCCATTTGCCCCGGAGCGCTTACCACTTGTACTGAAATACGTACATTAGCTGTATGGACACCAACAATGATAAAAAACTCACGGTAGTACTGGGCGCCTCGCCCAACCCGGAAAGATATAGTAACATGGCGGTTAACCGGCTTACCGCCAAGGGACATCCCGTAGTGGCTATCGGAAACCGCGCTGCCCAGATAGGCGATATCCCGGTTATTACGGCCCACCCGGTGCTGGAACAGGTAGATACGGTTACTTTGTACCTGAATCCTACCATTCAGCGGGAATATTATGATTATATCCTGCAGCTGCATCCCAAGCGCATTATTTTTAACCCGGGTACCGAAAACCCGGAACTGGCGGATATTGCCAGGCAGCATCAGATAGTACCCGTGGAAGCTTGTACGCTGGTCTTACTAAGTACCGGACAATTTTAATTTTATCTCTCCTATCTTCTTCTTTTTTTAATACCAGCTGTTAGCTAATGCTAACAGCTTTTTCGTATATTCGTATCTACTGCTTTTATCCCCCAATGAACGCATCCCATATTGTTTGACCCAAATTAGCGCATGGCATTACTTCATCAGGCAGGCATTATAAGCATTACCAAGTTGCATGTTCACCCTTAACTATACATTTATGCAATGGAGAAGATTTAATGGAGAGGTTATCCACCTTCCGGTCAAGGAAGAAGTAAGACAAGCCATTGTTCGCGAAACTGCCAGGGGGTTTCGTCTGAAAGTGTGCATTGGTACTGATTCCCAGGTAAAAGGACTGGATACAGAATTCGCTACGGTGATCGTCTTCCTGAGAGAAGGCCACGGCGGATTTATGTTTATCCACAATGAAAAAACTAAGGACCGCTATTCTATCAAAGAACGCATGCTGGTGGAAGTAGCCAAGAGTATTGAGATTGCGTATGAGCTGTGCGACCTGTTTACAGAATATGATGTAGACATGGAAGTACATGCTGATATCAATACCAATCCTCAGTTCAAGAGCAACCTGGCTTTACGGGAAGCAATGGGTTATATCCTGGGTATGGGCTTCGCTTTTAAAGCAAAACCGGAAGCCTTTGCCAGCAGCAGCTGCGCCAATAAGATAGTGAACTAAGGCAGCCTGTTTTTTGTACCTCTCTCAAATATGATTGATGACGTGTTACCACGTCAAGTGGCTTTTTCTCCCCTTATCCAGCTCAAATCCTTCCCAAAAAAGCTGTAACATTTCCTCCCCTTGCCTCGCTTTACAAACGAACCAATAGTTTCTATCAACCATATTTATCGTCAATTTCCCTGTATGAAAAATAAATATTACTTCCTCCCCGTCCTGCTATGTCTTCTTGCCGTAGCCTGCAGCAAAAAATCCACCCCCCCGGAAGGCGTGGAAGGAAAATGGTTACTCATCAAGGCCGAAGGTGGTATATCCGGAGGAGCGCATGAAATCACTAACCGGCAGGAAGCGATTTTTGCCCATGATACTTTCCGGCTGATCATCAACGGCCTGCAGGTAAGGGCTACGCACTACCGCCTGGAAACAGCGCCGGGTGATAATACCTGGAAGCTCATCACCAATGACAGCACCTTCACTAATTACATCACGATAAAACCATATGCGCTCGTATTCACCGATGATATGATTGATGGTATGACGCTGACTTATAAAAGAGAATAAGCAAACACTGCTAAAACGAACCAAGGGCCTCCTGCTGACAGCGGGAGGCCCTTGGTTCGTTTTAGCAGTGTTTATTAATCTTTCAGCAACCACATCACGCTATTCACATTATCACTTCCCCCAAACTGCCGTTGAACAGCAGCATCCATATTGGCATTGTTGAAGCTCAGCTCATTGGCCGGATATAACCACCTTACCGGGAATTGGGTGGTAGGCGTATTGAGGTTAGTAGTGGCGTTCAGGATAAATACAGGATAGCCGGTGCGCCTATGCTCATACCAGGCATTGTAATTACTTCCCTGGAGGAAGCCGGCCAGGTATTTTTGCAGGATAATCTGCTGAAGCTGTGCAGCTGTATTGCCTGTCAGCGCTACTGCTGCTACGTAAGTCTGGATATAATTATCATCTATTTTCATGTTGTGATGATAATCTTCCAGGTCGGGTGTATAAGCAGCGGTAAACTTCATAGCACTAGTAATGCCTGCCGCATAGTAGGTTTGAGCCGGGGCAGTGGAAATCCAGCCGCGCAATGCCGCTTCTGCCAGCACAAACTGCAATTCTGCATAACTGAAAAGGCTTACCGGCTCGGCATTTACCAGGTTTACATACCGGTTATTCAGGTCTGAATAGTCTTTCCCCACACGCATGGTTTGCAGTACCGGGAAGGCATTGGAAGGTTCTGCTCCTACGTATGCATCCCAGTCGGTCATCAGTTTACCTGCGGCAATTTTTACCGGGGAAGGTTTGGCATAATAAAATAAACGGCGGTCCTTCATGGCTTTCAGCGGATCTATTAACGTAGCAGAAAGCATGGTGTAATTTGATTTTACAAAGGAGTTGCCGGAGCCGGCAGGCACGTCTGACCAGGGGTAGTTTTGACCGGCGGCCGCTGTATAGGTAAGGGCAAAATTATCGACATAAGAGCGCATTAGTGGCCGGTTGGCCACGATGTCGTTAAACCGTGCGATTACCTTTAAATCCGGGTCGTTTGTTTTCTTATACAGGTTCATGAGCACATGTAGCTGGAAGCTGTTGGCGAGCCGGCGCCAGTTGTCGGCTTCCCCCGCATAAATGGGATCTCCTGCAAACTTCTTCCCTTCTGCCAACAAGATATTAGCACTATCCAGTTCATTTAATATGCCCAGGAATACCTCCTTCTGCGTATCATACGCCGGTTGAATAATATTGGACGATTCGCCTTTCCCTGCCTGGGAATAAGGAATATCCCCCACCTGCATAGTGGTTTGGAAAAACTGCCAGGCCCTGATAAAATGTCCCAGTCCGCTGTAAGATTTTCTCAGCCCGTCGTCTTCTGCATAGGCGAGCATAGGTGGGATATTACGTAGCTGCAGGAGGCGATCGAAATTGGCTCTTCCGAATTTATTGTATTGGAAGCTTTCCTGCCCTTCTCCCCAGGTGAGGTATTTTCCCAGCAGATAGGGTTGCATGAATCCCTTGGTAGAACTGATGCTGCTCCTGGTAATGTTCAGGATCATGCCGGTGGCCAGCATGCCGGAAGTCACCTGTGAAGTCTGGTTAGGATCTGTATTGATCTTATCAAATTTTGAACATCCAGCCAGCAGCGTTATTGCTCCCAGTGGTACTGCTAATATATTTTTCAGTGAATAGTTTTTCATGAGCATTACTTTGACAATAAAAGATTAGAACCCTACTTTAAAATTGACACCTATCATACGCTGTGAAGGCGAGTTGAGGTTTTCATCATCTACATCGGGATCTGAGAATTTGAATTTGGTAAAGAGGAACAGGTTCTGGGCAATTAAGGATACAGATGCATTCTTAATACCAGTTCTGGCCAGGGTAGTTGCCGGGAAACGGTACCCTACAGACAGCTCACGGATTTTAACGAACGATTTCTTCTGGATGCCCCTGTCTCCTCCCCTGAAATTCTGCGCATAATCCTGGTAAGATACTTTGGTATCATTTTCTGCATACTGACGGGTATCGCTGGTAATGTGGCCGAAGTTGTCGTAGGCAACCGTACCCGACACTACTTTCACGCCTTTGCCTACATAATTGGTTAAACCATTTACTACTTCATCGTAACGGTATTGGTTATCGGATTCGGGATTGGTACCGGAATCCCACATCTTATCATATACATAATTGTACATCAGACCGCCGATACGCCCGTCGATATTGAGCCCGATGGTGAAGTTGCGGATCTGGAAAGTATTGATAAAACCGAAGCTGAATTTAGGGTCTGTATAACCAAACACCTGTTCGTAATCGCTTTCCACCGGCATACCATTGCTATGGATAATGTTACCATTCGGGTCTCTCAACCAGTAATAATCGGTGAATGCATCCAGGCGGGCGTTTTTATTTACCCATGGCTTTTTAGGAGAATATACATCGTCCAGGTTTACGTAATAACGGTGTTGGTTTGACCAGTTAACAGTAGATACCCACTGGAAGGCTTTTTTCTGGATGACTGTACCGCTGAGGGTTACCTCTATCCCTTTTCTCACGTAAGTTTCACCTGTATTGATGAGGGTATTATCGAATCCTGATGAGCTGGAAATAGGGACAAATTTCTGTTGATTATAATAGTATTTATTGAAGTAGGCTACGTCTACATTCAAGCGTTTCTTAAACAAGTAGGCAGCAGTACCGATTTCCCAGGTACGGAAAGAGCTGGGCAATATGCTGGCGCCCTGCAATTTGCTGGAGTAGCTGGCGGAGTTGGCCCCATTCCAGGCGCCTGTAGTAGTGCTATACAGGCGGTTGATATCATAAATATCAGCAGGCGTTTTAAAGGTGGCCCATGAACCGCGTATCTTCCACATGTCGGTGAAAGCAGGCATCTTAAATATTTCAGATAAGACTACGCTGGAACCGATAGAGGGATAAAAATAGGAGCGGCTTGCTTTTGGCTGAGTAGAGTTCCAGTCGTTACGCCCGGTAGCGTCCAGGAACACAATGTTCCTCCAGCTGATAGCAGCCCGGCCAAAGAGGCTGTTTACCTGTTTGCTTTTGTAAGATGGGCTAAATGTAGGTGCTTCTACAGATCCGTTCAATGAAAAATAGGTAGGTGATACCAGCCCGTTTTTGGTGCTGGCTATTAAACCTTCATTCACAAAGTAGTAGATCGTTCCACCGGCCATACCTTCTACATTCCAGTTGCCCAATTTTTTGCTGTAGCTCAATATGGCGTCGTTGTTGATACTCCAGCCCCATGTATTATTGATGTTGTATAATCCTTTTGCATTCCATCCGCCGCGGGTAGAATAAATATTGGCAGTAGGGTTGGTTTTTGTCTCTTTATTGCTATATACATCATAGCCGATACGTACCAGGAGGCTGAGGTCCGAGTTAAATTTATAGTTACCTGTCAGGCTCGCATTCGTGGTATTTTGCTGGATTGCGTCCAGTTTTTCGTAGGCAATCAGGTAAGGGTTATCATACCAGTTGGTGTACATCCAGTTCTGGGTTTTATTAGGCACTTTCCAATAGTCGCGGTACTGGCGTATATCATATTCGGCGCCCGTCCACATGGTGAGCTGGTAAATATATCCCTGGTTGCCGTAACCTGAGCCCCAGGTTTGCGGCGACATGCGTTTACTCACGCCCATGTGGCCTTCGAGGGTAAATTTTTCTGTAGCCTTCAACTCACCGCCAAGCGTGAAGTTGTACATATTCATTTTAGCGTTGGGAAACTGGCCTTTGTTGTAGATATGGTTGAGGGAAGCACGGAAGCTACCATACTTCCCGCTCTGTGCCACGTTGATGTTGTTGTTGGTGATGAGTCCCAGCTCCATGAAATTTTTCAGGTTATTTTTACCGATGGAGTTCAATGGCCGGTTGTCTTCAAATTGTTTGGTTTGAGGATTCCAGTCTCTCGCGGTATTACCTGCGTCGAGCCGGGGCCCCCATACATAATCGTTATCGATTTTTCCATTCTGACCGCGGCCGTAAGAGGATTGGGTTTTAGGGATGGCGAGGAAGCCGCTTTGCAGCATAGTGGTGCTGTTCACATTCACTGTTAACCCGGTGCCGGATCCTTTTTTGGTGGTGATCAGGAGCACGCCACCGGTAGCGCGGGAGCCGTACAATGCAGAGGCGGTGGGGCCTTTGAGCACATCGAGGCTTTCGATATCATCGGCGGGTACATCGCGGAGAGTCATGTTGGCATAGGGCACGCCATCTATTACCAGCAAAGCATCTTCTCCCCTTAGTTCCACTTTGGGCTTGGCGAAGAATTCGGTAGAGTTTTTAATAACGAGACCGGATACCTGCCCAGTAAGGGAGGTAGCCATATCCACGCCTTTTACGGTTTGGATGGCATCACCTTTTACTTTTTGCACCGCATAGCCGAGAGCTTTCTCCTGGCGTTTGATACCGAGGGCGGTTACTACCACCTGGTCGATGTTGATGGCCTGGTCGTTGAGTACCATATTCACTGCCTGGGAGCCTCTTACGATATATTCTTTAGGCGTATATCCCATGAGACTGAACACCAGTATATCGCCATCTTTTACGTTGTCGATAGCAAAGCGACCTTCTTTGTCGGTAACGGTTCCTTTACTGCTTCCCTTCACTTGTACTGCCACACCGGGTAAGGCATTGCCGAGCGAATCTCTTACGGTACCTTTGGTTACCTGTTGCTGTATTACGTTTGCTACATCGGTGGCAATAGTTTTGGTATCGCCGGTTACTTCTGCTTTAAGGACATATAGTTTACCATTTATTTTTTTGCAGACCAGGCCCAGTGGCGCAATATATTTATTCAGGCTTTCTTCAATATTATCGGCCTGGAAACCGCTGAGGTTCTGCATTAGAACGCTTTTGTCCCTGATCAGGGCGGCATTGTAGCTAAAGCGTACATCGAATTTAGCTTCCAGTTCATTTATTACAGTAATCAGCGGCCGGGCAGCCGTGTTGGTGTCGTGGACAGCTGCTTTTGCTATCTGTGCTGTTGACCATTGCAGGCAGCACGACAAAGCAGTCACCATTATCAGTGGGTAACTGATTGAACGCATTCTTTTCATAACTAATTTTGGTTGTCTTTTTTAAAAGCTTTTGTTCGTGATGTAAATACTCTTTTGTTGCAAATCGATTTTTAAATTAAAGGATTGTTCAATGGTGAGGATGGCCTGCCGTAGGTTATCTGTGGGCAGATAACCTGTAAATAACAGCTTTTCCTGGATGGTGTTTTCAAATGCTACATTGTATCCATATTGTTCACCTAATTGATGCATTACTTCCTTCAGTGATTCGTTTTTAAACGCCATCAGGTTGTATTTCCACGAGGTGTGGAACAACGTGTCTACTTTCTCGGCCGAAAGCACCAGGGTGTTGGCATCGAAGCTGGCCATTTCGCCGGGTTTCAGTTGCAGGGCTACTGTTTTGCGCGCCTTTGCGGCTTTTACGCTTACACTTCCTGCATTCAATACTACAGCGGTATGAGTTCCTTCTGTATTTACATTGAAAGCGGTGCCCAGTACTTGTATATCTACTCCATTGGAAGCGTGTACGGTAAAGGGGTGCGAAGCCTGCTGCTGTACATTGAAAAAGGCTTCTCCCTGCAGCCATACCTCTCGTTCTCCGGTATGGCCGTGTGTAAAAGCTATTCTTACCCGGCTATGTTGTTTGAGCTGTATGGTAGACCCGTCTTTCAGTTGAATCGTTTTTACGTGGTGTGTATTGTTGACAAAATATTGCTGTTGGTCTCTCTTGTTATAAAAAAAAAGTACCAGGGACGCGATGCCAATAACCGGTACCATGGCAGCGGCTATCCTGAACCCGTTTCTCTTCCACAGTGGAACAACGGGTGTTTGAGCCGCTTGCTGCAGGATGTTGTACCATACCCTGTCTGCCTCGCTGGTTGGCATCAGCAGTTTATTTCCTGCGTCCGGCAAGTCTTCCACAGCAGGGAACTCTTCCGCTGAAGGGTTGTTTTCCAGCCACGTCAGCAATTGCAAACGCTCTGCTGGCGTACTTTTCCCTTCTATCATTTTTTTAAACAGGAATTTAATACTGTCCTTATGCTCGTCCATTGTTCCTTGTTGACATACTATTAATACGATTGGGAAATTCCCAAAGACGATCCGGTAAAAAAAAATTTTTTTAGTATGTGTAGATATGACAAAAAATGGCCAGTAATATAGAGATATCGGCGTGCTGGTACAGGTAATGTCGTACGAAGCGGGAAGCTTTTACCAGCTGGTCTCTGACGGTGTTGATGGAAATGCCCAGCTGGTCGGCAATTTCCTGGTTGGTGAGTCCCTGCATTTTGCTCATCCTAAAAATCAGCTGGCGTTGGGTGGGCAGGCAGGAGATGGCTTTCATTTTGATGGCTTCGAGCTGGCGGGTATACAGGAGATCGTCCATAGCGCCCCCGGTATCTTCCGTATACAGTTGTAAAAAGTGTTCCCGGAAATGCTGGTCATGTACCGCTTTGCGCAGGTAGTCGAATATATAATTGCGGGCGGTAGTAAAAAGGTAGGCTTTCAGCGATAAGCGGGGATCCAGGTGCTCATGTTTTATCCAAATCTTCATAAATACCTCTTGTACGGCATCTGACGCCACTTCCGGCAGTCCGCACAGTTTGAGGGTATAACCATAAATGGTGTCCCGGTATTTTTCATACAACGCCTGGAAGGCTTCCTGATCTCTCTCCAGTATTCCTTTACACAGTATTTCATCTGTAGTATCAGACATGCCAACAAGTATTTGGATAAATAAAGTGTCAATATTAGCAAGACAAGATCAAATATAAATAAATATTGGAGAGAGGGGGAAAATGTATTGTTAGCCTGCAATGGCCCGGAACTGGGCATTTAGTTCATCGATATAGGTAAGGATCGCATCTCGTCCTGTTTTCTTCACCGTGGAGGTGACAAAGTTTTGAGGGAGGAATTGCCAGGTTTCCCTCATTTTCTGGAGGAATGCTTTCACGTTGCGGCTTACTTCCGCCTGGGTGCTTTTATCGGCTTTGGTAAACACGAGGCTGAAGGGGATGTTCCATTCGCCCAGCTGGTTGATGAAGTCGATATCGATTTTCTGGGGGGCATGGCGACTGTCTATCAGTACGAAAACGCTGACCAGGTTGGGGCGTTTGCGCAGGTAGTTTTCGATCATTTGCTGCCATTGGCGGCGTTGCGACATACTTCTTTTAGCGAAGCCATAGCCAGGGAGGTCCACCAGGTACCATGATTTATTGATGATAAAGTGGTTGATCATCTGTGTTTTACCGGGTGTACCGGACGTTTTGGCTAATTTTTCATTGTTGGCCAATACATTAATCAAAGAAGATTTACCAACATTAGACCGGCCGATGAATGCGTATTCGGGCCAGGTTGGAGTGGGGCATTTTTCCCAATCGGGGCTGCTGATAAGATATTCTGCTGACTTAATAACCATATTGATAAATTGCTTTGTTGCATTAAAAATTGCCGGATCTCTGTATTTGTATACTGTCACATGACCACATTTCTTTAACTTTGCGCACTATGTCAGAAAATGCAAATGTTCAGAAGATCGTTCCCTTTGAAGGGTCAAAATTAAGCAAGAAGGAGCAGATAGCGACTATGTTTGATGATATTGCTTATCGCTATGACTTTCTCAACCACTTTATGTCGCTCGGAATCGACATTATCTGGCGGAAGAAGGCGCTTCGCTATCTGAAGGCTATTCAGCCCAAATTGATGCTGGACGTGGCTACCGGTACCGGTGACTTTGCCATTATGGCTGAAAAGCACCTGCACCCCGAAAAAATTGTGGGGATAGATATTTCTGAGGGCATGCTGGCACATGGGCGGGAAAAAATCGACAAACTGGGTCTTAGCGGCAAAATTACCTTGCAAAGCGGCGATAGCGAGACAATAAGTTTTCCCGACCAAACGTTTGATGCGATAACTGTGGCTTTCGGCGTACGTAATTTTGAGCACCTGGAAAAGGGGTTATCAGAAATGTATCGTGTATTGAAGCCGGGGGGTAGGTTGGTGATCCTGGAATTTTCGAATCCTACAGTTTTTCCTATTAAACAATTATATAATTCGTATTTTCGCTATATTACACCGCTGATCGGGAAATGGATAGCTAAGAGCCAGGCGGCTTACAGTTATCTGCCAGAATCTGTGAAAGCGTTTCCGCAGGGTGAAGCAATGCGAACCATATTAACCAATACCCGTTTTCAGGCCGTTACATGCAAAACGCTTACATTCGGCATATGTTCTATCTACTGCGCTACGCGCTGATATTCATCTTATTGATCGGGATGCTGCCTGCAAAAGCGCAGCAAACCAATCTGAATATGTTGGAACACGATGCAAAACCCTATTACTTTGGTATTACGCTGGCTGCCAACCAGTCGGCTTACAAGCTGGAGCACTCTCCCGCTTTCTTAGCCACCGACTCTATCATGGTAGCCGAACCCCTGAAAACAATGGGATTCAACCTGGGATTGTTGGCCAACGCCAGGCTCAGTGAGCATTTTGACCTGCGCTTTAACCCGCAGCTGATCTTTGCCTCCAAAAACCTGTACTACCGCGAAACTTATCCCAAGTCGCAAGACACTGAAAAGAAGATTGAATCCATCCTGCTGAGCTTTCCCTTACAAATAAAGTTTAAATCCGACCGTATCGGCAATATGCGTGTATATACCATTGCCGGCCTTAAATACGACTACGACCTGGCCTCCAATGCCCGTTTACGCCGGGCGGAAGACCTGGTAAAAGTGAAAAAAAGCGACTATGGTTATGAGGTAGGCGCCGGGTTTGAGTTTTACTTTGAAAGCTTCATCTTTGCTCCCGAATTTAAAATCAGCAATGGCTTTGGCAACGTACATGTGAAAGATCCTAACCTGCGCTACTCCAATGTAATAGACAAGCTGCAATCCCGCATGATCGTGTTTTCCATACATCTTGAAGGATAATTTTTCTACCTTTGCGGCATGCAAAACTACCTCATCAGGAATATCGCCGTGGTTAACGAAGGACGCACCACGGTACAGGATGTATGGATCAAGAACAGCCGCATTGAAAAAATTGCGCCCAACATCACCGTCAGTGGCCAATACACAGAAATTAACGGAGAAGGCAAGCACCTGTTGCCAGGCGTTATAGACGACCAGGTACACTTCCGTGAACCCGGCCTAACACAAAAAGCCACCATCTATACCGAAGCCCGCGCCGCCGTAGCCGGTGGCACCACCAGCTTCATGGAGATGCCTAATACCAAGCCAGCGGCCCTTACACAGGAACTACTGGAAGATAAATACACCATCGCCCGGCAACATTCACTGGCTAACTATTCCTTTTTTATGGGAGCGGCCAATGATAACGTAGAAGAAATCCTGAAAACAAACGCCAAAAAAGACAGCGTTTGCGGGGTCAAAATATTCATGGGATCCTCTACCGGCAATATGCTGGTGGATAACTACCTCACACTGGAAACCGTTTTTTCCAACAGCGAACTGTTGATTGCCACCCACTGCGAAGATGAAAAAATCATCCGTGCCAATATGGAAGCTTTCCAGCGGGAAAAGGGCGACCAGCTCACAGCTGCCGACCACCCGCTGATCCGCAATGTAGAGGCCTGCTTCGAGTCTTCCCTGGTAGCCATCCAGTTTGCACAGAAACATGATGCCCGCCTGCATATCCTGCATATCTCCACCGCCCGGGAACTGCAATTATTCGGTAACATGCTGCCCCTGGCCGAAAAGAGGATTACTGCAGAAGTATGCGTACATCACCTCCATTTCACCGCAGATGATTATGCGCAATACGGTAACCTGATTAAATGTAATCCCGCCATCAAAGCGCCGGAAAATAAAACCGCGCTCTGGCAGGCACTCCTAGACGACCGGCTGGATATTATTGCCACCGACCATGCTCCGCATACCTGGGAAGAAAAACAACAACCTTACCTACAGGCTCCATCCGGCGTGCCATTGGTACAACACAGCCTGCTGCTCATGCTCGAACATGCCCGCCAGGGAGATATCAGCATAGAAAAAGTGGTGGAGAAAATGAGTCATGCACCTGCTATTTGCTTCCAGGTAAAAGAAAGAGGATTTTTGAGAGAAGGTTATTTTGCTGACTGCGTTATCGTAGACCTACAGGGCCAAACCAGCGTGAATAAAGAAAATATCTTCTACAAATGCGCCTGGAGCCCGTTTGAAGGACATACCTTCCCGGCTGCCATCACCCATACCTTTATAAACGGTCACCTGGCCTATGTAAACGGCGTTTTCAACGAAAATATACTGGGGCAACGGTTAACGTTCAGTCGCTAATTTTTTCCCGCCAAGGCGCAAAGAAGCAAAGCATTTAAGAAGAAGAAGATCCTTAGCTGCTTTGCGCCTTGGCGAGAAAATACGCTTTTCTTTCTTATGGAATTTTTCTATCCTTGCATCTTCCACCGTATATTCACTAAAACGATGCTGCATGCAACTGGACAAAACATCCTATTACGACCTGTCTATTTTTAATCGCGACGAAGAATTTTCCCTGTTCCACCGGCTAGATTTTACCACTACTTCCGGTGGCCGCGAGTACATGCAGCAGCTGTTCAGCAACCCACTGCAAGACATCCCGTCGATTGAAAACAGGCAAAAAGCACTGCAATACATCCTGGAGAAGGAAAATAGCTGGCCTTCCATCATCTCCAATGGTACCGTAGTAGTGGTGGAAAACTACATGGAAGCCCAGATTGAACCTATTTCCAATACCGAAGGATTGCCATTGTATATACAGGCGGTGATCAATAAAACACTGTATGCACCTGACTTTGGCTTTATCAAATTTTCTTTTACCCAACTGGTAAACCTGCTGAAAGGCTTCCGTTCTTTCATCAACGTGTTTAATGCCGATGATACCCCTAAAATTTTAAAAACCTTGCTGGACCGGGCGCAGCACCTGTTGAGCAAAAAAGATTTTTACGACATTCTGAAAGCGGATGAAGAAGGCACCCTGAATTTTATAGGCATACTCCGTTATGATAATTACATCCGGAAACGGCATAAGAAAGTGATCCTGGAGCTGGTAACCCTCTACCAGCAACTCGATGCCTTTTACGCCATGGCCAAGGCTATCCGGCATTATAAACTGGAGTTCCCCCGTTTTTCTGCCAGCAGCCGCCCGGTAATCAAAGCCCAACAACTCTATCATATTATTTTACCTGAGCCGGTAGCCTATGATGTGCAGCTGGATGAAGCCTCGCATTTTATGTTCCTGACGGGCGCTAATATGGCTGGCAAAACCACGTTTATCAAGGCTGTAGGAGTAGCCGTTTTTCTGGCGCATATCGGGATGGGTGTTCCGGCGCAGCAGATGGAGCTCAGCTTTTTCCATGGCATCTTCAGCAACATACAGGTACAAGATAATATTTTCAAAGGCGAGAGCTATTTCTACAGCGAAGTACAGCGCATCAAAAATACCATCCTACAGATCAGCAATGGCAAGAACTGGCTGGTATTAATTGATGAGATGTTTAAAGGCACCAACGTAGAAGATGCCCGGAACTGTTCCCTGGCCGTTATCCGGGGATTATTGCAGAGCACGAACTGTCTTTTTATTTTATCCACCCATTTGTACGAAATAGCTGAAGATCTGCAATCAGAGCAGCGTATCCAGTTTAAGTATTTTGAATCTACCGTTATTGATGACGACCTGCATTTTACTTACCAGCTGAAAGACGGTATTGCCAAAGAGAAGATCGGTTACCTGATTTTGAAGAGAGAGAAAGTACTGGAGCTGTTGACGCAAATCCGTTAAGCTTCCGTTGCTGCCAAAGTTGTATATTCGCGATCATTGTTAACCCAATATCCATATGATTGTTAAAACCTTTGGCAGCGCCATTCAGGGAGTGAATGCCATCACCATTACCATAGAGGTAAATGTATCCTCACAGGGAAATAAATTATTTATCGTTGGGCTACCGGATAATGCCGTTAAAGAGAGTGAGCGGCGTATTGAGTCGACCATTCAATGTATGGGGCTACGCATGCCCCGTACCCGCACAGTAGTAAATATGGCGCCGGCAGATATCCGCAAGGCTGGCGCTGCCTATGATTTGCCTATTGCCGCTGGCATTATGGCCGCCTCGGGGCAGCTACCCGCCGAACAGCTGGATAAGTTCCTGATAATGGGCGAATTATCGCTCGACGGTACCATCCAGCCTATCAAAGGCGCGTTGCCGATGGCGATACAGGCGCAGCAGGATGGTTTTCAGGGCTGCATACTTCCCCGGCAGAACGCCCGGGAAGCCGCCATGGTACGCGGGCTACAGATATATGGCATTTCGCATATTACAGAGGCCATACAACTACTCACCACACCGGGAAGCCTGGTGCCCGTATTACCTGAACAAGATGATTTTTACCGTAGCCAGGATGTTTTTGAGGTTGATTTCAGCGATGTAAAAGGACAGCAATCCATTAAGCGGGCATTGGAAATAGCCGCTGCCGGCGGGCATAATGCTATATTGATAGGTCCTCCGGGCGCAGGCAAAACCATGCTGGCCAAACGATTGCCAACCATCCTTCCACCGCTGACTTTACAGGAAGCACTTGAAACCACCAAAATCCATTCCGTAGCGGGGAAGCTGCCGGCGCATACCGGGCTCATTATACATCGCCCCTTCCGGTCGCCCCATCATACCATCAGCGATGCCGCACTAGTAGGTGGAGGCAGCATTCCCCAGCCTGGAGAAATTTCGCTGGCGCATAATGGCGTATTGTTCCTGGATGAATTACCGGAGTTTAAACGCAAAGTGCTGGAAGTGATGCGGCAGCCCGTGGAAGAAAGAAGGGTGACCATTTCCCGGGCACGCACTGCTATTGATTTTCCTGCCAGTTTTATGTTGATTGCTTCTATGAACCCCTGCCCCTGCGGCTATTTCAACCATCCTGAAAAAGAGTGCAGTTGCGGATCTGGGCAAGTACAGGACTACCTGAATAAGGTATCGGGACCTTTGCTGGATCGTATCGATTTGCACGTAGAAGTAACGCCGGTAAAATTTGCGGATCTGAGTTCCACACACCGGGCAGAAAAAAGTACGTATATACGTGACCGTGTGATTGCCGCAAGGGCTATCCAGGCGGAGCGATTTGCCGCTTATGAAGGCGTGTATTGCAATGCCCAGATGCATAGTTCGCTGCTGTCGGAAGTATGTGTGATCAGCGAGCAATGCCGGGAGCAGCTTGGGCAGGCTATGCAGCGGCTGAAGTTGTCGGCGCGGGCTTACGACCGGATACTGAAAGTGAGCAGAACGATTGCTGACCTGGAAGGCAGCAACAGTGTAACGCCGGCGCACATGGCAGAGGCGATACAGTTCAGGAGTCTTGACCGGGAAGGATGGGGCAACTAAGGGCTAAATATTCAGTTCTTCCTTATAGTTTTCGCTCAGCTTTTTTTGTAATTCGGCCGGGACAGGGGCGTATTCTGCGAAGTGTGACCTGAGCTTTGCCTTTCCTTGTGTAACATTTCGCAGGGCGGCAAACAGCTTATCTATTTCGGCTTGTGGCGTACGGGCTTTAATGACCTGGTATCCATTCAGTGTATCCATGCCTGTTATAATGCTGCGATGACTTTGCAGTTCGCTCATAATATCGCCCATCATAACATCGGGAGCGGTGGCTTCTAGCTCAAATACAGGTTCCAGCAGTTGGGGAGCGGCATGGTGGAAAGCTTCGCGAAAAGCCATCATGCCGGCTATTTTGAAGGAAATATCGTTGCTGTCTACCGGGTGCATTTTACCGTCGTATACGCTTACCCGTATATCGCGTACATAGGAGCCTGTTAGGGGGCCTTCCTGCATTTTTTCCATGACACCTTTCAGGATGGAGGGCAAGAAGCGGCTGTCGATGGCGCCTCCTACGATACAGTTGTTAAATACCAGTTTCCCTCCCCAGGAAAGGGCTATTTCTTCCGTATCCCGCACCGAATGTTCCTTATAGGGAGGCATTCCTTCGAACCAGGGTTCAATTTTAAGGAATACTTCCCCAAATTGGCCGGCGCCACCGGATTGTTTTTTATGGCGATAGGAGGCCTGTGCGGGTTTCTGGATGGTTTCGCGATATGGTATCCGGGCGGCCTGGAAAACTACCGGCATCTTATAAATGTTTTCCAATCGCCATTTGGTAACGAGCAGGTGTAGGTCGCCCTGGCCGTGGAGGATTACCTGTTTCAGTTCCCGGTTGAATTCCACTAGCAGGGTTGGGTCTTCCATATGAATTTCGGCCAGCACTTCACTGAGTTTTTCATCATCGGCTTTATTCTTTGCCTCGATGGCAACCCGTACTTTAGGTGCGGGGAAATCGATGGGCGCTATTTGTCCGCCGAAACTCTTTTCTGCCAGGGTATGATTGGTCAGGGTATTTTTCATTTTAAGGGTACAGCCAATGTCGCCTGCCTGTAACCGGTCAACGTTGTTGCGGTTTTTACCGTCTGCAATAAAGAGCTGGCTGATACGCTCTGTAGTGTTGCCCTGTTCGTTGATCAGCTCCATACCGCTTTTCACTTCTCCTGACATTACCTTAAAATAAGTGAGCCTCCCAATGTGAGGCTCCTGTAGTGTTTTGAATACGAATAAGGCGGTAGGACGGGCGGGATCACAGGGAACGGCTTTGCCATCGGTGGTCACCTCATCGGGCATTTCCATGGCGGAGGGGGCTACATTATCGATGAAGCCCATCAGGCGGCCACTGCCCATGTTTTTCTTTGCCGACAGGCAAAACAGGGGAAACACCTGGTGGCGGAGCATGCCTATTTTGAGGCCTTTACGAAGTTCATCTTCATCCAGGTTTCCTTTCTCAAAATATTGCTCCATGAGGGTATCATCATTTTCAGCGGCTTTTTCCACCAGTTCGTTGTGCATTTTTTCGGCGCGTTCTTTTTCGCTGTCGGGGATGGGAAGCTTTTCGGGTTTACCTCCATTTTCGGGAAAGCGGTACATGGTCATTTTCAGGAGATCGACAATGGCGTTGAATCCAGGGCCCTGGTTTACCGGGTACTGCATAACGGTAACGGATGAGCCAAATGCCTGTACAGCGTCTTCTACGGCTTTATTAAAATTGGCCAGTTCAGCGTCGAGCTGGTTGACCGCGATAATCGTGGGTTTCCGGTACTTATCCACGTAGTCCCATACCATTTCGGTACCTACTTCCACTCCATATTGTGCATTTAGCAGCAATACTGCGGTATCGGATACCCTGATGGCGGCAATCACTTCTCCTATGAAGTCTTCCAGACCGGGGGTGTCTATGATGTTGATCTTATAATCTTTCCATTCTGTGTGCATCAGGGTGGCATATACAGAGTTACCGCGTTCGTGCTCTATATCGTGGTAGTCGGAGATAGTATTATTTTCTTCAATACTACCGCGTTTACTGATGATGCCGGCTTCGAATAACATGGTTTCAGCGAGGGTTGTTTTGCCGCTTTTGGGTGCACCTAACAGTACGATGTTTTTGATATGTTTTTCATCATACGCTTTCATATGTGGAGATTTATTCAGGTAAAAAATAATCGCCAATGCCTGTAGAAAAGAACTTACTATTAAGTTAACATTTTTTGACCAAAAACGCACACAACTTTCCGCACATATGTGACAACATGCAGTACCTTTGCAGCTCAGGAAATTGGACATATGAAACTATTATTGCATTATTTAAAGAGATATAAATGGTTGGTCGTATTAGCCATGGCTTTAGCCAGTATTAACCAACTTTTCTCACTAATGGACCCCATGATTTTTGGGTGGATTATCGACAGGTTTGCTTCTCATCCTAAGACGACCATAAAGGGAGGAAGTATTTTCAGGCCTGAAAACGACTATTTATGGGGCGTATTACTCCTGGTATTGGCTGCTATCGGCGTAGCTATGGTATCCAGGATTGCCAAAGCATTCCAGGATTATTTCGTGAATGTGATTGTGCAAAAGTTTGGTGCCCAGGTATATACCGACGGGTTGAAGCACTCGCTCCGGTTACCGTACCAGCAATTTGAAGACCAGCGCAGCGGGGAAACACTGGCCATTTTACAAAAAGTGCGGGTAGACTGCGAAAAGTTTATCACCGCTTTTGTAAACGTGCTCTTTGTATCGCTGATCGGTGTGCTGTTTGTGATGGTGTATGCTACTGCCGTGCATTGGACACTGCCCTTTGTATACCTCACCGGCTGTATTTTACTGACCATATTGATGAGTGTATTGAGCCGAAAAATTAAGGTGATTCAGAAAACCATCGTAAAAGAAACCACGGCACTGGCGGGTTCTACTACTGAGTCGCTCCGTAACATAGAGCTGGTAAAGAGTTTGGGACTTACCCAACAGGAAATCAGGCGTTTAAATTCTACTACGCTGAAAATCCTGATGCTGGAATTGAAGAAAGTGCGGAGCATTCGCAGTATCAGCTTTGTACAGGGTACTTTTGTGAACCTGATGCGTTCCAGCATTTTGTTTTTGCTATTGTTTTACATTTACCGGGACACGGTGAGTATTGGTCAGCTGATGACATTGCAGCTTTATTCTTTCTTTATTTTCGGGCCGTTGCAGGAGTTGGGCAATATCATTCTCAACTACCGGGAGGCGCAGGTGTCGCTGCTGAACTTTGAAAGTATTTTAAATACGCCGGTAGAAGAAATGCCGGCCAATCCTATTAAGGTGAATGGCATTGATGAGCTGCACTTTAAGCAGGTAGGATTTAAACATCTTACAGCTGCATCCAAAGCGTTGGATCATGTGAATTTCTCTGTAAAAGTAGGAGAAACCATTGCTTTTGTAGGGCCTTCCGGATCGGGTAAAACCACGCTGGTGAAGCTGTTGGTAGGATTATACAAACCTAACGAAGGGCATATTTACTACAACGGCGTAGATGCCAATGAAGTAGATATGGAAGACCTGCGTCACCAGGTAGGATTTGTAACCCAGGATACGCAGTTATTTGCCGGTACCATCAAAGAAAACCTGTTGTTTGTAAATCCTGGCGCCAGTGATGCAGCGGTGATGGAAGCGCTGGACAAGGCTTCCTGTTATTCATTGCTGGCAAGGGCCGACAAGGGCCTGGAAACGGTGATCGGAGAAGGTGGTATTAAAATTTCCGGTGGAGAGAAACAGCGGTTATCTATTGCCAGAGCGTTGCTGCGCAACCCGCGGCTGATGGTATTCGACGAAGCTACCTCCGCGCTGGATTCTATTACAGAAGAAGAAATTACGACTACTGTAAGAGAGATCACCGCCAGCAAACAACATATAACCGTGATGATTGCACATCGTTTGAGTACTATCATGCATGCTGACCGGATTTATGTACTGGAAAAAGGGCAGATTGTAGAATCGGGCAAGCATGAAGACCTGGTGGCAGAAAAGGGCCTGTATTACGCTATGTGGAGGCAACAGATCGGCGAACGCAAAACTGCTGCGGTATAACAGTTTAAAATAAATGGTTATTTTTGCAGTATGAGTACACAACAGCCCGGGCGGCCAAACTATTTCGTCAGCATGCTGACGATGAAGTGCCCCAGATGCAGGAAAGGACATATGTTCAGAGATCAGAATCCCTTTCACTTTAAGTTTTCGAAGATCTTTAATATGTACGATAACTGCCCGGTATGTGGACAGAAGTATGAGTTAGAAACAGGATTTTGGTTTGGTACAGGCTATGTGAGCTACGCATTATCGGTGGCTTTCAGCGTGTTTAATCTAATCTGGTTTTGGCTTTTCTTCGGTCTTACGTGGAGAGATAACAGCATTTTTATCTGGCTGGGTGTAAATGGGGTGTTGCTCGTACTTATCCAGCCCTGGCTGATGCGATTATCGAGGGCCATTTATTTATACTTCTTCGTGTATTATGATGACAGTACGGCGAAGTTAAAACCGGACGAGCATCATCACGATCATACTGATCACCATCATCATTAAAATATCAAAGGAGCCAATTGACGTTGGCTCCTTTTTTATTTTTGTTTGTTGATAACTCGCTTTCTTATTCAAACCTGCAATACCTAATTAGTATAACAGGGACGCTCATACGCTATGCCTTACAATAACAATTGACGCAACTGTTCATATACCGCAGGTTTCAGCTTTTCCGGGTGAGCGAAAGCAATACCGGATTGCTGCATATCGATGCCATATAGTGTTTCCATTCTTTCATAAAAAAAATCATCTGGTATTAACACTCCGCTTTCGTAGCGGGCATATCGCTTACCGGGGATGCCCAGCAGGTTGCTCATTTCTTGTTTTGATAATTCGAGTGTCGTTCTGACTATTTCCAGGATTTCTGATGTATGCATTTTTCGTGGGTTAAAAAATTTACAAAAATGTATACCACTATTAATTTATTAGTATATTTACATATTAATAATCAATAAGTTATACATATTCAAATTGATTGTTGATATAGATTTTTGCAAACAGGATTATTAAGATAAAAATGGATTTCCAGTACCGGCGATACACCGGTAAAATATTGAGAAAAAGAAGATCAAAATGATCTCTCATCTATCACAGTTGTTGTACTATGGACTATGAGAAAAGCAACAATTATGATCAGGTAGATAAAGTTGATTACCTGAAATATACCTGCGAAGGTTCGTGGACGGCATTGGGGCCGACAAATTATTATATGTCATTTGAGTTGGTGTTTACTGCTCAAATAAACCAGGTAAGGCTGCTGGCTCTTTCCACGGATGGGCAGCCCCCTGGTACTTTTTGTCTACGGGTACGACTACCCGCAGACATTTTCAAATGTAGGTATTTTTACATTGCGAAGATAAAAAATCTTTTCGTAATCATTTGTATATTAATACAATACGATTTAATCAAAATAACAATTTAATTATCATCCTGATCTTTAGCATATCAAAATGAGAATTACGAATAATATAATCCTCCATTCTCTTTAATTAGATTAAACTTTTTACTAATTTGGATCTATAATCGGTCGCCTGGCCATCAACCATATCGTTTTATGGATCGCAGACAATTCCTAACCTTATCTCCTGACCGCGCAGTGCGGAACGTTACCTCATTTGCCCGTACCAGAACCGGCCTTGCGCCTTATACCGGCGCCTGGGGATCTTTACAGCAGATACATTTATTGAAACGTACTCTCTTCGGCGTTTCCCCGGACAATATCAACACTTTCAAGAACCTGTCGATGCAGCAGGCAGTTGATACCTTGCTCACTCCACAGGCAGATCCTACCCCTCCCGTAAATAACTATGGGGTGGATGATACCGGGGTAGCGCCCGGTGCTACCTGGGTAAGAGCCGCCATGGGAGACGAAATGCTGGAAAGAAAAAGAATAGCTTCCTATAAAGCATGGTGGACTGGTCAAATGATTAACCAACCTACCAGTATACACGAAAAAATGGTATTGTTCTGGCATAATCATTTTGTAACGGAAACAAGTATGGTGAATGATAGCCGCTTTGTTTACCAATACAATCTCACGTTACGCAAACATGCATTGGGTAATTTTAAAGCGCTTACCAAAGCCATTACCCTGGATCCGGCCATGCTGGTATATCTCAACGGGTACCTCAATTCAAAAGGCGCCGCCGATGAAAACTATGCCCGGGAATTACATGAGCTTTTCACGGTAGGTAAAGGTCCGGATTCTCATTATACGGAAGATGATGTGAGAGCCACGGCCCGCGTACTCACCGGGTTCCGGGTAGACCGAACCAATATTGTGAGCTTGTTTGATACTACACAGCACGATATCACCAATAAACAGTTTTCCAGCTTTTATTCCAATAAAGTCATCTCCGGGAAAACAGGTCCTGATGGTGCTACAGAAGTGGATGACTTACTCAATATTATTTTTTTACAACCAGAAGTGGCGAAATTTATTTGCCGCAAGCTTTACCGGTTCTTCGTATACTACGATATAGACCAGGCCACGGAAACCAATGTGATTGCGCCATTGGCAGATATTCTACGCAGCAGTCTTTACGATATTAAAGTAACGCTGAATGCGCTGTTTACCAGTGAACACTTCTTTGACCCGGCTAATATGGCCTGCCTTATTAAGAGTCCGGCCGATTTCTGTGTAGGCATTTGCCGGGAATATGGGATTCCTATCCCCACTGACTATACGTCGCAATACAAGACCTGGGCATTTATACACGACAGGGCGGCTGCTATGCTGCAAAACTTTGGGGATCCCCCGCTGGTAGCCGGATGGGAAGCTTACTACCAGGAGCCCGCCTTTCATGAACTCTGGATCAATACTGATACGTTGCCTAAACGCAACCGCCTGAGTGATGGACTGGTGAGCAGTGGTGGCGTAGGCGGATTGCGCATAGACACCCTGGCCTTTGCCGCCAGGCTCCCGCATCCGGAAGATCCGGTAGCCCTGATCAGCGACTCGCTGGACCTCCTGTATCGCGTAGGCGTTTCCGATACAGTGAAAGATTTTTTGAAGAATACGATACTACTCTTTGGTCAAAGCCCGAACAGTAACTATTACTGGACGCAGGCATGGAACGCCTATATCGCCAACCCCGGAGATGCTACCGCAAAAGACAACGTGCAAGGACGCCTCCAGGCGCTGTATAAATACATTATGGACCTGTCGGAATATCAATTATCCTGATAGCTGAAAAACCTTTTTATGAAAAGAAGAGACTTCCTCAAATATACAGCGCCAGCTGCTATCCTACCTACCCTGATCAATGGTTTTTCCATTAAAGCCTTTGCTTCGTCGCCCATGCTCACTGCATTGAGTACCGGGGCAAAAGATAACGATCACGTACTGGTAATGATCCAGATGACCGGTGGCAATGATGGCCTGAACATGGTTATTCCGCTTGATGTTTATGGCAAATACCAGGCAGCGCGTACCAATATTGCCATCCAGGAAGGTAAGGTACTTCGCCTGGACAGTTACCTGAAATCCGGCCTGCACCCGGCAATGACCGGCATTCAACAACTGTACAATGAAGGAAAGGTAAGCATTGTGCAAAGTGTGGGTTATCCTTCTCCCAACTATTCCCATTTCCGTGCTACTGATATCTGGTTAACAGGTTCCGATTCCAATGAGATATTGACTACCGGCTGGGGTGGCCGTTACCTCGATACACAGTATCCTGGTTTCCCGGATGGTTATCCTAACGCAGATAATCCCGATCCGCTGGCCATACAAATTGGTTCTATCGTGTCGCCCGCTTTCCAGGGCGCCGGCGCCAGTATGGGTATTGCCATTACCAGTGCTACCGACTTTTACAACCTGATAGATGGCGTTACAGATCCTGTTCCCAATACCAAGTGGGGTAAGGAATTGCAATATATCCGCCTGATTGCGAAGCAAACCAACAGCTATGAGCAATCTATTATGGCGGCTGCCAAGAAAGTGACCAGCCAGGGCGCTTATCCGGCCAACAATGGCCTAGCGGAACAATTGAAGATCGTAGCCCGGTTAATTGCCGGCGGACTGAAAACCAGGCTGTATATGGTGAGCATTGGCGGCTTCGACACCCATGCCAACCAAACGGAAGGCGGCGATACCAGCAAGGGAGGCCATGCCAACCTGCTGGGTGGTTTGTCGGATGCCATTAAAGCCTTTATGGACGACCTGAAAGGCCTGCATGCATCCCGCCGCGTAGTGGGTATGACCTTCTCTGAGTTTGGACGCCGTATTAAGTCCAACTACAGTATGGGTACCGATCACGGTGCTGCCGCGCCTATGATCATTTTCGGAGATTATGTAAACCAGGGTGTGCTGGGTAACTCCCCTGCTTTACCAGATACGACTACGGTAATCGACAATATCCCCATGCAGTACGACTTCAGGTCTATCTATGCGTCTATTCTTGAGCAGTGGTTCTGCGTGGATCAAACCACCTTGCAGAACATCCTGCAAAAAGATTACCAGCGCCTGCCACTGATCAGCGGGGTGGCCTGTGGGACTATTACCGGCTTACCGGATCTGAATACCGATAAGAAGCTGATCACCAATTCACCCAATCCGTTTAATAATTTTACCACCATTACCTATATCACCGGCAGCGGCAACACCATGATCCAGGTATTTGACACCACTGGCCGGCTGATCAGTGTACCTGTGAATAAAGTACATACACCGGGTACCTATACCTTTACTTTTGATGCCCAGTCCCTGCCCAGCGGTATTTATTATGCCCGGTTTCAAAACGGCCCCGTACAGCAGGTACGGCCTATGCTGAAAGTAAACTGACCTTATAATTAGATTAATAATCGTGCAACGGTGTTGCAAATAAATGGATTTTGCTACCTTTGCCCTCGTGTATAAGCGCTATCTACATAAAATATTAGCGATTCTTCTCCTGGGAGTATTTACTTTAAATACCATCCCGCGGGAGTTTATACACGAATTTGCCGGTCACCACGACACGGTAGATGCCGTACATCAGCATGACGGGCTTACCATTTCGGAGCAACACCGTCACTGTGATTTTCTGCAGATAGGTGTAGAGCCCTATGAGCCGTTTGTTACTTATTATATAGCGCCGGTGTGGCAGGTAAACTGGATTTTCTTCCCGCTTCCGATACCAGAAACCACGCATGCTACTTATTACAATCTCACTCCCCGGGCGCCTCCGGCCGTTGCTATGCTTTAAACATGCTTTAAACACGCTTTAAACATGCTTTAAAACAGCATACGCATTATCATAACGGGCACTCTCGTGCTACGTTAGTTATTCATTATTAGCAATCAGTTCTATATATTTTTCAGATATGCATTATTTGCGTGTATTTATACTCGGACTCATGGGTATAGTGCTGTTGGCGTTGCCAGCTGCCTATGCCGGTGTAAACCCTGAAGAGGGATATTCTAATTCTTTATCCGGTAAGGTAGTGGATAAATTAACCCATACGCCCCTGCCGGGAGCCACTGTTTACCTGCCCGACCTGCGTGTAGGCGCTGCTGCGGATGCCCAGGGTAATTATGTGATCAAAAATCTTCCTAAAGGAAAATATGTAGTGGATGTACATTACATCGGCTATGCCGCTTATACAGAACTGGTGGCTATTTCAGGTGCCACCAACAAAGATTTTACGCTGACAGAAACCTTGATAGAAAAGAATGAGATTGTGATTACCGGCGCCAACCTCGCCACTTCCGTAAAGAAAACGCCTACGCCCATCAGTGTAATCCGCCGGGACTATCTCGATGACAACATCTCTACCAACATTATTGACGCCATTGCAAAAGTGCCGGGAGTAACGCAATTGTCTACCGGTCCGGCTATATCCAAACCTTTTATCCGTGGGCTGGGTTACAACCGGGTGGTAGTAGTAGGTGATGGCGTACGCCAGGAGGGCCAGCAATGGGGCGACGAGCATGGAATTGAAATTGATGATTACAATGTGAGCAGGATAGAAGTGCTGAAGGGGCCTGCATCCTTAGTATATGGCTCGGATGCGTTGGCTGGGGTAGTTAACATCGTTCCCCCGGCGCCGTTACCATTAGGGCAGATAAAAGGCAACGTGGAAGCCAACTACCAGAGCAACAATGGTTTGATGGCCTATCATGCTGACATAGCAGGTAACAACAATGGCATCAGTTGGGGCGCTTATATTACGCAAAAGCAAGCGCATGATTACCAGAATAAATACGACGGGTATGTATTCAATTCCCGCTTCAACAATACCAACTATGGCGCTACGCTGGGCATCAATAAGCAGTGGGGATATTCCCACCTGAGCTTTTCTTCCTTTAATCAGCACCTGGGGTTGGTAGAGGGAGATCGTGACAGTACCGGTAATTTCGTGAAACCTGTAAATATTGACGGAGCAGCGGAAGAAGGGCCTGTTACCAGCAGCGATCACCGTTCGTATAGTATGACGGTTCCCAAGCAGCAGATCAATCACCAGAAAATAGTATGGGACAACAACCTGTATCTTAATAATGGCGGCCGTTTGGGGCTGACATTGGGTTACCAGCTGAACCAGCGCCGAGAATACGGCGATGTGCTGCAACCGAATACGCCGGGCCTTTACCTGTACCTGCAAACCTTCAACTATGGCGCTAAGTATTACCTGCCAGAGATGAATGGGTGGCAAACCACGGTAGGGGTAAATGGTATGCAGCAAACCAACAAGAACAAAGGAGAAGAGTTCCTGATCCCAGCGTACGACCTGTTTGACATTGGTGCGTTTGCCGTTACCAGCAAAACATTCAACAAACTGACGTTAAGTGGCGGTTTACGGTTCGACAACCGCTCCATTAACTCCAAGGCCTTGTTCCTGGGTACAGATGGTAAGCCTGCAACCAGTGGAGACAGCAAATTTGATGCGTTTAATCGTAACTTTTCCAATGTATCCGGTAGTGTGGGGCTGAGTTATGAGGCCAGCGATCACGTGGTGTTGAAACTGAATGCAGCGCGTGGTTTCCGGGCGCCTAATATTGCGGAGTTGTCGGCCAATGGTGTGCATGAAGGCACTATCAAATACGAATATGGCAACCAGCAGTTGAAACCGGAGGTAAGTACGCAGGTGGATGCGGGTATCGATTTCAATACCCAGCATTTGTCTTTGACAGCGAGCGTATTTTATAATCATATCAATAACTTTATTTTCTCCCGTAAACTGTTTAACGCTGCTGGTACCGATTCTATCCCGGTGCATGATAACGATGAGGGTTTTGCAGCGTTCCAGTACCAGCAAACCAATGCCAACCTATATGGTGGTGAAATTATGCTGGACATACATCCGCATCCGATTGACTGGCTGCATTTTGAAAACACGTTTTCCTATGTGCGGGCTACTACAGTTAACAGCAGCGACTCTACGAAATATTTGCCCAATATTCCGCCGGCACGCTGGTTGTCTGAGTTGAAGGGTAAGTTTAAGAAAGTAGGCAAAAGTCCGTTACAGAATGCTTATGTGGGCGTGCAGATGGATTTGAATTTTGCGCAGAACGATGTGTTTACTGCTTATGCAACAGAAACGCCTACTTCTGGTTATACGTTGTTTAATGCAGGGTTGGGATCTGATTTTGTGAATAAGAAAAATAAAACATTATTCTCCCTTCATTTTGCGGTGAACAACATTACGGATGTAGCTTACCAGAGCCATTTGAGCAGGTTGAAATATGCTCCTGTAAATGAAGTTACCGGTAGAGCGGGTGTATTTAATGTAGGTCGCAATTACAGTGTGAAGCTGGCTATCCCGATCAATTTTAAATAAACTGTTTTTTAGAAAGCTCCCCGTTAAAAGAGGGGAGCTTTTTTTATGCTGTCGGCCTGGTGGGTCGATTTCATATAGAATCCCCTGTTATTTTTTATTTTAAAAGAGAAGCTATTGGTTTGTTGCCTATTAAAGCTGACCAGGGTATCCGTTCCCGTTATAACCAGCGCAGGTGTTGGCAGCGCGGTAGTGGCGGAGTCGATAGCCCGTATATAGTTGATGAGTCGTTTTCCTTGTTGTGTAATATAGATGGTTTGCATCCCGTTGCCTGTATTGGCGATCCCGGCGGTGATGCCTGCCTGTTCAAATACTGCGGTATCGCTGTTGGTATTTCCGCTTATCAGTTTAAAAGCCACCGATTTGGGTGTTGTTTTAGCCGTAGTTACCGGTGGTTGACCGGTAGTGGTCTCTTCCTTGGTAGCTGTTTGCTGGCAGGCGAATAAGAAAATAGGTACTAGTAGTAAGGATCTTTGCACAATCAATAATTTGAAAGGATAAAGCTATTGATTTTTTATGGATCTGTGGGTACAGGCCCCTTAATATACTGGCTATTTACATATTGTTTATTTAAATAATATTACAATATAATAAAATACATAAGAAGAAAGGCAAACCAAGTGCGAGTCAGGCCAGGCGGGCTTGATAAATAAAATCGTTTTTGCACTATCTATTTACCACTGATATAAATATTTAGTTGAAATAATTAGAGATTTTGTAGTTTAGAGGCCTCGTTATGTAAGTGTGAAGCAAGCGTCCTGCCCGGAGGAAAAACAGTTTCCCTCAGTTTTCAAAAAATTTGGTTTTTGTTTTAAAATTTTTCTGACCACCATTGGTTCAGATTTTGGTTGAAAAAGAAAGGGGCTGTTTTCACAGCCCCATACTTTTTAACGCCAGGTTGACCTTTATAATTAGCTAATATTTTCGATGATACCGGCAATGCCTTGTCCACCACCTACACAGGCGGTAACAATACCGTATTTTTTATTGAGCCGCTTCAGATCGCCGAGCAGTTGTACCGTAAGCTTAGCGCCGGTACAACCCAGGGGATGTCCCAGCGCAATAGCACCGCCATTGATATTCACGATGTCGGGATTGAGGCCCAGCTCCCGGATAACGGCAATAGACTGGGAAGCGAATGCCTCGTTGAGTTCTACCAGGTCGATATCCTGTAAAGTTTTTCCAGTACGCTGCAACACTTTAGGAATAGCGGCCACGGGGCCAATACCCATAATACGGGGATGCACACCGGCAGACACACACCCTACCAAACGGCCAATAGGCTTTAATCCCAGCTCGTTGACCATACGTTCGCTCATCACTATCACGAAGGCAGCGCCGTCGGACGTTTGTGAAGAGTTACCAGCCGTAACAGAGCCTCCGGCGGCAAACACAGGCTTCAACTTACCCAGTGCTTCCATAGAAGTATCCGCGCGCGGACCTTCATCGGTATCTACTGTATAAGTGCGTTTCTGTTTCTTGCCTTTCTCATCCACATACACTTCTTCTACAGCAATAGGCAAAATTCCCGGCTTGAAATAGCCGTTCTGAATGGCATTTAATGCTTTCTGATGCGATTTAAATGAGAACTCATCCTGGTCCTGGCGGCTTACTTTAAACTCAGAAGCCACTGCTTCAGCGGTGAGTCCCATGCCAATATAATAATCAGGGTTAGTACTGGCCACGGTATAGTTAGGTACTGTTTTCCAACCGGCTACGGGCACCAGGCTCATACTCTCCGTACCGCCTGCAATAATACAATCGGCCATGCCGGACTGTATTTTAGCGGTAGCGATTGCGATTGTTTCCAGGCCGGAAGCACAATAGCGATTCACCGTCATGCCCGGCACATCAACGCCCAGCGCTCTTACAGAAATCATGCGCCCGATCTGTAACCCCTGCTCCGCTTCCGGCACCGCATTACCTACAATCAGGTCGTCGACCCGCTTGGGATCTAACTGTGGTACGGATTTCAGCAACCCGGTAATTACGTCAACTGCCAGATCATCCGGTCTGTAAAAACGAAAACCCCCTCTTTTAGATTTGCCCACCGCGGTGCGGTATCCGGCTACTATGTACGCTTCCTGCATGAATAATAATTTTATAATGAGCTAACGGCTAGATTATCAACATAATGGGTATTTATCCACATTTCCGCCTTTTTACCAAATTTAATTAAATTAAGTACATGAAAATTCAGAAAAGATGCGTTAAATTTGCACTCTCGTTTTTAACAAAAGGATGGGAAAAGCTGACTCCCTAGCTCAGTTGGTTAGAGCTACTGACTCTTAATCAGTAGGTCCTGGGTTCGAGCCCCAGGGGGGTCACAGGATAGAAGCCTGCATCATTGCAGGCTTCTATTTTTTTTACTCAGTTTTTATAGCGGTAAATAGAATAGATAGGGCTAACATTTTCCTCTAACAGTTAATCTAATGCTACCCCAAAAACATATGATAAAAGAGTAGCTTCTGAATGTCTACTAATTTAAGATTACTTATATACGTTGTAGGGTATAGCAATAGTAGGTACAATGGCGCAATTACTTATTACATCATTTACCCCATTAAAATTAATGATATCTGTTAGCGTGTATTCATAGAAAGTCTGTTCATTTTGCCCAGAATCATAGTATGCGACCAAAGGAATGATTATTGATTCTCCAACTTGCACTTTGTGATGGATCACCTTTTCCCAATTTATGCCTGATAAATAGGATTTCTTTGTTAGCTCTGTGATCATTTTCTTTGGCGTAAACCTAGACGTCTGGATACTATCAACTTTTCCCTCTGAAGACAAAAAGATACGTAAGGCAAAAAAAGAAGTTACCTTATTAGCTGCTAAATCTGCCGGATAACGAAATTGCTTTCCTATTGCCTTTTCCAGCTTTGCCTTTTCAATGTCTTGTCCAAAAGATTTGTAACTACACGAAATTGCCATCATTGTGCAGAAAAGCATACATATTAATCTAATGCTCATATATCTATATTTATTTTATCATGGGCAACGAGTACCTGCTTTATGCGTCTGATCAAATTGATCTGCCTTTAATAATATCTCATTTGCAATTTTCGGATCCATTAATTTCCAGGCGTTTGTTTCTTCCAATCCTCCCCATGACAAAGCATCTGCGTCGTCTTTAGATAAAGATGGAAATATCTGCCGGAGAGAGGAGCTCATTTGATCCACATAAGTTGCAGCCATAATTGTGTGTTGAAACGCCTCTCCCCATTTCAATGGATCATTTGTTTGAGTTTTTCTCGCATCAAACAAAGCATGAATCATTTCATGATAGAGCGTTGCAATAATCAATTCTTTTGAGGCATGGGCCAAAAGATTAGTATTAAGTGTTATTTCAATATTATATATACTTCCTGATGTCTTTCCGTAAAGATTGCCGCTTAAAGGTGCTTCACCAACATATACGTCAACCTCACTTTGTGAGATAAAGAAATGATTAAACGTTTTCAAAACGGCATTCTGAAAATCATTTTTCATGGCTAATTTGGTAGCTTCAATCAGACAAGGGCTTACCAGTTCGATCCGCAATGAGTCAAATGATGCACCTTGGCTTATGACTGGCGGTGGTACTTCATCTATATCCCAATGCTCATCCTGATGTGGACCAGCACCACCTCCTGTCCCTCCGCCTCCGCCACCGCCTACCCCCACACCTGACCCTGCTCCTGTATTGGGGGTACTATTTCCCTGATCATCAGTACAAACTGAATATCCATAAACTGTGAATACGCCATCTGCATCAACATACGTGTCCTGTAAATACTGGCATTCTCTCTCTGTCTTGATTTCATTTAGGAATGCACGCTTACTTGAATAAGATACAAATTCCGCTTTGCGCTTCTTGATACCATTTTCATAATATTCACCGTACATAAACCTCATGTTCAGATCATATTCACCAATCACTCCGGTAAAATCCTGTGTATTAAAACCTGCATGAAATTTTGCATACTCCTCGGTGGCAACAATTACGAACATTGTCCCTGCGATTATTCCCTTATCTTTAGTAAAAATGATCTTTCTGATGCCTTTACCGCCTTTTTCAAACGGCTTGTTCAATCGATAAGGCACCTCTATTTTTGATTTTCCGGTTACAGGGCCTATAGAAATCCTTGCTCCGTCCCAATCTAACTCGCCTGTGGTATGCGGACTTTGCATATACCAGGTTTTTATCTCATTAAGCAATTTTTTCTCATTGGGATAATCATTTTCTTGCTTTGAACATGAAACCAATTTTAGCAATAGGCATAACAACAATAAGGGCGTTAACAGCCCGGAGGATAGCTTTCGCATTCAGAAAACTTTAAATGAAAAATACAGATTAAATAGGCTTCAATAACTTATACGCTCCATACAACATTTCTATTGAGTTAACACTGCTTGGTTCCGACAAACATAATGCTTTCCCTGATAATTACAAATAAACGAGATTATTTCTTCAGCTACATAGTGCTTTTTAAAAATTTGAAGCCATCAAAAAGACCATACAAACAATGACATTATATAGTTGACGGACAATAACACCCTTTTTTTCTTAACTTAGCAATTACCCAGCGCTACTGTATAACAAACAACTGTTATTAACAGTAGCACCAGGCAACCATCCGTTAAAGCGACACCTTTAAACAATATGTATCTTGGAACAGTATGAAAAGATATATTTATACAAGCGGGTTGTAAGCGCTAAACTATTTATAGATAAGTTTTACGCCGACAGCATCGATCTCGACGATATTGCTGAGCAAGCGAATTTCTCCAAATTTCATTTTATCAGGCTGTTTAAATCTATCTATGGCCTGACTCCCAAAAACTATCTGATTCATCTCCGGATTGAAAAAGCAAAAGAGTTGTTGAGAGAAGGGCACTCTATTTTAGCCACAGGATTAATGGTGGGCCTGGAAAGCCCCACTTCATTTGCTGGTATGTTTAAGAAGATCACCGGGCAAACTCCTTCTCATTTTCAAAAAAGTGAAACAATCAGAAAAAACAAGATGAACGAACATCCCCTACAGTTTATTCCAAACTGTTTTGCCGAAACGCATGGTTGGAAAAAATAGCAATTTTGAAGAGGTTGAAAGCGTCCGGATTCAGCATTTTTACATAAAAAAATATGATTACAAGGATTACGCACACCACCATTTATGTGCTTAACCAGGACAGTGCATACGATTTCTATGTAACCAAGCTTGGCTTTAAAGTGCACACGGATGTACCTATGGGCAAAGATGCCAGATGGCTGACCGTTACACCTCCAGAACAACCGGAGTTAGAAATTACACTTTTCCCTATAATAGAAGGCTCCATGTTTGACAAAGAAACCGTACAAACAATGACCTCACTTATCAGGAAAGGAACCTTCGGCGCCGCCGTATTCACCTGCAAAGACCTGATGGCAACTTACGAAGAGTTAAAAAGTAAAGGCGTTGTCTTTAAAAAACCGCCTACAAAAGAATTTTATGGCTACGAAGCACTCTTCTTAGACGATTCCGGAAATTGGTTTTCACTGGCACAAATAAATCCCTAATGCATGAAATCAATATTTGACAGGGAAACAAGGCAGGAGATAGTCCGGAGAATTGATTCCCTTACCAAAAACAATACTCCTCAGTGGGGCAAGATGACAGTTACTCAAATGGTAAGGCATTGTGCACGCTGCGAAGAATACTATTATGGCCATATAAAAATCAACCGGTCATTGATGGGGCGCATTTTTGGCAAATTAGCCATTAAAGCAATTTTAAAAGATGAACATTCCAACATCAGAAAAAATTCTACCACTCCTCCGCCGTTTAAAGTAACTGAAAACATCAGTGACTTAGACGATGAAAAATTAAAATGGAAATTGCTGATTGAGCGTTATGATACGTTTAACGGCACCGAATTCACACATTGGTTTTTTGGCAAAATGACGAAAGAACAGCTGGGACAATTTATTTACAAACATTGCGACCATCATTTAAAACAATTTAGTGCGTGAATAGACAGCACGTGCAGAGAACCTCTTCCCAACCGGAAGAGGTTCTCCATTTATATTCCATTGATGCAGATTACAGGCAGAAAGGGACGCCAGGATAACCGTTAGCGTTGCTGTTAACCCCCATAAAGGTATTGGTCAGTATGTCGTAACGTGCATACTGGGTACCGTTAAAGATGTATAATTGCGGTGTTGGATAGTGCCATGTATCAACATAAGTAGCATTGAAAGTACTGAAAGGCACACCCGGGTAACCGTTTGCAATACTGTTTACTCCCATGAAGGTATTTGTCAGGATGTCGTAACGTGCGTACTGTGTACCGCTGAACAGATATAACTGGGGTGTTGCATAATGCCAGGTATCCACATAAGCGGCATCAATCGTGGTGAAAGGCACACCGGGATAACCGTTGGCAATACTGTTAAGACCCTGGTAAGTATTAGTCAGAATATCGTAGCGGGCATATTGATTACCTCTAAAGATATACAATTGCGGTGTGGAGTAATGCCAGGTATCAATGTACGTAGCATCAAATGAGCTGAACGGCACGCCAGGATAGCCATTCGAAATACCATTCAGGCTTTTGTAGGTATTCGTGAGCACATCATAACGCGCATACTGGTTGTCATGAAAGATGTATAGCTGTGGCGTAGCATAATGCCAGGTATCTACATAAGTAGCACTATAACAAGCACCTGCTGCTTTAGCGTTAACACCCGACTTTAACGTGGTGGCTGTTTCCGTAGATAGCGGATCTTTCATATTACTTTTCTGACAAGACTGGTTAACGAATGCCAGGGATCCTGCGAGGATCAATACAAACAACTTTTTCATGCTTGAGGGATGGGTTTTAATGAATAAATAAAAGTTTTATAGGATTATTAAATGCTACAGAGATAGGCCACATAAGGGATGCGGCGTGGTTAACGATATCATGATTTCAGTATAGCGAAACTAGGAAAAAAATTAAGATGAGCATAAAAGAAATTTTACTGGATAAATAAAATTTCAGCAAAAAAATTCGACACAAAATTCCCGATAAAAAACGTTCCACAGCTTCGAAAAAAGTTGGATTCCGAACTCTTTATTATCTTTGCATCATGCAAAACCAGGGCACCTACAACACCGGCAGCATTGCTGTTCCTGCTGCCTTTGAGGAAGTATTCTCGCATTTCTATTTTGCGGAAAACAACACTGATCAGGCGATAACTCACACGCTGTTACCCTCTTTTCAAACCATGATGGCATTTAGCTTCGGGGCGCCTATCGTGCTTACTACCCGGGAGAAAGACGAGCTGGTGATGGATACCTGCCTGGTAGCAGGGCCTATTAAGCAGGCATTTGACTATACACTGCCACCAGGTGCATCACTGCTGGTGGCTAATTTTAAAGACGATGCCTTTTCCCGTTTTTTTGGCAGCGCCGCCTTTGCTCAAAACTTTTCTACCCATCCCGATACCTTGCTGCAGGACGATTGCTTTACTGTGCTATGGAAAGAGCTGTGTCATATACCAGCTATGGAAGACCGGGTAAATCACCTGCTGGCATTTTGCCAACCATATCTGCGTAATCGTCATCCTATCGTGGAGCAAATAGCAGGTTTCAACGATCCCAACTTGAGTACTGTAAAAGAGATTTCTGAAAAGAACCAGTTGTCGGAAAGATCCGTGCAAATGCATCACAAAAAATACTTTGGTTATTCTGCCAAAGAAATAGCGCGGTATCAGCGCTTCCTGAAAGCCATTGAAATGATCGGGGCCAGCACAGGCGGCAACAGAAAAGTAGATTGGTTTGATATCATTGAAGGCTGTGGTTACTATGATCAAAGCCAGCTTATCCACGATTTTAAACACTACCTGCATTTAAGCCCCACACAATACCTGAAGTTTCAACAAAGCATCTGTAGGCAGCGGGACTAACTTTCGTTTTCTTACAATTCCAGGCAGGCGGCTATCACCATCTTTGTGTCATCAAATAACAATTAAACGTTCAAATAATGACACAAGCAACTATCCTGATCACTGGCGCCACCGGCAACGTAGGTACACAACTCGTAAAAAAACTGGTAGCTTCCAATACTCCTTTTAAAGCCCTGGTACGTAATGGAGATAGTAGTAAATTGCTCAAAAGCCTGCCGCAAGCTACCATTGTAACGGGCGATTTATCTGACTCTGCTACTTTAAGCAACGCCCTGCAAGGCATCGATAAAGCATTTTTACTTACCAACTCATCCGAGCAGGCGGAATCGCTGCAAATAAATTTTGTACATGCAGCTCATCAGGCTGGCGTAAAGCATATCGTGAAGCTGTCGCAATTTGCTTCGGAAAAACATTCCCCGGTGCGCTTCCTGCGCTACCATGCAGCGGTAGAAGCGTATATCCAATCACTACGATTTAACTATACCTTTCTTCGTCCCAACCTGTACATGCAGGGATTACTTGGCTTCAAAGATTTAATTCAGCAAACGGGAAAATTCTATGCCGCAGTCGGTCATGCCGCTATCAGCGCAGTGGATGTACGCGATATTGCGGCCGTAGCTGCAGCAGCCCTAACCTCACTGGGACATGAAAATAAGATCTACAACATTACCGGGAGTACAGCTATTACGCACTATGAAATGGCCGATATCCTATCCCAGGTGCTGGGTAAGCAAATCGCCTTTGTAGATGTAGCGCCGGCTCAAATGGAAGAAGCTGTGAGAGCGGCAGGATTCCCTGAATGGCAGGTAGGCGGCCTACTGGAAGACTATGCCCACTATTCAAGAGGGGAAGCAGCAGCTGTTTTTAATACCGTGCAAGAGGTTACCGGTAAAACAGCTATCGGGTTCCGGCAATTTGTGGAGGATTACAAGGCGGTATTAGCCTAATCAACAGGGTGGCACAGGGGTTGCAATAAAGCGCGGTCCTGTGCCACTATTCATTTCCCTTTGCCAGCTGCATGGCTGCCGGCGTTAAATAAGGATAAAACATACTGGAAAATATATCGCTATAATGCGCAATAGCTTTACTGCCTTTTAGCTTTAATGTCAACTCGTTGTTGGACAACCAGAAGTCGCCCACAATAAAAATCTGGGTAACAAATGCTTTCAATACTTCTTCCGGTAAATCGGGCCTGAATACACCACTGGCTTTCAATTTTTCAAAAATAGACAAGAACTCTTTCTCGCGTCTTTGTGTCAACGCCGCATAGTCTTTCTTTACCGCGGGTATACGCAATCCTATCTCCACAAAATGTAAAAAGATAAACCGGTATTTATATCCCAGCTCAAGGGAGGTGATAACGAAACTACGAATCATTGGCAAGTCTACCTCTTCCAGCGCTTCCACACTGGCTACTATCACGTCAAAATCGGCCGACAGGCGGTCGTATAACGTTTTAATAATTTCGTCGGTATGCTTAAAGTGATAGTGCAAATTGCCGGGGCTGATGCCCATTTTAGCGGCAATATGCCTGCTGGTAATGGTGTTAACCCCTTGGCTGTTATATAACTCCAAAGCCGTTTTTAGAATGCGCTCTTTAGTATCCATATCCAAATTTAGATGTTTGGTCCGATTTTAAAAATAATTAGTACATTTGTTCTAAATTTAAAGATATGCCAAACGAATCAAACGAACCGGTACAGGACGAAACGCCTTTACTTAAAAGGTTGAGAGGCAGCATATTCCCTATCGCTCCCGGCGATAGCACACCCGTAAAAATACTGAAGACAAGTGGATTCTACCTGTTTACCGTAATGGTACTTGTTGTTACATTACTGTTGGGGGGAGCCATTATGTTTGTTTTGTGAGATGAAAAAGTTATTTGATCCCTTATTTGTCACGTATGGGGTAACGTGGTGTATTATTCACCTGTGCAGGTATTTGCATCAGCCTATCCCGGTATTGAATGATCATCTGACCGACCTGGTAGCAGTGCCTGCCATGGCGCATTTGTCGCTTCATTTCATCCGCAGATTTATTGTCTGCAATGCCAACTATACTTATCCGTTAGGCTATTTATTGTTCATGGCTGGTTATACGGCGGTGGTGTTTGAGTGGATCATGCCGCATTTTTCCTCACGCTATACCGGCGACTGGTGGGACGTAGCCGCCTATTTCGGGGGTAGCTTCTTTTACTATTACTTTCACGGGAATCCATCTTTTCACCTATTCAAGCAACCAATATAAAACAATGGTTGCTACCAGCAGGCAGCAACCATTGCAACATTATTAAAATGCAGGATCCTGCGGGGTATTGGGATTATCATTCCTTTCCACAAACGGATACGGGAAGTAATTCCTCTTTCTTTCCCCTACGGGTCTTCCGAAGCGACGGCTATCCTCCAGCTCCTGTGCACCCATAAACATTTCAATCCGGCGATGTTGAAAAATCAAGGTGAGTAAATCCTGTTCTGATGCAGCTACAACCGGCGGCAGGGCAGCCCCGACGCCAAAAGGATCGGCAGCAGGCGTTTTGGTCACCACTTTATTCAGCTGCAGTAATCCATTGGGCACATCATGCTGACGGGCATAACATTCTGCTTTTATCAACAATATTTCTCCCGGCAAATAAATAGGCACCGCGGTAACATTGGTCTGGAAAAAACCATTGATATTAAAGTGTGGTTTTACCGTCCTGGTTGCTATATAAAACGGTACACGTTTATCCGACAAATTAGGTTGTAAGCCCACAGGCAACCCCATAGTAGAATCTACCACGTTGTAGATATTATTAGTGGCGGTTACCAGGGTATAAATTGGGTTGGTAACCTGGGGATTAAATCCGAATACTGACCTCACCGTAAGGTCTACTTTATTGGCTGCAGCCAGGGCACCGGCATAGTCGCCAGCGTACAAGGCATACCTAGCCTTCAAGGCATACAACGTATTTACAATATCTACACTGGCAGGCACATTCACCAAGAAGTTACTGCCTATAGGCGTTGCCGTTACCGTAGCAATGGCATTATCCAGCGTAGATGCTGCAAGCGCAAATCCCTGCTGTCCTGTAATGAAGCTCACATTATTGGTGGTAGATCCGGGCGTACTGCTACCTGCAGGTACCTGCTCCCAGAAGCTGGCCTGTACACCAATGGCCAGGGCTTTAAAGATAGAAGCATAGGCAATAATACCGCTGGCATATCCTTTATCGGTAACAATCGCATTGGTACGGCGCATGATACTATCGGCTTCATAACGGATCTTATTACTCACCGACCACAACCCGGTGACAATGGCATTGGTATTCAGAATCTTTACTCCACCGGCGCCTATCTGTGCTTCATCGGTATTACCCGGGTTGGTAACAAAGGTTTCGCCGGTGAGTAAACTGCCGGAAGCCACGCTGGTATATAGTATCCCGATCCTGTCTTTTTCGTACCAGGCCTGCAGCCCTACGGCCGCATTAGCTAAAGCGTTAGGCGTACTGTAAGCCTGTTCTGATGACGGTCCTGACGGGTCCTGGTAATCTTTCTTACAGGCGGTGATAAAACTAATGGCTACCACACCCAGTAAGCATTGTTTGATATATCGTTTCATGATGGATCTTTTAAAGTGGTTTATAATTTAAGGCGAACAGACAGGTTATAACTCCGTGGAATAGGTACCGCACCGAAATCGATGCCACGCAGTACAGAACTTTGTCCTGCTGCATTCAATTCCGGATCGTATCCTTTGTAATGATCCCAGGAGATTAAATTTCTGCCGCCCAGGCTTACTGTCAGGTCGCTGATGCCTTTCAGTTTGCCCACGCTATAACTCAATGACAGTTCACGTAGTTTTACGAACGATCCATCATCTATTCTCCATTCCTGGATATTGTAGTTGCCGGCAATGAAGCCACGTGGCAGCTGGCCCCGGTCTTCCATTTCGGCGATCTTACCATTATCCACCCCCTGCCGGGTTCTCCAGTCGGCGTTAAACACGTTCACACCCTGTACCGCGTCTACCTGTACATGCAATCCCAGTTTCTTATACTGGAAATCGCTGGTAAGGGTACCGGTGTACTTCGGATTTGGATCGCCAATTTTTGTATTCAGCGCGGCTGCTGTAGCGGGAGGTAAGCCGGTGGCCGGATCACGCTCAGCGGTATAAGTTAGCGGCGTAAGTTGCTTACCAGCTTCGGTAACAGGAATGCCAGCCGGATTCTTCAAGATATTTCCATTGGCATCCCGGGCAAAGAAGGTACCATAGAAGAACCCGATAGGTTCGCCATTGGCAATACCTACCGGCGCACCACCCACAGTATTATACAGGATCAGCGACTGGCCAATATTTACTGCCTTATTGCGGTTATGGTTATAGATGGCGGTCAGGCTCCAGGAAAAGTCTTTTATTTTTACCGGCACCAGGTTCAGCACTACCTCCAGCCCGTTGTTTTGCAGGGTGCCTACATTACTCAGGTAAAAGGAATATCCTTTGGTAGGTGCAATAGCGCGGCTGATTAGCAGATCTTCTACTTTCTTACGGTAGTAGTTAACGGATAAGGATATACGATCATTCAAAAATGACAGATCCGTACCGAATTCCAGCTCCTTCTGCCGCTCAGGTTTTACATCCGGGTTAGTGTAGGTAGCGGGCGATTGAAATGCAGAAGCACCAATGAATGCAGTGGCCTGGTAAGTATTGTAGCGGCCGTAAGCAGGAATCCCGGTCAGGTTACCGGATTCGCCATAGGCAGCGCGTAGTTTAAAGAGTGTCCACCATTTGCTGAGCCCCGATTTTTCCCAATAGTCGGTGCCCGACAATACATAGCTACCACTCAGTTTTGAGTAGAGCTGGTTTCGTTCATTAACACCAAAAACGGAAGAGCCATCTAAACGGAGCGCACCGGTAAGAAACAGTTGGTTGCGGTATTTAAAGTTCTGCTGGATAAACTCCCCGGAGATAGATACCTCTGTTCGCTGATCTGCGCCAGGAATAATGGTAGTAGCCCTGTCGGATGTTTGTACAAAAGGAGGCAACCCTCTTCCCTGCTCCAGGGTATAGTGCATACGCTGGTATTGCAGGGAGTATCCCAGCTGGGTTACAGAGGTAAGTTTATCGCTGATATCCCAGTTATAGGTAGCATTTACATCATGGTTAATCATGAAGGAATTGTTATTACCTGCGCTGGCATAACCATTCTGGCTTGGATCGAGGGAGGGGCCTCCTCCATAAAATCCCGGGCTTACGTTATAGGCAAAGGCTGGCATAAACGTAGTACCCTCCTGGTTATAGTTGTCGATACCCATGCGATAGTCGACCGTGAGGTTCTTGATAGGCCGTAGCTTAATACCTGCACCGGCAATGACTCTGCCTACATGCTGTTGTTGTTTGAAGTCTTCGATAACAGAAACAGGATTTACACGTCCCCTTTCTCCTACTTTCAACAGGTTACCAAATGCATCCCGCTGTTGTATATCGTAGTAGTTACCGATAATGGTAACGGAGTTCATGGGTGAATAAAAAGTATTTCCATCAGGCTTTTCATTCGACTTGCTGTAAACATAGTTCAGGCTGGCGTTGAAGCTGATCCAGTTATTGATCTCCTGGTCGAGGTTAACGCGGAAGCTGTACCGGCTGAAATCTGTATTCCTGATAATGCCCTGGTTATAGAGATAGCTGGCGGAGGTATAATATTTTGTTTTGTCTTTACCACCGGCCACAGAAATATTATTATCCGTTCCTACGCCGGTGCGGAAAATAAAGTCCTGGTAGTCGTAGCGCTGTACCGGCGTGGTACTAACGATAGCAGGCGTGAGAATATTTTGAGTGGAATCGTTGGGCGATCCGCCAAACTTAGTAGGCGCCTGGTTTACATCTAATTTCTTCCGGAGCTGGTTAACGGAAAAAGTGGTAGAGAAATTTATCACCGGCACGCCGGCGCTTCCTCTTTTGGTAAATATCTGCACTACGCCGGCATTGGCGCGGGAACCGTAGATGGCAGCGGCAGCGGCGCCGTTCAGCACTTCTATCCTTTCGATATCGGCAGGGTTGATATCCGCCATACGGTTTTGTCCTACGCTTCCTACCACGTTATCTCCTGTAGAACCAATACCATAGTTGGGATCAGAGTTGGTAACGCGGGTAGTGGAGTTGTCGATAATTACCCCATCTACGATGTAGAGCGGTTCGGTAGATCCTGATATGGTACTGATACCACGTAGTTTTACAGAGATGCCTCCGGAAGGGTCACCGGAGTTTTGTGAGATCTGTGCGCCGGCGGTTTTGCCCTGTAAAGCTGCCAGCACATTTCCGGTACCGCCTTTGTTAATTTCATCCGCTTTCACCGTGCTGATGTAGTTACCTAACTGACGACGGGTAGTACCTTCCGAAGTACCGGTTACTACTACCTCATCCAGCTTGGATACAGAAGTAGCCAGCTGGATGTTTTGCGTATAGGTCGTGGTACCTTCTACAACAACTAACACGCTTTCGCGGGGAGCAAACCCTATACCGGAAAAAGCAAGCGTGTAATTACCTGGTTTCAGGTTGGCATTAATGGTATAACGGCCATCAGGGTTTGTTTGTGCGCCCTGTTGGGTATTTTTCACTACTACCGTGATACCTGGTAGTGGGGTATGCTGATCGTCTGTTACCTGGCCGGAAATTTTCACCTGCCCCCATGCGGCGGCGGCAAGGAAATTAATAGCGAGGAACAGCAACAGGAACCGGGCTTTCGCCACTTTCATCAATAGAAACGTGTTCATAGAAAAGTTTTAGCAGATTTATGAATGGTTGATATACACAACAGGATTGCGGGTATAACAGGCAATTGGATGCAATGGGAAGACAATTTCCGTAACAGGTGATCTTTAACCTTAGCCGCGGTTGATTAGATGCTGGCTGGCAATGTTTCTCCTCATCATTATTGTAACACCTCAGCAACGGTGGCAAAATGATAGCCCTTGCTTTTCAATGCAACAATGAGAGCGGGAAGTTTGTTGTAAAATTTATCTGACCGCCTGGGATCAGTCCCTATATGCAGTAATAATAAAAACCCGTTTAATCCTCCAGGGCGGCTACTTTCATACTGCAATACCGACCTATAGATTGCTTCGGAAGAGCAATATTTTTTCCCCATCTCTGGATAAGTATAATCCGCATTAGACCCGGTGCCGGGGGTAAAATTGACTAACTGTAAACCTACTTCGGAGGTCCAGGCGGCGATACTATCGTTATACCATTCGAAGGCCGGCAGGAACCAGGGAGCATTGGTTATCCCTACATTTTTCATAGCAGTGTAATTGGCGGAAAGGTCATCTCTGAACTGTGTTTTCGTCACCAACAAGCTATCCCGTTGTTGCCAATCGCAGTACAACAGGTGTTGATCACCATGTCCGCCGAGGTAGTGCCCATCGGCTTTCAGCTGTTGAATAAGTGTTTGTGTAGATGGATTCCGGTAAAATTTCCCGGTGAAGAAAAAAGCGCCCGGTACTTTCTGCTGACGCAGGGTGTTGCGTATAGCCGTTCCGCCGTCGGCAAATTCATCGCCGGTAAACACGAGTGCCAGCTGCTTCCGGGAGCTATCGCCCCGTATAATGCCGCCGTGGTCATATTGGCGCTTTCCGGCGCCCTCGCTGGCTTTGGCTGCCAGTAGGTATACCAGGGAAGCGGTACCGTCCATGGTAGGTTCGTTGGTGCTATAATCGCCGTCGTCATCGTGGTATACGGCCAGGTTGCTCTGGAAGGCGGCATATTCATCCGGTTTTGATAGTTTGATACCGATCAGGTTCTTGTAGATATTGGTATAAACAGGCCCATCCACAAGACCGCCATCTACCCGGTAATGACCGACCACCGAAAAAGATGAGTGCGGGTCTTCCGGCGTATCGCCGCCGGCGGGTAGTCCTCCTATCATGCTGGTGCCCCAGGGATTACACCCCAGCAACCAGTCGGTATTGGCCTGCTCCAGGGCTGAAAACGCAACATCGCCGGAAAGCTGCCGGTACCAGTAGCATTGAATGGCAAAAGCGGTAGTAAGATTATTGCTGCACCAGATAAATGGAATGCCGCGGTAGAAAGCATTTTGCCTGGCGCGTTTCCACACGCTTTCGATGCCGGTTTTATAGTACCCGATCAGCTGTTGCCGGGTAGTTCCTTTACTGTGAGTAGCCAGGGCATAGTGCCCAAGGTTAATAAACGGATACCATTGGTAGTGATTGGCCGTATCCGCACCCAACCAGGGCGTTACTTTTTCCTGTTGGGCATAATCCCAGGCCGCGCGCTGATAAGCGGTATCGCGGGTCATATGGTATAAGGCTGCTGCCGCCAGTTCCATGTCGTCGGTCCAGTTATCCTCCGCGTAGATGTAAGGAGAAAGCACCGAAGCTGTTTGACAAACGCCTGGTTGCCTCTGCCCCATTTGCCAGGCTGACAACGCCCTTGTTTTCAGCAACTGAGCATAGGCTGGATCGGCATCTTTCAATAGGTCGTATCCCAGCGAAAAGGCGCTGGAAAACTTACCAGCGGTAGAAGCGACGCCGGTTGCTTTGTTCTTGTATTTGCCCAGTCCCTGGGGCCTTCCCGAACAAAAATATACCGGCCGCTCAAAGCCTTTTCCATAGAAATTATCTTCGGCGGGCAGTCGCATGCCGTGGTGATCGCGGTCATCGGCTACCTGGTTAAACATATAATTTTCCTGCGGATGCATTTTCAGGAGCCAGTCGAGTCCCCACCGGGCCTCATCCAGCACATCTTTCACGTGATTTATTCCAGGGAGGCCATTAGCCGCATATCTATCTCCAAATATCTGTGGAAAATCGCGGTAAGCCATCAACAGATGGTAGGTAGCATTCGCAGAAGTAGTTACATACTGGAGGTAATCGCTGGCATCGTGCCAGCCGCCTACCACATCTATATGCGTGCTGTCGGGCATAGGGCCGTACATCGTATAGCCATCGTGGGTATGACAGGAATCTTTCAGGAAAGGATTGAAGCCGCTTCGTTGCTGCCGCATATAGCGCAACAGGAAATCGGCCGTACCGGCATATACATTATCGGCTATACGAAAAACGGGAGAAACGGCAGTACCAGCTTCGAGGTAATAGATACCGGGGCCTTTAAAGGAGCTGAAATCCAGCCGGCATGTTTGTGAAAAAGGGCCATAGGCGCCAAACGGCTTACTGGCTTTCCCGGTAAAAACAATTTTATGAGTGGTAGCTTCCTTGAGTTGAAACTGGGGAGGGGCTTGTTCAGCTTTCGTTCCCCATACAGCTACCTTTATACCACCGGGCAGGTAGCCCAGCTGGTTGATGCGTATCCATGACTGCGCATGGCTATTACTGAATGAAAGTAGCCAGCATAGCAGGTATAAAACAAAAGGGCGGGTATACTTCATATGGATCGCGGTTGAAAAAGGTATTGATAAAAATACCTTTTTCAACTGACAACCGGAAGAAATAATTTCCGGCTACTCTGCCTTCAAACTCTTGACAGGATTAGCCATGGCAGCTTTGGCCGATTGATAGCTGACGGTCAGCAACGCGATCATTAATGCGCCGAGGCCGGTAAATGCGAAGATCTCCCAAACGATAGTGGTATGATTACGGTATTGCTGCAACCAGTTGTTCAGACAGTACCAGGACACGGGGATGGCGATCAAACAAGAGATGGCCACCAGCAGGGCAAAATCTTTCGACAACAGCTGCCACAGCTGGAATACAGATGCGCCCATCACTTTGCGGATACCAATTTCTTTGGTGCGCTGTTCGGCTACAAAGGCGGCGAGGCCGAATAGTCCGAGGCAACTGATCATTATGGCGAGCAAGGCAAAGAACGTAGATAGCTTACCAATCCTTTCCTCTTCGCTGAATTTTTTACCATATTCCTGATCGGCAAAAGTATAAGCAAAGGGGGCCGCAGGGTTATAACGTTGCATTACGTCCTGGATAATAGCCAATGCCTTGCTGGCGCTCATTTTTGGATTAATCCGGATATTGATAAAATTCCCCCCTTCTGCGAGGAAATAGTAGATCGCAGGTTGCACCGGGTCGTAGGGAGAAGTCATAATCATATTTTTCACTACTCCCAGCACATGAAACTCTTTGCCGCCTCTCCGGATAATTTCACCTACAGGATGCTCCAATCCCATGTATTTCACGGCGGCTTCATTGAGGATCATTCCCATGGAATCGGAAGCAAAATCGGGCGAGAAATCACGCCCCTGGAGGAGCTGCCATCCTATTGTTTTTCCATAACCGAATTTGGCGCCGATGGTGGCAAAGCTCTGCAGTTGATCGGGCCTTTGTCCCTTCCATTCAAAATCTCCTGATCCTGTCCAAATGTCTGTAACTGGCCCCTGGGCCTGGGTGAGCTCTGTAATAGCACCTGAGCGTATCAGCTCATCGTGGATCACCTGGTAATTCTGGTAAATTTCCGGCGTGGTCATCTGGATAGACAACAAACCGTCGCGGGTATATCCTACGGGTAAATTCTTGGCATATTGTATTTGCCTGTATACTACCACGGTAGCAATGATCAGGAATACCGACACGGTAAACTGCACTACGATCAGCACCTTCCGCGGCACCGCCGCAAAGCGTCCTACCCGGAAAGTACCTTTTAATACCTTCAGCGGCTGGAAGGAAGAAAGGTAAAGTGCCGGATAGCTACCTGCCAGCAGGCCGGTAACGAGACTAAAACCGATGCCGATGAGCCAGAACCCTGGCTGATCCCACAATATATGGATATGTTTATCGGCAACCTGGTTAAACCAGGGCAGCACTACCAACACGATCATTAAAGAAATGACAAATGAAAACACCGCCACCAGCAACGACTCGCTGAGAAATTGCCAGACCAGCTGCTTACGCATGGAGCCTATGGCTTTGCGGATACCTACTTCCTTGGCCCGCTTTTCGGAACGGGCAGTGCTCAGGTTCATGAAGTTGATACAGGCCAACAGTAACACAAACAACCCGATAAGGCCGAAGAGTTTCACATAGCGGATTTGTCCGCCTACGTTGACCCCGTTTTCAAAAGTGGAATACAAGTGCCATTTCTTCATGGGATGCAGGAAAATGTCTGTGGTCACGCCCGACTCCTTCTCGGCGTGCAAGGTTTTAATATCCTTGATTTTTGCAGATACCTTGTCCATATCGGCCTGGTCGGACAGCTGCACGTAGATGTGCATGGAATTAAAACTCCAGTTGTCTTTCGCATCTTTCACCCAGTCCCAGGTATTGACAAACAGCTCCCAGGGCACCATATAGGTCATTTCGTACAGTGTCGTATTTTCGGGGAAGTCTTCATATACCCCTGTTACTTTTACGATCAGCTTATTGTTATTATCAATTTTTACCAGCTGGTCCATAGGGTCTTTGTCCCCGAAGAGCGCACGGGCAAAGGAAGCCGACAGCAGTATGGAGCCGGGCTCCTTTAACCCATTTCGACTGCCTTTCAGCATATTCAAGGTAAACAGCTCCGGGCCGCCCTTTTCTATGAACATACCCCGGCGGGTAAACTTCTGGTTACAGGCGCTCAGGGTATGCGTACCATAAGAGGCCAGGGCAACGTTCTTAAAATCGCCCGGGTAGGTATTTCTTAGCTCCGCTGCCAGGGGGATAGGCATGGAGTTGAAGGCGCCGCTATTGGCGCCAGCCGTTTGGCGCTGCCATACATCGGCAATATGGTCGTAATGCTGGTAATATTTATCGAAAGAAAGCTCATTCCATATCCACAGTCCAATCAGCATGGTTACTGCCATACCTGCCGACAAACCGAAAATATTGATAAACGAAATACTCTTGTTTTTCAACAGGTTTCTGATAGCTATTTTCAGGTAATTTTTTACCATGGCAACTGGATTTTGATGGTTGACGCCTTAAAGACACAAGAAAGTGGCCATAGTTGCAAAGCAGCTACTATAAAGACTCTGGAAGGAAAATACAGGGGTTATTTGTCCGAAAGTGAACAACCTTTGGCCGTAATCGGACACCCGTTACGCCGGCTGCTGAATAATCACGCACACATCTTCGGTATCTCTCAATGCAAATTCCAGGGCGCCCCAGGGTTGTAATCTCACCTCGTTGGCGTTGGGATGCAACCATTCCGGGTGCCGTTCCTTTACCTGTTGATACACCGCCTCAATATCATCTGTTTCCAGCCTCACCTGTGGGCGGTCTTTTTGCGCCCATTCCCTATTCTCCACCAGGTGGATCACCAGGGTATCGCGCTTGATGATTCCAAAAGGCTGATCGCCCGTGTCATCCCGGTAAGCCAGCTCAAAACCCAGGATATCTACAAAAAGCTGTAAGCCCACGCTCATATCGGAGTAAAAAATAGTCGGGATCAGTTTAGTAAATTGCATACACCCAAATTTTACAGAAAAGTAAATAATAATTCTCCAAATCAGTAGCTTTGAAGGTATGAAAGATTACAAAAAACATTTTATTCTCGCCGCCCCGCCGGAAGAAGTATACGCCGCCCTCACCAACCCCGCCACCATCCAGTTGTGGACCGGAGAAGTAGCGGAAATGTCGACCGAACCAGGGTCCGAATTTTCACTCTGGGAAGAAAGCATCGTAGGCCGCAACCTGGAATTTGAAGAAGGGAAGAAAATAGTGCAGCAATGGTATTTTGGAGAAGAAGAAGACGAAAATCCGTCGATTGTTACGATTAAATTACACCCGTCGCCAAAGGGAACGGACGTGGAATTGCGGCATACGAATATTCCCGATGAAGCGTATGAAGATATGGTAGCGGGATGGAATGAGCAGTATTTTGGGTCGTTGATTGAGTTTTATAAGGATTGATTTTTGTGGAGATATTAAGGCCCTGCGGTGCGGGGCTTTTGAAATGTAATTATTTTGAAAATAAAACTACACCCAATCCATAACGCGCCTTCATACCCCATAGCAAATGAATATTAAGAAAGTATTTCTACGGCTTAAAAATGGAGCTAATATTACTACCTCTTACAAAAAGAGTAATGATGTTTTCTATTCAATACACCTAAGCTTTAACAAGGGGCTATTCAAAATACATTCATACTTCTTGGAAGGAGATGATGTTTTTAATGAACAAAACTACAAAGATGAATCGGTAGCGGAAGTGCAAGACTTCAATGATTTTATAAAAATCCTTACAGATAAGTTCCCTGGTATTGATATACTTGCCTCTTAGATAAACAATAAAGATCCATAGAGACATCATCATTGGCAACTATGAGCGCAATGCAAATACGCCCTCTATTGAGGTATTACTTATTGTAACGGTGGATTATCTGATTGGAGAAGGACAATTATCCGCTTTCGATAAGGATCTGCTAAAAGGGATCGAGGATATTGAAAAATTTGATGCAGAGACTAAACAGCATCTGTTTTTCTTAATCGATAATGTGATCCCAAAACTATAAAACTAAAAAGTCTTTTGATAAATGCTAAAACCCGGTCTACGACTGGTTTTTAGCATTTATCAAAAGTAAATTTTTTAAATTAGTAATCTAGCTCTGCGGGCAACGGTGAAAAATTATAATAATAGATTACTGATAGTAACCCCAACAAGAATAAGCCTATTCCTACAATCAATAAGTATCTATTTCCTAAACGGCCCTTTTTTCTCAAAAAAAGACTGGCCCAAAAATAACATAATCCCCAAAATAATAGTACGTAGCCAAACCAATTCAGGTAAATAGACACCTGATCCAAAAAGGAATAAGAGACAAGCAACGCCCCCCCTAAAGGAACAGCTATTAAGCTTCCCTCCCATAATATTCGTTTAATTAATTGTATAGAATCATTCACCACCATAGTTATTTGCTTGCTTTACACCTTCTGGCATTCTATAATAGCGGCTACCTTGCGGGTAACTACTTTTATCTTCTGTAACTCCAGCATCCCGCTTATCTGTATAGTCTAAAGAACCATTTGAACCAGACACTCCTTGTATATAATACACCTTATGTAAAAGTTCTTTGCACCGAGCGATTGTAAAGAGTTCATTTTTGAATGATCCACCAGTTCTTCATCACCGCTATCTCCTCTTCTACTATCCCATCTATAGTTATCGCTAAATGTATACTTAATATCACCTGCAACTGTATATCCCCCTTTTCCATCTGTTGTAATCATGAAAGACCCCTTACCTGATAAATCAAACGAGCCAAAGGCTGTTCCAAAATCAGAAGCCCAGGGCCCCAGCCTGTCCATAAGGGGCGTGAACTTTCCGCTGTAAAATGGCATTAGTGAAACTTATATCGTAATAGGGTATAATTTGTTCATAATAAGTATAGCGACAGAATAAATTAATCAGATTCGTTTATAAGCCAGGCATTGACGTTCTTCACACAGTATCAGGGCAAACATTCACAGGCAAGGGGTACTATTCAGGTTAACAGTTTTCTTTCATTGTTATTAGTTTGAGTTAAGATTTTATTACCAGGACAGTGTTGTGAAGATAAAAAGGCGATACGCATTCTATTGGCGCAGTGACTTCAGTTTCCAAATGAGTATTAAATCGTATACCCTATCCCGTTACCCTCACGCATCATAAAAAACATCCACCATCATCTCTCCTTTCTCATTCTTCCATCTTATCCATCCTATCACCTGGTCATCATTACTCTTTACCTGTACCCAATCGCCTTCAACTTTCACCGCGCGGAAGAATACATCTTCTTCTTCGTCTGGGGCATAAGGCACGTTAGCAGCGGATACCAGTGGCGATTCCTTTAGTGGGTTTGTCTTTACGTCGAAGCCTATAAACGTAGACTGGAGCATATTCTCTTCCCAGCTTTGGGCAATGAAGTTGGAGTCGTTGCTGCTGATGTATTTTGTATTACCAGTTTCTTCGTTCACGATTACTTTATACCGGTTATGTTCTTTATGGGTACATCTGAAAACCAGCAGCCAGTTTTCCGGTTTTGACGCATAGGGTAGGAGCAGGCTATCGGAAAAGCCGTCGTTAAAAACGATTTGTTTCCATACACTGCCATCTTCATTTAGCAGCCGGAATGTCCTGATGGTATCTGGTTTCAGTGTAATTACGCCTTCGCTGAGCGTGGTAGTTCCTGCGTTCACGGGTGATTTAGTGTGGCAGCTGCCTAGCAGGCCACATAGGGCAACGAGCAAATAAATGAGGTGTGTTTTCATAGGTATCGGTTCATATAAAAAGAGGCTAACCAGCGGTCAGCCTCTCAGAAAAATTTATTCTCTTACCTGGTAAGGAAAGCTACTATCCAACCATTCAAAGCTCATTTCTTTTTCTACAATTTCGTGCAGGGCGGTATTGGTTAAGCTGCCGGTTTCGTATACGGCGGCGATAATCTTCGCCTGTTTGGGGGTCAGATAAGGAGCGTGTGTACGCAGGAAGTTGTGGCAGTTCTCTTTTATGTCGCCGTGCTCAATCAGGGAAGGATATTCCGGAACCAGGTCTGTTACAGCTTCCAGCATTTGCAGGAATATGAAGTCCTGTAAATTTTTAGCGAGAATGCAAGCTTCGTTGGCATCGTGAAATACCTGTACGATAGGCACGTTGTCACCTTCCTGCAAATTGAAATAGAAGGCAAACCAGTCGCCGGCGCCGCTAAGGGCAAATGGCACAAACCGGTGTATAGGATCGGCAAACAGGAGGCCCCCGTCCATTTCTTCATCTACAGTGCTGAGCGGCATTATTTCCAGGTCGTTGGCATACAGCAACAGTGGCGGCGCGGTTTTGATGGAAGGATATACCTTGTCCAGCCAGCCTTCCCCAAACTCGCCCCAGTCCAGCATTCCATCTTTATATAATTGTTTGTAAAGTGTTGGATAGGTAAACCCGTAGTCCTTTTCCAGTTCCTCCAGCATAGTTGTTCGTTTATCGGTCGAATGTACCGGCAAAATAGCTAAACTTTCGGAAAAACTCTTTCGTCCTGTCTTTTCAGCGGATTCATGATGAAGGAAAGCAAACTACCGTCTTTCTTCAGCTCTACCACGCGGAAGCCGTGGTAGCCTACACCCCAGCTACCGCCCACATGACCATCAAAGAGGAAAGGTATTTTAGTGTCGTCCAACATTTTTACGCTGTCCTGGTCGTGATCGTGCCCGTTGAATACGGCTCTTATATTAGGATATTTTTTTATCAGAGATTGAAATTCGGTACAATCCAGTCCATTGTCTGTCCATTTTACCGGGGTAATATGCAGGAAGATGAAAACATTGGGAGCAGCTTTGTATTGTTCCAGTTTACGGGCAAACCATTCCACATCGGGACAAAGGTATTTGCCTTTATCATCTGCGGTATCTCCCAGCAGGATTACTTGTTTGCCAATCACGATATCGTGATTGAGCGGATGTCCCCAGGCTTGTTGCCAGGCTTCGGCCGATACCATATCGTGGTTACCATGGGTAACAAACAGTTTCGGGTGCAGGGTTTTCAGCTTGGCGGCAGCGGGTAATAATAAATCTGGGTTGTTGTGGATAATGTCGCCGTTCAATACGAAAAACTCACACGGAAATGCCTGCTGGTACTGGTTGAAAGCCGATTGCAGATCCTGGAAGTACTGGTCGTACTGGGTTTTCGGCTCTCCATAGTGCCAGTCGGAGCCTACGGCAAAGCGGAAAACGGTTTTGCTGTCGAAATGCCGGGCAGTGGCGGCACTTACTATTTTTCCGCAGGCAGAAATTACGATGGCGGCGGAAGCGCCTTTTAGAAATGCACGTCTGTTCATCATAAAATAAAAGTAATATTTACGGGTAGTCAATTACTTCACGGCCAGATGCTTAACCAAAAGATAAAATTATATATCTCTTTAATAAATTCAAATCTTTCAATCCATTCAGAAAGAATTGTAATAATATTGTTAAAGTGTCTTAAAAGAACCAAAATTGTCACCCTGCATAAATGTTTTGATTGTAACTTTGCACCTCGAATAAAAATGGGGTTATGTTTAGAAGCAAGAGTACAGCTGGAACAGGTCCGGATGTGGTTTTAATCGGCGCTGGCATCATGAGCGCTACACTCGGAATGCTCCTCAAAGAGCTCGAACCCGGGTTAACCATTGCAATTTTTGAACGACTGGATGTGGCGGCTGCTGAAAGTTCCGATGCCTGGAACAATGCAGGCACAGGTCACTCTGCATTTTGCGAGTTGAATTACACGCCACAAAAGCAAGATGGATCGGTAGACATTAAAAAAGCGGTGAACATTGCAGAGCAGTTTGAAGTATCCCGCCAGTTCTGGTCTTATCTCGTAGAAAACAACATCATTTCCAATCCGCACAACTTTATTCAGAGCATTCCCCACATGAGTTTTGTTTGGGGAGAAGACAATGTGGATTACCTCAAAAAGCGGTTCAAAGCCCTGCAGCAATGCCATCTTTTTAAAAGCATGGAATATACGGAAGACCAGGAAAAGCTGAAATCCTGGATCCCGCTGGTAATGGAAGGCCGCGACCCATCTCAGAAAGTAGCAGCTACCCGCATGGAAATGGGTACCGACGTGAACTTCGGCGCATTGAGCCGTGCATTGTTTAACCACCTCGAAAAACTCGATGGCGTTACCTTGCACTTCAACCACGATGTACGCGACCTCAAAAAAGCCGATGATGGCTCCTGGGTAATCAAGGTAAAAAACCGTGAAACCCGCGACAAACAAACCATTCAGACAAAATTCGTATTTATTGGCGCCGGCGGCGGCTCCCTCCCATTACTGGAAAAATCAGACATCCCGGAAGGAAAAGGTTTCGGCGGTTTCCCGGTAAGCGGACAATGGCTGCGCTGCAACAATCCTGAAATAATTGAACAGCACCGTGCTAAAGTATATGGGAAAGCCTCTGTAGGAGCGCCTCCTATGTCGGTGCCCCACCTGGACACCCGCATGATAGACGGCCAAAAAGCATTGCTGTTTGGCCCCTACGCCGGGTTCTCCACTAAATTCCTGAAAAACGGTTCCTTCATGGACCTGCCATTATCCATCAAGGCCAATAATATACGCCCGATGGTTTCTGCAGGCCTGGACAATATTCCGCTCACCAAATACCTCATTGCCCAGGTAAGACAAAAGCCGGAAGACAGACTGGAAGCCCTGCGTGAATACTTCCCTGAAGCTAAAATGGAAGACTGGGAGCTGGAAATTGCCGGTCAGCGTGTACAGGTAATTAAAAAAGATCCTGAACATGGCGGCATCCTCGAATTCGGTACCGAAGTAGTAAGTGCTGCCGATGGTTCCATCGCCGCACTGCTGGGAGCTTCCCCAGGCGCTTCTACCGCGGTTTCTATCATGCTCAACCTCCTGAAACGCTGCTTCAAGGAAGATGTGGAGACAGAAGCATGGCAGGTGAAACTGAAGAAAATGATCCCGTCCTACGGCCAGTCCCTCCTGAATAATCCCGCCATGGTAGACGAACTCCGGACATGGACTACCCAGGTACTCGAACTGCGCGAAATGGAAATGGCTTAAGATAACTAAGTACCTGTTCAGCTACTGAAATAGCTGAACAGGTGCCTTTCGTTAAAAAAGTATAACCTTCCGGCAAAATTCATCCAGCTTTCTTTTCCTTTTTTGCGGATATTAGTATTACAGAGAGATAAAAAGCGCAATGCGCTTATTTTTCACCCGGCCAATGCAAACGTTTGCATTATTAATAATATCCACAAAAGTTATGAGAAAAGTATTCCACTTATTCATCGTATTACTTGTCACTACCCAGCTATTTGCGCAAACCACACCATCACGCGATCAGCGCATGCAATGGTGGCGCGACGCACGCTTCGGCATGTTCATTCACTGGGGCGACTATGCCGTACTCGGAGGCGTATATAATGGTCAACAGGTAGGCCGGGGCGGAGAATGGATCATGAACCGCGCGAAAATCCCTGTAGCTACTTATCAGCAATACGCCCGTCAATTCAATCCTACTAAGTATGACGCAGATGCCTGGGTAAAAACCGCCAAAGACGCAGGCATGAAGTACATCGTAATCACCGCCAAACACCACGACGGATTCGCCCTGTTTAAATCAAGCGCCAGCAAATGGAACATAGTAGATGCCACCCCCTACGGAAAAGATGTACTGAAACCACTGGCCGCCGCCTGTAAGAAATACGGTCTCAAACTAGGCTTCTATTATTCACAGGCGCAAGACTGGAACAACCCCGGCGGCGCCGCCGCCCGCAAAATAGCCACGGAAGGATGGCCCAACCCTGACTCTGCCCGCATAGACGCCTATACGCTCGAGCACAGCGGTCACTGGGACCCCGCACAAACCACCACCTCCATGTCGGAATACATCGATAAAGTAGCCGTGCCGCAGGTAAAGGAACTACTTACCAACTACGGCGATGTAGCCGTGCTCTGGTGGGATACGCCTACCAACATGACGGATGAATATGCAGAAAAATTGCAGGCTGTATTGGCCCTGCAACCCAATATCATTACCAACGATCGCCTCAAACGCCCCAATTTTCCGGGCGACTATAAAACACCGGAACAAAAAATTCCCTCCCCCGCCGAACTGGACGGACGCGACTGGGAAACCTGCATGACCATGAACGGTACCTGGGGTTATAAAAGCTACGACCACAAATGGAAAAGCACGGAAACGCTTATACGTAACCTGGTAGATATCGCTTCTAAAAATGGGAACTATCTCTTGAATGTAGGTCCCGATGCCAGTGGCGCCTTCCCGGAAGGAAGTCTCACCGCATTGAAAGGCATAGGCCAATGGATGAAGGTAAATGGAGAAGCCATCTACGGCACACAGGGTAGCCCGTTGCCTCCTTTGCCCTGGGGCCGCTGTACGCAGAAAAAGAAAGATAACGGCACCACGCTCTATCTCCACATATTCGACTGGCCAGCCGATGGCAAACTACATGTACCGGGCATTAAAGAGAAAATACGCCATGCCAGGCTGCTGGCAGGCGGACAAACACTCTCTACCAACGCCCGCGCAGATGAGCTCATCATTGATCTCCCTGCACAGGCGCCCGATAAAATAGCCACCGTAGTAGCTGTAAGCCTGTAGCCCTAACCGGCCAGGCCACCACTCATGCTGAACATAATTATGCCCAGCACCACCAGGGTGAGCACTACATAGAGGTAATCTCTCTCTAAAAGAAAAGCAATAACAGAAAAGGCTATACGAATAATAGGCGTGGCAATGAGCAATACCACTCCCAGCTGGATAATATTCATGCCCTTGTTCTCCAGCACGCCCTGCCAGATGCCGGGCAAATTGTTCAGCCCTTCACGTACGCCGGTAAAGCTGCCGTAGGAGGGCTGTTCATGCCCATGCCGTACCAGGTAAATAATACCACCCACCAGCACAATCGCACTGGAGAGTATCACGCCCAGGCGCAACTGCTTGCCAATGAGCTGCTGAATATCTTTATCCCGGAAATAAGTAGAAAATAATTTTTTCATATGTTATAGTTTTCCGGTGATACCATTATAAATCATCTGCAAAGCGAGGAAGCCAATGACCACGCTAAATACAATACGCAGCCATTTTACATTGGCACGGGTAAGCAGCCTGGAACCGGCAAAGGCCCCGGCCAACACCCCCAATACCACCGGCATACACAAGCCCGGGGAAATATAACCCCGCTGCAGGTATACCACGGCGCTGGCAGCAGCGGTTACGCCAATCATAAAATTACTGGTGGTGGTAGATACCTTAAATGGAATGCGCATAATATTATCCATCGCCAACACTTTCAGGGCGCCGGAACCAATACCCAGCAACCCGGACATTACACCGGCAAAGGTCATCATAAAATAGCCCCCGGGTACACGATGTACCTGGTAATTAACGGCTCCATCGGCAGAAGGATAACTGCTATTGAGCCGCAGCTGCGCCGCCAGCTTGCTTTTGGCACTGTCTTCCGCATACGGTGTTTTCTTTTGAAACGACACCAGGGAAGAAAAAATAAGTACCAGCCCGAAAATAATGGCTACCACATTTGTAGGCATGTACACGGCAATGAGCGCACCTGCCACCGCACCCGTGGTGGTGGCTATTTCCAGGAACATCCCCAGCCGGATATTGGTAATGCCCTCTTTCACATAAGCTGAGGCTGACCCCGATGAAGTAGCAATGGAGGCTACCAGGGCGGTACCAATGGCATAACGGATGTCGACATGGAATCCCAGGGTGAGCAACGGAATAATGACAACGCCGCCTCCTAAACCGGTAAGCGACCCCAGCAGGCCAGCCGTGAAGGCCCCGCATAGCAAGATCAGGGTAAAAAATAAAATCGTCATAAGATGGTCGGTTGGTTTTTGAAACAGCTTTTATGGAATTACAGTTATTATTGAGTAGCCGTTACTTACAAAAGTAAGCAGAATATGATTCTCGCAATCCGGCAATCTATAAGTAACTTGCAGCCGGACAATTAATTGAATTTTATGATAAAGGTGGGTGAATACAATCTCCTGAGAGTAAAAAAAGAAGCTGACTTTGGTGTATACCTGGAGGGCATAGACCAGGAAATCCTGCTCCCCAGCAGGTTTGTACCCAGGGAAACAAAAATCGGCGATGAACTGGAAGTATTTATCTACCACGACTCCGAAAACCGTCTTATTGCCACCACCCAACGCCCCTACGGCGTTGCCGGCGATATTGTACTCCTGAAAGCCGTCAGCACTACCAAACAAGGCGCCTTCCTCGACTGGGGCCTCATGAAAGACCTGTTTGTAGCCCAGTCCCAGCAACTTACCCGCATGGTACCCGGACAGGAATACCTGGTAAAAATATATATCGATGAACTGACAGGGCGACTGGCTGCCACCGAAAAAATTGACCGCTTTCTCAGCAACGAAAACCTCACCGTCAAAGAAAAAGACCTGGTAAACCTGGTAGCCTATCGCCGTACCGACATCGGCTATGTAATGATCATCAACAACCAGCATACCGGTATCCTCCATCACAGCGACATTTTCCGCCCCATTGAAATCGGCGATAAAATGACCGGGTTCATACGCCAGATAAAAGATGATAAAATAGATGTGATCTTAGGTAAGCCCGGGTTCAGCAAAGTAGAAGATGAAGGGGAAAAAGTATTACGCCTGCTCCGGGAAAATGATGGCTATTTACCCTATCATGATAAGTCGACCCCGGAAGAAATCCAGGACTTCTTTGGCATGAGTAAGAAAACATTTAAAATGACGATCGGCAACCTGTATAAACAACGGAAAATTGCTTTTACACAAACAGGTTTCAAAATAGCGGAAGACTAGCCATGATGGATCGGGAAACTGATCAGGAAACTAGTGCCTTTGCCCAGGGCGCTATCTACAGAAATAGTGCCCTGGTGCTGCAATATGATATTCTGCGTAGCTGTAAGCCCTAACCCCGTTCCCTTGGTTTTATTGGTAAAAAAAGGCTCAAATAACTTGGCCAGGTTCTGCTCAGAAATACCACTCCCGTTATCGGATATACGAATAAACACCCGGTCGTTTTCCCCCCAAGACTGAATAGCTAAACATCCTTCCCCGTTTTTCATCGCTTCAATACCATTGATAATGATATTCAGCAAGGCAATCAGTATTTTATCCTCATCTGCCAATATCGTGTGATCCGGCTCGCCCAGGTTCTTTTCTACTGTAATATTATTCAGCTGTAACCGGTCGGCCGCCAGCTGTAACGCCTTTTCCAACAGTACATTCAGCCCCATTGGCAGCATATTCAGCTCCGACATGCGGGTAGACTGCAACAGCTCCGTGATCAGCTGATTGATCCGGTGGCAGTTGCGCTCCATGATATCCAGGTATAGCTGCGTATCTTCTGATTCGGCAACAGGTTCTGTTTTAAGCTGTGAAACCGCCAGCAAGATATTGGTAAGCGGGTTGCGTACTTCATGGGCCACCAGGCGGGCAATACGGCCGGTAATGGCAAATTTTTCCTGTTGCTGCTTTTCCCGCTCCTTGCGTTTGCGTGCGGTAATATCCTGGATAATGCATAAATACAGCTGTTTCTTTTCATCCAACAGCGATGCATTCATCATTACGTCGAGCTGCTGCCCGCTCTTGCTGCGGAAAGTATACTCCCGCTGCACTACGCCATCATCGGAGCAAAGATGGTCAAGGAAACCCTTTATTTCTTCGTCATCGGCAAACAGGCTTTGTAAACGGCTGCTGTATAGTTCACCCTCTTCATATTTCAACACCCGCAGCGCCGCAGGGTTAGCGGCCACTATCTTGTGTTCGCAGTCGGCCAGGATAATCAGGTCGTTTGATTTTTCGAAGATGCTGAAATAACGTTTCTCGCTTTTCTCAATGGCCAGCAGATGATTAAACTTGTCTAACGTATAACGGATGGCGCGTTCCAATAAAGCTGCGTTAATTTCGCTCTTTACCAGGTAGTCGGACGCACCGGCCTGCATGGCTTCTTTATCGATTTTATAATCGCCTTTACCAGTAAATAGAATGACGGGGGCTTTGTATCCCAGGTTGCGGAAATGATGCAACACATCAATACCGGTATGAGCACCCAACCGGTAGTCGACCAGGTAAAGGTCATGCGACCGTGTTTCGATAGCCAACAGGGCTTCTTTATAAGAGGATACCCATTGCAGCACATATTGATCCGGAGAGATGTCCTGTAGTAAAGCATTTACCAGGAAAAAATCATCTTCGTCATCGTCTATCATCAAAATGTGCTGCTTACCGTTTGTTGTCATAGTTTCGCAAAAATTCCTTCATTATTTTAACCTCTCATCAATAATTATGCACAAAAAATCAGGTATCTATATGAGTACCGGTATCCTTTAGCACCACGTTCCTTCTTGGTAGAAACCAGGCAGGTACCAGGGTTACGGCTAAAATGATCAGCGAAATATAAAAGCCTTCCCGTAACGCCAGGTGATGTGCTCTCATATTCGTTAATCCTTCCAGCACATGCCGGTTGTAGGCGGCCTGGGTTACAATAGCCAGCACGGCTATACCAATGGCCCCGCCTACCTGTTGCATCAGCGTGCTGATGGAAGAAGCCATCGTTACTTCGCTCGGCTTTACTGCACTGAGTGTAGCAGCATTCAAGGGCGCCAGCAGCAACCCCATACCGATACCCCTTACCGTCATGGTAACAATTACGGCGGTTAAATGACTACCCCTATCGAGTTCGGCAAATAAATACATGGATACCGCCAATAGTAAAATGCCCAGCATGGAAATTTCCCTGGATCCATGCTTATCTGACCAACGACCGGCAAAGGGCATCAATACGGCCATAAACACGGAGTTAGGCAATATCAGCAACCCGGAAATACCTTCCGAAAAACCCATTTGCTCCTGCAACAGGAAAGGCATCAGAAACAGCCCACCGTACAATGCCGCCGCCCGGGAAATAGTGACCAAAATACAACTCACAAATGAATAATTACTGAAAAGGGCCAGGTCCATAATAGGGTCCTGCTTGCGCCGGTCTATCCATATAAAACAAATAAATGCCAGCAGGGCCATCGCCAGGGTCAATAGTATTTCCGGCGAAGTAATGCCCACTACTTCTGCCCTGGCAATACCATATTGTAAACACACCAGGGAGATAGTAAGGGCAACAAAGCCTGTAAGATCGAAGGGAAGCTTTAATTTGGGTTGCTTACGCAATACATCCAGGTATTTGTATGCCAACACCACGGTAATGATACCAATGGGTAGGTTAATATAGAAGATGGAAGGCCAACCAAACTTTTCCGTTAATATCCCTCCAAGGGTAGGTCCCATGGCGGGGCCAATCAGGTTGCCCAGTCCCCACCAGCCCAAAACGGCACCACGCACACGGGCGGGAAATACATAGGAAATAATGGCCATCGAGGTAGGCGCCATAGCCCCGCCACCCAATGCCTGTACTACCCTGCCTACCAGCAATGAATCGAGGCTGGTCGACAAGGCACACATCAGTGAACCCAATGTAAAAAGAGAAACGGCCCCCACATAAAGATTAAAAAAACCTATCCTGTTCTTCAGCCAGTTGGTCAACGGCATCAATACCGAAAAGCTGAGCATATATACCGTAATCACCCATTCAATTTCATCGAGCGTACAGTTAAACTGCTTACTCATCACTGGAAGGGATATATTAACGATACTCGAATCTATCCCGGCCATGGTAGTACCCATAATCACTACAATCAGGATACCGGTACGGTTAATATCTCTCATACTCTGTCTTTCATCATAAAGATCAGCTGCGCTTTAGCTACATAAGGATTTAGTGGGTTACAATTAATCATAAACAGGTAGGTAGCCAGTTCAGATAATTGCCAATCGGTAGTAAGTTCACCGTCTTTAAAACAATATACTTTCTTGAAGTTGAAGTCCACCGGGATATTCAGCGCCGCGCACGCATGCATGGCTCTGTCCAATGGTTCCTGTTCCATACCGGACTGGCCGTAGCCCAGCTCCTGCATGATTTCACTGGCGGTATACAACAACTTGGGATTGTTGAGCTGTGAAATTCTTTCAGTGGAAATCACTTCTTCCAGGTAATCAAAAAGTTTAAGCATGGCCATTCTCATTTAGTTGTGAAAGTTGCTGAAACAGTTCTTTTTCCTTGTCGGAAAGATTTGTTGGTATATGTATAATTGCTTTGATGTATAAATCGCCCGCGGTACCTTTATTATCGTAGGCTGGCATTCCTTTTCCCTTTAACCGGAATACCTTCCCACTGTCCGTTCCTGCGGGTATATTCATGTTCAATGCTGTACCGGGCGTATTCACGGTTACTTTTCCTCCTAATACGGCGGTGTACAAGGGCAAAGCCAGATCTGTATAGATATCCTGTCCCTTCAGTTCATAATGCGGATGTGGCGCCAATTGTACGCTGATCAGTAAATCACCGTTCTCTCCTCCCTTACGCCCCGGGCTCCCCTTGCCTTTCAGCCGGATTACCTGTCCTTCATACAAACCAGGTTTCAGTTTAATATTGAGCCGGCTGCCATTTACCTCCACTTGCCGGGTGGCTCCTGTATAAGCATCTTCCAGCGTTACCTCCATCGTTGCCTGCACATCGCGGCCCCTGCCGGGTCCCTGCGAAGTTTGTCCCCGTCTTCCGCCCGCAAACCTGCTGCCAAAAAGCTGCTCAAAGAAATCTGAAAAGCCCTCTCCACCAGCACCGCCGCCGAATATGTCTTCCATATTCCCGCTGCTATATGTCTGCCCACGGCCGCGGCCGCCAAACTGCGACCAGTCGTAATCCTCCGGCCGGCCCCCATGCTGCTCGTAGTATTTATAATTCTCCCCAAACTGATCATATTTTTTGCGCTTCTCCGCATCACTCAACACCTCGTAAGCCTCGTTAATTTCCTTGAACTTTTCCTCTGCAGCCTTATCGTCCGGATTTTTATCCGGGTGATATTTCACCGCCAGTTTCCGGTAAGCTTTCTTTATCTGCTCAGCTGTCGCCGCTTTCTCTACTCCCAGTATCTTATAATAATCTTTTACGTCCATAGCTCTAAAACAGGTTAATATGATAACTTGTTTTATGAATTTACGAATTAACCCCGAAAAAAAATTGGTGAACGGCCTCCGGAAAATCCCCGGCACCGTTCACCAATCAGTGGTTATTCCACCACAATTATCTCCCTAAATACACATTGGCAGACAATTTCTCTGAAATATATTTAATAGCTTCCTGCGCCCTCACACTGTTACCTGCCTTATCCAACCGGGGCGAAAAAACAGCAACAGCAAAACGGCCAGGCGCCACTGAAATAATACCGCCCCCAACACCACTCTTACTGGGTAATCCTACTTTATACATCCAGTCGCCGGTGGTTTCATACAACCCGGTAGTGCCCATAATGGCCAGTACCCGCGGTACATACACTTCTTTCAGTAACCGCTCTTTGGTAATGGGATTTACACCGCCATTGGCGAGCGTACCGGCCATAATCCCCAGGTCGCGGGTGGTAACCCCATAAGAACATTGTTTGGTATAAAAGTCACAGGCATATAACGGATCATCATACATGTATCCATACGATTTCAGCAACATGGCAATTGCCTGGTTATGTTCATTGGTAGCAGCTTCCGACTTATACAGCTCATCCAGCACGGTGAGGGGCCTTCCCGCAAACCTGCCGAAATAAGTATTCACTTTATCCCAGGCATCAGCATGCCCGAAATGACTGGTCAGTAAGCTGGTGGTAGCCATGGCGCCGGCATTTACCAGCGGATTGGAGGGCTTCTGGCCGTTCTGCTCAATGGCAGGAACCGAATTAAAAGGCAATCCTGTTTGCGCCGCACCTACTTTCTCCAGGATGGCTGAATCGCCAAATATTTCCATCGCCATGCAAAGGGTAAATACTTTTTCTATTGATTCAATCCCGAATTCATACCGGGTTTCTCCTACCTGGTATACCTGCCCTTCTTTCGTTACCAGCACAATACCGTACATATCGGGATCCACCTTATCGAGGAAAGGGATATAGTTTGCATTTTTGCCACCCTTTTCATTTTTGAAAAGTTGAAATGCTTCGTTAATGACCGCATTGTAGTCAACTGGTTTGGCGCTTTTCTGGGAGTAACTATTGGTAAATCCCAGCACCATTACCAGGAGTAATGCAACTGTCGTTTTCATATGATTGCGTTTTTATACTGTTAACCGCATGCACGTATGCGCACGCAAATATAATGTAGCGTTCATACTTAACGAGCATTATCCGTTCTTATGCTGACAATAAAAAACCGGAACCAGGGTTAAAAGACGGATGAACAGGCCGGCACCAACGCATACTTAATCTGTGGAAGTAGTTTCCAATATTTCATAGGTATCCAACAATGCCTGTACTTCTGCCGCCATACGCGACAAATCGCCTATTTCAGCAGGAGTAACCAGCATCATCACATGATCGGCCGGCAGGGGCAAACAAATTGATTTTTCGTGCAGCGTAGCGTCATGATGATCATCCGCCAGCCGGGTCACCATCTTTTTAAAGCAACTAAATTCTGCAGTGGCCAGGTTAACAACGGTAGTACCAAAAGCAAGCTGGATTCCTTTACAATGAGGGCAGCGGATCACATATCCCGCCGCGCCATGATACAATGTCTGGTAATTACACATGGGCGTATGGTTTGTGCCTCCAGCGGCCGGGAGCCGGCCGCTGTCAGGACTTCATTCATCATTCTTTACTATCTGAGATCTGGTGGCGCAAACAATAGATCTGTTTATATGTATGGCTAAATCCACCGGGGTATCATTGACATGTCACAAAAATAAGAATGGACTACTCACCGCAATGATCGGATCAGGAAAACCTGTTACGCAAAAGGGAAAACTATCCATACAGCAGCGGCGTGTTCACATAGTTTTAACTAAAACTATGTGAACACGCCGCTGAATATATAACTTAACTATTGTATTAATAGCCTGTATTCTGCACCAGTTTTGGATTGAGGGTCAACTCGCTGGCAGGAACGGGATATACCCGGTGGAAGGTATTGCCATCCGTTTTAAAGCCCCAGGCACTTTCAAATTTATTGAAACGGATCAGGTCATTCCTGCGCCAGGCCTCCCAGGCCATTTCCCGGGCACGTTCATCCAGCATGCCATCCAGGGTAATACCGGATATCAAGGGTGCATGAGCCCTGGCCCGTATTTTATTGACCAGTACATCTGCTGTCTGCAATTCCCCTTTTACCGCAGTAGGCGCGGCGCCACGAAGGATCGCCTCCGCTTTCATCAGCATTACATCTGCCAGCCGCATTACGGGCACATCATTGTTGGAGTTACGATCCTGCGGCTCGGTATTTTTATCCGGATAAAATTTAATACCACGTACGCCCGACGCTTTGGCCAATTCATCATTGCCCAGGTCCATAGAAGAATCTACCCGCAGCCTCAGTTCTTTGGAAAAACTTAACTGCCAGCTAATCTTCGCGCCCGGATCAGGACCAGCATAGTTATTGTCCAATCCTTTATTGGTAGTACTGATCATAATGGGAGATCCATCGCTATTGAATTGCTTTCCTTCAAGCCAGGTATTGTTGCGGATATCTCCCGTTAAATTAAACTTCTCATAAAAAGAAGCAATCGTGCTCATGGCAATACTGGGGCGGAACAATAGAGAGTACTTATCTACCAGCGCAGGATGCAATCCAAACCGGGAGAACTGGTTGCCTTTAATCTGGTAGGTATCGTAAGGAATGGCAAAAATGGTTTCTTTCACCTGCGGCCCGTTATCCGGCGTAAATATGTTGATGAAATTATCATCCAGCGTATAGGCGCCGCCTGCCAGCACACTGTCTGCCATGGCTACAGCTTCGGTATACATAGGGCGACCGGTATACACCACCGCATTCAGGTACATTTTTTCCAGCAGCGCAAAAGCAAACCATTTCACTGGTTTGGAATAAGTAGCCTGTCCCGTCTTGGTATTAAGCAATGGCAGCGATTCTTTCAACTCCTTTTCTATAAAGGTAAATACCGCCTCCCGGGAAGATTGTTCCGGCAGGGAAGTATTGTCGAACGACGTAATAATGGGCACCTTACCAAAAAGATCCATGAGGAAAAAATAATACAAGGCCCGCATGGTTCTTACTTCCGCCAGGCTGGTTTGCTTGCTTTTGCTTTCGGGCGCTTTCTGGAAAAGAGTGAGGATACGGTTACAGGTAGTTACCCCGCTGAAAGCCCACTGCCATACGTTTCTAACAGTGGGATGATCTTTTGTCCACGTATGCTTATGCAGGAAACGGTATTGTCCGCCATCCTCATAGTTACCATCACGCGCAGGGATAATGGCCTCGTCGGTCGACAGCTCCTGCAGACGCCAGTAATCTACCGCATATTTTGAACTCAGTTGCGTATACATGGGTCCGGAGGCGGCAATAAAACCATCCGCGGTGGTGGGAAAGTTATCGCTGGTATATTCGGATTCTACCTTTACATCCAGCTTGGTACAAGCAGTGAGGCAGGTAAAGCATATAGCCATTCCCGTTATAATAATATTTTTCATGTTATCCAGATTTACCGTTGTTAAAAAGTTGCGTTCAAACCTAAGAGGAAGGAACGGGTTTTAGGATAGAAGTTATTATTATCTATACCTGGTGTGAGCCCGCCCATATTGATTTCGGGATCTATGCCCTTATACTTCGTAATCAGTGCCAGGTTGTTACCGGTAGCGTATACACGGAGTTTGCGTACATACTTGCCGGGCACCGGGATGGTGTATCCGATGGTCACGTTATCGAGGCGCAGATAAGAACCGTTTTCCAAATAACGGGTAGAAATGTAAGGCGCTTTGGCGTCTGTAACTGCCTCTCCCAGCGTTATCCGGGGCATATCGTAGCCAGTGGCCTCCGCAGGATTATTAAGATTGGCGAGCGTAGCGTTCAGTATTTTATTGCCGGAAACGCCTCGTATAAAGATGCTGGCATCGAACTGGTGGAAGGTAAAGCTGTTGTTCCAACCATAGATGATGGCCGGCTGCGCATCACCGCTATAATAGCGGTCAGTGGAACTGGGTTCTTTGGTGATGCCTCCATTGGCGGAACGGAAGGTGGAGTTGCCCTCTTTATCTTTCCCTTCATATTGCCACAGGTAAAATGCGCCTAATGCGTATCCAGCCTGTATCAGCTGCGACTTATTACCGGATTGTCCTTTACCGCCCAGGTCTGCCGTTTCAATATATTTCACGGAAAACATATCGTTGGAAAGGGATACTACGCGGTTTTTGTTATGCGCAATATTGGCAGAAGTGCTCCAGGTAAAATTGGCTGTTTTTACCGGCACTACATTTACCTGTAACTCAATACCCTTGTTGCTCATAGCGCCTACGTTGGCTAACATATTAGGTACGAAGTAGGGAGGAGAAGGTACTTCATACGAGTAAATCAGGTCGGTAGTACGCTTATCGTAGTAGTCGGCGGTTACACTCAGGCGTCCTTTCCATAAGGTCAGATCGATACCTATATTGGCCATACCGGTACGCTCCCATTTGAGATTAGGGTTATCGTTTTGTACGGGTCCTATAGAGCTGATAATCCTGCCATCGGAGTAGAACTTACCAAAAATATCGTTGCGGAACCTGGCGATAAGCGGGTCAAAGCCCAGCGAGTTGCCGGTAACGCCATAGCCTGCACGTAGCTTCAGCTCTTCGATCCAGCGTATGTTGTCCATGAATTTTTCCTTGCTGATCTTCCACGCGCCGGATACTGCCGGGAAGGTACCCCAGCGGTTGTTGATACCAAAGGCCGAAGATCCATCCCGTCTAACAGATACCTGCAACAGGTATTTATCTTCATATAAATAATTTACCCTGCCATAGAAGGAAATAAAGCGTAAGGTTTGTATCCGGGTAGTACCATAGTTAGGGAGATATCCATCTTTGGCGCCTCCCAGGTTCAGGTTATTGCCCGCGGTAACATCTGATACAAACCCTTGTTGCGAGGTCTGGAATCCGTCGCCGGTACGGTCTTCCTGCCAGGAGTATCCGGCCAGCAACCGCAGGTCGTGCTTACCAAATGTTTTATCGTAATTAAAATAGCTCTCCAGCACTTTACGTGAATTGGTAAAAGCGCTGCGGGTGGCCTGTCCGTTCGTATTAGGCGATAAGCTGGACGCCCGGTTATTATAGATATCGCGGTTAATTTGCTGATCCTGCAAAGATAGGCTCATGGTATAACGCAGCCCTGGCAATAATTTTAACTCAGCGCGTGCATTACCCAGCATAATTTTTTCTTTGGTACGATCGCTGTTGTTGTCGATCAGGGAAACAGGGTTGAGATAACCACGGGAGCGGCTCAGGTCTTCTTTATAAGTACCATCGGGATTAAAAATGTTTACCGTAGGTATATAGTTCAGCATGTTGAGATAAACCTGCTCTGGCGCCCGGTTCTGCGTGCTTAAGCTATTGCTGATAGACAGGTTTATTTTCAACACGTCATTAAAAGCGCGCTGTTCCAGGTTGGCCCTAACGTTTAGCCGTTCCAGTGAGGAAGTCTTGATAATACCATTATTCTGAAGGTAGTTGATACTTCCGTCAAACAAGGTTTTTTCATTACCGCCGCCGAAAGAAAGGTTGTGACTTTGCGACACGCCGTTGCGGGTTACTTCTTTCTGCCAGTCGGTGTTGGCATTGTCTTCATAGGCTGGTGTGAGGCTTTTGTTATTGTCCTTCAGGTATTGGCGCAGTTCATTGGCCGACAGCATATCTATCTTATTGGAAATGCGTTCTGACGCAGCATAGGCGTTGTAACTGATCCAGCTTTGTCCCTGTTTGGCGCGACGCGTAGTAATCATGATCACGCCGTTGGCCGCGCGGGCGCCATAGATTGCGGTAGACGCGGCATCTTTCAATACATCCATCGACAGGATATCTGCGGGAGATACCAGCTGTATATTAGCGCCAGGTACACCATCGATCACATAAAAGGGTTGCTGTGCTTCGCCTTCCCGGAAGGTGGAGGGGCCTCTCAGGATCACCGCCGGCGTGGCGTTGGGATCGCCACTGCGGGTAATATTCAGGCCGGGAACCTTGCCTTGCAGCAGCTGCTCCGGTGAACTGAATACACCGGTGTTAAAGTTTTCGGATGATACATGTGATACTGCACCGGTGAGATCACCTTTGGTAGTTTGGCCATATCCTACCACCACTACGCTGTTGAGCACACTGGCATCGGATTTCAGGCGTATAGTTACCTGCTGTTGTCCATTAAGTACCAGGCGGCCGGGTTTATAACCCAGGGAGCTGAATAGCAGGGTATCGCCATGAGGATCGGCCTGCAGCGTAAAAGCCCCTTCGGCATTGGTAATGCTGCCCTGTGTATTGCCTTTTACCAATACGCTTACGCCAGGCAGGCGGGCGCCGGTTTCCTCGTCCGTAATGGTACCGGTTACGGGAGCAGTAACTTTCTCCTTTTTAATAATAAATACGCCCTCTGTAGAAGAAAAAGAGAAACCACTTCCTTTCAGTAGCTGGCGCAGCACGTCTTCCACAGATTGGCCTCGGAAGTCCTGGGCCTTTACTGTCAGGTGTTTCAGCAGATTGGCGTCATACATAATATTGGCGCCGCTTTGCTGCCGCAATAGCCCTAGGGCGCTTGTCAGCGGTCCGGCGCTTACATGTAATTCCTGCACTACCGCAGACTTTTGTTGGGCTGAAATGCTTCCGTATAGGGATAGCAAGAGCAGTACAAGACATATTTGTTTGCCAAATACGCTTGTACGCAGATGAGTACTACGTACATTCATAACCGCGATTTTTTAATTAAATCAATTCAGGGAATATTTATTTATGTCTTACAGTAACTTTATTTCCTCCACGGGCTTGTACTATCACCTGGTGATCCGTTAGCTCTTCCAGAATATTAAATACCTGATATGGCATTAACGTTGCAGGCATGGAGCCTGTAATCTGCATATCGGGCACACGCTCAATTTCAAACTTTACGCGATAATAATTTTCCAGTAAGTGTAATACCGACCTTAAAGGCATGTTGTCAAAAACGATTTCCCGTCGCATCCAGTCGCTGATGTTTAATGGGCTCACTTCCATTCTCGAAAACGTATGATCGTTCCAGTTGATGCGCATAGCCTGGTTGGCAGTGAGCATCCCCATGAGCTGATCATGCTTACTAACACTCACTTTACCGCTATTAACCGTTATTTCCATAGGCAGTTGCTGGTAGGCTCTTACGTGAAAGAAAGTGCCCAGCACCCGTACTTGCAGGCTATCTACATATACCGTAAAGGGTGATTTTGGGTAGGGAGAAACATCAAAAAAGGCATCTCCATATAACAGCTCAATGTCCCGTTTGTCTCTGAAATGCGCGGGATATTTCAGCCGGCTGTTTCCTTCCAGCCATACCGTGCTACTGTCGGGTAGCACCAGCTTTTTCATTTCGCCAATGCCGGTGCTTAGTTCCAGCCAGGCGATGGGTCGGGAGGTACGTTGTTGTATCATCCACCAGCCGGCAACCGTAACTGCCAGGAGTATAGCGGCGGCAGCCATCATGCGTTTCCATATATGATAGGTGCGTATAGGCTGCCCGGTACGTTGGCGGATGGTTTGCAGCATTTTACGCCTGAGTTGTTCCTTGTCTCCCGGCGTCAGAGCGTCCGATGGAGTCCCTTCTGCGGATAACACATCCAGCCAGTGCGTGAGCAACTGCTCTTCAGCTGGCGTAGCCCTGTTATCCAGGTACTTATCTATGATGGCGCTTATTTTGGATCGGATCAAGGTACGATGTTTAAAAGCTAAGTTGCACAACCGGCCCTTTTTAACTATCGAAAAAGCGGGATTAACATTAAGGTAACATGGAAGGGGATATTAAAGGAACATCAGCAGGCGATTGAGCAATGGGCGGGCTTTTCTATAGGCATTTCCCAGCTGGTTGCGCACTGTTTGTTCTGCTGTGCCATGCATGAGGGCAATCTCCCGGATGCTGAGTTCATCAAAATGATACCACTCAAAAACCTGGCGCTCCTTTTCGGGTAAATGCTGGAGGTCCTGCTGTAACTGGGTGATGATGTCTTTATGGATAATAGTATTGAGGGTCAGCTCTGTACGCAGCTCACTATGGGTAATAAATTTTTCGAGATGTTTTTCTTTCAATCCATCATCCCGGAATTTACGCAAGATGTGCTTTCTGACGGCGCTAAAGAGATAATAACGGATATGGGTATGCAACTCCAGCTGGTGCCGGCGTTCCCAGATACTGGTAAACAGGTCTTGTATAATATCCTGTGCATCTGCATCACTTCCTGTTATCCGGGCTGCATAAGTGTATAATTCCTCCCAGTAAGTATTGAAAATCAGCTCAAACAGTTTAAAATCATCTGTCCGTAGCCGATCAGTCAGGTCGTCAGGCATTATTTCTGGCATATAACAGTATATGGGCTAAAAATAGAGCAGGTTTTTAAAAGAACAAACGGGGAACAAAAAAAATAGCGAAGTATTAATATAGGAGGGTCTTTCGGCGGGTTTAACTAATTTATTTCTACCTCCCGCCGTTTAGCTTTATTCTGCTTTAAATACCAGCTTTTTGGTATTGATACCGCCTACAATGCCGTAGCCATTGGCTACATTGGTAAATACCCGTACCGGCTGGGATATTACCGCTTCCCCTGATCTTAATTGCGTGGTCAGCGTATTCAGGTACTGATAGGTGTTATAGGTAAGCGCACTTACTTCTAAAGTGATCTGCGTAGTGGCGGCAATCGGATTGTTGGTTTGCAGTACAAAATTGACTTCTTTCCCGTTGAATCGTTCGTCGCTCATAATGAGGCTGTTGGAGGCTCCCTGTGTAAAAAAGTCTACCAGGTTATTATTGAAAGCCGGGTCCAGGCGGAACTGCCAAAAGCTGCCGTCGTTGCCATCCGGGTTGGAAACATATATTCTTATGCGGTAATAGTTATTGGCAGTAGGACAGTCTTTCAGCGTAAACCGGATACGGTTGCTATTGACCTGTGCCGCTGCTGCACTTGCCAATGGCACCCCGGGCAGGGTATCCATAGCCGTTACAGCCTGCATACCAGGAACCGCTACCCGTACCTCGTACCGCTTGCCCAGCACCGCTTTGCTCCCCGATACATAATAAGCCGTTCCCTTTATGGTTTGCATTGCCGGTGAGGCAAGCGGCACGCCATCTTCCAGCAGCTGCACATTAGCCCCGCTTATATCTGTATTATTACCATCGATCAATACATTACTGGGAACACTGCGTGTAATGCGGGTATAGATCACACTGTCGGGTTGTATCAGCGTGTTTACCACTATTTTATTGCCTTCATAAAGTAATGTCACGCTCTCCCGTTTTTCACAGCCTTGCAGAAAGCTTGCTAACAGTATCGTCCCTACGAAAAAATATACTTTATTCATCTCCTTAAAATTTAACCGCATAAGTAATACTGGGTAGTATAGGCAATAACGTTACCCTGGTCAGGTAGCGCTGCTTTGTAACCGGATCACTTTCCATATAATAAAAAACCGGGTTCTTACGATTGTATATGTTGAAGATGCTCAGGTTCCAGCTTTTACGCCAGTGTTTTTTCTGCTTGCTATAGGTAATTCCCACGTCGAGGCGATGTACATCCGCTCCGCGATAGTTGTTCCAGTTATCATAACGATCTATGACAGGCTGGCCGGTGCCCGGGTCCCAGGGAGAAGCATTGCCGGTACCTACATAACTGGATACCGGAACAGTTATGGGCGTACCGGAATTGTAGTGCCAGGAGGCCGAAAACTCCCAATGCTCGCCCAATTGCTGCATCAGCACCACTTCGATATCATGCCGGCGATCATATTTAAAAGGGAAAATTTCTCCGTAATTAATGCCCGGGAAACGGCGCATAGACCAGGAAAGCGTGTACCCGATCCAGCCGGTAGTGCTGCCTTTTTTCTTTTGTAACATCAATTCCGATCCATAACTCCAGCCCTTGCCCACAATTACATTTTCATCCCAGCGGGTGGCACCGGTATTGGTAATGTTATTGTTCTCGGCATTTTCGATCATATTATGCATCGATTTGAAATAGCCTTCCAATGAAAATTCATATTTCAGGTTAGACGACGTTTTAGCTACACCTAGTGCTACCTGCTTGGAAAACATAGGCGCTACCCGCTGGGTAGACGGTACCCAGATATCGGTCGGCAACGTAGTACCATTACTCGACAATAAGTGGATATACTGGTTCATATGTGTATAAGCCGCCTTTACGGCCCAGTTGCGCGGCAGTACGTAGCGGAGCCCCAGGCGGGGTTGTACGGAAGAATAAAACCGGCCTTCTACAAGGAAAGCGGAAGCATGTATTCCCAGGTTGGCGTACAGGTTGGGATTCAGCTGCCAGTCATCTTCTGCATAAAGCGATAGTTCACCGCCCACCACCCGCAGGGAAGTATTCAGTGTATCCAGCGGCTGTACCGGCGTACCTTTATTTTCAAAAGAGGAGTTGCCTGGCTTAAAATAATGCATGGTAGTAATAGCCCCGAAACGTATGGCATGACGCGGATGGGGGCGATAATCGAAATCGACCCGGCCACCGCTGTTTTCCATACGGGAACTGTATTTCCCAAACAGGTCCGTTGTTTCACCCAGTACGGGCATAATGTAACGGTGTCCATATTGAGTAGCAAAGGTGTAGCTGGAATAATTGAGCGTGATATTGGAAAACAGGCGTGGCCCATAAATATGATTCCACCGCAATGCCGCAATAGTATTCCCCCACGACATTTTAAACCGCGAGGTTACGCCTTTATACGTGTGCAGCCCGGAAATAGCAGCCGTATCGTTGGTGGTTTGCTGTAGTCCCAGGTTGTCTTCCCCCTTGTAAAAACTGAGAAATACCCGGTCTTTCCGCGAAAAGATATGATTCACCTTGGCGTTGATATCATAGAAGAAAGCTTTGAAATCGCCGTTAGGTCCCAGGGAATTATCTGATTGTATGGCTGCATTCAGCAACAGGTCGGGATAAGAGCGGCGGGCCGATATTAGGAAAGATGTTTTATCTTTTACAATAGGCCCTTCTATATCAAACTTGGCAGCAATCAGTCCAATAGACGCATTGCCGTGTATGGCTTTCATATTGCCCTCTTTGGTGGCAATATCCACCACCGAAGATAATCGTCCGCCGTAGCGGGCAGGAAACGCGCCTTTATACAGGTCGGTAGATTTCACCACGTTGGCATCCATGAGGGAATAAACGCCGAAGAAATGAGAAAAGTTAAATATCGGTGCGCCATCCAGCAGTACCAGGTTCTGGTCTGGCCCGCCACCCCGCACATACAAACCACCGGCGCCATCCATCCCTCCGCCTACACCTGGCAACAGTTGTAAGGTACGCATCACGTCCACTTCCCCCAGGAAACGGGGCATCGCTTCCAGCTCGGTGGTAGAGAGTTTTACTTTACTCATTTGTGTTTGCTCCTGCAGCTTATTTTCCCGGGCGCTGACTACTACTTCCTTCAGGCTGCCGGTTGGCTGTAAGCTGATATTCAGCCACAGGTCACCTTTTGCGGTTACCTGTTGTAAATGCGGTCCATAGCCGATGTAAGAAATAAAAAGGCTGTTGGTATCTTTTACGGTAGTTAAGCTAAAAAAGCCATATTGATTGGTAGTAGTGCCCTGTTTAAGCGCAGGGGCATATACCGTAGCGCCAATGAGACTTTCACCGCTAACGGCATCTTTGATATAGCCACTGATAGTGCGGGTAGTGCGTTGTGCAGGCACCAACACGACCTGCTCACCCACACGGGTAAAACGTATGTCATCTGGAGCAAATAAATCTTCCAGCAACTTCTTCAGGCGTTGGTGCTGGGCTGTTAACGTAACTTTCCGGGACAAGTTGACAAGTTCTCTGCTATAGGAAAAATGAATACCGTATTCTTTCTCCAGTATATTACACACCGCCTCAATGGGCTGGTTTCTCACAATTACCGTTACTCTTGTTTGCCAGTCCCACCCAAAAACGTTCAGTGGGACATACAATAATATCAATATCCCCGCCAGCAGTTTTCCGGCTAACGACATAGATAGCTAAATTGAAAGTGTGAAAGACAGTTAAAGCTGTGCGCTTGCCGACACGAGCTATTTTAATTTGTATTGCCGATCATTTATTTTCTCATAGTCGGCACTCAACATGAGCGCCAGTGATCTGATTACATCATCGGCTGATTCGCCGGTGAAGTCAGCACGAACAGGTAATTTCAGGAGATCCATATTTACCACTTCCACTTTGATATCATATACCTCCGTGATCGTGTGTAATACTTCTTCCAGGGGAGTATCCCTGAACGACAAGGATTTTTTAATCATATCTGTAACATGGGCCGCTATACGAAAAGCAGGGCGATCACTATCTTTCTGCAACAACATGCCATCTGTTAACACCACACTATCCGCCTTATCATGATCTATTACCATCACCTTACCGGTAGTGACATGTACTTTAAGAACTGCCGTACCCGGTTCATAATTAATCATAAAATGGGTACCTAATACCTTCACATCTGTATGTCCCAATGTTATCACAAAGGGATTTTCAGCGCTGCCGCTTACGTCGAAGGTAGCGGTACCGGTAAGACTTACCTTCCTGTTGCGCTGGTTAAAGCCCCTGGCTACTTCCAGCCGGGAAAAAGCCGACAACCGGATATTGCTGCCGTCTGCCAGTGTAGCAGTGGCAGGCCCGGCATATACCTGTTGTGGACGCTTACCTATTAAAAACCACCAGCCGGCGCCCAGGGCTATCAATAGCACGGCAGCTATTTTCAGCCAGGTAAAACGGGCCGCAGGCTTAACGGCTATCAATACCGGTTTCTCTTCAATTTTGCCACTGAGCTGCAACCAGGCATCATTGGTGTTGGCTTCCACCAACCGCTCATTGGAAGTAGCTGTATCCAGCACTTTTCTCAAAGAGTCCAGTAAGGCCACATTCCCCGGATCTTCTGCTACCCATGCTTCCACCCAGGCGCGCTCCTCCGCATCTGCTTCATGCAACAGATACTTGCAGAGCAAGGTATACAGCGCCTCATCAGGCATTGCCTCATCTGGAAAAGATGGTGTCATCAGTTGTTGTAAGTTTTACAGTCAGCGCCCCCAGGGACGGTTATCTAAAATAAGACGCATAGAAAATACCAATGCCCCTATGCGTCCGCAATTATTTTTAAAATAAGAAGCCTGTCAACAGTGGCAAGTATTCTTTCAGCTCCTGGTGCAGGATTTTTAGTGCTTTCCCCATCTGGTTTTCCACTGTCTTTACTGAAATATTCATTGCCTCCGCTATCTCGGCATATTTCATATGTTGCTGCCGGCTTAGTACAAATACCTCCCTGCATCGCTCCGGCAGTCGCTCCAACGCCTGGCGGTACAACCGCTCCAGTTCTTTTACCTCCTCTCCGGCCGCTATCGTGGTATCTTTCTGCTGGCCATAACTGGACTCCTTTTCTGAACGCACTACGTCCTTCCGCCATTGACTGATGGCGGTATTACGAATAGCAGAAAACAAATATGCTTTAACAGGGCCAGTAATAGTGATCCCATCCCGTTTTTCCCACAAACGCAGGAAAACCTGTTGCACAATTTCCTCTCCTACATGGGGATCACCCGTGTAATGGGTGGCAAAGGCCAGGCAATGAGCATGGTTTTCTCTAAATAATGCTTCAAATGTATGCAGCTCCAGCATGATAAGCCGCAAATATAGGCATGATTTGCCTGATTCAAATTAATTCCTACGATCTCTTATATCTTTCCGTAGAAATACGTAAAATGGCCACTGGTAACCACTTAATAACCGATTGCAATAGGGGGAAAAGCTGTTTTGTGCGTCTGCAAATTCGTTAAAATCCCCCAAACCTGTTTATCTTTGCCGCGCAATGTACAACCTGATCAAAAACTTCCTTTTCCGCTATCCGCCGGAAAGTATTCACCACAGCGTTATGCGTGGTCTTAAGACAGTATATTCCCTGCCATTTGGCAAAACCGTATTAAATGCCTTTTGCGGCGTTAAAACCAAAGGACTGGAACGGGAATTGTTCGGACTGAAATTTTCCAACCCCGTAGGGCTGGCAGCCGGATTTGATAAAGATGCTAAGTACATTGACGAGCTGGCCTGTCTCGGCTTCGGTTTCATAGAAATAGGGACCGTTACACCACTCGCCCAACCAGGGAACGAACAGCCCCGCTTATTCCGCCTGCCGGAAGATAAAGCGCTGATTAACCGCATGGGCTTCAATAATGAAGGCGCCGTCGCTGCTGCAAAAAGACTGCAGCGCAAAAAATCCAATATCATCGTAGGTGGCAACATCGGGAAAAATAAAGTGACCCCGAATGAAGAAGCTGTCAGCGACTATGAAAAATGCTTTCATGCGCTCTTTGATGTGGTTGACTACTTCGTAGTAAACGTAAGCTCTCCCAATACCCCCAACTTACGGGCCTTACAGGAAAAAGAGCCCTTAAAACAGTTGCTGCATCACCTGCAGGTATTGAATGCTCAAAAACCCAAACAGAAGCCAATCTTACTGAAAATAGCGCCCGATCTGACCACCGAACAACTGGATGATATCATCGAAATTGTGACGGAAACAAAACTGGCCGGCATTGTGGCCACCAACACCACCATCAGCCGGGCGGGACTAAAAACGCCTGATGCCGACATCAAAGACATCGGCGCCGGGGGACTCAGCGGTTTGCCGGTAAAACGCAAGGCCACCGAAGTGATCCGCTATATCCATACCCATAGCCAGGGCCGTATCCCTATTATCGCCGTAGGCGGCATTTTCACAGCAGAAGATGCCCAGGAAAAGCTGGACGCCGGCGCTTCCCTGGTACAGGTATATACCGGCTTCGTTTATGAAGGGCCAGCCATTGTTAAGAAGATCTGTGCAGGACTGCGTAAGAGCTGAAAACGGAAAGCGAAAGCAAAAAGCTATCGAGGCGAATAACCTAAGCGGATATTTACTCGCAGAGACTATTCGCCTCAATAGCTTTTTGCTTTCCGCTTTATGCTCCTATGCTAAATTCATAATTGTTACTGCTACCATCCCCGCCGTTTCCGTACGCAAACGGGTATTTCCCAACGACACTGGTACAAACCCCTGCTCCAGCGCCAACTTGATTTCATCTGGTGTAAAATCGCCTTCCGGTCCTATCAGTACCAGGGTGTCTTTACCCGGTTGGATGATATCCTGCATCGCTTGTTTTTGTTCTGGCAGGCAGTGTGCAATCAGCCTTTGAGAATCGGTATGCTGTTTCACCACCTTGTCAAACGCCTGTGGTTCCTGCAAGTCGGGCAGATAAAACTGTTGGGATTGCAGCATCGCCGATACCAGGATATTCTGCAACCGCTCTGCTTTTATCTTTTCTTTCTCCGTACGCTGGCTTACCAGCGGAATGATCGTCTGGATACCAATTTCCGTTGCTTTCTCCAGGAACCATTCTATCCGGGAAGTATTTTTAGTAAAGGAGATGGCTATGCGTAATGCTCTTTCAGGGCCTGGCACCAGGGTAAAATCCACTATTTTCACTACGCACTTTTTACGGTTATCGTCCGTGATCTCAGCGGTAAACTTGTGCCCACGGCCATCTGCCAGCAACACCTGATCGCCGTTTTCGTGACGGAGTACCTGGATACAGTATTTAGATGTATCCTCATTCATTGTATATCTTGTATCGGCGGGTTGTATGTCCGGCGCATAAAAAACGGGCAAATCCATAAGCGAAGTTAAGCAGAAAGTTTTTTCGTTTTAGTATGAAAGCGGGCAAACAGCAATACAGAAGCCACCAGTAGTCCCAGCAACAGCGCCCACCACACGCCTTCTACGCCATATCCCAGGTGTATACCCAACAGGTAGCCCAGCGGAATACCCAGCACCCAGTAAGCCAATAGCGTAATCACCGTAGGAACACGCACATCGCCCAGTCCCCGTAAAATACCCAATCCCACCACCTGCATCCCATCAAACAACTGGAAGAAGGCCGCAATAATCAGCAGTCGGGCGGCAATCTGGATTACCTGCGGATCCTGTATGTAAAAAGAGGGTAACAGGTGATTGCCTACGGTAAACAATAAGGCGGCGGCTCCCATCAGCACCAACACCATATGGTAGCTGGCAATGGCCGATAAACGGAGCCTATGGAAATCTTTCTTTCCGAAGTTATTACCACTCTTAATCCCCGCGGCCGCAGAAATACCGCTGGCCATCATGTAAGTCATGGCGGCCAGGCTCAACGCAATCTGATGGGCTGCCAGTTCAGCCGCACCCATCCAGCCCACCATCACTGCCGCGGCACTGAAAGCGCTCACTTCGAATAAATATTGCAGGGCTACCGGCGTACCAATGCCCAGGATCTTCTTAATGGCAGTGGCCTGCAGGTTTTTAAACCCAAAAGATTGCAGGTAAGGCTTAAACCGGGGTGATCTTAATACATAGATCGACATGGTAACTCCCATGATCAGGCGATCGGTAAAAGTGGCAATCCCCACGCCTATTACACCCATACGGGGCATTCCAAACAAGCCATACACCAGCGTAATACCAATGAGGATATTAATCACGTTACCGATGATGCTGATATTCATAGCCTGCCGGGTAAAGCCGAGCCCCTCTGCAAACTGTTTAAACGACAGGAACAGCATCAGCGGAATAAAGGAAAATCCCAGGAAACGCAGGAAGGGACGGGCTTGTTCCGCTACATCTCCTTCCTGGTGCAACAGCGATAAATAGCCGCTGCCAAAGTAGATGAGGGCCGATAACAGCACACCTACCACCATATTGATGATCAGGCTGTGGCTCAACAGGTGGCCGATGGCATTTTTGTTGCCCCGTCCATTTTCCTGTGCTATCAGGGGCGTCAGTCCGTAAGACATGCCGATGCCGGCTACCATGAAAATGTTGAACAGCCCGTTCCCCAGTGACACCGCTGCCAGGGGCACTTTGCCGGTATGACCGATAATGATACTATCAGATAATGCTACCAGGGTATGTCCTAACTGGGAGATAACAACAGGATAGGCTAAGCTGAAATTGTCTTGGTAGTGACCTTTATATTTTAAGTACAGCTGTTTCATTGGTTAATCTTATTATTCTGTATTATTTAACGTACACAAATGGTTACTCCCGCTACAGGGGGTGTTTCATTGCGACAGTTAAGGGCTAAAAGCTAAAAAGCCGGCCATCGAATAGATGCCGGCTTTTTAGCAATATCTTTTCCTTGCTAGAAGGGTGCATCTTCAAATCCTTCATCAAAATCCATATCGTTCATCTTGGATCCTTTCTGTATGTACAGCTTCGCTTCATCGTTACCACCGCCGCCTTGCTGGGGTCGGGAGATACCTGTGAAAGGATTACCGCCACCACCGGGGTTTTCCAGGCTACCATCATCTTCAAATCGCTGGAATTCCAGTACGGCTCTCAGTTTGATGGTATCGAGCTGACCATTACGGTGTTTGGCTATACGAACGTGGGTTTCACCTTTGTTGGATTCGCCCATTTCATTGGTATTGATTTCATAATATTCAGGACGGTAGAGGAACATTACCATGTCGGCATCCTGCTCAATGGCTCCGGATTCACGGAGGTCACTCAGCTGCGGCATCTTGTTACCGTCTTTACGTTTTTCCACATCACGGCTCAATTGCGACAGGGCGATTACCGGTACCTGGAGCTCTTTTGCCAACCCTTTCAGGTCGCGGGAAATTTTACTGATTTCCTGCTCACGGTTATTGCCTTTTCCATCAGCGCTACCACTCATCAGCTGCAGGTAGTCAATGATGATAACACCTACGCCGTGATTGTGTACCAGCCTGCGGCATTTGGCGCGCAGCTCGAAGATGTTGAGGGCGGGGGTATCATCGATGAAGATGGGCGCTTTAGCCAGGCGTTCAATGCCATGGGTCATCAGCTTCTTCATCTCATATTCTTCCAGTTTACCACGGGAAATCTTTTCCAGCTTTATTTCAGACTCGGCCGAGAGAATACGTTGTACAATCTGGCCCGAGGACATTTCCAAAGAGAATACCGCTGCTCCTCTGGCAAAACGAGGGTGAAGGGCCGCATTACGCGCCAGGTTCAGCGCAAAGGCGGTTTTACCCACAGATGGACGGGCTGCGATGATGATCAGATCCGTAGGCTGCCAGCCATAGGTTACTTTATCGAGCGAGGGGAAGCCGGAAGGTACCCCGGTAATATCATCTCCCTTGTTACGCAGGTCCTCGATACGCTTCATGGTATTCACCAGTACACGGTCGATGGAGTCATAGTTCTTACGGAGGTGGTTATTGGTGACTTCAAACAGCTTGGATTCTGCGCTGTCCAGCAAGTCAAATACATCGGCCGTGTCTTCATAAGACTCGGTCAGGATTTCCCCGGAAATGCGGATCAGTTCCCGTTGAATGAATTTCTGGAGGATAATACGGGCATGGGCCTCAATATTGGCAGATGATACCACCATGTTCGTCAGTTTCATGACGGTAAAAGGTCCCCCGATCTGTTCCAGCTGGCCCATAGACTTTAGTTCCTCCGTTACTGTGAGGATATCCACCGGCATTGATTTACCGGCCAGCCGGGTCATCGCACTAAAAATGATCTGGTGTGCTTCTACGTAAAAACACTCTCCTTTCAATATCTCGATAACGGTATCAAAAGCACCCTTTTCAAGCATTACGGCTCCCAAAACAGCTTCTTCCAATTCTTTAGCCTGTGGTGGTATCTTGCCATACACCAAGGATGACACATCAATGGACGGCTTCCTGCGCACATTGCGGTCCTTCTTAAGATTGAGATCCATTTATGGTTAGTGTATTAAAAAAAGTTAATAAAAGGTTACTGTCAATGGGCCTTTCCTGTTGTTTTTACAATTGATATCTGCATTATTCCCGACTTCATTAGGGTTGATAGCTACTTTAAGAAATTGTAAATTTTTTCAGCCATGCGAACTAAGGTAAAGGCATTTTTTTTAATAATACCCCCCTTTCGTTATTAAATTTATTAAGTCACATACACAGGTTATCCACAAGCAAAATGTCAGTTATCCACTGACACAACCCGGGTTATCCACCAAAACACAGGAAATTCCCAAGCGAAGGTCCGATTATTCACACATATTGTGTAAAAAGATTTTCCACATGGGGCGAGATACAATGCTGTGGCTGTTTTTGGGGAGCAAAAAGCGGAAAGCAGAAAGCAAAAAGCCCTTATGGAGAAGATTTTCGGGGAGATTAGTTGGCCAATATTCGCTCACGTCTTCTCCACAATGGCTTTTTGCTTTCTGCTTTCCGCTTTCTGCTTGCTATAATAGCTTTTTGCTTTTTGCTTTCCGCTTTCCGCTCATTAGTTGTTAACTTTACGCCACTTATATAAACCGAGCAGATAAATGACGATTTCATACAACTGGCTATGTGATTACTTACCGGTAAAGCCTACACCGGAGGAACTGTCTACTATTTTAACCAGGATAGGACTGGAAGTAGAAAGCCTGGAAAAATTCGAAGCTGTAAAGGGAAGTCTGGCCGGATTGGTGATCGGAGAAGTGCTGACAGCAGAAAAACACCCGAATGCGGATAAACTGCGACTCACCACCGTGAACACCGGCAACGAGGAACCCCTACACATCGTTTGCGGCGCTCCCAACGTAGCAGTGGGACAAAAAGTAGTGGTAGCCCCCATTGGCGCCACCATTTACCCTATTGGCGGCGAACCCCTGACCATGAAAAAAGCAAAAATCCGTGGAGAAGAAAGCCAGGGAATGATTTGCGCTGAAGATGAAATAGGACTGGGCACCAGTCACGATGGCATTATGGTACTGGATGCCGGCCTGCAACCCGGCACCCCCGCCAGCGAAGTGTTTAAGCCCGCAAAGGACTACATTTATGAAATAGGCCTTACGCCTAACCGTATGGACGCCATGAGCCATATAGGGGTGGCAAAGGACGTATGCGCCTTCCTCAATAACATAGAGCATACCCACAAATACCAGGTACAGCTGCCGGAAATAAAAGCGCTGCCCCAGGCGGCAACACCTTTATCCATCAGCGTTACTATCGACAACACTGATGCATGCCCCCGTTATAGCGGCATTTCCATCACCGGCGTACAGGTAGGCCCTTCCCCCGAATGGCTCAAAACCAGGCTCAGTACCATCGGCGTTCGCCCGATCAACAATATTGTGGATATCACCAACTTCGTGCTGCACGAAACCGGTCAGCCGCTGCACGCCTTCGATGCTACGGCTATCAAAGGCAATGCGGTCGTAGTAAAAAACCTCCCGGCCGGCACTCCGTTCGTGACCCTCGATGAAAAAGAAAGGAAACTGGATGCTTCCGACCTGATGATCTGCAATGGCGCCGGCGAAGGCATGTGCATTGCAGGCGTCTTCGGCGGCCTGCATTCCGGCGTATCTGATGCCACGCAAAGCATTTTCCTGGAAAGCGCCTTTTTCAGCGCCGGCGGTATACGGACAACCTCCTTCCGCCATGGACTGCGCACCGACGCAGCCTCCCGCTTTGAAAAAGGAGTGGATATCTCCAACGTGGTATTGGCCCTGCAACGCGCGGCAGCCCTCATCTGTGAGCTGGCCGGCGGAAAAGCAGCTTCCGGTATTGTGGATGTATATCCTTCCGTGAAAGTAAAAACACAGGTAGAAACCACTTATAGCTATATCCGCAAACTGAGCGGCAGCCACTACCCGGCAGATAAAATCAAGAATATCCTCCGTAGCCTGGGCTTCGATATCCTCTCCGAATCAGCAGAGGGACTTCGTGTAGCCGTGCCTTTCAGCAAGCCGGATATCAGCCTGCCGGCCGACCTGGTGGAAGAGGTAATGCGTATTGACGGACTCGACAATATTGAAATTCCTTCTAAAATATCCATCTCTCCCGCCTTATCCGGCCAGCCGGATGCAGAACGGGTGAAAGAAAAAATAGCCGATTACCTCGCCGGTAACGGTTTCAACGAAATCTTCACCAACTCCATTACCAACAGTAAGTACTATACGCCGGAAGTACTGGAGCATACGGTAAAAATGATGAACAGCCTCACCGTGGAGCTGGACATCATGCGCCCTTCCATGCTGGAAACCGGCCTGGAAAGCATTGCCCATAACCTGAACCGCAAAAACGAAGACCTCCTGTTCTTCGAATTCGGAAAAACATACCGCGTACTGGAAAAAGGCTATGGTGAAAATAACCACCTGGTCCTGTACCTGACCGGTAAGAAAACAGCCGAAACCTGGATGCACAAATCCAGCCCGGTGGATTTCTACTTCCTGAAGGGTTTTGTGATTAATATCCTCCAACAACTAGGTTATAAGCAACTTACCTGGGCCGAAAGCGCCGAACCTGGCCTACAGCCATCCTGGGAAATCAAGATAAAAAACCAGGTGGTTGTTACCCTCGGAGGCGTTGCCACAGCGAAGTTGAAGCAGTTTGACATCCGTCAGCCAGTATGGTATGCTACCTTCAATTGGGATAAAATACTGGGACTCTTGCAAAAAAGTGATAACTTTTACAAGGAAATACCACGCTTCCCGGCTGTCAGAAGAGACCTGGCGCTTGTACTTGACAAACAGGTACAATTTGCCTCCGTTGAAACGGCCGCCCGCAGCGTGAAGTCTGGATTGTTACAACAAGTGAACCTGTTCGATGTATTTGAGAGCGAAAAACTGGGAGCCAACAAGAAGTCTTACGCCGTAAGCTTCACCTTCCTGGATCCACAGAAAACGCTGACTGACAAAGAGATTGACAGTGTAATGGAGAAACTCATCAAAACATTTGAAACACAGTTACAAGCGGAAATCAGAAAATAAGTAATACGGATGATTCTGGAGCAATACATTCAACGCGTAGAAGAGAAGCTGCACCTGCTGGTTAAGAAACTGCAACAGGTGCAGGCGGAGAATGTATTGCTGAAAGAAGAAGTTCATACACAGCAACAGGCGCTGCAACAGCAGCAACAGTCGCTACAAAACCTGGAAGAAAGACTGCAACTAATGAAAATTGCATCTACTGCCCAGGGAGGTACCACCATAGCAGCCGAAGATGACGCTTTCAGAAAGGAAATCCGGGGCAAAATCAACGATTATATCAAAGAAATTGACCGCTGTATCGCTTTACTGAACAGTTGATAAAAAATCATACATGGAAACACTCATTCCCATAAACATTGTCGTATCCGACCGTTCTTACCGTATCAAGATAAAACCGGAAGAGGAGGAAGAGGTGCGTCGTATTATGAAAGAAGTGAATGAGAAAATTGTCGATTTTAAAACGTCCTATGCGGGAAAAGACCTACAGGACTATATTGCTATGGCCCTGATTATGTACGCTACACACCCTGTAACCAGCGGCGGTAAAGCTCAGGCAAGCACTGCTCCTTTTTTACAGGAGAAGCTGGAAAAGCTGGAAGAAATTATCAACCAGGCCTTGGGATGACCACGTTACCCATTGCTTAACAACGAATTAGCTAATTAGTTAATTATCACGTATCAAAGACGCTTTAACTGCTATTTTTTTGTATTTTCGCGGGTCAGTTCTCGCCCCTGTTGTGTTTTAGCAGCAAGCTGGGTATGAGAATACTACATAAATCAAGTATAAATAATTCATATGGATGTTACACTTATCACGACAATAACTGCAATAGTGGCATTGGTCATTGGGATTGCGCTGGGTAAGGTGATTTTTGCCAAAAATACGCAGCATAAAATAGATGAAGCGGAGCAACAGGCTAAAAAAATCATTGCAGACGCACAGGTTAGTGCCGAAAATCTGAAAAAAGACCGCTTACTGGAAGCGAAGGAAAAATACCTGCAACTCAAGAGCGAGTACGACAAGGACGTACTGCAACGTAATCAGAAACTGGCCGAGTCAGAAAATCGTATCAAACAGAAAGAACTACAACTCAACCAGAAAAACGAGCAGGTTCAGAAACAAATCAACGAGAACGACGCTATCAAGGAAACCCTGAACCGTCAAATGGAACTGGTAACCATTAAGCGTACAGAACTCGAAAAACACCAGGAAGAGCATATCCGCCGCCTCGAAAAAGTTGCCGGCTTAACTGCAGAAGAAGCAAAACACCAGCTGGTAGAAAGCCTGAAGGAAGAAGCCCGTTCACAGGCCTTGTCCCATATCCAGGAAATCATTGAAGACGCCAAGCTGAAAGCCAACAAGGAAGCCAAGAAAATCATTATCCAGTCTATTCAGCGCACCGCTGCTGAGCAAACCATCGAAAATACCATCACCGTATTTACCCTGGAAAGCGATGAAATCAAAGGCCAGATCATTGGCCGTGAAGGTCGTAACATCCGCGCCATCGAAGCGGCTACCGGTGTTGACCTGATCGTAGACGATACCCCTGAAGCGATTGTACTATCGTCTTTCGACCCACTCCGCCGCGAAATAGCGCGCCTGTCCCTGCAACGCCTGGTACAGGATGGACGTATTCACCCGGCCCGTATTGAGGAAGTAGTGGAAAAAACCAAGAAACAACTGGAAGAACAGGTAATGGACATCGGTGAAAGGACCGTGATAGAACTGGGTATCCATGGCCTCCATAAAGAACTGGTACGTTTGGTAGGTAAGATGCGTTTCCGCTCTTCCTACGGACAAAACCTGCTCATGCACTCCAAGGAAACGGCTAACCTCTGCGCCGTGATGGCAGCAGAACTGGGCTTAAACCCGAAACTGGCCAAACGTGCCGGCTTACTGCACGATATTGGTAAAGTACCTGATGAAGAAACTGAACTGAGCCACGCCCTCCTCGGCGCCAAGCTCGCTGAAAAATATGGCGAACATGCCGCTGTGGTAAACGCTATCGGCGCTCACCACGACGAAATGGAAATGCAATACGTGATTTCCCCGATCGTTCAGGCCTGCGATGCCATCAGTGGTGCACGCCCTGGCGCACGCCGCGAAATTATGCAGAGCTACCTGCAACGTATTAAAGACCTGGAAAACCTGGCCCTCGCACATGATGGTGTGGAAAAAGCCTATGCGATCCAGGCGGGTAGAGAATTGCGCATCATTGTAGAAAGTGAAAAAGTATCCGATGGCGATGCCGACCGTTTATCATTCGAAATCGCTAATAAGATACAAACAGAAATGCAGTATCCTGGCCAGATTAAAGTAACGGTGATCCGTGAAAAAAGAGCAGTGAATATAGCAAGATAATTTTCTGGTATAGAAATACAGGAAATTGACCTTATATTGGAGTCCTCCCCCGCCTTGGCGAGGGAGGACTTTTTTTATCGTATTCACTCTCTAAATCACTAAACTCAAACAGTGTTATGAAAAAAAATTGCCTAAAATTCGTACTGGGAGCCGCTCTCCTATTGGGCGCCGGCAGTGCGTCTGCGCAAAAAGCACAGTCTTTATTCAACGGAAAAAACCTGGATGGATGGAAAGTATATGGTACCGAAAAGTGGTATGTAGAAAAAGGAGAACTCATCTGTGAAAGCGGCCCCGATAAAGAATACGGCTACCTGGGTACCGATGGTCAATACAAAGATTTTGAGCTCACCGTACAGTTTAAACAGGAGGCTAATGGCAACAGCGGCGTATTCTTTCACTCGTCCCTGGAGGGCACTAAAATAACCGGCTGGCAGGCCGAAGTAGCGCCTCCCGGCTTACACACAGGCGGAATCTACGAATCCTATGGCCGTGGATGGCTGATACAACCCGATAAGGAAAAAGAACAATACCTGAAAATGGGCGAATGGAACACCATGAAAGTGAGGGTACAGGGTGATAATGTAACTACCTGGCTCAATGGTCATGAAATGATTACCCTGAAAGATGAAAAAATTGGCGCCGCCAATGGACAAATAGCCTTACAGATTCACTCTGGTGGCGGTATTAAGGTGAGATGGAAAAATATTAAGATCGTTCCGTTGAAATCCTGATAACAGCCCATATGTATTTTACCAATAAAGTAATACTTATCACAGGTGCCAGCTCGGGTATAGGTCACGAGCTGGCATTACTGCTGGCCAGGGAAAAGGCCCGGCTTATCCTGGCCGCCCGTAACCAGGCCGCCCTGGAAGCGGTTAGAAACGAATGCCTGGTATACACGCCCCATTGCGAAATCCTGCTGATGGATGTAACAGACGAAGACCAGGTAATAGCCGGCGCCCGGACTGCACTCAGCTTTTTTGGAAAAATAGATATCCTGGTAAACAATGCAGGTGTTACCCAACGCTCCAAGCTGATAGATACTTCTGTGGCCGCCGTCCGGCAGTTAATGGAGGTGAATTTCTTCGGCGCTGTCATGCTCACACAAGCCTTGTTGCCTCATTTCAAAGCGCAGGGCGGCGGACAAATTATTGTGATCAGCAGCATGGCAGGATTGATGGGATATCCCTGGCGCTCCGGGTACAATGCCGCCAAACATGCCCTGCAAGGGTATTTCGAAACCCTGCAAACAGAACAGCCTATTCCGGGGTTATATACTACCATTATTTGCCCCGGACGCATTCACACCCCCATTACCTATTCCGCTATTACCGCCGATGGCAGCCCCTATGGAAAAATGGATCCCTCTACAGCCAGAGGTATTTCCGTGCAACAGTGCGCCCAGCGCATATTGACCGCCATACGCCGGAAGAAAAAAGTAGTGCTCATAGCCCGGGAAGAAAGAATATTGCTCTGGTGCAAAAGATATTTTCCACCCCTGTTTTACATGATTGCCCATAAAGGGAATTAATTTGCAGCAAATTTTAATGACGTATGGACTCGTTACTGCAACAAATAGCGGCGGCTACTGCCTATCTGCAATCCTTTTCCTTTGAACAGCCACGTGTGGGCGTAGTGTTGGGAACAGGACTCGGAGAACTGGTAAATCATATCAAAATAGCACATTCCATTCCCTACCAGCAAATTCCGCATTTCCCGGAATCCACGGTAGAATCACATAAAGGCCACCTGATACTCGGCCATATTAACGATACGCCCGTTATTGCCATGCAGGGACGCTTTCATTACTATGAAGGCTATACGATGCAGCAAATCACCTTCCCCGTGCGCGTCATGAAAGCACTGGGTGTCCAGCAGCTGCTGCTCAGCAATGCAGCCGGCGGGATGAATCCCACCTTTAAAAAAGGAGATCTTATTTTATTGGACGATCATATCAACATGCAGCCGGAAAACCCGCTCCGTGGCCTCAATGCTGCCGCATATGGTCCCCGCTTCCCGGATATGAGCTGTCCCTATCATCCGGCGCTGGGCGCTCAAATACAGGCTGCCGCCACTTTACAGGGCGCTACCCTGAAAAAAGGCGTATACGTTTCCGTGATGGGACCTAACCTCGAAACAAGGGCGGAATATCGCTTTTTACGCATGATAGGCGCCGACCTGGTAGGGATGAGCACTGTGCCGGAGGTGATAGTCGCCAACCAGTTGCAACTGCCTTGCGCCGCGGTGTCGGTAGTAACAGATGAATGCGATCCCGACAACCTGCACCCTGTTTCTATTGAAGAAATTATCGCAGTAGCCGGCAAAGCAGATAAATTGCTGAGCCAGATTTTTGCTACCGTGATTGCAGGATTATAACATTTGCTATTACACAACGGCCACACTATGAAGGTGTGGCCGTTACTATGATCTACACTTATTTTCTTCTGTCGCCGGGATCTGTACTTTCGTCATCGTCTTCTTCGTCATCTTCCTCATCACCGTCGTCCTCTTCTTCATCGTCGTCTTCCTCTTCTTCATCCCAATCATCATCATCATCATCATCGTTTTCATCCTCATCTTCGTCCTCTTCCTCTTCTTCATTACCCGCATCAGGACCATTCACCTGTAATAATTTTTCCCCGAAAAGCCGCTCTTCAAATGAGTTGTCGAATTCCTCCAGGCCATCGTCCTCTTCCGGCTTTTCGTCTGTGTCTTCCTTTTTATCGGCTTCTTCTTCCGCTGCAGGGATGTTTGCTGTGGTATCCGCCATATGGGAGATAGCATCTTCCATGATGCCATCCGGATCTTCATTACTTTCCCCGTCAATTATTTCTTCATCTGGTGCTGCTTCGAGTTCGGGTGCGGGGATATTGGTAATTTCGGCACTCCCGGTTTCTTCATCGTTATTTTCCAGTTCCTCGTTGGCTTCTTCGATAAAATCATCGAGGCGCACAATTTCATCATCTGGTTCTACCTCTTCATCTTCCGAAGCAGGGTGCTCATCTTCAGGTGGAGCGGCGGCAACATGATCGAGCTGGTGATCGGGATCGAGTAATTCTCCATCTTCCGAAACCATCAGGGAATGAATACCTTCTGTATTACTCTGTTGACTATGTTCACCTCTGCCGAGGGTAGCTGTTTCGTCGCTGATCAGCGTGGGTTGTACGATTTCTTCATCAAACAGTTCTTTCAGCTTAGGCAGATCGGCTACAGAGGCGAGGCCAAAATAATCCATGAAAGAGCGGGACACAGCGTACAGCAGGGGTTTACCTGGTTGGTCTTCGCTACGGCCGGTAATAACGATCAACTCTTTTTCCAGGAGTTTCTGGATAGAGTAATCAGTACTTACGCCCCGGATGTATTCAATTTCTCCTTTGGAAATAGGCTGGCGGTAAGCAATAATAGCAAGGGTTTCCAGTGCTGCGGTAGACAGGCGTTTGAGGAATTTATCCCCGTTCAGCTGGGCTACTGTCTGGTAATATTCTTTCTTGGTAAGGAATTGATAGCCACCACCGCTACTACGTACTTCAAACGCATAAAACTCTGAGCTGTATTTTTCCCGGATGGCCTCCATGGCGGCTTCTACCTGATCCAGGTTGGTGCGGTCTTCCAGGAAAGCCAATGCATTGTTGAGCAGATCCACTATTTCCAGCAAAGGCAAGGGCCTGTCGGCGGCAAAAATTAATGCTTCCACGTGCGGGATGATCTGTGATATTTCCATACGTTAACAGGAGGTGGATTTTATAAAAAAAGGTCAAAGACCGAAAATACAGTCTTTGACCCTAATCTGAAAATATTAATTCAGTTGTTGACTTTAATGTTAAAAAGTGTCTTACACTGCTTATCCAGCCAATGCTGCAGCACCGCTCACGATTTCTGTCAGCTCGGTGGTAATTGCTGCCTGACGGGCGCGGTTGTAAGAGATCTTCAGGGAACGCAGCATTTCGCTGGCGTTTTCTGTTGCCTTGTCCATTGCAGTCATACGGGCGCCATGCTCAGAAGCATGTGAATCCAGGATGGCTTTAAAGAACTGGGTATTCAGAATTTTAGGCATCAGTTCTGCAATCAGGGTTTCTTTCTCAGGCTCGAAAATGAAGTCAGCTTTCAGACCGCTTTTATCCTGGTTTTCCACCTTAGCAATAGGCAGGAACTGTTCTGTTACAAATAGTTGTGTAGCGGCGTTTTTAAATTCGCTGTACACAATTTCCACTGCATCATAAGTACCGTTGGTAAAACCATTCAGGGCTACTGCTGCAGCTTCTTTTACGTGATCAAAAGTAAGGCTGGAGAAAATCTGCCAGAATTGGCCATTTACTTTATAACCGTTTTGCATAAAGTGCTCGTAGCCTTTTTTACCAATTGGTAACAGTTCTACGTTGCCTTTCTCAAACTGTTCTGTGTACTTTTCGCGGATCACGCGTTTAGCCGTTTTGATCAGGTTAGAGTTGAAAGCACCGCACAAACCTCTGTCAGACGTAATAACCACGATCAATACTTTTTCAACAGGGCGCTGTGCCGCCAGTGGTGTATTGATATTGCCTTCGCTGTTGGAAACAATATTCTGTAACATTTCCTGGAGCTTTACAGCATAAGGGCGCATCAGCATGATAGCATCCTGGGCGCGTCTTAATTTAGCAGCACTTACCATTTTCATGGCTTTGGTGATCTGCTGACCAGATTGAATAGATTTGATTCGGTTACGAACTTCTTTAAGCTGTCCGGACATATTATAAAAATCAATTACAAATTACGAATTATCAATTGCCAATGCAGGGATAGCCTCCTGAATTTGGCTGCAAAGGTAAGTAATGCCCGTTTAATTTGAAAATCCGTAGAAAGATAATTTAAACTTTCTTTATGGTATTTGTAATCAATATATTACAAATAATGAAATTTACAGCGTTATACTGGTTCCCAGCACCTGTAAAAATGCGGCTATCCATTGCGGATGAGCAGGCCATGCGGGTGCCGTCACCAGTTTACCATCTACCACTGCCTCATATACATTCACTGATACATAGGTACCACCTGCGGCCGTGACTTCAGGTGCTACTGCAGGGTAAGCGGTTAATTTTTTGCCGCGCACCACGTCGGCTGCTGTCAGGATCTGGATACCATGACATACTGCCGCCACGGGTTTATCTTCCAGGAAAAAGTGTTTTACCAGCTCCAGCACGTTCTTATTTAAACGCAGGTATTCCGGCGCCCGGCCACCGGCAATAACGAGGGCATCATAATCGGCGCCTGCAACATCGTTGAAAGTGGCGTTGAGTACAAAACCATGTCCTGGCTTTTCGCTATAGGTTTGATCGCCCTCAAAATCATGGATCGCTGTTTTGATTTTATCGCCGGCTGCTTTATCCGGACAAACAGCATGTACATCATGGCCGATCATCTGCAGCATCTGGAAAGGTACCATGGTTTCATAATCCTCTGCATAATCACCGGTAAGTAGCAATATCTTTTTCTGTGCCATAGGACGAAAGGTTTTTTGAGTTAATGAAGATAAGCAAAAAGCAGCAGGCAGAAAGCAAAAAGCCATTGAGGCGAATGATCAAAGCGAATATTAAAAATCGCCAAGGTCATTCGCCTCAATAGCCTTTTGTTTTAAGCTTTAAGCTTTCTGTTGCTACTAGTAGCCAGGATTCTGTGGGAACGGATTAGACGATCTGTCTATCTGGTCCTGTGGAATTGGGCGTAGTACATGTTTAGGTTGAATGTTGGGTCCCCCTTCGGTATTATGTAGTTGTACTCTTTCCAGCAATTTGTGGGTACGGGTCAGGTCAAACCAGCGCATTTGCTCGCCTACCAGCTCCCGTCCTCTTTCGTCGAGTATAAAGTCGATGGTCATATCGGATGCTTTAACGGTGAGCGCATCGCGATTGGCCTGTGTTTCGACTGGTGTAGCACCTACCCGGGCGGCTCTCCAGCGTACTATGTTTACCAGGTCGGCGGCGCCCTGATTATCCCCCTGCATCATTTTGGCTTCTGCTTCGATCAGGTAAGCTTCTGCGAGACGGAAAGCGATAAAGGGCCTTACACCCGAAGCCTGGTTATCCGGGCGTAGGGAATCGGCAAACTTATTCAGGGAAGGATACAGGCGTTCGGTATACAGCCTAGGCGGCACCAGCATGTATTTTTTACTCTCTATTTCTGCTTTGGTAACATCATAGCCTGGCAGGTATACGGCGGTATCTCCTACATTTAACTTGGAGGTAGCGGTATTGGCGTACCATACGGTAGTAAAGAACTTTTCGTAACGTACATCATGTACGCGGTCTTTATACAGCGTGTCGATCAGGAATTTTGTAGGGCGGAAACGCTTCCAGGGCGTGCCATTAGGCAGATCACGTTTCATACCGGCCAATACATCGTACTGCATCAGGAAAAAGCGGCAGGCATTATTGTCAGGATAACCATACAGCGGATCGGCGGTGTATTGCGCGGCAAATACTGTTTCTGAATTATTTTCCTTGCCCTGCGCCCATACCTGTCCGGGATCATCCAGCAGGCGGAATCCGAAATTTTTGATCACTTGGTCGGCATATTTCGCAGCATCGGCATAATCTGTCGGTTTAGCCTGGGGCGAAGAAGCGCGGGTGAGGTATACCCTGGCCAGCAGGTGTTCAGCAGCCGCTTTGGTAGCCCGTCCCCAGTTGGCAGCAGCTGCCGGCAAGTCTTTATCAGCCGCCAGCAGGTCGGCGATCACAGCATCGTATACAGCGGCAACGCTGTCGCGGTGCGATTCCGTTACAATCTTAGTATTCTCATGTAGCTGTAAGGGTATGGCCCCAAACATTTCCATCAGGATAAAATGGTAATGCGCGCGGCAGAACAACGCCTCTGCTACGCCTGTTTTTTTGGTGGCATCATCGAGCCCCGGGATGTTATTGGCCCGGTCTACCACCACATTACAGGTATTGATGGTTTGATAAAAGCTGTTCCATACTTCCCTCACATGGTCGTAGCGGGCATCCAGCTGCGAAGTATATTGACTGGTAAATTTGTAGTTACCATCGGAGCCATTGGTATAAATATCTGTACCGGTTTCTGTTAGCGTCATCCCTCTTTCCGTACTGTAAAAGTTACGCATCGCCACATAGGAGCCGGTAACGGCGGTTTGAAATCCGGCTTTGGTATTATAAAAATCGTCTGTCACATTGGTGACTACTTTTTCATCCAGCATTTTGTTACAGGAGCTTACTGCAAAAGCCAGTAACATGATAGGCACTATATATTTCATAACGTTTTCCTTTTAAGAGTTGATTAAAATCTCGCATTCAATCCAAATTGCAACATCCAGGTGGCTGGTGCATCAATACCGATTACATTCACATCTTCCGGATCTATTCCTTTCCACTGTTGGCGGTAAGGTGCAATGATCAGCGGCTGCTTCACTCCTACGCTAAAGCGTAATTCCTGCATCTGCATCCGTTTTACGAGTGCATCCGGCAAGCTATAAGCCAGGGTGATATTCCTGATTTTGAAGTAAGAGCCATCAAAATAGCTGAGCGACTGGTAGTTGCTGGGTCTTTCCTGGTTGGCATTGGGCCTTGGAAAATCGTTGGTAGGATTGGAAGGCGTGTTATAATCAATGTTCAGGTTATTGTAACGACCAAAGAGGGTATTATAGTTAGAGTAAAAATCACTCCGTATCATACTGCCTATGCGGGCAAATGCTACGATCGACAATTCAAAACCTTTATAAGAAAAGCGTTGGGTGGTACCGGCCGACCATTTAGGTTCCGGGGAACCCAGTATCTGCCTGTCTTTGGCATCGATCGTGCTGTCTTTGTTCACATCTTCCAGCCGGATCTCTCCTGGTTTTACGCCATATTTAGCGGCAAGCTTAGCGTCTTCCACCTGCCAGATACCTGTCTTTTTAAAGTCGTAATAGACATAAGTAGGCTGACCTACAAACCAGCCATTACCCACGTCTGCACTTCTTCCACCGCCAATAGAAAGGATCTTGGAGCGGTTCCTGAAAACGTTTGCATCCATCTTCCAGCTAAAGCCTTTAGGGTTGTCGATGATGATAGCAGAGAGTCCTACTTCCCATCCACGGTTCCTCGAAGTGCCCAGGTTTTCCAGTACCTGGTTGAAGCCATTGCTGAAGGGCAGCAGGTGCGGCATCAGGAGGTCGGTGGTTTTCTGGTTATACCATTCCACCACACCGGTAATGCGGCCATTGAAGAAGCCGAAATCCAGGCCTATATCAGTGGAAGTAGTGGTTTCCCAGGTCAGGTTAGGATTGCGCAAATCTCCCGGTACAAAGCCCAGGGAGCCCTTTCCACCGTAGGAGTAAGGGATCCTGGTCAACAATCCCTGCGTAGCATAAGGGTTGATACCGGTGTTACCGATACGGCCATAGCTGGCGCGGAGCTTTAAGTTATCGAGGGTATGCTGGTTTTTGAAGGGGGCTTCGTTGATAATATTCCAGGCTACTGCTATGGAAGGGAAGTAACCCCATTTTTTCCCGGGTGCAAAACGGGAAGAGCCGTCGGCGCGGAGGGTGAGTGTTAACAGGTAACGATCGTCGTAACCATAGTTAATACGTCCCATGTAAGAGAGGATAGTCCAGGTACTGAGACTGCTGGTTACGCCTGTTACGGAGAGCGCTTGTCCCAGGTTAAAATATTGCTGTGTTTCCACCGGGATCCCTCTTACGTTGGTGGTCATGACATCAGCTGTTTGCCGTTGTACGCTGTACAAGCCAGTAGCAGCGAGATTATGCTTTTTGATAGACTTGTTATAAGTCAACACGTTTTCAATGGTATAAGCCAGGGTGGATGCGTTGCCTTTGCTGGCCTGTGCGTCGCCACCACCTATCAGCAGGTTGGTATTGTTTTTACCCTGGAAAAGGCCATAGTTGTAGTATTGCAGGTCTGGACCTACGTTCAGCCGGTATTTCAGGCCATTAACGATTTCCACTTCTCCGTACAAACTGGTAAAGAGGCGGAAACGTTTCATCAGCTCCACGCGGTTACCGGGTACATAATCCAGTAGTGGATTGGGTTGCTGGCTATCGCCGGTAGGCAGGATAATGAGGTTGCCTTTATCATCGTAGGGCGATGCGATAGGCAGCATTTTCAAGGCATTATCGATACCATTATAAGTTTCGCCGTTGCGCAGGCTGTAAGCGCCTAACAGGGATGCCCCTACGCGTACCCGGCTGCCTATCATCTGGTCGATGCCCAGGTTGATGTTATAGCGTTCGTAGCTCTGTAATTTCAATACGCCCTGGTCTTTAAAGTATCCGAGTCCCACGGTATACTTGGTTCTTTCCGAGCCGCCAGCTACAGAGATAGCGTGGTTGGTTTGGTATCCCGGGGAGATCATGAGCTTTTGCCAGTCAACATTTGTTCCTTTTTTAATATTGGCCAGTTCGGTGGCATTAAAGATAACGGCGTCGGAAGAGTCGCGGTTATTATCGTTATACTTGCCGATGGTGCGGTTGGCTTCACGGCGCATTTCAATGAAGTGGTTGGCATCCATCATATCTGTTTCGCCCAGCTGTTGTACATAACCGTAGGAGCCGCTGTAGGATACCACGGGTTTACTCAGCTTACCGCGTTGAGTAGTAATGAGCACAACGCCGTTGGCGCCTCTGGAACCATAAATGGCTGTGGCTGAGGCATCTTTCAAAATATCCATCGATTGTATTACTCCTGTACCGATATCGCTGAGATTACCAGCGTACGGAATACCATCTACCACGTAGAGCGGGTCGTTGCCGGCCGACAGAGATCGGGTACCGCGGATACGTACCTGTGGTTCGTCGCCGGGTTTGGCGCTATTGTTAATAACTTCCACGCCGGGAGCGCGGCCTTGGAGGGCTTGTTGCGGATTGGTAACCGGTACGTCCTGTATGGCTTTGGTGCCTACCGAGGAGATGGCGCCGGTTACATCTTTTTTCTTCTGCTGGCCATACCCTACAACTACGATTTCTTCCAGTTTTTTACGGTCTTCCTGCAGGATGACCGGGATGATAGTGCGACCTTTGATAGGTTCTTCTACCGATGAAAAACCAATAAAAGTGAATACCAACGTGGCATTAGCCGGGTCTTTCACCTGTAGCCGGTAATGTCCTTTGGCATCTGTTTGTGTGCCGGAACTCCTTCCTTTAATAGAAACAGTTACCCCTACAAGAGGCGTTTTTTGGGCGTCCAGTACATTTCCCTCCACCGTAGAGGAATTTCCCTGTGCCATGGTGAGTTGCTGAAATAGCAGACATGCTATCATACAGACAAAACGTGAGAAAGATCTTTTCATAACGTAGTTTGTGATAAGTGGAATAAAGGATACTTAGTTAGATTTTGGCCCGTCGCTTCAGGTTCTTCGATGAACCAAAATAAGACAATTTTACATTTTTGCAATCGTTTGCAAACTTTATTTTAAAAATCGTGATAATCATCGGTCCCGGGGACCACCTACGTCATATATGTAAAATAAAAATGTTTTGCAATCGGTTGTAGAAATCATTTCCATTGATTATTTTGGGCTTCTTATTCCTTTTTAGTTATGAAAAAAGTGATCCTTTTATGCGGCTCCCTGCTATGTATGTATGGCGGCCTATATGCCCAAAAAGCCCAGTGGCACCAACTTTTCAATGGTAAAGACCTGAAAGGCTGGAAACAGCTGGGAGGTGAGGCAAAATACAATGCCCAGAACGGTGAAATTGTGGGTACCACGGTAATGAATACACCAAATTCATTCCTGGCCACAGAGAAAGAGTACGGGGACTTTATTCTGGAGTTGGAATTCAAGCTGGGAAAGGAATTTAACTCCGGCATCCAATTCCGCAGCCAGAGCAGGCCCGACTACCAGAACGGACGTGTATTCGGCTACCAGATGGAAATAGACCCATCTGACCGCAAATGGAGCGGTGGTATTTATGAAGAAGGCCGCAGGGGCTGGCAATACCCGATGGAACTGAACCCGGCGGGACAGCAGGCGTTTAAAAAAGACGGCTGGAATAAATACCGTATAGAGTGCCGGGGCAATGAAATGCGTACCTGGGTAAATGGCGTGCCTACTGCTCACCTGGTGGATACCGCCCTGCCTAAGGGCTTTATCGCCCTCCAGGTGCATGGTATCGGCAAAAAAGCAGAAGATGATAATAAAAATATCTACTGGAAAAATATCCGGATCATCGAAAACCCGGCTCCTTCCCAGTATTCGCCCTACGATAATATCTACGTAGTTAACAACGTGGATAACACCATTTCCGGCCAGGAAAAGAAAAACGGCTATCAACTGTTATGGGATGGCAAAACCTCCAAAGGCTGGAGAGGCGTGTACAAGAAAACTTTCCCAGACAAAGGCTGGGTGATCAACGACGGGGTATTGACCATCCAGCATTCCAATGGGGATGAGGAAGGCAGCGGCGGCGACATTGTCACCGAAAAACAATACGGCGCCTTTGAACTGGAATTTATGTTCAAACTCACGCCAGGCGCGAATAGCGGCGTAAAATACTTTGTGAGCGAAACCTATGAAACAGGGGGTAAGTCGGCTATCGGGCTTGAATACCAGGTATTAGATGACGAAAAGCACCCGGATGCCAAATTAGGACGCGATGGAAACCGCACGTTAGCAAGCCTTTACGATCTCATGACAAGAAAACAGGAAAAACGTGCCATCAACCCTATTGGAGAATGGAACAAAGGTCGTATTATTGTGTATCCAAATAACCACGTAGAGCATTGGTTAAATGGGTTTAAAGTGCTGGAATACGAGCGTGGCTCCCAAGCTTTCAAGGACCTGGTAGCTATCAGCAAGTATAAAAACTGGAAGAATTTTGGGTTGTGGCCGGAAGGACATATCCTGTTACAGGATCACGGTAATGAGGTTTCTTTCAAAAGTATTCGCATAAAAAATCTTAAGTAATATTTTTTATCTTTTTTTTCATTGTTCACTGTTCTAAATAAGCTTTCCGATTCTTCGGAAAGCTTTTTTCTTTGGATAAAACGGTAAATTACTGCTTATTCACAACCCATTCACATGATCAAGTTACAACAACCGCGTTACCTGTTGATCGCAGCCTCGCTTTTTGCGGGCGCCTGTCAATCGCCCGGGAATCATAGCAACCCTGCAGCCACAGCCGATTCCCTTCACCACCTGGCCAGTCGTTACTATGCCGAAAACATGGCACTCAATCCTTTACAAGCCACCCAAAATGGCGAAAATCAATACAACGACCAGTTGCCGATAGATATCAGTGAAAGCTATCGCGCTAAAGCCGATTCGTTTTTCGCCAGCTACCAGCAAGCCATCAAAGGGATTGATACCAGCCTCCTCTCCGGCAACGACCGTATCACCTACGATATGTTGCGAAGAGAGTTCAACATCAACCGGGAAGGGCTTACCTTTCATGACTACCTGATGCCGGTACAACAGTTTACCTGTTTGCCACTCACCCTCACCCAGCTGGCTGGCGGCACCTCGGCTCAGCCATTCAAAACAGAAAAAGATTATCGCAACTTCATGCATCGTATGGAACGCTTTGCGATATGGACCGATACCGCTATTGCCAATATGCGCCGCGGCATGGCCTCCGGCTATGTATTGCCCAAAAGCCTGGTGGTGAAAGTGATTCCACAGGTGACCGACCTGGCCAAAAAAGACCCGGCTAATAACGTATACTACGCCCCGCTGAAAATGATCCCCGACTCGCTCGGCACTGAAGTGAAATCACAGCTGATAAAGGATTATACAGCAACTATTGAAAAATATATACTGCCCTCCTTCGCTAAACTACAGGCTTTCCTACAGAACGAATACCTGCCCCAGGCGCGCAGCAGCAGCGGTATCAGCGGTATACCAGATGGTAAAGCTTATTACGCCTACCTCGTTAAAACCTGGACCACTACCGACCTCACCCCTGAAGCTATCTTCAACCTGGGTGAAAAAGAAGTAACCCGCATCAGGGGCGAAATGGAGACAGTGAAAAACAGCACCGGCTTCCAGGGCGACTTACCGGCATTTTTTGCCTCCGTTCGTACGGATAAAAAACTACGCATATTTAAAACGCCCGCGGCTATTCTCGATTCATTCAAAGCCATCGAAAATAAAATCATGCCCAGCGTTAAAAAGATGTACGGTCATCTCCCTAAAACACCATTCGAAATCCGGCAAACCGAAGCCTACCGGGCCGCCTCCGCATCGGCAGAATATATGCAGGGCAGTGCCGACGGCACCCGCCCCGGCGTATTTTATGTGCCCATTCTCGATGCTACCCAGTTTTCTTACACCGGCATGGAATGCCTCTTCCTGCATGAAGCTATTCCTGGACACCATTTCCAGATCTCCCTGCAACAGGAAAATGACTCCCTGCCGAAGTTCCGCCGCTTTTCCTGGATTGGCGCCTATGGCGAAGGATATGCACTCTATTGCGAAAGCCTGGGTAAAGAACTGGGACTGTATACCGACCCCTATATGTACTTTGGCCGGCTGACCGATGAAATACATCGCGCTATTCGTTTAGTCGTTGACGTTGGTTTGCATACCAAAGGCTGGACCCGCGAACAAGCCATCAAATACATGATGGATAACGAACCGCTATCCGAACAGGAAGCTACTGCTGAAATTGAGCGCTATATGGCCATTCCGGCACAGGCACTTTCCTATAAAATCGGGGAACTGAAAATACGTGAGCTACGCAATAAATATACCACTGCCCTGGGCAGTAAATTCAGCCTGTCTTCTTTCCACGATGAGTTACTGAAAGATGGTTGTGTACCACTTTCTGTACTGGAACAGAAAATGGCCCGCTGGGCAGCTGCACAAAAATAATCCGGGTTAACTACTGGTATAAAAAAGGTTGTTCCAGATGATGGAACAACCTTTTTGCTTACATAGGGCTTCAATAACTGGCTTTCATGCCCTTCGCCTTCCAATAATCAACTACCGGTTGATAAGGGCCAAACTTATGCTGGGCAACGGAAAAAGTATCAGCAAAAGGACCCTTATCATAGTCCAATGCTTTTTCTTCCATATGCGGGTAATCAAAGCTTTTTATATCGGGGCGCTGATGACGGCTGTCGTCGTTTACAAAAGCCGCGATATCCATAGCTTCGGCATCGCTGAGGAAAGGCTTATCCCAGGTAGCCTTATCATATGGCATGTTGGCTTTCAACCATTGTGCTTGTTTAATAATGCGGTGCATACTGGAACCCGGCTGATAGCCATATTTTCCCCATAGGGGCGGATAGGTATAGGTAACCTGGTCGGCGCGTAATTGTCCCTCTCCTTCTTTACCATGACAACGGGAACAATGTTGCTCATACAGCAACGCACCATGCTCCGGGTTAGCCGCTATATCAGGTAAAGTCACCGACAGGTTTTTCTGACCTTTAAAAGGTTGGTCTTTCGGCACAAAGCTATTGATCCACCTGAAGTATGACAGGAATGCTACCATCTCTTTGCTGTCGAGCGGCAACGGCCGGCCGTTATGCGGACGGGTAACGCAGTTATTCACCCTTTCTGCCAGGGTCAATACTTTCCCTTCACGGGCGCGGTACTGGGGATAGTCTTCGTGCGACAACATGAGGTTAAAAGAAAAAGGCTTGGTACCACCCTGCTGGTGACAGTTGGTACAATTCATTTTATTGCCAAGATACTTACCATTGATACCTTCCGGCCCTATGTAATAGGCCGTATTGTACATCAGCTGCTGTCCATATTTTACTTCCTCTCCAAACTTATCCTTAGGGATAGCCGTGCTATCCACTTGTAACAACGCAGTGGTTACCACCGGTGTTTTCTCTTTTTCTTTTTCCTGCACCTTGGTCTGGCAGGAATAAAATACGGTGGCGGCAGTAGCCAGCAGGAAACCACCGGTAACGATACTTAGTGAACTCTTCATAATAGGCCAGGTATTTATCTTCCAAAAAATACTATAAATCAGGCAGGACTTCCTTAGGAATGAATTCCGCCCGGTAAGGAATAAAGGTGCAACGCAGCTGCCACAGCGGCGTACCATGCCGGTCGGTCAGCAAAACTGTATTACGTTTGGAGCAACATTGCAATAGGTTGTCCTTATCCACCAGGTAAGCGCTTCCCATACGATCATTAAACAAATAACCTGGTAAAGGAGAACGGATACTTGCAGTGGCGGTTTTATTTTGCTCATCCAGGTGAAAACTAAGTGTTTGTGACCGTTGGCTGGATACGCCGTTATCAAACAACATCAGGTCATTTTCGCTATTGATATGCACCGCATGCCCCATATCAAAAGCAGCCGAATCGGGATAGCTAAAATCGCCCCCACGGCCAAACTTCCAGATCACGTGACCTGTGCGGGCGTCCAGCTTCCAGATTTGTCCGTTGTTGTAAAAGGAAATGAGATAGTTGCCGTCTTTATCGTAACTAAGACTATTGGCATGCATCCAGTCAGTACGCGTATGCAGTATAGCCGTATCCGTTAGTGGACTTAACGCATCAAACACCGTCCATTCCCACAGCTTATGACCTCTGCGGTCCAGCACGAGAATCCCATCGCTTTTAACGGTATCGCGGGCGCTGCCACCGGCGGAGCTGAGATCAACCACCTTTTCCACAGTACTTAACAGTACGATGTTATTATCAGGATTTAACAGCACTTCATGGTGTGCATTGGCGGTAAAGTCCCCCTGTCCTTTGCGCAGGTTTAACAGGGTATCGCCCTCCAGCGATATTTCCAATATCTGATTACCATAACTGGTAGCATATTCTTTACCACCCAGGATACAGAGAAATGTTTTATTAGCCGTAAAATGTGCGGTTTTAAAACCGGTACCTTTTACCTGGTGGAACCATACCACCCGTCCTCTGCTGTTAAGGAGAAATAAAGCTCCCGGATCGTCGCGCTGACTCAACAGCACATAACCATCCCGGAAACGGGATGATAACTTTGCCGGTTGCATACTATCTATACTAAATGCTTCCTGTACCCAATAGGGCAAGGATTTGGTGGTTGGTTGGCGACAAGCGCAGAGGATAATTAATAAAATTAAAAGCCAGTGGCGTAAACTCATTAGGTTGATAATTAGTAAAAATTCATTGTTCTGTGATATAAAAACTCCCTGGTATGAGATCAGGATTAGTATCAGTAGTAAATTATATTTCCACTTCGTGAAACCTTGACAATTGGAATAATTGTGTGTAATTTAAAACTCTATTCTCTAAGATCAAAATCATAACCCACAAAATGATAACCCTACGAAAGCGCCCCGGCAGGCAGCAGCCTATACCCTTGTACTTTCCGCGCAAGTATGCCAGCCTTTTGCCGCTCCTGGCAGCCTTATTTACCGCTTGCGCCAACACTTCGGAGGTTCCCAATATCCAGTTGCCGGCAGTTGAAAAATTCAACAGTGAAGTGAATGTTGGCCGCATGATATTGTTTGGCCCATTTACAAGCGATACAGGATCATTACATCATATTGATACCGATGAGTTTATCCAATATGGACTCCGGGAAGAGGAAATCAATTTTGATAACATTTCCCGGTTAAGGGATAGAGCAGGGAAAAAGAGTTTCCTGTATCAAACACCGCACTCTTATGTGGATGGCGTAGATCTGTTTACAGCGCTCCCTCATGCCAACTGCTATGGCGTATTTTCCGTGAACAGCCCTATAGATCAGGATATTGCGTTTCTCCTGGGTAGCGATGACGGGATGAAGATATGGGTAAATCAAAAGTTATGCTTTCGCGTAAATGATGCAAGGTCTATGCAGCGAAACACTAACATTATTACTGTACACCTGCAAAAAGGGCTCAACTTTGTTTTGCTGAAGTGTAATAATGGCGGAGGATATTGGGCCTTCTACCTCAACATGAGCCGCATCGATTATGCCGCAGAATTTTATCAGCATAAATTCGGATACGATTTTTTGGAACACTGCCTGCTGGGCGCAAACGATAGTTTAAAAGTAAACCTGAATCCTTGCTTCACACCGCTGTGCGATTCAACCGTCTTACAGGTTTTCAATCCGGCAGGGAAAGAAATGCTCTCCACCAAACTACCCCGTGGAGCGAATTGGCAAATCCCATTACCCCATCTTGATAAAGGATCCTATAAATGTAAAATACTGGTACCAGGAGACACCCTGAGCGAAATATTCATGATAGGCAACTACCATGATGTGTATGATGCCGACTCTATTAAATTATCGACTGGCAGGCCCAGCGGCGACTTCCTGGTGAATACCCAAACACTTTTTTCCAGGTTCCGGTACCTGAAAAGTTTTGGAACCCGGTACGGATGCGATGACCAATTATACCGAAAAATTGCAACTACCTTATTTGACATAGCCGGTATTGTAAATAACGCCCAGTTCTCCAACATTCCAGGAAGGCATCTGCGTGGTTATATTTCAAAGGTAGATGGAGGTACTGAAAACTATATGGTCTATGTTCCCGGTACTTACCGCAAAAACGTTCCCATCCCGTTGGTGATGGTGATTCCATGGGTAGGCCAAAAAGTACCCTTCATCCAGAGCCCCCATGTAGCCTATTTAGATAAAATAGATGCGCTGACAAGGCTTGCAGATAAATTTGGATATGCTATCCTGTGGCCTGCTGCAAGGATCTTTGAAAGATATAATCTAAACCCGATTGTTTCCACCAGCATTTTCCAGGCAATGAATAAAGTTGGTGAAGACTATAACATCGATTCACATCGCGTGTACCTGTATGGCGTTTGTTCGGGCGGCATGTTTGCCATGCTGCTGGCTAACAGGTTTCCGGAATATTTTGCAGCCATTGGCGTAGAAGGTCCGGAACTTAACTATACCAAAAGCAAAACGATGCTGGCTCCCAGCTCCGACCTGTTCCGCTATCCAACAGAATGGGTAAAGGAAAACAACTTGCTCCAAATGATTAATAACTATCAGCATATCCCCTTATATATTGCTCATGCGCCAGCAGACCATAAATCTGACTATGCTATTTCAAAAACAATATACCATCAGGCGAAAAAACAGGAATTTAATATCATATTGGATAGTGTAGAAAATATTACCAAAACACCCAGCCTGGATCTATACCCTGATGCACTCCTCCTCCGAAAGATGTTTGTCTTTTTTAAGGATAAAGTAACTACAACACCGCTATCCATCAACTTTTCCACCTTTCAGTTAAAGTATAACCGGGCTTACTGGATGACCATTGATCAGATGGATACACTGCATACGCTGGCAAATATCCGGGCAGTCTTTAACAATAACAACCAGCTTAAGATAACAACGAAGAATATACGCAGGTATTCGATCAACTTAACACAATTACCCGGACTTCAGCGAAACAAAAAGTTATTGGTGATTACCAACAACGACACCACTTACTTTAACATCGCTCCACAGGCAGATGCCCTCCACTTATCCATTGATAAACAACAGCAGCCGGAACTCTTTGAAAAAAATCACGACGTAGAAGGTCCCATCAACGATATCTTTAAAGACAATTTCCTGTTGGTAACCGGCGATACCGGCACCAAAGAAGAAAGATTGGCCAACCAAACGATGGTGAATAAATTCATTCAAAACTGGCAGGAAAACAACTTCAACACTTGCCCTGTTAAAACCGCTGCAGCTGTGAGTAACGGGGATATTGCCCGTAGTAACCTGATACTTATCGGCAACCCCACTACCAATTCTTTCATTAGGCGCCTGGTATCCAAACTTCCCCTAAAAATTAGTGCCAACGCTTTGGATATTGGCTCCCGGCATATTGACGGCAATTCTTTAGGATATACACTTATCTATCCTAATCCTTTAAATCCTAAAAAATATATCCTGCTGCTTGGGTCCAACAACTCGTCTATAGTGCATATGGTGCCCGACTTACAGTATACCGGGTGGTATGATTATGAAGTAAAAAATGTAATCAGTGAGGCGATCCTGATAAAAGGCTATTTCGATGAATACTGGAAGTAGCGGTGTACCTCAATAATAAGAAAGCATCGCGCCGACCGGCACGATGCTTTCTTATTATTGAGGTACATACCATCGGTCCCTTTTTACCAAGGGCCCGATAGCGAATATTATTTCCAAAGATCGTTCTGTGTTGCCTTAGGATTTGATTTCAGTTCGCTGGCTGGTATTGGGAAAACATAGTGTTTTGCCTGGAATACGTTGGCGCCCTGTTTCTGCCTGGTCTTTAAAATTGCAGATAAGGTACCTGCAGATTTATTCCATCTTCTCAGGTCATATACGCGGTTCTGCTCAAAGAATAACTCCAGTAATTTCTGGTGATCAATTTCAGCAAGCAGTTGATCCTTACCTGGCAAATCTGCTACCGTCTTATCTTTCAGACCAGCTCGCTGGCGAATCCGGTTGATATCAGTAAGCGCTTTGCCATTGTTGCCATTTTGGGCAGCCGCTTCTGCACGCAGCAACAATACCTCTGCAAAGCGCAATACGCGGTAATTGGCGGTAGAAGGAGTAGGTCCCCAGTAGTTATCAGCATTGGCCACATTACGCCAGGCGCTGGTTCCTTTTTTAATCAGGAAACGGCCATGGGTAACAGTATCCAGCTGTGTATCCGGGTACAGGCGCACTGTTTTTGACAGGGCAGAGTTCCACAGTTGTTCAAAAGTTTTACCATCATACCAGGTAGTATCACTTTCACCGAGGGAGGAACGTTTCCACATCAGGGAAGCGTACATCCTTTTATCGAACTTGGTGTCGGAACCGGCAGGACGGGTTTCTTTCAGGAACTCATTCACCAGGTAATTGGATGGTACATATTTAAACCATCCACCACCTGCGGGAGGTCCAATGAACTGTGGCAGGTAGTTATACATCGGTGAGTTGGGTGTTTCCGTATTCCAGGCACCGTATTGATCACCAATAGGAGCAAAGGTCCATTCAAAAACGGATTCTACGTTGTACTCATTCTTATCGGTGAAGTTATCTTCGTAATTGGCCACGAGGTCGTAGTTATACGGCGCTTTGGTAAGTATGTCGAAAGTAGCTTCGGCCTTGGTATAATCTTCGGTGAACATGTATGCCTTACCGAGGTAAGCTACGGCTGCGCCGCTGGTTACCCTTCCCTGTTCTTTGGGATCACGTGTAACCGGGAGTCCGGGGATCGCATCAGAGAAATCGGCTATCACCTGTTTCCATACATCTGCTTTGGAACTGCAAGGAGTATCATAACCATCTGTTGTTTCCAATGGCGTAGTTCTCACGGGTACACCGCCCCAGTTGGAAGCCAGCAGATAGTAAGACAAGCCGCGGAGGAACTTCGCTTCTGCGATATAAAGGGTCTTTTTATTAGCATCCATGTTTACGCCGCCAATCTTGGCTATCAGCAGGTTGGAACGATGAATACACTGATAGAGGCTACCGAAAATGCTGCTCAGGTCACCATTGTTTTCATCGTTAGCAAAAGTAGCTACTGCCCAGGTACCTGGTTCCTCTCCCGGCAGGGTAAACACATCATCGCCCAGTGCATTGATATCCTGAATACCGAGGAAAGAACCCCAGTAGCCGTAGAGCGAAGAACGCAGCGGACTATAGGTAGCTGCCAGTGCCTGGCTTACACTGGATTCGTCTTTCCAGAAAGTAGCATCTGTGATTTTGTTGGGATCTGTTTGTTTAAGGAAGTTTTTCTCGTTACATCCCGCTGCAGTAGCCAATACCAAAGCGAGTGCTCCTATATATTTAAATGATTTCTTCATGTTGCAAAGCCATTAAACGATTAAAAAGTAAGATTCAATCCAACCAGTACTGTGCGGGATAGTGGATATACATCCCAGGAGTTGTCCATACCTCTTGACAGTGCAGCTCCGCCGATATCCGGGTTGTAGCCTTTGTACTTAGTAATAGTAAACAGGTTTTCGCCGGAAGCATATACTCTTACTTTGTCGATACCCCATCTGTTCATCAGTGATTTAGGAATATTGTATCCCAGTTCTACGCGTTTGAGACGCAGGTAGGAACCGTCTTCCAGCCATCTGTCGCTGTTATCGCGGTTGTTGTTATTTGGATCGGATAAAGTAAAACGAGGGAAGTTAGAATGATTTTCAGGCGTCCAGGCATTTAATACATCGGTAGAAAAGTTAGTCACCTCATTCATCTTTTCCATCCACTTTCTGCGGGCATTGTAAATTTTATTGCCGGTTACCGCTTCCAGGAACAGGCCCAGGTCGAAGCCTCTCCAATTGAGGTTCGCGGACAGGCCCATATTCACTTTAGGGAAAGGGCTACCCAGGTATTGCTCATCCTGGTTATCGATGATACCATCATTGTTATAATCTACATAACGGATATCGCCAGGTTGTGCATTAGGTTGGATGGGAGTACCATTTTTGCTATGTGCAGCCACTTCTTCTTTAGAGTTGAAGATGCCATCCGTTTTTACCAGGAAGAAGGCGCCAATAGGATATCCTACTTTTGCCCTGGAAATTCCGCCAAATTCCTGGCGGCCGGAGCCCACGCTGATAGCCGTCATTTTATTGGCGGTATGGGAGATATTAAAACCAAGACGGTAACCTACTTCACCTGCTCTGTCGTTGTATTCCAGGGACAGATCAAACCCTTTGTTCTGGATTTCACCGGCATTGAGGGTAGGCGAACCTGTTTTACCTACAGATGGTGGGAATGGTACGCTCAGCAATACACCCGTTGTTTTCTTGTTGAATACATCGAAAATTACAAACAGCTTATTATTGAGAAAACCTGCATCCACGCCTACGTTGGTGATTTTGGTTTCTTCCCATGACAGGTCTATTGGTGAAGCATAGGCGCTGGCAGTAGCACCAGGCCATAATACACCGCCCTGTACATAGTTAAGACCACTGGTAATACTATTTTGCGTGAGATAGTTACCAATTTCCTGGTTACCCAATCCACCCCAGCTACCACGCAGTTTAAAGGTATTGATCACGTTGGTGAGGGAAGAGAAGAATTGCTCATTATGCAGGTTCCAGCCCAATGATACGGAAGGGAAAGAACCATATTGGTAACCCTGTGCAAAGCGGGAAGAACCATCTCTTCTGATGGAGGCGGAAAACAGGTACCGGGAATCGTAGGAGTAAGTGACCCGGCCAAAACGGGAAACCAAACTACTGCTATTTGCATCTCCCCCATTCTTCTGAGATCCGGCCAGTCCTGCATCCATGGTATAGGTACCTATCGGCAAATCGTTGCGGGAGGCACTAAACCCGGAATAGATATTTTTCTGGGCACTATAACCCAGCAATACATCAAAATTATGTTTGCCCAGCTTTTTATTGTAGTTCAGCGTATTTTCCACTAACCAGGAATTGGCAGTACCAGTGGATTGTGACAGGTCCGGTAACGGATTAGCAGAGTTGCCATCGTCAAAGACGCCAGTATAAACGCGACCATCTGTCTGAGTCTGGGTTAAGCCCACATTGAATTTATATTTCAAGCCTTCTATCAGCTTTACTTCGGCAAAAGCATTGGCAAGAATGGAAAGTTCTTTTGACGTATTTTCTATGTTTTCAAGACGTGCTACAGGATTCGACAAATTCTTCATGAATGTGGGCCTTCTTCCGTATCCACCCAGCGGTTGGGTAGGATCATATACAGGTACGGTAGCCGGCATCATGAGGGAGCTACCAACGATACTGTGCACCTGGTCGCCACCGCCGGGATTGGTAAGGGTATTGCCTCTTTTAATCATAACGGTTTCGCCTACCCTGAACCTGCCTTTATCGTACTCGGTTTTTATCCTGAAGTTAGCTGCATTATAATTGGTGTGGATAATAGTACCGTCTTCTTTCAGGTAGCCACCGGATAAGTCGTAGGTAAAGTTCTGGGAACCACCGCTGAAGTTCACGTTGGTGCGGGTGAGCAGGCCCTGTCTGAAGATCGCATCCTGCCAGTTGGTGTTCACGCCGGCATAAGCGGGGATACCGGTTACATATTTGCTCATCAGGTCAGTCCACTGCTGGCCATTGAGTAAATCCATTCTCTTAGGTATAGATTGAACACCGAACCAGGTATCAATGCTCAGTTTGGGGGCAGTTTCCTTGCGACCACCTTTGGTAGTGATGATCACTACGCCGTTGGCTGCGCGGGAGCCGTAGATACTGGCGGTAGCTGCGTCTTTCAGGATTTCGATAGATTCTACATCATTGGGGCTTACACCATCGATATTGCTTACAAACACGCCGTCTACAATATAGAGGGGGGTATTGTTACCCAAGGTGCTCATACCACGGATGGTAATGATCATGCCGGCACCGGGGGCACCGCTGGAAGATTCTACTGAAACGCCGGCGACACGGCCCTGGATCGCAGAACTGATATTTTTGGATACATTGGCGCTGATGTTGCTTACTCTTACAGAAGATACGGCGCCGGTAACATCTTTTCTTTTCTGGGTTCCATAACCTACTACTACCAGTTCTTCTGTTTGTACCGCCTTGGGTTTCAGGGCAATATCCAGCTGACCCGCAGCGGTCACCGTCTTTTCCACCGGCTCATACCCGATATAGGTGACTACCAGCACACCGCCATTGTCGGGCAGTTGCAGGGTATAGTTACCTTTACCATCGGAGCTGACGCCTTTAGTGGTGCCTTTCAGCTTTACGGAAGCGCCGCTGAGTGGTTCGTGGGTGGTGGCATCTGTGATTTTACCGAACACGGAGATATTAGCTACCGGCGGGATCACTTCCTCCGTTTGCGGGGTAGGTTTTACAGAAAGAATGATGGTGTTGTCGACGATGCTGTAATTGAGCTTCTTATTGAGCAAACACTTGCCCAATACATACTCCAGATCAGCCTGCACCACTGCCACAGATACCTTGTCGGTCTGTTCCAGCATTTCTGTATTATAAAAGAAGGTATACCCGGTTTGTTTCCGGATTTCCTTAAACACCTTAGACAGCGACACGTTGCGCATGTTAAGGGTTAGTTTTTGCGAGTAACCGGTTGCACTTACCTGCATAGCCAGTACCAGCAGCAAAAAAGCAGCTAGTTTCATAACTTTCAGCATTTGCGCGAACACCGAATTTCCGGGGTGTTTGCCAACATGTCTAAATAGCATAGATTTGTTAAGTTTTAGGTGAGCGTTGCTGTTTAGGTCAAATAAGCGTGTAAGCGCCCGCCAAACAATCCGACCGGGAACGTTGCCGCGTTTCCGGTTTTTTGTTTGTTGCATTATTACACGACGATCTTGGTTGTTACATCCTTAAATTGTGCTATTATTTTACTTCAACGATGATTTGTTTTCCTTCAATGTTAAATTGTACCCCGGCAGTTTTTAAAATTTGTAATGCCTGGGATAACGTGGCCTGTTTACGTATTGACCCGGTATAATGCTTATCCGGTACCGGCCCGGTAAATTTTACATTCACATCGTACCAGCGCGACAGCTGTCTCATAACGGATGCTAAATCATCATCATCAAATTCGAACGTTCCCATTTTCCATGATATCGCTTTATCTATATCTGCTTCGCTGACCTGGAGTTGCTGGTTGTTTTTGGTGAGTACTGCCTGTTCTGATGGCTGGAGCAATACACTGTTACCATTTTGCTGGTTTACTTTTACTTTTCCGCTTACCAGCGTGGTGTTTACTGTTTTTTCGTCGTCGTAGGCCATTACATTAAAGACGGTGCCCAATACTGCTATCTTCAGCCCATTATTTAATTGAATATGAAAGGGTTGCGTTGCATTGGCTGCTACTTCAAAGTAGGCTTCTCCTGTGAGCACCACGGTTCTGTCGGCGCCTGTAAACCGGGTAGGAAAGCGAAGGGAAGAAGCGGCGTTCAGCCATACTTTTGACCCATCGGGCAATACCAGCTGGTATTCGCCGCCACGGGGGGTCGACAGGGTATTGAAAGTGACCTTGTCGCCGGAAGTACCGGATACATCGTATACGAGCTTTCCGTTGTTATTGCCGATCCGGGTACCATCTTTTTCCTTCAGTCCCTGTTCCTTCAGGGAGTCGAGCAACACGGCAGTACCGTCTCCCAGTACCAGGCTGGCTTTGGCACCTCCCGGCAGCACATCATTTTGTGCGATGGCGGCAGACTTGGAGGCAGCCGTTTTTTTACCACTGTAGTAAAACCACGCTGCGCTTCCTGCTGCCAGCAATAAAATGGCTGCAGCAGCGCGCCAGCGGGTCATATAACGGATGGAAGAGTTAGGAGCCGCCTTGGAGGCAGTAGTGTCGATATGCTGTTGCAACAGGGTCCTGAACTTGTTCACTTCTACATCTAACTTCCCCTGTTGCCCATTGATAATAGCAAACATCCTGCATGCCCGGTCAAACACGGGGCGTTTGTCCGGGTTTTCGGAGATCCATTTTTCCCAATATGCTACATCGTTTTCATTAATCCCGATGCAGAAACGAAGGAAAGAATCATCCAACAGAAAGTCTTCGGCAACATTAAATTGATGGTTCATTGTTACTGTTAGTAATAACTAGTGTAAGAAATGGTGATTTATTCCCAAGAAAAAGCCAACTTTTTTTTAATTTTTTTTTGAGAGAGAAAAGAACACGGGGAAAAAGGCTATTTACTAAGCAGCCAGAGCAAAATCACCAGGAAGGAAAGTTCTGCTGACAGGCATTTCAGGGCGCTGCCCAGGGTATTATAGGCGGTTTTGGTACTAATGCCGGTACGTTGGCTCACTTCCTCCATGCTAAGGCCATCGAAGTATCGGAGCTGAATCAGTTCTTTTTGCCGGGGCGTGAGTGCTGCCATGGCGCGCCTGATTTTTTGCTTTATTTCATCGGAGGTCTGGATGGCCACAATACATTCTTCATACGATAATTCATGTGGGGTAGCCGTATCTGACCAGGCGCCGGCCGCCTCGGTTGTTTTTTTACTATGGCGGATATCTGCAAAAATGCGACGGCGCAACCAAGTGAGTAAATAGGATTTTACATTGGCCACTTCCGGCTGCCGATAGCGCTGATCCCAGATTTCGAGAAACAGGTCATTAATGGCATCTTTCGTAATTTCTATATCACCACAGATGCGGATGCCGTAATTAACCAGGTAAAAATACAACCGCTCATATAGCAGTACCAGCGCTTCCTGCTGGCTATCCCTTATACGACTCCACAGCAACGCATTCGCAGCCGCATCGGCTGCCGGCAAATCGGCTGGAATTTGTTCCGGAGATGGTGTTGGTCGATCACTGTTCATCGGTCACTGCTATTTCATAAGTGGAAAACGAGGTCGTGTGCATTACGGGCATCCTGAACACCGCCGACCAGGATACCGGCATCAATATACTATAAGTTAACGGCTATCTTCACTACTACTTTTTTCACCGGTGAAGGTGTACTTACCTTGATATTAGGCATATGTAAATCTGTAGGGAAAAAAATAGCAAACATGCCTTTCTCCAACCTGGAGAAAAACATAGGATCTTCCGCAAACAACTGGTAGTCTGCCGCCTCATCATATGCTTTGGAAGGCTGCTGATCTTTCAGGAAGTCGTGCCCTATCAGCTCCGACCCAGATACCATGTACTGGACATCGATATATTGCTTGTGCGATTCCATCTGTTCAGTTGCCGTATCTACGGTATCGTATTCATTGACGATCGCGAAAATATTGCTGCCATCTATCTCATATTTTCCTTTCTCAAGTGCCGCCAGATCTGTTTGTGCCAGGAATTCAAAAGCCTTGATAAATTTAACGCCTAAACGGTAATAAAGCGGTGCATTCGACAGTAAGTCCAGTATCATGTGCTGTAAAAGGTATTAATCCAGGAGGCAAGATACTTTTTTTCTTTCTCAAAGCACAAAGGCTAAGGCCTAAGGGAATTTAACACCGGCTCCCGGGGCAATTAAATTTTGATTAATAAATCATGGATAACTGGTACTGAATGCAGTATGAGAAGCAGTTCCGGTATTCCCAGCAACCACGGCAATACTTTTTAACACCGTATTTTGCGTTTTATTTCCTATTTTTATAAAAGCAATTTCAATCACTATTTACAGCTTAGTTGTTATGTTAACCACGCATACGTCATATTTTAATATGTTAATGCGTGCTTTGTTATCGGTATTAGTCGTTCTAAAAAAACGGCTTTAAATAATATTCTTAAAACCTGCTGTTATGTTTGATCACACCCTGGATTTGTGCCGGTCTCTCCCGGCGGTCATCACTGAAAAAAAGTGGGACAACGAGCTGCGCTTTTACGTAGGCGAGAAATTATTTTGTATGCTTTCCCTCGACCCTCCTCACCGGGTGTCGTTTAAGTGCAGTCAATCGCAGTTTCATCAGTTAATATCCCGGCCGGGAATAGTGCCTGCACCTCATCTGGCGCGGTATCATTGGGTACAATTAAACCAGGAAGACCTGCTATCGGAATCTGAGCTGGAAACCTTCCTGCAGAATGCATATGAGCTGATTGTAAATTCGCTGCCTCCCTTCGAGCAGGAAGCTATTCATAAAATAAAGGCCCACGCCTGATTATTTCCAGATAGTAAAGAAGATGTCGTATACGCCGAATACGACCAGGGTAAGTGCAAATAATTTTTCGAGTACCGGTGTTTTCATTTTCACTGCCGTTTTCGCCCCCAGGTAAGAAGCAGGAAATGCGGTGAGCGACAATAACAATGCAATATTCCAGTCTATATGCCCCAGGCACCAATGCGTAATCGCGCCGGGTATCGACAATACCGCCGACAATACCACTGCGCAAGCCAGCGCCTGCTTAATAGGCATCTTCAATTGCTTTATAAAAAAAGAGCTGAATAATACTCCGCCGGCATTGGCCAGCAGGCCTGATAAGAAGCCTATAAATAACGCGGCGGCGATCAGTTTACCTCCCGGTACTTCCCCACTTTCCAGGCGGTTTTCGTTAACCGGTTTTTCCCGTAAAAAAGAATAGAGCAACGACAAGCCGGTAATCATGATAAAGAGGGCGGTCATGATCATCAGCGACTTTCCCGGCAAATAACTACTCAGCCAGGACCCCAAAATGGTGGCGGGAACGCCGAAAGCAGCGCCCAGCAAGATTACCCGGCGGTTAAATAACTTCTCTTTACTATAAACTGCGGTAGCCGATAAAGTGCTGGTAATGGATGCCGGTAATGGAGATGCCAGCGCAAAGAAGGGGTTTACCCCGGCAAATATCTGCAAAGCGGGTGTGCTGATAGCACTGCCTCCTTTACCCAATAAACCGGATAAATAACCTACTATTAAGCCTATCAGTAATACTGGCAGGTACTGAGATTGTTGTAAAAGCTCCATGCGATCATCCCCTCCGGGGAAATATACCAGGTTGGTGGTGGTTGGTTATAAAAATTACAGGTAATCAAAATTAGGGGAACCGCATTCCACAAACAAATAAAGTCGATAACTAAAAGTTATGGGGGATAACAACTTATTATATTTATTGCTAGTCTATAAACCTAATAGGAGAAAGGATTTCGAGATATGTAAAGATAGGAATTCTGAGCAAAGTTGTTAGCCGCCGGAGATATTTTTTTTTCAAATCCGGCTTTTCCTCTTTTCTCAGAATTCCTCTTTATAAAAACGGTATTTACACTTTGGGCGCCCAACCTTTTTCGTAGGTTCTTTCCCACATCTGCATAGCGGCATTATCATTCAGGATATGACCGTTGGCAGGATCGGTATGCAATATGCGTCCGCTGCGTTGTGCAATATTGCCCAGCAAACAAAGCAGGGTACTGCGATAGCCGATATTGATCTCGGAATTCAGGGTGGCATTGCCTCGTATACTTTCGAGGAAATTGTTAATATGCACGGCATCATAAAATTCGCCTGCGGGACTTACTGTGTTGGTGACGCTCTGGTTAGGGTTAGCAGATTGTTTCACCTCTTTAATTACCTTCCCTTTAGGATCGATCAGTTTGTAGTTGTCGCCCCCTGAATTATACAGGCTTCCATTTTCACCAAACAGGGCGAATCCGCGACCGGCTGCTTCCAGTTCAAAAGGGCTGCAGCTACGGCCTTCCCAGGTAATGGCCTTATTCCCTTCAAATTCGAATTGCAGCACTTGTGTATCTGGCGTTTCCCAATCATCTGGCGGATAGGCATAACGTCCGCCGGCAGATGTTACCTTGATGGGAAATTCCACGTCCATAAACCAGCGCAGGCAGTCGAGTTCATGGGTAGCATTATTGCAGGTTTCGGAGGTGCCCCAGTTCCACCGCCAATGCCAGTTATAGTGAACGATGTTATCCAGGTAATCGCGGCGGGGAGCGGGTCCCTGCCATAAGTCCCAGTCCAGTGTAGCCGGTACTGGTATCTTCTTACCAATACCGATAGGTGCGCGGTTATTCACATACCATCCTTTTCCATAGTATACCTTTCCCAGCACTTTTTGTTCTTTTACTTCCTTTACCGCCTGTTGCAGGTTGGGCCAAGAACGGCGCTGGTTGCCCATTTGCACCAGCCGGTTGTATTTTCTGGCGGCTGCGGTAAGGAGTTCTCCTTCATGGGGATTGTGGGCACAGGGTTTTTCCACATATACATGCTTACCTGCTGCTGTAGCCATGATAGCCGCTGGCGCATGCCAGTGATCGGGTGTAGCCACAAACAGTGCGTCAAAATCCTTTCGTTCCAGCAGTTTGCGGATATCCTTGATGACGGTAGGCTGCCGCTGCTGGGCGCGCCCAATGGCTTTGAGGCCTTTGGCAATGGCGCCGTCTTCCACATCACAGATATAGCCGATTTCCGCACCAGGTAATTTGGCTGCGCACTGGGCCAGCCAGTTTCCTCTCGAATTAACGCCCATTACGCCCAGCACCAACTTATTGCTGGGGGCATTTTTCCCGAAAACAGGAAAATTGAGAATAGTTAGCCCTGCTCCTAATCCAGCCATGGTGCCGGTTTTAAGAAAATCTCTTCTTTTCATAACGTTGCTGTTATTTACGCGTTTTAATTAGTAGTATTTAAAAAATACAATCGGTTGCATAAATATAGAATAATAAATTTCCCAGCCATTTATTTTGTGATGAACGTATTAGAAGGTGAGACTGGCGCTGATGCGGCCAGGGGCAAAGGATAGCTGCATACCATCAAATTTTTTATTGAGGGCCTTGCCATGGCGGTGATGGATACTAAGGTTTACGATGTCATACAACAACAGGAACCCTCCCTGTAACAGGATAGAAGAGCCGTAACCCTTCCAGCGGTCCTGCTCTTTCCCGGTTTGGTTTTTCCCATATTCCCGGGCGTACAATCCCCCCATAATGTAGGCCAGATCAAGGGCGCCATTGACGAGGTAAATCTTTTCAATCTTATTTTGCTCGCGGATACTGCCTTGCATATTATAGCTGGCGGGATTGAGTTTGCGGTTGCCAAAGTAGCCCGCAGCGGCTATGCCTAGGTTCACGGCATTCCAGATAACATTCATCTGGTGGAAATATTTAGCTTCTCCACCGGTTTGGCCCATCCCAACCAATCCCGTGGCGATATTGGCCACCGACCATCCTCCCAGCACAACCATGGCCGTTTTGGTGGTATGAATACGCTCCCGGTTAAACGATTCCAGCCAGGCGGTATCCTGCGCCAGCAAGTTTACTGACAAGAGCAGCATAATAATCAGGGCACAACCATATTTATACATAAGTGATTATTTACCGGTCAATTGGTTCCATATCACGTCATATACGTCAATTGCCTGTAATTGGGATTTGGAAGCCGGTTCGGGGCTGATCACTACCGGGTGGTGAGCCGGATTTTCTTCCAGCCTGCCGTGAGAGCCCTTAATCAACGTAGCATCCAGTGGAATAACGTTCATCAGGTAACGGAAGCCCAGTTTCTTCTTCAACAGTTTGCCCGCCGCTTTCAGTTTAATGAACGGATCTGCGGGATCCATAAACATTTCTACCGGATCATACCCTGGTTTTCGGAAGATTTCGACCAATCGGGCGAAATCCGGCGCCTTTTTATCATCCATCCAGTAATAATAAGTAAACCAGCTGTTAGCATCTGCTACCGCCACCAGGTCGCCCGCACGGGCATGACTCAGGTGGTGTTGCCGTTTACCCTCCCGGTCCAGTACCAGTTGTACGCCGGGTACATTTTCCAGGATATTACGCACTTGTTTATAACAGGAAGGATCGTTGATATAAATATGTGCGATCTGGTGATCTGCCACCGCAAAAGCTTTGGAAGCCCCTGCGTCCAGCAGCTCCAGGCCATTTTCCACCCGCAGGGCTAGCAGTCCCTGTTCCCGGAGAATCCTGTTGAGATGAACAGGGTTATTGACATTAGTGATCCCGTATTCAGATAATACAATCGGATCACAGTTTTGTTGCTGGTAATAGGTAATCAGCTGCTTTACTACCCCGTCAATTTCACTCAGCTCTTTTGCGTTGCGCACCGGGTCTTGTCCGAATTTCTGCAAACAGTAGTCCAGGTGAGGCAGGTATACGAAGGTGAGGGTTGGGTTATATAGTTTATCGGTCAGTATGGTGGCATCTGCGATCCACTGACTGGATTTAATGCTGGCAGTGGGGCCCCAGTAATTAAACAGCGGAAATTTACCGAGTTGTTCGGTCAGGTAGTCCCGGAGCGTAGCGGGAGTAGTATAACAATCGGGTACTTTGCGGCCGTCTGACAGATAGTTTGGGCGCGGTGTGAGGGAATAATCTACGTTGGCGTACATGTTGTACCACCAGCACATTTGTGAACAGGTAAAGGAAGGATCCAGTTTACGGGCGCGGTCCCATATTTTTGGGGCATCCACCAGTTTATTGGATTGTTTCCAGAATTTCACTTCTGCATCTGTTCTGTCGTACCAGCCGTTGCCTACAATACCATGTTCACTGGGCCATTGGCCGGTAAGATAGGTGCTTTGTACCGACGTGGTAACCGCCGGTAACATCGGCATCACCGTGGCCAGGTGCCGCTGCTGTGTGTAAGCCTTTATAAAAGGCAGGTGCTCCAGCAAAGAAGAGGAGAGCCCTACTACATCGATAACTACTGTCTTTCTCATAAATACGATCGCCGTTACAATTCCGGTATAAAGCTATAATTCAGGTGGCAGAAAAGCAAGTTTTTAGCGGGTTCCTGCCGTTGTTACGCCTGTGCTTTGATCCAGCTGAGCTCCCTCGAAACCGACAGCGACATTTCCTGTTTTAATTCAGGAGGCAGCACATCCCAAGTGTATGTTTCTACTTCCAGGTGTGCAGTAAACGGTTGTTGCCGTTGCAACGCCAGTACCTGTTTTATATCTTCCTGTGTAGATTGCAGAATGCCGAATTGATCGAGGAATACCGGTACATGAAAATGAGAGCGCCATTCTGTTACTTCCGGGTTTTCCTCATCTGCCAGGGCTTGTGGCAAATCGGGATAATGGATAAAGTTACCATCTTTTTTCCGGGCAATCACCTGGTGCAGGTACACCGGCTCATTGAACCGGCGAAACGCATCAGTTACTTCTTTCCTCGCGGCCAGATCTGCCGGCATATCGGCTTTCAAGGCCGCACTGATCTGCAGCTTGCCTACTTTCAGGCCATAGTGGTGAAGTCTTTCCAGCACCCGCTTCGGCGCCTCATATACCAGTGCAAAATGACAAACGTCGTAGCACAACTGGATATGGGCTTTAATGATGTCTGCTGCTTCCTGATCATCCACGTCGAACTTCTCTTTAATAAACGGAATACCTGCGGGTAACAGCTCTTCAAAATACCAGCTGATATATTCACTGGTATTTTCCATCAGTCCATCTGGCTCCGGCTCCACGTCGAGGTGCAGCAGCGGGCCCCCGCTGCGGTGAATGCGTACCAGTTGTTCCAGTACCAACAACATATTTAACGTAGCGCTTTCGGTGAAGGAATTCTTTTCTTCTTCACAACGATTGCACCAGAACTTATAAGTGAGTGGGTTGGTAGATACGCCTCCTTCCATGCCGGCGGGTAGTAAGGCCGCCAATATGCGGAAGAGGCGAATGGTATAGGCTACACGGTCGGCGCTGGTCCAGTCGGGCGCATGTACCTGGTCTTTTACCACTACGTTATGAAATCCGCCATAGGGGAATCCATTCATCGTAAATACATAGCAATCATTTTCCTTCAACCATTGTTGAAATGTTTTCAGGTGTTCTTCCTTGCTGAGTTCCAGGCTGGCGGTATTGGCCAGTCGCAGCCCAATGCCGAAGGGCTGATCCGGGGATACCTGTTGCTTGATAGCAGGTATAAATTTTTTCAGTTGCGTAAAGTGATCGCCCCAGCTTTCGCCGGGATGAATGTTTGTACAGTAGGTAAGATGGCCAATCGCTGTTTTCATCACTGATTATTTTTGCAGATATCCACTGCCTGGTATAACAAATCAAGGTTCATCTGGTGCACTTCTTCTCCTTTGCCAATAGCGCGAAGCAGGGAAATGGTTAAACGTCCTCCCAGGTGTTCACGGAATTCTTCCAGTCCTGCTATTACGGGAGAATCTTTATCCCCCTGCTTTTCCAATAGCGGATGCCATACCGGCAGGTGCATATTTTTCAATACCATTAAAATACGCAGCATATCCTGTTCAGACAACCATCCTAACAAGAACGAATATACGCTGTCTATTGCGATACCGATAGACACGGCTTCTCCATGGCGCAGCTCAAAATTAGTGAGCTGTTCCAGTTTATGAGCGCTCCAGTGACCGAAGTCCAGCGGGCGGGAAGAACCGCTTTCAAATGGATCTCCGGCGCCGCCAATATGTTGTATGTGTAATTCCGCACAACGATAAATTAATTCCTGCATAGCGGGCATATCGCCGGCAGTCATCGCAACGGCGGTTGCTTCTATCCGTTCAAAGAAAGCCGCATCCTTGATAAGCGCCACCTTCACTGCTTCTACCATACCGGAGCACCAATCACGCGCATCGAGGGTAGTTAAAAATACGGGATCATTAAACACTGCCGCCGGCGGTGCAAAGGAGCCGAGGAAATTTTTCTTGCCTTTATAATTAACACCGTTCTTTACGCCCACACCGGAATCATTTTGTGATAACACGGTGGTAGGGATCCTGATATGTTTTACCCCGCGATGGGAAATTGCAGCTGCAAATCCCACCATATCCAGGACGGAACCGCCGCCAATGCCAATCACATAGGAGTGACGGTCAATACCATATTTGTCGATGGCATCTACCAGGCTGAAAAGCAAGGGCAGGTCGTTCTTCACTGACTCGCCGCCTGCTAGTGTAATAATTTCCGGAGCCAGCTGAAAGCCTTTTACCTGCCGGAAATATTGTTGGATTTGTTCGGTTAGCTGTGGGTGATGTGCCGCTACACCCCCATCGAGCACTACAAGCAATTTCTTCACATAAGCATCCTCTGCTTTCGACTCCAGGAAAGCCGCTAAACAGTTATTGGCAGAATCGAATAAATGACTGCTAAAGAACACTCCGTAAGAAAAGTTGACATTGAAATTTTGTTGAATATATTCCATGGCTTAATCCGCATCATCTAACTTAAAAAAACTATAGCCTTTAAAAGTACATAGAAAATGTGATTTTTTACAAAGAATAAGGCTCCGGGAGCGGAGCCTATTTTCTGGGGGTTAGCCTGTAGAATCATTTATCGGAGCACAAAGGAATCTTTTTTCCGTGGAGCCACAGACGGTAAAAACCATTATTTTATAAATTGCGTAGTTCTACTGACATAAACCGTTTGTCTACAAACCCTTTACCACAAACAGTTTCATGGCATCATCATTTGTCATTGGTCCACAAACGCATCCACTCATCCCATTGCCTATTGTGTATTAAAACAGAAATATTGACCTTTATGCCGCTGTAGAAATGACGCTTCCTACACAGTGGAAGAAAAATATTGTTTGACCAAAAAATGAGGCATTGTTTGCCTGGTAGTTAACCCTGTAACATCGGTTGTTTTTCACATCTTTTGTTGCATACTGAGCAGCTGTCACGCACTGGAGTGGCCGGAGATAGCTATGCTATTACCTGCCGGGCTTATTCATTGTATTTGTTGACCTACGGACATGGCATTATTAATCATAGTAACCTGGTGGTTGCCAAAGTACATCTGAGATGTTGAGAATATTATTTCTTATGAGTGTTTTTATCTTGTGGCCAGACCAGGCATTGATGTCGCAGTCATTGCCGTGGAAGCATTCTATGGCTGACGGTAATATGTGGACAGCCATTTTCCTCACCAATCTGCTGGTATGGCTCATTCTATCTTTTGTAGTATGGAAGAAATCGAGCCAACAGCAACATATAGCGGCGGAGCTATTGCAAAGGCTGGAGCTGGAAAAAACCAGGCAGGTGCTGCAAGCCCTGATGCAGGGAGAAGAGAAAGAACGCACCCGCTTATCCAAAGACCTGCACGACGGGGTTGGGGGGCTACTATCCGCTGTAAAAATGCATTTTCGCGCCTTGCAATCAGACCTTTCCCTGCAACATGAAAAAGGATTTAATCATGCTATGCGCATGCTGGACGACGCCATAGGAGAAGTGCGGAAAACAGCGCATAATATGACACCGGAAATCCTTGCCAGTAAAGGTCTCCCAGCTGCATTGGAATTTTTCTGCCGTAATGTGAGCCATTCACGGAAACTGCAAATCAGCTTTTTTACGTCTGGTGAGCTACCCCGGTTTCATAATAACTTCGAATTATCCGTATACCGTATTGTACAGGAACTGGTGAATAACATTATCAAGCATGCCTATGCTACTACGGCACTGGTACAAATCACCCAACACGATGGATATGTGAGCATTACAGTAGAAGACAATGGCATTGGTTTTAAGAATATTCCTTCAGCACATACCGGTATTGGATTGAGCAGCCTGGAAGAAAGAGTCAGGTCGTTAAACGGACAGCTCACTATTACCGCCTCTCCGGGCTGCGGCACTACTGCGTACATGGAATTCAACGTAGGGGTGATACAACCTATGGAAATGCAGTTTTTATTTTAATTCATGTTATATGTCGATCAAAGTAGCTATAACGGACGACCACCTGTTGGTCATTAACGGAATAAAGGCAATGCTGGCGCCTTATAGTCAGGTACAGGTGGTATATGAAAGTCATGTTTCTACCACGCTGATGACAGCCTTGCCTGTTGTACAACCGGATGTATTACTGCTCGATATCCAGATGCCCGACATAGACGGAATGGAGCTATGCAAGCAGGTGCGAAAAAGCCATCCGGGCATTAAAGTGATTGCGCTCAGCAGCTTTATGGAATCACATTACGTAAAGCAAATGCTTCGCAATGGCGCCATGGGCTATCTCTTAAAGAATACAGATCCGGATAAGCTGATCACCGCTATAGAAACCGTATATGCCGGAGATCAGTTCCTGGATGATATTATCCGTCGCCAGTTGCTGGATGAAATGCTCACCGGTCAAAAGCGGTCGGGGTATGATATCCCGCTCACACGTCGCGAAGAAGAAATACTGAAACTGATTGCGGAAGAATATTCCAACCAGGAAATAGCAGCAGCCTTGTTTATCAGTTTACGTACGGTAGAAACGCACCGGTTGAATCTTACACAGAAGCTGGCCGTAAGGAATACAGCGGGACTGGTAAAAGAAGCGCTCAAGCGCGGTATTGTTGAATAACGGATGTTGTCAGGTAACAGCAAACATTTTACCCAATACCATAGAAACAGGTAAGAGCAGCAGTACCACCAATGCAAACGACAGTGTATCGAAGGCGGCTACCCATGCGGCATTCATGGCAATCAAAGCAATGATCCCCCCCTTTACGGCTTTGCCAATATTAGGGCCGATCGGGTTTTTCATCGCTCTGAAAAGTGGTATATTAATCATACAGGCGAAGAGAATGATAAAGGGAAGGGCTGTCCAGATGTGGTGATGTAAAAAGGCCAATACGGCCATGGCTACATATACTGCGGCATAGCAGAAGGCGGTGAGGCGCAGGCTTTTAACGCTGCCACCGTGTACTTCTCCCCTGCTGATATTGGTCACAGCTGCAATGTAGGCAATGGGAATAAATCCCATCCACCACCAGGAAGCCAGTGCATCAGGTACGATACTGATACCCAATAGTAGATTGAGTCCGCGGCAAAGGCCCATATTAAAGGGGCCGAGGAAGTGATGATGTTTTCCCCATTTATCGTAGACAAGGGCGCTGGTAGCTACTCCTATCGCCAGCCATCCGGGGAAGCCGGTAAGGCCTCCTACCGAGAATGCCGCCAGAATTCCTACCAACAGCAGGTAGCTGCCCAGTATAACGGCCTGACTCTTAGCGATTAACCCGCTGGGGATGGGCCGTTCTGGTCGTTCTACACTATCCAGGCTGGCATCAAATACATCATTAAATACTACGCCACCACCATATAATCCAATGGTGGCCAGGCAAAGGCATATTACGGGCAATATGCCATCGAGCGTAACATTGCTGGGTGAAACATTTATACAATAGCCTGAAATAGCTACCCCGGCCAGTATGTCTGCGATAGCAGTAACGATATTGGCAGGTCGCATCAGGCGCAGGTATCCTACTAATTTGCTAACAATATAACTCACCGTGTACTCAGGTTTTCATGGTTCATTGCCAGCAGGAACAAAGCTGCCAGACATTACCGGATGATGGTTGTGTTTTTATCGATTCGAGGTTGCTGGCCACCGCGCAATACGGAGCTACCATTAAACTTCTCACTTTGATCCACATTTTTTGTGTTGTCAAAGTCAGCTTCGTCAATTTGCCCGCTCTGTGCAAAGGCTTTTACAGCATTGGTGTAAGTTACCAAATGAATATCATTCATGTCAATACCACTTTCGTGCATTAAAGCGGCGGTTTTGGGAACGGCTAGCGGATCGCTGATACCCCAGTCGGCAGCGGAATTGACCATAATACGTTCACTTCCATACTGTTTTACTACGGCTACCATGCGTTCATTCCCCATTTTGGTGAAGGGATAGATGGTAAATGCAGCCCAGAAGCCACGATCCAGCACTTCTTTCACAGTTTCCTCGTTGTTATGATCTACAATGATCATGTGAGGCTCCAGTCCATGTTCCAGTGCGATATCCATACTTCTTTGGGTACCTTTTTTCTTATCACGGTGGGGAGTGTGTATTTGTACGGGTAAGCCGGCTTCTTTAGCCAGTTCGAGCTGGGCGCGGTAATATTTTTCTTCCAGGGGAGTCTGGTCGTCGAAACCGATTTCGCCCACGCCTACTACGCCTTCTTTATAAATAAACTGGGGCAGGATTTCCATTACGGCTTCCGCCAGTTTTTCATTGTTGGCTTCTTTGGAATTAAGCCCGATAGTACAGTAGTGCTTAATACCAAACTGGGAAGCGCGGAAACGCTCCCATCCCAGCAGGCTGCTGAAATAGTCGCGGAAAGTATCGACACCGGTACGGGGCTGTCCGAGCCAGAAGGCCGGTTCAATGATGGCTACCACGCCGGCATCTGCCATGGCCTGGTAATCGTCGGTGGTACGGGCGGTCATATGTACATGCGGATCAAAGAAGCGCATGCCTTTTATTTTATTAAGATAAGCGGGTGTATAGGTAAGTGGTTGGAGATCTTTCTCTGTTAAATCATGAATGCCACACATATCAAATCAATTTAGTGATGTTATCATTTTACTATTTTCTCTGCCAGCATATCCCAGGTGAGACTACCTTCCAGGATGGCGGCGGTTAATGCGGGTGACTGTGCCAGCAGCTCTTTTGCGGGCGCATAATCGCATTGTGCGCAAACCAGGGCGGCCGCTTCTCTTTCCACACTGTTCAACGAGTGCCAGATGCGGATAATATCCGGAAAATTATCTGCGGTCACAAATTTTATCAGCAGTCGCCATTGCATGGGGTCGGCGTTTCTGCCGGCGGCCCAGCGCTCATGGGCGAAATCTGTAAGGATATTGGCCAGCGCCACATTGGCTCTTTCATCGAGCCCGGTGATGAGATGCAGTGGTTTGTCGGTGAAAATGGCTTTCATTACCAGCTGATTCCAGGCGGGTTCGGGCAGGTAGCGGGCAGGCCAGGGATTATGCAGCATAATGGCTTCCTGTACCAGGCCAATATTAGACCGGATGCCTTCAGAAGTACGTCCTATCCATTCTTCCGGCCACGGCAGCAGGGGAAGGGCGCTATATAAGGCCGACAGCTCATTCATTTCTGCGGCGTTAAACAATTTTTCCAGGGTATCCAGGTAAATTGCTTTATCTGATACCGGCAATTGCAACAACCACCAGACCCGTGTGAGACGGTCTAACGTCCACCCACGTACGAAAAAAGAAGGTACCAGTGCTTGCAACCCTGCTTCCTCTGCAGGCGAAAGCGTAATAACTCCCTTACCGGTGAAACGTGGAATAGCCGTAAAAGTTTGATTAAAAGCAGGGATAGCGCCGGTTTGTTGTTGCAGCTCCAGTCGCTGCTGTAGCCAGTTGCTGGCTTTTTCGCTCCCGTTATTCCTGATGATCGTGCTAAGCAGCGTGTTCACTTTATCCTGATCATATACATATTCAGCCACTGACATATCCTGTTTAAAACAATAATCCTGATTTCAGAATAAAATTACCCCGGAATAATGGGATTTTCCGCATTCGGTTGTTTTTTTATGATAGGTGGCAAAATAGGGCGATGGAGGGGGCCTACAGTGAATAGTACAAAATAAAAGAGAGGCATTACTGCCTCTCCTTCCGCCATTCTAAAACCTGATTATGCATCAGGATATCTTTGTATCACCAGAATACTTATGGTATTCATGGTGCAATAAGGTATATTTTGGGAAAACGTTGTTTATGAACGATTGTGCATTAATAATCAAAAACATATGATGGGTAGTGTTCTCCACAGTAATGATTTGAAAAAAACGATTAATACACGTTGCAATAAAATATGGCCGTAAGATACATATTTCTGCTTTCATTCCAAATAAACAAACGTTTTTTACGTTGCATTTTATCGCTTCGAATTGTTCAGCAATACAATAAACGGCTGATATTCCTTCCAGTCGGCCTTATAATCATCAAGTATAATAAACCCTCTTGCATAGTTTCCTAGTACAATGTCCAGGTCACCATCTCCATCACTGTCTTTTACATCCATACAAATCCACCTTCCTTCTTTTTCAATGGGTGGTGCATGCGGTGTAAATGAAAGCGGTTTATTTCCTCCTTCAAAGAAGATAAATTTTTCAGCCGGATTGTTTTGAAAGTCAGCAAAAAAGGCAATGGCAGCAATGTCCATTTTTCCATCGTGATTGAAGTCTGCTGCTACAGCTTTTGTGCATCCGTTCACCGGGTAATGCCAGGTCTCCCTGTATTTATTATTCCCTTCATTAAGATAGACGTATAAACCGTGGTAAGGTTTAAGCACCATCGAAAAATCGGCATTATCTCCACAGGTATATAGTATATCAGGTTGTCCATCGCCGTTAAAATCCGTCAGTTGGAAACTGGTAGAACCATAGAGAGGCGGGAATCTCAGGAGATTTCTCGAAGTAAATCCTCCTTTCCTATCATTCTCGAACAACCAGATACCTTCATCGCCGGCGGCAAACAACGCCATGATGTCCGTATAGCCGTCACGGTTAAAATCACCGGTTATTGCCTGTAAGGCGCCGGGCACCTCCCATATAGGGAGGTTTTTAAACGTATGGTCAGGCAGCTGCTTCAACCAATACAGCCCTCCTTGATTGTGTCCAAAAGCGCATACCAGCATATCTTCCAGGCCATCCTTATCAAAATCGGCGGTGAGCGTTTGAACCGGACGTTTCAGGAAGGGCATCAGGTCTTTTTGCTGGCTATGCGGATTATCGAGGGATAAGCGGGTCACGATACCAGCAGACACATCCACAGCGCGCATGTTACCTATTTCGGTTAAAATACCGGACTGCTGCCCTGTACTGTCTTTGGTAAATAAAACATTTACGGCCGGAGAAGGCAACTTCCAGGTATTCAGCACCTGGCGGTCCCGGTTCCAGCGCGTCAGGGTATTATTATTGCCGTCGCTGGTAAGCAACCCGCTTCCATCGGGCAGGAACGCCACCATTGTAGTGGCAGCGGGTTCGAGGCTGTCTTTCATTACCGGTGTTTGCATGGAGAAAATTGACCAGTCATGTTGCAAGGGTACCGGCGGTTTGGCGGGCAATAACTTTTCCGGCGCCTGTGTCTGATAGTAGGCTACCAATTCCGTCCATTCCTTGATGGAAATAAGCGCCGGTTTTTCGCCCGGCATCGGGGGATAATAGTGATTGCCACTCCATACCCTGATTCCCAATTTAAGGGCCATTGCGGGTAATACGTGCCGGGTCCAGGTATCTTTGTCCAACAAATCGGGAGATACCGGTAAATGGCAGCCGGAACAATACTTATCAGCCAGTTTTTTTCCTTTTTCTTCCGGGGTAGGGGTATGACATCCGCTTTGCAACAACCCGCCGGATAGGAGCAGGAATAAGGCCGCTGAGATCCGCGTCCATTTGTTTGGTTGATTGGGCATGGGTTCTTTTTTCAAGTATCACAATATAAAATATTTACGGATCTCCTGTTTTTTTGATTTCGGGGGAAGGAATACCTGTCAGTTATCCATCTTCCGTAAAATCAAAAAAGGGAGATCCGCAAATCATATCAGGTGACCAAAATCCTGCTTAGTAGCCGGCGTTCTGTTTCAGCACCGGTTGCCCATTCTGCAGCGTCAAATCTATCTGACGTTGCGGTATCGGGAAGTACTCATTCTTTCCTTTGGTAAACTGGGCCCCGATCAGATCAGGGAAACCAGCCTTAGTAGTTTCGTAAGTATAATAGGCGGTAAGTACCTGGTCTGCAATACCCCAGCGGGAAAGATCGAAGAAGCGGTGACCTTCGGTGGCCAGTTCCAGTTTACGTTCAAAATAAATGGCTTTCAAGGCATAGGCTGTGGAAGCAAACAGTGGGTAATCGCCTATTTTATAATTGGCGGCCATTACGCCAGGCACGAATTGCTTGGTAGCATCATCCCACTTATGCAGCCATTCCGTTGGATTATTTTTCATCCGGTCGCGCACCTTGTTCACCATATCTGTAGCCACCTGCAGGTTGCCGGTTTGTGCTGCCGCTTCTGCGTACATCAGCACTACATCCGCAAAACGTATCAGGTTTACGTTGATAGCGGAACCTGGCGCCCAGGAGTGTGCATCATGATATTTGTCCTGATCTTTCTTCCAGTATACCATTTTCTTGGGAGAATAAGGACCACCATAGCCCTGATCACGCTGCCAGATAGCGCCGGGGTGATTTCCCCAGTCGTGATAAGGCAATCCACGACGGCCTACAGTCCAGTCGAGGCGGGGATCCAGCGGATCAGCATCTGGTACAAAAGCCTGGGAACTGGTAATCCCTTTATCAGACTTTACAGGATGATCGTTATAATCATCCAGGTAAGGAAGCCCGCTGGCGTCTACGCGATAAGAGTTAACCAGGTCCTGGGACGGCTGGAAGAAGCCGCAGCAGCCAAATGGACTTGGGTCATACGGGAAGTTGAGCATTTCACCGGAGTTGGCGTTAGCAATGGTATTGGTACCATCGTTAGCGGTCATTTCGATATAAAATACAGCTTCCGGGTTATTTAACTTTTTGGAGGCATCAAAGTTATCCTCAAAACGGTTAGAGAGCCGGTAAGGCACGCCTGCACTGGTTTTTCCGGAAGACACCACAGTAGCTAACAGGGTAAAGGCTTCTGCATATTTTTTCTCGTATAAATAAGTTTTACCGAGATAAGCCTGCGCAGCCGACTTGTTGGCCCTGGTTACTTCTCCGCTGGCCACGTAATCGTCAGGGAGATTATCTGCTGCGAATTTGAAGTCTGCTTCAATGAAAGGCCATATATCCTTGTCGTTAGATACTCTCACATCTACAGAGGTATCAGACACGTAAGGCACCTTATTGAAGAATTTTTTCAATTCAAAGTAGTAGTGTCCACGCAGGAAACGCGCTTCCGCTTCCACTTGCGTCTTTTGGGCAGGTGTCATATCGGTAGCCTGTTTCATTTTCTGCAGGGTAAGGTTACAACGGCTTACGCCTTCATACACGGCTTTCCACTTGGTATTAAAAAAGCTGTTACTGGCATTGTAAGTACTTCTGGCAATATCGTTGATAGGCTCCTGGTCACCGGCATTACTGCCTTTATGGGCATCACCTCCAACCACACTACCATAAATCCAGTTGGTAGGCGATGCTTCCCATGGATTGCCACCTGCTACGGCGGCACCATTGCCTTGTCCGTCGAGTACGGCATAAGCGCCGATCAGTAAAAAGTTTACCCCATCTTTATTAGCCACAATTTCTTCTGTGAGCGTGCCCTGCGGCGCACGTTCCAGGAAACTCTTTGAGCAGGCTGTCAGCAAGCCTGCCAGCGCTACTATAACAACACTTGAATATCTTAATGTTTTCATTTGTTTCATTTTTACAGTTCAACAAAAGGATCAGAAGGTAACGTTTACGCCCACCAGGTATTGACGCTGATTAGGATACGCGCCTTCATCCAATCCGAACGACTGTGTATTTCCAGCTACTTCGGGATCTATACCGGAATATTTGGTGATGGTAAAGAGGTTCGCCGCCTGGGCATATACCCTGAACTTGGTGATACCCACTCTCTTCAGCAAATAAGAGGGTAAGGTGTATCCCAGCTGCATATTTTTTGCGCGCAGGTAGGAGCCATTTTCCACGAAATAAGAGTTAGGTGCACCGGAAGTACTGGGAGAGGAAGCCACTTCCTGGATAGGGGCCTTGGCATTCTGGTGAGTGGGCGTCCAGGAATCATACAGCGCTGTTTTGCTTTTGGCACTTACAAAGGAAGGATAGAAGTCTGTCCACCATTTCACCTGGTTCCAGATCTTATTTCCCTGTACGCCGTAGAAGAAGGCACTAAAATCCCAATGTTTATACGTTAAACCGATATTCAATCCATAAGTAAATTTAGGATTGGGGTTGCCAAGGTAAGTACGGTCGCTGGCATCTACTTTGCCATCGCCATTTACATCGGCGTATTTAAAACGACCTAAGCCTGCGCCGATCTGGTATTCTTTCAGATCAGGGAATTTGGCTTTAGCGGAGGCATTAGCAGCATCTATTTCCGCCTGGGTGTTCCAGAAACCGATTATCTTATAACCAAAGAATTCGCTGATAGATTGCCCGATAGCATTGCGGATGATCGGGGAACCGAAACGGCGGCTTTCCAGGTCGAAGTAAGGAGCTGATTCAGAAATAGCCAGGATCTTATTATTATACGTAGTTAAAGTACCGGTAACGGTGAGTTTGAGGTCCCTGGTCAGGTCTGTATTGGAAGTGATAGAGGCGTCCCATCCTTTGTTCCTCATTTTTGCTACGTTGGTATACGGCGTGGTAGCCGCTCCGAATACGCCGGCTAATTCCGGGTTATACAACAGGTCCCTTACTTCTTTGGTGTAGTAATCAACTGTGAATTCCAGCTTACCTTTAAACAACGTTGCATCTACACCGATGTTGGCGTTGACATTGCTTTCCCATTTAGCATTGGGGTTACCAATTTGTCTTTTGATAAAACCTTTGCTGGTGGTGGCAGCGCCATTGATGGCATAGAAGGAAGACGTTCTGTCGAAGCCATATGCGGTAAACTGGTTGCTGGGTGTTACGTTGATCTGGTTACCCATGATACCGTAGCCGCCACGCAGTTTCAGGTCGGAAATCCAGGAAACATTCTTCATAAATTCTTCCTGTGAAATACGCCAGGCCAGACTCACCGCAGGGAAATTACCATAGCGGTTAGAGGGTCCGAAACGACTTGAACCATCACGGCGAATTAAAGCGCCGATGAGGTAACGGTCTTTATAGGAGTAGTCGGCCCGGGCAAACAGTGAGAACAATCCGTCTGTACCAAAACCGCTGCCATTGGTAGGTGTGCCGGTACCAGTGCTAAGGTTGGTAAAGTCGGGATCGAAGGTGAAATAATCGGTGGTGGTACCGGTCAGTGTACGGAAATGGTTATCGTACGCTTCTGTACCAATCATCACTTTCAGATCGTGTTGTTGATTGAAATTTTTATGAAAACTCAGGGTGTTGGTCCAGGTCCAGTCGTAGCCGTTGCCGGTAGTTTCTGTATACTGATTCACCGTTGTATTTTCTGCATTTTCATATTCCGGGAGCGTAAAGCTGTTGTTGTCAAAAGAATATATTTCACCGCCGAAGCTGGTTCTCAGTGTGAAGTTCTTGAGGATGTCTGCTTCTGCATACACGTTACCCAGCAAGCGGTTGGCGAGTGCTTTGGTTCTTCCGAAGCGATCCTGTATAGCTACAGGGTTACGGGCGTTACCCAGGTCTTTTCCGCTGGATCCGGCATAATTTCCTTTGATATCATACACCGGGATGATGGTTAGCTCGCGGAAAGCCATACCAATACCGCTACCTTCCACCAGCGTACCAATCTGCGGGTTGTTGATAATGGAATATTCCAGGTTTTCGCCTACCCTGATATGATCGGTTATGTTGAAGTTGCTGTTGGCGCGTACGGCGTAACGTTTGTTATAGGTATTGGTAAGTGTACCCTGTTGATTGAAATAATAGAAGGAGAAGAAATAGTTGCCGATATCGCTGCCACCGCCCACGGAGATATTATGGCTGGTAATGGGTGCTGGTTTAAATATTTCATGAAACCAGTCAGTACCTTGTTTGTTGGCTTTGGTAATGCGATAAAATGATGCCAGGTCTGCTGCGGATTTATAGTTCGGGTTTACGAAATATAAGTTGGGATTTGTAGCAGGGTCGCCCTCTTTTAGACCTACCGGTGCAATGTAATCGGGTAATACAGGCGTAGGGCCGCTACCGTATTGTGCATCTGTTAAAGGGTTGCCGGGAGAGTTTTTAATGGCCATCCATTTCAGATCGGCTTGTTCCTGTGGATTGAGGAGGTTCCATACGTTACCACCTTGTGGTTGTTGACGGCCATAGTAGCCATCATAGGAAACCTTTACTTTGCCGGTGCCTCTTTTGGTGGTGATTACGATCACCCCGTTGGCCGCGCGGGCGCCGTAAATAGAGGCAGCGCCTGCATCTTTAAGCACTTGCATGGTTTGTACATCATTGGGGTTTACGTCGGTGAGGTTAGACACCGGTACTCCATCGATGATGTAGAGTGGCGTGTTATTCCCAAAGGTATTGATACCCCTGATTTTCACTTGTGGTTCCTGGCCTGGCTGACCACCACCCAATACGGTTACACCAGATACCTGGCCCTGCAGCTGGCTGGCAATCTGCGAGGTTGGTTGTTTGGTGAGGTTTTCTACTTTTACGATAGAAACTGCGCCTGTCAGATCTTTCTTTTTCTGGCTGGCATAACCGGTTACTACCACTTCTTCCAGTGACCCCACTTTTTCTCCGAGTTGTACATTCATTGGCCCACTACCCACGACGGCTTCCTGGGGATCGTATCCTACGAAGGAGAAAACGAGTGTTTCACCTGATTTGGCCTGAATAGAGAAAGTACCTGCTGGATCTGTAGCGGTACCACGATTAGTACCCTTTACAAAAACGGTGACGCCGGGCAGCGCATTGCCGGATGCCTTGTCAGTCACTTTCCCCGTGATTTTTGATTGTGCGTAAACGTTGCCGCCGGCCAGCAGCAACAGGATGCCGCATAGCGCGGCTAGGGCCTGGTAAAATTGCTTTTTCATAACGTGATTTAAAGGGTAACGTTTAAGAAAAAATGGTTAGAAAATAAGAGTTCCTCTTGTATATACTTCCACTGCTAACCAGACACCACCTTGCATACCTCTCCCTTTCCTGTTATGCGTAGGCTATAACAGGTCATTGATGATAGATGTATTTAAGCATTAACTACCCGGCGACCATGCATGATGCGCTACATGGAGCTGAATAAGAAATAAAGTGTCTGTTCAACAATTAAATTATAACCGTTAAAGCATTGATTAACTAAAACAAACACCGCTGATCAAATGATGGTTATTTCATGTGAATCTTCGTTTAAAGTTGTTTAGTGATATGGACTACATTACTACTGGGTGTGAGAAACTTTGACGACTGTTACAAACATTTTCTAACTCAGATTTTGGTTCTCACGTGGAATTCTGTTATCGGTTTCGAATATATAACATTATTCCAGTCTGTACAAATGCTACTTTAACATTTTTTTTAAAAATGCCAAATTTGCGGGTCATTCTTCCACTATTCCGCACTACTGAGATAAAATAATACAAGGAAATACACTTTTGAAATTCTTTTGTGTATGTTTAAGCCCTAATTTTTATGTCATGAAAGCATTGAATATCTTCCTTTCCCTGATGTTCGTCCTCTTTGCCGGCTTACAGTACAATGATCCCGATCCATACGTATGGATGCCTATCTATTTATACGCTGCCGTATTTTGCTGGCTGGCAGCCCGCCAACGTTTCTATCCCAAATGGTATATAGCGGGTATATTGGTATACCTGGCATATGCTACCTATAAATTCTTTGATCAGAATGGTGTGGAGGACTGGTTTACCAAACACAATGCAGAAAACCTGGCTGAAACGATGAAGGCCACCAAACCATGGATAGAAGAAACCCGTGAATTTTTCGGTTTGTTCATCTGCATTGGCGCATTGTTGATGAATTACTTTTACGGCAAGCGGAAAATGAAGGCTGGCCGGGCCTGAGAAAATATCTCTTTATAGAAAACAGGAGGGCGGTGGAGCTATCCACCGTCCTCCTGTTTTTATACGCCTCCTGTTACAGGCTGATCTCCTGGGGCCCGCCATGCAGGGTAATTTCCTTGTTTCTCCAGCGGAACTTTCCTGTAATCCCGAAAGGCAATTTAACGTTGCCGGTTACACGATTATTTTTAAATGCCAGGTCTACTTCCAGCAGGCCGCCATCCGGATGCGCCATGGCAGCCTTTACATGGGGCGCCTCGCCCGGATCTGGCGCTATTAGTACCGTTTTAAAACCATAGCTGGTTGACTGTATACCCGCCATAATACCCAGCAGGAAAATATTGCTGACGGCACAGGCTGACTGGTATTGTTGTTCCTGTAGCGGCGGCAACGCCTGCAGTTCTGCCGGGAAAGTAGCGGTAACACCTGTTTCCTGCATAGCTTTGAAAATATAGTATTTCTCCCGCCAGGATTCCTGTGGCGACGATGCTTCTTTCAGTAAACGTTGCATAATACTCTTTACCTGCCTTGGCGGTACCGCCTGCGCCAGCACCAGCATGGCATTGGTGTAGCGGGAATAGCTTTTCCCCCCTGGCGTTTCTGCATACCATCCTTTGTCCGCATCATAGCATTGCTGGTATAATACTTCCCGGAGCTTGTCGGCATTGCGGGACCAGGACAGGGAGTCGCCTGGCTTATCGCAGTAGCCGGCAATAAGGGCCGCCTGCCTTAACGCGTACAGGTATTGGGCTGTTAGCGGACAAAGCGGCAGGCTGTCTTTATAAGGCATATAGCCCGGCAGGCCAGTGCTGGCGTCGGGATAACGGTCTACCCAGTCGAGGATGCTCTTAATACCCGGATATACCTGCCTGGCCAGCGCCTTATCTGATTTATATAAAAGATAGTCTTGTACAGCACCTACCCAGGACAGTGCAGCCGTTACCGTTACCTGGCGGTCGTCTGACGGGTACCGGGCACGCACCAGGCCCTCCGGAACGCGCGACTGGTCTGTTTGCAGCAAAGCATTTCTCCACAGCTGATGATCTCCCGAAAAAAATGCCAGTGCCAGTCCCTGTATTTGTGCGTCCTGGATATACTGTAATTGTTCCTGGAAGGGATCGTTATAGAGGTTGTCCTGCGCACCCAGCAATGTTATACGCTTACTGTTATTCCACAACGAGTCTGCCCTGGCATTGGCAGCAAACGCAGATTTATCGGACAAGCCATACTGCGTATATACGTTAAAGTAATCGTGCAGGATAAGCGGCGCTTTGCCTGTTTCAATATCCAGCTGTACATAGCGAAAGCTGCGGTATCCGGAAGCGCTGACCCTGCGGCGGTTTCCGCCATCAGGACGAACGATATCCTTTACCGTTGCATTGCCATCTGCTATTGCTTTATAGGTTATATGGATAGCAGCATCCAATCCGCCGCTGATTAGCATTTCCGGGAAACCAGTGGTAGGCTGCCCTGCATCGAGGAGTAAAGACACTTTTCGTTTAGCCGGTATTGTTAGTGCACCGGCGCCCTTTAAAAAGTTGGTATCAGCGGCTGCTCCTTGCTGGGATGCCAGCCGGGAAAAATTTTGCCGCTCCTGTAAGAGTGGCCCGAAGGGCCGGGGAGCAAGGAGGCGCCCATTTCCTGCGCTGCTGCCTTGCAGCACCGGGGGGGCCACGGTTATCGCTTTCTCCCAGCTACTATCTTTATACGCTGTTTGCTCCCATCCCCAGGGATGGTATTGCGCTACGACACTGTCGCCCGGAAACGCGCCATAGAAGCGGGCACCAGGCTTTACCGGCAGCAAGTTAAAGGCTTCATCTTCCGTTACCCTCCATGGCGTACTGCCGGTGTTGATAATGGCGGCCTCCCGGGAACGATGTCCCTGCACCAACAGGGCAGTACCCTTCGTAAATTGTCCCTGCGGCCTGCCAGGACCGTAGTTGATGACTTCTATCGCCAGGCTGTTATCACCATATTTCAGGTAAGGGCTGATATCCATCGTTTCATAGTACCAGTTGGCCGGGTCGGACCGGGCAGGTCCCATGCCGGCGAAACGCCCGTTTACATACAGGCGGTAGTAGTTGTCGGCCGACAAATGAATAATAAAAGGCCCTGAGTAATTCAGCAGTGAAAACTGTTTACGGAAAAGATAAACGCCGTAGGCGTAGGGGGTGTTGGTAACAGGACTAATCCAGCTGGCATCCCATTGCCTGGGCATAGTATTGGTTGCTTCCGGCGTTTGTGCGTACGCAGTAACGGAAAGCCCTATTAATGCCCATAATAGCAAATATTTCATAGCAGGGTACTTGTAGGTGATCGGTAGTCAGGATATGTTATACACAAATATATTAAATATAATAATAACATTATATAACTATCCGATGCGACGGGTGGCTGTAAAAATTGTTTGTATCTTGACTTAATAAAATACCACCGATGAAAAAAGATGCCATCTCTCCTGATCCTGGTTATTATACCCGGTATATTTCCCTGGTGCCGGACACAGATCTTAACACCGCACTGGACCAGGCATTTAAAGACCTAGCCACTCTCGATGCAGCTCAGCTGGAACCTCTGGGCAACTATGCCTATGAACCGGGCAAATGGACTGTAAAAGAAGTGTTGCAACATATTACTGATACAGAACGGGTGTTTACTTTCCGGGCCCTGATGTTTGCTCGGGGCGACAAGCAGGTCCCCCCCAGCATGGACCAGGATGAATATGCTGCCCATGCAGCCACCCACCATCGCAGTGTTGCAGAGGTACTGGAGGAGTTAAAGGCCGTGCGCATGGCCAGCATCGCGCTGTTCAAGAGCTTTTCCGATGAGGTGCTGCAGCAAACCGGTATGAGTTGGAAAACAGAGATGTCGGTACTCGCATTGGGATTTACTACCGTTGGGCACCAGCTGCATCACCTGCAAATACTCCGGGAAAGATACCTGCAGACACAAAACTAACATAGAGGTTAGTAGTTAACAATTAACACTCCTCTTCTTTACAACCGGCGACCAGGCTAGCTTTGCTGTCATAAAATATTTTTTATGAAACGTCTGGAAAATAAAATAGCCCTGGTTACAGGAGGAAGTCGTGGTATGGGTGCCGCCATTGTAAAGCGCTTATCAGCAGAAGGCGCCACAGTTGTTTTTACCTATGTAAAGGGAGCAGCGGCAGCTGCCGCGCTGGTAGCGGAGCTAACGGCCAAAGGAGAAAAAGTAAGCACCCTGGCGGCCGACAGCGCTGACCCCGCGGCAGTGATTGCGTCGGTGAATGAAACCGTTGCGCAACATGGCCGTATTGATATACTTGTTAATAACGCCGGTACTGCGGTTATGAAAGCATTTACTGAATACACCCTCGAAGATTATGAACATGTAATGGGAGTGAATACCCGTGCTGTATTTGTAGGTACCCAGGCCGCGTTACCGCACATGAGTACGGGTGGCCGGATCATTACCATTGGCAGCTGTATGGCAGACCGGGTAGTAGGTCCGCATGGTACGCTGTATAGTATGAGTAAATCGGCATTAATCTCCTTCAATAAGGGGCTGGCCCGCGACCTGGGCACCCGTGGTATTACGACCAACCTGGTACAGCCGGGTCCGGTAGATACCGATATGAATCCGGCAGACGGTCCGCATGCCGATTTCCAGCGCCAGCACATTGCATTGGGGCATTATGGGAAGGCAGAAGATGTGGCTGACCTGGTGAGCTTCCTGGCCGGCCCGGAAAGCAGTTATATTAATGGATCTGCACTCACGATAGACGGCGGTTTGAACAGCTAAAATAAGAAGGAAGACCTAAGGTCTTCCTTCTTATTTTATAGAATACGCTGTTAAAAAATTTGGAGAAATAAAAAATACACCTACCTTTGTTGTATAAACAACAGTTGTAAATGTAATTATGAAACTGGAGGAAGAACTGAAACAAACAAAATTCAAGGATGAATACCAACATGCTATGCTGAATATCATATTCACGGGTAGCTGGCTGGAAGTGGCGACATCTCATATATTGAAGCAGTTTGACTTATCCCCTCAGCAGTTTAATGTATTAAGAATCCTTCGTGGCAGCTATCCCAGGCCATTGAATTTGCTGGACATACAGGAGCGTATGATGGACCGGATGAGCAATGCGACAAGATTGGTAGAGAAGTTGCGTCAGAAAGGCCTGCTGACTCGCAAGCAGTGCGATAGCAATCGCCGGAAAGTAGAAATTGAGGTGACAGAAAAGGGCCTGAACTTATTAAAAGAGCTAGACCCTTTGATGGACAAGAGTCACAAAGAGCTGACAAAGAAAATCACGAAAGAAGAAGCCATTCTCCTCAATGAATTATTGGATAAACTGAGAAGTTGATTTTTTTTGCCCTAACAGTTGTATATACAATAAAAGTATCAACGATAATTTAAAACCTACATTTATGTTCAAACGATTATTGCAAACAGACGACAACATTGTATCTTTTATTATACGCATTACCGTAGCGCTGGTAATATTACCACACGGCGCCCAGAAGTTGCTTGGTATGTTTGGAGGTTATGGATTTAAAGCTACCATGAACTATTTCACCTCTTCCGGTACGCCTTCCATCCTGGCCTTCCTGGTGATCTTCACAGAGAGCATTGGCGCCTTGCTGATATTGCTGGGTTTCACCACCCGCCTATGGGCAGCTATGCTAACCGTTATTATGCTGGTTGCCATTTCTGTACATCACGCCAACGGGTTCTTTATGAACTGGGCTGGTACACAGGCAGGTGAAGGATTTGAATACCACTTACTGGTCATCGGCATCAACCTGGCCTTAATCATTAAAGGCGCCGGACGCTGGTCAGCAGACCGTCAGCTTTCAAAATAAAACATCATTATAATATTCTTTAAAACAAACAAATCATGAAGAAAGGTTTCTTTTTCACGGCCCTCCTGGTATTGGCCAGTATCGCCTCTTTTGCTCAGGTAAAATGGAACGCCGATCCGGCACACACCAGCATCATCTTTGGTGTAAAACACTTAGGACTGAGCTATGTGCAAGGTCATTTCAACAAATTCAATGGTACCATTGAAACTACCGACAGCACTAACTTCCAGAACGCAAAAGTAGATTTCACCGTAGATGCCGGCAGCATTTCCACTGGCGTAGATCAACGTGATGGTCACCTGAAAACAGACGACTTCTTTAACGTAGCCGAATATCCAGCCATCACTTTAAAAAGTGTATCCCTGAAAAAAGTAGCTGGCAACAAATACTTACTCCTCGCTGATCTGACCATTCGCAATACTACAAAACGTGTAACCTTTGACGTTACCTACAATGGTGTAATCAAAGATCCATGGGGCTTAAGAAGAGCTGGCTTCACCGCTAAAACTACCATCAACCGTTTGGATTTTGGTGTAAAGTATGCGGATAAATTACCTTCCGGTGTATATGCAGTAGCACCTACTGTTGACATTACTGTGAATGTAGAAGCGGTAAAGCAATAAAAGAGATTGTAAATAATTAGGGAATGATGCCGGCGCAATGCCGGCATTGTTGTTATATTATGTCGTGGATATAATATCTCCGTTAGCTATGGCATAACAAAAGAGGATGTGTGGCATCCTCTCTTCTTTATCTCCGAATAAACTATTTCTTCTTCGCCTTCTTCTTCGCTGTAGCCGCAGCACGTTTTTTCACTTTCTTCTGTAATTCATCCATTTCCTTGTTATGCTGATCGAGCAACAGTTGCCAGTTATCGTTGGGAATATCTTCGGAGAAGCTGATCGTTTCACGGTAATCATCTTTGTTGATGGTCATTTCCGTAATATTCTTTCCTAAAAATTTCTGGATGGTTTCCAGCATAGGTTTTTCTTCTGTACTACAGAAAGACACGGCCTGTCCTTTCTGTACACCACGCCCCGTACGGCCTACACGGTGCACATAGTTCTCCGCCACGTCGGGCAGATCGTAATTCACCACATAGTCTACGTTGGGAATATCGATACCTCTTGCATTTACATCTGTGGTAATCAATACCTTGACATCGCCGGATTTGAAGGCTGCCATTACGTCGAGGCGATCGCCCTGTTCCTTGCCGCCATGCATGGTAATGGATTTGATACCAATACGGGCCATGGCCGCCATTACGCGTTCTGCCCGTACTTTGGTACGCACAAATACGAGGATCTTGCTTTCCGGGAATTCTTTGATCAATCTTTCCAGGAAGAAGCGTTTATCGTCCATTTCTACGTAGGCCACCGCGTGACTTACATTTTTGGATACCGGGTCTTTGGGAGATATCTGTATGCGGATGGGATTATTCACTACAGAATAAGCCAGGTCCTTGATATCCTTATTGAGGGTAGCCGAAAAGAAAAGGGTTTGGTGTTCGCGGGGAATATGTTTAATCACATCGCGGATATCCCGGATAAAGCCCAGATCGAGCATGTGGTCGGCTTCGTCGAGTACCAGTGTTTGGGTGTGGCTCAGGTCTATATGCCCCTGGTTAATCTGGTCAAACATACGGCCGGGGGTAGCAATGAGTACATCTACGCCTTTTTCCAACATTTTTATCTGGGGCCCCTGGTCTACGCCTCCTACCAGCGCCAGGATACGGAGGTCGGTATACTGCGCAATACCCTGGAACACCTCTGCAATCTGGATAGCCAGCTCACGGGTAGGCACCATTACCAGGCATTTTACCTCGTAAGGAACTTTGCGGTGACGCCGGTCCTGCTGTTGGAGCCGATGCAGGATAGGAATGGCAAAAGCAGCCGTTTTACCGGTGCCGGTTTGGGCAATCGCCATCACATCATCCCCGTTCAGAATAGAGGGAATGGCCTTAAACTGTATATCTGTAGGCTTTTTAAAGCCCATTTCCTTCAGACTGTCCTTTATTTCAGCAGAGATATTGTATTGTTCAAATTTCATGGGTACAAAGATAGGATAAAGAAAAGAGCTAAAAGCGGAAAGCATAAAGCAAAAAGCTATTATGGAGATTGCGCTTAGCGAATATGTAAAAATCGCTTTTATCAATCTCCATAATAGCTTTTTGCTTTATGCTTTTCGCTTTATGCTTCCTTAATTAACTGCACTTCCATATTCAACTTCACTTCATCGCTGAGTACAATACCGCCGGCTTCAGTGGTAGCATTCCAACGAAGGCCATAATCAGCCCGGTGAAGGCGGCCTTTGAGTGCAAAACCTGCTTTGGTTTGACCATACGGATCTACGGTCGTTCCTGCATGTACTACGTCCAGTTCAATGGGATGGGTTTCCCCTTTAATGGTGAGCTCACCCAACAGTTTATATTGCTCGTCGTCTACCTTTTTTACTTTTTTGGAAACGAAGCTGATCTTTGGATGATTGGCCGCATCAAAGAAATCGCCGTTCTTCAGGTGCTCGTCCCTTTGCCTGTTTTGCGTGTCAATACTATCTGCCGCCGCTTCGAAAGAAATAGTAGCATCGTGAAAGTCATCACTGTTGGTTAGCATGTTTCCGGTAAAACGGGTAAAATATCCACTCACGTTTGTAATCATGAGGTGTTTAACTTTGAATCCTATTTCGCTGTGTGATTCATCAATTTTCCATTTTGTCATAGCACATTGTTTTTATGTTTTCAAAGACTAACTAAAAATACGTGTTATCACATGGAAAACGTTGGACATTTTACAGAAAATGATGGACAATTGTAACATTAACATTTCTTTATCATGCGGCGATTATTTATTGTAGTTTAATTAAATTTATATCCAATTACCATTAAAGATGCCTTTTACGATATCACATGCGGCGATAGTAGCCCCACTTACCTATGCCCCCCGCAAATACTTGTCTGCTACCGGTTTAATTGTCGGCAGTATGGTACCGGATTTTTTATATTTTATTTTTCTCAATCCCTATTTTAACCTGGGACATCTATGGTGGGGAATTTTCGTATATGATATACCGTTAGCACTGCTGCTGTCATACCTGTATCATCACAGAGTCAAACCGGTATTACTGCCTTACCTGCCTCAATGGGTCAGCGGAAGATTGCAGCCCTTCCAGGGGTTCAACTGGCACCGCTATTTCCGGCAACATTATTTTGTAGTGATCTATTCTATTATACTGGGGGTATTGACTCATTTTTTCCTCGATGCCTTTACCCATGAACATGGATTTTTTGTGCAGCTGTGGCCTTTTCTTCAACAAAATATTACCGTAGCCGGCCATGCTATCCAAACCTGGTATGGCATGCAATACCTTACTTCCTTTGCTGGCTTGCTGATATTGCTGCTCGTTTTCCTGAAAATATCACCGGAACCGTATACTGATACCGCCAGTTGGCCGCAAATTGCCGGCTTCTGGTTAGCAGTAGGTTTGTTGACCACCATCGTACTGGTGACCAATGAACACCTGCATTATATTTACTGTTACCGGCTCGATTACCTGGCCACTGTATTAGGCGGCGTTTTCTATGGACTGGTGGGCGCCGTATGGCTGTATAGCCGCCTTATTTACCCATCCCGGTCGGTACGATAGCACCATTCCAGGTGAAGGGTGTGCAGTATATGATGATACCGCTGTTCATTGTTGGTACCTGCGTAGATCCCGTTTACCGTACCATCCTGTTCAGTGGTGAATACAAGAATATCTTCATAATCGTTGGTGAAGAAGCGCAGCAGCTGGTGGGAAATCCCTGTCTGCTCCTGCCAGTTGCCGGTTACCGCCGCCAGGTGCTTCGCGGTAAGGTCTTCTTCCAGGTCGGTAAAAGCCGTGTGGGTAAGTCCCCCTAAAGCGCCATTCCACCAGGCCATCGACAGCAGGAAATTTTCGGTCGTATCCGAATCCACGAACCAGTCTTTCCGCGCACTGTCGTACGTGCCATATACCGGTGGATTACCGGCCGCCAGTTCCGCTTTAGACAATCCCCATAGCACCACGCCCTGGTTTTCTTCATAAAATACCAGGTGGTCATCTTCCGAAAAACCCATTTCGTTAAAGGCAGTCAGGCGGTTAAAGCTATCGTTGATTTGCCTGTTAGCACCCAGGGAGAGATAATATTCCCGGAGGGTAGCCGGGATACGGATCTGTAAACGTTCTTCCAGGGCTGCCAGTGCGGATTCAGGATAACCGTGGTTGCCGGCTTCCGGTAAGTTATATAACTTACGAATGATTTGTAGATAGTGCATGATGCAACAAACTTACAAAGTAAAGTTGAAAACCATATGACCAGGTATGTCGCATTTTTAAGGGCCGTTAACGTAGGCAAGCGTATCATTAAAATGGAAGATCTACGCCAACAGCTCACCACTGCGGGCTATAAAAATGTTAGCACCTATATTCAAAGCGGTAATATTATGTTTACCGCCAACGGCCAGGCAGCTGCCATATCCAAAAAAATGGAGCAACTACTGCTTCGTACCTACGGTTTTGAAGTGCCGGTTGTTATACGGTCGGTAACCGAGCTGGAGGCGGTAGTGGCCCAAACCCCTTTCCCCGGCATAGTGCCCGATAAAAAAGTACAGGTATACATCACGTTCCTGTCGGCGCCGGCGGGCCCACATGCAACGGCCGTCATCGCCTCGCTGCAATCGGCTGCCGAAACGCTTCACATGCAGGGCACCGAAGTATATACTATGATCCGGAAAGACCTGGAAACAAAGCCACTTGATGTAGTAGTCCGGCTGGAGAAAAAGCTGGGAGTACCCTGCACCACCCGCAACTGGGCTACGGTGAATAAAGTAATTTGGTGAGACTGTAAGTTTTTAACCCGGACTGCAACTAATTCCATAAAATCAGTTTCATGGATAAACAGGCCTTTCTTGCCGCTATTACGCAACACCAGGGAATGCTGCATAAGCTTTGCCGCCTGTACCGGGATACGCCGGAAGACCGGGAAGACCTTTTCCAGGAGATGATTTACCAATTATGGAAATCGTTTCCCTCGTTTCAGGGCAATGCCAAAATCAGCACCTGGATATACCGTATTGCCCTGAATACAGCGTTGGCCAGCTTCCGGAAGAAAAGCCTGCCCGTTACCTATACCGATACCCTCCCCGAAATAGCCCAGCCTGATCATAGGGATAACGAACAACAGGAATTGTTCTTTGCGGCGCTCAAACAACTCAGCGACGCAGAAAAGGCTATTATCGCCCTGTACCTGGAAGATATGAGCTACCAGGAAATTGCCGGTGTTATCGGAATAGAAGAGAACTATGTAGGTGTAAAGCTGAACCGCATCAAAAACAAAATCAAAAGCATTTTAAACTTATAAACATATGGATCACATTAAATCTTACTGGGATAATACACCCACTCCCCAAAAAAACATCCTGGAAATACAGGCACTGGCTGAAAAGAAAACATCCCCGGTGCTCATGAGTATCCGTAAGCAACTCACCATAGAAATAGTGAGCTATAGCGCCTTCCTGCTGGTATACTACGATTTCTTTGATGGCAACAAAAAGCCACTTTCCCTGAATTTATTGCTGGTAGCGGCGATGCTGCTTCTTTTGATACATAACGCCGTCGGCTATACGCTATCTAAACGTCCTGTATTGGGGGAAAATTTATTGGATAACCTGCGGAAGAAATCGTTGCAAATAAAGCAATACGCAGTGGTCTCCATCTCTTCCAAAATACTGGCGATGGCAGGTATATTTTCCTTTTTCCTGGGCACAGGTATTCAATGGAACAATGCCCGTTATACTGCATTGGCGGCCATTGCCGGCATTCTTTGCGTACAGGGTTACCTGCTATGGAGAGTATGGGCAGCGCGGGTAAAACGTATGAATACTACTATCGCTGAACTGAGTTAGTAAGTTCCCAGCATTTGTTGCAGATGGTGCTCCAAGTGATGTACATAGTCTTCTATTAAAAACTGTAATGGTAACACCGTACCATCTGCATACTTGCAGCATTTCAGTAAATCATCTTCCGGGATCACCTGTACAATAGCCGCCAGCTGGCGGTTGTACGCTTCCCATAGTTGGAGCATCAGCTGCCGGTACTGATGCTGGTACTGCCGGGCGCCGCGTTGCGCGGCTTGTTGTACTGGCATGGGTAGCTGGTTTCATTCAAATTTTGCGGTTAAAATCAAAAAAATCCCTGTCTTTTTCAATAGCTTTATGGCCGTTAAAATAAGCCTATGCGTGATGTGAGGAAATGTTGCTTTATTTTATTGCTGATGGTGATCGCCAGTACCACGTTTGCCATCGGTTATCCCATCAGGTATCTGGGTATAGAAGATGGGTTATCCAACAATGCTGTCACTTCTGTATACCAGGACCACAAAGGGTTTATGTGGTTTGGCACTTATGATGGACTAAACAGGTATGACGGGTACAGGTTTAAAATTTACCGGAACAAAGTGGGAGATAGCACCTCCCTGGCCGATAACGGTATTTATACCCTGGCCGACGACAGTCACCACCAGCTTTGGGTGGGCGGCAGGAGGGGCGTCAGCGTTTTTAACCCTGCCACCGAAAAATTCACCATGCCTGTGTACCGGCCGGCAAATAGCCGCGCGCTACGCAAAGCCAACGAAAACATACATATTATTAAGTCGGACGAAAACGGGCTGACCTTAATCGGCACCGAAAAAAACGGCTTACTCGTATTTGACAATAACCTCTATGACGGCCGGCAAATACCTTTGCTCAGCGAAGGTACTACGCTTACCAGCTACGAAGTAACCGGGATAAATTTTACAGGAAAATCGGCCTGGGTATTTGTACAAAATATTGGCCTGTGCAGGTATGAAGCTAGTCAGCAGACCTTACATATTATTTCCAGGGAGATCCCCCGGGCTAATTGTCTCAATGTGGACCCATCCGGCAACCTGTTGTTGGGTACGGATACCGGCGTATTCCGGTATATTCCCGCTACCGGAAAATTTTCGGGCAATGCCTTACCAGAAAATAGTAAGATCGTACAGTTATATACCGACAGAATGGGACTCACCTGGTGTGCTTCCGACGGGAATGGCATCTACCTGATACCCGGCGCGGATGTTCCGGCCCGTTCGTTTACCAGTCCGGGTAGCCCTGCGCAACTGAGTAGTAACTCCGTTTATTCCATTTACGAAGACCGCGAAGGGCGCAAATGGATAGGCACCTTACGCGGTGGCATTAATATCCTGGAATCGAGGCGTAACCCGTTTGAACGAAATGTGTTGAACAGGAATCCCGATGCCAGGGCTATTGATAACTTCATCTTTTCCTTTTGTGAAGAAGATGCAAAAAATATCTGGATAGGCACCGACGGGGGCGGATTAAAATACTGGAATCGCGAAACCGGCGCCATTCGTTCTTATAGCCACGATGTACATCAGCCACAAGGCATCAGCAGCAATTTTATTACCTCCATCATTCATGACGTTCACCACGACTTGTGGATATCTACCTGGTTTGGCGGGGTAAACCGGTATCGTACTGCCAGCGGGAAATTTGAACATTACATATGTTTTAATCCGTATACCCATACCGCTGAAAACAATGTGTGGCTGGTATATGAAGACCGGCGGCAACAGCTATGGGCTAGCACTACCAACAACGGCACCTTGTATCGTTTTAATCCCCAGGAAAGCCGGTTTGTACTTTTCGATAGCAGCCTGGTAAACATGCAGTGCCTGGCGGAGGACCGGGAAGGTCAGCTATGGGGAGGAAATTATTCATCTCTTATCAGGATAGACACCATTCACCGGCAACACCAGCGTTTTGATATTGGTTATACCGTTCGTTCCATTCACCACGATAAACGCGGCAATTTTTGGGTGGGCACCGATGGGGGTGGCCTTCTGTGCTTTAACCGGCAAACAGGCGCCTACACCCGGTATACGATGACCGAGGGGCTTCCGAGTAATTCCATCCTCCGGATGCTGGAAGACAACAATGGTAATATCTGGATCAGCACCTTCAATGGGCTTTCAAAATTTGACCCGGTAAGAAAAACGTTTCGCAACTTCTCTGCCTCCGATGGATTGCAGAGTAATCAATTCAGCTTCAATGCGGCACTGGCGCTACGCTCAGGGGAGTTTGCCTTTGGCGGCATTAAAGGGTTCAATATCTTTTACCCTGATAGCGTGTATGCCGAAACGGCCATTCCACCGGTGTGGCTGACCGATATCAAAATCAACAATACGCCGGTGACAGCGCTGGACAACTACGTATCCGGCAGAACCCGGGCGGAAGAAGTGCGTGAAATTACCGTCCCTTACGACAAAGCCACGATCGCCTTCGATTTTGTAGCACTGGAATACAGCCTACCGGATAAAATCAGCTATGCTTACCGGCTACAGGGCTGGGATAACAACTGGAATTATGTAGGCGCTACCCGGACTGCCAACTATACCCACCTCCAGGAGGGCCAGTACACTTTTGAAATAAAGGCCAGTAATGCCGACGGCTTCTGGGGCCCGGAAATCCGTACCGTTTCCCTGGTGGTATTGCCCCCCTGGTACCGTACCTGGTGGGCCTACCTGCTCTATATTACTACCACACTTGCCGCTATTTACCTGTACATCCAATATAAGGCGCGGGAAGAGCGGCTGAAATATGAAATCAAGCTGGCATACCTGGAAAAGGAAAAGGAAAAAGAGCTGAACGAAAAGAAGCTGGCATTTTTCACCAACATTTCCCATGAGTTCCGGACACCGCTCACCCTCATTATTAATCCGCTGAAGGAACTGCTGCAGCATAAAAATGACGCGGACCTGGGCGTCGTATACCGCAATGCCCGGCGGCTGCTAAGCCTGGTGGACCAGCTCCTGCTATTCCGCAAGGCCGACCAGGAAGGCGACCAGCTGAAGGTGGCGCCACTGGACATTGTGACCCTTTGCCATGAGGTATATCTTTGCTTTTTACAACAGGCAAAAATTAAAAATATTCAATATACCTTCCAGGCCCAGCCACCGGCCATAGAAATATATGGAGACAGCGAAAAGCTGGAAATTTCCATTTTTAACCTACTTTCCAATGCATTTAAGTTTACTCCGGATAATGGCACCATCATTTTTGAAGTGAGCGGAGAGGACGACAGGGTGACTATTGTTATCAAAGACAGCGGCTGTGGCATCGAAGACAGTGTGGGCAACCGTATCTTTGAAAAATTCCAGCGGGCGCAGCATCGAAAGGAATCATTACAAACTGGTTTCGGGATTGGGCTTTACCTGGTAAAACACTTTATAGAAAAGCATCATGGAGCCATCAGTTATGAGAGCAAGGTAAATGAGGGTACTGCCTTCCAGCTTTCCCTGAGAAAAGGAAGCGCTCATTTTGCCGGTACCCTGTTATTGGAAAGCACCGGGTATAAATCGGCCTTCCTGGAGGAACTCAGCTCCAATGCTACCCTGGAAGCGCCGGATACCAGTACTGCCCAGGATGCCGAAGTTTCCACCACTACCATTACCGAAAAGAAGTCGATCCTGCTGATTGATGACCATGACGAGATTAGGCAGTACCTCCAGCAGTTATTCAAAGATAAATTTGTGGTATATGAGGCGGATAACGGTACCAGTGGCTTTTCGGCAGTACAGAAGTATATGCCCGACCTGGTGATCAGCGATATCCAGATGGAAGGAATGGACGGGGTAGAGTTATGTGCCAGGATCAAGCAAACAGATACCATCAGCCATATCCCGGTAATCCTTCTTACCGGTTCTTCTGCCTCCGACACCCGCCTCAAAGGCCTGGAGGGCGGCGCCGACGACTATATAACCAAGCCGTTTGACAACGACCTGTTAATGGCCAAGGTGAATAACATTATCAAGAACAGGAACCTGTTACAGCAATACTTCTTTGACCGTATTACGCTCAAAAACAGTAATATCAGGGTACCAGCAGAATACCAGGATTTCCTTAAACGCTGTATAGAGATTATAGAAGCCAACCTGGAGGATGAAACCTTCTCCATTAAAAAGTTTACCCTGGAAATCGGCATGAGTCATTCCAGCTTATATAAGAAAGTAAAATCCATTTCCGGCCAAACAATCAATTCCTTCATCCGGTCGATCCGGCTCCGGAAAGCGGCTGTTTTCCTGCTCAAGGAAAACTACACCATTACCCAGGCTGCCATGCAGGTAGGTATCGGAGACATTAAATACTTCCGGGAGCAGTTTGTTAAACTGTTTGGAATGAATCCTTCCGACTATGTAAAAAAATACCGGCACTCTTTTAACAGGGATTTTAATGTAACGGAAAGCCAGGAGGAGGTATAACACCCTTTTTCCCGCTATAGCATTCACTTTGAGCATAGGGGACGATTAAATACCCCCTGTCCATAATTTACGATTTTACCCCCCTTTTTAAATGATTTACCCCCTCTATGATCTGTGTACCTCATAGTACATTGCGGATAACATAGAGGGCTGGGGGAGCGAAAATCAGTCCATTCAACCAAAACAGATTCGCCAGCATTCCAAATCATTCATTTAAATATTGCGTTATGAAAAGACTTCAATCCGGAACGGACCGTGAGTTATTTGTCCCTTTACGGAGCCAACCTGTTCTTTCCCGTTTATTCTTTCTATTGCTATTATTAATTGCCGGAGGGGCACAGGCGCAACAGGCTGTGGTAACCGGTACCGTATCTGCCGACAATGCCCCTGTTCCCGGGGTAACTATCCGTGTAAAGAACAAAACAGGGGGAGCATTGACCGACGGTGATGGAAAATTCAGCATCAATGCAGCCGTTGGAGATACCCTGTTATTTAACCATATGTCATATACCGAGCAGCGGGTAGCCGTAAGAGGCGGGGTGCCCCTGCGGATTGTGCTGACAGCCCTGAGTAAAACTGTGAATGAAGTGGTGGTAGTGGGGTATGGTACGCAAAAGAAAGCTACGCTGACGGGCTCCATTTCCGTGGTAAAGGGGGCCGACATTGTGCAAAGTCCGCAGCCTAACGTATCCAATGCGTTGACCGGCCGTTTTTCCGGCGTTATTGCGAACAACCGTTCCGGTGAGCCAGGCTACGACGGTTCTGCTGTTACCATCCGTGGGTTAGCCACTACCGGTAATAACGATGTACTGATCGTAGTAGATGGCGTTCCCGGCCAGATCGGGGGCCTCGACCGCCTCGATCCTAATGATATCGAAAGCATTTCCGTACTGAAAGATGCCTCTGCCGCCGTATACGGTAGCCGGGCGGCCAATGGTGTAATGCTCATCACTACCAAAAGAGGTAAAACCGGGAAGCCAGTTATCAACTATAGTTTTAACCAGGGATTTTCCTCCCCCACCAGGTTGCCTAAAATGGCTGATGCTTATACCTATGGGCAGATCATGAATGAAATCCAGTATTATAATAACAATGCCGGCGGTATGAACCAGTTTTACACTGCCGAGCAATTACAGAAATTCAAAGATGGTTCCGACCCGGTAAATTATCCAAATACCGACTGGCAAAAGGCGACTCTGCGAAAAACTACAACCCAGAACCAACACAGTCTTTCTGTAAATGGCGGTGGAGAAAATGTACGGTATTATGTTTCCCTGGGTATGATCGGTCAAAATGGATTATATAAAAACGGCGCCACCAAATACAACCAGTATAATTTCCGGTCAAATATTGACGCCGATATTACCAAACGCCTGAAAGTGAGCCTGTACTTATCCGGTCGCCAGGAAGACCGCCAATATCCTACTACTTCTGCAGGAGATATTTTCCGCGGCATTTACCGGGCTTACCCTACCGTGTTAGACAGATATCCTAATGGCCTGCCTACAACCGGTATTGAAAATAATAACCCGGTGATGCAGGTAACAGATATGGGTGGTCTTTCCCGCAACCCTACCCAGGTATTTAATGGTATTCTGAAAGGATCTTATGCGATTCCGGGAGTTGAAGGTTTATCGTTGGATGGTTTCCTGTCGGCCGACAAATCCTGGAATTTTGCCAAAACCTTCGCTACACCTTATAAAGAATACACTTTCGACGCGGCTTCAAACACCTATATACCAAAGATCGTAGGGGGGTCCAATGGTAAAGCATCGCTGGTAGAGCAACAGCGGAATATGTCGCTGCTGACCACCAACATTAAACTGAATTATGCCCGCCGTTTTGGTGCGCACGATTTCAACGCCTTTATTGGTTATGAGCAAAGCAAAAACATGGTAGATACTCTGAGCGCTGGCCGGATCAACTTTCCTACCCCGCTCACACCGGAATTATCGCAGGGAGGTGCTGCCGCTACCGACAGGAGTAACTTCGGCAGCAGCTACAACTTTACCAGGAAAAGCTATTTCGGAAGAGTTGCATATAACTACCTCGAAAAATACCTGTTGGAAGTACAGGCCCGTGTAGACGGATCCTCCACCTTCCCCGAAGGCAAACAGTATGGCTTCTTCCCTTCCGTTTCTGCTGGTTGGGTAGTATCCAAAGAATCCTGGTTTGAGCCAGTGAAATTTATTAATAACCTGAAACTCCGCGGTTCCTATGGTACGCTGGGTAACGATAATGTGGGATTGTTCCAATATTTCGATAACTACTCTTTCTATAACCAATATGTGATCAACGGACAAATTCAAAGTGGTATAGACCTGGTAAAGCTGGCCAATCCTAATATTACCTGGGAAGTAGCTAAAAAGATGGACCTGGGGCTGAATGCCACTATCTTCGATCACTTCTCCCTGGAATTCATCTATTTCCAGCAGCATCGTACCAAGATATTAACGCCACGCACTTCCCTGACGCAGACCTCCGGTATTGTGAATCCATTTGATAAAAACAATCCGCTGGTGCCGGCAGAAAATATCGGTAAGGTAAACAGCCAGGGTATTGAAGCTACCCTGGGGTATGACAATACTACCGGTAGCGGTTTCCATTATAATGTTTCCGGTAACGCAACCTATGCCAAAAATAAGATCATCTTCAAAGACGAAGCGGTAGGTACTTTACCCTATCAGCGGGAAACTGGCGGGCCAATGAATACTTACCTGCTGTATAATACCATCGGCATTTTCAGAACAGCAGACGACCTGGCCAAATATCCCCATTTACCGAATGCCAAGCTGGGCGACCTGATTTACCAGGATTATAACGGCGACAAACAAATCACCGCTGATGATATGGTAAGAACCAAGTATGGCAACATTCCTGAAATCACTTATGGTATTAACCTCGCAGCCGATTACAAAGGATTTGACTTGTCAGTATTGTTTGCCGGACAAACACATGTAAGTCAATATGTGCTGCCTGAATCTGGTACCATCGGTAATTTCTACAGCAGCTGGGCCGATAATCGGTGGAGTCCATCCAACCCTAACGGTTCTTATCCACGGGTAGATGAACGTGCTTCTTCTTCTGTAAATGGCGGCCTCCGTCCCAACACTTTCTGGCTGAACAACGCCTCTTTCCTGCGTTTAAAAAACATCTCCCTGGGTTATACCATCCAGTCGGCTGTTTTATCACGCGCCAGGATCGCGGGTCTTCGCGTATATGCCAATGCCTTTAACCTTTTCACCATCACCAAAGTCAAAGACTACGATCCGGAAGGTTTCAGCAACAGTGGACAGTTTTATCCACAACAACGTATCGTGAACCTGGGTGTAAATGTTAAGTTCTAAACACAAAAATCAAATCATGAAAACTACAAATATATTATACGGTCTGGCTTTAGTGGCGTCAGGTATCCTTTCCTCCTGTCAGAAAGATTTTCTGAATGTAACTCCCACCGACAGGATATTGGGAGATGCCGTACTGGCCGATTCTTCTTTGTTTGAAAACTATGTCATTAACCGTTATCTAAGCATTAAGCTACAGGATAAAGAAGGGGAAGGTAGCAACCCCGGGTTTGGCAGAGGGTTCGAATATGGTTTGTGGAGCTCTATTACAGACGAATCTATTTATAACAACGACGATAACACCTGGCTCGTTCAGCAGGGACAGCTGGCCCCCGAAAACATGGGTATCACTGGTACCATTTGGGGGAGAAGTTATCGCAGTATCCGGGAATGTAACTACGGGCTCAATCACATTGACACTGTAGTAATGAGTACTGCGCACCGCAAGCGCCTGAGGGCAGAACTGCGCTTTATCCGCGCTTACCGTTATCATGACCTGATCCGCAACTATGGCGGCGTAGTAATGATGGGAGATAAAGAATACAGTTTGCAGGATAATCTGAGCGATCCGGCTTTATTTAACAGGGCTACCTTACAACAGTCAATGGACTATGTTATTTCCGAGCTCACTGCTGCAGCGCCCGATCTTCCAGCCGATAACAACAGCACCGACTGGCTGCCTGGCAGAGCTACCCAGGCTGCTGCGCTGGCCCTGAAAGCCCGCTTGTTACTATATGCCGCCAGCCCGCTCTACAACGTAGGTACCTGGCAGGCCGCAGCCGATGCTGCCAAAGCTGTAATAGGTCTTTCCAAATACAGCATAGCGCCGGATTATACACAGTTGTTCCTGAACAGCAATAACAATGAAATCATTTTCGCGCGGCAATTTGCCGTAGGCGCCCGCCACGTATGCCTCGAAATCTCCAATGGCCCTAACGGCTATGGCGGATGGGCAGGCAATACGCCTTTGCAGAATATGGTGGATGCATATGAAATGAATAACGGCAAACCTATTACCGATCCGGCTTCAGGGTATAATCCACAGAATCCGTATGCCAACAGGGATCCCCGTTTTTATGCCACCATTCTCTATAATGGCGCCTCTTACCGCGGATCTACCATACAAACCTTTACACCCGGGGGTAAAGACAGTAAGGACGGTCCTTCCAACTGGAATGCTTCCAAAACAGGTTATTACCTGCGCAAATTCCTGGATGATAAAAATCCGATCGACAATCCATGGGATGTAGCGGGGTTGCAGCCCTGGATTTACATCCGTTATGCAGAGGTATTGCTGAATTATGCAGAAGCGCAAAACGAAGCTGTTGGTCCCGATGCGAGCGTATACAATGCGATCAACCAGATCCGGCAGCGTGCCAGCGTGCATCAGCCGGCGTTAACACCAGGGCTTTCCAAAGACCAGATGCGCGACGCTATCAGGAGAGAAAGGCAGGTAGAACTGGCTTTTGAAGAGCACCGCTTCTATGATGTGCGCAGATGGAAAACAGCCACTGTTACCGAAAATGTACCGGCTTATGGTATTACCATTACGGCTAACGGCGGCGCCTATACTTATACCAGGAAAGTAGCCCTGGATAACCGCCTGTTTAAAGAAGCCAACTATTGGTTACCTATTCCAAGGGCAGATATATTGGCCTCCAATGGCGCTCTGAAGCAGAACCCTGGCTACTAGTCATGATAAGTTTCAGGCAATAGCATGAATCCAACAGGAGCAAGGCATCTGTAAAGTAGTAAGGTAGCAGCATCAGATTTGGAAAATAATCAGCGACTATTTTACTACTTTACAGGCTTGCAACTACCCTTCTTACTACGGGAAGTCCTTGCATACCATGCGGCTTTGCGTGCAACCGCTTACTAGGAACATGAAAAAAATAACAGGCGCCCTGCTCGGTTGTATGATATTACAGCAGGGTATATCTCAGCATAACCCGGCGATGCGGGTAAACATCGACCTTTCCAGGAAGGCACAAACTATTCACAACTTTGCGGCATCCGATGCCTGGTCCTGCCAGTTTACCGGCACCTGGCCGGATCCTAAGAGAAACCAGCTGGCCGACTGGCTGTTTAGCAGCGATACAACTGCCAACGGACAACCCAAAGGTATTGGCTTGTCGATGTGGCGGTTTAACATTGGCGCTGGCAGCGCCGAACAAGGCAGCGAAAGCGGCATCCGCGATGAATGGCGGCGGGCAGCCTGCTTCCTGGGCGCCGATCATCAATACCACTGGCAGCAGCAAGCCGGACAGATATGGTTCTTAAATGCCGCCAAAGCCAGGGGCGTTCAACAGTTTCTGGGCTTTCTAAATAGTCCCCCGGTAGCCTTCACCCGCAACGGTAAAGCATTTGCCAGTAACGGACAATGCAACCTGCCCCCCGAACAATACCCCGCCGTAGCCAATTTCCTGAAAAACGTAGTACAAGGCATCCAGCAGGAAACCGGCATCACCCTCGATTTTGTAAGTCCTGTTAACGAACCCCAATGGGATTGGAGCGATGGCGGCCAGGAAGGATGTCCTTATAACAACGAACAAATTTATGGTCTCGTAAAAGCGGTAGACCAGACCTTTCATCAACATCAGCTCCCCACAAAGATTTTAATAACAGAAGCCGGCAAGATCAACTACCTCTATGCCGGTGAAGACAAACCAGCCAAAGGCATGCAGATAGCTGCTTTCTTCGATCCGCACAGCCCTACTTACCTGGGAAACCGCCCCAGCTTATACAAAGCGATAGCAGGACATAGCTATTTCACCACCTCTCCGCAAGACACGGCCGTGGCTATACGTAAAAGATTACACGCCTCGCTGATGGGCATTCCTTTCTGGCAATCAGAATATTGCATACTGGGCGATAATGCCGGCGAAATGAACGGCAATAAGGTAGACCTGGGCATGGACGCCGCCTTATACCTGGCCAGGGTTATCCACACTGATCTTGCCGTTGCCAACGCATCAGCCTGGCAGTGGTGGCTGGCTATATCGCCATACGATTATAAAGATGGATTGATTTATATAGATAAAAACAAAGCGGATGGACAAATCCACGATACAAAAATGTTGTGGGTATTCGGTAATTACAGCCGTTTTGTAAGACCCGGCGCACAAAGGGTATCCGCGCAACTGGCAGACAGCGCTGATACAAAAGATATCTATCTGTCTGCCTATAAAAATACAAACAACAGCATCGCTATTGTGGTTATCAATAGCCGCTCTTCCGCCACTAACATAACCGTACGTGGCAAAGGTTTACCTGGCGGCGGCATGCGTAGCTATACCACCAACAACCAGGGCAACTTACAACCGGGTAACGTAAACGGTCATACGATAACGATACCCGCACGATCTGTGGTAACATTGACCCAACAATTAAACGCAAATAAACAGTAAGTGATGAAAAAAATCAGCGTAGTAATACTGATGATGTTATGCTGCTTCCAATTAAGTGCACAACATACCTTTCAGTTAGGCGACTCCACCTTTTTGCTGGATGGGAAACCCTTCCAGATGATTTCCGGCGAGATCCACTATCTGCGGGTGCCCCGTGAATCGTGGCGCGACCGGATCAAAATGGCAAAAGCTATGGGCTTAAATACCATAGGTACATATGTGTTCTGGAACATGCACGAACCAGAGCAGGGACATTATAACTTTTCCGGCAATAGCGACGTAGCTGCTTTTGTAAAAATATGTCAGGAAGAAGGTATGTGGGTCATTTTACGCCCTAGCCCCTATGCCTGCGCGGAGTGGGAATTTGGCGGTTATCCTTACTGGTTGCAGGAAATAAAAGGGCTGGAAGTGAGGAGTAAAGAACCTCAATACCTGAAAGCCTACAATAATTATATTAAAGCCGTAGGCAAACAACTGGCGCATTTGCAGATCAATCATGGTGGCAACATCCTGATGACACAAATTGAAAATGAATATGGTTCTTACGCTAACGATAAATCTTACCTAGAGCTTAACCGTAAGATGTTTACAGAAGCTGGCTTTGACGGCTTGCTCTATACTTGCGATCCTGCCGCAGACGTAGCCAAAGGACATCTGCCGGGTTTGCTGCCGGCCGTAAACGGCGTGGATGATCCGGAAAAAGTAAAACAACTGGTAAAAGAAAACCACAATGGCAAGGGCCCATTCTATATTGCCGAGTGGTATCCTGCCTGGTTTGATTCCTGGGGAGAAAAGCACCATACTGTTCCTTACGAAAATTTCCTTACCCGTTTAGACCGGGTATTGGCTGCCGGTATCTCCATCAACATGTACATGTTCCACGGCGGAACTACCCGCGGCTATATGAACGGCGCCAACTACAACGATGAAGCGCCTTATTCGCCACAGATCAGCAGTTACGACTATGATGCTCCGCTGGATGAAGCGGGAAATGCTACGCCTAAGTTCATGGCATTCAGAGAAGTAATCGCCAAACATTTAGCACCTGGAGTAACCTTACCGGAAATTCCTGCTAAAAAGCCGGTAATCACAACACCTGCTATTACTTTTGAGCGCAGCGGTGCCCTGTTCAGCCAACTGCCTGCTGCAGTAAAAAGCGTAGATCCGTTAACGTTTGAAGACCTGAAACAGGCTTATGGCTTTGTATTATACCGCACTACTCTCAAAGGCGGCAGTAGCGGCACTTTAAAGATCAAAGACCTGCGAGATTACGGGCTGGTTTTCGTAAACGGAAAAAGAGTAGCGATCCTCGACAGGCGACTGAAGCAGGACAGCACCGACATTACCCTCCCTGCTGGAAATGTAACACTGGAAATCCTGGTCGAAAACCTGGGACGCATCAACTTTGGCCCTTATCTCCTGAAAAACAGGAAAGGGATAGATGGACAGGTATTATTTAATGGAAAGGCGATTCATCAATGGCAGCAATTTAAGCTTCCTTACGAACAACAGCCCGTTATCAAAACATCGGCAGTAGCAGCAGATGCACCAGTATTAAAAGAAGGTAGCTTTACACTGAGCAGCAAAGGCGATACTTACCTGGATATGAGCAAGTGGGGTAAAGGCGTTGTGTGGATCAACGGTCATCACCTGGGCCGTTACTGGAAGGTAGGCCCGCAGCAAACACTGTATGTTCCTGCCGAATGGCTGCAAACCGGCCGCAATAAGATCACCGTACTGGAGCTGATTAAGCCTGCTGAAACCCAGGTGCAGGGAATTGATCATCCGATACTGGACGTATTGCAGTAGCCAGGTATAAAAAAAGAAAAGGGTTGAAACGATGGTTATCGTTCCAACCCTTTCTTTTTGCTTTAAATGCACTGCCATACAAGATAAGGTGGCAAATAACCCTATTTATTGGCATCTCTTTTGCGCATTTCACGATCAGCCAATACCATCTGTACCATGAATAAAAAAATTGTTTTGTTAGCAATTATTTGCCTCACCGGTTCCCGGCTTTTCTCCCAAAGTTTCATGCATGCAGTTGGTCTGTCGGGGTTCATTGATCATACCCCTCGCTTTGGCAGCATCTTCAGTATTGCTATTACCTATTCACCCCGCTTCAACCTGATGGAACATAAGCACACATCGTTGTCGGTAGGCATTCCACTGAGTATTGGCGGCTCCGGCGGCCGCGGAGGAAGGCAAACGGACAGCTACTATGTGGGGGACGATATTTACTATTACGATTACGATACCGGCGAACCGGAAGTAAAATCCCGGTTTATGATCGACATACCAGTTATATTAAATTTCAATGTGGGCGCACTTTCTTCTCTCAATAATCCACACCGGGTGGGATTCTTTGTGGGTGGCGGTTTTGGCTATCATTATGGTCCGGTGAATGTTACGCAGGTGATCAGGAATTATCACTATACCGATTCTACGTACCAGGATTCATTTGGGCCGGTGGCTAATGCCGGCATGAGGATCCGGATTGGCGACAAAGCGGATGGCATAGAACTTAAAGGCTCCTATATGAAGAGCGTTAGTAAAAGGCAACCAGATATTTATGGCATCACCCTATTGTACAACTTCGATTTATCACAACGTCCCCGCTTTAGCCGCAAGACAAGGTAGTTAGGATTTCGAACTTGTAAACTAACGGCGCCTAACCGTTACTTCCACGCTCCATTCACTACCGCTTCCAATATGCCAGGTATCGGCGAAGTTGCCCTGGTTGAGTGCAAACGACAATTCCATTAAGCTGTTCAGATAGCTTAGCGGTTGGCCGATGGCTACCGCGCCAAAGGTTTGACTGTAGGGAGCATCTGCCTGGTGTACTTTTTTTCCAAGATGGAAGAAGGTAACATGGAGGATGTCGCCATATTTGGGATGCAACCGGTTTAACAAATCAGCGGAAATATTGGTCCATACATTGCCGTATTGCACATCGAGGATAGCAATATTTCCTTTAAGTATACCATTCTCCAGGGTGGCTGGCTGATAAGGGATTTTCACTACCTCATTGGGTAAGGCCTGGCCAACCTGTTCGAAGGTAATGACACCGGAAGCCAGCCTGGCGGCGGTATAGGCGTATACATCGCGGCCATGGAAGGTGTAGGATTGTTGTGAATCTTTACGGCGGTTCACTGCTTCGTCTATTTCACGTACTGCAGCAATTCCCAGAGAAGCGGCTACCAGTGTGAGGGTGCCGTTATCGGGGGTTACGATAAAGTGGCCGGAATTGGTCTTCAATACCACCGACTTCCGGGAAGTGCCTACACCGGGATCTACTACCGACACGAAAACGGTTCCGGCCGGCCAGTAAGGAACGGTTTGTTCCAGCCGGTAAGCAGCCTCCCAAATGTTATAGGCAGGAATTTCGTGGGTAAGGTCGTAGAGTTTAAGATCGGCAGATACCGTGTTGGCCACACCTTTCATGGCTGATACTGCTCCATCTTTCAGCCCGAAGTCAGATTGAAAAACGACTGTTTTATTTTGCGCCCATCCAGTTGCTGTGGCTAGTAGCAGGGCAATACAGCCAACGAAGTACAATAAAGGTTGTTTCATAAAATAATGCGTCTATGGAAATGGCAGATAATATTGGATTCAATAAAAAAATCTTACCTTGAATGTAAGTTTATTACCCAAATAAATGAAGTACCAGGAAATTCCTCCACCAACTTATCTTCAGCGCCATGTTCGTTATTTCTGGACATTGGAAAGTGATGCTGCTGCTACTCCCCGAATATTTGGGCCGGTAGCAGATGGCTGTCCGGGTTTGCTGTTCCAGCAATCCGGTCAGGGTACTTTTCTCCAGGATGATAAACTGTTGCCCGACTTATTACTGTACGGGCAAACTACAAAATATACAGAGTTACAGCTGGCAGGCACCATTTGTACCATCGGTGTTTGTTTTTATCCGGATGCATTGCATAGTGTTTTCGGCCTGAATGCAGGAGACCTCACCAACACCTGTACTGACCTGGATTTACTGGAGGCCTCAAAAGATTATTTTCTGAATGAAAGACTGGCAAATACTGTTTCTACAGGGGAGAAAATAGCGGTTATTTCAGCATTTCTCATTGAACAAATTAATAAACATCAAACGGGGCCCGATAAGGCTACCCAATATGCCCTGATGCAAATTATGGCCTCCAAAGGAGGTATTTCCTTAAAGGAATTACAACAGCAACTGAGGCTCACGGAAAGAAGTTTTGAGCGTCGGTTTAAACAGGGCGTGGGTATCTCTCCCAAACTATTTTCGCGTATATGCCGGTTCCAGCACTCGCTGACCCAGCTGAGAAATAATGACTACAGCAAGTTATCCGATATCGCTTTTGAAAACGATTATGCCGACCAGTCGCATTATATCCGTGTATTCAAGGAATTTGCCGGCGTATCGCCTTACCAGTATCAAAAGAAGAATACAGAAATTGTTACCAACTTCCCTTCTATTACAAAATAATTGTTTGTCGGTTTTGTTCTATTTCCCCAGTACCCGTCATCCTAATTTTGGATTATAAAATTAATGATGATGAAATTACTAATCTTTGGCGCCACCGGGGGTACCGGTAAACAACTCTTAGCGCAGGCTTTACAACAGGGACATACGGTAACCGCGTTTGTGCGTAGCCCGCAGATGTTGCAGGTACAACATCCTAATCTACAGGTAGTACAGGGCGATGTACTGGATTATCAAACTATAGAACCGATTATGAAAGGCCATGATGCGGTATTATCTACCATTGGTCGCCCTGCCAATAAAACGGGTGTAGTGCGATCTGAAGGCACGCGGAATATTATCCGTGCGATGGAGAAAGCCGGTATCAGGCGTTTTATTTGCCAGACCTCCCTTGGTTATGGCGACAGCAAAGAAGTACTGCGCAGAACCCCTTTTGTGTTCCGGTATATTATTGCGCCTTTCCTGCTGAAAAAGGGTTTTGCCGATCATGCCCTGCAGGAAAAACATATCAAAAGCAGCCAGCTGGACTGGGTAATTGTACGACCTGGTAATTTAACAGATGGTAACCACACCGGGCAATACAGGTATGGATTTGCCGCTAATGACCCCGCTATCACCGTACAGGTTTCCCGGGCCGATGTAGCCGATTTTATGCTAAAACAGTTAACAGATCAGCGGTTTGTTCATCAAACGCCGGGTATTTCTTATTAGAAATATCGGCAGGTTTTTTAAATTGGGCGAAAAATAGACAGTAGTGTATGGAGATATTTGCCTCAACGCCCCGTTTGATCCTGCGGGAAATTATTCCCGCCGACGCCCCCGGTATGTTGGCACTGGATGGAGATCCGGCAGTAGTGCAATATGTAGGAGGCATTACCATTAACACCCTGGATGAAGCGCGGGAGAAAATCCGGTTTATCCGTGAACAATATGTCAGCAACGGGATTGGCAGATGGGCCGTGATTGAAAAGGCCAGCAATAACTTTGTGGGATGGGCGGGATTGAAACTGGTAACGGCGCCGGTACATCACCAGGTTAATTTTTACGATGTGGGGTATCGGTTTATACCACAATACTGGGGGAAGGGCTATGCCACCGAATGTGCCCTGGCATCGCTCAAATACGGATTTGAGCAGTTGCAGCCCGATTACCTTTATGCCTGGACCGATGCAGGTAATGCTGCATCAGTACATGTTTTAACTAAAGTAGGGTTTCAGTTAACCGATACCTTTATACATGACGGCGTGCCTTCCAACTGGTTTGAAATCAGCCGTATATCCTGGCAATCGCGTATCAGGTAAGAATGATACTGACTGAGGTGTAGTTACAGCCAACAATCATAATTTGCTGTATATAGTTGTGAACCGGTGTTACAGTCCTTTACCCTCAATCAGTATCCCATTTATGAAGATTAACAGCATACAATTCCTGAGAGCCATCGCGGTTTTATTGGTGGTCCATGTTCATGCCATTGATATACAGGAAGCATTTTCCGTGTCGCATCAGCAAAAGTTCTTCTTCCTGGAAAACTTTGGCGCCATTGGGGTAGATCTTTTCTTCGGGATATCTGGTTTTATTATCAGTTATGTTGCCAGTAATTATTTTGGCGCCTATGATGGTCTCGATTTCCTGAAGAAACGTTTTTTAAGGATTAATCCCATCTATTATGTGGCGAGTTTGATATACATGGTGTTGTTTTGTTTTTTCGATAAATTCTATCCTATTGAGGCTGTTTTATACGGGTTAAAAAACACGGTGTTGATGTTGCCGGTATTGAATTCGCAAAAAGCATTGTTTCCTATTTTAGTGGTGGGTTGGTCGCTTTCCTTTGAGTGGTGGTTTTACATGTTATTTTTCCTGTTGATATTAACACGCATAAAATACAAAACGCTCCTGCTGTTGCTGGTTATTCCCCTCCTGGTGATTATTGGAAAAGTTTTGCAGGTGCATGATCCCCGGCTGATATTTTATACTAACCCTATTATGCTGGAATTCTTATTTGGCGTTATTATCTACTGGCTGTACCGCAATATCACGTTGCCGGCGGGCGTGGCGGCGTTCCTCTTGCTATTGGGAGTGGGGGGCTATTTATATAATATTTTCCATGGTTTCGGGGATATTTCCGAGCTGGGTAGTGTAACAACCGGTACGGGAAGTTTAAAGAGGGTGCTATTATGGGGACTACCCAGCGCCCTTATCCTGGCGGGCTGTATCTTCCTGGAGAAGAAGGGGGTGTTGGCCAGGTTATGGAATAACCGCTTTTTCCTGTTGCTGGGAGATGCCTCTTATTCCATTTACCTGACCCACTTTACCTTTTTCTATTTACTGACGAATATGTATATCTATACAGGATTTTTCCTTAATCCAGACTTATCCATATTTGTTCACATGGCTTTGGGTGTAGCGGTGGGTATTCTTTTTTACAAGAAGATAGAGCGTCCATTGATAAAGCTTTTACACCCTAAGCCGCCGGTGCACCCCACTGTTCACGCTGCTATGCCATGATTCAATATCAGGGGGTATTGGGAAGCCAGCCCCCTCTTTTCATCCACCACGACATGGGGTCGAGCCATTCGTACACGGGTAACCGTTGGGTAAATCCGTGATTGCCGGTGGGGTACAGGTGTAGTTCTGCTGGAATACCTCCTTTTTGCATGGCCTGGTAAAAGGCGATACTGTTGTTGACGCTTACCACCGCATCGTCGTTACAGTGCGTGATATAAGCCGGTGGCGTGTTATTATTCACCCATTCTTCGTTGGAGAAAAAGGCCACTTTTTCCGGGGATGGGCTAGGGCCGATGAGGTTACTTCTGGAACCCTGGTGGGTGAGTTCATCGTGCATGCTGATTACCGGATATACGAGGATCATAAAGTCGGGCCGCAGGTCAATTTTTTCTTTGTTGGGGACATAGCTTTTGGCGCTGTGTGTACCCAGGGTGGCGGCCAGGTGGCCTCCCGCAGAATATCCTGCTATACCGATCCTGTTTTTATCGACGCCCCATTCGGCAGCATTCATCCTCACCAATTTTATGGCTTGTTGCGCATCCTGTAAAGGGCCCATACTTTTATCGCGCATGGTAGCATCTGAGGGTAGGCGGTATTTTACTACAAAGGCAGTGATGCCTTTGGTAATAAAAGCTTCGGCTACTTTGAACCCTTCTTCATCGATGGCCAGGCCGCCATAGGCTCCGCCGGGAAAGATGATCACCGCCGTACCATTCGGGTGTTCCGGCTTGTAGAGGGTCATAGCTGGTGCGTTTTCCGGTGTAATAGTGCCAATACTGTTGGGTATGGAATCTTTATACAAGGGCAGTACTTTCTGAGCGGCGGAAGAAAGAGTAGTTGCCGTAAAAATAAAAAAGGCCAAAAATCTTTTCATGTGCAGATGATTACGTGTTGTATCTGCCAAAAGAAGGATTTTAGACATCGCAATATGTTTCGCAATTGTAAACGGTGTGGGATTAACAAATGCTTAAGAGGGATCAGCATGTGATTTTTCCAGTTCCAGCAACCATTTCTTCCGCCAGATGCCGCCACCATAGCCGGTAAGACTGCCATCGCCGCCCACAAGGCGGTGACAGGGTACCAGGATGGCAATTCTATTCATGCCATTGGCATGCGCCAATGCCCGCACAGCATCGGGTTCACCAGCCGCTATCGCTTGCTGTTTATACGACCGGGTAGTACCATAGGGCACCGTTTGCAGCAGCTGCCATATCTTTTGCTGAAAGACGGTCCCCGGCATCAGCAGCGGCACCGTAAAGACTTTCCGGGTTCCGGCGAAATATTCGTCCAGCTCTTGCTTTAATACCTCGAAATGGGGACTGGCGCCCGGGATAATGTTTGCTTGCAGCAATCGCGTCAACGCCTTAAACTCCGTTGCCAGGATTTTTCTTTCTGTAAACTCCAGTAAACAAATCCCTTCTGTTACCGCACAGGCAAACATGCTTCCAATGGGCGTTTCCAACCGGGTGATACTGATCACTTGCTGATGTTTACTATTGACGGGGGACACGCCAAAAACTGATTTAAAAGAATCGGCGAAACCGCTGAGTGATTCATAACCGGCATCGAAAGCGGCGGCAGTAACCGTTTCCCCGGTTTGTATTTTTTTGAACGCCGCATTCATGCGAAACATGCGCTGGTAAGCATGAAAGGTAACGCCATGGTGTTTCAGGAACCATCTCCTGATGGTGCTCGGCTCTACGCCTTGTTGTAACAGGTCGGCATCTTTCCATTTCCTGGACGGATCCGCCTGCAGGGCATCGATAATGCAGCGGATATGCGCAGGCGTTTGCCCAATGGCCGCCAGGGGGTTGCATACCTTACAAGGCCGGTATCCATTTTCGATGGCCTCCCTGGAAGAAGGAAAAAATGTTACGTTACCGGCTTTTGGCTTTCTCGCTGTACAGGTAGGACGGCAAAAAATACCCGTTGTTTTAACCGCTGCTACAAACAGCCCTTCATAAGCCACATCTTTCTCCATCAGCGCCTGGTACATCCGTTCTGTCGTGAGCATGTAATTCTTTTCTTCAAAAATAAAACACTTGTCGCAGGCCGGCAACCCGGAAACGAACCTGTTTTTTCATAAAAACTTAACGCCGCCAGGTATAGCTATCTCTAAAATTATTTAGTATATTTTAAATATTAAAAACATCCACTATGAAGCAAATAACCCTTTTTCTGGCTGCGGCCACCTTTTTCCTTTTCAGCTGTAAAAAAGATATCGTTCAGCCAACTTCCGAAAGGAGGGCCGATGCGGGCGCCAACAGCCTTGCCACCGCTGGTCTAACAGTATCATTGTCTGCCTGGATGGGATCCATTGCCGACAATACCGTTTTATCCAATTTATCTATTCCTGGCACCCACGACAGCGGCGCACGTTTTGAGCCCATAGGCGGCACTGCCAAATGCCAGAACCTCACCATCCGTGAACAGCTCGACGCAGGCACCCGCTTTCTCGACATCCGTTGCCGGCACATTGGCGATGCCTTTGCCATTCATCATGGTTCCATCTACCAAAACCTGAACTTTACAGATGTTACCAACGCCTGTTACGACTTCCTGGCAGCCAACCCTTCTGAAACCATTGTCATGTGTGTGAAAGAAGAGTATGATCCTACCGACAACACACGCACCTTTGAACAAACATTCGACAGCTACACACAGCTGCAACCTTCCAAATGGTATCTAAGCGCCACCATTCCCAACTTGGGACAGGTAAGGGGCAAAATTGTACTGGTAAGACGGTTTGGCGCCAGCAACACGCCCAAGGGCATAGACTGTACCAACTGGGCAGACAACACCACCTTTTCTATCAACAACAGCAACGCCAACCTGAGGGTACAGGATCAATATGTAGTGCCTGATAACAGTGGTAAATGGACCAGTATCACCAACCTGCTGACAGAAGCCCAAAACGGAAGTGCATCTGTATGGTATCTCAACTTCAGCAGTGGATATAAATCATTAATCTTCGGTATCCCCAGCATTACTACCGTTTCCAATGCCATCAATCCACAACTGACCACTTACTTTACCAACAACACGCATGGCCGGTATGGAACTATTCTAATGGATTTCGCAGCATCAGACAGGAATACACTTATCATCAACACTAATTTCTAGTTTTCGTAATCATTACTTCTTAGAAAGCCTTCCTCGCGGGGAAGGCTTTCTTGTATCTAATAAGCTGTTCTATCCCCTATACACGCAGGTTACCACCTCCAATATGAATGCCAGCAGGGCTGCGTAAGTACGTACCGCGTGCCATTTATTCCAGGGAGTGGCAAAAGCGGTGCGGGCGCTGGCGGCGGCTTCCGGTGTGGCTGTATCTAACGGAAATTTATCCAACACACTATTTAGTGGAATATTGCCGCCGATGGTTACACCCAGCACTCCGAATACATACAAAGCCGCTGCCATCCATAGCCACCAGTTGCCATCCATAAATGCGGCCAGGGGCAATAATATCCCGGCGCCCAGGAAGTTGAATATAAATAATGGGTTTACAATTACCCGGTTAATAGCCTGCATGGCGGCAATGTAGGCGGTATCCGGCAAACGCGTAAATGCAGGATTGATAGCAATCAAAAAAACAAAAAGAAGCCCCGTAATCAGTCCGGCGCTAACAGTAGCCAGTATCAATATGATTTGTATGATGGTCATAGGATGATTTTAACAGCGTATCCCTCTAAGCTACATTAAAACCAGGTGTTGTCGGTATAAAATTTACTGCTGATAAAACATAATTTATTTTACATTCAGTCAAAAATTGCGTGGTAATAAATGAGCTACAGTCCTGTATCCGGGCGATAGAAGCAGAAGATACCCTTTATGAAATAAAACATTTCCGTCACCGCGCCCAGGCTATCGACCAGCTCGACTTTCATATCCTGGACCGGATCAGCAGCTTAGCTCCCACACCGGCGTTGCTGAAGCTACAACAATGCGCAATACAACTGAAATGCAAACTGGAACAAACTGATCTGTTATTGTTCGCACAGCTCCGGCAAAAAATCAGCGCAGGTTACTATTCTCCGGCTGCTTTTAACGCCATGGTTTCTGAATACGTGGGAGATGTGGTTAACAGCGCCGCACCATCTGATGAACCAGGCTATGATGACCTCGACACTTTTATCAACGGCTTATTATCTGTATACCCGCTTCCAGCACCTATGCTGGAGCGGGAGCCTGAAATGATATACTATCAGAAAACGCCTGCAAGAATTATATTTGAAATGGTAGCATTAGCCCGGCCCAAGCCACATGACGTATTTTTCGACATCGGAAGTGGACTCGGACAAGCCACCATCCTGGTTAACCTGCTCAGCGGAATCGTATCGAAAGGAATGGAATACGAGCCTGCCTATTGTGACTACGCCCGCCGCTGCGTACGTAGCTTGCAGTTGCAGGGAGTCTCTTTTACTAATATAAATGCACACCAGGGCGATTATTCTAAAGGCACACTTTTCTTTTTCTACACGCCTTTTGAGGGCCGCATGCTACAACATATGCTGGACATATTGCAGTGCGAATCGCAGCAACGGGTGATCCGCATTTTTACTTACGGTCATTGCTCTCCGTTGGTGGCACAGCAACCATGGTTAACCTGTATCAATGGAACAGGAAAGCATCATTACCGGCTGTATGAGTTCACTTCTGCATACAAGTAGCTTTATTTCTTTAGCAGGGAGCTTATTTAGCGGATTTAATTAATTGTGCTAAGCTTAGGTTATCATGAAAATATAGTACCCTGTTGCACGCATTACCATTTTCCGCTGCTGATACCCCCTATTTCCTGCTATTTTAGCGGCCGCTTTCTTTTTTGATTTAAAAATTGGTACTAAATTACATTCATCACCTATTTACGCTACCAAAATAAATTCATTGCCGGCTAATAATCTTACAATATTTAAACACTCATATAAATCCTCCATGGAAGAACAATTCGTCAAAATGCAAAAGGACTTAATGCGCCTTAAATGGTACGCTGGTATCCTTACCTTACTTGTAGTTGCCGCCGGTTTATTTGCCTTCACCCGTATCGAACGGTTTAGTGAAATTTCAGTAGAACGCATCAATATTGTAGAGTCTAATGGACAGGTAAGGATGGTCATTTCCAATAAAAGCCGTTCCCCGGAAGTAATGGCTTATGGCAAACCTATCAAACCACCTATCCCTGGCGGCAATAGACCGGGACTGGTTTTTTATAACGATGAAGGCACTGAAAACGGGGGCCTGGTATTTATGGGCGGCAAAGACAGTAGTGGGAAATACACTGCTACGGGGCATTTATCTTTTGACCAGTATAATCAAAACCAGGTACTCTACCTGACATATGCTGATCAGAATGGCGATCAAAACACCGGATTACATATAGATGACTGGCAAACATCGCCAGCTTTCTGGCAATGGAGAGGTGACTATAAAAAAGCGCAGGCACTTCCCAATAGTCCTGCCAAAGAGGAATTGCTTAAACGGCTGATGGAACCTCAGCCCGGTCAGCAGGCTTATGCACAACGCGTTTTTGTAGGCAAAGACGATAGTAAAACGGCGATGGTAAAGCTCGCGGACCGTATGGGTAGAACGCGGTTACAGCTGTTTGTGGATTCCAGCGGTACTGCCAAACTGAATTTTTTGGATGCCAATGGGAAAGTGACGTATAGTCTGCCTCAGTAAATTCAATTATCATGGTTAAGATTAATATTCATGAAAATTGCAGCAATGCACTCAAGAAATTATTCGTGAAGGACTTTATCGTGATTATGGCTAACAAAATTTCAGTGATATAAAAGGAATATAATTTTCACCCTACCGGAAGATATATGTACATTAAAACATGAAAACAATCGTGACACTTACAGGAAAGAACGATGTTAAGCTGAAAGCCATTGAACGCAGCGATCTTGAGGATATGGCCGTCTTGGCCAATGATCCGGCTGTTGCTGCCAATCTCCGTGACACTTTTCCATCGCCTTATTCACTGAAGGATGCGGAAGAGTTTCTTTCTCTCATAGAACAAGGTAAGCTGAATCATGTGTGGGGTATCTATGCAAAGGATAAAATTGCCGGCGCCATTACGCTTACGCCTCAAACAGATATCTACCGTCATTCCGCCGAAATCGGCTACTGGCTTGGTGCGCCTTTTCATGGAAAAGGCATCATGACAGAAGCCGTTTCATTGCTCACCGAATATGCCTTCCGGGAAATGAATATTCTTCGCATTTATGCAGGTGTGTTTGCTTATAATGAGGCTTCCAAAAAAGTATTAATGAAGAGCGGATACCACTTGGAGGCCGTTAAAGTAAAGGCCGTCATCAAAAACGATGTTTTGCATGATGAGCACCTGATGGTCAAAATGAATATCTAGCATCGAAAGTTTTAATCCATCTCGAAGAAACAGGTCGATTTTATGAAACAAAAAATTGCCCACATCGCACTAACAGTAAAGGATTATGATGAGGCTATAAAATTCTACACAGAAAAATTAAACTTCCAGCTACTGGAAGATACAAAACTGACCGATGATAAAAGATGGGTGCTAGTAGCACCCCCAGGGGCAGAAGAATGTAGTCTTTTACTTGCCAAAGCGGCTAATGACAAACAAATTGCCAGCGTTGGAAACCAAACCGGTGGCAGGGTTTTTCTTTTTCTATATACGGATGATTTCTGGCGGGATTATCGTAGCATGCTTTTGGTGGCCAATTAAAAATTGATACAGAAAGTACTTCAAAGGGAAAAGAATATTCCTTACTGAATTTACCTTTTTATCTCGCAGGGAGGATAGAGGATTATATTGATTGGATGCAAAAAAGCCGTTAAATTTCACAATTTAAGTATTTTTTGTTGTTTAAAGCTGCAGCATTAGTATAAGAAAAGTGCTATTTTTAGATTACCTACAACTAATAACCCTGGTATGCAACGAAAAACCAATTTAAATTCATTTAACCTATATGAATTTCTGAAGCATCAGAATTCGCATAGTCTCCAGGTACCCTTTTTCCTGGCAGACAGGCATACTTACAAAAGTGCCCATATCAATTTCCCCTTCCGCACATTTGCTTATGGTCTTGGCATCACTTATTCCGGCGAAGGAGATGTTTTTAAAATTGGCAGTACGGATTACCTGGTAACAGCCGGATGCCTAACTACCATTGGGCCGGGCATGGTGTGTCAATGGACAGGCAACTACACGGCAGAACATGATACTATTTATTTTACGGAAGAATTGTTTGGTGACTTATCATTTAATTCGTTCTTGTCATCGCATCCCTTCTTCTTTCATGGGGGTAACCATGTTATCCGGTTAACAGCGGAGCAACTAAAAAAAATAACGGCAATATTCGACTTGCTTAAAGCGTTAAAAGAAGAGAAGAATGCCATTCCCGGCATTGTTCATTCACTACTGATGTTGATCAAAACGTATCATTCTATTCATACACAAACTTCTTCAAACATTGCAGCTTCCAACAAAGAGAAGATTGCCGGCACATTCCGGAAACTGGTAGCAGAACATTTCCCCGAACATAAAGAAGTAGCCTATTATGCTACTAAGCTAAGTATCACTCCGAAATATCTCAGCGAGATCCTGCAGGTAGAATTAGGCAAGTCTGCTAAAACTTTCATCGATGAATATGTGATAATGGAAGCTAAAAGTTTACTGAAACAAACCGCCCTTTCCATACAAGAGATTTGTTACTGGCTGGGTTATGAAGATGCTTCTCATTTCACTAAGTCATTTAAAAAGTTAACAAACGTCACCCCAACTGACTATCGCAGGACATAACCATATTTCCCAACTGCCAGTAAAAATGACTTTACCGAATTTTATACCAGTTCTTCCGCCATCTTGCCTAATATACCCGTACCCTCTGATATACCTTTGTTCCAGTTAAAACAATAAGGTATTATGAAAAGAATCCTTTCTCTTGTTTTGTCATTACTCATATTAAGTGCCACAAACCTACATTCACAAACCAGAAAAACTTCAATGATGAAAAACGTATCTGTATTCAATGTATCTGTTCCTCAACAAGTGCTGGATGATTTAAAAAACCGTTTGGACAACACCCGTTGGCCGGGTGAAGCAGAAGGATCGGGTTGGCACTTCGGTACCAGTGAAGCCTACCTGAAAGCGCTGGTACATTATTGGCTCACCCAGTATGATTGGCGTAAGCAGGAGGCGGCCTTGAATAAATACCCGCAATACATGGCGGATGTGAACGGGGTGAAAATCCATTTTCAATATATCAAGGGAAAAGGGAAGCATTCAAAGCCACTCCTATTGACACATGGCTGGCCGGATAGTTATTACCGTTTCCACAAGATCATTCCGTTACTCACTGAAGGTGATCAAAGCTTTGATTTGATCATCCCTTCCATCCCAGGTTTCGGTTTTTCCGATAAGATTGCCTTGTCCAGTGAAGCAGTGGCCGATTTATGGAAAGTATTGATGACTGAAAATCTGGGGTATGCCAAATTTTACGCAGCTGGTGGCGATGTAGGTATGGGCATCACTAAAGCCCTTGCATCGAAATACCCCGATATAGTGGCAGGGGTACATTTTACAGACATTGGCTATCCAATGGGACAAGAAGACCCAAAGACCATGACAGAGGCTGAAAGGCAATTTGCCGGATTCGTGCAGCAGTGGTGGTATAGCGAAGGCGCCTATGCCATGGTACATTCAACCAAACCCCAGTCGTTGGCCTACGGTTTAAATGACTCTCCTGTTGCGCTTACGGCCTGGATACTCAGCTTCATCAATGCAGGCGCTGCGCCTGAAATAATAGAGCAGGCATTTGGCGGTAAAGATGAATTACTCACTAATATTATGATCTACTGGACCACACAAACTATCGGTACCTCGGTCAGAATGTACAAGGCAGATGCAATTGCGCAGTGGGGAGGTGCTCAACCATTGAAAAAAAGTAGCGTACCTGCAGGTATAGCTATATTTCCAAGAGAAGCCCAATTTCCCAGGGAATGGGCAGAACGCTTTGTAAACGTAGTCAGTTTCCAAAAAATGGCAGAAGGTGGACATTTTGCCGCGTTGGAAGTACCTACGGTCTTCGCAGAAGCACTAAGAAGCTTCTTTTACAGTATCAATTAGGGAAGCATCGCATAAAGTGATAAAGCCTGCCCCGGTGGGGCAGGCTTTATTTTGAAAGTGCAATTTCAATCAATAATCGCGATCGCGTCAACTTCAATCAGGCATCCGGGGGACAATGCTGTGACACCGAGCAGCAGCATACATTTACCAAATTTCTCAATCCGTTCTATTTATTACTCTCAATTATTCGCAATAGTTGTTCCTCGGGTTAGCATTGCTGCTGCACGGAAATTGGTATTTACTTTGCGGATACTTTGGTGTAGGATTGTCCGTTACTTCCAGTGGAGTCATTGATTGCCCGTTGTAAGAGGGCATCGTAATTTGCGCAGTAGATCCATTACCCAAAGCTACATTCTTAGCATTGGCATTTCCGTTGAAACAATAATCCATCATCGCATCCAGCAGGCGATATACACCGTAATAGTCTAATGCGTCATAAGCCTTGCGGGAGCTGGGTGTTACATGGTCAGTCACATAATTATATCCATTAATGGTCGAGGATTTGATGTAAATAAAATCCTTTTCACTGTCAGGTATATTGATGTGTTTATAGATATCGATAGAAAGGCGGTGGTCATTCACATCGTCCTCGTCATATACCTGTGCTATCATTTTGGTATTGGCAGGAAAACTTCGCAATTGCTGCTCGATAGTGAACGGACTGTTCCAGTTAAAAGAATACCATGGAGCCATTGTGAAAAGGAAACGGGCATCTTGTCCCCAACCTTTCTCGGTAAAAGCTTTGTAGGCAAGGTCTATGCTGGCGCCACCACCAAATGAGTGTCCCATAAATCCCACTTTTCTGGTGTCGATAATATTAGGATAAGCCATCGCCGCTTTCATAAAACCTTCCCAAAGTGTCTGATAGCGGTGATCTATGCTAATATCGACAGTGCGGTAAGGCACAAATACTACCACATATCCTTTCTTCGCAATAAAATTATACAGCCCTATATTGTAAGCTTTGTTTTCTCCACCAAAAGGATGCGAAAAGAATATGGTGGGTTTAGGAGAAGTAATTCCCTTCGGATAAAAAATAGAAACCTGCGTTCCGGCATATTGCGGATTGTCAAAATCTATTTCTGCTACTTCATAATTCCCATCTGATCCATAGCCGGATACAGGCTTTTGTATAGGTCCTTGCAGACTGTTGTCAGGCTGTGGTGTATTTCCACCATTATTATTTTTAGAGCAGGCTGAAACAGCAATGCACATCATTAACAATAGATATAATAGCCTTTTCATTTTCTCTTTTCTTTTATTGCTTTCAGCATTTGTTCTTTAAGTTCCTGGTATTTTTTGTATTGTTCCGTATTTAAGATTTGGGTAAAGGAAGCAGACTTTTCCTGCTGCAAAGCTTTCATTTTTTTGTATTTAGACAGCTTTCCTCCTTTGCTTTGCGAGATGAGCGCATTTTTTTGAGCATATTGAAGGTTTAGGTGATACACCTGTTCGGTTTGCACGGCGCTCAGTGCCAGGTTAGTTTTCATCCATTCGGTTAGTATCTTTGCCCGCTGTTCGGGTGTGCCGTCTTGTATTGTTTCTTTGTTCTGCGCCGATACTGTAAATACCATGAGCACCAGGGTAGTTACAAGGGAAGCCCATTTTTTCTTAATTTTTAAGACCATCGTAAAAATGTTTAATTTTTAATACAACAAATGTAATAATACAGATAGTTGCCACTCAGGTAAAAGAGGGTGAACCTGCTAAATCTGGCGGTGGAACACAGCTATTGATCCAGCCATTTTCTGAAAAGCATTGCTCTCGCTTTGCTAACCAACACCTGTTCCCGGGGAGAGGGATGTATTTTGAGTACCAGTCGACCATTGAAAAAATATTCCACAGTATCTACGGCATTTCGATGGATGATAAATTGACGATTGGCACGAAAAAAAAGAGCGGGGTCCAACTGTTGTTCTAATTGTTCCAGCGTAGACGCTACGATGTACTGCTTCCCTTCTGTTGTATGGGCATACACTATCTCGTTGGCGGTATAAAACCAATGAATTTTGCTAGATTCCACAGGAATAAGCCTGCCGCAGTAATGGAAAAGAAACGATTTCTTGTAGCTCTTAGTAGTGGACTGCAGCTGCTGTAACAAGCCAGCTATCCTACTCTGTTCCATTTCAACGTCAGGAACTATCAGCGTGTTATATTTCAATAAAGCACGGCGTATCTCCTCCTCATCAAAAGGTTTTAGTATATAATCGATACCATTGTTACGAAAGGCTTCGATCGCATAATCATTATATGCTGTAACAAAAATGACAGGTTTGCTGATGTTTGTTTGCCGGAAAATTTCAAACGACAATCCGTCCGAAAGCCGTATGTCAGAAAATATCAAATCATAGCTATTATGGTTCCCCGCCAACCAATCCACCGCTTCCGTCACACCTTGTAACGTTGCCATGATCTCAACGGCAGGTTTAATTTCTCTAATGATATATTCCAGGTTTCTTGCCGTTGCGGCTTCGTCCTCTATTAATACAATGCGGAAGGGGCGGGTCGTGGTCATAGCAGCGGTAATTGGACTATAAAATATTCACCGGTTTGATGTATTTCTATTTCACGGCAGGCTTGCAGTTTGAATCTTTCGTTCAGATTGGCCAGTCCTACCCCTGTGCCTTCAATCTCGCTGGTGGCAGGCTGCAGGTTGTTTTGCACTACAAGCCAGCCTTTTTTGTCATAAATATCAACGGTTAGCTGCCGTGAAGTGGTGCTACTATTATGCTTAACAGCGTTTTCCACCAACGGTTGTAATGATAAATGAGGAATCCGTTTTTGCAAAATATCAGGACTTACGTTTGTCCGGATCTGGAACGTATTTCCCAGTCGCATTGTTAACAGTTGGGTGTAGGATTCCAAATGCTGAAGTTCTATATCTACCGTTACCATATCATTACCTGAATGTATGAGTGTATACCGGAAAACTTTGGACAAATGCACGATATAGGCCTGAGCCTGTTGCGGATTCTCTCTTACAATTGCTGAAAGGCTGCTGAGCGTATTGAAAAGAAAATGGGGATTAAGCTGCTCTTGAAGCAGTTTTAACCGGGCTTGCAGATAGGCCGCATGAAGCTGTTCATTTATCAGGTCTTTATGCCTGCTTTCCCGTATCAGCAAGATGAGGCGTATCACCACAACAACCATCATGGTACTAAGGATAAACCGGGCGACATATCCTCTTACTATTATCTTCTGAAAAGATACTATATCAAACAGTGCCGAGTGGATGAGACTTCCCAAGATAATAGCAGTTATTACCAATAGCGCATTGTAACCATACAGTTTTGGCCATTGTTTGTTTTGCCGGTACACGCTGAAAAATCTGCCATGGGCAAGGTTCAGGTGTAATAGTACCAGGCAAAATAACATATTGTACAGAAATTGGAAGCCATATTCCCAAGCATTGAACTGCCAATAGCGGGCAATGATTCCATCAGTATTAAGTGCCATTAGCTTGGCTGAATTGGCCATCAAGGCAATCAACAAGGAGCTGTATAAGTATATTTTCCGCTCGTTTCTAATCATTTATATAAAGAAAAGAAAATTAAGCAAGGTTATACAAAAATCAACGACGAAACGGGAAAATTGAGGGGTGAAATGACGCTTATTCAATCTGGTAATCTTAGCCCCAACACATAATGTGTTGGAGATTTGTCAATATAATCAGTCTTTTTTTACCTCGGACAGTTCACTGGACATAGCTTTCGCTTGAAAATAAAAGAGGACAAAATGGAAATTTTTCCACTTTGTCCTCTTTTGTCGGGGCGACACAGTTCCAATTTTTTGGTCGAAGATTTGGAAGAAATCGGCATTTTTTTGCAAAAAGTTTGCAAAATTTGGCTGAGGGTGTTGGCTTGCTATAACCGAGCATTTGTAAAAAATAAGAAGTGTACGGAGTATCTTTTATAATGTTTGTCCCCCTTTGCAGAAAGTTGGTTACAACTTTCGAAACTTTTTGCTAGCTTAAGCAAGATTTCACAGCTTATAGCCAGATTTTGCCGGAATAGACCGGCTGGCCTTAAATACCAGTCAGTTTATAATTATACAAAATGCGTATAGCGCAGTATCTACACAATTAGTTGATAGATAAAATTGCTCTGATATAATATTCTGAAAATTATATAATTGCGCTTATTTTTGGGTCGACTGTCATTGTAAAACGACATTCATCAACTTCAACGCAGACAAGTGTTACAGTAAAACTAAATAACAAATAAAACAGACTTGACGAACGATAAAAATTTACAACAACATCTTTATTGTGCTAAAATTTTGGTATACGATAAATGTGGCTTTGACTTTGACGGATTAATTGCAGAGGACGAAAGCCAAGAATATGGAGCGTGTACTTTTAGGCTGAATAAGCTCAAAATTAAATTCCGGATTTCTAAAATTACACCAACAAAGACTGGACAATTTGTAGCAATTTGGAAACGAAATCAGGAAGGGGTAACTCAACCATTTGACTTGACAGATGAAATTGATTTTATTATTATTTCATCACAGAACGGCGACAACTTTGGACAATTTATTTTTCCAAAATCTGTATTGCTTGACAAAGGGATTCTGACAGGAAACGGCAAAAAAGGGAAACGTGGGATTAGGGTTTACCCCCCTTGGGACACAGTGGCAAATAAACAAGCTAAAAAAACTCAAGATTGGCAGATCAAATATTTTTTAACAATTGATAATGGCTACAAGACGAATTTAAATTTGGCAGAACAACTTTTTGAGACGATTGACGAAACCAATTAACGAGAGGAACAACGAACAGTCAACATTGGGGTTTTATGCAAGTTGGGCAGGACATTGCAACATCAGCTAATTGCAAATCCCAGTTTTAGTTCCGGCCGACGAATAACTATCAGCTTTTGCGCTTAACTTCAACAATATATTTTCAATCGGCGGCGATTGCGGGCCGAGGGAATACTAATACTTACCCAGGATTCTCACATGGAATGCCAACGACAGGGCATGAAACTATTAACAAGGACATTTTGGAATTTATTAAATCATAATTACTGCCACCAACATTGTTGTATCATTTTCAGCTAAGACATCTCAATTAAAAGACTACAGGATTCGAACCGTTCCAAATCCTTTACCGCAGCAGATTACAGCATTCTGAGACTCAAACAAAGGAACTCGATTCAAACATAAAACCCGCGCTGATGAGCGCGGGTTTTATGTTTAATCTAATAAAAGTCGGGGTGGATGGACAATTGTCGAACTCTTTTGTGCAGAACTTAAAGGTTTTCAGTGAATTTGTGATCTGCAATGGCAGGTTAACAGGTTTAGGGATAACAGACTAATCTATGGATACAAATTTTACACCTAAATAATTAGGTGTGGCTACTCACTTCCACATTTCATCCCTTATGTAATAGCCAAAGTATGTCTTAACTATCCCTATCTATAAGTCAGTCCAAAGTCTTACTTTTTTAATGTATTTGTCAGATTATATCCTTACATTTGCCGTCGTTTAGTCAAAGTATAACTTTACCATCATGTGCAACAAGTCATTACAGATACAGCAACTCAATAACAAAATGTTGGTTTATACCAGCCTGCAAAAGGTGGCCTCACCACCTACCGGCTGGATAAAAGCCATCCGTACCGCCATTGGCATGAGTATGTTACAATTGGGTAACCGCCTTTCTGTTACAAAACAGAGTGTGCAGGACATGGAAAGCAGGGAGAAAGACGGTTCTATTTCCATCAAAGCCCTCAGGGAAGCGGGCAAGGCATTGGACATGCAATTGGTGTATGGCTTTGTGCCAAACGATGGCAGTTTGGAGGCATTGATAGACCGTAAGGCAAGAGAACTGGCCACACAAATAGTACGAACTTCCAACACCATGAAGCTGGAAGACCAGGAAATCACCAAACAGCGTATTGAAAAAGCCATTCAGGAAAGAGCAGCCATTATAAAAAACGAAATGCCTAAAACCTTATGGGATTAGACTGTGAGTATATAGACGGACAAACACCATTAGATAAAGACGAAAAGGAAGACCTGCTTATTCCCACCATTGCTACCCGCGACGAGCTGGACGAGTTTGAACAGCAAAGTATTGAGCAGGCAGTAGCATGGAGTTTAGGGCGTTCCTTTATGGCTGACAATGTGTTTATCGAAGATTTTCTCAAAACAGTACATAAACGGATGTATGGCAATGTACGGGCATGGGCAGGTGAGTTCCGGCATACCAATAAAAATATTGGCGTGGACAAATGGAAGATACCAACAGAGTTAAGGACTTTGCTGGACGATGAAAAATACTGGTATGCCAATGGCACTTACAGCTTCGATGAATGTAACATACGATTTAAGCACTGATTGGTAAGCGTACATTGTTTTCCCAATGGAAACGGCAGGCATAGCCGCCTGAGAGCAGATATAGTGATAAAGAAAAATTTCAAGTAACCAATTTACACCTGGGGAGCAGCCAATCTGGTAAAGCAGGGTGCCCCACGAGGAATCTACTTTAAAGCAATAAAAGCAGCCGATGCAGGAGATATTCAACCTTTAATTGATTTTGCAAGAACATAATTTTAAACAACTGACAAGTACAAATCATTTCACATATGGCTATAGAAATAGAAATAAAAGGCAACAAAATCAAAGCACCGCTTAAAGGTGATAATGTTTGGTTAGTGCTAAAGCCTGAAGAGATTGTAAGACAAAAGTATATCTGCAGATTGGCAAACACTTACGGCTTTTCTCTAGAGCAAATGGAGCAGGAGGTTCTGGTGAGTAATACCAAAAGAGGCACTGGCGGTGCAAGAGCGGATATTATTGTTTACAAAAATACAGACGATAAGAAGAAAAGAAAAAATGCTGTAATCATCGTTGAGTGCAAAGCCGACAATATAACTATTCAAGTAGATGATTACTTTCAAGGAGCCAACTATGCTGCAATGTGTGGTGCTGATTTTTTCGTTACTACAAACGAAAAGGAGACCAAAATCTTCAAAGTCGTAAAAGGCGAAATACCCAAACGATTGGACGAAGTAGTTAACATTCCTGATGCAAAAATCATCAATGATGAGAAAAAGATTAGTGAGTTATTAAAGCAAACAAAAGCATTTACAAGAGATGAGTTTTCCAAACTACTTTTCAAATGCCATAATATAATTCGTAACAATGATAAACTTTCACCGGAGGCTGCTTTTGATGAAATCAGCAAAATTCTTTTTATAAAAATCAGGTACGAAAGAGCCAATTCTGAAAATCAAATATTCTCTAAGGAAGCATTTAAGGCAGATAAGGCCAGCTATGAAAAGTACAAACCCAAAGACGGTAAAGACTTTTACCAGTTTTTGTTTGAACAAACCAAAGAGGACTTCAAAGATGATGATTTATTTGAGCCAAATGAAATAATTCGCATTCGGGAGAACAGCTTTGAGGCTATTGTAGAAGAACTGGAGATTTACAATTTGTCAACCACCAGTGATGATGTGAAAGGCATTGCCTTTGAACAATTCTTAGGAAAAACGTTCAGAGGTGAGTTAGGGCAATTCTTTACACCAAGGACAATAGTTGATTTTATGGTGGAAGTGTTAGATCCACAGGAAGGCGAAGCTATCTGCGACCCTTGTTGTGGTTCAGGCGGTTTTTTAATTAAAGCATTTGAGTACGTAAGAGCCAAAATTGAAAATGAAATTCATTCGGCTAAGGAGAAGATTAAGAAAGATTACTACAATGCAGATTACGAAAAACTGACAGAGAAAAAAAGAGAATCTATTGATGAAACTGTAAACGAATTATTCTACAAACTGAATGCAGAATTAGACATCAATAATTCCAAAAGCAGGATTAGGGAACTGAGTTACGATTGCATTTTTGGTACAGATGCCAACCCAAGAATGAGCCGTACAGCAAAAATGAATATGATTATGCACGGTGATGGGCACGGTGGTGTTCATCACAACGATGGTCTGCTGAATGTAAACGGCATTTTTGAGAACCGTTTTGACGTAATACTTACTAACCCGCCATTCGGCAGCCGTATTGAAAAAAGTCTTAAAATAACGGAAGCTGATAAATACACAGATATAGAACGAATCAGAAAGTATCAAAAAAGATACGGAAAAGCTTATGATGAAGCATTGAAACAGGTTAATGATAACATTGGTAAATCATTGCTTGAATTATACGAAACTGGCAGTATGAGTACACTAACTGAAGTATTGTTTATTGAACGATGCTTAAACTTATTGAAGCCGGGTGGCAGAATGGGTATTGTATTGCCTGAAGGGGTGCTCAACAATACCAACCTACAAAAGACAAGGGAGTTTGTAGAAAGCAAAGCAAAAATTCTGTTTATCACTTCCATTCCGCAGGATGTATTTATTGCTAGCGGGGCCACTGTAAAACCAAGTCTGCTCTTCTTCAAAAAATTTACGGAGGAAGAAGCAAAACAGTATAATACTATTGCCGCTAAAGCTGAGAAAGAAGCTTTGAAGAAATACCAGGCAGAAGTAAATGCAATACAAGATAAGATAGAATTGAAAGGCAATCAAGCCCTAGATGCAGATGCTAAAAAACAACTGAAAGCAGAATTGCGGCTATTGGAAGAAAAGATTATTTCGGAAACAAAGGCTTTGATAAAAGCTCGTTTCAGCTACTCTATACCTATTGCCGAAGTGCAAAAGGCAGGAATTAGCAGCACTGGTTCAAAAATTGAAAACGAGTTAGAGCCGCTGGCTGAAGAATTTAAAATTTACCGCAATCAAAACCATTTGTGGAGCAATAAATTTAAAAAAGTCAAGTACGAGGTATTAGAGGATGACAAAATCTATCGAATACCAATTGCTGATGATAACAGTATAGTTTCTGAACCTGAAATATTCTATGTAAAAAACTAAAATGAGAATGCAGCAGGTTATAAACACATCTAACTACAGGTATTTAAAGTTTACCAATTTTAATGAATTGGGCTTCTGGGATTATTATACACTCAGTCATCAAAACGAAATTAACTCCGCGTATAAAATCGTAGAACTCAGAACGGTGTTAAAACAACGAAAAGAGATTATTACAATCAACGATAACCAGTCTTACAAGAGATGTAGGGTTCAGATTCAAGGCAAAGGTGTTGTTTTGAGAGATAAAGTTTTAGGTAAAGAAATCAAAACAAAAAAACAACAATTATGCAAGCCTAATGATTTTTTAGTTGCAGAAATTGATGCAAAAGTTGGTGGATTTGGTATTGTTCCAAAGGAGTTAGAAGATGCAGTAGTAAGTAGTCATTATTTTTTGTTTGACATTGATACAAGCCAGTTATTGCCTGAATTTTTAGGTGTTCTTGTCAAGACAAATGGGTTTCTTAAACAAGTAAAATCAACAGGAAGCACCAACTATTCTGCAATTAGACCTTATCATGTATTGGGGTACAAAATTCCGTTGCCTTCAATTAAGGAACAGGAGAATATCCTGAAAGAATATAATAGCAAAATAAGTAAGGCCGTAGCTCTTAAATCGCAAGCTGATAATATTGAATTAGAAATTGAGAAATATTTCTTGGATATATTGGGAGTGGAAAAGAACACTCAGAAAACAGTTAAAAAGGGATTACAGATTTTTCAGTTTAAGGATTTTACAAGATGGGATGTATGGGTTAATCAGTCACTTACCAACTATAAAAACGTTAAGCCTATTCAGTTTAAAGAAATAGTCATTGGCAAACCCATGTATGGTGCAAATGTTAAAGGGGTTCAGAGAAAATCAGACACACGTTATATACGTATAACAGATATCAATGAAAACGGTACATTAAACGATGAATTTGTTTCACCTGAAATCGTCGACGATAAATTTTTACTAAAGGAGAATGACTTCTTGATTGCAAGGTCTGGAAATACAGTTGGCAAGACTTTTTTGTATAAAGAGCAATATGGAAAGGCTATTTATGCGGGCTATCTAGTAAAATACAATATTGATACTTCTAAAGTAGCACCTGAGTATTTATTGGAATATACAAAGTCTTATACTTTTAAGAACTGGATACATTCAAACCAAAGAGTTGCTGGTCAGCCAAACATTAATGGACAAGAGTATTTGCAAGCGCCGATAATCTGCCCCTCAATGGAAGAACAAATGAAGATTGTGAAGGAGATTAGCGCGAAGCGAGAACTTGTTCAGAATATTATTAAGGATAGAGATTATATTTTATGTACCGCTCAAATAGAGTTTGAACAGAAAATTTTTGACCATTATGCAGATTAAAGAACTACACATAAAAAACTACAAAAACCTTGATGCTGATTTAACTCATAACTCAGACCTGATTGCCTTTATTGGCAACAACGGCAGTGGTAAAAGCAACTTGCTGGAAGCATTAAGCCACATATTCCGAAACCTCTACAAATCTTCTTACAAAGTTGATTTTGATTATACACTGGAATACGCAACTTCAAAAAACAATACAGTTCGTATTGAAAAGAAAGGTTCACAAAAAAACCTTTTTGTGGATGGCACTGCAATGCTTGATATAAGCCTTTACCTGCCACAAAAAGTGATTGCTATTTACAGCGGTGAGGAAGACAGGTTGTTTGAAGATTGTTATGGGCCATTCTATCTTGAATTTATAAAAAATATCAATAAAGCACAGCAACAGGGAACGGATTACTCAAACCTGCCAAAAATGCTTTTCCTTAATAAATTCTACTGGCATCTTTCATTGCTCAGCCTTTTAGTATCAAATTCAGAAAGCAATAAGAAATTTATAAAAGATGTTCTCAAAATTGATACAGTAGAAAAGATTAAGATAGATTTCCTGAAACGGAATTATGAGCACTACAACGATAACCTTGCCTTACAATTTATCAGGGGAATAGACAGCAAGAGCGAATACAAGTTAGAAGAATTTAAGAAACTGATAGAGGACAAAGGCTATGTAACAGATGATCTGTATAAGTACCTCTACCTTGCTAACACCCCAAAAGGCTCTAAAATAATTGACGATATAGCTATCAAGTTCAACAAGAATTTAACCATTACGGATTTAAGTGAGGGCGAAAAGAAACTATTGCTGATTAAAGCAGCATTGGAATTTGCCGGGCAGGAAGATAGCCTCTTTATTTTAGATGAACCTGATGCTCATGTTCACTTAAACAATAAGGAGCAAATCATTAAATCTTTTGAACCTTATAAAAGCAATAGGCAAATTGTTATTACAACGCATTCTCCCACTATAACCCAAGCTATAAAAGATGAAAATGTGTACATGCTGATTGCTGGCAAAATCGAAGACAAGAACAGGCAGGAAATCATTGAAGAAATAACAGGCGAGTTTTGGAATAAGCATCAGCAGAACAGCTTTCTAGCTGCTAAAAAACCTATTGTGTTACTGGTAGAAGGAAAACACGATAAAGAACATATTAACCTGGCCTTTTACAAATTGAAAGACGAGTACCCTGAATTAAGTTTTGATATTTTCTACATGAACTCAGCCTGCAACATTCCCCCAATGATGCTTGGGTTACGAACATCAGAAATTGAATACAATAAACTATGTATTGGGGTATTTGATGTAGATGCTACTGGAAATAGAGAGTTAAGTCATACGGAATGCCAATTTCCCAATCAACAAAATAAAAAACGGCATGAGTTAGGGTTTTATGCTACAGGTTATCCAAAACATACAGTACACAAAAGTGAATTTTTCACAGTAGAAAACTTTTACGATACACAACATTTATTGGAGGCTTACAAAGATGCGTTGAACTCAATTGCTACTCATGTTAACGGCAAGTCTATCGAAAGCATTAATGAAAAGTTGAAAGACCTTACAAAGACCAACTTACTTGCAAAAGCAAAAACATTTACTAATAAAGAAGAGTTCAAAAATTTCCGACTATTGTTTGATATTATCAAAGCAATGAAGGTTCACTATGCTGCCAACAAAAAGCAACCAACAGTGGTGGCAGCTCCTGCAACAACGAAGCCGACAGATAAACCAGCCAAAGAAAAGGCAACCAAAAAAGCTGCTAAGAAAGTCGTCACAGTAAAAGCTAAGACATATACAGAGAAAGAACACTTGGAAAATGCTTCACCTGAAATTACAAAGCTTTATAATGAATTCAAGGCTGAAATATTAAAGCTTTCAAATGAAATGAAAGTAAGCCCCAAGAAAATACGCATTAGCTTTGAAACAGGCGAAAAGATTGTAGCTGATATTTCAATCCTGAAAAAATCTCTAAAGCTGTGGATTAACCTAAAGAAAGGACAATTGAAAGATAACAAGAAACTAGCAAGGGATGTTTCTGCTGTTGGCCATTGGGGTAATGGCGACTATGAAATAGCGATTGAAGACAATAAGAATATTGAATACATCATGAACCTGATAAAGCAGTCAGTTGAATTCATTTCAGTTTGAACCATCTTTGACTATAAACAAAATGACACTATCTCATAAACTGTGTAAAATCTAAAAGTAGGGGTGTTTCACCTCGATTTTTCAATTTTAAAGCATATACAGTTTTATGAAGACAGAAGATTTTTTATCAGACGACTTTCTGAAGCATTTTAAAACTGCCGATCAGTTAAATAATTTCCTGGCTCAGATTCAAAAACGGGGCATTGAAAAGATGCTTGAAGGCGAGCTGGATAGTCATTTAGGCTATGATAAACATGAGCCAAATAAAAGCGACAATAGCCGTAATAGATATAGTAAGAAGAAGATTAAAACCAGCTATGGTGAATCTGAAATAACAGTTCCCGGGGATCGTGATGCCAGTTTTAACCCGATGATCGTACCTAACGGGCTGGAATGGTCCAGGGGCAGGAAGAGGTAATTGTGTCCTTTTATGCTAAAGGAATGGGCGTATCTGACATAGAAGGGCAAATAAGAGAAGTATATAAATTTGACGTTTCCACCGCCACGATCAGCCGTATAACCAGCCGTGTGACCAAGATATCGTCGCCTGGCAAAACCGGCCATTAGAACCAGTTTATCTCATCGTCTGAATGGCATTGTGTTTAAGGTACGGGAGAATAGCAAAGTTGTGAATAAAACTGTCTACATCTCTGTAGGACTAAAACGGGATGGCCTTAAAGAAGTGCTGGGAATATGGTTGGTTACCGGGCTGACAATTAGAAAATATCCCCCTGCAGCAATACCTGTTCAGTTGCAGGCACCATTCAACTAAAACTTCTCAATCAAAAAAAATTACTGGATTCGAATTCAGGTAAAGCCTTTGCTACAGTAAATTACAGCATTCCGGAATTAATATAACGAAACTTGATTCGAACAAAAAATCCGCTACTGGAGCGGATTTCCATGCATAAACTGTAAAAATCGGGCGAGTTGGACAATTGTCGAACTCATTTTATACAGACTTTAAAGGATTTCGGGGAGTTTGTAATCCATAATGGCGGGTTGTCACGATTGGGGGATTGCTTAAGGAGTCCATATACAGGTCACAAGGCTATTCTCCCCTACGGGAAAACATTGCTCCCAAAGCTTTCGGTGCGGTTCTCGCTGGGCAGTATAATCTTCAGGGAACCATTCAATAGCATCCACTTTCTCCGGCACAGGTTCCAATACCTGTCTGTAATAATGATCACCTGCTACAGTATATGATGGTAACCGAGTATCTAAACTTAGCCATTTATAAGGAAAATCATCTGAAGGTTGCTTCCACTTAATAACGCCATTCTCAACAAAAATGACCATAACCGGGTATTCACCATGTTCTCTATATCTTAGGAAGGTGGCAGTCTTCGAGGTACCGAAATAGGTAGCTACACTTTCAATCAGTTTTACACTAAGCTTTTCTTTACTTACTTTCTTCTTAAACAGTGCCTCTGGCATCAACAGTTCGGCTGCAAATTCATTCGCTTCCTTTTCTTGGGGGCCTTTGGCATACCACTCATTTAAGGTTTTCTTGTTGTCTGCAAAAAAAGAAAGTTGTCTGTGTAGGCGGGCATGTCCGATTTCGTGGGCAATCACGTAGTTAATCTTCGGCTGGTAGCTTATAGCAACATTTACGTTGATAATCCCCATGCTTCCATTCATAAGGATATGCCCATCGCTACCCTCCATTTCCTTACGCTGTATCATCAAACCACATGCATAAGCCATTTCTTCTACAGTGAGATCCCCAGGGGCCGACCACCCCAATTCCTCTAGTAGCAGTTGTGCCTCACGACTGGGATGGCTCATCAGATTGGAAGTTATTAAGCTTGTCTTTTAATATACTAAATAAGTGTAATAGTTCTTGATCCTCAGCTATAGAGTCCTTATCTTTTTCAGTAAGTTGTTCAAATCTGTTAAATAATGGATACAGTTGCTGCGCTTCCCGCTGTGAAAGCATTTGTTTTAATTTATCAAACCCGAACTCCTTTAAGCGCTGCACCTCCGCAACAAGATTACTATATACAGACTTCTGTTGTACTGCCCGTAATTTTGCAGTGCGCAGCTTTATTTGCCGTAAATGCTTGGCAATAAACGGATCCTGCTTGTAGCTATTCCCTTCCCAAATATCCTCATCAGGCTCATGAAAGTTCATGTCCAGCAACAGGCCGTATAGATGATTTAATATATCAACGTTTGACTTTTGCATAGTAATCCGATTCAAAATAAGGAGAAGACTGAATTTTTTTGATAAAAACTTCGCGTAGTTTATACAACTGCTTAGGCGTCTTTTCCATAATAGCAGCAATTTCGGCTGGCTTCATACCTTCTTTAATGCAGTCCCAGAATACCTCACAATTAGTGTCCCCCTTGATTAATTCCTCTATTTCCCGAATTTTCTGATCCATGATCAGTTGGTCCATGTCATTGAACCCCACCGGTAGTTCTTCCTGCTGATAAAAGTAAGTTTCCAGGTCATCAAAAGCTCCTTCATATATTACCTGAGCCTCATTGTTCTTCTGCTGAACTTTAAACTTTTGAACTTCAGTATCAATTACACTGCCAGCGATCCGGCAAAGCTGCTGAGAAAGAGAGTATTCGTCCTTCCACTGCCAAGAACCACTTAGAACAGCATCATATGCGTACTCGACATAGTAATCGATAGCATCCTCTCCCAGCCTGGTAGTCGAATGAGCCCCGAAATGTGTTCTTTTGCTCAGACGGATACTAATCTCCCTCCGGCATTTCTCAATAGCAGCGGCCCACGCTGCATCTGTATTTTGCAAACCATCGAGCTTGCGATGGTTCCATTCAAAGTATTGTCCAGTTTCTACATCCATTATAACCGAAAAATTTTCTTTTTCCCCTGCGGGGTAATTTCAGTCGGCGACGGTTAAGTAATAATAAAGGGCAAAGGCTCCTACAGCTAATATAATAAAAATGACACAATTATTGACAAGTGAAGACTATAAGCCGTTTAAAATACTGTGTATTGATGGTGGCGGGATAAAAGGGCTTTATTCAGCAACCGTGCTGGAACATCTGGAACAGCGGTTTGGCCTATGTGGAGAGTATTTTGATATGATCTGCGGTACTTCTACAGGTGGGCTGATCGCCTTGGGACTGGCTCTTGGGAAACCGTCAAAAGAAATCAGCAGGCTCTACATGGAGGAAGGAAGCAAGATATTCCCACGCAGCATTGTTCCTTTTGTCGCTCGTATTCGTCAGGCTTTATGGGGTGGGAAATACTCTGACAAACGGTTAAGGAAGATATTAGAAACGTTTTTCCAAGAAAAGAAGGTCGGCGACCTTAATAACCTGATCTGCATTCCATCTTATTCTGTTACTGATGCGCGCCCCTGGGTTTTTAAACGTGACCACGGACTACTGGATCGGGATAACGGTACTACCCTGGTCGACGTTGCATTAGCCACGTCAGCGGCACCAACATTTTTTCCGCTATGCGAGATTCCAGGATACGATCATAAGCAGTTTATTGACGGCGGCGTCTGGGCCAACAACCCAACGCTTATAGGGATTATAGAAGCCCTAACCTACTTCGTGGGTAAAGACAAGTCATTTAATGCGTTAGAGGTGTTGTCTATTAGTAGCCTCAATAATACAGGCGGCAAATCAGTTGGGCTTTCCAGGCACCGTTCCTTCATGCGCTGGGGGGCCGATTTGTTCGATATTTCACTAAACGGGCAAAGTGCCTTTACAGATTATTTCCTTCAAAAGTTATGCGGGATGAACGATATAAAGGTGAAGTATGTGCGTATCCCCTCGGAAATGGTGTCGTCTGAGCAACAGCACCTGGTAAAACTGGATTGCGCCAAAACAAACGCTATCCGCTTTATTCGAGGCAAAGGAAATGACAGGGGTACAATAGCAAAAAAGGATCCGGCAATCACTGACTTTTTTAAAACCAGAAAACTTTACAACATATAACATTATGGCACATTTACACGAAACATTTAAACAGTATAACCACATTATTCGACTGTCAGATGGAAAAAGGGATGAGTTAATCCGCTCGCGCAATGAACTTCGGGCACGCATTGCCAGCCGCCACAAACAACTCCAAAATACCGTACAGAATCTGTATGAAGACCTTGAGTTCCAAAGCCAGGGTTCCTTTGAGATGGACACGATTATTGCACCAGAAAACGATGATTATGATCTTGATGATGGTGTATACTTCATCGGCACTTTACCTGCCAGCCAAAGGCCGTCACCCGCTTTCTTTCACAAGGCGGTTATCAATGCAATTGGTGACTACGACGCTTCTAAAGAAGTGATCGATAAAGATACCTGCGTGCGTGTGATAAAAAAGGAGGGGTTTCATATCGATCTTCCCATTTACTATGCAGGAAATAAGGAATGCCCTGACCTGGCTGTAAAGTCCAAAGGTTGGATCCTGAGTAATCCGATTGAGTTCATTGCCTGGTTCGAAGAAAAAGCACAGTCAGGGTTTAAGAAAGGTTTCCTCTACGAGGCTAAACTATTTTCAGACTATCAGAGGTGGTTGGGTGATGTACGTAAAAAAGATGTTCAGATTCGACGTATTGTACGATACCTCAAAGCCTGGGGAGACTTAAGAAGAGAGGAGATGCCTTGTGGGCTGATTATGACGATCCTTGTTGCCAACCACTATTATCCGCACGACAGGGACGATGTTTCGCTGAAGGAAACCCTTGTTTTAATTGAAAGCGCTCTGCGTAAGGACTTCAAATGCTTGCGGCCAACATCCCCTCAGGGAGAGGATCTGCTTGCAAATTACAAAAACAAAGAGGCATTCATGCGTTACCTGCAATTTTTTATTGATAATGCTAAAAAAGCGTTGGCAGAAGATAATCCCACCATCGCCTGCGATCACTGGCAGAAAAGCCTTGGCAAGCGTTTTAGATGCCACGAAGTTCCTTTAAGTAAAGATGCTCCGTATAGCAAGCCAAGTAGTAGTCTTGCCGCCGGTGCAATAACCTCTAAACCATATAGCAGAACAAATGAGTGAGGGTTATTTGCATTTTCTGGAACAGGTAGACGATGCTATTGTTTGTTTCCCTACACTTCACAAAAAAGAAGTGGAAGATCGCATTATATTAGTGGGAAGTCTACCCATCATTGATCGGGAGGGGAAACAGTGGGATGAGTATGAGGTCGCGATTCATGCAACAGATTCGTTCCCCTACCGTTTTCCTGACCTTTACGAAACTGGAGGTAAGATTCCGCGCATTGGCGACTGGCACATTAACGAAGATACATTTACCTGTTGTATTACTGTACCTCCGGAAGAGGTTTTACGTTGTCTGAAGGGCATTGATCTTTGTACTTACATTGGTGAACAGGTAATGCCTTACTTGTTTAATCAAACACACCGGCGTGTGGAAGGTTATTATGTAAACGGGGAATACTCCCACGGCGTCAAAGGGTTGCTGGAATATTACAGCCAGTTGTTAAAAACAGGTAACGATGCCAATGCCACCCAAAGTTTAATGATGTATATCGCCGCGAACGATATGCCATTGCGAAATGCCCAGTGTTTTTGCGGGAGCAGTTTGAAATACCGGCACTGCCACAGAGAGGCTTACAAACAGCTTAAGCTGTTAGATATCGAAATGTTGCAACAACATGCTTGGCTAATCTGGAAAGCTTATTGCTAATTGATACCGTTGTAGGTAGATACTGCGACAAGCAAGGTATTGAGGTTATTTCTACGTCATTCCAACAAAGCTCTCAACCGGCCAACCTGGAAACTTTCGTGCCATTTTTTCGTGCAAAAAAAGGCCTATCGCCTCAATTATTGCTATTTATCTGTTGGGACAGGTCTATTTCGATGGATACTACGTATTCTGCCAAAGAATCCTACGGGAGAACGTATGATAAACCTTGTCCCCTGGTGATTAATGAAATGAGTTTTGATTCCCTTAGCTTGGGCGAAAACGGCGGCAACGGAAAATGATTGCGCCACCACCGAGATTTGGTGGAGGCGCAGGTATATAATGTAAAGTACGGTTACTTTAGGGCATCGACACCGTTCATACGCAACTGCACAAAATCGGTAATAGGCAATGGCACTTGTGCAGCTTTGAGGATAGGCAATGGTATTGGTTCGGCAGTTATCAACATCGAGTGTACCGAATAAGAGCCATCCAGCTTCAGATACGCCGCGACCTTATTGTAATTTGCTTGCAACCAGTTATTACGCTCTACATGCATTCCGATTTTAGCTTTTGCTTCTTTGCCTGGGCGACCAAGATATTGGTCCGCCTCGGTCTTCATTTCATAAATACTGCGAGCACCATAAATTGCCTTACATTCGAGAGCATAGACTATCTTCCCTTTATGGTCGATTACCAGCAGATCTACATCGCCGTAATTTTTTTCGGCATCCAGGTGCTTTCCACGATCAATCTTAACCTCGTGATTGATCACCTCAAACTGCGTATTGCCCTTAAACCAGTCTCGCACCATGTTACGAAATTCCTTACCGCGTTCTTCGGCCATTGCACCCAAGTAAGTCTTCATGGCCGCACTGCTGGCCGCCAGTTTACCTACTCCAATCAGCATGTAGTAGTTACCTACAACATCAAGCAAGTGACGATAACCGTACATATAGGTGAGAGCACCGCCATTTTTGATACGAACCAACGGCCTTCGCAGGTGCGACAAGGCACGGTTATATCTCCAAGTGGCGATATCATTAAAAGTGTAAGGCGCGACAGGTGTTCCCAAAGCTGGCCGCTGTTGGAGAGTCAGGAGAACTAATGCGTCTTTTATCTTCGCCTCAGACAGCTCAGGTAAATCCTTTACCAAACGTGCCACCAATTCGTTTTCTTCAATAACAACACAGGGCATCCCCTCCACAAATCCAATATTCATCAATGCGCCTATTAGCTGCGCCTTCTCGGTGAATGTGATCCCATATTCGGCTTCAAAAGCGGCATCTAACTTTTTTACCTCGTCGGTAGGAGCTGACATCCTACCACGCGGACGGGGCAGATAGATCCGATCGAAGTTTTCCTGGAACTTAAAAAGTTCGGCTTCTGTTTTTAAGTGTCGGTATTTATCAAAAAAATCACGTTCCATGGTTTTATCGGCACCGATTCTTCCAGAGGGCAACAGGCCCATTTCCGGATCGTTCAAACCCAGGCGAAGCGTATCGCCGACCGTCCCCCAGTCATTGATCATATCCATAAGGGCGAGGAGATAATCTACCTTATCCATGTTGGGACGCTTTGTTCCGAATGGTGGGTTGCTGGCCACATACTCAATCAGTGTACGATAGGCAAATGCAGTTGGTACCAGTTGTTTTCCCTTCTTTTTCATTTTCTCCAATTCCTGCTGAAAGTCAGAGAAACAGGCAATGCGTGCCGGCAAATACAATTCCTGAAATTCTCTCTCCTGAACCAACTTTTCGTGACGGGCAATCAGGTATTGAAGCAGTTCCTGGCCATCATACTGCGCGATTTCAGTGGCGATCTGGCTGTTGAGCGCATTAACGATGTCGGTTGTTAGTTGTATTTTTTCAGCTACAGTGGCAATTGTTTTGGGGATTATGTATTTGTCGCCAAGCCACCCTACCAAACTCTCCAGCACTGCAGATATGTCTGCATCCTGTAGATAGCGGGACGAAACCAGGTTGCGCGGATCTATCTGAACATTATGAGAAGCATCATTGTAAAGGATCATTTTAGCCTGAGTTGGCACCATGATATTTTCCACCACATCTGTGATTTGTTGTGCTGTCGATACATCAACCGCTTGTTGCCTCCTGGGTAATTGATTCATAGCATGCAACACTGATGCCATCAACGCCTTATCGGCGCGATTATCGCTAAAGCCTGTCAACGCCAGCAATCCCGGCGGCACATGGAGCCTCACCCCGCACGCCGTGGGGGTACAGACGATGCGGGTGTCGGTTTGATCTACCTTCGTTGCGTCAATAGTATCCAAGTCAGCAACTGCGGGATCAACGTGTACTTCAATATCGATAACCGGAAGATCAATGCCATCCAACCATTCATGCATCACAGGCTCCATTTTCATCAGCCAAAACAGTACGGCTTCACAGACGTGATAGGCCCAAATGCCAAGCCCTGTTTCGCTACGCTGATCACTGAAAGACCAGATAGGCGCACTATACATCTCTAATACCAGGGAGAAGTGATGCTGACTATCCTGATCGATATAAATCGGACCATACTCCCGGTAACGGTTGACACTAGCGGCTTCTACCTGGTTTTGCACGAACTTAGGTATACAGTGTTCATCCCTGTATTGCTTAACCTCCTGCTGAAAATCGTTTGATGAGCCAACTGCCACTACTATGGCACCTCCGCGTCCGGCAGCTTCATCGCTACAATGACGTCGAAGAAGCAGGACTGTTATCTTTTAAAACCGTGGCCAGGACTATAAAGATCCACTATCTGGGTATCCTCAACTTTTTTAACAACAGAGCTACCAACGCTGCTGCTGAATCATTTAATGCGAAGATAAAGTCCTTTAGAAACGCTCTCAGAGGTGTACGGGACGTCGAATTTTTTCTCTATAGATTAACTAAACTCTATGCTTAAAAATTTACCTAATCCCCCAAGTTTTCAACTTGATCCCTTGATCCCCAATTGTAAGCCTGAACGGCATTACGGGTGGGGGTAAAAAAGAACAGGATGGTATAAATACCATCCTGTCCAATTGTGTCGGGGCGGCAGGATTCGAACCTGCGACCTCCTGCTCCCAAAGCAGGCGCGATACCGGGCTACGCTACGCCCCGTTCCGACATTTCCACCACTTATGTGGTGAAGCGGGATGCAAATGTAGGGAATTATATTCCACAAAAACAAATTTTTCTGCAACTGTCTTTATTTATTAAGAGGCGTACCGGAAAGTATATCCTTTACCGTTACACCCGGTAACAGGCGGTATACGGGGATATTGATAGCATACTTATCACAGAGGTCCCGGATGCTACGGTCTATCAGCGTGGCATCATAGCGGGAAGAGAAATGCCCCAGTACCAGTTGCTGTATCTGAATGCCGCTTACCATTTCCATCACTTCTTCGAGTTTACTGTGTTTATTTTTATGCGGTACCATTTTCACATCGCCTTCGCTAGCCAGGAAGGTGGCTTCATGGATTAATATACCGGATTGATCCCAGCGGAGAAGATCTGTTACCGGGGTGTCGCCGGAGTAGCCAAGTAAACAGCTACGTACTTCCATGGTGGTATTTTCCTTTCCCCTGCTTAGGATAATTTGTTTTAACTCGGCAGCGGGCAATGTTGCCAGTTCGGGGCGTACTTTTTGTTTTACCTGCATTACCTTATAACTAAGGCTGCGGATGGTTTGCGAATCTGTGGTTACGTGCTCATTCCTGATGGGTATTACCACCAGGTCGTCTTTTACCCATATTTCTTCGCCAGGTGCTACTGCCCGCCATTGGGCGCCATTGATATGTGGATCAAACCGTTTGGAAAATTCTTCCATGGCCGGGAATGATTTGCTGTCGCGGGGATAACAAATCACCGGGAAGCCCTGCCGGGCATTGAGTTGGTTCAATTGAAGCAAGCCGGTAAGATGATCTCTGTCGGCATGCGATATAAATACATAGTTGATCTTCCTGCTCTTTTGTAATAATGCTGCTGTTAACCCATCGCCTGCATCCATCAAAATACTCCACTCTTCCAGCAGGTACCAGGTGGAAAATAAAGCGGTAGAATAACCTGATATCGTTAGTTTCATCCTTTGAAGATAATACATTTCACAAAACCGCATCCAATAAGGAATATATAAAATCTGATCTGGTGAAAATAAACAAAACTGAATCTGTTTTATTAAAGGAAGATAATTGAATTTTACAGCCGAAATAATCATCGGAGCATGAAAATTACCAACAGTACCCCGGAAGACATCAGCCTGATATTTAGTTTGTATGATGCAGGCACACTTTTACAGAAAAAGGTGGCACAGAAGCAGTGGCTGGGATTTGAACCGGCGCTGATAGAAAAGGAAATCAATGAAAAGCGGCTGTGGAAAATAGTGGAAGCGGACCAATTAGTCTGCGTGTTTTCTATTGCCTTTAACGATCCGGCTATCTGGAAAGAAAAAGACAGCGATCCGGCTATCTATATCCACCGCATTGCGACGCATCCCGATTACCACGGCAACGGCTATGTGAAACATATCGTGGCCTGGTGCAGGGAGTATGCTATCCAACACCAGAAGCAATTTATAAGGATGGATACCGGTAGCGGCAATGATAAGCTGAACAACTACTACGTAAGCTGTGGTTTTAACTATCTTGGCGTTATTGCTCCCGACGATTCCCCGGAGCTGCCGGCGCATTACAAAAACGGCACTTCCAGCCTGTTTGAGATACAGTTGTAAAATATATCCGGGACCAGCCGCCTGGCCCCGGACCATTCTAATCTGGTAACGGCAAGGGCTTACAGGCTGCTCCCTGCAACTGCTTTGAAGGTATCCTCCTCCGGAAATCCTCCTTTCTGATAACGCTTGGTATCGATAGCATACCAGTCTTTTTGTCCCTGAATCATAACGCCCAGGTACCAGGCAAATTTTTTCACGCCATTGGTATAATGGCCGAAATCCGGAACATCCGACTGCAACCTGACAATCTCCCTGACGTCGTTGTCGTGGAAACTCATAGCGGCATCATTAGCAGCTTCGATCGACAATTTAAATTCATGTTGTAAGACCAACACCAGGTTTAGCGGCTCCCGGTCAATGTCTTTTTCAATGGAATAAAAGTCATTGCACCAGGCAAATACCCGCGCTGTGAGGCGATACAGCTCCTTCATATAGGCATGGTTCATCACTTCTTCAGGCAAATCGAGGCCCAATTGCAGGATAATCAAATCAAGGAAGGCATGCACCCCTATGGTCAGTTCCCGCAGCCGGATAAATTCTTCCAGCCTTGGGAAGTGCTTCACCAGCTTAAATGGCACCTCCAGCTGCATGCTGCCAATGTAGTTATCCACATTGTCGATGTAACGTTGCATCCAATACGGCGGTAAAAGTACGTTTAGCCGGTCCCGTATGTCGGCCAACAGCGGGAAGAAGTCGTGCTCTCCCGGCTCGGGATCACTGCCTTTCAATACGGTTACTACTCTTTTTTGCAGCGACTGCAGCTGTTCAGTAGTACAATGTTCATAATAATCATCAAAAACGGTTCCCCACAACATGAACATAGCAGCGGGTTTCAGATGGTCGTAGGTAGGCATATCGGGCAAACACCTCGCCGTGATATAGCCGAAATTAGATAGCTTGTACTTCATCTGCATCTTCAGGGGCAGAAATCCGTAATCCCGGTCAATCCACATGTCTGTTTGGGCCTTGACCTTTTCTGCATAAGTACTCATAAGCGACGGAAATGGGTATTCCGGCTTTGGCAAAGCTGTGATTTTCATAATTAAACAGGTTGATATTTAAAAAAAAGACTTCTGCCGGGCTGAAGGTAATAGGATCATTTACTGTTGCATTTCTCCTTAACAAATATAATACAGGAGCAACACCCGTTGGGGGGAACGGAAACAGAAGGGATAAATGGGAAGCGAAAGTGTGCTCCCCTAGCCAAAATAGGAGGAGAGCAGATTAGATAAAGCCTTTAACTCTATTGGCTTGGTAATATAACCGGCAGCGCCTGAATCAAGCATTTGACGGGATAAGTCTTCTGAGTTGTCGCCGCTAACAACCACTACAGGCACTTCCCGCAGGAGGGGGTCAGATTTTAAGATATGTAATAATTCCAGGCCGTTACAGTCGGGCAGCTGGATATCCAGTAATATCAGGTCGGGCACCTGTTCCCTGGCCTGGAGCATTCCCTCTTTACCAGTAGCGGCAAAGCGGATGGGAGCGCAGCCTAAACGCTTCAAATGCATATTGGCAATCATCTGGCTCATGGGGTTGTCTTCCACTACCAGCACGGACTTGTTAGGGAAGCGGCTGATAGCTTCCCCCGGCATAACTGTTTCTGCTACCTGCCGCATCTCGGGCACGGTAACCGGTATACGTAGGGTAAAGGTAGTGCCGGTACCGGGTGCGCTTTCCACCTGTATAGTTCCTCCTAATGTATCCGTCAACTGTTTCACAATGGTCAACCCAATGCCCGTACCTTCGATCAGGTCGTTGCGCTCCGATACAAATGGGGAGTCGAACAGGTTCTTTAACTTCTCCGGAGAAATTCCTTTTCCCCGATCCGCGATTTTTAGCTGTAACCTGGCCTCCCCGACACCGGCCTCCAGGCGGATGTCGGCACCATTGGGAGAAAATTTGATGGCGTTGGCCAACAGGTTGGAAATGATCCTGGTTAATTTCACCCGGTCGGAAACGATGATTGCCGGCGTTTGAGCAGCTATTTTTAGTGAGATATTGATCTGCTTGGCACCTGCCAGCTCATTGTACATTTCCGTAATCTCCCCTAGCCAGGAATGAACCGCTATCTCTGAGACTTCAATTTTATCGTAGTTGCCCGCTTCTATTTTTGAGAATAGCAACACATTTCCCACCACGTCAATAATAGACCTGGTAGCCGCATACATAGTACGTATATGCCCCGGGCTTACTTCTACCGACGGCTGGTCGGGCTTTTCGGCTTGTGGCAGATAATGCTGCAGTATGCCGTAAATCACATTCAGCGGATTGTTGATATCGTGGTTGGTTTCCCGGAGAAACAGGCTTTTATAGTGACTGGCATGTTTCAGCGCCGTTGTTTGCTGATCATTTTGCGTTACATAAAACAATACAATAATCACATTCAGCAACAGGATCACTACCATGGCCAGCCACCGGATCAGGTGCTGTTGCAACCCCGTGAAGAGAATAGGTTGTACGATGTTGGTAAAATCATTGAACTCTAATATAACCAGGCAGAGGAAAGCCACTATAATACCGGTGATACGCAGGGCTCTTCTCTTAAATACAAACAGGGTAACACTTACCAGGCAAAGCGTCAGCAACTGGATAGGCGCCCGCTGGCTAAACATCATCCCGAAATATACCGCTGCGAGATTTTGAGTAGCAATCATTACGCTGGCAGCGAGCGTATGCCGGTGGTAATAGTTTAGCAGTAACACGATGGCAAATAGCGTGGCTTCTATCATGGCCGGGATAAAGATCTTCAGTTCCCCAGACCAAAAATACAGAACAGGGCCAATGGTGATAGCAAAACCGCCTGTTACCAGGGCCAATGTATTTACCAGCTGTACCACTTTCCGTTCTTCATTGGAAAGCATCTGATCCCGGGTGCCGAGCGCCGCCAGTTGTTTAAATACATGCAGGCCTGCCATCATGATAAATACAGTGGTTATTTGTAGCGTTGAGCATATGTTTAGGTAACAGTAACAAACACATATCTGTGCTTATTGCAGTATAAAAATACCAAATATATTCCGATCCCCTTCGATTAAGTATGCCGGGAACACGTTAAATAAAATGGAAAATATTGCGGCAACGAACAAAAATGATCGCAACCAGTATATATACAGGGCTTTTTATAGCAGGGCCGTTATCGGTTGCTCTAAATGGTTGCGGCAGCCAGAAGGCGGAAAGGGAGGTACTGGTGAGCAAAGAAAAGGTACGGCTGTTTAAACAGTGGCTGGATAAGTAAATGGGAAAAACCGCCTTACCCCTGGGTTCAAAGGGTAAGACGGTGCTGGTATTATTTATGTTTTTCTTCAATGCTGTATAAGCCGGCGCCATGGCTGGCAATTACCGGTGAAAAAGTGCCGGAAAAGCTACCCACCTTTTTACCTGACCACAGATTGGTGATGATGCAGTTTCCCTTAATGCCCAATTCTGCCAGGTTTACCGCTACCGAAGAAGCCGGGGTAACCGGATGATCCGCTGTATTAAACACTGCCAGGTATTTCCTGCCTGTAGCCGGATCTTCCGCCGTCCAGGCAGCTTTATCATCTTCCGTGAAAAGCGGGCGGTTATTAGTGCTGGCATTTAACACTTTCAAGACGTTTTTATTAGTGAGCAGGGATAATGTAAAAGGATCGTTATCCGGAAGGTTACCACCAAACATTAAGGGCGATTTAAAGATAGTCCATAATGTCATGAGGGTATATTGCTCGTCTTTTGTAAATGCACTCATGCGCGGATGTCCGCGCTCCGCACGGATACCAATACGGCCCAGGGGCAACATATCGCCGTCGGGATAAGCGCCCGGAGCCCTCCATTTATTCCAGCGTTCAAACACCTGGAAGTGTTCTTTCAGTTGTTTCCAGTTATCCCAAAAGTCGCCTACGGTTCTCCACATATTGGCATACTGCTGTACATGGGCGGCATGATTCACTGGCGTTTCTCCCGGAGAAGTGCTAAACACAATCTTCCGGCCGGTGCGGTCGATGGCTTTCCGGATCATTTCTATTTCGCCGGCAAAGTAAATTGGGGAAGAAAGATCATCTACTTTTACAAAGTCGAGTCCCCATTCCGCATACATATCAAAAAGCGAATTATAGTAGGCCTGGGCGCCTTCCTTCTCCGGCAATATGGTATACATATCATGCAACCAAAGGCACTGCCCTTCTTTGGAATAGATATCGGCCGCGCGGGCGGTGCTACCTTTGATAGGCAAGTTTTCTTTTACTGCTTTCACCGGTATTCCTCTCATGATATGGATACCAAATTTCAGCCCCTTACTATGGATGTAATCAGCCAGGGGCTTAAATCCCTGGCCATTCTTTGCAGACGGAAAACGGTTTACTGCCGGCACAAATCTCCCATACTGATCTATATTATAGGCGGGATCTGTTTCATTATACCCATGCGCTTTATCATTGCCAACATACCACCTGATATCTACCACCACATATTGCCATCCAGATGATTTTAAATATCTGGCCATATAATCGGTATTCGCCTTTACCTCTGCTTCTGTTACCGTGGGACCATAGCAATCCCAGCTATTCCAACCCATGGGAGGGCCCGGTGCCCATTGATGAAAATCCTGGCTTCGCACCGTTTGCGCAAACAGGGTGACAATGATCAAAAATGCTGCTACTCTCCTCATGGTATTAATGTTGTGTTGACTGACATGGAATTTATACAGGAGCCGGGTAGCTCCCGCGGGTCGAAAATAATAAATCCAAATTAATAATTGTCATTTTAACACTTTAATTAAAAAAAATGGACAAGGCAGCACCTATTGCCAGCTACCCATCATAGAAACACTCAGGCTATCATTCTTTACCTCCATATCTATGGGAAAAATGATCTTATACTCATCCATATTTACTTTGCAGGTACCGATGTACCCTGTGGAGTCGCCCCATAATTGAACCTGGTAGCCTTTCCGGTATAAGTTCATGGGCAACGTCGGGTAAACCTTGAAGGTAGCCGGCAGCGTAAGGTCGCTGGGATAAAAGGTGGTATGCGCCAGGGAATCCATCGAGTTATTTTCAAAAACCTTCAGGTAAAGCTTTTGAACCGGGAGGTTGGCCCGCCGGTAGTCATTGAGCCGTATCGTTTTCAGGCTGAAAGTTTTATTCTCCTTAGAACAGGCTGATAATAATATTACCAAAAATAAGATAAGGTGTTTCTTCATTTCATTCATAATTTCCATAAGATAAATCACTATCACACTATGCCGGCGTGAGTTTCCGCGATCTCAAATAAGCGGTGGTCCGGTTGAGATAAGGGAAAATCGCTATCAACAGCAACGTTCCAACAATCAGCCAGGACATCATTTCATAATAATCCATGGCAAAGCGAAGCTGGCCCTGTCCGTTTATACTGCGGACCAACAGCTTATGAGATGCCCTGGCGGCCTGACCATGCGACATCCCTTTGGCCATTAGCCGGGTGGTTTGTTTCTTAAGAAATAATCTTACGGCGGGATCAATCCGGGTAAGGTGATCCTGGAAAGCGTTGTAATGCCGGCTTCTTTCAAACAGTTCAAAGTAGTTGATGATACCAATACTCACACAAAACCCCAGGTACCGAATAGCCAGGCAAATCGCTGCTGCCGATGCTCCCAGGGAAACCGGCACCGCGGAAACAGCATATACAATGGTAGGCACCATGATCAGTCCTACACCCAGTCCCTGGATAAAAAGGGGAATGAAATAATTATACTCGTTTGCCTGCACATCAAACAGGAAAAACATGCTAACATGGAAGATCAGTAACAGCAAAAATCCTGGCAGCCATATATAACGTATCCGTTTTTTTTGCAGGATTATAGCACAGGCAATAACTACGCCCACTACCAACCCGGAGAGATTGAGCAGGTTGATGTAAGAAACGTGCATGGGATCGAAACCTAATACCGTTGCAAAAAAACTATTGGTAATTCCCGACGCAAAACGGCAGATATACATGACAAACAATACCAACAACCCAATCTTAAAATTACGAAACCTGAATATCCGGAGATCGGTATAAGGACGCTTCATGGCTTTTTGCCGCAACAAGTACACGGCGGTAAGGCCTACAATCGCCAACACACTGTATCGTATGCGGAGGTCTTCCAACCAGTAGTATTCCTGGCCATAAATCAGGATATAACCAATCAGGCAAAGTACAGTGCTATACATGGCAAAGCTTTGCCAGTCAAGCTTATATAAAGGAAAACGGACATTAAGACGTACATTGTTCATGACCATCAGTAACAACACCAGGCAAGGCAGATAAGAAAACAATGCACCCTTATAAACGATATTGAAATTATACGAATCGATCAGGTCGGCGGTAACGAAGTTATTGAACGGCATGGCACAAAGGAGTAAGCCAAAGAAGACAGAGAAGCTTACTTCCCTGGCGCGCTCGGTATGAAGCCGGGTAAACATCAGCGCCAGCGAGAGGTTGACCGTGCTGGAGAACAACATTCCCTGTATAAACCTTATGGGAAACAGGATATACACTTCGTGCGTATAATAGCAGATAAGGCTCGTCAGCATCTGCAAAAATGTAAAAAGGATAAAGTATTCCCTGGTAGCCAGGTAGGCAAAGAAACGGCGTTCGAGGATATAAAATCCGACGTAGCCGGCATAAAAAAGGGCTACAGCAAATTGTATATCCGCTGGTTCGCTGCCGTAATAGCCTGCTGCCGCATTAATATTTGCCAGCGGCAGGAAGAACAGCACGATGCTCGGCAGCAGCAGCGAGAATAAAATCACCTTTATCAGCCATTCCGGTGCCCAATCTCTGAAAATGGGAATAGGCTTAGCCATGATGCTGCGCTTTAGGTATATAAACATTCACATTCATACCTACTTTCAATACATCAATGTCTTTTCTTGCTCCGTCGATGCGAATACGTACCGGTACCCGCTGTACGATCTTAACATAGTTACCCGTAGAGTTATCGGGTGGCAACAGCGAGAAGCTGGAGCCCGTGGCCGGAGAAAGGGAGATGATAGTTCCCCTGAATGTACGCCCGGGATAAGCATCTGCCACCACTTTCACCGAGTCGCCGATGTGCATATGCGCTACCTGGGTTTCTTTATAGTTGGCTATCACCCATTTATCTGTTTCATTATTGACGATATAGGCCAGTGTTTCACCGGCATCGATCATTTGTCCGACTTCCACGGTGCGGCGGCCCATCCGGCCATCATAAGAAGCGGTAATGGTTGTATAAGTTACATCCAGTTTATGCCTGTCCAGCAATGCTTTTAAACGGGCAATTTCTGCCTGTACTACCGCTTTTTCTGCGTGAATATCGGCAATGCGCGAGGTGGCAGCCTCATAGTTGTCCTGGGCCGACTTGTGATCGCTTTTGTTAACATCCAGGGTGGCCTGCATGGCTTCTATTTGTTGCTGCGTGGCCGATTCTTCGTTGTATAGTTGCTTATACCGATCGTAATCCAATTGTTGTTTCCAAACTTTGGCGCCGGTGGCTGTAATCTGCGACTGTGAAGCAGCGGCCGTTTTTTCCAGTGTATGGATATTACTCTCGAGTACTTTTAGTTGCGCCTCCGCTTTTTGGATAGCAGCTTCTGTTTGTTCCTGTTGCAGAATATATTCCCGGTTGTCGATGACCAGCAGCGTATCACCTTTTTTTACCGGCTGGTTTTCCTCGAATTTCACCGCTACAATGAAGCCCCCTGCCCTTGAAATAATGGGGTTGACATATTCTTCTACCTGTGCATCGTTGGTTTGCTCGTAGATATAATAGCCCCAGAGCGTATTAACGCCCCAGGCAGCCAATGCAATAACAACAAGGCCAGCAAGCCATCCGGTGATCCTTGTTATCAACCTGTCGGTAACGGTATATTTCTTTTTCATGGTATTAAAGAGTGCCTGTAATATTTTGAAGTAAATAGTATTTGTTTTGCGCCATAATACGGGCTGCTGCCAGTTCGAAGCGGGTTTGTATCACCTGTACATTGGCGTCGAGCAGATCTGTGATCAGAGAGGTTCCCCTGAAATAGGTATTCTTAATAATACGGGCATTCTCTTCTGCCTGCGCAACGTTTGTTTCCGCTACCTGTATTTGTACCAGGGCTTCTTTGTAGCGCAAAAACGCTTCTTTTACCTGTTGCCGCAGCTTATCTTCTGTATCCTTGTGCAGCTCTTCTTCTTTTTCTAATTCCAGCTTTGCGGCCCTTACCTTATGGACATTGTGGTAAAGGGCTGAAAGGGGAAAGGAACCTTTTAAACCGGCAACGCCCAGCGAATACCAGTAAGGGTTATAGGGATAAAGGAATATTTGTGGATTGGCGTAATAAAATTCCCCGTACATACCTAGCTTTGGGCGGATATTCGCCTTTACCTGCATTAAGTGTATTTTGCTTCGCTCGGTCTCTTGCTCCGAGATATGATAGGGAAAAGAGTGCTGAAATGCTTCCGCCAGGTATTGTTCATAGTCGGTATGCCCATCCCATTGGGCACTGATATCGGCTGGTAATATCATTCTTTCATCTGGCTCGCCGATGATGATATTTAGTTTCTGCGTGGCAATCAGGATATCATTCTCAATAGTTACCAGCGCCATTTTTCTTTTAGACAGGTCTAGCTCTGCACGAAGTACGTCGCTCTTCAGCACCGTACCATGGCTATGAAATGCTTTAATTTCTTTGAGCTGTTTCTCCTGGTCGGCAATATCCTCTGTGATAAGCTTTCTGAATATAAGTGATTTCTGGAGGTCCAGGTATAGCGTAGCTGTCTTATAACGGATATCGGAAATAGCCTGATCTTGTTGTATAAGGCTGATCTGATGTAGTGTTTTGTCCTCCTCAATTTTCAGGTTGAGCTTATTACCATTATAAAGGTTCAGGTAAAAATCCGCACCGGCCCGGTACAGGGTGTGGATCACTTCATGCTGTGTTGGTTTTGAAAACAGACCATTTTCATATATCGGGATATTGCCGGCCTTTTCAACACTCCCTTTAACACCCACTTCTGGGAAGCGTTCCATTTTAGCATCCTTTATTTCTTCGCCTGATATGCCGGTAGCTTTCTTTTTGATTACTACAAGGCGGCTGTAGTTCTCGGCTTTCCTCCAGGCTTCTGGCAGGGAAATTTTCAATGTATCACTACTAGCGGCCGGTGCTTGTCCGTAAGATGAAAGGGCACAACCCACCAATAGTAAACCGAACAAAAATCTTTTTTTTCCTGGTTCCATAATCTAGGGCGCAAAATTATCTAATGAGGACATGACAATTTTCTCTGAAATAGACAATATTTTCATCATTTCGGCCAATCCAATTTACTTGACCTTATCAAATACGTTATTTTGCAGCTTTAAAACTGCATTATGGGGTTAATAGCAGCTTTACCGGAAATAGATAAAAAGCGGAATTCGGTTTTTGTTATGCATGAAAAATCGGAAAAGCTCATTCCAGTCCACAAGCATACCAAAGGACAACTAAGTTATGTAGAGGGAGGCATTGCCTACATTACTGTAGATGCACATACTTACGTGGTGCCAGCCCGTCATTACTTCTGGATTCCCCAGGGAATGACCCATATTATCCGGATAGGACATTCTGCTACGGTATTCCGGTCTCTTTATTTTTACGTCCATGACGATACTGCCAGCCCCTTTTACAGTAAGCTGGGCATATATCCTGCCAGTGAGCTACTGATCCAGATGGTTAACTATACCGAAAGATGGGATGGCAGGCATGTAACTGAAAAAGACGAAAACTTCGAGTTCCTGGTAGCCTTAAAAAATCTTCTTCCAAAAGAAAACAACAGAGCCCTGCCTATAGTGATTCCTATCACCGACGATGAAAATGTACAGCGGATCATCCGGTATCTGGAAAAAAATATGAACGAAAAGCTGACACTAAAAAGCGTTAGCCACCGCTTTAATATGAGCGAACGCTCCATGTCGCGCCTGTTTCAGTCCAGCTTGCACATGTCGTTTCTGCAGTTCCTAAAAACGATCCGTATGATCAAAGCAATTGAGATGATCCTGAAAACGAAGAAGCCCATTGGCGATATTGCTGCGGCAGTAGGGTACATGGCTATCAGTTCTTTCAGCGATGCCTTCCGGGAATTTACCGACGCGCGGCCAACAGATTTCAGGAAAAGTTAAAAAAGATAACGTCAAGTTTCATTTCCTTTACGGTATGGCTGAGGCCTTTTGCGACCGACTAATTTCGCAGGATTTCGCCAAAGCTATTTTCGAGATGCGCTCATAAGACAATAGAAAGAACCGCATTAGCTACCTTTGTACGATTACAGAAACCTGGCTGAATAGTACATTAGATTATCTCTTGATACGGGGCCCCCGTGCCCCAAATAAAATTTATCTGCCTTTTCAACCAGCACTTTTTCAATACTTCTTTTTAAAGTTGGGAAGTCGTCATGAAAAGGCGGGTGTTTCATTCTTGCGTAAAGCATCATGCCTCCCAGCAAAATACCGGAAGAAGCCAGGTCCATTATAATGGCATTCCCATCCGCAAGTATAATGGAGAGGGAACCTGGTGTATGTCCGGGGGTATGAATAACTTTACCATTTACACCCCATTCATGAAGGTCATAACTGCAATCACCTTCCAGGATGATGTCTGGTTCACATGGTATGGCTTTATCTCTGATGAGTTTCCGTTTTAGTATGTTCCAATATCGTTTATTCGGCTTTAGCGTTTCTGCCATACTTTTACCTGTTCTCAGTGCAACGGCATCCAATTCATGCGTTAACACCGGAACGCTTAATTTCTGCTTAAGTGCTGCAGCGCTGCCAAAATGATCAATATGCCCATGGGTAATAATAATTAAACCAATATCTTTTTTATCAATCCCATGAGATTTGAGCTGTGATAAGATCTTATCTTCACTTCCCGGAACGCCCGAATCTACAAGAATATGTTTTTCCGTCCCCCTTATTACAAAAGAATTTATCATTCCCAATGGAAAAATGGATAGTTGTATTACGCTTTTCATCATTTTCATTTTTTATAATCAAACGATGCAAAGGTCTTGGGAACGCATTAAAATCTACTTGATAAATGTTAAGAAATCACTTGCCTGCGAATACGGCTTAAAGATGCCGGCTTTATTCCGATGTAGGAGGCGATATATTGAAGCGGCACATTCCGGATAACTTCCGGCTGCGTGGAAACTAGTTTTAAATAACGCCTTTCTGCTGGTAGCGTGAGTATATCCTTCATTCGCTGTTCATTAAACGTCAGGGCTTCTTCATAAATCTTTTTACAAAACTTCGTCCACTTTTCACTTTGCTGATAAAGTGCATCAAGATGCTTTTTCGATATTCTTAAAAGTTCACATGAAGTAATGCTTTGTACATTATCCTGTGCGGGGGTTGCAGTAATAAAGCTATTGAAAGAAGTAAGGAAATTAAGTTGACTATTAATATGCGTTGTTATTTCTTCCCCATTTTCAAGATGATATACCCTTACAAAACCTGAATTGATAAAATAGAGATGGTTAGCAATTTTATGCTCTCTTTCTAACACTACATTTTTAGTAACCGTAACTGGTTCAAAATAAGTTTCAATAAGATCAATATCGAAACTATCGATGGGAACATTTCTTTCAATAAACCTGATTAATTGTTCATGCTTCATTTCAGATGGTTGATTAAGCTATGCTGGTCTTTTAAAATAAGGGCCGGAGAGAAAGTAATTCACTGCATTACTGCTGAGTAAAGTTACAATAATCAGGTCATAATATATATCCTGCCTTACCCTTATTTTTGGCTACGACAATCATAGATTTGGCTAAACATGCATGAATTTGCCGCCGGATATTTGTGTTACTAAATTAATAGTATGAAAATTATAGTAACAGGTTCATTGGGCAATATCAGCAAGCCCCTGGCACAGGAACTGGTAGCGAAAGGTCATGATGTTACCATCATCAGCAGTAAAGCCGACAAACAACATGCAATAACAACTTTAGGTGCAAGGCCCGCCATTGGATCGGTGGAAGACGTATCGTTTCTAAAAACCACCTTCGCAGGCGCAGATGCACTTTATGCTATGACGCCACCTAACTTCGGCGCTACGGATATGATCGGTTATTACCGGAATGTTGCCAATGCTTATGCAGAGGCTGCAAAGCCAGCAGGCCTCCAACGCATTGTTTACCTCAGCAGTTACGGTGCACACCTTGAAAAAGGCACCGGCATTATCAGAGGTTCCTACTATGCTGAACAAGTTTTGAATGAGCTGAAAGGCATTACCGTTAGCTATCTTCGCCCGGGTTACTTTTATTATAACTTATATAACTTTTTGGGGATGATAAAAGCGCAGGGGATTATCGGCGCCAACTTTGGCGGCGATGACAAACTGATAATGGTTTCTCCACTGGATATTGCGTTAGCTGCTGCCGAGGAGCTGACAGCCGCTAACCCTGGAAGCAACGTACGCTATATAGCCAGTGATGAACGTACCTGCAATGAGGTAGCCGGACTGATTGGCGAAGCCATTGGTAAGCCAGACCTTCAATGGCTAACATTTACTGATGAGCAAGTAAAGAACAATATGCTGGAGCATGGCATGCCGCCGGCTATTGCCGATTTGTTGGTTGAACTAGGCGCTGGTATTCACACAGGTTTATTAGGCGAAGACTATGAAAAGCACAAACCTATACCTGGCAAGGTAAAATTGCAGGAGTTTATCAAAGAATTTGCTGCAGCATATAACCACAATTAAGTACATTAGATCATGGCAAATCAGCAACCCATACGTATTAAAACCATTAGCGGGTACCACGAGCTTATGCAACTGCCTAAACCGGCGCATCCACTGGTGAGCGTAACGAGGTTTGAAGATGTAAAACTTACGTACGATGAGCCGGTAAGCAGGATAATGGATTTCTATTCCATTGCCATTAAACGAAATACCCATGTAAAAATGAAGTATGGGCAGCAGGAATACGATTTTAATGAAGGAATCATGTTCTGCATGTCACCAGGACAACTGCTGAGGATTGAAATTGATAAGACACGGCAGCCGGAACACACGGGATGGAATCTACTTATCCATCCCGATTTTCTTTGGAACACGCCGCTGGCTAAAACCATCAAAAAATATGAATTTTTCGATTACTCAGTGAACGAGGCCTTGTTTCTTTCGTCTAAAGAGGAAGACACACTTGTTGGCATTATGCAGCAAATAGACCAGGAATGCCAATCCAACGTAGATAAATTCAGTCAGGATATCATTATTGCACAGTTAGAATTACTGCTTACTTATACCGAGCGTTTCTATCACCGCCAGTTCATCACCCGCAAGATCAATAATCATAAAGTGCTGGACCGACTGGAACAGGTACTTTCCGAATATTTTAACAGCGAAGATATCACCAAATACGGCTTACCAACCGTCACCTATATTGCTGAAAAAATCAATATCTCGCCCAACTACCTAAGCGGTTTGCTAAAAGTGCTTACTGGGCAAAGCACCCAACAGCATATTCACGAAGAACTAATTAAAAGGGCGAAGGAAAAGCTATCCACCACTGCATTATCGGTAAGCGAGATTGCTTATGAGCTGGGGTTTGAACACCCGCAGTCGTTCAGTAAATTGTTCAAAACCAAAACTAAACTCTCGCCGGTTGAGTTCAGGCAGGCTTTTAGTAGCTAGAAACAATTTTTCCAAAAAACAAAGAAGCCTGCTCTTTTTCTGAGTAGGCTTCTTGCTATGTCGGGATGATATAACCGAGTTCGTATCTGTTGATAAGCGATTTAATACATCATGAATTCATTCCGGATATTACACAAAATGATATAAGAAGACAACATTACCAGTGTAAGCCGGCTTCGGCTGATTTTTAATCATCAGTGTGGCTTCGATAATAACTTTCGTCACCCCTCTTAAATTGGTTATTGTATTGAGTTTAGCCTTTAGCTGCACTTCACTGTCCACCAAAACCGGCTGGCCAAATTTAAAACTCTCTATACCATAGTTTATTTCCATTTTAATATTGCGTACATCTACAATCTGCTTCCACAGATATGGGATTAATGCCAATGTTAAGTAGCCGTGTGCGATGGTTCCACCGAATGGGCCCTCGCGTTTAGCTTTTTCCTCGTCTGTATGAATCCATTGATGATCCAGTGTTGCGTCTGCAAACTTATTAATCTGTTCCTGGTCTATTTTATGCCAGTTGGAAATGCCTAATTCTTTTCCAAGATACATGCTATATTCCTCGAAAGAGTTAATTATCACCATTTTTCGATTGTCGATTGTTTCCATTATGACGCAGTTTTATTTTTATATCAATAGTTACAATGTAGTAATATATGTGCTTTTATTGATTGGGAGCAAAAGTATTCAGAAAAATATTTAAAATAGAAAAGATAAAAAAATAACCGGACAGCTTATCCTCTCATAGACAGGATCTGCGACTCCGTCGAAAGTTATCCGTAATGCGGTGTGGAAACACCGTAGTAATCACTATTACAATATGAGGCAAAAACAAAGAAGCCTACTCGTTTCTGAGTAGGCTTCTTTCTAAGTCGGGGCGGCAGGATTCGAACCTGCGACCTCCTGCTCCCAAAGCAGGCGCGATACCGGGCTACGCTACGCCCCGAAATCCCTTCTTAGTCCGCGTTCTGGCAATATAGACAGCCCTTGTGGCGACATCCTTGCTTCAATTGCGGAGTGCAAATGTAGGAAATTGTTTAACATAAAAACAAATTTTTTCTCCATAAATTTTAAAAATACAAAAGAACCAGCCACCACAGCAACTTTCAGGGTATTATATTTTTACTCAGATCTTAAACTTTTAACGGGGTTGGTCATCGCTGCCTTTATCGACTGGTAACTCACAGTCAGAAATGAAATTACCAGGGCAGCAATGCCGGCAGCTGCGAAAAACCACCAGTGCAGCCGGATATGATAGGCAAAATCCTGCAACCATTTATTCATCATCCAGGCAGACACAGGGAAAGCAATAACCAGCGCCCACAATACCAGTTTAACGAAATCTTTCGACAGCATGCCTACAATACCCGATACGCTGGCGCCCAGCACCTTCCGCACACCTATTTCTTTGATACGTTGCTGCGTGGCAAATGTGGTAAGCCCAAATAAGCCCAGGCAGGAGATAAGAACCGAGAGCGCAGAAAAAACATTGAATAATTTCCCCATCCGCTGTTCGGCCAGATATAAGTTGGCTAGGTCTTGATTTACAAACCCAAATGAAAAAGGGAAATCGGTATAGATCTGCTGGAAAACCTTTTTCATTACCGCTAAACGCTGGCTCATATTGGCAGGTGTTGTTCTCAAAACCACATAACCTGTATTGCCATTAAAATCACTATTGCTGCCATTCCTGATAATCAGCGGCTGTATCGGCTGTTGTATCGGTTTAAAATTGAAATCTTTGACTACCCCGATAATCTGCCCGGCCCTGCTGTCGAGTGTCAACCTTTTCCCTATCGCCGTTTCAGGGGCTATCCGCATGGCTTTCAGCGCCGTTTCATTGACCACATAGTTAATGTTATCTCCCTTAAAATTTTCTGAAAAAAAACGTCCCGACTTCATCCGCATACCAAACGTACCGACAAAATGATTATCTGTCCACATTTGCGGGAAAACAATATCATCAGCAGGTGTTTTCCCCTCCCACTTTACCGCCTTGGTACCGGTAGGCATATCCGTAGGCAAATGACTCACAAAGCTGTAGTTATCCACTTCAGGATACTGGCTCATAGCAGTTTTGAAGGCCTGCTGATGCTGTATCAGGTCGCCCACACGGGGAATAGGTACATACAGGAGATTTTCCTTGTTGTAGCCTATATCCATGGTCCGGATAAACTGCAGCTGGTTGTATACAACGATGGTGCTGACCATCAGGATTACCGCAATGGCAAATTGTACGATAATTAACCCATTCCTGAAATACGTTTTTCCACCGTGTAGCATTTTTACGCCCTTTAACACTTTAACGGGGTTAAACGAAGACAGGAATAGTGCAGGGTAACTACCGGCCAGCAATCCCACTATCACTGCGATGGCTAACAATGCCCCTATCATCTTTACATTCAGCACGTGCAATACCATTGCTTTGCCCGACAATTGATTAAACAACGGCATCAGCGCCCAGGCGATGACGATGCCAATAGCCAGCGAGATAAAAGATAACAATACCGCCTCGCTTAAAAATTGCAGCATCAGCTGAAAGCGGAAAGCGCCCAATGTCTTGCGCATACCCACTTCCCGGGCACGTTGCCCCGACAAGGCGGTAGACAGATTCATGAAATTGATGGCTGCTACCACCAATATAAACACTGCTACCAGCGAAAAAATCAATACCTGCTGGTGATTCCCCTGCCCGGGTACATCCAGCATATAATGGGAGCGTAGATGGACATCTGCCAGGGGCTGCAAAAACAGTGTACCATTTGTTTTAGAATCATCATGCTTCCGGTAAGTATTCATAATTTGCTGTTGCAGCGCAGCTAACGCAGGAACGGTGGCACGAAAGTGCTCATTCATCTGCAGGTAAGTATATACATCAAAATTGCCCCATGCCTGTTGCTGATTTATGACCTTGTCATATTGCTGGATAGGCACCAACATATCGAACTGCAGATGAGAGTTCTGCGGAATATCTTTTAGCACACCCGTCACCAGCAGATCATTCCCCTTGTAGTTATTGTCGATATATAGTGTTTTGCCCATCGCTTTTTGGGGACTACCAAAAAACTTAGTTGCGCTGGCTGCTGTCAGTACTACTTCTTCGGGGCGCGTGAGCAGGGAAGCAGCATCCCCCAGCAGTAACGGATAAGTGAAGATGTGAAGGAAATTGCTGTCGGCATAGTAAATACGCTTTTCGTCAAACTTTTGCGCACCTGCTGTAACCATGCATTGGAGGGAAGATAGCCGGGTTACATTTTTAACCACCGGTACCTCATCTCTGACAGCCATGGCAATGGGCACCGGTACCACGGCCGCATCAATATCCGACACACGGGCAGTAAGGCGATATATGTCATTTGCATGCTCATTAAATTTATCATAGCTTCTTTCATCCTGTACCCATAGAAAAATAAGGATACTACTGGCCATGCTGACGGCCAGCCCTAAAATGTTTAATCCCGAAAAAAGCTTATTCCTGAAAAGACTTCTGAAAGTGGTTTTCAAATAACTCCTGAACATACCCTAATATATTGAGATATTCTTGGGGCGAAAATACGGTGCCAGTAATCAAAATAGTTTTAAATAAATCATTTATACATTTATTATTTATATAATTGTCCGGAAGCGGTACATGCAACGTCCGGTATTATATGCAATAAAAAAAGGGAGCAGTAGTACTGCTCCCTTCCTATCGCTGTTTTATAATTGACTATTTTTCTGCATCCGGTTTTCCTCCTTTCTGTGCATGCTGTGCATTCAGATCTTTCAGCTTAGCCTGCTGATCAGGGGTCAGAATAGTCTGGAACTGTTGCTTGCGGTAAGCGGAAATTTCTTTAAACCCACCTTTTTGTCCGCTTGCCTTGGCCGCATCCTTACGGCGGATACATTCTGTATTTACATCCAGCACCTTTTTATATTGATCATCTGTGAGATTTAATTTCGACTTTAATTCATCAGTGTAGGCGATAGCGCGTTTTTCAGGAGCTGGTAATGCTTTAGGAGCAGCAGGGGCTTTAGCAGGCGCCTGTTTGGCGGCAGCAGGGGCAGGTGTAGCTGTTTGTGCGAAAACCGGGGATACCGCCAGCATGATAGCGATTGCAGCAATTAACTTTTTCATATGTATAATTTGTTTTTGTATGGCCCGTAATCCAATTTTCTTGCCAGTGCATCAGAACCTGGCGAACCGGGGCTTAAAATCTGCTTAAAAAGAAAAACAGCTTTCTACTACCGGATTACCTGTTGATAAAAAGTACCGGATTTTATCATTTCTAAAATCGCTCTAAAACCCCAAATAAGCCTCCAAAAACAAACTCCTTATCCCCATATTCAAAAGTGCGCTTAAACCAGTCAAAAACAAGCTTATTTTAACGCAAATAAACATATCAAAACCTTGCATAGCAGTACTTTTTAAGCTATCTTTACACAACTTGAAAAACAGCTGCTTTTCTCTTAAAAAATAATTTTTCACCCATCAACCGGTATAGCCTACCGGCTATTTCCTGCTACCGTTATACCAGTCAGCAATCCGATGCAGGGCATCGGATTGGCCATACTATGCCTGCTATCGGACGTAATTGGAAAGCCGTTATTTATTATGGATACCACCAGTAAACTGTCGACACCCTCCTTTAATGAAGCCTTGAAATTTTGGTTTAAACTAGGCTGGATCAGCTTTGGCGGTACCGCCGGCCACATTGCCATCATGCACGAACACCTGGTAGAACAGAAAAAATGGATCAGCCATCACAAATTTCTGCATGCACTCAATCACTGCATGATCTTACCCGGACCAGAAGCCCAGCAACTGGCCATTTATACCGGCTGGCTGATGCATGGGAAACGGGGAGGCATTGCAGCAGGAATGCTGTTTGTACTGCCTTCTATGTTTATTCTATTGGGACTTAGCATCCTCTATGTATTGTATGGGAATATTCCCTGGGTAACCGCTATGTTCAATGGCCTGAAGCCCGCCGTCATTGCCATTATACTACTCGCAATGTTCAAAATCGCGCGCAAGTCCCTACACACGCCGGTTCACTACTTATTAGCCGCGATAGCCTTTATTGGTATCTTCTTCCTTCATCTTCCCTTTCTCAGCATCATTGCCGGCACGCTTATTTTTGCACTGGTGGCACACTGGGCCTGGCCTTCACTGCTACCCACCGGATCTGAGATAGCAGAAGAAGAACCATCGCCTGCTACCCGCAGCAACTTCCAACTCAAGCCATTCCTGCAATTGCTGGGGGCGGGCATTGTATTATGGCTACTGCCTTTCCTGCTCTTCTGCCTGCTGGGTGATTTTAGTTTCTGGAAAAGCCTCGGCCTCTTTTTCACCCAAACCGCCTTTGTTACCATTGGCGGTTCTTATACCGTACTGCCCTATGTAGCACAATTTACCGTTACCAAACTAAACTGGCTCACCAGGCTGCAAATGCTCGACGGATTTGCCCTGGCAGAAACCACGCCGGGACCATTGATCATCGTATTATCGTTCGTCGGTTTTATGGCGGGATACAATCATTTTGGCGGCTCGTTGTGGATGGGTACCATCGGGCTTTTAGCCACCACTTACTTTACCTTTCTGCCCTGCTTCCTCCTGATCTTCGCCGGGGCGCCGCTGATCGAAAAAACACAGGGTCACCCGGCAATAGCCGGGGCACTCGGGCTCGTTACCGCCGCCGTAGTTGGCGTAATCCTGAACCTCACACTCTACCTGGGCAAAGATGTATTGCTTCCGCAAGGATTGGGTATAAGTCATCCCGACTGGTGGGCCGCGGCCTGGGTCATCATCTCCCTGATCCTCCTTCAACGATACCGGACCAATATCTTATTCCTGGTAGGTCTCAGCATCTTATTCGGATTACTGCATCACCTGTTGCTGTAAAACATCCGACAACCATTTGCCGGGCCGCGCGTTATTAATGAACCAACATCCTCCATTATGACCACCAAAATAACTTCGCTGACCGACCTGCTAACTGCGCTGGCTCATCATCAGCCACAAACCCTGCAACTGGAAACGTCCATTCTTTGTCCATATGCAATTACACTGCCGCCGGGCTATACACTCTGTGGCACCGATAAGGATAAATGCATGCTCAGCTTCAATAACAGCGACGGCATTGGCATCACCGCCAATAACACCATCAAGGATCTCACCATTATGACTACCCCTTCCTGCAGGGCTATCTTTTCTCAAACCGGCTTGCCAGATATGGGTACCATCACATTGCATAACTTATGTGTTACCGGCCAGATATCTGTAATGATACGGCAAGGCACTCATCACCTGGTATTGCATGCCGGCGACATCGACATAGTGTCTTGTGATGCCCGCCGCTACAGCGAACAACCACAGAAATACGGTGTAAACGTTTACCAGGGTGCTTTTACCGTGTATAATTTTAATGGAGATAGCAACAGCAACATCGAGGCCCGGTTGACCGACATCACGATAGGCCGGAAAAATGCCCCGGTCATCGGCTCGGGAATTTTTATCAGCGGATTTGGTGATAACGGGGGATGGGTAACCCTCCAAAAACTTACTACCGGCGCAGTCTATTCCAATGGCATGCTCCCTTACGGCACTGCCGATATGATCACCGCCGCCGTGTTTATTGTGTTTGGCGTAAAAGCGAAAACAGTGGTGCATCACGGCGAGATTGTGACCTATGGTGTAAATGATATGGTACTCGATACCTGGGGCTCTGTAGACAACTGGACCGCCCAGGAGCAATTAATCTCTCATGGACCCAGCGGCATAGGCTTCGTTAACTTCGGCACCGTAGATACTTTCACGGCCAAAAAAGAAATCATCACCCATGGATTAGGTGCACGGGGCTTTAATCAATATGATGGCACTGTTAAAAACATCCATCTCAAATCCATTACTACACACGGCGATGGCTCCATCGGTATACAAATCAGCAAACCTATCGGCAGTATCCACATTGCGGAAAATATTACTACCCATGGCAGTATCGGCAACACCCTCGTAAAAGGCGTACTTATGCCGCTTCCCGCTATAGCTTTCAGTATTAAACCTGGCGGCGCAGTAGAAAATCTTACTATACAGGGCGACATTACCACTTATGGCGCTAACGTAGACACCTATACGATCGAAGGCGGTAAACTGGAGCATATCCAGGTAGCAGGCCTGATCAGCGCCCAGGGACCAGATGCGCATGCTATTGTAGTGAGCGCCGGCGGAAGTACGCCACTCACCAATGTAACAGCAGGAGCGAAATCAGGCCAAGTGCTGGTGAATAATGGCGGAACGATTACGGATAAGAGTGGGTTTATGGAAGAGGGAGTGTAGAGATAGTAGATAATGTCATCAATGCAAAAAGCAGCCATGAAAATATCTTAGCTGCTTTTCACACATATCTTTCTTAGCTATTTATCAATCCGCAGTAATCTTCGCAATAGCAATTTTTGTTTTACCCAATCCTCTATCTGTTCTTCCTACCATATACATATCGTTGCCAATGATGGCGCCTAACCGGGGCATGGCAGTAGGAATATCCGCATTGTTGAAAAAAGGCTTCCTGGTAATTTTACCAGACGTTTCATCAATATTTACGAGGAAACAATCCGACTTGGCAAAACGCCCAATCAGTTTAGCTTTCTGACCAGCCTGGGTAACTATCGCATTTCTGGGATGATCGTTAAATAAGAGCTGGATATTTCCATTTGTCTGTAAGGCTCCAAAACCAGAATAGTAAGGCCTATTCCCTTCCATAAAATAACCTAACCCGTAAGAGAAACCATTGGTAGGGGCAACGGAGGAGCCTACATTTATTTCTTCCCGTTGCCTTTTGGGCAATACCTGTAACCAGCCAATATCCCCGGAGGCATCTATTTTACATATCATCAGGTCGCCCGATACATAAATAGCATAGGAAGTAGATCGCCATTGACCGGGCATATTATTAAACCCCGGGCTGTAACTCTGGAAGGTGCTTACATAATTATCATATTTTTCGGCGACAATAATCAGTCCGTTGTCAGCCGTATAAAAAATTTTCTGGAATCGCATGTATTTGGAAAATCCTTCTCCTTCCGCTTTCATTTTCTTCAATTCTTCTCTTATCTTCTTCTCTTCCTTTGTTTCCTCTTTATCATCCGCCTCTTCATCATCAGCGTTATCCTGATTGGCCAACAACAGCGAATTATTAATGGGCTTATCGCTGGTCGATACTACTTTCCCATTAGTTACGTTGATTCTTTGCACCAGCAGTCCATCAATCGTTTTACCTTTTTTTTCATTGCTGTAAAAGGCTGTCAGCACCAGGTCTTTATTTCTTTCCTGTACCAATTTAGTATTGGTGAGCCATTTCCCGTTGATGCCGGTATTGATCTCAGTTTGCAGCTTGCCTTTGTCTTCGTAAATGCGAATATTGTAGTTGGTGAAATCAAGAAACTTTTCTTTCTTCTTTTTGCCTTCTTCATACTCATACATGCGCGCTACCAGTACTACCTTGTGATCGAGTGTGTACAGCACATCTTCCAGCTGGTACTTCTTAGGCTCAAACTCATTCCGGATAACAAGCGGCTTTGCAGAGGGTCTAAGGCTTTTGTCGAACTCCTGGATCTTATACTCATTTCTTTCCTTTCCTTTAGCGCTGCTCACTATTAAAATTCTGGAGCTATCCACATTGTAATCAATCTTGAAATCAAATTCATCATTCTTTTCTATTTGCTGAAAAGTGGTGATCTCACGCCATTCGCCGGTAAGTTCACCAGTAGTCTTATCCACCGTGGAGGCGTAAATGGCAAATGTTTTATCGCGCTTACTGTACTCAGATGAAAACAGGAATAACTTATCCTGGCAGGCAAAAAACTGTTCAAATTCTTTTCCTCTCAATTCCTTATTAAAGTCATTCCGGTAAACTTCCGACAGGTTTTTATCCACCTTTACAAGGGAGGCTGATTCTCTGAGGGTGGCACCGACTACAAAGTAAGACTTCATGGCCCAGTGGCTTTCCTCAAGATAAGCACCGGTGTTGTCGGCATGTATTACTTTGAGGTCGGTACTACCTTTACGGAGTTTAAATTCATCGCCCCATTTAATAACCGTTTTTTGAGCTGCGGAAACGAAGCTAAGAGCAGTCAGGCACAGAGATAGGTAAAAATGTTTCATTGGTTTTTTTTGGTATAAGGATATACAATAAATATTAAAGGTATTTTTTTAGACTGATGCCGGCCCCGTTTGCACTTTTTCTGGGATCATCGGGCCGCTGTTAATATATTAAAAGAAAAAAGCCCTGGTTACTTGCGTTTACCAGAGCTTTTAAAGCTTGCGGAGAGAGAGGGATTCGAACCCTCGGTACAGTTTAACCCGTACGACGGTTTAGCAAACCGTTCCTTTCGGCCACTCAGGCATCTCTCCGTATTTCCCAGAAGGGGCTGCAAAAATAAACAAAGTTTTATATTCTCCAAAAGCATTTTCATTTTTTTATAAAAATTTTGAAACCCATATTATTACCAGGGTATCTAAACGCGCCACCAGGGCTATTCCGGTAGCATAAAATAGTGATGCCATTCTAAAGAAGAATGGCATCACTAAAATAGGTTATTGGGGGGAGGGAGGCCTTACATAGCGGCCAGCTGTACTTTCTGTTGCAATTCAATCACGCTGTCGCGGAAGTTATTATCTGTATCCATCAGGTCTTTTACGGTTTGGCAGCTATGAATCACGGTAGTGTGATCACGTCCGCCAAAATGTTCACCGATCGTTTTCAAAGAGTTTTTAGTAAATGATTTCGCCAGGTACATAGTGATTTGCCGGGCCTGTACAATTTCGCGTTTACGCGTTTTCTGCAGCAACTTATCGTATGGTACATCAAAATATTCACATACCATTTTCTGGATGCTTTCTATCGTAATTTCTTTGGAAGATGTTTTCACAAAAGACTTCAATACCCGCTTGGCCAGTTCCAGGTCTATCTCCTTACGGTTCAGCGACGACTGCGCCAGCAATGAAATAAGCGCGCCTTCCAGTTCACGTACGTTTGTCTGGATATTGTACGCTACATACTTCACTACTTCCTTCGGCATTTCCAGTCCGTCGTTTCGCATTTTCATCTCCAGGATTTCCATCCTGGTTTCAAAATCAGGGATCTGGATATCTGCACTTAATCCCCAGCGGAAACGGCTCAACAGCCTCTCCTGTACACCGTCAAGATCTTTCGGCGCCTTATCAGAGGTGAGGATCAGTTGCTTACCTGACTGGTGTAAGTGGTTGAAGATTGCAAAGAAGGCATCCTGCGTTTTTTCTGCGCGCGCAAAGAATTGTATGTCATCTACAATCAATACATCAATCAACTGGTAAAAGTGAATAAAATCGTTAATGATATTATTCTTGGAGTGATCTATAAACTGGTTGATGAATTTTTCTGCGCTCACATACAACACCGCCTTATTGGGATGAATGCGCTTTACATCATTACCTACTGCCTGTGCCAGGTGTGTTTTACCAAGACCTACACCTCCGTATATCACCAACGGATTAAAAGAAGTGCCACCGGGCTTCTCTGCCACGGTTTTACCTGCCCGTCTGGCTACACGGTTACTGTCTCCCTCTACATACGCATCAAACGTATAGTTTGGATTGAGCTGTGAATCAATTTGAACCCTTTTAATGCCCGGGATAACAAACGGATTCTTCACCGGGTTATGAATCGTTAAGGGGAAATCTACTTCATTGTCTTTCTGAGGTTTGGTAAACTGCGTGGGCATGTTTACTGTTCTGGGATGCTGATGTGGTGTACCGTTCTCGACAACAATGCGATACTCCAACCGGGCTTCTTTTCCTAATTCTCTTTTGATGGTTTTTCCTAACAATCCCACATAATGCTCCTCAAGGTATTCATAAAAGAATTGGCTGGGGACCTGGATGGTTAAAACATTGTTTTCAAGTTTAATGGGTTTAATTGGTTCAAACCATGTCTTAAACGGCTGCCATTCTACTATATCCCTAATTATATTAAGACACTTTTCCCAAACTTGTTCGCAAGTTTTATTCATTGAGATAAAAAAAATTAGTTGTTTCTTAATTAAGGATGCTTAGTTCTCGAATTCGAAATTCCCCAACGCAGGAAGTTGAAAAATTTTCAGACAGGATGACGAATATCTGTAGAAAATGTTGAAAAAAAAAATTTATCTACCCTTGTTTATGTTATCCTGATTACAGTTTGCCTAAACTCCTCTTTCCGCTGCTGCCGGGGCTTTACAACCCAGACGTGACAAGGTTTTCACTACTATAAACCCCGTTGATTAACAGTACCTTTATCTTCGTCATTCTCCTTTTTATCATAAATATGGATATATAACTGATAAAATAATATTGTATCCTTGTCAACAAAAAAAATCGTTCACTGGTAAAGCGCGAGATATTCACACTTTTTCCGGAGAGGGTGCAAAACTATGTTAGTATCTCCATTTAAAAAAATGTGTTTAGGGGTAGTAATTATGGAAGTATTTAATTATAACCGCGCGCACTGGTATTAATAAAAAATATTTGCCCGCACTAAGTCGAATACCTTATCTTTGACCCTTCTGAATTTAAAATAATTTTTCTATGAGTTTTGAAATTACCGGAAAGCTGATTGTGAAGTACAATACGGTACAGCGTAGCGAAACTTTTAAAACAAGAGAGTTCGTTATTGAGAAGTCTGACGACATCAATGGCCGTGTTATTAACAACTATATTAAATTTCAGTCGGTACAAGACCGCACTGGCATTGTAGACCGGTTCAATGAGGGTGAAAACGTTAAAGTTTATTTCAATATCAAAGGTACCCGCTGGGAAAAAGATGGTAAAGTAAATTACATCACCAACCTGGACGCATGGCGCATGGAATCTGTAATGGCAGCTCCTGCTCCCGGCGCAGACCCACAACCTAACTACAATACACCACAAATGCCAGCCGGCGACGGTGGAGACGATTTACCGTTTTAATTAGCATAAAAGCAAAAAGCAAAAAGCTATTGTGGAGATTGATCGAAGCGAATTTTAAATACTCGCTACGCTCTTCTCCACAATAGCTTTTTGCTTTATGCTTTAGCCTTTTCTTTCCTATCTTCGCCTCTGCAATATGATACAACAAATATCTCTCAAACTACTGCCGGCAGATGCCGCCTCCCATACATCTATCATAGCGCATGCAGCCGCAGCACTGAGTATAAAACCTACGGACATCACAGGATTCAACCTGCTCAAACGCTCTATAGACGCGCGCTCCAGGCAGGGCGTATTCTTCGTGCTCACCCTCGAGGTCTTTATCGGAGAACCATTTGTTGAAAAGCAACATACCCACCCGGTATACCCATCCCTGCCCGCCAATGCCCCCCGCGTACTCATCGCCGGCGCCGGCCCGGCAGGACTCTTTGCCGCATTACGCCTCATCGAAGCAGGCATCAAACCCATTATCCTCGAACGGGGAAAAAACGTAAGAGACAGACGCCGCGACCTCGCTGCACTCAATAAAACCGGTATCGTAAATCCCGACTCCAACTACTGCTTCGGCGAAGGCGGCGCCGGTACCTACTCTGATGGGAAACTATATACCCGGTCTAATAAACGCGGAGATATTAACCGTATCCTCAATATATTCGTACACTTCGGCGCAGAAGATAAAATTATGATCGATGCGCACCCACATATTGGCACCAACAAACTCCCGCACATCATCACCTCCATGCGGGAACAAATTATCAACAGCGGCGGTGAAGTACACTTCGGACAAAAGGTAAGCGCCATCCGCATCAGCAACGGCGCCGTTACCGGCGTACAAACCGTCTCAGGAGAAGTGTTTGAAGGTAAACAACTGATCCTCGCCACCGGCCACTCCGCCCGCGATATTTTTATCATGCTTCACCAGCAAAACATTTTACTGGAAGCCAAACCATTCGCACTCGGCGTCAGGATAGAACATCCACAGGCCCTGATCGACACCGCCCAATACCATTGCGACACCCGCGGCCAATACCTGCCACCCGCCAGCTATAGCTTGGTAGAGCAAGTAGAAGGAAGAGGCGTATTCTCTTTCTGCATGTGCCCCGGCGGCATCATTGCTCCCGCAGCCACCGACCCCGGTGAACTGGTGGTAAATGGCTGGTCGCCCTCCAAACGTAACAACCCCTTCGCCAACTCCGGCATGGTGGTAACGGTAGATGAAGCCGACTTCGCTCCCTTCGCGCAACACGGCCCCCTCGCAGGTATGTACTTTCAGCAGTCGGTCGAACAAAAAGCCTATATGGCCGGCGGCGGCAACTTCGTAGCCCCCGCGCAACGCATGACCGACTTCGTACAGAAAAAAATATCTGCCTCCTTACCCGAATGCTCCTATATTCCAGGTCTGCAAAGTGCCGACCTGCGCACAGTACTCCCCAAGGTAGTACACCAGCGCCTCGCCGGCGCCTTCAAAGCATTTGGACGTAAAATGAAAGGCTATTACACCGAACAGGCCGTACTGGTAGCCACCGAATCACGCACCTCTTCACCCGTACGTATTCCCCGCAACAACGATACCCTCGAACACCCGCAGGTGGCTGGACTATATCCCTGCGCAGAAGGCGCCGGATACGCCGGCGGCATCGTGTCGGCCGCCATGGACGGCGAACGCGTAGCCGCCTTGATTGCCGCCAAATGGCAATAAATCTTGTATGAGATATTATAATTAATTATTGCTGATTAATTACTAATTTTTCATTATGAACCTACTCGAAGTTAAACACCTGAAAAAACATTATGCCACCCACAAAGCGGTTGATGATGTTAGCTTTGACATACAACAGGGCAGCATCTTCGGCCTACTGGGCCCCAATGGCGCAGGCAAAACAACCCTCCTGCGCATGATTACCGGCATCTTCTACCCCGATGAAGGACAAATTCTCTTCAATGGTAAAAAATTTGATCCCGAAAATGATGTCCGCCACATCGGCTATATGCCGGAAGAAAGAGGCCTCTATAAAAAAATGATGGTAGGCGAACAAACACTCTACCTCGCCCAGCTCAAAGGCGTTCCAAAAAAAGAAGCTGTAGAAAAAATCAAGTACTGGTTCGATAAGTTCGATATCAACACCTGGTACAACAAAAGAATCGATGAACTCAGCAAAGGCATGCAACAGAAAGTACAGTTCATCTCTACCATCCTGCATCAGCCTAAACTGCTGATACTCGATGAACCCTTCTCCGGTCTGGACCCGATTAACGCGAACCTGATCAAACAGGAAATCTTTCACCTGAGCCAACAGGGCACTACTATCATATTTTCTACCCACCGCATGGAACAGGTGGAAGAAATATGCGATCATATCCTGCTGATCAACAAAGGCCATAAAATACTGGATGGTAGCGTAAAACAAATACAGCAGGACTTCAAACAAGGCCTCTTTAAAATTGGCCTCGGTACCATGCCCAATCCTGCACAAATGGCTACCTATCATTTTACCATTGTGCAATCACACGATAAAGCATTTACGGTAAAAATGAATGAAGACAGCACCACTAACGATATTCTGCTGCACTTCATCCGCCAGGATATTCCTGTTACCTATTTCGAAGAAATTTTACCTTCTATCAACGAAGTATTCATCACCCAGGTACAACAAACTGAAAACAGCCGCAACAACGTAGCCGCTGCACCGCTCACCTGATCATCCTGCTTGTTTATGGAAAAAATATGGCTCATTATAAAAAGAGAATTTATTACCCGTGTACGCAAAAAGTCATTCCTGGTCACCACTTTGCTGGTGCCACTGGCCTTTGCTGCCATGATCATTGTTCCCATCCTCCTGGCCACCTCCTCCAGTGAGCACAAACTCATTGCAGTGGTGGATAACAGCCAGCTATTCGAAAACAAATTCCCCGACTCTAAAGGCGTTTACTTCAAATACCTGCACCAGCAAAACATCGACAGCCTGAAGCAACACTATGAGGAGCTGGGTTATGAAGGCGTATTATATATACCTGAATTTGATATCAACCGTCCCTCCGGCTTTGAATTTTATAGCAGCGGGCAGGCCAGCGTTACCATGGAAAGCAGTATCAACAGCGATATCAATAGCATTATTGAAAAAAAACGCATGGAACTGCAAGGCATTGACCAAGCCAAACTGGATGGTATCAGGTCGGACGTGGAAGTGACCTTCAAAAACGGGAAAGAGGGAAAGAAAGGCAGCTCTTGGGTGGCCTATGGCGTTGGATATGCCTCGGGATTTATTATCTACTTTATCCTGTTATTATTTGGCACCTCTGTGATGAGAGGGGTAATGGAAGAAAAAGTAAGCCGCATAGCTGAAGTAATGATCTCCAGCGTAAAACCTTTCCAGCTGATGATGGGCAAAATCATTGGTATTGCGGCGGTGGGCCTGTTGCAGTTTCTCATCTGGGGCGTGCTCATCACCGCCATCTATTCCCTCATTCCTTTGTTCGTTTCCCCGGAAAGCATGCAGGCAGCTGCCCAGGGCAGCCAGGCCATGTCGCAGAGCGAACAGGCAGAAGTGGTAAAACGGATTACCGAAGTAGTGGGCAGTATTCAATGGAGCCTGCTCCTCCCTTGCTTTGTATTGTATTTCCTGGGTGGATACCTGTTTTATTCTTCGCTATATGCCGCTATTGGCAGCCTTGCCAATGAAGATGCTGCAGATATACAACAGCTCACCATACCGGTAACAGTACCCATTATCATCGGCATTATGATCATGATGAAGGCCGTACATGACCCAGGCAGCTCCCTGGCCGTATGGGGCAGTATTATTCCGTTTACCTCTCCTATGGTGATGATGGCGAGATTGCCTTATGGTGTGCCCGGCACCGTACCTTACTGGCAACTGGGCCTTTCATTCGTTTGCCTGATAGGCGGATTCATGACCACTACCTGGGCCGCTGGCCGGATCTACCGCACGGGTATCCTGATGTATGGTAAGAAAATTACGCTGAAAGAAGCGATGAAGTGGATAGTAAGAAAACCTTAAAATTATACGCATCCCGCTCCCATAAGGCGGGATGCAACACTATATATCGATATTTTTAAGCCGCTGTATGGTTTCCCTGAATTCTGTTACTATATCTGCCAATACGGTAGCCGCGGGTTTTATCTCATGTATTAGCGCGCTCACCTGGCCTATTTCCAGCTCTCCTTCCTCGAGGTTGCCTTCAAACATTCCTTTTTTAGCCCTGGCGCGCCCCAGCAATGCCTGTAAGGCGGCAGCGTCTGCCCCGCTGTCTTCTGCTGCTTTTACAGCATTATAGAAGTTATTTTTTAGAAGTCGAACAGGTGTCAGCTTTTTCAGACTAAGTGCGGTATCTCCTTCTTTAGCGGCTACTACGGCTTGCTTAAAGTTGATATGGGAAGATGCTTCAGGGGTGGCTACAAAACGGCTGCCTACCTGTACCCCAGACGCTCCCAAGGCAAAAGCCGCCGCCATAGCCTTCCCAGATCCAATACCTCCTGCGGCGATCACCGGTATTTTCACCTGTTCACATACCGATGGTATCAGTACCATAGTGGTGGTTTCTTCCCGGCCATTATGCCCGCCGGCTTCAAAACCTTCTGCTACCACCGCATCTACACCGGCAGCTTCACTTTTAACAGCAAACAGGGCGCTGGACACCACATGTACCACTTTGATACCGGCAGCTTTCAACACCGGCGTCCATGTTTTGGGATTGCCGGCAGACGTAAACACAATTTGTACTTTCTCTTCCAGTATCATGTTCATCAGCTGGTCGATATCCGGGTACAGCAACGGCACATTTACCCCAAAGGGTTTGTCAGTGGCCTGTTTGCATTGCTGTATATGCTCCCGCAAAACATCAGGATACATGCTACCCGCGCCTATCAACCCCAAACCACCCGCATTGCTAACGGCACTGGCTAAACGCCATCCGCTTGCCCAGATCATACCTGCCTGGACAATGGGATATTGAATATTAAATAAGGAAGTGATACGGCCATTCATAGCCACGAATATACGATAAAGCAGAAAGTGTAAAGCATAAAGCACAAAGCCTTCCGCTCTACCCCAGGTCTATTTCTGTATTGTCGCCGATATTCAGGCTTTGGCTCAATCCCCGGATATTAGCATCGCTGCCAATCAGCGATGATTTTAATACTACCTCATACAGGTTACTGAACGAGCCGATAATAGAATCTTTTACAATAGAGTAGTTGATCACAGTATTATCTCCAATGGCTACATTGGGGCCAATAATGGCGTTTTTAATATTACAGCCTTCGCCAATGCTTACCGGGGGAATGATAATGGTGTTTTCGTAAGGTAATACCGGGTTGCTGGCCAGTTTATATTTTTTCAGCAGGATGGCATTTGTTTCCAGCAAAGTATCTTTACGGCCACAGTCAAACCAGTTCGATACTTTAAAGCCATTAAACTGTACACCGTGCTCTATCATGCATTCCAGCGCATCGGTCAACTGGAACTCATCATGCGATTTTATCTTATTATCGACATTGCTTTGCAGGCAATCGAAGAGTTGTTGTGTTTCTTTGATTTTGTAAAGTCCCACCAGGGCAAGGTTTGACTTAGGTATCTGCGGTTTTTCCACCACACGGGTAATCCTGGCCTGGTCGTCGAGTTCTGCTACGCCGAAATTGCGGGGATCATCTACTTTCTTCAGTCCCAGCATAGAATACGGGGAAGCGATCACTTCTTTGAAGTCACATTCACAGATGGTATCTCCCAATACGATCAATATCTCATCGTTACCCACTACCTCACGGGTCAGCAACATCGCGTGGCCGGTACCTTCGCGGCTGGCCTGATGTACAAAGTGACAGGTGAGCTTAGGATATTTCTTTTCAACGTAATGTTGGATTTTCTCTCCCAGGTAGCCTACCACGAATACAAATTCAGAAATCCCGGCCTCCACCAGCTGATCAATGATAATACTGAGTATGGTTCTGCCGGCTAAAGGTATTAATGCTTTGGGCTGGGTATATGTATGTGGACGAAGTTTGGTGCCTGCCCCTGCCACTGGTATTATTGCCTTCATTGAGTGTTGTAGTTAGGATTGCGAGTACGCTCGAATGCGGCGAAAATAGGCAAAAAAGAGCAAAAAGCTAAAAGGATAAAGCAAAAAGCTATTATCGCGGATAACTTTTACAGAGAATTATTTGCATGGATTATACGTGATAGTAAATTTTTGTATGCAGCTGTCGCTTTTGGCCTCCTGCTTTGGGCTTTTCTTGCAATTCATCAGACTATCATTTATTTTTGCGTCAAATTTAAGGCAACATGCAAAGAGACCAGCAAATATTTGATTTAATCGGCCAGGAATTGGAGCGTCAGCGCCATGGCATCGAGTTAATTGCTTCTGAAAACTTTACCAGCTTACAGGTAATGCAGGCGATGGGGCAGGTGATGACGAATAAATACGCCGAAGGCTACCCTGGCAGAAGATATTATGCCGGCTGCGAAATTGTAGACCAAAGCGAACAACTGGCCATCGACAGGGCTAAACAAATATTTGGCGCTGCATACGTGAATGTACAGCCGCACTCCGGCGCACAGGCCAATGCAGCAGTAATGCTGGCTATCCTCCAACCCGGCGACAAAATCCTCGGACTGGATCTGAGCATGGGCGGTCACCTTACCCATGGTTCTGCAGTAAACTACTCCGGTAAACTTTATCAGCCTCATTTCTACGGCGTTAATAAAGAAACCGGCCTTGTAGAATACGATAAAATGGAAGAAATTGCCCAACGCGAAAAACCCAAACTGATTGTTTGCGGCGCTTCTGCTTATAGCCGTGACTGGGACTATAAACGTATCCGCGAGATCGCCGACTCAGTAGGCGCTTTCGTAATGGCGGACATCGCCCACCCGGCTGGTCTGATCGCGAAAGGATTACTGAATTCTCCATTTGCACATTGCCATTTCGTTACTACCACTACCCACAAAACATTGCGTGGTCCCCGCGGCGGTATGATCATGATGGGCGCCGATTTCGAAAATCCATTTGGACTGAAAACACCCAAAGGCGAAATCCGCATGATGAGCTCCCTCATTGATACTGCTGTATTCCCTGGCATCCAGGGCGGTCCGCTGGAACATATCATCGCTGCAAAAGCCGTTTCCTTCTTCGAGATCCTGTCTGACGACTATACCGTATACGCCAACCAGATCCTGAAAAATGCACAGGCCATGGCTAAAAACCTGGTAGGTAAAGGCTATGAAATCATCTCCGGTGGTACCGATAACCACCTGATGCTGATTGACCTCCGCAATAAAAATATCTCCGGTAAAAAAGCAGAACAAACACTCGTTAAAGCCGATATTACCGTTAATAAAAACATGGTGCCTTTCGATGATAAATCTGCTTTCGTTACCTCCGGTATCCGTGTAGGCGTTCCCGCTATCACCACCCGTGGACTTAAAGAAGGTCACATGGAACAAATCGTAGACTGGATCGATCAACTGATCCTGGACTCCGATAACGAAGCACTGATCACTAAAGTAAGAGGAGAAGTAAATACCTTCATGAAACAGTTTACCCTGTATCCTGAATTATAATAACGTACCCTCACAAGTATATTAAAGAGAGGAAGTCTGTCTACAGACTTCCTCTCTTTATTTTATCAAGCTCGCCAAAATTTATTTTGATATTTAAAAAATACCTCTACCTTTATAGTGTACTAGTAAAATAGTACACTAAACCACGACAATATGATTAACATCCAATCCCTGTCATTCAGCTACCGAAAAAACAAGCCCCTTTTCGACAATCTCCAGCTACGGCTTGAAGCCGGGCATATTTATGGATTGCTGGGAAAAAACGGCGCAGGCAAATCAACCCTCCTGAAACAGATGGCCGGCTTGTTGTACCCCGACAAAGGCACCTGCGAAGTAATGGGCCATGCTGCCGCCAAAAGACAACCCGCCTTCCTGCGCGAAATATTCCTGGTACCGGAAGAGTTCTACCTGCCCAGGGTGAGCATTACCCGCTACGTGAATACATATGCGCCATTTTACCCCAACTTCGACCAGGGCGCCTTCTTTAATTACCTCAAAGAATTCGATATTCCCCGGGATCATATGCTCACCGAAATGTCTTACGGGCAAAAGAAAAAAGTGCTCATCAGCTTTGCCCTGGCCACCAACACGAAAGTGCTGATCATGGACGAACCCACCAACGGCCTGGATATCCCGTCTAAAAGCCAGTTCCGTAAAGTTATTGCCGCCGCCGTAAGTGAAGATAAATGCATTGTAATATCCACACACCAGGTACGCGACCTCGACAACCTGATTGACAGCATCGTAATCATCAACGATCATAAGATCATTTTCCGCGAAGATGTACAAACAGTAACGGATAAACTGAGCTTTAAAACCGTGAGCCGTATAGAAGAGTCCACCGGCGTACTGTTTGCCGACAGTAACCTCCGGGGGCATACCATCATTACCCGCAACACCGGCCAGGAACATAGCAAAATAGATATGGAACTGCTATTCAATGCTATTCTCACTAACCAGCAACCTATCCAGGAAATATTTAACTAATTGCCCATGCAACCAAATAACTTTTTCAGCCTGCCGCGCATGCAGCTCTACCTGCAAAAACATATTACAGATCATTATCGCTTTTACCTGATGGGAATGGCCGCTATTTTTGGGCTGTCCACCATCATCCCGGTTCTAATGGTATTTTTTAATGGCGATGCCTTTACGCGGATGAATGAAATTACGCCTATTTACTACATGGGCCTGTTCTTCGGGGGAACACTGCTTACCAGCAGATCCTTTAATGAACTGGGCAGCAAGGAAAAAGGCATCGACTTCCTGATGATACCCGCTTCCCTGTTTGAGAAATTCATCACGGTACTATTGTTTACCACGGTAGGCTATTTCCTGTTTTATCATCTCAGCTTTTACTGTACCTATAAAATCATCAACGGCATAGAACTAACGCTCCGTCATAAACCCATTGAGCAGAATTTCAAGTTTCTCAGCGACCCCGATGAAAAAAAGTATATCTACTATGCTTACTTCATCCTGCAGGCTGCCTTTTTACTGGGCGCTACCTATTTCCATAAAGTCGCTTTTATTAAAACAGTGCTCTGCATATTTCTTTTTGCGTTGGGTCTCTATTTCGTTAACTGTATCTTGCTGACTTTTGTTTTCGGATTTGAAAAAGATATGTGGAAAAGAGGAATGCCATTCATACTTGTCATTAAACAAACAGGCGGCCCGCAGGTATGGCATACCACCACCTATTTCATCCCGGTTTGGCTACAGAACATATACCTCTTCGCCTTCAAGTTTTTGTTAGCCCCCATTTTATGGACGATGGCCTTTTTTAGGTTGAAAGACCAGGAAATTTAAATTTTTGAGAGATGGAATTCAAAGATACCCAGGCAATATACCTACAGATCGCAGACTATATCTGTGAACAGGTATTGCTCAGTAAATGGCAGACCGAAGAACGGTTGCCCTCCGTCAGGGAACTGGCGGTACTACTGGAAGTAAATCCCAATACGGTGATGCGCACCTGTGAGTTGTTGCAACAACAGGAAATTATCTACAATAAAAGAGGAATCGGTTATTTTATCAGTGCTGATGCGGTAAAGAAAATAAAGCAATACAAAAAAGAAGCGTTCATCACCAATGAATTACCCAGCTTCTTCCGCAGCATGTACCTGCTGGATCTCGACCTCGACGAACTGAAACCTCATTTTGAGAAATTCAAAAAATCAAACTTCAACTAACATGAAAACGAGCAATCAATTACTCCTGGGATTCATGGGGCTACTGGTAATAGGCATGCTGTTTTCTGCCATTATATTGAAAGCGGGCTATAATAAAGGCATTACCAACAACCCGGGATATGACAAGCAGCAAAAGCCAGATCCTGATTATACCAAGGCTTCCCTTCCGCCATTCAAAGCACTGGTACTAACCAGCTCTATCGATGGAGATGGCAAGGAACAGCATCCTGACATAACTATCAATACCACGGCAGATTACAGCCTGGAATCATATAAAAATATTACGTCGCACCGAATTGGGGACACCTTGTTCATCGATATCCGGAAAGCACGGGGCATTACTTTAAACTGCCAGCAACTCAGTTATATCCGCAACACCAGCCGCTGCAATGTTTTCCTGAATGGCCTGGTAACCGACCAGCTCGACATGTACGCAGGGTCGCATGTACGGTCCTACTTCGGCGATGTAAACATAAAACGCCTGCGTTACACCGGTGATACCGTCAATATACTTGAAGTCAGTGATGTGGCTAAACTGGATTCCGTAAAAATTTCCATGCATAAAAACGGATCGCTTTATTTCTACCCTGGCTATCGATATGGCGACATCCAGGTAGACAGCCTTGCTGAATTAGTACTGTCACCCCAGGCAGTCAACAGCCTCAAAAAGATCAATTAATCGCTTTCATACATTTAGCAATAAAATTCTATCTTAAAAAACGGGGCCTGTTGTTTAACAGGCCCTTCTTTTAAAGGAATCTTTAAGCCCCGATGACACACCTGTTGTAAAAACAGCCATCATTTTTGATTTTTCTGTTCAGTTACTATTTTTTCAAGATCAGTCCAGGCGCCACCGTTAAAAACATGCTTAAATCCCCTTTCTTTGAGAATGGCTTCCGCTTTCACACTTCTTAAACCGTGCGAACAACAGGTAATATAAGTCTTACTAGTATCGAGTTCAATATACCTTTCCCGGATTGTTCCTAATGAAATATTCACTGCGCCTTCAATATGCCCCATCACATATTCCTTCTCCGTCCGGACATCCAATATGACTGCCCCGTTTGCAATTTTAGCGGATAATCCATTGTCAAGCGTAGCAAAACGATAGGTTCGATACGAAACGTATAGCAGTAATAATACACCTGCTATTATTAAGGCTGCTTTCATTCTTTCTCTTTGAGTTTGCTTAAAATCCTGCTGTCAATATAAAATGTTCCGAATGGTATGAAGCAAGCCAAAATCACTTTCCAGGTGGTTGCTTTGAATTTCCAGTTCTGTTCAACGCCAACGCTTAACGTGTTGAACAAAAAGAGTAAAAATATGGCTCCGTGAACGGGACCGAGTGACTTTGACAGGCTTGGGTTTCCAAAGTAATATTTCATTGGGACTGCTACAAAAACCAACACTAACAATGAAACCCCTTCCAGGTAGCCTATAATTCGTAATCTTCCGACTTTTGTTTTAAGTAAATCTTTCATTTTATCTAAAGTAAGGTCTGTTTGCTAATGGTGAAAACGGCCATGGAATGGCAATGAGAATAATAACCAGAGAAATTGAAAACCATATCAGCATTGTTTTGAATTTCTCATTGTCTGTTGGTTTCCGTTTTGCTAATGCCGAACCAATAGTAATTAATATGATGGCAAACAGCATTAAAGCAATATGGATGAAGCCAAAGAAAGCCATATCAATATGGTGAACAGCCTCTCTAAAATTTGTCCAGAAATATTTAATGATGGGACTTTGAGAATAAAGGATAATTCCAATTACCAGTTGAATATGGGCAATGGTGGCCGTCCAGTGCCGGACAGCATTGTCTGTTCTGGTAAAATCGCGTTTTAAAGTGTATCCTTTATATGCGTTGTAAATAGCAAGAACTAAGCTTACCAACACAAGCCAACGGACAATGGAGTGATAAAATGTAAGCGCCTGATACATCGTACTTTTTCGTTTACGATGCAAAGTAAAACAAAAACATACTAATTAGTATGTTTTTTAAGAAAAAAATTATTTCAAGGTGTTGAGGTAGCGTTTAAGTTCTTTTAAATAGGATAGATATACTTTTTTGTCGTTTTCGAGTTTTGCAAAATTTCGTACGCCCCAATAGCCGGATGCTACAAACATGGCTACCTGCCTTGCATTTATATCATCGCGTATCTGTCCTTTTTCTTTTCCTTTTACAATGACCGCTGCCATTGTCTTTACCCATTGTTGTGTAATTTCATTTAATGCATGGCTGAAATCTTTATTCCAGGATGCCATCTCTTGCGTAAAGTTGGCCACCGGGCAACCGTGTTGCACCTGTAAAAACTCATCTTCGATTAAGAGATAATGTATTAAGTTGTAAATAGTGTCTACTGGATTTTTATCATTTTGCAACGGCGCAATAAAACTGCTGGCAAGTATTGGTTTTAGCAATTCATTTATGATGGCTATTCCCATTTCATCTTTGTTTTTGAAATGGTAATAAAAAGCCCCTTTTGTTACTTGTGTAGTAGCGAGAATGTCGTCAATACTGGTGGTCTGATAGCCTTTTTCGTATATCAGTGCAAAGGCTTTTTGCAGGATATTCAACCGTGTTCCTTCTGCTTTTTTCATAAAAACATACTAATAGGTATTATTTGCAAATAAAGTGATACCTGGCCAGTTACACAAATTATTGTCGGCGCCGGGGTGTATTTATGCAGGGCCGCTTTCTGAAAGCTTTTAAATAAAAACGTCCCGATCGTTCACCGGGACGTTCTCATCATATACATATCGTTAGAACTGCGTAGCTAAATAGGCCATGGTACCCATGCCTACTTCAATCGCCTGTTCATCTATATCGAAAGAGGGCGTGTGTACGCCGGAAGTAATGCCCCTGGCTACATTGCCGGTACCCAGCCGGAAAAAGCAGGCTGGCACTACCTGGGAATAAAATGCAAAATCTTCTGCGCCCATCCGGATTTCTGTATCTCCCACCAGCTCTTTACCCAGGTAATCGGTGGCAAAGTTCCTGGCTTTGTTGGTAACGGCTTCATTGTTATATAAAGTGGGGTACCCAACTAGTATTTCAATATCTATTTCAGCTCCCATCGCTTCTGCGATGCCAATGGCCTGTTTGCGGATCAGCTCATGCGCTTTAAATCGCCAGGTTTCATCCATCGCTCTGAAAGTACCCATCAGCTTTACTTCGCTGGGGATTACATTGGTAGTAAATCCGCCGTTGAAGGCACAGATAGATAATACGGAGGGCGAAAAAGGATTGTTATTGCGGGAAATAATCTGTTGCAGGCTTACCACCAGCTGAGACGCCACCAGGATGGTATCTACAGTAAGATGTGGCTGCGCCGCATGGCCACCTTTACCTTTTACCGTTATATAAATTTCGTCGGCACTGGCCATGTATTTGCCGGCATGAAATCCCAGCTTACCCACTTCCAGGGAAGGATGTACATGTAATCCAAGGATAGCGTCGGGACGGGGGTTTTCCAACGCGCCTTCTTCAATCATAATACTGGCGCCACCGGGGTGTTTTTCTTCGCCCGGTTGAAACAATACTTTAATGGTGCCTTCAAACTGGTCTTTTAACTCATTCAGTATTTTGGTGGCGCCCAAGACGCAGGAGGTGTGTACATCGTGTCCGCAGGCGTGCATTACGCCAGGGTTGGTAGATTTATAAGACACTTCATTGGCTTCTGTAATAGGCAGCGCATCAATATCGGCACGCAAGGCAATCACTTTGGAAGCGGGATTTTTTCCTTCAATGAGCGCTATAATACCCGTTCCGGCAATACCTGCCTGGAAAGGAACGCCAAAAGCGGCGAGTTGTTCCTGGATGAACGCAGTGGTCTCAAATTCCTGGAAAGACAATTCCGGGTGGGAATGCAGATGACGCCTCACGGCGGTAAACTCGGGCGCATATGCCTTCGCCAGCTCTTTAATTCGATTCTTCATTCGATAGTTCTTTATCCAGTGTCACGTTAATAATGGCAGGTACTACAAATACACCGCCTGAAAACAGGTCAGATAATTTGTCCCGTAATTCGGTGGCCTCTTCACGGGTTTTGAAATCGCCTACGCGCACTTTAAAATAGGGGGCCTGATAATCAAGATAGGTACGATAGTCGGAGAAAAGCTGCATCACTTTCGCCTTGGCTTCATTGGCATCGCCACGTTTGTTGGTGGAAATTACCTGTACGCGGAAACCGGATTGATTACGGATAGCCAGGGTGTTGATATAGATCTGCTTTTTAATCAGCACATCCAGCCGGCTATCTTTTACCACTCTTACGCCACCATTGGCAGCCACGCTGTTGTCCTGGGCCATTGCCCAACTACTTCCTAACAGGCAGCACACCAGGATGAATAACTTTTGCATGAAATAAGGTATAATTAACGAATGAATAATTACTGTTCTTTGCTCTCCTTCATGATACTTACGCTGGCACTGGCGCCAATCCGGGTTGCCCCGGCTTCCACCAGCTCCTTCGCAAAAGCAAAGGTACGAATACCACCGGAAGCTTTTATTTGTATGTTGGCCGGTAAATTTGCTCTCATCAGCTTTACCGCGTCCACCGTAGCACCTTTTTCAGCATAGCCAGTGGAGGTTTTCATGAAATCTACGCCGTATTTACTGTAAAGCCGGCAACATTTCACGATCTCCTCTTCTAATAATATGCCACTTTCAATAATTACTTTTATCACCTTCTTCTTTTCCCGGATGATATACATGATATTGGCAATTTCTTTTTCGAGGAATTCCCAGTCATTATTTTTAATAGCGGAGATATTGATCACCAGGTCCAGTTCATCGGCGCCATCTACAATAGCCAGTACCGTTTCCGCCACTTTGGCTTCAATGGCCGAATAGCCAAATGGGAAACCGATAACGGTAGCAACCTTGGTATTGGTAGATCCCAGGAATGTTTTGGCCAGTTTCACGTACAGCGGTGGTACACAGGCAGCGGCAAAATCATATTCCACGCATTCCATGCACAACTTTTTGATATCCTCCAGCGTGGTGGTGGGTTTCAATACGGTATGGTCTATATAGCGGTTAATCTCCATAAATACATTTACTGATTACAGGGCGAAATTAATGCAAAACGGATTACGTTGCCGTAATCCGTTCTGATATTCGTTATAGCGATATAACTGCTTACGCGTTCTTACCGTGGCATTGCTTGTATTTTTTGCCGCTACCACAAGGGCAGAGGTCATTACGGCCAATCTGCGGTCCCTGGTGACGAACGGGTTCTGATTTTACCTCTTCTGCTACCTGGTAATCGGGACCAGCACCCTGGTGCCCATTATTGTCTACCAGGTCTTCATGGGAAGCCCGCATACGGCTCATATCCGTTCTTTCTTCATGTGCTTCACGGATTTCCGCGGCTTCCTCTGCCTGATTACCGCCATGAATACCACATTTACACAGGAAGGATACGATATCGCGGCTGGTTTCACCATCCATTTCCTTGAATAGGTTAAAGGCTTCGAATTTATAGATCAGTAATGGATCTTTTTGTTCATATACGGCACTTTGTACAGACTGTTTCAGGTCGTCCATTGCACGCAGGTGCTCTTTCCAGGATTCATCGATCAGGGCCAGCGTAATGCTGCGTTCCAGCGCATTCATGGTTTCATGACCTTTAGTTTCTACCACTTTCTGCAGGTTAGCCATTACGTTAATACCTTTTTTACCATCGGTAAATGGAATGGAGATATTTTCGATCTGGTGGCCCTGCTCTGTGTGGATACGCTCAATCAGCGGGAAGGTATTGGCAATCAGGTCATTTACTTTACGCTGGTAATTATCTTTCCCTTCATAATACAGCTTATTGGCCAGGGTGGGCACATCTGTTCTATTCAGTTCTTCAGCGGTGATGGCAGTATCGATCGAGAAGTTCATGATGGCGTCCATTTTAAAGGCTTCATAGTCGCCGCTGCCTTTGTGCGTAGTAACCATGCTTTCAGCCACATCATAGAATGCATTATCAATATCGATGGCCAGGCGCTCGCCAAACAGGGCGTGGTTACGTTTTGCGTAAATCACGGTACGCTGCTTGTTCATCACGTCATCATATTCCAGCAAGCGCTTACGTATACCGAAGTTATTTTCTTCTACTTTCTTCTGTGCTCTTTCGATGGAGCGGGTAATCATGCTGTGCTGGATTACTTCTCCTTCTTTATAACCCATACGGTCCATCAGACCGGCAATACGTTCTGAGCCGAACATACGCATCAGGTCATCTTCCAGGGATACGAAGAACTGGGAAGTTCCCGGATCACCCTGACGACCGGCACGACCACGCAGCTGCCTGTCTACACGACGGCTTTCGTGCCTTTCTGTACCAATGATAGCCAGACCACCGGCCTCTTTCACGCCAGGTCCGAGCTTGATATCCGTACCACGACCGGCCATGTTGGTAGCAATAGTTACCGCTCCCGGCAAACCTGCTTCTGCTACGATCTGTGCTTCACGGGCGTGTTGCTTAGCGTTCAATACGTTGTGTGGAACCTTATCGAAAGTCAACATTTTGCTCAGCAACTCCGACACCTCTACGGAGGTAGTACCTACCAGTACCGGGCGTCCTTTGGCCTGCAATTGCTTAATTTCATCAATTACCGCTTTATACTTGTCTCTCTTGGTTTTATATACCAGGTCTTCCGCATCTATACGGGAGATAGGGAGGTTAGTAGGAATGGTAACCACATCCAGTTTGTAGATTTCCCACAATTCACCGGCTTCTGTAGAAGCCGTACCGGTCATACCGGCCAGTTTGTGGTACATACGGAAGAAGTTCTGTAAAGTGATGGTAGCAAATGTTTGGGTAGCTGCTTCCACTTTCACATTTTCCTTGGCTTCGATCGCCTGGTGTAATCCATCAGAGTAGCGGCGGCCATCGAGGATACGGCCGGTTTGCTCATCTACGATCTTTACTTTACCGTCCAGTACTACGTATTCAACGTCTTTATCGAACAGGGTATACGCTTTCAGCAATTGCTGTACGGAGTGGATACGATCTGATTTAGCGGCAAAGTCTTGCAGCAACATATCTTTCCGTTGCAGTTTTTCTTCCGCGGCTATTGACAGTTTTTCAATTTCTGCCAGTTCTGATCCCACATCTGGCAGGATAAAGAAGTTGGCATCTTCTCCGCCTTGTGTGATCAGGTGAATACCTTTATCGGTGAGGTCTACGCTATTTTGTTTTTCGTCGATCACGAAGAACAGGCCTTCGTCAACCTTTGGCATTTCGCGTTGCTGGTCTGCCAGGTAATAGTTCTCTGCCTTTTGCAGTAATACGCGGTTACCTGCTTCAGAGAGGTATTTAATCAGGGCGCTGCTCTTTGGTAAACCTCTCCAGGCGCGCATCAGGGCCAGGCCACCGGTTTTTGGATCGTCTTTACCTTCTGCAATCAGTTTTTTAGCTTCCTGCAGGTATTGGTTCACCGACTTTTTCTGCATTTCAACCAGGTATTCGATACGTGGTTTCAGTGCATGGAATTCCTGTTCTTCTCCACGTGGGATAGGGCCGGAAATGATCAGCGGGGTACGGGCATCATCCACCAATACGCTATCCACCTCATCCACCATGGCATAGTGATGTTTACGCTGTACCATTTCGTCCGGGCTGTGTACCATGTTGTCGCGCAGGTAGTCGAAGCCGAATTCGTTGTTAGTACCATAGGTAATATCGGCCAGGTAGGCATTACGGCGATCTGGTGTATTGGGTTGGTGTTTATCGATACAGTCAACGGTAATACCGAGGAATTCAAACAGGGGGCCGTTCCATTCGGAGTCACGACGTGCCAGATAATCATTCACGGTTACGATGTGTACGCCTTGTCCTGCTAACGCGTTGAGGTAGGCAGGCAGGGTAGATACCAGCGTTTTACCTTCACCCGTTGCCATTTCAGCAATCTTACCCTGGTGCAATACGGTACCACCGATCAGCTGCACATCATAATGCACCATGTTCCAGGTAACGATATTGCCGGCGGCATTCCAGCTATTTTTCCAGATGGCTTTATCTCCTTCTATGGTTACATAGTCCCCTTTTACGGCGAGATGGCGGTCCAGTTCTGTGGCGGTAACGGTTTGTGTTGGATTATTGGTAAAGCGGCGGGCTGTTTCTTTTACAACGGCGAAAGCTTCGGGCAACAGTTCTTTCAGCACTACTTCCAGCTGCTTATCCCGGTCTTTTTTCAGAATGTCTATCTCCTGGTATATGGTATCTTTTTCTGTTACATCTTCGGTGGTATCGGCGTTCTCTTGTTTCTCCGCTATTTCTTTATCAATAGAGGCCAGATGCTTGGCGATACGCTCGCGGAAATCCTGCGTTTTGCGGCGCAGCTCATCAATAGGCAGGGATTGCAGTTTTTCGTACTCCTCATTAATCTGCTGCACCACCGGAGAGATGGATTTGATATCCCTTTCTGATTTATTCCCTCCAAATAGCTTTGATAAAAAACCTAACATGTTAAACGTTTAATTACGAATTACGATTTCTATTTATGGTAACCTACTTCCATCCAGGCTGAGTATATAATAATCAGTTGATAACTTTCTGCTTTGTCAGCCTGTGGCGCTAATGCTGCGGGCTTAGTCAGTTGGATAGACGGCATCCAGGTTACTCAAATATTATGCTTGTAAAGACCAACTGTCAAGGTGTCAGTTTTACAGCTGCCCGGCAAGGCCTGTAAAAGTAGGAATAAATTCGGTGATTTAGCGGGGATTTTGAAGGGATTTTGCTTTTCCCGCCAGCAATTAACATATTGATAGTATTTGCTGCTAACAGGCTGCTGTGGATGTTCTGCGGCATTGGACAACACCTGCGGCAAAGAAGCAGGCAACGGGGTTTCCATCTCCTAAAATCCGCATATAATTATATTATATATTATACTTTCCCTTGGGGATCCGGGTAAAAGGCAGCGCTGCCCCAACCGCTTATCCTGATTTATTACCGCAGAGACCATTGAAAAATTGGGAGGCCCCCTTGTACCACGGGACATTCCCCGCGAAAATGAAAATTTTCAGGAAAAATGCCGTTCGTCCATACAAAAAGATGGAAATATGAAAATACTTTTTATAAATTTAAAGGTTTAATATAGGTTTTCAAGTTTTACTCAAAAGTCCACGTTTATGGCAAATGGAATTCAGCCACAAAAACTGTTTGTAGCCAGCTGTATGGCCCTGCTGGTAACATCGTTATCCTTTGGTATTCGCGCCGGCATCTTAAGCCGCCTGGGCGTCGAATTTCACCTGGATACAAAAGAATTGAGCATTATTGCCGGAACTGCTTTCTGGGGATTCCCGCTGGCAGTGGTAATAGGAGGCTTCATTGTAGATGCGATAGGTATGAAACGCCTGCTCCTCGCAGCTTTCGTACTCCATCTCATAGGTATTGTCCTCACCATATTTGCTGGTGGGTTCTGGTCCCTGTTTATTTCCACCCTGTTTATCGGGATGGCCAACGGTACAGTAGAAGCAGCCTGTAATCCACTGGTAGCCACTATCTTCCCCGACAACAAAACCACCAAGCTGAATCACTTCCACCTGTGGTTTCCCGGCGGTATCGTAGTAGGTACACTACTGGTATTCCTGTTGTCTAAACTCGGACTCAGCTGGCAGCTACAGGTAGCCACCATGATTATTCCTACCCTGATCTATGGTTATCTTTTTATGCAACTGGACTTCCCGGTAACAGAAAGGGTGGCTTCCGGCGTATCCTCTGCACAAATGTACAAATCTGTGTTAAGCCCCCTGTTTATCGTTATGTTTATCCTGATGTTTGGCACCGCCATCACAGAACTCTTTACCGGACAGTGGATTGAAGTATTGCTTAAGAATGTTACTGAGAATTCTATCCTGATCCTGGCATTAACGGCGGGTACGCAGGTACTGGGCCGCGGTATTGCCGGACCAGTTGTACATAAAATATCTCCCACCGGCGTGTTGCTGATATCTGCCATTTTATCCGCTATCGGTTTGTACCTGCTGTCGCATGTATCCGGCAGTATGGTATTTGTGGCTGCCTTTATCTTTGGTATGGGTGTAACTTATTTCTGGCCTACCATGCTGGGCTTTGTGTCTGAAAACATCCCGGAATCCGGGGCATTGGGCATGAACCTGATGGGCGGCGCCGGTATGTTTGCCGTGTCTGTGTACATGTACTTCATGGGCGGTTTCTACGATACCATCATTACCAAACAATTGCCTGCCGGCGCTTCGCTGGATGCTTACCGCTCTGCTGCCCCCGGCTCTCCTGAAGCCACCGCTTTCAGCCAGGCAACTGCAGTGGCCGGCCCCGAAATTATTAACGCTACCCTCATAATACCAGTAATGTTGATTGTGGCATTTGCTGGCCTTTTCTTTTATATGCGCAACCGCAAAAAAGCACAGATTCAAATAGTATAACCTATAAAAGAGCATTGTAAATATGACACGGAAACTAAGAATGGGAATGATCGGAGGCGGTAAAGACGCCTTCATTGGCGCTATCCACCGGATTGCCGCCAATATGGATGGACTGATAGAGCTGGTGGCAGGCGCCCTCAGCATTAATAATGAAATTGCCGTAGAATCGGGTAAAATGCTGTTCCTCGATCCGGAACGCACCTACCTCGATTTCAAAACCATGTTAACCAAAGAAGCGGCTATGCCGGCAGATAAACGTATGGACTTCGTGACCATCGTGACGCCGAACTTTGCCCACTTCGAACCTGCCATGATGGCGCTGGACCTGGGTTTTAACGTAGTGATTGAAAAACCGATTACGTTTTCCCTGGAAGAAGCCAAACAATTAAAAGCTAAAGTAGAAGCCACCGGCTTAACGCTTTTACTGACACATACCTACACCGGATATCCCATGGTAAAGCAAGCCAGGCAAATGGTGAAAGATGGCGCCCTGGGCAAAATACGCAAGGTATGGGTAGAATATCCACAGGGCTGGCTCAGTAAACTGAGTGAGAGAGAAGGAAATGCACAGGCAGCCTGGAGAACAGATCCAAAAAAATCCGGCAAAAGCGGATGTATGGGCGATATTGGCACCCATGCTGCTAACCTGGCAGAATATATCAGTGGCGCGAAGATCGAAAAACTCTGTGCCGACCTGAATATACTCGTACCTGGACGCGCACTGGATGATGATGGCGCTGTATTGCTGCGCTTCGACAACGGCGCTGCGGGCGTACTGATGGCCTCCCAGGTAGCTGCCGGTGAAGAAAATGCACTGAAAATCCGTGTATATGGCGAAAAAGGCGGCCTCGAATGGGCGCAGCACGAGCCTAATACCCTGCTGGTAAAATGGCTGGACAAACCCACTGAAATCTACCGCGCAGGCGGCGGATATACTTTCCAGTCGAGCTACATGACCCACAACACGCGCACTCCTGGCGGCCACCCCGAAGGATACCTCGAAGCATTTGGTAACCTGTATCGCAACTTCGCCCAAACCTTATCTGCCAAAATCGACGGCGTACAACCTTCTCCTGAATCCCTGGACTTCCCGGGCACTGAAGAAGGCGTACGTGGTATGGCATTCATCGATAATGTAGTACGTTCTTCCCAGAGCGATGTTAAATGGACTAATTTCGAGATATAGTATTCACCATTAGAACGAGCGTATGAAAACGATTAAAGGACCTGGTATTTTCCTGGCGCAATTCATGGGAGATGAAGCGCCTTTCAATAATCTGAAATCGATCTGTGAATGGGCTGCCGCTCTTGGTTTTAAAGGCGTACAGATCCCTACCTGGGAAACCCGCCTGATCGACCTGCAAAAGGCAGCAGAGAGCAAAACCTACGCAGATGAGATCAAAGGCATCGTGAATGCAGCTGGACTGGAAATCACAGAACTGAGCACGCACCTGCAGGGACAACTAGTGGCCGTAAATCCTGCTTTCTCTGAAATGTTTGATGGCTTTGCCCCTGCGGAATGCCGGGGTAACCTCCAGGCACGTACGGAGTGGGCAGTGAACCAGCTGAAATATGCTGCAAAAGCCAGCCGCAACCTGGGACTCAATGCACACGCCACTTTTAGCGGCGCGCTGCTGTGGGCGCCCGCCATGTATCCCTGGCCACAACGCCCGGCGGGACTGGTGGAAACAGCTTTTGCTGAACTGGCCAAACGCTGGTTACCTATCCTGAATGAATTTGATGCCAACGGAGTAGATGTTTGCTATGAAATTCACCCGGGAGAAGACCTGCACGACGGGGTTACTTTTGAACGTTTCCTGGAAGCTACCGGCAATCATACCCGGGCTAACCTGTTATACGATCCGAGTCACCTGTTGCTGCAATGCCTCGATTACCTGGAATATATTGATATCTACCACGAAAAAATCAAGGCATTCCACGTAAAAGACGCGGAGTTTAATCCTACCGGCCGCTCCGGCGTATACGGGGGATACCAGTCCTGGATCAATCGCCCGGGCCGTTTCCGTTCCCTCGGCGACGGACAGGTCGACTTTAAATCCATCTTCAGTAAAATGGCACAATACGATTTTGCCGGTTGGGCCGTTATGGAGTGGGAATGTTGTATTAAACATCCGGAAGATGGCGCCAGAGAAGGAGCTCCTTTCATCGCCGATCATATTATCCGTGTCACCGAAAAAGCTTTCGACGACTTTGCCGGCGGCGGTACCGATGATGCATTTAATAAAAGAATTTTAGGTATTTAATCATTTATTATCCACTAATCGTTCGTAAACAATAACCAAATAAATAAACAACAAATGAGAAAGAGATATCTGGCGCCGCTGCTGTTATCCGCTATGTTCTTTGCAGCTTGCGGAGGAGGAGAAAAAAAACAAACGAATACTGACAGCGTAAGCACACACGAAGCTCCGGCAGCAGACAATTCCATGGTATCGCCCAATGCCGACAAACCGGTAAGCAAAGGTGAAACCCTGATGGCGCAGAGTGATTGCAAAACCTGCCATAAAGAAGAAATGAAAGTGGTAGGACCTGCCTTAAAAGATATCGCAGGTAAATATCCTAACACACCAGAAAATGTTGACAAACTAGCCGACAAAGTAATCAAAGGCGGTTCTGGCAACTGGGGTGAAGTAGCCATGCTGCCACATCCACAAGTATCTAAAGACGACGCAAAAGAAATGGTAAGCTACATCTTATCATTAAAGCACTAAGTCTAACTAATAATAGCTCATTACTCAATCATCCGGCATGAAAAAGTTAATCTTGGGCGCACTAACGGTAGGTGCCCTCATCACTACCTCCGCAGTGAAAGCCCAGCAATTAAATACCCTTTCAGCAAAGGAAAAGAAACAAGGATGGGTATTACTGTTCGATGGTACTTCTACCAAAGGATGGCATACCTACGGGAAAACAGAAGCTAGCCCTGCCTGGGGTGTAACTGATGGCGCCATTGGCCTGGATCAGGCAGCCAAAAAGAATGGCGCTCCCGGCGGGGATCTCGTAACAAACGAAGAATATGAAAACTATGAACTGAGCCTGCAATGGAAAATTTCCGAAGGAGGCAACAGCGGTATCATTTTCAGCGTACACGAAGATCCTTCCTTAGGCCAAACTTATCTCTCCGGCCCTGAAATGCAGGTGCTGGATGATGCCAAGCATTCCGATGGTAAGATCCCGAAACACAACTCTGGCGATCTGTACGACCTTATCAAGGCGCCTAAACTGGCTGCAAAACCAGTAGGGCAGTGGAATACCGCCAGGATCCTGAAGAAAGATGGTCACCTGACCCTCTGGCTCAATGGCGTTAAAACAGCAGAAACTACAATGGGTACCCCTGAATGGGATGCCCTGGTAGCAAAAAGCAAATTCCATGACTGGAAAGCATTCGGTAAATATCCAAAAGGCCACATTGCTCTACAGGACCATGGTAACGATGTTTGGTATAGAAACATTAAAATCAGAGTTCTTTAATTTATAGCAGAAAGCAAAAAGCTATTGTAGCGAGTGGCCTTAGCGAATTTTAAAATCGCATTGATCATTCACTGCAATAGCTTTTTGCTTTTTGCTTTCTGCTTTAGGCTTTCCGCCCTTCACATCCACGTAAAATAATAACAATGAAAACATTCACCGCGTTTATTACACTCTTGTTATTGGCCGGCACTTTATCCGTGCAGGCAAAAGGAAAACACAAAGCCAAAAGAGTGCTGGTTTTTTCCAAAACAAAGGGATTCCGGCATGATTGTATCCCGGCTGCCAAATTAGCCATCATGCAACTCGGAAAAGAAAATGGGTTTGAAGTAGATACAACGGAAGATGCCAGCGCATTTACCCCTGCTAACCTGAAAAAGTATGCAGCCGTTATTTTCAGTTGCACTACCGGCGATGTACTTGACGACACACAACAGGCAGCCTTTGAAAATTATATTCACAAAGGAGGTGCATGGATGGGGATACACGCAGCTACCGATACCGAGTACGACTGGCCATGGTATAACAAACTCGCCGGCGCATGGTTCCTGAGCCACCCGCATCAGCAACAGGCCACGCTCAGGGTAGTAGACCACAATCACCCTGCTACCAAAGACCTGCCCGACGAATGGATACGTAAAGATGAATGGTATAATTTCAAAAATCTCAACCCCGATGTACATGTACTCATCAAAATAGATGAAAGCACCTACGAAGGCGGTAAAAACGGGGATAACCACCCCATGTGCTGGTACCACGATTTCGAAGGCGGCCGCGCATTCTATACCGAAATGGGACACATAAAAGAATCATACCAGGATCCTGTATACCTGAAACATTTACTGGGTGGCATCCAATATGCCATCGGTAACTGGAAACCCAAAAACTAACCATCTGATGAAACATGCAATCAAAGTTTTCCTGCTGTTAGCCCTTGTAACAGCAGGCCTGGCAGCCTGTAAAAAAACACGCTCCGGGAAACCGAAAGTACTGGTGTTTACTAAAACCATGGGCTTCCGCCACACCTCTATTCCTGCCGGCATCGCAGCCATCCAGAAATTAGGCGCCGCCAACGGGTTCGAGGTAGACACCACCGAAAATGCCGATAAATTCAATGAAGACACCCTGCAACAATATGCAGCCGTTATCTTCCTCAATACTACTGGCGACGTCCTTAACAACTACCAGGAAGCCGATTTCGAAAGATATATCCAGGCAGGTGGCGGCTATGTAGGCGTTCACGCTGCAGCAGACACTGAATATGAATGGGGCTGGTATAACCACCTCGCCGGCGCATGGTTCCAAAACCACCCTCCGGGCGTACATAAAGCTATAGTTGACGTTGTTGAAAAATCATTCCCTGCTACAGAAGGGCTTCCCGAAAAATGGGAACATACCGATGAATGGTATAACTACAAAGATGTAGATACCACTACCACCGTACTGCTGAAATTAGATGAGAAATCTTATGAAGGCGGTAAAATGGGCAATAATCACCCCATCAGCTGGTACCACGATTTTGACGGCGGCCGCGCATTCTACACCGGTCTCGGTCATACGGAAGAATCCTACACCGACAGCCTGTTCCTCAAACACCTGGCTGGCGGTATTAAATATGCTATTGGCAAAAACCTGGTGCTCGACTACAGCCAGGCTAAAACACTGCGCGTACCATCTGAAGACCGCTTCACCAAAAATGTACTGGTATCCGGCGAATTCTTCGAACCAACGGAAATGGCTATACTCCCTAACCTCGACATCCTCGTGGCTCAACGCCGCGGTGAACTGATGCTGTATAATAATGCAGAGAAAAAATTGTCACAGGTAGGCTTACTGAAAGTATATCATCACACCGATGTACCAAGAGTAAATGCAGAAGAAGGCTTCATCGGTCTCGCCGCAGATCCCGACTTCAAAAACAATCACTACATCTACGCGATGTACTCCCCGATAGATACCTCCGTAAACCGTTTGTCACGTTTCAAATTTGAAAATAACAAACTGGATATGTCATCAGAAAAGGTAATCCTCCAGTTTTATTCCCAGCGCGATATCTGCTGCCATACCGGCGGTTCTATTGCATTTGGCCCCGGCGGACTCCTGTACGTATCTACCGGCGATAATACTACGCCATTTGATGAACCCGGACAGAAATATGTGAGCAAAGGCTATGGTCCTACCGATGATCGTCCCGGTCACCTGCAATATGATGATATGCGCGGTTCTGCCAACACCAACGATCTGCGGGGGAAAATCCTGCGTATCAAAGTGGAAGCAGATGGCTCCTATACCATCCCGGATGGTAACCTGTACCCGAAAGGCACCAAAAATACCCGTCCTGAAATTTATGCCATGGGTACCCGTAATCCTTACAGGATGACGGTAGACCGGAAAACAGGATATGTGTATTGGGGAGAAGTAGGGCCAGACGCCAACAACGATGACTCTACGCGGGGACCACGAGGGTACGACGAAATAAACCAGGCAAAGAAGCCTGGCTTCTTCGGTTACCCCATGTTTATTGCCAACAATAAGCCTTACCGCAAATACAATTACGAAACCGGCGAAAGTGGCCCCTATTTCGATCCGGCAAAACCGATCAACGATTCCCGTAACAACACCGGCTTAAGAGAACTGCCGCCTGCAACACCTGCGTTTATCTGGTACCCTTATGGTAAATCAGATGAATTCCCGATTGTTGGTAGCGGTGGCCGTAATGCGGAAGCAGGACCGGTTTATTACAGCGAGTTTTATCCGAAAGAAACCCGCTTCCCGGATTATTATAACGACAAACTGTTTATCTACGACTGGATCCGTGGCTGGATTATGGCTGTTACCATGGATAAAAACGGCAACTTCTCCAAAATGGAAAAGTTCATGCCGCATACCAAACTCAATGCCCCTATTGATATGGAAATGGGGCCTGATGGCCGTTTGTATATCCTGGAATACGGCAACGGATGGTTCAGTAAAAATGCAGATGCAGGCCTGTCGCGCATTGACTACAATGGCGGCAACCGTGCACCCAAAGCAGAAATCCATGTAGATCGCCTTACCGGCGGACTGCCCTTTAAGGTAAAATTAACTGCCGATGGATCTGTAGATCCCGATGGTGATAAGCTCACCTATCTCTGGTATTTTGGTAATGGTACCAAAAAAGAAACCACTGAGCCTTCTGTTGAATTTACTTACACAGCAGCCGGCGAATACCCCGTGTACGTGGAAGTGTCTGATGATAAAGGCGCTAAAACCAAGAGTAAGTCTATCGACCTTTATGCAGGTAATGAAACGCCTGATGTAAAGATTGATATCACCGGTAATAAAATGTTCTACTTCCCCGGTAAGCAGGTACATTATACCGTTAACGTGAGCGATAAAGAAGATGGTACTTCTGCTGATGGTAAGCTCGATGTCAATAATATTTTCGTGAAGGCCGACTACATACAGGGCCGCGATAAAGCAGCCTCACCGCAGGGGCACCAGATTGTTACCGGTGCTATTGCAGGTAAAAACATCATGGAAGTATCTGATTGTAAGACCTGTCACAAACCCGATGAAAAATCAATCGGGCCGTCTTTTAAACAGATCACCGAAAAGTACAAAGTCGATCCTGCAGCACCGGAAATGCTGGCGAAGAAAATCATCAGCGGCGGCGGCGGCGTATGGGGAGAAACCGCCATGTCAGCTCACCCAGGCCTGTCTGTAGGTGAAGCCAAACAGCTGGTAGAATATATTTACTCTGTTGGTGGCGGCGCTCCCAAAGCGGCCTCCCTGCCAGTTAGCGGCAACATTAACCCAACAATGGGTGCTGAAGTAAAAGACGACGGTGTATTATACCTGCTTGCCAGCTACACCGATAAAGGCGGACCAGGCATCAAGCCCATTACAGGCACAGCGCAACTGGAGCTGATCAGCCCCGTGCTGGCAGCTGCTGATTACAGCAAAGCCGATGGCGTATCTGTATTCTCAGTAAATAGTATGAAGTTCCTCATCCCTGCTACTGCAGCGGGTTGGGTAAGCTATAATAAACTGGATCTTACGGACGTAAACGGCATTGAACTCGCCTACATGGTACAGGAAACACCACAACAAGGCTATGTAGTGGAAGCATTCCTGGACGATGCCAACGGTACCCGTTTGGGAGAAGTAACCATTGGACCAGGCGCCCAGCCTAAAACAGCCAACAAAGTGAACTTCAACTTTACACCGGTAACAGATGGTAAAAACCATAACCTGTATTTCCGGTTTAAAGCCACTGACCCAGCACAAAAAGTACAGCTGGGCATCGTTTCATTTACGTTGCATACTTAGTAACATTCCTTTTTTAAAAAAAAGCGGCCGTTTCCTAAAACGGCCGCTTTTTTTTACTCCTCCCCAAAAGCTAAAAAAGCCATCTCTACCGAATAGAGACGGCTGCTACACTATAGATTGATCACTACTTTTTAGGTTTGTTACTCATATAAAAAGTAAGCGTCCCTCCATTCATGATATCGGCGTGTGTTATATACAAACGGTTCAATGGCGTACCATTCAACAGCACTTTTTGTACATACACATTTTTATCGCCCTGGTTTTTCACATCTATGGTAAAAGTCTTCCCATTTTCCAATTGCAAGGTGGCTTTATCAATAGCCGGGCTGCCCAGCGAATACTGGTCAGATCCGGGACAAACCGGGTAGAAGCCCAGTGTGGTAAAAATATACCAGGCGCTCATTTGTCCGCAGTCGTCATTACCACCCAGGCCATCAGGACCAGGATGATACATCTTCTTCAGGATCATGCGTACACGCTCCTGCGTCTTCCAGGGGTAGCCAGTCCAGTTATACAGGTAAGCTACGTGATGGGAAGGCTCGTTGCCATGCACATAGTTACCGATGATACCATCGCGGGTGATATCTTCCGTTTCTGCAAAAAATTTATCGGGCAGCTCCATGGTAAATAATGAATCCAGGTGTGCGGTAAACTGCCGCTTGCCGCCCATCATCCTGATCATATCGTCCGGGTTGTGCGGCACATACAAGCTATAATTCCAGGCATTACCTTCAATAAAGCCCTGGTCGTGCGTTTGCAGGGCATCAAAATTAGCTTTGAAACTGCCATCATCCAAACGGGGACGCATAAAGCCCGTATTGCCATCATACACATTCCTATAGTTCTGGGAGCGCTTCATGAATTCATCATAAATATCCATCCTGTTGAGCTTTTTGGCTACCTGCGCAATGCACCAGTCATCATAGGCATATTCCAGTGTTTTAGATACGGAAGAACCATTTTTATCTTCCGGGATATAACCCCGGTCGATATAATATCCGAGGCCATCATAACTGCGGTGACGGGCAGTGGTAACACAGGCATCCAGGGCTTTATTCACGTCAAACGGAGCATTTCCTTTCATGATGGCATCGGCAATCACCGATACACTGTGATAACCAATCATACACCAGTTTTCATTGGCATAATGCGCCCATATGGGTAACATATGCTGCGCGCTCTGTTCATAATGATGCAGCATGGATTGTACCATATCGGCGTTGCGGCCCGGCTGGATCATGTTAAACAAGGGATGCAGGGCACGATAAGTATCCCATAAGGAAAATGTAGTATAGTTCGTATGCCCACCGGCGTTATGAATGCTCATATCCAGTCCGCGGTAGGCGCCATCCACGTCCATATAAGTAGTAGGATTGATGAAGGCATGATACATGGCCGTATAGAAGTTTTCCTTTTCTTCCCGGCTGCCGGATTCAATATGTATCTTATTTAGCTCTTTTGTCCATAATGCCTGTCCATTGCGCTTTACCTGGTCAAAGTCCCATCCGGGTATTTCTGCCTGAAGGTTTTTCAGGGCGCCTTCCGTACTCACCGGAGAGAGGGCAAATTTTATTTTGATTTTCTCACCGGGAGTAGTGTTAAAATCGAAATAAGCGCGGATTTGCTTTCCGGCCATTTCGGGGAAATTCTTTGTCTGATCAAACTTTCTCCAGAAACCTTTATACACGTCTTTGGCATAGTTGGCGTGTCCATATTGTGCAATGGGCTTGGAAAACACCATGGCAAAGTATTCTATTCTCGTACGTGCCCAACCGTTAGTTTGCCGGAAGCCCGTTACCAGCGTATCATTTTCCACGCGGATAAATGTCCACACGTTTTTGTTGTCGTAGTTGTAAATACCATGCATCATATCCAGGATGATATGTGCCTGGCCGGAACCCGGAAAAGTATACTGATGAAATCCCACGCGGTTGCTGGCAGTCAGTTCCGCGAGGATATTATCGTCTTCCAGCTTTACCTTATAGTAGGCGGGTTCAGCTACTTCCGTACTATGGGAATAGGCAGAGCGGTAGCCACTTTCAGGATGGTCGGCGGTACCCGGATTTAACTGCAGGGCGCCAGTAGTAGGCATAATCAGGAAATCGCCGAGGTCGGAATGTCCTGTTCCGCTGAAATGCGTATGACTAAACCCAACAATGGTTTTGTCTTCATACTGGTAACCCGCGCAGTACTTGTATACATCGGGGTTATACTTTCCATTCATTTCGTAAGGAATGGTATCTGTATCGGGACTGAGTTGTACCATTCCGAAGGGCACGGTAGCGCCGGGATAGGTATGTCCCATTCTTTGTGTGCCGGTAATCGGCTTTACATATTGTATCACGTTTTCCTGTGCTTGTACGGCAACAGCAGTAACGAGGAATAAGGGTAATAATAATTTTCGCATAGCAGTGGTTTTAAAAATTTTTAGCTGCCAGATGTTCGCCTTTGCCTTTTATTTTTTATGGATTAAAAGCTAAAAACTAACACCTGACAGCTAAAGAGATACTTCCCGAAGAATCGGGACGAAATATTTCAGTGAACAATGAAAATCGTTTATATATCCATTTAGTGTTTATTTGTTCGCTGTTGAATAAGAGTAGGGGAACGCCGCAGATGAGGTGCCTCTTGTTTTCTGCGGGGCAGCGCCCATCTTAAACTCCAGGGTACCGCCCTTCTGCAGGTCCTGGTGGCTGATCCAGTTGTTGGAATAAGGCTTGCCATTTAAAGCAGCACTTTGTACATACAGGTTTTTCTCACTGTTTCCTGGCGCGTTGATCACCATTTTCTTACCATCTTCCAAAGTCATAGTAAGTTTAGAGAACAGTGGCGTACCCAGTACATACTGTTGGGTGCCTGGACAAACCGGGTAGAATCCCATGGCTGAAAATACGTACCAGGCGCTGGTTTGACCATTATCTTCATCTCCGCAATATCCATCCGGGGTAGCTTTATACAGGCGGCTCATTACCTGCCTAACCCAGTACTGTGTTTTCCAGGGCTGTCCTGCATAGTTATACAGGTAGATCATGTGTTGGATAGGCTGGTTGCCATGTGCATACTGGCCCATATTCATGATCTGCATTTCACGTATTTCATGGATAACAGTACCATAGTAGCTTTCGTCGAATACGGGAGGCATGTTAAACACAGAGTCCAGCATGCGGGTAAACATGTCTTTGCCACCCATCAGGTCAGATAAGCCCTTTACATCATGGAATACAGACCAGGTATAGTGCCAGCTGTTCCCTTCCGTAAAGGCGTCGCCCCATTTGAATGGATTGAATGGTGTCTGGAATTTGCCATCTTTATTTTTGCCCCGCATCAGTTTTGTTTCGGGATCGAAGAGGTTGCGGTAGTTCTGCGAACGTTTTTCAAAGCGCTCAATTTCTTCCTTAGGGCGATTCAGCGCTTTTGCCAGTTGGAAAATGGTAAAGTCATCATATGCATATTCCAGTGTGCGGGCAGCATTTTCATTTACGCCTACATCATATGGAACATATCCCAGGCTGTTGTAGTATTTCACACCGAGGCGGCCTACAGAGCTCATCGGGCCCTCGTTTTCAGAGTTTTTTAATATTGCCTGGTACAGGTTATTGATATCATATCCGCGTATGCCTTTCAGGTAAGCATCTGCTATGAGTGAAGCAGAGTTGGACCCCACCATACAGTCGCGGTGTCCGGGGCTGGCCCATTCGGGCAACCAGCCACTTTCTGTATAGGCATTGGATAAGCCTTCCATAATGTGTGCGCTGAGTGTAGGGTACATCAGGGTAAAGAAAGGGTGTACGGCCCGGAAAGTATCCCAGAAACCATTGTCGGTAAACATATAGCCTGGCAATACCTGGCCATTGAAGGGACTGTAATGTACCACTTCATTTTTTGCGTTGATTTCGTAGAATTTGCGGGGGAACAACATGGTACGGTACAGGGAAGAATAGAAGGTGCTTACCTGCTCAGTAGTACCGCCTTCCACTGCCAGGCGGCCGAGTTCTTTGTTCCAGGTATCTTTCGCCTTCTTGCAGGTGGCGTCAAAGCTATCGCCGCCAATTTCACGCTGCAGGTTTAATTCCGCCTGTTCAAAGCTGATAAAGGACGAAGCGGTTTTAATACCTACTTTTTCGCCTCTCTTTGTTTTAAAACCTACTACGGCCCCGGTATGATCGGCTTTCAGCTCCAGCTGGCCTTTAACCAGTACGGAGTCGTGCCAGGTGTTGCTAACCGTGAAAGGTTTATCAAAAGTGATAACAAAGTAGTTTTTGAAATTGGAAGGTACACCGCCACTGTTTTTGGTGGTATATCCAATGATTTTCTGCTGTTCCGGTATTATTTTAATATAGGAACCATGGTCCATGGCATCCACCACGATGAAGGCGCTGTCGGTAGTTGGAAAGGTAAACCGCAGCTGGGCAGCTCTTTCCGTAGGCGTAATTTCCGTGGTTACATCGGGGTCGGCCAGGTATACACTATAATAATAAGGACGAGCTACTTCTGACTTATGGGAAAACCAGCTGGCGCGTTTGTTCTGATCAAACTTCACGGAACCGGTTACCGGCATGATGGCAAACTGTCCATAATCATTAATCCATGGGGAGGGTTGGTGTGTTTGCTTGAAGCCCCTGATTTTATCAGCAGTATATTGGTACGCCCAGCCATTACCCATGGTATTGGTTTGAGGCATCCAGAAATTCATCCCCCAGGGAAGGGCAATGGCAGGATAGGTATTACCATTCGACAGGCTTACCTTGGAATCGGTGCCCATCAGGGTGTTTACCCAGTCTGCAGGCTCAGTCACTTTATTCACCGTTTGGCTATAGGCGCCATGCAGGCATAATAAAGCAGCTGCTAACAGTCCAACTTTTTTCATGATTACGATGATGATTATGTATTATAACAATTATTTGTTTTCTTCTAAAAACACCACGCAACAACGTTTACAAGAAAAATAACATTCTCTTTTACTGCTTTGTTGCCTTATTTCTTCATTTGAAAAATCGATTTAGCACAGGTTTAGAAAAAAAAGATTCATTAGAATCCTTTTCCCTTACTTTTCAAAAGCCGATACTAAAAGTATAAATATTTTTCCAGCAATTGCAAGTATTTACCGGTTTTTTTGGCGGCTACCCGGCACTCAGGCCGATCCTCTTAATATAAACTTACCCGGCAGCTCTATGGCCTGCTTCTTCATTGGGCCATTGTTTTTATCCAGCTGATGCATCAATAAATCGATGGCTGTTTTGGCAATACCTTCTATCGGCTGCTCTATCACCGAAATACCAGGAGGGTATAAACGAAAAATATCGTGGTCATCGAAGCAGACTACCGCCAGGTCTTCCGGCATCTTTAGCCCCATACGGGCAATCACTTCCAGTCCCAGGATACCCAGGTAGTTGGTAGAAAAGAAGATGGCATCCAACTCAGGGTTGGACTCCAGGAAGTCTTGCAACTCCCGGAGCGAATCTTCCCGCTGCCGGTGGTACTGCAATTGGAGGATATATTTCTTCTTCACAGGAATTTTATGGTCTTTCAGGGCAGTAACATAACCCCGCAGGCGCTCTTCTATTTGTATCAGCTTTACATCTACCATCACGAAGGCTATTTTTGTCAGCCCCCTGCCAATGAGGTGTTTCATTCCCTGCTGTACGCCGTCAAAATTGTTGATCAGCACATAGGGTGTTTTGATAGACGGGAAATAGCTGTCCATCAGTACCAATGGCTTATGCTGGTTCACCAGTTGCTGTATTTCCTTTTCCATACCGGGAGCAGGAGTAATCAGATAACCATCTACCATTTGTCTGCCCAGCATGCGTATCAGTTCACCGCCCTTCTGGGCATTATTTTCTGTACTGCAATACACTACATTATAGCCCCTGCGCTCTGCCTCCGTTTCAATGGTTTTAGCCAGGCTGGCGAAGAAGCTGCCGGAAATACTTTCCACGATCAATCCCAATGTTTTGGACTGCCCCGTGCGAAGGTTTACGGCCATCCGGTGGGGCTCATAACCCGATTTTTCGGCCACCTGCATAATCCTGGCGGCTACCTCATCCCGTATACGCATTTGTTTTCCCTTTCCATTCAACACGAATGAAACAGTGGAAGGCGCTACCCCGGCCAATTTCGCGACATCTTTAAGGGTCAATCTCTTCATGTATAGTGGTTGGTTTTGGCTGTATTTTAACGTGATTACCGGACTATCGCTAGCACTCTCTAAAACCTACGTTATCAGGCGTTTCACGCCCCTGACAGATACATATTCGCATGGAAATTACAAAATTAACCGTAATTACTACCAGTATAGCACAAAAATGGCTATCTTTCAGCCAACCTATGTGAAATATATATCGCAGGGGCACGTTATTATAATTCACCGGCTCCGTTTTGCCAGCACAGTTACAACTGTAGTAAAATATATCAGCGCGTATGAAGCATCTTTCTCAACTTACTGATCCCGTTTACGTAAAGCCGGACCATTACAGTGCACTTGATCGTCTTTTCTTAGGTTGGATCAGGGATGAGCGTGACCTCCCATTCGTGTACCTGACGATGAAAATTACCTTTACCCTGTGGCCACTGGCCATCCTCCTGTATGTACCAGGCCTCAACAACTGGCTCTGGTGGGGGGCTGCCATTGCCTACCAGTTTTTAAATAATATCACCTTCAAAGGACCTTTTGGCCTTATGCTCCACTGCACCAGCCACCGGGCTTTCTTTGAAAAAAAATACCAGTTCTGGAATAACTACCTTCCCTGGTTCATAGGCCCCCTGTTTGGCCAAACGCCCGAATCATATTATGCCCACCACATCGGTATGCACCACCCGGAAAACAATATGCCGGATGATGACAGCTGTACCATGATTTACCAGCGCGACTCCTTCCGGGGATTCCTGCTATACCTATTCCACTTTGTTACCTTCGGCGTTTACGACACCGCCCGTTATCATATCCGTAAAAAGAGAAATAAGCTGATGGTGAAGCTGGTAAGAGGAGAAGTATTTTTTATCCTTGCCTGCGTGGGACTGTCCTTCGTCAATTTTCCTGCTACCTTCGTGGTATTTATATTACCCTTTATCATTTCCCGTATCATCATGATGGTGGGTAACTGGGCTCAACATGCCTTCATTGATGCCGATGAGCCGGACAATTCTTACAAAAACAGCATTACCTGCATCAATACCAAATACAACCACAAATGCTGGAATGATGGCTATCATATCAGTCACCATGTGAAACCCAGTATGCACTGGACAGAGCACCCCGTTTACTTCACACAAACCCTCGACGAATATATCAGCAACGATGCCATTGTTTTCGACAGCATACACTTCCTCCATGTTTGGGTATACCTGATGGGAAAACGTTATGACCTGCTGGCTAAACATTTTGTGAATATCGGAGGCCGCTTCCAAACGGATGCAGAAGTAATTTCCTTCCTGAAACAACGCACCCGTAAAATGGCCGCTGTATCGGAACCAGCTGCTGCTGTTGCCGCTGCGTAATTCCATTATCGGGAATTTTTCTGCTGACAATTCTCTTGCAGTAGGCTTTTTTTTGACAAAAAATGCCTTAAAATTTGTAAGAAAAGGGTCAGAACATGTCTTATATGGCCTATAAATCCGCACCCACACTGCATTTGGTCATAAAAACAGAAAAGTTATATTATATTATCTTAATGAATATGCTTATTCATAACAATAAGTAACTAAATTTGCGCTCTAACTTTTTTTATTAAAGTAAAAAATATGCGTACTGTTACACTGAAAAGGGTTGTGGTTACCGGCTTGGGAGCATTAACACCTATCGGGAATGATGTAAATACTTTTTGGAGCAACATGAAGGCGGGCGTAAGTGGCGCCGGCCCCATCACTAAGTTTGATACCACGGAGTTTAAAACCAAGTTTGCCTGTGAGGTGAAGAACTTTGATGTGGAAAAATATATGGAAAAGAAGGAAGCCCGCAAAATGGATTGCTTCACTCAGTACGCGATGGCGGCTGCACAAGAAGCAGTAGCGGATGCAGGGCTGGACAAAGAGGGTATCGACAAAACCCAGGTCGGGGTGATCTGGGCCTCCGGTAACGGCGGTATGCTCACGTTCGAAGAACAGATCGTTGAATTCACCAAAGACAACTTTGTTCCTAAATTCAACCCGTTCTTTATCCCTAAATTAATCTGCGACATTGCTGCAGGCCAGATTGCCATGAAATATGGTTTCATGGGTATTAACTTCTGTACCGTATCGGCTTGTGCTTCTTCTACCAGCGCACTGGTAGACGCTTTTAACTATATCCGCCTCGGTAAAGCCAAAGCTATTGTAACCGGAGGCTCTGAAGCTCCTGTTACCCGTGCCGGTATTGCCGGCTTCAATGCCCTCAAAGCCTTGTCGACCCGCAACCAGGACCCGGAACACGCTTCCCGTCCATTCGATACAGAACGTGATGGTTTTGTAATGGGTGAAGGCGCAGGCGCTATCATACTGGAAGAATACGAACACGCCATTGCCAGAGGTGCTACCATCTACGGCGAAATGATTGGCGGCGCTATGACCTGCGATGCCTATCACCTCACCGCTACTCACCCGGAAGGACTAGGTGCGCGCCTCGGCATGGAACAAGCCCTGGAAGATGCTGGTATCACTACCGCAGATGTGGATTATGTAAACTCTCACACCACCTCCACACCCGTAGGCGACCTCAGTGAACTGAAAGCCATTGTAACTGCCTTCGGCGAACATGCGCCAAAACTCAATATCAGCGCTACCAAATCCATGACAGGCCACCTGTTGGGAGCTGCCGGCGCTATTGAAGCCATCGCCTGTATCAAGGCAACCCAGGAAGACATCGTTCCTCCTACTATCAACACAACTGTACTTGGCGAAGGTATCCCTACCAATCTGAACCTCACCCTCGGGAAGGCACAGCAACGTACCGTTAACATTGCCATGAGCAATACCTTTGGTTTTGGTGGACACAATGCCATCGTTGTATTCAAAAAATATACTGCGTAAAGCGGAAAGTGTAAAGCATAAAGCAAAAAGCTATTGTGGAGAAGAACTTAGCGAATATTTAAAATTCGCTTTAATCATTCTCCACAATAGCTTTTTGCTTTATGCTTTACACTTTCCGCTCCTACAATAGCTTTATGCTTTATGCTTTCCGCTTTCCGCTTTTTCACGTAGCTTAGTAGTTTAATATTATGGCAAAGAAAAAAGAGAATGTACCCGCTGGCTCCGTTGCGCAAGCCCCGGCAGATGAACAAATAGCCATCTTTGGCGCACGGGAGCATAATCTGAAAAACCTGGACCTCCTGTTGCCCAAAAATAAACTGGTTGTCATTACCGGTATCAGTGGCAGTGGTAAATCATCACTGGCATTCGACACCATCTACGCGGAAGGACAACGCCGCTATATGGAAAGCTTCTCCGCTTACGCCCGGCAGTTTATAGGTGACATGGAAAGACCTGATGTGGATAAAATTACCGGTCTGTCGCCCGTTATTTCCATCGAACAAAAAACAACGAATAAAAATCCCCGCTCCACTGTGGGTACTATTACGGAGATATACGATTTCCTCCGCCTGCTCTATGCACGCGCCGGCACCGCCTACTCCTATAATACCAACAAACCCATGACGCGGTTCTCCGAGGAAGAAATCCTCGCGCACCTCTTCAAACACTATAAAAATAAAAAACTGGCCATCCTGGCCCCGCTTGTACGCGGACGTAAAGGCCACTATCGCGAACTGTTTGAACAAGTACGTAAACAAGGCTACGTAAAAGTGAGGATTGACGGGGAAATACAGGACCTGAAAGAAAGAATGCAGGTGGATCGCTATAAAATCCACGACATTGAACTGGTGATAGACCGTATACAGGTACAGGAAGATGCCCGCACCCGTATCAGCCAGAGCGTGCAAAAGGCACTCACCATGGGCAAAGGACTGCTGTTTATCATGGACCACGATACCAATAAAGTGAGCCAGTACAGCAAACAGCTGATGTGCGAAGATACCGGCCTTTCCTACGAAGAGCCCAGTCCCAACACCTTCTCCTTTAACTCCCCCTATGGCGCCTGCCCGCGCTGTAAAGGTCTCGGTAGCATCTACCAGATCAATATGGACGAGGTAATCCCCGACTATAACGTGTCTATCAGCGATGGTGGCCTCAAACCACTGGGAGAAGCACGCGATACCTTTACCTTCAAACAGGTACAGCAACTCGCCAAAAAATATAAGTTCTCCCTCACTGCACCCATCGCCAATATTCCGCAAAAAGCCCTTAACGTACTCCTGTTTGGCGATGAAAACGGCAAACTGGAGGTAGACATGGATTATAGCGAAAGTAATGGCAATGGCGACGCCGCCTACGCCACTGAATATGAAGGGGTCGTAAATATGGTACGCCGATATTTCAACGATACCTCCTCCGATCATGTACGCAGCTGGGCCGAAGGCTTTATGCAACTGAGCACCTGCCCCGAATGTAACGGCGCACGCCTCAAAAAAGAAAGCCTCTTCTTTAAGATAGATGAGAAAAATATTTCCGAACTCGGTAATATGGACCTGGACAAGCTCCTGGCCTGGTTCGGTGGTATCGAAAACCGCCTGGAGAAAAAGCAGAATGCCATCGCTAAAGATATCCTCAAGGAAATCCGTGAACGATTGGGATTCCTGCTCAACGTAGGCCTCAACTACCTGACCCTCAACCGTCCAACGCGGACGCTGAGCGGCGGCGAATCACAACGCATACGTCTGGCCACGCAAATAGGCTCCCAGCTCATGGGCATCACCTACATCCTGGATGAACCCAGCATAGGCCTGCACCAACGCGATAATATGCAGCTGATAGATGCCCTCCGCAACCTGAAAGACATGGGCAATACCGTAATCGTAGTGGAACATGATAAAGATATCATGCTCCACGCCGACCACCTCGTGGATATCGGTCCAGGCGCAGGTGTACACGGCGGACAAATCATTGCCCAGGGCACACCCAAGCATATTCTCAAACTCAATACGCCTACCGCCGGCTATCTCAACGGCAATACAGCCGGAGAAATACCCGCACAACGCCGCAAAGGAAACGGCAACTTCCTGGAACTCAAAGGCGCTACCGGCAACAACCTGAAGAATGTAAACCTGAAAATGCCCCTGGGGACTTTCGTTTGCGTGACCGGCGTTTCCGGCAGCGGTAAATCTACCCTCATCAATGAAACGCTGTATCCCATCCTGTCGAAACATGCGTACGACTCCAAACTCGTACCCATGCCTTATAAAAGCATCAAGGGACTGGAGTTCATCGATAAGGTGATAGAAATCGACCAATCGCCTATAGGCCGTACGCCCCGCAGCAACCCGGCCACTTATTGCGGTTTTTTTACCGATATCAGAACCCTATTTGCTGCCGTACCGGAAGCAAAAATCAGGGGATACAACGCCGGCAGGTTCTCTTTCAATGTAAAAACCGGTCGTTGCGACGTTTGTGAAGGCGGCGGTATGCGCGTCATCGAAATGAACTTTCTCCCGGATGTATATGTACATTGCGAAAAATGTAACGGCCGCCGGTACAACCGCGAAACACTGGAAATACGCTATAAAGGCAAATCCATCTCCGACGTACTGGATATGACAGTAGATGAAGCCGTGGAATTTTTCCAGCCCGTTCCCTGGATCTACCGCAAGATAAAAACCCTGCAGGATGTAGGACTGGGATACATTACCCTGGGCCAGTCCGCCGTTACCCTTTCCGGAGGAGAGGCCCAACGCGTAAAACTGGCCACCGAATTATCTAAAAAAGATACCGGCAAAACAATCTACATATTGGACGAACCCACTACAGGGCTCCACTTCCAGGATATTCAATTACTCCTGGCCGTGCTCAATAAACTGGTAGACCGGGGGAATACCGTACTGGTGATAGAACATAACCTGGATGTTATCAAGATGGCTGATTATATCGTAGACCTCGGCCCAGAAGGGGGTGGAGGTGGAGGTACGATCTTATGTACCGGTACGCCCGAACAGGTAAGTACCTGTAAAGACAGCCATACCGCCCGCTTCCTCAAAAAGGAGCTGGGAATTTAATATCTTGCCAACTGCATCAACAAGCATGAAAAGCATTTACCAAATATTACTTACCTGTTTCATTTTCGCCGGCTTCATCGCCTGCGAAAATGAAACGAAAGTATGTGACCAGACATTGAGTAACAGTCTCCATATTCACTTTTCCCGCGATAGCCAGGGAATAGTGAGAGATACCATCATGCCCAAAGTAACGGCTTTTGCCCTGGGCAGGGACAGCATTTACAAAAGGCAACCACTGGGTAATCTCTTTTTCCAGCTCTCGCCGGTAGCGGACAGCAGCCAGTATTACCTGAAAGTGGATTCCGCACTGGTAGCAGACACTATCACCGTCAGGTATACACGTACAAAACATTTCATATCTCCCGGTTGCGGGTTTGGTACCTACTTCACACTGGATACCGTTATCGCTACCCGGCATACTATCAACGATCTCCAGATTAATAATAAGTCAGTAATCAGCAGTAATGACACGCATCTTACTTTATTTTTCTTTAATCAGTAGTATCCTCTTCAGTCTTGCTGTATCAGCCCAGCTGCCGGCAGCCGCTAAACGGGATACTATCCATAAGGCCATCCTGGCAGATACCACCCACAAAGCAGTGGTGGATACTGCTAAAAAAATGGGCATACCGCTTAAAGACAGCTCCTGGTATATTCCGGGCGGCCTGCGGATAGGCGTGGATCTTAGTCGTATTGTTTCTGCTATCTATTACCCTTATAGAAAAGAAGTGACCATCGTTGCCGATGCCCGCATCAACAGCAACCTGTATGCAGCCTTTGAAGGCGGATACGCCAATACGCCCCATAGCGATTCAACCTATACCTATAAAGGCAATGGTATGTTCGTAACATTAGGAGTCGATTATAATTTCCTGAAAAGACAATACCCTACTGAAAAGAATATCTTCTACGGCGGCATCCGCTATGGGTTTTCACATTTCAACTATTCCGTACCTACTTATTCCATCAACAGTCCCTATTGGGGCGATCACCTGAGTGGCAGCGTGCCTAAAACCAATGTCAACGCCCATTGGGTGGAATTGCTGGTAGGCCTGAAAGCAGAGGTGCTGAAGAATTTCTTTATGGGCTGGAATATCCGTGAACGTATCCTGATCAATAGTGTAAAAACAGATGAAATAACGCCCCTTGTCATACCCGGCTTTGGCAGCGGCTCCAAAAGAGCGGTATTTGATGTGCAATACACCATTTCCTACGTCATTCCTTTCTACAGGCTGAAGGAACATGCACCTAAAGTGGAAGTAAAACAGAAAAAAATACCCAAGCGGTAAGTTTTTCGGGAGAGAAATAAATAATCGGGGGAAACCGGTGTGGCGATATCCATGCCAGTTTCCCCCGCTGGCATTATACCGTATGAGCGCCGTGAACGCTCCTCACCATCTCAATGTGAGGAATACCATCTTCCAGGTAAGTATCGCTGGTTTGTTCAAAACCCAATGAAGTGTAAAAACGTTGCAGATATTGCTGGGCACCGATCTTGATAGGTACGACGCCAAATTGCTGCTGTACCGCGGCGATCGACCGCTCCATCAGCTCCCTTCCGGCGCCTGTGCCCCTCGCCAGCGGAGAAGTAATTACCCTGCCAATAGAAGCTTCCTGGTACTTAATACCTGGCTGAAAAAGCCGCGTATAGGCCAGCAACCGGCCGGTATCATCAGTACCCATCAGGTGCAGCGCCAGCTGGTCGGTATTATCCAGGTCCTGGTAAGCACAATTTTGCTCCACCACAAACACTTCACTTCTTAAACGCAAAATAGCGTAGAGTTCTGTTGTACTAAGCTCCTCAAAGGATTTTATCTTCCAGTTCATAGCCTCAATTTCGTATAAAAATATCAGATGCTTTCAATAATCCTGCTAATTTTATACCCGATAGATGAATATTGAGCCCAATCGTACAATCATGACATACCAACAAACACCGTTCCTCTCCCTCGAACATATCACCGTCAGGTATCTCGACAAAATACTCTTCAATACCCTCAACTGGCAAATCAGCAAAGGTGAACAGTGGGCTATCACCGGCCCGAGTGGCTCCGGCAAAACAGCTTTGTTGAATACCATTCTCGGTAAATTCAACGTGATAAATGGTAGCATTCATTATCATTTCTACGACGACTGGTGCCGGGAGCACACCATCACCGATCCCTGGTTCAACTACCGCAACCTGATAGCGATGGTAGGACATCATCATACTTTCCGCAATCTTTCCAATACCACCACCGACTTCTACTATCAGCAGCGCTTCAACAGTATGGATGCCGATAATTCGCCTACAGTGATGGAATACCTGGAAATCACAGTAATTCCGCCACTGATCAATGCCCTGCGTATAGCACCACTGATGGAAAAAAGGTTGATCAAATTATCTAATGGTGAAACCCGCCGGGTAATGATTGCCAAAGCCTTGCTGCAACAGCCTCCCCTGCTGATGCTCGACAATCCCTATATAGGACTGGATGTACAGGCACGCAAAGACTTCAGCGCTATGATCAATGAAATCATTGCCAGTGGTACTACCGTGGTATTAGCAACTTCCCCCAACGAAATCCCGGAACATATAACCCATGTACTTACCCTCGATAATGGGAATGTAACAGGGAAGTATACACGCCATGAATTCGTACAACTGCCGTTACCGGCTATCCAGGAAATACAGTTACCAGCCATAGCAGCAGATAAAATAAATGCACTGGTGCAAAATAGCCCGCAAGCTGCCTTTGACACTATTGTCAGGATGGAAAATATCCATATTAAATATGGCGAGAATACCATTCTCAACAACATCAACTGGGTGGTGAAACCCAATGAAAAATGGGCGCTATTGGGTCCTAATGGCGCGGGAAAGTCTACTTTACTGAGCCTCGTAAATGGGGATAATCCCCAGGCGTACGCTAATAAACTATGGCTCTTCGACCGCAAGCGCGGCTCAGGAGAAAGTATATGGGATATAAAGAAAAAAATAGGGTTCGTATCCCCGGAACTGCACCAGTACTTCACATCCCGTGACAACTGCCTGCAAGTGATTTGCTCCGGGTTTACCGATGTAATTGGCAGTACCCGTCCTGTCACACCAGACCAGGTGCAAATTGCCTGCGAATGGATGAGCGTACTCAATATTTCGGAACATGAAAAAACACCGTTTAAACAGGTATCCGAAAGTGCCCAGCGATTAACGCTGCTGGCCCGGGCCCTGGTGAAAAATCCCCCCCTGCTTATTTTTGATGAACCTTGCCAGGGACTGGACTCTCAACAAAAAATGCACTTTAAGAAAGTAATAGAACAACTCTGTGATCATATGGCCGTAACACTCATCTACGTTACCCACTATGAAGAAGAACTACCCGCCTGTGTGGATAAATACATCCGGCTCGAGAAGGGGGAGCAAAAAGGATAAAGCAGAAAGCAAAAAGCTATTGTAGCGAATGATCTCTGGGAATCTATAAATCGCGTTGGGCATTCGCTACAATAGCTTTTTGCTTTCTGCTTTATGCTTTTTGCTCCCTTTAATAGCTTTTTGCTTTCTGCCTTACGCTTGCTGCTTTCTAAAGAATTTTCCCGACATTCGCACCTAGTTAATCACCCTAATTCTCCTTACTGATGCACCCAATCAAACGGCTCCCTGTTGTAGCTGCATTGCTCTTTTTCATGGCTACCCTGTTCATTGTCAGTGGTTGCCGGAGTACACGTAAAGAAATGAACCCCGAATTTGCCCGGTATATCGAGGCATATACGGCCGGTATCATTTCCAAACAAAGTGCCATCCGCATTCACCTTACAGGCCAAACCAATATTACCCATACCCAGAATGAACCGCTGGAAAAGGAAATCTTCGAATTTTCTCCCTCCATCAAGGGTAAGTCTTATTGGATTGATGCCACCACCATTGAATTCAGGCCCGATGAAAACCTGCAACCCGGCAAAACCTACCAGGCTACCTTTAAATTGGGCAAAATACTGGACGTACCCAAAGAACTTAAATCATTCGATTTTGAATTCAAAATTATCAAACCGGCCTTCTCTGTAGAAAATTTCGGTCTGAAAGCCAGTACCAACAATACACTCGATCAAATGACCCTCACTGGCGCCGTCTATACCGCCGATGTGGAAGCCCCGCAAACCATAGAAAAAATACTCAGTGCGCAATATGCCGGGAAAAGCTTACCTGTTACCTGGCAACACAATGCTACCGAACGCACTTCCCGTTTTACCATCGCCAATATTGCACGCGGCAACATTAGCCGTAACCTGGAACTCCAGTGGAATGGCGCCCCGCTCAACGTGAGCAATGAAGGCAAAACGACCATAGAGGTACCAGCGGTAGGCGACTTTAAAGTATTGGCTGTTAAAGCCCTTTCCGACCCGGAACAACACCTGCTGGTACAGTTCTCCGACCCCATCAGCGTAGCGCAAACCCTGGAAGGATTAATCGGTATCTCTGGGCAGAGCGATCTCCGTTATACCATCGATGGCAGCGAAGTAAGCGTATATGCCCCGGTAAGACTGGAAGGTAATTACAACGTGATCGTTAACGAAGGCGTGCTCAACATCACGGATAAACGACTGGGCAGAACATTCAGCGCCAATGTAAATTTTGAAAATACGCTGCCTTCCGTTAGTATTCCCGGTAAAGGTGTAATCCTCCCGGAAAGCAACAAGCTGGTAATGCCCTTCGAAGCCGTAAACCTCAATGCAGTAGACGTTTCCATTATCAAAATCTATGAAAACAACGTACCGCAATACCTGCAACGCAATGACCTCGACGGCAGCCAGGAGCTGCGACGTGTAGGCAAGCCCGTAGTGGAAAAGACCATTCGCCTCGATGTGGATAAGTCGCTTAACCTGCATAAAAAGAACCGCTTCTTCCTCGACCTCGACAAAATGCTGCGCACCGAACCAGGCGCTATTTACCGCATTACCATCGGCTTCCGTAAATCATACGCTATGACCGCCTGCTCCGCTGACACCACCAAAGACAGCGATAATGGCAACTATTCAGATGAAGAAGGAGAAGATGAATACTATGGCGGCGGTGAAAAGATTGATGACGACGACTCCTTCTGGCAACGCTATGACAGCTACTATCCCTACGGCTATAACTGGGACCGTCGCAACGATGCCTGCTCTAATTCCTACTACAGCAAAGACAAATGGGCGTCCCGCAATATTATTGCTTCCAACATTGGCCTTATCGCCAAAAGAGGTAATGATAACAGCATGCTGGTAGCGGTAACAGATATACGTGATACCAAACCGATGATAGGCGTTGACCTGGAACTGCTCGACTACCAAAACCAGGTTATCTTTAAAACCAAGAGCGACGGGGAAGGCATGGCTTCTTTCGACCTGAAACGTAAACCCTACCTCCTCATTGCCAAGAAAGACCATGAAAGAGGTTATCTCAAACTGGATGACGGAAGTTCCCTGCCATTGAGCCGCTTCGACGTAAAAGGAGAAGAGGTACAAAACGGTATCAAAGGCTTCCTGTACGGTGAACGCGGCGTATGGCGCCCCGGCGATTCTATATATCTCACCTTTATACTGGAAGATAAAGGACAGAAACTCCCGGCAGACCATCCCGTTACCATGGAGTTATACAATCCGAAAGGACAGCTCTATAAGCGCATTAACCAGCACCAGGGACTCAACGGGTTCTATAGCTTTGCTACGGCCACCGGCCCCGACGATCCTACTGGCAGCTGGGTAGCTAAAGTAAAAGTAGGCGGCGCTACCTTCCAGAAGAATGTACGCGTGGAAACCGTGAAACCGAACCGGTTGAAAATAAAAATGGACTTCGGTAGCCAGACCGCCCTCTCCAAGACCGGCGCCACCGGCACCCTGTCGGCCATGTGGCTCTTCGGCGCAACAGCCCAGCACCTGAAAGCTAAAGTAGATGTATCGCTTACGGAGCAAACCACCAGCTTTAAAAACTTTGCAGATTATTCCTTCGACGACCCGGTAAATCGCTTCGGCGCGGAAAATAAAACCATCTTCGAAGGCGCCCTGAACGACAATGGCAGCGCTCCCGTAAACGCCGATATACAACTGGGTAAACTGCCTCCCGGCCAGCTGAAGGCAAACTTTGAAGTAAAAGTATTTGAACCAGGGGGCGATTTCAGTATCGATCACTTCTCCATGCCCTATAACCCGTATACCTCTTATGCAGGGCTGCGCATGCCGGCTGGCGACCGCACTACCGGTATGTTGCTCACCGACCGACCGCATACAATCGAACTGGTGGATGTAGATGGCAACGGTAACCTGACCAGCGGCAGCCGCGAAGTACAGGTAGAACTCTACAAAATAAAATGGAGATGGTGGTGGGATGAAGGGGAGCAAGAAGACTTCTCCAACTTTACCCAGGATAGCTATAACCAGCTGCTGAGCAAAGAAACCGTTACCCTGCAGAATGGTAAAGGTAAATGGGACCTCCGGGTTAACTCGCCCGACTGGGGCAGATACCTGGTAAGGGTAAAAGACCTGCAAAGCGGCCATACTGCCGGTAAAGCCGTGTATATCGACTGGCCGGGATGGGCAGAAAGAATGCAGAAAGAGAACCCGGCAGAAGCATCTATGCTGGTATTCACTTCCGATAAACAAAACTATAAAACCGGGGAAGATATCAACCTTACCATTCCCAGCAGCGAAGGCGGACGGGGACTGATCAGCATAGAATCCGGCAGCAAAGTGCTGAAGTCTTACTGGATCACCACCAAACAAGGCCAGACCACGTTTAAATTCAAGGCGGAAAAGAATATGACGCCCAATATATACGTGAACGTTAGTTTGTTGCAACCACACGCACAAACACTCAACGACCTGCCTATCCGTATGTATGGCACCATCCCCATTTCCGTAGAAGATCCGGGTACCATACTGAAACCGGTGATCAGCATGCCGGATAAACTCAAACCGGAAACAGAAGCCAGCATCAGCGTCAGCGAAAGTAATGGTAAGGCCATGACCTACACCATCGCCATTGTAGATGAAGGGCTGCTGGACCTCACCCGCTTTAAAACACCCGACCCCCATAGCTCCTTCTATGCCCGGGAAGCACTAGGCGTAAAAACATGGGACCTGTTTGACTATGTAATTGGCGCCTGGGGCGCAGATATGGATCGTATACTCAGTATCGGTGGTGACGAAGGCCTCAATAAAAATGCCGGTAGCGCCAAAGCCAATCGCTTTAAACCGGTAGTTAAATATATGGGCCCCTTCTACCTGAAATCAGGACAGAAACAAACCCATAAATTCAAATTACCTCCTTATATCGGCTCCGTAAAAGCCATGGTGGTAGCCGGACAGGATGGTGCGTATGGCGCCGCAGAAAAAACAGTAGCCGTGAAAAAACCACTAATGCTGCTCACAACTGCTCCCCGCGTATTAGGACCATCAGAAACTATACAACTGCCAGTAACCGTATTTGGCCTGGAGCCCAATATCCGTAACGCCAGCGTAACACTGAGCACCAGCCCACTGCTGGAAATAATAGGCGAGCATACCAAAACCGTTACCTTCTCCCAACCAGGGGAACAGATTGTTTATTTTGATGTAAAAGTAAAACCACTCACCGGCGTAGCTAAAATAAAAGTGGTAGCCGCCAGTGGCGTAGAAAGGGCAGAAGAAAATGTAGAACTGAATGTTCGCAATCCTAACCCCGTTATTACCAACATCATTGAAAATACACTGGAAGGGAATAAGAGCTGGCAATCGGCATTCAGCCCGGTAGGCATGGCAGGTACCAACTCCGGCGTATTGGAAGTATCTACCATTCCATCACTGAACCTCGGCAAGCGCCTGCAATTCCTGATAGGATATCCACACGGCTGTATTGAACAAACTACCTCCGGTGTGTTCCCTCAGCTTGTGCTTAATCAGCTGATGGACCTGAAAGAAAGCCAGCTGGCAGAAATAGACAGGAACGTAAAGGCCGGTATCAACCGCCTAAAGAGCTTCCAGGCTTCGGATGGTGGCTTCAGCTACTGGCCCGGCGAAGGCAACTCCGATGAATGGGGCACTAACTATGGCGGTCATTTCCTCATAGAAGCACAGGCACAAGGCTACACCCTTCCTCCGGGACTGCTGGACCAATGGAAGAAATACCAACGGAATAAAGCAGGTACCTGGGCTCCGAGTACGCTCAATTTCTATGGCGGCGACCTTACACAGTCGTACCGCCTGTATTTGCTGGCATTGGCCAAATCACCGGAATTAGGCGCCATGAACAGGCTCAAAGAATTCAAATACCTGTCTGCTCCCGCTAAATGGCGACTGGCAGCAGCCTATAAACTAGCCGGCCAACCGGAAGTGGCACAGTCACTTATACGTGGCCTGAGCACCGAAGTGAAACCTTACCAGCAACTGGGAGGCACCTTCGGCTCCGACGTGCGCGATAAAGCCATGATACTGGAAACACTCACCATCCTCGGCCAACGCAATACGGCCAACGATATGGTGAAACAGATTGCCGCGCATTTGTCGCAAAACGACCAATGGTACAGTACCCAAACGACTGCTTACGCATTGATTGCCGTAGCGAAATACTGTGGTACTAATAAAGGCGGTAGCAAGATGGGTTTCAGCTATACACTCAATGGCGCAAAAGGCAGTGTGAATGGTCAATCGTTTGTGACACAGGTACCGGTTACATTCAATGGCGCTGCTGGTAATGTCAGCATTCAGAACAACGGGCAAAATGTGCTGTATGTACGGTTGATCCTCCAAGGCCAGCCGGATGCAGGCCAGGAGCCGGTGGCCTCCAATAATCCTGATATATTGGGAATGCAGGTAAGCTACAGTACGCGCGACGGCAAACCACTGGATCCGTCCACACTACGCCAAGGCAGCGACTTCATGGCCACTGTTACCATCACTAACCCCGGCAAACGAGGCTATTACGAACAAATGGCACTGTCGCAAATCTTCCCGTCCGGATGGGAAATATTGAATACCCGCCTGATGGAAAATGATAGCGCATTCCATTCTTCGCCATCTACGTATATGGATATACGTGACGACAGGGTATATACTTATTTCAATATAGAAGAAAACAAGAAACGTACTTACAATGTATTGCTAAACGCCGCTTACCTGGGCCGCTATTACTTGCCGGCTACTTCCTGTGAGGCCATGTATGATAATACCATACATGCTTTCCAGCCAGGTAAATGGATAGAAGTAGTAAAATAAAGAAGCGATTAATAACAAAAAAAGGGGTGTTTCTGTACGAGAAACACCCCTTTTTTTTACCACCCGGCGTTTTGTACCAGGTTCACATTACGTAAAGTTTCATCCACCGGAAGAGGAATCACATACATCGGGTTGCGCCATAGGCGGTCTTCTACTTTGAAACGTTCGTAACGGAAGCCATCCGGTGCGGCGGCGTCTACAATCGCCTTCATACCATACACGGTTTTTTCCGTGTTCTCTGCAATTTTCCAGCGGCGTACATCCCAGAAACGATGGTTTTCAAATGCCAGCTCTATCCTTCTTTCATTACGGATACGCTGACGCATTTGTTGCTGGTTAAGCCCTGCCGGGATTACCGGCTGACCCGCCCGCTGCCGTATGAAGTTCACATAAGTCAGGATATCTGCATTGCCAGGATCGTATTCATTCAACGCCTCTGCATAACTCAGGTAAAATTCGGAAAGGCGAAAAATGATACCATGCACCAATCTTGTAGAGGATCCCTGGTTGGCGGTAATGCTTTCATCTACCAGCTTGCGGCAATAATAGCCTGTGCGGGTATGGTCTGTGGCTGTACTCTGTTCATCTTTACCACCGGTAAATGTTTCTATTTTACGATTTTTAAACGTTGCCCCATTGTAAGTAATATCTTTATAAAACCGTGGATCGCGGTTGATATAAGGCCTGGCAGCATCATAACCGGAAGCAGGGTCGGTGATGGGCAGACCGTTCTTCATTTCGTAGTCGTCTACAATGTTTTGCGTAGGTGCACAACCCGACCAGCCATTGCTGCCATAAGGAAACATGTATTTGTCGTAGTCCTGGTTGGTTTCACGCATACGTTCAAAGATCACTTCCCGGCTCTGTAGCGTAGTGCTGGTAAACATCTTCTGGCGGTCGGCCAAGGTAGGTTCCAACTGGTATACGATCGCATTATTGCCATCTTTCAGGTCTATCACTGCTTTGGCAGCGTCTGCTGCTTTACGCCATTTCTCCGGATCTGTAGCCGCCGCACCGCTGGTAATGTCTGCCTGGAAACCATTTTTTCCGGCAATAGCCCATAAGGGACTGGCTGAATACAATAACATGCGTGATTTCAGCGCCAGGCAGGCGCCTTTGGTTACACGTCCCACCTGGTTGGCAGGATAGGAGAACTGCACCCGCTTATAAGCTTCCTCACAATCGGACAAGATCTGTGCTACGCATTCATCGTATTTGTTTCTGGGTTTATTCAATGCTACTTTATCATCCTGGTCTATTATATCATTGACAATAATGGCGCCGCCAAACTGGCGAATCAATTCCGACAAGTACCAGGCCCGCAGAAAATACACTTCACCTACCCTGTTTTCAAGGAAACCTGGATTGTTGGCATCATCTGGCGTTTTATATTTCACGATATTGGTCAGGATAGTATTTGCCTGGCGGATAGCGACGTAGTTGTCGCGCCAGGTATTACCTATCGGGTTCAGGCTGCCGGACCAGGATCCGTTATTGAAGTTCTGGGAAGCCATCCAGCTGGAAGCATCCTTGGCTTCATCGGTAGCGGAAGACATAGCGTATCCGCCACAATATACATAGGCGCCCCGAATACGTGAATATAGATTATTCACTACCATATCGGTAGTTGCAAAATTGGTGAATATATCTGCATCCTGCTGCTGTGTGGTGGCGGCCCTGTCCAGGAAATTTTTCTTACAGGCGCCCAACGTGGTGAGGAGAAGTATAGAAAATATAATTGCGTTGAATGGTGATCTCATTTCTTAGGATTTATTTTTATATCAGAACCTTACATCTATGCCAAAATTCCAGATCTTCTGAATAGGATACATCGCGCCATTGCCATCGTTTACTTCCGGATCCAGTCCAAAATCTTTTAGCTTGTCCCACGTATAGAAGTTCATACCGTTAACGTATACACGGAAATAATTAAGCCCGGCACGTTTGATCCATTGCTTGGGAAGCTGGTAGCCTATCTCTGCATTCTTGATTCTTAGATAGTCGCCACTCCTGATCCAGAAGGAAGATGCACGGTGGTTGTTGCCGTTTGTGGTAGCATGCAAACGGGGATAGGTAGCCGCATCCGCTGTTTCCGGCGTCCAGCGGCCCAGGTGAATAGGCTTTACTTTACCTCCCTGAAAAAATTCATAGGCCGATTCATTGTTCAGCTGTACGGAAGAATGACCCGCTCCCTGTAATAATATAGAAAAGTCGAATCCCTTATAGCTCAGTCCCATAGAAGCGCCATACATAATTTCCGGCGTACGTGCGTAACCGATGGCCGTTTCATCAAAACTGGATTGTATATAATCGTATTCTTTGCCGGTGAGTTTTTTATACTTGATATCACCGGCGCCATAGGCAGAGAAGTTCTGGTACGGGTTATTCGCCACATCTGTAGCATCTTTGAAGAACCCTTCTGCAATCAATCCAAATTTGGTACCCACCGGATGACCGGTGCGCAGCATCCAGGGATAAGCACGGGCTACTTCATCCTGGTAAATAATTTTGTTGCGTGCATACGTGAAGTTGGGTTTTATACTATAGGAAACCTGTCCAATTTTATCCTGGAAAGATAATTCCACCTCAATGCCCTTGTTATTAACGATACCAATGTTCTGTGCTTTAATACCTTGTCCGAATACATCTGATAAGGTACTGCGTGGTATCAATATCTTGCTGCGTTCCTGTCTGAAATAATCGACCGTCATACTTAACCTGTCGCGGAAGAAACGTGCTTCCAGCCCTACATCCACCTGCCGGCCACGTTCCCAGGTAACATTGGGGTTCCCGATAGAGCCCTGGGCCCAGCCATTGGCCTGCTGTGCAGAGGTACCGAAATAATAAGGATCGGCGCCTGCCCAGGAAGTAAACCACAAAAAGCGGTTAGAAGCACTGGGAAAACGATCGTTGGTAGCCCGGTCGTTACCTACTTCTCCATAAGAGCTGCGTATCTTAAGGAAGCTGACTGCTTTGATATTATCCTTGAAGAAAGGCTCTTCAGATATTACCCATCCACCGGAAATGGAAGGGAAGAAGCCATAGCGGCTTTCCTTGGGAAAGTTTTCAGAACCTTGGTAAGAGGCGCTTACTTCCAGCAGGTATTTGAGCTTGTAATTGTACGTTCCTCTGAATAACAGGGATTGATAGGCATAGGGAATGGTAGAATTATATTCCTGTAAACGGCGGTTCCAAAGTAACATACCGGTTACCTCATGCGATTTAAACTGCCGGTTCCAGTTCATCACGGCCTCAAAGTAAGTATTCCGGACGGCATCGCCACCACCAAAAGTACCGTTTGGATCTATCTTGGTATCGGTACCGGACTGCTTATAGCCGGTAAGCTCCCCGTTGGCGTTATACAGGGGTTCAAACACCGCGTAGCTGCGGCTGTAAGTAGCGGAAGGAGAGTTGGTATTATCGTAAGAAAAAGATCCTTTAATGCTCAGGTTCTTGGTAATAAAATCCAGCTTACGGGTGAGTGCGAAGGTTCCCTGCATGGCGTTGTTATAATAACGTCTGTATCCTTTCTGGGAAATTTCTCCAAACATGTTAGCGGTATAGGTACCATTTCCCCACATAGAGCCATTCGGATTAAATATAGGGTTGGTAGGCGGGAGCCTGTTAGCCAGGTTAATAACGGTAGAGGCGGAGTTATTACCATCCGTCCGGTCGGTGAGTATGCCTGCCACATCCAGGCGGGCAGTGAGATTGGGAGAAATATCCACGTCTACGTTGGCCCGCAGGTTATAACGTTTCATGGCATTATTGCCATTGTAGCCATCTGCATTTTCCTTGGTATGACGGTAGTTGCCTTCTGCGAGGTTATAGCCTGCGGAAATAAAATACCGGGCTACATTCCCGCCGCCGCTCACATTCAGGTTACCCTGCGCCACCTTCGACGGTTTCATCAAAAATTTATAGTAGTCTGTATTAGGCAACGTGCCATTCTTAAATCCTTCCAACTGCTGATCGGTAAATGCCTTTTGAGCACCATCGTTGGTCAGCGCTTCATTCAGCAACCGGGCATAGTCGTATGAGCCGAGGTATTCCGGTATACGGGTAGGTTCCTGCGATCCCATAGAGGCGCGGAAACTTACCTGTGGCCCACCTGCCCTTCCCCGGCGGGTAGTAACCAGTACTGCCCCGTTGGCGCCCCGCATACCCAATACGGCGGTGGCGGCAGCGTCTTTCAGGATGGTTACACTTTCTACGTCATTAGGATCTACGTAATCCATCGGGCGCTCTACCCCATCTACCATTACAATAGGAGAGGCATTATTGAGCGTAGCTACCCCACGGATATAGAAGGTGCTGGCATCTACTCCAGGCTCGCCACTACGTTGCGTAGTGATCAGCCCTGGCAGCCGGCCTGCCAGGGCGTTGGTAAGATTAGACACAGGGCTCTGTGTCAGCTCTTTGGTGGTGATAGAAGCAACAGCTCCCGTTACCGTAGCCTTCTTCTGTTCACCATAAGCCACTACCACTACGTCTTTCAAACCAATGTTAGCAGGGCTTAGGGCTACGTTGACAGAGTTGGTCACGCCAATTTCCACCTCTTTGGTTTCGAAACCAACATAGGAAAACAACAATGCTTTCGCAGCTACCGGTACCTGGAGGCTAAAAGTACCATCCACCTGCGTTTGCGTGCCGCGGGTAGTACCCTTTATCTGCACAGATACGCCGGGCAGCGGGGTATTGGTTCTGTATTCAATAACAGAACCAATGATCGTGCGGACCTGCTGCTGCGGCGCCGTGGTGGGTAAAAGCAGACTACTGAGCGTGTCCTCTTCGAGGTTGCTTTTTCCGGATACAGATGGCTGAAAGATGATTACAATATCATCCTGTTGCTTAAAGCTCAGCCGCGTATCTGCCAGTAGCAACTCCAACGTTTCCTGTACAGTGCGGGTGCCTCTCGCCAGGCTGACGTTCCTGAACCGGCGCACTTGCTCAGGTGGAAAGGCAATACGGAAGCCGGAAAGGCTTTCCACCTTTACCAGGGCATTACGCAATGATTCATTGCTGAGCGCCAATGTGATCTTCTTCGTGGAAATATTCTGCGCGCTGCCGCTTGCCGCCATCAGCATCTGCGACAGGAACAGGATACTTACCACTACCATAGTACTGATCTTCATAACTTGTCGGGCATTACGGTTTAAATATGACAAAAAAATACCTGCAAGCTGTGTTACCACAGCCATGGATGTACGCATAACGTGAGTTGGTTTTATATGTTAGGAATAAATGAGACGTTGGTGCTGATCATACCCATAGCATGTCCCTATCCCTCTCGAGGAGCGACGCTATCCACAATAACCACAATGTAAATGGGTGATTTTACAAGTCAGATATTAATACAGCATAGGCAAACAATTTAGTTTTTATTCTGCTACACAAGCTTTTCCATCTATTGTTATATCATGGCCGTTTTCGATAGTATAAGATGCATTCCGTACCAGGCAAATTACATCCAGCACTTCCTCCAGCGACTCTGTGCCGGTAAACGAAGCCCTGACCAGGCAATGCTTCAACGCTTCATTTCTGAACCGGATATTTACCTGGTAACGTTTGCTAAGTGCAGCGGCTATCATATCAAAAGAGGTCGACTCAAATACCATGTCTTCCCGCACCCAGCTTATCTTTGCGGCCGCATTGACCGATTGTTGCTCGGCGGTGGCCGCCAAGGTATTATATACAATCTGCTGATCAGGCGTCAATACTCCTAAAACCTTATGCTCATCTTCTACTCTTACTTTCCCTCTTGTCACCGACACCGTAATTTCACGCGCCTCAGGGTAGGCTTTTATGTTAAATGCCGTTCCGAGTACGGTGGTGCGCAGTTTACCGGTATTAATCACAAAAGTTTTGGTACTATCATGCCGTATGTCGAAATAGGCTTCTCCTGAAAGACTTACTTCCCTGTTGCTGCCATTAAATGATGCAGGGTATTCCAGGCGGCTACCTGCGTGTAATAATACGGTGCTGCTATCGGGTAAAATAATATAACGGTTGTAATCCGATCCAGCTACCTGTTGCAGGCCATTATCAGCCACCACCACCGATGACTGCTTTTGTTGCAACAGCCATACTGTACCGGCCAGCATCAGCATACCCAGGAAAACAGCCGCCCAGCTACCGGCCCTCCGCCAGAATGGCTTTATAATCGTTGCCGTACGCGGAGCATCTGCAATCGACAGCCCTTCCTTCAGGGAAGCCAATCCCTGTTGGGTCAACTGCCGGGCTGTTTCACTGCCGGCATCCAGCAACTGATCCGGTAAATGCGCACCCAGGGCGTTATACCAGTCATTCAATTGCTGCAGCTCCTCTTCCGTACAGGTACCATCCTTGTATTTCTCCAGGAGCGTTAATAAATATTGAGGGCTCATCATATAAAAAATGGACGTCTGCATATAAAAACACCATTTTAACCGGCTACCGTTATGCCGGTTAAAATTTTATTTTAAATAAATTATTAAGGAATAATAGCGCTTAGATAAAAAACGATTTATTATTAAATTTGAGATCAAACTATTCCGCTATCAAACCGAAATCTTATCATACCGACCTTGAGTTAATTGCATTATTCAAACAGGGCGAATCCCAGGCGTTTGATAGGCTTTATGAACGGCACTTTATCCGGCTTGTCAATATCGCCTATAAAAAGACCGGTCACCTCGAAGCTTCGCAGGAATTGGCGCAGGATGTATTTATATCCCTTTACAAGCAGCTCCCCGCGCTGCAACCCGCTACAGTACTGGAAAATTATTTGTTCGTGGCGTTGAAGAACAGGATACTCAATTATCATCGCCAGCAGTTAGCCAAGTTAAAGAAAGAAAAAGCCTTCATAGATGATATGCCGGTGACGGCCAGGGAAAACAACAGCCAGTTGGAGCTAAAAGAGCTTGAGGCTCGTCTCCAGGCCAGGATACAACAACTGCCTACGCAATGCAGGGCTGTGTTCCTGCTGAGCCGGGAAAACCAGTTGTCCAATAAAGAGGTGGCGGAGCGGCTCAATATCTCTGTAAATACCGTAGAACAACATATGCGAAAAGCCTTGCGCCTGCTGAGAGCTTCATTGGGCAATGACCTGGCTGTACTGCTGCTGTGGATGATGATGAAAAAGTAAAAGGATACCCCCTTATTTCAGAGATACCCTTCACGCGAACTTACAATAAGGATTCCTATCTTTTATATTTTCTCCATAAAATGGGTGATCAGTGAAGCCACTTGCTCATGGTATTCTTCCAGCATAAAATGGCTACCATTCAGGAGATGTATCTCCGCAGCCGGCACATCTCGCTGGTACGCAATCGCGCCGGGCCAGGTAAAGATCTGGTCGTTCTTACCCCATACCACCAGCAATGGTGGCTGATAGGTACGCAGGTATTGTTGCCATGCCGGATACAATGGAAAATTGGTGCCATAGTTATGGAATAACGTTACCTGGATATCTTCCATACCCGGCCTGTTCATATAAAAAGCCGCCAGTTCATAACTATCGGGACTCACCGTTTCCGGGTTGGCAGCACCGAAAAGATGTTCATTCCTGATATATTCCAGGGATAATTTATTAACGATGGTGGTATGTAATGCCTGCTCATCGCCCGCCTGTTTCAACGCTGCAATTTCCTGTACACCAGGCCCCAGGCCATCTTCATATACATTAGCGTTTTGGATCACCAGCGCTTTTACCAGCTCAGGGCGCCGGCTGATAATACGAAATCCTATCGGTCCGCCGTAGTCCTGCATATACCAGGCGAAGTGCGTTAGCCCCAGGGTATCAATAAATGCTTCCATCATGTCGGCCAGGTGATCAAATGTATATGCAAACGCACTCACCGGCGGCCGGCTGCTGAGCCCAAATCCAGGGTAATCCGGCGCGATCACACGATAGTTTCCCGCCAGGTCGCGAATCAGGTCCCGGTACATATGAGAGGTATTAGGGAAACCATGCAACAATAAAACTACCGGCGCTTGTGCAGGTCCCGCTTCGCGGTAAAATATATCCAGTTCGCGAACACGCACTTTCTTGTGCAAAATGGAAGAAGAAATAGCTGCTTTCATATCTTTTTTATTTTGTACTATTTAGTACAATAATGATTTTAAAAAAAGGGCAGATAGCACTTGCCCGGTAACACTTTCACATCATCATTTCACGCTTTACTATTGTGAAGGTATATATTTTACCAATTAGTACAAAATATATTTTTTTAAGGAGAAGCATTCATGAGTAGTCATATCGCCGTCACGGTAACTGCCCAAAACATTATCTTTGGGCGCATAATACTTATTTGACCCAGAACACCCTGATGAAGCTACATACACTCCGGCAATGGTGCATAAAAAAGAAATGGTGGCTCAGCGCAGCCGCTGTACTGCTTATTGCCTATTATTGCTGTTTACCCCGGCAGCTTTTTACCACTGCCACCTCTTATGTACTGGAAGATAGCAACGGCGATCTGCTGAACGCCAGTATTGCACCAGATGGACAATGGCGGTTTCCCTATAATCCACATGTGCCGGAAAAGTTCAAAAAGTGTATTGTGGCCTATGAAGACAAACGCTTCTATTATCACTGGGGAGTAGATCCTCTTGCCATTAGCCGCGCTATCAGCCAGAATATCCGTGGCAAAAAAGTAGTGAGCGGCGGAAGTACCCTCACCATGCAGGTAATTCGTCTCTCGCGTAATCAGCCCCGTAATATCTGGCAAAAAATGGTGGAAGCTGTACTGGCTACCCGACTGGAATTTGCTGCTTCTAAAAATAAAATTATCGCGTTATACGCAGCCAATGCACCTTTCGGCGGAAATGTAGTGGGCCTGGAGGCCGCTGCCTGGCGTTATTATGGGCGTAAAGCAGATTTACTATCCTGGGGAGAAATGGCTGCCCTGGCTGTTTTGCCCAACAGTCCCGCACTCGTACACCCCGGCCGCAACAGGGCCACCCTGCTCAGCAAACGTAACCAGCTGCTCGACAAGCTCCATCGACAGCACAGCATCGACAGCATTACCTGCCAGCTGGCCAAACTGGAACCCTTGCCCGATCAGCCTTTACCACTTCCACAAGATGCTCCTCATCTCCTGGACCTTTTCCGGCGCGACTACCAGCAGCAAAAATCAGATGCGCCCACTCGCATTAAAACCACTGTACTAGCGGATCTGCAACGAAATACCACCGCCATCGCCGAACGATACCATAACGCTTATAAAGCCAATGGCATCAACAATGCCGCCGTACTGGTACTCGATGTAGAAACAGGAAATACCCTCGCTTATGTTGGAAACATTTATCAGCCTTCCAATGCTGAGCTGGAGAGCCATGTAGATATTATCCAGGCAAGGAGGAGCCCTGGCAGCACCCTGAAACCCGTACTATACGCCGCCATGCTCAATGACGGACTGATACTGCCGCATACCCTGATCCCGGATATTCCTACACAGATTGCCGGCTACTCCCCCCAGAACTTCGACCTGGGCTACGATGGCGCCGTTCCCGCTTCCCGTGCACTGGCACGGTCGCTCAACATTCCGGCTGTGCGTATGCTGCAACAATACCGGTACGAAAGATTTCATGCCCTGCTGCAAAAAATAGGTATTACCACACTCAATAAACCGGCCGACCACTACGGCTTATCCCTGATCCTCGGAGGTGGCGAAACCACCCTCTGGGAAATGTGCGGCATGTATGCCAGCATGGCTCGCACACTTCTCCATATGGAGCAATACAAAGGGAAATATGATATGGATGATATACATCCACCTAACTATCAACTCAATATTCAGCGCCCATCGCATTATGGCCTCAGCAAAAACGGGCTGCTCGACGCCGGCGCTATCTGGTACGCCTTCCAGGCAATGACAGAAGTGATGCGCCCCGGGGAAGAACTGCTATGGCAACAATTTTCCTCCTCCCAGCGTATTGCCTGGAAAACAGGCACCAGCTTCGGCTTCAGAGACGGATGGGCCATTGGCGTAACCCCGCAATATATAGTAGGTGTGTGGGTGGGCAATGCCGACGGCGAAGGACGCCCCGGACTCATTGGCGTAGCTACAGCCGCGCCCATCCTGTTTGATGTATTTCGCCTCCTGCACACCAGCGGCTGGTTTAATACACCCTACGCCCAATTAATAAAAGTAGAAGTTTGCCGCAAAAGCGGCTATCGCGCCAGCGAACTATGCGACGAAAAAGATACAATCTATGTGCCCGTTGCAGGCATACGGTCGGGAGTATGTCCGTATCACCAGTTAATTCACCTCGACAGAACCGGCCAATGGCGCGTCACGGAAGCCTGCGAGTCGCCACAGTTAATGCAGCATAAGTCGTGGTTTGTATTACCTCCGTCACAGGAATATTACTATCGCAGCAAAAATTATTACCAGCCGCTGCCCCCTTATAAACCTGATTGCCTGGCTTCGTTAGGGCAGGATAAAGCACCCATGGAACTGATTTATCCCAAGCCCGGCGCTCGTATATTCGTGCCCGTAGAAATTGATGGCAAACCGGGTCAAACTATTTTCACTGCCACCCACCGGAATACCGCCGTTAAAATATTCTGGCACCTCGACGATCATTTTATCGGTACCACCACAGAGTTTCACCAAATGGCACTGCATCCGGCCGCAGGCAAGCATACCATTACACTGGTAGACGAAAATGGAGAAAGGATTGAGCAAGTATTTGAAATACTGGCTAAGGAAAGGGAATGAGCAGAAAGCGTAAAGTAAAAAGCTATTATGGAGAATGATTAATGCGAATTTTTAAATACTCGCTAAGTTCTTCTTCATAATAGCTTTTTGCTTTACGCTTTCTGCTCTCTGCTTAATAATTATATTTTTCTTTCCACAACGCCTTCAGGTAGCGGCGCAGCTCATCTTCCCGCGGGTTGTTTCCCGGGTCGTAGAACTTTGTGCCCTTTAATGCATCCGGCAGGAATTCCTGCTCCACGAAATTTTTCTCAAAATCGTGGGCATATGCGTATCCCTGGCTATAGCCCATATCCTTCATCAATTTCGTAGGGGCATTCCTGATATGCATGGGCACCGGCAGATCACCGGTATTGGATACCGCCGACTGGGCTTTATTGATAGCCATATAAGACGCATTACTTTTGGCAGATGCTGCCAGGTATGTAACACATTGTGATAAAATAATACGGGACTCGGGGTAACCGATCATATTCACAGCCTGGAAGCAATTAGTAGCCAGCAGCAAGGCATTTGGATTGGCATTGCCAATATCTTCCGATGCCAGTATCACCAGCCTGCGCGCAATAAATTTCACATCTTCTCCTCCCTCAATCATCCTGGCCAGCCAATACACTGCTGCATTGGGATCGCTGCCGCGGATCGATTTAATAAAGGCAGAAATAATGTCGTAGTGCTGTTCGCCGCTCTTATCATAAATGGCCACCCGTTGCTGGGCAATATCCATTACTTTCTGATCGGTGATCACGATGGGATCTTCCTGTAAAGTGGTTACCACCAGCTCAAAGAGATTGAGCAATTTCCGGGCATCTCCACCGGAAATATTAAACAGCGCACTGGTTTCTTTTAATTCAATTCTTTTGCTCCGCAGCCACTCGTCTTTTTCCATGGCCTGTTGCAGCAGTTGCATGAGCTGTTCCTTGCCCAGCGGCTTTAACACATATACCTGGCTACGCGACAATACCGCTGCATTTACTTCAAAGGAAGGGTTCTCCGTAGTAGCGCCAATCAGGGTGATAATACCCTTTTCGACGGCTCCCAGCAACGCGTCCTGCTGCGATTTATTGAAGCGGTGAATTTCATCGATGAATAATACGGCATGCCGCTGCCTTCTCGCCATTTCTATTATCTCCCGTACTTCCTTTACACCAGCCGAAATAGCACTCAATGTATAAAACGGCACCTGCAACGTATGCGCAATAATATTGGCAATGGTAGTTTTACCAACACCGGGAGGTCCCCACAAAATCATGGAAGGAATCATTCCCTTTTCTATGGCTTTTCTTAAAATACTATCCTTGCCGGTAAGATGCTCCTGCCCAACCAGTTCATCCAATGTTACCGGCCTTAAACGCTCCGCTAATGGTTGCATACAAATGGATTATATTATTGTTGATGGCCCGGGTTAACCAATGGGATATTTTTATCGGTCCCCTTATCCGGGTGATTGATCTGGTCCATTTTAAACGACATGATGCCTTTAATGGACCTCGCACGGGAAATAGCCTGGGTGGCCTTTTCTCCCGTAAAACGTTCGTTAACGGTAGATTCAAACAGTTGCAGCCAACGCTCAAAGAATGCAGGTTCCAAGGGGATCAGCTTATTCAGTTTAAAATGCGGATCCATTACATTGCGGCCATAGCTGCCACTTCCCAGTAACAGGCTTCCCCAGAAATCGTACATAACCGGCAAATGGCGCGACCAGTCTACTTTTGCTACATCATTAAAAATAAAACCGATCACGTTATCTGCCTTCACTTTATCATAGAAACTATTTACCAGTTCCATAATATCTTCGGTGTTGGCAATTTCCCGCTTTTCCATAACCCCGTATTTTATTCCCTATCTTCCCCTTTTCCCTCTTGCAGTTCCTGCCACTGACGAAGGAACCTGAAAGACAGGTTAATGTTCACAATAAATACTACGCCGGCAAATAAACAGATCTTCCCTAACAGTTTAAACATACCCGATTGAATACTGGCCTGTTGCTCCGGTGGCAATTGCTTCAACAGGTCTTTCATTTGTTCTGCTGGTACTGTCATCGCCCAAAAGCCCGACATCAGTAACATAAAAGCAAATATCAGCCCCAATATGCCCATAATACGGATACCACTGGGGGTATTTTCTTTCAGTGGAAGGCCGGGCGTTGACAGGCTCCGTTGCAGATATATAGATAAAATACTATGAATAAAGCAAGCCACTACCATAATAAAAGGTAATAGGATACTTATATTCGGTCCCGCGATAGCAAGGCTCAATACAGCCGAGAGCACGAAAAAAGCGGAGATTAATAGTGCGAGTACAGTCGTTATTCTATACAATTTAAACCTGAAAGTCATCAATTTCTCAATTTTCTAACACAAACCTACCTAATTATTTAGAGAATATCTGATTTGATCCATAACCCGCTACCGTAGTGATTGCCGCTCATAAAAAACCCTGGAGGCTACTTGACCCGTTTTCCATAACTTTAAATACTAAACCTGTTTAATATATGAAGAAAAGCAATGCGGTAAAACTACCGTTGTTGGCTGCCATGGTTACGTTTGCAGCCTGCAATTCCAACAGTTCCTCGCACCAGGGTGAAACAGCCCAGGCTGATACCACCAAAGTCCCCGCCTTTAACCTGGCAGACATTGATACCTCCTACAAATCCTGTGATGATTTCGACAATTATGTGAATGGAAACTGGAAGAAAAACAATCCCATTCCATCCACTGAAAGCCGCTGGGGTGCATTCAACATCCTTGATAAAGAAAATAAAGAAGTTCGCTTGAAAGGAATTATTGGAGACATTACCAGCAAAACTGATCTGAAAAAAGGCAGCGAAGAACAGCAAATCGGAGATTTCTACACCTCTTTCCTCGACACCACTACCGTGGAAAAACGCGGTATCACACCATTACAACCTTATCTCGATAAAATTAATGGTATCAAGTCCCTCGCCGATTGGGCCGCTGTTACCGGTGAGTTACAAAAAATCGGCGTATCCTCCTTCGTAGGACTGGGTGCGGATGCAGATGCCAAAGACAGTAAAATGAACGTGCTGTACCAGGGTCAGGGCGGCCTGAGCCTGGGCGAAAAAAGCTACTACGAAAGACAAGACTCCGCTACCAAAAATGTACGGAGCGAATTCGTTAGCCACATAGATAAAATGTTTAAACTGGCCGGCTTCACGGAAGCCAACGCCGGTAAAACCGTCCTCGACTTCGAAACCAAACTGGCCAATATCCAACTCTCTAATGTAGAACTCCGCGATCCGGTGAAAACCTACAACAGAGCCGCTTTTGCAGAACTGAAAACATTAGCCCCGGAATTTGACTGGGATAACTTCGCCGGCAAACAGGATATTAAAGCCGATACCATCATTATCCAAAACAAGGCATACCTCACCAAAGCCGGCAGCCTGCTGAAAGCAACCCCGTTGGAAACCCTGAAAACATACAGCAAATGGCAATTGCTCACACAATTTGCAGCCTACCTGCCTGCCGCTTTCGATAACGAAAACTTTCACTTCTTCGGTACCGTGATGACAGGTAAAAAAGCACAAAAAACACGCCCCGAACGCGCTATCCGTATCACCGATGCCAAACTGGGCATGCCGCTCGGTAAACTGTTTGCTAAAAAATTCTTCCCGGAAAGCAGCAAACAGAAAGTATCTGAGATGATCGAAAACGTACGTAAAGTATATGGCGAAAGAATCGATAAACTCACCTGGATGGGCGATTCTACCAAAATCATGGCACATAAAAAACTGGCTTCCTTTACCTATAAAATCGGGTATCCTGATAAATGGAAAGACTACTCTTCTATTGACATCGATAAAGGTAAATTGCTGGAAAACGTAGTATCAGCCGCCCTCTTTGAGCATAATGATAATATTAAAAAGATCGGCAAACCGGTTGATAAGAAAGAATGGGGCATGACGCCACAAACGGTGAACGCTTACTATAATCCATTAAACAATGAAGTAGTATTCCCCGCCGGTATCCTCCAGCCTCCTTTCTACAATCCAAACGCCGATGACGCTATCAACTACGGTGGTATCATCGCGGTAATCGGCCACGAATTCACCCATGGCTTCGACGACCAGGGTTCTCAATTCGATGCCGATGGTAACCTGAAAAACTGGTGGACCGCCGCTGATCGTAAGAACTTCGATGCGCTGACCAAACGTTATATCAACTATTTCAGCGGCCTGGAAGCTCTACCCGGATTCAAAGTAAACGGCGCCTTAACCATTGGTGAAAACGTAGCCGACCTGGGGGGCTTAACCCTCGCTTATCACGCGTTGGCTAAATCCCTGGAAGGTAAGGCAGAACCCAAGCCAATTGATGGCTTTACCTGGAAACAACGCTTCTTCCTGGGATGGGCACAGGTATGGCATGGTAATATTACCGATGCTGCCCTCCGCAACCAGATCCAGACAGATCCGCACTCTCCGGCAAGATTCCGCATCAACGGACCATTACCTCACCTGGCTGAATTCCAGGAAGCCTGGGGTTGCGCTCCCGGCAATAAAATGGTATTACCGGAGGCACAACGCGTAGTCATCTGGTAATCAGTTTTCTCATCCTCCTCATAGCGGGTTTGCAGTCAACACTGCAAACCCGTAATTTTTTATCTATAACTTTGCAAAAAAATAATCGTCATGAAATATATATTCATTGCCTGTAGCGCCTTATTCCTGTTTGCCTGTGCCCAGCAAAGTAAGCCCGCAGAAAGCAACACCACTATGCCTGCCGGACCTGCTACTGCTAAGGAGGAAAAATTAACTGTAGACGCTAACGGTAAACTACCGGATCCGGTATGCGAAATGCCTTATGATACTGCCTATAAAGAATTTGCAGTATATAAAGGAGATACCGTACACTTCTGCTCCACTACCTGTAAAGGTGTATTTGAAAAAGCGCCTGAAAAATACATGGCCAAACTGGGCAAATAATAATAAAGCCGCCGGGGTAAATATCCCGGCGGTATTCGGCTTCAGTTTATGAAATCTATTTTAATTAAGTACTACGTTATTCCGGTCAGGGCTGCCTCCCCAAACGCCTTTCAGCCAACGCCATAGCGAGCATAGCCGAATAGTTTCAGGGAATCATTGTCCGTTATCAGTATTTCAGCAAAGGGATATAAATAAAGTGGGGCCAACAGGAATATCCTCGGGTCAACAACCCCAAACAGATTACCACATGTTTTGCTGTGGCGACTGGCGATTGTTATTCATCAGCATGTCGAGGGAAATATCCAGTTGATAGTTACGTTCTTCCTTTTTTTCCGTATTGCAGGCCAGCTGAAAAAGGTGCTGGCTTTTATTCATAAAAGGTTTATTGTCTTTGTTGCACAGCTCCAGTGAAAAATTGAACCGCTCTTCCACCTCTTCCTCAAACTCACGCAAACTCAGCGTTTCGTCGATCGGAAACTCCACCAGTATCTCCTCTTCAAAACCTGCTTCTTTTAATGTATCAAAAGTGTTTGCCAGCGAATTACGCACATATACCGCTACATTACAAAAGAGCAAACGCTGGATTTGCATTTGCAATAGGGAGATAGTCATTAAAGGATGCAACTTCAATACTTTCATCTAGCTGTTTTTCTGCTTTTTTAAATGCCCACTATCGTTACACTTAATTATTTCTCTGGCAAACTTAGGAGTCTACCTTTAATTTAATATTAAGCGGTTGTTATGATTTTGTGAAAATAATATTTAATTATAAATATATACTAAATATAATAAATATGAATAAATTCAAAGAGAAACTCAGCAAAACATTTTTTTAAGCGCCGGGGAAAGTAATGATACGCTGAATATCCCAGTCGGGATTGGCGTCGTCTTCATCTTCTGCCAATACAATACGGGTTTTGGTAATAGGATGTTGGTACAGGGTCCATTGCTGGTTAATATACTCAAGTGAGGTAAGACTTTCTACCCAGTCGCCCGAATTCAGGTAAGTGACCGTTCTTTCGCCCACCTGCATTTCCTTGATCAGGGGCTGGTGAATATGCCCGCAACATACTACATCAAACTCTTTATCCACCGCTATTTCGGCCACTGTTTGCTCAAAATCGGAGATAAACTTCACGGCTGACTTTACCCCTTGTTTTACTTTCTTGGAGAAAGACATCTTTTCTCTCCCGAGGCTTTCCAGCACGTGATTGACCAGGCGATTCAGGATAATGAGCAGGTCATATCCTTTTCCGCCCAGTTTAGCCAGCCATTTGGAATTTTTCATGGTCACGTCGTATACGTCGCCATGAAAAAACCAATGTCGCTTACCATCTACTTCCAGCACCAATTTATTATCGATGGTGAAATTGCCCAGTTCGAAACCTGCGTACTTGCGCAATGCTTCATCGTGGTTACCGGTCAGATAGTATACATCTGTACCTTTGCCGATCATTTTGAGGATCTTGCGGATTACCTTGGTATGGGCTTTGGGAAAATAGCGCTTGCTAAACTGCCAGATATCAATAATATCCCCATTCAGTATCAGAATTTTTGGCGCTATGCTATCCAGGTATTGGATCAATTCCTTTGCGTGACACCCGTAAATTCCCAGATGCACATCGGAAATAACGGCTATATCTAATGGACGTTTGTCTGACATTTAATAGGTCGTATGTACAGGTTGTAGGCAGCCTGATTATGAGTATAATTTTCAATACAAAGGAAAAATCGCTATATTACTTTTATATTAATCCAGTGTTAAGGAATTATTAATTCGCGTTTTTTACTGGCTGGGATAGATTCTGAAAGCTATTTTTGCGGCAAATTTTTAAACTCAAACGTATGGGAGGCTTCAATTCTTTTGTTAAACTATTCATGCCGAAAGACCGGGTATTTTATTCGCTGTTTGAAGATGTAGCTTCCAATCTGGTAGAAATGGCAACTGTGCTCAACGAGCTGGTAGCTACTACGGATCTGGCCGTGAGAAAAGATAAAGTACATCTGATCGAGCGCCTGGAACATAAAAACGATGACTATACGCACCGGATATTTGTAGAACTGGGCCAAAACTTTATTACTCCCTTCGACCGGGAAGATATCCACTACCTGGCTGCCACTATGGATGACGTGGCAGACTATATCCACGGTTCCGCCAAAAGAATGGACCTCTATAAGGTACACTATATCAACGATAGCATCCGCAAACTCGCTGAATTAATCCACCTGGGTGTACTGGAACTCGCCAAAGCAATACCTGAATTACGTAATATGCAGAACATGCGTATCATTACGGATGCCTGTGTAAAAATCAACAGCCTGGAAAACCATGCCGACGATATTTACGATATGGCCATCGCCGATCTGTTCGATACAGAGCAAAATGCGGCAGAACTGATTAAAATGCGTGAAATCTATCAGGCGCTGGAAATCGCTACCGACAAATGCGAAGACTGCGCCAATGTTATAGAAACCATTATTATCAAGTACTCCTGATTCGGGGAATACTGTTCTGAACGCATAATGCACCCTTGTCATGACTTTATTAGTAATTATCATCATATTGGCCTTCATCTTTGACTATATCAATGGTTTTCATGATGCCGCCAACTCTATAGCCACTATTGTGTCGACCAAAGTACTGACGCCTTTTCAGGCAGTGCTCTGGGCCGCAGTTTTCAACTTTGCGGCTTTTTTTATTGCCAAATATGTAATCGGAGAATTTAAAGTGGCCAATTCTGTGGCCAGTTCTGTATTTGAGCAGTTTATTACACTGAAAGTAATCCTTTGCGGACTCGTAGCAGCCATTACCTGGAACCTGTTTACCTGGTGGTTGGGTATTCCATCCAGTTCTTCCCATACCCTGATCGGGGGATTTATTGGAGCAGCGCTAACCGCCTCAGGTGGCAACTTTGCGGTAATCAACTACCATAAAGTGCTTCCTACCGTGTATTTTATCGTATTGGCTCCCCTCATTGGTATGATCGTAGCCTTTGTGATTACGCTCATTATCGTGAATGTATGCCGGAAAGCGAATCCATACCGGGCAGAAAGCTGGTTCAAACGCCTGCAGCTGGCATCTTCCGCTGCACTGAGCCTTGGCCACGGTAGTAACGATGCCCAGAAAGTAATGGGTATCATTGCAGCCGCTATGGTTTCTGCCGGTTATATCGACAATATCAAATCAATGCCCGATTGGATACCCTTATCCTGCTTTACCTGTATCGCCCTCGGTACCATGAGCGGTGGCTGGAAAATTGTAAAAACAATGGGGACCCGTATTACCAAAGTAACTCCACTGGAAGGTGTGGCTGCTGAAACTTCCGGCGCCATTACCCTCTTCCTCACCGAACACCTGGGTATCCCGGCCAGTACCACCCACGTTATTACGGGTGCTATTATGGGAGTAGGCGCTACCAAAAGATTATCGGCCGTTCGTTGGGGGGTAACCGTATCCCTGCTCTGGGCCTGGGTACTAACAATCCCCATCAGTGGACTCCTTGCCGCAGTGACATACTTTATTGTAAACTTGTTTATTTAGCATAAGGCAAAGAGCGTAAAGCAAAAAGCTATTGAGGCGAATGATCAGCGCAGGTATTATACCAATTTCCGCTTATATCATTCGCCTCAATAGCTTTTTGCTTTATGCTTTCTTTGGACATTTGAAAGAGAGCCGCTATTTTTGTGCGGTTTTCTTAAGGAGACCGTAGTTATTGACCATCAAAAATGATCTTGAAATGAAAGGAATTATCCTGGCCGGCGGCTCCGGTACCCGGTTACACCCCATTACTTACGCTATCAGCAAACAAATAATGCCGGTGTACGATAAGCCGATGATCTATTACCCATTGTCTACCCTGATGCTGGCAGGCATTAAAGATGTCCTGATCATATCTACCCCGCATGACCTTCCTTCTTTTCAACGTCTTTTTGGGAACGGCCACCAACTGGGCCTAAATCTTAGCTACGCAGAGCAACCCAATCCCAATGGCCTGGCACAAGCCTTTGTCATCGGAGAATCGTTCATTGGTAACGACAGTGTAGCACTGGTACTGGGAGATAATATCTTCTACGGAGCCGGACTGGGCACCCAACTGGCTAATAATGCCTCTCCCGATGGCGGAATCGTATATGCCTACCAGGTATCTGATCCTGAAAGATATGGTGTGGTAGAATTTGGCAGCGACATGACGGTACTATCTATTGAGGAAAAACCAGCACAGCCCAAATCCAATTATGCAGTGCCCGGCCTTTACTTCTACGATAATTCAGTAGTAGAAATTGCCAAAAACCTGGAACCCAGCGCCAGGGGCGAATATGAAATTACCGATGTAAATAAGGAATATTTACGCCGTGGAAAATTAAAAGTTTCTATCTTACCTCGCGGAACTGCCTGGCTGGATACCGGTACTTTCGATTCCCTGATGCAGGCCTCCCAGTTTGTACAGGTCATTGAACAAAGACAAGGTATTAAAATAGCCTGCATCGAAGAAATTGCCTATCGCAAAGGATTTATCAATGCCGATCAGTTAAAAGAGCTGGCCAAACCTTTGCTGAAAAGCGGTTACGGAGCTTATCTCGAAACCGTACTCAAACAAAAAATGTTCTGAAATATCAACTAAAAGTAAATCTGAAATATCATGAAGGTTCTTGTTACGGGTGGTTGTGGCTATATTGGCGCACATACTATTGTAGATCTGATCAATAATGGATTTGATGTAGTCTCTGTCGACAGCAACATCAGAAGCTCCACCCAACTATTGGATGGTATAGAAAAAATTACCGGAAAAAAGGTACGCAACTACAAAGTTGACCTTTGTAACCTGGAAGATACCAATGCGGTATTTCATGAAAACAGGGATATCGTCGGCGTTATCCATTTTGCAGCCCTGAAAGCAGTAGGGGAATCCGTTAACGAGCCCCTGATGTACTTTCAGAACAATCTCACCTCACTCATCAATGTGCTGAAGTGTGTAAAAGAATACAATATACCTAACCTGGTATTTTCTTCTTCCTGCTCGGTATATGGCAATACCAAAGCTCTCCCGGTAGTAGAAGAAACCCCGCTCGGCGAAGCCCAGTCACCCTATGCCCGCACCAAACAAATGGGAGAACAGATGATTGAAGACTATAGCCGCGTAAATGATACCCAGTCCATACTACTTCGTTACTTTAACCCGGTAGGCGCCCACCCATCTGCCCTCATCGGCGAATTACCCCTGGGCAAACCCGATAACCTGGTACCCGTAATCACCCAAACCGCCATCGGGAAAATTCCCAAAATGACCGTCTTTGGTACCGATTATGATACCCGCGATGGTTCTTGCGTACGTGACTATATCCATGTAATGGATATTGCCAATGCTCACACAAAAGCACTGCAATACCTGATCGCACACCGCAATACCAGCAACTGCGAAGTATTTAACCTGGGTACCGGCAACGGCGTTACCGTGCTGGAAGCTATCAAAGCCTTTGAAAAAATATCTGGTATTAAACTGAACTACACAACAGGCCCCCGCCGCGAAGGAGATGTGATTTCTATTTATGCCAACAACAGCAAGGCTAAAGAGAAATTGCAATGGGAACCTAAAATAGGTATAGAAGACAGCATGCGCACTGCCTGGCAGTGGGAAGTAAGTCTCCGCAATAAAGTGCTGAGTAACTAGGATCATCACTTTTTAATGTTTACTTTTAGACTTCAATTTTAAAAAGACCACAATGGTAAAAGATATTCAACCACTAAATGAAAAAGAAACCCGTGGTGGGTTTGGCGAGGGAATACTGGAAGCAGGCCGTAAGAATCCCAACGTAGTAGCGCTGACAGCCGATTTGCTCGGTTCTATGAAACTGAATGCATTCGTAAAAGAATTTCCTGACCGCTTTGTACAGGTAGGTATCGCTGAGGCTAATATGATTGGTATTGCTGCTGGCTTAACTATTGGTGGTAAAATACCTTATACAACTACATTTGCCAACTTCTCCACCGGCAGGGTATATGATCAGATCCGTCAATCTGTTGCCTACTCCAACAAAAATGTAAAAATATGTGCCTCCCACGCAGGTCTTACCCTGGGTGAAGACGGCGCCACTCACCAGATCCTCGAAGACATCGGTATGATGAAAATGCTGCCTGGTATGACTGTTATCGTTCCCTGCGATTTCAACCAAACCAAAGCCGCTACCATCGCTATTGCCGACTATGAAGGTCCGGTATATCTCCGCTTCGGTCGCCCGAAATGGCCCAATTTCACCGCAGAAGATCAAAAATTCGAGGTGGGTAAAGCCCAGATCCTCCATGAAGGTACAGACGTAACCTTGTTCGCCTGTGGCCACATGGTATGGCTCGCCATCGAAGCCGGCAAAATCCTGGAAGAAAAAGGATATAGCGTAGAAATTATTAATATCCACACCATCAAACCACTCGACGAAGCCGCCGTTATCGCTTCCCTCACCAAAACCGGTTGCGCGGTTACAGCAGAGGAACACAACGTTCTCGGCGGACTTGGCGACAGTATTGCCCAGGTAGCCTCCCGTCACATTCCCGTGCCTATCGAATACGTAGGTACCAACGATACCTTCGGTGAAAGTGGTAAACCACTGGATCTCCTGAAAAAGTATGGACTGGATCCAGATCACATCGTAGCTGCCGCAGAGAAAGCTATGCAGAGAAAGCAGAAAGCGTAAAGCATAAAGCATAAAAGCTATTGAAGCGAATGATCTTTGCGAATATTGAAAATCGCGTCGGTCATTCGCTTCAATAGCTTTTATGCTTTGCGCATTCTGCTTACCAATTAAACCTTACCCCAAAGAATGCGTCTTATGAAAGGGTTTTTATTTATATTCATCTAATTAAAACCTGTTAAGATCCATTTAACCTATGGCCGTTTCACAGGACGATAAAACATTACTGGCATTATACCGCACCCCGGATACCAGGGAAAAAGGGTTTACACTCGTTATCCAGAAGTACCAGGAAAGGCTATACTGGCACATTCGCAGAATGGTGCTGGATCACGACGACGCAAACGATGTGTTGCAAAACGTGTTCATTAAAGTGTGGAAAAACCTGGAAAACTTCCGGGAAGATGCACAATTGTATACCTGGCTGTATAAAATTGCCACCAACGAAAGTTTGACTTTCCTGGAACAGCAAAAACGTAAGGCATCCGTTTCCCTGTCGGAAGTAGAAACCGGCCTAAGCAACAAACTCAAAGCCGACCCCCAGTTCGATCCCAATAAGCTGGAATGGAAGCTGCAACGGGCCATTCTGAGTTTGCCAGATAAACAAAGGCTGGTGTTCAATCTCCGATATTACGATGAAATGCCCTATGAAGAAATGAGTAAAGTGCTGGAAACCTCGGAAGGAGCCCTGAAGGCCTCTTACCACCACGCGGTAAAAAAAATAGAGGAATTTATCAGAAATGCCTGATATATAATCATACAAATATCTATTTTAAGTGATTTTTAAAGAATTTTATTAAAAGATTAAAATCACATTAAACTATTAGATCCCTTCACTGTCTAACAAACAGGATATGAACAAGCTAACCAACATACAAAATGAATTAATGCAAATAGCGCCAGGCGTCAACTGGCCGGCAAAGGCACCTTTTGCGGTTCCAGCCGGTTATTTTGAACAGCTCCCGGCCGCTATTATAATGCAGATTCAGTTGGAAGAACTCCGTTCTGTCATGCCCGCCCCCCAGGATATCCCCATTGGCTATTTTAACGCATTGCCAGCTACTATCCTGCAACGGATCAAAGCCAAAGAAAATATCAATCCGGTACAAACAGAACTGGAAACACTTTCCCCTTTCCTGGCCACTATACCCAGAAAAGATACCCTTTCCGTTCCGGATGATTACTTTGCATCCCTGCAACCAGGTCGTCATATTCCCGTTGTTTCACCCATCCGGGTTGTTCATAGAAATAAGGTGAGCACATGGATGAAATGGACAGTGGCCGCCTGCCTCACCCTTTTTATAGGCAGCAGCGCCATCCTGTTTATTGTGAATAATAACTATCACAATACCTCTATTGAAAAACAACTGGAAGATCTTAACGACCAGGATATCGTTCAATACCTGCAAACCCACACTGATTCCTTCGATAACGATGCAGTATTCGCATCTTCAGCTGCCCAGGAAGTTTCCCCGGTTCAACACCAACTGAGTGAAGACGTTCCGCTGGATGCCATCGAAAAATACCTGCTACAAACGGATTTATCCAAGGAAGTGTTACCTGATAAGAAATGATGAAACGTCTTAGCTTTATATGGATTGTAATGTTTGTGCTGCTCACGGGTACCCACGTTAGTAGTGCCCAACAGCCTCCGGCAGAGGATGCTACGGAGAAAATAAAGGCTATACAGATACAATACCTGACCAAAAAACTGGAACTCACACCGGAAGAAGCCCAAAAATTTCTGCCGATATATAATAATTATACCCACGAAGTAGAACAACTGATAGCCGAACGCCGGGACAAAAAAGAACAGGATAAGCTGACCGCAGATAATGCCGATGAATTGGCCCGGAAAAATATGGACAAGGAGCTGAATTATGAAAAAAGAATGCTCGACATCCGTTCCCGCTACAGTAACGAATTTCAACGCGTGCTACCCGGCAGAAAAGCAGGCATGGTATTTAAAAGTGAAAGAGAATTCCGGAGTATTATGATCAACCACCTCAATACCCAACGCATGAACAGGATGGGGCAGGGAGGAGGTCCCAGACGGAGACCTTAATATAATATAAAGAGATATCTTGTTCAGTGGCATCAATCCCTGAACAAGATACCCTAATAGGTAGTGACATTATTTGTAATGTGCCCTTACTTCACACACTAACCCCTTTTCATTTAATACCATCATTTCCGCTGATAACTTGTCGTTAATGCTCTTATAAAACAGTACTACCGACTGTACTCCTTCCAGGATATGATACAATTCAAAATGTAAATCAGGATAAGCTACCAAGGCCTTGCTGAAGTAGGCGCGCAGGTTTTCCTTACCCCGGATTGTTCCGGAAGGGTCATTATTGATTCTTTTGATCACCGGGGAATAAAAAACGATGTTGTCGTCATAGTGCGATAATATCTCTTCCAGGTCATGGGCATTCCAGGCTTTTACCCAGGCCTCACCAAAGTGGCTCAATTGTTCCATTACTTTTTTTCCTGAAGGTAGAGAATCGGGGAATAACGCTATTTGCTGAAAAGATCAGTTTCCATATCCCTCCACTGCAGCGGTGTTACCTGGAAACAACGCCTGAACTGGCGGTAAAAATGAGTAATATTTTCAAATCCGGTGCTGTAAGCAATTTCCGGGATAGGCTGCTCCGTGGTGTGCAACAGGAAGCCTGCCATCTGCAGGCGCTTTTCCCATATCCACTGCATGGGGCTGCAATGGTATATCTCGCGAAAACGACGCTTTACGGTGGCCGTGCTCATATGCCCCATTTGGGCAATTTCTTCCAAAAAACGCACTTCCGGCAAGCGGGTTCTTAGCTGGTTCATCATATCTGGTAACGGATATTTCACCGCCTTCACCAGCATACTACTCAATGCTCCATTGCTGTTCACCAGGTGTAAGGCCTGGGAGAGAATGTCCTCAGAGGCAAAACCGGGGTTACCTTCCTCCGTAAAGCCCTGCAGCAAAGTGGCGGCGAGCTGTTGCCAACGCCTGTCGCCTGATTGTACGGTCAATTCCTTACTGTAAGCATCCTGCCGGCGGGCGGCTCCAGCCAGCACCGATATCACCATTTCATCCGGTATCACCAGGTTAATGCTCCGGTATTGTTGCTCCGGTCGGAGTATTTCCGAACAAAGCAGCGTACCCGCCGGTATTACGAGCACGTCGCCTGCTTGCAGGTGATGTACCTGCTTGCCATCATACATTCTCTTATGCCCCTGTATTACCAGGTTCAATAAAGTATGAGGTATATATAATTCGTGGGAAGCCGATTCACGGTAAAGACTATACGATGCCCAACGATAACCATCCTGCTGCCATGTTTTAACGGCATGCTGTCCCTTCAGGGCATGACTATCAAAAAGGGTGTACATAAACGGCGGTATGCTTTATACTCAAAACTTGGTGAAAGGTTCTTTGGTATCGTGGTAAAACAGGAAGGTCCAACCTTCGCTTTTACCCCGCTCCATAAATTCCTGTCGCAGTTCCATGCTGCGTTTACCATCATAGTCATACTTGGCGGCAAAACGACTCTTCATCTGGGAAATCTGGGGCGCCACATCTCCGCCAAAAAACACTTTATCTTCTCCGTCATCTACCAAAAATACCTGGTGATAGGGACAGTGGCCACCCGTTACTTCGTAATGAATATAACCATCTATGGTACCATTACCGGTGGTAAATACCACGTTATCCCGTTGTTGTAATAAGAAGATATCTTCCGCGAGATAAGATTTACCGGAATGCTCCATGGCATACAGCATTTCCTCGTTATTAACATAGTAAGTAGCGCCTGGAAAGGTGAGTGTACGCTCCCTGGTGATCGGATCTTCTGCAGATATGCCACCCGAGTGGTCTTTATGCAGGTGGCTCATCAACACTTTGGTAATTTCCATGGGATTAACGCCATGGTCAATCAGGTGCTGATGGATTTGTAATACCCCATCAGGATTACGGAATCCCAGCCCGGTATCAAAAAGTATATAATCGCGGTCAGTGATCACGAGAAACGGCTGGATTTCTACCAGTAATGACCCATGCGGCCGATCCTGCATGCGTTCGGTTTCCCGGTTAAAAGGAAGGAATTTCTTGGTCCCATCTACTGTAAATGACCCTTCGGATAATGGAATAATACGCGCCATGGCGCAAAGGTACAAAAAAGCAGAAAGCTGAAAGCGTAAAGCAAAAAGCTATTGTAGCGAATGAGCAAAGCGAGTAAATATACGTTTAGATCATCCGCTACAATAGCTTTTTGCTTTACGCTTTCAGCTTTCTGCTATCTTAAAACCATCTGCCGGTCAGCATCCAGTCGCAATAAGATAAATATCAACATGGTAAAGGTCATCAGGGAAGATCCGCCGTAACTTACCAGCGGCAGCGGAATCCCGATTACAGGAGCCAACCCGATGGTCATAGCCACATTAATGGCCAGGTGGAAGAAGATTATTCCGGCCACGCCATAGGCATAGACTCGCGTGAAGGTCGATCGCTGTCGCTCCGCCACGAAAATGATCCGGAAGAGCAACGCCACATAAATAGCCAGGAAAATGATGCTGCCGAAAAAGCCAAAATCTTCCCCTATTGTACAAAATATAAAGTCAGTGCTCTGCTCAGGTACGAAGTCGTAACGGGTTTGCGTTCCTTTCAGGTAACCTTTGCCCCAAAAGCCACCCGAACCAATGGCAATCATACTCTGCCTTGTATTATACGTTGCCTTGGGGTCATTTTCTCTACCCAGCATTACTTCAATACGGCGTACCTGGTAGTCTTTCAGCACTTTGGTAAATGCAAATGGAACCACAAACATCACAAACAGGCCGCAGAAAGCGTATACACCCAATATGATGGCTAGTCTCGATCGCTTTCGTTTTATTTCCCTTCGACTGAAATAAATGACCAACGCAGTTACCACGGTGAAAATAGAAAAGAGTACCGTTCGATCTACCAGCAAGGCAGATAATACGAGTACAATTCCTGAAAACGCGATCACCAGTAATACGCCCGGCAGCCCTTCACGGTACATCACCAGGAAGAAGGAGAAATATACCAGTGCCAGCCCCGTTTCATCCTGTAAGATGATGATACCGGCCGGAATCAGGGCAATAGCCGCTGCAATCAGCCGCGATCGTAGCTTGGTAAAATCCGTTTCCTGCGACGATATATATTTGGCCAGGGCCAGGTTAGTACATAACTTGGTTAGCTCTGCCGGCTGAAATTGGAATCCTCCAATCACCAACCAGGAGTGGGACCCCTTTACATCTTTACCAATTCCCAATACCAATAATAGCAACAGCAACCCGCCCGCATACATCAGATTGGCCGTAGCTGTAAAGAACTTACTGTCCGTTAGCCATATCACAGCCGCCAATACCAATGATACGCCGAACCACACCAGCTGCCTGGAATAGTTTTTATTTGGGTGGATGATATCATACCACACATTGTCGTCACCCCGGTATTCCGCAGCAAAAATCGACATTATGCCTATAATCACCAGTGCGAGGTATAGGCCAACTATTGGCCAGTCAATCCCTTGTGTCAGTTTGGCTTGCGAGCGGTTCATTCTTCATTAATCAGTTTATTCGATGAGCGATTGGTTACGACTTCTTCTTCTTCAACATGATGGCATTGTTATTCAGTGAATCCAGATGCGACTTAGCCAGCAACGACTGGTCCAGGGTAACTGTTTCCATTACCTTTTTCAGCAATGGCTGGCGTTTAGTAGAGATACTATCTTTCAGGTATTTCTCCATCATCAAGCTGGCGATAGGCGCGGCATACGTCGCGCCGAAACCGGAATTTTCCACTACCACCGCAATGGCTATACGTGGATTTTCGGCAGGCGCAAAGGCTACGAACAATGCGTGGTTCTTCAATTTGGTTCTTACGCCATTTACAATACCATAGTTTTCCGCTGTACCTGTTTTACCACCAATAGTAATACCTTCAATTTGCGCAATACGGCCGGTACCGCTTTCCACCACATCGGTCATACCATGAATTACTGCGCTATACGCGGAGTCAGAGATATGCGCGCCTTCATGTTTCTTTTTATATTTATCCAACAGGTGGGTATCGTCATTGTCAATGCTGGCTACAAAGTGAGGAATATAGTAAGAACCACGGTTAGCCACAATACACATGGCATTCGCCATTTGCAGCGGTGTTAACAACAGCTCGCCCTGACCTATACCCAGGAACACAGACGTACAGGAATTCCAGCTGCCTTTATAACGGGCATCATAATATTTTTTGTCTGGTACAAGTCCGCGTCCCTCGCTGGGGATATCTACCCCGATCTTATGACCGAAACCAAAGGTGTTCATATAATCGGCCCATTTCTGCATCCCGCCTTCCTTAATACCACCAAACTTGGCAGCATCCACACTGAGGCGGTATACATGCGAGAAGTAGGCGTTACAGGAATGGGAGAGCGCCAGGCGCAGGTTCGCTGCGTGCCCCGGATCATGGTGTTCGCACTTAATAGGCCGCGAACAACCGTAATAGGCGCCCCGGCAAGGATAGCCAAAGCTGGGTGTAATTACACCTTCATCCAATCCCACCAGGGCTATCATCGGCTTAAAGGTAGAGCCGGGAGGATAGGTAGCCTGGATGGCACGGTTGAAAAGCGGTTTGGTGGTATCGGTATATAGCTTACTGAAATTGGCACTTCTGTTAGATCCGGTCAACAGGTTAGGATCGAAGCTGGGGCCGCTTACCATGGCCAGGATCCCCCCGGTTTTTGGATCAATGGCTACGATACTGCCGGATTTTCCTTTCATCATCTGCTCGCCCAACTGCTGCAATTCAATATCCAGGGAAAGGCGCAGGTTTTTCCCCGCTACGGCGGCACTATCGAATTCGCCGTTTTCATAGGCGCCCTGAGGCCTGTTAAGGTTGTCTTTTACCAGGTACTGGATACCTCGCTGGCCCATCAATACCGACTCATACGTTTTTTCCAATCCTGTAAAACCGAGATAATCGCCGGAGTTATAGGAGCCATAGTTGGCGGTATCCTTCAGCATGGCCGGGGAAATTTCCGCGATATACCCGAGTATATTAGCCGCCGCAGAGTAAGGATAGGAGCGGATTTGCCGGGGTACCAGTTCAAAACCCGGTGAAAAAAGGTACATGCTTTCCTGGAGCTGTCCGAATACCTCCGGCGCCAACAGGGGAGCAAATACCGATTGCCTTACCCGTCCATTCTTTACAATAGAATTGATAATACGTTTCCTGAATTCTTCTTTATCTATTTTTAAGATATTACAGAGATAGGCCGTATCGATATTTTTTACACTGGCGGGCGTTACTACAAGGTCGTATAATACATCGTTTCCGAGGATACTACGATTCTGCCGGTCGTAGATAATACCACGACTGGGATACACTACCTTACGCAATACTGCGTTGGCATCCGCCAGTTTGGCGTACTTCTTCTCCACAATTTGCAGGAAGAATAATCTCGAGATGATTAAAGTGACCATCCCCAGTATAATCAACTGTATTACTCTCTTCCTGGGCTGATTAAATACAGACATGCTTTAAGGACGGATATATTTTAAATTACAAACCTACATTAAAAAGCCTAAAGCTTGCCGCTTCTCCCTATTACTTCCTTGAGAAGAATAGTAATTCATACAGTACAATCAGGAAAAGACTGGCCAGCGATGAAAAGACGATCTTCATGATCAGGTATAACAGGTTACCTGTACCAAATACTTCTAAGGAAAAAAATACGGTATGATGCAGCAATACGAGGATGGCAGCATAAATAAGGAACTGGGATACCCCCATACTGGTCATGGAAGGTGTTTTCTGGGTAGTTTCAAAACCTCCTTGTGGCGATAGGATATTGATAATAAACGGGCGCAGATAGGCAATGAAAACGCAGGCAGCAGCATGCATACCAGGGGTATTCATAAACATATCCAGGGAAAGTCCCATCAGCAGTCCCATCAACATCAATACAGGACGGGGCAGGTTAAAGGGCAGCGCCAGTATAAACAGCATGTAAAGATAGGGGCTCACCAGCTGATGCAGCAATATTTCATTGAGCACAAACACCTGTATCAGCAACAGGAGCACAAAGCGGATTATATTTCTTAACAGTATACTCATTTAATCAACTTATACGTTGAATCTTCCAATCGTTGTTGTTCTTCTTTCAACAGGTTCTCGATTACATACACATATTGCAGGTTGTAGAAATTGGTGGCCAATTTCAACCGGATGGTATACGAGGTACTGGCCTTATCTCCCACGGCAATATTTTCCACATAGCCGATAGGAATATTTTCAGGGAAGAGGGCAGAAAACCCGCTGGTTACCACCGTATCTCCTTTATGTATTTTAGCACTTTTGGGTACGTCTTTCAGCAGTGCATAACCGGCGTCTTCGCCATCCCAGTGTACAGATCCCATTTCTTTACCCTGGCCAAGACGGGCGCTGATGGATACGGAGTTAGATTTAGAGAGCATCGACAAAATCACCGCATAATTATCGCTTACACTTCTTACTACGCCTACAACACCGCTGCTGCTGATAACGCCCATATTAGGACGAATGCCCTGCAAGCTACCCCGGTGAATAGTAATATAGTTAACAGACTTATTGATGGAGTTATTGATCACTTTGGCGGAAAAGTATTCGTAGCGGCGGATCTGTGTACCTATCACTTTGCGCAGGGTATCATCACTGTACTGACGTACGGTATCGATTTTAATCCCCTTTGCGGTAAGCATGCTATCATAGCTGGTAAGCAGGGCATTGTGCAGCCGCATGTTTTCGTTCACCAGGCTATCGTTTGTCGACTTGAGGTGAAAGTAATATTGAACGTTATTATACTTGTCGTACAGTTTACCGCTGATGGCGTTGGCGGAGCTAAGATAGGCGGTTCGCTGAAAGTTGTTATGCTGGAATACCAATACCATGCAAATCACTTCCAGCAGCAGAAATAAGAAGAAGTTAAAGTATCGCCTAAAGAAAATGATTAAATTTCGCACAAGCGCGCACGGGTTTTGAGATTTAGAGATTTACGGATTTTTTGGCATCGGGGGAGTATCCGCCACTACGCCTCAAAATCCGTAAATATCAAAATAGTGTTATTGCATCAGGAACGGATACTTACCAACATGCTTTAAGGCAATACCTGTACCTCTTACCACGGCGCGTAATGGATCGTCCGCTACATGCACCGGCAGTTTGATTTTCTGCGTGAGACGCTTATCCAGTCCGCGGAGCAAGGCGCCACCACCGGTTAGGTATAAACCTCTGCGATAAATATCTGATGCCAACTCAGGAGGCGTTGTTTCCAGCGCTTTCAGGATGGCTTCTTCGATTTTAAAGATAGACTTGTCGAGGGCTTCCGCAATTTCCTGGTAGGATACCATGATTTGTTTCGGAATACCGGTTACCAGGTCTCTACCGTTAACAGGAATATCATCTGGTGGATTGTCCAGTTCCTTCAGGGCAGATCCGATATGGATTTTAATTTGTTCTGCGGTTCTTTCACCAATCAGCAAGCTGTGGTAACGGCGCAGGGCTTCCATGATGTCGGCGGTAAATTCATCCCCCGCAATACGGATACTCTGGTCGCAAACGATACCCGCCAGTGCAATCACCGAAATACCAGTGGTACCACCACCTATGTCAATGATCATGTTACCTACCGGCTCTTCCACATCGATACCAATACCGAGTGCGGCAGCCATAGGTTCGTGAATCAGGTATACCTCTTTGGCACCTGCCTGTTCAGCAGAATCGCGTACGGCTCTTTTTTCCACTTCCGTAATACTGGAAGGAATGCAGATCACCATGCGCCAGCTGGGGGCAAACAGGGGCTTTTTGGGGTAAATCATTTTTATGAGTTCCCTGATCATGCCTTCAGCGGCATTGAAATCCGCTATCACGCCATCTTTCAGGGGACGTATAGTACGAAGATATTCGTGTGTTTTTTCGTGCATCATCATGGCCTTCTTTCCTACAGCCACAATTTTGCCACTAGCCCGTTCTATCGCTACAATGGAAGGCTCGTCCACTACCACCTGGTCATTATGAATTATCAGCGTATTCGCTGTACCAAGATCAATCGCGATTTCCTGCGTTAAAAAATTAAAAAATCCCATTGTTGATACGGTCAAAAATTAGAATGCAAAAATGAATAATTCCAACGAATATACGATGCAAAAAATGGATATTCTTGCAATAATACAGCTAAATATTAAAAAAAGTTATTTGTTATACAAACGGCATAGTAACTGCTCTCTTTACGCTTCGATCAGATGAACGGAATTAGTCCGTTTTAATTGTTCCTGCTGCCTAAAATTACGCCTTTACAAGTCCCGCTTTTCAATTGTCCTGTACCAGTCCTCCCTACTGTAGCTGTTCATGGCTTAAACACTTTAGCTGCCGGCAGTAGCCCTGTCGGCAGCTAAAGCCCGTTGGCTAAATAAACTCGTATCCTATATCGCGGCGATATACTTTGCCCTCAAAAGAGATTTGCTCTGCTGTTTGTACAGAATGAGCCAGGGCTAAAGACAGATCGGCCGCCAGTGAAGTAACAGACAGTACACGGCCACCATTACTCAGTATGTTGGCACCATCTTGCCGGGTACCGGCATGAAACACTACCTGGTCGTGGGTAGGCGCCGGAATACCGCTGATTACCTTGTTTTTCTCATATGCTTCCGGGTATCCTTTTGATACCAGCATCACCGTAGATGCTGCACGCTCATCGGCGTAAATAGTCTGCTCACTTAGCTTACCTTCAGTTACTGCGATGAATAAATCCAGTAAATCATTTTTTAAACGGGGCATAACCACCTCCGTTTCAGGATCCCCCATGCGACAGTTATATTCGATCACGAAAGGCTCCCCTTCTACATTAATCAGGCCAAAAAACACAAACCCATGATAGACAATTCCTTCTTTGGAAAGCCCTTCAATAGTAGGACGGATCACCTGGTCTTCCACTTTCTTCATGAATACCGCATCGGCAAAAGGTACCGGGGATACCGCTCCCATACCGCCTGTATTCAGGCCCTGGTCGCCTTCTCCAATCCGCTTATAGTCTTTGGCTTCTGGTAATACCTGGTAGGAATGCCCATCAGTAAGGGCAAATACAGACAACTCAATACCCGTAAGGAATTGCTCTACCACCACGGTTTTACTGGCATCGCCGAATTTGGCCGACTTAATCATCTGTTCAAATTCAGTCAGCGCCTCTTCATGCGAAGTGGCAATCACCACGCCCTTACCTGCTGCCAGGCCATCGGCCTTCAGTACAATTGGTAAGGAGTGCTGTTGAAGATACGCCACCCCCGCTTCATAATTATCGGCGTTGAACTCCCGGTAAGCAGCTGTGGGAATATGATGACGTTGCATAAACAACTTGGCGTAAGCCTTGCTGCCCTCCAGCTGAGCCCCTTCCTTAGATGGACCCATTACTGGTATATGCTGTAATGCAGGTTCACTCTTAAAATAATCATAGATACCGTTTACCAGCGCTTCTTCAGAGCCCGGCAGCACCAGGTCGATGGCATTTTCCAGGCAAAAAGCCTTGATCTTCTCAAAATCACTTACCCCCATGTTAACGTTCGTACCACATTGAGCGGTACCGGCATTACCCGGGGCAATAAAAAGTTGACCGCATAGGGTACTTTGTGACATTTTCAGGGCCAGCGCGTGTTCCCGGCCACCACTTCCTAGTAGTAGTATGTTCATATGAGTTGCCTAATAAATGCAGATGCGAAAGAAAATGCAAAGAAAGTTCAAAAAATGGCAAAAAATGAGCATTCATCCCATTTTTTTACGTTGATAGCCGATTTTATTTAACTTGCCATATTTAAAGGTTTACGAAATCTAAACAACTATTGCTAAAACTAACCAATTTATGATGCAAACTGCTGTTGCACAAGAGTCCCCTATTGCCTCGCAGAAGGGCCATCCTAAAGGGCTCCCAGTATTATTTGCCACGGAGATGTGGGAACGGTTTAATTTTTATGGTATGAGAGCGCTTTTGACGCTCTTCCTGGTAAATGCATTGGCTTTCTCTGAAGCAGATTCCTCTATTATTTATGGAGGATTCCTCGGTTTATGTTACCTGACACCTATGCTGGGTGGATATATTTCCGATAGGTACCTGGGAAACAGGAATTGCATTATATTGGGAGGTTTTGTAATGGGTATTGGTCAACTACTCATGGTATTAAGTGGCGTATTATACGCATCCAACGTGGAAACAGCCAAAATGATCGTATGGCTGGCGCTTTTTATCCTCATTATTGGCAACGGCTTCTTCAAACCTAACATCTCTTCTATGGTAGGCCAGCTGTATCCCAAAAATGACAGCCGCCTCGACTCCGCCTTCACCATCTTCTATATGGGTATCAACATGGGCGCCTTCCTCGGTATGTCCATTTGTCCTATCCTCGGCGACGTAAAAATAGAAGCCACTGGCGTAAGAGTGGTAAGCGCCTTTAAATGGGGATTCCTGGCCGCAAGTATCGCTATGTTCCTTGGCACCATCCTCTTTTACTTCCTCAAAGATAAATATGTAGTAACGCCTACCGGCGAAGCCATCGGCGGCAAACCCGATTTCTCCAAATCCTCCGGCACTACTGCTACCGGTGAAGCCGATAAAGCTAAATTTACTTCTACTGCCATTTTCAGCGTACTGGTTTTAATGGTAGCCCTCTTCTTCGGCATCCACTACCTGTCCATCGACCCTAATCCTATCAAGTCATGGGTATATCCCTTCATCTATGCCGCTGGTATCAGTCTCGCTGTATTGATCCTTACCGATAAATCTATTACCAAAGTAGAAAGGCAAAGAATCCTCGTGATCTACTTTGTGGCATTCTTCGTGATCTTCTTCTGGGCTTGTTTTGAACAGGCAGGATCTTCCCTCACCTTCGTAGCGGATTATCAGACTGATCGCCGCATCTTTGGCTGGGACATGCCGCCAAGCCTGGTGCAAAATGCCAACTCCATCTTCATCATCGTATTTGCATTGCCTTTCAGCTTCTTATGGCTGAAATTACAGCAACGTAACCTGGAACCGATATCTCCGGCTAAACAATCACTCGGACTGGCACTGTTGGCCATTGGCTTCTTTATCATTGCCTGGCAAATGAAAGGGCTGGGTGCTAATGAAAAAATCGGCGTAAGCTGGTTAATCCTCATGTACCTGTTCCATACACTGGGTGAATTGTGCCTGTCGCCTATCGGTTTATCGCTGGTAGCCAAACTGGCCCCTCATCGTTTCTCTTCCCTGCTGATGGGTGTATGGTTCCTGGCCAATGCCGCCGGTTATGCGCTGGCTGGAACGCTCGGCGCCCTGCTGCCGCCTACAATGGATAAATACGAACTGGCTACCAAAAATGGTATCGACCTAAAAGGCATTCTCGATGGTACTATTACTGCTACTGCACAACAACTGGATAAGCTGCACGAATTGAAACTGTCAGCCCATTATCCTACTTTCGCAGGCTTTACCATTCACAACCTCTATGAATTCTTCATGGTGTTTGTAATCCTGCCAGGAACTGCAGCAGTATTGCTGTTCCTGTCTACCACCTTCCTGAAAAAATGGATGCACGGCGTTAGATAAGTTTTTTATTAGTGGTCAATAATAAGGAAATGGAGGAAAGCGGGATCAATCCTGCTTTCCTCTTCTTTTATACCGCATTCAAACTACTATTTAGTATCATTGCATGTCCGGCGCCGGATTATTTACTATATTATATTGTACAACATACTACCTGTAATCAAATATACATATGTCTGATAACCAATTCAAGCCCTTTGTTCCACCCGGTGTACAAATGAAAGAGTTTACCCTCAAGTCCATTTTACTCGGTTGTATTTTCGGTATTATCTTTGGCGCCGCCACCGTATACCTGGCACTGAAAGCCGGTCTCACAGTATCTGCATCCATCCCTATTGCCGTTATTGCCATTACTTTAGGCAGAAAATTCTTCAACACCACTATTCTTGAAAACAATATCATCCAAACCACCGGCTCTGCTGGCGAATCTATTGCAGCAGGTGTGGTGTTTACTTTACCGGGATTCCTGTTCCTCAGCGATGGTGGCGGCGCCCAGTATTTCAATTATTTCACCATCCTGATTCTTGCCATCTGCGGCGGTATCCTGGGCACGCTGATGATGATCCCCCTGAGGAGATCATTGATTGTAAAAGAACATAAAACCCTCCCATACCCCGAAGGTACCGCCTGCGGCGATGTACTGATAGCGGGAGAGAAGGGAGGCGACTTCGCTAAAACAGCTTTCTACGGACTGGGCTTCGCTTTCATATATGCCATCTTCCAGAAGATCCTGCATGTGATTGCCGAAACGCCCGAATATATGACTAAACAGGCCAGCAAGTTTTTCCCTTCTGCCAAAATCAGTGCTGATATTACGCCCGAGTACATGGGCGTAGGATATATTATCGGCCCCCGCATTGCCGGGGTACTGGTAGCCGGAGGCGTACTATCATGGCTGGCCCTCATCCCTTTGCTGGCATCATTGCTACCACCCGATACCATTGCCACCCAGCTGGTGAAAATAGGTTACCTGGCCAACCTGCAAACGCCTGGCGGACAAGGCGACTGGAACCCAGTTACACATACTTTTAGCGATTACTCGGCTGCTGTATACTATGCCTATGTACGGCAAATCGGCGCCGGCGCTGTAGCAGCAGGTGGATTTATTACCCTGTTGAAAACAATTCCTACTATCATCTCTTCCTTTAAAGGAAGCCTGGGCGCTATCAAAGATGGCTCTGAAAACAGTGCCGCCAAAGGCAGCGCACCCAGAACAGAAAAAGACCTGAGCTTAAAAGTGGTGCTTTTCGGAAGCATTGCACTAGTATTACTCATTGCACTGTTACCACAGCTTCCGGGCGACTCCATCAGCAAAAAACTACTGGTAGGCCTACTCGTAGTTATATTTGGCGCCTTCTTCGTCACCGTTTCCAGCCGCATCGTAGGATTGATCGGCTCTTCCAACAATCCTATTTCCGGTATGACCATCGCCACCCTCATGGGCACCTGCCTGGTATTTATTGCCGTTGGCTGGACAGGCAAAGTGTATGAACCGATGGCACTGGTAGTAGGTGGTATGATCTGTATTGCTGCGGCAAATGCAGGCGGTACTTCGCAGGATTTAAAATCAGGGTACATCGTGGGGGCCACGCCTATGTATCAACAGCTGGCGTTATTTATTGGAGCTATCGTTTCCTCAGTGGTGATCGGTTTAACGGTGAAGTTCCTGGATAAGCCTACGGCAGATATGGTACTCCATGGGGTAAAAGATCATGCCATCGGCAGTGCATACTATCCTGCTCCGCAAGGCACGCTCATGGCTACACTGGCAAAAGGTATCCTGTCGTTCAACCTCGACTGGCAGTTTGTGCTGGTAGGCGTATTCCTCGCTATTACCATGGAACTATGCGGCGTTAACTCCCTGTCTTTCGCCGTGGGAGCTTATCTGCCACTATCTACTACCTTACCCATCTTTGTGGGCGGAGCTATCCGTGGTGTGGTAGACCGAAAACGGAAGCAATCCAACAAAAAGATTTCTCCGGAAGAAGAAGAATTGGGTAAAGGCAATCTCTTTGCTACCGGCCTGGTAGCCGGAGGAGCCGTGGCCGGCGTTATCATCGCCATACTGGCGGGTTTCGACTGGTCGGCCGTCATCTTGTCCAAACTCAATCAACAAACCGGGCTCACAAATATGCTGGGACAAACAGGATATTATATAATAGGTTGTGGCTTTTTTGCGTTTATGGGCTGGTACCTGTACCGCACAGCGCGTAAGGCGTAATAGCCCATCAAAAAGATATACAGCGGATGCCGGTGAAGGGATGTAACAATCCGTTACCGGCATCCGTTTTTGTATTTAAATGATTAATTTAGTCGCCGATTAATTAAAACAGATTATAATATAACCTATGCGCATATTAGTAACTGCATTACTCAGTGCCATTGTAATGTTGAGTATATCCTGCAAGAAAGATAGTAAAGACGATGCCCAGCGCCGCAAATATGTTTCGATGAAATTGGATAACAGGGTGTACCTGGTAGATAATCCAAAAGGAACCATCTATGCGCCTAATTTAACAGACAACAACCCGAATAACGACTATCCAAAGTTGGAAATTACCGGGCAAACTTATACCGGTGATGTAATCACCATGGCCATGGCCGCACCCACCCTGCCTTTTACACCGGGCGCGTACCCTGCTACCAAAACCGGTAACGGTATGAGCATCGTACTCAACAGCGTATATGCCAATACCCTTGTGTCTACCGGCAGCAGCGACTTCGTTATAAGGATTACACGTATTGACAATATGGTGGTAGAAGGCACCTTTTCCGGCACTCTCGCCGACCAGTCAGCGGCCGGAGGCCCCAGAAGTGTGCAGGACGGCGCTTTCAGAGCAATTATTACCCAGGTAGGACAATAAGTACCCCGTATAAAAAAACAGGGGGCTGACCAAAAAGGTCGGCCCTTTTCTTTGCAGAGAAAGGGCCGATTAGTAATTTTAATTACCACATTGAAATTACTATGGCCAAAACTAAGACTAAACAGGTATTTAAACAATATACGCCTAA
>NZ_JABAOB010000039.1 GCF_012726295.1 Chitinophaga sp. Ak27 | reverse complement strand
AAATTATGTTTAGCTTTAACATTACCTGTGTTTGAACCTAAGCATCACTACTTAGATTCGTGCTGTTGTTTCCATTCTTTCAAAGAACTTTTCAATCTGTGAAGATTGTTTGCCGATGTGTGAGATCTGATCCCGGTGACCCTTTGGTCAGTACATCTTATTATTTCAAAATCAAGGTGATTAAGTGGAGGATATCGGATTCGAACCGATGACCCCCTGCGTGCAAGGCAGGTGCTCTAGCCAACTGAGCTAATCCCCCGTAATCATTGTAGACCCGAGCAGATTTGAACTGCTGACCCC
>NZ_JABAOB010000038.1 GCF_012726295.1 Chitinophaga sp. Ak27 | reverse complement strand
ACAGCCAGGATGTTGGCTTGGAAGCAGCCATTCATTTAAAGAGTGCGTAACAGCTCACTGGTCGAGGGTTTGGGCACGGAAAATAATCGGGCATCAAACATATAACCGAAGCTTTAGGCCTAGTATGTAAATACTAGACGGTAGGGGAGCATTCTAAACTGCATCGAAGGTGTGTTGCGAGACATGCTGGAGCGTTTAGAAAAGAAAATGTAGGCATAAGTAACGATAAATAAGATGAAAAATCTTATCGCCGTAAGACTAAGGGTTCCTGATCAACGCTAATCGGATCAGGGTTAGTCGGGTCC
>NZ_JABAOB010000037.1 GCF_012726295.1 Chitinophaga sp. Ak27 | reverse complement strand
AGAAGTTAAGCCCCTCATGGCCGATGGTACTGCACTATCATGCGGGAGAGTAGGTAGCTGCCATACTTATTAAGAAAAGCCTTGGTGTTCTTTGCACTAAGGCTTTTTCTTTCTTATATAAGTAGAGGACATTGCTAAAGAGTAGCGAAGGTCCCGAAAGATAAACGCTCTGCTAACATGCATTTAGCGTTTACACTATCAGAAATAGGATTACTTGTTAAGCATCTGCTTACACGCTTAATCTCTGACACAGTTCTTTACCAACGCGGCTTACAGCCGCCAGCTGATACACCCGGCCAGGCAACATCCTGCCAACTACACTTAACAGTA
>NZ_JABAOB010000036.1 GCF_012726295.1 Chitinophaga sp. Ak27 | reverse complement strand
AAGTCGTAACAAGGTAGCCGTATCGGAAGGTGCGGCTGGAATACCTCCTTTTTAGAGCTCATTAACCTATGAGCTGTTGTTTCCTTCTTTTAATTTTATTGTACTAACGCCTATGGCTACACGCCAGGGGGAAAAGTAGAAGTTCTTTACAGAGCTTTTGATTGGAAAGATCAAAAGCAAAAGACAAGATGAAGATGTGTAACCGCAGGGGTTACAGAGATCGGCTCTCACACATCGGCAATAATCACACAAATGAAATCTTGGAAAAGAAATCAGTGATTAAAAGTTCTTTGACATATTGGGAAATGCAAGTTGTATTCGAAATAGTAGTATTAGAATACTA
>NZ_JABAOB010000035.1 GCF_012726295.1 Chitinophaga sp. Ak27 | reverse complement strand
CTTATGGTGGTTATGCCGAGGGTGTTCACCTCTTCCCATTCCGAACAGAGAAGTTAAGCCCCTCATGGCCGATGGTACTGCACTATCATGCGGGAGAGTAGGTAGCTGCCATACTTATTAAGAAAAGCCTTGGTGTTCTTTGCACTAAGGCTTTTTCTTTCTTATATAAGTAGAGAGTGTTGCTAAAGAGTAGTAACAATGATTCTCTCAAAACTCAGAATAGGATTACTTGTTAAGCATCTGCTTACACGCTTAATCTCTGACACAGTTCTTTACCAACGCGGCTTACAGCCGCCAGATGATACACCCGGCCAGGCAACATCCTGCCAATTACACTTAACAGTA
>NZ_JABAOB010000034.1 GCF_012726295.1 Chitinophaga sp. Ak27 | reverse complement strand
CGTTCATCCTGAGCCAGGATCAAACTCTCCATTGTAAAGAAGTTTTGATACTGACTAATTTCTCTCGAAATCAATCGGATCGTTTAAATTATGTTTAGCTTTAACATTACCTGTGTTTGAACCTAAGTATCACTACTTAGATTCGTGCTGTTGTTTCCATTCTTTCAAAGAACTTTTCAATCTGTAAAGATTGTTTGCCGATGTGTGAGATCCGATCTCAGTGACCCTTTGGTCAGTACATCTTATTATTTTTAGAAGAACTTTTTTCGTGTCGTTTGCGTTGGGGTTGCAAAGGTAGTGATCTTTTATTTAACCACCAAAACTTTTATGCAATTTTTTATATTTAA
>NZ_JABAOB010000033.1 GCF_012726295.1 Chitinophaga sp. Ak27 | reverse complement strand
TTAGATCCTAGGCATCCACCATGCGCCCTTATTCGCTTTAAAAATCTTTAGTATTCTAATACTACTATTTCGAATACAACTTGCATTTCCCAATATGTCAAAGAACTTTTAATCACTGACCTCTTTTCCAAGATTTCATTTGCGTGATTATTGCCGATGTGTGAGAGCCGATCTCTGTAACCCTTTGTGGTTACACATCTTTTTGTAAAGAACTTTTACTTTCCGCCTGGCGTGTAGCCATAGGCGTTAGTACAATAAATTAAAAGAAGGAAACAACAGCTCATAGGTTAATGAGCTCTAAAAAGGAGGTATTCCAGCCGCACCTTCCGATACGGCTACCTTGTTACGACTTAGCCCCAATTACCGATTTTACCCTAGGCGGT
>NZ_JABAOB010000032.1 GCF_012726295.1 Chitinophaga sp. Ak27 | reverse complement strand
GTGTGACCCGCCAGTACTTTCACTTTAGTAGTATTTAAAGTGGTATCAGTAATGGTGATCCAGGTTTGTTTACCACCCACGATGGTCCATGCTCCATATGCTCCATACTCCGTCGGCTTGTTAGCAGTCATGGTGAAGATGGAATCGTTACAATGTTTCTGATTGCCACCCGCGTTTGCGATCGCCGGTTTATCATAGTTGGTCAGCAGTATAGTATCGGTAGTTGCCGCGCAGGTACCATTAGTGATGGTCCATACCAGGGCAGCAGTGTGACCAGCGAGTACTTTTACTTTAGTCGTATTTAAAGTAGTGTCAGTAATAGTGATCCAGGTTTGTTTACCACCCACAATGGTCCATGCGCCGTATGCTCCGTACTCCGTAGGCTTGTTAGCCGCCATGG
>NZ_JABAOB010000031.1 GCF_012726295.1 Chitinophaga sp. Ak27 | reverse complement strand
GCCTAGGGTAAAATCGGTAATTGGGGCTAAGTCGTAACAAGGTAGCCGTATCGGAAGGTGCGGCTGGAATACCTCCTTTTTAGAGCTCATTAACCTGAGCTGTTGTTTCCTTCTTTTAATTTTATTGTACTAACGCCTATGGCTACACGCCAGGGAGAAAGTAATAATAACTTTAGCATAGGTTGAAGTTATTGAATAGTTCTTTTGACAAGGAGTCGCCAAGTTGGTCACATGGACTGATCGGTTAGAGAGAGTGATTAACGCCAACCGGCAACCTAAACAGATCCGTAGCTCAGCCTGGTTAGAGCACTACACTGATAATGTAGGGGTCAGCAGTTCAAATCTGCTCGGGTCTACAATGATTACGGGGGATTAGCTCAGTTGGCTAGAGCACCTGCCTTGC
>NZ_JABAOB010000030.1 GCF_012726295.1 Chitinophaga sp. Ak27 | reverse complement strand
GGGGACCTGAAGTCGGTAACCGCAAGGAACCGCCTAGGGTAAAATCGGTAATTGGGGCTAAGTCGTAACAAGGTAGCCGTATCGGAAGGTGCGGCTGGAATACCTCCTTTTTAGAGCTCATTAACCTATGAGCTGTTGTTTCCTTCTTTTAATTTTATTGTACTAACGCCTATGGCTACACGCCAGAGGGGAAAGCAATAAAACAAAAGACAAGATGAAGATGTGTAACCGAAGGGGGTTACGGAGATCGGCTCTCACACATCGGCAATAATCACACAAATGAAATCTTGGAAAAGAAATCAGTGATTAAAAGTTCTTTGACATATTGGGAAATGCAAGTTGTATTCGAAATAGTAGTATTAGAATACTAAAGATTTTTAAAGCGAATAAGGGCGCATGGTGGATGCCTAGGATCTAAGAGGCGAA